>NZ_JBLOSY010000001.1:0-3399570 GCF_050309965.1 Paraniabella aurantiaca | reverse complement strand
TGAAACAGCGAATTTATTGGGGTGCTACAATTTAAAAAAATCATCAAAAAACATCATCAGACTCACAGCTCTATACAACAAAAAAATTTTAAGACGGACGGCGAATATCCACATTTATTCAACATAAAAAAAATAATCACAAACATTTTTTTACCTGCTGTACAAATTAAAATCCATACGCTTGGTACATTCGAAATTATTCAACAATTAAACAAAATAATTACAAAAAAGATGTTAGATAAAAATTGTTTTGTTTAATAATTTTATCTTATGCAGCTCAGTCTACAGAATGGGCTAAAACGGCTGAAACCCTTTACAGTAAAGGGTTTCAGAAAAAATACAGTAAATATGATGGTATATAACAACTACTTAAACAAACACTTATGGAATATACTATATAAGTAACAGTAAGACATGCTTACTTTTTAGGTTTTGTTGCGGCGGCAGCTGTTTTTTTAGGTGCTGCTTTCGATTTGGAAGCAGTAGCTTTTTTACCATTTTTTAACGCAGCATCAATAGCTGTGCTTAAAGACGCATAGGTAGGTTTACCCTTTATCATTTCATTGTTTACAAAGAAAGTAGGCACTTCCTTAACCCCTCTATCCAACCCTTCTTTAAGATCGTCCTGAACCTGCCAGCCATAAGTTCCGTTAACCAGCTCTTCCAGAAAATTTTTATTCTTTACACCTGCATCTTTAGAGTGCAATTTTAAACTGGTAGTACCCAGGTTTCTACGGTTTTGAAAAAGTGTATTGTGCATTTCCCAAAACTTATCTTCCTGCGCTGCCGCAATAGCTGCTTCAGCCGCCTTTAAGCTGCGTTGATGAATTCGTGTTTGGGGGAAGTGACGAAAATTAAACTTTACCTGGCCCTCATAATCGATTAGAATTTGCTTAACTATCTCGTTAGCCTTGGCACAATCCTCACTTTCGTACTCGCCAAATTCCATTAAGATTACGGGAGCATCTTTTTTACCCACAAAAATATCTTTAGGCTCTATTATTGGTTCATCGTCTTTCTTTAAGCTCATAAAATTAAAAATTTATTTTGGCCAGGTATCTTTCTTTTTTACTAAAAATTTACGCTATTTTAAAAAGCGGTTGAAGATAATTTTTTTTTTGAACTAACAAATTTTTTCTTCGAAATATCGCAAAAAAAGCCTATAAAATAATAAAAAGTTACAGAGTGGCTATAGTTGATAAAAACAGGAAGCCCCCTGAGAGGAGGCTTCCATATCAATTATACTGTTTTGCTTTCATGCGTTTCATTCCTGAATACTACTGTATTATCAAATACATCTACCAAAATAGGCGTGTTTCTATCTACATCACCCGACAGGATGCGTTTACTTAACTGGTTTACTATTTCCTTTTGGATCAGCCTTTTTAAGGGCCGGGCGCCAAATTGAGGATCAAATCCCTGCTCGGCTAAAAAGTCGAGCGCATAATCACTAAAATGCAACTGTAAGCCGCTATTTTGCAATACCTGTCTTCTTAAACCTTCTAATTGTATCTTAATAATACCTACGATATCTTTTTTCAGCAAAGGCTGGAACATAATGATCTCATCCACGCGGTTCAAAAACTCCGGCCTTACGGTTTCTCTCAGCAAACTCATTACCTGAACTTTTGCTTTTTCGGTAGCATCATCCAGCGTTTTCTCCGAAACCCCTTCAAATGCCTCCTGTATCAGGTGACTGCCGATGTTGCTGGTCATTATGATAATAGTATTCTTAAAATTAACTACACGGCCTTTATTATCAGTTAGTCTCCCATCATCCAATACCTGCAACAATACATTCCATACATCAGGATGCGCTTTTTCAATCTCATCTAACAACACTACACTGTAAGGCTTACGGCGCACAGCCTCTGTTAACTGCCCGCCTTCATCGTAACCCACATAACCGGGAGGCGCTCCTACCAGCCTGCTTACAGTATGCTTTTCCTGGTATTCGCTCATATCAATACGGGTCATCATACCCTCATCGTCAAAAAGATATTCAGCGAGGGCCTTTGCCAATTCTGTTTTACCAACGCCCGTAGTACCGAGGAAGATAAAAGAACCGATCGGTTTCTTAGGATCACTCAGTCCTGCCCGGCTACGCCGGATGGCATCAGCAACAGCCGTAATGGCTTCCTCCTGTCCTACCACTCTTTCATGCAAGTGCTCCTCCAGGTGCAAAAGCTTTTCCTTATCACTCTGCATCATCTTGCTTACGGGAATACCGGTTGATTTGGCTACACTTTCTGCAATATCCTCTGCATCTACTTCTTCTTTCAATAAACGCTTCTCGCTGTCTTCCTGCAACTCCTTTGTAAGTTTTGTAATGCGTTCTTCTTCTTCCTTAATCTTGCCATACCGTATCTCAGCAACTTTACCATAGTCTCCATTACGCTCGGCCTGCTCTGCTTCTACCTTTAAGCTCTCAATACCGGCTTTGGCACTCTGGATCTGCTCTACCAGTTCCTTCTCCTCCGACCACTTGGCTTTTAAAGTATCCCGCTCTACCGAAAGATTTGCTATCTCGGTATTTAACTGCTTCAGCTTCTCTTCGTCATTCTCCCTTTTAATGGCTTCCCGCTCAATTTCCAGCTGGCGAATCTGCCTGTCCAAACGATCCAACTCTTCAGGCATAGAATTCATTTCAAGCCTTAGTTTAGCCGCGCTCTCATCAATAAGATCAATGGCTTTGTCCGGCAAAAAACGATCGGTAATATACCTGCTGGATAACTCTACTGCGGCTATAATAGCATCGTCTTTTATACGTACATGGTGGTGGGTTTCATATTTATCCTTTAAGCCTCTTAGAATAGATATAGCATCTTCTACCGAAGGTTCATCTACCATTACCTTTTGGAAACGACGCTCCAGCGCTTTATCTTTTTCAAAGAATTTCTGATATTCGTTCAAAGTAGTAGCGCCTACTGCACGTAACTCGCCACGAGCCAGGGCCGGCTTCAATATATTAGCCGCATCCATAGCTCCGTCACCACCGCCGGCACCCACCAGGGTATGAATTTCATCTATAAATAATATAATTTCACCATCACTTCCACTCACCTCTTTCACCACACCTTTTAAGCGTTCTTCAAACTCTCCTTTATATTTAGCACCGGCTATCAATAATCCCATATCCAATGCGTAAATGATCTTCGACTTCAGGTTTTCGGGTACATCTCCATTCACGATGCGATGGGCAATACCTTCAGCTATCGCCGTTTTACCTACACCAGGCTCACCTACCAGTATGGGATTGTTCTTGGTTCTTCTGCTCAAAATATGAAGGGTACGGCGAATTTCTTCGTCTCTTCCAATCACCGGATCTAATTTACCTTGTCGCGCCAGTTCATTTAAATTCTTGGCGTACTTGTTTAATGCATTAAACTCCTGCGACTGTGTTTGAGAAGATACGGTTGACCCCTGCCTTAGTTCTTTAATAGCAGTAACCAATCCTTTTGCAGTAAGGCCTGCATCTTTCAATAATTTTCCTGTAGCATCATTACCCTCCACAATTGCCAACAATAAATGCTCGGGAGTGATAAACTCGTCGTTAAACTGCTTTAGAGCAGCACCCGCACGCAATACCACGTTGTTGGCGTCCCGGCTAATTTGCTGCGCCGGCTCTCCCGACGATTTTGGCAACTTTGATAGTAACTCATTGAGTTTGTTATCTACCAGGTTGATTGTTACGTTATTCTTTTTTAAAAGATAATCTACCGGAGAGTCTTCCTGCTCCAATAAAGCTTTTAAAATATGCTCCGCTTCTATATTAGGGTTCTGAGCATTAAATGCCAGTTGCTGAGCTTGTTGAAAAGCCTCAGCTGCTTTTATTGTAAAATTTCCCAGATTCATAATTAAAGTTTCTTAGTTAAAAGTTCATGCCTTGCTACACCACAGCAACAATCACGCTGAAGTTGAATGTATCAGAACACACTCTCATTATCAAATCAAATTCCAAGCCCATATTTAATGTAATGATGTCATATTCAGCTCCTTAAATATGACTAAAGTGCAGAAAAACAATAGTTGGTATGCTATTTTAGCAGATAGCGGTGCTTATTTTTGAATGGGTTGAATGGCAATATCACGGATGTCCCCCAGCTTCATTAAGGTTTCTGCAAGGCGGTATTGAGGTATAGCTATATCCATCACGCAAAATAACTGTAGCTCCTGTTTTATTACTTCGCACTCAAATTGCTTAATGGTGGTCATAATATCATTCATTTGGGTGTAATCGAACTGCAGGTGGTAAGAAACCAATACCGGTTTCCTGATCAACGGTGTAACCTGAAGCGCCATAGCTGCTGCTGATTTATAGGCGTTAATCAGGCCAGGCACCCCTAATAAGGTGCCTCCAAAATACCGGACTACCACAATCAATATATCAGTAACGCCGCGACTATCGATCTGCCCTAAAATAGGTCTACCCGCAGAGCCCGAAGGCTCTCCGTCATCGCTTACCCGGTACTGATTATTATCAAGCCCCAAACGATAGGCAAAACAATAATGACTCGCTTTGGGATATTCCTTTTTAACATCCAGCAGCTTTTGCTTGCAGTCGGCGATGGTCTTAACCGGGTAAGCCACTGCAATAAAACGACTTCCCTTGTCTTTAAATTCAGCAGTACCTGTTGTGTTGATCGTATTAAAGTAATGCGGTACCGGCATGAACAAATGAGTTGTTTTGGTTTTTAAAATATATAATTTCGTCGTTTTGCAATGCGGTGGCTTTTAGCTTTGCCTGGCCTGACAGTACAGGTGCTGCCACACCTTTATTTACCAGCAATTCCTTATTAGTAATCATACGGGCCTCATCCCACATACCCGCTTCTATAAAAGACTGATGCAGAAAAGCCCCCCCTTCCACTAGTACACTTTGTATGTTTAATTGGTGCAGCTGGCGCATGGCATCTGGTATCATACTATTTTTATCCATTTTTAAATAAATGATATTTCCCGAAACCGCATCTTTAATGGTATTCAAAATGATAACAACATCTGCTGTATTAAAAAGACGAAGGCTTACCGGCACCTTTAAATGAGGATCAAATACTATTTTCCTGGGACCGGGCCCCATCCAGTTACGGTTGTCGAGCAGCGGATCATCTGCTATTGCAGTATTGGCTCCCACCATAATAGCAGCATGCCCGCTTCGCCAGCTGTGCACCAGGCGATTGGTATAATCATTACTGATCATTAGCCTGGCTTTACCGTCCCCGGATATAAAACCGTTGGCTGTTTGAGCCCATTTTAAGGTGATATAAGGGCGGGTTAGCTGATGAAACGTAAAAAAGGCCTTGTTCAGGGCAATAGCTTCCTTTTCCCGAACGCCTGTTATTACTTCGATACCAGCAGCTTTGAGTTTAGCGATCCCTTTTCCGTCTACTTTTTCAAAACTATCCCGGCAGCCGATAACTACTTTAGGTATTTTATGCTGGACGATCAGATCGGCGCAGGGCGGCGTTTTGCCGAAATGAGCACAGGGCTCGAGTGAGACATATAAAGTAGAGTCAGTAATTTTATCAGGATGGTTTTGCAAGACGTCCTGTATACAATACACTTCTGCATGCGGACCACCATATTGTTGATGATATCCTTCAGCAATCACTTGCCCGTTATGCACCAGCACTGCGCCTACCATCGGGTTAGGCGCCACTTTCCCCACAGCTAATTTTGCCAACTGCAGACAACGCTGCATATAAACCTCATGTGCCTGTTCGTACATTTTTGCAAATGTAAATGAATTAGCAGCCATCTCATTCTAATTTGCAGGCAGTTTACCATAAATGCAAAGGCCTTGGGTAAATTTTATAAGTTTGTAATATGTCGCTACAAAAATTAAAAGCAGGTTTTATCGAAAATTTAAAAGGTATTTACCCGGCAGATGAGGCAGGGAACATATTTAACCTGGCTATCGAAAATCTGACAGGAATAGATCTCCGCAACAACAGTGCCGCTACCTTTACTCCTGACGGATGTTTTGTGAAAATGTGGAATGAGATTGAACAGCGACTGCAAAAAAACGAACCTATACAATATATTTTAAATGAAGCCTGGTTTTATGATATTCCTTTCTATGTAAATCAATCGGTATTAATTCCACGTCCCGAAACAGAAGAACTGGTGGATTGGATTATAAAGGACCATAAAGGAAAACAGGATCTTTCCATTTTAGATATTGGTACTGGAAGCGGCTGTATTCCCGTTATATTAAAAAGGAAAATACCTGAATCGGAAGTAAGCTCCTGCGAGATCAGTAGTGAAGCCCTGCTGGTGGCTCAAAAAAATGCACGTAAACATAAAACTGAAATCAACTTCATACAAAGCGATTTTTTGAATAAGGAGCGCTGGCCGTCGCTCCCAAAGTCGGACATTATAGTAAGCAACCCTCCCTATATTCCTCAACAGGAAAAAAAGCTGATGCATGAGAATGTTTTAGCCCACGAGCCTCACCTGGCACTTTTTGTAGAGGATACAAATCCGCTTATTTTTTACGAGGCTATTGCAGAAGCAGGTACAACCTTACTGAAAGATCAGGGAACAATTTATGTCGAAATATTTGAAGGACTTGGCCAGGAAACGCAATCATTGTTCGACAGTAAGGGTTTTAGCACCATTCTGAAAAAAGATATGCATGGTAAAGACCGCTTTATTAAAGCACTCCAACAATAACAATGTATTTCACCAGCTACTCCATACGATCGACCGTTACAAAAACAGGACGCTCGGATACATTAACCGATACCTGACCATTAGTGATATTTAATTTCGATTGCTGACCCGATGCAGCTCCGGTTGACACTGTTACAAGGTTTGCATTTGATACCGATGCCGGAATTTTGAGCTGGTAATTGTCCACTTTATAGCCATTACTGGTTTTAGCCCAGATGGCATACACGCCTTTGCTTCCCTTAACTTCTTTAAATTTATAGATCAGTACGTTTGCGTCGCCCGATGCCGTTTCACCTGTATAGCGCATATTCGTTAAGGTGTTTTTTAGTGTGGCTACATAATACCAGGACTTTTTACGCGTAAAGTCACCTTTAGGACCAACCAGGCCACTACTCGAAAACTGGGTTTTATCATTGGGATTTACATCGCGCAACATAAACATCTGCGCGCGGTCTACGCCAGCCGCCGCTAATGCCATATAAGCTCTCACCAGCCAGATCCCCTGTACTTCCTGCCGGTCCATACTACCAATTACGGGCACGCTTAATCTCGAATCGGGGTTTGTATCCCAGCCGAATTCAGACAACCATACTTCTTTGCCGGGTAAATACTCGTTTCTATATTTAACAACAGCAGCCATCTGTTCCTTTAATTTTCCTGCTTCAGGCGATAAAGCCGGTCCGCTATCACCATACTGCGAACCGTCGGGAAAAGTATACAGATGAAAATTCAGCACATCTGCAGCAAATTTTTTATCGGCCCGGTTACCTTCGAACCAGCTTTTCATACGTTTGATATAGTCGAGATTAAAAATAGCAAGCCCTCCCATTACTAATTTTATGCTGCTATCGGCATTTTTTATTCCATATTTTTTGCCGTGCAGCTTCATTGTATTGCCATGCCCGTCATAGTCGGCACTGGCCATCGCCGCATACTCTTCGGGTGTAAACTGGGCATTCTTCCCTTCCCAATCCTTATCCTGCTCATTCCAGTCTTCCACATATTTAATATATCCCAATCCGGAAACCCGTCGCTGCCCCGAAGCCAGCTGGAGCAGGCTATCGGGAACGGACTTGCTTCCATAGCGCGCTGCAAACTGGAACATAAAGTTGGACTTGGCATAATAAGAGGCAGGATTAGCCGCATCAAGGCCCGGTGCGTCCAGGGGTTTATAGCTGGCCTGAAAAGCCGTTGCCTTTTGCAGCCAGGGAACTGATCCCTGAATACAAGGTGCAACCACTACGCCTATATTATGAAGGTTACGATAATAATCATCATAACTCCAGCCGGGGTAACTGGGTGCAAAACGTATTTGATTGGCAGGGAATCCGGGGTATGCAGGATCAAAGTTCCCCTCATCCCAGGCCCAGTTATGATATTCTCTTGCAAAGCCGCCCACGCTGATCAACTGTGGAAGATCGTCTACAAATGTATTCACACCAATAAACTGGTCCATCGTTATAGGAGCAGTGGTGTCTATCACCTCTCCGGGACCATTGATAACCGTATCAGGGGTCGATTCGGGAGCCTGTTTATCGCCGCAGCTGTTTAAGATAATAACGGCTAAACCGAAAAAATATGATAAAAATATTGAGGGCATAAGACGCTAAATTATAGTATTTATGAACAGGTGTTTAGGAAAAACAATATATTTAGTTTGGGAGTACAAAAATTATTAATAAGGCATGATAATTGATTAAGAAAAAAACATATTTTTATTGATATCTTTCAAATTGATAATACTGTTTAACTGTAAGCCCTCCATACTCAAAACATATATCTTTGCGCCTGGGCGCAAAATGCATCCCCAATTTGTATAAAAAATTCAACATGGCCCAACTATTTCGCAGCTCTTTAAAATGCTTCGGCATCACAATTTGTACAGCCCTACTTGTACAATTTTTTTCTTCCTGCACTAAGTCGTCTCCCATATATATTGGCGACGATACTACCACCAATCCCCCCAAGGATACAACTACTACACCACCGAAAGATACTACAACTACCCCACCCAAAGATACTACTGTTAAAGGGAGGTCCTTTGCAGTTGGAACCGGTTCGGGGAATTTAGTTATTGATGGGAACAACTTTGTGGTAAGTGGCAGTAAGATAGATTTAAAAAATGGTGATACGGTTAAAATTAAGGGAGGCTCTTACAATAGTATGGCCATCAAAAATGTTTCAGTGCCTGCTACAGGGGCAAGAGTTATTTTTATAAATAATGGCCAGGTTGTGTTTAGCGGGGGAAAACAACTAACCTTGTCTGACTTAAACAATGTAACCATTTCCGGCGCAGGAGAATCTGCTACCGCCCGCGGCTTCACGTTCATGAACAGCAGTTACCGCGCTGTAACTTTATCGGGGGCAATCAATAATTTTACGATACAAAACATGCTGTTCCAAAACGTTCAGGATTATGTGATCTGCTACCCAGATCTGAATTCGAAGTTATATAATGGCGCGGCTAACTCTCATAGTTCTAATCTGGCATTTCTCAATCTTGATGCCTATAATGTAGGTCCTTTTATTGTTTTAGGCGGCGATATTACCAATAACGGCTTTACCGGGCTTGTTAAAAAACTGGAAGTAGCCAATATTCTTTGTACCAATTCGCCTACTCCCGGGGCCATTGTTTCAATTGGTGATGTTGAAGATTTTTTGATACATGACAACCGAGTTGATAATGTAAACTCGGCTAACGACACCCACAACGGTATTTTCTTCGTGAGAGGAAACGGGAAATTTTACAACAATGTAATTACTAACCACCAGGGAAATGCGCTGAGATTATGGCAATACAGCCTGAACGACAATATAAAAACTATAGAAATATATAACAATATAGTTTATAATAGCCGTAAATACAGCGGCTTTGAAATACAGGTTCCTCCATATATAAAGGCGATTTCCCATTTCAGACCGGCGAAAGCTAAAGTGTACAACAATACCGTTGGAAAAATGAACACAGATAAAATGACCTTTCCCGGTCGGCTGCTTGACTTCTACAATACTTATAGCACATTAGAATTGTATAACAATCTTGTGTTTAATAATAACGATGCAGTTATTGTTAACGACATGTCCAGCTCTGGCTATCTGAGAAATGACAACAATATTTATGTAGCCAGGGAAACAGATGCGGTTGAGGATCTGACTTCCTTTAAATCTAAGATTTCAGGAACCGGGGCTACTAAAGTTCAATAATTATTTTAGCAGCTGAGATTCTTACTTACTAAGAATTGAGAAAGTTTGTTGCAGGCGGTCCAGTACCTGGGAGTCAACCGACTCATCAAACTTTCTTGCAAAAAAATGACCGGACCCGATTAACCTGTCGTAGTCTTCCATTTGAAGAATCTTAGGATGGGCATTTTGGTCTTCCCAGTCTATATAACGTAAGTTGTTATTTATTGTGATACTCTTAAACGGCGAGTTCATTACAAGTGTGGGAAAGATAATTTCGTCTATTCCCCAGGTGAGTTTTATAAAAGACTTAACCTGTTTATCTTCCAGTATTTTCTGAGCCATATAAACAGCGCAATCCAATTTTAATGTCCACCAGGTAGCGCAGTTACCACCTACTAAATCCCATTCAAACGGAACTTTCCGCTTGGGTAATAATTTGTTGATCCAGCCCTGGGCAAGGTACTTGTGGTTTACCTGCAATTCATTGAAATGATAGTTTTGAAACCTGGCGGCTGCGGAAGACCACCACACATCCGCCTCCTCTCCCTCTAAATAGGAAATAAACTGTTTATCGTTATTCTTAGTTAAGAAATCGACGAACTCATGAATGGGCTTTATCGGGAAATCCTGCGCGCTGATCAGATTAATATAGTCGTATTGCTGTCCGTATGCCTGTATCTCTAAAATTGCTTTTGCAATTGCATATACCATACTTGGGCCACCCCAATGCACAGATGTCCTTTTCCTGATAAACCGAACACGGCTCAGGTCCTTAATCACTTTCTTAAAGGGCTCCAGACTAAATTTTTTATCTACATGTAAATATATCGTGCAGTCCGGATGATATAAACTTTCTAATAATCTGGCTGTTTGTTGCGGATTTTTGTGAGCCAGGATTAAATTACACAGTTGCATTACAGCAAATTTAATAGAAGGTTTGTATTCTTATTCTGTACGAATATAAATATTAGTTCAGCAATTATTATCAGTCCTTTAGCATTTCATTTTAATATCATTAAATCAACCCATATCTTTACCATCTACTAAAAACATTCACGGTTCGTGTATTTTCCTTTTAGGCGCTATCTGGCAGGATTAATATGAATATTCATTATTGATTAAAACATGACTAACGTACTTAATAGTTCGCCCAAAAACTACTGGTTGAAAAATGCTATTATCACCATTTTTCAGAATAGTAGTAACCTGGTTCTGGGTTTTTTGAATTTTTACATGCTTATTCGTATACTTAGTCCTGACGATTACGGTACCTGGATCATTTTCACAAGCATCATAACAATTGTTGAACTTTCTAAAAACGGCCTTACCCAGGAAGCTACTATTAAATTCCTTGCAGGGGCCGACTTGCCTGACAAAAAGAAAATTATCACGGCTACTTTCGTTATCAATATATGTGTTTCGGTTTTGGTTACACTGCTTTTCTTATTATTATCTCCTGTAGCCGGGCAGTTATGGCGTTCAGAGGTTTTGCCTACAATGCTTAATCTTTATACTATTACATTTATTATATCTGGTATACTTTCGGAGCTCAATTGTATTGAACAGGCCAATCTTCAGTTTAAAGGCAGCTCGCTAGCTCCCAGTGTTAAGCAATTAGCACCTTTCGCATACATCTCTTATCATTATTTCACCAAACAATCTATAAGCCTCGTTTCCCTTACAACCGTAACTATACTGGGGGTAATTGCGGCAACATTCGTGGCACTGGCATTTTCCTACAAATTCATTCATATTACTAAAACGATAGATGTAGCCTGGGTTAAAAAGATATTTCATTTCGGGAAGTATAGTTTCGCCGTTTGGCTCAGTTCCATGCTGGCAGGATCTATTGATCAAATGATGTTAGGTTTTATGCTTTCCAAATCTGCCAGTGGTGTATTCAACGTAACCACCCGTATAACCAATCTAACGGACATACCTATCAATGCTATGTCTACCATTGTTTTTCCGCAAAGTTCGAGGCGCTTTGAGAGCGACGGCAACGAATCTATCAAATACATTTACGAGCGATCAGTAGGTGTTATACTGGCGGTGCTGGTACCCTGTGCTTTAATGTTGTTTATTCTGGCAGATTTTGTAATGCTTATTATTGCTGGCGAAGCATATCATGAATCAGTACCTCTTTTGAGAATCATTTTGATCAATTGTCTTTTTGCCCCCTACGTCAGGCAATGCGGAATTGTGCTGGTAGCCTCGGGAAGAGCCAAAATTAATTTTTACCTGGTTGCTATTTCAGCCAGCCTGGTTCTTCTTTCTAATTTATTCTTTATAAAGCAATTTGGTATTATGGGAGCTGCTTATGCCAGCGTATTTGTAAACTTAACAGCTTTCCTGATTGCCAGGTATGTATTGAAAAAATATTTTAATATCAACGTCTTAAATCCCTGGGTATATGCGGTTGCCTTCTACCCTGAGTTTTTGAAGAAAATATTTAAAGGCAAAAAGACCAGTTAAAGATTTCCCTTCTTCAATTCTTCCACTGCAAACGCACATGCTCTTGCCGTAAGGGCCATATAAGTTAAAGAGGGATTCTGACAGGCGGATGAGGTCATACAACTGCCATCTGTAATAAAGACATTTTTTACCGAGTGTATTTGATTATACTTGTTAAGTACAGAGGTTTTAGGGTCGTTGCCCATTCTTGCCGTTCCCATTTCGTGCACTGTTCCTCCCCCGGGGCGATCATAATTAAATGTCGAAATATTTTTGAAACCCGCCTTCTCCAGCATATCGGCACATGATGTTTTTATGTCTTCCATCATGTTGTTTTCATTGCTTTTAAATTCAAAATCTATCTCAACCAAAGGCATGCCCCATTTATTTTTTTTGGAGCTGAGAGTGACTTTATTTTCGTGATAAGGCAAACACTCGCCCCATCCTGCCATCCATACCGACCAGGGACCGGGCGCCAGTAATTTCTTCTTAAAACTTTCACCTATTTCATCAGGATAAGTGTTAGTAGCATCCTGCCATTCTCTTCGCTCTCCGTCTCCCTGTATATTATATCCTCTTTTGAAATTAAGGTCCTCACCCTCCCTCAGGTTTCTAAACCGCGGAATGAGAAACCCGCAGGGCCGGCGTCCCTTGTAATAAAACTCTTTATACCCTGGATGCTCTCCCCATGCTCCTGCAGAAGAATGATGATCCATCAGGTTATGTCCTAATTCACCACTATCATTCCCCATACCATTGGGAAACCTGCTTGAAACTGAGTTCAAAAGAATTGCCGCGGAGGCTATCGTTGATGCATTCAGGAAGATTATTTTAGCATAAAATTCGAAAGGCTGCATCGTTTCTGTATCTATTCCTCTTACCCCTTTTGCCTTTTGAGTTTTTTCATCATATATAATTTCCGTTACAGTCGAAAACGGGCGCAACGAAAGATTACCGGTTGCAAATGCCGTTGGAATGGTGGCACTGTTACTGCTGAAATAAGCACCAAAGGGACAGCCCCTACTGCAAAGATTCCGTTTTAAACATTGTCCCCGGTTACCTATTGCCTCGGTTAAATTAGCTACCCGCGCTATGGTTAATATTCGATGGTCATAATTTTTTGAAATGGAAGTTTTCAAATGCTCTTCTATACAGTTCAGCGGCATCGGTTGCTGAAAAATACCATCAGGAAGCTGCGAAAGGTTTTCTTTGTTCCCGCTAATGCCTACATATTGTTCAACATAATCGTACCATGGTGCAATATCTTTATACCTGATTGGCCAGTCAATAGCAGTACCATCTTTTACATTTGCCTCAAAATCCAGATCGCTCCAGCGATAACATTGCCGCCCCCAGGTTAACGATCTCCCACCTACCTGGTTACCCTGTGCCCAAAAAAATGGTTTTGTTTGAATATAAGGATAGTCGTTGTCCTTAATGAAAAACGACCTGGAAGATTCGTCATAAAAATGATGTTGAACCGGATTGGTTTCCCGGTCTTCCCTGGTTAGCTGCAGCCGGTCGGGAAACTCCCAGGGCTTTTTTAATGCGGTTGGGTAGTCTCCATGCTTTACTTCACGCCCCCGCTCCAGCAAAAGCGTTTTCAGCCCTTTCTCCGAAAGTTCTTTTGCGGCCCATCCTCCGCTTATGCCCGAACCAATTACAATTGCGTCGTAATTCATGATGTTTTTTATTTTGTTGCCCAACTGGTTTCCCCGGCTTTAAGAGGTGTACAAGGATCGTATTCTTTGGGGATAAAAGAATACCGAAGCGCACGGGTAGCGCCTGCTTCAGACGAGCAAAATCCGATTACTGTTAATTCTTTAAGTGTATCAAAAAAGCTGGCTCCGCGTATTTTCTTTTCTATTTTGTGAAGAAGCGGCTTCTCAGACACGACTTCTATTTGCTTTACACGTAATAAAATGTTTTCCTGCTCTGCTTTGCTGCAATCCCAGAAATCTTTTTTGTGTTTAGACATGCTGATGGCTTCTACTTCTTTTAGCCCCGCAATAAAGCTATTGGCTTCCCTTTTGGGAATTTGCACGGTTACGGCATGAATAATATAATCCGGCACATTGGCTTCCAATGCACCCGGCGTATCTGTTGCCGGTATGATCAGCTCCGATAATGCACCTATTAGTTTTTTTCTGGATCGGAGATATCCTGTATCAATTGATTTATTGAGATGAATAATTTCAAATACAGATCCTACTACTGTTGCAGCCAATCCATACAGGAAAAAGCTTTTAATTACATTTCTGCGATTCATACCCCGGATTATTATTATATGGTATCGAGCGCTTTTTAGTTTAGTTGCCTGCTCTTTTTCCGGCAACTTCTTCACAGGCTTTTGACATCAGCTCAACGCTGTTCTCCCAGCTATGCGACAACGCAAAGGCTTTTCGTTTATCCTGCAGCTCCCTGTTATCAGAATCAAGCAGCTGTTGAATACCCCTGATATATTCTTGCTCATTGGTCGCCAAAAATATGTAATCTTTGAAATCAAGTACTGCCTCCGTTTTGGTAACAATGGTAGGCTTGCCCAAAGCGAGGTATTCATCAACCTTCCTGGGATAGTTACCTATGGTTATTTCATTTACATACTGAGGGTTCATGCAAACATCAAAATACTGGATATAAGAAGCTAGTTCGTCAGGGCTCCTGGATCCCAACATAAAAACATTGGGTAACTGGTGAAGTTTGCTTTTCTTAAAATGCTCATCTTCCGGACCCACATATACAAAGTTCCAATGTTTCTGTTGCACTGCTAAATTCTCCAAAAGCGGTAAATCGAGTCTTGAGGTCCAGAGTGCACCAACATAACCGATAATGGGTCGGCTGATATGTTCCATGTCTGGTTTAGGCGACAAATTTTCGGCTGCAAAAGAAGTAAAGTCACAGCCCTGTCCCATATTGTAAGAAGCCGGATTGTATTTCTTACAATAGTTTTTCAAGTACTCTGAATTAGCAAGGCAAAGATCACTTTTAGCTATAAGTTCAGGCTCCAATGTAAGACCATGCTTTCTCCAATATGGTACGCCTACCATATTATCCCTGGAATAATAAATGGACAATTGAGGTTTCAACAATTCTTTCAGATAAAATGCCTTGAACATTTCGTTATCATTAAAGAGCAAGTAATTTTTAAAGCCCAGGTGATCGACTGCCTTTAATATTGATTTTGCAAGACGTTTATTATTAAACCAGTTAACTATTTTAAAAACAGCTGTAACAGGTATCCAGTTAATGGACTCTACCATGCAATCGGGATACAGGTTGAATAAATTACTGTTGATTTGAACAATGCCCGTTTCCCTGCCTTCTATAACGTTTATTCTTTTTTGTATTTTAGGATCATCTTTACCGCGCAATTTAGATATGCGGTCTAAAGGTGAGTTAACATACAGCACCCTGTTATGCTTACTCAGCTCAAGGGCAATATCTTTACAATTACTCCCAATTGGAGTATCCCAGGCCTGTTGTCCTACGATAATGATATCTTTACCTTGCAGCACTTTTATTTTTTATTTGAGTGATTCGTACTAACCTGCGTATACAGATCTTCGATCTTATGCACCATTGTTTGCGTATTGAACTCCTGAGATAAAGTCTCATACGCCTGTTGAGCTATTTGTGATCTTAATGAGGGATCATTGGCAAGCTGCACAAACGCATCAGCCAGGGCATCCACATCATTAACGGGTACCAGTATTCCGTTTTTCATATGAGTAATCACTTCTTTGGTACCATTAACGGGGGTTGCTACGATAGCTTTACGCATGCCCATAGCTTCCAAAAGTGCTATAGAGAGGCCTTCCCAAAGGGATGGCAGACAGTAAATATCAATAGCATTTAACAGGTCAGGAATATCCTGCCTGAACGGTTGAAATATAATTTTATCCTCTACTTTCAAAGCGGCCGCCAAATCAACCGCGTCTTTTTTCAGATCACCATCTCCAACAATCAATAGTTTAATGGGATGCGTTCCCGCTATTTTCGCAAAAGCCCTGATCAATAAAAGCGGGTTCTTTTGTAACGTAACCCTGGCTATAAAGCCTACTAAAACTTCTTCTTTGCCAACACCCAATTCTGCCCTTACATCTTTGAAAGATTTTTCGGGATTAAATCTAACCTGATTGATGCCATTTTTAATGACCGTTGATTTATTAAACTCAAAATAATTACTTCCTTCCTTAAGATTACTATCCGACACGCATACCGTAACCGCTGCTCTTTTTACTAATAAGCGCTCTCCCAAGATCCGGATACGCCTGATCCACTCTTTTTGATTATCATGAAAAGACCACCCATGTACCGTATAAATAAGGGGAATGTTTAATTGCTTAGCCGGATAGTAAGTGTTAGAACAAGCCCTGGTGCCATGAGCGTGCAACAGTTGAATACCTTCCTGCTTCATCAGCTTTTTCACCTGCCCGAATACCCTGAAATCAAAAGGTTTTAAGGTACTAATTACATGTGTTTTTATACCCATTTCCTGCAACCTGTCTACCATCGGACCTTCGGTAAACGACAGTACAACAGGATCAAAAAGCTCCTTATTCAGGCCGCCCACCAGGTCCAGCACATGGCTTTCCCCACCACCTACACTTCCCTGCCTAATAGTTTCTAATACTTTTATTTTCTCCATTACAATATTAGTTATGCGATTTAAGTCGCCCTGGTAGCGGCGGTTTAAATGTCGACTAATTATTTAATTTCTGTTTCAGCCGACAGATCATGTTCCGTGGCCACAGATAACTTGTTGGCCTTTTTCGCTTTGGTAAAGGCAATCAACTGGAAAAAGACAAATTTAGGGGCATGCCAAACACTATCATAAACCCGCTTATCTGCCTTAAAATGATTAAGTGCCCTGACAAATACAAATACAAAAAGCAATAATAAAACGCCCCAGTATATTAACATAAGGGGAACAGTAAATATATTGATGATACAAAAAATACCGATAGCAAGGAACATTAAAAAAAGAGGCGGTCTCAGTAACATGAGGCTAAAAACAAATCCATTCCAGTTGAACCTGACGATAGATTTTAATAACATGACGGCACCTAGTTTCCAGAACCTGAACCAGGTATTGATCCACCTTGCTCTTTGTTTGACAAGCTGATCCGTCTTCGCTGTTTTTTCGTCATACACCACAGCTTTTTCAGCAAATGCAATTCTTTCGTTTCTATTCACCAGCTCATATTGCAGGATCTTATCAAATCCGGCCCCCGTTGTAAGAGAAAAAGCCTCCAGGCAGGCCTTATAGATATCAGTAGTAAACGCCATGCCCGATCCGGCCAGGGAAGCAGACGAACCTGCATCAAATGGTAACTTACGATCTGTAAACCGGTAATATATATCCCCTGCTTCATCTAAACAGGCATAAACAGTATTTAAATTTTTGGCTTTTCGTGTGCCCTGTACTGCTTTATAACCTTGTTTAAAATAGATGTTTAACTGATTCAGGTAATCTTTTTCTACCAAATTATCACTGTCAATTATAGTAACAATATCATGGGCGCGTTCAAACCTGTTGATGGCGTAAAAATGAGATTTAATATTACTTGCCAAAACCGTTTCGGGGCTAAGAATTCTTACTTTCTCATGCTTGATATTAATGGTTGAAATATCGCAGTTATCGGCGACAACATATATCATATATTTTTCGTAACCGAGGTTCAAAATAGACTGAACTACCTTATCGATAAGACCTACCTGTTGGTAGGCTGTTACTATAATGGCATAATCCAATTCAGTATCTTCTGTTTGTGTGGCTTTGGCGCTGCTTTTTTTACGAAACGTACCAATCAACAAAAGGACCGGTGCAAGCCATAAGCTTATACTCATTATAACCTGAAGTAAAATCCAAAACAAATATTCGTTTTGCATAATTCTTTATTATTCTATTTTGTTACCTTTTTCCAGACATTATCGGCACTATCATACTGTTTTATTATCCGCGCAGGGTTTCCCACCACAACAGAATAAGCAGGAACATCCTTGGTCACCACCGATCCTGCTCCTACAATAGCGTGTTTGCCAATTGTTACACCAGCCGTTATAACAGCATTGGCGCCAATCCAAACATTATCCTCAATAGTGATCATTTTTCTATCAACATCCTGTTTGCTTGGCGGAAGGCTTACATCTTCATAACGATGATTTAAACCTGAAACCACTATATGTTGGGCCAGCATAACGTTGGCCCCTATAGTTACAGGCCCTATAATAACACAGCCAATTCCGATAATACTACCATCTCCAATAATAACATTTCCCACGCCATTATTAACTACGGAAAAAGCTTCTATTATAGATTGCTTTCCGAGGCTAAAAGTATTGTAAGGGAAGATATCGAGCCGGGCCTGCCTTCTTACAATAGCCCCCTGCCCTTTTTTGTGAATAAAAGGGTTTAAAAACAAACGCATCCAGTAACGCGGTTTGGGGTCACCTGCCGGCTGCATCATCCAGGAGCTGGTTTTCTTTAAAAACCTGTTAGATTTTATTTTATCTTTTAGTGTCATTATTTTTTACTTTTCAATCCCGATCTAATGCCGATCAAAAAGAAAATAATCCCGGGTATCACAAATAATATAAAAGGCATACTAAGAAAGCTTACTGTTTGAGAGGATGCTTTTTTCAATTTTATGTGCATTAAATATAGCTGCTAATGAAAGCCACACGATAAAAGATGACGGCACATCATTCATCACCTCGTTCCCGTAACTACAAACGAATAAGCCCACTACTCCTGATCCAAGGGCCGTAAGCTTGATCTTCAGTGATTTTGTTTTGATGGTCCATACAATACCAAAACTTTTGCCTATGAGATACATTAAACTACAAAACCAGATGATAAAGCCAACAATTCCGTACATGGCCCACAGTTTAACCCAATAGCTATCGGGTTCAATAGTCGATAAAAATTTATCGCTATTATACTTATGACCAAAAGTTCCGATAACACCTATGCCGCCGCCAAAAGGTCTTGTTGACATATAATCAGCCAAAACCTTTTGGCTTGCCAGTCTCACCTTAAATGAAGGATCTTCAGGATCAACTGCTGTTCGAAGCCGGTATATATTGTAATTGCCATTGCCAATTGTTGTATACTTTAAAATACCTACAAACACCCCCAACACCAATACACCTGCAATAATTACCTTATACTTACGCGCAAAAAATAAAGCCGAGCCTGCAGCGCCTATTAATGCAAAAAAAGCACCCCGCGTGCCGGAGATAAGCATTCCATAAAAAAACAAAACACTTAATACAGCCAATATAAATTTCTGTCCCCATTTTTGCAACCCTAAAACCAATACAGCACATAATACCGAAACCTGCGCCTGAGAAGGACCAAACTGACCAGCACTACTGTAAAACGAAAACACCCTTAATTTGCCAAACAAAATATGGGTTACATTTCCCCCTTCATCCAGGAAACGCTGCTCCCCTGCCGATGGTCCCAGATACATTTGTTTAATACCATTCAACACTCCCAAAAGTGAGCATATAATAATTACGTAAATAATAATATTCAATTTTTTATTATCAGTAATCAACACCATGCCCAGCGGAGCAAGCAGCAGTGGCAAAAGTGCCGTAGCCCTAACTTCCTGTAACCAACCCATTATACTTGCATCTGCCGGGTTTACCAATTGCAGAACACTAATGATAAACCAAATCAGGCAGAGAATAGTAAGCTCGTTTTTTAAAACGGAAAAGTCATACCGCTTCGCATTATACCATACACTCAGCCAGGTCAAAATAAGCAATGCCTCTGTACCCAAACCAAACTGTATTTCATTGTTTATTTCTCTTGAAAGAATAAAAAGGAAAAAACAATAACAAAAAACCGACACAAGCCCGAGGAATGGCTCTTTGAACAACAAAACAATAAAGATGACACCGCCCGCTATAATTACCGGTAAAATGGGTATAAAGAAAGAATTAGTGACATACGCCAGCCCCCCGGTTATCAACGACAATAAAAGAACTAAAAAAATTATAGTGTAACCGCGTCTTGTAACGCTTTTATCTGTGGAGGAGATCGGATTCATTTAAAACTTTCACGATTTGGATCAGGCAACTTTTACTTTATTTAAAACCCATCCCAAAAAGCCTTCCTGCGACGATAAATAGTTAACAAACGGCCTGTTTTTGTCTGAAAATTTTGAACCTGATTCATAAACGGCAATACTCCGGTCGCAAAACATCAACCATTCTTTTACATTATGTATATCTTCTCCACTATGTATGTCAACAATAACCACATCGAACGTATTTTTTAGAACCTCGAACCCTGCAATTAAACTTTTGGTATCTCTTAGTTCCAATAATGAATTACTGTTTGACGTATTTCTATTCAGTATTGTAATCCTGTCTTCTACCTGAATTTGTTTTTTAACAAGGAATGACTCAAATTTCTGTTGTTGGGGAGATTCTTTTTTACCATTTGTATTCAACACCAAATCCATGATATTGCCGTCTTTCTCACATATCAGCAGCACATTTTTTCCCATCATAGCAAATGCATAGCTTAAGCTTCCTGCCAGGAAGGTTTTTCCATCACCGTCTTTCATACTGGTAATGCCCAATACATTGTTCTGCTCCGATAAATGTTGATTTATTTCGAACCGAAGTGATCTTAAAAGCTCTTTATACGCTGAATAATTTTTAACGGTATCATTGTCCTTCCAGATATTGCGAAGGTCTTTGTCGCTTTCTGAAATATAGTTTAAACAACCTAGCACTTTTTGTTGCGTTACGCTCTCCAGGCGGGACGGATCTTCCACCTGTTTATTGAGGGCAAAAGTTAAAAACAACGCCATTAAACAAAGCATGAAGCTTGAGATACCAGAAAAGCCAACAAATAAAAGCGTTTTTGATTTTTCCGGCGGACCCGGTAGGCCCGGTTCTGCCAATGACAGATTAGTGCTCGTTTTGGTTAATAACTCAGTTTGGGTATATTGATTCTGAGCCTGCTCGAACTCGGTGGATGCATTCTCTGCATCACGCAGCACATCCTGTGGCGCCTGCGGAACCGCTACCGCAGTTCCACCTGATGGTTTAGGCAATGATCTTAGCTGGTCCTCAACAGTGGCTAAAGCACTTTGTGCAGAAGCCAGATCACCTTCCAGCTTGATCCGCTCGGCCATCAGGTCCCGCTTCACCGATGCGGAATTAGAGCCTGCGTTATTGGCAGATCTCTCAATAAGCCTGTCCTTAATTCTCTGGAGAGAATCTACTGAGTTTTTGTCCTGCGCACGAAAATTATTATTAATATACTTTTGATTCGCAATTTTCAGCTGAGCATCTATATTCACAATATCTACATTCTCTTTCGACTGCGTTTGATTTACATACCCGCCCTTACCACTCAATTTGGCATTAACCTCTTCCAGGTTGCCCTGAATGGAGCTGATCTGCCTGATGTACTGCAATCTTTGAGACTCCGCTTCCGCATATTTGGAATAAGCTATTTCAGCCTGCCTTTGGCTATTGGCCTGTCCCGCTGTTGTTGCGGCTTCGTTCTGAAGCGCCCTGCGCGCTTCATCACTTTTCTTCCTCATCTCCGATTGCTTTTTTTGCAGCACCGTGTCGAGCAAAGCCAGCGACTTTCTTTGACCTGCTATTGTAAGCCCATTGTAATAGGAAATAAAGTCAGATGAAAAAGTATTCACAACAAAGGCAGAAAGATTAGGATTTTGTGAAGCATATTCAACTTGTATAAAATCACTTTCCCCGCTTCTTGAAATATTTAAATGATCCGTTAACGACTTTTCATCATACTTGGCGGCGGTTAATATATCATACAACTTGATCCTGTTACCGTTATCCGCTACGGAAATCAGCTGCCCCGATTCAAGGCGGTTTCTATATTCGGTTATTGCCCGCTGTTTGTCTTCGGCAGATAATTCCTGAACAAGCTTTGGAAGCTCTTTAAAAGCTTCATTGGGATTTTCAAGGTCGTGCAAAATGAGTTTATAGGATAAAGTATTAATACTCCGTTTAGACTTCATTCTTTCGAGGATATTTCCAAATTGCTGACTCAATTGAAAATAATCCATCTGACCGCCTGTATTTAATGCATTCTGCTGAAAGCGCCCTGTAAGACCTGTTGATATAAGAGAGGTAGATGTGTACGTTTTGGGTAGCTTCTTGGCCATGAAATAGGTACCAACCGCTATTACTATAGGTATAATAATAAGCAGCCATTTAAACCTGGCTAAGTATTTCAAAAAATCTTTTAAATTAAGATTCATAACTTACAGAATATTCTTTTAGTTATTTAACGTTTTCGATGCTGGTACCAATAACGCTTTCTAAAATATTTTTCGATTTAAGGTAAGCTACCTCTGCCTCCAGTACTTCTACATCAGCTGCAACCGAGGAACTTTTAGCTGCGGTGTAAATATCAAGTGTTATAGTTCCATTCTGAAATTGTGACTGTGCATTTGTTAATATGCTTTTGAAATCCTTGGCGGCCAGCGATTTTATTTCCAGCTGCTTTTTTGCTGCAATAAAATCGTAATAATTGGATTTCACTAAATTCCTGAGTTCAATTTTATAATCATCGCTTTGTGCCTGGGCGATTTTGTAATCTGCCTTCGCAGCTTTTATGTTTGCAGGTTTGGCAAGAAAGTTTCCCAGGTTAACCGTTACACCGAACTGGAAACCACTTAATACCACATTGTTGGTGCCGCCGCTGCCGCCGGGTATATAAATAAGCCCCTGGTTTTTTTGCGGGCTGTAAAAATAACCCGCGTTGAGTATATCAAATAAAGACATGGTTGCAGCAGCGATCTGTGCTTTTGACTTTTCTACTGTAGCATCGCCCACTTTTCTTTTGGGATAATTAACCATCGCCAGATTGACACATTTATTCAAAAATGCATCATCAACATCACTCATCATAGACTCCTGAGAGAAGCCCTCCAGGGAGATGATGAAGAGCATTAGTAAAATGGTTATTCTGTTATTCATACAAATTTTTTTATACTTTTTCTTTCTGCAGCATCGCTGGCACTGTTTTCAGCATTATTTTAAGGTCCATTAAAAAAGAGCTATTCTTGGCATAGGTATTATCCAGTTCTTTACGCTCATCCTCCGACATCTCGGCCTGCCCCCTTTTTGATATTTGCCACAACCCTGTTATTCCTGCCGGACCCAGAAATCTCATAGCAAATTGATCAGAGGTCAACTGTTCTGCCTCATACAAGGGAAGAGGCCTGTTTCCCACAATCGACATGTCGCCTTTTAGCACATTAAAAAGCTGGGGCAATTCATCGATACTCGTCTTTCGCAATATATTACCCACTTTAGTAATACGGGGATCATTTAATATTTTGACAAATGCCTTTTGCCCGCCCCCTGTGTCCTCGCCGGCGGCGTACTGATTATTTGTTTTGCTCAATGCTGCCAGCTTTTTATCGGCATCAGTAATCATGGAGCGAAACTTATAAAAATCAAATATTTTGTACCCTGTTCCGGCTCTTTTGCTTTTATATACAACAGGGCCTTTGCTTTCCAATCGTATTAAAATAATTACCAGTATAAATAAAGGGCATAATAACAAAATAAGCAACGAAGAAACCACTATATCAAATAAGCGCTTATAAACCGGCATTTTGTATTCTATACCCTTGGTAGCAAATTTCGATGCATCATCGGGCTTAATCAGCTTAAACTTGATCAGGAAATTAATCCGTTCAAAAATCAATTCGCTATTAAACGGCTTAAAATAAATATCATTAGCTTTAGCTTCCAATGCCCGCTGATGTAATTCAGTTTTATTAACAGAAGTAAGTAGAATAATGATGATGCCCGCTGCGATGGCGTTTTGCCGTAATGTGCTTATCTCGTTAAAGATGGCGCTTTCATTAGTTACCTCGACCAAAAGTGCATAAGGCACATTAGTAATAGACGACCCTGAGAGGTGCTTTCTGAAACTCGCCAGGCTGGGATATACATCAATCTGGTATCCTGACGTGAATCTTTCATCTATCACTTCATCAAAAAAATCGTTCCCTATATACGCTATACCAACGGTCTGACTTAAAAAATTAGTTTTCAGATGCGAAGAGTTTTGTGTGTTCAGCAAGTAGGTATTTGACGGCATCTTTAAGCTTAGTGGGATTAAAAGGTTTTTGTATTATTTCGTTTACCGGAAACCTCAACTGAGCTTCCAGGTTTTTTGTATCAGTTGTTCCGGTCAATAATATTACCGGTATTTTAGAAAAAATACCGCTTATTTTGATGGAGTTCAAAAACTCAGTTCCATTAAAATAAGGCATATTGACATCAAGAATAATCAGATCAGGTTTATTACCATCCTCTAACCACTGAATTGCCTCGTATCCGTTGCTTTTTAATTCGGTTTGGTATTCTTTTGACAAAACAAACTCTAAAAGTTTTAGTATGGTTGGTTCATCATCAACTATAAGGATTGTCTTCTTCATCAAAAAAATTTTTCTATTAAGCAAATTTAAGCACTATCAGGTATTAAGAAGCCATATTAATGCTAATCTTATGCCAGTTGAGGTTTAGAAGGATTATGTCGGTGTAAAAAATGCATAAATATAGTTATTCTTTTAGAGGTGCAATTAAATTGTGCTTATTATCTTTTCTATCATTTTAATAAGGTGCTCGTTATGCGGGGGCAGAATAAATGTTTTATGATCTCCCCGCACATCATACACTGCTACGCCTTTCCTGGCATAGTTTAACCAGCCCAGGTAGGTACGGTCATCCACATAATAAGTACGTTCTTTTACCCGGAACAGATGTACTTTAACATCAAGCGGCTTCAAAATAAATTTACAGTATGCATTATCGTATGCTTCAATAACCGGCATTGGATAATCGTAAATCTGTTCATCCTCGGCTTCTTTAAAATTCTTATTCAACTTCTTATTAAGAACAGTCCATTGATACTTAAGCACTTCCCGGGGGGAGCTTAATAAGTTTCCTCCAAAAAAGACTGTTTTTTTAGCCTGCCTGTTCAGGAAACGTACCAATTTTCCAGGTTTTTGCTCCGACTCCACCCGCTCGCTTACATTGGTATCCATGATACCTACCATTTTAATCTCCTTACCCATGGCAATCAGTTGCCGGGCCATTTCAAATGCTATAATCCCTCCGTAGGAATAGCCTATCAGAATATACGGCCCCTCAGGGTTTTGCGCCAGTACTTCTTCGAGGTATTTATTTACAATACTTTCAATAGAGTCTAAATGCGATAAATCTCCATCCAGACCCAGGGCCTGGATACCATATAAAGGTTGGTCTTCGCTTAAGAAGGGTTCCAGGTTTTTGTAAAGAAAAATATTCAGCGCTCCACCATGAATCAGGTAAATCGGAGGCTTCGAGCCGCTGGTTTTAATAGCTACCAGAGATTTATGCTTTACATGAGTAGAATCATCCAGTAATTTTGACAGCGAAGCTATAGTAGGATATTCAAACAAAGAAGCTATCGGCAGCTTGGTATTCATTTGTTTGGAAACACGGTTCATTACCTTCACCGCAATCATGGAATGTCCTCCCAGTTCAAAAAAGTTATCGTCTGGTTCTATCCCCTTTATTCCAATCTCCTCCTCCCATATAGTTGTTATTTCACTTATTAAAGCTGTTAAAGCTTCGGTTCTCTTCTTTCCCGGTTCTGTTTTCGCAGGGGCGGCCTGGGCATAATGCAGGGCATTTCTGTCTATTTTTTTATTGGGTGTGAGCGGAAACTCTTTTAATTTTAACCATAGATTGGGCAGCATGTAGTCGGGCAGCATTTTGCTCAACGCCCCTCTCCATCTTAACACCTCGTCTTTGGTAACCTCGCCGTTGTTTAAATTAGTTAAATCTGAAGGAACTATATAGGCAACAAGCTTGGGACTATCCGTTTCCCCGTCTTCTACCTTCACAACAGCATCTTTGATACCCTCGATCTTCGAAATATAATGTTCTATTTCCCCCAGTTCTATCCTGTAACCCCGTATTTTGGCCTGGTTATCGCTGCGGCCTAAACATATTAAATCCCCGTTCGCGAGGTACCTGCCTAAATCGCCTGTTTTGTATAGCCGGGCTCCTTTTTCGCCGGAAAAAGTGTCGGGAATAAACCGCTCCCTAGTCAGGTCTGCACGGTTATGATAACCTAAGGCCACACCTTTACCTCCTATGAATATTTCGCCTTCCGAATCGGGAGGCAGCAACCGGTTGTCTTTATCCAGAATATAAACAGTGGTATTCTGAATGGGCTTCCCAATAGAAACAATAGCATCACCCGGTAACATCTCCTTCACCGTCGACCAGATAGTGGTTTCTGTTGGGCCGTACATATTAAATAACCTGCCACATTTATTGAGCAGGGCATCTGCCATATTCTTAGACAATGCCTCTCCCCCGCATAACAATACCAGGTTGTTATTTGCAGGCCATTGATCCTGAAGCATTATCTTGTAAGTGGCCGGGGTGGCCTGCATCATGTTGATGTCTTCCGTACTCAATAGTTCTATCAACGCTTTACTGCTCTTTGTAGTATTGGCATCAGCCAAAACTATCCGGCCTCCCGAAATTAAAGGAAGATATAACTCCAGACCTGCAATATCGAAGGAGATCGTTGTTACTGAGAGCAATTTAGTTTGGGTACCGGTATTAAAAATCCTCTTCATTCCTAACAGGAAATTCAAGAGGTTTTCATGCGATACCATTACACCTTTGGGCTTGCCGGTGGATCCTGAAGTGTATAATATGTAAGCCTGGTCATCGTTTTGAATGGATATTTCCGGGTTGAAAGGATCAGCAGCCCCTATCTCCGCCTGTAACTGATCTATATGGATGCGTCTAGATGAAAGATTGCTGAGTTTTTGAGAAACCGTTGTACTCGTTACTACAAATGGTGCTCCCGAATCCTCCAACATAAAACTGATCCTGTCTTCCGGAAACTCCGGATCAATGGGCAAATAGGAGGCACCGCATTTCAATACACCCAGCAGCACTACTACAACCTGCGCACTCCGCTCTAAAACAACACCTACAGTATCGCCTTTTTTGACACCCTGCGATATCAGGTAGTGAGCCAACCTATTGGCTGACTCATTCAATGATTTATATGTGTAAGTATCGGTTTGAAATTTTAACGCTACACCGTCAACATTCGAACGCACTATTGATTCAAACAGATTTACAAAAGTTCCTCCAGGAAGTGGCTGGCTTGTTTGGTTCCACTGCCCTAACTGGCTTAGTACCACATCCTCATTAACCAGTTTAATATCAGCAATCAATACCTCCGGTTGCATACTGATTTGCTGCAACATGTATTCATACTTCTGCATCAACCCTTCAATAGTGGAGGGCTTGAACAACTGCGTATTATAGGACCATTGAAATTCGTACCCTTCTTCACGATCTGTGATATTCAAAAAAATCTCAAAGGTTTCCGCTACTCTTTTATTTGAAACTACTTTATAACTGAGATTGTCGAATGTAACCTGCTTATTCATACCGATATCGATGTTGAAAGACATCGGAGTTAGAGGGATACGTGAAGGATCCCTGTCTATTTTAAGCTCTTTTAAAAGCGTACCAAACGTAAATTGCTGATGTTCGTAGTCTACAAGTGTTTTTGACTTACGCTGTTTAAGATATTCCGAAAAAGGTTGCTCAGGCCGTGGTTGACTTCTTAAAGGTAAAAAGTTAACGCAATGCCCGATCAGGTCATACATTTCTTTAGCAGCCTGCCCGGCAGTTGGCAACCCTATCACTACATCGGCACTTCCTGAATATTTAGATAGCAGTATTTCAAAAACAGACATCAGCGTATTAACGAAACTAGAGCCATACCGCGCACCTATCTTTTTTATTTTATCGGCTGTAACAGCGGGAAGAATAAAATCTTGCCTGGTACCAGTATAAGTTCTTCTTGCGGGTCTCGGAAAATCAGAGGGAATTTCAAAAGCGGGTACATTACCTTGGTATTCTTTTTTCCAGTAATTCAGCGCTTCACGATACTCTTCTGATTGCTCATATTGAACCGACCGTATTACATAATCACTAAATAATAACGGTTTAACGGCAGGTAACTGCCCGGAACATGCTGCGTTATAAAGCCTGGATAAGTCTTCCAGAAGAATTCCCAAAGACCACCCATCGCAAATAATATGATGTACCGTAATCGTCAGCAGGTATTCTTCTGAACTAAAACGAAAAAGTGCAAGCCTTGTTAACGGTCCGTTGAAAAGGTCAAAAGGAGTGCGTGCATTTTGACCATGATACTGCTCCAAAATATCCTGCTGAGCAGTTTTATCAAATGCTTCCAGGTTTTGATACAGCAGGTCTACAGACTTTGATTCATAGATGATCATCTGAGTACCGTCTTCAGTAAATGTTGCCCGCAACGATTCGTGACGCTGATGTAATTGAGCAACAGATTTTTGAAGGGCATTTTCGTTGAGCCTGCCTGTAAAGTGTAGCGATAAGGATAAATTATAGGCCAGACTTGCATTTTCTCCCCCAAGGACACAAGAGGCAAAGATCTCTTTTTGAGATTCAGTTGCCGGAACAATCTTTTCAATGATATCTCCGGCAAACGGGTCAAATTCTACCAGGGTGTTACTTCTTTTTTCTACGGTCATCATTTATTTATCGTTCAATGAAATTTGCAAATATTTGCCAGGACTATTTTCGTCGGGTAAAAACCAGGCTGGATTGCCGTCCCTGTCCTTTCCCAATCTCGCGCCGGGAACGGGAGGCATTGAATTATCGATAATTTTTACGGCGGTTTCGCTCTGTGCCGGCGGTAGCTCCTGTTTTACCTGCGGAATGAACCCTGCTTTGCAAAGCTCAGCAATACTTTCTTCAAAAGCTATACAAATTGCGTCTATATCCTCCTGCGTGTGGGCAATGGTCATATAACACGGAAACAGATCCCAGATATGAATATTACGCAAACGCATTAATGCGAACAGCAGTTCGTAATAAGGATACTCTTCTTTAAACTTGATTTTCCACAAAGAAGAGAAATGAACTATATAAATGGGAACCCTGTATTTTTCAATAACCTGCTCCAGCCTTTTTACCAACCGTGCCGTTTTTTCATTCATTTCCTCCTGAAGCCCAGGACCCTGAGCTTTCAAAAAGGTTAATGCGGCTTTGGTAGTAGCCAGCGCCAACGGATGGCGCACAAAAGTTCCCGCAAAGTAGGTAACCCCCACTTCAGGTATGGAGTCGTCGCCATACTCCCAATAGCCACCATCCAGGGCATCCATATATTTTTTGCTGCCTGCTATAATACCAATTGATATGCCGGCGCCAGCTACTTTACCATAAGTTGCCAAATCGGCTTTAATACCAAACAAAGCCTGGGCGCCGCCTAAATGACTTCTGAACCCGGTTATCACCTCATCAAAAATAAGCGCAACATCCAGCGAAGCGGTAAGTTTTCTTAGTTCTTTAAGGAAAGCCACAGGTACGAACTCAGGTCTCCTGCTTTGAACCGGCTCTACCAATACAGCAGCTATTTCAGAAGCCCTTTCTTTAATAATCTTTAAAGATTCTTCAGTACCATACTCAAGAATAAGCATGTTTTGCACATTACCCGCTAATATACCAGAAGCTGCCGGGTATGTTTTAAGTTTCTTGCTGCCACGTACCAGCACCTCATCTGTTATACCATGATAAGACCCGGCGAAAGCTACTATAATATCTTTACCGCTAACGGTACGGCTAATTCTCATGGCACCCAGTACAGCTTCGGAGCCCGTATTACATAAACCCGCCCGCTCCATGCCGGTTAATTCACAAATCAACTCCGAAACATCTCCGGCTAACACATGTTGAGGCCCGGTTTCATAACCATCTTCCACCTGTTGCAATAAGGCATTTTTCACAAAATCGGGTTGATAGCCCAGGAAGTTGGATCCAAAACCGTTTAATGCATCCACATATTTATTGCCATCGATATCCCACAGGTAACATCCTTTTGATTTGTTGGTAACGATGGAATACACCATTTCTTTTGTATAAGGCCTGAATCCGGATACTACTCTTGGATCGGCCATTCTTGCGCGGTGTTGCTGCGTATATTCTTTACTTTTTGCTGTTTTTTTATTATAAGCGGCTATAAAGCCGGTGATATACTTTTGCTGCTCAGCCGAAATTTCGGTTACCTTTTTTTCAATGCGGGCGGTAGCACCAAAAGGTTTCTTTAATTCTATTTTTTCCTCTGCAGTTAGATCTTCTGTTGTTGCTGTTGTGCCGGTTCCATTAACACCTACAATAGCATTGCCGGCATTTTGTACCACTGCCGGCTGGTAACTGCTTACTGCAGCAACATTGTTGCCTGCGGCCCTCTGTTGCATCATAGCTACCTGTTGTGTCAGTAGTTGCAATTGCAATGACATTAAGCTAAGCATATCAGTTCCTCCCTGTGGAACATGATTGGTATAAACCGGCGCCTGGATCGCTGCCGGAACAGCTGCGGCAGGTGCTGATGGAGCCCCGTTATTGCTAAACATCGCCGGCGGCAGGTTAGTGTCATAAAAATCTGCCAGTTTATTCAGGCTATCATAATTCTCACTCAGCTGCCTGAAAGTAACCGGCAGAGAGAATTCCTTCTTCAGGCTACTGGTTAACTGCGTTAACAAAAGTGAATCTAATCCCAGCTCAGTAAAATTACTGTTAGGGTTGGCATCGGCTACTGATAAGCCTGATGCTGACTCTATCACTTCTTTTAATTTATCGAGTAAAATATTTTTTCTGCTCATTATAATTGTAGATGTGGTATTCGTTGTATCATGGATAGTGGGGTGCGCCGCCAATAACGGCTGACTTAAAGATTGCTCAGGAGGATCTACCCAAAAACGCTTTTTGTGATACGCATAAGTTGGCAAGTTATGCATAATGCTGTAACTGCTGTCCTTGTAGAATTTTTCCCAGTTGATTGCTACTCCGCGTTGCCATAGCTTACCCAATACTCCCCTGGCTGCTATAGTTTCTCCTGTAAGCTGTGTGGCTGTACTCAACGCGGAGAAAGAGTTGGCTCCCAGGCCATTTTGATTAACAAAAATTGTTGCTGAAGTTCCCGGACCTGCTTCCAGGAAAAGCGGATTGAGATCCTGGTGTATATTTTTCAATGCCTGGCCAAAACGAACGGTTTCCCTTGCATGGTTAGCCCAGTAAGCTGCACTGGTAGCTTCACTGTCTTTCAACCACCCTGCAGTTACAGTTGACATTACCGGAATTTGCGGAACACGCATTGTTTTTGTTTCGACAACTGCTTTCAACAACGGAACTATCGGATCCATCATTGCAGAATGAAATGCATGGCTGGTTCTTAATGGCTTGTTGATGATTTCGTTGGCGTTCAGCTTTTCGGCAAAGGCATTCATTGCTGCTGTTTCACCCGAAACCACACATAACTCCGTTGCATTTTGTGCGGCTATAAAAACGCCCGGATCCAGCAGCTCTTTTACTTTCTCTTCTGAAGCTCTTACTGATAACATGCTGCCTGCAGGTAGTGCGCTGATCAATCGCCCCCGTTCTGCAACGATATGCAAAACATCTTCCAGCGAAAAGATGCCCGAAAGATGAGCTCCAACAAACTCACCTACGCTATGCCCGGCAAAAGCAACAGGGTTTAATCCCCAGCTCATATACAATTTTGCCAATGCATACGAAGTGGTAAATATAGCAGGTTGCGCATAACGGGTATCTTTCAACTTATCAGCAGCGAGCTCATCTGCATTATCCACAAATATGATATCCCTGATGTCTTCCTGCATGATCGGTTCCAGTATATCAGCACATTCATCTATTGCATTCCTGTAAACCTCTTCCTGATCGTATAAGTCACGGCCCATATTGGGATACTGGTTGCCCTGACCGGGAAAGAGAAATACAATATTATTGTTTTTGTCCTTTACCGTGTGTCCTGCTCCTGCTATGGTTTCAACCTGCTCCAACTGCTCTATAAGATCTTCTTTATTTTTTGCCACTATAAAATGGCGCAATGGAAGATCCTGTCTTGTTGTGTTGATTGTATAGGCTATATCACCTAAATCGGCACTGGTATCGGTCACTAAAAAATCGTGTAGTTTACGGGCATAGCCTGTAACACTTTCAGTACGGTGGGCCGACCAGCAAATCAGCTGGGGTACCGTACTGTTTTTAGGGGTGACAGGTATATGAGTGCCATCGTATTCCTCCAGTACCACGTGTGCATTCGTACCTCCCACTCCCAAAGAACTAACACCTGCAATCCGCTTCCCATCTGTTTTCCACTCCCTGAATGTATTGTTAACTACAAAGGGGCTGTTTTGAAAATCGATATGAGGATTGGGCCGGGTAAAGTTGATAGAAGGCACCAGTTTCTTATGATATAGTGACAACACCGCTTTCATAAATCCTGCTACCCCGGCAGCATGTGTTAAATGCCCGAAATTACTTTTAACCGACCCGATAGAACAGAATTGATTTTTATCCTGCTTTCCAAAAGCAAGCTTCAGTCCATCTATTTCAATAGGGTCTCCTAAAGGCGTTGCGGTTCCATGAGCTTCTACATAAGATATGTCCGCTGGGTTTACTTTTGCATCATCAAGGGCCATCAGTATCGCAGCGGCCTGCCCTTCGGCACTTGGCGCTGTAAAGCTGCCCTTATTGCCACCATCGTTATTAATGCCTACTCCTTTAACGACTGCATAAATGGTGTCGCCATCTTCAACCGCATCTTTTAAACGTTTTAATAATACAGCTCCCACGCCATCGCTGAATATAGTGCCTTTAGCATCGGCATCAAACGGGCGGCAATGGCCATCTGCGCTTAACATAGATCCCTCTTCGTATAAATGCCCGCTGTTAACCGGCACGGTGATGGCTACTCCGCCTGCTATGGCTGCGTCGGATTGACCAGCCCTGAGACTTTCTACCGCCTGTGCGATAGCCACCAGTGAAGTGGAGCAAGCTGTATTCACATTTACAGATGGACCGGACAGGTTTAATTGATAACTTACCCGGCTGCTGATATAATCCTTATCGGAAACAGACAAAACAGGTATACTGTGGATATCTATTTTATTTTTGAGGCCTATTACATTATTGTTGAAATAAGAGTTGGGACCGCAACCAGTAAATACCCCGATAACTGCTGATCGCCTATCAGAAAGATACCCGGTTTTTTCCAGCAGGTTCCTTGAGGTTTCCAGAAACAGGCGATGTTGCGGGTCCATCAATTCGGCCAGGCGCGGACTGATACCGAAAAACTCTGCATCGAAAAGCTCTACTCCTTCCAATACACCTCTTGCTTTTACATAAGCAGGGTCATTCTTCACATGGTCCGGCAGGGTTTTATCCAATTCATCAGCCGAGAAAAAACGCGTGGTTTCTTTGCCGTTTTTCAATAAATCCCAGAAACCTTCAACGGTATTCACTCCCGGGAAATTACACTCCATTCCAATCACCGCTATAGCCGTATCCGAAACCTGTTGGTCACTCTTTTTACCGGGCCGGCGGAGGGATTTCTCTTCGCCTTTTAAAAATTTCAGGAAAGCTTCAATAGTGGGATGCTGATATAGTTTTGTAATGGGTACCTCTATATCAAGGTCGGCCTTAAGAATATTTACAACTTTTTGAGCTAATAAAGAATTTCCTCCTAATTCAAAAAAGTTGTCACCCGGTTCTACCCCCTTCACTCCTAACTCATTTTCCCAGATGGTTTTTAGCCTGGCCGTAAGTGCCGTCTGCTCACGGGATGATTCCACCACGGTTTTTACTTGAGTATCAGCTTCTTTATACTTCAATGCCTTCCGGTCTACCTTTTTATTAGGAGTAAGCGGAAAGATTTCCAGCTTTACCCATCCGTTAGGGATCATGTAAGCAGGAAGGTTTTTGCTCAACTCCCTTCTCCAGCTAATCACTTCCTTCTTGGTAGCTTCACCGCCATTAAGCGTAGCCAGGTCGTCAGGTATCAGGTAAGCAATGAGCTTGGGGTCTAAACCATCTGCTCCCTCAACTTTTACAACGGCATCTTTTATTCCATCTATTTTAGAAATATAATGTTCTATCTCCTCCAGCTCTATACGGTAGCCTCTTATCTTAGCCTGGTTATCACTTCTGCCCAGGCAAATGAATTCTCCGTTAGCCAAAAGCTTGCCCAAATCCCCGGTTTTATAAATGCGTGCGCCCTCCTTACCGGAAAACGGATCGGCAATAAACCGCTCTGCTGTCAGTTCCGGGCGTTTATAATAACCCAGCGCCACACCATCTCCGCCAATAAAAATTTCTCCCTCAGTATCCGGCGGTAATAATGCATGGTTTTCATCAAGAATATAAACAGTTGTGTTTCTGATGGGGGATCCTATTGAGATCTGGCCATCGTCCTTCGTGATTTCCTTTACTGTCGACCAGATCGTTGTCTCTGTTGGTCCGTACATATTAAACAGGCGACCGCATTTCTGTAACAAGGCATCTGCTATAGTTTTGGTCAGTGCTTCTCCACCACACAGTAATGTTAGTGAGGCTGAAGAAGGCCAAGCCTCCTGTAACAGGAGCTTATAAGTAGCTGGTGTAGCCTGAAAAATATTAATTCCTTCCGAGTGTAATAACTCTATCAGGGCTTTACTGTTTTTAGTCACTTTTTTATCGGCCAGAACCAATTGTCCACCCGAAATCAGGGGTAGAAATATCTCCAGGCCTGCTATATCGAAGGATACGGTAGTAACTGCCAGCAACTTTGTATGGATATCTGTATTAAAGATATCTTTCATACCTAACAAAAAATTCAGCAGGTTTTTGTGGGAAACCATCACTCCTTTGGGCTTACCGGTTGAACCAGACGTGTATAGCAAGTAAGCCAGGTCATCTCCGGATACTTTGATTCCCGGGTTAGCTGCATCAACATCCCGTAATGCTGCTTCTACCTCCTCGATAATTAAATGCTTTGAATGCGATGTATGAAGGCTACCCGAAAGTGCATTGTGAATTAACACGAAACTTGCTTCCGAATCTTCTAACATCAGTTTTATACGATCTTCAGGAAATTCAGGGTCGATGGGCAAATAGGCTGCGCCACATTTCAATACAGCCAGCAACGCCATTATTACCTGTGGGCTACGATCCAGCACTACACCTACAATATCCCCCTTTTGAACACCACTTTTTAGTAAATAATTGGCATATTTATTGACCAACTCATTTAACGTCCTAAAAGAATACGAATCTGATCGAAATTTTAAAGCTGCACCATCAGCATTTTGGTGCGATGCCGTTTCAAAGAAATCCACAACGCTTCCCGACGGAAGCGGCTTGTACGTCTGGTTCTTCATTTTCATTTTTTTTCTTTCAACGTATAACGATATCGGCTGCAGCCTTAGCTATAAGTCTGACAGAGGGAATACCTTTTTATTCAAAAGATTGACTGCAGTTGCGGTTTCGTTAGATTCATATATTTACGTAATTCGATATGAGGCGATATTTTTGTTTAAAAACAATGGGTAATCGATAAATTTCCGCTACACTACATAGTCGCTCTTCAACTAACCTGTTTCGATCAATTAAAGCTGGTTCCAACAACTAAATCTCTAATAACCGGCACTCTATACAACGAGCGCATTTATCTATTGTGCTGAGTTCATTATATGAGAGCATTTAGTGTTAATTAGCCTTTTTACTTCGTGTATTAGTTTAAATAGAAGGCATTCCCTTTCAAATTAAAACATCTTATATCCCAAAGATATAAATTTCCGGCCTCATTTAGGTCGCCAATAGAAGGGATTACCTAATTTCCAGGTGAAAAAAGACAATTCAGACACACTTTGAACAGCCAATTCTGGGATATCTGCGTTGCCCCTATTCCGGCCGGCCTCCCGTTAATATAGCTGCTAAACTGGCCCGTAAATGAGGTATAGATACATAAATATCCTGGCACAACGATTTAAAAAGGTCGTTTTTGATTTCTTCGTGACTGTCATCCCGGTAAGCAGCATACTTCATGTTATTTATTTGAGCCATGTAAAGAAAATAATCCGGTGCCCAGCTGGTTGAAAAAAGCTCGTAAAGCTGAGTTCCGGGCCTGCACCAAATTACGTTCGCAAACGAAGCTCCATGAGGTCCGATTATAAACGAGGCATTCCTGTATATTTCAATCTGCTCCCTAACACTTCTGCCCTTATCCTCAATGATCGTAAAATCAAATTCCTTTAATAATTCAATAAGTTCTGCTTCATTCTCTATAACCCTTCTGCCCTTACGACTAATGTATACCCGGTTGCCCGAGTAAGGTGTTTGGTTTGAAATATTTAACCTGTTTTCTATATTCCGCTTTAATGAGAGAATTTCGTTTACATTAGGTTTCCAGGTTCCCAGGTTACCGAAAATCACTTGCTCACCGGAAAGTTTATAAGTACGGCTGTCTATATAATGGTCGGGATTGAAGCCTAGTAACTCCAGGTATTCTCTTTCATAGGCCCCGCCGAAAGAATGATAGGTGATAAAACATTTGGCCACATCTTCCTCCCCGAGCGCATCTTTAATCCTGCTGAGCTTTGCTGCAAGGAGCAATACAAAATCATAATACCCCGTAAGCGCAATAGCGCTTTGATGGTTCTGATGGTGACTTAATAAAGGAATAACAGTTGGGACAGATTTAGCAGGCCGCGTATCCTTCTCCCAAAACCTGTGCTTAATACCCCGGTGATCCCAGTCTGTACAAAAAACTTTACTATCTATTACTACCGATCCATGTTTTGAAATGAACCCTTTTTTAAACCCGCACTTCCAAACATATATTTCTTCAGACGGGAAAGTATACGCCTCATAAATTTTTTTATTGGGATCTTTCTCATCGAATACTTCCGGAAGATTTAAAGAAGAAGCCGGCACCGTATGTATAAGAAACGGCTTAAGAGCCAGCGTTGTTTCCTCTTTCGATAGCAGCGAGAGTCCCCTGAAGGCTAAACAAACATTGGATACTTTTCCCCATATCTTATATAAAATACTTCCAACCGTACTCATAAGTAATAGAAAAATTAGTTTAGTTGATCAGAATTCAAGCTACATCATGTTCGTTCCGATATAAAATGATTAGATAACAACCGGTGTCCATTGCTCGTTATAGAAGGATCGCGAGGACATGGTTGCTTTAGCTTTAACAGAACCGCAGCAAGGACTACACTACAGTTTCTGTCATTTCCACACATATCGGCTCCGGAACGAAGATACGGGTTAGCAGGGAGATATGGAACGGAGCCATATAACCATTTTGCGCGATAAGATCTTATAATATGGAAAACTCCAGGTATGATTTACATTAAAAAAGGGCGATAAAAGAGTGGATATATCCTACTCTCTTACAGCCCTATATACGATTCATTACTATTTTAAGCGTTATACAGCTTTTCGTAATATTCGTGCGCCATGCGGTTACTATCAAATTGGAAACGCACATCCTGCATTCCATTTTTCATAACCTGGCGCCAGGTTTTATAGTCACCGTAATAAAGCGGTAATATTTCATTGGTCAGAATCTCATACAATTTGTTCAGGTCGTACTGATCCTGATCGTATGTTGACATATTTGCATAATCGGCCTTAGGTATCACAAAGCCGTTATGCCCGTGGTTAATGAATTCGGGGATCCAGCCATCATCTGTCGAGAAATTAACAGCACCGTTCATCGCTGCAGTCATGCCGCTTGTTCCTGAAGCTTCTCTTGGTACGCGCGGATTGTTTAACCACACATCGGCCGCCTGTTTTAATCTTTTAGAAAGGCTTAATTCATACCCCACTAAAACCGATACGTTCTTGTAGTTCTTACTTAAATGCACCAGCTCATTAAACTCACTGATAGCCGGATGATCCATTGGATAAGGCTTTCCAGCCCAGATGATCTGTACCGGGTACTTTTGATTATTCATCAGTTCAAAGAAGCGCTGAGGATCTGAGGCGATCATTCCTGCTCTTTTATAACCGGCAAATCTCCTTGCCCATACAATAGTAAATACGTCGGGACTAAAAAGCTTTCCTGTCTGGTCAGCAACAATTTCAAACGCACGTTTTTTCATCCACTTTTTACGATCATCAAAACCGTAATCATCACCAACATCCTTAAACTTGTACATCTGCTTATCGGCCCAATACGTCCAGTTTTGTGCATTGGTGATGGAGATAATCGGGCAGATATTAGGATACTTACCCCACATTTCCCTTGAAACCTCGCCATGTAATTGAGATACTCCGTTCGCCAGGCGGGCAAAGCGTAACGCAACTAAAGAGTGATTGAACGAGTCGCTATAATCCTGCGTCAACTGTTTTACTTCGTCAATGCTTAAACCACAGAAGTAGGTCATTTTATGACAGAGATAAATATCATGTTTTTCATTCCCTGCTTCTTCGGGCGTATGAGTGGTAAATACTAATCTCTTTCTAACCTCCTCTATATTCCTGTTATACTTCTGATACAGGTAAAAAGCAGCCGACAAACCGTGTGCCTCATTTAAATGATACACATCAGGATTAAAGTTTAATATATCTACCAGCTTGGCACCGCCTACACCCAACAAGATAAACTGGGCAACTTTCGCAGCCACATTGCTGTCATACAGCTTATGCGTGATTGTTTGGGATACATAATCGTTCTCCGGCAAATCGGTACTCAATAAAAATAACGGAGCTGTTTTAAAAGTATCAGGATTCAGATACCATGCTTTTACCCATACCGGGTGATCGTGCACATCGATCTGGAATTTAATACCAGTGTCTTCCAGGAAGCTGTATATTTTTTCATTCCAGGCTACGTCCAATGTCTGATCCTGGTTACGTTCCTGGTCGTAATAGCCATACTTCCATAAAATACCAATACCAATCATATTCTGGCCCAACTCATAGGCACTTCTTAAATGAGAACCGGATAAAAACCCTAAACCACCACTGTATATTTTTAAGGGCTGATGGGTTGCAAATTCCATCGAAAAATAAGCCACTTTCTTTGCGTAATTATTGTCAACCTCGTAAGGAACATTATAGTTTTGAAAACTCATAATTTTAACTCGTTTTAAGCGGGGCAAGATAAACTAATTTGCCCTGAAGTTTGCATTAAGATTGCTGTTTGGGCATAATGTGTGGAAAATACATATTAAATCTACTAAACTACGTAATCCCACCACTTTTGGTCACTCTGGGCCGATGCCACTACATTATTTATAAAGGCCATACCCCGCACTCCATCTTCCACTGTCGGGTAATCGATAAGCGGATCGGGCGTTTCGTTATTTAGTCTGGCAGATAAAGCCAAAACAAAATTCCTGTAAATATTTCCAAATGCTTCAAGGTATCCCTCCGGATGACCGCCCGGAGTACGGGTATTGAACTGCGCAATGGGTGAAAGATAGCCATTACCGGTACGATACACCTGCGTTGGGGCATCCAGCCATTTAACCAATAAAGTGTTAGGCTCCTGCTGGCTCCATTCCAGGCCACCTTTTTCTCCGTAGATGCGTATTTTCAGATTATTTTCTTCTCCTGCTGCCACCTGCGTTGCCACCAACACACCACTGGCCCCCTTGTCAAACTTCAACAACATAGCCCCATCATCATCCAGCAACCTGCCGGGCACTACGATATTAAGGTCAGCACAGAGTTTGACAATTTTCTGACCGGAAATATATTCAGCCAGGTGAGCAGCGTGCGTACCTATATCGCCCATGCATCCTGCTTTTCCGCTTTTCGAAGGATCTGTTCTCCAGGCAGCCTGCTTATTGCCATCGGCTTCACTAAACTGGCTTAACCACCCCTGGGGGTATTCTACATAAATCTTCCTGATGGCACCAAATTTACCATCTGCCACCATTTTTTTTGCTTCTTTAACCAAGGGATAACCCGAATAGGTATGTGTTAACCCCAGTAAAAGCCCGGTCTCATCAACCTTTGCTTTAAGCGCCCTGGCCTGCTCAAGGGTAAGTGTCATTGGCTTATCGATCATTACATGAAAGCCGTGTTCCAGGGCCATCATTGCCGGCTCGAAATGAGCAAAATTGGGTGTAACAATAATCACAAAATGCATGCGTTGATCTTCAGGCAATTCGCTTTCCCTTTTAATCATTTCTTCATAGCTATCGTACACTCTGTCCTCAGGCAAAAACAGCTCTTTACCAGACTCCCTGGCTTTTTCAGGGTTCTGGCTCAGTGCGCCACAGCACAGTTCAATTAATCCATCCATATTTAAAGCAATGCGATGTACTGCGCCGATAAATGCGCCTTTACCGCCGCCGACCATACCGGCTCTTAACTTAAATTTCATCTGTTTCTATTTTTATTTTAGCTAGATATTCTTATTAAATAATTTTTGTGGTGCTTCATTCACCGGCCGCTCTCTTATTTGTTCATCACATAACAAGTGTTTGTATGCTACGAATATACGTTTTTCAAAATGATGACTGCTGCCGTTCGCAAAATTTCATTTCCTCAAAATATTTCAGCATCTTGCAAGTACGATGAACTTAAAAGCATTTTCTTTATCCACCCTGGCTTTACTCACAGCTGCTGTTTTCTCGTGCAAAAACAAAGAGCAAAAAAGTATTCCCGACCTCGTAGACAGCACCATGAAAAACGTGGTGGAAACAATAGCTCCTCCCCAAAAAGAGAATCTGAAGCAGGTGATCATGTATCATTGGATGAAGAAAAAAGAATGGCAGTCATTAAAAGATTCTTTTGAGGGCGCCAAACATCTTAATATACTGAACGCTATTAACCGGGTAGATACCACCCACCTTAAAAGATTGGACAGCATATTGGTGCCGAGCGATTTCTCCAAGCCTTTAAGCTTTTACCTTCCGTTTCCCGAAACCATTGACCAGTTAAAAGACGTCAATAAAATCATACTATTCTCTTACCCTACACAGGTTTTTGCAGCTTACGAAAATGGTAAACTGGTATTAACAGGACCAACCAATATGGGTAAGAAAAAAACAAAAACACCGGAGGGTTTATTTTTCACTAACTGGAAAGCAAAAAAAACGATCAGCACGGTAGATGATGAGTGGGTATTAAAATGGAACTTTAATGTGCACAACAAATGGGGTGTCGGATTTCACGAATATGCATTACCCGGTTATCCTGCTTCCCATAGCTGTATGCGTTTACTGGGAGCAGACGCGCAGTTCTTATACGGATGGGCAGATCAATGGATATTAAAGAATGACCATGAACAGCTGGCTTATGGTACACCGGTTATTATTTTCGGGCAATATCCTTTTGGAGAACCCCGTCCCTGGTTTAAGGTTATAGAAGATCCCAAAGCATTGGACATTCCACAGGATACGTTAACTCATTATATTCAACCACACCTGCAAACCATACTGGAAAAGCAACAACAGCGACAATCTGTAACAACGACTGCCGTAAAAAATTAGTTCCTATCCAAAGACAACCAATATGAAAAGGATTTTACCCCTTTTATCTTTTAGCCTTTCCACCCTTTGCATCAGTGCCCAGGAAGTGAAGGACATCAACTGGGACCAGGTAAGAAGAAAATACAACAGCGATAGCTCGCGTATGGAGCTTAGCCTGAACAACATCCCCTTGAACGGCGCTTACAAACAGCGTTTCGACGATGGCGGCTATGGACTTTATAATATTAAAAACGGCATGATCACGGGTGATGTGCTTTGGTATAATGCTGCAGGAAAAGTGTCGGCAAGAATGGGATATAAAAACGGGGTGCGGCATGGTAAAAAGGAGAATTACGACGGCCAGGGCAAAACCTGGTTGAAAGAAAATTATTTAAATGGAAAACAGGACGGGCTAACAGAAATGGTTACTTCCGGTACTAAAGCCACCACCTATTATAAACAGGGTAAAAGAGAAGGACTGGCCACCCGTTATGTGAACGGGAAAATATCCTCGGAAGAAAATTATAAAAATGGCCTGAAGGATGGCATATCCAGGACCTATGTAAATGGCGAGCTTAATTCAGAAACCAGCTATAAGCAGGGTTTAAAAGATGGCTTGTCGCGCACTTATACAATGGGAGTGCCCGCTATGGAAACCATGTATAAAAATGACAAAAAAAATGGCCTTTTTACCATGTATGCTAACGGTGTAAAAACGCAGGACGTTTATTATGTAGATGATAAACGCAAAGGACCATCACGTATGTATAGGCCAGACGGAACCGTTCTTTTCACCAACTACTTCTTCAATGACCAGAAAGTCACTAAAGAAGAGTTCGAGAAAAAAAGTAAATAGCAGGTTGTATTAATGCTGCCCACAGCCGCAGCCATGCCCGGTTGTTTCATCATGCCAGGGAAATGCGGTGGCATTTTTATACAGCTCCCAGGGGAATTTAGTTCGCTTCCTGGGGCTATTACCGATTTCATTCATTTCTTCAGCATCATACAGCCGTCCATTAGCCATGGTTAATTTTATCGCTTCGGTATTGTAGATATTTTCCAATGGGTTTTTATCCAATACAAGCAGGTCTGCTAATTTTCCTACTTCCAAAGATCCAACATTAGCATCCAGCCCTAAACTTTTCGCAGGGTTAATAGTAGCGGTCTTTAATGCTTCATGTGGAGTCATGCCACCCTGGGTCATCATCCAGATCTCCCAATGGGCGCCGATGCCCTGGATCTGGCCATGAGCTCCCATATTCACCAGAACACCTGCATCGCTCAAACGTTTCAAGTTTTTAGATGATAAAATATGACCATTAATATACTCTTCCTCCGGTAACATGGTACGATGACGGCTACGTGCATCAATTACCTCGCGGGGTGTAAACCGCATCAGCCGCTCCTTCTCCCATACATTCGTATGTTGATACCAGTAATACTCACCGCTTACCGAGCCATAATTTACAATCAAGGTAGGTGTATAGGCTGTTTGCGATCTTTTCCATAACTGTATCACATCATCCTGCAGCACGGCTATAGGCATATTATGCTCAATAGTGGTATGCCCGTCTAATATCATACTGGTATTATGAAAAAAGAAGGAACCGCCTTCAGGCACTACTTCCATATTCAACTCGCGGGCCGCCTGTATAATTTGCTGACGTTGCTCCCTTCTGGGTTGATTATAACTTTTTACGGAGAAGGCGCCAAAAGCTTTTGTGCGTCTGAGCGCGCTCCTGGCATCATCCAGTGAATTGATCACTGCTTTAAAATCGCCGTCAGCACCATATAAAATGGTACCGGTAGAATAAACACGAGGTCCTGTAAGTGCACCGGATTTAACCAGCTCTCCGTTGGCAAATACGAATTCGCTATTAGCTGAAGGATCGTGTATTGTTGTAACACCATAAGCCAGGGCGGCGTAGTAAGGCCAGTGTTTTTGTGGAGTAATACCGGTTCTGAAATGTCCTGCATGTGCGTGTGCATCAATAAAACCCGGAACAATTGTTTTACCTGCCGCATCAATTGTTTTTGCTGATGAAGGAATAGTAACCTCACCGGTTTTACCTATCGCTTTAATTTTGTTGCCCTCAACCACAATAGTTCCGTTCTCAATTATTTCGTCTCCTTTCATGGTAATGATACGCGCATTCGTAAAAGCAATGGATCCACCAGGCTTATCCACCGCAACCTGCAGCCCCACTTCTCTACCCTGCTCCGGCATTTTAAATAACGAATCGGGTTTATGAGCTATAAATTCAAAACGTTCATCGAGGTTGATCGTATAGTACTGGCTGCCTAAAGTATAATGCAGTTTTTTAGCATCGCTGCTCCAATGCAGGTTGTAGCCTGCATCTTTAGACACCAGCTTTACCGGAAAGTCGGAAGAACCGCCACTGATTTCAATGGTTTTTCCCGTTTTGGGAAACGCGGCTACATATACCTTGTGCAGATCTGTAAAAGCAATCCATTGCTCATCAGGCGATACCCGGAAATTATTACCGTAAGTGCTCTTCAACAGTACTTTTTCATCCTCACCATTTAATTTACAAGTCGATAAATTGTTACTGCCGGTTTCAAAATAGATCCTGTCGCCTGCAGCATTAAAATAAGGTGTGCCTCCCCGCTGAATTACAAATTGTTCACCGGTTCCATCGGCTGACATGATGTAAATACCAGGCTGACTAGTATGCGCGGGCCCCAAAGCATCACTACCTCCCTCTTTGATAAAAACGATCTTTTTACCGTCGCGGCAAAAAGACGGGGTACGGAAGATGCTTTTTGTTTTGGTAAGCTTTAACGGTTTGGCTGCCCCATCCATATTTACCTTACAGATGGCACCTGAATTTTCATCGTTCCAGGTGGTGTACAACAACTGTTTTCCGTCGGCAGAAAAGGAAGGTTCAAATTCAAAATCATTGCCCGTTGTTACACGCTCGGGTTTCCCGTCGGGTAATTTTTTCTTCCACAGGTAACCAACTGCATTAAATACCAGCCATTTTTCGTCGGGAGAAGTAATCGCCTGCCTGATCACATTTGCTTTAAAATGATCAACATCCAGGTCCTGTTTAAATCGTACTGCGTCGTAGATGCGCTGACTCACGTTACAAACAAAAGGAATCGCCGTTGCTTTGTTGACACTGTCAACTTCCACTTTCATAATATTTCCGTTGGCCCAGATATAGATGTAGCGGTCATCCGGTGACCAGGCATAACCTGTATAGATACCAAAAACCGTCCATGCTTCCTGCTGATCTTTACTTAGCTGGTCATACACCGGCCACTCCTCTCCTGTTTCCAGGTTACGCAGGTATAAAACTGTTTTTGTACGCACGCGTTTTACAAACGACAGGTACTTGCCGTTGTGTGACAGTTGTGGACGAACCGATCCGCCACCGCCGCCCGTTACGTTTTCAACCCTTCCTTTCTCGCGGTCAAAACGGCGGATCATAAAGATCTGGTTATTGGGATCTTTGTTATATTGAAAGTATCCGCCAGGGTACATATCTTCACTGAAATATACATAACGCCCATCCGGTGACACGCAGGGTTCGTTTACATCCTGCTGGTCATTTTTCCGGGCTGTTAACTGTAGCCCGTTGCCACCGGATAAATGATACATCCACATTTCACCGGCTCCCAGGGACCGGCCGGAAGTAAAGTGTTTGCGGGCAACTATATATTGACCGTCGGGCGTCCATACCGCATTGTTCAATAACCTGAAGTTTTCCTTTGTAATGGCCCTTGCATTTTTACCATCCCTGTCCATTATCCAGATATTATCGCCGCCCCCCGCATCGGAAGTAAAAGATATTTTTTGACCATCAGGACTAAAACGGGGCTGCACCTCAAAGGCATGACCGCCATGCAGGAGTTTTGCTGTTCCTCCTGTTGCGGGAATACTATATATATCACCCAGCAGATCAAAAACAATTTCTTTTCCATCGGGAGAAACATCGAGGTTCATCCAGGTACCTTCTTTAACGGTAAAAGAAACTTCCTTATAAGGTCCTTCGGGGTTGGAAACATCCCATTTCTTATTATCGGTTTTGGTTTGCGCCCCAACACAAAAGGGCAATGCCGAGCATAACAGCATCGAGATCAACTTCATACTTGCAACTGATTATTGAATAGGAAAGATAGTAAGGCAGCCTGGTACTACAAAATTTTTGGATAGGCTTTAATTTCTGTTAAGAACTGTGCTGCTTGCTGTAATAAACATTTAAGACCAACACACTGATATTGATAAGCAGGGAAACGGAGTTAGAGATGATAATGATATAATCCTCGCCCATAAAGCCGTACCATACCCATAGGGCTAATCCCGTTATCAGTATGGCCAGCATCCAGTAAGAAATATCCGACTCTTTTTTTTCGCGTATAATTTTTACCAATTGGGGAAATAAGGACACAGCAGTACAAATACTTGCGGCTACACCTATGATGGTTTGAGTATTCATGGGCAATAGGACTAATGATTGTTCATAAAAAAACAATTTATGTGCCACGCGATTGAGGGGATTAAAAAAGGTGCGCTTTCGCGAACCTTTTTTATCATAGGTAGCATTTAATTAAGACAGATAAAATCTCAATTAAAAATCTTGTTCCAGACACTATTAACCCTGAAGTGCGTCTGCGTTACATGCTAATATTTCAACTTTAGCATAAACCAATCCAGGTATATTAGCTGCCAGACAAAGCTTCACAACGTTTCCATCTAAAAAGAGAAGTGGTGTAACAGTTGAAGCCCCTACATGTCTTGATTCTAATATCGCTGTTTTTGTATCCATAAATGATACAATATACTCAGAAGTTCTGCCAGGGCCAGAATATGAATAGGTTACAAGAGAAATTTTAAAGGCCCTGTTCTGTTGAGCTTGCCAGGCATCTGAACTATTGTGTATAGAATCAAATAATAAAGGCTTTGCAAGCTCCTCTGAAGTCAACTCATAAAAGCTAAATCGTTCCCCTGAGGGCCCTACAAGAAAACGAAACATGTCTCTTTGGGTGCTAGTAAATATTTCTCCGGTAGGTCCGGTGTTTATAATTCTAATTGCAGGCGGCCAGTATCCTGTCGTTACTAAATCAGATATCATATCTTCATAAGTAACCGCTTGTGGTTGACTAGGATTAGGATCATTAGGTCTAACCGGAGGAAGCAAGGTTAATACCGGCCATAAACTGTTATAGTCGGAAACTTCAGCATCGCTTACATAATGTACCATGCTATAATTATGGGTAGCATCAACGGTTCCGGTTCCATTATTTATCAACACATTATTAGGCATGTTAAATAACATGACCCAAGGTGATCCCGAGCAAAATGCCTGCGTGTTGACAATATTTATATTTACTCCTCTGCCTTGACTCGATTTTGTAAAATTCCCTACCAATACGATCTGGCCTGCCTCGCCACCAAACTGGCAATTCAAAATATTGATTATGGATGCTCCAATATTCTTTATATAGAATAATTCTGTTGACGTAAATGACTGTGCCTGCGGCGTAAAGATGATATTTTCAAACGTTACTATAGACGAATAATCTGTTACAAACAGACCCGAATACTTTTTAGAGAATATGGCACAATTAACCCATCCATTTAAAAAATGAATTTTATCGCATTGCTTTATATAAATATTTTGAGAATCAACAATTCTGAAATTACTTATTGTACACTGCGATGATCGTAGATTTACTTCTATATTCTCACAATTCATTATCACCAGATCATCAATTTTGATAGTTCCTGTGTCTATATTATTATTGTATAGTCTCAAAGCATTTTTAAATCCTTTAATTCTCAATCTTTCAAACCCTCCAACCCATAAGTAATCAAAATCGAATGCCCAAAAATCTTCACTAGTTGGAATACCACCAACAGAATAATGAGGTATAATCATCGCCTTCCCAAAATCTATATTGCAATAAGGTATGCTTACTGTTATAGTATTAGAAATACAGTATGACTTAGCTGCGAAGGAAATCAAAGGATAAGTCACATTATCACTTACCCCAATCGAAGCATCAATGCAGGCCTGTATCGCAGCTGTGTCATCAGTTGATCCATCTCCCTTAGCGCCAAACCAATGTACATTTAGCTCGGAAGTGATGCCTCGCGTCCATCGACCCGGATGTCCCGGCGATTCAAATACAGTTCCACCATTGTCTGTTTCTGTGGATGAACTATCCCAATAAAAATCACCTCCTCCCTCATCTCCGGGAGTGTGATATCCCAACACCTTAGCATACCTGTTAGCCACAGTACCGGGTGTTAAACGCAAATCTGAAATTGTTTCTAAAATCATAGATTACATGTTTTTCATTAAAAATATTTGACAACCCGAAAATACTAAAATATTTAGCAAAGTACAATCCAGCCAGTATAAATAGTTATACACATTGCCGCCTGCGGTCAGAATCAATCTGACTATTGATGCTACAAACCAAGGTGATAACAGCTACCTGGATTATAGTTTATTTTGTAAGTGGCTTGGCTGCCGTGTTATGACGCCGGCCTGTACAACTGGTATAGCTGGTATTGTCCATTAGTCCGGGCGCAAGAGCTTTTTGAAAACCACCTTAGTTTATTATTGTCTCTGTTTGTGATTAATGCTATTTTATTCTATTATCGCCATCCCATCGGTCAGAAGGAGTAATCATCATCACCACAACTGCAACAATTGCCGACTCCCTTTTATTATTGATTGTTGTAACTATTCATGAGCATTCCCAATAAGAAAAAAGAAGTTTTTGAAGAGGATCCAGATCTGCATTTCAGCCCATCAACTTCAGCATTATTTGTACTTTCGCGCTCTTATTAATAAAAACAATACATGAATAAAAATATCGGGCAGCTTCAAAGTGCCATTGAACCTTTTAGAAACCAGGTTATTAATCACAGAGTTTATTCAGCAATAACTTCTCTCGAAGATCTTTCCATCTTCATGGAATATCACATTTTTGCAGTTTGGGATTTTATGTCGCTTTTGAAGCAATTACAAAGCAGCCTCACCTGTACTTCTGCGCCATGGTTTCCCATAGGATCCGGAAAGACGAGGTACCTGATCAATGAAATAGTGGCCGGAGAAGAATCGGATGTAGATATATCCGGAAACAGGAAAAGTCATTATGAACTTTACATTGATGCGATGCAACAATGCGGGGCAGATACCTCAAAAATCGAATCGTTTCTGGCTCATCTCAAAGCTGGTAAAAGTTTAGCCGACTCGCTTTATACAGCAAAAACTCCTGATGCCGCAGCTAATTTTGTTCAGTCAACTTTTGATGTAATAGAGAGTGGTAAAACACATGCGCAAGCGGCTGCTTTTACCTTTGGCAGGGAAGACCTTATTCCGGGTATGTTTATAACCCTGGTTGGAGATATTCATAAAAAATTCCCTCAGAGTATTTCCATTTTTAAATACTACCTGGAACGCCATATCGAAGTAGACGGAGATCATCACAGTCACCTGGCATTGGAAATGACATCCAGCCTTTGCGGTGATGATAACGTTTTGTGGCAGGAAGCTGAAAAATATACTATAGAAGCCCTGCAACAAAGACTTTTGCTTTGGGATGGTGCTTACGAAGCCATTATGGCAAAAAGGAACTGATAGATATCCATAATTAAATGTAGCATGCAGCCTTTAGCGTTGCCGGGCCAACCCTTCGAGGGAAAGGATCGTTATTGCCTTACATATTATGCTAACAGATCGTTGTTGAAACAGCAGTTACTACGTCCTTTTTGAAGCAACAAATGTTATAAGAACTTTTACGCTATAAGATAAAATTAGGCGCTCTATAAAACAATCGGATTCCTGGTGTTTAACAGAAGCTGGCCGAGCATTGAAGCGGAGTATCAGACCTCGCACACCTAAAATAAAAAAACCTCGCAAATCAATTGATTTACGAGGTTTTCTTTTGGTGCCCCAGGCGGGACTGAATTTGAACACTTTATGCAAATCGCATACCTTTTAAAGGTCGCCTAATCTCTGTTTTCTTAAATTTGTTTAATGGAAAAGTTTTCTACTCCTATACCGCCCGGCGCTGACCTATGGAAATTGAGAGATGAAATAGCAAACCTGGTGGCGGTAAAATGGTTGGGCCGGCCGCGCCTCAAAAAGGAGATTATTTGGGTTACCAAGCTTCGCGAAGGCAATCACTATATCACCTTAAAAGGTGTACAGCTGGGAAACCTTATTGAAGTTGATGATCAAATAATATTTGAACCTAACCAGCCAGGATATACGCATCACGGTATTAAGAAATAGAGCGCTACATTTGTTCCCCTTTATGCCAGTATCGGTAAACAATATCGTGCGGCTTCATTCGTAGATGTTGCTCTACTCCCAGGTAAACGCTACTTCTCTCCTGCCAGGCGAATGTCTGGATGCCGGCTTCTTCGATCTTTCCGGACACTTCAATTATATTTTCCCAGGCTGGGTTGCCTTCAAATATCTGCTGCGCAAATACAGTTGCTAAAGTGGTCATTTAGCGAAGGTAGAAAAACGAGATTCCCTTTATTTACGGGAAACAGTAATAAGAAACATTTAGATTTGTGAAAAACAGCTTATGACTTTTACTGAAGAAATTTACCATGCATACAATTCTAAGTATTATCAAATTGCCCTCAATTCTCTTTTTGTAATACCCGACAATTGTGCCGCCTTACAAGATCCTGATGGAAAAACATCAGGAAAGAAATATAAAGAATGGTGTAATAAATATTACCTATCTCGATACGAGTATGAAATCACTGCTGAAGATCTATATTCTATTAGATGCTCGTTACTACATCAATCTAGCATAAACGCCAATTCTAAAATGCGAATATTGTTTCAACCTCCAGGGCCAATTAAGTTTCACCATACATCCTTTACAACAACGTCAGGAGATAATTCTGTCCTACATTGGTACTGTATAAATATTCACGATTTTATGATGGAGATGCTTCAATCACATCACAATTGGGAAAAAGAAATGAAGGACGATTCTGTTTGTCAAACAAATATTAAAAATATAAAAATTGCCAAAAGCGATGCACCTTTACGTCAAGCTATACACGGTCCTACAGTCCCAGATGAAGTTTTTATGACTTTTTTATAAAGTCTTGAGCGATGTCACTAAAATCGTAATGGAATGATGACTGTATTTTCTCTACAAATTTTTGTAAGGAATCACCGGCAAATCTCCTTGCAACCTCCTTTGCGTAATCACTATATATACTATCCGACAAACCGCTGCAGTCCAAATCATTTTCAACTTGCTTGCAAATTTCTTCAAGAATTAAGTCATTCATGGAATAATATTTTCGTATTTAACAATGATCTCTGCATGCCGCCTTGCCAACAACTGCTTATTAGCAAAATATCTATCCAAGTCGCTTTTATTGGTAATAAAACCCAGTTCAACCAAACATATAATTCCGTCCTCCCGCATTAATCCAAGCCGGCCGCGATGGCTTTGCCCTTCGTCCAATACACCACGGTTGCGAATACCCAAGATTGCCGCCGTTGATTCTGTCAGCTCTTTGGCAAACGCCTTATCTAATCGATCAGCTTCTATTTCAATAAGGCCTGTGGTACCGGTTGCGGCCGGGTTACTTGCTGCATCGAAATGATACTCGATCACAACTGATCCCGGGCCGGTTTTAATACGCTGCAAATACATAGCTAAGGTCTCTTCATCGGCATCAGTAATATAAGGTGCCTTCAGAGCATCCAACTCTTTACATACCAGGTCCCGAAACTCAATCGTTAAGTCACCTTCTTTATAACCGTTGGCCACGGCACCAGGATCCGCTTTTACTTTTTTGGACTTTGAATTGTGTCCCGCTGAAATGAATATCATGGCACTATTTTTTAAATAATGATCTTATTTTACCCCATATACTTACCCTGCTGAAATAAATCCACAAGCCGGCAGCTAATACTATCACAGTGATAGCTATCCACCCGGCAAAAGGAATGGCAAATCCTTTCTTATCCTTCTGTACCTCCTTTTTAATTGTCTCTATCTTAATGGAGCTTTTTACCTGGCTGTCCAGGTCTACAACATGCAGGTTCAGTTGAGCCTTTGACGCTTTGCTATCCTTGTTTGTTTCGGAGCTGGCGTTTGTAATTGAGATACTTTCGAATGGTGTTTTTATAGTCCGGGTTTTATTCTGCACTTCTGCTACTGCCTGCCCACTTTTTCTGTCATAGTAAACAGAAACCTTTACCCGATCATCTTCCTGGGATAAGAAACGCAGCGTATCGCCTTTGGCGGTGGTATCAATGCTAAAACGGCTGGTAATTGTAAAACCAGGCACCGCCACTTCTTTTTCAGATTTTGTGTAGGTGACATTTTTATAATCAGATTTTGCTATCTCTTTAACAGATACATCGGTTTTAATGCTATCCATCTTTTTTTCTGTCTTAGTAAGATCAGCATTCAGCGACTGATCAACTTTGACCGTTTCCGTTTTCCTGGCTACTTTTTTACTGGTCCGGCATCCCACAGGTAGTACCATGATGAAAGCTGTCAGTATGAATGCTGTAATGATTAATTTATTCATGGTTTGGGTTTTATAGTAATTGTGTTATTGCCATCTTTTAGGTTTATAAAGTTGTTCAATTTCTGAGCTGCTCGAATTTCAGCCACACTATCTACTTTAAACCAAAAGTTGATACGCAGATCCCCATATTTCTCATTAAGTAAATCATTTGCAGATTTGTACTGATCGCGCTCTTTGGTAATAGCATCGTACTGCTTTTGAGTAAACCCGGTATTTTCTTTATATATAGAAAACCCACCTTGTACCAGATTGACTAATACAGAAATCAAAAGCAGTGCCCCCAGCACACTTTTGTCTGTAATCCTTTTTATTGCAGGATTCATATCCACATCCGTAACTTTTGGTATAGGTACTTCTGGCATTACGATACGATTAAAATTGAATGACTTGCCCAATCCGGGCGGTGAACTAAACCAGGAGCAAAACCCCAGTTTTGTAAACCAACCTCACTTACTGGTGTATTTGTGAATATCAGGTTAATATTATATGGTAATGATTGCGGATCACTTGCTTTAATGCCAGTAGCTGGATTAGTCCAAAAGGTTTTCCCGTCTGTATCAGTTGCGACGCCTAAGAATACCTGACGTTTTGCAGGATCAGTAGTTGTGCAGTTGTTAAATATCAATTGATCATCCCGATCAGACCCTAGCTCTTGAGTATATACAATTCCTGTGATGCCATCAATCAAACATCCGTCAAACATAGTCTTACTTCCAGCAGGCCTGTTATTGGTATTATGGAAGTATATGGGAAAACCAAGAACACCCGCATTTAACTCCCGAATAATGCAATTCCTGAACGTTATACTCTGCCCTTCCCACACGCCAATACCTACAGTATTGTTGCATAGGTCAGAAATCAGCTTACAGTTAAATAAATAAACGTTGTTATGCAGGCTATTGTCAATATGCGCTACATACTTGCCCGATTTTGTTTTCAAAGTCAAATTTTCAATCCAGGTGTTTTTCTTTACAAATAATAAATGCCTAACCTGATTACTGCTTGCCGCAGCTATTTGCTTACCAGCTTCGCCCGGCATTGAATAGTCGGAAGGTAGAATGTGAGTTGGATTAGTGTCAGTGCCGTCACAATTAATGATCGTATACTCTCGCGACTGACCTATTATGCGAATGTGATCGCCCCATCCTTGCCAATCAGTCTCATTCCATGTTCCATTAGGCACATAGACTATGTATTTTTTGTATTCACTCGCATCAACTAAACCGTTACAGATGTCCCTAATACTATTCCAGTTATTGGCATTTTGGACAGCCGTAACAGTTGTTATAGTTGGTGTTAGGACCGTATCAAGACCTAATATTTGATTAGCAAAAATCCTTAAGTCAGGCTTATTAATTCCTGTGCCCGGAGTATATGTTGTTGCTACTGTACCCTCTTCTATTTGAATGGTTTCACAATCTATCGGATCAACCACAAAAACTAAACGTTGGTACGCTACAGTAGACCCAGCAGGGCTTAACCAGGTGTTATCTGCGGGTACACCTCCCAGGAAAATAAATTCTTTATTTTTATTATAAAAAGCCCTTTGAAGGATAAATGACCACGCCCCGAACCCTGCACTTGCCTTATAATTTGTGTTTGGTTTGCATGGCAAAAATCCGGTCAATGTCCTGGAATCGGGAGACGTTACAGGTTGACCGCTTCCATTAAGAACTTTATGAGGCTCTAATTCTTCTAACAAAAGAAGATTCTTCGAGCGAACGAACCCTACAGTATCATCTATTTTTTGTTCAATTCTGTTGACGTTTTCGACATCTAATCGTTGATTCGGATTAACAAAACCAAACTTTGTATACTCCGTTGCTACGGAGCCTTCCTCTATCTGCGTGATATTAATAGCCCCTGAAACAGTCTTGCCGCATACTACACGGATATATTCGCAACTTACGGGCGTAGTAAACGTGTTCCCAGATGGGTTTTCTACAAAAGAAATTACACCCATGGAAGCGTCATAAAAAAGAACCAGAGTAACGAAAACGAACCCCACAGCCGGATCATCAACAGAGGCTACATAGTTTGTAGATGGTTTAGCAATTATTATTGCAGAAGAGTAGGTATTTACATTAGGGAATGCCACACCATTACCGTCATAAGTGGTATTGTCTTCTGCCTCTAAAAAATTATACAGGTTTTTGCCTGTATCAAAACCATTAATTGGCTTTCGGTGTATAGACCAATCAACACCATCAAAAAAGAAAACGATGAAATTATTTTCCCAATCAGCTTGAGTAATGATAAATGTCGAATCAATTAAAGAGTAATCTCCCGGAATAGACGGCGTTAATGCGTAAGGTCCTGGTATATCATCCGGTTCATAACCTGGATAGACGGCCTGCATCCCAGTCGCAGCTATAGCTTCTATTTGCGCTACTTTATTGTTAACGTATGTTTGACTAGCTAGATTCAGGTCATTGTTTAAACGCGATATATTTGCACCCGGTTGAATAGCCAAATCAGCCTTCGCGCCCTGTGAAGATGTTGCAAAGGCACTAGCAGGCTGAGAGGCTGCTGTGCCAATAACCGGTTTTCCGGGCAAAGTATCCCAGGTGACCGAACCACCACCGCCGCCACCGCTCTCATCTTGCCACGCTAAGGCGTAATCGGAGTTTGATGTTTTCTTTAATACTTGTCCAACAATACCACCCGGTGGTACTGCAACCTCCTGTATCTTATCAACGATATCAGTATTTACATCAGATACCTCTCCCTTTAAGATACTTCCGGCGACCGTCTTATTTCGAATCTTATTGTTAATATCAGTTTTTAACTGAGCGTATGACTTTGCCATAATAATTTATTCAAATTCAGTTGCAAATTCTATTGCGAAAAGGCCTATAGAAGGAACTCCAATACCACCTAAACAATATGGAATTATTTGGCCCGGATTAACCATTAAGAGAAAGCTAAATGGTCCCCAAAAATTAAATAACCTACCTACTGTTCTGTTAATTGAATTGCTGTTCCATATGTTTATATATTCAGCCTTATTAGTCGCATTTCCTATAACTATCCCGGCCACGTTGTATACATCTACCGGCCACGAATCAACCTCATTACAGTATTGATCTCCCAACCCCAATATCACCGGCCGTGGTGGGCATATACATATATTTTTATAGTAATCATAGTATCCCATTTCTTACCATTTACCAACTGGACAATACTCTTCAACAACTAAACTTTTTTGAACAGCCGGGCATTTACATTTCGTGCAATAAATAGTATCAACATATTCAGCGCCTCCATTCATAAACTCCAGAATCTTTGACTTTTTTGCCAGACTGCACTTTTGGCATTGCTTTAGTCGTAATTCTGATAGTTTTATTTCCACCGATGTTGTAGAAATAATTCCAAGCTTTTTACACCACCCTTTAAGTATTCCAATGAGTTTCTTCATTGCATCCACATTTATTAGGTTCATCATCATAAATTCCCAGAGCCACATCTGTTCTTCGCTTATACGGTGTACCATTCTGATCACAATCACATGGATTCTCATATAATGGATAGTCCGATTTAAATCTGCAAACGAAATTGTGCACCGCTGCTTTGAGTGGATCAATGCGGTCGAACATCTTCTTATCCATGGCCCATTTCATTGATCTCAATTCGGGTGTTACCACCCCGCCTCCCCCCATTGGTGAGGAAGTTGCCTGTTGGTGAAATACACCCTCGGTGCCAAATTGAACAAACCCTTCAGGAGCGGCTGTAAGCATTACACATTCCGCAATGAACTTCCAAAGTATATGATCCCAAAGAGCTTTATTCTTTACTGAAAGAAATTCAGAAGCATTTACCAGATCTCCATCATTTAAAGTGTATGCACCACCAACTTTAGCTTGCAGATCGATTTTATTTGCCGCATCTACAGTTCTATTTTTCTCCGATGCCAAAGCCAGGTAAAACGGATAACCAAGCACCTGGACCGCGAAGCGTTCCTCTGCAATTATGATCGATTGCTCAATAGATCGAGGGTCTATCGTATGCTTTGTTGGAGCATGATAAATAACCTCTTCAGTTGAGATTAATGTGATTCTTTTTAGATTATTCGGTCGGTACATTATTATTACCTCCTTTTGATGGCATATATTCATTTTCCCTGGCCGGATCCGCAGGTAGCCCTTTTGCCTCACGCACCTCATTGACTTTAACTGCAGGTGTAATATCTACATCCGTAAGCCCGGAAATGTCTATGCTATTTTTAAATTCTATTGAATATTTATCAAATGGCAATTGCATCCATTCTTGAGCGATTTTGAAAATATGTTTCCATACTTTTTCTATCAAATTGCGCTGAGCCGGTTTGATAACTGTATTTAATTTGTTCTCCAAAATCTTTGTAATGAATCCGGATCCTTTTCCAAGTGTTGATGAGCTAATTAAACCTGCCAATACCGAATCCCACTGATTAGCCAGGATAATTTTCTGCATCCAATTATTATCAGCTTCATTGAAACTCCCATCTTTTTTAGTATCAATTTTATGAAAAGCTGAACTATCGATACCCTCTTCTGAACCGATCACAACAGTACGGCCACGTTTCCCATCACCGGTATGTGTTTTAATAATCTGCCGGGCAATGCGTGTTACTTCTGAATCGCTCAAACTGCCTTTAAGTGCAAGTATTGAAGCCACAACCATATTATTTTCGAAATCATCCAAATTATACCTGGCCGCTTTGTATTCTAATATCTGGTAGATCATGCTTGAAATAGAAGATGGTAAGCCGTAATGATCTATTCCAGTTACTTTATTTTTAAACCATATTAAAGTCCTTTCGGTGCCATTATCATCCTTAGTCCAATTATCCTTATCAGGACGCATAGGATTGTATATAGGGAGCTTTTTTGCACTTTCAAAGTCTTTAGAATTTACTATAGACTGCGTTATGAATAGTTTACTATGGATCGCCCAATCGCAGATATCGTCATCATTTGGAGCGCATAGGCGCCATTCCATAAAGTTGTGAGGATATACATATAAAAAACGCTTCTTGCCAATTTTAACACGCACTAATTCAATCGGAACATTCCCCCAAGTGAAGAAATCCTCAAAGATTTGTTGATTGATATCTATCGCTGATTCACCTCGACGGTTTATAGTACTGAACCAATCGATTATTGATTGGTCAAATTCGATATTGTCTTTATCTTGAAATCCTTCTCCCGCACAATAATCTTTTTTTGTATTAATGCAGGCATTATGAGTATCACTCAATAATCTTGCTTCGAGGATTTTTTGAGCATACTTATTGTCAGTCCCAATGAATGGAAGATATTCGGTACGATTTATAAAAGTTAATGCACGGCCTGAATAATCAAAGGGGATAGGATTATTAGGATCGAGGGTAACGGCGTTACTAACAGCAGCTTTATATTGCCGTTTTTGTGATTGTTTAGTAATTGCTTTATTGGCCGTCCGCATTTCATTTTACCTTTTTCTTTTTGTCAGGTTGTATTTCTTCGATAGGTTTAGAACTCGGAATAGATATTCTTCCAAGATCTCGATCTGTTTTTGCCTTTTTAAGCTCTTCCAATGTTGGTAATTCTTCAAAAAGATGAAGCAGGCTTTTATCGCCACTCTCTAATGCCAGTATAGCCAACTCATGGAGATCATCACGAAGATGCAAAGGAGCGGCACTCTTACCGAATGCCACTCTTTGATCTTTAAATTCTTCTTTATACTTAACCATAGCTTACGCTTCAGTTGTTAAAGCAATTACTGATGCCCAGGTACCAGAATACTCATATAAAGCACGAGAGTAAGAACCTTTAAACACCAGGTTAACGCCATTGAAATCTTCAAATAGCTTTCCAGTTGTTCCGGTACTTCCATCCTGAACAATCTTGAACTTAGAAATTTCATCAGCGTTCACGTATTTTTCGCCCATAACGAAAATTTTTCCGCTATTCAATCGAACGAAAAAGCCTAACCCGCAGCAGCAGGCAGCAGCATCTACAGCTTGTAGGAACTGTGTTGCACTTTGGTCCAGATCTTCGATCGATAAATCGAGCTCATGTTCGTATTTAACCGAACAACCGTTACGAGATTGGGTGAATTTTAGTTCCGCCTCATTTTCTTTGAACGTAACAGGGAAAACAACCGGTGCTACAGCTGTCGCTCGAAGTGCTACTGCTGTATATGGAGCTTTAGCACCTGATACATCAGCTCCTTGGGTGAAGTTTAAATCGTTGGGATCAAACGCGGCCACGTCACTAACGCCACCGGTAGTAGGTCCACACGCCCGATTTCTTGGTCTTAATGTTGCACAAAGCATTTTATAAAAATTTAAACGGGTTTAAAAATTGATTAGTTCCAGTCAGATAATGCTACAATGACGTATTCAGGCAAAGCGATTTCGGTACCGGCTTTAAGGAACATCCTGTAATACCATTGGCTTTCCTTGCGCTCATACCACACTTCCAATGCCGTTTTACCATCTTCACCTTCTCCGTAATCTTTGTCAGTAGCAAAAACAAAGTTTCCACGTACTGTAAGTACGGCTGCATATCCCTTCGAGCCTTTTAATTCGGTAATTACCGGTGTCCAGATCGGTTCCACCAAAAGGGCAATACCCTTAAATGTTAGGGCCGATTTGCCGTTCTCAAGAATGGTAGTATTACCCGCTGTCTGTTGAATGCTGGATAGGTAGTCAGCATATCCATCGTATATCTCTTTGGAAACATAAAATGCTAATTGACTAGCCACAAATGAACCCATTAAAACAGGTTGAGCATTATACATGTTATTCAACAACGTATATGCTGCTGTTGGAGTAGCAGAATAATCTGTTCCATCAGCAATAGCAAATGTTTGGCCTGCTGGAATAATACCGGCCGTAATATATTTTTCTATGTGCTTAAAAACACCGTCAAAAACATTAGTACTCCATTGTGCAGTAGGCGATGCTACACGTTCAATGTCACCAAAGTAGCTGTTAGAAGCAACATCAATATTAACTGCACCTTGAAAGAATGGAAGGATCCTGTCTCCAAAAAGGGGATCGCTTGATCTCCAATCTTTCAGATCACCCTGATAAAACTCATTGCGGCAAAATTTGGTTGCTCCATAAAGCTCATCAGTGGTAATTTTACGGGTATCAGCGCCGAATACTTTCTTATAGATGTAGTCACAAGAAGCATCGCGTCTTTGTAAAATATTTTGAACCCGGCGAATATTGATGATGTTCTTTTTAGAACCCACATTATCCATTATAGTGAACTCATTGAGAGTTCCGTTATAAGGAAAACCTTCGGGAATGATATCCTGAAAAGCTGGTTTAATGACAGCCAGGTAAAAATCATTGGCAGAAACTGTATAAAAATTCATTTCGATTTTTCTTTAAATAGTTAGTAAAAGATTATCTGTATTGGCGATCCCATTTACTGGCTTCACCTGCAGCCTGAATATCATATGCGCCCCCGTCAGTTACCAGGTCTTTAGTAGTAATTAATGTGATTGTCACATCAAAAGGCTTAGATGCATTTAGAGCGGCGGTGCTGACAGCTGCTGCATCGGTACCTTCGACTTTCTTGCCGAATTTATCATGCACCCGAACGATTAGCTTCTTTTTGCTATCACCACTCTGATAGGTGGTAGTATCAGTCACAGTTACTGTTTTAGCTGTAGCATCATATGCATAAGCCACCTTAGGAGCAAAGCCAGGCAATCCATTGCCACGCCCTAAGTCAATTATATTTGTATTATCAATTGCTAACATTGTTAATAATTAAAAGGGGTTAGTGAATTATTTTTGCTCAAAACCACCAAAAGAAACCCTACCAGGCGTATTTTGATTTGAAACCTGTTTGCCACCTTTCAGGTTTTTAATTTCCTCTTCAAGCCCGGAAACTGTTTCTTCAAGTTTTTCAACTTTTTCGGAATCTTCCTTTGCCTTTTTATCAGCTTCATCTTTTGCTTTCTTATCATCTTCCGTTAATTCAGCCGGCTTAGTAGCTTCCTCAACTGCTTCATTTACAATTTTTGTTATGGAATCTTCCAGACCGGTTGCACCTTCCTTGAATGAATTGGAAACCGCTTCACCGATTGATTGCATCAGAGCTGCGTGATCATTGTTTTCAGGCGCTTTCACACCTTTGATGGCGTTCATGATTTTTTCGCCTAATTCTTCGAAATACTTTTTCATGTCTTCTAAATTTTGTTGAGGAATGATTTCTTTAGGAGGCTGAACAGCAGAATTGTAGGCATTCAGTACCGCCATGTTTGAGAATTGCCAGTGTTCTTTAGGTATTTTGTTGGTGAACGCAACCTCACCTTCAATCTGCTTTACAAAGCCCTTTTCTTTGGCTTCATCAGCAGTCATCCAAGTTTCAGCATTCATCATCTTTGTGATATCTTCTTTGCGCAACCCGGTAGCGCTTGCATAGAAGTCTCTTGATGAATCGTTGAACTTGCGAAGAGTAGTAGCGTAAGATTCAACTTCGTTAACATCGCCCCACACAGCACCAGATACATTATGTATCATTAACCAGCTGTTTTTGCTCATTGTAGCATTATTGCCGGCCATCAAAATGTAAGTAGCTGCAGATGCTATAATCCCCCGTCCGATAGTGTTTACTGTTTTTCCTTTTGATTGAAGGTTTTTCAAAAGGTCATGTATAGCCATCGCATCAGTAACGAGGCCACCGCCGGAGTTAATGTAAACGTTATAGGTCTGAACATCTGTTTTATTGACCTGGTCACGGAAGGACTTAAAAGAGGTGGTGGTATCATCACCAAGCCAATCTTTGTAAAATTGTTGAGTTGAAGCGTCTACAATATCACCATCAATATAGATGTTGACTTCATTCTCATCGGAATTAACTACATAGTTGAATATTTGAACCTGACATTTCATTGAATGCCAAAGTTCAAATCTATTTGGTGTATTTTAAATCATATTGATATATTCTTGTTTGAAAAAATCAAACCTCTTTTTCACAGGAATTGCAAGCGTAGTTTACTTGGTTCTTCGAAACTTCCAATACTTTGCAGATATAGTCATACTTATTTCCTTGTTGCCGCAATAGGCAAATTTTGGCCCTTTTGATAGCATCTGGCCCCAATATTGAGGCGAACTGCTTCCAATTCATCAGGGCCATCTTTTGGAGTTGCTTATCTAAATCTGTCATAGGGTGCCTATTGATTTTTGTTTTGCCTCTTTAGTTTGAGCTTCTGTAACAGTCGATGTTTTTTGAACTACTTCCAGTCTGTCGATTCTGCCGTTTATCGCGTCTGTCTTCTTATCCAGGGAATCAATAACCTCATTGTACTTATCTAAGTTATTTTGAGCATTCACATAAGTAATAGATTGTGATGGCATAACCGGTGCTTGCAATTCAGCTCCTAAGGATCCTCCATATTCAAATTTCTTCAACGAAGCTCCGGGACGGAAATCAATACCACCTCCTAACTTATTGAGCATAGAGGCAATTTGAGAATGGTTTCCGGAAATGGTATACCTTCTATTTTTATCAGCATTTTTAGTACGTACGATCGCCAATTCATCAACTTCTGCTTCATATTCCCGACCCTTGTATTTAAAAGGTGTGCCTCCACTGGAATGTGGCTTACCACCAAAAGGACCACCTTTTTTTGGTACATCATCCGGAGAACCACCGTATTCAAATTTTTGGGAATTAATTTCAGAGATCCGCATGCCATAGCGAACAACGGCAAGCCCGGTCATTACAGCTCCCAAAATAGCTGCTGCTATCGGATTACCAATCGACCATACAGATGCCCATATTCCCGCCAATTCAGTAGCCAGGCTAATTTTGGCTTCCTTCTTTTTAAGCTCTTTTGTTTTTTCAAATGCAGCCTGTTCAGCAGCCTTACGTCTAGCGTCATACCTTTTTTCAATTGCTTCGCGTTCAGCGGTGGTCTTAGCTTTTGCCTTAACCTGATCTTCTTCCATTTTTATCCGCTCCAGCTGCAATCGCAGATTATACTCAATAGCGTTTGCCTCCTTATTGAAATAGGAAGACATAACAGCTTCAGCAGTAGAATATGAATCACTAACGACTTTAGAAAATGCTTTTGAGTACTGTTGAGCTTGTTCAGCGTTAACCTTGAGACCAAGTATTGTTTTATCTTGGGTACCGGCTCCAAATCTGCTTGCAGCAGTCGATACGGTCCCCATAAGATCTTGGCCTACATCAGTGCGGAAAGCATCTTTAAAATTTAATTTATTATTTTTAGGATCATTGGCTATTTGATTTTGTAACTCCTGAAGTTTTTTAACTATTTCTTCGTAGTCTTTAAGAGTTACTAACCCAAGTTTGTAGGCTCTTTTAAATTCTGTTTCAAGAACTTTATAATTTGCAGCTTGCCTAACTAATATTCCATATTCCCGTTCACGCTCTAATGCTTGGAGCTTTCTATTTTTTTGCGATTGTGAAAGCCTGTTGTCTGCTTGAATCAATGCGGCTGCTCGGTCTATCACCAAGTTAAAGTCGGCCAAAACGGCCTCCCCTGCCTTTTTTGTATCTTCTATATTCGCTTTAACAAGTTCGGCTTCATCCTTACTAACTTCCTGGTTAATGTTTGATATAGCATCTTTTCTATCTGCCGCATTTTTAATGGAATTGATGTTCCTTGTTTTTTCTAAGGCAGTCATCTCTTCATCATATTTATTGTACAATTCGAGTTGCTTTTTATCAGCATCTAACTGAGCCTGGACACGTTGCGTATCAGTAATATTTACAGATGGATTATTTTTCACCTTATCAGCCTCATCTTGAGCAGCTTTTTCGTCGGCATCCAACTTATCCTTTAGCGCTTTTGATTTGATATCGAAAATTTTATCATTAGTCTCTTTTTCAATCTTCTGCTTTTCAAGGCTTGCCTGTGCGATCTGTTTTCGCTCTTCAGCGTTATTACCCTTCAAAAGCTTGATTTTGCTATCTAATGCATCTTTATTGATCTTAAGAGCATCTTGAAGGTATTGTTCTTCTGTTTTATTTTTTTGAATAAACGCGGATTCGTTTACGGCCAGCTCCTTATCCCGATCAGCCTCAATATCTTTAACGTTATCACGCTGAGCACCGGTCAACCTGGCACCGCCATAAGGCTTTTCTTTCTTGACTACCCCATTGATGGCATCCAAGCGATCCTGGTAGCCTTTACGTAGTGCCTGAAGCTCTTTAAGCTTAGGATCCCCTTCTCGTAATGTTTTCAGATCTGCATTAACTCCATCGATCAGAGCCTGCAATTCTGGTGAGGTGAGTTTATCAGAAGCTGATAGTTCCCTTTTCTTTTGTTCATCTTTTACCCGAATTGCATCTGCTGCATTCTGAAACTGTACATTCTTTTGATAATATTTATCGAATATAGCCTGGCGTTTATTTTCTTCAGCCGCCAATATTTTATCAATGTTTGCAACATCAAATAACCCAAATGTCGCTTCACCCCGATTATTTCCTCTTAAAGTTGTAGAACCAATAATTTGATTACTCAATGCTGTACCGGAGAACGAGCCTACACCCAAAGCAGCCTGCTGATCTTTGGATAAATCCTTGATGCTGACAATCCCCTTTCCCTTCTGTTGTTCAGCCTCGATTGCAATTTTAGCACGCAGACTTCTAATTTCTTCCACATTCTTCAACTCTCTTTCCGTAGCATCTTGTGAAGCTCGGGCCTTAGCAGTTACTAATAGTTCATTACGCACCTGACGTAATGTTGCCATAAATTTCTGCTCATTTACAATGTTATCTTTAATAGATTCAGAGAAAGCATAGTTTATTTTTATTGCTTCATTGGCCGCTTTTGCTCTTAAATCCAGATTGTCTTTATTGTTCTTTATCACATTGCCTAAAGCCGTTAGGCGGTTGATTTGATCTCCTGCTATTTTAATTGCAGCTTGGGAAATTTCATTGTCAATCTTTTTTGACCCAGTTAAATCGAGTATAGATTTTGCATATTCTTTTGTTCTGGAATTGGCTATGCCGTACATCGTCAGTACAATAGCTAAAGTAGTAACCAGAAATCCCAAAGGCGCTGATATGAAAGCCAAAGATGCAGCTAAAACACGAGTTGCAACAGAAAGTACGGCTGAAGAAGTTGCAGTACGCAGAAGTATTCCATTGTAAACAGTAGTATATGTGATCGCACTGGCTAAAATTGCATTTCTAATAGCCATTTGAGCTATTTCAATACCTAATGCAGTCCTTTCAAGCGCCCAAGCTACAAGCAGCCTCAATTTTGCGGCAGCCCAATTATCAGTGAACAAAGCCGCTGTAACTAACCCAGTCAACAAAAGCGGAAACGGAAGGCTAAGAATTACACTTGCTATTGTGATTAGAACCCCAGTTAATTTAGTAAAATTTACAATTGCCTTCCCGATCAACTCCTGGTTATCCTGGACAAACTTTGTAAACCGATTTTGTCCTCTGTTTATAATAGCTGATAGAGATTCTACTTCACGACCTCCGGTTGTAAATGTTTTTCTTAATTCTTCTGCGAATTTTGGAAGAAAGTCTGATGAAGCTAGGTTGCCTGTTTCCATCATTTTATTCAGCTCCTTTTCAGTCACTCCCATCGCTTTGGCAGCTATTGAAAAAGCACCGGGTAAACGTTCACCTATCTGACCTCGCAACTCTTCAGCCTGTACTTTTCCTTTGGATGCTATCTGACCAAAAGCAATTAAAACTCCATTGATATCATCCTGTGATTTTTTTAGTACAGTGGCGGCGTCTATTACACTTTCGAAGATGTTTCGGGTAGTTTCGGCGCTGATTCCGGCTTTTGTCGATGCTGTATAAAAGTTAGTAAAACCTTTACTGGTATCTATCACCAAAGTTCCATATTGCCCCGTTACGCGGTTAAGAAAGGCTTGATTCATAGCATATTCCTGCGTGCTACCAGATACTGCTTTCATAGAAGACTCTAAGCTATCTAATGCCACCGCTTGATCTTTAGCTTGCGTCACTCCAGATGTTATACTATTAAAAATAGCTGTATATCCTAAGTATTGAAGCATGAATGATCCCATTTGCCCTCTTAACTCCTTAAATCCTTTGTTGATCCCCGAAGTGATCTGATCGCCTATACTACCAACACCTCTATAATCATTTTTAAGCTGTTCAAGTTGTTTTGAAAGATTAGCCGCTTCTTTACGGTTCTCCACCATCTTTTTCTCTATAGATTCAAAAGAACCATCCCCTTTGGACTTAACTTCACCCAGCTCTTTTTTTAGCTCCTCGAAACTTCCATCCAAAGACTTTAATGATTGTTGGGCTTTGGTAATTTGACCTTTAATCAAATCATCGAGCCCCATTTTTTTAAAAGCATTTACGATGCCGGAAGTATATTCAGAAACCAATAACCCATCTTTGGAAAACTGTCTTCTAAAATTCTGTTCAGCAGCGGCTAATTTTGTTAGCTGATCAATAGCCTCTTCATATCCTAAAGATTTGCCCCTAAAATTTATAATACTCGAGCTCGTCGCATTTTTGGTCAAATTGTACAACTCCCGATACTGTTTATATATATCATTATAAGAGCCGGCAACAATTTTATTTTGCTTAGCCTGCTCTCTTTGAGCATTCAATTCTTTTTGCCGCTCGAGATTGATGGCCTTCATTTCGTTCATCATCTGTTGACGCTCAACCTTCAATTCCTGCTCTTTTTGCTTTAGCTTTCCTACTTCATCGGCATATTTCTTAATATCATTCACATCAGTAGATGTGTACAAGCCCTTTTCAGCTGCCTGCTTCGCTTTCTTAATTACGTCATAGCTTTTGGCCACATTAGCCAATTGCTTTTGAATATCAGAATAACCCAGGGTGCGGAGTTCGTATATTTTTGTAACATTAGACATCGTCAATATTATTATCAGTGTAATTTGGAATATCAGATTTTAAAGCCATGGCAGGAACATATTTTGCATCATTCTTGATCGCACCGGCGTTTCCCTTAATGCTCTTTGCTGATGGGAAGATGTTATCACTATCTACCTTAATTATCGGGCTAAATTTTTTCATATACACTTCAGTTGTTTCATCAGTGTACGGCTTGTATTCCTTGATTTGGTTCAGCTCCCATTTTTGCCCCTGTAGGGAAATCATCTCCCGATGAAACCAATTCGTAACATCCCGGTTATTAAGTCTAAAGAAAGTCTTGTAGTACTGGCCATTTCGCATGATGGCAAGGCGCTGAAGGAAAAACCTACGTAACAAACCATATCCTATTTCTTCTCCTATAAGCTCATCTGTATATGACAAAATCGGATCACTAATTCCACCCGGTTGATAATTCACGGCAAACATGTAAGGGTAGTTCTGTTGAGGTTCACCGTTGAAACTCCAACCAACAGCATCAGTGAAACCCTTGTAGTAGCATATTTTAGGCTCGAAAACTGTTTCCCCATCACTGGCAGAAGTAGATGCTGTATTTTCAGCCACCAGGCAAACCATTTGAGGAGATAAATCAGGATTACTTCCAATTCCTTTCCAGATATCCATATTTACATGCATCACTGGCGAAAAAAAGCGATTCTCCATCTTCTTTTTACCAGCCTTAAACCTATTCGGAAACAGATATGATGCGCGAGATATCTCACCTGCATTTCGTTTTTGGGCCAACTTTAAAAGCCCATCATTAGAATCATCCTTGAATTTAAAGTTCAACTCACGTTCACAGTCGCTAAAGTTCTCCAACACAGAAGTTTTTTTTAAATCTTGTTTATCATTCCAGTCTTGTAAGTTATTATTGTAGTAACCGCCTCCACCAGAACTCAATGAACTTCGTAGAGAATAATCATGTTGCGGCTCAAAAAGAACTACTTTGTTCTGGGAATCCGTTTGCGGCGAAATATTAAAAAGATCAAGAACCCCCGCAAGAAAGTCCAAAAACTTGTATTCTTTAAATTTGGAATACCCGGCAAAATCAATACGGCCATCTATAGGGATAGAATAGCTGGTTAATTCGAAATTGTATACTTCACAATAAGTGTTTGCCACTCCAATTCCACTGCTATCCTGATTCAGGTATGTGACCGCAGATATCACATCTCCAGATTCAACCCGGAATATTTTAGTGTCACTGACCAGCCCTGAAAACTGCTTTTTACCTATAGCAGGCGCAACGAGCCTATGTAATGTTGTTGGTGGTCCTATCTGGACCCCATTTTTGTACCAGATTAATTTTAAATCTGAAAGGCTATCCGCAGATACAAAAACATCCACTAAAGCATTAAAATAAAATTCTGCATCTATTTTGCCATAATTAAATGCAGGCAAATATGTCCACTTCATTTCAGCTTTAACTGGATCATAGCTGAATACTCCATTATTATCAAAAGCACCATTGACAGTCGTACTCAATTTACAGTCCCATGGACCATTGAAGTCCGTATCTCGTTTAGATACCTGTTCAGAACCTTTGGCCAAAAATCTTAGGTTATCTAATCGTGATTCATCAGCTAACCGGAAACTACCCCATGTCCAGGGCATAACCAAGCGCCTGAAATAATTCTTTCCAAAAAAATTTGACTGAATTTTGTACCCAATGGATCTAAAGGCCCAATGGATAATCCAATATACCGATAACGATGGTTTTAAATAATCAGGGAGAACCGTATTATTTACGTTTACTAACTCATTTTCCTCATTAGTCATAGTTCCGCCCATAGGATCCGTATATCGTACCGGAGCGAATACGTAAGGTAATGATTCGCTAAAGCCGTCATAATTCCAGCTTTCAGTTATTTTGTCGATTGTAAAATCAAAGGATATAGATCTTAAAAAATCATACAACGTTGAATCCTTCAAAGAAATGATCCAATCCGCATTGTTACCATAAAAATCCCAATCATATGATATAGGTTTGTCAGTATGAGAAACACTATTACACAAAGCTTTGCCTACTAATATTTCAATGTCATCACTTATAATCACGCCAGTACGAATGTTCTTCAATCGCTCTCCTTTTGTCAAATCTTCTATTGAAGGATCAAAAACACCGTTGGCAATCTTATTATTATTTTTAGTGGCCGGTACCGACAAGCTAAGAAGTTCTGAACTTTGCTTTTGTTGAAAGTTTTGGGGATCCTCAAACTTATAGCTTATAGCTAAAGCCGCTTGAGATGATTCGTCCAGGTCCATAACTTCACCATCAATCTTTATAACAATATTTGTACTCAATTTTTTATAATTATTTTATCGTGAGACAAAGTGTATTCAAGGGTAACTTCGTAGTTATAAGCGTCAAGTTCTTTAACTTTCTCCCTATCACTATCAATTATGATAATGGGAATTAGCTCATTGGGGCTACCATTTTCTACCCAGGCTAATGGTGAATCAAATAATTCATCAAGCCATCTCATCTCATTTTCACCGTAGAACATTGTTTTTACGGTAAATACATCCTGAGCAACCACATTAAAACGGTTATTATTGTGCCTGGATTTAACAACTGGTGTAGAAATGGGAGTTTTAAAACTTTCTGACTTAGATATGTGCTTCACAACTGATAGATGCATAGTAATCCCATCAACACATCCAAAAGAATTAATGAAATGAATGCGAACACTATCGTCGCAACTCATCATTTTATTGATGGTAGTTGTCGCCAAAGGCATATTATCGCCATCTAGCACCTGTATATAATATTCATCTACGTCATTGATGTTGATAGCCGGGAATATCTGCGACACATTTGCCGGTCCATTTGGTATGTTTAATATTGCTCCCATATTAATCTGGTATTGTAATTGACATTGGAGTTCCTTTAGCTTCAGCGCCGCCAACAACGCAAACCGGCCAAATAGTTACCACTTCATCCTTTTTTAACCCTAAGAAATAACCCTTTGTAGTTACAGTTAAATCCTCAACCCAAATAGTACCGTCTGGCAAAACATGTTTTAAAAAGTACTTAGTTGGAGAACCTGTTGCTGTCCATGTCAACCTATCTGCGATACTTTTTTCATATACAATATCTGTAATAGCAGATGTGCATGCTCCCGTATCTATAATATCTATCAATTGGTTGAATTCAAGATCTGATTCATGACAATTACTTGCGGTAAAGGATACTTCTACATCATCAGCAGTAGCTGTTGGAGTTCCGGTCAATCTAACGACAGCTGATCCCCAGAATGCGTATGTCGCCTCCATATTCATCCAAGTTGGCTTAATTATGTTTGACAATGTGAATGGGATGAGGCCAGTGTAATTTGATTCCAAACGTATATCGCGGTAATATTCATGCCCAACGGCGCCATTTGGAATAGGCGTACCTGAAGCAATAAACAAAGGCATACACTCACTGCCACCAGGTCCACCACCAGAAGTATCACCCGGATCATTTAAATATGCTGGTAAAACTTCTATTTCAGAACCCACCGAAATACCGTCTATTCCACCTTCACAAACAGGAGTGACGGAAACAGAATGTATGCCAGTTGGAAGGTCTCCAAGGTTATGGCTGTTAATCGAAACTGAAATAGCTACACCACCATTTACCGAAATCTTAAATGACGCTGCAGTTCCCAATAGAACATCCCAGGTAACCGAGTATCCGCTGGATGTTTTAATGAATTTGGGAATACTGATAGCTACAGCACATCCAGCATTTACTTCTACCTCACGCGAATGAAATGTGTTCTGACCTATATACTTAAAAAAAAGCTTTATTTTTCTCACTATGGAATTGAGAAAAGCCGGAAAGTGATCACTACAATTTCTATCCATATAGTAATATTTTGGACGCATCGTTAGTGGTACGGCGTTTTCGTTCCAGCTACCGTGCTTTAATAAATCAAGTCTGGGTTTGAGTTGTTGTAGATCTTCGTTTTGAAGTATTGCGTTCAGAATTGTAAATGTGTTTGATTGAGTACCGGTGCCGTTGGCGGGATATGATGTACTTGTTCCCTGAACTGGTGCCGTATTTTCTGTTGTTACAAATCCACTAATATCATAACCACTTGATCTAAAGCGACAAAAACACTTTGTAAAAGCTGAATGCGAAACTTCGATTACTGTACCATTAAATGCTGGCAATTTCGACTTTAAATACTCTTGACATGCGTTCTGGATGTCAAACTGCCACAATGAAACATCTACATATACCTTTTCCCATGAAGTTTTTGATATTGTCTTATAGTAAACACCGTTAAAATATATATCGCAATACACAACGGGTGGTACCGGTTGGTTGTCGGTTCTTGACGCATACACAGATAGGATTATGGGCCTGTAGGCCGCATAGATACCGTTCGTGTCAGGATTTATATTTATTCCATTAATTGGCATTATATGACCTCGCTTTTTTCTTTTTTGTATTCCTCGTTTATAACAAAGTCAAATGAATTACCCATATACTCATCTATTTTAGATTCATTTCCTATAAAAGCATTTTCGACAAAGTTTTGCCTGGATCCTGTTGAACTGAATCTCTTAGATGCTTGAGTACTCATTCCCTCTTTCATCCACTTCTTAATAGTCATAGCGGCTAAGGCTCGTGAGGTAAGAGTGGATGAACTTGAGCTATATTCCGGGTACCCCTTTTGATTGAAAAACTCTACCAGAAACGGAAACTGTTTCATACTAGCTGCTTCCGGCCTTACACCATCATTAATGTATTTAGCATATTCTACCGCAAAACCTTGCATAGCATCCGATTTGCCGATCCTTTTTATTTCAGCCTCCAAACTGCTTTCCAAAGCACCAGTTAAGTGGTGGCCTTGCGCTACTATCTCCTTGCGAAGTATTTCATTGATGAATCGCTCAGCACCATTGTATATGTCTGCGATGGTCATTCTACTTCGTCGATTAATTTTGATTGCTTTTCCAACTCAATCAAATCAGGAAACAACTGTTTATAGCTATTAAGAACCCGGGCGTAACACAAATTGCAATCGCCTTGAAATGTTGGTTCGATATAGTTTTTCCAAATTGTTGCCAGGTAATACATAGTATTATCTGATGCTGTAGCTTGCGCATTGGCTATCATATCCATTTCCAGAATCTCTTTACGATATTCTGATGGTATCATCTTTGCTATTTCGATTATCTTCATACTAAATTGACTTTAAATTTCTCAGCTACCTTCCTCATGATTCGCGCCTCCTTCATTTTTGGCGAATTCTTACGCAGTTTCTTTGCATATGCTATCATTTCAGCTTCTTTATTAGGAGGAAAAGGCCGCGCTACGGCATCAGGCTGTTCAATTATTGTTTCTAGTATTTGGCAGGATGGAGCTCGCATTGTTTTATATTTTATGTTGTGGGTGAGTGTCTACTACTTCAATATTTAGTGATAGAAGTTCTTCTGACAGATAATCTTCGAGTTCACAACCTGTGAAAACCGATGCTTCAAAATCCAATCGAACCCCACTTGCACGGTCGATGCCAATGTTGGTAATTGGTGTTACAATCGCTTTCTTTTGAGTTGTTAACCTGAATGATGTGCCTTGCAATCCTTTGGCTTTCTGAACCATTTTTAAAGCACGTAGGAAGTTTTCCGAACACCTAGCCATATCATGCCAATCAAACATTAAACTGTGTTGTGAAGTACCTGTATATTGGTTGGGATTGGCCACCTGATTGTCTGATGTATAGAATGATGGCTTTAAAAAGAACATTCGAAACATGAAACTCTTCCAACTATCATCGATGGCACTATCAACCACATAAACCGGAGGCATACACATTGCTAAAGGATATTTCTGTGTAGTGATCAGCGGTTTATTTTCATCCAATACTCTCCCCAACTCATCAGAGTTGATTTCATGGCCATACTTAGGTGCAAAGAAAAAACGCCCTTGTATAGCTTCTGATTTGCTAAGAATAGACTTAAAAAAAGTTTCTATAAATGGGAAACCTATCATTGTTGTGTTTTAGAGATAATGGCCGGATTCGAACCGGCGCATGTTTGATCTGCAATCAAATGCCTTTCCAACTTGGCTACATTATCACGCTTCAGCTCTTACCGACTTCATAGTAGACTTATTATCTTCCAACTTTTGTTTTGTTGACATTTCATTAATCAGATCGGTTTCTATCTTTTTCCTTAAAGAACTTGTTTCCTCGTTCCATAACTTAGATAGTCTATCTGTTTCCAAAAGAAATTCTGAATAACTGGAAAAAACCATGTTCAAATCTTTCATTGAACGGCTTTCAGCATTGTTAGACAACATAGCAAATTGCAGCATCGAAAGATTATTCTTGTCTGTTCTTAATAACAATTCCATCTCAGATATGGAACAACCCAAGCTAACGGGAGATGCGTGATTGAGGGCACTTACAGCCCTCTCAAACCAACCATCAGATATTTTTTCACCCGGAAACATAATTTTACTCAATGCTTCCTGAAATCTCTTACTCAGTTCTTGTGCCACATTAAAAGGCGGTTTTTGTGCTACTTGTTGCATTTATTTTTTGTTTTTAATTTTTTCAAATTCAGCTTCTTGGTCCAGGTATTGTGATTCGCCAAAGCTTTTCTCTTCACTGGCATAGATCATTACATCAAATGCTGATGCTTCCCGGGCGCAATCAATACTATTCATTCCAGATCCTGGGATATCGAAAACTTTCTTTTCAGCTATACTCTTCAAAAAGTTGACCCATCCATACACGGAGAAATGTTCTTTTATGAACTTACCCTTCTGTTTTACTCTTGATTTTGCAAAGACATCAAAGTGTTCAGATAAAAATTCATTGAACTGTTCAAAAAAAAACCTACCTGTAAGGCTATGTCCATTGGAAGTTCGCGCATCAACTGCAGGCGTTCGCTATCTTCATACACAAACTCCTTCTTGTACGGTTCATCTTGCTTACGAAAGAAGATAGCAGCCAGCTTTTGCATCATTTCCCATCGTCCGTTCCCCAATTCAATCATATCTTGAACGATCTGTTTGGAATCTATGATTTCGCCAAACTTCACTTTAGAAGATTGGTTAAGATTCGGCGGCGCTAATTCCCAAACCTCATTGTTCCAGTTAAATAATCGTTGAGGTTCAAGTTTATTTTCCTCTTCAAATAATACGGAAAGAGATGAGTAGTAAATGTTTGCTATTTCATCAATAAATTTACTTTCCTTCAAAGATTCCGGGTCTACATCAGCAAAGAAGGCAAACGTTCTAAACATTCGCTCAAAGTGCATTTGTACTGTTTCCATTTCCTTTTCAGGACCATCTTCCATATCAATGATGGAGGTAAGCATTTCGTCCAACTCTTTGCCATATTTATTATGGAAATCGATACGTTGCCCCAATGTAATTTCACTTAATGAGGTCGGAAGAATTATTTCCTTATCGTTGATTATTACTCTCACTTAGTTAATAACTGGTAATTCAGAAATTCTTTTCTCAGCGGCTTCTTTAACAGTTGCACGGTCCTCATCAACCATAAGTCGGTCAATTTCACCGGCTGTAGCTGTATTTCCAATTCTTTCTATTCTTTGCTTTGCTGTTTCCTCTTTGGAGGGTGGCGGGATGATTGGATTACCACCGGTGTGAATCGCTTCTGCCCTGGCTTTTTTATCAGCTTCTTTCTTTGCTTTACCGGCTTTGATGGATTCGATAAATGCAACATTTAATTCAGCATCTTCAAAATCGATAACACCAGCTTTTTTAGCTACACCACGCAATGCCAACACATCTTCAGGCAAAGTATTATTCTGTAAAACCAATGTTGATTCTTGGCTATCAATTACAGCATATAGGTCATTTACTTTTTTAATGAAATCTTTTTTAGTTTCTTCTGCTGGATTAATAGCCGAAGATGAAACAGAGGTGTCATTAGCATGTATTTCTTTCCCCATAAAACTCTTTATTGGTCCTAATGTTGGAGCTTGGGTTGTAGGTTGACTAACACCTGCTGCATGAGAAAGTGCATTAATGCTTTGTTTGAAATTGGAATCAACCTTTAATGCTACACCAGGTAATTGTTTAATTAGTTTAGCGATTTGTGATTGAGCAGCCAACGCTATGTCTATAGCCTGCTTTAAGTTTTCTGTTTGCATAAATTTTTTTCGTAAAATTAAACCAATAAGATGTAAAATAAATCAAAAAGAGATAAATTTGTTTGTAGGAGTCTTGTAGCCACTTTTGAGTTTTTCCCGCTATTGAAAAGTAGCGGGTTTTTTATGCGGCCTCTTCGATGTCATCCAAAAGGGAACTACTGGAAGGTGTGCCAACAGCAAAACGATTTGATTTTCGGCCTGTATAACTACCATATCTGGCAGCATCCATTCCATCATCCATAAATTTAACTGGCTCGTCAAGACTTTCGCCTGTTTTTTTATCCTCTTTCCATTTGTAATGTTGTAATTCTTTAATAACGCCTTTTGAATTCTTGGTAACATTTAGCTGATGCTTCTTAACGAAAAGAATACCATCAAATACTGATTTATCGGCCGGAAGCGCATTAAAACCTGCCCTTTTTAATTCTTCTATAGCATCCGGCCTGGCATGATCGCAATATATCGGAGCTCTACCAATGGAAAGGTCTTTCATTTGATATATCAAGTCTCCTATTGTCATTTCTGACTGATAAATCATCTCATTCCAGAATAGTTTATTTTCAATGCTGGCAGTTTCGATAAGGGCCATTTTGTGATTAAAACCAAAATCAAGTCCATAACGAGGTTTTAGAATAGCAGGTATCTGTTCAATTAATTGGTAATTCGGATAAATGAGGCCATGAATTTTGCCGGTAAGTCCACGGGCATATACTTTATGCAGTTCTGGATCATCAATGCTTTCTATCTCAGCATGCTGCTCTTCTGACAGGAAAATGTTTGATCGGTGATCAGAAATGATCAACCTCGTTTTATCTTGACCGATCAGATTTTCATGAACCCAGAATTTCGCTGTAGGGTTATAGTCGATGAAGATTTTCCACCGGGTCCGGATGGCGAGTTGCCAGTAAACCATGTAATCAATACCATTCGCCTCATTGAGAAATAGAATATCCCTTTTACCCGACTTTGCATCCTGTTCATCGGAATAAGAGTTAAATTCTATTATTGTTCCATTATTGAATTCGTAAATCCGATCTGACTTATTGTACCCTTTGATGTATGGTTTTAACCAGGTTTCGCTTCGTTCAATAGTTTGCGCATCACGAATGGCACCTTTCTTAAGGTTTGGGATATCCTGACCTACTACAGTAATAACCAGGTTAGGATGAGTACAGGCAATGACAAAAAGCAGCTGTAATATGGTGTATGTTTTCCCAGAAGAGGTTCCACCCTGGTTTATTATGACTTTTAGTGATTTGTCATCAAAGGCGGCTTTGTTCGGATGGTATAGTTTACCGATCATGAAACATCCTCTTCCCGGGTTGCAAAGGTGAAATCGTTGGGGGCTACCTGGATGATGGGTACCGGCAGATCCTTTCCATTGGTGGTAATATCCAGTTTACCTTTCTGGCCTAACTCGTAAGAAATGATGTTTTCCTTCAAAAATCCAGCGGCTGCACCTTCAAACTGTTGATTCTCTATAATTTGGCGAATCATGGCAGTGACCGTCAAAAAGTCTTTTCTTTCTTCGTAGCCTTTGAATGTGTTTACAACTATACCCGCAAAGATGCAGAACCCTTTTAGCGTGAAAGGTCGCATTTTGGGTAGCTTTACTCTTTTCCCGTTCTTATAATCTACTTCCTGAAAAGGGTTACTGTTGACCCATATTGCATATTCATTGAACTTCAAACGAAGTTCTTCCGGCGTATACTCCAGGGGCCGACCTGTTGATTCCGCTATAAGATAGTACTGATTTCCTTTTGGCGCTGCCATAGGAACAAAGTTATATCAAAATGATGTTTTTTGAATCAAATTGATATAAAACAAAAAACCCGGCCAAAGACCGGGCATAGCTTAAATGATCTCATTTATGATTTACTAAGGAAATAATTATCTATGTCATTAACAAACTCCTTAAAAACATCAAAAGATTCCTTGTTTTTAAAAACTAAGCACACATTATTAAATGATTGGGTGTCTACTGGTATAGCATCTCCGATATTTCTTGACTCATTTGATATTCCAATATTTAACCCAATGTGCTCAGTTGAATCATTCTGATCAGGCTGAATTCTGACATTCCCGAGATTTAGTGAGCCATCACCGAAAGTTACCATTATTAAATTATTGCCATTTTGCTCTTTTACAACTTCTAAGCTCATATTTTTTTTCGTTGAAATTAAGTAATTAATCTATAAATTAAGGGCGCACAAATGAAGAAGGTTTATATCCTCGCACTTGGTAGGCACTATTTCATTTTCCATTTTGCTTATTTATTAGCCCGGACTCCCTGATAGGGAGATGCTGGCCAGCGTACCATATCGGTATCCGCATCAACGGGGGATTTCTTTAAACCTCCGCTATCATGCTTTCGGGTATATCAAATAGATCTCTTACAATTAAATATTCGTAAAAAGACAATTTGTAGTAAGTGTTTTTACTCGCGTACCGGAAGTAATGCTCATTAATCTTCCTATAGACCACATACCAATTAAACCATAAAAAGCTTTTTTGAACCACTATCTCTTCATGGTCATTTCTCTTTTTAATACTAATTATTTTCATTTTATATCTATTGTGTTGTTAAGAAATGTTGATTTATCTAACTCACGACTTTCCGGTTTTTTCAAACCTGATTCAAAGCCGTCTTCCCACGCCACTTCCAGCACCGGCTTTAGGGGTTGGGAGTTTTCGAGAACTTTTAATATTACCTCATGTTTAGCCTTGTATTTTCCCAGTCGCTTCATATCTAATAGTTTCCGGTTTAATGTTGCCTCTGTATCGTAACCTATAAGAAGCGCTTCCAGCCACTTTCGACTAATTACGATCCCGTCTGATGGGTGTAGGGGGTTACTCATAATGTTTTTCTTTTCCATGTAATTCCAGATTTAAAGAATGATTGTTCGCTTGTTAATAATAGCCTTTTCACCAGTTTTGCAGCGGTTGACGGACTTATCATAATTTTTATTTGATCGGGCCCACCGCACAACCTAAAATCAGCCGGTAGTCATTGGGTTATAAACCATGTATCATCCCAATCCTTTACCACCCTTTCTATATAAATAGTGCAATTTCCAGTAAGAGGCATTTTCTTTACGTATTTACTCATACTTCAAGGTTTTTTGGGTCTGTGATTTCTTCCACTGATATTTCATCTGCAATACTGTGACCATATCCGTCAATTGCACCAACCACCTCAACACCAGATTCATTTATCCTTATGCGCATCATCAATGAACCGCCAACAGTTAATTCATACTCCTTTGAAAATGTTTCCAGCGCCTTCTTCGCCCTCATATCACCGTACTCCCTTATCTTTTCCAGTAAATTCTCATGGATGCTATGACCGATCGGCACCCCCAGCAGCTTACCGATCTCCTGGTCATCGACAGCGCTGAGGATCTTCATTGCAGATTCTTTCCAGGCTATGAGTTTCCGGTTCTGGGAGGCGGCGTAGGCAGCGGCCATATAATTCATTCGATCAACAATGCTCCACACATCCTCATCTAATCTTTGGTAGCTTCCAACAAAATCATGCATATCGTCATTCGTAAAACACTGCTCCCCGGTGTTGGGTTCTGACTTCGTTGACCACCCCCTATACATCATAAATAAAGCATAAATGGCGACATCGCGCGGATCACCCTTTTGAATATGCTCCATCATGTTATCGCGACATTCCTGTTCCCATTCCTCCGTTAACCACTCATTGCCATATCCATACTTTTCCTGATTCTTAATCATTTTTAGCCGCAACTCTTCAAAGCAATGTTTTAGAAGATTACTACTATCAGGGTGCAATTGGTCTTCCTTCCCCTCATCAATTTTAATCAACTCCCCCAGGTGATCCTTCTGCGACTGTTTTGCGTTGTAGGCTTCGGCTGCCTCCCACCCAGCTTTAAAATCAGATTCTATATTATCAACACCCTCGCTTGAAACTTGAGTTTTAAACTGAATAGCGTATGACTTAGCATACTCGTCCTTTACTTTTTGCAACAATTCTTTATCCATAATTTTAATTTTCAGTTGATCCTTTCTTAACCCCCATAAACGAAATCCACCCACTATCCTCTGACCCGAAAACAGGAACATACCCGTAGGTGTCACAGGCGCTCTTTATTACCTGTTTATTTTCTATTCTGACAGGGAAGCCGTTATTCTGGATACAGTCTTCACCTCGCTCTATTTTAGCCAGTATACGTCCAAATTCAACGCCATAGGTGAAGCTTTCGGATTGATCGGTAAATGAGATAAGGAGGTTCATATTTATAGTTTTATTTCAAGCTCGCGGCCTGTGAGTGAGTAAAAAAGATTTTGAAGCTCGTGTAGGAATTTTATTCCAGGCGGCATTAGCGAGTGTCTATTAACACTTAATTCGACAAATTGAGGATATTTTGAATACACTCTAATAAAAGACCACTCATTCGTAACCGGTAAACTAAACCAGCCATCACGACCAAACGGATCAAACCCCGCCCTCACCAATATTTCTTCAGTTAAAGGGATTGACGAACAATATGAAGATGGCAGTGGGGAATACACCTTATCTTCGATACTCAAATCTTTTACCTGCTCATACTGAATGAAAGTATCGCGATAATATGAATATCTAGCTACCCAGTTTCCCAAGCGCAGATCCTGCGGCTTTATTGTGTTACTCATTGTTGATGGTTTTAAGTCTTTCGATTTCCTCTTCTAACCGTTCTACCTTAAACATTAAGTACTCTACCTTCTGGTATAGTTCGTGTTCTTGTTGAACACCATTTTCGTGTAATTGCTTTTCCAGGTCTTTAATTCTGCGATTAGCTATATCAGCGTCAATGGCGGCACATTGGGCCATTTCTGCATTTTCCGCATCTCTTGCGGATGTGTAGTGATTTCCGTATAAATCGTAAGGCATCTTACTTAATTTTAAAAATTAAAAAAGCATTTTTCCAAACCTGCGATTCGGCAATTCTCCATTCCGATACAGCGTCTATGTCATATCCGAACAAGTGATGCTCTTTAGGTTTAGGAACAGTATTTACTAATTTTATCTGCGCCTCCAAAAGAGACTGTAGGGATTCGAGGGCGGTATCCACAGAGGGTGACAATGAATCATCGTAGTTTATATACCCAACAACTTCAGGTATATAATCCACCACCTCCTTAGCCTTTTCATCACTTACGCTACCCCATAGTCCTATTTCTTTCCAGTCGCCGGGTGGGAGTGTAAGCGATTCATATCCTAATCCGTAATCAATATCTACATGTAGGTTATGGCTCGTTAAAGCGGTTCCGGTCGCCCCATCCGGCAGATCCACAACGAGAAGCGTGCCCTTGCTGGTTTCAAATGTTTGTGTTGTCATAATCCTTCGAATAACATTTTTTGAACCGGTTGATAATTTTTATTTTTCATGCAGTTGAATATATGTAGGCCGGTCTCCGGGTTGACACAGTTCCGATACACCTGATCTTTTCTTACGTCTAACTTGAATTGCGATAAATCAAACCCGGAAAAATATGACCAATCCTCGCACTTGCCCATGGGGATGTTTGCATCTTCTACTTTTATGGGATCTATTTTAAAGTTTGACCAAAATAAGTGCCTTCCCAGCTTCACATCAGGTTGAATAAGGGGGGGGTAGTATGGTACTACATTCTCGGCCACCCAATCGCCTTCAAACCAATTGTCCAGGAATATTATCTCCTGATATAACGTCATATCCGGGTAGTATTTCTTTCTGTTATCTGCTGTTTTACTGGCCCAGAAATTAGCGCGAGAATGAGTTATGCAGGGTCGGGAGGTCCATATAAAATCAAACTCTTTATAATGCGCTAAAAGATACTCATGGGCATCACCTACTACTACATTGTCATTCGGGAAATAGTGCCGGTAAACATTAGCTACCGATTCATTGTATTCAACAGCCGTTACTTCGCAATTTGCCCATAGCTTGCGGTTGCCGCCTATCCCTGCGTATAAGTTCAGTACTCTCATTATTACTTTTTTTACCCATTAAGGGTGTTGGTTAATTAAAGTGGTTCCTGATTCAGTGGCGCTAAGTGCTTCACTAACATCTTGTGAAGCTTTTTGTATGCCGCTATACGTTGCTTATGGCTCATAAAATCTTGGAAACCTAAGATTGTGATACTCTCCCTTATTTTCTCCATTCTCTTTATTTCTAGCGGGTCACACTTAAATCCCTGTTTCTTTATTTGGCTTAGCAAGGTGTCACCAATTGCACCATATTGAATTCCTACATCTATTTCTGGTTTCATATTTGTGTACATTTATAATTTATAATCCGCCATAACTATCTTTTTTATTGAGCTTTGGCGGGGTTGTCTTTTAGCTTAAATACGCCAGCTTGTACGAGGTCATCAACACTGAAGCCAAAGGCCGGTAGGGCGTAGCCACGGGATCGCAGAAAGTCAATAATACTTGATTGCCCCTCCACTCTTTTATCTATCAAAGGCACTTCGTCTATATCAGAATATACAAGAACATCGGAGTCAAAGTTTAAATTGACTACTCTATTGAAATTGTCTAAAAATCTAACATCAATGGAAAATTCATGCTTCCAAATTGAAAAATCGTCTACAGAGTAATGTGGTAGTTTTCTATTTTCGGCAATCTTCGCTACTTCAATCGCATCTTCGTCGGTTATTTGGGATAATGGGGTTAATTCCAGATAATAGTTTGGTGTCAACCCCAACGCTATAGTACCTGAACTGATTAAAAGGGGTCTTTTATTTCCATCATGCATCATGATTTGCTGATCATAATACAACGCAAATATTCTTAGTTTAATTTCCGGTGTTATCTCTTTCATTTTACTTTCTAATTTTAAAGAACAATAAATCATAAACCTTACCTCCAACTATCCACAATAAAGACCTGTCATTAAAACCGTTGTGTATGTAACAGATGCGCTGAACATATCGGGATAGAATTAATGGGTATATTTTAAACATCTTACTTTTCCTCCAAAGGGTTGGTTAGGGAATATTCGGGCCATGTTGCGGTACATCCAGATTTTTTCTGCTCTTTAAAACATGCGGGTCGATCCGCATCCCAATGACTGAAATATGCCATATGCCAAAGACTCGATCCTTCAGGGAACCTCACATAAATCAACTGACCCTCTTTTATATCCGGCTTCGGCCTTTCCTGGCTGAATCCTTGTAGGGTGTATTCGGTGAAGGAGAGGGTTGGCGGTACGTCAAAATAGAATTGACCACCTTTTGTGAATTCTTCAAGCTGACCGTCAAAATCAACCAACACAGGAAAGTCCTTGTTATCTTCTTCGCTTATGCTTTGAACAACGCCCCATCCGTAGTATATGTGGTATACTTTGTCACCTTTTTCAAATGGGCAATGCACGACTGTCTTGTTTGGGTCGTTTGGTACTCCATTAGTGGAGCCGAAGTTTAATTGTTTCATGGTTGTTATTTTTTTTCAAGCAGTATTGTTGTTTCAAAATAATTAGGTTGGCAAATACCAATGAGCGACCCAAAGGTTTCCATAAGTTCCCAAATTTGAAAACGAGTATATCCCTTGTCTGCCTTAGCCTTGTAGTCTTCAGGTGTTTTAATTCCTAAAGTGGGGGCCATTATAGCTAACTCATTATGCCTTTCGGTAAGTTTTTTGTAACCTAAATCGGTTAGTTTAACTAACACGGTATCGTTTATGTTTATTGGTAACAGTTCCATTTTGCTTTTTATTTTTCGTTACTAATTTTTAACCCGCTGGGAGGTAATTAAGGATGATCCGTTATTTAATAAGCTTAGCCGCATCGGCTCCAATTATTTCTGAAGCAGACCAAGAGCAATTATCCGTTACGATACTTTTTCTGTTCTTTTTAGTTATAGTGACTTCGTTACCTGTCCACAGATAAACCGTATCGCCTACAGTTAAGCTGGCCCAGTATTTAACTAACATTTCATTTCGAGCTTTAGCCAATTCCGCACGCTTTTGAGGCCCGTTATTTTCAATGTCTGCTATCTGGGCTTTCAACCTGTTACTTTCATTGTATAACTCACACCATATTTTAGCGTTTTGAATTGTTTTATCTAACTCAGATTCCCTGCGCCTGTTGAGACGCGTCGTATTGCGTCCACTTCCACCCACCATACCCAGATAAAAAGAATTAGCAACCTTATCGGTGTAATACTTGGTGCCTTCTATTTTTTCTAGGCGTTGAGTGACTACTAACAACCTATCTTTAAGTTTTTGCAAATCCATAATGTCTAATATATTGGACAAATATACACACTTTTAAACACAATGTCTAATTTATTGGACATTTTTTTTATCTTTGTTTTATGGAAATATATTTGTCTCCTATGGGGGAATTGAAAGATTTGTTGCCTGGAAGATTAAGAGCTGCTCGAAAGGCCGCTAAACTCACTCAAAAAGAACTGGCTGATAAAATAGGCGCTGGTAGGTCTTCTATTGCCTTATGGGAAAGTAACAGTGAAGAAAGTAACATCGGCGTAGTGAACATAGAAAAAATAGCCGAAGCCTGCGGCGTGTCCGTCTTTGACCTGGTTAAGCCGAAGGGTTAAGTTCATATTTTACTTTTTGTTGTAATGATTGTAAGCCTTATCGTTCAGCTCTTGCGCTAATTCAGTGTACTGCTTTCGCCCGAACGAAACGTCCATTAATCCTTCGCGTATCATATCAACAGTGAAAGGTTGGCTTTTAGTCGGCGGAATAACTGCAGGTGTAGTTGCCCTATTCTTTTCTTCCTGTATAAAATTTTGATTATCCATTTTTATTCATTTTACTTTCAAATTGTATATGTATTTCGTAATCGTATTTTTCGGTTTTACTCCTGCAGATGCATTTAAAGTCTGAGACAAATTTTTCTATCGCCTTTTTTCGGTCATACTTATCTGTGTCCGTTACCCAGGTTTCGTGTGATTTAACCACATGACCATCTATTAGAAGTATGGCCTTAACATTCATTCACTAACTTTTTGATAAATATTCGTTACTCCCGAATTCAACTTATAGCTGAAAAACTGGTATACATCGTCTGAATTTTTAACAATTCCATCCTTAATCAATATATCCTTTGCATAGTCTGGAACCTTTTCTACATAACCACTTCTAATTCTCTGATAGAATTCTTCGGTCCATTGGCGCTGCATGTTTTCCAGTTCACTTTCAGAATAGTTCTTTTGTATAAAATCTTCCTTCACTTCCTGATAATACTGTTGACTTGCCCACCTCCGATAGGAGTTCATTATCTTGCCGAAATATGCAGGAGAAAAATTCTCATAGCAATTGACATCATCAATATCCAGCTTCCCGGAAACGGCCTTATCAAATGCTAGGCGTATTTCCGAAATGGTATGACCGCCATAATTATCTTTTATAAACTGAATCAATACTCCTTTTTCAATTTCACCGGGCACATTGTGTGCTCGCAAGCCAACCAACAACATGCAGTATTTCAAAACACCACGCAATTCATCATTTTTCGGATCCTGGATAAAACAAATACGACTTTCCTGCAATACCGGCAATAAATCACCAGTTTCGGAGGGCTTCGATACGGTCAGTGCTTGTTCCTCCCTTTTCTGTATTTCTATTTTGATTTCCGATAACTGGTTGCTGATATGATGTTCCATTGATTGATTGTTTTAATTCAAACAGACCGCGCCATGTTTTGGCTATTGACTGATTAATAATTGCTATTGCAGTTTGCTCATTATTCCCAGAAAGGCCAACCAGCTCATTTAAAGCAGCCTGTTCGCTCTGCAAGCTTTTATATTTGAATTTGAATTGATCCTTTTTGTACTGAAGCCAGTTTGCCCAGGCATTTAAAAATTCCGGCCCGAATGGCATTTGAATTTCCGCGCCGGGCGTCCTTTCTTCTTTCATTTTTTTAGGAGATAAATTACCTGATCCCGAATCACCGGGCGCGTCAGCGCTTATTTCTTCTTCTTTTTCTACTTCGTTTTCTACTTCGTTTTCAGGCGGTAAGTCGTTAACGATTTCCCGCGATTCGTCAGGTAATGGAAATTTTGCTTTTGCTCGGTCGAGTCTTTGTTTAAAATCAAGGATTTGTAAATACTTTTTGTTTTTAGATTCGTAGAGAACAATCAAACCGGCCTTTTGGCACTCTGCCATCCAACGGGTAATGTCGGCCTCTCTAATACTATCCAACTTCAAGGGAAACAAATCTGCTTTAAGCATACCAGTATGAGCGTAGTAGCATCCATAATCATCAACCTTCATGATCAGACGTGTAAAAAACCTTTCTGCCTTATCAGACACTTTATCAATTTTGTCTGATCTTGTCCAATCTCTTAACATCCGATTTCCCATCAGCTCGCTTTTTTAATATTATGCCTCATGTTTTCTTCTATAGCATTGGCGCTATTTATTACATTCTGCATTTTGTTGATTCGGCTTTGATAGCCATCTTTCCATTTCTGAAGCTGCTCAACTGTTTGCGCCAAGTAGTAACCTTTTTGCGAGCCGCAAACAGGTTTAAGAAGAACGTCCCTACAGTATGCTACCATCTTCAGGATGCGCACATCATCTGTATGAATTTCCTTTCCTTCTATATGGATGGATTTAAAATAGGTAACCAGGTGCTTTGCAGTAACTGGCCGGTGATCAGTAGCTGAAGAAAGAGACTCCAACAGCATGGGCACCAAATGTTCCTGCTCAAAATCAGTTATATCTTTTGTTATATCCTCAAATAATGTAATCATGACATGGAGTTTTATTTTTTCATACGTTATTTCTATTTCAGAAACAATAGCACAAATGCACTATTTAAAGGAAAAAAAATTAAGTAAGTGAAAAGTCTATAGTGGCTTCAGCCTCTGAAAGTTTCATTGGCATTATTCCCAAATAACCTTTTGCTTGCCCAGAAGGGAAGAAAATCATCATATCGTTATTCTCGTAAAAACGACATATTAGGTTTTCAGAAGGAAAAAGCTTGGAGGCAATTTGAATGTATTTCGGATTGAAACATACAAATGACTTTTTATCAAATATGGAGTTGGCAACAGAGTTTACTATTGCATTATATTCAGGGAATTTCAGATCGCAATAAATGTTCACATCAGCTTTTATTCCACCCTTTTCATAGTGAAGAACATCATCCTCGACTTCTATCAAATCTGCGTCTATAATTTCGGCCCATACATCACGATGAATCAATTTACCATTGAGTGCCCTGATACATTCTTCAGGAAGAAGACTGTATTCTTTTAAGTTAAGTTGAACCAGAATATGAGCATTGGTTGCAGTAGCAATTCCGTCTATAATCTCGATGTGTTGTAAAGCCGGCCGCAGCTCATCATCAGAGCAAGCCAGGTGCATTGGGGGTAATACTTTTTTACTCATTCTTTTTATTTTTATGAAAATTGAAATCTTTCGTTTTCCTTAATGATTGTAGTTTGAAATGGCATTCCTTCTTTTGGTACCCGTTCAATCATTTCCATGAGCGTAGAGGATCCAGTGAAAAGAACACGCTTTGAATTATCCACTATTATCTGCAGGTGAAGACATTTCCCGCTTCCTTTATCAAACTTTGATGTTTCAATTCGATAATCCTCAACTACAATACACTTATTTAATACCCGATCTATCTTGATCTTATCACCTTCAAATGACTTAACAGTGGGTTTAATATTGAAGCTTTTAAAATCTTTCATTAGGCAATAATTTATTTAGAAGGTTAACTGAATTGCAGTGCTTAGCCCATCCCCAATATGATGCGATGGAAAGCGGATTCGGGTTTCTTTTAAGCATCCTGGCAAAGCGTTGCTTAATGCTTTTGCGAAGCAATACATGTGTATGGAAGAATTTGTAACCGACAAAATCAATACCCCTTGATGCAACTGGGAAGATCTGCCAGTTGTCTTTTACCTTTAATTTTAAATTATCGTCCAGATACGATTTGATCTCATGGAAAACATTATGCAAATGCGATTTGCTATTTGATAGGATCACCAAGTCATCAGCATATCGGAAATAATATTTTATCCGGTGATGTTCTTTGATCCAATGATCAAAGTATGTGAGATAGAAATTTGCGAAATATTGACTTAAATAATTCCCAATCGGAATACCTTCCGCACTATCTATTATTTCATCGAGTAGCCATAAAAGATCAGGATCCTTAAACTTTCTCCTTATCAATCCTTTTAGGATTGAATGATCAATGCTCGGATAGAATTTGGTAATATCAAGTTTCAAACAATATTCGGTACCAGGTACATCCCGCAAAGCCCGTCTAACATCATTCGCTGCTGCATGAATCCCCTTCTTTTTTATACAGCTGTAAGTATTAGATGTAAAGCAAGAAACGAAAATCGGTTCAAGAACATTCATTATAGCATGATGAGTTATTCTGTCCGGGAAATATGGAAGCCTGAAAACATCGCGCTCCTTTGGCTCATACACTTTGAATGTAGTATAAGGGGATGTCCGATAGGTTTTGTTGAGCAGCATTTCATGAAGCTTTACCAGGTTATCTTCTTTGCTTCTGTTGTGAAGCAATACCCCATATTGACCCGACTTACCTTTTTGCGCTTTGGCATCAGCAAGGCTCAGATTGTCGAGGCTGCAAATTCTATTATATAAATTTCCTTTCCTTTTCATTGCTTTGCTTTCAAAAACTCCTTTTCATTACCACTACTAAGGAGCTCTATCAGTAGTTTATTTTTTACCAAGAGGTACGGTTTATGCCACAAATAATTTACTCAGCATAGGTGCGAGCTGACATTCGTATTCGTATTCCAGTTATCGTAATCGTTGTACGAAAGGCCGAAGCCCGAAACAAGACCAACCCTTGCAGCATACAACCAGCTTTATTAACCGATTAACAAATAGTCTTCCCACAATTGAAGGAAAGTATCAAAACAGAATCTAGCTGCTTCGCGGCTCCCAAAGCAAAGGCGCGAGCCGACAGTCGTAGACGAACACCAGCCAACGTAAGCGCGGACGAAAGGCCGAAGCCCGAAGGCTTACTTTCATCTTCAATTATATCCGGCCATAGTTCATATTTGTATTCATCCGTATCCGCCCAATTTGGTTGCCAACCGCTATTAATAGCTTCAACAATGATCACCAACTGGTAGTGAGCCAATAATGCTTTTCTGTGTTTTTCAGGTGCATTGGAAACGTCAGGTAAATTATTGGAGTACCCCAATACCTGGCATGCTTCATCGAATGATTTTATCTGTCTCATTTTTTTATTTTATTGATAAGTAATTATTGTAGATATCTCCGAACTGCTTACCAGCATATTCTGCCAGCTCACTGGATTTGAAGCAAAGGCGCGAGCCGACAGACGTAGACGCATGCCAGTAATCGCAACCGTCGTACGAAAGGCCGAAGCCCGACTTGTGTTCAAACCAAGGGAAATATTTATACTGGTTGCTATCGCTCCAATCCGGCATCCACCCTTCATTTAAAGCTTTGGCAATTATGATAAGCTTGATATAAGATTCCACAGATTCAGAATCACCAGAATCTAAGCCGATCAATTCCATTTGTATTTTATCAATCCCCAATTCTTTGCAGGCATCTTCAAAGGTTTTTATACGGTCTGTTACCTTACCTTTCTTTTGGCCCTGTCCTTTTTCGTATAGTGTTTTCATATTTATTGGATTTTTAAAGCTGCATATATTTCAATGAATTTCTTTCCCGCATCTATTGCCAAGCTGGAACTTTTAAAGCAAAGGCGCGAGCCGACACGCGTACGCGTAAGCCAGCCATCGTAATCGGCGTACGAAAGGCCGAAGCCCGAAGATTTGTCGATCTTATGCCAGGGATAATATTTGTATTGGGTAGTATCCATAGGATCTAATACTGTTCCCTCATTATAGACTTCAGCAATAAGCTTTGCCTGCTTATATGCAACCTCATCAGGAGTATCTCCAGGGCGTGAGATATCCGCCATGCTTTTTCCGGATATATCCAGTATGTCATTGAAATCCTTTACACGATCAGTAATGCTTTGATTGAAAAAATCAGCGCCAAAAGAATCGGTAAGTAGATTTTTAATTTCGGGTGAAGCAGCTACCCACATTTTGCGAGCATTGGCTTCAGGCAGTTGAAGTGTCTTCATTATTAATTTTGTTTTTTATGTTTGGAAATGGATAAACCTAAATTTATAGCCTCAAGCGGGTGAGTTTCTATCCAGGAATTACAGGCATTGCATGAGCGCAGAATATTTGAACGATCACACATATTTTTCCGGGTTCTCTTTTGAATATGATGACCACCTTCCATTGTCCCTGTACAAACGCATTTTATTTTTATATCGCACTTGTCCGATTCCTTACGCATTTCATAGATCAAAGCGTGGTATTCGTCATCCAGCTCTTTCTGTGTTTTACTTTTTTTAGGTATAGTTGTGATATTCCTAACTGGTGGATTGCTGCCATAAATGCGATGGTGATTGATACACAATCCGTTTTTATATTCATGCTGTTTGCAAAGAGGAAATTGACACTGCATTACTATTGATTTATTATTCTTTCATTATTCCATTTTCGAAGCTGCGCCTTGCACTGCTTGTCGCACCAATCATTTACATAACTCCTTTTATCTGGGGTGCCGTTATGAGCTTTTACATGTCTGAAGTCGACCTTTACGAGTGGGTGACACTGATCTTTGATCTTTCTCAGAATAGAAGAAAGCTTCTTCTGCGGTTGCGTTCCGTTTTTACCGGAACGGGCATTGATGTTGTCTCTATTGAAAACTATCAGGCGCACTTTAGAAAAATCAAAACCTTGACAAACTGATAATATATGAGCTGCATTACACATCGCCTTCAGCTCTGCATCTAATGGATTTTTACATTTATCACTAAAGACCCCGCTACCTTTTAATAATAATCCATCAGAAACAACCCAATATGCATAGCTGCCAACTTTGTCGCGATGATAGAATCCGGCGTCTGTATTTATGGTAATTGTCACCTGATAAATAATTTAGAATGGCAAATCGTCAACAGATTCAGAATCCTGTTTTCCCCAAAATTGATTTGTGCTGGCCTGCTGCGGCTGTGAAGGCGGTGGAGTGGATTGCTGATTAGGATTGCCCCCTAAGAGTTGAATCTGAGACACTCTCAAACGGAATGTTGCACCAAATGATCCATCCTGCTTCTGATATGTTCTGATTTCTGGCTGACCTTCAACGTACACCTGTTGCCCTTTCTTCAGGTACGGAGCAATAGAAACACTATCCCGCCATAATGAACATTCCACCCAGGTTGTTTTTTCGTGTTGAGTGCCTTGAGCGTCCTTGTACTTTTCAGAATGAGCAATAGAAAAATTTATAACCCCTTTTCCGTTGACATCGTTTACTACGCAGTCTTTTCCAAGATGACCGATTGCTGTTGTTTTTAACATGGTATATTTAACTTAAAACTTGAGATAATTTCATTTCTTCCTTCAGAGCACTAATACAGGTAATGACCAGGTTAATTGAATGAGAGCAAGCTTTATTACAGCGATCAGCCAATTCGTAAACACCATGCTCAATATGGCAGCAATCATTAACATATTCCTTTTGTAAAAGCGGTGATAATCTTATTTTTTGAGCATCAAGACTTGCGACAAGGTTAATCATTGCCTGTCTCTTTTTACGGTGAAGCTCTTCCTTGGCTATGGACATTTGTTCGCCGGAAAATGCCATCCACTGCTTTAACTGGAATCCGTATTCCATTAAAAGATCGATGCTGCTTTTGCTGGCATAATCGGTGCCCTCAATAGTATTCAGGATTGCTTTTAATTGATCTGGCTGTATCATATTTCGTTGATTAATTCTTGTAATTGTTCAGGATCCGTTATCTGATCAGCTATAGAACCTTTCAGAAGTCCGTCACAAATAGCTTGTATGTATTTCTTGCGGCCGGATTGATAATACTGGTCACCTTTTTCGATCATGAAGCGAAATAATTTATCTGTCTTTTTCTTGCTCACTCCAACGATCAATTCGCGATCAATGCCGGTAGTATCGATGTAATAAGCGGCTCCCATATCATAGTCAAAATGGGTAATGCTGTCACGGAATGATTTTTCGTTAGTAACTGACAGTCCCTTGAATTCCAAAATGAGACCGCAATCCTTTACCACTCCATCAGCTTTGCACCTCCTTTTTAAACCAGAAACCTTTCTGTAAAACTCATGCTCTATCTTAATATTAGGATAAGACATGATCGATTGACAAAGCCAGTCAGAATAGAATGTATCACGCATGCGTAAGGCCAACCCATAATCCTGATCATCCTTATTAGCCTTTTCGGGTTCCAGGATAGTTTCATGAACCAGCCTACCAAATTCAAAGATTCTATCTATGTTGGGCGGGAACTCGCTTCCCATTATTGTTTTAAGAAACGAGTTCGAAACCCAACTATAATTACTGTAGTAATCCATTATACGTTATAGGTTACACCGTTAATTTGAGGCCGTCCGTTCTTTGCCGCGAAATCTGCAAGGAATTCCAACTTCGAAACATCTCCACCGCTTTTGATATAAAAGACAATCAGATCTTTGTAAGCATCATAGATGGTAACTGTAGCCTTCATAAGTGACTTCTTAACGCTTACCGGTCCAACGGACTGCATCTTGCTTTGAGTTGAAAGCTGCGATTGCAGTTGATGTTGACTGGTTTGCTGTTCAGCCTCCCTTCTTTTCCGACCCTCTTCATCCTTAGCAGCCTGGGCGCGCTTTTCACGGTCTTCATTGGCTTTGCGTTCGTTTTCTTCCCGGATACGCTTTGCCTCTTCAGCATTCTTTTCTTCTAATTCAGCCAGGTCATTCAGTTCCTTTTTTCGCGCCGGCGCTTTTGCTTTCAGCTCGCTGACAACCGTATTGATTTTTGTTGCATATTGCTCCTGCAATACCAGCAATGGAACATCTACCTTTACATGTGCCTGAAGATTGAGGTATTCTTCTCCAGATACCAAAGAAGTATTGTAATCAACAACAAAAAAGGAATTATAAACCTCATCTTTCAAAGTGGGCTTGTACCCATTAAGCATGGCAACACTTTGATCAAAATCATTTAAAGTAAGCTTCTCGAATCGGCTTTTAAATTCTTCAGAAACTGTATTTACATTTCGATCAAAACGAATCTGAGCTTCTGATTTTAAGGCTACCTCAATACGGGCAATCTCTTTATTCTTATCGATTTCACGCTGCAGCTTTTCCTGCTCTTCCTTGCGGCGTTTTGCTTCTGCTACTTCATAAGTATCTGCTATTTTCTTTACCCGGTCTGATTCAGATTGCAGCTTGTCGCAAATTTCTTTTTCAACAGCAATAAGATCTTTTTTGAATGCATCAATAGGTCGAGTGCTGTTGAGCCTCATTTCCGCTACCTCTTTAATCGACTTACCTGCATCGGTTAAAGTTCTGCGAGCGATTTTAAGTTCATCATCAGTTTTTATTTCCACCAATGGAACCAACTCATCTAAAGCCTTTTTATCCAGCTCAGCTTTTTTAAGCTTCAAGTTTTCCTTAACCAATTCAAAGGAATCTTCCATTGTAGCCAGGGCACTTATCACAGCCCTTTCTGCAACTTCTTCAGTTGTTTCAGCGGTTTCTAAAGCATCTAATAATTGTTCGTTCATAAAATATTATTGTGGGATCAACCCAGATGAATGATTATTTAGCGGCGATGTTGATAACAAGCGGCTTGATCGACCAGTTATCGGACATAAGAGAATTGGTTTTGTTTTTCTTTTTGCCCAGGTAAATTATTTCTAAAGGAGTGCCCTTCTGAATATTATAGGCACTGATTGACGCAACCAGTCTTTTCGATCCGTTGCTGATATTTTTTATTGCGCCGTTTTCCTTTGTGAAGAAAAAGCAACATTCCAAATCGATTAATTCCCCTGTCTTTTCATCAGCTACCTGCCTGATATCGATACGATCAAATAATAAGCGCTTCTTTTCGCCAGGCGTTTCAGGTGTCCAATAGTCTGACATCAGATCGATAGGAGCCGCTTCTCCCTGGTCCAACAGATCAATATCATTAACTGATACTGTTGCTACATTCAGGCTTTCGCCTCTTTTTAATTCAAGTGATTGATTTTCCATTTTTATTTATTTAAGAGTTGACAAATTGATTAGCAGCTTTAAAATTCCCAGCCCGTGGAAACGGGCCGGGTCAACCAAAACTAACTGCTTATGAGAAAGGCACTGGTGGCGGATTCGAACCGCATATACCCAAATGATATACCAGCGCTGCGGGGTTTTGCCTGCTTTAGACCTAATGTTGTGGTACCCGCCCAGGACGCATAAAAATTGAAAGAACTTTTAAAGTGCTGATCATTACCAGCGCCGTATCTTCATTAATCAACAGTGACACCTCCATGGGTAAAACATTTACTCCAACCCCATGGAACAGTATTTGTACAATAAAAGACGAACTGGAAATATTGCCCCGTGTGGATATTTGGACCGATAAGCTCATCCCTTGACATGATATAACTACATCTACCATCCGGAGGGGTATTTATAAAAGGGTCACTTGGCGTTCCGGTCCCTGAAATGTCTTCCTTTGCAAAGGCGGTCAAAGCGATGCTAACAAGTAAAACAACGGAGAGGCAGATAGATATTGCTTTTTTCATAACTAAACTGGTCTGTTTAAGGCCGACCTTACCTTTTGGTTTGATAAAAATTTTAATTAACAATGAGTTGCCTGCGCTTAATACTCAAATCGTCCAGCATAGCAGATATATATTTGCTTTGGGGAAAATTATTTCTGAAGAACTCTATTTGCCTGGACATCACGAATAGCTGCCATATATTCTTGCATTCATGGACTGATCTGTTAATGATTGCTACAGCCTCGAGCTCAACCATCCTATTACTTTTATGATTGTGATCCACATCATTATTGATATTATAACTGCTCCGATACATGACTTAAGTTTATTTTCCATGAGTGAATAATAAAAAGATGATTGCTATTACAAGGATTACCTCCATGATGGTTTCCAGGATTGTACCTCTATGCCTCATGGTAATGTCTTTCAGTTATGTCCAATTCAGCATCGGCAGCACATTCTTCCTGCCTCTGAAGATCAATATCCAATTGCCTGTCAGATACCTTTTGATTAATTGGGATCTGAAGCATGCGAGCCATACCGGCTAATAAATCGGCCTCAGTATCATAAGCTTCCGATTTGCAAAGCCAGCCGTATTTCAGCGTTCCGTTTTCGCCAACTTCAGAAGCATATTGGAAAGCATTATTACTTCTTTCCAGCATTCCGTCATACTGAATCTGAAGAAGATCTCGCAAGTGTTGGGGATTGATTGAATTTGACATACTTTTGTGTTTTATTATTTAAGAATTCAAGCCGTTGTGGTGCCAGCCGCAGCGGCTTTTTTTATTTTAATTTGTTCTGAAAGTTTCCTTTTAGCCAGGTCAAATAACCATCCGGCTATCAGTTCCGCGGCTTCATCTTCGTTTAGGAAAGCAAGCCGGCTCTTAACTTGTTTTTTATCTGAAGATTGGTTCATATTGTCTCGCTCTTCTTTTTCTTTCAAACCTTTTAGGTGCCATCATTGGAGTAAATAATTTTGGAGTGTTGCCATGATTATCAACCGACCTCCACAACCAGCATAACTCACCGATGGACGTAACCGTCAACTTTTCATAAATACTGGTGGTGTGGTTTCTTACAGTGTTCACAGATATTTTTAATTTATCAGCTACCTGCTTTTTAAGCAGGCCCCGGACCAGTAGAGAGGCTACTTCGAATTCACGATTAGAAAGAACTGTTTGAATTTTCATTTTATTTAAGAATTGAATTGATTACAAGTCCCAGATACAGTCAGGGGGCACATGAGCTTCAATGAAGCTTTCATGCACAAATACCACTTCAATAGGAGTTAGTGATGTTTCTCCATTCACCCGTTTGTAAAAAGCAGCAATACTGTTTTCCCCTAAACCAAGGCCATGTTTAAGCTTTACCAATAAAGCGGTTTTGAAATCAGAACCCACACGGCCAAGCCCCTTACGAAAGCCGCAGCTCCTTTTTGCTTCTATATCTAAAACTTCAGTGGTGGTCATAATGCACTATTTTTTATATTATACCTTTAGGTATCTTTGTTCCTGTTTGTGAAAGCAAATATACATTGTCATTTGTCAATGTTCCAAATATTATTTTGACAAATGACAATATTTAGAAATCATCTACAACAGTTGACAATTGTCAATATTATTTCTAATTTATGAGTGAAATGTTTGATTTAATTGAATCAATTAAGAATAAGACAGGGATGACTTATACTGAGATATCAGTAGCAGTTGGTGCAAGTCCTGGCTACATAGCACAACTGAAAGCCAGGGGGCGTACTTCTGAAAAATTTACTCTCAAATTAAGAGAATATGACAGCAGGTTGACAAATGGCAATATAAAAAAGGTTCATCATTTGAAGTTCAACGCTACAGCTACTGGAACACCTGTAGGTGAATATTCGAACAAGAACAACTCCTTTGTCGAACTATCGGAAGGACTTTTCCTCATGAAAACGAAGCTTGTGACACAAAAAGCAAAAGCCGGATACCTAACTGGTTGGGGTGATGATGAGTTTATAGAATCGCTGCCAGACTATGCTATAACTACAGACAAGCCAGCGCACGGTATTTATCGGTCATTTGAAATTTCTGGTGACAGTATGGATAATGGCTTAGACGATGCCATTAAAAATGGCGACATCGCAACGGGGCGCTTCATCCAAAGATCTCTATGGAGCAGTAAGCTTCACCTTCATACTTATGAAGATTATATTATAGTCTGCTACAACGGCATACTATGCAAGCGGATAACAGAACACAATCCAGAGACGGGAGATATAACAATTCATTCGTTAAATCCGGATAAGATTAATTACCCTGACGAAATTATCAATTTAAATAGACAGGTTATGCAAATATTTAACATAGTGGATATTAGTAGAAAAAGGAAAAAAAAGTGATGCCCTTTACCTTGAATTAAACAATGATCGACAAAAGAGCGTACAATATGACACACGAGCAAATACTGAAAGAGAATAATGCGATGCTTAAGGTGCTTTTACAATATCAGTCTATGACTAATGTAATATTGGAGGAACTGACCGATTGGCTCAACACTGATCAAGGAGATTTTCCCAAACACATTACAGAAAGAAAACTGAAAATAAGAAACCAATTAGCAGACATTGAATTTCAGAAATTAAGGCTGACAGTTACAGCACTGACGAAAGATCCAAACTATAATTTATCATTTGAATAATTACAGGTAGCATGAAAAGCTTTGTTGTAGTAATATTATTTCTATTATGTTTTCCAATAGTGGGTATTTCACAATTTGATAAAAGTGATTTTACATTTCAACGAATAGATAGTGTAAAGGCATCCAAACAAGAGCTATATTTTAAAGCCAAATCGTGGCTTATTAAGAAGTTTATAGATTCAAAAGAAGTAATTCAAGTAGATGATAAGGAATCTGGCAAATTAATAGCTAAATCCACTATCAAAACACCTCATAAGGCGATGGCTGGATTCAGCGGCTATGACAATACTGAAGTAGTTATTTCTGTTGATGTAAAGGATAACAAATATAGAATTAGATTTTATGATCTAATCCACCCATATGGAGGTGAATACAAAAACGATAAGCCTAAAAACACCATGATGCTTAATAAATCCGGATGGGATAAGGTAAAAGAAAGGACAATAGAAATTGTAGAACCGCTAATATCAGAATTTAACACATACATGAAAACAATAAAAAATGATAATTTTTAAGATACTTCCTGTCATAATGATTTCAATTTTCATTTATTCTTGCTCGAAAGACAGGTCTGACAAACTGCCTGATGATAGTACCACACCATACACTATGAAGCGATTCATGGATAGTGTCGGGTTAAGCTATTCAGCTATCTATCCTTATAGCGACATACATGGCAACATAGTGGGCACAATAAAAATAACTAGCGATACCACTGTAACAGAAACCAAAGTTGGGGAAACGAGAAGTTGGTCTACTGGATGCTCATTTACGAGCAACAATTCAAGCGACCCTAATAATCCTTTGAGAGGTACATTTACGAGCAAAGGATTGCCCTGTAGTGGATGCGACTATCCTCCAATTCATAAAATGCTTTCAAATCAAGGATTCCAAATTCATAAATCAAATGGGCAAATAATCATTAGCGGTAGAGAATGTATCAGTTCCGGATGTGAAGTATTATACTACAAAATAAAAAAATGATGCCAGTAGCAACTACAGACTACCGGGAAGAAATACGCTCTCGTTTTTTAATGGCAGTACGTATGATTCTTGCAGCCAGGGTAAATGGTGTCAAAACTATAAGCCAGCTTGCCCCTATGATTGGCTCGTTACAGCAAAATATTTCCCAGATGGAAAATTCAGCGCCAGGAGAAGGCCGGTTTCCAACTTTAGAGCAAGTGGCGCGGATTTGTAAGACATTTAATTTTTCAGCAGAATGGATGATGCTGGGAAAAGGCAACATGGAAAATACAGCTGAACTCAACGATAAGGTTGCTGTACATGAAGATCGATTGGATCGCATTGAGTTGGCTATCGAAAAATTGGTAAAGAAAAAATAGGTTATATGAAAATAAAAGAATTTGTAAAGGAGGTTCTAATCGAAATAGCTCATGGAGTGAATGATGCGTCTGAAGATTTAAAAGATATGGACGTTCTGATTAATCCGCGAACTCATCAATCGCATGACATCATTTACAAAAGTTCTGATGATTTCCATAAGGCCCGGAGAATTCAGAACATAGAATTCGACATTTCCGTTTCAATTGATGATAAATCGGAAGACAGGAAAGGGGTTAGTGTTGTAGCCGGTGTTTTTGGAATAGGTGCCGCTAATAAAGATTCATTACAGAACATATCTTACCATAAAGTAAAATTCACAGTTCCTATTTCATTACCAGTTTTTGAAAAATAATGGAAGATTCAGCAGCCTACATACGAATCAGTGACGAGGGACAAAGCCGCTTTTCCCTTACCTCCCAGGAAAAAGACGTGAAGGCGTATTGCACCCTGCATGGCCTCAATCTGATGCGCATTTTTACCGATGATGGGCAAAGTGCCTTTACTTTCAACAGGAAAGAATGGAAAGAGCTGGAAAAATACCTGAAGGAAAACAAGAATATTAAATACCTCATCATTCCGCATTTGGACCGCTTCAGCCGTGGTGAATTAGTCAATAGTTTGACTAAGCTGGAAGACATCGAAAAGCGGCTTAAAATAAATGTACGTACCATCAGCGATCCCATAGATCTGGACACTGAAGATATTGGCGTGCAGATGAAGCGCGTCATGGAACTTCTAATGAGTAATTATGAGTGGAAGCGGATAAAAAAAAGAACCACTGACGGCATTTACACAGCACTTTCGCAGGGTCGTTATATCAGCAAAGCGCCGGTAGGATACCTCAACAGCAAAGGATCTGATGACAAACCATTGCTAAGAATAGATGAGGCCCGGGCACCAGTGATCAGGCAAATATTTGATCTGTATAATAACGGCCTGGAATTGGAAGAGGTGCGCCAATTAGTAAAGACAGATGGCTTCAGCCAAAAGGGCCGTAGTGCTGTTCGCAGGATCCTTGAAAACCCGGTTTATGCCGGCCTGATCCGGGTGCCTAAAAACGGCAAAACGCCCGAAAAGCTGGTTAAGGGTATTCATGAAGGGATAGTGTCGGAACTTGAATTCTGGAACGCTCATAGCCGCCTGAACGCGCGTACAACGGTTGCACAAAAACACGATGATGTTTACCTCCGTGGCATATTGCATTGCCATTGTGGTAAGGTAATGACAGCCGGTAAGTCGAAAGGAAAACTGAAGCATTACTGGTATTACTTCTGCAACGAACACCGTGTAAATTTCAACGCTGATAAAATTCACAAAATCTTTGATGAGACATTAACGGAGCTTTCCTTCTCTAAATCATTTTCTCAAAAACTATCAGCCAAACTACAACAACAGTTTGACAATGCCACAAAAAGTAAGGATAGTGATTTAACCAAGTACAAAAAAGATCTGCAGGTTATGCAGCAAAAGATTGCAACCGTTGAAGAACGCTACCTGATGCAGTCAGATATGAATCCGGAAACCTTCAAAAAGGTAATAGGTGAATTAAAACAGCAGGAAGGAAACCTTTTAGAAAATATATCGGAGCTGGAAGTATCAAATGATCAACTGCAGACTATCTTAAATGAGGTTATTCCGCAACTATCCGACCTTAAAAAGCTATTCCACGATTTGCCACTGGAAACGAAGCATTTGTTTTTGGATATGGTGTTCAATAAGTCTCTTCTGCTTGAAAAATCAGGTTTTCGAACACTTTACCTCAATCCTTTATTTTCTCACAATTCATTCAGCCTCAACAAAAAAGGGTTGCTCAAAATTGAACAACCCTCATCGAGTTTGGGACTTAGTCCCGTTAGTGCCCCAGGCGGGACTTGAACCCGCACGGACATTGCTGCCCACAGGATTTTAAGTCCTGCGTGTCTACCAATTCCACCACCAGGGCTGACGGAATTCGTCAAAAAAAGTCCTCCCTTTCGAGAGGACTTTTCAGAGCGGAAGACCGGGCTCGAACCGGCCACCCCGACCTTGGCAAGGTCGTGCTCTACCAAATGAGCTACTTCCGCTTATAAAGAACTTTTGTTTTTGTGTTACTGTATTTCGTAACGGGATGCAAAAATAAGAGGTTTGTTTTAAATAACAAAATAATTTTCAAAAAAATTATTTGTATTTCGGAGTATACAAAGTACTCTCCTGGATTTGCACTTTTGGCTTCTCAAACTTCTTAGTATACAGCCTGTAGCAACCACCCCAGGTCATCAAAAAAAAGCAGGCAATACTTAAGTAAAAGATATATGCAGAAGCTCTAACCCAGCTTTGGCCAAAGTCCTTTTTTTCATAGTTCTGTAAACTCTCCTGGTATTCCTGTTCTTTTATTTTTTCTACATCAAGTGGTTCCATGTAATAATAATGTTGTGCTGCAAAAATAAAGGAAACAACCTAAAATAAGCAAGCATTTAATTCATTTTTTAACGGCTGCCGTAATTGTCTTTTACTATCTCCGAAAACTTGTTCTTACCTTTTGCAAAGTGAGACCAGATCAGGCATTGGCGAAGATAACCGCTAAGCGCTGCCGTTCTGTTTTTAGGAAACACACTTTTCTTTCGATCTGCAATGATCCATTTCGCAAAAGAAAGATGTGCGCTGAATACCGCTACAAAGTAGCCCCCATCCCCCTTTAGCAAACTTTTAAACGCAGACACAGCATCCAGAAAGAACCGGGCGAACAAAACATACCCCTTTCGTAATCCATGCATATTTTTATAGATCATGATATTGTTATTACGAAAGTTCAAATAAGTCTTTAAAGAATTGCCTTTGGGCAACGTACCGCCGCCTACATGATAAACAACAGCCGAGGGGCAACTGTAAATACTATACCCTAATAACTGTATCCGCCAGCAGAGATCAATTTCCTCCTGGTGTGCAAAAAAGTAATTATCAAACCCCCCGGCCTCATGAAAAACCTGCACCCTGATGAAGAGCGCAGCCCCGCTAGCCCAAAATATAGGAACACTTGTATCATATTGCCCCTGATCTTCTTCCGAAACATCAAATATCCGCCCCATCGCAAACGGGTAGCCATAATGGTCCAGCCAGCCACCGGCTGCACCTGCATATTCAAAAAAAGACGGATGATGATACGATAATAGTTTAGGCTGACAGGCCGCCCGTTGTTGGTCCTGCTCCAAAAGGTCCACCATTGGTTCTATCCACCCAGGCGTAACTTTTACATCAGAGTTCAATAGCAGGTAATAATCTGCTTCCACCTGCTGAAGTGCAAGGTTATATCCTTTAGCGAATCCATAATTCTCAGGAAGCCGGATGATTTCTATGAAGGAGTAGTGTTGTTGTAAAAAACTCAGGGAATCATCTGTTGAGTTATTATCGGCTACAATGATCCTGTAATTGTTATAAGTAGACAAGAGTAGATGGGGTAGAAATTCTTCGAGGTATTTCTTACCGTTCCAATTTAAAATAACTATTGCTACTGATGGATGCTGCATGCTGTTGGGCGACAAAAATAGGAACTTGTCAACTTACAGTTTATGTTGCGGCTCGTTTTTCTTGTTAAAAAACAAATGATACAGTTGAATAAGGGCTATCAAACCATTGCTTATAATAATCGGCCATTTCAGCCCAAGCAATACACCATACACAACAAATACCAGACAGGCAAAAAAGTTAATTATCCGTATATATCGCACATTTCGAGGTAAAAAAGAAATAACCAGAAATACGGTAGCCAGGTATCCTACTATTTCGGTACTATCGTTCATAAACTAAGAGTTTTAGCTTTATAGCCCAACTTAAAACAAGTTATGCTAATTTTGCGGGCAACGTTTTATCTAAAAAACTAATCTAAGAAAAATAAATAGATTTAGTCATGAAAACTCTTTTATTCGTATCTCTTCTTTTTTGGGCAACCGGTTTGTTTGGACAAACAACGGGCGGTGTGAATGTTTATAAAGATCCCCGTATTGATGTGCTGCTGAAAAAACAGGCAGAAACCAATGATCTTTCAACCCGTAATACATCCAAACGCCGTACAGCAAGAGGTTACCGGTTATTGGTTGTTAGCAGCAACAACCGTGGAGAAGCGTTAGCGGCGCGTACCAAAATCCTGACCAACTTCCCCGAGTTAAAAGCCTATATGTGGTATCAATCGCCTTACTATAAAGTAAAGGCCGGCAATTTTACTTCCAGGAATGAAGCTGAAGCATACCAGAAAAGGATGTCTTCTATGTTTCCGGGCAATATCTTTATTATGAATGATACGGTTGAAGTAAAACCAGAAGAAGCCGACGCGCAGGATTAGACTGTGCTGTGGAGTTGAAAACCCGCATGCTGACGCAAAAGTTATGTGTACAGCGATCGTACCAACAGTTTATTTGCTCAAAAACCAATTGCGACCTCTGAAGTTGTAATGATAGTATATTGCAATGAACCAACAAGAATCTAAGACCGCAAGACCTGCTCCTTATTTTATTATTAAAATCGTTATCTCTCTAATACTATTTGCGGTTAATGTTTACCTCCCCTACTTACAGCAACACAAATGGATCACCCAGCTGATCAATGGTGCCTGGACCTTTCTTCTACCCAGCACTGTTGTGTCTGTCATCCGGTTTATTTTGATTTCATTTTACAATACAAGGCATGCTAAAAAAACAGTAAGAGGAAATTTTGTACTGGGGATCAGCCAGCTTACCGCTATATTGAATGTTGCCTTTTTCCTGCTGGCCTTTATGGTGGGCCTCGGTATTAATCCGGTAGAATTTCTAACCAGCATGACTATTGTGGCCATGGCGATAGCAGTTACCTTCCGGGATTATATCACTAACATGATCAGTGGTTTACTCATTATGTTTTCAGAACAACTCTCTATCGGCGACAGGATCAGAATAGGAAACGAAAAAGGCAGGATAGAAGATATTACCTTGTCCAACATTGTATTAAAAAACGAGGAAGATGATATTGTGATGGTGCCCAATAATTTCTTTTATACGCAACCTATTACCAACCTGTCGGTTCACCGGTCTAAATTTTTCTATGTCAAATTTGAGCTGCCCCTAAATATCGCTCATCACTCAGACGAACTGGAAGCAGATCTGCAGGATTTGCTTAGAACACATCCCGAACTGGAAAAGGAGAATGAAGTAAAGCTATCGGTAGAGCAAATCGGAAAAGACTTTGTGAAATTTAAAATGGAACTGGTAGCTATTAGCAGCAGCGACAGGTTGCACCGGCAAATAGAAAACGATGCACTTAAAAGAATCCTCCTGTTCAAGCATAAATACGATTAGGGCTTTTATATTCAACCATTGTCATTTTTTATTTTAAGAGATCAGGCAACAGCTATATTAAACAAACATTAAATTTTTCTGTACGTTTGTGACATGGTTGAAAAAATACAATCGCTGGCAAAACAGTATGCGCCTGAATTTATACAGGTAAGACGCCACCTGCATGCGAATCCCGAACTAAGTTACCAGGAATTTAAAACTGCCGAATTCGTAAAGAGTCAGTTAGCCGCTTTAGCCATTCCCTTTGAAACCAAAGCACAAACCGGGGTAATAGGATTGATCAAAGGCAAGAATCCCGATAAAAAAATAATTGCACTAAGGGCTGATATGGATGCACTTCCTATTCTGGAAGCTAATGATGTTTCTTACAAATCGCTGCATGAAGGGGTAATGCATGCCTGTGGTCATGATGTGCATACTACCTGTCTTTTGGGAGCAGCTAAAATTTTAAGTGAACTCAAAGATGAGTGGGAAGGTACAGTTAAACTCATTTTTCAACCCGGAGAAGAAAAGAACCCCGGAGGCGCCAGCCTGCTTATCAAAGAAGGTGTGTTAGAAAACCCCAGGCCCGATGCTATATTGGGATTACATGTGCACCCGGGGCTGGCTACAGGTAAAGTGAGCTTTAGAGCAGGTAAAGTAATGGCCAGTGCAGATGAGCTATACTTTACGGTTAAAGGAAAAGGCGGACATGCCGCTGCCCCACAATCTGCTGTAGACCCGATACTCATTGCATCGCATTTGGTAATTGCCTTGCAACAGGTAATCAGCCGCAGAAAAAACCCGCTGAACCCTTCAGTATTATCAATAACCGCTTTCAACGCCGGTACAACCACTAACGTTATTCCGGGTGAAGTGAAGCTGATGGGCACTTTTAGGGCTATGGATGAAGAATGGCGTTTTGAAGCGCACGAAATAATAAGAACTATTTCACACAACCTCGTTGCTGCAATGGGTGGTGAGCTGGATCTGCATATCGACGTGGGTTATCCTAATGTATTTAATAACGAGGCTTTAACAACGGAAGCAAAACAAAAGGCCATTGACTTTTTAGGAACTCATTATGTAGAGGAGACTGAAATAAGAATGGGTGCAGAAGATTTCGGCTACTACACACAAAAAATTCCAGGCTGCTTTTATCGCCTGGGTGTGATGAGTGATCCTGCTAACATCAGGAATGTACACACTCCTACTTTCGATATCAATGAAAACGCCATTGAAACAGGCATGGGCATGATGGCCTGGCTGGCTGTGTCAGTTGATACACATTAGCCAACCTTTTGAAAAATTCAAGCATCTGGTATAAAAGGACAAAAATGAAAAATTTATTATTGGCTGTACTATTTTCGACTGCGGGTTTGGTTATGCATGCACAAACGGGTAAGGATTCCGTTAAAAGTGCCAGGGATTTTATTATAGAGAATGAAAATAGAAGAACCACTCGTCCGAATATAGTAAACCCTGAAGTAAAAAAATTAATGCCCCAGAATGATTCCGTTGTATTAGCTAATCAAAAAACAGAGAAAGCTAAAAATTGCTGCAATGGTTCCTGTTGCAAAAAAAAGAAGCCCAGAAAAAAAATATACGTTAATTACCTCTGCCTGGGAATAGCATATTATCCTTTAAATTTTGCTTGCGTAAGCGCTCTATAGGCATCAAGCTTTGAACAGAACGAGCAGTAGTTTGCGACTCGGATTTAGCAGCAACCATTCCGCCATCTATCAACGTAATAGCGGCAGCAGTGCAATCTTCAGTAATATCTCCCCAGTTTTTGTCAACGCCATCATATACTTTATAATCAGGGGTAAAGCCATTGTAAGAAACCGAATCATTTAAACTGTTGCGTGTCATAAAAGACACTGTCCAAAACGTAACTTTTTTAAATAAATCTATCGGGAAAAAACCAACAGGTTTTCCGCGTGTATTTTTATCACCGATAATAACAAGGTTACTTCCTAATACCGGTTTCAAACTGTTAATAAATAATTCACTTGATGAGGCAGTCATACTGCTCACAATAACATAAACTTTGGGTATATTCAGTGAGGTAGATGTATTAAAATTAACAGTGAGGTACTGATTTCCCGTAAGTGAGAATTGCGATACAGAAGGATATCTGGTTTTTAACACATTAAAATTACCCGCCTGCAAATTAGTATTATAATAATACTTATACATAACACTACCATTCGCCGAATTTGGTGCAATATGATTGGTTAAATAATCCTGTGTTTGAGTATAGCCGCCATTATTACAGCGCATGTCCATAATAATAGAAGATACCGACTGATTTTTAAATGATTGAAATACTCCATCCAGCTCAGACTGGCTGTCTGATAGTTTGTCAAAGTTTTTGTATACCAAATAACCCGCTTTTCTACCGCCGGGAGTTGATAAAACTGTTGAGTATAAAACTGATTTGATTGTATGGGAATTATCGCTAATAGTAATTTTTAAAGTATCTCCGTTAGCTTTTACAAATTGTGCCTCAACAGATTTTAATGTTTCGTATGCAAACATATTATTTAGGATATCTATGGAGGCCTGCGTGTACCCCAAAGTTGTACCATTTACCTTTGCTAATTTCATACCACGTAGCACGCCTTTCTGCCCTGCGTCAGAATTAGGGTAAACATAATTCACATACCACCCTGAAAAATCGGCGGGACGATAAGACGGCGTAACCGATCTGTTATTCCATGCGTCTTTTACGTCAAATCCGTAACCGGTTTCTGTGGCAGCCGAACTTATGTCGCCCCCACTATAGGCTTCAGCATAGCTGTACTTTTTTTGCTGATCGTATGTATTATAAGTACGGATGGTTGCCATAACCGACTCAGCCGTTTTCAACGGGTCGCCCGTTGTAACATATTGCCTAGGATTGAAAGCATCATAAGTTACTGACCCTATTTTATCTTGCCAGTAATACATCTCCTTGGAAAATAAAAAAATGGAATCTGCAATCAATTGCTCTGTTGTAGCAACAGGTCCTGTTGGTGTAGGATCAGGATCAGGTTTAACCGGATCTTTCTTACAGGAAAAGATGCTAATCGCAATAAAACACACCATCAATATTCTCATATATGAATTTATAAGTATAAAATTAACTTTTCCTTTGAACCCAAAAATATTTTTATCTTTTATTTATGAGTTGAGGCTTTTAGCAAAAACGCTATTTTAGCGATCTATTTTCAATACATGATCAATAAAGAAGAAGTATTCACGCTCCGGGGAGCTAAAAGTCAGCCCAATATCCTCGTTATTGGAGACATCATGGCAGATCGCTATATATGGGGGGCGGCCAGTCGTATCTCGCCGGAAGCGCCTGTGCCCGTAGTGAATGTGAAAAATGAAACGGTTACATTAGGAGGGGCCGCTAACGTGGCCCAAAACCTTTTCAAACTCAATGCGAAAGTGTCCATCTGCGGTGTAACGGGTAACGATCCCATTGCTTTAACTGTATTAAATCTTTTAAAACACGGGAAAATTGATGCATCGGGTATTGTTGCAGATAAATCGAGACCCACTACATTAAAAACGCGTATCATGGCTGGCAATCACCAATTGCTACGTGTAGACAGGGAAACGACTGCCGATATCCAGGAGCACATTGAAACACGATTGCTAAATAAAATAGAGGCAAAACTCAGGCATACTGATATAATATTACTTTCTGACTATAATAAAGGCCTGCTCACTTATAATTTCACGCAAAAGCTATTGCAGCTATGCCAGGCTAACGGTAAAAAAGTAATGGTTGACCCTAAAGGCCTGCATTATGAGAAATATACAGGTGCCTGGCTGATCAAACCTAACAAAAGAGAACTGGCGGAGGCCACGGTTACAGAAAAAATAGAAACGAATGAGCAATTGATTAAAGCTGCACGTAAGCTTATTTCAAAAACCAAATCACAATACCTGGTAGTAACCCGCTCAGAAGAAGGCCTGTCGCTGATATCAAAAAAATCGCACCACGACTTCCCGGTGAAAGCCAGGGAAGTATTTGATGTAACCGGCGCTGGAGATACTGTGTTTGCTTCATTGGGGTATTTTGTGGCATGTGGCCTGGACCTGGCTACGGCCTGTGAACTGGCGAATTATGCTGCAGCTATTGCCGTAAGTAAAGTAGGAAGCGTAGCAGTAACTATTGATGAAATACTATCTTTAATCAATGAGCACGAATAACCCGGTTGAAGCCGTTGTTGAAAGCAAAATTCTTTCCCTGGAAGATGCTGTAACCTTACGTAACAAGTGGAAAGGCGAGAAACAAAAAGTTGTTTTTACAAACGGCGTTTTTGACATCCTGCACGCAGGTCATGTAAAGTCGCTCACCAATGCAAGAGCTAATGGCGACAAACTGATTATTGGCTTAAATGCCGATGCTTCGGTAAAAAGACTAAAAGGCGACGCACGCCCTGTTATCGGTGAACGGGACAGGGCCATTCTTTTAGCCGCATTACAGTTTGTAGACCTGGTGGTTTTATTTCATGACAACACCCCTATTAAGCTGATCGAAGCGTTATTACCCGATGTACTGGTGAAATCTGCAGACTACAATATTGAAACCATTGTAGGCGCTAAAGAAGTAGTAGCTAATGGTGGCGAAGTAAAGATCATGCCTTTTGTGCAGGGGCTATCCACCACTGCTATCATTAATAAAATAAAGAATGAATAAATGCAATAATCCGGTATCCAACATCAAGTATCTAACATCAACATACTAATTTCTATATCCTTTGTCACCCTCCTTAAAAATATTGGTCATCCGCTTTAGCTCGCTCGGCGATGTTATTTATACAACTCCCGTTGTTCGCTGCCTGAAACAGCAACTACCTGGAGTTGAGGTTCATTTCATAACGAAGCCTCAGTTCAAATATATTTATGAGGGCAACCCTTATCTGGACAAACTACTGTTATTAAAAGAAAAGCTGAACGACACTATTGCTGAAATCAAAGCTGAAAGATATGACTGTATTATCGACCTGCACAGCAATCTGAGAACACGTATCATCAAGCTAAGAACAGGGATCAAATCTTATACCTATAATAAGCAAACCATACGTAAATGGCTAAGTCTTAAATTAAGAAAGCAGTTAGTTCCACCAGTACACCTGGTAGACCGGTATTTGAAAGCTGCAGCTCCTTTAGGTATTGTCAACGATAATAAGCCGATCGATTATTTTGTAAAAACTAATCACGACATTGCTACCCTTTTGCCTGCTACGCATCGCAACGGCTATATAGGGTTTATTATCGGGGCCGCCCATTTTACCAAGCGTATGCCGAATGAGAAGATCATCTCTATATGCAGGCAGTTGAATCGCCCTGTAGTATTACTGGGAGGAAATGATGTAAAGGAAAACGGAGCAGTAGTTGCAGCTGCTGTTGGTAAAAACGTCTATAATGCCTGTGGTGCAACCAGTCTCGACGAATCAGTTTTCCTGGTATCAGAAGCCGAATCGATCATTGGTTTTGATACGGGGCTTACACATATAGCAGAAGCATTTAATAAACCCATTGCCTCTATCTGGGGTAGCACCGTTCCGGAACTGCTGGGTGTTCAGCCTTATAAAATTGACAAAGTACTTATTTCGGGTGTTAGCCTCAGCTGCCGTCCCTGCTCCAAATATGGGTTAGCCAAATGCCCGCTGAACCATTTTAAATGCATGAACGATATCAACGAAAAAGAAATAGTTGATTTTTGTAACGAATAGCTGCGTGATGCTGGATACTGGATAATGGCCTCTGGATGCTGGCATCGTGTGCCAGGCATCGCCTATCCAGCATCTAATTTACGCTTCCTCATAATTCAGATCTTTATGAAAGGTTTCTTTAGAGGTAAGAACTGCGATAGTGCATATTGCAAAAACAATTGCACAGGTGTAAATTCCTCCATTTATATAACCTACACCCGGCAAGCTTCTCAAAAACTGGAAGAGCATTAGCATTAGCGGCACCGTTCCTCTTACCATGTTGGGGATAGTGGTAGCAGCCGTTGCGCGTAGATTGGTGCCAAATTGTTCTGCTCCTATCGTCACAAAAATGGCCCAGAATCCCGATCCGAAACCTAAGGCAGCACATAAGAAATACATCAAAGAGGCGCTGCCATTCCACTGTAGCGTAAAATACAACACCATAAATAAAGCAGTAATAGCATAAAAAACATATAACGCTTTTTTCCGGCTTTTCAGCCCCTGGCTCACCAGTCCTATAGTTACATCACCAACGGCTAAACCCGCGTAAGCGAACATAATAGACTTACCCGGGTCTATCTCTTCCATGATTCCAAACTCTTTTGCAAACTCTTTACTGAAAGTAATAAGAATACCAATCACCAGCCAGGTAGGAACACCTATCAAAATACTTTGTACATAGCGCGTTAACCTTTCGCGACTATTTAACAACATAAAAATCCTTCCGCGCTTTACATCCTTTGTTTTCATTTTCTGGAACATACCGGACTCCAATACGGAAACACGGAGCAATAATAAACCAAGACCTAAACCTCCCCCTATAAAATAACAGGTGCGCCAATGAAAATTTTCTTTTATAAAGAATGCGACTACTGCCCCTGTTATACCAAAACCTGCAACAAGTGAAGTGGCTATTCCACGTTTTTCTTTGGGCAATAACTCTGCAACTAATGTTATGCCTGCACCCAATTCCCCCGCCAGGCCAATACCTGCCACAAACCGGATCCATTTATATTGTTCTACAGTTTGTACAAAACCATTGGCAATATTTCCCAACGAATACAATAATATCGAACCAAACAACACGCTCGATCTTCCTTTTTTATCACCGATAATTCCCCACACGATACCCCCCAGCATCAATCCAAACATTTGCCAGGAAAGAATGCTCTCACCATCGGTAGTGATCTGATCAGCCGTTAATCCCATCTCTTTTAGGCTGGGGATACGGATTATGCCGAAAAGCAACAGGTCGTATATATCTACAAAATAACCTAATGCGGCTACTACAACCGTCAGGTTAAAAATGGAAACAGGTTTATGATCAGGCTGCATCGTTAGTTTTTTTATAATTATTTAGTCGCTTAGAAAGCACCCACTTTTTCAATACAATTGCTATACATACTTTTTCAACTGATTTTGCAAACAGGGATACTCAACGCTTGGTTTTTACTGTATGCTATCAACCGTATACCGTCAACTCTTATTAATAAAATACTCTATAGCCAGCCTGTACCCATCCAGGCCCAGGCCACAAATAGTACCTGCTGCCTTGGCACTCACGTGAGATAATTTTCTAAATTCCTCTCTCGCATGCACATTACTGATATGTACTTCCACCACCGGTGCTTTAATCGCCGCTACACAATCGCCTATGGCAACCGAAGTGTGTGTATAAGCGGCCGGATTTAATACGATACCATCGGCCTCATTCCCGAATTGTTGAAGCGCGTTTACCAACTCACCTTCCACATTGCTTTGAAAATATTCTAGTATTATATTGGGAAAGCGGGTTTTCAATATTTCTAAAAATGAATCAAATCCCTGTGAACCGTAGATACCAGGCTCCCTCTGTCCCAACAGGTTTAAATTAGGGCCATTTATTATTGCGATCTTCATCTAAAAGTTGTTTGTTTATTTATGAAACGTACAGGCTAATATATACTAATTGTTCGAAGTATATAAAAATGAAAAAAACAAAATGGGTTATAGCCGCACAGACTGGTAGGCACCAGGTGTAATGCCTTCGGTTTTCTTAAAAAGGCGCACAAAATAATTGACATCGTTAAAACCACATTGTAAACTCACTTCGCCAATACTGCTGTTTTTGTCAGTCAGCAATTGTTTCGCCAGACGAATACGTTCCTGATTGATGTACTCTAACGGTGTTATCCCTAATTGTTCTTTAAACCATTTAAAAAAATGGTTTCTCCCGAGATAAGCTTTCCGGCTTAATAGGTCCACCGATATCCTTGAACTCAAATGTTGTTGAATATAGTTAAGCACATAGTTCAACCGACTGCTATTTGAATGAGACAGGCTTTCAGCTGAAGCCATTTTTAGGTTCTGACTCTGCATCAGGCGTATCAATAATTCTTTGAGGTTCAGGTCTGCATATACATTTTTAGCTAAATCATCACCGCAACAAATACGTATCAGCTTATTCAATGATGATGCGATTTCATTATTATTTTGAAAATGATAATGGTCAAATGTAAGCTTCCACGAGCTGGCCTCAGTACTGCTATTGTAATGATGATTTAAGTACTGAACGGTTTCGGCAACATAGTTTCCATCCAATGTCAGGGCAATGCACTGGCTGGGATTCAGCTCCGAGGCTTCGGGGAAATCGATCAGCATTTTCTCTCTTGCATTGGCAATGACGGTTTCTCCGGGTAAATAATCAAATGAAGGTTTATTGGGTAAATGCATTACTTTTTTGCCGGCGATCATACTGGTGATCACCACGTCGTTAAAAGCAAGCGGCACCTGGTAAGCGGTTTCATATGACTCAAAAATATTGAGTTCACAGCCATTCAGATTATAGATACGCCTGTTCTCAACAAGTGTTTGCAACTTATTTTGTTGTGTAAAAGCGATTTTATTTAATGATGTACCGTTGGGCATAAAGCAATCCTTGGTGTTAAGTTAAGACATTTTATCGCTTTCAAACCATAAAAAAAATCTAAATTCTGTAGGTACGATTGTGCTATAAATAAATACGATTATTATCCTCAGTTGATCATAATAATTGAAACTTAGAGCATTGTTTAACGATAAAAATTCTTGAAATATGAGCACTTCAACCGCCGCAGCGCCTGCGGCATCCAACCTGGCCTCCCGGCCCCAATTTAAAGATCGCTATGAACACTATATCGGTGGCGAATGGGTAGCACCGAGCAGTGGTGAATATTTCGACAATATCTCTCCTATTGATGGCAAAGTGTTTACACAGGCAGCGCGCGGCAATGCAGAAGACATTAACAAAGCAATTGAAGCAGCACAGGAAGCTTTTAAAACCTGGAGCAAAACCGGTGCCGGTACCCGGAGTAATATTTTATTAAAAATCGCGCAGACTATTGAGGATAACCTTGAATACCTGGCAACCGTAGAAACCATAGACAATGGTAAGGCCATCCGTGAAACACGCGCAGCCGATTTGCCGCTGGTGGTAGATCACTTCCGCTATTTTGCGGGCGTCATCCGAAGTGAGGAGGGAACGATCAGCGAACACGACGAAACTACCGTGAGCATCAACCTGCATGAGCCTATTGGCGTGGTCGGACAAATTATTCCCTGGAATTTTCCTTTACTGATGGGCGCCTGGAAAATAGCCCCGGCATTGGCGGCTGGCTGTTGCGTGGTGGTGAAACCTGCGGAGCAAACCCCTACCAGTATCATGTGTTTGATGGAATTGATTGGCGACTTATTACCCAAGGGCGTGCTTAATATTGTTACGGGCTTTGGCGTAGAGGCCGGAAAACCTTTAGCTCAATCACCCCGTGTGCAAAAAGTGGCCTTTACCGGTGAAACCACTACAGGCCGGCTGATCATGCAGTATGCATCTGAAAACTTAATTCCTATTACGATGGAACTAGGGGGCAAAAGCCCTAACATCTTCTTCGAATCGGTAGCAGACGCCGATGATGAGTTTTTCGACAAGGCGATCGAAGGAGCCGTTATGTTCGCGCTCAACCAGGGCGAAGTATGTACCTGTCCCAGCCGTATCCTCGTTCATGAAAATATTTATGAGAAATTCATGAATCGCGTGGTACAGAGAACCAAAGCCATTAAACTGGGAAATCCCCTGGACGGCTCAACCATGATGGGCGCCCAGGCTTCCGAAGATCAATACAATAAAATTCTCAGTTACCTTGATATCGGTAAACAGGAAGGCGCCATTGCTTTAACCGGCGGGGAAGCATTCCATCAAAACAGCGGACTGGAACATGGGTATTATATTCAGCCGACCATCTTTAAGGGTCATAATAAAATGCGTATTTTCCAGGAAGAAATTTTTGGACCGGTTACCTGCGTTACCACTTTTAAAACCACAGAAGAAGCGATAGCCATTGCTAATGATACGTTGTACGGATTAGGCGCCGGTGTCTGGACCAGGGATGCGCATGAATTATACCAGGTACCACGTGCAATACAGGCAGGGCGGGTTTGGGTAAACTGTTATCATGCTTATCCTGCTCATGCTCCTTTCGGAGGTTACAAAAAATCAGGCTTTGGCAGAGAAACACATAAAATGATGCTCAATCACTATCGCCAAACCAAGAACATGTTGATATCTTACTCTAAACAGAAGTTAGGTTTCTTTTAAAATACAATTAGAGGTTCGGAGGCCGTGCTGCCCGGGGCGGTACGGCCATTTTTTCTTTAAAATATTACTCATGACTCCAAGGGTTTTAATTACTCCGGAAGCAGAAGCTATAGTTGAAAAACTGAGGGCACAACACGGCCCTTTGATCTTTCATCAGAGCGGTGGCTGCTGCGATGGCAGCCAGCCGATGTGTTTTGCTGCAGATGATTTCAAAATAGGCAATATTGATATTTGTATGGGCGAAGTAGCCGGTTGTAAATTTTACATGGCTGCCGATCAGTTCGAATACTGGAAACACACCCAGCTAACATTAGATATAACCAAAGGTCGGGGCAGCAGCTTTTCACTCGAAATACCCCTGGGTTTACGTTTTATGATACGCTCCAGAATTTTCACGGAAGCCGAGCTACAGGAACTGGCCCAACAGGAAACCACTTTCTAACGCCTCCGCACCCCTAAAAATAGCGCCGGTTTTAAAAAACCTATCATATCCCAAAACCAACGATTACTATCGTGCGCACTATCGCCACAATCTATATGACAGGCGTTTAAAGAGAATTTCCTAAAGATCTTCAGATCGGCAACCTTTCTTAACTGCAACAGCATTTTGTAGGCATACGCATGCCCGAGCACTTCCATAATCAAGGAATTTAGCGGTACTTTTAGTTGCACCCCAAAATGCTGCTCATGCAAATCAAGCACCTGTTGACAAAGCTTTTCTACGTTACCAAAGCTGGCTTTCATGGCCTCCATCAACTCGTAATTGCAGACCAGGTGAACCGAATATTCCTTCAGATTTACTTTAATATAATGTCCATTAATATCAACCCGGGTATCCAATAACAAATAATTAAGACGACTAAAATACAGCATCCTGTTTGGGAAATGTGCTTATCCATTAAATTTGCCCTGTGCTGCAACATTTATCTATACAGAATTACGCGATTATCGATGCGCTGGAAATTGATTTTTCCCGCGGCATGAATATTATTACCGGGGAAACAGGTGCGGGAAAGTCGATCATTATCGGAGCTTTAAACCTTATACTTGGTGAACGCGCCGACATTTCCTCTTTAGTAAATAAAGAAAAAAAATGTGTGATCGAGGGGCATTTCCAGGCGGAAGCCAACGAACTGGTAAAACATTTTTTGAATAAAAACGACCTGGATGACCCAACCCAGCTTCTAGTAAGGCGGGAAATCGCGCCCAATGGCAAAAGCAGGGCGTTTATCAATGATACGCCTGTAAATCTTTCTCAACTACAAAGTTTAAGTGAGTTATTGGTGGATTTACACCAGCAATTTGATACCCTATCCATTGGAGACAATAATTTCCAGGTAAACGTGGTAGATGCATTGGCCGATACGCATGAGCTGTTGGCGGATTATAAAAAATCCTTCCGGCTTTGGAAACAAACAGAGAAAGACCTGGCGCTGTTACAGCAGCAGCAACTCCAGTTTGAAAAAGAAAGCGACTATAACCGCTTTCAGTATGATGAACTGGCGACTCTGAATTTGAAAGAAAATGAGCTGGAAACTATTGAAGCCGAACTCAAAATGCTTTCCAATGCAGAAGGCATAAAAAATACATTGAACCGCGTTTGCGGTGAGTTGGCTGAAGGTGAACAACCTATTACGCAACAGCTGAAAAGTCTTTCCAATTTATTGAATAATTATACCGGCTTTCATAAAGATCTGCCGGAGATCAATAGCAGGCTTCAAAGTGCTCAGATAGAACTGAGTGATATTGCGGATGAACTCGAGCGTTTGAATGATCATATCAATTATGACGCGGAAAAGATCGAAGAGCTGAATGAACGCATGTCAGCCGGTTATAAGTTGCAGAAAAAACATGGGGTTCAGTCTACCAATGAATTATTAACTATTCAAAAGCAACTGGAAGAAAAGCTGGATGCGGTTCTAAATATCGCCGAAAATATAGCCTCACTTGAGGCCCAGGTGGCCAGTCATCAAAAGAAAGTATTACTGCTTGGCGAAAAAATATCGCAGGCCCGCAAAAAGCAGGTACCTGGTTTTGAGAAAAGTGTGAATCAATCATTGATACAGGTGGGCATGCCTAACGCCCGGCTACAGGTTTCCTTAACACCACAGTCACCGGTGAATAATGGCATTGATGCTATCGAGTTTTTATTTGATGCCAACAAAAGCGGGCAGTTTAAGCCGGTAAACAAAGTGGCCAGTGGAGGAGAGTTAAGCCGGCTGATGCTTTGCGTAAAAAGCCTGGTAGCTGAAAAAATGGATTTACCTACGTTGATATTCGATGAAATAGATAGTGGCATTTCGGGCGAAGCTGCCAAACAGGTAGGCATTATCATGAAAACGCTGGCAGCCAACAGGCAGGTGATTTGCATTACACACCAGCCACAGATTGCAGGAAAGGCCGATGCCCATTTCTTTGTTTATAAAGAGCTGTCTGGAGAAAAAGTAAAAACCAATATCAGGCAATTGGGCACCGACGAGCGCATTACAGCAATTGCCCGGATGTTAAGTGGAGAAAAGCCAACAGCCGCTGCACTGGAAAATGCGAGGGAGATGGTTCAAAATTAAAATCTTCTCAAATGGCAGGATTAAAGCTTACGCTAATTTTATGCGTTATACCCATTATGCTGATCGGCGGCATTTATACCTACCGTTTTCTAAACAATAAACTCACATCCAGCTCAAGTACTTTTGGCCTGATATTTTATGCCCTTGCTTTATTTTGCGCTATGGCAGCTATATATGGTGGAGGCCTGACTGCAATAGCCTTGCTTTACGATTATCTTTCGATATAATATACCTCTAAATTACAAACGTGATTTGTTTAATACGGTTCCTCTTAAGCTGCTCCCTATCTACATTCCTTTCCGTTGGAAGTTCGCCTGTACATGCCCAAACATCAGCACAAGACAGTTTAAGCCAACAACAATATATCGTGAAAGACAGCCTGCAACCGGCCCGTCTGCCACCGGAGAAATTAAATAAAGATTTTGTTGTAACCGGGATAAAAGACGGCGTAGCCATTGCTGCGAGCCCTTTACGCTGGCAAAAAAAAGACTGGTTAAAATTCTCTGCTTTAGCTGGCGGTGTGGGTGGCCTTATGCTCCTGGATAAAGAGATTAAAAGTATATTCCAGCACAATCAGAATAACTTTACCAGTAGTGTAGCCCCTGGAGTAGAGCCCATCGGCAATATCTATGGGCTGTTCGTTTTTCCCGCCATGTACGTTACGGGTCTGGCGATAAAAAACCCACATGTTGAAAGTATCGGATTGAGGGGTAGCAAGGCTATGGCCATTTCATCTATTATCTGTTTTGCCGGTAAAAACCTGATCAGAAGACAAAGGCCAGATGCAGCTACAACACCTTTTAATTATGCACCACCATTTTCAAAAGTTAAATACAGCTCTTTTCCATCTGCGCATTCAAGCATAGCTTTTACACTGGCTACGGCGTTTGCCATGGAGTTTCCAGACAAAAAATGGGTAGCCCCAGTGGCCTATTCTATTGCTTCCTTAACCGCATTATCCCGTGTGTATAATAACCGCCATTGGGCAAGTGATATAATAGTGGGTGCGGCCCTGGGGCATTTTGTAACCAAAGCAGTGTATAACAGGGGGCAAAAAAAGAATCGCCCGGCTAAAACCTTCATGTAATTCATGCATATTATTAAGCATGGTTATTGTAACTATAAAGCAGAACCCCTTGTTCTCCATTTTACCAGCTTACAGAACCGTTCTTTATATTACTTACAAATCAAAAATCATTCTTACATTTACCCTCTAATTTTTATCTATGGCTTATAATCTTTTAAAAGGAAAGAAGGGAATTATATTTGGTGCGCTGGATGAGAAATCCATTGCCTGGAAAACAGCCCAAAAATGCTACGCAGAAGGAGCAGAAATTGTATTAACTAATGCACCGGTAGCGCTTCGTATGGGTGCTATTAACCAACTGGCCGCAGAATGTGGTAATGCACCGGTTATTGGCGCCGATGTTACTAACCTGGATGACTTAAAGAACCTGATCGAAAAATCGATGGAACATTTTGGCGGAAAGATCGACTTCATTCTTCACTCTGTAGGCATGGGCCTTAACGTACGTAAAGGCAAACATTATACAGAAATGAATTATGAATGGAATCAAAAAACCTTCGATATTTCCTCAATAAGCCTGCATAAAGTTTTAAGAACAGCCTGGGAACTAGATGCTTTAAGCGAGCATGCCAGCGTTATTGCACTTACTTATATTGCTGCTCAACGTGTATTTCCTGATTATAACGAAATGGCTGACGCGAAAGCACTGCTGGAAAGTGTAACCAGGATGTTTGGCTATTACTACGGAGAAAAAAATAAAGTAAGGGTGAATACCATTTCCCAGTCTCCTACCCCAACTACGGCAGGTAGTGGTGTTAAAGGCTTTGACAGCTTTATTAACTATGCTGAAAAAATGAGCCCCTTAGGCAATGCACCTGCAGAGGCTTGTGCCGATTATATTGCGGTAATGTTCAGCGACCTGACCAAATATGTGACGATGCAGAATCTCTTCCATGATGGTGGCTTTAGCTTTACCGGCGTTACACCTAAAGTGCTGGAAGCAATGGGCGGCGGAGAGCAGAGTGAATAAGAATAAACTCCGGGATTGTGAACTTATTATCAAAATTGCTTATTGTAGTTTTTGCAGTACACTTGTTTTCGTGTAACAAAACTAAAGATACCATTCTGGAAAAGAAATATACGAGTTTGGATTCTTTGTCGGTTGATATCATTAAGCCATCGAACTTAGAAAATACAAATCCTGATAGTTCATTAATATTTGAAGCTCAATTAACGGGCAAATATGTGACAGACTACAATGGCTTAAAAACAGTTTGGAGAAGCGATAAAGACGGAGTATTAGCAGAAGGTAAAATAGCATCTGAAAGGATTTTTGGAAAGTTTCGTTTATCGAAAAACATTCACGAAATAACTCTGTCAATTTACAATGAGCTTGATTCTGTAATTGAAGCAAAAATCAAAATATACAATCTTATTAACTTATATAACATTGAAAAATCTGCCAACTCCAATGTTTTAAGATGGACATCTTGTAATGATTTAAATTTTGAGTCGTTTAAAGTTTACAGAAGTGAAACTGAAACTTTTTATGATAGTGAGCTTTTGTACACGACATTAAGTAGAAGTGATACCACTTTTGCTGACACCAGCATTTTTTTAGGTAGAAAATACTACTATAAAGTTAGTGTAAATCTTGGAGGCAAGGAGAGCATCACCTTAGATAGCGAAACCAGATCTATTGTTGCTGGAATATTCATAACTGTCGATTATCCAATAGCCAAAATCATAGTGGATAAAAGAAGAAAGTATGCTTACGGCCTTGTACGGCCTAAAACTTTATATGATCAAAACAATAATGGTTATGGTATTGCATTCATTAACCTGGAAAAAAGAACTATAGAGCGAAAGACAAATGTATATTTTTTTGACTTCGACATTGATCCTTCCGGAGATTTTCTCTATGCTTGCACTGGCACTAATACAATTTATAAAATTAATTTAAATACCCAGGCAACAGCTGATATCTTCAATATCAATTCCTGGGTTCACAAAATTGAAATTGGCAATAACAATCGGATGTATTTTCACTTAACACCACCTACAAGCGGAGGAACGCGATTTGGAATATATGATTTGGTTAATAAAAAAGAGCTCACGTTCCTTTCAACATCAACAGACTTCTATAATAGCTACTATAGTGGAGATTTTGAATTGAGTGACGATAATATTATCTATCATTCTGAAAGTGGAATTACTAACGCCAAGGTAACCAAACTGGGAACAACTAATGACATTTTTAGTATTCTTAAACAAACCGTTGGAACAGGATACAGTAGCTCTATTTATTATGTCAACCAAAGATTGTTTTGTGGACCAAGTGTTTTTGATCGGGATTTAAACTTACTAGGAAAATTTATAAATGATAAGAATGAGGTTACAATCGAAGCCGTTTCGCCTGATGGAAGCCGGGCTTTTGGCTGGGGTAGGATATATAATACCACGACCTTTCTTCCCACACGAATAGTTCCAGCGTACTATGATATTGGCGCTTTCTCAGATAACAATACATTGATATTATCGAAAAGCGAAAACCCATTTTCATACAAAGATTTTACAACGAACATATACTTCTACTCCTTCTAAAAATACCAGATAGATACAACATTGTACGATATCAATTGCAGCTCATCTACCTTAGGATCTACTTCTACTATATCATCTTCAAAATTGACTTTAATACGCCATTTCTAAAGCGTAGCCGCACCTATTATAGCTTCTTCGCTTAGGTTAGGTACCACTAAAAACTCATCCGACAACAAGACATCGTTGATGTAAAAGTCTAGCCTCACAGCATACTTCACTTCAATAAAAAAGGGCTTCACTTGCTGTAGCTAACTTCCTGACGCGTCCCAGTGGCTCTAATACTGCCATGTCCTCAATATTATCAGGGTTCACACAGGACAAAGTAGCCCCGCCGTCAAATAAAGTATACAAATGCTTCTCCCCTTTTGAGCCTGCATAAAGCAATGGAAATTTTAAAATAGAGATAGGTTTTGTTTCTACAAAGAAACGAGTTATAAATTGTAAAACTTTGCAGCATTTCCTCCATAAAAAGCAGCTTTTTCGTTTTCAGAGAAGGATGTAAAATAAGCATCTACAACCTCCTTCATCTTTTTATATGAACCTGCTACCAAACAAACAGGCCAGTCACTTCCATACATAATGCGTTTAGCACCAAAAGCCTCCACCACCGTATCCAGGTAAGGAGTAAAGTCCTGCGACTTCCATTTTGTCCAATCAGCCTCGGTAACCATCCCACTGATCTTACAATACACATTGGGTAACTCAGCAATTGCCTGCATGTCCTGCTTCCAGCCGTCCACTGTTCCTGCTTTTATATAGGGCTTTGCAATATGGTCTATTACAAAGCGCTGATCGGGAAAAGCGGCTGCCAGCTTGCGGGCATATTTTAGCTGGTCGGGGAATATCAGGATATCATAAGTATAATTGTACTTATGTAAGAGACTGATCCCATTCATGAATTTCTTTCTCAGCATCAATGCCCTGTCTTTTTCCCCCTGCAATACATGACGAAATCCTTTGAGCTTTTTATAGTAGCTATAATGCGCCAGCTTATCTTCTATGTTTTTAGCCTGGAGATCAACCCATCCCACCACGCCTTTCACAAAATCATTTTGTATGGCATTGGTAAGCTGAAAAAGATTCTCCACCTCAGACTGATCACTTTGTACTACCACACAACCATCCAAACCATTATCCACTAACACAGGCCTCAGGTCTTTCGGCAAAAAATCCCTTTGTATTTTTTTCATAGAGTCATCGATCCAGCTATCTCTTACCGGATCAAATACCCAAAAATGCTGGTGTGCGTCTATTCGCAAAGCCATAACTATTTAATTTAATCAACTAAAAACAACAAAAGGACGGTTGACTTACCCAGTCAACCGTCCTCTGTCAGATCTGTAAATATTATTTACTCCATGCCACGCAGGTTTGGCTTGATGTTCCCAGGCCATCAATACCTAATTCAATTACGTCACCTGGTTTTAAGTAGATAGAAGGATTAAAGCCCATACCCACGCCGGCCGGAGTTCCTGTAGATATTACATCTCCGGGTAACAGTGTCATAAACTGGCTTACATAAGAAATAACATGAGGCAATTTAAAAATGAAATTTGCAGTAGTGCCGTCCTGCATGGTTTGACCATTTACTTTTAACCAAAGACGCAGGTTGTCCGGATCAGCGATCTCATCTTTAGTAGCCAGAAACGGGCCTAAAGGGGCAAAAGTATCGCAACCCTTACCCTTATCCCAGGTACCGCCCCGCTCTAACTGGAAAGCGCGCTCACTCACATCATTGTGCAATACATAACCGGCAACATAGTCCATTGCTTCCCCCTCTTCTACATAGCTGGCTTTTTTACCAATCACAATCGCCAGCTCAACTTCCCAGTCTGTTTTTAATGAGTCCCTTGGTATCACAATATTATCGTTCGGACCAGATAAAGAAGTGGATGATTTCATAAAGATCACAGGCTCTGTGGGAACAGTAGCCCCGGTTTCTTTGGCATGATCGGCATAGTTTAAACCAATGCACAATATCTTGGAAGGACGTGCCACCGGGCTATCTAAACGCTCTTCGTTGCTGATCTTTCCCAGGCTGTCTTTATTATCCTGTATATACTTAGCTAAACGAGCCAGACCGTCAGTTTCAAAAAATTGTTCATTGTAGTCCTCTCCAAAACCAGAGGTATCATACTTCACATCGTCTATAATAACTCCGGTTTTAATACTGCCGGGTTGGCCGTAACGTATTAGTTTCATTTTGTAATTTAAAATTTATAGTTTGTAGTTTCTAATTTAGAAAATGGTATGTTTGATAGCCGGTTAGCCTGCTGACTTTTCGGGGACAGGCTATTATCGATGGTATGTGACTCAACGCTTTGGGCTACAGTTCCCCATCCGCGACCGTTACAAATAGGTTTATGTTCCAGGCTTTCTTCTAATATAGCGGCGTATCCATAAGCATTCACCTTAACGAGGCTATGGGCCAGTTGATTATAAAGTTTTCTTCGTGTACTTAGGTCGGTGCCCAGTAAAAAAGAAACAAAAGAATTATAAGACTTAAAGCTTAGTGTCAACGGATCAGGCCAACCATATATATCGATAACTTTTTGCACAAATTCAAAACCGGCCTGCTGGATTAAGGAACTACTTTTTTTCAAACTATCAAAGAATGTTTTAGAAGCTCCATTCAAAAGCCCCTCTGTGTAAGCGCTACTATTTCCGCACCGATGTGCATGCAAACTGTCGAGTAAGTACAGAAGCTGGTCTCTTTTACCTATATCCTGCTTTACAGCGGCCTGGGAAAATGCACCGAGCTGAAGTAAAACGAGCGCTATAATAAAAGAGCCTTTCATTTAATCTAATTGTTTAGCTTGATAAACCCGCCGTCAATAGGATAATCGCTGCCTGTTATAAATGATGCTTCATCGCTGCAGAGGTATAAAATAAGCGCTGCAATCTCTTCAGGCTTTGCCATGCGGCCGATTGGCTGGGTTTGAGAAAGCTTCTCAAACATTTCGGCCTCTTTACCAGGGTAATTTTTAGCGAGGAATCCGTCTACAAATGGCGTGTGCACACGGGCCGGTGAAATACAATTACAACGGATATTATCTTTTACGTAATCTTTAGCCGTTGATAAAGTCATCGCCAACACAGCCCCCTTACTCATGCTGTAAGCAAACCGGTCCGGAATGCCCACGCTGGAAGCAATAGATGCCAGGTTCACAATAACCCCTCCGCCATTTTGTTTCAGCAAGGGAATGCCCGCATATAAGCTATTATAAACGCCCTTCACATTTACAGCAAAAACCCGGTCGAAGTCCTCAGCACTTGTCGTTTCCACTTTGCCGATATGCGAAACACCGGCACTATTCACGAGGATATCAAAAGGGCCTACGGATGTATAGGCAGATAACACTTCTTCCTGGTTGGCCACATTAACAGGCAAAACGGAGGCCTTACCACCAGCAGCTTCAATTTCCTGAGCAGTTACAGCAGCAGCTTCTTTATTAAGATCGGCTACAAACACGTGCGCGCCGGCTTTACCAAATACAAGGCAAACTGCTTTCCCAATACCGCTTCCGCCACCGGTGACAATTGCCTTCTTATTATCTAACTTAAACATTGATTGATTTTTTAAATGGGCAACAATATACTACTTAATTGCTTATCGTTTATTTGAGCTGGCTAAATCGTTTTCACCACCCATGCAAAATAAAATGGGCCCGCACAAAGTACGGACCCATTTTGAGAAAAAGATGGAAATATTAACTAAACAAATCTTTTATTTTATCGAAAAAGCCTTTTTCTGTTTTTTCAGGCTGCGGCTTTAAATTTGGAGAATCTGAAAGTCCTTCCAACGCTGCCTTTTCTTCGTCGCTAAGGTTTTGGGGCGTCCATACACTTACATGAATTAACTGGTCGCCTTTTTCATAGTTGGAATGCACATTCGGAAATCCTTTGCCTTTCAACCTGAAGATCTTACCACTTTGCGTACCCGCTGGTATTTTTATCTTGGCCCTTCCGTCAATAGTGGGCACTTCTGCATTAGTTCCAAACACAGCATCGGTAAACGATACATAAAGCTCATAAACCACATTTAATCCCTCCCGCTGCAATTCGGCATGTGTTTCCTCTTCAATTAAAACAATCAGGTCTCCGGCCGCGCCACCACGCTCACCGGCATTGCCCCGGCCTCCAATACTTAACTGCATACCGGCCTGCACACCTGGTGGTACATCAATCGTGATCGTTTCTTCACCGTATACTCTTCCTGCTCCTTTACAATTTGGACATTTGGATGTAATGGTTGTTCCTTCTCCGTTGCAATCAGGACAGGTTGTTACGGTTTGCATCTGGCCCAGGAAAGTATTTTGTACTTTTCTCACCTGGCCACTACCCTGGCAGGTACGGCAGGTTTGAACACTACCCTTGTCTTTAGCACCATCGCCACCGCAGGTATTACAGGAAGTATATTTTTTTACTTTGATATTTTTAGTAACGCCTTTCGCTATTTCTTCATAATTCAGTTTCAGCTTTACACGAAGATTGCTACCCCGTACACCACGTACCCTGGCACCGCCACCTCTTGCGCGCCCACCGCCGCCAAAGAAACTTCCAAAAATATCATCACCGAAAACATCACCAAACTGGCTGAATATGTCTTCCATATTCATACCACCGCCCCCACCAAAACCGCCGCCGCGACCTGCACCACTCAAACCTGCATGTCCAAACCGGTCGTACTGCGCCTTTTTCTCTGCATCACTCAGCACTTCATAAGCTTCAGCCGCCTCTTTGAACTTCTCCTCGGCGGCTTTATCTCCCGGATTTCTGTCGGGGTGAAATTGCATCGCTACCTTACGATAAGCCTTTTTTATTTCCTCCGCAGTTGCTGTTTTGGACACGCCTAATATCTCGTAAAAATCTCTTTTTGACATCTAATATTTTTTGAAAAAATTCAATTTGAAAACCTGAAAAATCATAGGCGGCAATCAATTCCTCCTTCAAACTTTCAAATTACTTACCAACCACTACTTTAGCGTGACGAATAATCTTGTCGTTCAGGTAATATCCCTTGCTTATTTCATCTACAATCTTACCTTGTAATCCTTCTGCAGGAGCAGGTATTTCCGTAATAGCTTCATGTAATTCGGGATCGAAAGCAACACCTTTTGCTTCCATAGCCTTTAAGCCTTTAGACTGTAAAATATTTTTCAGCTTATTAAAGATCAGACTAACCCCCTGCTTTAAATGGGCATCACTCGACTCTTCCACTTCCTTTGATGCACGATCTACATCATCTAACACGTCTAATAAATCTGTAATAATATCTTTTCCAGCGGTTTGAAATAGTTCAATACGCTCTTTTGCGGTTCTTTTGCGAAAATTGTCAAACTCGGCAGCAAGGCGAAGATATTTATCCTTGCTCTCATTCAATTCAGCCTCTAAAGCGTTCAATTGGGATTCTTCAACGGGGTCATTAAGATGTTCAGTTCCGCTTACATTTTCGTCAGCATTAATGTTTAAACCATCCTGCTCTGTAAAATTATCATTGTTTTGATTCATCATATTCAAATTTGTTGGCAAAACTAAGCATGACAATAATATTGCCAATGAAAAAAAGTGGACAAAATGTCGGTTAAACCATAAAAAACCTGCATCAAAAATAAACTTCCTGCATTTTTTATAGTCATTTACTTTATTTTCATGTACTTATTTATCTGTATGAAAAAAATCCTGCTTTCTCTACTGCTTTTGGCAACAACCTGTTCATTAACCTATGCGCAAACCATTGAAACTAAGCTTGCTGCCTGGGCAAAAACTAATCCGGTTGAAAAGCTCTACCTGCACCTGGATCGAGAGAGTTACTTTGCCGGGCAAACTATTTGGCTAAAAGGCTATTTTATGGCCGGGCTGATCCCCTCCGGCCAAAGCTCATCTTTGTATGTTGAACTCGTCAACAGCGAGAACGATATCATTTTAAGGAACATTTTTCCTGTTTATTACGGAACAACTATCGGAGGGCAAATAGATATCCCCGAAAACCTGGTGGCAGGCACTTACCAGATAAGGGCCTACTCGCCGGTAATGCTTAACCAGCCCGGTTTTATATTTCATAAACGGGTTTCTATATGGGGCAAGGAAGATAAAAAGAAAAATAATGATATACCTGGAAGTAAATCCCAGTTACTTTTCTTTCCTGAAGGTGGCAACCTGGTTAAAGGCCTGTTGAATATTGTAGCCTTGAAAGCCGTCGATAAGTACGGCATGCCGTTATCGATCGAAGGTGAAATTAAAAGTGAAACGGGCGAAGTAGTAACCAGCTTTAAGAGCCAGCACGACGGCATGGGTAGTTTTCCCATTATTCCCCTGCCGGGAGGCAGTTATTTCGCAACATTAAAAGGCACTGAAGAGAAATACCCGCTACCACAGTCTACTGATAAGGGTATCGCATTCAGTGTAAGAAATACGGCAAAAGGCAAGCAGTTCCGGATTCAATACAATAGCACGGACGAGGCCTTCAAACCCGCCTACCTGGTAGGACAAATGGAAAATCAGGTTTTGTTCAAGCACCCGATTAACGGAGACAAAAAAGAAATAACGGGTGTTATTCCCACTACAGACTTCTTCTCTGGTATTCTACAGCTAACCGTATTTAATAAAGACGAAATGCCACTGGCCGAACGCCTGACTTTTATTAACAATAAAGACTACGTTTTGCCGGCAACGTTAAAAGTTGATACTTTAAATGCTGAAGCACGTAAAAGAAACAGGTTTTCAATTGCTCTTTCAGATACTATTATAGGCAATTTCTCAGTATCGGTAACAGATGCCGATAGTGAGATTGAACCTTTCAGATCACAAAATATTTATTCCTGGTTTCTGCTTAACAGCGATTTACGTGGGTATATTCATAATCCCGCCTACTACTTCAATAACCAATCTGATTCCACCCAGGCAGCTTTAGACCTGGTAATGATGACTAACGGCTGGACCCGGTTCAAATGGACGGATGTAGCTCAAAATAAATTGCCACCAGCCAAATATAAGGATCCCGGATATATTACACTAAGTGGCCAGATTTTACTGGAAGGCACTAAAAAACCGCTCGCCAACAGGGACGTTATTATGATGCGTTCAGCTGTAGATACTACAGTTGGTAAACGTGGCGCTACCACTTTACTACAAACTGACTCTACAGGCCATTTCAAACTGGACTCTTTGTTCTTTACAGACAAAAACAAAATACTCTTTTCTGAGGTAAGGGGTAATAAGAGCAAGTTCATTCGTGTAAAACTGGATGCAGACTCGCTGAACCGGAAATTTGGCGTTGAACCAATACCAATGCCCCAGGATAGTAGTGCTGTTTTAAAGAACAACGCTATTGTAAATGCTTACGATGAATATATAAAAGCCCAGGGCCTGGTATTGGAAAATGTAGTTGTAAAAGCGAGGCAAAAAACAGAAGTGGAAAAACTGGACGAGCAGTATGCCAGTGGCTTATTTTCGGGAGGCATTAACAGCCGAACCATTGACCTGAGAAATGAAGTTTTCGGAGGTGATATTTTCCAGTACCTGCAGGGACGTGTGGCGGGCCTTACCGTTAGCGGCACTCCGGGCAATTATGTTTTGAATTATCGCGGTGGCGGGTTGGGCGGCGGCAATGTGGCATTATTCCTGGATGAGATGCCGACTGACGCCATGATGATCGAAGGTATACCTGTTGCAGAACTGGCATTTATTAAGCTGATGCCTAATACTGTAGCAACGGCCGGCGGAGGCACAGCGCTCGCTATCTACCGCAAAAAAGGTGCTGACCTCAGTGCGGCAATGGAATCGCCTACCGATATTGTTAATTATAATGGTTATACCATTATGAAAGAGTTCTATAACCCCGACTACGACAAACAACCAGATAACAGTAAAGCTGATAAAAGGATGACATTGAACTGGAATCCCGCAATTTTTTTAGCAGAAGTAAACCCAAATATCCCGGTTATATTTTACAATAATGATCAAACCAAACGCTTTAAAATAGTTGCGGAAGGTGTTACCAATGACGGGCGCATGCTCATGATAGAGAAGATCATTGAGCCAGGGGGCAATTAATAACAGCGGGGTTGTTTGTGCAAAGGCACTGTTAAATGCATCATGTAATGGTGAAGGGCAATATACACTTCACCATTTTTTTTGTAACTTAACAATGCTCTATGAATATTAATAGACAAATATTATCCGTTTTCCTGCTGTTTGCCTTTTATGCAGCATCTGCACAGGAAAAAATACTGGAGGCGTGGCATCAGGCAAATCCTATCGAAAAAGTGTACCTGCACCTGGATAGAAAAGATTATTTCGCAGGGCAAACCAGCTGGTTTAAAGGCTACTTTATTTCTGATTTCAAACCCTCTACACGCAATTCAACGCTTTTTGTTGAGCTGATCAACCGTTCTGGTACAGTTATCAGCCAAAAAGTACTTCCGGTATTTAATGGGGTCACTTATGGGCAGATAGACATACCCGATACATTATCCACCGGAACCTACCGGATAAGAGCCTACACGCCTTTGATGTTGAATCATGAAAAAGATTTCCTTTACAATACCCCCATCCGTGTTTATGGAAAAAATAACAAGTCTATAACCCAGGCAAACAACGCTAATTCCCTGGCATTCTTTCCCGAAGGCGGCACTTTACTGGTTGGCGTTGAAAATACGATAGCCTTCAAGGCAACTTCAGGTGAAGGCTTGCCGGAAAATGTTGCTGCTTCTATTGTAGATAATACCGGGGCTACCATTACACAGATTAAGAGCTTCCACGATGGCCTGGGCGTGTTTAAACTGAATCCGGTCAACGGCAAAACCTACCAGGCTGTATGGAATGGCAGATCTTTCCCATTACCTGCATCTTCAGCCAAAGGCATTGCGGTACAATTTCAAAGCAGAAAGGGTGTTATCAACTACTCTTTTGCATCCTCCGGTGAACCCAATTTTACACCATCGTATATAATCGGCCAAATGCAACACCAGGTGATGTTTAAACAACCGGTAGACAACAACGCTACCGGAAGCATTAATACATCCGAACTTCATTCAGGCATTTTACAAATCACTTTTTTCAATAAAGAAGGCATGCCTTTGGCCGAACGTCTGGTTTTTGTTGATAATAAAGAGTATATCGTTAATGCTGTTCTGAATCCAAAACAGGTTAATACCAAAGCACGCAGTAAAAACCTCTACAGTATTGATTTTAAAGAACCGGTAAACGGCAATTTCTCTGTGTCGGTAACAGATGACGACTACAACGAACCCGGTCCACGTAAAGAAAACATCATCTCCTCCCTCTTATTAACCAGTGATATTCCTGGCTATGTACATAATCCTGCTTTTTATTTCAGCAGCGCCACCCAGGCTACGGAAGCGCTGGACCTGGTGATGCTTACTAATGGCTGGAGGCGTTTTAACTGGAAGGAGATCATTAACAACAAACCGCCCGCTGCGGCTTACACAGATCCCGGCTACATTTCTTTATCCGGCCAGGTGAATGTGCGTGGCTCTAAAAAGAATTTTGCCGACAGGGAGCTGTTAGTTTGGGTTGCCACTTCTGATTCCGGTCGCGCATTGGAACTGGTAAAGACCGATGCCGAGGGCCGATTTAAAATGGATTCGGTTGTATTTTTTGATAAAGCCAAAATCCTTTTTAGTGATGTGATGGGAAATAAAAGTAAGTTCCTTACTGTAAAGCTGGATACAGATTCCCTGTACAGGACATTTAATCTGCCTGCTTTACAGATGCCTCCTGCCATTAATACCGGTACCTCTTTATTAAATAACATGCAGGGTGCCTATAGTTCCTATGCCAGAGGTGGAGGCGTATTACTGGACAACGTAAATATAGAAGGACGAAGACTCACATTGGAAGAGTTGGAGAAAAAGTATGTAAGCGGGCTTTTTTCAGGAAACATCAATGCAAGAACGATTAACCTAACCGGGCAGTTTGTGCCACAGCTTAACATATTTGAGTGGCTGATAGGCCGTGTGCCCAGCCTGGTGATACAACGGAACAGCCAGTTCTTTGATAATTATCAGCTTTACCTGCGCCAGCAACCCGTACAGCTTTTCCTGGACGAAATGCAGATGCAGGATGCGAACTTAATTTCCACCATTCCGCCTAACCAGATCGCGCTGATCAAGATCTATCCGCAGTTTATCGGAGCGCGGGGCAATGGAGCGGCCATTGCTATTTACACTAAACGGGGAGAGGATTTAAATGAAGACATGGAAGCCTCGGGTGATATTGTTGACTATGATGGCTACAGCATTATTAAGGAGTTTTATAGTCCGGATTATTCCACGCCTCCGGATGTTGATTACCGGGACAACCGGCTTACTCTGGCCTGGCAGCCTGAAATAGTAATATCCTCAGACAAGAATGCGTCCATTCCCGTTCCATTTTACAATACCGATCGCACTAAAAAATTTAAAATTGTAGCAGAAGGTGTTACGAAGCAGGGCAAGCTTCTATCGGTAGAACAAACAGTGGAATAGCCCCGTTTAAATATTATTTTTGCCAGCTATGACAATTAAACAGATCATTTCTTATTTAGAATCAGTAGCCCATCCTTCTTTACAGGAGAGTTATGATAATGCGGGGTTAATTACAGGCAATGCCAATTGGGAATGCGGCGGCACTATATGTTGTCTCGACGCAACTGAGTCTGTTGTAGACGAGGCGATCGAAAAAGGCTATAACCTGATAGTAGCGCATCATCCTGTTGTTTTTAGCGGTTTAAAAAAAATAATTGGTAAAACCTATGTGGAACGTACCATTATCAAGGCCATAAAAAATGATATCGCGATTTATGCTATTCATACCAACCTGGATAATGTATTGGCGGGGGTAAATGGTAAGATCGCCGAAAAGCTGGGACTTCATAACCTTTCAATTCTGGCTCCCAGGGGCGGGCAACTCAGCAAGCTACATTTTTATGTACCAGCCTCCCATGCCGGAAATGCCATGAACGCTCTGTTTGAAGCAGGTGCCGGCCATATAGGGAACTATAGCGAATGCAGTTTCCGCGTTAATGGTATTGGCAGCTTCAAGCCTAACGAGGAGGCCAACCCGTTTAGCGGAGAAATAGGAAAAAGACAGGAGGATGAAGAACTCAAAGTCGAAATGCTTTTCCCCTCCTGGCTCGAAAGCATTGTTATATCTACGCTGAAAGCTAATCACCCCTATGAAGAAGTAGCTTATGAAATTATTGCCCTAGGTAACAAACACCAGGATATTGGTTCCGGTATCACCGGTGAATGGGAAATACCGCTGGCAGAGACAGCGTTTCTGCAGAAGCTGAAGCAAGTTTTTAATATTCCGATCATCAAACACACCCAATTTACGGGCAAACCTATTAAAAGGATTAGTATTTGCGGGGGCGCTGGCATTTTTCTTCTAAAAAATGCAATCAGTTCTGGTTCAGATGCTTATATAACCGCAGATATTAAATATCACGAGTTTTTTGATGCGGACGGGCAGCTCTTGCTGGCTGATATAGGGCATTACGAAAGTGAGCAATTTACAACTGATTTGCTGGCGAATCTTTTAGAGCAAAAATTCCCTAACTTTGCCGTCCTTAAAACAGGAGTAAATACAAATCCTGTACAATACTTTTAAAGTCTTAACTTAACAGGGTTGGGATTTTAGAAGAATTAATATTTTAAACATATGGCACAATTAAAAGAATTTTCCATTGAAGAAAAATTAGGTTCATTGATCAATTTGCAGAAAATAGACAGCAAGTTGGATGAAATTAAAATTTTAAAAGGCGAGCTACCTATGGAAGTAGCTGATCTGGAAGACGAGCTTCAGGGATTGCGTGCAAGACAAACAAGAATAGAAGAAGAAATTAATGGTGTAACTGAATTTATTGAAGAGCGTAAAAATGCCATTAAAGAAAGTGAAGGGCTGATCAAAAAATACGAGAAAGATAGCGAGAATGTAAAAAACAACCGTGAGTTTGAAGCTATCAATAAAGAAACTGAAATGCAACAGCTTGAAATTAAGCTGGCTGAAAAGCATATCAAGGACGCAAACGAAGAAATTTCGGATAAAGTAGTTCTGTTAGACAAGGCTAAAAAGAATATCGCGACTAAAGAAGGTTCTTTGGAGTTAAAGAAATCAGAATTAGAAAAAATCATTTCTGCTAACGAAAAAGAAGAAAAAGAGTTTGCGAAATTATCAGAAGAAGCCAAAAAAGAAGTTGAACCACGTTTATTAACCAGCTACGAGAAAATCCGCGGCAATTTCCGTAATGGATTGGCTGTTGTACCTGTAGTAAGGGATGCTTGCGGTGGATGCTTCTACTCTATTCCTCCTCAAAAGCAAAGTGAAATTAAGCAGCATAAGAAAATTATTGCTTGCGAAAACTGCGGACGTATTTTGGTGGATGAAGAGCTACACAACAATATTGAAGTAAATTAGAATATTTTTTCTTTTTTTTTATTTCTCCAATCCCAAAAGGATTGGAGTTTTTTTTGCCCTTTTATCCGGTTAAGCATAACAAAATTAAAAATGATAATAGCGTCAAACCCAGTATAGGATCAAAACAGTGTACTTAACAGATTGCACTTACCTTTAGGGTTACATACAAAACCATTAAATATCCTGTAACATGTACTTCAAGTTTGTAAAAACAAAAAGCGAAGTGTTAGGTCGATACCTGGATGGTTTTTATATTATTGAGAAAACCGACCCCGATAAAGATCTTAGGTATATCGTATTTTCCTCTAACAGAGTGATCATATCCCTGTTCAGACAGGCAATAGTTGACGTAGTAGATAATGGTGTCAACATTTCCGAAAGTACTGCAACACCATTTTTATCTATACAGATAATGGCTGTTCGTGAACCTTTATATGTACAATACAAAGGCAGAATAAGAGAGCTCGCGCTTTGCTTCCGCCCACTCGGCCTGAATTATTTTTTAAACGGAACACTGAAGCAATACTACCAAAAAACACCCTCCACGTTTGAGCCTTTTACCGATTTTAAAGAAGTCATGGACCTGATATTGCGCGAGCCGGATGAAACTATCCTCCTGGAACAGGTCGAAGATTATTGGCTGTCAAGGTTACAACAAAAAAAATTTTCGTTACTGGAAAACGCAATCAATAGTCTGCAGTCTGAAGAAGAGATCAGCGTACAACAAATAGCTGACGAAGCAGGAATAAGCAGACAGCACCTGTTTCGGCTGTTTGAAAGGCATCTTTGTAAAACACCTTCCCATTTCAGAAAAATTCACCGGTTCCGCAATACTCTAAAAAACCGAGTTGATAAGCTAAAAATCACCGATAGTCTGACATCACTTACCTACGAAAGCCTTTTTTACGATCAATCACACTTTATAAAGGACTTCAAAAGTATTACGGGAATGACGCCTTCCAGATTTTTTGAGCAGCAGCTGTCTTTTGAAAACGGTCAGATCAGCTGGGTATTTCCAGACTAGGTTACATTCTTACAATTTCAAAAGTTGCCTGGTTGATACATTTGTAGCTCTGCTATTTCAAATAATCTAAAATCAAAGGCATGAATATATTCCAAAGAATCTTTTTTATTGGCTGCTGTTTGTCATCTCTTCATGCTAAAGCTCAAAACACTTACCTGTGGAAGATCAGCAAGGCAACCAGTCCCCATATTTCATTCCTTTTTGGAACCTATCATAAAATCGGAGAGTCTTTTTTTAACCAGTATCCTGTACTGAAAGAAGCATTTAATGCATCGGAAGATATTGTAACAGAGGTTGAACTTAACAGACAAAAATTATCGCTACTATACAAGGACAAACCAGCAACCGACAGTCTTCGTCAAACACTCGACCCTAAAGATTATCAGCAGGTATTGCATGTACTGGGAGACTCCTCAGACAAGATAAAAAAACTTGACCCCGAATCAGTCGTTTCCAGGCTTCAAAGCCGGTTCGAGTCATTGAATTGCAGTGCGCTTCAAGTCACCGACCAGTACTTTCTGGATGAATATATACAGGTGCTGGCGGAAAAATTAAACAAAAAAAATCATTACCTGGAAACGGTCAATATGCAACTGACCTACTTAGAAGAAACAAAAAAGAAAATGAGCTGGAGCCAGGCCCGGTTCTACATCAAAATAATCTTAAAGCAATACAGCAAATACAAAAAATCTGGTAAGACGACTTGCAGCCTTGCTGATAACTATACACAGTTCCGGCTACAATATCAATTAGACCAATCATGCAAAAACCTGAATGCGGACAAGAAGAAGCTGGTAGTACAACGCAATCAAAAATGGATGCTGCTTTTGCCAACCCTCATTGAAAAAAACAGCACATTTATTTCAGTTGGATTGGAGCACCTGCATTTTGAATGCGGCCTGATTATGCAACTACGAAAACTAGGATATTCAGTAGAACCCATTCCAATGCTTCCCGCTGACGTTGCCTCATAAAAGTCAGATAAAAAAAATTGCATGCCTGAGGCATGCAATTCAATATTATATTAACGAATATTGTTATTTCTTTAACTCATCTTTTGCAGCATCAACCCCTGCTTTGGCAGCGTCTTTAATTTTCTGAGCCCCTTCTTTCAGCTTTTCTACACCCTCATTGGCTTTCTGCTTGGCAACATCACCCAATGCTTTGGTTCTTTCTTTTATTTTATGAGTGGCGCTGTCAATATCCGCTTTTAATGAGTCTCCTATTGATGACAATGTAGTATCAATTTCTTTCGAGCTATCGGATATAGCTTTATCAACCATATGAATAGAATCTTCTTCAGCTTCTTTGGAAGTAGAAGCGGTGTCGCAGGACGTAAACCATAAAACACCAAAGCCCAATAATATAAAGGATAGTTTTTTCATTTTTATCTTTTTAATAAATCCGAAAAAAAGCAAATAGTAACCTTAAAGAATTCTTAATTATTTTTTTCTGAAAAATAACCTCACGGGTACGCCACTCAATTCAAAGTTCTTACGCAACTGATTCTCCAGGTAATTACGATAAGGCGTTTTAATATCATCGGGAAAATTACAGAAAAATGCGAATGATGGAACAGCAGTAGGTAACTGTGTTACAAATTTTATTTTAATGGCATGACCTCTTACTACCGGTGCATGATGCGCCTGTACCGCTTTCAACATCACATCGTTTAGTTTAGAGGTAGGTACTCTACGCTTACGGTTTTCGAATACTTCAAGCGCAGTTTCCATGGCTTTAAAAATACGGGTCTTCTCAACTACCGAAATAAATAATACAGGCACATCACTAAACGGAGCCAGGCGCTTCTTCAATTCAATTTCGTAGTCACGGGCAGTATTGGTTTCCTTGGCAACAAGATCCCATTTATTTACTAACAACAAAACGCCTTTACCTTTTTTTGCCGCCAGGCTAAATATATTCAAATCCTGGGCTGTCATGCCTTTTTCAGCATCTATCAACAACAAACACACATCTGCTTCATCTACGGCCTTAATAGCCCGTATTACCGAGTAAAACTCCAGGTCTTCGTGCACCCTGGCTTTACGACGGATACCAGCAGTATCTATCAAAATAAATTCTTTCTGAAACAGGTTATAATGGGTATGAATCGTATCCCGTGTTGTACCGGCAATATCACTTACAATAGTGCGCTCCTGCCCTACCAGTGCATTCAGCAATGAAGACTTTCCAACATTAGGCTGCCCGATGATCGCAAACTTGGGAAGTTCGTCGGTACCTTCTTCGTCTTTTTTCTCTTCAGGGATCAGGTCTGCTACAGCATCTAATAACTCGCCGGTGCCGCTACCACTTGCTGAAGCGATAAAATATACCGGCTCAAATCCCATGCTGTAAAACTCCGTAGCATCCAGCATCCTATCGTTGTTATCTACCTTATTAACCGTTAAAAAAACAGGCTTGATGCTTTTACGCAATACATTAGCCATTTCTTCGTCCAGGTGTGTGATACCTGTTCCTGCATCAACCATAAACACAATGGCATCCGCTTCTTCCACCGCAATCAGCACCTGTTTGGCAATTTCCTTTTCGAATACATCTTCACTGCCGTGCACAAATCCACCTGTATCAATTACGTTGAAACTCTTACCATTCCAGTCACTGATACCGTACTGCCGGTCTCTTGTAACACCGCTTACGTCGTCCACAATCGCTTTGCGCTGCTCCAGCAGGCGATTAAATAAGGTACTTTTACCCACATTCGGTCTGCCTACTATTGCTAATGTAAAACCCATTTTTATTCCTTTGATTTATGTCGCTGCTATGCAGCTATTAATATGTCGCCGCCATGCGGCTATTGATATTTCGCTGCCAGGCAGCTTATTTTTATTTTCAGTGGAGGCGACCGGGATCGAACCGGTGTCCAAACAATTCAACAAATTGGCGTCCCCTACTAACTATTCTATATGTCCCACAACCTATTTACCATCCCCTAGGCTATTGATATGTCGCTGCTATGCAGCTTGCTTCTATTCAACCAGTCAACTTATCAACCTATCAACTTCTCTCACGCCCCATATCCATATTCCTTCAGATGCAGATCATTATCCCTCCACTTGGGCTTAACCTTTACAAACAATTCCAAAAACACTTTTCTGCCCAAAAAAGCTTCGATATCCAATCTCGCTGATGTTCCCAGCTTTTTGATCATCGTTCCTTTCTCACCAATCAGTATCATTTTCTGCGTTTCGCGATGTACTATGATATCGGCTACTATTTTGGTAAGCGTTTCCTTTTCTTTAAACTCCCTTATTAAAACGGCTGTATGATAAGGTATCTCATCATGCGCCTGTTCATATATCTTCTCTCTGATCAGTTCGCTTACAAAGAACTTCTCGGGTAAATCACTGATGCTATCATCTTCGTAAAAAGGTTGGCCTTCAGGTAATAGCTCTAATATGGGTTGCAGGAATTTTTTGTAATTAATCCCGGTTAGTGCCGATATAGCCACTGTCTTTTTTACATAAGGTTTTGCCGAAAAATAAGCTTCGGCTTCCATTATCCGCTCCTTATTGGTACGGTCCACTTTATTTAACACCAATACTGCAGGCACCCTTAATTTCAAGGCACTGAAAATAGCATCGCACTCATCCCAGTTATCATTAATATCAACGATCAGCAATGCCACATCTGCATCTTCCAGGGCTCCCTTAACAGATTGCATCATTTTTTCATGCAACTTGTACTCGGGTTTAATGATCCCCGGCGTGTCGCTGAAAATGATTTGATAATCTTTTTCGTTAAGAATGGCTTTAATTCGGTGACGGGTAGTTTGTACCTTATGCGATACAATCGCCAGCTTCTCCCCCATTAATGCATTGAGCAAAGTGCTTTTACCCGCATTGGGTCTTCCGAAGATATTTACAAAACCTGATTTCAATAACTGACTGGGGTTTAATTAGTTGACTACTGTAAAAAGATAAGGCTGAGGAATGCTAAACAATTAAAGTGTGCGACGCAACACCGATGCCATGTATTCCAAAGTTGATACAAAAATACTCACCTTCATTTAAAAAAGAAAGCCGTTCACATTAAAGCGAACGGCTTTCCTTTTTCTGTTGCGAGACTAGGGATCGAACCTAGGACCTTCGGGTTATGAGCCCGACGAGCTACCGCTGCTCTATCTCGCACTGCAAATGTACGAGATATTTTTGACATAGCAAACGGTTTCTCAAATAAATTTTATTTAGCCGGTGTAATCGTGATATTTCTGAATTCGATCGGACCATGATCTCCCTGGAAATAAAGAGGTCCGGGCTCTCCTTCATTACTATCCAAAGCACCGCCCGTAATACCCGGAATTTCCTGGTTGCTGATTACCGTTTTGCCATTAGCAACAATGGTAATCATTCTGCCTATTAACGTAATATCGTAACTCTGCCACTCTCCGGGACCTTTTGAGTTGATCTCACTTGGCGTTAAAAAACCATAGACACCACTGTACAAAACATTGGAAGGATGTTCGCTTTTATCGTTATCTAAGATCTGTACTTCATAACGGCCACGCAGGTATACGCCACTGTTGCTGCCTTTTTGGTACCTGAACTCCACATGCAGTTTAAAATCTTCAAATTTCTGATCAGAGATCAGGTTGGCTCCGGATTTAGGGCTGGTTAAAACCCCGTCCTTTACGATCCACTGATTAGTAGCTCCAACAGCTTTCCAACCAGTCAGATCTTTGCCGTTAAATAATTTTATCGGTGCACCCCAAACAGGCGCTTTCGTTCTTTTTAAATAAGGCGCTCTTACACCCGTCCAGCTGTATTTTTTACCATTGGGATATACCATCGTGCCTTTCAGGCTTCCGCCGCTCAACTCACCTTCTACCACCAGGTCGTTATCCTCGGCCTGCCATTGTGGAGGTATTGCAAAAGAAAACTTACCGTTTTCCAGCTTTACTTTTGATACAGGGCGCGCACTGCCGTCATCGCCTACAAAATATCCTACCAGGGTTTTCATTCCTGATAGTTTTACTTCTAACCAGGATGGCTTGGCTTTGCCATCTTTGTCCAGGGTAATATCCCATCTGCCAATTAAATCGTCTGCATTCATAGCCCAAACATTTAATGAAACTAAACCGGCAACAGCAAAAGCAACAACTTTTTTAAACATAAAAAAGGTTTAAGTTTTTTTTGAATCAATATAATTTAGAGATGTGAATATAACAATAGTATCTTTATTAACCGGGAACAGGAAGAAAAAACTGTTGGATCATGCCTATTCCATTTTAAGCATCCACCTGTGGTGTTCTCTTGAAAATTAAAAGTGATGAAAGAAAAAAGTTACCAGTTCTCTTATAAAGTTGTGGAAGACAGTTCAGTATTGAATCAAAAGGATGAAGCCCTGTTACAGCAAGCCCGTGAACTGACATCGGTGGCATATGCACCCTATTCTAAATTTCATGTGGCCAGTGTAGCCCAACTCGCAAACGGGCAAATTGTAAAAGGTACCAACCAGGAAAATGCTTCTTTCCCGGTGGGCATTTGCGCAGAACGTAGCTTATTGGCAGCTATTGGAACTTTGTATCCTAACGAGATCATTGAAACCATGGCTATTACTTACCAGCCCCAGGAAGGTGCCAGTAACCGCCCCATTTCTCCCTGTGGCATGTGCAGGCAGTCGCTGGTGGAGTATGAGAACCGGGTGAAACATCCTATTCGACTGTTATTAGCAGGAGCCGAAGGCCCTGTTTATATTATTGAAACAGCGAGAGACCTGCTACCCTTTGCATTTAGTGAAGTTGATCTGAAGTAGTGCATTTTAGTCCTTTCTTTGAGGACTAACTGCTCTTATATCAGTTACATTCTTAATAAAATCTTCAATAGCTATTTTACGGCCGTCACAGTCATAGCCTTCCTGGGGTGCCTTTGTGCCGCAAGCAGCGCAAATAATATCTATAAAGTAGATTTCGGTTCCCTTATAAATCCCCTTGCCTAAATAGTAACAAGGACCTATTGTTGGAATTTCGGTACAGGTGATCTGATCTTTAAACTTCTCGGTCATTTTAGCATCGCAGTCCTGCTCTACTTTATTATCAGATTTTGAGCAAGCGATAAAAAACAGGGAAAGGAAAAGCACAATTGTTGTTCTCATAAATTATAGTTTCAATAAGAGAACGGGCATCCAGAGGCAAACGCAACATGCTCCTAAAAAAAATCAATACTCTTTTTCAATCTCTACCCCTATACGTCCCCGGAAACCGGTAATAGGCATTTGTAGTTTATACAAACTCATCTTTAGCTTCACCAATTCGGGAAATTGCTTCTTTATTTTTTCCGCCAGTTGGGAAAGAAAGGTTTCCAGCAATTCGCGGGGCTCCAGCATTTCAGCTTTTGCCAGTTCATAAATTGCGGCGTAATTAATTGTTTGGTCAATTTCGGTTATAACCGGCTCAGTCGAAAAAAAAGAGGCCGAAATATTTAATTCGAACTCATTTCCCAGTTTTTTTTCTTCTTCATACAAACCGTGGTAGGCGAAGAACTGTAATTTCTCGAGGTGTAGTGTTACGAGCATTGTTATTTAATTGCTTAGTTCTTTAAGAATTATTGCCAGGCCTAAATTATAAAAAGTTCCCGGTTGGGAACTTTTTAATTATCATGTTGCGTTTCTATTTCTTCAAAATCACAATCCTTTCTCTCCCAGGTATCTTTCTGCATCCAACGCAGCCATACAACCGCTTCCTGCTGCTGTTACGGCCTGGCGATAGATCTTATCCTGCACATCACCCGCTGCAAAAACACCGGCAATATTGGTTTTGGAGGTACCGGGAACTGTTTGAATGTAGCCCGTTTCATCCATATCCAGAAAGTCCTTAAATATATCTGAATTAGGCTGGTGACCAATCGCTACAAAGAAACCACCTACTGGTATCTCACTCACTTCCTGGGTTTGGTTGTTGCGCACTTTTACTGCATTAACTGTTTTCTCCCCCAATATCTCTTCTGTTTCCGTATTAAAATGCACTTTGATATTAGCAGTATTGAACACTCGATCCTGCATCACCTTACTGGCACGCATTTCATCTTTGCGGATCAGCATGTGTACATTCGTACAAAGTTTAGAAAGATATAAAGCCTCTTCTGCCGCTGTATCTCCCGCCCCTACTATTGCTACATCTCTACCTTTAAAGAAGAAACCATCGCAAACGGCGCAGGCACTCACTCCAAAACCATTGTATTTCTCTTCACTCGGCAAACCCAGCCATTTGGCGGAAGCGCCGGTTGAGATAATTATGGCATCAGCTTCGATCAGTTTCTCCTCATCAATCCATACTTTATGTGGGTGACCTGAAAAATCAACTTTGGTAGCAATACCATAACGGATATCTGCACCCATGCGTTTCGCCTGTTTTTCAAAATCTATCATCATCTCCGGACCTTGTACGCCTTCTGCGTAGCCCGGGTAATTTTCTACTTCTGTTGTAATCGTTAACTGACCGCCGGGCTGAATACCCTGGTATAAAACCGGTTTCAGGTTGGCACGCGCCGCATAGATAGCCGCCGTATATCCTGCTGGTCCTGAACCTATAATTAAACAATGCACTTTTTCTATACTCTCGTCTGCCATATATTTTTTGATTTGAATAAATACAAAAATAGAAGGAAAAGGTTTAGAATAGGCTTCGCGCGGCCAAATTCATCATTCACCGTTAACATCCGGTGTATAAGTTTTTTACGGGTGATTTTTAAAATCTTGAGATATCCCTTCCAGCAGCTTCCCGTAACCTTTGCGATCAGCAAAAGCAGCTGGGTTGTAAGCATCTCCTTCTTTCCGCTTTGCATGTAGTTGAAACTGGCTGGCGTGCGCCGCTACCCAAAGTTCAAATTGCAGGCCCTTCATAGCCTGTAGCGTGTAAGCATAATCCTCCCGGATACGAGGATAGACCGGAATCTTTGAAAAAGGCTTATCAGTTATAATGCTGGGGATATTTGCGATCAACACTTTGTACAGCCGCTTTCCGTCTACAACATTCAGCAAAAAACTGCAGGACCCCTTGGTATGCCCTGGATGGTGCAGCATAATAAGCCGGGTATTTCCCAGCTGTATGACATCCTTATCTCTTAATAATCGATCGGGTATAACAGGCTGAAAGCTCATTCCCAAATGCCCCATTTCATAATCATTGGCGCCACCGGCTCTACAAACTGCTGCATCAGCCGCATCCACATAAAATTTGGCACCCGTTTGCTCTTTAATAGCGGCCATGGCACCCACATGGTCATAATGCGCCTGGTTAGTTAATAATATTTTGATATCGGAAAATTTAAATCCAAGCTGCTCTATATTATTTTTGATAAGATCCGCTGAACCTGACAAACCTGTATTGATGAGTATATTTCCTTTGTTGGTAACAATAAGATAGGACGCCAGATCATAAGTACCTACATAGTACAGGTTACCCGCAATTCGAAATGGCTTGTAGGGTTTTATCCATTCTTCGTTACCTACAGGCTCATTAACCACCTGAGAAAAAACCGATGCTGTAAAAAGCAAGGACAGCAGCAACATCGCTGTCAATAAATATTTTTTCATTTGTTTCAATAATCCTTTCAAAATGATGAGTGCTAAAAAACGGGCTTTCGCCCGTTTCAAAATATATTAACCCTGCCTGAAGAAAGGCGGCAGACGCACAATGCAAAGGCCAATGTTTGAAAAAGTAGGCGTACATCGCCCCTCAAGTAAACCTCTTAACCGCAAAGAAAAAGAGGACGCAAAGGATACGCAGAGGTCTAATCCAATTTTTAAAATTAACATCCGGGATTTATACTACATGAACTCTGCGTTATCTCTGCTTCTCCAGTTCTCCGCGGTCAAACTAAATATTAGTCTTTATATTTCATACCCAGGTTATACATGGTAAACGCCCATATATCGGCAGCCTCTTCAATTACTTTGCTGGTGGGCTTACCCGCACCATGCCCGGCATTGGTTTCTATACGGATCAATACCGGGTTAGCACCTTTATGGTATTCCTGTAACCGCGCTGCATATTTGAAAGAATGTGCTGGTACTACACGATCGTCGTGATCGCCTGTTGTAACGATCGTTGCCGGATAAGATACGCCTTTTTTTAAGTTGTGATAAGGAGAATACTTATACAGGTAAGGGAAATACTGTGCAGAATCTGCATTACCATATTCTACGGCCCAGCCCCAGCCTACCGTAAATTTATGATATCGTAACATATCCAATACTCCTACCTGCGGAATCGCCACTTTAAACAGATCAGGTCTCTGCGTCATCACCGCACCCACCAATAAACCGCCATTGCTGCCTCCGCGCACCGCTATTTTGCTATTATTTGTGTATTTATTCTTGATCAAATATTCGGCGGCACCGATAAAATCATCAAACACATTTTGCTTTTTCAGCAACATGCCTGCCTTATGCCATTCTTCACCATACTCGTTACCGCCACGCAGGTTTACAACCACATAAATACCGCCCTGCTCTACAAAGAATGCATTGCTTACGCTAAAGCCTGGCGTCATTGGTATATTAAAACCGCCATAACCATATAATAAAACGGGGTTATTACCATCCTTCTTCAAACCTTTTTTATAGGTTAAAAACATCGGTACTTTAGTACCATCCTTACTGGTAAAGAAAATTTGCTCGGTTACAATATCAGCAGTGCTCATATTGATCTCTGTTGTTTTGTACAACTCAGATTTTCCACTCGCTATATCATACTTGTAAATAGAGGGTGGTGTGGCAAAAGAGGAATAACTATAGTAAAATTCCTTATCTTCTTTTTCAGCGCCAAACCCGCCAGCAGAGCCAATTCCGGGTAATTTTATTTCCCTGATCTGCCTGCCGCTATAATCATATTGATACACCCTGCTGGAAGCATCTTTCAGGTAATTGGTAAATAAATTACCTCCGCCGGTACCCACACCCAGCAATACTTCTTTCTGCCCCGGGATAACGGTCTTCCAGTTTTCACGTGCAGGATTTTTAGGATCCACTACCACTACCCTGAAATTGGGTGATTGGTAATTGGTTTTAACCAATAGCTTATCGCCGTCGTTATCTACCACGTCTGATTCTGTATCAAAACCCTTTACCAGCAAGCTAAAGCCTGTCTGAGCCGGATCTTTCAAATCGCGGAACCAAAGTTCACCGCCGCTGGTACCTTCCGAAATGCTCAAAATTAAAAAGCGCTCGTCTTCTGTCAACCCGCAACCAAAATAGCGTTTTGGATGCTCTTTATCTTCATATACCAATTGGTCTTCAGACTGGGCTGTACCCATTTTATGATAATACACTTTTTGGAACTCATTAGCTTTGCTTAGCTTCGATTTTTCATCGGGCTTGTCGTATGCACTGTAGTAAAATCCCTCTTCACCTTTCCACGCAGCACCTCCAAATTTGGTCCATTCAATTTTATCACTCAACAACTTTTTGCTTTCCACATCCATCAGGAAAATCTCTGTCCAGTCGCTACCCGCTTTCGACAGGGAATAGGCAAGTAGTTTTCCCGATTTGCTAAAAGACAGGCCGCTTAAAGCCACAATACCTTCTTTGCTCAGGGTGTTAGGATCCAGGAATACTTCCGGCTCCGCCTTCAGGTCTTTGGTGCGGTATAAAACCGACTGGTTCTGCAGCCCGCTGTTTTTATAATAATAATACCACTCTCCTTTCTTGAAAGGCGCTCCGGACTTTGGATAATTCCACAATTTCTGTAAACGGCTTTCTATTTTATCCCTGAAAGGAATTTTAGCAAGATAAGCGCTGGTTACCTTGTTCTGCTCTGCTACCCATTTTTTGGTAGCTTCAGCATTATCGTCCTCCAGCCAACGGTAGGGATCATCCACTTTTGTTCCGAAGTAGTCATCGGTAACTGTTTTCTTTTCAGTAGCCGGATACTGAATCTGAGCCTGCATTTCCATTGTTGTAAATATCGCAATAAGCGGTAAAAGCTGCTTCATATGCATTTGTTTAAAATATGTTCAAAAATATCTATTTAAAATTGATTTCGTTTACCGGTCATCAAAAATCAAATTACCTTAAAGTGTTTTATACACACAACGGTATTTTTAATATATTTGAAGCTTACAATTATAAAAACCAATATGCAACAAAGTATTTTAATTCTTGCTGCGGGAGGTCCCGCTCCCGGCATTAACAGTGTTATTAGCTCCGTATCCAAGATCTTTTTAAAAGGCGGATACAAAGTAATTGGCCTGCACGATGGTTATAAAAACCTTTTTACCGGAAAAGCATCTACTGTAGATATAGATTTTGAACTGGCTGACAGCGTTTTGACAAGAGGTGGTTCTGTATTAAGAATGAGCCGCTACAAACCTAAAAATGAAGAATTTACACAAGATTTCTTTGTAAATAACAATGTAAAGTTATTGGTAACTATTGGTGGTGATGACACAGCTTCTACCGCTAACCGTATTTCCCAGTTTTTAACAGAGAACAAATTCCCTATTCAGAATATTCACGTTCCAAAAACAATTGACAACGATCTTCCGCTGCCCGACAATCAACCTACCTTTGGTTACCAAAGTGCGACTGAAGAAGGTGTAAGAATTACGAAAACTGTTTATGAAGATGCTAAAACATCTGCCAACTGGTTTGTAGTATCTGCAATGGGCCGTGAAGCGGGTCACCTGGCTTTCAGCATTGGCGCCTCGTGCCATTTACCCATGATCGTAATGCCTGAAATGTTTACCAAAGCCACTTTGAACTTTGAGAACATTACCAAACTGATCGTTTCAGCAATTCTGAAAAGAAAAATTCTGGGCATTAATTATGGTGTAGCCATCGTTAGTGAGGGTATCTTCCATTTTATGAGCGATGAGGTAATCAAAGAATCAGGCGTTCAGTTTACTTATGATGCGCATGGTCACCCTGAATTGGGTAACGTAAGTAAAGCGCATATCTATAACGTTTTACTTCAGAATAAATTAAAAGAACTGGGACTGGATATTAAATGCCGCCCGGTGGAATTAGGTTACGAATTGCGCTGCTTACCTCCTGCTGCGTTCGACCTGCAATATTGCACGATGCTGGGTACCGGTGTTAAAAAATTATTTGACCAGGGGTTAACCGGCTGTGTAGTAACGGTGAACAATAAAGGTGAAGTAAATCCGTTGTTCCTTAAAGATGTAACCGGTGAAAATGGTAAAGTAAAAACACGGTTGGTAAACATCGAAGATGCCAAGACCAAAATGGTATTGGAAGACAATTTGCAGTATTTAACAGACGAAGATGTAGAAGCGGCTAAGCAATTCGTGAGCAATCCCGAAGAGTTTGTGTTTTCAACTATACTGAACTGGAAATAATTGATATTTAATGGTAAAAGAGCTGCAGTTATTGCGGCTCTTTATACTTTTACACGAATTACAAAAGCCCGGTTATATCAACAGATAAACAATCAACCACTCAAAAAAATTATGGCTAAAAAATTAGCATCGACAAAAAAAACAGCTACGAAAAAAATTGCAAAACCAGATCAGACTTTTGCAAGAACTAAAATTGTGGCAACAGTAGGTCCTGCGTGTAATACCTACGATAAACTGCTGGCGCTGGTAAAGGCAGGTGTAAATGTATTCAGGCTAAACTTTTCTCATGGCGCTCATGAAGAAAAGAAAGATATTATCGAATACATCCGTGAGATCAACCGCAACGAAGGAACGCATGTAGCCATACTGGGTGATCTGCAGGGACCTAAATTACGCGTCGGTGAGATAGAAGGCGGCGGCATGCCTGTCAGCCCCGGAGATAAATTTATTTTCACTAACCAAAAGATCATTGGCAATAAAGAAAAGCTTTACATACATTATCCCAATTTTCACACTGACGTGAAAGTGGGTAATAAGATCATGATTGATGATGGTAAGCTGGAAGTGATTGTTAAAAAAATACTACCCAATAATGATGTACAGGTAGAGGTTTTACTGGGTGGCTTCATTTCTTCCAAGAAAGGAGTAAACCTGCCTGATACTAAAATTTCTTTACCGGCACTGACACCTAAAGACCTGGCCGATCTCGATTTTATTATTGAACAGGAACTGGATTGGGTTGCCTTAAGCTTTGTACGTCAAACAGACGATATTAAAAAGCTGAGAAAAATATTAGACAAGAAAAAAAGCCGTAGTAAGGTAATTGCTAAAATAGAAATGCCTGAGGCTATTCCCAATATCCGCGATATCATCAACGCATCGGATGCGATTATGATTGCGCGTGGCGACCTGGGTGTGGAGCTTCCCGTTGAGAAAGTACCGCTGATCCAGAAGAATATCATTAAGAAATGTATTCACCGTGCGAAGCCTGTAATTGTGGCTACGCAGATGATGGAAAGCATGATCGACCGTACCAAACCTAACCGTAGTGAAATTACGGATGTGGCTAACGCGGTATTAGAAGGTGCTGATGCAGTGATGTTGAGCGGTGAAACCGCTACAGGCTTACATCCAACACTAGTGGTAGAAACCATGCGCAAAATTATTGTTGAGATTGAGCGTACGGAATATAACTACGACTTGGATGAGGTATTACAGCCACAACCACACTCTCCTACCCTTACCAGCGATGCGGTTTGCTACAATGCCTGTCACCTGGCAAAAGACGTAGCGGCTAACGCTTTGATCGGTATGACCCAAAGCGGCTACACCGGCTTTATGCTCAGCAGCTATCGCCCCAAAGTGCCTTTATATGTATTTACCAAACATCCGGGCCTGATCAACCAGATGAGCCTGGCATGGGGTGTACGCGGATTCTTATACGATGATGATGAGCGTGCATTAGACACTATTTTTTCTGACCAGATCGAAATCTTAAAAACGAATGGTTATTTGAAGAAAGGTGATATTGCGGTAAGTACAGGTAGTACGCCGGTACATTTAAAAATACCTACCAATACGATTAAGATCAGCAAGATTGAACAATAATCTGAATTGGTTTAGATAAGTGAACGCCGCCTGCGAGGGCGGCGTTTTTTTATGCTATGATAAGTGCCACGGATGCACAGATAATTTTTTGGCCGTTGTTAGTGTTTCTCACCATCTGCAAATGCATGAGGCTACCGAATGCCATTGCACACCCCACCCGCACTTCAGTTTTTGGTCAAAAAGACACAACAATGGCGGCACCCGAAAACGCTGCTTTCATTGTTTCACACCATCATTCAACCATTTCGTCACATTTGTATGCTAACCAGGTTATGCAAAAAATAACTTTATGGAAACTATTTTAGTCATCACCCAACCGACCACCCATGAACCCTGTCACCGATCGTCCTCATCAACATACCATCAAAGCATTTTTGTATAAAATAATAACAGTGTGCTGTATGCTCCAGCTTTGTGCTTTGTTTGCTACCGCGCAGTCTGCCGCTAGCAATTTATCAGACAACAGCGCGTTTGTACATTGGGCTAAAACCCATGGACGGCCTCTGCAGGCGAGTAACAAAGCTATTGATGATAAAGACCTGTACGCTGTAAAGGAAATGATCGGCGAAGCACGCGTGGTTGCGCTGGGCGAGCCAGCCCATGGCTATCGGGAGCCGCTCGCTTTCAGAAACCGGCTATTTAAATTCCTGGTACAACATTGCGGGTTTACCACTATGGCCGTGGAGGGCGGACTTGCGGAGTCTCAACTTGCAGCCGACTATATTAGCGGAGGAGCAGGTACAGCGGAAACTGCAGCAGCATCGTTAAGCATAGGAGATCCCGCACCAGAAAACATTGAGTTATTAAAATGGATGCGACAGTATAATGCTGATACCGCTCATAAAATAAAGCTAAGACTCTATGGCATGGATATACAAATCGTTGGCTTTCCCGGTGACACGAAGCCCAACCATACAGCGCTGAGCCAGGTACTGGCGTATCTAGGTCAGGTAGATACCGTTTCAGCCCGCCGGGCAAATATAGATCTGGTTTTTTATATGACGCAGATGTCCGTTGTAAAGTACCCTCTACTCTCATTAAAAGACCAGCTTGCACTTACTGCAATACTGGAAAATATAGTAGCGCTGTTGGAGCGTCAGAGAATTGACTTTATAGGCAGAAGTTCCCGGGAACAATATGAATGGGCATACCGGAACACTATAGCCGCATTACAAAGGGACAGGATGATGCGTGTAATGCCACCCGACCAGCCCGGTAAAATACCACCGGAGGCATGGAAAGCCATGAACGCGCGCGATGCCGCAATGGCCGATAACATCAACTGGATGTTGAATACCGCGGCCAATGGAGGGAAGGTTTTTATATTTGCTCATAACGCTCATGTAAAAAATGCGCCCACTACCGGTGGTGTATGGGATGCCTTTGCGAGACCACCTACCAGCGCCGGGCAATACCTCAAATCTATACTAGGGAGCAATTACTTCGTCATCGGTTCCAGCATTGCGCCGGAGCTAACTACCCTGCAAGCCAATAGCCTCGATAAAGCACTGCTGCAGGTAAACCAGCCACGGTATATTTTGGATATGCGGGTAACCTCCCGTTTTCCCGAAGTGGTTCAATGGCTTTCATTAACCAGACCCATGCAGGCTAATAAGGTTAGTTTCTTTATGCTGCCTGCTGGTACAGCATTTGATGCGCTATTATTCCTGGATAAAAATGATGGCAGGTAATCAACTACTAATTTCAGCTACTTCGGTGTTTTCCACCAATAGCAAAATTTTGTTTACTTACGTTTCGTAAAACTTTGCAGATGAGTACAAGTAATCTTTCAAATATTTACTTAAGCCTGCGCATAGAGGATTAAAATGTGTATAGTCTAGCTTGCGTGTAGAAGCTATGATTCTTATTTCTATAAAGGGTTGCGCGCCAAAATTGATACGTGCTGTTGGCTACTCCAGCAAAAATGGCTGCACCATTTCGGGTGCTGCTGTCGTAGACACTTCCATTACCGATGTTGCCAGCATCTGCCACCACCAGCGACTACTCTTTTACAATATCCTCCTGATTTATTTTTTGCACCGCATACAGACGAACTCGAAGAAGGACCTCCATTTTGATTACTACCTCCCGGTGAAGTTGATGGATTGTAACTACCAAAACTAGAGGTACCATTACCATTTACCGTACTGTAGGCAATCTCTGCGCGGTTATAGCCAAGATTCCCATAAACCACTTCCCCATCTTTCAGAATGTATGCTTGAATAGACTGGTAGCTTGGCAGCGTTGTGACAACACTTAGCTTGAGGTTTGATGGTGTTTTCTCCAGGATTTTAAAATTCCATTTACCGGTATTATTTCTTACAGTTCTACTTTCACCATTTAAATCATTATAAGTTATTGTACAGAAATCGCAATGAACCTCGTAAGCAAAAACGGCCGGAGTTGGCTCTGGTTGCTCTTGCACGTCGTGGGCTGTTTTCTTACAGGATCCAAGAAAAACCAGCAGCATTAACAACTTAAAAAATAATGGCAATATACCAACTCTGAATTTCGTGAACATCATCATAAATAATTATTTTTTGTTGCGCGAAACTATGAAATACAGAAGCTGGCATTTTACGGATTCCCGTAAGCCGACATATTAAAGCACGATCAGGTTTTAGCCTACCTAAGAATTGGATTCCCATGTTTGTTCATAAAAGGTCCAATAAATATTTCAACCCCCCTTAGTGTTTTTCAACAACAGCATAAGTCACATTGATTACTTTACAACAAAATATCTATCTGGGTCTATAAGATGGAAAGCTTGTTCTCGGCACATATCTCCAAAAAAAAATATAGTACAGCACAACCAAAATAATCCCCGCCCAAATGATATACCTTAACAACGGGAATACTTCGTTATTGTCATTCTTTTTATAGTTTTTTTGTTCTTTCCCATACCATCTGTTAATCCCTTTCTTTTCAAGCAACAAAAAATGTAAACTGTCTTCAATATTCTTTCATTCCATTATTCCACCTTGCACATCCTTATTGCATCAACACCTTCTTTCCCATCCTTGCAGACTCCTTTGCCGCGTTCAAAATTTTCACAACAATAATATTATTAGCCAATGAAGACAAGTCATCCCCAGGCGTTATTTCCTTACGCAATACTGCAGTAACATAAGCCAGGTAACTTTGATTGGGTACCTGCGGTGATGCAACCTCACTGATCTCGTAAGCCGTTTTGTTGGTTTTGGTGCGCAGCGTCTTACTATTTACGGCCTGCAGGTAACCCGTCTTTCCAAATACTTCCCAGTCTTTAATACTGTAAGGCCAGTTCCAGGAAGCTTCTATAATACCGGTTGCATTAGGGTACTCCAAAATGATCGTCGCGTCATCATCCACTTTAGGATACACAGCAGGTTTGATCTGGTGGGTTACTGCATACACCGACACTGGCATTTGGTTATTCATCAGCCAGGTAAATAAATTAGCGCCGTAACAGCCAAAATCATTTAAAGCACCTGCGCCGTTCTTTACAGGATCAGTTAGCCAATCCAAAAAGAATGGGCTGCAGCCAATTTCTTTAGGTCCTTCATGTCCGTCGTGCGCTACCATTTTCACCACATCGCCTATGTCTCCTTTCTTTACCCTTTTATAAATTTCCTGGTTGGTGCCATACCAGGTGGTTTCGTAATTGGTAAGCACCATCGTATTATATTTCTTCGACAGCACTGCTATTTCCTCCGCATCTTTTACTGTTGTAGCCAAAGGCTTTTCCACCATCACCTCTATTTTCAAAGGCGCACAAATCCTTACTACGTCTATATGTTCATTAATGGCGTTAAATGCCATCACCACTTCAGGCCTTTTCTTTTGCAGCAGTTTTTTTAAATCGTCATAAAAAAGGCTATCCGGTATTCCCGCAGACTTCTTAAACTTATTGACCAGCTCCTTATTGGATTCGGCAATTCCTACAAGGTTTATTTCCTTCTTCTTATAATGGTCCATGATGAGGTTCACATGATCGTGACTTAAGCCTGCCAGGGCGATAGAAAGCGGGCGCTTATCCTGGGCATTGGCGCCAACTACGCAGGCAAGCAAGAAGAGGATGATGATATAAATTGGCTTCATGAATGATTCCTTATTGAATTAATGGCTTTCTCAAAAATATGATTTTTTCAATGCTTATCTTTAATAACCCAAACCCACCGCAATGAAATCATTTTTATTTATCGCAATTCTATCCTGTTGGATCTCCAATACTTCTGCTCAGCCCACCCAAAAACCTCCTTTGCATGGCAAAAATTGGATGGCGATAACGGGTAAGCCATTAGCCGCAACAGCGGGTGCTGCTATTTTTCAAAAAGGTGGTAATGCAGTAGATGCGGCCTGTTCGATGCTGGCGGCTACCTGTACCATGTGGGACGTATTGAGCTGGGGTGGAGAAACGCAGGCGCTTATTTATAATCCTAAAACAAAAAAAGTTATTGCCATCAATGCTATGGGCGTGGCACCTACCGGAGCTACCATTGATTTCTTTAAAAAGAAAGGATATTCGTTTCCGCCTGAATACGGTCCGCTGGCCGCCACCACACCCGGCACGCCTGGTGGCATTTGTTTAATGCTGGCTAATTATGGAACTAAAAGCTTACAAGAAGTGCTGGAACCTGCCATGCAATTGGCTGCAGGTTATCCCATAGAAGCACAGACCGCCAATAGCATAGAACGCAATAAAGTAAGGATCAAAGAATGGCCTTATAGCCGCAAAACATTTTTAACCCATCCCGGCGAAAAAAGCGAAGCGCCGGAGGCGGGTGAGATCTTCGTGCAAAAAGATCTGCTGATTACCCTTACCAAAATGGTGGAAGCCGAGCAACAGGCCCTGCAACAAAAGAAAAGCCGTAAAGAGGCGATTATGGCTGCTTACGATCGTTTTTACAAAGGAGATATTGCCAAGGAATTTGTAAGAGGTTGCCAGGAACAGGGCGGCTTAATTACCTTGCAGGACCTGGCCAAATGGAAGCCGATAGAAGAGGAAGCACTGCACACTACTTATAAAGGCATTAACGTATATAAAATGCAATCCTGGACACAAGGCCCTTCCCTGTTGCAAGCCCTGAACATATTGGAGAATTTTGATCTGAAAAAGATGGGCTATAACAGCAGCCAATATATTCATACTGTTTACCAGGCTATGAACCTGAGCTTTGCTGACAGGGACTTTTACTATGGCGATCCGTATATGCCACCGGTTGAACCTATTAAAGGACTGCTGAATAAAGACTATGCAAAACAACGTGCAGCATTGATCACAACAGAACAAAACAATCCGGCCGCTGGTCCCGGAGACCCCTACCCTTTTGAAGGTAAAATAAATCCCTACCTGGATTTGCTTAAAAAAAGGAGTTTCAGTACCGATAGCTCTAACCGTCAATTTATGCCCGCACACGATATAAGAACCGGTAATTCATTCATCCATTCATTGCCAGTAGATGACTTATATATGGACCGTTTATGGCGCGGCACTACCAGTGTTGAAGCGGCAGATAAAGAAGGCTGGGTGGTATCCATTACACCAAGTGGCGGCTGGCTTCCGGCCTGTATTGCAGGCAACACAGGTGTTGGTATGAGCCAGCGTATGCAAAGCTTTGTATTAGACGAGATAATCAATCCTTTTAATGTAGTAGCGCCAGGTAAACGACCCAGGGTAACCTTAACACCTTCGCTGGCATTGAAAGAAGGCAAACCATTTCTCTCTTTTGCAGTGCAGGGTGGAGATACCCAGGAACAAAACTTATTGCAATTCTTTTTGAACATGGTGGAATTCGGCATGACCGTACAACAGGCCACCGAAGCAGCCAATTTCAACAGCAATCAGCTATGGCTATCTCTTGGCGGAACTAAGCTGGAAGATCGGAAACCACGCCCCGGCAGCATTTTATTGAACAATAATACTAAGGAAGCTACCCGTGACGAGTTAAAGAAAATGGGCTATGCGCTTAGTTTTGATGACAGAACCAGCGGCCCTATTAACGCTATTTATTTTGACTGGAAACATGGCAGCTTATGGGGCGGCTCGAGCAACCATGGAGAAGATTATGGAATTGGATGGTAGGGTTGAAAAGTTTTTTGTATAGAGTCCTTGCAGAGACTCCATACAAAAAACGCTCCGGGTTATTTCCCGAAGCGTTCGTATAAAACGTTACATTTTTAAAACTATAGTTCCTTGATCTTAATATTCCTGAACCAAACATTATTACCATGATCCTGTAAACCAATACGGCCCACTTTATAGGTACCAAAATCAGGCGCATTTTTAAACTTGCTGGTTGCGATCAATGCACGCCAGTTATCATTCCAAAGCTGGGTATCGATGATGTGCACACCGTTCAAATGTATGTCCAGTTTGCCGTTCACACAACGAATCAAATAAGTATTCCATTCCAGTGGTGGATTTTCGGCGTGGCTTTTTGCAGGGATCAAATCATATAAGTCACCTGCCTGGTGCTTAAAAATCTTCCCATCAGGGTGGCCTTCATTATCTACTATCTGGATCTCAGGTGCAGTGCCCCACATCCAGTTATACCTGGCTTTGTCTTCGTGGCTATAAATACAAATACCACTGTTTCCGTTTTTATCGATCTTCCAGTCTATCTGCAATTCAAAATTGCTATATTCTTTGTCAGACACGATATCGCCGCCCGTTTTAGGCTGACCATCCGGGTTGGTATCGAGGTATAAAGTACCATTAGCTGTTTTCCAGGCTGTACCTATGGATTTAGAGCCATAAGCATGCCAGCCGTCTGTAGATGTTCCGTCAAACAATAACTTCCAACCGGCTGCTTTTTCCTTAGCTGTTAAAACATTTGCTGCAACTTCAGGAACGGGAGCGGGTTTTACCGGTTCCGGTTTAGGCTGTGGAGCAGGCGGGGTTGGCTTCGGAGCCGGCGTAGTGGTTGGCGGCGGATTTTTTGTAGGCTTGGGCGTACAGGAATAGACAGCAAACGCCGAAGCAGCCACAAAGGCTAATGATGCAAATTTCTTCATATAGATTTCTTAATTAATAAACGCAACGATCAATGCCTGTTATTAACACAAGCATTCTCTCCTTCCAAATAAATAGCCAACAACTATTTCTTTAATAAAAGAATATAAGCTACCATATCTTTAGCTTCCTGCTCTGTAACATTCGGATGCGGCGTCATAGGCACTTCACCCCAAACACCGGAGCCACCTTCAATCACTTTTTTAGCCAGCTTACTGATAGTAGCTTCATCAGCCCCTGCATATTTATTAGCTACTTCACGGTAACCAGGCCCGGTAAGCTTTTCATCAATTTTATGACAGGTAGGACATTGATATTTACCCGTCAATTCCAATCCTTTTTGATATACCGGATTAGAAGAAAGATCAGATGATGAAGCCGTTTCAGAAGTAGCCGATGGAGCAGTGGTTCCTTCATCGGCCTTCTTTTCAGCATCACCTCCGCCGCAGGCAGCAATAACAGATAAAATAGATAACGAGAGTATAATTTTCTTCATATAATATATTTGTAGCTAAAGTATTAATTATTGTTCAAGCCCTAATACTTTTTTATTAAAATCGGTATTGGTAGCGGTTGCAGCAAAATCGTCGAAAGCTTTGTCTGTAACCCGTATAATATGTTTCTTAATGAACTCGGCACCTTCAGTTGCTCCGTCTTCAGGATGCTTTAAACAGCACTCCCATTCCATCACAGCCCAACCCTTATAATCATATTCAGCCAGCTTGGAGAAGATCGTTTTAAAATCTACCTGTCCATCGCCCGGACTACGGTATCTTCCGGCCCTTTTTAACCAGCTTTGATAGCCTCCAAATGTCCCCTGTTTACCGGTTGCATTAAACTCAGCATCTTTTACATGAAAAGCACGGATACGCTCATGGTAAAAGTCTATGTATTGTATATAATCTAACTGTTGCAAAACGAAATGTGATGGATCATACAATAAACAGGCACGACTATGGTTATTTACCTTTTCGAGGAACATTTCATAAGTCTCTCCATCAAAGAGGTCTTCTCCGGGATGTATCTCATAACATACGTCAACCCCACACTCATCGAAGTAGTTTAATATAGGCGTCCAGCGTTTGGCTAATTCGGTAAACCCTTCATCTACCAGGCCGGCTGGCCGCTGTGGCCAGGGATGGAAGGTATGCCAGAGTAAAGAACCACTAAAAGTAGCATGCGCATTCAGTCCCAGGTTTTGAGAAGCTTTTGCCGCATATTTTAGTTGTTGTACGGCCCATTCTGTTCTGGCGTTGGAATTACCCCTAACTTCCTGTGGCGCAAAACCATCAAAAAGATCGTCATAAGCCGGGTGAACAGCTACTAATTGCCCTTGTAAATGGGTAGAAAGTTCCGTCACCTGCAATCCGCAAGACATGGCTAAACCGGCTATTTCATCAGCATAGGTTTTACTTTCTGCCGCTAACTTTAAATCAAAAATATGAGGGTCGCCGGTGGGGATCTGCACGCCCACAAATCCTTTTTCTGCAGCCCAGAGGCAAATAGACTCAAAATTGTTAAACGGTGGCTTATCGCCTAAAAACTGTGCGAGAAATATACCCGGACCTTTAAGAGTTGTCATGCAATGCGTTTTTAGATTAAGGGATAAATCTATAAAAATTATTCCGATTAACAGAACTAAAAAAATATTTTAAGAAGTGCTGCATACCTGGCCTGCAATAGCTGATAAGTGGTACACTCCTGATAAATACCATCCCTTAACCGCTCAGCTGCTTCCTAAACCGATACTATAATAGTTTATGCACCTGTAGTACTTCGACTGGCAAGATATTACAGTACTGAAACAATAAATGTTAATACTTACTAAAGCACCTGGTTATTTAATAAGTCTTCAAAAACATCCCTACGGCGTATCAGGCGGGGCCGCCCATTCTCTACCAGCACTTCGGCCGGCTTAAAACGTGAGTTATAGTTGCTCGACATTTCAAAACCATAGGCTCCGGCATTATAAAATACTAACAGATCCCCTTCCCGTATTTCAGGTAAAGGGCGCGACCAGGCGAATGTATCTGTTTCACATATATTTCCCGTAATGGTATATTCTTTAACCTCACCATCAGGGTTAGTCATATTTTGAATACGATGATAGGCATCGTAAAACATAGGGCGGATGAGATGATTAAAGCCGCTATTCACACCGGCAAACGTTGTAGCTGAAGTTTCTTTTAAAACATTAACCTGTGTTATAAAATAGCCGCTTTCACTAACCAGGAATTTGCCTGGCTCAAACCAGATCTGCAGATCTTTGGTCAATTCATTCGACTCAAAAGTATGTAATACTTTTTCCGCCAGCTCTTCTACATTAATAAAAGGATCGTCTTCTTTATAAGCTACTTTGAAGCCACCTCCCAAATCGATTGATTTTAAATGAGGAAAATGTGGAATGATGTCAAACAATACTTCTATCCCTTTTACAAAAACATCAGGATCTTTAATATCGCTTCCTGTATGAATATGCAAATTAGTAATTTGAATCTGGTTGTCTTTTACAACGCGTACCAGTTCCTCCAGCTGATCTACCGGTATACCAAATTTGCTTTTATCATGCCCGGTAGATATTTTCAGATTTCCGCCCGCCATAATATTAGGTCTTAAACGAACACCCACGGGGTAGCTATTGCCAAATCTCTTTCCGAACTTTTCAAGATTAGACAGGCTGTCTATATTGATAATTACACCTAACGATTGTGCTTCCTCAATTTCAGCGAAAGCAATACCATTGCTGGTGTATAAAATGTTCTGAGGTTCAAAACCAGCATACAGCGCCAGCTTTACCTCGTTGATCGAACTACAATCTACATTACAGCCTTCTGCCTTTAAAACCTTTAAAACATTAATATTGGTGAGCGACTTGCAGGCATAAAAAAAACGCACTTTTTCACTTTGAAAAGCAGTAGTCAATCTTTTATACTGTGCTGCAATTTTATCAGCGTTATATACATATAACGGAGTGCCGTATTCTTTTGCTATTCCGTTTAGCAGTTCGAGGCTTAGTTCATTTCCCATAATACCATGTATAAAAAAAGCAGTACAAGTACTGCCTGATTAAATATGATTAAATGTTATTAATATCATTTAGTACGCAGGCTCATCATCTTCATCCTTCTTCTGTTCCTCGTCCGCTTCTTCGTCTTTCGCTTCACTCCCGGGAATTTCTTCGGTTACCTGTTTCTTTTCATCATCGAATGCCACTTCCTCTTCACCGGGTGTTTCGGCACCATCCGTTACTATCTCGTCATCAGCAGAAGTATCCACAACACCCAGCTCGTCACCGCCGGCTGTTAGTTGCTCTTCACTTGTTTCTGTTTCGTTGATCATAGTTGTATTTTCAATCAGTTCACCGTTTTCAGACACTGCCAGCGGATTCCCATTTTCATCCAACAACGCTTCATCATTAACGGTCATTCCGTTTACAATAGAAGTAGGCTCTACCATCTGCTCGGTTAATACCTCTTTAATTTTGGGTAGTTCATCAGATGAGTTGATGCCAAAATAATCCATAAAGGACTTAGAAGTGCCATATACCAATGGATGCCCGGGAAGCTTTTCATTACGACCACTTATTATAATCAGTTCTTTCTCCAGCAACTTCTGTATCGCATAATCGGCACTTACTCCACGAATCGCTTCCACTTCTCCCTTGGTTACAGGCTGTTTATATGCCACAATTGCCAGTGTTTCCAGCGCTGCTGCAGACAAACGTTTCATAAACTTATCGCCGTTTAACTGGGCAATTGTTTTATGATATTCTTTTTTTGTTAAAAACTGCCAGCCACCGCCACTTTGTACTATTTCAAAGGGATAGAATTCTGAAACATACTTTTCCTTTACACCGTCTATCGCCGCTTCCACCTGGTCGAGGGTTATTTTATCTTCCATAAACCCAAAAGCACTGTTCAACAAATCAGTAACCTCTAAAGAAGATAGAGGTTTTTCACTTGCAAAAATCAGCGCTTCGATATGTGGAATTAACTCGGCTATTTCCATGACTAAAGTTTAAAAATTTAAAGTCTAATGTTGCTTTACAGCCGAACGCTCAAACCTCAAACTTTGAACTTTGAATTAGTATTAACCCTGCAATGCTGCTGCACCACTTACTATCTCTGTAAGCTCAGTGGTAATAGCAGCTTGTCTTGCGCGGTTGTAAGACAACTTCAGGCTCTTCAGCATTTCGTTAGCGTTCTCGCTTGCTTTATCCATCGATGTCATACGCGCGCCATGCTCTGAAGCATGAGAGTCCAACACAGCTTTATACAACTGTGTGTTTAATATTTTTGGCATCAGCTCAGCAATCAGCTCAGCCTTGTTAGGATCAAATATAAAATCGGCTTTAGTACCGCCTTTTTTATTCTCTACTTTAGGAATGGGCAGGAATTGTTCCGCAGTAAAGATTTGTGTAGCCGCATTTTTAAACTGGCTGTAAACAATTTCGATCGCATCAAATTGTTTTTCCTCATACGCTTTCATAGCCGCCTGGGAAATCTTCTGTACATTATCAAAGCTCAGCTGTAAAAAAATATCTTTATGTTCGTCGTTAGTTTTATAACCCAACTTGGTTAAGGCTTCATATCCTTTCTTACCCAGGTTCCAAACAGTCACATTACCTTTATCATATTGTGCCTGGTATTTTTCCCTGATTACGTTACGGGCCAACTTTACCACGTTTGAGTTAAAGGCGCCCGCTAATCCACGGTCGCTGGTAATCACAATCAACAATACTTTTTCTACCGGGCGTTCTTCAGCTAAAGCCATTTTAATTTCGCCATCGCTGTTGCTCACAATATTGCTTAATACATCCTGTAATTTTCTTGCATAAGGACGCATTTGTACAATTGAATCCTGTGCACGGCGGAATTTGGCAGCACTCACCATTTTCATGGCTTTTGTAATTTGCTGCATGCTCTGCACCGATGAGATACGACTACGAACTTCTTTTAACTGGCCTGCCATTCTTAGAATTGTTGGTTTTCAGGGCGCAAAAGTACGATCAAAACCCCAAATTTCAATATATAAATAAAATATGTGGAAAAGGCGGTAAGTAGCGGCCAAAGCCTACAATCCCTGGCATCAAAAAACAATTTAATCAGCTATAATTCAAAGGTTTACAAAAAATATTTTTTTGTCCCCGCAGTTTATAAGCTTAAATATATTACATAGATCTCAATGTTGGTCGCTCTTTCTTAGGCACTCTACCTTTAACACTCAAAGGGTGAATATCAAAACTCAAACTAATATTGTGAAAATAATGATCAGAATTAAATGAAACGATGCCAGGCCGATATATAAGAGTAGTGCTCAAAAAATTGTTCAACCTGAATTGAATGCCCAGATTAGGCCCTAAAACAAAATCATTTTTACTATAAGTTGAATCTTTTCCTAAATCTGTTGGCTTCAACTCAATATCTTTAAGTATATACCTATACCTTGATACACCTATTCCTCCAAGCAATTGAATACTTCGATGAATACTTTTGTTATAAAAAAAATCGAGAGCCAGGTTTTCAACATGTTGCCGACTTGACTGATGGCCTTTCGACTGAACCAATTCAGGATCGATATTAAACTGATAACTGGCTCCAAACAAAATGGCGTCCTTACCCAAACTCCTGTACAAGGAAGCCCCAATGCCCAAAATGCGGGTCCTGTTCACCTTTCTATTTCGAAAATGGCTGTAATCAAAATATTGTGTATTGTAAACAAGTGGTACCGAAATAGCGAAGCCGGTTTTACCGCTGTACGATTTTGATTGGGCATTTACAACAGTAGTGAAAAGGAGCACGGATAGCGTGCAGATGATCTTTCTCATATAAAGCGTTTAGTAATCAGACGTCCATATATCTGATAACGTAGCAATATATGAAAAAATTAGTTCAAACTACATTATAATGTAACGACTATGCAGCTTTTAAACGCTGCAGCCTGATACGGCGGAACATGCTGATTACCGAACCAATAACCAGAAATACAACACCACCCCAAACCAGGTTAATGTAAGGGAATTTATAAGCTTTAAGTGTAAGATATTCCAGAACATCATCAGACTCTTTTACGCCTAACGTGATTTTATCACCGCCTACATCATCCAGTTTTAAAACCAGCCCCTGTGAAGTGATGGTATCCAGGTTTTGATAAAGCGTATTGCCCTGGTTGCGTATCATTAAAAGGTCTGCGCTATAGGAAGGACCGTTTAGTTGCTGCACTTTCACAGAAGCCGTATAACCGGTATCTGTTTTTGAAAAACCGGATACGGGTAAATTATCTTTTGCAGCCAGCTTCTCAATAATGATATAGCCTTTGCTATAAAACACTGTGTCATTTAAATGAACCGTGTTAGGCTTAAAGCTAACCGTGTCACTCTTACCATCCGGTTTATAAAAGGAAGAAACATAAGTAAACACATCATGATTCCAGTAGTGTTTGCTCGACGGATTCGCCATCAATCCTTCATTACCCTTATAGTTTACAAATGCATCCGGTAATAAGGTAAACTCCTCATTATTCTTTTTAGACTTGAAGTGTACCTTAAAATACGTTTGTTGCTTTTTAGGGTGGGCTGAATCTCCCACATAGGTTACCATGTAATTATTCATCTGCATCGGCACACCTTTTACCAGGGTCAGGTTCTCTCCTGTTTTCTCCTTGCTGTCTTCTCCAAATGGAACGGCGATCCCGCTGGTGTTCCAGGAAAGTATTTCTTTTTTGGATGAGGATAGGATCATACCCACCAGCATTAATCCAAAACCAAAGTGGGCAATGGAACCACCACTATTCTTCAATTTTCCGTTCATCCCCACCCATATGTATGCAGCATTGGCTATGGTAGCGTAAACCGTTGCTACTAACGCCAGCCATATATTGATCAGGAAGCCCATGCCATGTGTATCATAATTGATTTTTACGAACACCAGGATAAATGTGGCCACCAAAGCACTGATGATGGTTGGCACCAATATCTTATTCCAGAAAAACTTTGTGTCAGTAGCTTTATACTTGAGGTACTGGGTAATGGCCGTAAGAATGCCAATAACGAAAGCGATCAGTACCTGGATCTTATTATAATTAAATTCGTCATTCTCTCCCGGTGCTTTGTTCGAATCGAACAGCTTGTTAAATACCGGTAAAGAAGTCTGGAAGATGATGATCATTGCTGCCAGGAAGAATACAAGAGATCCTATAAACATCCAGAACTCCCTCGATGACACACTCTCTTCTTTCTTGATAGCAGGCACTTGTTTATTGAGCAATACAATAAATGTAATTATGCCACCCAATATTACATACAACGGGAAGCCTGGAATCTTTTCTGCCAGGAAATAAGTAGCCAGAGATAGTACCGCCGTCACCCCTGTAATAATCAATCGCAGCTGATTGGTTGATGCGGCAAAAAATGGCGGCAGCCAAACGAACACAATCAGGAAAAGAAATAACTGGCCGTTCATGCCAATATCTGCAAAGGCATGTACAGAGGAGTCTCCGAGCACCCCACTTTTTGTAAGGAAAGTAGAGTATACGATGAATACAAATGACAAAGCCAGGAACAGAAATGAGGATCTTAATGAATACCCACTATGCTTAAAGATCAGCATGGTGTGCAGCCCCGATACCATGATCATCCACGGCACCAGTGAAGCATTTTCCACAGGATCCCAGGCCCAGTAACCACCAAAATTCAATGATTCATAAGCCCATTTAGCCCCCATCATAATACCCAAACCCAGGAAAGCAACAGAAAATAAAGTCCATGGAATAGCACGGGTTACCCAGCCTTTAATATCCTTGGTCCAGATGCCTGCCATAGCAAAAGCAAAAGGTATCAAGGTAGATGCAAAACCCAGGAACAATATAGGCGGATGGATTACCATCCAATAATTCTGCAACAATGGATTCAGATCATTTCCATCTGTCACCATCGATAGATAATCCGGACGCAGCGGTTGAGAAAGATCAAAATTGATATGCATAGCCGGAGCTTCGTTTAGCACACCCGAATCTCTTAATAAGATAAAAGGATTGGAGCCTATTTTCACATCGAAAATGTAAATGCCCACCACCATTGTAGCCAAAAAGAACTGGGCAAAGCTCACCACCGACATTACCGGTGCTTCCCATTGCTTTTCTCTTCTTATAATAATAACACCTAAAACACAGTGCCAGAAAGCCCACAAGAGGGTACTACCCTCCTGTCCTTCCCAAAAAGCACTCATAATATACTTAAACTCAAGCGAAAGACTGGTATGTTGCCAGGCGTATTTATATTCAAATAAATGATGATAAAGTATATGTAAGAGCGCCGCAAAAATGATTAGTACGGAGGCCACCTCAGTCAAAAAAGCAATCCGCCCCAGCTTCAACCAGCCAGCCTTAGCATCTGGAGTGGCTTGCACTGCTTTGAAATATGCGAATGCTGCTGTAAGCGAAGCAATCAAAGAAACTAAAATAAATAAATGTCCAACCTGACCGGGCAACAGATGCTCGCCTGCGTACTCCATAAATATTATTGTTTAACTGTAGAAACCCGGGCTACCGTATTGTTGTAGGTTGAGTCTTTTTTATTTCCCGGATGTTGGGAAGGATCCTGATCCTTGTATTTACTGGGGCATTTGGTTTGAATGCTTTGACAAACAAACTGGCCTTCCTCATATTTCCCTTTCATTACCAGCCTTTCGCTTAATTCAAAATTTTCAGGCTTAGGGCTGTGATAGATTACTTTTACTTTATCGCCCAGTGTATCGATAGCAGTAAAGGTTAAATAGTTGGGATTTTTAATAGCGTCGTACTCCATCGGCTCTGATTTATCCCATTTAGCCATGAGGTGTACAAATTTTCCAGGTTTAGACCTCGCAATAGCAACCGTATCGTAAGTAGTTGTTGTCTGTAAAAAGCTAACTAAAACCGCTATGACAGCAGCAGTTAGAACCAATAAAATAATATGAATTTTCTTCATTATCTGCTGAAAATTTTTGCCCGTCTGACCCAACGGGCTGGCAAAATTAATACAAATAGCCCGCTTATGGTACACTAACAATGGTTTAACAGTTTTGTTTTACGATTATAAAAAAGATTTTTAACCTCATTAATTCAGCATCAAATTAATTTCTGACAACTGGAGGCGCATCATTGCAGTTAAAGGAAAATCCCCCCGGCCGCCATAAGTCCGGATACGTAGAAATTCGCCCCAGACAAGCGAACGTCCTTTTTCTGTTTCCCACCAATTATTGAGCGTTATGTTTATTCCCTCCTTTTCTGATGGAATATCGTAAGGATAGCTGAAAATAGTTCCCGGAAATATCCTTTTCAATGTTTGAACACTTCGACGTGAAGCGTAAGAATGTGAAAGACAAGTAATAGTATTGGCTTGGTTAAAAGGGAATTTTGATGCCGAAAAAAGCACATTTTCCAGGTTATTTTTTGACCTACGCTCCAGAATAAACTTAATAACCGGAAATTTTGAGCGATCGATAGCTGAATATATTAAATCACTCTCAGGTATATTTTTATATTCAGTATTAATATAATTGGCTATACCGCCGGTTATCAAAACTGTTTCGGCTATCTTATTACCCAGCAGCTCCTCAATACGGCCTGCCAATATCTCCGGAATAATATTGGTACCAAAAGCAAATATCAGATCGGATCTCTGCGGCTTGTCCTGCCGGAAGCATAAGCCGGATAGAAGTTCTCTTATTTTTAAGCTGAAAAAAGGAACTTCAGGATGACGTTCTATTTCGCGTTTCATATCAGCGGTTGCTTTTTATTAATGCTATGCCTCAGCATCTGTGTGGAAAATCATAAATATCAAATAAAACCATCATTTTCAAATTCATTATAACCGGAAAATAACAAATAAACTAACAACCGTTAGTATTTTAAGTAAAAATCCTTTACTTCGCTTAAATTTAGATCAACAAAAGAATTAACGACTTTGTATCCTATTCAATCTAACATCAATATAGAATCGGCTGATTTTACGGCTAATCAACAGGCCTATCTTCCCATTCTGGAACAATGGCGCAGGCGCATGGCAGAGGTAATTCATCCCGTGCCCAATAAAGCCATTGAAAAACATAAGCAAAGGGGCAAATTACTGGCTCGTGAACGTGTAAACCAGTTACTCGACCCCAATACGCCATTCCTGGAATTATCGCCGCTTGCGGCCAATGGCATTCATGAAGACCAGTTTCCCTCGGCTGGAATTGTAACCGGCATAGGCCTGGTGCATGGCCGTGAGGTAATGATCATTGCCAATGATGCTACCGTAAAAGGCGGCACCTATATGCAATACACGATCAAAAAGCATGTAAGAGCTCAGGAAATAGCTTTTGAAAACCACTTGCCTTGTATTTATATGGTGGACTCGGGTGGCGCATTCCTGCCAGAGCAGGATAAGGTTTTCCCCGACCGGCACGACTTTGGCCGTTTCTTCTATAACCAGGCGCGGATGTCGGGCTTGGGTATTCCTCAGATTGCCATTGTAATGGGGTCCTGCACCGCAGGTGGGGCTTATGTTCCTGCTATGTGTGATGAAACCATTATTGTGCGCAACCAGGGTACGATATTTATAGGTGGTCCGCCACTGGTAAAAGCAGCCACTGGCGAAGAAGTATCTGCTGAGGAGCTGGGCGGTGCAGAAGTACATACCTCTATTTCTGGTGTCGCCGATCATATTGCTGAAAATGATGCACATGCCATAGCGATCTGTCGCAACCTTGTGCAAACTTTTAAACCCGCTGAAAAGCAAATATTAGATTTAAAGCCTATTGAAGCTCCATTGTACGATGCAAAAGAATTGTACGGCATTCTTCAAACCGATCTGAAGAAACCGGTTGATCCTAAAGAGATCATCGCCAGGCTTGTTGATGGTAGCCGCTTTCATGAGTTTAAAGAGAAATATGCCCCTACCCTGATTACGGGGTTTGCGCATATTATGGGATTTCCCGTAGGTATTATTGCCAACAACGGTGTGCTGTTTGGCGAGTCGGCCTTAAAGGGTGCTCATTTTGTAGAGTTGTGCACTGCGCGTAATACACCTATCCTGTTTTTACAAAATATTACCGGGTTCATTGTAGGCAAAGAGTATGAAAGAAAAGGCATTGCCCGGGATGGCGCTAAAATGGTGCATGCGGTGGCTAATGCTAATGTTCCCAAATTTACTGTAGTAACCGGGGGCTCCTTCGGAGCCGGCAATTATGCCATGTGTGGAAGGGCTTATGATCCCCGTTTTCTCTTTATGTGGCCACACGCCAAAATATCGGTGATGGGTGGCGAACAGGCAGCGGGCGTATTGGTGTCGGTAAAAGAAGAGCAATTAAAAGCACAGGGTAAAGCATTTGCCGATACCGACCGTGCCGCCTTGCGAACATCGATCTTAAATAAATACGAAGAGGAGGGATCGGCTTATTACAGTACGGCGCGGCTTTGGGACGACGGTATTATCGATCCGGCTGATACACGCCGTATCATTGCCATGGGCATTGCTACATCGATGAACAGGAAATGGGCGGACACGAAAAACGGGGTGTTCAGGATGTAGATTGGAGATGATGGATCATAGTTGACAGATGACAATCAATTGAGTCCCGTAGGGACGGAAAATCGGTAGCAAGCAAACAACAATTTCAACAAAGTCCCGTAGGGACGACACCATGGCCAATACATATACACAAATACACATTCATTTTGTATTCGCTGTTAAGCACAGGGCTGGCATTATACAATATCGTTGGAAAAATGATCTGTATAAATACATAGGTGAAATTGTTCAAAACAAAAAACACAAAATGCTTATTATAAATGGTGTTGAAGATCATGTGGACCTGTTGGTAGGTGTGAGACCTGCTCAATCTATTTCAGATCTGATGCAGGATGTAAAAGGAGGATCGTCAAAATGGATTAATGACAACCAATTGGTACCAGGGAGATTTGAATGGCAGGAAGGTTATGGAGCATTTTCTCATAGCAAGTCACAATTACCAGCCGTGATAGGCTATATACAAAACCAGGAGGCGCATCACCAGAAAAAAACTTTTCGTGAGGAGTATCTTGAATTGCTTGAGGAATTTGAAGTAGAGTATGATGAAAAATACCTATTTAAAGAGTTGGTGTAGGTGTCGTCCCTACCGGACTTTGCGAGCTTTTGCTGATCATTTTACCAATATCTGATTCCTAACGGAATCACTAAAAAAATAAGTAATCGTTAGGAATAAAACATAAGATTGATAGATGTTATAAGAACTAATATAAAGATGCTTTTTTCGATTTATACAAAAATCCTGTTAAGTGTTATCTCCACGGAACCTGGAAAGTTTTTTGCAACTATTTACCATTTTCTGATTCCTAACGGAAGCAATAAAAATATTGAAGCATGAATAATGATTTAAAAAGGGAACAAAGTGCTGGTAGATCTTATAAGACTGACATAAAAGATATATACAACAGGGTCAGGTTAGGTATCGTCCCTACGGAACTCAACAGATTCTCTTAGGTACTTTTACCATTATGCCGTTCCTAACGGAACTTAATAATCAACATACGAACAATGATCTATACAACGCTCGAAATAGAACGCAGTTACCAGGTCAGCACGATATGGCTGAACCGGCCTGATGTAAGGAATGCTTTTAACGAAGTGATGATCGCTGAGTTAATTAGCGCATTTAAGGAAGAAGGTGAAAGAGCCGACACAAGGGCCATCGTATTGCGTGGACGCGGAAAAGTTTTTTGCGCCGGTGCCGATTTAAACTGGATGCGCGATGTAGCGCAATATGGGTATGAGCAAAATTATATGGAAAGCCTGCAACTCGCTTCCTGCTTTCAAACCATTTACACCTGCCCTAAACCTACATTAGCTATTGTACATGGGGCCGCAATGGGTGGCGCCAATGGTTTGCTGGCTGCCTGCGATTTTGCTTTCTGCGAGGCTGATACTATTTTTTCTTTATCAGAAGTAAAGATCGGTATTATACCGGCCTGTATCTCGCCTTATATTATTAAGCGTATAGGAGAATATCCTTCAAGAGAACTGATGCTTACCGGGCAACGTATACACGGACGTGAAGCAGAGCACCTGAAACTGGTTAATCGTTGCTTTAGCGACATACATGAAACAGAAGCACACTTGCAAGCCACCTTGCAATTATTATTGACCAGCGGGCCGAAGGCCATCAGCCATTGTAAGAGCCTTATCGACACGGTTGCTAATAAAATATCAATGACGGAAGCATTAGATTATACTGCTAAAATGATTGCAGAAATACGTGCTTCAGCAGAAGGCCAGGAAGGCATGGCTGCTTTCCTTGAAAAAAGAAAACCTAATTGGATTGAATAACAGAGACTATGATCAAAAAAATACTGATCGCTAACAGGGGCGAAATTGCCCTGAGAGTACAACGCACAGCAAAAAAAATGGGCATTGCTACCGTTGCTATTTACAGCAGCGCAGATGCTCAGTCTGCGTTTGCAAAACAAGCTAACCAGTCTGTACTGTTACCAGGCACTCAGCTTAGTGAAACCTATTTGAACATAGAGGCGGTTATTGCCGCAGCCCTGGAAACAGGCGCTGATGCTATACACCCTGGCTATGGTTTTCTTTCGGAGAATGCGTTGTTTGTTGAAGCCTGCACAAAAGCCGGAATTATTTTCATTGGTCCTTCAGCAGGAGCGATGCGCTCAATGGGCAATAAAATTGCGGCCCGGGACTGTGCTACAAATGCCGGAGTACCTGTTACACCAGGCATCACCGGTACTACTGACGAACTAGTGAAAAGCTATGGCAGTATTGGATTTCCAATTTTGATTAAAGCAGCAGCAGGCGGTGGCGGTAAAGGCATGCGCGTAGTAGAAAACGAAAGCGATTTTCAGTTAGCACTGGAAGCCACAGCGCGGGAAGCCAAAAACTACTTTGGAGACGGCACGGTTTATATTGAAAAGTATATTGCAAAGCCAAGACATATTGAAGTACAGGTATTGGGCGATCAGCAGGGCAAACTCCTCCACTTATATGAAAGGGAATGTTCCCTACAACGCCGTCACCAGAAAATTATTGAAGAAGCACCATCGCTAACGCTTTCAACCGAAGTACGTGAGCGAATTTGTAGGGCTGCTGTTGCATTGGCGCAATCTATAAATTACTATAGCGCAGGCACTATGGAGTTCCTGGTAGATGAAAGCCTCAATTTCTATTTCCTGGAAATGAACACGCGCATACAGGTAGAACATCCGGTAACTGAACTTACCACGGGCATAGATATCGTAGAGCAACAAATCATCATAGCGAATGGAGAATCTTTACCATTCAATCAGTCTGAGATCCGACAAAACGGACACGCCATTGAATGCCGTATTTATGCTGAAGATCCGGCACAACATTTTCTCCCTTCTCCGGGTATATTGAAATATTACCAGGAGCCATCGTTTGAAGCGTCTTCGCTTCTGTCAAATGCTGAGATCCTAAGAATAGATGGTATGCAATTGCAAACAGGTGATACCATCTCCGGGGATTTTGATCCAATGATCAGTAAGGTGATTGTTTGGGCACCTAGCCGGGAAGAAGCCCGGCTAGCTATGCTTTCAGCATTACAGCAGTACGCTATTAAAGGCATCCAGACTAATATCGAATTCCTGTCAGGGTTATTGCAACATACCGATTATATCCAGAACAGGATATCTACCAAATACATCGATCAAAACCTGGAGACATTAATGGCGCAACTCCAACAAACAAAGAAGCAGGTGGATATCATCCTTCCATTGGCTGCTGCTTTAGCAAAAAGCCTTTCAGCTAATAAGAATCAGACATTGAATATCTGGCAAAGCATAGGCTACTGGCGGCATTGCGCCACTATGGATATGTTGATTGACGGTGAGCCGGTGACTATAGATATTGTACAAACCTCACCATTTGTACTTAAATATCATAACCAGGAACGTAAGGCAGAGATAAGACATATCAATGGTATTCATTACTCGTTATTACTGGATGATGTTCCTTATCCCGTGGGTATCTATGAAAGGCGAACGGGCACCTACGAGATCACCTTAAATGGCATGACACATACGGTAGTCCGACCAGATATGTCTTATGTAGATGGTGAAATTTTCGAAGCCAGGTCCGGTACAGCAGGTAAAGGCGGTAGTATTACTTCACCTATGCCGGGTAAAGTAATCAAGCTACATGTAAAAGCGGGCGATACGGTAAAAAGAGGAGATCCTTTATTGGTGGTGGAGGCAATGAAAATGGAAAACAATATCATTAGTACAAAGGACGCTATCGTAAAGGAAATACTGGTGAAAGAAGGTGATAAAGTAGACACGACGATGGCACTTGTTGAGTTATCGGAGTAATGTTAGCCGTATAAGTATTACACATCAAGATAGAGGCCACCCTGTTGAAACAATAAAAACAAAATTGCTATATGGATTTTAATTTAAATGAAGAACATGTACAGTTACGCAGTATGGTACGTGAGTTTGCAGAAAAAAAGATCAAACCCCTGGCACAGGAGCTGGATGAAAAAGAATCGTTCTCCTACGAGCTTACCCGGCAAATGGGTGAGTTGGGTTTGCTAGGTATTTATTTGCCGGACCAATATGGCGGTGCAGGCATGGACTATTTGGCTTATATTATCGCTGTAGAAGAGATAGCCCGTGTAGACGGCTCGCAGGCTGCAACACTCGCCGCGCATAATTCACTGGGCATCGGCCCTATCTATAATTATGGCACAGAAGAACAGAAGTTGAAATACCTGCCACAACTGTGCACCGGCAACGCATTGTGGAGTTTCGGTCTTACAGAGCCTGAAGCTGGTAGTGACTCCAGGGCATCGAAAACCACAGCACGCCTGGATGGCAACGATTGGGTAATCAACGGAAGTAAAATATTTATCACCAACGGATCGGTGGATATCAATATAGGCACCACCGTTCAGGCAGTCACCCATGAGTCTGCCGGGAAAAAGGAATTCACTACTATCATTGTTGAAAGAGATGCACCCGGCTTTAGCCAGCAGGCCATGCATGGCAAAATGATGTGGAGGGCAAGCGACACCTCACAATTATTCTTTGATGATTGCAGGGTACCCAAAGAAAACGTATTGGGTGAACCCGGACAAGGTTCCAGGATCATGCTGCAAACATTAGATGCCGGCAGGCTTAGCATCGCCGCTATGGGACTGGGTTGCGCCCAGGGTGCCTACGAGCTGGCCCTGGCCTACGCACAGGAGCGTAAACAATTCGGGAAAACCATATCACAGTTCCAGGCCATTTCATTTAAACTGGCGGATATGGCCATGAAAATAGAGCTGGCGCGAACTTTTTTATATAAAGCCTGTTGGTTAAAAGATACAAAGCAACCTTTCACTAAAGAAGCAGCAATGGCTAAATTATATTGCTCGGAAATTGCCAAAGAAGTAGCCGATGCAGCCGTGCAGGTACATGGCGGTTATGGACTAATGAAAGAATACAACGTAGAACGCTTTTATCGCGACCAGCGGTTATTGCAGATCGGTGAAGGAACTTCTGAAATACAAAGAATGGTAATTGCCAAGCAGATCGGATGTTGAGCAAAGTTGACTAGTTGATTGGTTAAAAAGTTGAATGGTTGGTGACCCATAGTATAGGGTTCATCGATTCAGGAAAAATATTTCATACTATGAACATTATTTATGAGCAATGAACAACTAAAAATAACAGAGAGCCCACGTGATGCGCAACAAGGCTTACCTTTTACGATACCGGTAGAGACAAGGGCAGCTTATATCAATGAATTAATGCTGGCAGGGTTTGATGTAATTGATTTCGGCAGCTTCGTATCAACCAAAGCAGTTCCACAGATGGCGCATAGCGACGAAGTACTCAAGCTGATTGACAAATCAAAATCCGCTACGCAGCTACTGGCTATTGTTGGAAATACCCGCGGAGCTGAAGAAGCCTGCACTTCTGCCCAACTGGATATCATAGGTTTCCCCTACTCTATCAGCAATACTTTCCTCGAAAGAAATATCAATTCGTCAATCGCGAAGGTTGATGAAACGGCTGCCGCCATTGGCAAAATATGCAGCAACCAACAAAAAGCCTATCGCGTTTTTGTTAGTATGGCTTTCGGCAACCCATATGGAGATAGCTGGAATATAGCACTGGTAAAGGATTGCGTTGAGAAGCTTGCCAGTAGCGGCGTTCAAACTATTACCCTTTCGGATACCATCGGACTGGCAACTGCAACATCCATCCGGGAAATATTTGAAACCCTTATGCCTTTATATCCCGGTATAGAAATCGGGTTGCATATACATACTCAACAGCATAACTGGCGGGAAAAGATTGATGCTGCCTGGAAAGCAGGTTGTAGAAGTTACGACGGGGTAATAAACGGCATCGGCGGTTGCCCCATGACAGGTTACGAACTATTGGGCAACCTCAACACATTAGACCTGTTATCGTATCTGGAAGAAGAGCATATCGCACATCACCTGGATGAAGCTCTAATAAAAGACATTGCTTTCCGATACGGAACCTTTAGTAACAATGATAACCATTCAATATAAAAAATCACAAAAGGCACTATGAATAAAGTAGTATCCAACGCAGCAGAAGCCATTGAAGGTATCATAGATGGTATGACCCTTTTAGTAGGCGGTTTCGGCCTTTGCGGTATACCCGAAAACTGTATTGCGGCATTAGTCAATAGTGGCGTTAAACAACTCACCTGCATCAGCAATAATGCCGGCGTTGATGATTTTGGCCTCGGCCTGCTCTTACAAAAAAGGCAGGTTAAGAAAATGATCTCTTCTTATGTAGGTGAAAATGCTGAGTTTGAAAGACAGCTATTGGCAGGAGAACTGGAAGTAGAACTGATACCACAAGGCACCCTGGCTGAGCGCTGTAGGGCCGGTGGAGCGGGCATTCCGGCCTTTTACGTGCCTGCGGGCTATGGAACGGAGGTAGCGGAAGGAAAAGAGATCAGGGAGTTCAACGGCAAGCCCCATTTATTAGAGCATGCTATTACCGGCGACTTCGCCATCATTAAAGCATGGAAGGGCGATACGCATGGTAACCTGATATACAGGGCCACGGCCAACAACTTCAATCAACCCATGGCCATGGCTGGAAAGATCACCATTGCTGAAGTAGAAGAATTAGTACCTGCCGGCACACTTGATCCCGCACAAATTCATACACCCGGCATTTTCGTTCAAAGAATTTTTGAAGGGAAGAATTATGAGAAAAGGATTGAGAAGCTGACGGAGAAAAGTTAGTGGGGAGTTAGCTAGTGGCAAGTAGGAAATGGTCAGTGGATAGTGGGGCAAAAAACTAAGCGTTAAAAATATCACATGTCATAAAACACCAGCTATGTTACAATTATCACACAAAAATTTACAGGTATACCAATTTTCTCTAAAATTAGTAAAAGAAGTATACCAGCATACTAAAGCTTATCCAAAGGAAGAGCAATATGTATTAGTCAGCCAAATTCGTAGAGCCGCCATTTCTGTTTGCAGTAATATTGCAGAAGGTGCAGCAAGAATATCCAAACATGAGAAAAAAAGGTTTTATGAAATATCCAGAAGTTCCTTGGTAGAGGTCGACACTCAGATCGAAATATCGTTGATTTTGGATTATATCAAAAAAGATAAAATAAACCAGTTAGAAGTCTATCTGGAAGCGACATTTAAGATGCTTAGCAAAATGATGAACAACCTATGTGCGACAAAATAACTCCACTCGCCACTTACTATTAACCACTAGCATAAACATGAAAATGGGCCTCACAAAAGAACAAATAGCACAACGCATAGCCAGGGAATTGCAGGACGGCTACTATGTAAACTTAGGGATCGGTATCCCCACTTTGGTTGCGAATTATATCCCCGAAGGAATTGAAGTAGTGTTACAATCAGAAAACGGTATGTTAGGTATGGGCGCTTTTCCCGAAAAGGGACATGCAGACCCCGACCTGATCAATGCGGGTAAACAAACCGTAACAATACAACCCGGAGGTGTTTTCTTTGATTCGGCTACTTCTTTTGCGATGATCAGAGGCGGACATGTAGACCTTACCGTATTGGGTGCTTTCGAGGTAACGGATACCGGTGATATTGCCAGCTGGAAGATACCGGGCAAAATGGTAAAAGGAATGGGGGGCGCTATGGACCTGGTAGCTGCGGCAAAAAATATAATTGTAGCCATGCAGCACACCAGTAAAGACGGGCAATCAAAACTTTTGAAAACATGCACTTTACCACTAACAGGTGTGGGATGCGTAAAGAAAGTAGTTACAGATTTAGCGGTGCTGGATATTACCGAAGAAGGATTTGTACTACTGGAAATAGCGCCTGGCGTAAGCGTGGAAGATATTCAAAAAGCTACTGAAGGGCGGTTGGTAATAAAAGGAGCAGTTCCAGAAATGCAATTCTGAACCCATTATAACCACACCAACCGGCACTAATGTATACCTTAATTTAACCGCTAGGACCAAAGTTTCTTTGGACATCTATTCCCTTTTTCTTTGCGCCATAGCGGCCTGGCGGTTAAGGTGACGACTAAACTGAAAATTACATTTCATACCCTATTTAAAATACAGGATATTTGCCACTTTCCGCTCCCCTTCATGATCCCATTTCCTGTTATCTGTTGGATAATTCACAATACCTTCGCCGTTTACCCACAAGGCCGACGAGCCACCGCCATCAAAATTAATAGCACTCACACAACCCAGCCAACGCATCACTTTTGTCAGCTCAAATAAATTCATTCCCTGCGAATTGGCATTTCTTCCATCTACCACCAGCATAATCACATGCCCTTTTTTGGTGATTCCCATACAGGTTCGGGGATGCCTGGCAGTGTTAAAACCAGCAGAATCGAGTTTTTCTTCCTGCCGGTTAAAAATAAGCAAAGGACCATTCAGCATAACATCGGGCTCTTTCAGCCATTCTTCCCAATTCACCAGGCCATCCCATTTTTTTATTTCCGGGATACCATTGGCGGCTATTACTACTGCTGCTTTCTGATGAAAATCGGGTTTTTCGTTAGCCGCCTTACGATTCACATTAATAATACGTCCCTGCACCTTCGTAAAATCGACCGCGCCCCCGTTCTTTACATCAAAAAAATTACCATTTACTGCAGCTAATGGCTTTACTTCCCCTGCAAAATCACTGACCGTTCTTAGCTTTTGGGGCTCCGCGGCAATATGGAATTGATGCCGCCTGCTCCGTTTTACCAATACATAGCTAATATGCTGGTTAGCGTTAAAAAGATTCTTATTGTTAAAATGATATCGGTATAACTTTGCCTTGCGGTCAATCTTCTTTCCCTTCCAGTTGGCGCTTGCAAAGCTCACAGAATCGTAATACTGAGCACTGGTTATAGTAGTCATGAACAGCAGGCTCAACAGGGCAATAAAAGATTTCATGTCGCTAATTTAGTTATGTTCGACGTATATTGAAGTCCGGGACACCGTGCTATTGCAGCACACTAACACGGGAAGATACAAACTGGCATTAATTTTACGAAAATACGGTCTTTCTTTATGTAGTTTCACTATGCTCGGCATCATAATAGCTATTGCAGGCACAGTATTTAACGAAAACATAATGAGTAGTTGAGATATCGGTAAAAAAATAAAATGAATGAAAGTTGCTTATTGTAATGTTTTTGCGTCATAGCAGCGCGAGGAGTATTGTTTCTCCCAAAAAAAGGCAATAACCAGCCGGTAAACTAAGTACAAATGAAAATTTTAAAAATAACAGCTGTTTTAACAGTTTTAATTGTCATACTCCAAATGAGGACTAACGCACAGGTAAAAAATTATGAGGCTGACTGGAAAACCGTAGAAGACCATATAGCTAAAGGGTTACCTGCTTCTGCTCTTGAAGCCGTAAAAAAAATATATGCCAGGGCAAAAACGGAAAAGCAGGAGGCCCAGTTAGTAAAGGCCATTGTTTACATGACTCAACTACAGCAGGAAAACCGGGAGGAAAATCCCGTTCAGCGTATTAAAGAAATCGAAAAAGAACTTCAGGGAAGTAAAGAACCGGTAAGTTCTTTACTTAACAGCTACCTGGCAGGCATTTACCAGCAATACTTTGCTACGAACCGGTACAAATTGTACAACAGAACCAATACCGAAGATTTTAAAAAGGAAGATGTTGCTACCTGGACCATTGATGATTTTCATAAAAAAATCAGTGCACTTTACCTGCTTTCGCTGAACAATAAAGAATTATTGCAAAAAACCAAACTGGCAACTTTCGACGCGATTATTATAAAAGGAAATGCCCGGTCACTACGCCCTACACTGTATGACCTGTTGGCCCATCAGGCACTTCAGTACTTTAAAAATGACGAGCGCGATATCACTAAACCAGCATATAGCTTTGAGATCAACGATCCCGGTGCTCTGAGCCCTGCTGCTACATTCGCAAAAATAAATTTCACAACCAGCGACTCGCTGTCACTGCAGCAAAAAGCACTAACGGTCTTCCAGTATTTAATTCAATTCCATTTAAATGATACCGATCCCAGCGCCTTGATCGATGTAGACATCGAAAGGCTACAATATGTTCATTCAAAGATGTTATTAAAAACATCTTCCGGCACCATCAATGTCATGGATGGGCCAAAAGGTTTGGAAGGAAAAGAATTACTTTACTACAATGCGCTGCAGCAGCTTGTTTCAAAGTATAATAATGCGCCCGAGGTGAACCAGGCCCGTTTCCTGCTGGCGACCATACATCAGCAAAGAGGCAGTCAGTATGATCCTAACGGAGACACCACTTACCGTTACGAACTGGTAAAAGCCAAAGAGCTCACCGATAAAATACTGGATCAGAAAAAGGAGAATGAAGGTTGGGTGAATGCCTATAACCTGAATAAAGATCTCGTTCAGCCTTATTTCCTGTTCCAGGTTGAACGGGTAAACATTCCCGATGCGCCTTTCAGGATGCTGGTCAATTTCAAAAATGTAAACAAGCTGTATTGGCGGATCATACCTGTCACTCCTTCTCTGAAAGCAATCGTTAGCAATGAGCGGGGTGACAATAATTATTGGGATAAACTACTGGCCGCAAAGGCTCAAAAAACATGGGAACAACCCTTACCGCTCAACGATGATCTGCAAACGCATGCTACCGAAATTAAAGCAGATGGTTTACCAACCGGCGAATACTTTATTGTGGCTTCGTTAAACAACGATTTTTCTACCACCAATAATATACTGGCGGCGCGCCTTACTTATATATCCAATATCAGTTTCGTAAACCGCAATACCGACTTCTTTGTCCTTGACAGGAATAGTGGCCAGCCTTTATCTACTGCCACAGTACAAGTGTATAAAAAAGCTTACGACTATAAAACCTCTACCTATAGCAAACAGAAATCAGAAGTTTATATCACAGACAAAAACGGGTATTTTAAATTGAGTAATGCTGCCATAAAAGAACAAGGAGGATCCAACCTGCTATTTGAAATAAAATATGCCAATGACAAGCTGTTCATAGAAGATGAAGTCTACTATTATTTTAATGCTTTAAATACGCAAAACGAAAAGAAATTCAGAACTTCTGTTTTCCTTTTTACAGACAGGAGCATTTACCGGCCGGGGCAGACCCTACACTTCAAAGGCATTGCGGTTAACAGGAGAACAGACATGACCGAGCCATCTGTTCAAACAGCTTATAAAACTACACTCACGCTTACGGATGCCAATAATCAAAAGGTTACAGACCTTCAGGTTTCCACCAACGAGTATGGCTCTTTTAACGGAAAATTCGTGTTGCCACAAACCGGCCTTAACGGCATTTATTACCTGCGTACCAGTGACGGCACCGGTAATGCAAATGTGCGCATGGAAGAATACAAACGACCTAAGTTTTACGTGGATTTTGAAAAAGTGAAAGATGCCTATAAAGTAAACGAAGACGTGAAGATCACAGGGTTTGCCAAAGCTTATGCCGGCAATAATATCGACGGCGCGAAGGTAAAGTACCGCGTGGTTAGGGAAGCCCGATTCCCTTACCCCTGGTTATTCTGGAGAGGCTATTTCCCCAGGTCAGAATCGATGGAAATTACGAATGGAGAAATACAAACTGATAATGACGGTAAATTCAATATCAGCTTCAAGGCTATTCCTGACGCAAAACTGGATACTAAACTGGACCCTGTTTTTGACTACCGCATTTATGCCGATGTTACAGATATCAACGGAGAAACAAGAAGTAATTCTGAAATGGTATCTGCGGGATATAAATCTTTATTGCTTACCACATCCATACCGGCAAAACTTGCTACTGACAGTTTAAATAAGGTATTCATCAGAACAGAGAACATGTCCGGCGTTTTTCAAAAAGCAACGATACGGATAAAAGTCACCCGTTTAAATCCTGAGCAGAGACTATTAAGACCCCGTTACTGGGAAAAGCCAGACCAGTTTATACTGAGCAAAGAACAGTATATACAACAGTTCCCCAACGATATTTATAACAATGAGGATGATCCAAAAACCTGGGCAAAGGCAGCGACTATAACAGAGCAGTCAGGACCATCAGACTCAACCGGCATTTTTGCATTAAGCTCATTTAAATATCAACCCGGTTATTATACCATAGAGATCAGTACAAAAGACAAAGACGGCAACGATGTAAAAGATGTGCAGTATATCGAATTGTTTGACGCGAAAAAGCCTGAACCCGTTTATCCGCAATACTTATACAGCATCGCTCCCAGGGTAGTAGAGCCTGGAGAAAAAGCCACAACACAGATTGCTACTTCTGCTAGTAAGGTTTTTTTAATACAGCATATTGACAGGAACACCCAGTCATTTTCTTTTCATCAGCTGGATAAAAACAGTCGCAACTTCGACATTACAGCTACGGAACAAGACCGCGGAGGCATTTCAAATAGTTACCTGTTTGTAAAAAACAACCGCATCTTCCAGGCCGATCACATGATCATAGTACCCTGGACCAACAAACAATTGGATATTGAATACAGCAGCTTCAGAGATAAAACCCTGCCGGGTGCAGAAGAAAAATGGAGTGTAAAGATATCCGGCCATAAAAAGGAAAAGGTGGCTGCTGAACTCCTGGCCAGCATGTATGATGCATCGCTGGACCAGTTCAACCCACACCAGTGGAATACGCCCTATATCTGGCGTAACCATTACAGCAATTATGCCTGGACGGGTAACACCAACTTTGGTCACCTGCAGGCCCGCATGCAAAATAGCCTCCAATGGGAACGTAAAACTTTCGACAGGCAATACGACAAGCTTTATTGGGATAATGGTTTGGATAATGGCTGGGGAGGTGCTATTGGGTTGGCCGGTGCGATACCATCAGTACGCGTAAAAAGCAGGGTGAATAACGATGCATTAGAGGAAGTAGCTGTAGTTGGCTACGGCACACAAAGGAAACAATCTGTCACCGGCGCTGTAGCTAACATGTCCGCTGATGCTATTGCTGCTGCCCCTGCTGTTTTGGAGCAGCAAAGTAAGCAAGCATTACCAGCAACCGCAGATAACAGTGCGGCAACTGTCCGTACCAATTTCAACGAGACAGCCTTTTTCTTTCCTGATCTGAAAACGGACAAAGAAGGCAATATCAGTTTCTCATTCACGATGCCCGAAGCGCTTACCAAATGGAAGTTCCAGGCATTGACACATACCAAAGATCTCGCCCTGGGTTATAGCAGCAGGGAGATTATTACCCAAAAAGACTTAATGGTTCAGCCCAACCCACCACGCTTTTTGAGAGAAGGTGATAAAATGGAATTCAGCAGTAAAGTGGTTAATCTTTCTGGTAAGGAAATAACAGGTATTGCTACACTGCAATTGTTTGATGCGGCTACTAACGAACCCATGGACGGATGGTTTAAAAATGTGGTAGATAAACAGTACTTCACTATTGGGGCAGGTCAGAGCCAGGCCATACAGTTCCCGATAGAAGTACCTTACCAATTTAACAAAGCGCTTACCTGGCGCATCATTGCTAAGGCCAGTGACGGTTCGGTTTCTGATGGTGAGGAAAATATGCTGCCGGTATTAACCAACCGCATGTTGGTTACAGAATCTTTACCGCTTCATATGCGTGGCAGCGGTACCCAAAATTTCCGCTTTGACAAGTTGCTCAATAGCGGTAGTAGCGAAACCTTAACCAACCAGGCGTTGACCGTTGAGTATACATCTAACCCTGTATGGAACGCTGTACAGGCGCTGCCTTACATGATGCAATATCCTTACGAATGTGCTGAGCAAACATGGAATCGCTATTATGCTAATTCGCTGGCAACTGTGGTAGCGAATAGTTCTCCCAAAATCAAACAGGTATTGGAGCAATGGCGTACGGAAGATACCGCCGCTTTATTAAGTAATCTTCAAAAAAATGAAGAGCTCAAATCGGTATTGCTGGAAGAAACACCCTGGGTACTGGCTGCTAAAAATGAAGCGCAGCAAAAGAAAAACGTGGCGGTGTTATTTGACCTGATGCGTATGAGTGGCGAGCAAACTAAAGCTTACGAAAAACTAAGGCAATTACAAAGTCCTAATGGCGGATTTGTATGGTTTAAAGGAGGAGCCGACGACCGCTATATGACTCAATATATTGTAACAGGTATCGGTCATCTTAAAAGACTAAAAGCCGTTTCAGGCTTACAGGAGGCTAACTTGAACCGGTTGGTTCAGGCAGCGATCCCCTACCTGGATAATAAGATCAAAGAAGAATATGAGCAGTTGTTGAAATCCAAAACAAACCTGAAAGAATACGTTCCTTCGTATTATGTAATCCAGTATTTATATATGCGTAGCTTTTTCCCTCAAAATAAAATATCGGAGCCGGCATTGAAAGCGGTGAATTATTTTAAAGAGCGCGCCAAACAAACCTGGACTAAGCAAAACAAGTATATGCAGGGTATGATCGCACTTTCCGGCCACCGTGAGAATGACCTGGTGACACCAAAATCGATCCTTAAATCTTTAAAAGAAACCGCCATCCGTAATGAAGAACAAGGTATGTATTACAAAGATGCAGCCCGCAGCTGGTGGTGGTACGAAGCGCCGGTTGAAAGACAGGCACTACTGATTGAAGCGTTTGAGGAAGCCGGAAAAGATGCTGCAACAGCAGACGATTTAAGAACCTGGTTATTAAAAAACAAACAAACCAATAACTGGGAAAGCACGAAAGCCACTGCTGAAGCTTGTTACGCACTGTTGTTACGCGGCACCAACTGGCTCAGCAGTACAACGGATGTCAGCATTGACCTAGGTGGTACAGCGATCAGCAGCAGGGAAAACAAGGCCGAGGCCGGCACCGGTTATTTTAAAACAATCATCGAAGGAAGTAAGGTTCGCCCGGCAATGGGCAATATTGCATTAACCGTGAAACAATCAGATGCCATTTCTACGCTACCCACCTGGGGAAGCGTGTACTGGCAGTATTTTGAAGACCTCGATAAAATCACGACGGCGGCAACGCCTTTGCAATTAAGCAAAAAATTATTTATCGAGAAGAACACGGCAACGGGTCCGGTACTGACTCCTGTTAACGAAGGCGGTCAAATAAAAGTAGGTGATAAGGTAAAAGTACGTATTGAATTAAGAGTAGACCGCGATATGGAATATGTGCACATGAAAGACATGCGGGCATCGTCTTTCGAGCCTGTAAATGTATTGAGCCAGTATAAATGGCAGGGAGGATTGGGTTATTATGAAACCACCAAAGACGCCAGTACTAATTTTTTCTTCAGCTATCTTCGAAAAGGAACTTATGTATTCGAATATGCTTTGTTTGCACAGCTACCTGGCAACTACAGCAATGGCATTACCAGTATTCAATGTATGTATGCGCCGGAGTTCAGTTCGCATAGTGAGGGAGTTAGAGTGAATGTTGAAAAGTAATCATACAGAGACCCGCAAAAATTGCGGGTCTTTTTTTAGTCTGCCAAATCCTAGCGCGTTCATGCGTTTAAGTATTTCCCCAGACAGTATTATCTTTACTAAAACATCTTATGCAGAAAAAGTTGTTCCTCATCTACATTTGCCTGCTCTTTATTATTAGTGTTCACGCGCAAAAAACCAAGATAACGGTTGGTCCCGAACTGTTGACTTCCTTTAATCATGACCCTTCTTTCCTGGGTGTAGGAGGCTCAGCCCAGCTGGATATCTGGATCAAAGAGCGGCTTTGGCTGGGTGTCAATAGCGGTTATTTACATTTCAAAAGCAATAAAGGCTTAGATGGCAGCAATACCAGGCCTGCCTATGGAGCTATACCCGTTTTGGGTGTGATTAAATATCCACTGCCGGTTCTAAAAGGTTTGTACGGACAAGATATGTTTGGCTACACGTTTGCTCATAATGTAAAATTTGAAGACAATCGTGAAAAAGCTTCCGGAGGCTTCACCTACTACTTTGCCTTAGGTTACGAATTCGCTGAACATTTCGATATTTCTGCCAAAGTGGGCCGCTCACGTTTTAATAAAAAAGACCGTCCTGTTAATGTAAATGAACATAACGTAGGACTGAGGCTGGCCTACCTGTTTTAATTATAAACTTTATTGGTTCAATTTCCTGCGCAAAAAAGCCAGCGGTTTAAACCGCTGGCTTCTAACAAATACCTGTTCTTTATAATTAACCTGCAGCTGGTTGCTCTAATACATTAGATTTTGCAGGGTCATCACTCTTTTCAGTAGGTGCTTTTTCTATCAGCTCCATGAACTGATCCAATTTCGGAGTTATAATAATTTCTGTACGACGATTTTTGACCCTACCTGCATCTGTTGAATTATCAGCTATCGGGTTATACTCACCTCGGCCACCGACAGTTAAACGCTTAGGTTCTATACCATAGTTATTCTGCAACGCCTGAACAACCGAAGAGGCACGCAAAGAACTCAGATCCCAGTTATTGCGGATATTAGGACGGGTGATCGGCACGTTATCTGTATTACCTTCTATCAGCACATCATATTCTTTATAGTCCTGGATGATCTTGGCAATTTTGCTCAAAGTCTCTCCCGCCCTGTCGGAAATCTCGTAACTACCGGACTTATACAGCATATTATCCGCTAATGAAATATATACTACACCTTTCAACACTTTTACGTCAACATCCTTTAACTCTTCGCGGCTTAGCGAACGGGTAAGATTGTTCGTTAATACAATATTAAGCGAGTCACTTTTGTTTTTCGTGTTCACCAAATGCTGGATGTATTTATTCGAAGCATTTATTTCATCCACCAGTTTAGAAATATTTACATTCCCCTGGCTGTTCTGACTAATACTTTTATCTAAAGTAGCTTGCAAAGCAGCTAATGACTTCCGCAGCGAAGCATTATTGGCTTTTTCCTGGGCCAGCAGCTCTTCCAAACCTTTTACACGTGACTGGCTGGCCGACAAGTCGGATAATGCCAATTGCAAACGGCCATTAAGATTGGCATAATCACTCTGTAAAGCTGTAAATTTTTTGGTGCTCACACAACCGGTTAACAACATACCACTAACCAATATTGCGGCTGGTCCAACTAAGAAACGTTTATCCATACTATCTGATTTTATATCGTTTAAAGAAGCATTACCTTGCTTGAAAAGGGCCTAAAAAAGTATTTCCAATTTAGATAGGATGACAAATTAAATGCCTAAGTTGCACGATCAAATACTGAGTTCATCCTAAAAACCGACAGAAGGTAAAAATATCAGGCGCAAGATATTATCTTTTAAAAATCTATACATTAAAAAATATATAATAAAACATTAAAATTGGATAGCAAAAAAATCATAATTGTAGGACAAGGAGTGTCTGGAACGCTTTTTTCGTGGTTTTGCGCGCAACATAATTTAGATTTTATTATCATAGATAATGCCCTTACTAACAGCCCTTCCAAGACGGCCGCGGGATTAATTAATCCGGTTACCGGCCGGCGTGTGGTAACGGTTTGGATGGACGATATCATCCTGCCTTTTGCCGAGAAAACCTATAAGGAAATAGGTGCACAATTAGGTATAGAAGCTATTTCAAAAATGAATATCGTGGACTTCTTTCCTAACCCTTTTATGAAAGAAAGCTTTCTAAAAAAAATGAGCCTGCAGGCGCCCTATATCAGCCTGGCAAAGGATGAGCCATATTTAAATGAATATTTTAATTATGAATTTGGAACCGGTATTATAGAACCCGCCTACATCGTACATCTGCAGCAACTGTTACCTGCCTGGCGTAAACACCTATTGTCTGAAAATAAATTTATTGAACAGTCATTCAACTTTAATAGACTTCAGGTATCAGATCATAGTGTGCAATATGAAAACATTGTAGCAGACCTCGTCGTTTTCTGTGATGGAGTTGAGGGAAGCGAAAACCCTTACTTCCATTTGCTGCCTTTTGCATTGAATAAAGGCGAAGCCATCATTATTGAAGCGCCTGAGCTACCGGTCGGTCATATTTATAAAAAATCGATGACATTGGCGCCGTTTGGTGAGCCCGGCATTTTCTGGGCTGGTACTAACTACATCTGGGAATTTGACGACCACCTGCCTACAGAAGCCTTTAGAAAATCAACCGAACAAAATTTAAACAGCTGGCTAAAAGTGCCCTACAAAATATTAGATCATAAAGCAGCTGTACGCCCGGCTACCGTGGAACGCCGGCCATTTGTAGGTTTACATCCGCTTTATAAAAATGTTGGTATATTGAATGGCATGGGCACGAAGGGTTGCTCACTCGCTCCCTATTTTGCTTCACAGCTGGTTCAACATATTGTTCACCAACAGCCCCTGGAAAAAGAAGCTGATATCGCCAGGCATGCCCGCATCTTGTCTCGGCCCCAGGCGTAAAATCAACGTCAACCTCACCTCTTTTGGGGATACTTCTTGCTTGCCATATCGATAGCATTTCCTTACTTTTAGTTGGCTAAAGCTGGCCTTCTAAGCGTTTAGCCAACCATTTAACCGATCTGTATGGCAAAAAAAACATCAACTTCTATTGTTATCAAATTACACGGACAAAAACAAGCTGTTCCGCCACCAGAGCAGCCTGCCCACAATGAATATTTCACGCTCGAAGATACGTATCAGCTAAGCGCCACGCGAGCCCCGGGGGATGAACAATTAGTAAGGTTAGCCCCTGAGGATTATATACAGCTCACTTTCAACGATGCTTCCACCTGGTTTGGCAATACCGAAACATTAGCTGAAATATTCCCAGAAATAAACCTGCAAAGCCGCTCCGGTGAACCAGCAACACTTCCTGTTGTAATCAGCTCAGACGATACGACGAGGAGCATAGCCAGCCAGGTAGTGCTGAAGTTCTTTCAGAAATACACTAAGAAAGCAGTAAACACAAGCCTCATTAAAATTGCCGAAACCTATCAAAAGAGATCGCTGGAAAACAGGAGCGGCTTGTATAATGTCGACGCCACCTTCAACCTCTTGCCTTATAAAAATATTGATTCGGTAAAACCTATCCTGTTATTGTTGCACGGTACCGCCTCTTCTACAAAAGGTTCCTTTGCAGCATTAACCTCAGGTAATATATGGAACGACCTGATTAATGAATATGGCGATAACATCTTAGCCTTCGAACACGAAACGCTTACCAAGAGCCCGTTACAGAATGTTGCAGAATTAATGAAGCTCTTACCAGCCAACAGTAAGGTCGATATTCTTTCACATTCCCGCGGCGGATTGGTGGGTGATACCCTGATGCGGTTTACCGAAGATGCAGATGGTTTTATGGAGGAAAGTATTACGCTCCTGGAGGAAGCAGAACGACAGAATGACCTGCAATACATTAAGTCGTTACAAAAATTGTCTGTTTCAAAATCTATAAAGATCAATCGTTTTGTAAGAGTGGCTTGTCCGGCCAAGGGCACATCGCTACTGGGCAAACGCGTAGATATTTTCCTGAATGTATTGATCAACCTGATCAATGTATCCAGTCCGGTGTTGCTACCATTGGTAGAAGGATTGAAAGCTATTATCAGCCAGGCTCTTGAAAGTAAGAATGATCTAGAAGTGCTGCCGGGACTGGAAGCTATGAACCCTGAATCAGTTTTTCTGAAATGCCTGAACACCGTAAGTGATTATGAAAACGAATTGCCTAAGGGATTTGATAACCGCCTGTTCGTGATATCGGGCAATAGCAAATTCAGCGTAAGCTTAAACGGCCTCAAAGTGTTATTAACGAAGTTCTTTTTCAAATGGGATCAAAACGACCTGGTGGTAGACACTGCATCGATGTACAAGGGTGCCCGCCGCAGAACAGCCGTTCAATACTTCCTGGATGATGGTAGTAATGTGAATCACTTCAATTACTTCACCAATAAAAAAACGCAGGACGCTATACTGCTGGCCTTAACCGCAACCATCGACCGCATCACCACTTTCAAAGAAATGGAGGTAGAAAATTATGCGGCACTAAGCAGGGGTGTTTTTGGTTTGGACGGCGGCAAACTGGGCATTGTAAAAGCAACGGGCAAAAAGCCGGTTGTATTGTTATTACCAGGCATTATGGGCTCCTTCCTTGAAAGAGATAATAAACCGCTTTGGATTAATTACCTGGCTTTCGCCTTTGGCGGATTGACCAAACTGAAAATAGAAAATACTGATATTGTTGCTACCGGTATCATTAAAACTGCCTACAAAGACCTGGTCGCCTACTTGTCCGCCAGCTACGATGTAGAAGTATTTCCCTTCGATTGGCGCAGGCCTGTAGCTGAGTCAGGCACTGCCCTTAATCAACGCATACTGGAGTTGCAAAAATTAAAACAGTCCATTTCACTGGTAGGGCATTCTATGGGTGGATTGATCATCAGGGATATGGCCATTAGTTATCCTGATACCTGGGCATGGTTGAATGCACAACCGTCTTTCAGAACTCTTTTGTTAGGCACGCCCTGGATGGGCTCTTACCGGATACCTCATGTACTCAGTGGTAAAGACCCCATCATCAAACAACTGGACACAATCGACTTTGCGCATTCTAAAGGTGGCTTGATCAATATGTTTGCAAAGTTCCCCGGACTGCTGGGCCTCTTGCCCCTGGGCACCAGCGACGTAGATTTCAGCAGCAAAAAAGAGTGGGAAGTATTTGCGGGTGCTACAGGATTAAAGTGGACCATACCTGGTAATCAACTATTATCGGAGTTTGCCGATTTCAGAAAAAAGATCAACAATAACCTGGGGCAGTTAAATCATGACAAAATCATTTATATAGCCGGTAAAGATGATCAAACTGTAAGTGGCTATAGCTATGAGAACGGACAGCTACAGTTTAAAACCACTGCCGAGGGAGATCAGAGCGTTACCTGGGCTACCGGCATTCCTGCGGGCATCAACAGGCAAACATCTTTATATTATACCAATGCTACCCACGGAGGCCTGACTACTCAGAAGTACTTATTCCAGGGTATCAAAGACCTGTTGGATAAGGGCACAACCGAAGCCGCTGAATTTAGTCGTAAGCCTTTACCCATCCAGCCCGCCAGCCGTACTATAGCCAAAGAGACCTACAATTTCGATATCAATGAAAGGGCTATTGAATCTAATCTTTTAGGCCTGGGACTGGACGCATTTGTAGAAAAAACCAACACTCCTATCCTGAAGGTTTCGGTAAGCAAGGGCGATATGATCTATGCCAGCTACCCGGTAATGCTGGGGCATTTTGCGAATGATGGTATTTATGGCGCAGAAACCATCGCTAATCAGTACCTCGATAATATACTTTCATTAAAACATTCGCTGGGTATATACCCGGGCAATATAGGCACTCATACATTTTTTAAAGACAACAACTCCCTGTTTAAAGGGTGCATAGTTGCCGGACTGGGACAGGCAGAATTCCTGAATAGTTACCAGCTGGCTAAAACTGTTGAAAGCGCTGTAGCCGATTACCTACTTATGTTCAGCAGAAACAATTTCAGGAAAACCAGTTCAAAAAATAAGATTGGCCTGTCATCACTGATCATTGGCGCAGGTTATGGAGGAATGGCCATTGAAAGCTCTTGCCGGGCCATTATGCAAGGTATTATTAACGCCAATGATAAGGTTCAAAAACTAACCGGCAATGAAGACCTGTATGTAGACGAACTGGAGTTTGTAGAACTATTCGAAGATAAGGCCATTACCTGTTTTTACAGCCTTACCAATTTCATCAATGGCAACAGTGATGGCATGAATATCTTCTGGAAGGAAAGAAAAATAAAAAGCTTGTTTGGAGCGCGTAAGCGCTTGCTGGTTGACAACAATGTAACCTGGTGGCAGCGATTGAGCGTGGTAGCCAATAGTGACTCACAGCAGGATAAAAGCAAAACAGACAAGACGCTCTCCTATTATTCCAGCACTAATAATGCCCGTGAGGAAAAAAAAGAGCTCCATCACAACCTACCCCTGATAGAAGCTTTGCTGAACGATATTTCCATCAAAAAGAGCTGGTCTTTCGATAAAGCCAAAGCTATTTTTGAGCTACTCATTCCTACAGACTTTAAAGAGAACATTCGTCGCAACTCCCCCATTCTTTGGGTTCTGGATAAGTTCACGGCTTCTTTTCCCTGGGAATTACTTCAAACCGGTTCCGCTGCAGAAAAACCCCTGTGTGTAACCGCCGGTATGATCCGCCAGCTGGCGACGTCTGACTACAAAGCCAGCAACCCGGTTAAGACCAATAATGCTTTAGTTATTGGCGATCCCGATCTGAATGGTTTTACCAAAGCCGGCCAGTTACCCGGCGCAGAAAAAGAAGCCGTAGCCGTGAATGACCAACTGAAAGCAGCCAAAGAATTGGCTATTGAGGGGCCATTGATCCATGCCGGTAGTGATGAAATATTAACCGCTCTTTTTAAGCAGGATTATAAAATTGTACATATTGCCGGTCACGGTTTTTTTGATGAGCAACATCCCGCAGCCTCAGGTGTGTTAATCGGGAAAATGAAAGATAGTGACGAGCCTATGTTCCTGACGCCTCATCATATTAACCAGTTGCCCTCTACACCTGAATTTGTTTTTATTAACTGCTGTTTCCTCGGGCGGATCAATCCATATGCTGAAGAATACGCTGCCAACCGTTTTAAACTGGCAGCCAATATTGGTACGCAGCTCATTGAGAATGGCGTGAAAGCGGTAATAGTATCCGGCTGGGAAGTAGATGATAGCGCAGCATTGGCTTTTGCTGAAGTGTTTTATGAAAAGATGCTTGCGGGGTATAATTTCGGGGAAGCCGTATTAGCTGCCCGGCAACATGTATATAATAAGTTTAGCTATACCAATACCTGGGGAGCTTTTCAATGTTACGGCCAGCAACATTATTCTTTTAACCTGGAAAGAGGCGGTGACAGGTATGAAAGAATTTATCATATAGCCCAGGAAGCTGAAAACGACCTGGACAACCTGTTAAGCAAAACTGAAGTAGCTTTTTATAATCCGGATGACCTGCTCAATGAACTGCAATCTATATCCAAAGCTATTGATGCAGCAAATTTTACCCATGCAGAAATGCGCCAGAAAGAGGCTCAGGCTTATATGGAACTGAATGACTATGAAACATCTACTGAACTGTACGACAAATTATTTCAGAATGAAAACGCCCGGTTTGATGTTACTGCCCTGGAGAACTACCAGAACATGTCTGTAAACAAGGCAGTGAGCAGATACCTGAAAGATACTTCCGACCCCATACCAATTATAGATAAAATCGATAGTAGCATTGACAATCTCTATTACCTGTTGCAGATATGGGAAACGGGTCACAGATTGTCCTTACTGGGAAGTGCCTTTAAGCGAAAAGGATTTGTATTGCATTCGGATAAGAAAAACGAAAAAGGTAAAATGGCAGCTCTCGAAGCTTCTGCCAACTATTACCGACTGGCTTTTGAAAAAACGGGAACCAGCTACACCTTTTCCAACTGGATCATACAGGAAGCTTTTATTATAAAAATAAAACAGCAAAAATGGGGACAGGAAGTAACCCGTCACAAAAAGCATTACCAATTACCTACGCTGGCACAAATAGAAAAACAGTTGATTGATATGGGGAAAATTAATGAAGAGAATGATCATGAGCAAGTGTATTGGGATATGACAGAAGTCATTGATGTATCCCTATGCCGTTATATCCTGAAACCATCAGAAAGAAACTTCCAGGCCCTGGCCAAAAAACTCAGGCATATCTGGGCTTTAGCCGGCTCCAGAAACAAACAGCAGAAACAGGTGCTCAACCTGCGTATACTGGCGCATTATGCAGGTTTTGCCGGATTAGGTAGTGTTGAGAAAAAGTTGGGAGCTTTTGTAGAAGATCTGTGAGATTTCATAGTAATGCACGGCCCATCTTGTAATACCCCATCATTCTCCGCAATAATATAACCAGTAAAGAGTTTACATTTTCGACTCATTTACCTGCTATTAAATTTTTAAGGTTTTTAGCCATAGTTGGCCGTTAATGATGCCGCTGATGAACAGCCATCGTACCTGTGCAACAGGGCTTATGCAGTTATGCGAAAAAGATAAAGTCCGGTTGAAAACATTTACTTTAGCAGTTAATTGTTAGAAGCAGATTGGCGTTGCTGCTAAATCCGTAAAAAGGACCGGCTAAATCTGCCAGCAACAAGTCATTATAAATTCGTATACTACTCAAAATGAAATGCATCCGGGTTGCCGTATTAGTTCTTTTGATTTCCTGCATCAATAATCGGGAAAACAAAAAAACTGAACGAGATACTAAGCTCACGCAGAAAGAAAAAAGAAATAATAAAGCCAACCTGTTCAGATTAGATTTAAAACTTCATGAAGACTTCGTCAGCATTAAGGCTCCCGAAAAATCAAACTTTGAATTACCTGACAGTTCAGCCAAAACGGCACCCTTTAAATTGGGAGACTTCAATGCTGATAATAAAGAAGACATTTTGGTTTATTTAGGCGCTTGCGGAACAGGAGGCTGTATGTATGGTTTGTTTTTAAAGCAATACGGCAATTATTACCAACTAGCGTTCTTTGACTATTTGAAAAATGCGGAATTCAAAATAGAAAAAAACGGTTTATGGACCATACAATCATCAGTAGAAACAGAACCCTATAACCCTTCCAAACTTCAGGTGTCCCTTTTTAAGTGGGATAAAAAAAATTCGCATTATGAGTTAGATTCTACTTATTTATATATAGATGACGGAGTGGAAAAATGACTTATTTTGTATGATTAAGTAACGCAGTTGGCGAGCAGTTGATTCTGAGTACAACTCCTATAACAGGGCAACAGAAAGAAATGAGCACAGTTTTATATATGGCAGGTCTATTTTTTTGATAAAAACTCAATTAACCGGATGCCATATTGTACTATTACCAATGTGGTATGTATTCAATTCCGGCGCCTTGATTTACACGGAAAAAAACTGAAAAATTAATAAATGATGCGAATAGCTTTTACAGGTTCACATAGAGTAGGAAAAACAACTTTGGCTGAAGAAATCGCAGATAATTTACCAGGTTATTATTTTAGAAATGAACCCTATCTGCAACTCGAAGAAGAGGGATATTTATTTTCGGAAATACCAACGCTAGATGATTATATAGAACAATTCACTTTTTCTGTAAAACAAATAAAAAGTAGTGAAAACGATGTAATTTTTGATCGCTCTCCCTTAGATCTACTGGCATATATTTATGCTGCAAGCAAAACAAAAGATATACAAATATTTTACGAAGAAATGACCATAGCCATGTCACAAATCGACATCGTAGTTTTTGTTCCTATAGAAACTCCTGATTTAATAAAATGCCAGGAATCGGACTTACCAGATTTACGACGCGAAGTAAATGATACCTTACAAGACTGGATTGGAGATTTGAATAATACTACTTTAGAAGTAACAGGAACTTTAGAAAACAGGAAAAAGCAAATACTGGATAAAATATACAAACAGATCAAATAAAGAAAAAATATTGCAACAGGAGTGGGCCTTAGGCTATTCGGTAACGAAGCAATGAAACGGGATAGCTTTATAGCCTCTCCTATTAAGCATGGTAATTTATTTATGCAAATTAATACCCTACCTAGCAACGGCATTAAAGCAGCTGAAATTGTAAGCAACGAAATTATCTTAACGACAATTGAAGACAGCTTAGACTTACTGGGCAACCTTTACTATCAGGGATTTGACAAGATCATTATTTACGAAAAAAATATCACGCCAGATTTCTTTGACCTTGAGACCAGGATTGCCGGGGATATCCTTCAGAAATTTGTACAATACCGGATGCCCCTGATCATTGTTGGAGACTTTGGGAAATTTAATAGTAAGAGCTTGAATGATTTCATTTTTGAAAGCAATAAAGGGAAACAAATTAATTTTGTAAGTGACTTGTCAGAAGCAATGCAGTTACTGCTTCAGTAAAGAATAATCACGCGAAAAATATTTAATTTCAAACTATGGAATTCACGAAACTCGTTCCTAACGTATTTTATGATGACATCAGCGTTGGCTTAGACCTTTTTGTCGGCTGCCTTGATTTTACAATAGGCTATGACGATCTGGAATCTCAAGACCCCTGTTGCGTTATTGACAGCGGCGAGCTTTCAGTATTTTTAATTCAAAATAAGGAGTTTGCTGAAAAAGATCGCCCGGAATTACGGCTTCATACAACTGATATCGAAGCAGTTTATAATAAGGTAAAATTGACCCACTCCCAATTATTACATCCCAATCTTAATGCAGTTACCTTAAGACCTTGGGGCGCCAAAGAGTTTGCATTAAGAGATGCTTCGGGCGTTTGCATCATTATTCAACAATGGCAACATTGATAATCGTATGAACCATTCAAAAAAAGTTTATTACTAATATACAAAAAACATGAGAAAGCTTGTTGCCGCCATTAATATGACACTGGATGGATTTTGCGATCATACTGCAGTAGATCCTAACGAGGCCATACATCAACATTACACTGACCTGTTGAATAGTTCAGGCGTTGCATTGTATGGAAGAATAACCTATCAACTAATGGAGTATTGGCGGCCTCTGGTTAACCACCCAACAGGGAAATCCTCGATGGACGATTTTGCTTCAGCAATTAACCAGATCCCCAAAATTGTATTTTCACGTACTTTAAAAAATGTGGATTGGGAAAGCGCAAAGCTGGCTGATCAGGATATTGAGGCAGTAGTAGCGGCACTTAAGAACCAACCCGGTAACAACATTTTGGCCTGTAGTCCCAGCTTGATTGTAACGCTAACCCAATTGAATTTAATAGACGAATACCAGATCTGTGTTCATCCGGTAGTGGCGGGTTCCGGTTTACCCCTGTTCAAAAACATCGATAAAGAGATAAGGCTCCAACTTATAAAAAAGAAAACTTTTGATTCCGGGCCTGTAATACTATTCTATGAACCAACAAAAGATACAGTTTTAAAAACCATGTGATTCAGGTCTTACATTAGCAAAGACCGCAAATCTGAACAGCAAAAAACAACATTATGAACAAGGTAAACCTGGAAGAAAAATTTAAGCTTTTTTCGGAACATTGGTCGCCCAAAATTGTGGGCGAGCTTAACGGTCAAAATGTAAAAATTGCTAAATTTAAAGGCGAGTTTGTTTGGCACAGCCATGATAACGAAGATGAAATGTTTTTGGTTGTAGATGGCATATTGAAAATAGAATTCCGGGAAAAAACGGTTACATTAAAAAGAAATGAATTCCTAATAGTACCAAAAGGAGTAGAACATAAGCCCGTTGCAGAAGATGAAGTTTGGGTAATGCTGTTTGAACCCGCAACAACGCTAAACACAGGTAACACCGAAAATGAACTTACCCGGCATAACCTGGATTGGATATAAAAAAATGCTGACCTGATCTCTAAAAATCTGATCCCCGCTTAGCGATGAAGCAATCTCCAAAATTATTGCAGTCTTCCACAAAATGTAACCAAGCGTGTTGAATGCTTACAGAGGCCGGCCTCTTTTATCAGGATAGAAGCAGAGCACCGTGCCATCATCGGAAGACCTGCTACTTCTTTACTGTTTCTTCTTGTATTCTTCCAAAGCCTTGTTAAGCCATTCTTTAAATCCTTTAATTCCTTTGGATGGTTGATACCCATATCCCTCCTGCAACAACCGTTCTTCTTTTCCATCTAAAAAGAAATAGTTAGGTTGAGAGTTGCTGCCAAAACGGCTCACCTGCAGGTGCGTGTTCAAATCGCCCAGGGTTTCAACCTGCTTACCCAGGTCTTCAGAATAAAATTGTTCTGACACAGGCAGCATAACACTTTCATCGTGCACATCCACAAATAAAGAAGCAATAACAAACTCTTCCTTTAATAATTTCATCACTTCAGGATCGCTCCATACCTGTGTCTCCATCAGCCGGCAGTTAACACAGTTAATTCCTGTAAAGTCCAGCATTAATGGCTTTTTCAGCTTCCTGGCCACTTCCAAAGCCTCTTTGTAATCGAAGTAAGTAACCATACCATTATTGATGACTACATCCGGTTCATTCTTTTTCATTGCCTCGGCAAATTTTACAGGATGAGGTAATTCACTATCCTGACTTGCTGCCGTTCCATGGCCAGCCTGAGCGGTTAGCTTAGAAGGATCAAAACCTTTGGGCAGATCATCTGCATTAAAATCCTGCGTACCCATAGGAGGCAGAAATGCTCCTAATCCTTTTAAAGGAGCACCCCACAAACCTGGCGTAAGGTATACTACCATAGAAAACGCTGCTATCGCAAAAAATAATCTTGTTACAGATAGGTAAGGAATGCCAAAGTCGTTTTTCGGCAGGTCATCATCGTGTTTAAATTTAAGCTTGCCGAGCAAATACAAGCCTAGCAACAGGAAGATCACAATCCACAACACAATAAATATTTCGCGGTCCAGTATCCGCCAGTTTTTGGCCAGATCGGCATTAGACAGGAACTTAAGTGCCAATGCCAATTCTAAAAATCCTAAGGTTACTTTAATAGCATTCAACCAGCCTCCGGCTTTTCCTAATACATTTAATTTGCTTGGGAAAAAGGCAAACAGGGCAAACGGCAATGCCAATGCCACTGAAAAGCCGAACATACCTAGTAATGGTCCCCAATAACTACCTTTGGAAGCCAGCACCAATAAGTTCCCGATGATAGGGCCTGTACAGGAGAAGGAAACAATCACTAAAGTAAGCGCCATAAAGAAGATACCCCAGAAGCTTCCCGTATTTGCTTTACTATCGGCCCGTGTAGACCAGGAACTGGGTAGCTGAATTTCGAAAGCCCCTAAAAAGGAGATACCAAAAATGATGAATATGGCAAAAAATATAAGATTGGCTATCCAGTTAGTAGAAAGATTATTTAATGCGGCCGGCCCAAAGATCAGGGTAATGAGGAAGCCGAGTAAAGTAAATATGATGATAATGGACAAAGAATAGATAACTGCATTTTTGATCCCTTCCTGTTTGGTCTTACTGCGTTTGGTAAAAAAGCTTACCGTAACCGGTATCATAGAGTACACACAAGGCGTAAGCAGTGCCAGTAAACCGCCGGCAAACGCCGTTAAAAAGATCCATATCAGAGATTGACCTTGTTCACCGGGTCTGCTGCCTGAAACTGTTGCATTTTCACTATTTGCATTCTCAGGCATAACAACGAGCCGAAAGTCTTCTTCAACAGACGGATATTCATTACCCAAATTAAACATGTAAGTTACTTTGCCTTTAACCAGCACTGTATCCGTTTCAGCAATTTTCAAAGTTTGCATCCATTGAACGGAATCGGCTACAAAAGAAACATTTAAAGATAAAGTCGAATCCAGTTTGGATTGAACATTTCCTTTCTCCGTAATATTTCCTTTTAAATGGCTGGCCAGGCTACTATCGAAACTCACCTGGGAAAAAACCGCATCCTCGGGGCTTTTTTGAAGCGTATAGAGGGCAACACCCGGCTTTATCGCTTTGGCTGTAATGGTAATGATAACTTCATCTTTATTAACACGCTTCTGATCAACAGAAAGTTTTACTGCCGTAGTGTCCTGTGCCCATAGAAAGAGCGTGGATAGCACCGCCCAAAATGATAATAAAAAACGCTTCATTATTGAATATATATTATTTCCAGGGCGTTCATTTGCTGCCCTGCCTGCTATTGCAGTCAATTATTAAGTAAACAACAAAGCTATCGTATTGTTGGTATTATTGCATTTTTCCGATGCAAAGTTCCAGGCTGGCCTTCCAGTCGGGAATTACCAGCTGGTAGGTTTCTTTTATTTTAGTTTTGTCCAGCACACTCCAGGAGGGCCGTTTAGCCGGGGTAGGATATTGAATAGTAGGAATAGCTTTTACTTCACACTCCGAGTGTATGAGTTCTTTAATAGCAAGGGCAAACTCATGCCAGTTAATGCGTCCCTCGTTGGTATAATGATAAATACCCGGTGCCCAGTTGCCCGAGCTGATAATATGCATAATGGCGGCGGCCAGATCTGCCGCATAGGTTGGTGAACCATATTGATCGCTAACTATACTGATCTGTGGCTTTTCGTTCATCAGGCGGATCATGGTTTTTACAAAGTTCTTTCCAAAGGTAGAATATACCCAGGCCGTACGAATGATGATGGCATCGGTAAACGCTGCTGCCAGCTTCTCCCCCTCTAATTTAGTGTTACCATACACACTTACAGGTTGTGTGGCATCTGTCTCTTTGTAAGGCTCGGTACCGTTTCCGTCAAAAACATAATCTGTAGAAACCTGGATCAATTTGGTATTATGTACAGCGCAGGCCCTGGCGAGATATCCTACCGCATCGGCATTCAGCGCCTGTACATTACTCAATTCAGCAACATCTTCTGCTTTATCCACTGCCGTATAGGCTGCACAATTGACGCAAAAATCGGGTTGATGCTCTGCAAAAAAACGGTTTATGGCTGCTTCATCCGTTATAGAAAGTGTCGACCTATCTGTGAACAGGAAATTGAAATCAGGGAATTGACCTGCCAAAGCTTTTATATCTGAACCCAATTGTCCGTTGGACCCGGTAACCAGTATTGTTTTTTGCGCCATAAATAATTTAGAAATTGTTCTTACACTCTTTTAAAGAAGGTAATACCAGGTCTTTATCAGAAACAACGGCCGCACCTTCGGGCAACTGCCAATCTATCGCTAATTCAGGATCATTGTAAATAATGCCTCCTTCGCTTTCTTTATTGTAAAGCGCATCACATTTATACATGACTACCGCGGTTTCGCTTAGTACAGAAAACCCATGAGCAAAACCAGCCGGAATCAGCAACTGCTTCTTGTTTTCGGCTGTCAGTTCTAACGAAAAGACCTGACCATAGGTAGCGGAGTTTTTCCGGATATCAACTGCTACATCCAGTATCCTGCCTGCTAAAGCACGAACCAGTTTACATTGTGCATGCGGGTTTTGCTGGTAATGTAACCCCCTTACAACACCATAGCTCGAAAAAGACTGGTTGTCCTGTACAAAATTGTACTGCAATCCTTCTGCCTCAAATACCGACTGATTATAGGCTTCAAAGAAATAACCGCGGCTATCTTCAAAAACCCGGGGCTCAAAAATCAATAATCCGTCCAGAGGTGTTGCTGTAAATGGCATTATAAACTATAGTATTTTCTGTTTAAAATTTTATTTCGATAAATACCTTTCAAATCTGCGATAAGGGCAGTTGGCCTGGTAATGCTGCAAAAATAGTCGTCGTTGAGCAATAAATACTCTTTATGTGGTACTGCAATTACTACGGCATCGTAATCACCGGAAACCCCTTCTTTCAATTCAATATTATACGCTCTCTTTAATTCTTCGGATGTGGCATAAGGATCTTCCACATCTACCAGCACCGAAAACTCCTGTAGCGCCTTCACGATATCAGCAACCTTACTGTTCCTGATATCACTTACATTTTCTTTAAAAGTGGCTCCCTTTATCAATACTTTAGCCTGTCCTACATTGATACCCGATTTAATAATATGCTTTACTATTTTCTCAGCTACATACTTGGCCATAGTATCGTTGATATGACGAGCCGCCAATATTAATTGAGCTTTATAATCCATCCGGCTGGCTTTATAGGCCAGGTAATAAGGATCTACACCGGTGCAGTGCCCGCCCACAAGTCCCGGCTGAAATTTTAAAAAGTTCCATTTGGTGCCGGCCGCCTCCAATACTTCAAACGTATTAATGTTCAGCTTGTCGAAAATCACCGACAGCTCATTCATGAAAGCGATATTCAGATCACGCTGGGTATTCTCCACAATTTTGGCGGCCTCTGCTACTTTAATAGAAGAAGCCCTGAATACGCCGGCTTCTACTACTAACTCATATACTTTTGCGATCTCATCCAATGCTTCCGGATCGCAGCCGGAAACTATTTTAATGATATTATTTAAGGTATGTACCTTGTCGCCCGGATTGATCCTTTCGGGTGAGTAGCCCGATTTAAAATCAATACCGTTATTTAACCCGGATACTTTTTCAATAACCGGTAAACATTCTTCCTCCGTACAACCGGGGTAAACCGTAGATTCAAACACCACATAATTCCCTGCTGTCATCACCTGGCCAACAGTTTCAGAGGCTTTAATAATCAAACGCAGATCAGGAATATTTTTGTCATCAACCGGCGTTGGAACGGCAACAATATAAAAGCTGGCTTCTTTTAGTACCTCAACCGAGCTGGTAAAAAGGATATCGGTATTTTCAAAGGCTGATGCGTCGAGTTCTTTACTGGGATCAACTCCCCGCCGCATCAGATCGAGCCGTTCTTCATTGATATCAAAACCAATAACAGAAAGCTTTTTGGCAAATGCAAGCGCAATGGGTAATCCTACATACCCCAGGCCGATTACCGCCAGCTTGGCTTTTTTTATTACCAGGTTGGTGTACATGCCGGGATTATTGATTTACAAATTCCAGTACAGCACTGGTAATATAGGCGAGCTGCTCCTCATCCATTTCAGTATGAATAGGAAGAGAAACCACCCTTTCTGTTAACCAGTCGGTTATAGGTAACTCCTGGTTTTGCGTATTAAAATGAGCAAACATTTTTTGTTTATGCCCGGGAACGGGATAATAGATCATCGCAGGAATTTTCCTTTCAGCTAAAAAAGCTACCAGTCCTTCCCTGTCCACTCCATTAAGAAGCAAAGTATACTGATGGTAGACGTGGCTGGCAAAATCAGCCTTTGCAGGAACTAATAGTTTATTACTGTTGCTAAATGCTTTATTGTAATAGGCTGCCACTGTCTGACGGGCTTCATTATAAACATCCAAATGCTTTAATTTAATATTTAAGATAGCAGCCTGCACACTATCTAACCGGCTGTTACAGCCCACCACATCATGATAATATCTCTTGCTTTGGCCATGGTTAGCTATCATTTGCATTTGAGCTGCCAGCTCGTCATCGTTGGTACATATAGCACCTCCGTCTCCAAAAGCACCCAGGTTTTTACTGGGATAAAAAGAAGTACATCCTATATGCCCGATCGTACCCGTTTTTTTCACCGTACCATCCAGAAAGGTAAAATCAGCGCCGATGGCCTGCGCATTATCTTCTACCACATATAAATTATGCTTTTCAGCAATAGCCATGATGGCTTCCATATTTGCAGCCTGGCCATACAGGTGTACCGGGAGAATCACCTTGGTTTTAGGCGTAATCTTACTTTCTAACTCATGAATATCCACGCAAAAAGTATGTTGATCCACTTCAACAAACACAGGTTTGAGTTGCAGCAAAGCCACCACTTCTGTAGTGGCAATAAACGTAAAAGACGGTGTAATTACCTCATCTCCAGGCTGCAGGCCCAAGGCCATTAATGCGATCTGCAAAGCGTCGGTACCATTGGCGCAAGGAATTACATGCTTAACATCGAGGTAGCTTGCCAGGTTTTTTGAGAACTCCTTTACAGCCGGACCATTGATAAAGGCGCTACTATCCAGTACTTCCAACACTGCATTATCAACTTCATTCTTAATTTTAAGATACTGGCTGCGGGTATCAACCATCTGGATAGGACGCATAGGGTTCAATTTAAGGGGGCAAAAGTAATAAAATAAAAAGCAATATTATAGATTGCTTTTACATTTGCGAAAAGGCAAACCAGTGGATGTTTTAATGTACAATATTTCCGTAAGGCTGTATCAATTGGCCATTTTGATCGCTTCCCTGTTCAATAAAAAGGCGAAACTCTGGCTGGAAGGAAGAAGAGACATTTTCAGCAAATTGCAAAATGCTGTTGGTAGCGGAGAAAAAATAATCTGGATGCACTGCGCTTCCCTGGGAGAATTTGAGCAGGGACGGCCGGTGTTGGAGGAATTAAGACAGCAATACCCGCAACACAGGTTATTGCTTACCTTTTTCTCCCCCTCGGGCTATGAAATAAGGAAAAACTATACCGGTGTTGACTGGGTGTTTTATCTGCCGCTGGATACAAGGGCTAATGCTCAGCAATTTATCAATATCGTGAAACCCTCGCTATCGATCTTTGTTAAGTACGAATACTGGTACCATTATCTCTATCAATTACACCAAAAAAATATACCCGTCCTACTCATCTCCGCCATTTTCAGGGAAAATGCCCCGTTTTTTAAATGGTATGGTAGTGTACATCGAAAAATGGCCAACTATTTCCATCATCTATTTGTACAAAACCCTGAAAGCTATGAGCGAATTACTACCATCGTTCCTGCAGAAAAGGTTTCACTGGCTGGCGACACCCGCTTCGATCGCGTTAAAACCATCGCGGATAGCTTTGAGCCGCTTCCATTAATCGAGCAATTCATTACCAATAAAAAGATACTGGTAGCCGGCAGCACCTGGCCCGAAGATGAATTGATGCTGAAAAAGCTGATGGAAGCCCAGGCAGATCTTGCTTTGATTATCGCTCCTCATGAAATTACCGACACTCACCTTGGCTTTCTAAAAGATACTTTTAGAGAAGCAGCGTTCTATTCAGAGCTTCTTAAGGTCAATAATGGCATCTCAACCAGCCGCGTATTGATCATCGATAATATTGGTATGCTTTCCAAACTGTACTATTATAGCCTGGTTAGTTATATTGGTGGTGGCTTTAATAAATCGGGCATTCATAACACGCTCGAGGCAGCGGTTTATGGTAGACCGGTTTTATTTGGCCCTAATTACCAGAAATTTGCTGAAGCTATCAGCTTAATAAAAAATAAAGCTGCCTTCGGTTATACAACTGATACAGAATTGATAGAATTGACTCAATCCCTCCTTAATAATAAGGAGCAATTAATGGAATACAGCCGTAATGCAGGCGAATTTGTTGCGTCTAATACCGGAGCAACCAGCCTTATCGTGAGCTGGCTTAAGAAAACCGCCTTTTAAGCAGTTGTTCAAACTGGCTGGTTACGGTATGGCCGGACATCCAGCCATTCTTGGTTTTCAATTCTCTTTCTATCCAATATTCTGCTTCAGTCAGAGAGCTGAAATTATTGATCGTCTTGATACTACGTTCAAACATAACTTCATCTCCCCTGAAAAGCTCTCTTACAAAGGCAAGCCGGTCCTGGGCTGTAATAGCTTTATTCAGGTCTTTAATCGCATTTCTACCCGCCTTGGGCGTAGCAGCCTGTTTTGCTGCTTTAGATCCTCCTGTCCTGTTTTGCCGGGATAAAGTAGGCATATCATCTGCAAACTCATCGCTATCGCTAAAACTAAGCGTAGCCTGACCCTCAGATGTCTTCAACTGCTGTTGTAATTTTATTAATTCTTCGTAGCTGGGTATCTGCGCAGCAGACTCCGGTAAATTTTCTTCCTCTTCAGTCCCTTCTACTACCAATTCATAATATTCTTTTTCTTCATTTTCCGGCTTTACCTGCTCCTGATGATTTACGGTAACCGTGCTGCCCGGCATGGGCTTGGCATTGGGAACGATCACTGAAATACCACTGGTTCCTAATACATCTACCTCCCGCATGGTTCCGGCTATCTCATTTTGCAGCATTTGCACCGTACTCAGCAATTGACTTAATGGTACTTTTTGAGCAAATTGCATGTTTATTTTTTCAATCAAACTTCTGATTCTTTCCATTGTCATTTTTTATTAACACCAGCAGCAGTATATATAAATATCAGAATTGTCCGGGAACATCACCTGAATCGTCACACATGAAGCGTCGGCATATTGATACTACTCCGCAAAAACAATACCTGTTAATTTCTTATTTCGATCTAAGGGAAATATAAAGTGCAGCGCTTATATGTTGCAAACTTCCCATAAACCTAAAAAATACAGCTAATCATCACACAGACATGCTACTTTTGAGAAATTTTAAATAATACGCCAACCAACCCTAAATATTGTGCAGGCAGATAAAATGTATAAATATTAACAATGTTTATTGAACCCAATTTAAGCGGAGAGCGGCGTGGCTGGATTGAAGTGATCTGTGGTTCCATGTTTAGTGGCAAAACAGAGGAGTTGATTCGCCGCCTGAAACGCGTGAAATTTGCCAATCTTAAAGTGGAGATTTTTAAACCGGCAATAGATACCAGGTATGATGAGTTAAATATTGTGTCTCATGACACCAATGCCATTCATTCTACCCCGATAGATAACTCGCAGAAGATATTATTAATGGCCCAGGATGCTGATGTGATCGGCATAGATGAAGCCCAGTTCTTTGATGATGGCTTACCCGAAGTGTGCGATAAGCTGGCTTACCATGGCATCAGGGTGATTGTTGCCGGGCTCGACATGGATTTTACAGGTAAGCCGTTTGGGCAAATGCCTTTTATTATGGCTAAAGCCGATTATGTTACCAAGCTCCATGCTATTTGTGTAAAATGTGGCAATATTGCCAATTACTCTTATCGTAAAATCCCGGACGACGACCAGGTGATGCTGGGAGCAATGGATGCCTACGAACCCCGTTGCCGTGTATGTTATAATGAGAAAAAAGAACAGTGATTTGAAACCAGTCCTTACCTTATTTAAAAAAGAATTAGTGCTGGAAGTACGCCAGCAATATAGCTTTTATGGCATATTGTTATATATGGGCGCTACCATTTTTGTATTATTCCTGGCTATACAGGAGCCCGAAAAAGAGATCTGGAATGGTTTGTTTTGGGTAATACAACTGTTTATTTGTATAAATGCCGTAGCTAAAAGCTTTATGCAGGAAAGCAGGGCGCGCATGCTTTATTTTTATACGATCTCGTCCCCGGCGCATTTTATGGTGGCTAAATTGCTGTTTAATAGCCTGCTGATGTTGCTAATGACCCTGATTAGCCTGGTACTGTTCTTTGCGTTTATCGGCAACCCGGTTCAAAAAATGCTTCCTTTTATCGGGTTAAGTTTATTGGGCGGGTTCAGCCTGAGTATGGTATTTACTTTTTTAGCCGCCATTGCTGCAAAAGCTAGGCAAAATGCCGCTATTATGGCTGTCCTGGGCTTTCCCCTTATTGTACCGCAACTAATGCTGCTGATGAAATTGTCTGCCGCAGCGTTTAGCACTACACAAGGTTTTGAATGGAGCGATGTATTGCTTCTCATTGCCCTTGACTTTCTTGTAGGACTTTTGTCCGTTATCCTTTTTCCTTTTTTATGGAGGGATTAATGTTTTGCAAACCAGGCATATCCTGTTGAGATTATCCTTAAACATTATAAACTTTCCACTTACTTTTGCGTTTATCAGTTAAAATTGGTTTTTTAGTATGAGGAAAGCATGGTGGAAAATTCTCTGTGTGCTATTACTGGTATATGCCGTGGTAGGTGGTTTATTGGTAAATATACCCAACCTGCCGGTACTGGGAGAAACCATCCGTAACGTTTTTTACCATGTGGGCATGTGGGCGGCCATGTTTGTATTGTTTACCTGTTCACTGGTACACTCTATACGTTACTTAAGCAAAAATAATTTAAAGAACGATATTGCGGCTAATCAATACGCCTCTGTAGGTATTGTATTCGGACTTTTAGGTTATGCCACCGGTGCGGTTTGGGCCAGTTATACCTGGGCCGATCCCAATAACCCTGCTTTTGATTCTTTTAGCGCGGTTGCCCGCGAACCTAAATTAATAGGTACGGCCGTAGCGTTACTGATCTATTTTGCCTATTTCATTTTAAGAAGCTCTATCCAGGATATTGATCAAAAAGCGCGGATCAGCGCTGTATACAATATTTTTGCTTTTGCGATGCTGTTTCCTACTATTATGGTGGTGCCCAGGCTGTTGCCAAGTTTGCACCCGGGGCAGGAAGGAAATCCTGCGTTGAATTTTAAAGATTCAAGTCCGGCCATGCGTATGATCCAGTATCCGGCATTTATAGGCTGGTCTTTGCTGGGCGTATGGATTGCAACGCTTAAAATAAGATTCAACTACGTAAAAGAAAGAAATTTTATTAAATAAAGATGGCAATGAAGTTTTTGATGTTCGTTTTATTCCTGCTTCCTTTGTTGGCTAATGCGCAGGCCAAAGAAAACCTGATGTACAGCAGTGGCAGGATCTATGTTGTAATTGCCGTTATTCTTATTATTCTTATTGGTTTGATCCTTTATTTGGTAAGAATTGAAAAAAAGGTAAAAAAGCTGGAAGAAGGTAATACTAACGAGTAACCTTCGCTCCTGCTTATTTTTGTTTGCTTTGCCGTATGTCGTTGGCGCCGTTGATTGCCGGAACCAATGAATGATTGTTGCTGTGTCTGCCAGATTATACCGATATGCCGGTAATATAGATTTATTGCCGGTTAACAAAATAAGTGTTTTATTAACCTTGCTAATAAGGATTAATTTCTATTTTGCCAAAACATTGAAAATCCTATATCTATGCATAACGATGACAACAGCTTTTTTGATGCCGTAAAAAAAAGTTTTAGTAAAGCGGCAGAATTTACCAAATGGGACAAAGGTTTGCTTGAGCAAATAAGCGCCTGTAACGCAGTATACCGTATGCGTTTTCCTGTAAAAAAAGAAGATGGCAGCATTGAAGTAATTGAGGCCTACCGGGTACAACACTCTCACCACAAAACGCCTTGTAAAGGTGGTATCCGCTTTTCTATGGCGGTTACGCAGGACGAGGTGATGGCACTTGCAGCTTTGATGACTTATAAATGCGCCATTGTAAATGTACCTTTTGGCGGTGGAAAGGGTGGTATAAAGATCGACCCTAAAAAGTATACCCCTTATGAATTGGAAAAAATAACCCGCCGGTATACGTCGGAGTTAATTAAAAAGAATTTTATTGGTCCCGCGGTTGATGTGCCTGCGCCGGATTACGGAACAGGGGAAAGAGAAATGGCCTGGATCGTGGATACCTATGCAGCAATGCATCCGCACGAAATTGATGCAGCAGGTTGTGTTACCGGCAAACCCGTTTCACAGGGTGGTGTAAGAGGTAGAAAAGAAGCAACCGGTTTAGGTGTTTTTTATGGCCTGAAGGAAGTGTGCTCTATGGAAGAGGAAATGCTCAAGCGCGGCTTAACTCCCGGCGTGGAAGGTAAAAGAATTGTGGTACAGGGATTGGGTAACGTGGGCTACCATTCAGCAAAATTTTTTAGTGAAGCGGGAGCTATTATTGTTGGTATTGCTGAGTTTGAAGGCTCCATTTCAAAACCTGACGGTATTGATGTGGAAGCATTGGTTGAACACAGAAAAAGAACAGGATCGATCTTAGATTTCCCGGGCGCCATCAACCTTGAAAATAACAGTGCGGCATTGGAACTGGATTGTGACATTCTGATACCTGCTGCGTTAGAACAGGTGATCACCAAAGAAAATGCACCCAGGGTGAAAGCAAAGATCATTGGTGAAGCCGCCAACGGTCCGTTAACACCTGATGCAGACGAGATCCTTTTAGCGAAAGGAGCGCTGGTAGTACCGGATATGTACCTGAACGCGGGTGGTGTAACGGTTTCTTATTTCGAATGGCTGAAAAACCTGAGCCATGTTCGGTATGGCCGGATGGAGAAAAGATTCAACGAAACCATGAACGAAAGAATTTTACAGGAAATTGAAGAATTGACCGGTAAAAGAGTAGATGATAAAAACCGCTCGCTGATCAAACACGGGGCGGATGAAATTGACCTGGTGTACAGTGGCCTTGAGGAAACCATGATCACTGCTACAAGAGAGATTATGAGCGAATGGAAGAACAACGATAATATACCTGATATGCGTACAGCAGCGTATGTAGTGGCTATTAATAAAGTAGCTACCACTTATGCGGAGTTGGGTATATTTCCATAATCATTTTCCAAAACATTTAATACAAAAATGCCGCCTTTTCTACGGGCGGCATTTTTGTACATGCTTGACTCCATGTTTTTACTTTTCTAATTCCATCCCGGGTTTTGATTTTTCAACGCGGGATTAGCCTGCATTTCATTTAAAGGGACGGGCCATAGCAAAGCATATTCAGGTATTGCACCGTTTTTTGTAGTGCCTTCAGGTTTGTTCTGAATAGCAGCCGAAGCAAGCGGTACCCATCTCAGCTTACCCGATTTTGCACCATCTGCTTCAGGGTAAAGACGGGTGCGTCGAATATCGTCCCAAATTTTAAACTCCAACGGGAACTCATGAAACCGTTCTGTGAGTATAGATTGAATGAGCGCGTCACCACTGGCTGCTTCATCGGCGAGGCCGGCACGTTTACGCACCTGGTTCAGGAATACTCTTCCTTCACCCTCCTTTCCGGTTCGTGCAAGGCCCTCAGCGGCAATCAGTAATATTTCTGCAAAGCGGATCATTGGAATGTTGTAGTCGCCATCCCTCCCGCTTTTCAGTGATGCTTCATCGAACCATAACCAGTTGCCCACATTATTGAGTGTGTGCGCTACTCCTGTGGCATCAGTATAGTTACGGAAAAAGAACTGCTTCTCCATGCTGCGGATGTCGGAAGGAGCATAACTATCAAGCAAAACATTGGCAGGTAAATAGGCATTATACATCACATCTCCGGCCGGTCGGAAAACATTATTATTGGCCGCATCTTTCCACTGAAATGCTTCCGCCCCTATAGAGCGCGCCGGATAGGAATTGCCTACATTGTAGCTCGTCATGTTATACTCCTTGGCGTAAATAATTTCGTTAGATGACTTCGTTGTTTTTATAACATTAAACGCTGAGTTACTTCCATTTGTAGTTCCTGCAGCGTCAATGAGCGCATGCTGACCACCGCTTATTACCTTTTGAGCCATTTCAGCAGCTTTGGTATAATACGCTGCACCTCCATTAAGCGGCGCTCCTGCCCATTGCAAATACACCTGAGCCAGCAAAGACTGTGCAAGTGGTTTGGTTACGTAGGCGCCATTCGCATAAAACGCTTTGTTAGGCAATGCATCTCCTTCCGTAATACTGAGCAAATCCTGCTCGATAAATCTGTAAATATCTGCTGCAGGCGTACGCTCTTTATAAATACCCTCTGTAGAAGTAAAGGGCGCATCTATCAGCGGCGCATCTCCGAAATCTTTTACAAGAGCAAAGTAGGCCAGTGCCCTGAAAAACTTACCCTGGGCTACATAGTTGTTTATTTTGGCGGCGTCCAGTATGCCTTCCATAGTAGGAATGTTGGTAATAACGAAATTAGCCCTTGAAATCCCGATATAATATTCAGCCCATATTTTTTGGGCGGTTGGATTAAACGATTCAATGTTATAAGTGCTATTTTCGGATGCATTGGTAAATGTCCTGTCCTTCCGTTTGTCAACAAACAATCCGGACATAATGCCACCCCACATGGTGGCTTTGGGCGTCCAGCCACCATCTACGTCTATATTGTTCAGGTAGGGCACGCCTCCAAAGTAGAGCCCGTTTACCGCAGACTCCGCGTCAGCTGACGTTTTCCAGAACTGACTGCTGATTTTAGTATCAAGCGGATCTTCCTCCAGAAATTTGGTACAGGAGCTCAGCAATGTTGAATTAGCAATAATGCAAAATGCAGCTATATATATTTTAGATCTTTTCATGAGCATAATAATTTAATTCACGGTTAAAAAGTTACATTAACACCGAAAGTGAAAGTACGTGGACGAGGATAAGTGAAAAACTGGCGATTAGCGCCCCATTTATTGTCTCCCAGGCGGGAAGAGTTATCAGGGTCATAGCCTAAGTAATCCGATGAAGTAATTAAAAAGGCATTATTAGCATTCGCATATATGCGTAAAGCCGAAAAGCCCATTCTTTTTACAGCATTCGTTGTAAACGTATAACCTAATTGAAACAGGTTACCGCGCAAATAAGAGCCATCGGCAACCCAGGTATCGTCTGCATTTGCATTACTACCCATACCGAAGTTTGCTAAACGGATCGCCTGTGCTTTACCATCTGGATTCAGTGTAGGATGCCATGCTTCCTGGTAAAGGCGGTCAATTCCGCTCGTCAGGAAACGTCCTTCGGTTGAGTGAAAGAACTCCTGCATCACCTGTACACCCCAGGTAAACTGTAAATCAGCAGTCAGATCAAACCCTTTATAATTAAGTGTATTGATAAAAGAACCGGTCCACCGTGGTAAGCCATGACCAATTACCTGGCGATCCTTATAAGTAACTTTTTCACCAATAAGGCCGGGTATGTTCATGGTTTGCGCATCCCAGTTGCCGGGAACCCCGTCATATATACCCGCACGCTTATATCCGTAGAAAGCAGAAAGCTCGTCTCCTTCACGAATCAATATATCGTACCCTACGAAACCGTCGGTTGTGATTTGCCTTTTACCGGTGATCGGATCGATGGATGCATTTTCATCCAGCTTTTCCACACGGCTTTTATTATAGCTCATATTAACCGTTGATGTCCATTGGAAATTATCGTTTTGAACCGGGTATGCGGTAAGCAGGATATCAACACCACGATTGGAAACCGCTCCTACGTTTTGAGTTACACTGGAAAAGCCAACTGATGGTGGAAGCGGACGACTGAGCAGAAGGTCCTTCGTATTTTTGTAATAGTAAGAAAGCTCCAGGTTTAAGCGGTTATTAAACAAGCCCATATCTATACCTGCATCCCATTGAGTAGTGCGCTCCCATCTTAAATCGGGGTTGGGCATATTACTTAAATAAGATACGACACGTAGGGCTTCACCGATAATGGTATTGGATTGTCCCACACGAGCCAGGGAAGCATAAGTACCGATCTCAGAATTACCGGTTGCACCAATAGAAGAATGTATCTTCAAACGGCTCAATGTTTCGGAATTTTTCATAAACTCCTCGTTCGAGATGAGCCAGCCTAAACCTACCGAGGGGAAAAACCATACTTAGAGTTAGGTCCGAATTTAGAGGAGCCATCATAACGACCTGTTATAGTAGCCATGTACTTGTTATCATAAGAGTAGGCGCCCCTGAAAAAATAAGAATTCATAGCCCATTTATCATAATCGCTACCTACGGTAGGGCGGTTGGTTCCCCGGCCCATATTGTAGAACCCGAAATAATCATCGACAAACTTGCTGTCAGATGAGGAAAAATAGTTGTACAAATTTTCCTGCCATGACAAACCTAACATGGCATTAATAGAATGCCTGTCTATACGCTTTTTATAGGTAAGATAAGTTTCCTCCTGCCAATAAAAGGTTGACGCGCTCGATGCAGAAGCCGATCCCTCAGAGTTCTGATTAATAAGGGGTCGCGGCGTAAACGGAATATAGTTGGTTGCCCTGTTAATCTGATAATCGACACCGAACTGGGTTTTCAATTCGAGGTCCTTGGCCAAATGAAACGTAAGGGCAGCATTACCGAATATCTGTGTTCTATATTGCATGGCTTCCATGCGGTTCAACAATTCAACAGGATTACCAACACCTTCGGGCTGAAAACCCTGGGTGGCCCCTCCCGGATTATTTTGATTAACAGGGATGGCGGTAGTGCCTATATTATTGGTTTGTGCATAGGTACCATCGGCCAGTTTAACGGGCAAAAACGGCAACTGTTCTATCATAGTACGCAAAGCGCCCTGTCCATAAGGGTTATCCGAGGTACGGTTACCCCATGTATGATTCACCAACAGGTTAACTCCTGTGGATAACCAATCGGTTGGTTTATCATCGTAAGCCAGTTTTGCGTTCAATCTTTTAAAATAAGAGTTGAGCAAAATCCCCTGCTGATCTGTATAGTTCAAAAATGCGCCAATGGATGCTTTATCCATGCTCCGCTGAATATTTAACTGGTGGTTATGAGAAACAGCTGTACGTGAAGCTTCCTTCTGCCAGTTGGTATTGAACTTTGGAGAACCATCGGAGTTGAACAAATAGGGATCGGTAAATATTTTAGAGAGATCGGTAGTATAGTTTCTCCCCTGCCAGGCGTTTGCATTTTCCAGTCCCTGCTTAAAGGTAGCCATCCATTCATTGGCATCCATCACGTCAATATACCTTGCCATTTTTCCTACAGATATGGAACCGGCGTAAGACACCTGTGCTTTTTTAGCACCCGTGGCACCACGCTTGGTAGTTACCAGCACAACACCATTAGCACCACGCGCCCCGTAAATAGCCGCCGAAGATGCATCTTTCAACACTTCTATAGATTCAATATCATTAGGGTTCAGAAACTGGAAATTTTGCATTACCACCCCATCCACAACATACAATGGATTGGCTGAAGCATTAATGGTAGCAAGCCCCCTGATGATCACGCGCATTTCCCCGCCCGGCTGACCCGTGTTGGAAAAGATATTCACCCCAGCTGCCCGGCCTTTCAGGCCTTCCAATGCGTTGAATGATTGTCCCTTAATGATATCGCTTCCCTTTGCAGTGGAAATAGAACCTGTCAGGTCCGATTTGCGCATGGTACCATACCCTACTACCACCACTTCTTCAAGATTGGTTTCTGTTGAAGCCGGAGATAATTTAATGGTGTCCAGTGCTGTACGCCCGTTTAACGGCAGTTCGCGGCTGGCATATCCTACAGAACTAATAACCAGTACTCCATTGGCATTAGAAACTGCAATTGAAAACTTGCCCTGGTCATCAGACACCGTTGCTACATTAGTTCCTTTCTCCATAACAGTGGCAGCAGGTATAGGATCACCCGTTGAAGACGCCACCACCCCTGTTACAGTAACAGGTTGTTGAGCCGACGCAGTTAACTGACTGATAATCAAAAAGGATAAAATCGAAAAAACGATTTTGCTACCTAACCTAAAAATAAGGCCTTTAGGAGGCCGTTGAGTTCTTCTCTCCATAGATAATAATTATGAGTGGTTTAAAAAATTCTCATGTATAATTAATTGCAGATGTACCTGGTACAGCGAATGCAATCTTTATAAACCAGCCAGGTATACATTTATTCTATCCAGACAAATGTTATAGCAAGCATTGTTGTAACGATAGCCCTTATACTGCTATCAAGATCATGTCACAACCGTTAATAGAATGCAAAAAATATACCGCTTTGACGTTCAGACGACTATCTTTCATGATGGCGCTAAACGATAACACGGGTCAACTTTTTAAACTTTTTTAGAAGTATATACATGGATGATTGACTATCAGACAAAAAAAAACCATCTACTTTTTAAAGGCAGATGGGTAAGAATATCAATAAAATTTTTATTATTTTTTGGAGGGAACGACCAGGCTTTGTGTAGTGCTTAACGGTTTACCAAAATCAGGCGTACCATCCTTCCTCCATGTAAATTTTTGTGCCCTTGGAGAGCGATGTCCGCCACAGCCCTGTCCGGGTTCGGAATTAGCATGATAGAGTATCCAGTCTTCTTTACCATCAGGTGACTTAAAGAATGAGTTATGCCCGGCTGCATAAACACCACTGCCTGGTTCAGCCTGGAATACAGGCTCCGGATGTTTCTTCCAGCTGGTAGCATTGAGCAGGTCAGCATCAGCTGATGTTGACAACATCCCTAATGTATAATGATCTGTCCAGCAACCACTGGCAGAATAAATAATAAAGATCTTGTCTTTATGCTTTAAAAACTGTGGCCCTTCGTTTACATTCACCTGGTCAGGCGTTTGTCCCGGCAAACGGCCATGTGTTTCCCATTTTAATTTCGGACTCGAGATTTTAACCCGTTCGCTTTCTATTGTCCATGGATTTTTCATACGGGCAATATAAATATTCTGCTGTCCGTTTTCATTGCCTTCCCAGCCAGACCATATCATATATAACCGGCCCTTATGCTCGAATACATCAGCATCAATCGCCCACTTATTAGTAGCATCGGCCACTTTACCTTTAAACTCCCATTGGCCCTGCATAGGATCCGGTGATGCATTTTCTATAACGTACATCCTGTGGTTATAGTTATTGCCATCATCTGCAGCAAAGTACATATACCACTTGCCATTGATAAAATGGATCTGGGGCGCCCATAATTCTTTGGAGTACGCGGTATGGGGCGGCGGTGTCCATACCACTTTCTTTTCCGCATTTTTAAGTTCAGCTATACTTTTGGTCTTCCATAAAATAAGCTTGTTTTGTGCGCTGTGCGTATAATAGTAATAACCGTCTTTATAGAAACTATAAGGATCAGCACCGGATGGCAGTACCGGGTTAATAAAGGTTTCAGCCGGTTGTTTGACCCTGGTGGAGGAACATCCTGCAAAAAACAGCGTCACGAAAAATAAAGCAATTATCCTCATCATCTAAAACCTGTTGTTGTTTGAAAGAATTATTTGTTTAAAAATCTGAATGTTGCGGAATCGGCTACCAGTTTGTCTGCAGCTCTTTTTTGTTGAACAAACCTGATATGCATCAATGCTGTTTTACGGGGGCCTACTTTTGTTGAGCTGTTATGTGTATGGAACACATATCCCATTTCGCCTTGTTTGCCGGCAAACACATCACCATGGCCAGTTCCATTCTTCTTTGTGTTTTGAGTGGATATAATAGGATTTCCTTTGAACTTAGTCCATGGCCCTACCGGAGTTTTTGCAGTGGCATAGCCTATTGCATAATCCGGATTACGAAAATCATTAGCCGAATAGATCATATAATACAGCCCTTTATGCTTTAGTACAGTAGGACCTTCTGTTACTTTCCAGGGAACCTGCTGGGTATCTTCCCAATGCTCTGTAGCGTTGATGCATTCTTTAAGGGTCAATTCATTCATAGCTGTTAATGATGTATTCATTTCCGCAACAAAAATGCGGTTCCCTTTTTGTAATCTTACATGATAAAGATAGATTACACCTGAAGGATCCATCCATACAAAGGGGTCTATAATTTTAACCGGCGCTTCCAATGGCGCTATTTGCTGTTGACGGAAAGGACCGGCTGGATGATCGGCCACAGCTATCGCTATATGCTCATCAGCGGTATAGGCCATGTAATATTTCCCTTTATACTTAAATACCTGTGGCGCCCAAAACCCCTTTGTACCATAACTCTCTCCACGCTTTAGCGCATATCCTTCCTCCTTCCATACCTGTTGATCAGTGGATGTATATACTTTGAAGCCATCACTGTCTCCTTTTCCTCCTCCGGTACCATACAGGTAGTAAACACCTTTATCAAAAAAAATGGAGGGATCTGCCAACAATGGATTGTTTTCATTTTCCTCTTGTCCATAAGACGGATTAAACAGAGCTCCTAATAGCATCAAAGCCATAAGAAACAAAAAAACACTTCTTCCTGTATATAACATCTCTCTCCCTTATTTATACCACTACTATAATTTTCCTGTCATCTTTTTTATGAAATCTACCTCATCCTGTTTATAAGGTGTTCCATCTTTTCTAAAAATATCATGAAACCAAAGCGGAGGTTCTGATGTATATTTCTTTGTCCAGCTATCCCATGGATAAATAGTCTGGGATTTACCATCTACAAATCCCCAGTTGATCATCGCCACTTTGTTCTGCTTAGCTACCGGTAAGGAACTCTGGAAAGTGCTTTTATTAGGCCTTGCCATATACTCTGTACAGAACAATGGCCTGTTATAGCGCTTCAGCTCATTGATTTTTTTTGCCAGTGTAACAGAATCATCGTAGCAATGGAAAGAAACCACATCCGATTCTTCAATCTGTAATTTTTCAATAGGTTTTAAAGTGCTGTCACTTTCCCAGTTTCCGGCCCATATACCTGAGGTCAACGGCTGGCTTGGATTAGCAGCTCTTGCCCACTCAAACGTTTTTTTCAGCAGTGGCAAAACCAGTTCAACTTTATTGGGTACTTCCAGTTTTTCGTAAGAAGGGCCCGTCATATTATCAGGTTCATTCCATACATCCCACAGAACGATCCTTTTATCATTGGCAAATTTTCCAACTATTGCTTTTACATATTTCTCCAATGCAGGATACTGTGTTGAATCCTTTAAAATAAGCTGACCAGGGCTTTGCACCCATCCCGAATTATGAACATAAGGTTGTGGTGCACGTTGTTGTCCTGCCTTGGGAAAAGGATCCCAGCAGGAATCAAAAATGGTCAGCAATATTTTAATACCATGCCTGTCTGCCATAGATAAAAATTTATCAATGCGATCATAAAAACCCTGCTCATCATTTTTCCATGCCAGGTCATGCAGGTATACCCGCATAATGTTCATACCAAGAGCTTCAGCCCATGCCAATTCTCTCTCTATAGTGGTCGTGTCGAAGGTTTCCCCCTGCCACATTTCCAGCTGGTTAATAGCAGAACTAGGTAGAAAATTAGCGCCCACATACCAGGGCTGTTCTGCATACCATTGGTTGGCTTTTTCGGCAGACCATTTTTCTGCCATCGTGGTTTCGCTATTAGTTGCAGTAGCATTGTCGTTCCCGGCATCGCTGCAAGCATACAATGACAGCAGCCACAGCATGGCTAAATAAAAAACTATTTTTTTCATATTCATATTTCTTTCGTTTGAGTCATTTATTTCAACATCACTGTACTACAGGAAAAGCAGCAATCCTCAACCTCGCTGCGCCCATGGGTATTAATTCAATTATTTCCTCTTTGTTACTAACCTTTACCGGGCTTTGTGGTAATGTATCTGTTAAACCGTATTGATCAATTTTCCAGCTATCAATCTGCTTTCCTTTTGTTGTAATACTGATGGGAACTGCATCCTGTGTAAAAGGAAAATCATTAACCGGCCAGTTTTTCTTTACTACTTTGAAGAACATCGCCGGGTCTTTCCCTTTGTAAGACAGTCCATAGTTCCAGGCAGATGCCGGCAATATTTCAAAAGATGGCCATTTATCCGGGTCAGCAGACTCCTGCCATTTAGAGTCACCAATAGCAGATTTCCTGCTATCCATTTTTTCATATTGCTCTTTAATTTTCAGCGAATAAGTTAAAGGGCCCCGATTAACACTAACGCTATTCTTATTGGAAGTCCAGGTATCGACTTTCAATTGCATGGGCAATGCTAATTCAACTTTATCCCCGCTTTTCCAAAGTCGGTCTATTCTTACATAGGAGGATGGTGAAGGATCTTGGTTTACTACTACTCCATTGATCTTCAACTGAGCATGGGCACACCATTCAGGAATTCTTACATAAAAAGGAAAGCTTGTGTTCTTCGGCATCGTTAATGTAAAGCCTATGGTTTCATCAAAGGGATAATGCCCTTTTGATGTAATACTCACTTCGGTTCCGTTTCCTACTTTGGCTTTTACAACCGCTTCGCTGTACAGCATCGCAGCAAGGCCGTTATCGGGGGTGGCCATAAAAACATGCTCGGCATAATAAGGCCATCCCTGCGCATGATTATGCTGGCAACAACGGGAGCTAAATGGGTTCATCATTACAAAAGGACCACTGTTATCAATTCCCGGATGGTGATTTTTACTATCACTGATCGACATATTGGGGCTTGTAATATAGCGTAAGGCTTTGAAGTCGGGCATTACTGCCGCGGGATAAGTGTTGAATGCTACATTCTCGGTATGATCGGCCCAGAAGGGATCACCTGTAATACCCAGCAATATTTCATTGGAGGCCATCTGCTCTACCATGCCACAGGTTTCCACACCCTGACGCGGATCAGCATATCCCTTTCTTGCGTTTTCATCTGCTCCAAACATTCCGCCTGGTACGTTACCGAAGCGTTCACGTATCAGGTTAAACACGTTATAAGTGGCATCCCAGTCTTCGCGGTTACCCGTTTGCAGGTAGTAAGTAGCAGGCTCGCGAAACCCCTGCGCGATATTTACATTATGCCAGTTGGGCAATTGGCCTTTCTGTTTCCAGTTAGCTGTATTGCGATGCAATTTAGCGGCCAGGTCAAGCAACCATAGTTTGTCACCTTTAGTACGGTTATACAACCAGTATACACTTAGCATATTATCTCCACCGCGGCTGTTCTCCCAATAATCTTTTAACAGCATACTATCGGGCAAATTATATTGCCAGCGAAAATAGTTTTCCATAAAAGGCAATACCCTTTGATCGTTGCTGTAATCGTAATAGGATTGCAGGCACCAAAGCATGATCATATTACCCCAGAGGTCTGGTTTGCCATTCCTCAGGATCATTGGCCCAAAGTATCCGTCAGCGCGCTGACTGCTCAATGTTGCTTCTAACCAGGTGCGGGATTCATCAATAATTTTCTTATCCTTTAAGATATAACCCAGGTTGGCATAGCCCTTTAACCAGTACGGCACTTCTTCCCAACCATGATCTCCCTTACCGTCTGTACTTAGCCAGGCATTATCTTTTTTTGCCAGCCAGGCACTGATCTCCCCCAATTGCCCGGTAAGACCATCGCGTTGTAAATCCAGGTATTTTTTCAGCCATCCCTGTGGCTGTATAGTTCCAACAGGCAGCTTTATAAAATACAGCTGCTGAAGCGGTTTTTTATTAGAGATGTAAAATTGATTCGTATGACTATTATCCGGCTTTTGTACTTCGCTTACCGTTTGCGCAACAGCTTTGCTCACCTGTGCAAAGCCATTGCCTAAACAAAACAAAAACACTCCTCCAGTTATGATTGACTTATACGGTCTCATATTGTTCACAATTAATGATGACTATTATTTTACTGTTACGTCATACAACTGTTGGTGCAATTGTTTTAAAGTTTGCTCCGGCATCTTCATTACCTTGCGGTCATAAGTAAGAATGCCATTGGTTTCAATTTCTACATCAGTGGTTTGTGTATATACTGCAGCGGATAAGCCTAAGGGGATTAACTTTTTCAAATCATTCATAGACCTCGTATAACGCTGCAGCAGCTCTTCTTTATTCTTAAAGCTCTGGTATCCCCAATTATTTTTATCCTGCCAGGTATGGCCATCTACCGGTAAACCAAAACCGCCAAACTCGCCCAATACCAAAGCTTGTCCGCTTTTGCCAAACACTTCAGGATCGGGCATCTGGGGGTCGGGATAATGATGAATATCTAATATATGGCCGGTGTAGAAGAAGTTTCCTCCGCTGGCACTGTTTACCAAACGGGATGGATCATACTTCATGGTCCATTCTGTTATTTCCTTCGTTTTAAATTGCCCCCATGCCTCATTAAACGGCACCCAGGAAACTATAGAAGGAAAGTTATGCGCTGCATCCATGATAGCTTTCCACTCTTTCCTGTAATATCCTTCTGATTCTGCACTGCGTTGTTTGTCGCGGTTTTGCCCAGATACCTGTCCCGAACGCATATCCCAATGATTGCCGCCCAGGTCGCCACTTGGCATGTCCTGCCAAACCAATATCCCTACACTATCGCAATAGTAATACCAGCGGGCTGGTTCCAGCTTAATATGCTTACGGATCATATTAAAGCCCATTTCCTTTGTTTTGACAATATCAAACAGAAGGGCTTTATCAGTAGGAGCTGTAAACAAACCGTCAGGCCACCATCCCTGGTCCAACGGACCATACTGAAACATTATCTTATTGTTCAAAGCCATACGGTTAATGCCCGCAGCATCTTTTACAAGAGAAGACTTGCGCATAGCGAAATAGCTTTCGGCATAATCAATTTGTTTACCAGCCCTGTATAAATACACTTTCAGATTGTATAAATAAGGAGACGCAGGTGACCACAATTTTGCATTTTCTATTTTTATATCAGCATCAACACCTGAAGGAACAGTAACCTCTCCTATTGGCTGTGTACCATCCAAAGCAACAAATTTCACAATATCTCCTGCCTGAGCTCCTTCAATACGGGCTGATACGCGAAGCTGGCTTGCGTCTACATCTGGTGTATGCTTGGTCGATGCAATATGAGTAGCCGGCAGTACTTCAGTCCAAACCGTTTGCCAGATACCTGTTACCGGGGTATACCAGATACCCTCCGGCTTTTTCACCTGCTTACCTCTTGGCTGAGGACCATCGTCGGTGGGATCCCAAACACGCAAGGCTATTGCCTGTTGTTTTCCCTTACCCAGGTAGCTGGTAATATTGAAAGAAAAAGGATCAAAGCCGCCCTCATGTCGTCCTACTTTTTTACCATTCACAAAAACATCGCACTGCCAGTCTACTGCGCCAAAATTCAATATTACCTGGTTCGTTCCCGATGGCTTAGAGAGGGCAATACTGGTACTATACCAAAGCGCCTGATCTTTACCCACTGTTTTCCCTACACCCGACAAGGCAGACTCAACCGGGTAGGGCACTAAAATATCACCCTGAAACGAAGTGGGAATATTTTGCTCAGATGCTGCCGTAATCGCGTACTTCCATAAGCCGTTCCAGTTTTGCCAGTTGGCTCTTTTTAACTGTGGCCTGGGATATTCAGGCAAAGGTTTTACAGGATTAACATCTGCCACCCAAGGCGTTTGGGGTTTACCCGGTACAATTTTCCAGGCACTCTGAGCATTAGCTGCAACAGACAAGACAACTACAGCCAGGCATGAAAATAGAATTCGCATAATTAATTTTTAGTGAACAATGGCAATAAATCTAAATATGGCAAACTTAATAGCTACGTACTACTATGCAGTTAAAATTTGTTTCAAAAATTACACTTTTTGTACCATATTTTAAACTTACAGCCGGCTCATTTTAAAATAGGATCGTATACTGAGCTCTGCATTACAACTCAGGCATTAGCATTTTACTGGTTGATGGCGTTCCGTCGTTCACAATAGGCCAGCCGTCTGCACTCCAGTTTATTTTATCAAGCAGTAATGCTCGCTGGTTTACTGTACCGATCATGGCACGATCAACATCCATTGCATGATAAAGCATCCAATCCTGGTTCTTTTTATCAGTTATCAAGCGTGCATTGTGTCCAGGTCCGGAAAATTTCTGGTTTCTTTGTAACACCAATGTACCATTTCCGCGTTCTGTCAGGGCTTTACCGGCTTTATCAACATAAGGTCCCATTAAATTTTGTGACCTGCCAACACGAACCTGGTATACACTGGCGGCTCCATCACAACAATTATTTTTAGATCCGAAAAAATAATAATACCCATCTTTCTTAAAAAGGTTTACTGCTTCGAAATCTCCTGCAGCTATTTTAACTTTTTGAGCCGGGTCTTTTACACTTCTTCCATCTCCAGTCAGTTCTACACCATAAGTACCCTGGGTTGCAGAAGAATTATAACTTCCCCAGAACAGGTATTTCTTTCCGCTCTCTTCGCAATAGAATGGATCGATAGAATTAGGAACACCAATCTCTGAAGAGAGAAACAGTTTTCCCGCATCAATAAATGGCCCGGCCGGATAAGAGGAGATAGCTAAACCGACTCCCGGATTAGCATCGCCCCATGTTGAATAAGAATAATACAAATGATATTTACCATTCACGATGGCAACATCCGGAGCCCATATACCACCGGCCGACTTCCATGATGGTTTGGCGGTGAAAGCATCACTTACATAAGTCCAATTGATTAAATCCTTCGATCGAACAATAGCCACCAGATGATTTTTGTTATCAGTATGCCAGAAATCTTCCGTACCATAAGCATAATAATAATCAGATCCCGGATCCTTAACTACTGTTGGATCTGCCAGTATAGGTGTGAATACAGGGTTGCGGTATTCAGTTACCTTTTTAGGTGGCTCGGGAGCAGGCGGCTCATTTTGTGATTTGGCCTTTGTACAACTCAACAATATACCTGACAACACTATCATCCCATAGAGCCGCCAGCTAAGCCCTATAAACCGCTGTTTGCTATTCATCATAATCAATTATTCAAATAAATTATATAACTAACCATACTACCATCCGGGGTTTTGCACAATCCACAAAGCCCTGTCTATTTCAGTTTGAGGAATAGGCCATAAGTAGTGTTTGGGCGCCTCGAAAATTCTTCTTTTTAAAACAACACGCTGATAAAAAGCATCATCCTGGATAGAAGTTCCTTTGTCATAGCTTAACCTGTAAAAAGTTTTATTACTGGTTTCAGGAGCTATCTTCCAGCGATTGCAATCAAAGTAACGCTGTGTTTCAAAAGCCAGTTCAATCCGCCGCTCATGCCTGATGCGTTCTCTCATTTGAGTTTGTGATAATCCGGCAGGCAAGGCAGGAAGCCCTGCTCTCTCTCTTACCTTATTTACATTTGTGTATACGTCTGCAGTAGGCCCCTGAGCCTCGTTAAGTGCTTCAGCATAGTTCAGGTACACCTCAGCCATGCGGAAGTATATCCACGTTTTAAAAGTAAAAGTACCGGCCTGGGTGAGGTTAATTTGTTCATCAGCAAACTTGCGAAGTAAATAGCCCGTAACCGGGTAGTCCTGGCCATTACCCACTGCGCGTCCGTCTCGGCCGGAATTATGAAGTTCAAGTTGTCGGCCTCTCCATCTTTGTCCGTTAAAATTGATGCTTACATAAAAGCGTGGCTCTCGGTTTACATACATATTTCTCACCCCGGCTGGGTAATTCGTTCCGGCAGCCGCAGCATAGCCGGTTTCCTGGTATCCCGAAGCGGTGTTAATGATCGGGGTACCATCCGTGTTATACCCAGTAATAGGTGTGGTCCCATTCGCCATCTGGAAAGCATCTACCAACTCCTGCGTAGGACAGTATCCGCTCCAGCCTCCCATACCCTTCGCTCCGGAAGCATACTCCAATCTGTTAAATGTACCCATATTCCTGGCAAAAAGCACTTCGTCATTCCACCGGTCAATAAATAGTCTATAGTAATTCTGGTAGGGATCATTAGTTGGCTTGTAAATCATATAACCTGCAGCTTCTGCCTGTGTCATACAATCTTTAGCTGCGTCTGCTGCTCTTTGCCATTTGTTAGCGTCATAAGTAGGCGAAATAAGGTTGCGTCCCTGATCATCTTTAAAGTTAGCGTAGTCTGAATTGCCATTATACAGAGGACTGGCCGCATACAATAATATCCTGGCTTTTAGCGCTAGTGCTGCCATTTTGGTAGCGCGTCCAAGTTCCACATTTGTTCTTCTTACAGGTAAGAGCGCTGCCGCCCTGTCACATTCTTGAACAACAAAAGCTACACACTCATCATAAGGAGATCTTTTGATTTTCGTATAGTCGTCAGCTGTTGAAAGTGCCTTGTCTAATATAGAAACAGGCCCATGTACCCGCATTTCGATAAAGTGATAGAAGGCGCGAAGAAAATGAGCTTCACCTTTAAATTCCTGCTTTTGTTGCTCGCCTGTTCTGCCTGTAGCTGATGGCTCGCGTTCAGAAAAATCAGTTTTATCAATATTTTCAATGAAAATATTTACCTTACGGATGCCTTCCCAGTAAACCCTGTAAATATTTTGTTCTACAGTAGCAGCGTTCCAGTTTCCGGTGTTCATTTGGTTACCGAATACGCCCCAGGTGCACTCCAGGTCATCTGAAGCTGTGGTAAAAGGATTGCGTCCCCACCACTCAATCCACTCTGACTCTTCGGGCAGAGAGAAATATGCAGAGCTTAAAAAACGTTCCGCATACTGGGCATTGGCAAATACCGAATCGATCGTCAGATCTTCATCGTACACTTTGTCCAGGAAACCTTTTTTACAAGAGGTCAACAATGCTAAGCTCAGAAAAATGGCTAGTATAAGTTTCATATATTGTTTCATTGTCTTTTTTTTAATGGCGATGAGATAGTTTTAGAAATTAACCTGAAGCCCGAAATTAATATTACGTGTTAACGGATAGCGACCTGTTCCATTGTCAGATTCCGGATCGATGATCTTCACTTTATCCCAGGTAAGTAAGTTTAACCCATTGACAAAAAATCTTGCTGTGGCAATTTTGTACTTATTGGTAAGATTCTGAGGGATGGTATAACCTATTTCAGCGTTCTTCAGGCGAAGAAAGCTACCGTCCACCATATATAGTGTATTATTCCACCTGTAGTTGTTTTCACTAATCATATCTATTACCAGGGGGTATTTAGCACCCGAATTATCTGCACCCGGAATAAAGCGGTTATCGAAATACTCGCGAATTACATTGTTCACACCAAACCCTTCGTTGAATGCATACATGGACGGGCCCTGAAGGAAAATATTGGTTTTGGCTGCCCCCTGGAAGAACATACTCAGATCAAAGCTTTTATACACCACAGTACCACCAAAACCGAAGATCATTTGAGGAGTACGTGCAAAACCGGTATAAACCCTGTCATTGGCATCAATTTTACCGTCGCCATTTACATCCCTGAACTTTATATCACCAGGACGCACTATTGACTGGAAAGTCTGTACCGGGCTGTTCTTAATTTCCTCTTCACTCTGGAACAAGCCAATAGCTTCCAGAACATAAGGTTGACCAATCATAGTGCCATTAGGATGTTGATATGGGTAACGCGTGGGCGGAACTGCTGATTCGATCACCTTGTTTTTGGCATAAGTAAAGGTTCCCCTTAATGAATAGGAAAGGTCATAAGACGTAGAGTTTTTCAGCTCTATCATACCATCAAAACCCCTGTTGTTGGCTTTACCCAGGTTTCCATATGGTATAGTCCAGGGATAGATACCCGTAAAGAAAGGTAGGTCTGCTCTTTGTATCAGGATAGCCGAACGGTCTTCATTAAAGAAATCAGCCTGCACCACAATCTTTCCTTTGAGCAATTCTACATCCAGGCCTATATTCGTTTTATTTGCCACCTCCCAGGTTACATCAGGGTTACCTATTGCATTTTCGTCAATACCCGGATAATTCGTCATATTCTCACCAAACATATAAGACTGCGCTGTAGAAGTATTTACAGAAGTCAAGAACAGGAAGCGTCTTCCTCCAATCGCATCATTGCCTACCTTTCCATAAGAACCTCTTATTTTCAGTACTGATACAGGGTTATTCTCCCCCCAGAAATTTTCTCTTGATATTACCCAACCTGCAGAGACAGATGGGAAAAAGCCATATTTCTGCCCGGGAGGAAAGTTTTCTGAACCATTGTACCCGAAGTTGCCCTCGATCAAATAACGTTCCATATAATCGTATGTTACTCTTGCGGCATAGCCGCGCCTGCGGTAAGGCACACTATTTTCACGCACAGTAGTAGTAAGATCATTAAATTCATTCTGATTAAACAATAGTAAGCCCGAAACACCATGAACACCAAAGTTCCTATTGTAATTGAGTTTAGCCTCGTAATAAATATTTTTATTCGCGGTATTACCTACCCCCAGACCGAGCGGTGTTTCTTCCCTTATAACCTGGTATCGGTCTTGTCCGTTTTCTTTATAATATCTACGCATCGCAAAATTCTTCGTACGTGCCTTATTTGCAAAGTAATAGTGGTCATATCCAAATCTACCACTCATTTCCAATCCCTTGGTAACAACACGCGACAGATCCCATTTAGCTGAAGCCGTACCCTGCACCGTACTTTTGTCCTGCTGTGTGTATCCGGAATAACCTACCAGTCCCCATGGATTGGCATTGACTGCAGAACCGGCGCCCAAAGAACCATCAGGATTGTATAAAGGAAAATTCATGGGTGTCACTTTACGAAGCGCACCGAATATACCATCACTGGACGTGCCCGGGTAATTCTGGCTTTCGATGATGCTTGCGAGGCCCAGCTCCAGCACAAAGCTTTTAGACAAATTCATATCAATATTCGAACGGAAATTATATCGTCTGAAATTCGCGTTGTTGTTATACTTACTCCCCTCAGGCTTTTTCCATATACCATTCTGTTCAGTATAACCAATATTGGCAAAGTATCTTACTGTCTCACCACCTCCCGAAACATTCAGGTTATTAATAGTCTGCCAGGTTCTTTTGTTCATCACTACATCTGTCCAGTCCACATTGGGGAAGAGATACGGATCGGAACCGTCCGAATACTTTCTAACTTCTTCCTGCGTATACTCAGGTCCTTTTCCAACATTGGTACGGGCTTCATTCATTAATGTAGCATACTCCCCTGCATTTATATAATCAGGTAAACGCTGCGCATACAGGTTGGCATACTCTGATCGTAGAACCACCCTTGGCTTTCCTGCCTTACCACGCTTGGTTGTAATCAATATAACGCCATTGGCACCTCTTACCCCGTATACAGCAGTAGCTGAGGCGTCTTTAAGAATAGAAAAGGTTTCTATTTCCATGGCATTGATATTATTCAAAGGGCGTTCTATACCATCCACAAATACCAATGGCGCAGTACTGGCTCCCGCAAACGTAGCCACACCCCTTATAAACACCTGTGCGGCATCGGCGCCGGGCTCGCCACTGGATTGCCGTGTTATGATACCCGGTAGTCTCCCACCTATGGCATTTGATAATTGTGCTACTGCGGAGCGTTCAATATCCTTAACACTAACCGACGATACGGCACCGGTAAGCGTTGTCTTTTTCTGGCGGCCAAAACCTACGACCACCACTTCATCCATCTTTGCCCTGTTCTCATCATAAATAAGCGTAAAAGTTCTCTCACCCTCTGTACCCGCCAATACACGAAGTGTAATGTATCCTATATTGCTGATGATAAGGCTATCATTAGGATCATTCACCTCCAGCAGAAACTTCCCGTTAGCGTCTGAGATAGCCGTTTTATTAGTTCTCGGTATTAAAGCGGATGCCCCTACCAGAACATTCCCATTACCATCCTTCACGTAACCGTTTAATACGTACGACTGGGCACTACTTCCGAAGGAAACTAACAGTAACATGGCAGTTAAGATCCCGAGTTTTCGTCTCGTTGGATTGAATGTAAAAATCGATAGCAATGGCAATACGCCACAATAAGCAACTGTCCGGTTTTTGAACATGGCAAACAATTTTTCGTTAAAAATGATGCACAAATATATTTTTGACTTTAAAAGCCTTATTGAAATTTCATCTCATTCTTTCATCAAACCGTCTCATTTTTTAAAATCTATCTTATTTCGCGGACAGCCACATCCCCCGCTTATTTCTTACCAAACCGCCAATGATCTGTAAGCAAAAAATTGTATGTTTGGTTAAACAGATTGCGTTGAGAACCTTCTTCATCCTGATATTTTTATTGATCAACATAAGCCTATTCAGCTACCGGTCTTATGCACAACGCTATTATTTTGAACATTTCCAGGTTGAACAAGGCATTTCCAATAATACAGCCAGCTGTGTCATACAGGACCAAAAAGGATTTATATGGATAGGAACTAAAGACGGGTTAAATCGCTTTGATGGATACAATTTTAAAATATTCAGGAATGAAAGAAATGACCCTACCAGCCTGGGCAACAATTCGGTATGGAAATTATTTGAAGGCAGCAACGGTACAATATGGGTAGGAACCGAACATGGCGTTTTTGCTTATAGCCCTCAACTTGAAACTTTTTCCCATGCAGCCGGAACACCCAAACAACTGGTGAGAGCAATGGTAGAAGACGCGGAAGGAAATATGTGGTTTATCATCGGCTTCAAGTTGTACATGCTGTCGGCTACAACCAGGAAAGTAATTGCTATTCAAGGCGAGCAACTGGATTTTTGTACAGCAATAACATTATCGCAAAACAAAGAAATATGGGTAGCTACCATGTATGGCAGCATTGGCAGGTATAATGTCAACAGCAAAAAATTTAGTTTCTATTCTGTCTTTGAACATTCGCCAGCTCCTGTATCGCCCTGGCTTGAAAGGATATTCGATACAGGTGAAGGATATCTGCTAATAGGCACTGCTACACAGGGAATAAAAAAATTCAACCTGGAAAGCAATACTTATGATGATGTACTGATATACAATGCTGATAATACTGAAATATTTGCGCGTGACTTTTTGAAGATGAAGCCTGATGAATACTGGATTGCTACCGAAAGTGGTATATACATATACAACACTACTCATAATAGTTTTAATAATCTTAAAAAAGATTATCAAAATCCCTATGCCATTAGTGATAACGCAGTTTATTCTTTTTGCAGGGATAAACAGGGGGGCATTTGGATAGGAACTTATTTTGGCGGCATCAACTATCTGCCCAATAAGAGCCTGGTGTTTCAAAAATATTTCCCACAATTTGGAACAGGCACTATCAAAGCCAATGCGATACGTGAGATAACATCAGACGATAAAGAAAACCTATGGATAGGATCCGAAGATGATGGCTTGTATAAATTCGATCCGCAAACCGGAATATTTTCTAATTATAAACCTTCTCAAAGAGGCAAAAGCATTGCCCACACTAACATTCACGGCCTCGCATTTTCTCAGAACAAGCTTTGGGTGGGCACTTTTGAGCATGGTCTTAATGCCATGAATTTACCTGAAGGCATCATCACCGATCACTATACCAGCAATCCGGCCACAGGACTGAGAAGTAATTTCATACACAGCCTCTACAAAACTGCAAGTGACCAATTATGGGTCGGCACCTCTAATGGCATCTACATCTACAATAGGAAAGATAATAACTTTACCACACCCGGTTATTTTCCTAAAGAAGCATTCTACTCTTCCATTCTTGAGCTATCTGACGGTTCTGTTCTGGCCGGAACTTTCCAGGACGGCCTACATTATTATTCATCCGCCCGCAACTCGTATGGCCGTATTCAGATTATAAAGAACAACATTAATCTTCTGGCCGAAAATCGCATTACCTATCTTTTTGAATCACATGACAAAACTATATGGATCGCTTCAGAAGATAAATTATATAATTTAAATACCAAAACCAATAATGTTCTGATCTTCTCCACCAGTACCGGCCTGCCCAGCAACATGATCTATACCATTGTAGAAGATGCCCGGCATAACAAATGGATAACAACTTCGAAAGGATTGGTTTTAATGGATCCCCAATACAAAATACTCCGCATTTTCACCAGGATGGACGGGCTTCTTAACGATCAGTTCAATTACTCTTCCTGTTATAAGAGCAAAGACGGAACCATTTATTTGGGAAGCGTAAAAGGATTGATCAGCTTCAACCCGCAGAACTTAATAATGGAGCATCATACACCACCGGTTTATATTACTAATATTTCCTTTTTTAATAATTCATTATCTGTAAATCCTGAAAAAGGGCCGCTACATCAGTCCGCTGTTATTACAAATGAGATAACGCTGCCCCACGATCAATCAACATTTCACATAGATTTCGCAGCTCTTAACTTCACTTCGCCGGGTAATATTGAATATGCTTATAAACTTGAGCGCCTGGATAAAAAGTGGAACTACATAAAAAAAAGCCGGCGGGTTTATTTCACCAATTTATCACCGGGCTCTTACCTGTTTCGTGTACGCTCTACCGACGGGAATGGCAAATGGTCTCCTAACGAAAAAACCTTGCTGATAAAAATACTCCCACCCTGGTGGCGTACCAACACGGCCTATATTATTTACGCTTTTCTTGCGGCATTAGCGGTTTATGGTATTATAAGGTTTTATCATAATCGTCAATTGGAAAAGCAACAACGAAGTATGGAACTATTCGAACGAATCAAAGAAAAGGAAACTTATGAATCCAAAATCGATTTCTTCACCAAGATCGCCCATGAGATCAGGACCCCATTAACACTTATCAAAGCACCACTGGAAAAATTAATGCGGGGACTTGCATCGCCGCCTCAAAAGGAGAAGTACCTGGCTGTAATGAATAAAAATACAGACCGGCTATTGGACCTGACCAACCAGTTGCTGGACTTCAGGCGTGTTGAAGCCGGCGCATTTGCACTATCAATGGAGCAGAGAAATATTAACGATCTTGTTAAAAACATCTGGAACAATTTTCATCCTTTGGCAGAAAGCAGAGGAATAAAAATGGACTTTACAGCACAGGGAGTTTACGCCTGCAAAATTGATGAGGAAGCTACTACCAAGATCGTGAGTAACCTGCTGGACAATGCCGTTAAATATTGTCAACATATCGTTACCATATCCTTAACCGATGACGGAGACGGCTTTGCAACCATACAAATCAGTAATGACGGGCCTCTTATACCGGCTGATTTAAGAAACAAAATATTTCAGCCATTCTTCAGGTCAAAAAAAACAGATAAGATAACCGGAACTGGCATGGGGCTGGCGTTATCAAGATCTTTAACAGAATTGCAGGGAGGTAGCCTAATCATGCATGTAGCCAATCATTTAAATATTTTTGTGCTTAAATTGCCAACTGAAGTTAAATAAATAATGGAATCCAACTCAGACAAGCCCGCAATATTAATCGTGGATGATAACGAGGACATACTCGATTTTCTACTGGATGACCTGGGCGAAATCTATACCATTTTTACAGCGCCGGATGGAGTTCAGGCTTTATCAGTTCTAAACAACCAGGTAGTACAGCTGGTGATCAGCGATGTGATGATGCCTGAAATGGACGGCATTGAATTGTGCGAGAAAATAAAGTCCAGCTTCGAATTAAGTCATATACCTGTCATATTGCTAACTGCAAAAAATACTTTGCAGGCAAAAATTGAGGGTCTTAATACAGGTGCAGACGCATATATTGAAAAACCTTTTTCTCCTGAACACCTGGCAGCACAGGTTTTTAGCTTACTGAATAACCGGAATAAAATAAAGGAGTATTTTGCCCAGTCGCCTTTAGCACATATTAAAAGTATGGCGCATTCCAAGATGGATGAGGAGTTCCTTGAAAAGATGAATCATTTTATTGTAGAACATATTTCAGACGTTGACCTGGATGTAGACCAACTGGCGATGGCAATGAATATGAGTCGCGCTACTTTCTACCGTAAAGTAAAGTCCATATCCAATCTGTCTCCTAATGAAATGATCAATATTTCCCGGTTGAAAAAAGCAGTTGAGCTAATGAACACGCGCATGTTTCCCCTGAGCGAAATAGCCGAACGGGTAGGCTACCAGACTTTAACCCAATTGGGAAGAAATTTTCAAAAACAATTCAGACTCACTCCCACCGAATACCTGCAATTGCAAAAGTGACCGTTTGGGTTAGGCTACACCTTCAAGCCTCCTAAAAACTACTGTAAATGTGCTACCCTCATTAACGTTGCTCTCTACATGTATTGTTCCGCCTAAAGATTCGATCTGGGTTTTGATCAGATAAAGTCCTACCCCTTTGCTATCTCTGCCCTTATGAAACACCTGGTTTAATTTAAAAACCTTATCCCCAAATTTACTCATATCTATACCCACTCCATTATCGCTGACCTGTAATATGGTAGTATCGTTTTCGCCACTGCTGGTGCTGATTTGTATTTGTGTTGCTGAAATCAGGTTCCGGTATTTAATGCTGTTGCTGACCAGGTTATACAGAATGCTATCCAGATAAGTTTGAGGATAATATAATTTTCTAACGGTAAGCGTTTTGTGAATAAAAATGTTCTTTCCTAAAACATCCCCCGCCAGTTGCCCGATTACACCTGCTATAGTGCTTTCGAAGTCACATTCATCTATGGGTAGCTCCCTATTTAACCTAACCTCCGCGATGTTCAGCAAGGTTTCCAGGTTGTTGGTCATTGAAACACCAATTGTATCTATCAGCGATGCCAGCTCATCTACAGTAAATGTTTCTGCCAGTTCATTGGCATCTGTATCATCAATAACGCTGCCACACTTTACCAGCAATACTTTCGTTAGTAAATTGATATTTTTGGCGGGCCCTCTCAGATTGTGCGCTATGGCATGACTTATTTCTTCCAGCTCCCTCACCTTATTTAACAGTCTTTTCTGTGCGCTGCTGAGCTCAATATTTTTAGTTTTTAATTCGTTGTTAAGCGCTTTTCTTGCACTTATATCCACCAGCTGAGATATAAAAAACGAGGGCTGCATGGCATCATTTCTTACAACAGAAGTAGTAAGCAACATCCATATAACCGTTCCGGTTTTGGTAATATATCTTTTCTCTATGCTATAACTGTCAGACTGGTTATTCAAAACTTTTTGCATCAGGTCCAAATCCTGGTGCAGGTCTTCGGGATAAGTGATATCCTGGAAGGTGAGCTGATAAAATTCCTGACGGGTATATCCCAACATCTTACACAGTGCATCGTTTACCGCATTCCATTTACCGTCGGGGCTAACAACCGCCATCCCTGTACCGGATAAATTGAAATAAGTAGCAAAGGTTTTTTCACTGGCACGCAACTCAGCTTCAGTATGCATACGTTCGGTAATATCCTGTGCAAAAGCAATTACATATTGCTCGCCATCCGGGTTACTAAATAAATAATTCTTGTATAACAGATGACGAATGCTGCCATCACCTGCAACAATGCTTAATTCTCCTTCGGCTGTAGGATTTTTTTTGATAACATCAAGATACTGTGATTGTATCTCGGATTTAATTTTTCCCGGAACAAGATCAGTAATGTTTTTGCCGATCAACTGATCATAGCTATATTGAAATACTGACGCAGCATAGGCATTTACATTTAGAATATTTCCTTCAAGATCGTGCGTACAAATTATAGCCAGGCTGTAATCAAATATTATTTTGTATCGCTTCTTGTCCTCCGCCTGGGCGATAGCTTCCAGTTTCCTTTGGTGAATGTCTTTATGAGTTCCGATAAAACGAAGCGGTTTGCCATCATCACTATAGCTGGCTACCACCCCACGACTCAATATCCACCGGTAGTTACCATCTTTGCATTTATATCGAAGCTCAGAACTATAAATAGGAATTTTACCGGCCAGCAACTCTTCCATGATCCTGCCAGAAGCCACGAGGTCTTCCGGATGTATCTTAGCCGCCCAGTCATCGGTTGTAACAATTTCGCGTTGCGAATAGCCAAAAATCTCTTCCCATTTGGGTGAAAAGAATATCCGGTTGGTTTGCAGGTTCACATCCCAGATGCCGTCCCCTACTGCATCCAGTGCCAGGCTCCATCTATCTTCAACAATTTCCTTTGCCTCTGTTTTTTCAACAATTACCAGGGCAAAATCATCTCTGTAAGATGCAGGTATTACCTTTATCAGGAACTTAACCTCTTTACCATGCAGTGTAATATTGTATTCGAAAGATTGCGCCTCACCGAGTTTGAATAATTGCCGTATGGCGGACACACATTCCCGGATAATCACGTCGTTATTGATATCAGAAGCATTTAGCCCCAGATAAAGCGCACGTCCCTGTTCCTCATCTTCTTTTTTCTGCGCCCATACATTAGTAATCTGTTCATTCCGCGAAACTTCAAAAATGCGAAAGGCAAAACTCTTGAAAGCTTTTATGACAGCTTCCTTCGTAATATCAACCGGCTCACCATCCATAAACAGCATCGTTTAATAAAGTAAACTTAAGAAGAAAGCCCGGGAATAGAAACAAACCCCTCCTTTCTTTAAAAAGTAAACGAAGTATCTGGTGTAATGATCTCCAGTGATTTGCTTTCTGAAGCTTCCACGCGGCCAATTACCTGTGCGGGAACGCCCAGTTTTCCGGCAACGCCGATAATAGCAGCAGCATCGGCTTCATTGGTATAAATTTCGAGGCGGGTTCCCATATTAAATACCTGGTACATTTCGCGGGCATCGGCGCCGCTGGCTTCCCTGATGATATCAAAAATAACAGGAGGGGTAAACAGGTTATCTTTTATGATCTTGACATTATCTGGCATATACTTCATGCATTTGGTTTGCCCCCCGCCACTGCAATGTATCAATCCATTAATGGCATCGAAATGTTCTTCCAGCAATACTTTCATTACCGGTGCAAAGGTTCTGGTTGGACTTAAAACCAGCTTTCCGATAGTTGTTTCGGCGCCATCAACCGTTATTTTATCAGTAAGCCTGTGCTTACCAATGTATACCACATCACTACTCAGTTTCGGCTCAAAAGTTTCGGGGTACTGCTCTGCATAAAACTTATTCAAAACATCATGTCTCGCGCTGGTTAAACCATTACTTGCCAAACCGCTGTTATACGCTGTTTCATAGCTGGCTTTACCAAAAGAAGCCAGGCCGACAATTACATTACCGGGTTTAATTTTTTCGTTAGTGATGAGTTTTTCTTTAGGCCATCTGGCCACCATGGTTCCGTTAACCGCCATCGTACGCACTACATCTCCAACATCTGCTGTTTCTCCACCCATGAAAGTGATATTCACGCCCCATGCTTTCATAGTGTCAAAAAACTCCTGGCTGCCGTTGATCACTTCACTCAATACTTCAGCCGGTATCAGGGTTTTATTTCTATCAATGGTTGACGAAAAAGCCAGTTTATCATAAATACCTACACAAAGCAAATCGTCGAGATTCATTACAATAGCATCCTGCGCAATCCCTTTCCAAATGCCGGCATCGCCTGTTTCCTTCCAATACAGGTAGGCCAGGATACTTTTAGTACCCGCTCCATCCGCATGCATTACATTCACCCAATCAGGATCACCTACCAATACATCAGCATAAATTTTACAAAAGGCATTTTCATACAGGCCTTTATCCAGTTTTTTTACCGCTTCATGCACTTCTTCTTTCTGGGCAGACACACCTCTTTTGGAATATAACGACATTCTTTACTTTAATTTTATTTAACCGGTTGCCAACATTTCTACCGGCCGGAAATTCTTCTATTTGCCGCGAAGATAGAATAAAAGCAGGTTCATTAATAACCGCTTATTGTTCACCCTCCCAGCTAACTTTTCAACATTTCGACCTGTAAACTTATTTTTGCGTTTCATGCAAATTCATTACGATATTAATCAGTTACCGGTTTTCAAAAATGCAGTGGTTACCATTGGTACTTTTGATGGTGTACACGAAGGTCATAAAAAAATAATTGACCAGTTAACGAAAACCGCACAGGAAGCGGGTGGCGAGTCAGTTATTATTACGTTTCACCCGCATCCGCGGAAGATCGTATCCTCTTCTATACTGGGTATTCGCCTGATTAACACGTTGAGTGAAAAGACAGAATTACTGGAGCAATTGGGAATCAATCACTTAGTAATAACCCCTTTTACCGAGGTTTTCGCTAACCAGGAGCCTGAAGACTACCTTCAGGACTTCCTGATCAATAAATTTCACCCCCACACCATTATCATCGGCTACGACCATCATTTTGGGAAAAACCGCAAGGGAAATTACAAGCTGTTAGAAAGCTACCAGGAAAAATATGGTTATCATCTTAAAGAAATTCCTAAACATATCCTGGATCATATAGGCATTAGTTCCACCAAAATACGGGAATCTATCCTTAATGGTGACACTGCCACTACCAATCACCTGCTGGGGTATCATTTCTTTTTTGAAGGGGAAGTGGTGCATGGTGATAAATTAGGGCGGGAATTAGGTTATCCTACCGCCAACTTAAAAGTGCAGAATGAAGAAAAGATATTGCCCTGCGACGGCATTTATGCCGTTTACGCTTCAGTAAAAAATATAGATGGCAGCTATGGCCCCGTTTTAAAAGGAATGATGAGTATTGGCTTCAGACCCACTGTAGATGGTACAAAAAGGGTTATAGAAGTAAATCTTTTTGATTTCCAGAGCGACATTTATGGCAAAACGCTGCGGGTATATGTGAAGCAATTTTTAAGGTCGGAAGAGAAATTTGACAGCCTGGAGGCGTTAGTTAAAAAAATAGACAACGATAAGGAAGAAAGTCTGAAAGTATTGTAATAACCTGGCTGAGCATCGCCATTCGATTTGTTTTCAATTTGAAAACAAATTCGTAATTTTGCAGAGTGAACATCATCAACCGGAAAACAATTATTTATTACGCTGAGCGGTATCCTAAAGCTAAAAATCAACTACTGACATGGTATACCGAAATGCTAAAGCAGGAGTTCAATAATTTTAACCAGTTGAAGGAACAGTATAGAAATGCAAGTATTGTAAATAACCAGTGGGTAGTGTTCAATATTAAGGGCAATGAATACAGATTGGTAGTCTCTATTAATTTTCTGCGAAAAGCATACTATACAATTTGGTTCGGCACACACCAGGAATATGATAAAATTGATGTATCATCGATAGCATATGACCTGGATCTGTAAAACAAACAACATGAACTGGAAAGTAATAAAAACAGAAAATGAACATCGAAAAGCTGTAAAAAGAGCTATGGAAATATTTCACGCTGAGGCTGGCACAGCAGAAGATGATGAATTGGGTGTACTGCTTCTACTTATAAAAGATTATGAGGACAGAATGATTAAAATGCCCCAGGTGGATATACTGGAAGTGATAAAAGAAAAAATGCAGGAACAGGGATTAAAAAACAAAGACATGGAGCCTGTTATCGGCAGTAAAGGACATGTATCTTTGGTACTTTCTGGAAGAAGGGAGATCACCCTTAAAATGGCCCAACGGCTTCGTAATTTTTTTAACCTGCCCGCTGAATTATTTTTATCAGCCAATTAAGAAGCCGCCTTGTTCGCACATTTCAACTATTTTTGATATATGGAAGTAAATGACGCATTAGTTGATAAATTAGCACATCTTTCCAAACTGACTTTTACCGAGCAGGAAAAAAAAGATATTTCTAAAGATCTTCAGAACATGATTGGTTTTGTTGAAAAGTTGAATGAGCTGGATCTTAAAGATGTGGAGCCCTTAATGCATATGAGCGAAGAAATAAATGTGCTTCGTGAAGATGAGATTAAAGGATCGGCCAGCCACGAGGAGGCACTAAAAAATGCGCCTGAAACAGACGGGCAGTTCTTCCTGGTGCCTAAAGTGATCAAGAAGTGAGTGATCAATAGTAAGTAGTGAATAATGAGTAATCAGTCATACTAAAAGTTAATTCATTGGCAGGTATTATCCACATAGAACAATTGCGTAAAAGCTACTTTATGGGCCAGCAGGAGCTGCAGGTTTTAAAGGGCGTTTCATTGGATATTTACAAAAACGAATATGTGTCGCTGATGGGGCCCTCGGGTAGTGGCAAAAGTACGCTGATGAATATATTGGGATGCCTGGACAGTCCAACCGCAGGTGTCTACATTTTAAACGGGCATGATGTAAGCAAAATGCCAGACAATGCTCTGGCGGAAGTACGCAATAAAGAAATTGGTTTCGTATTTCAGCAGTTCAACCTGCTTCCACGTTTAACAGCGCTTGAAAATGTAGCACTACCACTTATTTATGCGGGTGTTTCCAAAAGCCAGCGTAATGAAAAAGCCATGCATGTGCTGGAAAAGGTAAATCTTACTGATCGAAGCCATCATAAACCTAATGAGCTAAGTGGCGGACAATGCCAGCGTGTGGCTATTGCCCGAGCATTGGTCAATGACCCTTCACTAATACTAGCCGATGAACCTACCGGGAACCTCGATACCAAAACTTCCTACGAAATCATGGACATCTTTGGAAAAATACATGCAGGAGGTAACACCGTAGTATTAGTTACACACGAAGAAGATATTGCGCAGCACTCCCATCGTATTGTACGGTTAAGAGATGGCTTAATTGAAACGGATAAAAGAGTAGAAAGCCCTACCCTTGCGAAAATCTAATTTGAAGTTCAAGGTTTGAAGTTTGAAGTTCAAGATTGGTAGTTCTATGTGTTAGCGCAAAAGATATTAAATCCCCCCCTCAACTTTAAACCTTTAACTTTTAATCTTAAACTTGTTCAGCAATGGCCTTCAAGATCTATACAAAAACCGGCGACCAGGGTAAAACCTCTTTGATCGGCGGCACAAAAGTGTCTAAGGCTGACCTCCGTATTGAAAGCTATGGAACAGTAGATGAGTTAAATTCTTATGTGGGATTGTGTAAGGATTTACTGCAGGATGAAGCAGGCATTACAACTTTACAGGAAATACAGGATCGCCTTTTTACTATCGGAGCCGAACTTGCCTGTGATCCGGATAAAGTAACCAAAGTATCCATCCCTGACTTGCATGAAACCGATATCGAAGTTTTGGAAAAAGAAATTGACCGCATGGAGTTAAAGCTGGAGCCGCTGAAAACTTTTATTCTTCCTGGAGGCCATCCCTCTATATCATACATTCATATAGCACGCACCGTTTGCCGTCGTGCAGAACGCTGCTGTGTGCGGCTAGCCAATGAAACAACCGTTGCACCAATTATTATAAAATACCTAAACCGGCTGAGCGATTACCTTTTTGTGCTGGCCAGGTATTCGGGACATCTGTTAAACGTTGCAGACATACCCTGGAAACCAAGGAATAACTAGTTAGCACGATCAAGGCAAAACAGTTATACAAATATTAACATTCGAACCGCACTCACTATTTGAAGCGTTTTATAATTTTAGCACATCAACTAATTTTATGAGAAAACGTTTGCTTCCCACTTTATTCGCCTTGGTTATATGGATCCCTTTCACTGGTTGTTCCTGGGCTGTTTTATATTATGCCACTAATACTTTGGATGAGCCCTGCACCATCCGGATCAAATTTTCAGACAAGGAACATCTGCGTTATAAAAAAGAAATTCGTTACAGCAATATTGTTGTCAAAAGAGTGAACAAGGCCACTTATGAACGATTAAACGATACGCTTCACTTTAAAAAATTAGACGCCAATGTTATCGAACTGGTACTACCGCCTAAAAGCACAGCCGCAATAGATGTTGGCGGGAGCACAAGCCAGTCTATGGACAGTATAATTTTTACGAGTACACAAAAAACAATGGCTTACTCCAGGAATTCTTATGGCAAATCGCAAAAAGTATCCGGGGGGCCGTTTTCGAAGTTTGGGCAATCATTGTTATATACTATTAAATAAAAATAACTCTTCAAGTTGTTCTTCTCTTACAGGTAATATAACGTTCCCTAAAAGGAATAGCTGCCCGATTGCAATTCATAAACCTGGTATCCATCTTCGTTTGAAAGTTTTTGAATACGCCCTTTCGTTGGGCTGATCTGCATGTTCTCCTCCACCTTTATCTTCACAATGGCCGTAGTATTAGGCGGCACCGTCAGCTTTAAATGCAAGCTGCCAGTACTATGTCTCCAATGTGTTTCAATTAAACCAGATGGCCCATCATACCCTGCAGTCACCCAGTCAAGCTTGTTCTTGCCCATATTGGGCTGTTGAATAATGATATTTGCAAAACCAGGCCCATCACTCCTGATGCCGGCAAGCCCATCGATAAACCAGGCGCCCGGAAATAGAAAAGAGCTATGCAGCAAAGAATGACCCGGCAGATTTTTCTCCCACATTTCCCAGATAGTGGTGGCGTCATTTTCTTTCATATATCCCCACCCGGGGTAATTAGTTTTAGATAGCATAGTAAAAATAAGATCATCACGATGCTCCTGCCGCAGCAACTTAAAAAGCACCGTACCGCCGGTTATGCCGGCAGATATATTTCCTTTACTTTTTACAAGGATATCATGCTCCAGCGACTGCATCACTTTTGCACGAAGCCCGGCCGGCACCATTTCCGACAAAAGGGCCATAGCCAGGTTAGCAACACTTCCATCCGAATAGGTATGGTTAGCCGGATTAAAAAATTTCCTGTGAATAGCGCCCGCAGCAGCATTGGCTTTACGCTCCCAATCCTGTGCGTCTTTATCATTTCCTAAAACCTCTGCCACTTTTTGGGCGGTTCTTAAATTATAAACCCGGTAGCAGTTATTGAAGAACAGTGTTTGAGGTTTATCATTATTCATACCTTCTGCTGTGGCATTGGGCCATAACCAATCCCCTAAAAAATCCCATTGGCCTCCAAATCTTTTGAGCAGATCATTTTCTACCTGGGTATCTAAAAAGGATAACCAGTTTTTCATCAACTGGTAGTTTTCTTTCAGGATCTTTTTATCGCCATAGTACTCGTATACATACCAGGGTAAGGAAACCACAATACCACCCCAGGCGGGTCCCCCGCCACCCCAGTAAGTAGGGGCTGTATGCGGCAGAATGCCATTGTTTAGTAAACGGCCACTGGTTACAGTTTTACGGGCCGTTTTGTTATCGTACATATTACCCACCATCGGTTCTGTGCCCTGTACATCGCGCCAGTCCTGCATCCATTTAGTATAAAATGCGCCCAGTTGATAATTATACATGCCCGTTTCACTGGTAGCATGCGCATCACCGCCATAGCCCATACGCTCGCGTTGCGGACAGTCTACCACATAGCCCCCCAAAGACAGGTTCTCAAAAGTCCAGCGCACTTTATCGTAGATCCAGTTCATTAACGTGTCGGAGCATTTAAAATTAGCGGCGCTTTTATAGTTTGTTCTCACCAGCCAGCCTTTCATTAAATCTAGCTTTGGGGCTTCTTTCAGGCCTTTGATGGTAAGCCATCTACCTGAACTATAATTGAAGCGGTTTCGGAATACTCCCTTGCCGGTTTTGCCAATAATAAAACTACTCCTGATATTAAACGTAGTTTCCATCTCCTTTCGTTCAGAAAAATTAAAACGGATAGTATCTCCGGGTTGACCACTTACAGGAATTTCTGTCCAACCGGCGAAATTAGTACCGAAATCTACCCTGAAGGTGCCGTCGGCCCTATGTTCTACGTTTATCGGTTTAACAGGTGTCAACAACCTGTTTTCTTCCACCACCTGAGCAGATACAAATAATTTCGGATGATACACTTCAACAGGCTTCCAACCATCGCTGGCATCAGTAAGCAAATTCCAATCGTTATCCAACCTGCGATCATCCCATAGTTCTCCGCCCATATTTGAAAAATCCCAAACGCCTAATAACTTATTAGGGCTTTTTTTGGTTGTCCAGTCCTGGTTGGTCAATAGCGTCTCAAAAGGCGTATCTGCTTGAGAAGGATCATCCTTCCTATAAAAAAAAGCCTGGGCTGAAACAATAGGAGTTAATGGCCGGTCATCATTTTCAAGATGATATGGTCCGAAGATTGACCAGGAGGCGCCTAACCAAAGACCTGCTATATTTTCTCCTTTGTGAACAAAAGAAGTGATATCATAAGCAATATAGCGGGCTCTTTTGGTATGATCTGTTACGGCCGGAGCCAGAATACCATTTCCCACTTTAGTCCCATTTATATAAAGTTCATGATAGCCTACAGAAGCTACATACATGAAAGCCCGTCCTGCACTTTCTTTCAGCGTAAATGTTTGCTTCATCCACGGATCCCATATATTACAGTCTGCCTTGCCCGGCATAAATCGCTGATCATCCCCGATCCACTGAGCCTTCCATTCTTTTTGATCGAAAAAGCCCGTTGTAAAACTATTGGGCTCACTCCATGCGGAAACCTGTGAACGCTCATCTTTTATACAAACCTTCCAGTAATAGGTTCTGTCAGACAATAACGCTTGTCCCTGATAAACAACCTGGTTGGTCTGCGATGAATACACCCATTTAGAGTCCCATACATCTCCTTTATTTTTTTCCAGCAATTCGTTGCTTGAAGCAACAATCACACGATAAGCCTGTTGCTTTTGAGCGTATAACTCCTTACTAAGAGCGCGCAGCTTCCAACCCAACCGCGGTTGCGGCTCATCAATGCCTTTAGGATTTTGAAGGTATTCGCAGGTCAGATCATACAACCCGATTCTTTCTTTTTTATTGGGGCCAGCTAAACAATTGAGGCTAATAGCAAGTAAAAACAGTAAGACTGTAAACGGTTTTTGGCTCATCGCGGATTTTTTGGCAAACAAGTAATAATCCATAAATATACACCGTTTCAACGTTACCCAACTTAATACGAGAACGTTACCGGACGCTACCCTGCTCAGTTTCATGGAGTTCATAACTATTTTTTAAAACAAACGGTTGCGCATTTAACCGGTAAATAAGGAATAGTTCATTATATTAGCCCCTCAAAATACTATTTGCAATGTCATATCCTTTTCAGATCACATCTTTAGAACAATATCATGCCGATTACAAAAAAAGCCTTGAAGATCCCGAAGGCTTCTGGAGCGGAGTAGCTGACAGTTTTGAGTGGCGAAAAAAACAGCCGTTCAGCAAAAAAGGCCTGGAGTGGAACTTTACGGAACCTTCTGTAAAATGGTTTGAAGGTGCTAAACTGAATATAACAGAAAACTGCCTGGACAGGCACCTGGAATCTATAGGCGACCGGCCGGCGATCATTTGGGAGCCCAATGATCCTAATGAGAAAGTAAGAACACTTACTTATAAAGTGTTGCATAAAAAAGTGTGCGAGTTTGCCCAGGTATTGCGTAACAACGGGGTGAAAAAAGGAGACCGGGTTTGTATTTACATGGGTATGATACCGGAACTGGCAATTGCTGTTTTAGGCTGTGCCCGTATAGGCGCTATACACTCCGTAATATTCGGTGGGTTTTCGGCACAGAGTATTGCCGACAGGCTGTATGACGCGGAAGCCGAGTTTATCATCACCTGCGATGGTGCTTTCCGCGGAGCTAAAGACATTCCTTTAAAGTCTATTATAGATGATGCTTTAATCGGCAACCGTACAGTTAAAAGAGTGATTGTGCACACACGCACCCGTACTCCTGTAAGTATGATTAAAGGACGTGATGTGTGGTGGAGAGATGAGGTGGAAGATGTAGTAGAAAGTATGAGTGAGGAGGTATTAAAGGTGCCTGCGGAAGAAATGGATGCAGAAGATCCGCTGTTCATCTTATACACTTCGGGTAGTACGGGCAAACCCAAAGGTGTGGTGCACACCACTGCAGGTTATATGCTTTGGACAACCTACACTTTTGTAAATGTATTTCAGTATAACCCCGGCGATGTATTCTTCTGTACAGCAGACATAGGCTGGATCACAGGTCATAGCTATATCGCATACGGCCCTTTATTAGCAGGTGCCACCTGCCTGATGTTTGAAGGAATACCCACCTGGCCCGACGCAGGCAGATTCTGGGACATTGTGGATAAACATAAAGTAAATACACTTTACACGGCTCCTACAGCTATCCGTTCTTTGATGAGCTATGGCTTGGATCCATTAAAAGATAAAGACCTGTCGAGCCTGAAAGTATTAGGTACTGTTGGGGAGCCTATTAACGAGGAAGCATGGCACTGGTATGATGAGCATATCGGTAAGAAAAAATGCCCGATTGTAGATACCTGGTGGCAAACAGAAACAGGTGGTATATTAATATCGAACCTGGCTGGTGTAACACCGGCAAAACCAAGCTGGGCAACGCTTCCCTTACCGGGTGTAAAGCCAGTACTGGTAGATGAAAAGGGTGAAGAAGTAACTGAACTAACGGACACCCACTATAGCGGTAACCTTTGTTTATCGATGCCCTGGCCGGGTATACTCCGCACCACCTGGGGTGATCATGAACGTTGCAGACAAACCTATTTCAGCACTTACGAAAATAAATATTTTACCGGGGATGGTGCCTTTAAAGATGAAGAAGGTAATTTTCGTATTACAGGACGCGTAGACGATGTATTGAATGTGAGCGGACACCGATTAGGCACTGCCGAAGTGGAAAATGCCATTAATATGATGGCAGGTGTGGTGGAAAGTGCAGTAGTTGGTTATCCGCACGAGTTAAAAGGACAGGGTATTTATGCTTATGTGGTATTAGACGGCCGCAACAGGCACGAAGAAGATGACCAGCTTACTAAACAGGATTTATTAGCAACAGTGTCCCGTATAATCGGCCCGATTGCCAAACCGGACAAAATCCAATTTGTTAGCGCCCTGCCTAAAACCCGCAGCGGCAAAATCATGCGCCGTATATTGCGCAAAGTAGCCGAAGGAGAGCTGGAAAACCTGGGAGATACTTCTACGCTGTTGGACCCGGCGGTAGTAGATGAAATAAAAGAAGGAAAAGTATAATTTCCCTGATAAATAAACTGGCCCCGCTTTAAACCGGGGCCAGTTTATTTATTGAATACCTTGTATAAATCGCCGTACCTGTTCCATATCTTTCACACCGGGCATTATCTCAAATTTGCTATTCACATCCAGTGAAAAAACATGATTTGCTGATATGAATTCTTTCACTTGCACTGCATCATCAACCCCTATACCGCCGCTTAAAAAATAAGGCTTGTTGATTGAACTGCGTTCTAAAACCGACCAATCAAACTTCTTTCCTGTGCCACCATATTCCTGCGCTTTGGTATCGAACAGAAAATAATCCGCACAGTCTTCATAAGGTATCAGCAATTCCGTTAAGTTTTCATCACCCTTCACACGAAAAGCTTTAATAACGGTAGTTTCAGCGGACAATGCCATACAAAGCTCCGGTGCTTCATCACCATGCAGTTGTACTGCGTCTAATCCGTAACAGGCAACCGCATGCAAAATTTTTTCTATCGTTTCATTTACGAATACACCAACTTTTTGTATGCCGGTCAAAGCTTTTAAATCCGCTGCCGCTATTTTATTGCCGACAAACCTGGGCGATTTTTCGTAAAAAATAAAACCTGCATAATCAATCCCTAAAGCAGCCAGCTCTTCCACTTGTTGCATGGAGGTCATACCACATACTTTTATACGGGGTTGGCTCATTGCGCTGCTTTTAATTGTGCCACAAATGCTTGAAATGCGGCGGGTGTATTGGCTTGCTTCATAAAATATTCCCCGATCAGGAATCCTTTAAAGCCGTTTTCTCTAAAGATCAAAATATCATCAATTTTATCTATGCCACTCTCTGCAATCTTTATTTTATCGGCAGGTAATTTTTCAGCCATACGAAGACTGCGTTCAATATCTACACTAAAGGTTTTAAGATCCCGGTTATTAATACCTACAATCTTTGTGGTGTCACAAATATGCTCCAGCTCTTCTTCTGCATGTAGCTCCAATATAGTCTGTAATCCCAGTGAGGCCGCAAATTCAGCAAGGCGTTTAACTTGTGCAGGTGTGAGGCAGGCAGCAATTAACAAAATAACATCAGCACCGATCGATTTGGCTTCCGCTATCTGGTACTCGTCTATAATAAAATCCTTTCTTAATATCGGTACATCATTGGTCCTTGCTTCAATCAAATCGGCATCCGAACCACCAAAGAAATTTTCGTCTGTCAATACCGATAAACAGGCCGCCCCATAACGGGTATAAGCAGCTGTAATTTCCGCGACATTGGCATCCTGCTTAATAAAGCCTTTTGAAGGGGACTTTCTTTTAAACTCAGCAATAATACCAGTACCATCTGGCTTTAATAAAGAATCGGATAAAGATCGAACTGGTAAAGCAAAAGCAGGCCTGGCTTCCAATTCTTTTAAAGAAGTTTGAGCTCTTCGCTCCGCCACTTCTGTTTTTTTATGTGCTATAATAGTATCTAAAATATTCATGATCTTTTATATGAAATACAGTATCAAAAAATAGGTTGATGCAGGCTCGTTACTGTAAAGAAATTAATTTTTGCAGGCAGGCGTTAGCCTTACCGGATCTCAGACTTTCTTTAGCGGCGGCAAAAGCGTCAGCATAGCTGGTAAATGAGCCTGTTACCTGTAAGGCAATAGCTGCATTGGCCAACACTACAGCTTCCTGCTCCGGAGTTCCGTTACCTTCTAAAATAGATTTAAAGATATGAGCAGCTTCAGCCACCGTATTACCGCCCGAAATCGCTTCAGGCTTCACTTCCAGCCCGGCTAACTGAACGGCCGACAATATCTTTTCTCCTTGCGGAGTCAATAGTTTGCTATCGCCGGTAAGCGACACTTCATCATAACCATCCAACCCATGAACAATGGCAAACTGATTGGATTGCTGCTGTAACAGGTAGTTATACAAACGCGCCATTTCAAGGCTATAAACACCAATGATACTGTAAGCTGGAAACGCCGGGTTGACCAACGGTCCGAGCATATTGAAAAAAGTACGCATGCCCAGGTTTTTCCGTATTGGTCCTACATTCTTTAATGCAGGGTGAAATAGCGGTGCATGTAAAAAACAAATATTAGCCGCTTCCAGTTCTTTTCGAAGCGCATCCCCATCGTTCTTGAACCGATAGCCCATTGACTCAATTACATTGGAGGAACCACTAATGGCTGATGCGCCGTAGTTACCATGCTTGCTTACTTTAACACCAGCGCCGGCAACAATAAAGCAGGATAAAGTAGAGATATTAAAAGTGTTCTTACCATCGCCCCCGGTACCTACTATATCCAGGGTGGTCAAACCACTAAAATCTACACGCACACAAAGCTCCAGCAATGCGTCCTGGAAGCCCTGCAGCTCGTGTAACGTAATGCTACGCATCAGGAACACGGTCATGAAAGCCGTTACTTCATGCTCATTATATACTCCTTTACCGATATTCACCAATGCTTCCTTGGCAGTTTGCCGGTCCAAGGTTTTATGCTCAAATAATAAGCTTAATATTTTTTTCATTTGAAATATTCAATATGCAGTAATCAATATCCAATCTCCTAGGCTTTCAACCAGTTTCTTAATATCTGCTCTCCCAGCGGCGTTAATACACTTTCGGGGTGAAACTGCACGCCACGTACATCATAAGTTTTGTGCTGCAGTGCCATAATCATATCATTTTCATCTACAGCGGTAATTTCTAACTCATCTGGAAAGCCATCCCTTGACACTACCCAGGAATGGTAGCGGCCTACTTCAAACTCTTCTGTCAATCCTGCAAACAGATCAACACCTTCTTTTATGATTTTACAGGGAGTAGCTACACCATGGTATACTTTTGAAAGATTCGTGAGTTTTCCGCCAAAAGCCTCGCCAATGGCCTGCTGCCCCAGGCAAACGCCCAGTATGGATTTCGATGCAGCATATTCCTTGATCAGCGGTAATAATAATCCGGCTTCTTCGGGTATACCCGGACCCGGGGAAAGAATTATTTTATCATAGTCATTTACCTGCTCCAGGGTTATCTGGTCGTTGCGGTGTACATCTACTTTTTGATGTAATATTTTTTCTACCAGGTGCACCAGGTTGTACGTAAAAGAATCGTAGTTATCGAAAACGAGAAGTTTCATATTGAATGTAAAATGTAGAGTAATAAGTTTATAATGTAGCGTATTACATAATTAGGGTGCTGCACCTAAATAGTCTGGGCAACCACAATCGCCTTTTTTAAGGCCCCCAATTTATTGTTTACCTCCTGCAATTCACTTTCAGGAACGCTGGCGGCTACTACGCCGGCACCGGCCTGGTAATATAATGTATTGTTCCTGCTGAGGAAAGTACGGATCATTATGGCCTGGTTGCAGCTTCCGTTAAAGCCCATAAAACCAACAGCTCCGCCATAATAGCTACGTAAGGTAGGTTCATACTGGTTGATCAGTTGCATGGCTTTTATTTTGGGTGCGCCACTTAAAGTACCTGCCGGGAAAGTTTTTGCCAGGAGTTCAAATGCATTAGTGGTGTCATTCACCGTACCTACTACCTCGCTTACCAGGTGTATTACATGAGAGTAAAAATGGGTTTCCCTGAAGTGAGCCACTTTTACGTTATAACAGCCCCTGCTTAAATCATTGCGGGCCAGATCCACGAGCATTACATGTTCGGCATTTTCCTTCGGATCATTTTCAAGCCGTATGGTCTCTGCCGCATCCTGCTTATCATCGCCGGTACGCTTTACAGTACCCGCTATCGGATGCACAACGGCCTGGCCATTATTAATGATGAGCTGCGATTCGGGTGACGAGCCCATGATCTTATAATCGCCATAATCGAAGAAAAACAAGTAGGGCGACGGGTTGATGTTGCGCAAGGCACGATAAACATTAAACTCATCACCATTAAAAGATTGCTGAAACCTGCGGCTTAAAACAATCTGGAAAACATCACCCCGGTAACAATGAGCAATTCCCTGCTGTACCATGTTGCGATAATCATCGTCGCTCATGTTCGAGCTTTCTCCACCATTCGTTTTAAAAGGGTATACCGGAACATCCTTACCACGAATAAGTGACATCAATGCGGCTTTATCACTGTCAATACCGGCTATTTCGTTTTCGCATATAAACAATTCATCCCTGAAATGATTAATGGCTATTACGTATTGATACAAACGATAGCGCATTAAAGGGATAGCGTCCTCATCTACCTTGAATACGGCGCCCGGTATCGTTTCAAAAAAACGGATTGCATCATAAGAAGTATAACCATACAGCCCCTGTGCATAAACGGCTACTTTATTCGCCGATGGCGCTACGTCAAAACGCTGCATAAATCCGTTCAACACATCTGTAATGGATGCTCCCTGCTGAAACGGAATAGTTTCAGCAGTTTGGCCGGGAAGTTTTATTTCTATTTTCTCTGTGGACGAAATTTCAATACCGCCAATGGCGTTTACACCGATAAAAGACCAGCTGTTTTCCGCAACATGATTATCTGTACTCTCCAACAAAATGGTATCTCTAAACCTGTCCCTTAAGCGCAGGTATATTCCTACTGGTGTAAACACATCAGCCAGCATGGATGTGACGGTAGTTTTAATTGTTATTTTTTGCATCTTGATCAAGCTAAGGCCAAAGGCTATTATTTTATTTAATCGAAACCAACAAAAAACCCCGGTACTACCGGGGTTCTTGTATATCATTCATCTTTATGATGCGCAGCATTACAATACCCCATTAGAGTTTGCGTGCCACCACCAAAAAAGATTTTTTTCATTTTTCATGGTCACAAATATAATAGTTAATTGATTGCAGACAAATTTTTATTTGCATGAGCATTCAATAGCGCCCCTTGCTCCTATCATAATGTACAACTTATCGTTGTTTACAAATAACGCAACGTAAAAAAACCGGCAACGCCGGTTTAAAGAATTTATCCAACTGAAAAATGTGCAGAAGGTCTGTAGCTTTTGTTGTAAATAAACAGGCAGCTTCCGTTTTTTATAGTTTGTATAATTGGTTTCGTTAACGCCGTTGGAATAGCCGGGCAGCCATGGCTGCGGCCAATATATCCCTGTGCATCAATAAAGGACTGGCTTACATAAGGAGCTCCATGTATAACAATTGCACGGCGCATCGCATTCGTATTCAGGTTTTGCTCAAGACCTCTCAGTTTTAATGAATAACCCTTGCTTCCGCTATAAGTTTGATCAGTAATGTAAAAACCTAAACTACTTTTATGCGATTCATTGGTATTGCTAAAGAATTCAGCCATTTCTTTACCTGTATTCCGGCCATGGGCCACCCAGGTATTAAATAACACTTTATAATTCTTTACATCTATAATGTACATACGCTTATGGCTGCTGGGCTGGTCAAAATCGATAATCGTTAGTACTGAATCATTTTGCAAAACACCTTCTTCATCCAGCTTTTTAAAGCCATTCATTGCATAGGTAAATGCTTCATGGGATAAGCCCTGATCGTCTAATTCAAGACTATCATATACTAACTCCAAAGCATTCGCCCCGCTATTGGATTCATTTGAAACTTTAATCTCTTTTTCTACTTCTGGCTCATTAATTGCTTCTATCTTATTAATTGTCCAGGACAAAAAGGCTACTGATAACACACAAAGTCCTAGTAGCCGCAAATATTTTTTTAATTGCATGCGTTCTCCTTTAATTCTTTTACATTAAAAATTATCGGTATGTTTTTCTATAAGAACTTGTAGAATTTTCGGTAGGCGTCTATATAAACGTATGTCAAAAACAATTATTGCCCATTTTTAATGCTATAAGAAAATTTTAACATCCTCAGGAATTATTGTTTTTACAATTATCTGGGAATCAATTTGCATAGTTTTTTGCAGGCCAATTGTTTTTATTGTTCCTTTGCAGCATGGCAATAGAAGTTGGAATAATCATGGGTAGCGACAGCGATTTAAACATTATGCAGGCTGCCGCAGATATTTTAAAAGAGCTGGGCGTTGCATACGAACTAACGGTTGTATCGGCCCACAGAACACCTTTGCGCATGGTTGAATATGCGCAGCAGGCAAAAGCAAGAGGCTTAAAAGTAATTATTGCCGGTGCCGGTGGTGCGGCTCATTTACCTGGTATGGTAGCTTCAATTACAGCTTTGCCGGTAATTGGCGTTCCGGTAAAATCAAGCAATTCAATCGACGGGTGGGATAGTGTACTTTCTATTCTGCAAATGCCTAACGGCGTACCAGTGGCTACAGTTGCGTTAAATGCGGCAAAAAATGCAGGTATATTAGCGGCCCAAATTATTGGCACTACCAATGAGCAGGTAGGTAATAACGTGGAGTTGTATAAGCAAAACCTGGAAAAAGAGGTGCTGGTAAAAGTAGGCAACCTGAAAGAAAAAGGGTATACCAACGCTTTCGATTAATGCTCGGCAATAACCACTAACTGCTGCTCCAAAGCGTAAGAATTTTGGTATAGGGTTGTAATAAGATCTGGTCCCCAACACGCCAGGTAAGGCAATATATTGTCTACCCTTTCCTGTAAATTATTATTAGGAAATAATTGCAGTTTTAATGCATCAATTTGCCGCATGGCATCACTATAGTTCTTCTTTTCAGCTCTCAGGAATTTCTTTCCTAATTCCACAATATTTCTTTCCTCCTGTTTTTGCAATGCGTAAATATGTCTTTTCAAGGTGGGATCGATAGGTGTTGCCTGATCAGCTAATGATTCAAATAACTTCTTAATAGCAAGCTGTGCCTGCTCTGTTGAAAGATTGTTCTGACTATTCGCTTTTACCCACTTGTTTTTTAAACCCAACGAACTCAGAAACAACTCCTGTTCGGTGAAGTTCAACTTATTGATTCTTTCTACCTGCTTATGATTGATAATCAAAAATGAGTTGCGTAATATCAATAACGGGTAGGGTACTTTGTAGTGCTCGAATATGCCCTTCAGCTCCAACCAGTAAGCCAGCTCTCCCCCTCCTCCAACAAATACAATATTGGGCAAAATCATTTCCTGGAAAAGACCACGCAAAATAACATTCGGACTAAACCTTTCGGGATGCGAGGCTAACTCTTTAAAAAGCTCTTCCTGTGTGAACCGGATATCGCTGTCCACAACAATCCAGGTATCGTTATTTCTTTCTATTCGTAACCGTTCACCGTTGTCCTTCAGGTAAAAAAGATTAATATTCCTGCCATGCGCCTGCGCCTTATAACCCGCCTTTTCCAGCTTTTGCGCGGTTTCAGCTACTATTCCCGAAGAGTGTTGATTCAGTAATTCATCCTTGAAAAGATCAATGGCAATCGACTTTAACACCGGGCTATCGGGTACCACTACCACCAGTCCATAACTACCAAACAGGTAATTGACAAAGCCTAATGTGGCCGTCTGTATATTGGCTCCACTTGTATAGAACTTCCTTACCACTTTCATGATATCTGCTCCATAAGGCTGTACCCCTATTTCAGACTCAATGCGCTCAATAAGCTGCAACAACTCCTTATCGATTGTCATTCTACCCACGGCCCCGATTTGTTTGGTATCCCAAACCAGTTTCTCGCCGTTTAAATGAATATGGCCCAGTTCATCCAGGTCAGCATCTTCACTTCCCATATAATAAACCGGTACAAAATTGTAATTAGGGTATAAGGAATGACAGTACTCCGCCAGCTTAATGGCATGGAGAATTTTATAAATGAAATACAGGGGACCCGTAAAAATATTAGGCTGATGTGCTGTTGTAATGGTAAAGGTATTGGGTTGTTTTAATAACTCAATATGGTTAGTTAAAGCTTCGGTTTGATCCAGGTTTTTATATTGAGCCAGCAAGGCATCACTTAGTAGCTGCCTGTTTTGTTGATATTCGCTTTTGGCTTTTAATATGGCTTTTAAAGATTCTTTCCGGGGAAATTGCTGATAAAAAGGTTGAAGTGCTTCAGATTCACTTAAATAATCCAACACAAGTTTGGAAAATGAATAAGTTTGACCATAAGGAATTCCGGTTGCTTTGAAGTTCATATTATCTATAACTTATGAAATAAACCCACAATTTCTCCCATTTTTTATATTAGGCATTGCTGTCGGCGAATTCCCTGCCCCTGCCCGTTCCGTTCAGGCGGGCGTTCCGTTCAGGCGGAGATCTGACTATTAAAAAGATAAAAATACATGGATGAAAGTACTATAACGCTTTTATTTTGAAATAGTTTTTTTGTAATGCCTTATCTGGCAAAATAAAAAAAACCACCCTTTAAAGGGTGGCCATATTTTTAATTTGTTCAATATCTATCCACGTTTTCGGGTTGCCATGCCATAAATCCAAAGCAACACAATAGCCCCTACTACTGCAAATAAAAATCCTCTCAAGCTCCAGTTACTGTTGATAGGCGTATCTGTAAGTAACCCATTCAGCCATCCGCCCACAAACGCGCCGGCAATACCTATTAAAATAGTTACAATCCAACCACCGGGGTCTTTACCAGGATGTAAAGCTTTGGCTATAGCGCCAGCGATTAAACCAAAAAGTATCCAGGACAAAATGCTCATAGTTTTAATTTTTTAAGGTTTGGTAAAATTATACTACCAATTTACTATTAAAAAACATGCCAAAGCATTTGCCTAAAGTATTTTTATTCACATCCTAATGCACAATAAAAAATACTAAACTATGCGGGGTACTTTTTGCTCCTGCATCATCAGGTCTGCCAAAACTATAGCTGTAGCAGCTTCCACAATAACAGGCGCTCTTAAAGCCACACAAAGATCATGGCGGCCTTTTACCGAAAAGTCTTCTACCTGACCGGTTTCCCAGTTTAAGCTATGCTGCTGTTTTGGAGTAGATGCGGTAGGTTTTACCGCGATGCGGAATACTAATTCATTACCATTGGTGATGCCCCCTACTATCCCACCCGCATGATTGGTGGTTGTTTTTCCATCCATATTTTCAATGGCATCATTATGCTGGCTGCCAAACATTTTAGCCGCAGCAAACCCGCTTCCGAACTCTACTCCTTTAACTGCAGGAATAGCGAACATCGCATGCGCTAATAAAGACTCCACCGAATCAAAATGCGGCTCACCTAAACCCAATGGTAAACCGTTTACCCTGCATTCGATAATGCCGCCCACCGAATCCTTGGCATCAATACCTTTTTGGAGGCCCTTTTCCAGGTCGGTTTCGCCGGCAATCTCAGTCACTCTTGCTTCTACAGTAATCCCTTTCAGCAGTTTTTTGGCGATAACACCTGCCCCCACCAATCCTGTAGTTAATCGGGCACTAAAATGGCCGCCGCCGCGATAATCTTCAAAACCACCAAACTTTTTATGGGCAACAAAATCTGCATGGCCGGGGCGTGGGAAGCTACGCTGTTTTTCATAGTCACCACTGCGGGTATTCTTATTTTCGAAAAAGATCATGATAGGAAAGCCGGTTGTCTTTCCATTGAAATTACCACTTCTGAAAATGGGTATATCGTCTTCTTTCCTGGGCGTCGCCCCTTTCTGTGTACCGCCCTTGCGCCGCTCCATATCTGGCAGAAAATCTTCCACCGGAATATCCAGGCCAGCCGGGCAACCGTCAATTACCACACCCACCCCGTCTCCATGGGACTCGCCAAATATCTGTACCCTGAAAATTCTGCCAAAAGAGTTCATAATGTTTTTTTATGTACAGTGTACGATGTACGTTATCAAATGTACAATGCGCGTATGGCACGCTGTAGACCTAGTCTTTAAATGCTTCTTTTAATGCTGATAAATCAATCCCATCTTTTACCTGGGCGCCTAATGCTTTAATATGATCATAAAAATCAGGATAAGATTTATTAACCGCATGCGCTTCTTCAATAGTCGTATCTCCGTCTGCCCTTAAAGCAGCAACCGCGCAAGCCATGGCAATTCGATGATCGTGACGCGAATGCACCAGTGTTCCTTTTAAGCCATTACCTCCATGCACATACATCAGGTCTCCTTCCAGGTCCACTTTCAATCCCATTTTACCAAACTCATCCTGTAAAGTAATACCACGATCGCTTTCCTTGTGCGCCAGGCGGCTCACTCCTTTTATCTTGGTTACGCCATTACAATAAGCCGCTAATGCCACCAATGGAGGAAATAAATCCGGGCAATCGGTAGCGTCAAATTCAAAGGCGTTCATCTCTGTTTTATGCAGCCGGATAGCTTTTGCATCTATTGCGATACCTGCGTTTGCCGCCATTAAAGCCTCTGTAATTTTTTTATCGGCCTGTGTGCTGGCCATGCTCAAACCCCTTACAGAAATATTGCCTGCGATAGCACCTGCTACCAACAGGAAAGCGCCGCCGCTCCAGTCTCCTTCTACGGTATAGTTGGAATTTGTTTCTGCGGCAGGAGCATCTTTATGAAAAACAAACTCTTCATAATTCTTATTCTCCGGCACTTTCAACCCAAACTTCTTCATTACATCCAGTGTCAGATCGATGTAAGGTTTGCTTTTTAAATTATTCACTTTGATTGAAACGCTATCGCCCTCAAACGGAGCTACTGCAAAGGCTAACAATAAACCTGTTAAAAACTGAGAGCTTAAAGACCCGTCGATGCTTATATTTTTAGGTTGCAGAGGCCCCTGGATCACTAATGGTAATTTCCCTTCGTTAGACTCAACCGTAACCCCTACCTGGGGCAGGATCTCGTCGAAAAAGTCCATAGGTCTTGTCACCAGGCTGCCTTCACCATTAATTGTTATTTTATTACTGGTTAAAGCTGCAAGCGGCGTAAACATGCGAATGCTTAAACCACTCTCTCCACAGTTAATAGCACCACCCTGGTCGCCGTTCATAAACGCCACTTCAGCAGCTGGTGAAAAGCCGGTACTATCAATCACCAGTTCTTCATTCCCTTTTTCAATAATGGCACCCAATGCCTGTATAATACTCATCGCTGCTTTATCATCATTACTATGCCCGGGATTATACACTACAGATCTTTTTGCTGCCACCAAACCCGCGGCACAAGCGCGTTGCATAGAGCTTTTAGAAGCCGGCGCTAAAATGTCACCTTTTAATTCGGAGGGAGAAATCGTTACTTTCATTGTTATATTTTTCCATCGCCAGAGGCGACAACTAATGTATGCGAAGCGAGCGCCTTACTACAGCCAGGAACGTTTCGCGCAGCTATCGGAGGTAAGCAACCTCATATAGCGGCCTTACAATTTATTAATTATTTTTTCTAAGCGCTGCAGTGGAATAGGATGCACCACAGCCTTTCCTATCTTATTCAGTAGTACAAAATTCATTTCCTTCTGAACGCGTTTTTTATCCATCGCCAACACCTCAAATACTTTTTTGGCATCAAAAGAAATTGTGGTAGATAACTGATATTTTTCGATCAAAGCCCTCACCCGCTCCTTACTATCAAAGCCCAGTAATTGTTCTGAGATCTGCCCCGCGTATACCATACCAATAGCAACCGCTTCCCCGTGCATCAACCCGTACTGCGTTTCAATAGCATGGCCAATGGTATGACCATAGTTCAATAAGCGCCTGTCTCCTTTTTCAAATTCATCTTTCTGTACTACTTTGGTTTTGATGAGGGCATTACGCTGAATGAGTTCGGCGAGCAGCTTTTTATCCTTCATATAATCAGAGAGATCATGTTGCTCCAATTGCTTAAACATAGCGGCATCTTTAATACAGGCATGTTTAATAATTTCAGCAAACCCGTTCTGCCACTCTTTTTCAGGCAACGACTGCAGCAAAGAAAGATCGTGTAACAGGAATGAAGGCTGGCGGATAATACCCACCATATTTTTATACAGGCCTACATCAATGCCGTTCTTACCACCAATAGATGCATCTACCAAACCCAGGATGGTTGTAGGTATAAAACCAAATCGTATACCGCGCATGTATATCGACGCAGTATACCCTGTAATATCCGTAATCACGCCTCCACCTACACCAATCAATACCGATTTACGATCTACCTTCTTATCAATCAATTGACCGATAATGCCATCCACCAAAGACTGATTCTTCTGCTCTTCTCCCGGAGGAATAACAATAGTTGTAAAGCCTTTGAATTTTGGTTCATGTGCTTTAAAAATGTTTTCGTCTGTAATGACTATGGCGCTTCGTTTATCAACTATCTTACCCAGCTCTTTTAAAGAGCTGTCAAAATAAAAATCAGTAGAAGCGTTGGAAAATTTAATGGTTTGAGCCAAAATCGAACAATTTAGGCGATGTGTCTGTTTGCACAGCATTCGCTTTTATCAAAAACATTAGATCGTGATGTACAATGTAAGATATACGATGTACGCGCCTTATTCCGCCCGTACATCGTACGTCTTTATATCGTATATAATATTATGCGTCTAATACCTGCTTCTGGTGGTTGATACTTTCCAGGTGAACCGCGTCCAAATATTTATTCAAAAAGTCGCGACTTAAACCCAGTTTCTCGCCACGTGCAGCAGCTTTTTCAATAATTTCCTGCCAACGGCCCGGCTGTAAAATAGTGATGTTATTATCTTTTTTATATTGACCGATCTGATCGGCAATTTTCATACGCTGCGATAAAATTTGCAGCATCTCATCGTCCAAGTGGTTAATTTGCTGACGCAATTTTTCCAAAGCCTGGTGGTAGTCCTGGTTGTCCACATCTTCTTTTCTCCAGATAATAGACTCCATCATTTCTTTCAAACGAGCCGGTGTAACCTGTTGCTTTGCATCGCTCCATGCATTATCCGGATCGATATGGCTTTCGATCATCAAACCATCATAATCCAGGTCAATCGCTTTTTGAGAAACTTCTAAGAGGTTATCGCGCTTACCACAGATATGAGATGGATCGTTAAAGATCGGCAGTTCAGGATACTTTAATTTCATTTCAATGGCCAGGTGCCACATCGGTGCGTTACGATATTGGGTATTACCATAGGAAGAAAAACCACGGTGAATCAGACCCAGGTTTTTAATACCTGCACGGGCAATCCTTTCTACACCACCTGCCCACAACTCCAGATCAGGATTGATCGGATTTTTTACTAATACCGGTACATCTACACCGCGTAAAGCATCTGCAATTTCCTGAACGCTGAAAGGATTTACCGTAGTACGGGCTCCAATCCAAAGCACATCAACATCAAAAGTTAAAGCATCCTGTACCTGTTTAGCAGTTGCTACTTCGATAGCAGTAGGTAAGCCGGTAATTTGTTTAGCCTTCTGTAACCAGGGTAAACCTTTAGCTCCGATACCTTCAAACATACCGGGCTTGGTACGGGGTTTCCAGATACCGGCGCGTAGCATATCTACTTTACCGGTTGCCGCTAATTGCTGTGCCGTTTCCAACACCTGTTCTTCTGTTTCTGCGCTACAAGGACCGCTTACGATGATCGGCCTTTTAGCCCATAGTTCCTGGATTTTTTCTTTTGATGAAACCTGCTGAGTGCTCATTGAAATATAATTATTGATGTTATTTAATAACCGAAAGATTTTGCTTTAAAATTTATTCATTTATAATGAAAACATTGAATAGTTTTTAATCAATTTTCCATCCGGCAAATTTAATTGTTTATTTGATGATTCTTTTTATTTTATTAGCATCTGATATTAACGATTGTAAGTTTTCCTGATCGCTATTGGTAATATAAGTTTTGAATTTGGTTAACTGGTCGATATGCTCCGATAAAACATCCAGTATATTCTCCTTATTCTGCAGGAAAATGGGCACCCACATGGCCGGGTTACTTTTTGCCAAACGTACTGTACTTTCAAAACCGGCTGACGCGATCTGGAAAATAGCGCTTTCTACTTTTTCCTTTTCCAATACGGTATTAGCCAGCGCAAATGAAGTGATATGAGAGATATGACTTACATAAGCCACGTGCAGATCATGAGCACGCGCATCCATATCCACCACCCGCATGCCTATTTTCTGGTACATTTTATCCACCCATTCAACTGCATCCACATCGCTTTCGCTACGATTGCAGATAATCACGGCCTTACCTTCAAATGCACCTCTTACCGCGGCGGCAGGTCCGCTATATTCTGTACCCCACATTGGATGTGTAGCTACGTAACGCCCCCGGTTCGGATGATTTTGTATGGCCGCAATCAGGTCAGACTTCGTAGAGCCCATATCCATTACAATCTGGTCGGTCACCTTATCCAATATTTGCGGCAACAGGTTCACCTGTACATTTACGGGAACTGCCAGCACTATAACGTCAGCGGCTTCAATCGCTTCGTCTAACGGCAATACTTCGTCTACCAGCTCATATTCCAATGCCTGCTCTGCATGCTGTGCACTGGCTTCCACACCAATTAACCGTGAGGAAAGCTTTTTCTCGTGCAACTGTAAAGCCATTGATCCGCCAATAAGCCCCACTCCTACAATTGCTATTTTTTTCCGGTTGTTCATAATTTCTGAACCATGATTATTAGATGGATTACCATGATTTCCGGTAACCCTGTCAACTTTTAAACTTTACACCTTCAAACTATTCTTCACCCTGCTAATCGCTTCATCAAACCTTTCTACAGAGCCACATAAACTGATCCTTATATAATCATTACCGGCACTGCCAAAAATGCCGCCGGGCGTAATAAATACATTGGCTTTATACAATACATCATCTGCAATTTCGTAACAGTCTTTGTACCGGCCGGGTATTTTCGCCCATACAAACATGCCTACCTGGTTTTTAGCATACACGGCCCCTAACAGATCCAGCAACTGAAAAACCTTCTCTCTCCGCTCCCTGTAAATAGCATTTACTTCATCATGCCACTCTTTACCCAGCGTCAACGCTTTAGCTGCGGCCAATTGCAGAGGCAGGAACATACCACTGTCCATGTTGCTCTTAAAACGCAGCACTTCATTAATTCTTTCAGCGGCACCACAAAGAACGCCTACCCGCCACCCGGCCATATTGTGCGACTTACTTAAAGAGTTCAATTCAACAACAACGTCCTTCGCTCCTTCAATGCTTAATAGGCTGATGGGCTCATCGTTCAGGATAAAGCTGTAGGGATTATCATGAACGATCAAAATATTGTGTTTACGCGCAAAGGCGATCAACTTTTCAAATACCTGCTTATCCGGTTGCTGACCTGTGGGCATTTGCGGGTAATTCACAAAAAACAATTTCACTTTGCTCAGGTCCAACGCTTCTATGGCTTCAAAATCCGGCTGGTAATTGTTTTCTTCCTTTAGGTCATAATCAATACATACTCCCCCGGCAATCGTTACATTACTGCGGTACGTGGGATATCCCGGATTGGGTACCAGTACAGCGTCGCCTTCATTTAAATAGGTCATACAAATATGCATGACGCCTTCCTTGCTTCCGATAAGCGGCAGGATTTCGGTATCGGCATTTAACGCTACCCCATACCACTTTTGGTACCAGTCGGCAAAAGCCTTCCTTAAAACCGGGCTGCCTTTATAGTTTTGGTAACCATGTACATTCGGTTTCTGTGCTTCTTCAAATAAAACCCTTACTACGTCCGGGTGCGGTGGCAGGTCAGGACTTCCTATACCCAGGTTCACAATATTCTTACCCTGCTTATTCAGCTCATCTATTTCCCGCAGTTTTTGAGAAAAATAATACTCTCCCACTCCCTGCAATCTTTTTGCTACTTCCATATGCCTTTATTATAAATGCCGTAAATTTTAATAGCTTCTGTTAATGGTTTTAGTTTTTCAATTACTCTTTCAAAGGTTTTGATATTGTCAAATTCAAGATCTGCATGAAACTGGTACTTGAATTCTGAACCGGGAATAGGGAAGCTTTGCAGCTTTGACATGTTTACTTTATGTATGGCCATCACCCCTAAAACCCTTGCCAGCGCCCCTTCTTTGTGAATGGTTTGAAAATTGATCGACGCTTTATTTCCTGTTTGAGGCGCCTCTATATCTTCAGGCCTTTTTAAAACCAGGAAGCGGGTATAGTTCTTTTTTAAGGTTTGTATTTTAGGAGCTATAACATTTAAGTCATAGATCTCTGCCGCCAGGCTACTGGCAATAGCCGCAGTATGCTTGCTTTTGTATTGGGCTATGTGCTTAGCGCTTAAAGCGGTGTCATCACTCTCTACCAGCTTCCACTTGTACTGATCCAGGTATTCATAACACTGTTGCAACGCCATGGTATGTGAGTGTACTTCTTTAATATCTTCCAGTGTTACGCCATGATTTACTAACAGGTTCTGGTGTATCTGCATATACACTTCTCCCACAATCTTAAGGTTACTACCCTGTATCAAATTATAGTTGGCCAGTATGCTGCCCGCTATCGAATTCTCAATAGCCATAATACAGCCATCGGTACGACTGGCATCTTTCGCTGCTACCATCACATCTTTAAAGGTGGTGCAACATTCAACCGTTACGTTTTTATTAAAGAAGTGATTAGCGGCCTGCTGATGAAAACATCCTTCAAAGCCCTGAATCGCCATGTGAGGCGTGTTGTTTGGTTTACTTTCGGTTTGTTCCTGCGAACTGTCGGCTTTTGGCACCATTTTAAAACTTTTACTTATCCCCGGCAAGACCGGGTAAGTGCTAAAAAAAAATCCCGGCTTTCTTTGCCAGGATTCTTTTTATGTTGAATTATTTTTATCTGTTTCGTTTCAACTAAAGCATTCCCGGCTTCATTTCAAAAAAGAAGCTAAAATAAAAACCGGTAAAAAATCGAGTTGTTGTCATTGTACCGCAAATTTAAAAGATAAAATCAAATAACCAAATATATTTTTATGCAAACGTTTGAGCAATATGCGCGCCCTTCAAAACTAACAACTGGTAGCTTAAAATGCAGTACAGTGGCCTATCTTGCATGATAATGCATTCTGAGTTCCGGATATTTTTGCTGATTATATTATCAGGAATGGCGGCAAGTGTAGTGTTCAAAAAACTAACACCACCGGCAGCCATAACCGGTGGTATATTAAGTTGCTGTATTTATGCGGGAGCCGGGTTTGCAGGCATCACCCTGATGGCTACCTTTTTCGTTTTAGGCGTATTGGCCACATCATGGAAACTGGGTCAAAAAATATCCGACGGTTTAGCGGAGGCTCAAAAAGGCAGAAGAACAGCAGCACAGGTTTTTGCGAACGCCGGCGCAGCCGCCATCGCCGGCCTGATTACCTCAGTACTTCCTGAGTTAGGTTTAAATACGCCACTGATTATAGCCGCCTGCTTTGCGTCCGCCACAGCAGACACGGTATCCTCTGAACTGGGCAATGTGTATGGCAAACGTTTTTACCATATCCTGTCCTTCAAAAAAGCTATGAAAGGTTCAAACGGTGTTATCAGCATGGAGGGTACCCTTGCGGGATGTATCGGAAGTTACATCATCTCAGTTATTTATGCCTTTTGGGAGGGTTGGAGCATTGATACGCTCTTCATTCTCCTCGCCGGCAGCTTTGGAAATTTTATCGATTCCATTTTGGGAGCGGCCCTTGAAAACACCGGGTATATCAATAACAACGCGGTCAACTTCCTGAATACATGCGCCGCAGCTGTTTTTATACTAATTATGGATTTAATGAGATAAACAATACTTTAACTAACCGTTAGTATTATTTTGTTCTAATTTACACTGTTGACCTTTATTAATTATCCCAATTGCAACTAACTTTGTGAAGTTGAAAACCCTTTGGAAATATTGCTTTTGCGCACTAACTGCTACAGCTTTTGTATTGCATACCCGTGCGCAAACGGCTCCTCCGGCCGATAGCATCCGTGTTCCCCCAAGGCCCAGCATGCAGGAAATCATGAAAGACTGGGGGCCTAATGATCTTACCAAAATTGGTGCAATCTGGTATGGAACTGACTACAATTCATTTAAAATGCTGCCTTTTACCGAAGAGGAGAATGTCTGGATCTCCAAACTTCCCCCGGCCAAGTTGGAGCAGGTTAAAAAAGAATACAACCGGCTGAGGAATGCCGTATATGTATGTTATCCTTATGCCCGCATTGCCGGTAATACCATCAACCAGATTAACCGGGAGGCAGAGATACTGGGTAAGAAAAAAGACAAAAAAGCGCTGATCAAGGCCAAGGAAAAGGAACTGAAAAAGCAATTTGCAGACCCGCTGACCAACCTTTCGGTATACCAGGGAAAAGTGCTGATGAAATTGATCAACCGGCAAACCGGCAATAACTGTTACGAAATTTTAAAAGAATATAAGGGCGGATTGAATGCCCGTATATACCAAACTGTTGCTTTCTTTTATGGAGGCAGCCTGAAGCAGGATTATAATCTTAAAGACAATTTTGACCGTGATATTGAGAATTTTGTAAGAGAAATCGATGCCAGCTGGTATAATAATCCTTATCAAAATCCGGCATATAACAGGTATTAGACGAACATTTTTTTGCAAGGGTGTTAATAATAAAATCAAACTATTAAGAATTGTTACGTAGTATAATGATGCCTATAAAAGACAGACGCCTGCAACAATTTTTCTAACTAAAATACAAACTGTAAAACCGGATCAATACTCAAAATAAAAGAATGATTGCGTTGATATTAGTATCAGGGATTTACAGTTTTTTTTGGTCCCTTGATAATTTTCTCCTAATACTATCTCTAAAAACTGTAAATGCGGGCTTTATCCCTATTTTTGCGAGCGTTATAAACTAAATTTTCAGATGAATTTTAAAAAAGTAAACAACATCACCGGATGGCTGGTTTTTTTGGTAGCCACGCTTACCTACACGCTAACCAGAGAAGCCAGAGGCTCTTTATGGGATTGCGGTGAATTTGTAGCCTGTGCCTTTAAATTAGGAATGCCACACCCTCCCGGTGCACCCCTGTTTACTTTACTGGGAAGATTTTTCATTGTTTTATTTGGAGATAACCCGCAAACCGCTGGTAATGCGGTGAATTTTATGAGTGCCCTGGCGAGTGCAGGCACTATTCTTTTCCTGTTCTGGACCATTACCCATTTTGCACGTAAAATGTTTGTAAAAGCAGGCGAAGCGCTCACCCAGCCACAAATGATCACGGTTATGGGATCGGGCGTGGTAGGTGCCCTGGCGTATACTTTCACCGATTCTTTCTGGTATAGTGCTGTAGAGGGTGAAGTGTATGCCTTGTCCTCTTTCTTTACCGCCTTTGTATTCTGGATCATGTTGAAATGGGAACATGCGGACGAACATGCCGGAGACAATGAAACCGGAAGAGTCAGGTCCGATAAGTGGATTATATTCCTCTTCTTTATGATGGGACTTTCGATAGGTGTTCACTTATTAAACCTCTTAACAATACCGGCGATTGTAATGATCTATTACTACCGCCGTTATAAACCTACAACCAAAGGTGCCATTATTGCCTTTTTAGTGGGTTGTGTTATCACCGGTATCGTACAGGTTGCCGTAATTCAATATAGTATGAAAGCGGCTGGCTGGTTTGACATTCTCTTCGTAAATAATTTTGGCCTGCCCTTCTTCTCTGGTTTTGCCGCTTACTTTATTATTATAGCCCTTTTAATCGGGTGGGCATTGACCTTTAAAGCCAACGTATCTAAAGGGAAGATCATTGCCTGGACTGCCTTGTTCTTTGCACTGGCATTTTTACCATTTGCCTTTTCGGGTACCATGGCGGCCTTTAAGATTATTTTATTATTGATCATTGGCGCTGCTTTAGGCTATTTTATTAAAACATCTGCCTTAAAAGTGCTTAAATTATCACTTTGGTGTTATGCGTTTATGATGCTGGGATATTTTATGTACTTCACTTCAATGATCCGCAGCCATGCCAATCCTGGCATTGATATGAACAATGTAGATAACCCCATCAACCTTGTATATTACCTGGGACGCGAGCAGTATGGCAGCGCTCCTCTTATTTACGGACCACATTTTGCTGCCGAAGTAGAAAGAGACGAAAGTGGGTATCCTGTGATGGACTATGGTGAAATGCAGTATTCTAAAGGAAAAGACAAGTATATTCCTACGGGAAGAAAGAGAGAATATGTTTATCAAAGCAGTGATAAAATGCTCTTCCCCCGTATCTGGGATCCCAGCAACGACCAAAACCATGCACAGTTTTATGCAGACTGGTTGGGTATAGCCCAGCAGCAGGATCCGAACACCGGTCAAACCAGTTATGATGCACCTACATACGGTCAAAACATCAACTGGTTCCTAACCTATCAGACAGACTTCCTGTTCATGCGTTATTTTATGTGGAATTTCGCCGGACGTCAGAACGATTTGCAGGGATTTGGCAATAAAAGAGATGGTAACTGGATATCCGGAATCAGCCTGATGGATAACGCCCGCCTGGGTGACCAAAGCAAAATGCCGGACAGCTTAAAAGCCAATAAAGCCAACAATAAGTTATTCATGTTACCACTTATTTTGGGTGTGCTCGGATTTGTGTTCCAGCTGTTGAGAAACAAAAACGACTTTATTGTTACTGCCATCCTTTTCTTCTTCCTGGGTGAGGCCATTGTATTGTACCTGAATGCCCCTGGAAATATGCCCAGAGAAAGGGACTATGTATTTGTAGGTGCCATGTATGTATTTGCTATCTGGATCGGCATTTCGGTATTGGCGTTTGTACGCCTGGCACTGGAAAAAACAGACAAAGAACTATTTAAAAAAGTACTGATATACGGGGCTACGGCTACCTTCCTTATCACCATCATTAGCAGTCTTACAGGATCGGCTGGTGGAGCGATAATGGCAAGCCTGGTGGCCGCCATCTTATTTGTTGCGGTAGTAGCCGCTGTTACCTATATAGTAAAAGCAGCTTCCGGAAAAGGCAGCAATTTAAAAATGGCTGGTATCACGGCCGGTGCTATTTGTTTACTGGTGCCGGTATTAATGGCACAGCAAGAATGGGATGATCATGACCGCAGCCAGAAAACCTTAGCGCCCGACCTCGCAAAAGATTACCTGGAAAGCTGCGCGCCCAATGCCATCCTGTTCACCTTCGGCGATAACGATACTTATCCGCTTTGGTATGCGCAGGAAGTGGAAGGCATCAGGCCCGATATACGTATTATCAATACCAGCTTACTGGGTATCGACTGGTATATCAACCAGCTTCGCTACAAGATCAACAAGGCTGATAGCGTTGATGTAATATGGTCGCCCGAGCAAATAGAAGGACATAACCGCGAATACATCCGCCTGGGACAACAGCAACAGGGCCAGGCTATTGATGCTAACGCATTCTATCCCCTGTACGATATCATGAAGGACTACCTGGGACAAGAAGTTAAAGATGAAGATGGTAATGATGTGGGACCTAATACCATGCCTTTCAAAAAATTCTTTGTACCTGTAGACAAGCAATTGGTATACAAAAATGGTACGGCAACTCCGGCCGACAGTGTGGTGGACCAGCTGGCATTTGAAATTCCGTCTGGCGCTATTGCGCGCAACGATCTCATTATGCTGAATATTATTGCTACCAACAAATGGCAGAGACCTATTTATTTCACGGCGGCTTATGGTGAATTAGGTTTTGGCCAGCACCTGCGTAAAGACGGTCTTACCTACAGGCTGGTTCCTTTCGTAGCTAAAGCCCCTCAGCAAAACTGGGTAACAGACCAGGCAATGAGAGCAATGAGAGCTGGCGGTTCTTCGGTAAAAGATAATAACCTTAAAGCCATTTTTGACAACCTTCAAAAGTTTGAATTTGGCGGAGCTAATAAAAAGGGAGTATACTTCGATGAGGTAAACCGTCAATATCTTTTAAATATCAGGGGCATTTTTGCCGAGGCTGCCGGTAACCTGGCGGATGCCGGTAAAACTGACGAAGCTGTTAAATTACTGAATAAAGAGGCTGCAGGTATTAGTCCGGAGAACCTGCCTTATGGAATGACGAGCCGTTACAGTCAGCATAATCAGACTGGTATCTTATTAGCTGAGGCCTATTACAAGGCCGGTAAATTAGACCAGGCCCGTAAAGTGGCTGAGGATGTTAAAAAAGACATAGCCAGTCAAAGAAGCTATTATGAATACCTTAAAGCTGAAAAACCAGAGTTTTATGCAGGCCTGGAACACACAGAAGTTATACTAAATGAAATAATGGGTGAGGTATTAAGCCAGGTAGAGCAGCAATATGACCCGCTGAAAAAGGCAGCAAAAAACCCTGCACAGGAACTGAATCCTGAAGACCTTTTAAAAGCGGCCGATAGCGCGAAAAAAGCGATGGCTAAGGACTCCGCTAAATAAAATTACCAGATCATACTTTTCATAGAGGCTGTCCAAACCGGGCAGCCTTTATTTTTTCTAATCCAGTCTCATTGAGGTTGGGACAGCACAGGTTTTACCGCCAGGACACAAAATCGCAAAGTTTTTTTACGAATATCTTCCTGGCGCCTTAGCACCCTGGCGGTTAAACACAATGTTACCTCTTTCTCCACTCTACTACCCAACCAATAAACCATTCAACCAGTAAAACGTTATATTTATATATGCGTGGGTTTCATTTTTCAAAATTCGACAGTAGCCAGGAAGGGAAAACACCCTTTGAGAAGCTTTTAGATATTTTTATGCAACTGCTCACCTACACCAGTGGTGACGTGGGCGAAGCGTTGGAATGGCTGAATGAGCTGGATAAACAATACCAGCTTACCGACCAGGAGTACGGCATGGGTGATTTTATAGAAGACCTAAAGCAGAAGGGGTATATTACTGATGATGAACAAAAAGGTGAAATAAAGATCACTCCCAAAACAGAGCAGGGTATTCGTAAAAAAAGCCTGGAAGAGATTTTTGGCAAACTAAAAAAGAGCAGGCAGGGCGATCATAAAACCTTCAAGCCGGGACAGGGAGATGAGATCAACCCGGAAACAAGGCCTTTCCAGTTTGGGGACATGCTGGAGCAGATCGACTTCACCGAGTCGATCCGCAATGCCCAGATCAATCATGGGGTGGATAGCTTTTCACTTCGGGAAGACGACCTTAGTATCCGGGAAACGGATTTCAAAACCCAGACTTCAACGGTATTGATGATCGACATATCCCACTCCATGATCCTTTATGGAGAGGATCGTATTACGCCTGCTAAAAAAGTAGCGATGGCACTCAGTGAGCTGATTACTACACGCTACCCGAAAGATACACTGGACATTGTAGTATTTGGTAATGATGCCTGGCCGGTAGAGATCAAAGACCTTCCCTATTTACAGGTTGGTCCTTACCATACCAATACAGTAGCAGGGTTAGAACTGGCAATGGATATTCTGAGACGCAGAAAAAATCCGAACAAGCAGATCTTTATGATTACCGATGGTAAACCTACCTGCCTGAAAATAGGTAAACGCTATTATAAAAATGCTTTCGGGTTAGATCGTAAAGTGGTTAACCGTTGTATGAACCTGGCAGCCCAATGCAAGAAAAATAAAATACCTATTACTACCTTTATGATCGCAACCGATCCTTACCTGCAACGCTTTGTACAGGAATTTACGGAGATGAACCATGGTAAGGCTTACTTTGCTTCTTTGGACAATCTCGGAAGCTTTATCTTTAAAGACTTTGAAAGCGGAAAATCTAAAACCGTGATTTAAATTACAGCCACTAAGACACGAAGACAGAGAAATCAGTAATTTTTCGCTTAGCGCCTTGGGGCCTTTGCGGTTAAATAAAAACAACAACATTAATGAACGCAAGCACACTCGGAGAACTAAAAAAATCCGGATACCAATTCAAATCAATAAAAGAAGAAATAAGACAAAATCTTATACAAAAACTAAAAGAAGGAGAAACAACTTTCCCTGGAATTGTTGGGTATGAAGACTCAGTAGTTCCTGAAACGGAAAGAGCGCTGTTGAGCAAGCACAATATCTTATTACTGGGTTTACGCGGGCAGGCTAAAACACGTATGGCGCGCCAGATGACAGCTTTACTCGATGAGTATATACCTTTCGTTGCAGGCAGTGAGATCAATGATGATCCACTGAACCCCATATCAAAATATGCGATAGACCTGATCGCCGAAAAAGGAGATGACACACCTATCGAATGGCTGCATAGAAGCCAGCGCTATGGTGAAAAACTGGCTACTCCTGATGTAAGTGTTGCGGACCTTATTGGTGATATCGACCCCATTAAAGCAGCTAACCTTAAGTTGAGCTTTGCCGATGAGCGTGTGTTGCATTATGGCATTATCCCACGCAGCAACAGAAGTATTTTTGTTATTAATGAATTGCCCGATCTGCAGGCACGTATACAGGTTTCGCTATTTAATATATTGGAAGAAGGTGATATACAGATACGTGGCTTTAAATTGAGAATGCCGCTCGATATTCTGTTTATATTCACCGCTAACCCGGAGGATTATACCAACCGGGGCTCTATCGTAACGCCATTAAAAGACCGTATCCAGAGCCAGATATTGACGCACTATCCGCGCACACTGGAACATGCCCTCGACATTACAGAACAGGAGGCATTTGTACATGATGATGTGGTAGACAAAGTATTAATAAGCGACCTGGTAAAACGACTGATTGAACAGGTGGCATTTGAAGCCCGCGGCAGTGAATTTGTAGATAAAAAAAGCGGGGTAAGCGCACGTCTTACCATCTCAGCCAGGGAAAACGCGGTGAGTGCTGCAGAGAGAAGAGCATTGATCAATGGTGAGTCTACCACCCAGGTTTGGATATCTGATCTGGCTGGTATCATCCCTTCTATAACGGGTAAAGTTGAACTGGTATATGAGGGAGAGCAGGAAGGACCTTACCAGGTGGCGATGAACCTGGTAGACAAGGCCATCCGTTCACAGTTCGTAAAATATTTCCCCGATCCTGACCAGTTGAAAAAACGCAGGAACACCGGTAAACCGTCGGCCCAGCAGAAAGCTGATGAAAACCCCTACCGTTCTATCACCGCCTGGTTTGATAAAGGCAACCAGCTCAACATACCCTTTAACACTAAAGACGATCAGAAATTACAGCTATTGTATGCAGTGGACGGGCTGCATGCGTTGGTGAAAAAATACTTTCCCGGTGCTAATGAAATGCAATTGGGCTTATTAATGGAGTTTGTATTACATGGCCTCGCCTCCTACTCGGCCATCAGCAAAAAGCTGTTTGACAATAAGATTGAATTTAAAGATCTGTTTGGCAGCATGATGAATATCGGCAATGAAGATCAGGACGATGAGCTAGGCTTCGACGATGAAAACTAATTATAGGTACATCCAGGCATTTAATGCATATTCATACTATTATCATAAGAAAAGACATCCTTATCTACGAATGTCTTTTCTTATGGTATCACTGAACTAATTCAGAGACGGATCAGAAAAAGTATCTCCCTGGGAAATATCTCCGGTTTGAAAGCCTTTTTTAAACCAGTACATGCGTTGAGCAGAGGTTCCGTGTGTAAAGGCATCGGGCACTACTGTTCCACTACTACGCTTTTGCAGCCGGTCATCGCCAATGGCGTTCGCAGCATTTAAGGCCTCTTCAATATCGCCGGTTTCAAGCAGATTTTGTTTCTGTGCGTAGTGAGCCCAAACCCCCGCCAGGAAATCGGCTTGCAGTTCCATCTTTACGGAATGCCTGTTAAACTCGGCCTCGCTTACCCGGCCACGCATCTCCTGCAATTTGTCTGCTGTACCGTTAAGGTTTTGAATGTGGTGCCCTACCTCGTGCGCTACTACATAAGCCATTGCAAAATCGCCGGAAGCGCCCAACTGTGTTTGCATATCGTCGTAAAAGGACAGGTCGATATACAGTTTTTCATCTCCGGGACAATAGAAAGGACCTGAAGCTGCCGAGCCGAATCCGCAGGCAGACTGCACCTTATCCCAATACAACACCAGTGTTGGCTTTTGATATTGCTGTCCCTGTTCGGCGTAAAGCTGGCCCCACATATCCTCTGTATCAGCAAGCACTACTTTTACGAACTTCGACAGGTCTTCTTCGCGGGCTACGCGTTGTGGATTCTGTTGGGTGGTTTCACCGCCACCGGCAACATCAGGCATCACCGGGGGTTCTCCACTTCCGCCTAAAAAACTATAGAGCAAATAAATGATAAGGCCTACTACGCCTCCACCAACGGCCATGCCGCCGCCCGACATACCGCGCCTGTCTTCAACATTTCCGCTTTCGCGTCTTCCTCTCCATTTCATAATAATCGGTTTATATATGACTATTTTAAATTAAAATATCGTGCCATTATATAAATCAATTATTAAAAGCGCCTCTCCACTCCCGCCCTGAAAACAGCATTTTTGCAGTGAAAAGATTAGGATTCCTTTTGCCCGCGAGTGCTGAAAGTAGTTCCGGACACCACTTGTAACCGGGTTTCAAAGGGATATTATATGATTTCCATTCTATACTTTTCAACAGTTATTTTATTTTGATCGTGGCGATTACGGGTAGATGATCAGATGCATCAGTTACAGGTACTTTATGTTGCTTTACGCTTATAAGGTTCTTTTTCCTTACCCATATATAATCGATCTTTTTGGAAGCCACGGGAGCAGGATAGGTCATTATTTGCTTAGCATCCGTTTCTGTAAAATAAGATTCGAGGTATTGTATTTCCGGGGCCCCGGGGGTTGCATTTAAATCCCCGGTTAATATTACCGGATAGCGATCAGTGGCCAGGTAATTCACTGCTTCATGCGCTTGTACCATCCTGGATGAATCATCCAGTGCAAAATGAGCAGAAGCAAACCTGATCCATTTTTTCTTCGGCAAACTGATCACCGCACTAATCATGGCCGTAGACGGAGTCTTGCCCTTCAATAAACTCATTCTTTTATTGTCCACCTGCGCAATGGGGTAACGCGATAAAATCCCCATTCCGTATGCCCCGCCCTGGTAAGCATAATGCCGCACAAAAGCATAATACATCCCGGTTATTCGCCCTAACTCTTTCATCTGATCCACGCCATTGGATCTCGTGCAAACGCTATCCACTTCCTGCAAACCAACAATATCCGCACCGGATGTTTTGATAAATGCGCCCATTGCAGCTAACTGATCTTTTTCATCCTTATCAGCACCATGATGAATATTGTAGCTCATCACCGTAATGGTTTGCGCAGGCAAAGCAAAGCCGCTAAACAGCAGTATAGCCATTAACAGGTATCTTATAAGATTCATATCTTAAGGATTTAGCCACTCAAAATCTTCCGATTTAGGCATTACATCATAAGTATTCACCACCAGCTCGGGCGGTGTAGCCAGTTTTCGTTTTTCCGTATCCATCCACGCACCGTCGAGGTTCATAATTGCAACTACGGTGTCGCCATTCTTAACAATGGTATGCCTCATTGAAAAACGGCTGAAGTCTTTCCTCGCTTTCGTCAGCTCTACATTGATCGTCACCTGGTCTTCCTGCCTTATTTCCCGCCTGAAAACACATTCTTCCCTGAACAGCACAGGCCCAATCCGCAACTCATGCATTTTAGTAGTGGAGAGGCCATGTTCCAATAAAAATTCAATACGGCAATAGGCACCCCAGTCGTAATAAACACTATGCCGCAAATGCGCGTTGGCATCCAGATCGGACCATCGTATCTGCAATTGTTTGATAAATGTTGCCATGAATACTCATTTTAAACTTATAAAACTGCGTTTATCAGTTCTGTAACAATGATACGACTATTTTTGCACCTCCCCGGAAGGAACCAGAAGATTGAGGGGAAATGCTACAGGTAATTGAAACCGGGCGTTTATATAAGTAAATAAAAAAAGGAACAAGAAATGAAACAGATCGCAACCATAGTTTTAACAGGTTTAGTAGCAGTGAGTGCCAATGCCCAAACAAAAGCAAAGCCCAAACCAACTGCGGCTCCCGTTAAAAAAACCGTAGCTGCACCGGCAGTTACCAGTCAATCGACACCTTTAAAAAACCTGGCCGATTCAGCGAGTTATGCCATCGGGCAAAACCTGGCCCAGTCGATCATCAAAGATTTGAAGAACCTGAATAAGCAGGCTTTTATAGAAGCCATAAAAACTGTATTTGATGGCAAAGAAGCTAAGTTTGGTGAAACCGATATCCGCTCCATACTCACAGAGTTCTCAAGGGCGGAAGAAGAGAATCAATCTAAAGCTGTTGTAGAAGAGGGTCGTGCCTTTCTCGAAAAAAACAAAACCAGGCCGGGCGTAAAAACTACTGCCAGTGGCTTACAATATGAGGTTATTACGGAAGGAACAGGCCCAACACCTACAGCAACCGACACCGTTGTATGCAACTACAGGGGTATGTTGTTAGACAGTACACAATTCGACAACTCCTACGACAGGGGTGAGCCACTTACTATTGCTGTGGACGGAGGAGTAATACGCGGATGGACGGAAGGCTTGCAGTTAATGAAAGCAGGTTCAAAATACAGGTTCTATATACCCCAGGAGCTGGGCTATGGATTAAGAGGTGCTTCTTCTACCATACCGGGAGGTAGCGCATTAATTTTCGATATAGAATTACTGGAAGTAAAGAAAGGAAAATAATCTGTTTTTTTTATTCGTGTAATAGCGGCAACATGCCCACCATGTTGCCGCTATTTCTTTTTTAAAATAATTATGAAATAAAATTTGGAAATGAGATTTACTTCATAGTAACTTTATTAAAAATATATTCTCACAATTTATGGAAACACACATTTCAATAGATGAGCCTCCCTCGAAAGCTCTTTTTTTTAACCTATACACTTCATTTTTAAACACGCTAACCGTTACACACTTACCGGCACCTTAGCTTTCTTTGCTATATTTTTTGAGCACATACCAGCTGTGCTTCCCTATATCGTTTTACCCGACTTTATATACGCGATTCTATTATCCTTTTTAAAATACAACTTGTATGAAATCTGTTTTTCCTGTTGATGAACCTCCCTCCAGGCTAACCCTTACTTACACCACGTTGATTGTATTATTATTTTTGGCTGCCTGTCAATATAAAAAAGAAACACACACAACAACAGCTCAGGCGGTTCAAGACCCAACCATCTTATCCAAAACTGATGTCATTGCCTGCAGTATTCCACCAAAGAAATCTTCTAAAAGGAAAAAAATCTATCTGACATTTGACGATGGTCCCAATAAAGGAACACGCACGGTGCTTGATATTATGAAAGAAGAACAGATACCCGCGACATTCTTCCTGGTTGGAGAACATGCTATCGGCAGCACCGAACAAAAAGAGTTAATGGATAGCTTAAGAAGTCTTCAAACCATCGAACTATGTAATCACAGCTATTCACACGCCCATAATAAGTTCGACAAATTCTATATGCGTCCCGATTCCGTACTGGCTGATTTTGACAAAGCACGTGCAATACTTCAGCTTAATTGTATGACAGCCCGCACGCCCGGACGCAATATCTGGCGCATCGATAGTATTAGCGGCACAGACATCAAGAGCAGCAAAGCTGCCGCTGATACCTTACAGAAATATGGCTACAAATTGGTAGGATGGGATATGGAATGGCATTTTGAACCTAAAACGATGCAACTAACTAAAACGGCAACAGAATTAAAAATGCAAATCGACAGCCTTTTTATGCGGAATAAAGTAAAGCAGGAAAATCACCTGGTAATATTAGCGCATGACCAGGCTTACCGAAGCCCATCCAATATTGAGGAGCTGCAAAAGCTGGTTCGCAACTTAAAGCAGGATGACAATTACGAACTGGAACTGATTAAGAATTATCCCGGCCTAAGCAAAAACTAATAACACCAGCAATGATTGGCTTATCTTTAGTACGATAAGCTGTTCTTATGGTATCCATCATCAAACATTATTTTGACTGTACTGACAACCAGGATCGAACCATTATCATTTATGTAGCTACATTAAAAGTATTAGGAATTGGCATCCCATTTTGCTCCTACATATTTAATAACGGAGAAACAACCCGGGAAGAAAGCAGGTTACAAAAGGTACCGTTGAAATCTTCCGGTAAAACCAGGATTAGTATTCCGGCGTTGCAGGTTACGGGAGCATGGAACACAAACGACAAGTGTATCAGTGAAATACTTTATTCGAGAGCAGGAAAGCAAATTACCTGGAATTGTTTTCAGCCCCGGTCGGAAGTTAGGGTTCATATTGGTTCGCAGGTATTCGAAGGCCTGGGATATGCTGAAACGATCACATTACCCTTCCATCCCCGCCGGTTACCCATCGATCTTTTATTATGGGGCCGGTATATCTCCCCTGGTTATACCATCATCTGGATAGAATGGCAGGGAGCTTACCCGCTAAAAAAAATATATGTAAATGGTATGGAGCAAGGCGATGCAAAAATAGAACACGACAAGATCACTTTTGGTAACCTCAGTATGACGCTTCATTTTAAAAAGGCGCATCCCATAAAAAACAATCCACTATCGGCACTTGCAAACCGTTATCCTTTTTTGAAATACATGTTCTCCCGGCGTTTTTTATCTTCACAGGAAATTAAATATTCAGGGACAGGTGTATTGATAAAAAATGATGAAATAATTGACACCGGCCGAACTTTATACGAAACTGTTCATTGGAAAAGATGAAGACTACCGTCCGCAAAATAATCTATGGCGCCATGTTTTGCATAGCCCTTCCCTACCTGCTGTATTTATGGGCGTATCATACGGCCCCCCTCGTTCAACTTCCTATTAAGGACATACCGGTTTTTAGCGTTCCCTTAATACTGACAGGAACCTTTTTCATAGTATATAGCATGTGGACTCTATGGAAAAAAGGAAAAGGCCTGCCCATGAATGCCTTCCCTCCCGAACATTACGTAACAACCGGCTTGTACAGGTATTTTCATCATCCTATTTATGTAGGCGCTGTATTATTAATTTTCGGAGTGATGCTGAAGTTTGAATCCAGCTCTGGCTTCTGGCTTGTAGCGCCAATATTCACCTCACTAACCATTACTTATGTAGCGGGATATGAAAGAGAGATCATTTCCCGGGCCTTCAAAGATCAAAATCACACTACCGTTTTTGATCTTCCTCAAAACGACAGTAAAAAAGCCGGGGTAACCACTCAGTTGAAGGTTTTTGCCTGGATCTATATTCCCTGGTTTATCTTATATGAACTGTTCCTGCCTGTAGAAAGCAGCGCGGGCGCCATCAACAGCTTTATCATTGTTGACGAATGGATTCCGCTGCTTCCTGGCAGCATTGTCATTTACTTGTTTTCATATATCTATTCGCTGGCTATTCCTTTCAGCCTTGATACGCATGTAAGGGTACGCCAATTCGTTCATGAAATGGCAGTGGCCATGATATTAAGTTTTTTATGCTATTTATGTGTACCCTTCGTGGCCGATTATGCCTATCCTTCACCAGATCATTTCTTTTTCCGTTTGCTGCTATGGGACAAACAATGGGATGGCGTAACAGCCAGCTTTCCCTCCTTTCACGTGATTTGGGCACTAATGGCAGCCAGGTATGGGGCTTTTAAGTTTCCACGGGCCAGAACATTGTTGTATAGTATTTCAATAGCAATAGCCGTTAGTTGCCTTACTACTAAAAATCACTCCCTGGCTGATATATTAGCTGCGGGGCTGATCTCTATCATAGCCACTCATTATAACGCTATATACAAAGGCATACTGGCGCTGTGTAATCGTACAGGCAACAGCTGGCGCGAGTGGCATTGGGGTAAAGTAAGGTTTATCAATCATGGGATATATGCAGGTCTGGCAGGCGTGGCCGGTTTTGTTATGATGAGCGTATTCCTCCCCCACCAACCAGGCATCATATATGCCATTGGTTGTGCAGGTTTTGCAGGCGCCGCACTTTGGGCCCAGTTTGTTGAAGGCTCTCCCTCGCTGCTACGCCCCTTTGGCTATTATGGTTCGGTGCTGGGTATTGCATTGACCATATTTTTAATTACCTCATTTTCCTCCATCGGTCTATGGACATTACTAGCCGTATCAGTAATGGCAGCGCCGGTTATCCAGGCCATTGGACGATTCAGATGCCTCGTACAGGGATGTTGCCATGGTAAGATAAAAACAATGGGTCCGGGACTTTGCTTCAACCACGAAAAATCAAGGGTCAACAAAATTTCCGGGCTACGCGGGAAACAGCTGTACCCCACCCAGCTTTATTCAATAGCGGCCAACCTTGTTATTTTCCTTATCCTGTTAAGATGTGTATACGAGTCGCTGCCGGCCAGTTTCATTACAGGTCTTTACCTGATACTCAATGGAGCATCAAGATTTGTAGAAGAAAGCCTCCGGGGGGAACTACAAACACCTTATCTCCTAAACATGCGGGTATACCAATGGCTGGCGCTCTTATCTATAATTACCGGCTGTATTATTACCTGCATTAATAGCACTCCTTTACCCGGGATAAGCTGGAACCCCTGGAATCTGCTCCACGCCACTCTATACGGTTTATTAATAGCAGCGGTATATGGAATGGACTTCCCATACAGTAACATCAGATTTTCAAGACTCACTCAATAATTCATTTTTTTAGAATCGGAAAACAAATACCTTAGCGGCATGCGGTATCCTATATTTCTTTTGCTGACCTTGTTGTTTATTAACCTGGTGTCGGCGCAAAACAATACGTCCTTCAATATCATCAGTACTTCCAAAGTATATGACATGCCCAGTACGAAAGGAAAAGCTATTGGCGTATATGCCAGAGGTGGCATAGCCACAGAGTTAAAGAAATTTAATAATGGCTGGAGTGAAATATTAGTAGAGAATGGAGAGAAAGCTTATATCCCCTCCCGGTTCCTGGCTTCAACCCTCAATGCAAAAGATAACTATGAAAAAGACCCGGATGATTTTGTTTTACCCGGCGAACCCGGTGCTGAATATGGCAGTCCTCATTTATTTATTACCGCTGCAAGCGTTAAAGCGAGAGCCATCTTTGGTAAAAACAAACCCATTGTTAAAGTATACCGCACCAATGAACCTGTGGGTGTAGCTTACTTACCCTACGATGAGAACAAGCTTGTCAGGATTGGGGGAAATGGATATGCTTATGACCGATCGGGTTGGCTTTTTACGCAAAAGAAATTTCTGGGGCGCAAACTTGATTTTCGCAATACGGTACATGAATATAACCAGCTACCTAAAACAGATACTATAAAACGAAAAACACTGGCTGAAAGAATTTATGAAATGAGCTGGCGGGAAAATAAAAGTAATAACCTCGAGGGGATACAGCTATTTCGCAATTACCAGAAAGATGCAGGCAATAATCAATTATATCAACAACTGGCCTTTGATGAGTTTCTGCTGAAAGCCACGCAGGATGCGGGCAAAGAGAGTACATCTGCTTTTGACGATTCTCCTGTAAGGTTCACTATTTCAGGTAAAATGCTTCCCATACATTTTTCTGAAAAGGATATATTAGACATCCCGCTTTCCCGAAAGATCATCACCAATGGAACGGGCTATCCTGAGTGTGGTGTTGAAGTGACTAAAGAATATGCTTTTGATCATTTTAAAGTATTTCATAGTCAAACCGAAAAACTCACCTATATACCTGAGATCCGGTTTAGTAAAAAAGAGATAGCCATCTCCATCGCCGGATTTACCATTGACGGAGAAACCACGGAAGAAGCGTTCCTTAAAAAGCTGGGAAAATATGTTCACTACGACTGGTTGGAAAAGCCGCATGTATACTATATCAGCGGAGACGGAGATGTATTAGCATTAACGTTTAAAAATGGCAAGCCGGTACTCTATGAATATTGGTTTTATTGTTAGGAGTAAACACAGCGGTAGCAGATAACTTTTCGTTTCAGAGTTTAATAACAACCGTTTTATAGTTATCAGGATAATTTCCTATACCGTAAACGGCAAAATCAAAATCTTTGACTAAGACGTTCTGTACATGACCTATCATACAGCATCCATTTTTCTGCCCACTATACTGATAGCTAAAATTGATCGTTTTTTCCTTCAGCTTTATTGATATACTGTTGCTCCCCTCCTTCGAATGATCGTCAAACATTATTGCCGTTTTCAGACTATCAATTCCCATACGGTTTGCTACAAACAATCGTTCCTTACTGGCATTGGCAACAAGCATATTCATGGTATCTATACTTTTATTAAGTATCAAATCTGCGCCGGTCACTTTATCTATCAATCGCACAGCAAAATAGCCGTCGCCAGATATGCATAGAACGTTAGAGCAATCCAGGGTTTCCCTTTCATCCAACCGGGGGCTACAACTCCAGATTACCAGGGATAAGCAGCAAAAGACAATGGTTTTCATAAATATCGTTTCTGGATAGGACGGTGCAAGATGCAAATACGCAACAATCGCGGTACTGCAGGAACGCGTTAAAAGACGCGTTTCCTTACAATAGCTGATTTGTCTGCTTCACTACCCCCATTACAAACGTACTTTGTACATGTCCCACATTCTCTACCTGGCTGAGCTTGTTTACATGAAAGTCGTAATAGGTTTCCATATCTTCTGTCAGTACTTTCAATAGAAAATCAAATTCGCCCGAGATACTGTAGCACTCCAACACCTCATGCATGGCCAAAATCGATTTGATAAATTTAGAGCCCGCGATCTTGTTATGTTCCCTTAACGATACATGACAAATCACCATTAGCTTCTTTCCCAGCTTTGCAGCATCCAGGATGGTGGTGTAGTGTGAGATGATGCCCGAGTGCTCCAGCCGTTTTACCCTTTCGTGTACCGGCGTGGTGCTTAAATGCACGGCGTCAGCAATTTCTTTTACCGTTACCCGCCCGTTTTGCTGCAACATTCTAAGTATCTCCAGGTCCTTTGCATCCAGTGTCACCGGCAAACCAGTTGGTTTTTCTTTTGCATATTTATTTACCGCCATAAAACAGCATTTTATGCTATCAAAGATAGTTTATAAATCATTTTATCCTTAAATATTAATTTTAACCTATTGTTTTATCCTGTAAACTACCTTTGCATTTCCTGTTCATAGGGCATTATAGACGAACTATGAACTTTATCATCTCAAATTATAAACAATATATATGTCTACAGTTACAAAAACTCAGATTGACTTCGACCTGAAATACAAGGTTGCTGACATTTCGCTGGCTGAATGGGGCCGTAAAGAAATTCGCCTTGCTGAAGCTGAAATGCCCGGCCTGATGAGCATCCGCAGCGAATACGCAGCGGCTCAGCCTTTAAAAGGCGCGCGTATCGCAGGCTGTCTGCACATGACTATTCAAACTGCCGTTTTGATTGAAACGCTGATAGCATTAGGTGCTGAAGTAAAATGGAGTTCCTGCAATATCTTCTCTACACAAGATCATGCTGCTGCTGCTATTGCTGCTGCAGGTATTGGTGTATTTGCCTGGAAAGGTCAAACCCAGGCGGAAGCTGACTGGTGTATTGAGCAAACATTGTTCTTTGGTAGTGCCGACCGTCCTTTGAACATGATTTTAGATGATGGTGGTGATCTGACCAATATGGTTCTGGACACTTACCCTGAACTGGTACAGCACGTAAAAGGTATCAGTGAAGAAACTACTACAGGTGTTCACCGTTTATACGAGCGCGTTGCAAAAGGCACTTTACCGGTTCCTTCTATCAACGTTAACGATTCTGTTACCAAATCCAAGTTCGACAACAAATACGGCTGTAAAGAGTCTCTGGTTGATTCTATCCGTCGCGCTACTGACGTAATGCTGGCTGGTAAAATTGCGGTTGTAGGTGGTTACGGCGATGTAGGTAAAGGTTCTGCTGCTTCATTAGCAGGCGCCGGCTGCCGTGTTATTGTAACTGAAATTGATCCTATTTGTGCTTTGCAGGCTGCCATGGATGGCTTTGAAGTAAAGAAAATGATTGATGCTGTAAAAGAAGCTGATATCATTGTAACTGCTTCAGGCTGCCGTGACCTGATCACCGGCGAGCATTTTAAAGCAATGAAAGATAAAGCTATCGTTTGTAATATTGGTCACTTTGATATTGAAATTGATGTTGCCTGGTTAAATGATAACTATGGTAATACCAAAGACACGATCAAACCACAGGTTGATATTTATAATGTGGACGGCAAAGACATCATTTTGCTGGCTGAAGGCCGCCTGGTAAACCTGGGTTGCGCTACAGGTCACCCCAGCTTTGTAATGAGTAACTCTTTCACTAACCAGACTTTGGCTCAAATTGAATTGTGGACTAACCACGATAAGTATGAGAACAATGTATACGTACTGCCTAAGCACCTGGATGAGAAAGTTGCCCGCTTACACCTGGCTAAAATTGGAGTGGTACTTGATACTTTAACAGAGAAGCAATCTGCTTATTTGGGTATTCCTGTTGAAGGACCCTTTAAGCCTGAATTATACAGGTATTAATAAATAAGAGCCGAATTCATATAAAGGCCGTCCCGATTGGAGGCGGCTTTTTTATGGTTAACAGACTCAGATTGCTCAGAAAGTTATACATAATATTTTGTTCGAATTTTATTTTTGTAAACCATTTTTAAGAAATTCAAACCGCTTTATTGATCAAAAAATCGATTTGTCCGCCAAATGCAAAATTCAATCAAATTAAATATTTAATTAAATTAGTAATAATTTTATATGACAATGCAACCTGCTTTATTTCAAAAGATTAAATAGCACTGTTTTTGTTATTGTATTGTTATTCTAATAAAATTCTAATCTGCAAGTTTCAAAAAAACGGTGGCTATTTTGTAATTTTGCACAACACATGAAGTTGCGATATCTATATATCATTGCCTGTTTCCTTTTATCGGTATTTGTATCGAAGGAGGTGATTGCAGATGTTCGTCTCATTCATGCTGAACAGAAAGAAATCTGCGATAATTGCGAATCCAGGAGCAGCGAAAAAAGCGCTGAAGAAAGAGGGTTCGAGCAGGAGCAGAAATTGCTTGCCGTTTCTCCCTCCCTTCCTTTACCCGTAGTGAGTACGCTGTTCGATAAAATTGTCTATAAAGCTCCCTATATACCTGCCATTGAACTCGGAATCGTAGTTCCGCCACCTAAAATGGCATAAGCTCTCCTTTACATGTCATTACCGATATAATGATATTTCTTCGCAGCATTTCATGTTGCCACTTACCTGATTTATTAAAACATGTACAGTCACTTATAAGGGCCTTGTACTCATATATATTAACTACAATAAAACCTATAGTCATGAAAAAAGTAATTATTGCATTTGCGGCCATTCTATTCTCAGCTTCTGCGGCTTTCGCCCAGGTAACCGATCCTCAAAAAGTGATCAAGCTGGGTTCCAATGCGCATTTTATAAATGAATTAAATCTGGAACAGGGAAAAGAATATGGATTCCTGGCTAAAGACCTTCAGGAATTGTACCCTTCGTTGGTAAAAGAAAAAAGAATCAGCGAGCGCTTTGGTAAAAATGCCTATCGAACCAAAGTGATCAAAGTAATAGATGAAAAAGCATTAATACCAGCTATGGTAGCTTCTATCAAAAAACAAAATGTTGAGATCAACGATCTGAAGCAAAAAATGATTACGATAGAAAGCAATATGTAGTTTGGATAAATACCAGATCTTTTAAAAAGGCTGCCTCAGGGTAGTCTTTTTTTTTGCCTGCAACTTTTTTAAAAAGCCGAGCGTCAAGTAATTAAAAATGATCCTTTTATGAGAGCCCTAGCATTTTTACTCCTACCCCTGGTAATGTTTGGTTGCACCAAAAACAAATTAGCAAAGTTTAATACCCGTATCGTAGGCAGCTGGCAGCTGGTTGAGATCAACACCTTCGGATTGGGTAGCAGCAATATTGTTTTCAATGGCGGAAGCTTTACTTTTAACAGCGATAATACAGCGAGGTATTATGATCGTAACAACAACTCCTATACCGGTACCTGGTATATAGACGCCTATGTATATACGGACGATGAGGGAGATTCGGAAACTGATTTCATATTAAGTGTAGATGTAAAAGATGGCAGCAAAATGAAATTTGACCGCTTCGAAATTCCCCGTTTTGGTAATTCAAACAGATTTAAAGCTAAAGTAAGAAACGGGTTGAATGTAGTTACTTATGTGTTTGAACGCAGGTGAACTTAAAGGGTTAATACAATGGAGCCTGCTGCCTGGAACCGTTGAGTGTAACCGGGCACAGATACCGGCTGTAATTTTACCACGGGGTTTAAATTTAAAGCCGCTTTTTTATATTTCTTAGCAGAAGCGTTTAATAATATTGAAGTAAGGCCCGATCCGACAGCCACTACTCCAAAACCAAATCCTGCGATACCTTCTTCCAGTCCTGAAAATATCTTATCGGGGTTGTTCCTGCTTCTATTGGCAGCCACCAGGAAAAATACGCCACTGGTAACTGCTGATCCGATAGCTACATACTTAAGGGTGCGGGCAGCTTTCAACTTTCGCTGGGATTTCCTAGCATAGGTTTCATATAGGGATGAAGTACCAGGCAGTGTATCGGTTGTAAGCTTTTGCGCGAGCAATGGAACACAAAAGATACAGGTAAGAATGGTTAGCAGGACGTGTTTCATAATAAGTAGATTTGCTTATAAATATACAGCTTTACCTATCGCCACACTCTTCCTTTCTTTGGGTGTCTATCAGATACTGGATCTTCCAGCCCGTTGCCAATCGTACCAGCTGAAAGGAATTAACCCCACAATGGCTGAATTTGCCTTTGTAATAAAACGAATAAGGAGTCCATACACTGGCTAACGCCCCGTCGATTTGAACAGATTCCAACTTTATCCTTTCGTCTGCATTTCCTTTCGCTTCTTTACTTAAAAATGCAGCAAAGTCATTTACCTGGTCTGTGCGCACTTTAACTGTACCAGATGGCGACATTATTATAGTCTGCAGTATAGCACTATCTGTAAAACAGGTTTTAAGTTGTTTTGCATCTGCATTACGCATGGCATCGAAAAGATTATTGACCACTACCATCACCGAATCACGGCTGCCTTGCGCAGTTATTAAACAAGAATTCAATATAAACAGTATTAAAAACCAGTATTTCATGTGTATGCTTTTTATTGATTGGGGTCACATCCCCGCCTGACCGGACGGGGAGGGAATTTCGCAGTAAGAAAATATTCATTATACCGGTTATGAAAATAAATATTTTCTTATGCTATATTTCACATTGCATATTTTGTTAAAGATCTGTCATAAAAGGTACAATTGGCATCAAATTCTCGTCTAATAAAAGATGTTGCATTTTATGCAATTTTCGACATCTATTAATCTTTATTAAAAATACGAAAGATGAAAAGTTTATTACATACAGGCTCACTTTTTATATTGATGGTACTTGCTTTTTCGTCCTGTGCCTCGCAGAAAACGGCTACAGGCTCCGGGGCGGATTATGCGGCGCTGATCGATAGCCGCAGGTTCACCTTTGAAGCACGAACCGTTATTCCTACAGAAGACAGCCGCTTCAATCCGCGGTTTATGTTTCCCAACGGCAATAATCTCTACCAGCTTAGTTCGGGCTACGAGGTAAAAATTACCCCTGATTCAGTAATCGCCTACCTGCCTTTCTTTGGCCGGTCGTTTACTGCCCCCGTTGATCCTACAAAAGGAGGTATCCAGTTCACCTCTACCGACTTTGACTACCAGCAGTCGATAAAGAAAAAGAATTACCAGATCACTATTACGCCTAAAGACAACCGTGATATCAGAAGCCTGTTTCTTACTATTACACCTTCGGGCTACGCATATGTGCAGGTGTTAAGTATGAATAAAACGCCCATTGCTTTTAATGGCATTATTGAAAAAGATCAATAAATGAGTGTTTTATAAACACCTGTTAGTAAATCTAACGGCCTCCATTCGCCCCGTAAAAATAAAAGGTTGTAAATTTGCCGGATGGTTGATTTAGATAAAAAGCAGGTTCGTATAGCGGTTTTGGATTTAAATGCGGGATATCCCAACCAGGGAATGCGGTGTATTAAAGAGATCGTGCACAGATGGGCTGAAGAAAAAAGCCACTCAATTATTTACGATGTTTTTGATGTAAGGGTAAAGAATGAGTTACCCGACCTCTCTTATGATGTCTATATTTCAAGCGGAGGACCAGGCGATCCGCTGAGTACCCGGTTCGACGACTGGGATATTAACTGGAATCGTTGGTTCAGCGATGTTTTGCGCTGGAACGACAATCCATCTACCGCGGCAAAAAAGTTTGTTTTTTTAATTTGCCATTCGTTTCAAATGGCCAGCCGCCACTTTAATGCGGGCTTGATCTGCAAGCGTAAATCAACATCCTTTGGCGTATTCCCCATGCATGTAATGCCGGAAGCCATTGGAGATCCTGTATTCAGGAACTTAAAGAATCCTTTCTTTGGCGTCGATAGCCGCGATTTTCAGCTGATACAACCCAATCTGGATCTGTTGCATGATATGGGCGCCTATATTACCTGTATCGAAAAAGAGCGCCCGCATGTACCTTATGAGCGGGCTGTTATGGGCATCCGTTTCAGTGAGTATATTTTTGGCACCCAGTTTCACCCGGAAGCGGATGCAACGGGTATGAGCCGGCATTTTCAAAATGAAGAAAAGCGCGAGATGGTGATCAAGAATCACGGAGAAGCCAAATTAACGAGCATGCTGGAGCATCTGGAAGACCCTGATAAAATTCACTGGACCAACAAAAACCTGATCCCCAATTTTTTAAATGAGGCTTACAGCCATTTGATGGTGGAGGAACTGGTGGAGGCATAGACGTTTTAGGTTTTCCCCCTGTTTTGCAGAAACGACTAACACTGTAATTCGTTCGGCTTCAATAAGGCTAGTTGACTGCTGTAAGTACGGCTGCTCGTTGGAATAATCGCATATTTAACCGCCAGGACGCGGCCGACTCAAGATCTTCGATAATTTTTCACCGGTATCGGTGAGCTCTTGTATAATTATATAGCGACTATTATTCTGGATAATATAACCTTGTACAACGCCCCCTTTTTTGTTGTTATATAAGGTTATTTACTTTTTTTGGCAGTTCTTGCAGGTTTGGAAGAAGTTTCTATCGACCGGAGCTTACCTTTAGTTTGCTTTGTAGCAGCGGCCGGTTTTACTCCCCATTTCAGCGCAAGCTGCTTTTGAGCCTGTGCGAGCTCAATGCGGTAATTCAACCAACGCTCCCGGGCCGGGTTACAGGCTTTTAATCGAAACTTACGGGTAAGCCTGCTTTTATTTAATACGGGCAGCAATCCTTTCATCCCTGGCTGGTCCGACAAAACATCCAGGAAATTGTAGCGCATTATTTCCTTATCCAGGATGCCGGCTATTTTTTCCATTTCATTTTTTAACCCAGTCAATTCCTGCTCAGCACGAACGGTTTCCTGATGCAGCCTTTCATCCACTTCTTGTTCATACCTCTGCAATAGCCGGCTTAGCGATGCTGTTTTTTTAACAGGTGCTTTAGATATTTCCAACCATAAAAGCGTTATCCGGGCTTCCATGAGCGATGCTTTAACAGGCAGGTTACGCGCCCCCTTTTCATACAAACTTAGCAGGCTGCGGGAAACGTCTATTAACTGTGCCAAATGGGTTATGGATAAACCCATGCTTTCTCGAAACGAACTCATAAACCGGTGTTTTATAGTTTAAATATAAAACTAAATTTCCTCAAAACTTCACAAACTGTAACGTTTTAGAAAAACATTTTTTTTGTCGTTACAATAATTTGTAACAATTCGGTAATAAAAAAACAAAAACGTTACAATAATATGTAACGCTTTGTGCTGTCCAATTAATTCCGTTACACAAATGTAAATTGAATGCTTACTTCACCTCAATCAGCCAATAGAAATGAGGTGAAACATTGCCATCTTAATCATTATTAGCATCGTTTTGTATGCTATCGAATGGAAGATTCGGCAAGAACTTCCCTGTACACATTATATGTTTTTTCTGCCATGGTACTTGCCTGGTATTTATCCAGGAATAACTGATAACCGTTCTGAGCTATTCTTTCCCGGTACACAACGTCTTCGTACAAATGTTTCATAGCTTTATAAAGAAGGTCCACATATACATAGCCATTGTCGTTAGTCTTCACCTTTTCAACATGCACTCCGCCGCGAAATTCTTCAAAAGCTTCGATATCCGATAAAATTGTTGGCAGCTTTTTGCTTAGCATCTCCAATACCACAAAGCTACTTTGTTCGGTTACGGAGGGCATAATACCTACATCAGCTATATCGTAGTACATGTTTATTTTTTGCTTATCGATATAACCAGTAAAACTGATACTTCCACAAAGATCTGAAGCAAGGCTTATGAACTTGGATAGCTCCGCCCCCCCTCCAACGATTAGTAGTTTACTATTAGGTACTTTTTCAGCTAGTATTCTGAATGCATTAATTAGAATTCCCAAACCCTTTTGCTCAATAAGCCGGCCTACAAATAGAAAAATAAAATCAGATTCTTTATATCCGAATAATCGCCTAACTTCTTTTATAGCATCGACAGTTTTTAAACCATTTAAAGCAACTCCATTCCTAACCAGCGTTATCTTAGTATCCTGGATTTGATAATATAGCCTTGAAAATGTATATCCCTCTTCACTTAAACAAATTACTTTATCGGAAATTGTACAAAGTACTTTTTCCAGATTAATCGACTTAATAAATCTTGAACTAATTATCTCCGGTAAATTGCTTTGCCAATCTTCGTCAAATTTCTTTCTATCGTTGTTATAAAAAACTCTCCACAGAGATATATGTTGGGTAAATACAATTTTGTAATCATATTCTTTCGCCACATCTGCAATTGATTTTTGCAAGAGCGAATTAAGATGAAATATATTTTCATTACTCTCTATTAAATAACCGGATAAAATACAAAAAATAGCACGAGCCATTACAACCGTAATAAGCACTTCTTCAGACTTACTTAGTCTGGAATGTCCAAACCTTATTTTTACAATACTACAATTATCAGCGACTTTACTTACCTCTACACTTCCCTTATCCGAAAAATCTACTTTTATATAATAAATGTTTATGTTTTTAAACTTTGTTACTTCCGGTAATAGATTATTAGCGTAGGTTCCTACACCATGTGCTACAGCACCTGTAGGAGTTTCAAGAAAAAAAATATTCATTTTTACTACAATAGAGACTTATAAAATAACTGCTGAGACTTATATTTATCGTTTTCTATAACCATCTTATCAAGCTCATTATTAATAATTTGTTCTAGTTGAACAAATGTTTGATCGGCATCAATTTTCTGCGTAGGTGTTTCAGGAAGTATAACCGGATAGACGGCCAAATTTTGAAATTGGGGGAAGTGATAAAAGACATCTTGTAACATATCCATAAGATAAGGGTTAATTTTCCTTCCTGAGATATCCTCTACTTGAAAATCAAGTTGATTTAATGCCCCTGATAACAGACTGTCAAGCATGGACTTTTCCTTTTTGCCACAAAGTTGTATGCGCTCATTTAAATAGATTATAATCCAGGAATTCAAAATCGGAGAAATAGATTCTTTATTACGAATAGCATAATGGCATAAATCATCTAACTGTGCAAAAACACGTTTTAAATCAGCTGCCATAAACTGCCACTTAATGCACTTTTGCAGAAAAACACCCATTACAAGTCGGTCTTCAAAAGTATTCGCTTTTTTATTAGCTAATCCTTCAAGTAAGTTTTGGCTTAACTCGAATGCATAATGATTATAAAACTCATTTTGTTTTTGATCTGCTATACAAAAAATCAATAAAATTTTACCAACATAAGTTTCTGTTCTTTTCCAGAAAAAACTTGATTCTAAAATTAATGTGTCTATAATTTCGTTAGTCATTGCATATAAAAAGATGTCGTAGCCTTTGGATAAAATACAAAAAAAAGGAATATAGTATCTCTCCAGATACTATATTCCATATCAGTTAAAATATCTTAAAGTCCCGCCAGCGCTATTAGTTAAAAAGATAAGTATAAGCTTCACCAGGCTCTCCCGAATAATATTTTGCCCTAAACATCGCCCATAGTGCCTGCGCTGACTGTCTTTTATCAACATCGGCTTTATTTGTTATAAAGTCATTCATAGCATCTTCTAATTGTCTTAAAGGTGCAAAAACAGGGCTTCCATAATAAGTATTGGATGAATGGAAAGTTTTATTTGCATTGGCAGGATCCGAATAAAACGCATTCCATTCCTGCAAATATGTATTTCCAGAATTTCTTTCTATACTGTTAAAAAGTTCGGTATTTGCGGCAAGTTCTGCGATCTGGGCTTGCCGCAGCGCTTCTTCACGAGCCGCTTTTTCCTGAGCTGCAATTGTGGCTAATCCAGTATATTCCGTATATACTTCAACAACTGGATCACCGCCAACATATCCAAATGTGAACCCTCCTGTTAGGTCATCAAAATAGCTTTTGGTTGTGCTGGTATAGCTAATAAAGTAATCTCCCGTATAACCACCCCAAAAATTTGTAGTTGTAAGATATGAATCTTCAACAAGGGTAGATCCGTCGTTTAAAGAGTAATACCCGCCTAATACAGAGTCATAATAAACTGCCATAGGAGCACCTCCAGTCCCATAGCCACCCGAATAAGCATCGTATAATGTTCCAACCAAAATAATGTCACCCTCGTCGGTATCTGGATTATATTGTCTGCTGCCAGTGGTACCGTAAGCTGTAGTATAAAAATCGATACTGCCACCTCCATTTGTTAGAGGATCGTTATCCGACACAAATTGACTATACTGTCCGGATATATCAACATCGATATAACCATATACTGTCTTAACCCATGCTCCGCCGACGATAGACTGTTGATCTTCATGGGTAAGCGTTTCAAATTGTTGGTTTATTTCTGAAAGTGTTTTTATACGCATAATTTATAGGCTTTATTTTTAAACAAGTTTCAAGTAAATATAAAAAAACTTTATTATCAAACAGCTTAGTTGCGCAAACGGTTGCACTATCTATTGGTGGCGTATCTTAAGTTATCAAAAAATCTTTCTATCAATTTTCGGTCATTGGCGATAATCTCTGCTGAGCCTTTGGCCTCATAGGTAAAGCTTAGCGTCTTTCCATAATTGGTCATAAATCCGTTATCCAGTTTAACCGAAACCAAGTAGGTTTCCACCTCTCCCTGCGGCGTTTTTTCAATACTGGTTGTTTTAGAAATGCCAGCAACCCTTCCCTTAACTACACCAAATTCGGTATAGGGGAAGTTATTTAATTTCAGAATCACCTCCTGGCTCAATTTCACCTTTCCCGCTCCCAATGCGGGTATAACCACCTGGCCATACGGCTCTTCATTATTGGGGATGATTGTAAAAACAGGCTCTGCGGTTTGAACATATTGCCCTGTTTGCCAGAACTTCAAAAACTGAACCTGCCCGCCAAAGGGAGCTTTTATCGTATACATCTGCTCCCAGGCTTTGATATTGTCTTTTAAATCATTAAAGGCATTAAAAACTGCCAGCTTTAACTCCTTATATTTTTCCACCCCTTGTATCTGGGCCTCTGTAATCTGGCTTTTTACCTGAACCTGCTCTTTCTCGCCCCGGAGCTGCTCTGAAATCATGCCATTTAAATTGGTCTTGCTGCCCAGGTAACTTAAGTTTGATTTTTCCAGATCTGCTTCCGAAAGCACTTTGTCTTTAAATAGTAGAGAATCCCTGCCATATAGTTTTTTTACGATCCCTATATTTGCTTCGGTAGTGGCAACCCTTTCTTTCATATTTTCTGACTCTTTACTTTGCTGAGCCACCAGCTGTTTTAAGCTTTCTACCCGTTTATTATATAACCCACCATCCAAAAAATTTCTAAGTTGAGATACGCTGTTCAGAAAATAGTAATACTTGGTTGTTAATGCGCCCAGCACGATGGTGTTGGGAAATTCTCCTGTACTTATTCTATCACCCAATATATTAGGATCATGCCGGTCGAGCAGCTGTCGTACTTTTTTAATGGATTCTATAGATACCGGCGATTCAATATAGGCGATTACGTCACCTTCCTGTACGGTGTCAAGCGAATGCCTGATATTAAGGATGAGTTTACCCGAAGTGTTGGCTACCAGTTTTACCGGCGCAGTGGCTGTGTTAATAGTTACAGAGCCGGTTATTACATCCGGATATCTTATAGTAAAACCAAATAGCACCATTAACAATAACATCAATATTATTATTCCGGCAACAAAATAGCCGAATCGCGTAGGCATCCGGTCAATAATATCCTGGACTTCTTCCGTACGTTCACCCGCAAATTTTTGTTCGTCAGATTGCTGCTGCTCTACAGGCAATAATGTATCACTCATGAATTAGGGGTATTATTTCCATTAACACTTAATTTATCTGAACCAGGCAATTCGAAACCTTGCTGATAAGGAGCGGCGCCATTCCCTAAATCCATTTGAGACTGAACTAATTGAAAATACCTTCGGCCTACCTTCATTAATGACTCGTGGTTTCCCTGTTCAACAATTCTACCATCCTGCATCACTATAATCTGGTCTGCCTTCCGTATTGTACTTAATCGATGCGCCACAACTATTACTGTTTTATCTTTAAAAACCTTATCCAAAGCTGTTACAATTTTTTGCTCATTCACCGTATCTAATGCGTTGGTTGCCTCATCAAAGAAAAGATAATCAGGGTCTTTATACAGCGCCCTGGCTATCAGTATTCTTTGCTTTTGGCCTCCGCTCAAACCACGCCCCTGCTCTCCCATCATCGTTTGATACCCCAAGGGCAGGCGTTCTATTTCTGCAGCGATATTGGCTGTATCCAATGCCTTTTTCAGCTTGTCGTAATCTATTTTTTCATCGTCCAAAACAATATTATTGAGGATGGTATCATTAAATATTTTGCCATCCTGCATTACAGCGCCACACTTATCTCTCCATTGTTTGAGACTTATATTGTTGACGTTCATACTCCCCATCATAATATCCCCATGACTTGGCTTATACAGCCTTAGCAGTAATTTTAATAAAGTAGATTTTCCGCTGCCACTGTCACCAACTATAGCTGTTACTTTTTTTTCGGGTATGAAAAGCTGAATCCCCTTTAATACCAGCGAGCTGTTAGGTGTATACTGGAACATTACATTATTTAATACAAGGCTTTTGTTTTGCGGTAGATCTATAGGATTGGAGCCTACGTCCTGGTGCTCGTCTCTTAATTCGTGTATTTCATTTAATCGCAAAAAACTAATCTTGGCAAATTGAAAAGCTATAATAAACTGGATAAACTGCTGAACAGGACCATTAAGCATTCCAATTATAAACTGGGTAGAGATCATTACACCAAAAGTCATGTCCCCCTGAATTACAGCTTTTGCACAAAAAAAAGTGATCGCCAGGTTCTTGATATTATCAATAAACTGCGCGCCGGATGTTTGCGTATTCGTAACACTTAATGACCGGACATTTACTTTGTATAGTCCGGCCTGTATATTCTCCCATTTCCAGCGCTTCTCCTTTTCATAATTATTGATCTTAATATCCTGTATTCCCGCTATAGTCTCTACCCAGTAACTTTGATTTTTAGATACTAATTCAAAGTATTCCCAGTCTAACTTTTTTCTTATTGCAAGAAAACCAAAAACCCAGAGCACATACAACAAACTTCCTGTGAGAAAAATCGCAAATACGATCTTATTGTAAAAAAGAAGAATGATACCAAATACAAAGAAAGTTAATGTAGAAAATATCATATTCAGTGAGTTATTCATAATAAAACTCCTGATACGCTCATGATCATTTGCGCGCTGAAGTATGTCTCCCGTTGACTTATTTTCAAAAAATGTGATGGGCAATACCATCAACTTTATAAGGTAATCTGAAATAAGCGCTATGTTTACCCGGGATGTAACATGCAATAAGACCCAGTCGCGCACCATATTTGACAATAAAATGCAGACATAAATAGTTATGTTGGCTATCAATACCAAATTAATAAAATCGATATCCCGGGTCTGAATTCCAACGTCGATTACTGCTTTTGAAATGAACGGCAAAAATCCCTGGAGAATGGTAACAATAAGCATTACAATACCCAGGGTTACAAAGCTTTTTTTATACGGCCTGAAATAATTAATGAAATTGGAAAAGGTTCTCGTCCTATTTGAATGCTCATTTTTTTTACCATTGTAAAATTCCGGACGGGGTTCCAAAACCATCACGACACCTTTATCCGGGTCTGATTTTTTGACCCATTTTTTTTCGAAAGCATCTTTATTGTATTTCACTAGTCCCTTAGCCGGATCTGAAACGTAAAACTGCTTTGCTTTGGGACTGGCTTTATATACAACAACAAAATGATTATTGTTCCAATGAATGATGGCAGGTAGCGGTAAGCGCTGTAGCAGGTCATCAACGGTTGCTTTTACCGAAAGGCTTCTCATACCTATGGCTTCGGCTGCATGGCTAATATCAAAAAAAGAAACACCCTCTTTGGTGATACCACACTTATCTCTTAAGTACTGCAATGAGTAATACTTACCATAATGTTTTGCGATCATTTTTAAGCAGGCAGGCCCACAATCCATCAGGTCTAGCTGTCTGTCACAGGGAAAGCGTTTAAGCATATTAGCTGTATTTCAAATTCAGTTTTGTAAATGTAAAAATTAGAACAACCCCATTTTCATTTTGTGCAAACGATTGCTCAAAAAAATTCTCCGTGTAATACTATTTATAAAAGAAATTTTGGTATTGCTCATACAACTCCAGTTAGATTGTTGCACTGTTACGAAAGGCTACAGATGGGCCAACATATGCAATGCTGGCATCTACAACGGTAACCAACTGGAAGCGGTTAGGAAAATTCGATTGCCCGGTAGCGTACAGCTGACTATAGTAATTATCCTTAAATGGTGCATGTAATAAACAAAAAAGTATTATAATAAAAGTGCATCATCGGCTATAGACCTTACAACAGCATCCCGTTGATCGCTTGCGAGGTCATTCAAGGTATTTCCAGATGAAAGAACCGTCGCATAAATGTTGAACCTTTATTTGCTAATATCAAACATAACCAAGGCTTCAGTCGCTTTACGCTTGGGATGAGGAAAAGTACAGATAAAAACAGAACTTAAAGCGATAGCGCATATTCTGAAGAATTATAAAAGCAAAACAAGTTCTTTAAAAGCTGTCTTAATTTTTAAATCTTATATCATACAATCAGCAACGTAAAATCTGAAAAAATGTAAACTCAACCCCACAAAATGAGAAAGCCGTCTCAATCGCTTTTGAGACGGCTTCTTTCTTCTTTACAAAATATTCGAACTTTCTTGTAGATAAAAATACATTAGATCTTTATAAACTCGCTTTCAAAAGGCGTTAACCATATATTTCCTTCCAAAGACCAGGTAGAAGGAACTGGCAATTGAAGCCAATAAAAGATCTGGGCTGACACATCCACATTTCTTAAGAACAAAGTCGTTTTACCGGCAGGTGGATTAGGAGTAAATGTGCACGGATAGTTGGAAGTAATTTCCCATTTAAAAGGACCCGTTAAAGTAAAATTCTTGTTCGTGTTGATTTTATTGGTCATGATATTTCCCAACCCGTCGTTGCAAGGCCAAAAGCCAATTAAATTATTAAACTGTGTGGCCTTATAATCCGTACATAAGCTAGACGTAATTTCCTGGTCTGTTAAAGCTGTTTTAAAGACTTTAATGTCTGCAATATTGAAATTTGCGCCACCGTAGCTATCTTTTTGTACAGCGATGGTGAATGGTGTGCCTTGTGACACAATCGTTCCCCCACCAAACCCTGTTATATCCCGATTGGTTCCGTCTGGAATACGCACTCCATCTGTAAATCGTTTTACCCACCTTTTGGATGCGCTATCATAAAATACAAAAGTTAATGTATGCCAATCGTTGTCGCTGATATTTTTATTAGGTGCTGATTCCTGTATTCTTCTTTCGCCGGAGGTACCACTTTTGATACTCAATCCCCAATTGCTACCACTTGTAAAAATACTCCAACCTCCAATACCGCTTGCCCATGCACCGTTCCATTTGGAGAACACGTGGGCATATGACGGCAGAGAGCCTCTAACTTTAAATTGTACTGAAAACTGGCCGGTTTTAGGCATGTATTCATCGTCGGGATCATTTAATGAGGCTGTTATAGTATTGCTTTGAACTTTTATTGAGCTAAAGGATCCAGCGCTCGTGAATTCCTGTTTTTTAAATGCCTTGTTGTAATATAAGGTAGGCACCAGTGTTTCTCCGTCGGAGGAGCCGCCATAAGTTTTATTAACGCCTCCATGAGTCCCGGTTATAACAACCAACCAATCTTCGCTGCTATTATAAAGTGGCCTGGCTTTCAGCGTATTCATTATCTCACCTATATATCCATCCACTGTTTTAAGGGAAGCTACATATTCAGCAGAGCCCGATGAAAAATTAGCTGCACTGGAAGGATCGACAGCAAGTTTAGCTGGGCCGTTAAAATTAACTACTACTACTTTAGTATTCCCGTTTTTTAAAATACCTATTGCAGAATCCTTTACTGCCGCATCATTGTTCAGAACTGCCTTTGTCTTCGACTCGTTGGCTACACTGCTCACCATTTTACCCCAGCTTGATAAAAATGCAGTAGATGCATTAAAGATTCTGGAACGTAAAATGAAGTAATAGAAAGAGGGATAGTTGGACTGCGTTGTAGAGCCATTATCATCATGATCGCCGGCACTCCCCTGTGCGGTAGAAAAATTGCTGTCTGAAATATTATGTGTACTGTAAGTAACGCCAGACATTAATGTCTTCCATGCCGAAGCATCTTTGGAAATGATATCTGATTTGGCGTCCCAGGCGTATTTGCCGTTCTCCATTAAAGCTGTATAGTTGGGAGTAGCGGCCGTCTTAAACGCATCTGACTGGAGGCCATCTATAGCAATCACTAATACGCGCCTATCTTTGGCTACCAGCGATGAATCGTAGGGTTCAAAATAAGGTGGATTATCTGAGTACTTTTTACAGGATGTAAAACCCAGGGCTGATAAAAGCAGCACAAAAACACCTACATACAAATATTTTATCATAACTCTAATTTTCTGGTCTATTTTAATATTGCAAATTCAGCGATGGCTGCGTATATATCATTGCCGTACATATCGCTTTTAGCAGGCATTCGAAGACGAACATACCTTGCCGTTACGCTTGCCGAAAGCGTTCTTGTTTGAGTAGCAGCAGCATTATCCATAACAAAAGGATTTCCCGCTATTGTAGTCCAGGTACTATTGTTGGTGCTAATATCTATGTATAGATTTTTTATGCGAACACCAGCATTGTCTTGTCTTTGAGTAAATCTGAAGCTGCTAAACGGAATGCTATTCCCGAGATCAATAATAATCCAATGTGGCGGCGCCACACCAGCATAGTCATTGGCAGACCAGTTAGAATGCCAGAACGTATTAATGTTCCCATCAATTATTGAAGAGGCCAATCCATTGGGAAGCTCTTCTCCTTCAGCTTCCTGGCTGGAGAAGGAGTTTATTTTCCAATTGGTAATGGCATACGGATCAGGATTATATGTTTCCTTACCGCCTGTGCCTTTAATAGGATTATACGTCCACGCTTTAAATCCAATCGGGGTATATTTAGATGCCATCTCTGCCTGTGCCAAATCGCTTATGCTAACCCCCCACTGGTTAAAGTGCCCTGCCCAATCATATTGGGTCATATCACAAAGTGCGCGGTATACAAAATCGTGCATTGTCAGATCAGAAGAGTTAGGACGCACGGCTCTTCTTGCCCTGCCGTACAGTTCACCCATTAATGCCCATCCTTCCTTATTGCTTTTATTAATCCCTGGCATATTAGGCTTTATATAATCGAATAACTGCACAAAGAAAATGCAGCGGGCGAAGGGGCTGTTAATGCGGGTATCCGTTCCATCGAAATTTTTAACACCGGTACTTGAAGCAAATGCTATAGCGCTGTCAACAATACTCACACCGCCTTCTACACCAAGAGCCGGGTGATTGGGAGGCCATGCTTTAGGATAACCAGCCCTGCGTAAGCGATCGGCCACTTTAAATGAAAACAAGTTGTTAGATACTTCACCTAAAGTAGACCAGCTCCAGTATGCGGTCTGCTGATTGTTATGGCCAATTTCATGCAATAGTCCCCAAAGTCCATCTGAGCTGGTATTGGTAACATTTACCACTCCATCAAACCAGTTATTCCAGTTGCCCACAACTACGGGGTTGCCCGAATGTCCGCCCACTCCGGGAGCCATTGCTATTTCAAAAACGATACGATAAGGAAGAATAGGTGCCTGATCGACAGGGTCTGCAGGAGTTAAAGACAAGCCTTGCCATGCCTGGTAATCATTACTAATAATACTATCCCATTGTTTCAGCGCAGCCTCCATACTGGGATAAGAAGTATTCAGGCAACGATCCCTTGGTACCAGAAAAGAGACGAACCTGCTTCTGAGTTCTAACCAGGGCACGCAGGAAGCCTGTAATCTGGCTTTCCATTCAGCATCCTTACTTTCTCCTAATACAAAATCCGGCGATTTAACCACATTACCCAATGTAACCGAAACCGGGTTAGCAATTGGAACAGCAGCATTCAGATAAATGGTTCCCCCATATAAGTTCCTAAGATAATTACGTCCGGGCGACAATTGTTGTCTTGTGAAAACAATACCATCGCGGGGCGGGTTAGGATAAGCGCCTACATTATCGGTCCAGCCGCCTATTTGAGCTGACATCTGATACATGCCTTGTGGTATGTCTATCGTAATCAATTCACCAGGCGCCGCATAATATCCTGTACTCAATAAGGGTTCCGGTGGTTTTGAAATTCGAAGATTTACACCTACACTTTTATAGTTTAGGTCCAACGACAGGTTTACCGACGCCAGGCGGGGCTCCGTCTCGCATATTAAACCAGGAAACGCAGATGCCTGCACAATCTTGCTGTCGTCAAACTTTAGCAAAGTGTCGATTAACTGCTTTGCACTATCTTTTGAGCCGCCAACATCAGGAGGGTTGGAATCAAAATTAAAATCCTGTTTGCCGCAAGAGAAAAGTGTTACGGCTGCGGCTAACAACACTCCTAAATATTTTGAATATGATTGCAACATAGTTGTACTGAATTTACTAATTAGCGATATCGTTATAAGAAGGAACCCACATATTACCATCCAAATTCCAGGCTGAGGAAATAGGAAGTTTAAACCAGCCCAAAACAAGAGGAAACGCATCTACATTATTAGGAACGGTCTTGTAAGTCGCAGGGCTTACAGGCGGGCAAATACGGGTTGTTGTTTCGGTAAAAGAGATCTGCGAGCTTCCTTTTAAGTTCATGTTATTATTATTACCACTATAATCTCTTAGCCAGTTACTGGTTCCGTCCGTTTCTATTTCTGTACTTGGCCAGAAGCCTACCAGTTTGGCTGTAGCAGTATCAGTAGCCGAAGCTTCTACAGAGCAATAGTTGTTATTCACATAAATATCGCTCAATGCAGTTTTATATACCCTTATATCAGTAATGATCATTCCATTTAAAGCTGATCCTCCATTTGACTCAGGTCTCCATCCCGTAGTGAAATCAGTAGGACTGATATAACTATCTGTCATATTCATATTTGTAGCATTACCCCGAACACCATCTGTGAAAACAACCAGCTTTCTTTGCCCGGCTTCGATTCTAACTACTGCTGTTAGTGTATGCCATTGCCCATCTGATATTTGAGTGCCCAAAGCCTGCCTTCTGCCAATAGAGGTAACATCAGGCATGTAGTTAGCACCCCAGTAGTTTCCTTCCAGGAAAAAAAGAAATCCCGGTCTTCTCGTTCCATCGCTGAAGTTTTCTCTTTTACCAATAAATGACGGATAAGAATAACTGCCCGCAGGTACTTTTACTTTACACTGCATGGTAAATTCGCTTCCCGAACCAAAATCCATTAACGTACCCAGCTTTGATGCAGGAACCACTCCTCCATTATTTGCCGGCGCAGTGCCTCCGCTTACAATATAGCTGGGTGTAACCCCGGCATAAGGCAAAATACCAACGGGTTTTGAGGTTGATTTGGCTATAAACCTGGGATTATAATAAAACGTGAATGTATTGTGCCGTTTATCGTCAAATGCTGACCAGGCTTTACCCACAGGTACATAAGGAATATTATCTCCTTTATTAGAAGTCACAATAATTAACCAGTTTTCATTGATATAATCAGCCCTGCCCTGTACAGCAGCCAGCAATTCGCCAATATAAGTATCAACCTGCAAAACCGCAGCTTTGTATGTTGCTGAGGTATTGCTATAAGATGAGCCGGACCCCGCAGCATCCACCGAATGTAGCTGAACAAAGAGCATATCCGGGTTATTCGCCTTTAACTCGTTGACAGCAGCATTTTTTGTAGCTGCATCGTCGTTGTTATAACCGGTAGACACAGTAGCACCGCCAGCCAGGCTGTTCTTAATGTCATTTGAAGATGTAAGTGCTACCACCCTTAACCCGGGCTGCAATGATTTCAATTTAGAAAAGACCGTAGGATAGGCATTCAGATTTGCAGTAGCCAGGTTGGTTGTTACATTGTGTTTGCTGTTATTAACCCCGGTTAACAATGTGGTCCATGTTGATGCATTGGTAACATCATTGTTTTCGAAATTAGTAAGGCTTTCCCAGGAATAAATAGAATGACTGGCCAGTTGCATCAGGTTGGGAGGTGCTATGGTTCTCACTTCAGATCCTACAGCACCATCAACCACAATAAATAGCACCTTAGGCTTTTGAGCTACTACCCCTTCGCTCGATTCGGAACTAACAAGTTGCGCATCATTTGCTTTGTTGCATGACGTAAAGGCCGTCAATAAACTCACTACCAACAAGGTACCCAACCTTGTAAAACCGATCTTTGGGTTGCTCATTTTTTTCATATCCTCAATGAATTTACTTGTTGTTAATTTTCGATAATTACCTTCACAATATTGGCAACTGGTGTGGCATCAAACCGGCTGAAAGATCCTACAATAAACAGCGCAGGCAAACCGGTACCGCTGGCAGTGGTTTCTAAAACATCAGATACATACCCATTAAAAAATCCAGTATTATTATAACCCGATGCAAGGGATCCGTCTGAATTAAGCACTGCAAAGCCGGGTCTGGCTACACCGTCATACTTGGTAAAAGTTCCTGCTATGACCACCTTTCCATTGGTGAGCTGTTTGGCAAAGCTGATAGCATTATCATAGGTCCTGACCTTAAAACCGCTGTAAAGGCTTCCGTCTGTATTCAGCATAGCAACGCCATTAGCATCACTACCATTATACTTTTGAAAAAGCCCTGTAATAAGATACTTTTGAGATGCCGTGTTATAAAAAATCCTTGTGGTTACTCCATCAAATCCAGTGCCTGTCGCAAAAGACTCCATCACAAGACCTGTTGCCGCATTAATCTTTACAATTCTTGACGCAGGCCTGTCATGGAATGTCGTGAAATTACCTGTTATCACAATATTGCCATCCGGACCTTGTATAGCGTCGTTTAAAAATGCATTTCCAGCCGAGTAGCTTCGGTTAGTTGCACGATTAAAATTGAATGATGAATCGAAGGAACCGTCGGTTTTGATGCTAATAATCTGCTTCATGGCAATTTCATCCTTCTGGGGGTTATTCCAAAGCGAACCAGGATAGAAGGTGGTTCTGTATTTCTGGAAATTACCCACCAGGATATAATTTTGTGCATCGGCTGTTACAAATACCTTAGCAATGTCTTCATCTGTTCCTGCGTTAACTGAGCTTCCGGTAGCCCAGCTACGATCGGGAAAGTTAAAGGCGTCATTATTGGGAATCTGGTAGCGCTGTGTTTCTATACTGTCCATTGCATTCGTACCCGACCCCTGCTTAATTCTGGCCAAATTGGACAAATCGCTTACCGTATTAGATGCTTCTGTAAAACCTCCACCCATCAGAAACCGGCCATCGCTTAAACGGATCAGGTTTCCTACAAAAGTTGGAGTAAGTCCCAGACTATTAGCAGGCCCCGTATAAATCTGCTTAGCCGCACGTGCGCCGTTAGGGTCTATAGTGGCAAGACCTGTTAATGTGGTACCATTATAAAAATTAAATGACCCGTATATAATGAAATTTCCATTTCCATAAGGTGTAATGCCCATGACGGTTCCGTTTGACTGGCTGGCATCCGTGTTAAAAGAGGGATCAATATACAGTTTTCCCTTTACGGTAAACCTCGGTCCAAAATAGGTCTCCCCGTTGAATTCAATGGAAATGTTAGAACTGCTTGCATTTACCGGCACTTTTACGGTTATCATTTTATCTGACACGTCCAGTACTTCGGCTTCTGTTGTGCCAAAGTAAGCTTTAAATTGTCCTTTTTTTCCTTCAAGGCCACTTATCGGGATGGTAACAACCGTACCGGATATCCCGGTTGCTGGTGACACTTTTGTGTCCAGGTATTTTACACGGGCTTTTTGGCCGGGAGGATATACTTCTTTACCATCGCTAACGTTGGTCTTTTGGCAGGCAACAACCGAGAGCGTTAAAAAACTTACAACGAATCCTTTTATCAAAAACGTTTTATTCATAATCGTTTTTAGTTTAATAGTTAATACCCGCTTTCACCGCATCTACGGCTATATTTCCAGGACGAAAGCCAAAGGCTGATAAATCGATAAAGACCCCTTCGGCAACCTGTGTGTTCGCACCATATTTCAAAGCATGTACATAACCGTTTCTTGGATGAATATTAGAAGAAGCGACGCTTACCCTAACCCAGCTGCTTACATCTTTGGGGCTCGATAAAGAAGCGATATATGAAAGAGATAACATGCGATAGCCTGCATACTGTATACCACCCGCATCACCATATATTACCCCGATATTCATTGGGTATCCTCCATAAGAGTCATATACCTGCCCTCCAAATGCTGACAGATTAGCCATGTCAATCTGGGGATAATCGTTTAAAGACTTTGCACCTTTAAATATGTACAGAGAAAGATAGCTTTTCCAAACCGAAGGTTTGATCTGGTCCATCCTTGTAATAGGCTCCATGCCCAGACCGGCAAGATTTAAATTAATTGTATTGATAGATAGCCTGACACTGGAATCCGACGGGGCGAAGAAGGTAATTTCCTCATTCTGGAATACGTTTTCCATTCCCGTAAGCCTGACAAGTTTAGCTACTGAATCAAACTGCGCGGGTTTTGACTGAAGATAGTCTAATATACTCCCGTTAAATGTCGGGTCCAATACACCACTATCCTTATAGTAGTCATTCTTTTTACAAGCTGACAGAAAAAATATCAATCCAAGCAGCAGGTATAAACTTTTTTTCATTTTACTCACTATTTTAGTATAGATAGCAATCACTATTGCCAGTAGGTATTAAGTGTAATTAATGGATTCCCGTTGTTGACAGCGTCACCGCCGTTACTGCCATCAAGTGGCCATGTCCATGCTCCTGCGGCAAACTGGCTTACGGTACATTTATAACCAAACTCGTAAGTAGGATCAACAATTCTCCTGGTTCTCACCACATCATACCAATACAAACCTTCTCCCATAAATTCCCGGCAGCGTTCAAAGAATATTTCATTATCCAGCGCATCGCCTGTCAAATTATTAATAGCAGGTAAACCAGCACGTCCTCTTACAACATTCAAAGCAGCCTGCGCTTCTCCGGCCCTATTCAATTTATTCAAAGCCTCAGCTTGCAACAGATATATATCAGGAAGACGGAACACCGTTTGATTATCATCCGGGTTTACGTCTTCTGCATTTTGATTAGCATAAACGTTGGCAAACTTCAACATTAAAAATTTATTCCCTGCACTGTAGATCGTTGCCGGATCATACCAGGCAGTAATCCGTTGATCAGGACTTCCTGTAGGAAAAAGTTTTTCCATAAATGCCCTTGTATAAGATAAATAGCTGGTAGTGATCTGGTAATTTTTATACGGTGCATATAATACGTTATCTGAAAATGCTGACCAGCCGAAACTCTCGCCGTAGTTTACATTTTGTGGTATTTCAAACAACCCTTCTTTACTCCTACCCTTAAAAATTACTTTTGTCTGGCTTAAGGGAAGTAATTGATAAGCGCCCGCATTACCCTGTATAATATCCGTAGCCAATGTATTAACATTGTTATAATAAGTGGCAGCATTAGCAGCGTCAAAGCCGGCCAGCCACATGTTCATATGCATTAAAAGTACCGCACCTGAACCACGCATTGCCCGCACTGCTATTTGCGTAGGATCAGAATAAGTCCAGGGTAGGTTTTTATAAACAGCGTTCAGATCTTCCAGGCATTTTTGCAATACTTCTACCTGTTTGGTACGGGCAAGCCTGCCATTAAAATAAGGTTCTGTGTAGTAAGGTACATCGCCCCATAATCTCACCATAAAGAAGTAAGCCATGTTCCGGATAAATACCGATTCAGCAATATATCTCTTTATGTCTGCATCTGACAAAGCACCATCGGGGACAGTCGGAATACGATCCACCGCGATATTAGCAGATGCAATTACCTTGAAAAAGCGGTTCCACTGCGTAAAGCGTCTTGCATTAAACAATTCAGAATAAGTAGCAACACCATATACAACCGTATTCATGTTGTTGTTGGCCAGCTGCGTAATATACTGCCTGTTTGAAGGTGAATTAGCCAACACGGGAGCGCCTCGCATATCACCGCCCCAGGCAAAGAAAGGAAACTCGCCATCGCCGGCACCAGCAGTCATGTCCGGACGGTAAACAGCCTCTCTAAACAAACCATATAAACCGTTTACAAAACGTTCCACATCTGCTTTGTTACGCCAGAAATTATTACCTGATAAATCGCTGGGTGGATCAACGTTCAGAAATTTCTGACACCCGGATAAACCGGAAAAAAGAGTTATGATTAATAAACTTTTAAATATGTGTTTCATCCTGAACTATTTAAAATTGAATGCTTGCTGTTAATGAATAAGTTCTTGCCAGAGGATAACCACCCGATATATCACGTCCGAGTGTTGAAACCTGCTCCGGATTAACGCCGCTGTACTTAGTGAAATTATACAGGTTATTGCCTGCCAGAGAAATTCTACAGGAATTGATACCATAACGTTGCAGGAAATTACGATCGAGATTATAAGATAATAAAATAGAACCAATCTTAAAGTAAGTACCATTCTCGAGAAACAGGGTTTGGCTCGAGCGGAAAGGATCTAATGCACCTGCCCTTCTAAAATCGTAAGGATTAGGATAAACAGCTCCAACAGTCCCGGTTGACCTATCGGCATTGGTGGGTTTCCAATAGTTATAACCATCGATAGGTATTAAAGCCGTTGCAGAAAGAGGATTTGTATAGTTTTTAAACTGATCGGCTAACACAAGATTTAAGATATCTCTAAAAGCAAAAAATGACGTATTGATATTAAGCGTGAACTGTCTGTACTGCATCTGCGTGCTGAGACCACCTATAAATTTTGCTGTTGGATTACCTACGGGAACCAAATCTCTATCATCTATGATATAATCACCATTGATATCAGCCCAGACAGGATCTCCTGCCTGGAAAAACAAACCCCGACCTGAGCCATACTGTAGCCTTAAACCTGTTGCAGGATTCACGGGCACATCGGCTGTATTGGCGTATACACCCTGGTTAATAAATAGCAGGTTACTGGTTGGTATTGATCCCAGCTGATTGATTACAGGGAACTGTGCTCCATATGCATCCTGTACATATTTAATTATAGATCTCGTCCCTGAAGGAAGTTGCGCCAGCACAGGATCATTATATGCGCCATTGGCGGTTACAGACCATTTGAAATTCTTTTTGTCCATAAACTGTAAAGTAGCGGTCAGCTCTATCCCCCTATTGACAATACTTTGCGCATTTAATGCCACCCGCTGAAAACCGTTCGTATTAGACAATGGGCTTTCCACTAACTGGTTATCAATTGCACGGTAATATGCCTCAGCCACCAGATTCAGTCTATTAAACAGAGTCAGCTCAAGACCCAGATTGGTTGTAGCCGCAACTTCGGGGGCAAACTCTACGTTAGGCAATGTTTCAAAATCAATAATAACAGTTTGGCCGTTGTTATATCTTGGACCATTCAGGTACTTTCCATATACATCAAAAATAGTTCCGTTCGGTTTAATATTACGCCCCCAGCTTGCCCTCAGTGCACCGGAGGTTAGCCAGTTCACATTATCAAAAAACTTCTCTCTTTGAAAATTCCATCTTCCACTCACTGAAGGACTTTTTGTATAACCACTGGTAGGACCATTGGTTGCTGTATTATCAAGACGGTAAGACAGGTCAACAATATATTTTTCGTTGGCAGCAAATCTCACATTACCGCCATAACCATGTATCCTGCCCTCATTAATATTACTGTAAGTACCTCCCGCTGTTCTGGTAAAATTATTACCAATAGGACCCAGTATCTGATCATCTGCCGGCTGATTAAAATAAATCATGTGCGCCCGGTACCCTTCTTTAGTAAGATCATTAAATAAATACGCTGTTAATTCATTTGCCTCATTCAGCTTTTTTGTATAATTAATTTGCGTGTGATTAAATAAATTGTAGGAACGGTCGTTGTATGAAAAAAGACCAGCAGAATCCTGTGCCAGGTATTGTGATCTGGAATAGTCGCTTGTATTGCTTACCGTATTGTAAGTAACCAAATTAGAAAGGCGAATGCCTAATATAGGCTCATACTGGATATTTAAACTACCTCTTGTATCGCTGGTTTTACCGCCGTTTTGCGTGGAAGTGCTCGCAAGTGCTTCACTATTGGAGAACAAGGAAGGCGGAGGATAAAGCGAGCTGGTATTGGCGGTTCTGGCAATACCAAACTGGTAAGCTCCTACACCTGAAGCATTTTGATTATAACCTACCTGCTGTACAAGGTTCATCGTCATTGAAAATCTCTCGTTGGGATTATAGCCGGTAGAAAGATTTAAACCATAACGCTGAAAACCCGTATTAACGACTATACCTTTTTGATCAAAGTAGTTCAGGTTTGCCTTATAATTAAAAGCCCGGTCACCGCCACTAATACCTATATTATGTTGATGGTTCCCGTTGGTACGGAAAAAATAGCTTTGCCAGTCGGTAGAATTGTTCCAGTAAGGATTCAAACTATCGGATAAAAAAGAATAGTTATTGATTAACTCAAGGGAAGACTGCCTTGACGCTGTATCAAAATTAAGAATGGTATTCAGCCGTATGCGTCTCTCTTCCTGCCCACCAATTGTAGCACGTAGCTTTGGAGGAGTTGTCAAAAAGTAAGAACCTGTGTAGGATATAAAAGGCACTTTCGATTGTCCTCTTTTTGTTGTAATAATTACTACGCCATAGGTGGCTTTCGAACCATATTGAGATGTCATGGCTGCGTCCTTTAAGAACTCCATGCTCTCAATATCTTCCGGAGGAATTAATGATATAGGGTTAATACCAGCTCCTCCTGATTCAAATCCATACTGGTAATTAGTATTCACATCAATGGGTACCCCATCGACGATGAATAGAGGAGACGTTGGAGTAAGGTTACCACTACCGGATACATTGGTAGTTGAAACACCACGCATATTAATTGTGGCCATAGCTCCAGGCGACCCGGTGGTATTCTGTATATTTAAGCCTGCTACCTTTCCCTGTAACAGATCCATAACGTTAGCTACCGGCCTGTCCTGTAAATCCTTTCCGCTTATCACTACGGAAGATCCCGTAAGTGTCGACTTTTTTACCCTGTTATAAGCCTGTACCACCACTTGTTCCATTGGATCATCCTTAGAAGTCATTAAAATTTCTACTACACTACCATCATGGCTGGCGGGCACTTTCCATTTTTTCTCTACATATCCTACATAAGTTATTGAAATGGTATTCCCTGCCTTAGTTGTTATTGAGAATGCACCCTCATTATCTGATTTCACAGTAGTTGAGCCGGAAGTAATAGTAGCACCTACTATAGGGTTCTTTTGCTGCACATCCTTTACTACCCCGTTTATAGTTACCTGGTTCTGCCCGAAAGACGGAATAGAGGCTCCTAAAAAGGATACAACAAAAATCATCACTATATATTTATACAAATTCATATCAGTCAATTTTGAGATTGTTGCCGTCTTTATCGGTTGAATTTAGGATTGTCGTTAGCGAATACGAATATGATTTCCCAATTAGCATTTTCGAATATTGAGAAATTAAAGCTCATTGAAGCCCGTTGCAGAGCGCCGAAAGAATCGAACGTATTATAAGCAAACTCTACATGCGCCATGTCCCCTACCCCACTGGTATAGCGTGTTGGCAGCCTTACCGCCGGAATTGGGTATACCACATCATAAGAAACGCTGGTGGCTGTTTTGGTCATATTAAAACCATGTATCAAATTCGCCCAGTCTGTCGCGTTAAAGCGATCAGGATTTATCGGGTTATAATTTTTATCAAAAAAACGGAAAGTGAGCTTATTTTGTGCCACCGCCGCATTATCTACCTTCTGAATAAACACCTCAATATCTGTTGTTCTTATTGGTGCCTGTGTAGAATCGCCGATCATATTCAAGACGCTGAGCGGATAGGTTCCACGTTGAACAGGCTGACCGGTGGTGACATCAACATTAGTTGGTTCAAAAGGACGCTCTTTAAAAGGCTGCAGTTTGAAATTGGTAAAATATCTTCTTCCACCAGAGTTAAACACTTCAATATCGAAAACATAACCAGAGTCGGGCATAGAGCGGATAAAGGATGATTTGGCCATATTCCACATCGTAATCTGGCCGGCTCCGCCGATCTCCAGCACGGGCCTATACTGTACTTCACGTTTGGCTTCTATTTCGGCTATCGAAGTTTCGGTTCCAGTATAAGCCTGCTTCCAGACAGTTACAGGGTAAAGGTCTGTTAACTCGTTTGCAATTAACCCGGTCGCTAAATTCCTGGGATTTATAATTTTAAACTGAGCGGGAAAAGTAGTACTACCAGGTACAAAAATGCCCGTGTATTGGGTGGTACGTCCCAAAACCGGCTGAAACAAATATTGATTGAACAATGCATCGTCCCCAATATTGTTCCTTACTTCAGGAAGATAATTACTCCTTTTGCAGGAGACTATTAATAATCCTACAGACAGGCATGTCAATGCCAGCTTTGCGCTCTTTGCAACAATACTCATTCTGTTTCTTGTTTAATTGTTTATCGCCTGTTTAAAGCTCTTACAAAGTCATCTCCAAATCCAAAATCATGACCAGGCGGCAGGACATTTACTACTCCGTTCTGTGCCTTGATATCTGTGGTGATGGTATTTACACTTACCCAGTATCTCACGAATATGGAGTTCTTAGGGTCACTGAACTTTACTTCTCTAGGTCCGCCTCCAATAAATCCTGAAGCATTAGTTCCTATATATTGAGCCGCCATATTGTATCCATACTTTACTGACGGAAGCGTTAAGCCATCACCAGATTGGCGGTAATCATCGGAGAAATACTGTCCTCTTAAAATATAACGACAAAGAAAGGAGTCAAGTACGGCCTGGTTCATGGTCCGTATTGATAAAGGAGGCATTATTGGTAACGAATCGGCCCGGGCGTTGTTAACATTTTGCAGCATCAGGTCAAAACTTTTATTTGACACAGCAAATAATGTAATCCTTTTGCTATCTAATGTATCTTTTAGTCCTTGTATCCTATCTAAAGCAAGGAGCATAGAATCGTACTGACCTGTTTGTCCCTGAAGGTACTTTAATGCAGATCCATTAAACTCAGCCAAATGATTTTCATAATTCCGGTAGGTAGTATCTACCTTCTTACAGGAACCCAGGTTGTACACAACAACAAGGCTGAATAAAATTGTAACAATTGTTCTCATATCAAGAAAATATTTTTATTATTTCCAATAGTTATTTTGTTTAAGCAGGCTGTTTTTAGCCAATATATCCTGGGCAATTGGCCAGTAAATACCGCCCCCCTGACTCATCGCATTAAACTCAGGATCATCATTCAACAGTCGTTTTTCTCTTACTATATCGTACCAGCGCCATCCCTCTCCCATTAACTCGCGCCTTCTTTCTCTGAATATCTCTTTAATAAGATTATTACCAGATGAAAGAGGCGATACGGAAACTAAAGACCGTCTCCCCCTCAGGCTGCTTAGCAGGGTACGGGCATCAGACTCTCTCCCCAATGCCGCCAGCGCCTCCGCCCTCAGCAACAGTATTTCTTCCAGCCTGGTAAAAACAAGGGATGAATTGAATACTGCAAATTGACCTGTATTAACCCCTCCATCAACAATTCTCACCTTTTTAAATACGGGAATCTCTGCATTATAATTTTCAAAATAAGTAGTATACAGTAAGGCCGGTGTATACTGGTTATCATACCCAAAACGATCGTCATTACCTTCGTTTGCAGCAAAAAGATCACTGATCGTTGGCTTATCAACATATATATCCGGCAACTTCTTGGACATATAAAAAGTATTGGTGTTGGCAAGGGTAAGATTCTCAATATGTCCGTCTACTGTTGTTTCGCCCCTTTCTTTTGTAAAATTAAATCCGATAAGCTGCCTGTAATTAGAACCTGTTCCGCCGGCAAAAAGACCCGTTGGGCTCACTAATGTATTAATCGTAGCATAATCGAGATTGCTTTTAGTATAATTGTTGGCAACTACTTCTGTATAAATTGCTGCATCAATATAATTGCCCTGCCACGCAGCAATATGCGCTAACATTGCGTATGCTGCTAATCTTGTAATAGGTGCATTTGCCCAATAGTCAACACTTTCTCTGTAGTAATTAGATGGAAATATCTGATCCGGATCGATTGCAGAATACAGGAACGGTAATTTACCTGCCACTTCTTTGAGCTCTGATGTTGCAAATGTGAGTACCGCATTTTTATCGGTAGAAGGTAATGCCTGGAAGTTGGAACCTTCGCCTGAAGAAGTGGTGAAAGGTATATCCCCCCAGATACGCACCATATAAAAATATAAGAACGCTCTTAATGCCCTCGCCTGCGCCACGTCAAGATTATAGTAGGCCTCTGTGTACCTTATATCAGCCAGGCAACCAGATGCCCGTTCAATAAATAAGTTACAGGCATTGATAGCTGCGTAAAAATGACGCCAGTTGGCTACTTGTTGTAACAAAGGATAGCCTGCATTTAATTTATTATCAATTACGGCTTTTAGGTCTGACCGCTGCAGGGCTTTAAAATCACCCTGGCGTAACTCTCCATAGACCCAGTGCGCATTATTTTGCGCCAAAGCTGTTCTTGTTAAGCCATATAAACCAATGATACCGCTACGTGCATTCTCGTAAGTAGACCAATGTCCTTCCTCGTCTGCTATGCTGGTTGCCGGAATATCAAGCTTTTTGTTACAGGAAGCAAGCAATATCATGAATAATACGCCCAGACAATATCCCCTATCCCATTTCATATATAAAGTCTTCATATTGTTTATTTATGCATTAATTTAAAAGGCTAACTTAAATCCAAGAATCACAGAACGCGGAAGTGGCAATGCTCGTCCTGTATAAAGACCATTATACGTTGTTAACTCAGGATCATCTCCTTTAAACTTTGTAATAGTGGCCAGATTAGTGCCTGTTATATAAATAGAGGAATTCTTAAAAATACTTCTCATACGTCCTGAGGCCTTTGACAAATCAAATCCAAGAGAAACAGAACGTAGTTTGGCAAAGGAAGCATCATCTAAAAACATATCTTGCTCCAATCTATAAGGCACCACATCACTCCATGGATTATAAGTAGGATAACTTGTCAGATCCAGTTTCTTTTCCCAATAGGTAATTTCCTTTACAGAATTGATATTATTAGCGGATTCTGTATTAATAAAATCCAGCCTTCCTGAAGCATACTGATTAAGTATTTTCCGGCCCAAAGCCAGATAAATTTGGAAATCAAGACTGAACGCATTGTAAGATATACCACTACCAAAACCACCACTTATTTTCGGCAAGTAGTTTCCTTTTAAAACTCTATCCTCATTATTAATAATGTTATCTCCATTCACATCTCTCCAGCGCGCATCACCCGCCTGAAAAGGAACACCCTGATAGTTGAAGGTAACCCCATCTTTTACAGGTATTTCGCTTGCACTATTAAAGCTGCCAATATTTTCAAAAAGCCAGAACTGGTCTATCCGTTCTCCCACTATCAATTTGTTGGACCCGAGTGTTACTTCATTGACACCACCCGGCAATGCCTTTAATTGGTTCTGGTTATAATTAATGTTTGTATTGATCGTCCAACCCACTTTATGTAATTGTGGAGAAGATATGATAGCATCAATAGAAAGATCAACGCCTGTATTGTTAACAACCAACCCGGTTTTATATGCATTGCTGTATCCATATTCTTCGGGTACAGGCATTGCGATCAGTCCATTTTTATCGTCTCGGCTATACGCATTCAGCGTTAACCTTAACCGGTCTTCTAAAACACCTAATCCTACACCCACATTAGCATTATCAACATACTGCCAGGGTATTCCATAATCAACCCATCCGGTACTGTAAGGGCGGGATAAACCGGGGATACCATTAAAGGATCCCAACGTTGGTTCGTTACCCCAACCCAGGTCTACCCGGTATTGCGGACCAGAAGAAAAACGGTCATCGGAAAACGTCTTGCCCAGCCTCGACCATCCCCCTGATAAAAAGAAAGTGCTGAAAATGCTATTATCATCCAAAAGAGTTTTCTTAAGATCCCAGTCCAGGGAGCCTCCGAAGCCTGTAAACCATTTATATCCCAATTGCATAGTAGACGAACCATCCCTTCTGATCAATAAATGCGCCATCAATTTTTCGTTGAGATTCCACAAAGCATTACCATTAAAAGAAGTAAGCGTGGTGCCCATCAGACTAGGGAAAAAGTAAGGTATAAATCCCCTGGTAGCAAGGTAGTCTGCAGCATTCCTGTCGTAATTAACTACATTTATTTTAATGAAATCGTTGGGGCCATTATAGGCATATGCATAGTTATATTTAAAATCATCTTTGTAAAAATCCTGCCCGGCATATAAAGTCAGGTTATTCTTATCAGAAAAATCAAACTGGTAAGAAATGGCATTCGAAACATTTAAACGTTGATTAGCCCCGAAATAATTGGAGACAAAGTTGGTTCCTTCATTTAAAATAGTTGGCCAAAAAGCATCTCTGTATTCTTCTCCGTAATTAAGAGCGATACGCCCCTGATATCGGAATTTATTGAGTTCAATAGATGCACCAAGGTGTGCATTTAAAATCTTATTTACGTTATTATCCAATGCACCGTCAAAAGCAGATAAATAAGCACCATACTGATCCTTATTAGGTGTGAGTGGGTTGGTAAGATCAGGGATATACCTTATTTCAGCCAGGCGATCCGTAACATTTTTATTTCTTACTCTTGACAACCAGGTATAGTCAATTTTTGTTGAAAAAGACAACCACCTATAGGGAGATACATTCATGCTAAGTGCAGCGTTGTAGCGGCTCAGAGAAGTTTCATCAGCACTGTTCGCATTCTTTAATGCGCTAACAAATGTTCTAACAGTAGCTCTCTCTGTGCCTGCAGTTACAGCAGCATCAGCCGAATAAACAGGTACATTCTTATAATAAAGATCGGTCCAGTTGCTGGGTCCGTAATAATCAACATTTGTAGAGTCTCTTAAAAAAGCCGGGTAATTTAATCTCCTGGTATTATCGCCAAACAGACTATAATAGGGCTTTCTAAAATCATTTTCATAAGCCGCATTGGTAACCGTTACTTTTGGTGCAGGAACTACCCCAAAGTAACTATTAATGTTGATTCCCACATTTTTACTAATTGCAGGAACAGTCGTAATCCATATCGCACCCTTAGAGGCCACCGGACCCAGCGTTGCAAGCTTAACAGGGTCTGTTATCACTTCAATCGACTTTATATTATTCTGATTGATAAGAGCCAAAACATCGGTAGCAGAACCTATCGGGTTAAAATCATACTTCTGAACATCATATATGAACGGATTGTTCTTTATTTGAGGTATCCCGTCTATAAACACCGCTACCTGCTGATCATGTAACTCCCTATTGCTAAGCAAAGGAGCACCAATACCATGAACAAAAATATTAGCCATCGTGCCCGGTTCACCGGTTGTCTCTTGAACATATACCCCAGCTAAACCGCCCTTTACCATCTGAGGCACTGAAATGTAAGGTTGTTGTTTAATGTACTGCACAGGAACAGTACCAATTGAGGAACCTTTAAACCTTGGAGTAATTTTAATAAAGGATGCACTATTTTCCGGAGAGGTCTGCAAAGTATCGTCACCAGGCGATGCCATAGTAGTAACACTTTGTGCAGCTGCCAAAATAGAAATTCCTATAAAGATCAATGGCAAAAAGAAATTTCGCAACAAAGTCAACCCATTAACTAGTCTCATCAAGTTAAAATTTTAGTTTTCCTCTTTTTGAAGAGTTGTTAAATTTTGCGAGCAGAATATTTTTAACATTTGTATAAAAGGCAATTCGAACTTCGTTAAGAGCTATACAGACAATGTTAACCTTCTCTGGTCACAGTGTAAATTTATAGACTAAAAATGCGGAAATTGATGCGCAACCGTATGCGCAAAATTTAGCAATTTAATATTGTAGTAATAAAAGGGGGTTAAGCAAAAACGTTTCAGTTGTTAATTTTTTGCTTCAATATGCGCAGTTCTTTAGGATAGTAATTGTTAATTCTGTTGGACAATACATTCATCCAGCCTAAAGCTTGTTTGCTGTAAGCGGCGAGCTGCCAGCCGGTTGTCCAGCCAGTATTTTCAATAGTGTTTTTTTGAAGATAGGCTATGGCTTCAGAAAGCTCCAATTCAGTACGGCTAATGGTTTCAGCAACCATTTTACTCATAGCCAATGCATGATCGGGAATCAGCTTTTTATGTGCTAATTCGCCTAGCAAAGTACCAGAGTATATAATTCTCAGATGTTGCAGTAGGAGGTTAAAATCTTCAAATAAAACAGCGGGCCAGGCATACACTTTATCATTCACCTGGATTAACTCATTACCGGCTACATTAGCCCACAATGAAACCGACGGTAACAATTGTTTTGTTGCAGGCTTTACCACTTGTTTGTTTTTATTCTTGTAAACATCTCCATCATTGAGCCGGAAAGCTGCCAGAAAAAAACCTTCTCCTTTTGCAAGATGTGGCCAAAAACGATAGCCACTGTTCCCTAATGGTGTTGCGGCTTCACTTATATTCCAATCGTGTTGTACGTTCAACCTGATGTTTGACAAAGGAAACTCAGTAGTTAACCAATCCGTAATATCTTCATCCTCCTGCCTGGAGTAAGAGCAGGTTGAATAGATCAGTCCCCCCCCTTCCTTAAGGGCAGGAAGTACATCGGCTAAAATCCTTTGCTGGCGCTGACTGCAGAGCACCACATTATTTTCACTCCATTCATTTATAGCTTCTTCGTCTCTTCGAAACAACCCACTACCACTGCAGGGAGCATCTACCACGATCACATCAAAGTATCCTTTCAGTTTTGAAAAATCTCTGGGATCGTTATTAGTAACCACTACATTGCTACTCCCCCACTTTATGATATTATCTTTTAGTATGTTAACGCGCTGCCTGATCACTTCATTACTCACCAACAAGCTTTCGGCGGATAGTAGCGACTGCAAATGCGTGGACTTTCCGCCAGGTGCCGCACAAAGATCTAAAACGCGTAAAGGCTTTGATACATCAACAGACTGTTGTAACGCCTGCTCTATAAACATGCTGCTGGCTTCCTGCACATAATAAGTGCCTGCATGAAACAAAGGGTCGAAGGTAAAGGATGGACGTTCAGATAAATAGCACCCGTTACCCGCCCATGGTATCGGAGTGCTATTGATACCTCTGTCTTTAAAAGATTGCAGGATTACTTCCGACCCGGCGGGGTTTAATCTTATAGAAGTAAGTGATGTGTTAGCGTTGTGTATGTCTACAAAGCGTTGTTCATCAAAGCCAGGCAGGCCCTGTAAAGACTGTATTAAAGCGGAAGGTAATTGCACTTTGCAAAAATAAACAAAGCTCAATAAAAATCTCTTTATTTAACTGGCTTCAGCAAGATACTGAGAGAAAAGATTAAGATGGCTTATCGCGCTTATGCTCTATACCCTTACACTAAAGCTCTGCTTCTCCTTGAACTCTTTTCTAAAGCTAATGATGCCAATATAAAACAAATCTATATCGCAGGATACGGCTTCATGTTGAACGATATTTTTCCAGGCTGCTTCCATCCCCTTGCTCCAGTGTATATCATCAAATATTAACAACGTGTCATTATGTACATGTGGCAGCAGTTGATGGAAATATCTTTCAGTAGGTTCCTGCCTGTGGTTACCGTCTATAAATGCCAGATCTATACGTTGATTTGCATTTAATACATCGGCCAATGTGGAATCGAAATTACCTCTCACCAATTCTATATTCTGAATGTTGAGCTGCTGAAAATTCTCCCTTGCTTTTCCCGCGATACCAGATGCGCCTTCCATGGTAATTACTTTAGCTGAAGGATTTCCTAAAGCCAGGTAACTGCTGGTAATACCCAATGAAGTGCCCAGCTCAAGTATAGTTTGGGGTTGGTAAAACTTTGCCATCCGGTATAATAGCTGACCGAACTTCTTTGGTTTTGCAGCATTTTTTGCAATAGAGGCAATGGTTCTGGTATTAGAAGATGTAACAGAAGAGCCTGCTCCCATATCTTCTATCAGTAATTCAGTAGAGTCGGCAAGTAATTGCTTTCTAAGTTGCTCAACTTTTTCATAATCCTCATACTTAGTAAAATCGTTCATCACTTTGGTGATAAACTCATATACAAAAGGAGAATGCATACCATGTCCCTTGCTATTGGCAGCATGAACATAATATTTGAAATACTTCGCGGCAGCTTGTAAAGGAGAATAAACCAAAATTTTTAATTTAAGGTTTGAAGTTTAAGATTCAAGGTTTAAGTATACTTATTAATTATTCACTATGTCACTATTCACTACTTACGTTCCCACACTTCATAAGTGTAATCAAAAGCATGTTTATCATCAGCCTTATTTTTGATGGTACTTACCAGCTTCCATTCCTTTTCATCAATCACGGGGAAATGTGTATCGCCTTCCACCACCGTATCAACACGTGTCATATAGATCCGGTTGGCCTTAGGATAATACATTTTATATATTTCGCCGCCGCCTATTACCATTAGTTCTTTTACATCAGCTTCTTTTACCATAAAGGCCACGTCTTTCATGCTATTTAATACGATAGCACCGTCGATCTTTAATCCCTTTTGGTTGCTTAACACTATGTTCTTTCTGCCAGGCAGCGGTCTTTTAAAACTTTCAAAAGTTTTACGGCCCATCACTACCGGCATTCCCCAGGTAACATTTTTAAAATGCTTCATATCATCTGGCAAACTCCATACCAGGCGGTTGTCTTTACCAATTACATTGTTGTTAGATGCCGCAACTACTAATGAAATAATCATATTCACAAATAATAAATTCAAAATAGTAAATGAATAAAATAAAACCAGATACTGGATGCTGGATACCAGCGATCAAGATCAGGTTCTGCTACACCGCAACAGGCGCCTTAATAGCCGGATGACTATGGTAGTTTTCCAATTTGAAATCGTCATATTGAAAACCAAAAATATCTTTTACTTCAGGGTTGATCTTCATCACTGGTAATGGATAAGGTTCACGACTCAATTGTAAGTTTACCTGTTCGATATGGTTATTGTAAATATGCACATCGCCGAAAGTATGTATAAAATCTCCGGGTTCTAAGTCACAAACCTGCGCTACCATCATGGTCAATAATGCGTAAGAAGCTATATTAAATGGCACACCCAGAAATACATCCGCACTACGTTGGTATAGCTGACAACTTAATTTATTATCAGCTACATAAAATTGAAATAAAGTATGGCAGGGCATTAAGGCCATCTCTGGTAATTCGCCCACATTCCAGGCACTAACAATTAACCGGCGGCTATCGGGCGTCTTCTTTATCTGGTTAATCAGATCAGCTATCTGGTCAATCACTTTACCATCCTTTCCTTCCCAGCTACGCCATTGTTTACCATACACCGGCCCCAAATCCCCGTCTTCATTAGCCCACTCATCCCAAATGCGCACATTATGCTCTTTCAGATAAGCGATATTGGTTTCGCCCTTTAAAAACCAGAGTAACTCATGTATAATACTTTTTAAGTGAACCTTTTTAGTGGTCACCAACGGAAAGCCTTTTTGCAGGTTAAAACGCAATTGATGGCCAAAAGTGCTGATGGTTCCGGTACCCGTACGATCCGTTTTTTGGGTACCATTGTCCAGGATATGTTGAAGTAGATCTAAATACTGTTGCATAATGCAAGATAGGTAATAATCGGTTCCATAAAAATCTGCTGCCGGGGATGTGCGAAACGGGTTAATTTAAAAAGGGCCTGAAACTTGCATTATTCAATATTCGGCTTGTAAGCAGTGTACTGATCGTTTTTTCCTTTATAACAACATTGATTATCATTGCTGTTACAAGTTTTATACCTTTACCAAAAGTCAGAAATCAATCATAATGAAAGCTCAGAATTATAAAAATCATGTGCGGTACTATCCCCCACACCATTTTGTATTTTACCCGGTAGCGCTAATACTTACCTTTATTGCAGGATACAAGGCTATTAAATCCGAGGGAGCATTTCAATCCATTTGGCTATTTATCGCGCTGATCTTGCTCCTTATTATCTGGGTTTCTTTTATGCTGCGTCAGCATTATGCACTAACCCTTCAAAACCGCCTGGTTCGCCTTGAAATGCGTCACAAATATTCCATGCTTACCGGCAAAGACTTTGAGCCGATAGAAGCCAAATTATCATTCGGACAAATTGCAGCGCTGCGTTTCGCTTCGGATGATGAATTGGTGCCACTTGTAGTGAGGGCTGTTAAGGAAAACCTTTCACCCAAAGCTATAAAAGAAAGTATTGTTAACTGGAAAGCAGATGAAAGAAGGGTTTAAGATTGCCTGCGGCGCTTCAGTTCATTCTGGATCAGCCCCAGCTCACGACCGGTTTGCCCCTTAACGGAGGTATTCTCCTGTGCCCGGCGCATGAGATACGGTATCACATCTTCAATAGGCCCAAAAGGCAGGTATTTGCTTACATTACAACCTGCTTTGGCAAGATTAAAAGTAATATTATCACTCATGCCGTATAGCTGGCTAAAATTTATGTGCTTGTGATTGAGTGGTATACTTAATTGCTGAAGCTTTTCTACAGCCAGCATATTACTGTGTTCATTGTGAGAGGCCACCAGGAGGCTTACTTTTTCTAAATTTTCAATGCAAAGCGATACACCTGAATCAAAATCGCGGTCACTACTAGCCTTATCGGGCTGAATAGGTGAAGGATAGCCCTTATCTTCGGCACGCTTTCTTTCTTTTTCCATATACGCACCGCGTACCAGTTTCACACCCAGTATAAAGTTTCTTTCCCTTGCCGCGTCAATGCAATCTTTCAAAAACTGTAACCGGTCGTGCCTGTAATGTTGCACCGTATTATATATAACTACCCGTTCCTTGTTGAAAGAATCCATCATTAACATTACTAATGCATCTACCGGGTCCTGTATCCATGTTTCTTCGGCATCTACCAGCATACCGATATTACTTTCTGCGGCCTTTTCGCAAACCCTCATCATCCTTAAACGAACCTGGTGCCACTCTTCACGCTCGCCTGCGCTTAACTCTTCCAGCGCAGCCAGGTATTTTTTTATAAGCGACCCATGTTTGCGATGCATGAGCTCATCCAGTTTTTCCAGTAAGGCAAAGCGGGTAAGACCGGTAACCTTTACGCTCATAAAAGGAATATTCGGTTGTGTTGCGGCATAGTCAATAACCTTGATAAACTCTGTAGCAGCCTGATCGTATTCAGCATCGCCTCCCTCCCCGCCTTCTACACCGTAGTCAAGTATTACATCTACATTATATTTACCTAAAACCTTTGCTACGCTTGCTGTTTGCTGCAGTGTTTCGCCCCCCGCAAATTGCTTGAAGATGGTTTCACGTATTAAACCCTTAACCGGCAATTTGGCTTTGATGGCCCAGGGCGTGAGCCGCGTGCCCAATTTCACCAATAAGGGATTACCCATCAAACCAAATAAGGTACGAGCCTCTTTCAGCTCTTTATTTGATTTATACTGAAAAGCAAATTCTGTATTATTAAATGAAATTGGGGGTACGCTCATGGCGGCAAAAATAGTGTGAAGCTTTTTATTTTTAATGCAATTGTTTGCACAAACGTTTGAGCAGGGAGTATCTCACACTTTCCGGTGGCAACTCATAACTTATTTTGATGATATACGGCCTCAAGGCGGTATAAACGGCAATAAAAAATGCCATGCTTTTACACATGGCATATAAACAAATAAAACAGATACGCTCTTTTATAATAATCCCGCCAATTCCAGGCTTTTCTTTCTCAGTTTCCGCTCCTCAATGCTTTCCAAAATGGGATCCGGCTCCAGAATTAAAGAGGTTCCATTTTCTTTCCACCAGCTACTGCCCTTTAACTTTTTTAAAGCGATCACGCCCGACAAGTATTTTCTATCCTCCTGCGCATGCCACTGTTCAATCCACTCAAAATCTTCAGTCGGAACGTTCTTAACATCACTGAAACTTATATAAACCTTCAGGTAGATATCGTCATTCAATTGATTAGGTTCATGATGATATAATTTTTTGTACTCGTATTTATAGCCATACCGCAAAGCAGATAAATCGCTCAAAACAGCAGAAGCCGTAGGGAAACTACCTGCTCCTTTACCGTAAAAAAACTGCTGGTCGGCGAAACCGCTTTCAATTACAACACCATTATATTCATTCTTTACAAATGATAACGGGTTATCGGCTGTAACAAACTGGGGTAATACAAATGCCCCTACGCCACCATCAGTCAGTTTTTTAGCCTGAGCCACTAACCGTATCTGCTGTCCACGGGCTTTTGCCACTGCTGCATCCGACTTATGTATGTTTTGAATGCCGGTAAATAAAATCTGATCGGGCGTTGTTACAATACCATAGGCGTGGCAAAGGAAAATAGCCCATTTGTTCAAGGCGTCAAACCCTTCCACATCCAACGTTGGATTGCTCTCAGCGAAACCCAGCTGTTGTGCCAGCAGCAGTGCTTCCTTAAAACCAAGATTTTCATCGAACATTTTAGTAAGAATAAAATTGGTGCTGCCGTTTACAATAGCACGTATGCTATGTAATAAGTCATTATCATAGTACTCTTCCAGATTACGGATAGCAGGTATAGAAGCACATGCAGAGGATTCATATAAAAAAGACCTACCGGTTTTTTGCTGCAAATCCAACAACTCCAGAAGGTGCTCCGCAATCATTTTTTTGCTGGAACTCACCACTTCTTTTTTATTCTTTAATGCAGTTTTCACAATGTCGAAAGCGGCAACAGAATCATCGATCACTTCCACTATCACATTGATCTCCTTATCTTCCAGCAACTCATTTTTATCAGTAGTAAAAAGCTCATCCGGTGCATTTCTCTTCTTACCCGGATTCTTAATACATACTTTTTTAATAGAGGCGCTTAAAGACGGCGTTTGCTTTAACACTTTATATAGTCCTTCTCCCACCACGCCAAAGCCAAACATCCCTATCACCAATTGTCTATGTTTACTCATTATATTATGATTGTAAATTTTAAATTATTCCCGCACTCATTACTTATTACTCACCAACTGCTCTTTCTCTAAAAAATGGCTGATCGCTTCTGTCAGCTGTTCAAATTCCAGTAAAAATCCGTCGTGTCCATAATCAGACAAGATCAATTTTACATGTGCCTCCGGAATATGACTGGCTATAAACTCCTGCTCATAAGGCGGGAACAGGATATCGCCTTCCATGCTTAGTGCCAGGGTTTTTGCTTGGATGCTGTTTAAAGCTGCTACTACCCCACCTCTGCCCCTGCCCAGGTTATGAGAGTCCATACTTTTCGTTAAAGCATAATAACTAAAAGCATTAAATCTTGCAGAAAGTTTAGATCCCTGGTATCGCTGATAGCTTTCACTTTTAAAACCTTCTATCAGATCATCATTGGCTTCCGATTGGGTTTTATTGTAAGCCATATCCGTTCTATAAGATAGTAAGGCTATACTCCTGGCCACCTCCAAACCTTTTCTACCGGCATCGTCTGCCTGGTTCTGCCAGCTGCTGTCTGCCTCAATAGCCAATCTTTGTGATGCATTGAATGCTTTTCCCCATGGTGAGTGCACCGCATTGGTAGCTATTGGGAAAATATATTCAAATAGCTCAGGATCCTGAACAGCCCACTCCATCAACTGCTGCCCGCCCGTACTTCCGCCAATTCCCACCCTGATCTTTGTAATTCCCAAATAGGTTTGCAAAAGCCGGTATGCATGCACCATATCCCTAATTGTAAAAAAAGGAAATTGATGGTAATAAGCAGCTCCTGTTGAAGGATTAATATCAAGCGGACTGATACTGCCATAGCAGCTACCAGGCATATTTACACAAATGATAAAATGTTTGGCAGGGTCGAATACCCGTCCTTCACCTATCATGTCGGGCCACCACTCATGCGGACAACTATTTGCTGTTAATGCATGAAAGATCCATACAATATTATCGGCTTCGCTATTTAACGTTCCATACGTAGTATAAGCCAGGTGCAGGTTCTGCAATACTGCTCCACTCTCCAGCACAAATGACCCGCTATACTTAAAAACCTCTTGCTTCATATTTTAAAAAAAACTGTCTTAAGGCAACGAACCTTAAGACAGTTTCATTTTTATGCGAATACAGCAGCAAAAGCCTGCTCGAAATCCGCTTTTATATCATCTACATATTCTATACCGGCACTGATGCGTATCAGGTTATCCAATACACCAGCACCTTTTCTTTCTTCATCGCTCAATTGCTCATGTGTAGTAGATGCCGGATGAATAGCCAGCGTTTTAGCGTCACCCACATTAGCCAGGTGGCTTACCAATTTCAAACTATCAATAAACTTCTTGCCGTTTTCTATGCCTCCTTTGATCCCGAACTGCAACACACCCCCAAAACCATTGGTCAGGTATTTCTTAGCCAGTTCATGATACTCGCTGCTTTCAAGGCCCGGATACCATACAAACTCCACTTTATCATGCGCTTCCAGCCATTTAGCCAAAGCCAGTGCATTATCTACAGTGCGTTGCACACGCAATGACAAGGTTTCAATACCCTGTAACAGCAGGAAAGAATTAAAAGGACTCAGCGCCGGACCGAAATCTCTCAAGCCTTCTACGCGTGCCCTGATTGCAAATGCTATATTAGGCAGACCAAGCGGGTTGCCTTCACCAAAAACTTCCCAGAACTTCAAACCGTGGTAACCTTCTGAAGGCTCTGTAAATTGGGTAAATTTACCGTTGCCCCAATTAAAATTACCTCCGTCAATGATAATACCGCCAATGCTTGTACCGTGTCCGCCAATCCATTTAGTAGCTGAGTTTACTACAATATTAGCACCGTGCTCAATGGGTTTGAATAAGTAACCGCCTGCTCCAAATGTGTTATCAACGATCAATGGAATATCGAACTCTTTAGCTAAGGCCACGAACTTTTCAAAATCCGGGATATTTAATTTGGGGTTGCCAATTGTTTCCAGGTAAATAGCCTTGGTTTTATCATCAATTTTGGTTCTGAAGCTATCCACATTATCACCTTCTGCAAACCGGGCTTCAATACCCAGTCTTTTGAAAGCAACTTTAAACTGGTTATAAGTACCCCCGTATACAAACGAAGTACTGACAAAGTTATCTCCGGATTCCAGGATATTGGTAATGGCTAAAAACTGGGCCGCCTGTCCTGAGGAAGTTGCCACAGCAGCCACACCTCCCTCTAAGGCAGCCAGCCTTTGTTCAAATACATCCGTAGTGGGGTTCATAATACGGGTGTATATATTTCCAAACTCCCGTAATCCAAAGAGATTAGCCGCATGTTCGGCATTTTTGAACTGGTAAGAGGTGGTTTGATAAATAGGCAAAGCCCGGCTCCCGGTAGTAGGATCGGGTTGCTGACCTGCATGCAATTGTAAAGTGTCGAAATGTAGTTTCTGACTCATAATAATGTTTATAAGAATGAAGTAATAAAATGAAATAACCGTAAAATAGTTTGGAAAGGCCTGAGCCTTAGAAGATATGTTATGCCCGCGCGGGCATACAACGCATACAACAACACATTGCAGCAGCAATGGCAGAAGAACTCATATGTGTATGTTGAAACATCTCCTCTAAAGTATTTCCATTTTTTGTTATTACAAAATAAAATTCATTTTGGCTTTCGATTCATGTAATACACCCAACAGAAAAGGCAAAAAAAAGCCCGCCAGATAAGCAGGCGGGCTTCACATATTGATAAGATGTTTGAATTTGAAACTACCGGCTTATCTTTCCCCGAACAAAATCCGGAGTTGGAATTGGCACCTTGTTCCATTGTATCGGGAACAGGTTGCCAAGGCTTCACAGGGCCATACCCTCTGCCTTTCTTGATAAGTATATAAAAGAACGAGGCGCAAATATAGGTTAGATTTGGGAAATAAAAAAAATACAGGAAATAGCGGCATGAATATCAGTACGCCAATACTATTTTTGCTCCAGTGTTGTATTTATACCGGTAACTTAAGAAAACAAACTGTCCAATACTAACTTTTATATCATTGTATTACCCAATAGCTGCCTGTTTATATGAGCTGCTTTATGTCATCCTATGCACAAGGAAAATAATTTCGATTTTTTAAGGTTCTTTTTATCGTCATTGGTGATTGTTTCTCACTCCTATCCGCTCACCGGCAGCCCTGAAATTTTAGCTTCGAATACAAACGAACAGGCTACTTTAGGAGATATCGCCGTTAACGCTTTTTTTGTGCTCAGTGGTTTTTTAATATTGACCAGCTTAAAACGAAGTAAATCTCCCATCGAATATCTTGTAAAAAGAGGTTTGAGATTATTTCCTGCGTTGTTTTTCATGCTCCTGTTTTCCCTGCTTATAATACGTATCGTATATAAAGGAAATAATATTCTTAATGAACCCCTGTTTTTTACATATTTACCCAACAACTTTTTCTTATACAATGTTCAATACTATGTTACCGGTGTATTTGATGCCAATCCTTATCCTCAGGCCATCAACGGTAGTTTATGGACGCTTAGCTATGAATTTTCCATGTACCTGTTTGTATTGCTGTTATATCCTATCAGAAAAAATGCCTATACACTGAGTGCAGGCCTCGTTGCTTCTTTTTTAATTTGCTATTATGCTATGAACTTAAAGCCCGACTTATTTGCTTCCTTTTTATGGTCGGTAAAGCTTGTCCCTCATCTGTTTTACAGGTTGGCGATATTTTTTATTGCAGGATGCCTCCTTAGTTTGGTAAAGCCAGACCAATTACAAAAGCTAAACAAGCCTTATATTAAAATTGCATTATTACTCTTGCTGGCAGCCTCCTTTCCCCTGCAACTATTTTATTCAAGCTCGCCATTCGTACTTTCATTGTTGATTATACTCGTTGCTATCTCATATTCGAAGCAACTGGCATACCTGCCTCAAAAAATGGGGGACATATCGTATGGCATTTATATCTACGGTTTCCTGGTGCAGCAAACGTTGATGAACTATCATAACTTTCCACCGCTGCAATTAACCATTCTAAGTCTGATCGTCACTTATGCTTTGTCTTACTTATCCTGGCATTTGATAGAAAAACGCTTCTTAAAACTTAAGCAACGGTTGAGATAAAGATTAGCGCTGCAGGAAAAAGATAAAGTTAGAGGGAAGTTACAATGGATGCGAACTTCCCTTTAGTTAAAAACTAAAATATGTATCCAACCGAAACGCCAAAGCCAATATTCTTTATTTTACTGGTTGATTTAACGCCTTTACTGTCGGGATGAATATTAGCGAGGCCCAGTTGCGCATTGACCTGAAAAGACAAGCGTTCATTAAACTCATAGCCTTCTAATATCTGAACTCCATAGTCCCAGGTTTTACCATAAGCCCATTTACCAGTCTTAAGATCATCTGTATCGCTCAGAAACTGAAGATCGGCACTTTGATCATTTCTTGTCACCACACCATCCACCATAGTCTTTCCATAATACTCGCCCCGGCCACCTAGGCCATAGGCGACATAAGGTCCTGCCCCCAGCAGCAATCTTCCTTTTCCAAGCTTTGGAGCATACAGGAAATTCACCGGTACTTCAACATAGTAAGGAGTAAGGTAAGATTCAACAGAAGAATACTCCTGTATATCTTTTATACGATAGCCTTTTGTAGTAAATAAAGCAGCAGGTTGAATATAAAAATTATTGGATAGCAGGTAATCATAAGTTACACCAACATGAAACCCAGGATTCAGCCTGGAGCCATTGTACAACTCATTACCATTTCCGTTCCGGGAGATAACATTGTAGGCATTAAAGCCGGCCCTAACGCCTATCTGGGCTTTTGCCATACTACTGATGGTAAGAAAAAACGCAAAAAGAACTACGGGTAAAAAAGGTCTTAATCTCATAAGCTTTATTTTTTAAGTTAACTGCAAATATAAAAGATGTTTGCATCTGAGACGCAGCAAGATGTAGATACGCAACAGTACTACAAAAAATTAAAGCTCAGCATATTTGCCTATTAAAACAACAAAGCCTCTGGCTATAACCAAAGGCTTCGTCTATCTAATATTGATCTAACTTAGAACTTATATCCTACCGTTACTCCAAAAGAAGTATTATTAGTAGTAGGTGGATTATCAACATCTGCTAATTTCACCAAACCAAGGTTTGCATTTAAATTTAAGGATAAACCGTTGCTTAACTGGTAACCTGCCAATAGCTTACCACCCGCATCAAATTTCCTTAGATTAGCCTGATCCCAATCTCCACTGAAACTGCTATTATTAATCACCGTCTTCACCTTTCCAATGCCCATTCCAACATAAGGCCCAACTCCTAGCAATAAATGACCGGTTCCTAATTCGGGTTGATACTGAAAAGTTACAGGCAATTGTAAATAATTTAATTCTGTTTTTACATCAAAACCATCAAGTTTAGCACCGTTCTGTACATAACTTAACCCTGGTTGAATAACAAAATCATCTGCAATACCGATATCGTAGGTAACGCCGGCTTGAAAACCTGTTTTTAACTTATAAGCGTCGCTGGCATCCTTACCAGTGATATTTGAGAAGTTAACTCCTGCATTTACGCCAAAACGTCCTGCCTGTGCATTAGATTGTAAAGCTGTTAAACTAAACGCTGTAAACAACAGCCCTCCGAATAGTAATTTTTTGAGTTTCATCAGTATAATTTTTATGTAATAAATCGTCTGACGGAACCTGGTACGACATCTCTGTCATTATAGTTCCATAAGATACGGATTAAAAATGCGAATCGATTTATAAGGTAAACGGTCCACCAGACCATTTACCTTAAAATTTCATTATTATTTTGTGCCTGCTTCTTTAGCGGCATCAGATTTCATTTTGTCATTAGCTGTGATCAGGAACTCAACCCGGCGGTTTTTGGAACGGCCATCAGGTGTATCATTGGTGTATTTAGGGTTTCTTAAACCATAACCAACAGTGCTTAACCTTTGTAAGCCAATTCCTTTATCTGCCAGATAATTGGATACAACAGAAGCCCTTCTTTCAGATAAAGCCTGGTTGTATTTCTCGGTTCCCGTGTTATCGGTGTGCCCCTGTATTTCTACATCCGTATCAGGGTACTTGTTAAGAATAGTGATCAGGTCATCTAAAGTAGATTTAGATGCAGTGGTCAATGCAGCCTGGTCAAAACCAAATAAAACGGCGCTGCTAAATTCTACCACAATGCCTTCTTCTACCCTTTCAACTTTTGCACCTGGTACCTCCTGCTTGATCTCTTCAGCCTGTTTATCCATTTTTTTACCAATAATAGCTCCTGCAGTACCGCCAACAGCAGCACCAATAATAGCACCTAAAGCGGTGTTACCAGTTGCTTTTCCTATAACCGCACCAATAGCGGCACCACCACCAACACCAATGGCTGCACCTTTTTGAGTTCTGGTTGCACTTTCGCAGCCTGCCAATGTTAAACCTGCAAAAGCAGTAGCGAATAATGTTGTTTTAACGATTTTCATCAGATAAGTTTTAAAATTTTATAATATTAAAGCTGCAAAAATAAATGCTACACCGAACATATACACATTTATTCCTAAGTAACTCTAATCATCGACAACTCTAACAGGCAGTTAACAAACTACGTGCCAGTGAATTTTGAATATAGACAAATGAACATATAAAAAGGTTGCCTTACGGGGCAACCTTTTACATAAATTTTTATAGGACATTGTTTTTACTGCTGCATATTAGCAGGTGCGGCGGCTACTTCTACAACTTTTGTCAACACATAATTGGTACCCTTTGCCAGGGAAGTTTTTTTCTTATCCTTTTTCTCTGACTTTTTTACATTTTCTTGCGTTGCATCAACTTCTTCTGCAGACGCTACTGTTGCCATGCTATCATCTGCTGCCATTTCAGGAAATATTGCTGCAGGATTTTCTTCATCAAATTTAGCACCAACATTCACATATAATTTATGACTGGCTGAGTCAAAAATCAATGTACCTTCTTTTAATGATTTCCCGGAATACCTGGGTGCCGGCTTATCGGTGGCATCAGCTGCAGTTGCATCTACTGCTACAGCGCCATCAACATCATTCTGGAGTGTTTTCTGTACCGGAATTTTATACGTACCGGGCGACTGTTTCAAATCTGCTTTAAATTTGCCCTGAGGCATCCCATTAATCCATACAACACCTTTGTTTTCAGCATCTCTTGTAACCGTAACACTTGCAACTGCTCCATCCTTATCTACGTAATCATATTTACCCAAAACCGGAAAGATCATTTCGTCTGTTAATTCCCCGGGCATAGGAGCTAACTCCTTGGGCTGAGGCTTATAATTTCGGGGTACTTCGGGCGTAGCAGATGTCTGTGCAAAAGACGTGGCAGCTATAGTTAAAGAAAGCACCGCTGCTAAAAGAAAGTTCTTTTTCATTTGTCGATTTTTTACGGTTTAAGTGGTCGTGCCAGCATTCAGTTAAGTCAACTGACTTCCCGGCCCTATTTTATAAATATATGTATCCAATAAAAGTCGTCATATCAACATATACCTCTATTGGAACTAATCGATCTAAAAAGAAATTATTATGCCAAAATTAATTTACCGTTGATTAAACCTTTATTTTAGATTTTAGTTATGATTTAGATCCGCACTAATTTTGCACGTACTAAATCCACAAAAAACAGGGAGAATAAATTGAAAAATAAAGACTTAAATACGATTGATGTTATTGGTGCGAGGGTACACAACCTGAAAAACATCGATATATCTATACCCAAAAATGAGTTAGTGGTGATCACCGGAATCAGCGGTAGTGGAAAATCCTCTCTTGCTTTTGACACTATTTATTCTGAAGGCCAACGCCGTTATATGGAAACATTCGGAGCCTATGCACGCCAGTTCATTGGCGATATGGAGCGCCCCGATGTAGACCAGATAACAGGCCTTTCTCCGGTTATATCCATTGAACAAAAAACCACCAATAAAAACCCCAGGTCTACGGTGGGAACCGTTACCGAGGTGTATGATTTCTTCAGGTTATTTTATGCACGTGTAGGCGAAGCTTATTCCTACAACACGGGCAAAAAAATGGTAAAGTGGAGTGAGGAAGAAATTGTAGAAAATATCTTCGGGCGGTTTAATGGCAAAAAGATAAACCTGCTGGCTCCTTTAGTAAGAGGCCGAAAAGGTCATTACAGGGAGCTGTTTGAAGATGTTCGTAAGAAAGGATTTTTAAAAGTGCGTGTAGATGGAGAGATCAAAGATATCACCGCTAAAATGCAGGTGGACCGTTATAAAATCCACGATATAGAATTGGTAGTAGACCGGCTGCAGGTAACCGACGATTTAAAGCCGCGCCTGAGTCAAAGCGTTCAGCAAGGTTTAAAACTAGGCAAAGACCTGCTATTTGTATTGGTGAATGACGAAACAGTGGTGACCCAATACTCTAAAATGCTGATGTGTGAAGACACCGGAATTAGTTACGAAGAACCTTCTCCCAACTCTTTTTCATTTAACTCGCCTTATGGTGCCTGTCCTTATTGTCGCGGCCTGGGCACCAGTTCGGTTATCAATATGAACCTGGTATTACCGGACACCTCAAAAACGATTAAAGAAGGCGGTATTGCACCGTTAGGCGAAGAAAGAGAAGCCAGCGTATTTAAGCAGGTAGAAGCTTTTGCAAAAAAGCATAAGATCAATTTAAGCAAGCCCCTGAAAGATATACCGCAGGCTCAGCTTGATCTGTTACTATATGGCGATGGTGATGCCGCTCAATCCTTACATCTTGACGGAACAGATGAGTCTATTCCTGATTATTACACCGGAAGCTACGAGGGTATCATCCCTATGTTGAAGCGCTGGTATCTTTCTACACAAAGCAATGAAGGACTACGGGAGTGGGTAGAGAAATTTATGGAACTACAGCCATGCCCTTCCTGCAATGGCGACCGTTTAAAAAAGGAAAGTCTCTGGTTTAAGATCGATAATAAAAACATTGCTTATTTAAGCAACCTAAACCTCGACAACCTGGCGGCATGGCTTGATGGCATTGAATTACGCCTAAGCAAAAAGCAGAATGCTATTGCAAAAGATATCCTCAAAGAAATAAGAGAACGTTTAGGCTTTTTGCTGGATGTAGGCTTAACCTATTTATCGTTGAACCGGCCCAGCAGAACATTGAGTGGTGGAGAATCACAAAGGATAAGGCTGGCGACACAGATTGGATCCCAATTACAAGGCATTACCTATATTTTAGATGAACCATCTATTGGGTTACATCAAAGAGACAACCAGCGCCTGATTCACTCTTTACAGAACCTGCGCGATATTGGCAATAGTGTTCTGGTAGTGGAGCATGATAAAGATATTATGCTGGCAGCCGACTATTTGATAGATATTGGTCCGCGTGCCGGCCACCACGGAGGCCGGGTAGTAGCGCAAGGCACACCCAAAGAAATTTTAAAGCTGGATACTATTACTGCCGGATATTTGAATGGCCATCTTAAAATAGAAACACCCAAAGAACGTCGTAAAGGCAATGGCAAATTTGTAGAATTGAAAGGGGTTACCGGTAACAACCTGCAGGGAGTGAGTGTTAAATTTCCGCTGGGTAAAATGATTGTAGTTACCGGGGTAAGCGGTAGCGGAAAGTCTACGTTAATTAATGAAACCCTCTATCCTATTTTAAGTAATCATTGCTTCCCGGCCAGCAAGATGCAGCCGATGCCACATAAATCGGTAAAGGGATTAGAACATATCGACAAGGTAGTAGAGATTGATCAGTCACCTATAGGACGCACTCCACGTAGTAATCCATCTACCTACTGTGGCTTCTTTACTGATATCAGGACCTTATTCGCATCGGTGCCCGAAGCTAAGATTCGCGGATATAACGCAGGGCGTTTTTCATTCAACGTAAAAACAGGCCGCTGTGATGTTTGTGAAGGCGGCGGCATGCGCGTTATTGAAATGAACTTCCTGCCGGATGTATATGTGCCCTGCGAGAAATGTAACGGCAAAAGATACAACCGGGAGACCCTGGAGATTCGCTATAAAGGCAAATCGATTTCAGATGTATTAGACATGACCGTAGATGATGCAGTTGTATTCTTCCAGGCAGTACCCAATATATTCAGGAAGATAAAAACCTTACAGGACGTGGGTTTGGGATATATCACATTGGGTCAAAGCGCCGTCACGCTCAGCGGCGGTGAGGCGCAAAGGGTGAAACTCAGTACCGAACTTTCAAAGAAGGATACTGGTAAAACTTTTTATATCTTAGATGAGCCGACTACAGGCCTGCATTTCGAAGATATTAAGCACCTTATTGATGTTTTGGATAAGCTGGCAGACAGGGGTAACACAGTGCTGATCATTGAACATAATATGGATGTGATTAAAATAGCGGACCATATTATAGACCTGGGACCTGAAGGTGGTGATGGCGGCGGGCAGATATTATTTGAAGGCACACCGGAGGGGTTGGTAAAGTGTAAAGAAAGCTATACCGGCCATTTTCTTAAAACTGAACTTAATTAAACATTATGCATATCGATAACCTGAGCGACCTGCCCGACTGGGATGATGACAGACTTCCGCTGGACGATGAAGAAGGTGAAGAATGGAAGCCCAACCCAACCCGCGAAGCGTGCAAGGCGCTTTACCAGAAATGGAAAGAGATTATGCTGATGCTGAAGGGCGCTTTAGATACTAGTAAGTCTGAGGAAGAGGAAAGCATCTCCTACACAGACGATTTAAAATATATGGTATTGGGAGATGCTTACGAAGTAGGGATAAAGATCCGGAGCTCGGAGGCTGGAGGTATGTATGTGCTTCGTATGGAGAACGCGGCTATTATTAGAAAGAATGCACAACATGTAGCCAGTTCGTTGCTTACATTGGGTGCTGAAGACGAAACCGAAGAACAATATGTGGATTTGATCAGGGCTGAAATTGATCAGTTCAGGGAGTTGTTTAAAATATGGATCAATACTTTTGAAAAAGATGAATATACAGACGACTGGGGGCTGTTTGTATAAACGTCAATCCTCTCAAGTATATATGATCACAAAAAATATGTAACTTTGTAGGAAATAAGACCTCCATATGAAAAACTTTCTACTTCTTATTATTTTTTCAGGGTTTGTATTTTGCTGCTCTCATGCGCAGGATAATCCCATTTCGTTAGAATTCAAACCCATCATTGCAAAAATCGCTGCTAATGAATTACAGGTAGAATGGTCCAGCATTACAGAAAATAATATAAACCGGTACGACATTGAGGTCTCAGGAGACGGTAAATCTTTCACTAAAATTGGAAATGTGCTATCCAAAGCAGAAGGAGGAAATTCGACATCGCCCCTTAACTATACATTTGCCAGGTCTGCTACTGGGCTTCTCGCAGGCGTAACCTTGTTTTTATTACCCATCCTGGGTTTTTCTGCGAATAAAGCCAGGCGAAACAAAACAATGTTTATACTCGCATTTGTATTTATAGGTGCTGCAGCTCTTACCGGCTGCAGGAAATCTGAAGTAGCTAAAAACGAAACCTTGTATTTACGGGTGGGCCAGGTAGACAACACAAACCACATTTTATACAGCAAGATTGTAAAAGTACAATAGCGATCACCCTATTTCTGATTGATCACTGTCTCAATAATCAGAAACTCACTCTCTTCATTACAGTCAATAGAAATACTATCCGTATCCCAGATACCTATAGCATCACGTTCAGGCACCAGCTGCCCATTGACGGTAATACTGCCAGAAATATTAAATACAAAAAGGCACATATTTTCGGGCCGGAACCGGTAATTCACCTGCTTGCCTTTTTCAAAATAGCCCAGAGACAGTTTAGCATTCTGGTTGATCCAGCAATGGGCCAAACCTTCCTCACTTGAGATAATGGTAACGAGCTGGTTCTTTCTCTGAGCTTTTGGAAAGCTACGGGTTTGGTAACGGGGGTTGATATTTTGCTGTTTAGGATAGATCCATATCTGTAAAAAATTCACTTCCTCTTCACCAATATTATATTCTTCATGCTTCAGCCCGCTACCGGCGCTCATAATTTGCACTCCCCCCTCTTCAATCACTGTACTATAGCCCATAGTGTCCTTATGATTCATTTTGCCCTTCAATAATATGGATATAATCTCCATATTGATATGGGGATGGATACCAAACCCCTTACCAACTTCCAGGTAGTCGTCGTTAAAAGCAAATAAGGTCCCAAAAGCGCTTTTAACGGGGTTGTAATGATTACTAAAGCTGAATACAAAATTGCTGCGTAGCCAACCAATATCTTTGGTACCACGCTCTGCAGCCGGGTATAAAACTGATTCCATAATTTTTTAAGATTTTTAAGATTAAAAATAAAGCTGACCAGGCCGCTCCCTACTTAAAAATAAGGTTGTTCGCCAGGCTGATCTCATCGCTATTGATGGTATGCCCCATACCGGGATATATTTTTTCCGTAACATCCGCGCCCATCGATTTAAGGAGGTTTACTGAGTCGTGCACCCTTTCAACCGGCACATGAAAATCGGGATCGCTGGTGCCAATAAAAACAGGGGTTTGCGCAAATTCGCCTTTATAGTGATCGCTATAGATACGGTCGCCGATCAGCCCGCCGGTAAAAGCTGCTGCTCCGCCATACCTTGTAGCATTACGTGTTATATATTCTAATGTTAAACAGGCACCCTGGGAGAAACCGGCAAAATAAATATGTTCTTTTGCAATGCCTTTTGCTATAGCAACTGCCACTGTTGCGGCTACCAGTTCCAGGGCGCTATCCAGCCAGGGCTGGTTCTGCGCAAGAGGTGCTATAAACGATTGCGGATACCAGCTATTGTTAGTGGCCTGTGGAGCTAGCAACAAATAATCTTTTACGTTAAGGTGATCCGCCAGTGATAAGATATCTTCTGCCCTCGCTCCCCTGCCATGTAACAGGATCAACGCCTTGGAAGGATTATTAATATTGCCTGCTGTTATCATATTTTCTAAATGCATAATATACTAAGCTTTTTAAAATCTATTAAACTACCTGGACATTGATAAGCCAGATGTAGATATTAGAGACGAAATGTATAACTTCTTTTTAACCGCAAAGGCACCAGGATGCTAAGTTTTTTTGGATATCTATTCCCTTTTTCTTTGCGCCATAGCGCCCTGGCGGTTAAATCTCCCACCAAATTCAAGCAACTATTTCAGGACAGGCAATACTTTTTCTATTTCACTTCTGGAAGGCTCATACTGCTTAGGTAATTTTAATGCCGTGCCCAATTCAGCCAAAGGTTCATCTACGGTGAAGCCGGGATTATCTGTAGCTATTTCAAAAAGCACACCACCCGGTTCGCGGAAATAAAGCGAGTAGAAATAATCACGGTCTATTTTTGGAGTAATCTGGTGACCCGCACTTAAGATCTTTTCACGAAAGTTCATCTGCACCTGGTCATCTTTTACCCTGAATGCGATATGGTGATTGGTACCTCCTGCATTGTAGCCTGGCTTAGCCGACTCATCCAGTAATATATCTATAATGTTCGCTTCATGAACAGCATTGGTTACAAACCTGTAGCGATTCCCTTCCTGCACCGTTTGTTGATAGCCGAATATATCCGTAAGAATTTTAGCTGTTGGCTCCAGCCTGTTTAAAGTAAGAGTGGTACTGTAGAAACCTTTGATAGCAACATCTTGTGCTATTGCAGGTGTTGTGTAGCCTTTACGATTGTCCCCCGCTTTCGGTGTTAAAAGACTCAGGTTAAGACCATCCGGATCGGTAAAAGGCAGATACTGTTCGCCAAAACGTTCAACCGCCTCACCAGTATCTACCTGGTAACGACTTAGCCGCTCTTTCCAGAATTCAAGACTTCCCTCGGGAACGGAATAAGCGATCTCTGTTGCCATACCCGACCCGGTCCTGCCCTTGGGTATTCCCTGCCAGGGAAAAAAGGTCAGGATGGTACCAGGAGCTCCTTCTTCATTACCATAATAAAAATGATAGGTACCAGGGTCATCAAAGTTGACGGTTTTCTTCACCAACCGTAATCCTAAAACCTGTGTATAAAAATTAAGATTCTCTTGTGCGTTGCCTGCAATCGCAGTAATGTGATGCAGTCCTAATATTTTATTGTCCATAATTATTGTCTTTAATTGTTCCACAAAATTGAGACAATAACAACTGGCAGGAAATAAGGTAGATTAACTACACCACTTAACCTGGTTCAAGTGATTTTTCATGAAGTTATCATTTCGATATGATCAATACCTGCATCGTCGTAAATATCACTGCATTGCTCAAAACCCAGCAGTTCATAGAATTTCTTCAAATGGTATTGCGCTCCTATTTTTATAGGCGCTTTTCCAAATATCTGGTAGCTCCGGGCAATACTTTCCTGCATCAGCAGCTTACCTGTTCCCGATTTGCGGGCCTCCTTTTTCAATACCACCCTTCCTATGGATTGCTCAGTATAGCTTACTCCCGGAGGAATTAAACGTGCGTACGCTAATAATACACCATCATCGTATCCCATCAGGTGATAGCTTTTTTCATCCTTACCATCTACATCCTGGTAGTAACAATGCTGCTCCACCACAAATACCTCGCTGCGCAGCTGCAGGATAAGATATAGCTCCTCCAGTGTCAGCTCATTGAACGATTTGCAAATCCAATTGATCATAAATTCAGATTAACTTTTTAATACTCCGTTGGCAACATAAAAAATAAATCGCAAACAATTAAATTTATACCCTAAAGTGTATTTGATGCAAAAAATATTTTTCCTTTTCATTTTTAGCTACTCAGTAACTGTTTCTGCCCAAAACAAGCTGGCCCCCTTAACTGTACAAAAAATAATGCGCGATCCCAGGTGGATGGGCAGCTCGCCCTCTCAACCTCAATGGAACCGGACCGGCGATACTTTGTATTTTTTATGGAACCCTGACAAAAAACCTGCAGACTCGCTTTATTTCATCACCCTCAAAAACCATACACCGCAAAAAGCTACTGTTGCGCAAAGGCAGCTCTTATCAAGACCCGGCAGCTACGTGTATAACCTGGCCCGCACCCGTTATGTATTTGAAAAGAATGGAGACATTTTCTTTACAGATATTACCACCCGTACTACCAGGCGCATCACCAATACCATCGAAAGCGAAAATAATCCGCAGTTTAGTTTTGGGGAGAAAAAGATCGTCTATACTCGTAGCAGTAACCTGTACGCCTGGGATATTGCAACCGGCGAAACCGAACAGCTCACTAATATCGGCACCAGCAGCAACAATTTCGGAAGTAAGCCATCAGGAGGAAAAGAAGAAGACTGGTTAAAAAACGACCAGTTGGTAAACTTTGATGTATTAAGGGAAAGGAAAGCAAAAAATGATACCAGCGATGCATACCGAAAGGCCTTACCTAAAGAAAAAGAGCTTCGCTACCTGCTGGTACGTGAAGGATCAGTAAGAGGCTTAAACATTAGTCCTGACGGGCGTTTTGTAAGTTACCGTGCATTTAAACCGGCAACCACCAAAAACACCATCATTCCCGATTATGTAACAGAAAGCGGCTATACCACTGATATCTCTGGCAGAAACAAGGTAGGCGCCGAACAGGGTAGTTCAGCATTTTATGTTTACGACCGGGAACGGGATACAGTACTGAACCTGCCTGTTGAATCCATACCCGGTATCAGGGATTTACCCGACTACCTGAAAGATTACCCTAAAGCTTTTGATAAAAGAAAGAAGGACAGTACCAAAAGAGCAGTTTCGGTTTATGGTGTTTCCTGGTCCCCCAAAGGCAGGCATCTTGTTATAGAAATTCATTCGGATGATAACAAAGACCGCTGGCTGATGCAGTGGGATATGCAGGTGAATAAGCTCATTTTGCTTGACCGGCAACGTGACGAAGCCTGGATCGGCGGCCCCGGTATTAACGGTAACAGCATGGGTTGGATCAATGAAGATTTATTCTGGTTTCAATCTGAAGCAACCGGCTACTCCCATTTATATACAATCAATATTCCAAGCCTGCAAAAGAAAGCGCTCACAGCCGGTAACTACGAAATACAGGAAGTCATTCTTTCAGAAGACAAAAAATTCTTTTATATCACTACCAACGAAGTGCATCCGGGCGAAAAGCATTTTTACCAACTAAACATTGCTACAGGGAAAAAAGAGCGCATCACTACGATGACAGGTGCTAACGAAACCAGTCTCTCGCCTGATGAAAAAAACATCGCCGTATTGCATTCCTATTCCAACAAGCCCTGGGAACTATACCTGCAACCTGCTAAACCAGGCACAGCCGCTCAGCAAATAACTTTTAAAGGACAAAGCGAGGAGTTTAAATCCTACACCTGGAGAGACCCGGAAGTTGTTGCGTTTAAAGCTGCCGATGGCGCCCTTGTATATGCCAGGGTTTATAAGCCTGCTAACCCACATCCCAATAAACCAGCTGTATTATTTGTTCATGGTGCGGGGTATCTGCAAAATGCACATAAGTGGTGGAGCAGTTACTTCAGGGAGTTTATGTTTAACAATATGCTGGCCGATAACGGTTACTATGTAATGGATATTGATTATCGTGGCAGTGCCGGTTATGGCCGCGACTGGCGCACGGGTATCTATCGCCATATGGGTGGTAAAGATCTGAGTGATCATGTAGACGCTGCAAAATACATGGTAGATACTTATGGAGTAAATCCACAGCACATCGGCTTGTATGGCGGATCTTACGGAGGCTTCATGACTTTAATGGCCATGTTTACTCAACCGGAGGTCTTCAAAGCGGGGGCAGCTTTAAGACCCGTTACCGATTGGGCCAATTACAACCACGGGTATACCTCTAACATACTAAATGAGCCCTATAACGATAGCCTGGCTTACTACCGTAGTTCGCCGCTATATTTTGCCAACGGGTTGAAGGGAGATTTATTGATCTGTCATGGAATGGTAGATGTAAACGTACATTACCAGGACGCCGTAAAGCTGGCGCAACGCCTGATAGAACTAGGTAAAGACAATTGGGAGCTGGCCGGATACCCCATGGAAGATCACGGTTTCGTAGAACCCAGTAGCTGGACAGATGAATATAAAAGAATTTTTAAATTGTTTGAATCAGTATTAAAGAAATAGCACTACAATTTTTTCGCACTATATAAGGGGCTGACCAAAAAGGTCAGCCCTTTTCTTTGTGAGAAAGGGGCTGAGTTGTAATTTTAGTTACCACACAAAAATTACAATGGCTAAAGTAAAAACTTCTGTAGTATTTAAGCAATATAGTCCTCAACAAAATTTATTGTTACCACCTTCACTGGAAGAGTTAATAGGCAAGGATCACCTTGTAAGGGTGGTTAATGAGGTAGTTGAGTTGATGGATATCAGCGACCTGATCAACTTATACAAAGGTGGCGGCACCAGTAGCTATCACCCCCGGATGTTACTAAAAGTGTTATTATATGCCTATTGTGTAAAGATCTATACTGGCCGCAAGATAGCCAAGGCACTGAGCCAGGACATTCATTTTATGTGGCTTTCAGCTATGAACCGTCCTGATTTTCGTACGATTAATAACTTCCGCAGCAGCAAAGCCAAACAGGTAATAGAAGCATTGTTTAAAGAGCTGTTGGAGTTTTTGGTAGCTCATCAGTATATCAAGCTGGAAAATTATTTTTGCGATGGAACAACATTGCGTGCAGATGCCAATCAGCATAAAATGGTATGGAAGAAAAATGCAGAGCGGTATGGTCTGAAGGCTGTAGAAAAATGCCAGGAGTTGTTTAAGCAAATAGATGAGCTGAACCGGCAGGAAGATAAAGCCTATGGGCAAGCTGATCTGGAAGAACATGGACAAGCTGCTACCGTGAGCCGGGAAGCAATAGCCCAAAAGGCAGCTACACTCAACGATGTCATACGCAATACTGTTGTAAAGAGCAAACGACGCAAGGCCACCACACTGAAAAAGAAGTTAAAAGATGCTGAAGGCAAGATAGAAAAGTATAACAATCAGATTCAAAAAGCCGGCAACCGTAGTGGTTACAATAAAACTGATACCGATGCCACAGCTATGATGATGAAAAATAAGGTAGAAGTACTGCCAGCCTACAATGTACTGGCAGGTAGCGAGGATCAGTTTATTACCGGGGTGAGCGTTCATCAATCGACCAACGATGGAGCCTGCTTTAATGATCACCTGCACGCCATAGCCAGCCAACAACCTTGCCAGCCCGACAGGATTATTGCTGACAGCATCTTTGGTACAGAGCAGAATTATGAACTGCTACAACAAAATGAAATAGCCAGTTATATGAAGTTCCCGCTATATCACAAAGAACAAACCAAAGCTTATCAGCAAAATTCTTTTCTAAAGGACAACTTTATCTATGATATACTCACAAATACTTATAGCTGCCCTAATAAGCAACTACTTATTTTTAAAGGCAAACACCAACAAACGCATAAACGTACCGGTTACAAATCAGAGGTAAAAGTTTATGAATGTAATAATTGCTCCGGCTGTCCTTTTTATCAACAGTGTTGTAAATCGACTAAAGGGGAGAACCGAAAGATAGAGATCAACGAAAAACTGGAAGCCTTTAAGCAGCAGGCAAGGCAAAACCTTCACACAGAACTGGGACAGTCCTTGAAAAAACAAAGAGGCACAGAGATCGAAAGCTGTTTTGGAGATATAAAACACAATATGGACTTCCGTCGCTTCCACCTGCGAGGTCTTCAAAAAGTAAAAACAGAGTTTATATTGGTAGCTATGGCACACAACCTGAGAAAAGTATCAATAAAAAAACTCAATAAAGCAGCCTGATAAACAAAAAAAGTACGTTTATCACTCATAATATCCCCTATTACTGCAGATATTATTGTGAAACCGAAAACTTAAATAAATAAAGTACAGCCCATATAAGTGAACTGTACTTTTTCAAATATTGAGACGTTTGACCTTTTTAGTCAGCCCCCATTGTTATATATTAAGACCTAATATCTGCCAATATCCTCAGGCTAATTTGCTTAGCGCAAAAGCCGCGCTGGCACTGGAATCCAGCTCATCCAGCTGTCTATAGCCATCCACATGCAGCGCATTAACATAGAGGCTTTGTGTAAATGCAGCTCTTCCGCCGGCCGCGCATGTTTGCATTAATTCATCAGGACTAAATTCCAGATCGGGTGAATCATCCGGCATATATACTCCGTCTACATCTCTTACGTATCGACCTGCATCTCCTATTACCATGCCGCTAATGCTGGCTACTGTAGGATAAGCTCCCGTACCTGCATTGCCCCGCCCTACGCTAAAAGAAAAGTCAGCAAAATTATTGGCCTGGTAAGCCTTGAAAGGAATGGAAATATTCTTCTCTCCGCCATTGGAGTAATCCAGGAAACCACAAGGATTGGATACTTTGTAAGGACCACCGGGACCGCTGGTAAGTCTAACAGGATGTATCTCTGCTACCGTTTTATTGTTCAGGCTATCAACCCTCACCACCATTTTAAATGCGTTCATACCATTGCAAATTCCAAAGTATTCTGCCGATGCGGTTTCACTACTATTGAAGTTGGAAACAGTAGGTATTTGAAAGAAAGCCTGCGGCGGGTTCACACGGTTACCCGCCTGATCAAATATCTCCAGCCAGAATTCATATAGCCCATCTCCGGCAAGTGTACGGGTATCCAGATCGGTAGTCATTACACCCATGCTCATCCATCCTATGGAATCGGTAATACCTTCAAAGCCTATCGGATTAATTGGAGGAATCAGATACAGCGCTTTACTGTTAACGGTGAAAGGCCCCAGCAGTACCGAACGTACATCGAAATGTTTGGTAACACCTTCCATGCGCTCTACCAGGTAAGGGCGATGTATATTAGCCGTCAAAGCAATATCAGCGCCCGATTCCGGCACCATGGCTTCGTTATGTGTTTTTCTGCACATCCACCGGAAGTATTTAGCACCGGACAAAGGAAGCCCGCTTCCAAAAATAACTGAGAAGTTCAGCTTCGCACTGGTAGCTGTAGTTGCAAACGGAGAGCGGTGATCGGCGCCATACCTGAATAAGCCTTTTCTTTCAAAAGGCACGCCCTGAATGGGTGTATTATTGGAAGTTTGCAAAACATCTCTTACCGAGAAATTCCCAATAGTTCTTACCCACACAGCTTCACCGTTCAGTGCAGGGCCACAGTTGGGGGTGACCCTGGGGTCAGTTATACTGATATTGATTTCCGATCCGCAAACATAGTCCCAACGGGTATTGCAGGCGATGGCCGGGCGATATACTGTTTCCCATACACCATTAATTAAACATTCTACCCAGATATAAATATCTGGTTTATCACCATTGGTGAAATAAATAATATTGGTATCGAAGCGACCGTTCTCATCGGTATAGGTGGTTTTAATTTTATCGCAACGATAAAAATAAGGCCATAACCAGGGAATACGGCAAAAATGAGGTATAAGCAATTTGAAATTGTTTACCAGCTCATTTCTAAGTACCGGGATATTAGTAGTGTTGAACCTAGCGGCTATCGCGGGTTCCAGCTTAATGATAGGTTCGGCAAGTTGTGTGGTATTAGCAGGCCGGATTAATATATTGGGCCTGACAATTGGCGTATTGATTAAGATATTAGGTTTGAGGACATTGAGTTTTGGAGCTACCCTGAAAAGTTCTGGTATCCGCAGGATAACCTGGTCGGGAATTTTCCTGATCAGCCAGAATATTTTATCTACTTCGCAGATATTCACCCTTGCCTTACAAACAGGGAGTTGTAACTGGTTATTGCCAATAAGATAGTTTTTAGTTAAACGCCCCAACACCCGGCAAAAACGAAGCAACCAATATTCTGTAAATATAGGTGGAATGGGTTTTATAACGGGCCGGTTACCATCACGCCAGTCAATAGATGAAATGTAAGGCCTGAATCGTTCCAATTGCTGGAGATGCGTGACGCCTTCGAGGCTATCGTCGGTATTAGGAAGTACTACTACCTGAAGATTCCCCCTTTTTAAAAGAGCTTCGTCAAAGCCGGCGTCGCCCTTTTCATCTACAGGAGATTGTTGTATAATGGTCCCCTGCGCATCAGCGAGGATTACCGAAAGGTTTACCGGCTCCTGCAGTGGTTTTTCAAACTGCACCGGTATTTTAAAGGTTGCCATATTAGGTGTTTTGTATTTTTAGAATCCTGTTACCAATCGCAGGATTTCGTACATACAAATATACCCCGGTAAACATGTGCCTTGCAATACCTAATAGAGGCTATGCTGGATTGGTAGACTGCGTGGTGAAAAAAATATAAAACATTAAGGAGTTAAGGTTAGTTAAGGATTGATTATACCCAACACTATATCTTAATATCCCATAAATCCTTCATGGTTTAAAATAAAAAAACATCCAGGGGTTAAGGTTATTTATGATGATCCCAACTCACTATTCCCTATTCACTATTCACTCTCGCATAGCCCTGGCCAGTGCCCCACTGGCTGGAAGGGGAGGGTGAATTTTGATACCTGTTTATTATAATCCCTTCATTGTTCAAAGTATAGAACCACTAAAGTAAAACGGCTAAGATAGGTGCAAGTATGGCGGCTTTTAATGATTTTTTTAATGGCTCTTGCTGGATGATGATCCATTAACTATGTACAATGTCACACATCAGCTTATAAAATCTTCGAAGTTCTGCATCGTTATAGTTGCTGTTACCACCGGGTTATACGCATTAACAAAACTCGCTGGCATTTTCTTCTGGCGCCGCTCATCCCATTTCATTTCAAAGGCACTTATTTCTGCATTATGTTCTTCTATATAATCAATTTCCTGCTGAGCATGTGTTCGCCAAAAATAGCGGTTCACTATACGCTGCCGGCCAAGATTAAATTTCATCCGCTCTGCTACCAAAAAATTCTCCCATAAGGCCCCTTTATCATTACGAAGAGATAAAGGATTAAATTGATTAATGACGACATTCCTTATACCGGTATCATAAAAATATATCTTACGACTTTTCTTTAACTCATTGCGAAGATTCCTGTTAAAAGCATTTAGCCTGAAAATAATAAAAGCCTTTTCCAGTATTTGAATATAGCTTTCTACTGTTTGGTTATCGAGCCCCGTAAGCTGTCCCAGCTCATTATAAGAAACCTCCTGGCCAATTTGAAGAGCCAAAGCCTGCAACAATTTTTCCAGCTTTTCCGGTTTTAAAATACGCTCCCAAATAAGTATATCTTTAAAAAGATAACTATCTGCCAGCTCCTTTAACCTCTTTATTTCATTTCCCTTATTTACTACAATTTCGGGATAATATCCGTATAACAACCGATGTTCAAGCAAGCGTTTTTCCTCCAGCAAGCCATAGTGATTGACCATTTCTTCAAAAGAAAGAGGTAATATCTGAAATTCCCATTTTCGCCCGGTAAGTGGTTCATTTATCTTATTGGCCAAATCAAAAGATGAAGATCCTGTGGCGATAACCTTTACGTCTTTGATATTATCATGAATCAATTTTAGTACAATACCGATATTTTCAATCCGTTGCGCCTCATCTATAACAAGTGTTTTAGCGCCGCCAATCATCTTTTTAAGCTTCGCCGAAGTAGGGTTATAAAATAATTCCCGAACATCTGCTTCATCTCCATTAAAAGAAACAAGGGGCTTTGCCAGTTGTGGTAGCAGTTGTTCAACGAGCGTAGTTTTCCCTACCTGCCTGGCGCCAGATAACACCAATACTTTCCTATCATGGATATATCCGGCAATAACACCGGTCTGTATACGCTCAATCATATCGGGTATTTACTGCAAAAATAATTGTGAAAGTGGAATGAATCGCAAATTTAATGCAAAAAATACGAATACAATCGCAAATTTAATACAAAAGTTGCGCATGTAATCGCAAATCTAATACTAGACTACTAAATTAACGCTCACTTGTTGTCAATACCCATACTTATCTTTCCAGAGCTTTTTCAAATAATTGCGCAGCTCATGCTCGCGTGGGTTATTACCGGGATCATAGAACTTAGTCCCTGCAATCTCTTCAGGTAAATACTCTTGCTGAGAAAAATTATTGTCATAGCTATGAGCATATTGATAGCCTTTACCATAATCTAAATTTTTCATCAGTTTCGTAGGCGCATTCCTGATATGTAAAGGAACCGGCAGATCACCCGTACGGCTCACTGCCGCCATGGCTTCGTTGATCGCCATGTAAGAGGCATTACTTTTAGGAGAAGTGGCCAGGTAAACGGCACATTGAGACAGTATAATCCTTGATTCAGGATGGCCTATTTTATTAACAGCATCAAATGTAGCATTGGCCAGCAGCAGTGCATTGGGGTTAGCATTACCAATATCTTCACTGGCCAGTATGAGCATCCTGCGGGCTATAAACTTTACGTCCTCTCCGCCCTCAATCATACGCGCCAGCCAGTACACAGCCCCATTAGGATCGCTACCCCGCATAGATTTTATAAAGGCTGATATAATATCATAATGTTGCTCGCCGTTCTTATCATATAAAGCCACCTTCTTCTGGGCAACCTCCATTACCAGGGCATCGGTTATTTCTACTTTATCCCTCGAAGTATTGCAAACCAATTCCAGCAGGTTTAACAGTTTGCGCGCATCGCCGCCACTGATATTAATTAAAGCAGCGGTCTCTTTTAAGTTGATCTTTTTCTTTTTGAGCACCTCATCTTCTTTGATCGCTTTGTGAAGCAGGGCAATCAAATCTTTCTCTTCCAGCGACCTCAACACATATACCTGGCAACGACTGAGCAAGGCACTGTTTACTTCAAAAGATGGGTTCTCGGTGGTAGCACCAATCAGCGTAATGATACCTTTTTCAACGGCATGCAATAAGGCATCCTGCTGACTCTTATTAAACCGGTGGATTTCATCTATAAATAAAATGCTTTGGTATTCGTGTCTGGCCTTTTCAATAACCTCGCGTACTTCTTTTACACCGGCGTTTACAGCACTCAGTGCAAAAAAAGACATAGAAAGCTCCTGTGCAATAATATTAGCAAGTGTAGTTTTACCCGTTCCGGGCGGTCCCCAGAAAATAACAGAACCAAGCGACTTATTTTCTACCGATTTACGTAACACACTGCCCTTCCCTATCAGGTGTTGCTGACCTACCACATCATCCAGGGTTCGGGGTCTTATTCGTTCAGCTAAAGGAATCATGCCACGAATTTAGGGCACATTTGCGGTAAGAAAATTACTAATAAGTTTCATGGTTTCTCCCCACAAAACCGGGTCGGACCAGCCATGGGTTTGATAGGGGAAAGAATAATAATCGCCGTAAACAGTTGTAACCCCCGCCGCTTTTAACTTGGCGCTTAAAGCTAAGGATTGCGCTTCGGGTACTGTATCATCTTTACCACCATGCATGATAAGCGTGGGTGGTGATTGTGCATTAACAAAGTTAATTGGACTACTACTGCTGTATAATGCAGCATTAGACGAAGGTGTGCCGCTCATGAGTTTCTCAATTAGCGGTGCCAGATCACCGTCGGCTTTATGAAAATTATACAACCCAGTCATATCTGTTGGCCCGTAAAAATCTACAACAGCCTTCGGTCTTATGGGTGAACTGTTTTTATATGCCTGCAATAATACCATGTGAGCGCCCGAACTCATCCCCATAAAAACCCATTTATCCGATATTCCAAAAGCCTGGCGATTATCATATATATATTTTACCGCTGTGGCCATATCATTTTCCTGTGTAGGGAAAATATTTTTTCCGCTCAAGGTTGCCAATCTGTAATTCATATTAAATATGGCCCAATCCGGGTATCTTTTCCTTACCGAATCTAAAAGAGTTTTAATATATGGGTCATCCTCGCTACCATTTTTATCACCCACGGCCCAGGCACCTCCATGCACTAAAAGAATCACTTTGGTTGTATTGGTGGAACGATTGGCAGGCAAATAAATATCCATCACCTGCGCTGCGTTATCATCCTTACCATATATTTTGTTCAGCTCTGTTTTGGCCTCAGCGAAATTGCCAGGCACTACGACTTCGGGATCATCTTTCTTTATTTTATCCTTTTCGCAGGAAAAAATAGTGATAGCTATCAGAAATACAAAAATCTGCTTCATATAAGGGTGACTTTTCATTATAAAAATTTTATTCAAATCCGCACCAAACTTAATCATTTTTACTGCTATAAATGCTATTTGCTTTTTCTGGCATTTTGGCTTTACTTTGTGCAAATCATTTTTTATCAAAAATATTTATAACATATCTTCTTTTTTACAGCAGCATCTCGACCTGCTGAATCATTGACGGTTATCCCTTTTACCCGCAAACCGTTTTTACTCATTTTTAAAAAGAAACTGATATGTCTTCAGCTACGCAGCAAGCGTCCCCTTATTTTATTGAACTGGAAGAACAATATGGCGCTCATAATTATCATCCCTTACCCGTTGTTTTGTCTAAAGGACAAGGCGTGTATGTTTGGGATGTAGAAGGCCGCCCATACTTTGATTTTTTAAGTGGCTACTCTGCCGTTAACCAGGGGCATTGCCATCCTAAAATAGTTGCTGCTTTTATTGAGCAGGCTCAGACACTAACGTTAACCAGTCGCGCCTTTTATAATAATAAGCTGGGCGAGTTTGAGAAATACATTACCCAACTATTGGGCTATGATAAAGTATTACCCATGAATACAGGGGTGGAAGCGGTTGAAACGGCTATCAAACTTTGTCGTAAATGGGCATACGAGGTAAAAGGCATTCCTGAAAACCAGGCTAAGATTATCGTTTGTAATAATAATTTTCATGGCCGTACTACAACCGTGGTATCTTTTAGCAGTGATCCTTCCTCTAAAAACAACTTCGGTCCGTTTGCGGAAGGATTTATCAGTATTCCCTACAATGATATTGTAGCCCTGAATAATGTACTCAAGTCTGAAGAAAATATTGCTGGCTTCCTGGTAGAGCCCATACAGGGCGAAGCGGGTGTTTTTGTGCCCAAAGACGGATACCTTCATCAATGTAAAACATTGTGTGAAGCACATAATATTTTATTTATAGCCGACGAAATTCAGACAGGTTTATGCAGAACCGGAAAAATGCTGGCTTGCGATCATGAAAATGTAAGGCCCGACATTGTATTATTAGGTAAAGCGCTCAGCGGCGGTATGTTGCCGGTTAGTGCTGTATTGGCCGATGATGAAATAATGCTGACCATTAAACCAGGAGAACACGGATCGACTTACGGGGGGAATCCGCTCGCAAGTGTTACGGCTATTGCTGCACTACAGGTATTGCTGGATGAAAACATGGCGGAGCGGGCAGAAAAGCTGGGTATTTATTTCAGAGATGAATTAAAAAAAATAGCCTCGCCTTTAATACAAACGGTTAGAGGAAAAGGACTTTTAAACGCCATTGAGATAGACAGCGACAATGAAAATATGGCCTGGGAAATTTGCCTGGTACTAAAAGAACGGGGACTACTGGCCAAACCTACCCATGGAGACAAAATAAGATTTGCTCCTCCCCTGGTGATTACGGAGGAACAATTACAAGAATGCATTGTTATTATTCAACAAACCCTACAATCCTTTGAGCAGTCCTAAACAGTTGTATGATTATTTACCCGCGTTTATCGTTGGGGTTATCGAAGGATTGATTGTCATCCTGTCTCTTTTTTGCTTTCTGTTGGCAAGAGGTGTCGACACCCATTTGCTTTTTATTTACTCTGGTATTGCGCTTGTTTTCATAGCGGCATTATTAGCGGCCGGCGCCTATTATACCCGCAAAGAAGAAATGGACAATAGTGGTGGAGAAAGCAAGATCCTTAAGATTTATCAATCCCTGGATATTGACGATCATCTGAAAAAAGCCATGGTGGATGATACCGTACAGGAAAATAAAGTTTGGGAAAAAGAATGGCAGGAAGGTGGTAATGCCACCAGCAGCCTGATGCCGAAACAATACGCCCTATCTGTGTTCTGGGGATTTTTGGCAGGCGGTATTATTATCCTTATTAATAATTACCTGATGCAACTACCCAGTTATACTGCCCTATTGATTCCGTTTTTATTATTGGCTGCTTTAGGATTTTATAAGTATAAGTTAGCTAACCAAAAGCCGGTTAACGGTATGTTATTGATTTCTTTGTCGGGTATGGCTGCTGCTATCGGTGCTTACTATGCCGGTGGCTTTTTCTAAACTTCGGAACCCGTTGCCTTAACAGGCGGTTCTTTGGGGAAAAGTGCCATGATCATTAAAACGATGCTTGAGATTAACAACAAGTAAATGCCCGCCAGTTTTTCAGGACAAACGCCTGCTTCGCAATGCGGGATCACCCCAAAGTTTCTAATAGCCCAGGCCAGGTTCAGCGCTGCAAATAACAACCCCAACCTTTTGGCCCAGATTTTTGGAACAAAGGCACAGATCAATATAAAGAAAGCTAATATAAAATGAGTAAGGGCAGGCTTACCATAACGTGTTCCTGTAGTATCCACACCTGATATCGTCAAAGCAGGATCTTCGATTCTCATCCAGGGCATAAAACATGCAGCTACTAATACTACAATACCTAACAGTGTAAAGATTAAGGAACGATTCATGGCTGCAAAAATAAATGAGCGCTACCGTAAAGAAGCGCTCATTTTTAAAAATATTAAAAATACCTGTTAGAAATAAAACACACCACTCACGCCCAAGGCACGGTGCTGGTTACTTTTATTGGCATTATCATTAGTTCCCTCACCAGGTGATGTATTGGTTAATCCCAAACCATATTGAGCGTGTATCCCAAATTTACCAAAATCAACACCTCCGATAATATTTGCTCCAAAATCAAACCTTTTAAACTGGCCCGATCCACGGTTTCCTTCTGTATTCAAATCATCATCACCCCATTTAATTTTATCTTCTGCAGATGTTTTAACGCCTGCCACGGTGTTTTCCCATTTGTTTTTACCAGCGATTCCGATAGCGCCATAAGGACCTGCACCGATGTAACCTTTAACTTTCTCATTAAAAGGCAGCATAATGGCCAGGTTTACCGGCAGCTCCAAATAAAGAGGGTTAGTCTTTGCAAAGCCCTTTCCGGCTGCATTATCCCAACTCACTTCTGTACCTTTCGATTGCAGGTCAAGCCCGGTTCTGATTTCAAATGTCGAACCCAAAGGAATAGCCCCGATTACACCCGCATTAAAAGTGTTCAGTCTTTTAGAGTCATCCGTTTCACCGCTCCCCGTATTTGTAATATTAGTAGAGTTCCACCCACCTTTAATACCAAATTTTGCTTCAGCAAAGCCTTGTGCGTTTACTACGCCGGCGGTAGCCAGTAAAGCCACAGCTCCAATAATCATTTTACGTTTCATAATCTTTCGTTTTAAGTTTACTTAGGATCTGATTAATTTTCTGACCTACCCTCTTAAAATACTGTGCCAAAAACCGTAAACACTCGTAAAAAAATCACCAGCCAGCTCAAACACGCCTGATTATAAAACAGTTATACTTTTTATTTTTGAGATAGAAAGGGCCTTGCCGATTCCTCGGTTTGATGCACAGAAGCAGCATCTTTATTATCATGCTTTTTAATAGATGATGCCTTTTTTATGAGCTCCACCAGTTCAGCGCGATACCCTTCCCTATCACTTCTTGCTAAAGGAGTTACCATATTCAGAACCAGATCGTAACCTCCGTTACCCCTATATGCTGAATTGCGCAACAGCATTCCAAATTGTGCCAGACCAGCAGCTAACTGTATATTCTCACTGGCACGGCTCACTTTTACAGGACTACCCGCAATTACTTTTTCAAGCAATAAACTCTTATCACCCTCCGGCTTCTTATACCTGAACTTTACCGTCATTACATCGTTACTGCCATTAAATCCGGGTGTAGCGCCTTCCGTTTTCTGATATTTCAATGCATCTGTGTTTTTCAATTCAACGGCTTCAACACCAACCGGGATAATTTCATACAAAGCGGTAACCGTATGTCCACTGCCGAGCTCACCGGCATCTTTGGTATCGTCATTAAAATCTTCTTTGGCGAGCATGCGGTTCTCATAGCCAATCAATCTATATCCCTGCACCTTTGCCGGGTTAAACTCTACCTGAAGTTTTACATCTTTGGCAATTGTAAAGATCGTACCTCCAAACTGGCTGATCAACACTTTGCGGGCTTCACTTAAATTATCAATATAAGCATGGTTGCCGTTTCCTTTGTTCGCCAGCTTCTGCATTTTAGCATCCTGGTAGTTACCGGTACCATATCCCAAAACCGTCAGGAATATGCCGCTTTTTCTTTTTTCTTCGATCATTCTTTCCAGTTCATCATCGCTGCTTTGTCCTACGTTAAAATCACCATCTGTGCAGAGTACAATCCGGTTATTCCCGTTTTTAATAAATCCTTCCTGTGCTATTTTGTAGGCCAGTTGTATGCCTGCCCCGCCTGCTGTAGAGCCTCCGGCCTGCAAACGATCGATCGCATCCTTTATTTTTATAGTTTCATTTCCATCGGTGGATGGCAACACAACTCCTGCACTGCCGGCGTATACGACCATGGCTACCCGATCCTGCGGCCTTAACTGATCTGCCAGTAATTTCATAGAAGCCTGCACCAATGGTAGTTTATCGGGTGAAGACATACTGCCGCTCACATCAACTAAGAATACAATATTGGCTGGGGGCAAATTTTCGGTAGCTATTTTTTTACCCTGAAGACCAATGGATACCAGCTGATGTTGCTCATTCCATGGACAAATGGTATACTCCGTGTTAATGCTAAAAGGAGCATTATCGGTTGGCTGGGGGTATTTGTAATTAAAATAATTGATCATTTCTTCAATACGAACAGCCCCGTCCGGAGGCAGCTGCCCATTATTAATAAAGCGGCGGATATTACTATAGGAGGCACCATCCACGTCAATAGAAAAAGTAGACAGGGGATTCTCCTTCGATTTCAGGAACGGGTTTTCGGTAATATGATCATAGCCTTCACGATTTCCTCCATCATAGTGGTGCTGGTCCATTCTTTTCGTTTCCAGTTGAGGGGAGCTTTTGTATTGATATGATTGAGAGGTTGCCGCACCTCTGATGCGAATCTGGTTTGCCTGAGCACTGGCGGTCATTATACCACCGGTAATAGCGTGCTTTTTTTGAATTCCAAAACCCACAACAACCACTTCATTCAATGCCTGGGTGGTTGCGTCTAAAACAACTTTCAATGTCGTTATCCCCTTAACTGGCACTATTTTTTGCTGGAAGCCTACAGATGTAAATATCAATAGTGCATCAGTGCTCTTAACGGTAATACTAAAATTGCCCTGATCATCAGCACTCGTTGAATTCGAAGTGCCTTTTTCCTGCACTGTAGCCCGGGAAACCGGCCTACCTGCAATGTCAGTAACTATCCCGGTTATGGTAATCGGCTTTTGCGCAAACGCGGCTATTGCGAGCAATACCAGTGGTAAACTGATCCATTTAATATACCTCATCATTTTATTTTTTAAAGGTGATTGATAACATGAAATAAAAGGAGAGCAACAGGTTAGTTGTCAACTCATCTTGTTTTATCCGTTTTAGAGATCTTTTTGCTTAGGATGACCTGAAACTGAAAAATGCATAAAAAATAAAAAAATTAAATTGCGTGTGTAATAAATTTGCTTAGTGCATCATTTATATAGTAGCAACATTATTACAGACAGGTAACATGAAATCCTAATTATACTATTTGGCCCAGGTATTGAGCATAATGTCTTTAAAAGAAGCAACTGATGACCAGTTGCTGGACCGGTTTAAACAAACAGGAGATCAACAGGCTTTGGCCGAACTGTACCTGCGCTACAGCGAATTGTTGTATGGTGTTTGCCTGAAATACCTGGAAGATGCGGAGGAAGCCAAAGACGCCGTAATGAATATCTACCAGGAATTGTTGGTAAAAGTCCCCAGGCATGAAATTCAGAATTTTAAAAGCTGGGTATATGTACTTACCAAAAATCACTGCCTGATGCATTTGCGCAGTGCAAAAAAAAATATAACAGTAAGTTTAGAGCAACAGGCTGTGCAATCGGACGATTTCTCGCATCTGGATAGTGTAATTGAAAAGGAAGAGGCTTTTAAACGGCTCGAAAAATGTATCAAAAAGCTGCCCGGAGAGCAGCAACAAAGTATTAAACTATTTTATTATGAGAATAAATGTTATAATGAAATAGCCGAAACAACCAGTATGGACTGGAATAAAGTGCGCAGCCTGATACAGAATGGTCGCCGGAATCTTAAAATTTGTATGGAAAAAAATGCAGCAGACTAATTCAACATATCCGTTTTATGGACCGGAAGATATCAAAAGGTATCTGAACGGCAGCATGAACGCGCAGGAAATGCACGATATGGAGAAAGCGGCATTAAAAGATCCCCTGCTGGCCGATGCTATCGATGGTTTCAGAAATGCGGACCCGGTAGTCACCGATACACACCTGAATGCGCTAAAAGCATCTATTTTAGGTTTATCGCATCAGGAACAGTCGGAGGTAATACCCTTAAATCCTTCGTCAAAACCTCATTGGTGGCGTTGGGTGGCTGCGGCCTGCAGCCTTACATTGATTGCAGGAACCACCTGGTGGATGATGCAAAAAGCGACACCCCCGGCCCCACCCATTGCCCAAATTGAGCAAACCCAACCTGCCGATACTTCCCGGAACACTTTACCGCCCCCGTCTTCAAATGCTGTTACACTGATGGCAGACCAGGCTCAGGTAGGTACCGCTAAAACCGATGAGAGACCTCATGCAGAACCTGGATTAAAAAAGGAACCAATAATAGCAGCCAAAGCGCCTGTACCAGCTCTTGCTGAAGCATCTGTTCCCCGCCAATCGTTTGAGGGCGAAACTATTCAACCTAAAAAAGAGTTATTACATTCCGAACCCAGGACGTTGAAACAGGAGCGGATAGGCTTTGGTAATGTTTCAGCAATCGCGGCGCCAGCTATATCTGCCGCGCCCACGGCAAGAAACATGGCTACCGAAGCTCCTTATGCCAATAAAACAATGGGCTTTCAGCCTGTTGCCTATATAGAAGGACTGGTTGTTGATAAAGAAGGAACCCCCCTAGCCAATGCCTCTATTGCGATACCAGGCCGCAACAAAACCACCGCCAACAACGATGGCAGCTTTGTGTTGCCGGTTTATGACAGCAGTTTTGGTGTGTCGGTAAATAGGGTTGGCTACCAAAATAAGACCGTGTTGCTCAACCCGAGAAAACAAAATAAAATCATACTAGATAAGTCATTTGCCAATCCGGATGAAATAGTGGTTACCGCGATGGGGCAAAAAAGAAAAAGACTTGCCGCACACATAGAAGATGCCCGTAAAGCACAGGCGGCAGCTGTAAGCGCCAATGAAGTTATTTACCCGGAAGAAGGCTGGAGCCATTTTTACGAAGAACTGGGCACTAGCCTGGGAGTGAACAAAGCCCAAAAGACCAAAACGCTCCAGATCAAATTTACAGTAGATGATAATGGAGACCCGGTAGATTTCGAAGTAGTTGAAAGTCCTGATGCCATCATGGCTAAAAAAGCCATCGAGTTTATTAAAAAAGCAAAGTGGAAAAACTTTAAGCTGGACAAAAACGCCCTGGTAAAAATTGAGGTCAATTAAACCGGCTTTTCGTTAAAGCCAGTTCCTGGTCATATTTTCTAAGCGCGGGCTCCACCGAACTCCTTTCAAAAAACCGACCGCCGGTTGGATGTATCACGGTATGCCTAGGCTCATGACACCCAGCCATCCAGGCCAACTTAACCTTGTATCATTTTGCTCAGAATTACCACACACCCGATATCCACGGGACCGGAAAATCCACTCGCATCTGAATTAACCGACACGAGTAAAACCACATTTTTATATTTAAAAATCTGCGCTTTCCTATCTGCCATAAAGACACCATATTCCTATCTTCAAAACGGACCAACCGCTGAGTAGCCTGATTCCGTTCCATTTAGTAACACAAATCTTAATTGCCCTGCCGGGGTAGGGGATAAGTTATGTTATTCACTTTTTAAACCCGGAACATAATACTGGCTAAATTTAATCTCAAATTAAATTTCATATAAATTCCATAACACAATTCTATTTTTTTCGGCATTGTTATGAAAACAGGGAAAAATAACCTCAACTGTTACTTGAGATAGTTCAAACAGATGTAAATATATTTTAACTCATTTTTCATATCAGGACGATGGTAAAGTAAAATTTTATAATAAATTAATTTTCAAACTTTTATTAGCAAAATGCACTCGATGCTGAAGTAGGTGGGAAAATCATGTATATAAGGACGAAACTACCAGCTTTTATTATTCAATAAATATTAATATATTTGACATAATAAATTGTTTATTAATTATTTATTTAAAATAAAATAATCTAATAAAATTAGCTAATGATTGATCAACTCCAATTCCTTAATTTACTAATTTTATTAGCAAAAATTATTGGCGCTTTTTACCAATTTTCATATCTCATTACTTTGAAAGTTTTTTAAGGCTTTTTATAAGCAAATTAATACGGTTATGAAAAATTATCTATAACCTGTCGGTTGATGGAAAGATCAATTAAGGGCAATAAAAATCCCTGCGATGAGCGGGTAAATGCTGCATGCAGGGATGAGATAAATTATTTGGAGCAAAAACTTTACTCGTTAAGTAAACTGTTTGCGATTAAATCAAACTATTAAACGCCTGTCCAATTGGCAGGATCTTCTCTCCATTGTAATAATTGACCGGCTTGTTCTGGTTGGATAATTCCTTTTTCCTGGGCTAATTCCAGAAGCGTTGGGTAAGTGGTAAGCGGATGATATTTGAGTCCCCTGGCTTCAAAAGCTTCTTTGGCTACCGAAAAATCATAGGTAAAAATAGAGACCATTCCCACTATTTCCAGTCCGGCAGCAACCAGGGCATCCACAGCCTGCAGGCTGCTTTTCCCGGTACTCACCAGGTCTTCGATCACCACAATTTTTTGTCCCGGCTCATACCTTCCCTCGATCTGGTTTCCCAAACCGTGGTCTTTGGGTTTCGGACGAACATATAAAAAAGGCAGTTTTAACTGGTCGGCCGCCATGGCGCCCCACGCAATCCCGGCTGTGGCCACACCCGCTAAAGCATCCGCTTCGCCGAAATGTTCGAACAATACGTTACACATTTCGCTTTTGATAAAATCGCGGATAAAAGGGTAAGACAATACACTGCGGTTATCGCAGTAAATGGGACTTTTCCAACCGCTGGCCCATGTAAACGGATTTTCGGGACTTAATTTTACCGCATTGGCCTGTAATAATTTTTCGGCCACAACTTTTGCATCGTTCATACCTACTACCTATTTTTAGGCTGCGAAAATAAAAGTTTCCCGATACCCGGCCTCGAAACGCCGCTTATTATAATCCACATAGTTATGCAGATTACCGTTTACATTCACAATAAACCAGTTCATTTGTGCGATAGTTTGGACGAACATCTCGAAAAATTGCACCATCAGCCTGACACTATTTTTATAGACGAACTGGATAGCCATACCGTAAAAGCCATGCTAAAAGAAATCGACTTGCCTGAGATCAGTCGTGGCATTTTCCTGCACCCGGACCTTGAAGAGTTGAAAAAGCAATTTTTTAAGAAGTTTGAGGTACACGTAGCGGGGGGCGGATTGGTTGTCAACGAAAACGGCGAAATGCTCATGATCTTCCGCCGGGGCGCCTGGGATCTGCCCAAGGGTCACCTGGATAAGGGTGAAACTATCGAGGAATGTGCCATACGGGAAGTACAGGAAGAAACAGGTTTGAAAAATGTGGAATTAGGGCAATTTCTAACTATTACTTATCATAGTTATGAACAAGGCACTCATCATATTATGAAAGAATCGCATTGGTTTTTAATGAATAGCAGCCTGGATGAAAAGCTGGTTCCGCAAACGGATGAAGATATTGACAACATTGAATGGGTAAAAGAAGAGCAGCTGGATCAATATTTACCCCAGGCCTACCCTTCTATCAGAAATGTGCTGCAGAAATATCTACAACTGAAGTAGCTACCGATTTATTCACAAGCATGTGCCATATAAACAAGCCGGATAGAAAAAGAACTATCCGGCTTGTTTTTTACTTATAAGCAGCCTTTTCTATTAAATTTATCCATTAATTGTCTAAAAGCCATTTAATGCCTATTACAAACATTATGATAACCGCGAAAACATATTTTAATTTAATAGCCTGGTTCTTACGATAAGTGTAAATAATACCTATCGACATAATAGTAGCAACGGCAATAATAAACCACCCAAAGGCGGACGCGTTTCCCAGTTCAATACTCATATTTTGAATCGTTTTGGTTAATCTTTCTCAATAGTAACATCTGTTATCTGCATGGCAAAATTGTCTGCCCTCCTGTCTGCTTCCGGCTTTTGAAGTTCGGTATAATGAACCGTTCCTTTGATCTTAAAGGAAGGGTGTTGATCAAGATTGTGCTTTTCGCCCTTGCTGTCATATACATTGAAATTTTTCAATGTATATTTTTTCTCATCAGGAGCTAGATCCAGGGTGACACTATTTTTATCGGCTCCCTGGGGCAACACAATATCAGAAATACTCTCCTTTTCGGAACTCATGGCGCTGGGCTTTACCACGAAGGCCATGGGAATGGTTTTTGATTGCCCCGAACTGAAAGTGAAAAAAGGCGCATCGAACTCTCCTGTTAATTCTACCGTTTTGCCCTCATACTCATAACTGCTCTGCAGTTTTTTGGCAATTTCTACAGATTCGTTACTGCAGGAAAAAAATGACACGGAAAGCGCTGTCGCCACAGTAGCAATAAAGTTTACTTTTTTCATTTGATTGATTTAATGGTTAAAATAGTTGTACGGGCAAGAGACTTATCCTCAATTTACATTACAGAACAAGAATTGCTTTTCAATTCCAAATAAATAATTTACCCAGCATACTTGAACTACCCGGTTACAATTCGCACGATCTTATTTACAATTCGCCATCGTAACGAGAAGGTGCTCACTACCCAAATGGGTTGAACGAAAAGAGATGGTCATAGATCGAATTATAGCGGGCACTCACCGATATTGACAAAAATTTTTAGCGAAATGGCATTTGTTTTGGAATGTATTTTAAAACAAGTTTTATGACTACCCACGAAATAATCGGCCTTGGTTTCCAGCAAGCTAATTCTATTGCAGTAAATGAATATGTAAATGGCCTGGTAAAGGTTCAAACCGAGAATGATAATGTAACCAGTGTATTTGTAACCAACATTAAAGTAAATAGCATTAAAAGCATCGAAGAGTTGCAATACCTGTGCAAGCGGCTTAATATTACTGCCTGAGCATAATAATATGGTATTATAAACGGATCGCTTCTGCTACCTGATCCATTTCCTTTATAGTACCCATACTCAGGCGTAGCCATTTTGAGTTCTCTTCAAAGCTCCTGGCGCCAATAATGTTCTTTGCCTCCAAAACAGCTTTAAAGTCTTTGGGGTATTTTGCAGTATCGAAATAAACAAAACTGGTAGCTGATGGTATATAGGGGATACCGTTTTGATCCAGGGCCTGATAAAAAATATTACGGGCCTTTGCATTCTCCTTTTTGCACATAGTCACAAATGAAGTATCTTCCAGTGAAGCAATAGCCCCTGCCAGCGATATGCCTCCCGCTCCTGCATTAGCCCAGGGTTGCAGATCATTCAATTGTTGAATGGTGTTGGCATGAGCTAAAGCATACCCCACCCTCGCTCCAGCCATTCCATAAATTTTAGAAAAGGTTTTAGCCACTATTAAATTCGGATGCTCATTCACAAGGTGTGCTACACTCTTTGTATCTTCAAATTCGGTATAAGCCTCATCTAATAATATAATAACTGATGGAGCCACTTCTTTAATAAATGTCTCTAATTCGCTAGCAGGTAATACGGTGCCTGTAGGATTATTGGGATTACAGATATACACCATGCGGGTATCAGCATCGATCGCTTCTTTTAAACGCTGCAGATCTACGGCCTTTTGTTCTGTTAATGGTACCAGCTTAACCGGCGTTCCTAATTTCTTTGCCGCAGGCATCCACAACCTGAAAGTTGGATCAGGTGCCACTATATTACCCTTCTTCAAAGCTGCCAGTACCGAAACCAGTCCTAAGAGTTCTGAAGAGCCCGCTCCTATTATTACATTTTCTTTTGCTAATTGATAGGGTATCGATATCTTTTCTCTGAGCAAAGTAGTCGTTTCCCAGGGATAACGGTTACAGCCATTTACCGCTTCACTCATTGCTTTTCGTGCCTGGGGAGATGGGCCGTATGGATTTTCGTTGGAACTTAGCTTTATGATATCAGCAGCCTTCCCGCTATATATTGAATTACTTGTTCCCGCGGCAAAAATATCCCTGCTCAATCCAAAGGCGGCCATAGCCAGGGCGCTCTGCTTTAATAGTTCACGACGATGCATAAAAATAGCTTTGATAGCAGGAAGTTACGCGAAATTGATCTAATTGTGTAAACGTACCTGGTTGGTGCTATTGATGCATCGTAAGAAACTTATCCCCAAAAGATAAAATATTTAGCATTAAATACTAATTATTTTAGTATTTAATTACCTTTGTACTACATGACTATGGGTAATGGACAAAGGAGTATTACATACATTACAGCAGGAAATTCTTTCCCTGCAGGGCTATAAGCCCCCTCCTGTACAGGCTCAATCGTCAATAGGGTTGGGAATTATAGAATCGGCATTCCCTTATAAAGTTTTCCCCTTCCGCGTTGTGCACGAGTTAAGCAGCTATAGCGAAGCAGAAGCGGTAGCGACGAATGGTTTTATAGCGGCCGTACTAGGTAAAATGCTCAGCCATTCTAAAAAATGTATGTGGATTGCACAGGAACAAATGGTTTATCCTCCTGCCCTTAAAAGCTTTGGTATTGAACCGGAGCAGGTCATCTTTGTAGAAGCACGAAAATCAAAAGATCTGCTTTGGATCATCGAAGAATCTTTAAAATGCGAAACCCTGGTGGCCGTGGTGGGCGCCACGGACCATCTAAGTTTTACCGAATCCAGGCGTTTGCAGCTGGCGGTAGAACAAAGCCATGTTACGGGTTTTATTCATAGAGTTTCACCCAGGCAACAGGAAACGGTAGCCTGTGCTGCCCGCTGGCATATTCAGTCTTTACCCAGCATAACAGAGGATAGCCTGCCTGGAGTGGGATTTCCCCAATGGAATGTAGCATTGCTGAAAGTACGTAATGGTCAAACCGGGCAATGGCAGCTGCAATGGAAATCCGGCCAGTTTAGTCATCTTGAAAAACAAGCTCCTGCTCTACCGGCTTACCGGCAACTACAAACCGGATGATATGGAAAAGCGCTATGCCTCTATATGGTTTCCCTGCCTGCTGGCTAATCGTAAAGTAAGGCAGGATGCTGCACTGGCCCATACCGACTTTGTAATAGCGGCCCCGGTGCATGGCAAAATGGTGGCGAAAGCCGTATCTCCCGGTGCCAAAGCAAAAGGCATCCGAACCGGTATGGTGGTGGCCGATTGTAAAACGGTTCTTCCCGGACTGGAAGTTTTTAAATGGGAGGAAAATTCGGAGCATGAATTATTGAAAGCCCTGGGTGAATGGTGTATACGATTTAGCCCGGTAGTGGCCATTGATCTGCCGGATGGCCTCATCATTGAAACAGCCGGGTGTACCCATCTCTGGGGAGGAGAAGAGCTATACCTGCAGGACATCGTTCAAAAATTTTCCCGGATGGGGTACCAGGTGAGGGTTGCCATTGCCGGTACCATTGGAACCGCATGGGGTATGGCCCGGTTCAGTCCCTCAATATTTATTGTACCACCACATCAGGAAAAAACAGCTTTACTGCCTTTGCCACCGGCTGCCTTAAGGTTGGAAACACCCGTTTTGGAAACGCTCTCCAAGCTGGGCATGCATCGCATGGATACATTTATAAACATGCCCGGATCAGCGCTTCGCAGGCGTTTCGGTAATCATTTTTTACAAAGGCTTCACCAGGCATTGGGCCTGGCGCCAGAGTTCATAGAGCCCTTGCAACCAACAACTCCTTACTTTATTCACCTGCCCTGCCTGGAACCGGTACGAACCGCCAAAGCCATTGAAATAGCGCTTCACCAGTTACTGGAAGAAATTTGCCAGCGATTAAAAAAAGAAGAAATGGGCATACGTGCCTGTGTATTTACTACCCACCGCATAGACGGAAAACAACAACAATTAAAAATTGGCACAGGCCGCCCATCGGTAAACCTGCAGCACCTGATGAAATTATTCGAGCATAAGCTGCCCACCATAGAACCGGCATTAGGCATTGAAGTTTTTACAATGGAAGTGACACGGGTAATGCCTTTGGCTCCTACCCAGGATGCACTATGGCATACTGCTGTAACACAGGATGATGCAAAATTGGCGGAGCTGCTTGACCGGATTGCTGACCGGGTAGGACCTCAAAACATTAGAAGATACCTGCCTGATGAACATTACTGGCCGGAGCGATCGGTGCGGTTGGCCGTATCAGCTAATGACAGCAGCCCCGCACAATGGCCCGCAGGCTTACGTCCCCTGCATTTGCTTGCAAAGCCGGTATTGATTGAAGTAATGGTATTGGTGCCCGACTATCCGCCTAAGTCTTTCCAATACCAGGGACAATTGCATAAAGTAATAAAAGCCGATGGACCGGAACGGATAGAGCAGGAATGGTGGTTCCAGCAGGGCCATTACCGGGATTATTATTGTATAGAAGATGAAACCGGCGCCCGTTACTGGATCTTCCGGTTGGGTCATTATGATGATGTTCATCAACCCCAATGGTTTATTCATGGCTTTTTCGCCTAAGCCTTTAAAAAGTAATACAAGAATATGATGCTATCGTATACAGATCTGCAGGTTACCAGTAATTTCAGTTTTTTAAGAGGTGCTTCGCATCCTGAAGAGCTGGTGCAGGAAGCTGCAGCACTGGGTCATTCGTGCATTGCCATTACCGATCATAATACTTTAGCAGGCATTGTAAGGGCGCATGTAGAGGCTAAGAAAACAGGCATCCGGTTAATTATTGGCTGTCACCTCGTATTGCAGGACGGGCCTGATCTGTTAGCCTACCCCACCGATAAAGAAGCTTATGCGCGGCTTTCCACGATGCTATCTGAAGGCAACCTGAGAACGGAGAAAGGGCAATGTCTTTTGTATAAGAAAGATGTATATCAATACAGGAAAGGAATCAAATTTATTGCGATCCCGCCCTACCAATTAAATGAACATTTTGATTTTGATACTGATTTCAAAGATCACCTGCGGGAGTATAGTCAGTGCCTGGGTAGCGACCTTTATTTGGCGATGACCCGCTCTTACCAGGCCTATGATGATAAAAAATTCTACCGCCTGGCACAATTGTCTAAAGATTGTAAAGTACCATTGGTAGCTACCAATGATGTATATTATCATCATCGCGGGCGCAGGGAGCTGCAGGATGTACTTACCTGCACGCGTGAAAAATGCACGATTTATAATGCCGGATACCGGCTTTGGCAAAATGCAGAGCGGCATTTAAAGACACCCAAAGAAATGTACAGGCTGTTTCGGCACTATCCGGATGCTTTGGCCCGGATCCAGGAAATTACTGAGGCCTGCCAGTTCTCGCTAAGCAGTTTGAAATATGTATATCCTGAAGAAATCACCACTGGTGGGCGCAGTCCGCAGGAAGAACTGGAAATGCTGGCCTGGCAGGGTGCGAGAGAGAAGTTCAACAATGATATACCTGATAAAGTAAAAGAAAGCCTGGACTTTGAACTGGAATTTATGAAGCGAAAAAATTATGCCTCTTATTTTTTAACGGTGTATGATTTTGTTCGTTTTGCAAGAAGTCAAAACATTTTGTGCCAGGGGCGTGGTTCTGCGGCCAACTCGGTAGTATGTTATTGCCTGGGTATTACTTCGGTTGATCCCAAAGAGTTTGATTTACTCTTTGCAAGATTTATGTCAGACGCGCGGGATGAGCCACCGGATATTGATGTAGACTTTGAGCATGAACGCCGCGAGGAAGTGATCCAATATATTTATAATAAATATGGCCGGCACCGGGCGGGTATTGTGGCTACCGTAACAGAGGTGCATGACAAAGGAGCGGTGCGTGATGTAGCCAAAGCCATGGGGCTTTCGGCGGATGCGGTAGATCGCCTGGCGAAATCGATGTGGGAGCTTACCCCTGAATGGCGGCAGGGAACGACTATTTCTTCAGAAGGGTTTAATCCTGCCGATCAACACCTGCAAAAAATATTGGCCCTCACTGAAGAATATGTGGGTTTTCCCCGCCAGCTGGGACAACATACCGGCGGCTTTGTGATTACACAGGGCAACCTGGCAGAGCTCTGTCCCATCCTCAATGCCCGTATGGAAAACCGCACCTGCATTGAATGGAATAAAGATGATATTGAAGCCCTGGGCTTTTTAAAGGTAGATGTGCTGGCCCTGGGGATGCTTACCTGTATCCGTAAAGCATTCGACCTGGCTACATTGCATTACGGTAAAAAATTTACGTTAGCAAACGTACCACAGAACGATACAGCGGTGTATGAAATGATCAGCAATGCCGATACCATCGGGGTATTCCAGATCGAAAGCCGTGCACAGATGAGTATGCTGCCACGTCTACGCCCTGAAAAATTTTATGACCTGGTGATAGAAGTAGCGATTGTAAGACCCGGTCCTATACAGGGCAACATGGTACATCCTTATTTAAAAAGAAGGCAAAACCCTGATTTAGTAGAATATCCATCTGAAGCATTAAAGGAAATACTCAAAAGGACCCTGGGTGTTCCTTTGTTCCAGGAACAGGCAATGGAAATAGCAATGGTTGGCGCTGGGTTTACAGGCGCGCAGGCAGATGGATTAAGACGTAGCATGGCAACTTTTAAGGCCAAGGGAAAAGTAAGCGATTATGAAAAAATGCTGATCGATGGCATGCTTAAAAACGGGTATAGCGAAGACTTTGCCCGCCGCATTTTCAAACAACTGGAAGGGTTTGGAAGTTATGGATTTCCTGAAAGTCATGCCGTGAGTTTTGCCTTACTGGTATATGTTTCTGCCTATCTTAAATGGTATTATCCGGATGTATTTGCCTGCGCCTTACTAAACAGTTTGCCTATGGGATTTTATCAACCCGCCCAGCTGGTGATCGATGCACAAAAGCATGGCGTTACGGTAAAGCCGGTAGATATTAATTACTCGAAATGGGATCATAGCCTGGAGGAAAAGCAAGGCAGGTTTTGTGTACTACGCCTGGGTTTCAGGCAGGTAAAGGGTTTGAATGCCGAAGAAATGGAAATACTTATCAACACACGAAAGCCCGGTGCTATTACCAGTATTATCACATTAAAGGATGCGGGACTCAGTATTTCAGCACTAGAAAGGCTGGCAGACGCGGATGCTTTCAGAAGCCTGGGTTTGGATAGAAGACAGGCGTTGTGGAAAGTATCTTCTTTAAGTGATAGTGCTGTGGGAATGTTTAAAGGGCAAACCTCATCTGATCCCCATGAACAGGCAGTACAACTGCCCCTGATGGCCTTACCCGAACATGTGATGCAGGATTACAGTGTTACCGGTCTTTCGGTAAAAGCACACCCGGTAAGCTTTTTGCGGAGCAGGTTAAGTTCTTTGCACATTGTAAGCACCAGTCAACTGCATACGATGGAGAATGGAGCGCCGGTACAAGTAGCCGGACTGGTATTGGTAAGACAAAGGCCCGGCACTGCCAGTGGCATTTGTTTTATAACTATTGAAGATGAAACCGGCACTGCCAACCTGGTAGTTTTTCAACATGTATTTGACCAGTTCAGGAAAGAAATTCTAAGATCCAAACTATTGATGGTATCGGGCACCGTTCAAAGAGAAGGCCAGGTAATACATGTGGTGGCCGGTAGTTTTTATAACCTTTCGGGTTTATTTACCAACCTGGTACTGCCCCGGCTAGAGGGAAGAAATTTATTAGGTCCTTATGGCCATGAACCCAACAAGAATACTAACGAAACCCCGGCGGAATCCAAAGTATTTCATGATGGAAGGAATTTTAAATAGAACCAGGAGATCAATGCTGGTATTTACTCAATGAACTTGTTTAAACTGTTTAGACTAAATGATAATGTGTCGCCTCTACGAGGCTTTATGTTCCGTAAAAAATTTTTCTACCAATATCTAGTCCCTTCGGGACTTACATTGGTAACCACACTGCTGAACGAACTCGTTAGAGTCCTGTAGGGACGGAACATTAGAAAATCTAAACAAGCTTAACAATATTTCGGTAGCGGCAACATCGTTACACTTCTTCTACAGAACTACAGTCTACAGGTTTGTATCCTACACAAACAGCCTGTGTTTTATGTATCTTTATATCTGCATGAAGGTTGTATTTGTATTCCGCCATCAATTGGAAAAACTCCAACCATGACGAAAAAAAAGGGTGTCTTTGCTTCTTCACCGCTTACAAAACCACGCCCCATTCCGCAGCATGATACCCCGTTCGCGGAACCGTATTGCCTATCGCATGCGGTTTTAAGGGTGAAGGCGTATTGGTACCCTTTACTACATAAAACAGTCTTAAAAAATGTTCCGGTGCTGACGAAAAGCGCACTTTGATCAACTCTTCGATCACCGGCCGCTCTTGCGGGTAAATATGGTAGTAATCATGACCGGTTAACAAGGGGATCCAATAATCAACAAAGTCTTTGATCTCATTCGCTTTGAAATGGTAGGCTTTCATGTTACCATTAAAAAAGATTTCAAGACTATCACGCGCGATCGTGTAGCCCGTTTTATATTGCCACTCATCGGGTTGCTCACTCTCATAAAACAAATAATCATACTGGTTATTCATTTTCCCTTCAGGTGTTACCGTTACATTCCAGCCAGATCCGTAAGTGGGAATAGATTCTACTACCCTTCCTCCTTTGGGAAAACTGAGCGCAACGCTTAGATTCAGGGTTTGTTTGGGATAGATATAAATATTAGGCTTGTAAACGACTATACAGTTTTTACACTTTTTGGGGTCGTCATCAGGCTTTTTACGACATCCCACAAGGTTTACCATCAAAACAACAAACAGTAAACAAGCAATCACGTAAGGTTTCATCCGCATTATTTTTAGTTTATACTGTTTATGACGTAACACCATCCTTAAACGCAACTAAGGCACTGCCTAAATTATAATAATAGATGAGCAGAGGCTTACCTGGGTTATCTGCTATTTTTAATTGTCAACAGTCTACCATCAGACTGTATTAGTCAACAACGCAACCGCGTCAATTACTTTCAGATCAGATTGAAATATTTACTTCAGATCAACAACATGTTTACCAATTCCAAAGGAATGACATTGGTGTAGACGAGATCCAAATTGGGAACAAGAACCCCGTATGGGGTGATATTATTTTACCTCTCAAAAAATATTGCAAGCCGGGCATTCAAAATCATTTTCACCCTTTCAGGGTTTATTTATTTTCCTACACATTTTTCTAAAAGAATACCAACCCTTTGGGTTTTAAAGATTTCTTTATTATTCTTAATACAATAACCCATCTGTATTACGATAAAAGCAGCGCAACATGCTTACTTGTTGCACCGCACCTTCGAAGCAATCTGCCCGATTAAACAACCGGTCTCAGCTTTGCCGTAAAATGCCTGAGCAAAGGAGCTTCTTCTGTAATCTGCAAGCCTTTTATAGACTCCCGTCGTTGAAACACATCAATCACCACTTCAGCCACATAATCAATATGACTCTGGGTGTATACCCTGCGGGGAATCGCCAGGCGAACCAGTTCCATCGCCGCCGGTACAAGCGCACCTGCTTCATCATATTTGCCAAACATTAACGAGCCAATTTCTACCGACCGGATACCACCGGCCAGGTACAATTCACAAACCAGCGCCTGCCCCGGATATTGTGTTACCGGTATGTGTGGTAAAAAAGCCTTACTATCGATGTAAATCGCATGTCCCCCTGCAGGTCGCATTACAGGCACTCCGGCAGCATGTAACTTGTCACTTAAATATTCGATGCTGCGTATTCGATACTGCAAATAAGATTCTTCCATCACTTCTTTTAATCCGATGGCTATGGCCTCCAGGTCTCTCCCGGCCAATCCGCCGTAGGTGGGAAACCCTTCTGTAATAATTAAAAGATTACGGCATTCCCGCGCCAATGCCTCATCATGCAATGCCAGGAAACCACCAATATTAGCAAACGCATCTTTCTTGGCACTCATAGTGGCCCCATCTGCATAAGAAAACATTTCCCGTGCTATATCTTCTATACTACGGTTTTGATAGCCGTCTTCTCTTAGTTTAATGAAATAAGCATTTTCCGCAAACCGGCAGGCATCAATATAAAAAGGTATATGATGGGCCGCACAAATGGCTTTTACCGCTTTGATGTTTCGCATACTCACCGGCTGCCCACCACCCGAATTATTGGTAATTGTCAGGATAACCGCGGGTATATTTTTAGCGCCTTTTTCTTGTATGCACTGCTTCAGGGCTGCAGTGTCGAGGTTTCCTTTAAAAGGCGCCGGTATTGCCGGATGCTTTCCTTCTTCGCACAATAAGTCGATACCTGTTGCTCCACTGAACTCTATATTAGCTCTTGTGGTGTCAAATAAAGTATTGCTTATAAAAAACTTTCCCGGGCCACCCAAAATGCTAAACAGTATTTTTTCAGAAGCTCTACCCTGATGCGTAGGTATAATAAAAGGCATGCCGGTAATTGACTTCACTACACGTTCAAAATGAAAGAAGCTGCTACTCCCGGCATAAGATTCATCGCCCTGCATCATACCGGCCCATTGGTAGCTGCTCATAGCACTGGTTCCGCTGTCGGTAAGCAAATCGATTAACACATGCCGGGCATCGATCAAAAAAGGGTTATAAAATGCGGCTTTTAAAATTGACTCCCGCTCTTCAGGAGTCGTTACAAATACGGGTTCTACAGATTTAATACGAAAGGGTTCTATGATTGTTTTCATGTGTTTATTTTTTTGTTTTTTAATGGTCACACGTAATTCGCCAAGTAATCATCGCTTTGGATATGCGAAATTCTTATGGCTCATTTCATCATTGTTTATTTAAATAAAATAAGAATGCCCGTACAGGCTTTCTTTGGTAAATATTGATTACGCAGATAACAGGCTCCCCGGCTGCTGACCAGCCCGGCCATTAAAAGGTTATGATAAGAAGTAAGAAATTAAGAAGGGCGGCGGATAATATTGTTCCACAAGCCATTGCATTTAATGGCTGCTAACTGATAGCGGGATATGTATTCAGTTGTGATGAACATGATACAAAAATAGGGAATCAATATGCAAACATCCATACCGGACACTTAACATTTTTCAAATAACCCCTAACTATCCTCAAGCTATACCTGTGAGAACGATATGCTCCATTTCTTTGCGACCCGGCGTCATTGCGGTTAAGCCCAGGACAACCAACCAGTTTTACACAAGCTTTCAACCAAACAGCCCCGGGTATTGACAGGGATTTTCAATTACCCTATTTTTGTCGCCCATGTCTAAAGCGAAGAAGAATATTGAAGAAACCCCGATGATGCAGCAGCATAAGGCTATTAAGCAAAAATACCCCGATGCTGTGTTACTATTTCGCGTAGGCGACTTTTACGAAACTTTTGGACAGGATGCGGTAATCGCCTCGCAGGTTTTAGGGATTACCCTGACCAAGAGAAACAATGGCGCCGCAGCGTCTTTAGACCTGGCTGGATTTCCGCATCACGCATTGGACACTTACCTGCACAAACTGGTAAAAGCCGGTTACCGGGTGGCTATTTGTGATCAGCTGGAAGATCCCAAACAAGCCAAGGGCATTGTTAAGCGAGGCGTTACCGAAATGATCACACCGGGTACCGCTATTAATGACAAACTGCTGGAATATAAAAGCAATAACTTTCTGGCGGGCATACATTTCGTAGACGACAACCAGTTTGGCCTGGCGTTCCTGGACCTGTCGACCGGGGAATTTTTAATAGCAGAAGGCGACCGGGAATATGCTGATAAATTATTGCAAAGCTTCTCTCCTTCAGAAGTGGTTTTTCAACGCCATCAACAAAAGAAATTCAAAGAGTTTTTTGGCGGCAAAATGTATGTGTATACCCTGGATGAATGGATCTTTGACGAGAACTATGCACAGGATACATTGCTCAAGCATTTTCAAACCCACTCACTTAAAGGCTTTGGGATTGAAGAGCAAAAAAATGGATTAACCGCAGCCGGCGCCATTATTCATTATTTAAGAGATACAGAGCATCCCAACCTTCAACATATTACCTCCCTACAAAGCATTCAACGGAATGACTTTTTATGGATGGATCGATTTACCATACGTAACCTGGAGCTGATTTATGGTAATAATGACGGAGATCATACTTTATTAAAAGTACTGGATAATACGGCCTCACCTATGGGCGCCCGTATGCTGAAACGCTGGCTCTTATTTCCGCTTATCGACATCAATAAAATAAATGAGCGCCTGGAACTGGTAGAGACGCTGATCAAAGAAACCGATCTGAGGAATGAGCTGGTACAAGCCATTAAACTTTGTGGTGATATAGAAAGACTGGTAGCTAAAATTCCTACCAAAAAAATTAATCCACGTGAAGTACTGCAACTAGCCAAAGGATTACAACAGGTAAAAATCGTCAAAGAACTTTGTACAGCTCATAGTAGTGACTATTTGCAACGTATAGGTGAGGCTTTAAATCCTTGTCCAGAGATTGCTGAAAAGATCTTTAAAGAAATCATGGAGAATCCTCCGGCAGTTGCTGTTAAAGGTGGATTTATTAATAATGGTATTCAGGCCGAACTGGATGAACTGCGCGAAATATCGCAAAGCGGAAAGGCCTACCTGGCCAAGATGCAGGCGGCTGAAGCAGAGAAAACAGGCATCACCTCTTTGAAGATCGGCTTTAATAATGTATTCGGTTACTACCTCGAAGTAACCAACAGCCACAAGAACAGAGTGCCCGAAAACTGGATCAGGAAACAAACCCTGGCCAATGCCGAACGATATATTACACCCGAATTAAAGGAATACGAAGAAAAGATAACCGGTGCAGAAGAAAAAATATTGGTGCTCGAACTGCGTTTATACGATGAGCTGCTGAATGAATTATTTAAATACCTCCATCCCGTTCAAACCAACGGTAACTTACTGGCGGTAATTGACTGCCTGGCATGTTTTGCGCATAACGCCATCCATTATCAATACCGGAAACCTGAGTTACATGAAGGAGACGATTGGTTGCTGAAAGAAGCCAGGCATCCGGTTATCGAGCGTCGCCTGCCCGTTGGCGAAAGTTATATACATAACGATACGGAGCTCAATAAAACGGATCAGCAGATCATCATTCTTACAGGACCTAACATGAGTGGTAAGTCGGCCTTGTTAAGGCAAACCGCGCTGATCACTTTAATGGCGCATATCGGTAGTTTTGTTCCGGCCACAGAAGCTAAGATATCTTTAACCGATAAAATATTTACGCGGGTAGGAGCCTCGGATAACTTAAGCGGCGGGGAAAGTACCTTTATGGTGGAGATGAATGAAACCGCTGCTATCATCAACAATATTACCCCGCGAAGCCTGATACTGCTGGATGAAATTGGTCGCGGCACGTCTACTTATGACGGTATCTCTATTGCCTGGAGCATAGTAGAGCACCTGCATCAATCTCCCCACCAGCCTAAAACTTTGTTCGCTACTCACTACCATGAATTGAACGAATTAGAAGAGAAATTTCCCCGTATCAAAAACTACCATATTACCAATAAAGAGGTAGCTAATAAGATCATCTTTTTAAGAAAGCTGGCAAGAGGCGGTAGCACGCACAGCTTTGGTATTCATGTAGCGAAAATGGCAGGCATGCCTGCTTCCCTGATTCAACGGGCCAATGAAATTTTAACGCAACTGGAAAGCCAGCATGTAGAGGAAGGACAACCCGGAAGTCAGGAAGATCAAAAGTCAGATAGTCCGAAAGCACTCCATACAGATCTTTCCGAAAAAGTTAAACGCCTGAACGACCCCAAATTCCAGTTATCTATTTTTGATGCGCATAGCCAGACTTTTGACGAGATCAGGCAATTGCTTACTGATATCGATATTAACCGTTTAACGCCGGTGGAAGCTTTGTTGAAACTTCAGGAGATTAAAGGGAAGTTGCATTAAATATGTTTTACACCAATGAATTCTATGAAAAACTTGATCCTTCCAGTCATTGCATTATTATTTTTTGGTTGTGGGACTTCGGGACAGAAAACTGTTCAAAATGAGATATCCCTGGAAACTATACAAAGTCTTTTTGACCGGATGCAGTCTCAGGGTATCAACACCGATACGCTACTTCTTTACGGTTATTTTTTTAATGCAAAAAACAAAGCTGATTTACAAAATGCAGTTTCCTCACTTAAAGAATTAAACCTGCGATATGTAAATGTTTACCCAGCCGATTCATCCGACTTATGGTGGTTACATATGGAAAGGATTGAAACGAATTCACCACAATCCTTATTCGATTTCAATAAAAAACTTTACAGCATTGCGAACAGGTATCATATTGTTTACGATGGATATGATGTAGGGAACGCCGACCCAAGCAAAGCGCTCCAATCAGATCCTTATAAAGTGCCTGAAGATTTTTCAGTAGTAGATTCTATTATTAATGGTTATCCTCAAATAACTGTCATCAATACTGCTTTTAGCTACTTTTTAAAGAAAACTGAGTTCCCGGTGATTTTAAAGATAACACAGCGGTTCCCCTTCCAACAAGCTGGTTTACCTTCTGCAGCGGAGATGGAGGGTATGGAGAACACTGTACTTTTTATTGAGAACAAAATGGAGAATAATAAAATTACGCACTATTATATTTACAGAGAACTCTATAAAGGGTCAAGAGTTGATTACCTCGCTGTAAACAGTCAACCGGAAGTAGAGGCCTTGATCAAATCGCTTAAAAGTGAACACCAGCTTTCGAATATTCAATTTGATTTTTTCAGGGATGAGAACTGGAAATTTTATAACAAAGCATTGAACCGTGTTTCCAGAGAAAAAATGCCACAGTAATCTGGCTATATATAATTCTTGATAGTATTGTCAGAGGAGGGGCAACCCGTTCTTGGCTACTCCAGCCAGATCATAGGCGTAAAAGCCCCGTTGGCGGCAATATCCCAGGCTTCAAGGCGCACCCATTTTCTACCTGAAAGATCTACCGGCCAGGAAAATTGCTGTTTACCAAAAGCCTTTGTATAGTTGAGGTTGATGCGCTCGCGGTATACTTTTTCTCCGTCACCGGAAACAATCTCCGCAAAATTCATGGGGAAATTCCATTGCAAAGTAGCTTCGATATTTACCTTTTTTGCGCCCGACAATTTCAATACATCGCCGGATTCTTTTCCATTGATGGTAAAGTTGGGGATCAGCACTTCGCCTGTGGAAACAAAAAACTTTCCATTACGCATGGCATCTAAAACGGGCTGCCAGCCTTGTTCATAAGCAGGCAGTTTATTTAATTTCAAATAGATCACATTCAAATGGGCATACATCTCGTTTTGATTCGTAATGGTGAAAATATCCGATTCTGCAATCGCATGCTTTTTATGCCCCCAATTGGCCATATCGTCCACCAGCTTTAATACCCTTTCACTCAGCTTAGGCCATGAAAGGTCCGCCGGTATTGACTTCCAGGCTGCACCCAGGTAAGTATCCGATTTGAAAAAAGCTTCGTCTTTATATTTATCCGGGTAGCCGGTTGAACCTTTAGTACGCGCATGCGCCACCCAGGCTAACCCTTTTTCCTGCTCCAGCAACTTCAACATTTCTTCTTTATTACCCACGCGGTACACTGTCCCATATTGAGAGTCCTTTGTTTCAAAAGGAGCCTGCTCTTTTCTTGACATGATCCAGTAAACCGGTTTGGGAAAAAACGCCAGCCAATGTCCACCATAAAAATTATTAGCCTCTTCCCCCGGGAGCAAAAGAAAGCTGCTGTCAGACAAGCGTTGGGTTTGCCCAAATAATGCTTTTAGCTCTACCAACCTTATTGAGTCTGGTCCTTTGGGGTGCCCCGGGCCGTGAAACTCAGCGAGCTTTACAATATCTAATCCTGCATTTTTAAGCACATCAACAAACTCTGGTTTTTCAGGAACAGGTTTACCACTCAATACCACATCCATTATAAACTCATTGTGAAAATGGGTAGCCATTCTTTTATGCCCGGCTAATTGTGGAAACACATCATTATTGGTGAACTGCTTTACCAGCTCTAAGGTAGCTTTTGCATTTTTACTGCTGGCCAGGCAAAAGAAGTTCAATCGCTGCTGCGTTTGCGGAGGAGCATTAAACCAGGGCACAAACCTCCTGTCCCCTGTGGGTTCCTGCCTGATCCCTATTCCAAAATCTGGTACCAGGTCCAGGTAGTTTTTTCCATACCAGGTGAATTTTAAATTAAATGCTTCATCCAGCGGGTAGAAGTATTGATGCGGGGCAGGAAAAACCGCCAGGCTTCCCGTTGCATTTTCACCGATCACCGTGCGGTACTTCACTTCTACATTGGTTGAAGGTGTTGAGACGGCCGGCTCCATTCTTAGCATGGTATTTTTCACATCAGACCAAGCCAGGTTTTTCCACAAGGCTTTTTTGTTAACCAGTCCGGCATCATATAAAATGGCTGTTGAATCTTTATCGGTCGCCATTACGGCTGCAATATTGAATAAAGGACTTCCATTATAGAATGTAATTTCAAGGTGACCTGAAAAATCCCTGGAAGAAATTTTATTGATTTTTATTACGGTTGAAGATCCGGCAGTATGCACACTAGCCTCCGTTTTATCGAACCGTATCAGCTCTGTAGTGTAGGGCCTGTCAGGTACTTTATCAAAGAACACATCCCATCCTCCGCTTGAAGGACTTAAGGTTCTTTTGCCTTGCCTCAGTATAAAAGCAGGATCTAACCCCTTCACAATTTCAACAGAGCGCCCCATAGCTTCTTCACCTATGCTATAAAACAATGGTTGATCTTTTTCAAGATCAAGCACAACGCGGGAGAAAGCAGACGCGCCGTTCGGCCATTTAACCGCAATTAATTTTTTATCCGTGGTTACTGAAGCGCCGTTGGCTTTAAATGCTTTCAGTTCAACTATGGGCTGTGCACTAATGTACTGGCTGAAAATCAACAACAAAAAAACCAATATTTTTTTCATATATAAAAACTTTGACAACACAATCATCCGAAAGATAATAAAAAGTTTGCAAAATCAATTTTGCAAAACCGGTCAGGGTTTGTCAATCATCAATCTTTCGTTTCTTTGCAAACCATGAAAATTCATAAAAAAATAATTTGGGTAAGTAGTCTTCTGCTCAGTTCGTTTGCGGATGCGCAGGAGATGATTACAGATACTTCGCAAAAAGAAAAAACAACAGTTGCATTTAACGAAAAAGGGCTTCAATTTAGAAAGGGGGATCATTTCCTGATGACCTTTCGATTTCGCGCCCAATTACGTGCAGGCTATTTAAGCCGGCTGGATGATGAAGACGAAGCGGGATTTGAAGCCCAGATCAGACGCCTTCGTCTCCGGTTTGAAGGTTTTCTTATTTCACCCAAACTTGAGTATAAACTACAGTTGGGTTTTGCCAACCGGGACATGGACCTCGAAAGCGGCGCTCCTCAAATTGTACGGGACGCTGTATTTTATTATAAACCCGGTAAAGCCTGGTCCATTGGTTTTGGTCAAACCAAATTGCCGGGGAACCGAGAGAGGGTAAACTCCTCCGGAGAATTACAGATGCCCGACCGCTCAATAGCTAACAACCGTTTTACAGTAGATCGGGACTTTGGTTTATTTATTGACAAAGACTTTGAAGTTAAAAACCATATCATCCAGCTAAGAACTGCGGTATCCTCGGGAGACGGCCGGGGCCAGTTGGCCACCGTTCACGGACTGGCTTATACAGGACGTGTGGAATATATGCCTTTCGGGCATTTTAAAAATAAGGGCGATTATTTTGAAGGCGACCTGGATTTTGAGGAAACACCCAAAGTATCTTTTGGATTTACCTATACCAAAAACTTTAAAACCAATCGCACGGGTGGCCAGTTGGGTAAACCTATGTTTAGTGCCTATAATGAAAAGGAAGAGTTGCTTGCGAATATCCGTACTATTATGGCAGATGCAGTGCTGAAATACAGGGGCTGGGCTTTTCTTGGTGAATACTATGATCGTAAAGTAGATGGATTTTCAGTAGATGACTTCAGCACGCGGCCCAATGATCAGCTTATTTTTCTAAAAATGCCGGCGGGCATTGCCGTTAACGTACAGGGTAGTAAGCTGTTTACTAAAAAAGATGAGATCACCCTGCGTTATACTACCATTAGTCCGCATAAAGCGCTCCAGGATTACCAATATAAACTCAATACCAAAGCAATAGGATACTCTCATTATTTCAATAAGCATAAATTCAAGATACAGGGATATATAGGACTGGACGACCGCGAGGGCGAATCGGAGGAACTGGATGATGCCTTTGAAAACCGTTTAAATGCCATGGTACAGGTGGAAATAGGTATTTAGCGGGATTTTTTCTTCCTATCAAACTTTTTGTCTGCAATAAATGTTTTGTAAACCATGAAATTAGATATTCTGGCCATAGGCGTTCACCCGGATGATGTTGAACTAGGTTGTGCGGGTACACTACTAAAAGAAATACAACGCGGGAAAAAAGCGGGTATTGTTGACCTGACACAGGGCGAATTGGGTACCCGGGGTACCGTTGAAACGCGTTATACAGAAGCTGCCGACGCTGCCAGAATACTGGGTGTTTCGGTGCGGGAAAACCTGAAAATGCGTGATGGTTTTTTCAAAAATGACGAAGATCATCAATTATTACTGATAAAAACCATCAGGAAATACCGCCCGGAGATTATTTTGGGTAATGTTTTGACGGATCGTCACCCAGACCATGGCAGAGCGGGCAACCTGATCAGCGATGCCTGTTTTCTTTCAGGCCTCGCCAAAATAGAAACTGTTGATGATGAAGGTGTTCCGCAGGAAAAATGGCGCCCCCGTTATTTTTTACAATATATGCAGGATTGGTATCATGAACCGGATTTGTTAATAGATGTAAGCGATGTGGTGGACACCAAAATGAAGTCAATTGACGCGTATATCACTCAGTTTCATACTACTGAAAGCGAAACGGGCGGACCACAAACCTATATTTCTACTCCCGATTTTAAAGAGAGCCTTTTAGCCCGTATGCGCATGATGGGTAAACGTATCGGTGTTAAGTATGCCGAAGCCTATATTACTCAAAAACATATCGGTTTAAATAACCTGGAAGGGCTTATTTTACATGAAACCTGATTGTTGTCAGTTTTGCATTTTTTTACCTTATTGACGGCATAAAAATAATTATCTTTGCAACCTTAAACAACCACAGAAATTATTATTGAATGTCAGTACCGAAGTTTGCTACGCCACCTCCGCCCTCTTTTCATACGGTTTTAAAAACGCGTATCAATGACTATTTTAAGCAACAGGGAAAGCCCAGTACCGGTAATTTCAGGCTGTACTCTAAAGCCATGTTTCTGGTGGTAGGTTTTTTAGCGTTATATGTACATGTTGTATTTTTTACGCCCCCGGCGGGTTGGGCTATTTTAGAGTGCCTGATCCTAAGCCTTTTTACTTCTGCCATTGGTTTTAATATCATGCACGATGGCGCTCATGGTAGCTTTAGCAGTAAACCCTGGGTTAATACGGTAGCAGCTTCTTCGCTTAATTTCTTAGGTGCGAATACATTTATGTGGAAGATGAAGCATAATGTTATTCACCACGCCTACACGAATATTGATGGCATCGACGACGACCTGGATGCTAAACCATTCCTAAGATTATGCGAAACCCAAAAACATTATAAATTTCACAAATATCAGCACCTGTATTTTTGGCTTGCCTATTCGTTGCTTTACCTGTTTTGGATATTTGTTTCTGACTACAAAAAATATTTTAGAAAAAAAGTAGGAGACATTCCTTTGAAGAAAATGACGACGAAGGACCACCTGACTTTCTGGGGTTTTAAGTTGCTTCATATTTGCCTGTTTGTTGTAATACCTATTGTAATGGTGGGTGTTGGTCCGTGGGCGATTGGATTTGTAAGCTATGCTTTATTTGCGGGCTTTGTTTTGAGCATTGTTTTTCAACTGGCGCATACGGTAGAGCATACGCACTTCCCGGTGCCTAATGCCGAAACTAATAAAATTGATGATGAATGGGCTATTCACCAGCTTAAAACCACGGCTAATTTTGCTACCAAAAACAGGCTGGCCTGCTGGTTTATGGGCGGCTTAAATTTCCAGGTGGAGCATCATTTATTCCCCAAAATTTCGCACATACATTACCCAAGGATCAATAAGATCATTACTGCTACTTGTAACGAATTTAACGTACAATACATAGAATATAAAAAGGTAAAAGATGCGGTAATTTCTCATGTGTCTTACCTGAAACAATTGAGTCATCCTACACTGGCGCATGCACATTAAAAGCACAAAATATTGATTGAAAAGCCGGTGTTATTAACCCCGGCTTTTTTTTGCACTAAGGGTCATTGCAATTATAAACCAGGTTAACCCGCTTGTCGCCAATCAAGAAATATCGTGGCAACCCTACGAAAGATCTTTTATTTGTCACCATTAGTTGATTTATTATCAACCCTTTTAAAGAACGAACGGGTTGAAGCCTGGCTGTTTATCTATCTCTTATTAAAAAAAATCTGCTACTAATATGTTATTTAACAACTTAGTAGGTTAACTTTGTATTAACAAGCCCATATTAAGCCCTCAAAATACACAGCCCCTAAATTCACCTGTCCCTTTTTTGAAATACCGGTTTGTAGCATTAATAGTAATCAATAGCGAATTGGAATTATAGCTTTTAAAGTTTTAATACTAATGGTTAAGCTTCTGCATGTAATATTCTATGCGTTATTTGTTTTACCGGCTGCGTCTCAGCACGTAGAGGCTAAGGCAGATATGCAGGTATTGATACGGGATTTCTTCCAGGTAAGTAACCTTACAACACAGGGACAGATCATTACTTTGGAGCTCAATAATGAAAACGATATAGAAACAGGCATCAATAAAGAAATCAGGTCCAACTTAATGGTTACGTCCACTGTTGATTACAATCTTTTTGCCCGTGCTGCTTTCCCGGTATTTTACAACCAGCAGAGCAGAAGAAGTTTCCCTTCCTCTGTTTTAACCGTGGAGATCATTAACACAGACCTGAGTTTAAACGGAACAGCTATAGAAAAAGTCCAGCGTTTAAGCACCCTCAACCAACCTCTTATTTCGGAAGGTAAGCCGCTGTTTAAGAGCGCCATTGATATACGCTACAGCATTCCTGCCGAACACGCCAAAGAGTACCTGGTAAAAGCAGGTTCCGGTGTTTATTCCAACACAATTATTTATACAATAAGTCCTCAATAATTTAAAACTCAAAAGCAACACAATGAAAAAGTGTATCCTTTTATCAGCACTGGCCCTATCCGGTGTATTTATCTCGGGTGCTGCATTTTCGCAGGCTACCTCGTCAACCAATGTCAAAATCGTTCTTACAGATTTTATTACAACTGAGAACGGAGCCGGAACCACTACAGGCCAAACACCCGGTGCGGGCGCCGAGGTTTTGTTTGAGTATCCTGATGCGGCATCTTATACAGCTATTAAGTCTGTTAACCAACCGGGCCACTTAAAGGTTACGGCTACCAAAACTTTCCAGGTTACCGTGAAGGCTATGGGTACCAATTTTGTACATGCTACCACTCCGGCCAACGTGATACCTGTAAATGTAGTAGATATCGTTCCTACAGCTCCGGGTAGCGGTACAGCCTCAACGGTAACATTGAGCGATGCAGAGCAGGTTATTTTAAGCGGTGTAGCTCCCGGCATCAAAACTATTAACGTTGAATACCAGATCCCGGCGGCTAAAGCTCAGGCCAATATACTCGGTAAGCCTTCTGGAACTTATCAGCAGGTTGTTGTTTATACGTTCTCTCAGCCCTAATATTATTAGCCCTTTTATCACAAGGCAAAATTAAGCCCTCTAATATGCCTAAACATTTATACTCATCAGCAGTAATCATTCTGCTGATGCTTGGTCTGTCACCCGCTATTTATGGTCAGGGAATAACGGTATCTCCTACCCGGCTATTTTTTTCGGGTGAGCCAGGTTCTGTTCAGAAGCAATCAATAGTAATTACTAATGCCGGCAAGGAAGCAGTAGCATTCAATGTGTCATTAAATGACTGGTACAGGGACTCAATCGGCCAGAAGGTTTACCTACCCCCTAATAGCACTACTAGTAGCAATGCCGGCTGGATAAAAACATCAGCCAATGTCATTAATATACCTCCCGGCAGCTCGCAGGAGCTGATTGCGACGATGGAGGTACCCCGTCATCTTAAGAATGATTCTATCAGTAACTCGATGTTGATGCTTACTCAAATTGCCAAACAGGAAGACCGTTACCTGAAACAAAACAATGTAGGCATTAAAGTACTTTTTGAATTTGCCCTGCATGTGTACTTTACACCTGCAGCTAATAAAACCGAGGACCTCGATTTTGTAGCGATAGATACCTTATCGTCTGGCAAAAGTAATACGGGTAAAAAAATTGCTGTTAAAGTTAAAAATACCGGGAACATTATAAGTGATGCGATGGTGGAATTTGAATTTATTCATAAAACCACAGGACAGGAAAGCAAGCTCACCCCTGTTGCGATATCCATGATGCCCGGGGCCAGCCAGATCATTTATTTTGATGTACCTGTAGAATTGAAAGGGGCCTTCAAAGGTGTATCCATTTTGCGCATAGGTGATGCTTCCAACGTAAAAGTGGGAGAGAAAAACCTGTTTTTTTAGCATGGTGATTTATCGGAATCGGGTCATTGCAGCCCTGATCATTTGGGTGCTTGGTCAAAAAGCGGCCAACGGTCAGGTAGTGTTAAGCCTTGAAGAAGGCAATGTAATTGGCGCTCAGAATTACGTTGCAAATTTTAATACAGGCCAGGTATCGATACCGCTGACAGGCATATTATCTACTGCATGGCAAAATATTCCCGTGCAGATGCGTAACAGCGGCAGTGCGTCGCTTACCAATGGCGGCAGCAGCTTCCCGGCGGGCAATATTTCCTTTGAACTTATAAGTATTGGTGGTATAGCACCAGGCAGTCCCGGTTTTGTCGGTGCTCCGGTTGGCCCGGTCAATCTTTCAAGCAGCTTTCAGACTATTTTTTCTCCTACCGAAGCCGGTTCCAATGCACCTACCGGTGCCATTATCGGCAGATATAGTATTTCCAGAGCTACCTTGAACAATTACCAGCTTATTGCCGGCAGCTATACAGGTGGTAATTTAATCTACAACCAGCCTACGTCTAGTATTATTCAGCTTTTGATTGGCTACAGATATATTACCCCCTTCCCGGTACCATTGTCATTAAGTATACCTTATATCAATAAATGGGTCGCCTCTACTACCTCTTTTACAAGAAACTATAACAATGTGAGCTCGTTTACCGCCCCCGTTGATCTTGATTTCAACCTGAGTACTTTTAGTGTGGGACATACCGAGCCTGCCTTTATAGATATTAAAGCACAGGGGCCCATTACTTTTACGCCGCATGGTGGCGGGGCTGCAACCTCCATACCTGTAAACATAGTGCAGGCACAGGGTTCAGGACTAACCACCACTGCCCTTTCCACTTCTTATGCAACACTTAACGCCCCGGGATTTGCCGTACCTGCCGGTAACATCACTACTATTCCGTTGATCCTTAAAATTACATCTGCTAACGTTGTCCAGCATTTTTTCAGAGCCGGCACTTATACTTTCAACGTAGACTTAAGAACACGTAATTCGGGTGGTACTATTGCTGACCTAAAAACAATCGCCTTTACTATTACCACGGACCCGCTAAGCAGTATTGCGGTACAAGGAACACCCGATGTCAATTTCAGTTATGGAAGCCTGGCTGATTATCAAATGTCAAAAAGCATTAATATGCCCAATCACCTGCTGATTACCAATAACAAAAATTACGAGGTTTATGTAAAGAGCGGTACCGCTAATTTCACCCGTAATAGTATGGCCACCACTATACCGGCATCTATTGCGCAAATTGAAAACGGGACCGGAGAAACAACCGTAACCGGCCGAACACTGTCAACCACATCGCAGTCGATCATTACTAATGCAGGTTCAATCATCAACAGGCAGCTTTCCTTAAAATACACCATTCCGGCTTCACAAACTCTACAATTCCTGGGTAAACAAACCGGCACAACGCCCTATATTCTTAATGTTATTTACAGCTTCACCAGCTTGTAACAGGCATTTATGAGCTTTTTAAAACACATAGTATTCTATTTATTATCCTTGTTGTTTTTAACAACCGCAACAGGACAAAATACTCATGGCATCATTACAGCTTTTAAAGCCGACAGCATTGCTATTGAAGCGGGACTAAGCTTTTCCAATGACCTCGTGATTAAGAATACAGGCACCCATACCATTAAAATTGATAGCATTCGACCGGCAGAATCATTGCCAGGGATTTTGTTTACTCCTGAGTTTTCAGCACCGGTACGTTTTAACGAACAGCAAATACTAAAGGTGAAGATGATAGCTGATAACGCACTGATGCGGTCAGCCATTCGAAAGGTTGAATACCACATTTATTACACTGAAAATGCCATAACAAAAATCAGTAAAGCCAGTTTCTTCATAATACGTCCGGTATCAAATTACCTGGTAATGGGCACTTCATCGGGTGAAGCTTACTATAATCCTTCCGTAAATGAAAACTTTGTCAACCTGTTCATTGAAAATCCCGGCTATGAAACCAGGAATATTGCATTGAAGTACCAACTGTTACCGGAGGAATTTTTAGCTACTGCAATACAGCAAGAGATGGTATCGCTGGCACCGAAAGAAAGAAAGCTAATACAGGTGCGACTGCTTACCCGGAAAAAAAATGCTTACTATCCCGACTACAGTCTTTCAGTAATGGCTTACGAACCAGGAAACACACAGGCTATATCCGGTACTGTTATTCCTGTTCGCACATTGGCTGAAAAAAGAAATATGAACTACAGTGGAGCTGGCAATATATACAAGAATTACCTGGAACTTCAATTCAACCGGTCGAACCAGGCTAATGAGTTTGTGCAGTTCAGATCCAATATGGAACAAAAGCCGGGACCTGGCAAGGTAATAGAATTGAACACTACAGCAGACTACTTTGTCAATTACCGTTTTTTGAATCTTTACGATACCTGGCTTAGTTTTCAAACGCCGAAAACATTTTCCCGTGTGGGCAATATCAACGCACAGGGTTACGATATGAATATTGCGGGAAGGGGTGCTTTATTTCAATATAAAATTTCGCCAAAAACACAGATAGAAATATTAGGAACCAATAATAGTTTTTTACTGTATAGCTCAGCAACACATCTGGCCGATCCGGGCTATAGCATTGGCACCCGGTTAGACCATCGCATTAATAACAGTAAAATCATGAGTACTTCCTATGTTTTCAACCAAAATAATTTCACCGGTGTACAGTCTCACCTGGCAACTGCGAATATTCCTATCATAAACGATTCTGTACATTCATTAGTGCTTGAAGGAGGCGCCAGCAACAGCGAGGGTATTCACCAACACAGGAAATATCCGGGAGGTGCGCTAGGCTTATCTTATAGCCTGGAACGAAAACAGTTCTCGTTTGTATCCAACAATTATTTCAGCAGCCCGTATTATGCAGGACTCAGAAAAGGAGCGCTCAATTTTTATGAGTTTGTACGTTATCAGTTCACTAACAATAGTAATATCTTTTTTCTTTACAGCGGGTCAGTAAACAAACCGAAATTCGTGGTGAACGATTCATCGTCCTTTCTTTTGTACCAGGTAAATAACAGCTTTATTACACACCAGCTCGAAACGGGTTATGGCAGAACCATCAATGGATATACATTTACCCTGGCCCCTAATTACAACTACCAGCAGTACTCATTACCCGGAACAATGGAATATGAAGCCTACCGTACCAAACTGAATATTGCCAAACTTTACAATAAACATGCGCTGAACTTTACAGTGGATTATGGGATTGGAAAAATCATTAATACAGATAAAAGTTTCCATTCGACCCGGCTTTTACTGAACTACAGGATAGCTTCATTTTATATAGACGGTATGGCCAGTATTAATCCTTCTAATGTTTACGATGTAACCATGGCGCAGGACAATGACCGTTTTAGAAACTACTCAATAACCACCGGCTACAATTTGAATTCGCCAGGTAGTAAATTATCGGGTAACGCTTATATTGGTTACAATTATATCAATACTTATCAAAGCAGAAATTATTTCAGCTCGGCGCTTCTGTCTTATAAAATAGGCACTGACTGGTATGCAACGGGCAATATCACTTATTCCAGCTTTCAAAATAACCGAAGCAGTTCAGGATTTAGCAATTTTCAATTTAGCATTGGCCTGAAAAAAGCCTTCACCCAATGGTCTTCTGCAACCGGTAATGAAAATAATATTATCCTGGAGGTATTTGAAGATCATGATCAAAACGGGAAAAGAAATGGAAAAGAACCATTGCTACAGGGAACGATCATACAGCTCAACAAAACAACAGTTGCGATAACCGATACCAGGGGAAGAATTAAACTCAACCAGGTACCCGAAGCTACTTACTATATTACGGCCCGGAGAAATGATCAGCGTCTTGATATTCTGACAGGCGACAGCATTCATATCAATAAAAACAAACATTTTGCTATACCTGTTATTAAAACTTATACCAGGACTGGAACTCTTCAGGAAATTAAAGCTGAATACGATATACAGGTACAGGATGCCTCGGGTATTACGATATACGCTCAAAACACACAAACCGGTAAAACCTATAACACAGTAACCAGCTTTGAAGGCGATTTCCAGCTTAAATTGCCAGCCGGTCATTACCTTATCTATATTCGTAACGATCGCTACGAAATCACCAACAACAACCAGGAAATAACGTTAGGCAACCTAAACCAGGATGCGCCCCTGATCTTTCATTATAAAAATAAAGACATAAGGATTAATGTAAAGCAGTTCTAAGATCGTTTATTGACAAGGGGTTTAAAACCACATTTACCATAGCTGCGTTGAGATGCTATTTTACCCGATGAGTTCCACTGCTTCTCCAAATCACAGGGGTGTGCTTCACATTCAGCACAGGCGGCCTGCCTGGAGTACTCCCTATATAACTTTTTGTTTTTGTACACACGGTTGTGCTCAATATAGGGAGTAAAGTCGCAGGTATTATTTTTGTCCGTCGCATACCTGGTTTTTCTTTCCAACGCCAGGTTGCCTGATTCATCAAATTGCCGGTATTCCAACTCTTTCCAGCAACCATTGATCATTTGTTGCCGGCTCGTTGAAAGGAACATACTATCAATACCATATTCTTTCATGACCCGCACCGTATCAGTATCGGGCAGCGTTGCTTGCATTCTCCCCTGCCCCATGCAATGAAAGGCCAGGAAAGACAATAACATCATAAAAAGAAAATTTATGACTACGTTCAACCTATTCCGGATTTAATAATGCCCTCTTATAATTCCCTTTATCTGATCATCATATAACGCTCTCAGTTGCTGGTGGGTTTCCTGTGTGAGTGCAGGTAAGGCTGAAGCGTTAACATTACCGATGACCTGTGCTATTTTCGAAGCCCCCGGTATTACCGTAGTAACTTCCGGATGGTCAAGAATCCAACGTAAAGACCATTGAGCCTGAGCCATCCTGTCATCAGGCAACAAACTACCTATTTGTCTTGCAAGATCTACACCTTTAGCAAACTCGATGCCTGAGAAGGTTTCGCCGGCATTAAACGACTCTCCATTTGCATTATAGTTGCGATGATCCGTCCCTGCAAATGTTGTTTGCTCATTAAACTTTCCTGTAAGCAGGCCACTGGCCAACGGTACTCTTACAATGATGGCTACATTTTTTTCCCGCGCTTTTGTAAAAACCTCTTTGGCAATATGCTGGCGAAACAAATTAAAGATGATCTGAAGCGATGCCAATCCCTCTTGTTCCAAACAAATAAGCGCTTCTTCTGCTGTTTCCACACTGGCGCCCCAATATTGTATCAGACCTTCTTCTTTAAACCTCCTGAAATGATCAAATACTTTTCCGGAGCGCATTTCCTCTGTAGGAATACAATGCAGTTGTTCTAAGAAAAGTGAGCTGCTGCCCAGCTTCTCCAATGAACTTTCAATATGCTGCCTCATAAAGTCGTAGCTAAAATTCTGAGGCCAGCCATTAGGGCTGTCCTGTCTACGCCCTAACTTGGTAGCTACAAAAACTTCCTGGTCGATCGTTTTTAAAAAACGTCCTATCAGCGAGTCGCTGATGCCCATGCCATATACATCGGCGGTATCAATAAAATTCCCGCCGGCATCCGTATATGTTTTTAAAATGGAGAAAGCCTCCTCTTCGTTTACTACGCCCCAATCTGCACTGCCCAGTTGCCAGGTACCTAATCCTATTTCAGAAATATTTTGTCCTTTAAATTGTCTGTAATTCATAAGGCCAAACCTACATTAATTTTTCCATTACTGAAATGCTCAAAAGACAGCAGTTAAAAACTATGAAGTATGCTTTTATCAATCAGCTATGGCCTGTATTGCTGCCATGCTTTTCTGCAAATGCTGCAAAATGTTCAAGTACGTTTTGAGACGCCGTCGAATGAACGTCGGTAAACGGCCATACATGTTGCTCATCATCGAAAGAAACCAGCTCTGCGCTACCACCGGCTTTCAGGAATTGCTGATAAAGATGTATGCTATCATCTGCCAGTATTTCAACCGTACCATATACAATCATAACAGGTGGAAGGCCCGCCAGGTTTGCATTCGCAGGAGATAACAGCCCTTCCGATAAATTGTGACTGCCAGCATATAAATCCGCAGCCCATTGGAGAAATTCCCGGGTTAAAATAGTATCCCGTAGCTCATTGCTATTATAGCTATCATTTTTGCAGGCAAGGTCCGCCCAGGGAGAAATAACTATACTATATAAAGGCATTGGACCACCTAGGTCCCTTAGTTTTAACTGGGTAGCCATGCTTAAACCACCGCCGGCACTATCTCCCATAATACCATACCGGACGCCGGGATTCTCCTGAGAGAGCTTTAGAATTACGCCCACACAATCTGTTAGCGCCGCGGGATAAGGATGCTCCGGTGCCAGACGGTAATCTATCATTAATGTATTCCGCTTCAATACCCGGGCAATATGGCTTACCATAGCCGTATGCGACTGAAGAGAGCCGTATATAAAAGCACCACCGTGGATATATACCAGCACTTCATCTTCGATAGCGTCATCTGGTTTAACCCATCTACAGCTAACATCATTGATCATTATATCCTCAAAGTCAACATTAGGGGCTTTCGGATAATTATTTCCTATCTGTTCAAAACTGATACGTCCTTCAATAACAGCTTCCATTAGTTTGTTCTTTTAGCTGCAAAATTCTGCAAGATGAGCTAATAAACAATTAAGGTATTTTAGTTTTTTAACGGAACACCGATCGGATAAAATTGCTTAATACTTGGCCAATAAACCACTCAGGTTTTCGGCTTTTACTTGTTACCATTGCGGTGTCTAATTTGAAAGTCAGAACGTTTTTGTATTGAAGACAGTTAATCATCCTTATTGTACAGGAAAGATAATCGCCGCCGTCGCCGGTTATATGAATCAAAATTAAATTAGCTATGAATTGTGTCAGAATCAGGAATGCTGCCAGCAATTATTTTATCATCTGTTTTGGTATGATGATCATACACATAAGCCTCGAAGCCCAGGTAAATGCAAACAAAGTGGCCGGGAACCGATGGAGCATTGAGTCACAGGGAGCTATCCAGTGGAATGTTGCAGATCGGTTACCTCACGCCGACCATATAGAAATGAGCGGGCAGAAAATATCGCTCTGGCTTCAATACAATATCGATGGCAACAAAGCTCCCTCATTTACCAGGACATTTGTATTTCCCGGCTTCAGGCTTTTACCTGCCCGAACCATTGCGTCGATGATGTATAGTGTTGACGATGCAAATCTTCCCCGGTTCTTAATAAATGACAAGCTTCTAAAGAAGGGTGTATATAACGCTACTGTTATGGATGACCAACCCGAAAAGGCAAAGACAGTAAAATTTGATGGAATGCTCTCAATCGAAAGTACTATTGGTACATCTGGTACATTAACATTAAAAAGATCTTTTTATCCTTCGGTTGATAAAGCATTAGCTATTGAAAAGCTTGTTTTTATTAATAACGGGAATCAACCCGTTAAACTTGAAATGGAATATCTGCTGCGGGAAGTAAGACCTGCCCCCGAGCGGGCCAGTGACGGTCCTTTAAGGTTTATCATATCTAGCATTAATGATGGAATAAAAACAATAGCACCGGGCGATTCAGTCGTATTTGGCATTAGCTACCAGGCCATTGCAGGAACATCTTCCACGCCGGCATACGCCAATATCACGCAGGAAGAAAGCGCGAGAAGAAAAAGAGTTGAAGGCATCAGCCATTTGCTCAGGTTAGAATCACCGGATACCGTTTTAAATACTATGTTCAACTTTGCCAAACTAAGAGGAACTGAAAGCATATTTGACACCAGGGGCGGTCTAATGCATGGTCCCGGAGGCTTGAGATACTATGCTGCAATCTGGGCTAATGACCAGGCAGAATATATCAACCCGTTTTTTGCCTACCTGGGAGATGATATTGCTACTAAATCAGCTATGAACGCTTACAGGCAATTCGCAGCATACATGAATCCGGAGTATAGGCCTATTCCCAGCTCCATTATCAATGAAGGAAAAGGAATATGGCAGGGAGCAGGCGACCGGGGCGATATGGCTATGATCGCTTATGGTGCCGGCCGGTTTGCATTGGCTAACGGGAACATTGATTCGGCGAAAGTCTTGTGGCCGCTTATTGAATGGTGCCTGGAATACTGTAAAAGAAAGATCAATGACGAAGGTGTGGTATGGAGCAACAGAGATGAACTGGAAGGCAGGTTTCCTTCAGGAAATGCTAACCTTAATACCAGCTGCTTATATTATGACGGCTTATTGTCGGCATCAATGCTTGCCCGGTCATTAGGAAAAAGCGACAAGCAGGTTAAAGATTATATACAACGGGCCGCTCAAATGAAGTCCAGTATTGAGCAATACTTTGGAGCAACGGTAGAGGGTTTTAATACCTACCGCTACTATAAAGGCAACGATACATTGAGATCCTGGATCGCTACGCCATTAGTCATGGACATCTTCGATAGAAAAAAGGGGACTATTGACGCATTATTTTCTGAGCGTTTGTGGACAGAAGACGGACTTGCCACGCTTGCCGGAAACAGTACCTTCTGGGACAGATCTACTTTATATGGCTTACGCGGTGCCTTTGCAGCAGGAGAAAAAACAAAAGCATACGATTTTTTAAAATATTATTCGCAGCGGCGACTACTGGGAGAACATGTGCCCTATGCTGTAGAAGCTTATCCCGAAGGGAACCAACGGCACTTATCGGCTGAAAGCGGGTTATACTGTCGCATTTTTACGGAGGGTATTTTAGGGATCCGCCCTGTTGGGTTCAACTCATTCACCATCACTCCCAACCTCCCGATATCGTGGAACTTTATGCGATTGAAAAACATGCATGCTTTTGGAAAGATATTCGATATGGAAATACTTCGCAAGAATGGCAACCGGCTGATAATGCATATTACAGCAAATGGGAAAACACAGAATTATGAATTGACTGAAGGGAAAAGAACCACTATTAACCTTTAAGCAATATGAACCCCGGTATTCTGATTGAACAAAACACACAACAGAACCTGTCAACGGTTCTTCTAAAGCAAACAAATGAAACCATTTTCCTGTATCCTTTTATTTCTTTTATTATCAATAGCTGGTAAAACACAAACGGATAAAATTTTTATAGAGACCAATAACACAGCCCTTGTTTACAAAATAGGAAAGGATAAAAAAGTAACCCAGGTTTACATCGGAAATAAACTTTCCAGGTCTGATTATAAAGACCTGAACGCAGGCCAGGAAATTTACCTGACTGCTGGTATAGATAACCAATTTGAGCCCGCCATTCGAGCCGTACATAACGATGGGAATCCTTCATTGGATTTGCAGTTTGACCATTATAATCAGCGAAAGGAAGCTAATATTACCTATACACAAATCATGTTGAAGGATCCTGCCTACCCTTTTCAGGTTACTATTCACTTCAAAGCCTACAATAATGAAAATGTTATAAAAACCTGGACCGAAATACGGCACCAGGAAAAAAAACCTGTAATGCTGACGCAGTATGCATCGTCGCTGCTGCATTTTAATGCAGGACAATATTGGTTAACACAATTTCACGGAGATTGGGCCAGGGAGGTACAGATGGCAGAGGAAAAGCTTTCCAACGGAATCAAGAATATTGAAAGCAAGCTTGGTACGAGAACTAATTTTTACCAGACACAAACTTTTATCCTTTCATTGGGTAAGCCTTCTTCAGAAAATGATGGAAAGCTGATTGCAGGTACATTAGGCTGGACCGGCAATTTCAAATATACTTTCGAGGTAGATCAAAAAAATGGATTAAGGGTTATTTCAGGGATCAATCCATTTGCCTCAGAATATTACCTGGCGCCAAACGAGGTATTTACAACACCTGAATTCATATTCACCTACTCCGCAACGGGTAAAGGGCTAGCCAGCCGTAACCTGCATAAATGGGTTAGAAATAATGCCCTGCTGGATGGTAATGCTCCCAGGATGACCTTGTTGAATAACTGGGAAGCCACACATACCAGTTTTAATGAACAAAGGCTTACGGAGCTTTTTGCAGAAGCGCAGCAACTGGGTGTAGATCTTTTTTTACTGGATGACGGCTGGTTTGGTAATAAATATCCAAGGAATGATGATAAAGCAGGGCTGGGTGACTGGCAACCAGATCGATCTAAGCTTCCTAACGGCATTGCCAAACTCGTACAGGAAGCTTCCGTACTTGGCGTAAAATTTGGCATTTGGCTGGAGCCCGAAATGGTGAATCCTAAAAGTGAATTATATGAAAAACATCCTGAATGGATATTGAAACTCCCCAACCGGGCTGAGAGCTATGGCAGGAATCAACTGGTCCTCGACCTGACCAACCCTTCTGTACAGGATTTTGTATTTGGTATCGTAGATGATATGATGACCAAAAATCCGGGCATTGCCTTTATTAAATGGGATTGCAACCGGAGTATGACCAACGCCTATTCTACTTATCTTAAAGATCGTCAATCGCATCTTTATATTAATTACACTAAAGGTTTCTATAGTGTAATGGAACGCATCAGAAAAAAGTACCCGCATTTACCCATTATGCTATGCGCAGGTGGTGGCGGTCGTACCGACTATAAAGCACTTGAGTATTTTACAGAATTCTGGCCCAGCGATAATACAGACGCGTTGGAGCGGATATTTATACAATGGGGATACTCTTACTTTTTTCCATCCAATACCATTTCAGCACATGTAACAAGCATGGGCAAACAATCTCTAAAATTCAGAACGGATGTAGCTATGATGGGCAAAATGGGATATGATATCCGCGTGAACAACTTTACCGAAAAAGAACTTGAGTTCAGCAAAAATGCAGTTAAAACCTATTCGGATATCAGCGACATTATATGGAAAGGTGATCTTTATCGCCTGATCTCTCCCTATGATCAAAACAGGGCAGTTCTGATGTATGTGAACAACTCCCAAAGCCGGGCGGTACTCTTTAACTACCATTTAAACCTCAGAAAAAAAGACAGCTTTTCAAAAGTGTTGCTCGAAGGTTTGGCACCCTCCAAAAACTACCGTATACGTGAGATCAACCTGTTGCCCGACACGCCGTCTGCATTGCCGGATAATGGCAAAATATTCTCAGGAGCTTACCTGATGGAGGTGGGAATCAATATCGCAGCAGGCAAGCTGCAATCTTTAACAAGCAACATTATTGACATAACGGAAATCAACAGATAAATAGGGTGCATAACATTTTTTGAATTTTAATATTTTTTACCGCTCCAAGGGTTCGAAGAACTCCTTTGGAGAGTCCTTTGGACTGAGGCGCAAAGTTTTACGTTAAGAACGCGGAGTTGCAGAAAAAAATGTTATGCACCTGGTAAATACTGCTCACCAGCCTACACCAATTGTTTGCAAAGTATATACAGCTTAATAATTGGCTAAATCCGCTGAACGCTAAAAAAAACATTTTCCTATTTTAGCTGGTTAAACGGTCAGAGCCTGAAGTTTGAAAAAAAATACAGAGATATTATCCCTGCTGCTATTATTTACCTGCCTTTTTTGGGTAAGTCAAGGTAAGACCCAGCACATCCCCAGTGAACAGCAAACCCAATGGAAACATTTCAAAAAATTTCAATTTACATTGGATGGTGCAGAAGCCTGGTATATAGAACCGGCAAAGCCTTTAACGGGAAAGCCCTGGGTATGGCGCGCTTATTTTCCTGATTGGCACATCGAAATGGATAGTATTTTGCTGGAACGGGGAATTGCCATCGCTTATATAAAAGCAAATGATTTATTCGGGCATGCGTCTGCGATGAACTTATGGGATGCTTTGTATGATTATCTTACCGGGACAAAACAATTTGCTGCAAAGCCTGCCCTTGAAGCAGTAAGCCGTGGAGGGTTATATGCCTATGCCTGGGCTAAAAGAAATCCATCCAAAGTGAGCTGTATCTATGCAGAGGCTCCTGTTTGCGATTTTACCAGCTGGCCAGGGGGTAAAGGCCGGGGAAGCGGTTCTACTGCAGATTGGGAAAAATTATTGAACGTATATGGGTTTTCGGATACCGAAGCCATACAGTATAAAGACCAACCCAAAGACAATCTCGAAACACTGGCTGCCTACAGAGTGCCTATTCTACATGTAATAGGTTTAAATGATAGTGTTGTTCCTAACGAAGAAAACACCTTTGCACTTGTACAAAACTATATCAAAGCCGGGGGGCCAGCTACAATAGTACCCATGACCAAGGGAGCGCAAAGCCTGCAGGGGCACCACTTTCCTATTGAGAAGCCTGAAGCATTAGCCAACTTCATTATCAGCAATACGGTTCCTGCTCAAGCCATACTGCCAGCGGAGCAATTTATTTCCTTCAATGAGGGACTTAATAACCTGGCTTATCGTATTCATCAAAAAGATTCAATAACAGTTGCCTTTTTAGGCGGCTCTATTACCAATATGACGGGTTGGCGCAATATAGTTTGCAGGTTTCTTACAGAACATTACCCCCAGGCCCGTTTCCGGTTCATTAATGCAGGCATACCCTCGCTGGGAAGTTTGCCGCATGCTTTTCGCCTGCAAAATGATGTGTTGAGCAAAGGCCGTGTAGACCTGCTGTTTGCAGAATCTGCCGTAAATGATTTTGTAAACGGCACACCCCCCATAGCGCAGCGGCGGTCACTGGAGGGAATCATCCGTAACGCACTGACCCATAACCCTTACATGAACATCGTGTTAATGGGCTTTGCCGATGAATTCAAAATCGCCGATTACCGTGCACAGCAAACGCCGGCTGAAATACAATTGCACCAGGACCTGGCCAACCACTACCGTATTCCCTTTATTAACCTGGCTTCAGAAGTTTATCAACGTATCCATAACAAAGAATTAAGCTGGCAGGATGACTTTAAAGATTTACATCCGTCACCTTACGGCCAGGCATTATACGCCAATTCTATTCAAACCCTGTTAAAAAGAGCACTTCAAGGCTCGCCCAACCAACTGGCAAAAGCGAAAATGCCGGCTCCACTGGATAGCAAAAGTTATAACCAGGGAAACTACCTGCCGGTATCTGTACCAACAAAAAGAAATGGCTTTACCATCAACAATTCCTGGGAGCCCGCAGACTGCGTAAACACAAGACCCGGATTTGTACAGGTACCTGTGCTGGAAGCTACCGATGTGGGGGCATCCTTAGAATTAACATTCAAAGGCACCGCCATTGGTATAGCCATTCTTTCAGGCCCCGATGCGGGAGCCATCGAATATACTATAGATGGAAAAGAAACCAAGACTGCCGATCTCTATACCCAATGGAGCAAAAGCTTGCATTTGCCCTGGTATATCTTATTAGGTGACGGATTATCAAAAGGCAGCCATCGGCTGCGGCTCAAGGTGGTGGCTGCCAGCAATACGGCATCCAAAGGCAATGCGGTCAGGATCGTTCACTTCCTGGTAAATCAATAAATAGTTTGCCCTTTTACAGTTCCCGGTTGGAACAACAAATAGTTTAAATTATAAAATGAAAATAATACAATATGAAGTCAGCAAATTTATTGCTTGCCGGTGCTGTAACAGTGCTTGCCGCAACTGCCACGGTACATGCGCAGTCATCCTCCATTCCCGCATTTAAATCATGGCCCAGGGGAGCTTCGCCGGCAGAGATCGGGCAAAAAACAGCATCACGGTTTATTGCCACACCTCATACCAACTTTAACCGAACGACTCCGCCCAAGGTAATTACGTATCCTGAAACCTGTACCTGGTATGGCGCGTTAACTTTTGCAAAAGTAACAGGCAATAAAGCCCTTACCCAGAAGCTGGCAGATCGGTTCGAACCTTTATTCGGTAGCCGTGACAGCTTAATCCCGGTTCCCGATCATGTGGATTACACTGTATTTGGATCCGTTCCCCTGGAACTATATATGCAAACTAAAGAAGAGCGATATCTTAAGATAGGAAAGATGTTTGCTGACAAGCAATGGGGACCGCCCGAAGGAAAGCGGGTTACTGCAGAATCACACCGGTTTTATAATAAGGGGCTGACCTGGCAAACGCGTTTGTGGATCGACGATATGTTTATGATAACAGCTGTTCAATCGCAGGCATTTCGCGCCACCGGCAACCCCATGTATATTACCAAAGCTGCCAAAGAAATGGTATTTTACCTGGACTCTTTACAACAGCCGAATGGCCTGTTTTATCATGCACCCGATGTACCTTATTTCTGGGGACGCGGCGACGGCTGGATGGCTGTTGGCATGAGCGAGCTGTTACGCTCTTTGCCCCAAAAAAATCCCGATCGTCCCCGCATCATGGAAGGTTATAAAAAAATGATGGCCACATTACTGAAATACCAGGCAGAAGATGGTATGTGGAGACAACTTATTGACGATCCAAATTCATGGAAAGAAACCTCCTGTACCGGTATGTTTACCTGCGCCTTTATTACAGGTGTGAAGGAAGGCTGGCTGGATAAATCGATCTATGCGCCTGCTGCACGCAAGGCCTGGTTATCGTTAATCAAGTACATCAATAGTGATGGAGACATTACCGATGTGTGTGAAGGCACGAATAAAAAAGACAGCCATCAATATTATCTCGACCGGAAAAGAAATACCGGGGATCTGCATGGCCAGGCACCGCTGCTTTGGTGCGCCACCGCATTTTTAAGATAAACAGTCCTGCAAAATGAATAACTAGGATACCTATCTGATACAGGTATCCTCGTTTCGTTTAAATGAAGAAGCCTCACCAGTAGCAAAGATTTGCTTTTGAGTGAGGCCTTCTTTTCCTCTGATTGCTTGCTTAAACTACTATCTTATAATACCAGGGCTATGCTGAGGTTTGTGTCCCCACAAACCAGTCGAATGCATTTCGCATAGCCCTGGCCAGTGTCTCCACTGGCGGGAAGAGGGAGGTTAATCTATATGTAATAATAATTTTGATGCCGGTTTATTATTATACAGCGGTAAAACGGCACCAAACATTTATTACAAAACAATACATGGTTGACAATGTCAACCATTGAAACAAATAGTATATCCGGCTATTTTTTCTTCGCCGTTAATTGTGTTACCTCATTTTTATACACCGGCGTTGCCTTGTTCCCGAAACTCCTCCTGATATAAGTTAACACATCAGCTACCTGCTGATCGGTGAGCATTTTAAACGGAGGCATATTATTGGAGTAATACTCTCCATCCAGCTCTACATGTTCCTGCAGGCCATTTCTTACGATTTTGATAAGCCGCGCCTTATTTCCTAAAACGCCGCTGGTACCTATCAATGGGGGATTTAAGCTTTGCACGCCTCCTCCATCCGGCTGGTGACAGGATAAACAGAATTTACGGTAAACTATTTTTCCGCGGTTGGTTGACGATACAACCGGCGAAACCGAAGGTGTTGTTTTTTTCACCGCAGGTTTCTTTGCAGACTGGCTAAACCCGTTAAGGCTTCCTAATACACAAGCCAGTACTATAACTTTTCGCATCTTATTGTTTATATTCAATTTTATAAATAGCGCCTTTTACATCGTCTGTAACGTAAAGCGCTCCATCGGGTCCCTGCGCTAATCCGCAAGGACGGTGCCGGGCCTGGCGCGGAGAGCGCACTTCAGACACGCCTGAAAATCCATCGGCAAAAACTTCCCATTTCCCCGAAGGCTTGCCGTTTTCAAAAGGAACAAACACAACATAATATCCTTCCTGTTTTTCAGGTGTGCGGTTCCATGAACCATGAAAGGCTACAAATGCACCGTTCCTGAATCTTTCGGGGAATTGACTCCCTGTATAAAACAATAGCCCGTTGGGAGCCAGGTGCCCGGGAAACGCTACAACAGGATCAATATATTCTTTACTTCCTTCTTTCTTACCATCTCCACCGTATTCCGGAGCCAGAATTTTTTTACCCTGGACCTGGTCATAATAAATAAAAGGGAACCCGGCATTGTCGCCTTTCCGGATCATATACATACACTCAGCAGGAACCTCTGCAGACTGTTTTTGAGTGTATAGTGCAGGGAAGAGATCATGCAGCTGATCCCTGCCATGTTGCATTACAAATAAGGTATTATTCTGTGTGTTCCAATCAAGCCCCACTACATTACGTAATCCTGTTGCATAGCGAATGCCGTCTTTATAGGTTTGATCAGGTTTATCGCAACGAAATTGCCAGATACCTCCTGCTGAATCGAGTAAAGGACAACCGGGTATGCCCATCGATCCGGGTTGCCGGTCTTTTTCCTGGCAGGAATTGGTAGGCATGCCAATGTTGACATAAATATTGCCGTCATTATCCAGCACTATTGATTTTGTTTCATGCTGCCGCCCCATTTTTAAACCGGTTATAATCCGCTCCGGCTTATCAGGATTTATCACCCGGCCATCCTCTCCTAACTGATAACGAAAAACTTCTTCGTTAGAGGATGCATACAAATACCCGTTTTTAATATAGATACCTGTTCCTCCATAATTGCTGAATCCATCCACTACAGCGACCTCGCCTTTATCATTCTCTCTCAGCATTAAAATACCTTTCCCTTGCCAGGGCCTTGCCATTTTCACGTAAATCAATCCACCAGGCAACACCGAAAGATGCCTTGCTTTACCGGAAGTGTCAATGATTTTTTTGGCTGTAAATCCCTGCGGGAGCTTTAAACCCGCATTTGTTCCCTGGCAAAACCCCGTAAAACTTTGGCTAAGCAGCACTAAAACAATGGTCCATGTACTTATAGCAATTCTAATTTGATTCATATATGTAGCTTGAAAATCTCTATCCTTAACAGGGCAAATATGGTATGTATTTTTATAAAGATGATACTACCTATCAGCAATATGTTCAATGATTTTAGCATAATCGGCCGGATCAATGCCTGAGTATATTTACATCGTATATTCTTTTTGATACATCAGGGGACTACGACCCGTTATGATCTTAAAATATTTATGAAAGCTGGAAAAATTATTAAACCCGCTCTCAAAACATAAGCGCTTCAGGCAGGTATTCGTCTCAATAAGCAGCCTGCAGGCATATCCTACTCTTAGCTCTATAAGATATTGAGAATAGGTTTTACCGGTTCTTGCTTTAAAATACCTGCAAAAGGAATTAGGACTGATATTGGCTATTTCAGCAATTTCCTCCAAAGCTATTCTATGTTTAAAATTTTTATTGGAGTAATCAAAAATCGCCTGCAATCTTTCATTCTCGTCAGAATAGTCACTGGGTCTGAAACCTACAGAAGACAACTCTATACAGTTGGGTTCTGATGAAATAATTGTTAAGGCTTCAATCATCAATAATATACGCTGGCTTCCTTCGGCAGCAGATAGCCGCTCCAGGATATCGGCAATACGGCTTCGGGCTTTGCCCGCAATTTGGAGTCCCCTCTTTGAACGTTCGAAAACGGCTCTTATTTCAACATTCTCGGGCAGATCTAAAAAATGACTCCCCAAAAAGTTCTGAGGAAAATGGGCCACAAATACATTAACCTGATTAGCATTCTCTTCAAAAAAGGAATCGGAGAAACGCCAGTAATGAGGCAGGTTGGGTCCTACCAGTACAACATCTCCACTTTTAAAGTTGGAGATATTGTCCCCTATAAACTGCGTGCCTTCACCATTTTTGAAGTAGATTAATTCAAGTTCTGCATGAAGATGCCAACGGTTGTTTACATGAGGTACCGAATCATTTCTAAAACTAAAGGAACTGTAAGGCTCAGTGTGCATTTTGAGTAATTGCGGTTTCATAAAAGCATTTTTAGTTAAGCAATCATTGTTAAGCAAAAGGAAAAGTATAGTTCAGCGTTTAAACACAAAATCAAAGGGCCGGATCAATCATAAGACAGACATTGCAGAATCACCGGAGCTATACCCTTCTCCTTGATGATAGGGTCTCCGATAGCGTATCTGATGGATCTTTACAGCCATACCTTCGTATGCTGATAATCCAGCTAATCTAATCATTCTAAAAGTGCATCACCAACCAGGGTTTTGAGGATAAGCCGGCCCGGTAGTAACTCCATCAATTTGAGCCTGGGGAATGGGTCTCAATACGTGAAATTCTTTAATATTAGCCGCAGCTTCGGGATTATAGTTTTTTGTTTTAACCCGGTCAATCAATTTATTCGTTCTAACCAGGTCCAGCCACCTGGTTAATTCACCGCACAGCTCGCGGCTACGCTCTTCCAAAATAAAATCAAGGGAAGGTATTGCAGCTACATCCATTACAGCCGGATTTGCATTCGGATAAGCTGCCCGTCTTCTCACTATATTGATATTTTGAAGTGCATCCGTTGCACCGGCGCCACCCATAAAAGCGGCTTCGGCTGCTACCAGGTAGGTTTCTGCCAGGCGATATACTATTACCGGCCTTACCGAAGGATAGTTCATGTCAGCTCTTTTGGTATCATTATACTTTTTCATATAAGGACTTAAACTGATATTGTAATTATTAGGAGGCATCAGTAAATACCGGGAAGCAGCAATCTGTGCAGGGGTAGCCGGTTTGCCCGGCATAAAGATTGCCGTATCACCCACCGAGAATTTGGGCTGGCCAACTACAGCTCCTGCCGGAGCCCCCGGGGGAAGCGGTGCTGTCCATTTGGGTATAGATGCCGCATTATTGCTATACCATACGGTTTGAAAGGTTTTGTTGTACCTGGTGTCGTTAACCCGTTCGCCAAATGCTACTTCTGTTAACCAGGGTGTAGGTACACAGCGTATATAGGGTCGTCCGTACAATACATCCCTTTTCATACCACCTACATCTTCATACTTAGGTACCCACATATGGTTGAGCACATTGTCAGAGCCTCCACTATTGTTGGGGCCATTATAGGCCAGGTTCGATGTATGTTGCACCGTCCAGATTACTTCATTACTGGCCTCGTTGCCTTCTGCAAACACCTGTGCAAAATCAGGCAAAAGTGAGAGTCCGCTTTTATTGATGGCCTCCATAGCGTTGAGGTATGCATTTTTATAATCATCGGGTTTCTTCGCTGAAGAACCCGCCCTGGCCAGGTATACTTTAGCCAGCACATGCCAGGCTGCAGTTCTTGTTGCTTTCCCTGGTAAAACACCAGCTGATTTGGGGCTTAACGGAAGGGCTGGTTCAGCAATAGCATCATTCAGGTCCTGGATAATAAAGTCATACACTTCTGCCAGAGGCGTACGGGTTGAGGAAGTGACCGGAGTAGCCTGAAAATTGCGGTTCAGGGTTACGTCTCCCCAAAACTGCACCAGTAAAAAATAAAAATTGGCCCGCAGAAATTTTGCTTCAGCTACATTCTTTCCTTTCTGTTCATCTGAAAGCCCGGTTACTTTAGGCGCATACTCAATAACCCCGTTACAGGTATTGATATTGGTGTAACATTCTTTCCATATTGCCGCCACCGTTCCGTTGGAAGTATTATAGTTGCTATTATACTTATTGATATCATTGTTACCATCTTTACCGGTATAAAATTCATCCGTTCCGATTACGGTCATAGTAAACAGGTTCTGAGTACCCCACAGGTTCCTGGTTCCGGCATAAGCCGCATCTAGTCCGCGTTGAAAGCCCTGTGTAGTAGCAAAGAATTCAGGTGTAAGTATTGAGTGAGGTTCCTCCCTCAATTGTTTATTACATGCTGAAATAAAGAGGATCGACAAGAGGCTAAACAAGCAAGAGTATTTCTTTTTCATGTTTATAATATGTTGTGGCTTCTTAAAGGAATAAGCCGTTGTAAAATCTGGTATTATAAAATTACCTTTCACTTGAATTAATTACAATGTGATGTTCAAACCAAAAAGAATTGAGTAAGTAGCGGGCGTATCCACATTAATCTCGCCGCGGTTATTGCCTGCATTAATGGCTTCGGGGTCAATGCCTTTATATACATTCCGGTATTTGGAAAAGAGGATAAAAGCATCATTGGCTGTAACATATACTCTTGCCGACCGGAGGTTTAAAAATGAAGCAGGGAGGTTATAGCCCAGGCTCAGGCTGCGTATTTTAACAAAAGTGCCATCAAAGTATCCTAATGTTGAGTTGTTAGGTGTGTTAGTGGAAGCCGCATTAGGTTTGGGCCAAAAGTTCTCTCCGTTGGTAGGTGTCCAGTAATTGACACTAAGATTATTATAATTACCCTGGAAGGTATTGGCAAAACCACTGTTATGCATACGGCTGGTGATAGTACTTCCAAACCGACCAAAGGCAACAACTGTAAGGTCAAATCCCTTATACGCTAACCGGTTGGTAAAACCTGCAGACCATTTGGGCTGACTTGAACCTAAGATGATCCTGTCACTTGCATTGATCTTATTATCACCGTTTACATCTTCTACCTTGATGTTTCCAATTACAGATCCTGTTCCCGAAAGTGAGAGCCCCAGGCTTTTGGCAAGTGCCGAATCTGTCGATGTGTTCTGCCAGATACCGATCTTTTTATAGTCGAAGATGGTACCTATAGGATACCCTACAAACCTGCTATTGGTAATGTCCATGGTAACGCCTTCCTGAAGCTGTGTTATCTTCCCCCTGTTTAAAAAGAAGTTGATATCTGAGGTCCAGCTTACTTTATCCCTGCCGTCACCAGCCAGGTTCACAGTAGCCAATTGTATTTCGATCCCCTTGTTTTCCGTTTTACCCACATTGGTTACAATAGCATTGGGGATACCGGAAGTGGGGGGCAAACTTTGAGGTAACAACAGAGAGCTGGTAGCCTGCTTATAAAGTTCGATGGAGCCGGATACCCGGTTATTAAACAGGCCAAAGTCTAACCCGAGGTTGGTACTGGCGGTATATTCCCAGGTTAAATTAGGATTGGGAACATCCGAGAGATAAACACCGGTGGTCATCTGATCGCCGAAATTGTAGACAGCTCCCGACAAAGCGCCAAGGGTTTGATAGGGATCAATTGCAGTATTACCTACTTTCCCATAGCTCACTCTCAGTTTAAGGTTGGAGAATATACCTGTACGACGGATAAAATCTTCCTGTGCCATGTTCCATGCCAACACACCCGAAGGGAATGCCTGGAACTGATTGCCAGGAGCCAGCCTCGAAGACCCATCTGAACGCACGGTTAGTGTAGCCAAGTATTTATTCTTATAGGCATAGTTAGCACGTCCCATAACAGATACTATATTCCATTTAGCATAACTACCCACACCGCGCAGGTTGGCACCAAACGCCGGGTTATAGTACCAGAGCGGATCAGCTACAATATCATTATTATCAAATTGACTGGTTTGCCCCTGCGATTCCTGCATACTGAACAACCCGGTAAAATCAATCCGGTGTTTTTCTGCAAACGTTTTATTGTAAGTAAGAATATTTTCCAATGTATAATTGGTGGAGAACTCGGTACGGTTCCTTGATGTTGAAAGACCACCCAGGTTATTAGAAGTGGCGCTCGCATAATAGTTACCATAGATATCAGATCGTATTTCAGCACCGGCATTAAACCTGTACTTTAACCCTTTTGCAAGGTTGATATCCATGTAAAGCGTCGTAAATGTACCGGTCCTTTTACGGTTTTCTATTTTGGCTCCGTCTACAAAATCTCCAAGCGGATTCCATACCTGGTTAGCACTACCGGGAACGAATCCCCATAATTTGCCGTTCTCATCATAAGGTGTAGCCAAAGGGCTGGCTCTTAAAACCTGTCCCATGGGATTGGCATTCTCGCCTTTGGTAATACTATAATTATTTAACGAGCTTAGTCCCACCTTCACCCATTTACCCAGCTGCTGATCTAAATTTAATCTTACTGAAAAACGTTCAAAAGACTGTCCCGGATAAATACCTGTTTCATTATGATAACCGGTTGAGAGTGCATACTGGGTTTTGGCCGAACCTCCTGATACGCTTAATTGATGATCGGTGTTGATGCCCGTTTTATAAATAAGGTCCTGCCAGTCGGTGGAACGCCCCATGTTTATAGACTCTATTTCCTGGGGAGCAAAAACACCGTCTGCTATAATAGCAGGATCATCAATCCCTGTATATTTCCTGCTACCATTGCTCAGGAAATTGCCATTGTAAGCGGCCCATTTTTTAAGCAGGGCAAACTCCGCTCCATCCATCACTTCAATCTTGCCTAAATTCTTTACATACCCGGTATACCCGGCATACGATACAACCGGCTCCCCGTTACGTCCGCGGCGGCTGGTAACCAGTATCACACCGTTGGCACCTCTTGATCCATAAATAGCCGTTGCCGAAGCATCCTTAAGTACTTCCAAGGACACAATATCATCCGGATTGAGATCATTAATATTACCATTAAAGGGAATGCCATCTACTACGAATAAAGGGCCGTTATCGGCACTAATAGAACGTACACCCCTGATACGAATTACCGGAGAAGCCCCCGGCTTACTGTTGCCCCCTCCCTTCTGAATATCGATACCGGCTCCTCTGCCCTGCAATGCCTGTGAAAGATTGGCAGCAGGTACCTCCCGCAATGATTTTTCATTAATGGAGGTGATAGATCCCGTAACATCTGATTTTCGCTGGGTACCATAACCCACTACTACTACTTCATCCAGTTTCCCTTCTTCCTTCTCCAGCAAAATACCAGAACCGATTGCGGTAACTGCTATTTCTTTCGTCTTAAAACCAACTACAGAAATAATAAGTACAGATTGCTGATCTTTCACATCAATCTGGAAGCTGCCATCATCCGAGGTAACAGTACCGTTCACCGTTCCTTTTTCAATAACATTAGCTCCGGCTACCGGCTGGCCGTTCTGGTCTACAACTATTCCTTTCAGAGGGAGCTCTGCCACAATATCATGACTATCCCCCGTGATAACAATCAGTCCTTTATTCATTTTCTTATATGAAAAACTGGTTGTCTTTAAGATCTGCTGCATTACCTCGTCGATGCTCGCATTCCTGGCAAATACATCAATTTTTTGCCTGCTTAATGCCACACTGTCGCTGTAAACAAACCGATAGTCATACCGTGATTCTATTCCTGTTAAAACTGCTAAAATGGAAATATTCGCCTGCTTCAAACTTATTTTCTCCTGGGAAAATGTTTTGATCGCAATAGCCTGCGTTGACGTTAAAAGAATAATAAATATGGCAAGCTTCATTACCAATAAATATTTGATAATTAATTGCACCCAGGCGCGCATGGCGGGGCAATCCTTAATTTTCATATTTTTGTATTAATTAAAGTGATTGAATATTGCTGTCCAGGCAATGATTACTTTACTATCCGGCGGGAAATGGTTGCACATTTTCCGCTTTTTTGTGATTACATGTTATAGCTGATTATTCATATAGGGCTGTTTGGTTTAATTAAAAAGCAATACGTTATTTTTATCGATCTTATACCGTATACCGGCAGCTAGTCTGAAAGTTTCTAAAACCTCTGTAAGGCTCTCGTCTTTAAATATACCACTGAGCTTCCTGTCAAGCAGTTTTGTATTTTGTACTTTTATATCGTATCCATAATGACGTTCGAGTACCTTGATAATCACATCCAGGCTTTCCTGTTTAAACACCAGGCGATTTGTTAACCAACCCGTTTCTGCCGCTACAGCCTGCGTAGAATCATAAACCACTTTAACGACTGCAATCTCAGGTTGTTCTTTTTCGGGATAAGCACTGACTGCCGGATCGCGAACCACCACTTTTTCCATCGGCTTAAGCAGTATTTTAGCTGTTTCCTTTTTCTTAAATGCAATTTGAACAGATCCTTCCATGAGAGCCGTTTCTGCATCATCCTCATCTTTATAAGAGCGAACATTAAAGGACGTACCCACAGCAGTAACATCCATCAAATCTGTATGTACTATAAAGGGATGCTCTTTATCCTTCGCTACTTCAAAATAAGCCTCCCCCGAAAGCCAAACAGATCTTGTTTTTACGCCAAACGTATTATCATAAGTGAGTTTGGAATCTGCGTTAACCCATACTTTGGTACCATCGATAAGCGTTATAGTTGTTTTGGACCCCTTCTGTGTCGCGATGATATTGGTTGGATCTGCAGCTTTCTCCTGCCGGCTCAACCATATACCAGATACTGTTATAACAATTAATACAACAGCTGCGGCAGCCAATAATCGTTTCAGGTACGCCGTTTTTTTCTTTAATGGCTGATAATTGATCCTCGTTTTTAATTGCTCCAGTTCTGCTGCTATAGAACTATCCTCTCTCTTATTAAAGAGAGGCTGCGCGTCCGAAATGTCCTGAAGGTGGTTTAAAACTGATGCGTATAAAGCATTACCTTCTATGGCCTCGTTTAATTCCTTCAATTCCCAAAGCGATATTTCCCCGCTCTCCTTCTTTCTTAAAAGTTCAATGAACCTGGACTTTTCCATAATTTAGACCATGCTTAACCATAAAGAGTAGTTGCTGATGCAAAACCCTTAGTCACTTCAAAAAAAAATTAAAAAAATTTTTACTGAGCCTTTTTGCCGGGTTTGAAATACTCCTGATGCTCGGGAAGCATCTGCTCAAAGCAATCTACGATGCGGCTGTAAGCCAGTGTCATGTGGGCTTCTACTGTTTTTACTGAAATTTCCAGTAATTGGGCAACATCTTTATACTTTAATCCATCCTCTTTTACCAAACGGAAAACCAGACGGCATTTGTAAGGAAGGCTATTGATAGAGTTTTGTAATTGCTGAAATTGCTCCCTGGCGATGAATGTCAGCTCGGGGCTCATGGCATCCAGGGAGATCTGTTCCAAATGTTCGTTATCAATGGGTGTAACTCTGGAACGCTTATTTACATAACGCACAGCATTGTTCTTAATAGAACTATACAGGTAATGACCGATATTACTGACTGCACTTAGCGTACGCCGGTTAGCCCAAAGTGTCACAAAAAGATCCTGAACCAGGTCTAATGCCACTTCTCTATCTTCCACAATTGTATAAACGTATGACTGAAGTCCTGAAGAAAAATAGGCGTATAGCTGCTCAAACGATTCATGCGAATCATTTTCAGCCACATCAACAACCCATTCAAGGACTTTTCTCTTCATTAGCAAGACTTTGATACCAACCGTTTGTCAAATATAGTATTCCTTTTTTTATTTTACCGTTCAACGCTTATAGAAGTTCCTAATAACCAATATTCTCTAAAGCCCGGGCTCCCAACCTGAGCTTTAACTGCTGCAGATAGAGGCTAAGCGGCAGCACTGATTTATTATGAGAGTCGTAAACCCCTTCAGGCAACAATGGCTCCTTATCAAAGGGCATAGCCTTTTGCTGTTGTTCTCCGGAAGAACCGATGACCCAGTTAAAAGCTCCAGGCGGTTGCTGATTTAAATACGACCTGGCTACACAGTTCCAGGCAACTGCCCAACCTACAGACCAGCCGTGGCCGGAGCCCATTTCACCACGATTCATGAAATCAATACCCCCGTCGGGCACCTTACATCCGTCAATCAATAAACCGGTTGCCCATCTTTGATGGGGCTGTATCCAGCCATTACCTATGAAGGTACAGTTCAGCAACACATTAGGCCCGTTTACTTTTGCCCCGGTAGCCAAGAAAAAAACATTGTCGCCCCGGATATTACATTTATTGAACAACAGTTGTCCGCCATTGGCACTCAGATCAGCTGGCTTGGCTGCCCCGATAGTAGATGCCGTATGCTGTATGTTGATATTATCCAAAGTAATTCTCCTGCCGGAAACAGCAATGCTGTTCACCGTGTTACTGATTGAAAGATTGCGGAGCCATCCATCTGCTACCCCCTTTACCCTTATGGCCGAATGATGTGGTTGGCTGATGGTTACCGATTGCTCCGGGGCAACAATAGAAAGATTTTCAAGACCTATATTTTGTATCTCGCCTGTTCGTTTTATTTTTTGTACCGTTGTTCCGGGTGCCGTAAAACCAGCATCATAGCTATCGGTTAAAGGCACCGATATCATAATAACATTATTTTTTACAGCCTTGACGATGCGCTCTGTAACCAACTCCCCGGTTATCCAGGATTGTTTCTTCCCATCACGTACCAAAGCATCCATTCCCATAAAACTAACCCATGAATCGGTTACGGGTTTGCTGATGGCTATCTCATCTCCTACTGAAAAATCCCCGCCATCCGCTACTGTGAACTGATGAGCCCCGGAGGGTACATAGGGATCTGTAATGAAGACAGCTTTTCCTACCCGTTCAGTTTTTACATCTTCGCCTACTGAAAAACAAACATGAGGTGCACCCGTCATGATAATTTTCGAAGCTTCGCCTGATCCTCTCAACACGATACCATTACCGGCCAGCCGTATAGTTTGCGAGCAGGAATAACTTCCCGGCGCCAGTAGTATAGCTCCCCTGAAGCCTTCGTGCAAAGGCATTTGTGATACAGAATCTATAACATGCTGAATATGCGCAGTGTTATCGCCGGCCACAGGATAAATAGTTACCCGGGAAGGTACATCGGGAATTCTTACGCCACCTCCTTTATAGCCTGCGTAAGAAAAATCTGTAATCCGGTCGCCCTTATCCGTATGGGTATATTCCAGTGTTCCTGTCCCAACCTGTTTGATCCATTTACTTTGTGCCGCAGCGGTATGTTGTGCAATTGCACTGCCCAGCCAGGTACTTATACTAACTATTACAGCAAATATTTTATACATAAGGTAAATGGGGTTACTCATTACTGAAACAGGTTTTGTTCACGGGGCAACCTATTTTTTTCAAGATGAATTTGTGACCTACTGGCTTCATCGGTCACTATCAATGACCGTATACTCCCGTAAACCTTCCATCCTTGCAGATTAATATTGGCAGACTGTTTTACCTGCACTGTAGAGGCAGCGTCTTCAGTGGCCGGAATTACGGCATCCCTAACCAGCATATTGGTGGCATCCTGCAAAAACAAGGCAGGCCGCAGATCGTTGCTTCTTAGCCGGAACTGCAATCCTTTTATCTTAATATCTTTTACATGTCTTGCCCAAAGACCATAAGCAGGAATTACAGGGCCAAAAGTTTTCACTTCCGGGTACTGGTCAATAGCTTCGGGAACATTTACATTTATTTCTTCGGCTGTACCGCCTCCGGGTAATTCTATCAAAATATTCTCCAATGTTACACCCGACAGCTTATGGTTTGGTACACCTGTTATTAAGATACCTGTTGCTGATTTCAATTGTGTGCTATCAACTGATACTGCTTTAATATTTTTCAATACCACGTTTTCAAAATAACCGGTAGGTTGTTGTTGATCCTGACCTTTTCGGAACACGTTTAAACGGGAGCCCAGGCGTAACAGTACAGGTGTGCGAACATCATCCATTTTAATATCGGCGATGGTTACATTTTTTATCCTGGCGCCATCCACTGACAACAATTTAATGCCGCCGTTTTTAGTATCATAGATATAACAGTTTTTGATATCGATATTCTCAAAACCAGCCATCGACTCCGTCCCCATTTTTATGCCTGCCTGGTTACTTTTAAGCCGCATATTTTTTACAGTAATATCCTTACAAGCCATTTTGCTGGAGGTTGTTTTAAAAACAAGCGCATCATCTCCGCTGACTACATCACAATTACTGATAGCAACTTTCTGGCAACCGTCAATACCGATACCATCATTATGAGCTACCCCTACGCTGCGGATCTTTACATTCTGAATTAAAATATTCCTGGATTGGAAGTAATGCGATGTCCATGCACCGGCATAGTTCAGGCTAATATCTTTAACGGTTACATTATTGCACCGGACAACACGTAGCAAAAAAGGCCGCCGTCCCCAACGCTGCCCCTCGGGTCTTGTATCTTTTAAAATATGGGCCGCCTTTAAAGCGGAGCCCTGCCCGTCAATAACACCATAACCTTCAATCCCTATATTTTCCCGGTCTACAGCTACCAAAAGAGCCCACCCTACATCTATACCCAGTCCTTCTGTAAAAGGGTCCACATTGCGGTAGTCCTCAACATTGGTGCTTCCTAACAAGCGGGCATCTTTTTCAAAATGCAGTTTTACATTATCCCTGAACTCTATGGTACCCGTAAGAAAATCACCTTTAGGAAATATCACGCGGCCACCACCTTTATTGTAACAATAATCAATTGCCTTTTGAATGGCTACGGTATTCATGGTATGCCCATCAGGCTTGGCTCCAAAACGGGTAATGAGTACATCCTCAGCGTAAACAACGGCAGCAATACCGGCAAACCATATTAGTAAAATCAGCTTTTTCATATTTATTACCGGATGCTCTTAGTCGAGCTCACCGGTTTTCATTTTTTTGGTTCCCTTGATATTTACATTGACTACTTCACCGGTTACGTTCAGCTGTATTAATGAAGCAATTTTATCAGGCGCTGCTGATGGTAACACTATAACGATGTTTCCGTTTTCATTTTTTGCGGCAAGCTTTTTCCCGGTTGCGATGAGCCTGGCCTCAATAACTCTATTAGCAATTGCCGGTACAACCAGCTTTCCGTTGGCAGGCCAGTTGAATACAAAAAGATTCAGCTGCGTATTTTTAGCCGTCGCTTTCATGGTACAGCGTCCCCAGTCCAAATCTTGTAGCGGACTGGCTTTGGTTGCATAAATAGCATCACCGTTTACTTTCATCCAGCTGCCAATCTGCACTAAGCGTTCAATGCTTTCACCTGGTACGGAGCCATCTTCTTTAGGACCGATATTCAATAAGTAGTTGCCCCCTTTTGAAGCAATATCCACAAGGTTCCGGATCAGTGATTCTGTTGACTTCCAATTATGATCCCAGCTTTTATATCCCCAACTACCATTCATCGTCATGCAGGTTTCCCAATCCTGTCCATCCAGTTCTGCCTGTGTAGGTATCTTTTGTTCAGGGGTTTTGGTATCTCCCGGAAAATTAGGACGTTTCAGCCTGTCGTTAGTAATGATGCCCGGTTGCAGCTTCAGAACTTCCTGGAATTTCAATGCTGCTGCATCGGTCATGTTGGTCGGTGTGTCCCACCACAAAACGGCAATATCTCCATACCTGGTCAAAATTTCTTTTACCTGTGGAACCGCTACTCCATCAATATATTCATCAAAGGTTTTGGTTTCCTGTAACGGATCCCAATGGCCTTTGTGTGCTGCTGTATACGCATCTATTTTTGCAGAGTCCGGGTTAGGCCAGCCCTCCCGCATTTCCTTACGTGCTACGGAACCACCGGGGTTATTCCAGTCCTGGGCCTGGGAATAATAAAAGCCCAGTTTTATGCCATATTTCCTGCAGGCGTCTGCGAGCGGTTTCAATAAATCTTTCCCGTATTTAGTGGCATCCACCACGTTCCATTTACTGGCGTCAGATTTAAATAGCGCAAAGCCATCATGATGTTTGGAAGTAATAATGATATACTTCATGCCAGCATCCTTCGCCATTTTTACAATAGCATCAGGATTATAATTTACGGGGTTAAATGATTTAGCACGCTCCTGGTATTCCGTCACCGGAATTTTTGAGCGATTCATGATCCACTCGGCGCCACCCCTTGCCTGCCGATGCCCATGATAAACCCCGCCCCATTGGGCATATACGCCCCAATGAATGAACATGCCAAAACGCGCTGCCCTCCACCACTCCATGCGTGCTTCTTTATCCGTTGTTTGCGCCTGCATTGAAACCGAAAAGATCAATGCTGACATAAGTATCAAATAGAATTTCTTCATCGCTATTGTTTACATTTTATTAAATCGAATATTGCTGATTATCATTCACCCTGCTCAGTACAACTCACCTATTGATTTACGGTAGCACCGGCCTGACCAGTTTGAAGTACCTGTGCTATCCCTTTCCCGTTCAGGTATTGATCGGCCCCAACATCCCATTTGCCTGCTCTTGGCTGCGCATCCAGATCTACATTAACTAGCTTAAAACCTGCATCAGCCGTTCCTATTGTGGGGCTCCTGGCGCCAAGCCGGTAAATACCCTTACTATCTTTAACCAGCTGGGCGTCTTTCAACTGGTATCCGCCTGCAGGAATATCGCCGGGACCAGTTACCTGGTACAGCCAGTTATTTTTCCAGACACCTTCCTTTAATGGTCCCGAAAGTACAGCCGCTTCCGCGCCTCCCTGGATAATATTATCAGCGATGGTAATAAACGTAGCGCCTAAACCGTTTTGTCTTGCCTGCAGCAGGATATTTTTTTTATTGCCCACTAATGTATTAAAGGCAATTAAAACACGATCGGGGCGATCATGAGAAGTAAGTGGAGCTCCGTCTGCTACTTCAGCGCCTCCGTTACCAATGGTGATAGCCTGGCTACAATTTTCAAAGTAGTTGCTGAAAATATGATGATCATCTCCATAAATTCTCAGGCCGGGCGTGTTAAAGAAAAAATTTCCATAAACATCACAACGATTGCCATGTCTCAGCGTGAATTGTGCAGGACAATCCCGTATGGTGTTATACCGGAGTGTAACGCCTGAAGCCTTAACAGAAATCAGTTCGTTTTCGCCATGGCATTTTTCAAAAAGATTATACTCCACAATACTGTTGCTGGTAGATAAGCTTAAGCCGCTTAAACCAAACTGTAATGTTTCTGCTCCATTGGCGCCTCCCTGGTCGGGGAAATCATAAAAATAATTATGATGAATATGCAGGCGTTGAGCGATCTGGCTTCCCTCGCCTCTTATCGCCAGTATTCGTCCCATTTCTCTTTTATGCTGAAAAGTGTTGTAATCTATTTCATGATCATTGCCTGCAATAGTAAGGTACTCTCCCTTACCAGGTGTTTCAAAAATATTTTGTGTCCACCGGCAATAACTCGTTCCAGAAGCTGATCGGGCATGAGAAGCCGCATGCGTGAATTTAAAACCTTTAATGACTACATAAGCGGCGGGACTTACTAAATTGATTCCACCTTTACCGGCAATAACAGCACCGCCCACAGTTTGGGCCTGTATAAGAACAGGCTGCTTCTTTGTTCCGGAACAATTTACTATTATGTCGGCGTCTGTTTGATACGATCCATTTTTCAGGATAATGGTTGCTCCGGGCGCCGCTTTATTAATTGCTTCCTGCAAATCTTTAATTGAGGATACTACTATCGGAGCAGCGATTGCAGAGCCCATAAGAATAGAACATACCAACGCAAAAATATACCTGGTCATTTCATTATTTTTATTGTTTAAAAGCTAGTGCGTTGTGCCCGGGTTGGGGTTTGGATTTTTTTCATACACCCTCAGATCACTCAACCACATTGATTCATTTTTTAGCAACGGGTTCTGACCTACCGGATTTTGATTCAAACGACCTGCGCCAAGGCTCCTGTATATCCCGAACTTGCTACGGATATAAGAACTTCCTGTTCGCCACATATCAATATTGGTATCCCTGAAATCTATGAGTACCTTGCCATCGCGCTGTCTTACAATTTTGCAGGAGTAATAACCGTTGTGCGCGTAATGCATTTCTTCACGCACGCTCACCCATTCGTTCTCAAAATCAGCAAGGGGAATATTATCAACAATGGTTCCTTTACCTGTTTGGGCACCGTCTACAGAATGAATGATCTGCATGCGCTTATTGGATCCGTTACTGTTAGCCCTTGGCGTAATCGTAATAACCGGGCTCCCGTTATTAGGTCCGTCCTGCGCCTTTAACTGGTGTATATGACAGAAGCTGGATGTAGGCTGAAAGCCAGCAGGAAGTTTAAATTTCCATTCCAGTATCTGCCATTCATCCCAGTTGCCCTGTACTTTCGCCCATTCAGTATTATTGGTAGCAGACTTTAATTCGTTTCGCTGGCGATCAACCGTACCGGAGCTGCAACGATCGCCATCGATCACCGGGTCGATATGAATGTTAAACCTGAAAACATATTTGTTTAAAAAATCGTCCTTCTCTGTTGCAAAATGTATCCCATCCCTATGACCACCATAGCCACCGCTACAATGCGGATGTTCTGTATAGTCAAAACCTGAGATCCTTGCATAGCTGTTTAATTCGTTATATGGTTTTCCTGCCAGGGAGGAATCGGCGTTAAGTGATGTTGTCAACTGGTAACCTCTACAGCCGGGGCCCTGGATCTCCATCGGGGAACAGGTGGTGCCAGCTTTTATCCAACCTGATGAGGGTACCTGTGCATATATTGAGTCAAGTGTAAACTCTATTGTATACACTTCAGAGCCGGGTAAGTTCTCAAACTTTACGAAATTATCCGACTCAATTTGACATTGGGTATTGCCGTTTGAAGCGGTAGTCTTTCCCATCCAGTCAACACCATTTACTTTTGCCGCAATAATATTGCTGATAGTTGGGCTATTCTCACCGCAGCCGCCCAGGTTGAGAACAAAATACCCGATATCTTTTGCCTTGTTTTCTTTTTTTATCGTGTAGGTCCATGTGGAAGTACCTGTTGCCGAGCTAAGTCCCAGGTGAACTGCATAGTTTCCGGCTTTCTGAACACCGGCATGGGTCTCAACCAACTTCTCGTCCACTGTCGCGTCCATCTTTTCCTGTGAACAACTGAATAGAGCAATACTACACAAGGCAGCAATAGCTGCTTTCCTGCTTAGACATTTCATATGTGATCGTATTTTATTATGAGATTGAGCATATAACTTTTTCGAATGGTCTGAAATCAAATCGGAGCACCCCCTGATGCCCGGGGACACCAGGTCATCTTAGGTCATGCTGTTTAAGTGCTACGATTCCATCGCTCCTTTCAGGATTGATTTTCTGGCACACTAAATATTATTTAACCGCGAAGAAAGGAGGACGCAAAGACTGCGCAGAGGATATCTCCGATTCTGATGAAGTAAAACCAGGAGTATATAATTTAAACTACTCCGCGTTAACTCTGTTTCTCTTTTCTCCCCGGTGAATCTCTTAACCATGACGGCGCTATGACGCTAAGAAGTTGACACCTGGTAAATTGTTGTATAGAATGCACGAATCAAAAATATTAGTGCCTGCCGGCCGGTCATGCAGGCATTCGTGGTATTTTTATTTCATGTATTCAAAAGATCAGGACAGTCCCGGTTATTCAGCAAACCGTATTTACTTATCTCCTACTTTTTCATCTCCTATTTCTAACAATATTGAAAGACCGTTTTCTAATATAGTTTCTTTGAACCAGTCAATTTCTGCAAACGTAACAGCGCTTCGAGATAGTAATAATCTGCATAGCTCAAAGGAACATCAACTTCGCTGTCTGATGGTTTCGATCCGGTACTATGCTGCAATAAAAAGCCAAAGTCGCTACCGATGGGCGCTCTGTAGCTTTTGGTTAAATTGGTCAGCATCTTTTCGGCTGTTGCCCTGTATAGCTTACCACTCTTGCTGTAGGTGCTTAGCTCCAGCAATGCCGACGCCATCACTGCTGCTGCAGACACATCCCGTGGCTCGTGCGGTATTTGAGGTGCATTAAAATCCCAATAAGGTATTAAATCCTCAGGCAGGTTCGGATGTTTCAAAATAAACCCGGCGACATTTTCAGCCTGCTTTAGATATTTTGGATCTTTTGTTTCACGGTAACACATCGTGTATCCATAAATGGCCCATGATTCTCCCCTGGACCAGGTGGACTCATCAGCATATCCCTGGTGGGTTGTTTTTTTATTGATCTTTCCCGCCTGAGTTGAATCATAATCCACCACATGCCAGGTACCAAAATCTTTTCGAAAATGGTTCTTCATAGTTGTATTGGCATGGCTTACGGCTATATTATAATAGGATCGATCGCCTGTAAGTTTTGATGCAGCAAATAACAATTCGAGATTTAGCATATTATCGATAATTACCGGGTAATCCCACTTTTGTTTATTATGGTCCCAGGAACGTATAACACCTGCTGTTTTATTAAAACGCCTGCTCAATGTTTTTGCAGATTGCATCAGCACTTCTTTATAATGATTACTGCCGGTAAGCCTGAAACCGTTGCCTACACTACAATATACTTTAAAGCCCATATCGTGCGTGCCACCATTCCATTGCTCCTTTTCGATATCAGCAGTATAGCGTTCAGCCTCCTTTTTCCATTCGGTATTACGGGTATAGTCGTATAAAAACCATAATACGCCCGGGAAAAAGCCGCTGGTCCAATCGCCCGACTTTACCAATTTTAATTTTCCCTGCTCAATAGTTCTTGGAGCAACCAGATCGGGCTTTCCTTCTTTAGCTTTATCAATTTCAGCAAGCATTACCCTTGTCTGTTTTTCAGCATCACTGAACACAGCGCGGATATCCGGGCTTTGTGCCTGCGCGCTCATCCCTGTTATTAAAGCTATGCCCAGGGATACGACTATTTTATTCACCATATCTGTTACTTTTTAATTAATAGTAATTCTAACGGACGCATCAATTCCTGTTTGGTTATAGATACCGGCTGAACGACCAACGTGTGTATTCCTTTTTTCAACTGCACCGGGCCTATATTCTTCATCAAAATATCCTCTCCCTTAGCAGCCGGTTGAACCGCTGCTTCAGCCAGGGGTTTACCATCCAACACTACTTTATAAATGCCACCAGCATTATCTCCCACGATATATTTCAATGCCAGATCGAACATTGTATCGCTATCATTTCTAAAGGTCCAGCTGATGGTTTGCGATGGCAGCTTCCACCCGTCCACATAATACCGGTTGGTTTTCCCATCGCCAAAGCCAAAACCTTTCCCGTTCAAAGCCGCATCAAAAGCGAGCATTCGCGTAACCCGGCTATTGGGGGCTACATAGCGTACACTATCAAAGCTGGTTCCTTCATTGATCTCCAACACTACTACTGTATTAGTGGTATCCGGCGCTGTTGCCGGGAGCTCAATCCTCCAGTCTTCTTTACCTGCCCTTTCTATTTTCAGATTTTTACTTTTATCAGCCAGCAAATAGGCTTTCCTGATACCAGCCCGGATACCGCCGATAAAGAGCTTTCCATCCGTAGGATAATCAAAAACATGCAGGTACAGCTTTCCTTTTTTATAAGTGGTAACGCCCCAGCTCTGCAGCGGTGCCGGCGTAGCCACAGTACCATAAATGCTCTCACCATTTTTATGCATCCACTGGCCGATGCCCTTTAAAATATTTTCATCCCTAACATCTATGGAACCGTCCCCCATCGGACCAATATTCATCAACAGGTTTCCTCCTTTGGCTGCTGCACTGGCCAGCAGCCTAATAAAATGAGCGACGGGTTTATGAGAAAGATCAAACCGGTTGTAGCCATAGCTTTCATTGGTTGTTGGGATAGCTTCCCAATCACCTGTAACGGGGTAAAATTCAGCGGGTCGGTCGGCCGTATTTTTGTAGTCACCGAAATTATTTTTTTCGCTTCTAACCAGTCGCCCGTTTACAACTACGCCAGGATCGGCCTCGCGAATGGCTTGCAAAATGCGTATATTCTCCGATAAGGGCAATTTATGGGGCGTGTCAAACCATAAAATATCCGGGTGATATTTATGAATCAGTTCGACGATTTGCGGGATGGCCTTTTGATCAACATAGCGCTTCGCCTTTTGTAATAATTCAGGATGCAAATTGTACCAGCCGGTACCGCCATGTAGCTGCCGGTCTCCACCAGGGTTATTATATTCCCAGTCATTGCCTGGTGCATCGGGATGTTCCCAATCAAATGCATGTGAATAATAAAATCCAAACTTCAAACCGTACTTTTTGCAGGCAGCCTGTAACTCAAACATAGGGTCTCTGGTAAAAGGGGTTTGTGCCTGTATATTAAAATCAGATATAGCTGACGGATACATAGCAAATCCATCATGGTGTTTGGCCGTAATAACAAAGTAACGCATTCCTGCATTTTTTGCATCCCTCACCCATTCTTCTGCATTAAATTTTGCGGGGTTGAACTGCTTCGCAATATCCAGGTAATCTTGCCTGGATATTTTTTCCTTTCGCATTAAATGCTCGCCATATCCCTTAACCTCCCTGCCCTTCCATTCTCCGCCCGGGAGCGAATAAATGCCCCAATGGATAAACATACCAAACCTGGCGTCGCTCCACCAATTTATGCGATCATCATGGTTTTTCATCGAAGCGGTCCACCAACCATTCAATGCATCCTGCACAGCGTTGTTATCACGATCTGTACCAGCTTTATTAAACATCTCTTTATCCTCATCCCCTTTCACCTGCGCTTCAACCAACAACAGTGAGATGCCACACAAAACCGTTAGTATTGTTTTTGCGTATTTCATTTTGCTATCCATATTAAGGGGTTACGTACAGGCAGGTTACGAATCACTTCTTCAACGGCCGGAAAATGGTCGAGCTTGGCCCATGTGTTGAACCAGTCCCGGTTATTAAAAGCCGCCGCTCCGAATAATAATGCGGGTTGCGCCACCGGCCAGTTATTCCAGTACATCACATCCTGTTTAAAAGGCCATTTGTTTTTATTATTGATATAAGGATATAGAAATGCTATTGCCTTTTTAATAGAGCGGCCATCGGCTGTCTGGTAGTTCCAGAGATCATTCTCTTTTGAGGAAAGTATCTGGCAGATGGCTGTCATGGCATCCAGGTTGAATAGGGAATAGCCATAGGGTTTGGTACGGGCCAATTCTCTTGGAAAACTCCCATCAGGTGCCATCTGGTTAGGTAATAGTACGTTTTTATAACGCTCTGAACAAAAGTTGATCCATTTTTGGTTGCCGGTAAACTTTGCAAAGCTTGCCACCTGCATTACCCAGCAGGTACCGTGGTTATTAGCTGCGTTCATTTCATCAATACCATATTGATGGGAGGTAACCCAGTCCAGGTATTGTGCAAACCACTGCTTTACCCGCCTTAAGGCTTCCTGATCCATTGCAGGAGATTGCTGCATCATGTAAAGCCCCTGGGCCACTTCCAGTAACTGAATAGCATCGATAATGCCAATACCTCTACCTGTAGCACGTCCTTTAATAGCCTGCGCGTAAAGAAGGCTCGGATTCATTTTCGTTGCCGTGTCAACAAACCAGGCTTTGCAGTGCTCCATAGCTTTCTTTACATACTTATCATGACCTGTAATACGCCATGCGGATGCCAGCACACCTACAATCTGACTCAGGCGGATCATTGCCAGACGATGCGCCACGAAGTTATCGGGATTGGTCATCCCATCTTTTTGAATATAAGGGCCGTCGGCATTTACAGGATTGGGCCACCAGTAGTCGCCTTCGCTATAAAAGTCATGTATACCCCCTGCGCTTCTTGGGGAGGTTTGCGCAGTAACGGTTACGGCCTTTTCTTTAAGTGCCTTTTCTGCTTCTTTCAAAACATTATTACGTAGCTGCTTTACAGCGACATTGTAAACATCCCCGGTGTTGCTTTGTTGCGCACACAAGCCGGAGATAGCGCCCATTAATGCTATGACAATAAACAATCTCATATATTACTATTGGCCCGACATAAACCGGAATGTAATTTTGTTATAGGACTGTACATTCTTGTTGTGTGGTGCATCTATAGAACCGTTTAGCTTTCCTTTGCTATCTTTCTCGATTTTTATATTTCGCCAGTCAAAAGCGCCTTTTTCATAATCCAGGCTTTGACCGTCATCGTCATAGAGTTTGTAAGTACCTTGTTTCTGGCCATATACTCTTATTTCCAGATCTACTTTCTCTCCCTTGCGGGGCGCATGCAATTTCGCTTCCATCATAGGAATAATGCCACCATCTTTTACGAATACCGGGATTTTGTCAAGTCCTGGTGTTACCGTTATAATTTCCCCATCGCCTGCATATGCCCCGGTATAAAAATCAAACCATTTTCCTTTGGGTAAAATAACTTTTCTTGTTTGCTGGCCGGTAAATAAAGGCGCTACTAAAAGATATTCGCCGGCCATATATTGATCCTTCACCTCTTTAGTGGTAGCTTCGAGGTACGGGTTATCGTCCAGGTTTCCTTTTACGGCACTCACCGCATTTACTTCAAAACCGGGCTCCAGGCTCATACCACGGAAAACAGGAGTTCCTTCAAAACGATATTTTGCAAACTCGCTGTACCAATAAGGCATCATTTTCATACGAAGTAATGCCAACTCTTTCACCTGCTCTGCCACATCGGGGTAAGACCAGGGTTTGGTGCCGCTTGACCAGGCGTTGATCATGGCCATTGGTGAAAAAATTACAGTTTGAAAGCGGCGCAGCCATTCCTCAGAAGTTTTGGAAGCACGGGCTTCCGGCGTCCATAATACACCAATATAGCCGCTGTTGATCAGGGCCGTAATAAAATCTTCATGATTATAATAATCATTATAGATAACATAAGGGAACGAATTAGCACCGGCATTGGAAGCTCTTACCAAACCATAGGTACGTTCATTCTTTTGCCTGAACATATCCAGGCTATACCGCATAGCCAATACGCCATAAGTCTGCCGCATGGACTCGCCTGTTAAACCGCCGGGAAAACGCGCCACATCCGGCCACAGATAATAATCATATCCATCTACCTCATCGATCTTATAGCCACTTACGCCAATATCTACCTGGTCTTTTTTTAACTGCTCAAAGAAAATATTACGGGCCTGCGGTATTGTAAAATCAGGAGCCTCTCCTACCCACACCGTATGAGAACCTGTATAGGGAGCTATTTTTTTATAGAATCCGGCTTCTTTGGATACATAAGGGTTAATCCATAAGTTTAAACGGATATCATTATCGAGCATCTCTTTTACAAATTTTGCTGGCTGGGGAAAACGTTTTTTATCCCATTCAAAGGTGCCCGGGTAGGCTCGGCTTTGCCATCCTGGTTCCAGGCCCACAAAATCCAAAGGATATCCTTTGAGACGAAAAGAGTCTACCTCTGCTTTTACATCATCAGCTGTATACAACGTTTTCACCCTCTGGGTAAAACCTAAGCCCCAGCGGGGTGGCAGCACACCGCCACCATTAAATAAATTATATCTTCTAACAGCATCCAGGCTGGTAGGGCCTGCAAATACATATACTTCACTACCGGCAGCCGGCACCAAAATCTCTACGGCATCTGAGTAAGGGCGCGAACTCCAGCTTTTATCTTCGTTCCTGTTTTTCTCTGCAGGCGGATGCTTGCTATCTTTTCTTACAGAAGCCCCGGCATATACCGTTATATACCTGGCCGAATTAATAAAAACGCCGTACCCCGCGCTGGATACATAAAAAGGAACCGGGGCATGCGTGCGTCCGTTGTCTTTACCACCGTAGTGATCCATATGTAACTGGAGAATTTTACCCCGCTGATGTACGGTTTGAAAATTTAATCCCAACCCAAACAGCTGTTCTTTCTCTGCCAGGGGAAAACGCAGATAGGTTTTACCATCGACAACTGAAGCCGTAATATCGTTCCTGTTTATGGGCAATGGGCTATTCCCCATCTTTTGCAAAGCTTCGGTTGCAGGAATTGAGCCGGATGCCTTTAATAAATCGTAAGACTCAGGTTGCCCTGCAATACCCTTCCATACACCGGGCGCTACCTGCTGCCATTGCAGAGACTGGGCACTAACCCTGATCAATAAGGTTGCAAAAAAGCAAACGTAAAAAATATATCGACGCATTGGTTATAGTGGTACAATGGTGTACCTTTTTCCTTTTTCGGTTTTAAAATTAATGGTATACCCTTCCGGCGTATTTACATCGGGGAGTTTCTCTTTTGTATTATTAAGATAGTTGAGCTTTTCGTACCGGGTTAGTAAATTATTGCCGGCAATGCCTACATTTTTCAAAGAAGTAGTTTCTACTACTTTTACAGGCTGCAGGGTGTGCAGGCTACAGTCGCCTCCAATTTCAGAATAGACGGTTGCGCTGGTAAGCTTATTGTTTTTCCAGTTGATATCTACTTTAAAATTCCCCCTGGCTTTAATACCGCTTATAAACCCGTCTTTCCATACAGCGGGAAGTGCAGGCAGCAGGAATAAATACCCTTCATGGCTTTGCAACAGCATTTCTGTCATACCCGCTGTTGCTCCAAAGTTCCCGTCGATCTGAAAAGGAGGATGCGCGTCGAACAGGTTCGGATAAGTACCTCCACCACCCATAGTTTCCCTTTTCTCCCGCGGATCAATATAAGCAAAGGCATCGCTTAAGATCTTATAAGCATGGTCTCCGTCGCGGAGGCGGGCCCACCAGTTGATTTTCCAGGCCATGGACCAGCCCGTGCTCACATCGCCCCGGAAGATTAATGATTGCTTTGCTGCCGCTGCCAGTTCCGGCGTCTTGCTCAACGTCACCTGGCTGCCAGGGTACAATCCAAATAAATGAGACAAATGGCGATGCTTATCTGTTGGTGCATCCCAGTCTTTAAACCACTCCTGCAGTTGGCCGTATTGCCCGATATTAAAAGGATACAATTGATCCATTGTTTTTTTAAGAGTGGCTGCAAAAGCCGCATCGGTTTTTAGTACCTCAGCTGATTTAATGACAGCGGTAAACAGTTCCCTGATGATGGACATATCCATAGTACTGGCCATGGTGAGCTGGTGCTCTTTGCCGTTGATCTTAATGGTATTTTCGGGAGAAGAGGAAGGATTGGTAACCAGCATACCCGATTGGGGATCTTTGACCAGCCAGTGCAACAGGAACTGCGCAGCGCCTTTCATTAAAGGATAGCCTTTCTCTCTTAAAAATTGCTCGTCGCCTGTAAAAAGATAATGCTCCCATAAATGAGTACTGAACCAGCCGGCAGCCATGGGCCAGCAACTCCACCTCGGCATAGCAGAGGGGTCATTCCAGCCTTGCCCGCCCGGAGGAGAGGTCTTTGCCCAAAGATCTGAGTTATGATGAGCTGTCCAGCCTTCATTGATGCCATAGTTTACTTTGGCCGTTACCGCTCCGTTTACAGCCAGTTCTTTCATAAAGTCGAACAAAGGCTGATGGCATTCGGAAAGATTGGTATTTTCTGCCAGCCAATAATTCATTTCGGTGTTAATGTTGGTGGTATAATTGCTGCCCCAGGGTGGCTGCACATGTTCGTTCCAGATACCCTGCAGGTTGGTAGGTCTTGATCCGGGCCTGGAAGATGCAATCATCAGGTAGCGACCCAACTGATAATATAAAGTTTGTAAGCCAAAATCATCAGGCGTTTTAGCGAAACGTCTCAACCGTTCATTGGTTGGTAAATTAGCATGGAGCGAAGGACTGTTAATCTTAAAAATAACCCTGTCAAACAAATTACGATAGTCGGCAACATGGCTTTGCCGGAGTTTTTCGAAAGTTATGTTTTGTACCCGTTGCATATTGCTACCAGCTTCCTTATGCGGATCTTTTCCTTCTTTGCCTGGTGATTTATTAAAACCATTAAAACTGGTAGCATTGGTTAAATAGAGCGTAACTATGTTCGCTCCTGAAATATGAAGCTGATCGCCTATAGCTTTTACTGTTGCACCTGGCGCTACTATTTTTAACTGAACTTCAAAGTTGATACCCTCGCCATTCCAATCGTCATATACTACCTGCTCTTTTTCATAAGCACGATTCGCTACAAACTTCGGTGCTTTGCCGGTTAACACCAGTCCATCCTTTCCATTCGCTGCAACTCTGTATTTTAGTTTACTACTGAGCGCTGCCGAAATGTTGATCGCCTTGCTTTTATTGGCGCTGAGGCGTACTACCAGTGCTTTATCGGGATGGCTAACAAAAGCTTCCCTGGTATAGGTTACTCCATTCAAAGTATACTTTACCGTAGCTGTAGCTGTATTGAGATTCAAATCGCGGTAATAAGCCGAAGCTGTTGTATCCGGACCCAATGTTCTCAGCCATAGATCGGCCATAGGAAGATAACGGGCTGAATAAGGTCCATGCATTTTTTTCCAGACATTGGTGGCGCTATCGTATAAACCTGCAAAAATGAGCCGGCGCACCTCAGCCAAAATCACCGGGCCACCAGGAGTATTGCCCGGGTTGGGAGCACCCGACCAAAGCGTATTATCATTCAGTTGCAGGCGCTCTGTTCCCACACCACCAAATATCATAGCGCCCGTTTTGCCATTACCTAAAGGAAGCGCTTCTTCCCAAATAGATGCAGGTTTATCGTACCATAGTTTTAAATCGTCCTTACCTGATTTAACCTGGGCATCTGCCAGCAATACACTGAATAAACCAATCAATAAAAAGACCTTTTTATGCATCACTATAAATTAAAAAAAGTAACAGGAAGCTGACCCACTTTAGCACTGGCTACCGATCGTCCGCCGTTTGTTTGAATGCGAATCGTAGCACGTCCATTATATAATTGTACAAGCCTGGATCCTCCCGATGTGCCCAGGTTATCTATTAAAGTACCATCACCCGTTAAGCCGAAACGAATCCAGTTCACCGCATCCAGGCATTGAACATTCTTTGCATCATATAGCCTGGCCTCAATCGTAACAATTCCATTTTCTTCGCTGATCTTTTTTAGCGAAACCTGCGCGGGTTGAGCCCATTTCTCGGTCTGGTACTTAAAACGGATCGTATCGGTCACTACCGTTTTACCTTTACGGGCCATTACATGAACATTATAGCTACCCTTTTTTAAAGGCATATTCCAGCGAAGGCCCGCGGCTGGAAAATCCTGGCTGTTTCTTTTTTTAATACCATACGATTGACCATTTACGAACAGCTCCGCTTCATCACAATTGGAATATACTTTGATCATTTTTTCTTCATTTTCGTTACCCCAGCGTACCGGCCACGAATGCCCGTAAATATGAACCATGGGCCGGGTAGCCCAGTATGATTGAAACACGTAGTAAGCTTCTTTTTTGGTAAGATCTCTTTCAACCACGCCTTTCTGATTCATGTAGGGAACCGGGTTTTCAGGTCGAACCGGTGTTGAGAAATCCTTGAATGGCCATTGCGCGGTACCAGTTAACCAAGGCATGGTTTCCTGCTCTTTTAAATGCCAGTCTACCAGGTTGCATATATAGGTCTCACTCCAGTCACCATCTTTGGAAGCCCTGGCAGCACCACCATACAGGGAGGCATCGCCGGCTCTTTCATCGGCCGTGCCGCTTGCTTTAATATTCTGCAAAGCTTTATCAGGGGTTTCTGAATGTCGTCCCGCATGGCTGTCGCCGCCCCATTCTACATGAAGAAAATGATCTACCTTATCAAATTCAGCTTTTGAAACTTCTTTATACTCGGTATAAACGCCGCGATACCAACCGGCCCAGATCGAGGGCGAATAAACATCTACAATATCTTTACAAAAATCGCAGCGCCGGATAGCGGTCTTTCTGGTAGGATCTAACTGATGAGACAAGTCGTGCAATTCTTTCATATAAGCACGTATCTTTTGCTGATCAAACTCCGGGAAATCGTTAGGCCAGTCATTCTCATTGCCCAGGCCCCAGATAATTACTGAAGGATGATTATAATGCTGCCCGATCATATTACGCAACATGCGTTTCCCCTGCTCCTGGTACACCGGACCGCCTAAACCTCCACGACACCATGGAATTTCTTCCCATACCAAAATGCCCAGGCTATCACAAAGATCAAGGATCACCCGCGATTGCTGATAATGTCCAAGCCGGATAAAATTCACACCCATCTCCTTCATTGCAATCATCTCTTCCCGCATTTGATCTTCCGTCATTGCAGCAGCTACCCCTGCATGGTCTTCATGCCGGTGCGTGCCTCTCAAGAGTAATCTTTTGCCATTCAACAAAAACGGGCCTTTTTTTACAAACTCAAAGCTTCTGAAACCAATACGGGTTTGCGTTGTTTGAGTTACAGCGCCGGATGTAATTGTGGCTTCCAGCGTGTACAATACCGGCTGGTCGGTGCTCCAAAGCCCGGGATTTTTAACCATCAGATCTCCTGCATTAATATCACCGTTCAACTGCTGTACCTGCTTTTCTATCTTTTGAACTTCCCTGCCGAGCGGGTCTTTTAATTTTATCGACAATTGTGCAGTTGTCAAATGGCCGGGATTCTCCAGGAGTACCTTTACATTTACCATGGCCGATTTGCTATTGGCAGCAACTACAGGCGTAGCAAACAGGCTATTGATATAGAGTGATGGCTGATAAACAAGATTTACATAACGATACAAGCCTCCATATAAATTAAAGTCAGAAAGATCAGAAGGCATCATCTCCAGGTCGCGTGAATTATCACAACGTACAGACACCGGCACTTTTCCTTTAAACGTTTTTACCAATTCTTTATTTTGAAGGAAAGCTGCAACGGCTTCTGTTATATCTACACTCCATTCATCATAACCACCTACATGCTCCCCTACTTTGGTGGTATATACGTATACCTGGGTTTTTTGTCCGGCACCTTCAAAATGCAGTAATGTTCTTCCTCCTTCATAGGGATTCTTTACATCCAATTGTGTTTTATACCACATAGGGCCCTGGTAATAATTCACATCCGGATCTACCGCATCTTTATCATTAGCGCAATGAGGCAGGCTAACCTTGGTCCACAGCGGTACCGATTCGGGGCTGCCTTCTTTTCCCGGGCGCACCGCCTCCCATATACCGCCCAGGTCCTGTTTAAGAAATTGCCAGTCGTTGATCAACCTTACCGATTGCTGCGCTGCGGCGCAAAATTGGAAAGTAATTAAAACAAAAAGGAGCCAATACTTCATAATTATCTGATCGTTCTTTATGGGATATAATCTACTACTCTATCTACAATATGCACAGGACCGTTTGTTGCTACAAAGCCGGCCGCCCGGGTCTGTGTCATCAACTTACTACCAATAAAATCATTGATTCTGAACTTCATATTCTGATCATTCACCACGCTAAAATAGATCACACTTTCCGGATTATTGGCATAAGTGTTCGGCGGTTGTAAAGTTTTAGCCTTTACAGGTGTAGGACCTACACCACCAAAGTTATGCTCACCTTCTGCTATTAAATACAATAACCAGTTTTTCACTGAATCCTTTGGATAATCTTCCCATTTGGTTCCAGTGGCAGTTCCTATTTTATGGTATCCAAAGTAACAGTCCGCAGTGATCCTATTGCTGGCCAGCCGGTATACCGCATCATTGTGAAGAAATACAAATGTTTTATTATTCTGCAAGTACAGGTTGCTATCGATTCCTGAATAAATAATGGCCTGGTACATGCGGTAGAAAACAGAATCCTGCCTTGTTGGCCCTACGGCGTAGTCTTTCAGGAACTGCCAGGCTGTACGATTGATATGAGGATCCAGTACCACCGGTTCAAAATTCCAGTTTTTCTGACGTTCCAGTCCAAATAGCTTTTTGCAACCCGAATTCATTACCAGCAGCACCACCAGGATGCTGCATAAAGGGATGAGTATATTTTTTTTCATTTCTAATAATTTTGTTTAATCATGAGCGTTTTTGCCAACGCTCAAAACATATCTCCTGTAAACGGAACGCGGAAAACGCGGTCATTAAATAACTTCACTAATTAATAGGGAGGATTTTGCTCCAACTTTGTATTAGCATTGAGTACATTTCTGTGAATGGGCCAAAGAATAGTTCTGGGATCACCCCAACCGGTTGCAGGTGAACTTCTTTGGATTTGCCTTCTTCTTAATATCGGATCCATCACTTCAATTACTTTGTCGGTTCTTAAAAGGTCAAACCAACGTTTGGCCTCCATATATAATTCGAGCTTTCTTTCTGCCAGTATTGCCGATTCCATAATTGTTTGATTATTCAGGGAGTCGGCACGGTAAGCGGTAACGCCAGCCCTGGCACGTACCTGGTTTAAAAGGCTGAGAGCGGTGCCGGGATCATTGAGTTTATTGGCGGCTTCTGCGCGCAGCAAAACAATGTCGGCCCACCGATAGATCGGGAATAATATATTGGCTTCTGCGCCGTTAGGATATACCTGATTACCACTAGCGTTGAGATTAGGCGCATAAAATTTCAAAAACTTATCATGACTGGTATTTTTAAAATCAATAGTTTGGGGTCCGCGGATATCAGAAACTGTGGTAGTCCAATAGGTCCATACAGAATCTTCTACTTCAAAATCACTATTAGTATTGCCGGCGCCAATTAACGTAGACACTTCAGCGCCACCGTCTAATGTCCAATCCCAATGTACACTCCATATAGACTCCTTTGTAGAAGCCGGTGCAATAAAGAGATTTTTCCATGTGGCGGTAGGCTCAAGACTATACTTTTTTAACGCCATTAATTTATCATATGCATTTTTGGCCAGCTGATAATCTTTTTTCCACATGGCCACATCCATTTGCAGTGCATAAGTTCCGCCAACATTGGCCTCAAATACACTGTTCAGAGCGGGGTTAGCCAGGCCTGCCGCCATTTCAAGATCTTTAAGAATAAGTGTATCCACTATTAAATTCCTTGATGTTTTGGGCTTATCCGGGCTCAGGTTGATATCTTCATAGGGTTCGGTCCATACGGGAACATCTCCCCAGAGGCGAATTAACCAAAAATAGCATAATGCCCTTGTTGTATAACATTGGGCCAGGTAATGGTTAATGGCACTTTGAGCGATGCCTGTCTGGTGCTCCTGCTTAACAATAGGGATATATTTAATTCCCAGGTTGGCTCTTGCGATAGTAATATAAAAATTGGTCCAATCCGAACCGGTAATGCCCGCGCTCAGCCCATTCATGGCGTAGGATATATTACCATATTGCCCTACCCTGATCTCATCAGTTCTTGCATCGCCATACAATGTATAATCGTTGTCGAAGATGGCCTGTATGCCATCATACATCGCAGCTATACCTCCTTTAATATCGTCCTCGGTTTTCCAGAAAACAGTAGAACCGATTTCCGTTTTTGGATTTTGCTCCAGGAACTTTTTACAGCCGCTGAAGGTGATGATCAGTACTGCAATTAAAAGACTTCTGTATATTATATTTATCATGGCAAATCATTTAAAAGTTAACGTTTACTCCTACTCCAACCTCACGTCTCCGGGGATAACGACCGTTGTCCTGTCCCATTTGCAGAGGATCTCCCGAGGGAAACTCCGGATCAAACCAGGTATAGTTCGTCCAGGTAACTAAATTGGAGCCATAAACGTAAAGGCTTGCTCCCCTGGAAAAAATAGTTTTGGCCCATTGTGGTTTCAGATTATAGGTAAGTCGTGCATAAGACAGCCTTATAAACGAACCATCTTCCAGGAAACGGTCGTTCATACGCATATTACCTGTGGTCTGTCTGCGGCTCACTTCGGGCACATTGGTAATATCACCAGGTTTGAACCATGCCTCATAAATGGTTTGGGGCCTGGGAATAATATGTGTTGGGCCGTAGTTATCGAGTGTTTGAGCAGCATTATTGTAAATCTTGTTTCCCCAGGTTGTGTTAAAGGTAAATGACAGCGAAAACTGTTTGTACGTCAGAGTATTGATGATTGCAGCAAAAAACTTAGGTTGTGCATTTCCTAATATCAGGCGATCCCTGTCATCAATAACACTATCCCGGTTCAGGTTTTCAAAAATCACATCTCCGCCACGCAGTTTACTGCCCCGTCCATAAAGGCTTTGTACGATGCCCGTGTAAGGCTGCCCATTGTAACTATATCCGGAGAACTTTCCGGCTGCATCAAAATTAGGTGTGAGCCGGTCCCAATTTTCATTATAGGCATTAGATTCATCATAAGCGTAAACGCCTAGGGCTTTCCATCCGTAAAAATCCCCCAGCTGACCGCCTTCTCTTATAAACCAGCCGGCATTTCCTCCATCTGCCGTATTACCCGAAATAAATGACTCCCCGTTATAAAGTGTTTTTACGATGCTTTTATACCTCGAATAGTTGGCTACCACATTCCAGTTCAGATTTTTGGTAGAGATAGCCGTTGCGTTTACCTGGAACTCAAATCCTTTGGTTTGAATACTTCCTAGGTTTACCCGAACGCTGTTAAAGCCTGTCTCTCTTGGAAGTGGCCTGTTATACAAAAGATCTTTGGTAGTTTTGTCATATACATCAATGGCTATAGAAATGCGATTTTTCAACAAGCTTATATCTAAACCAAAGTTCGCCTGAATCAAACTCTCCCAGGCCAGCTTAGGATTTCCAAAAGAGTTGCCAAATGCCACACCGGATACCGTATTATAATACCTGCCAAATCCATAACGCTGTAAAGCATCATAGTTTCCGATGCGCTCATTACCTACTTTTCCGTAGCTCGCTCTAAAGCGGGCGTCCGATAACAACGGCTTGGCCCACTGCATAAACTGCTCATCAGAGATTCTCCATCCGGCACCTACAGTTGGAAACAAACCCCAGCTATTGTCCTTTCCAAATCTTGAAGATCCGTCGTAGCGAACCGAACCGTTAATAGTATACTTTCCTTTAAAGCTATATCCTAACCTGCCAAAAAAAGAAGCCAATGTATTGCCACTTGCATTAAACTCAGCAGGCAATATCGTTTGAGCCGAATTGATAGCTATGATGGTTTCGGTAGCATAATTTCTAGCTTCTGTGTAGCTGCTTTTATTATCACTTTTTTCTGCACTAAATCCGGCTGTAAGGTTTATACTATGGTTTTTACCAAAGCGCGGATCATAATTTATAAACGCCTGGTATTGCCATTGCGTGGAACGGTCAAACCCTTCGCCACCATTATTAGATAGCGGCGTGTTAGAGCTTAAGATCTTAGGCGAAAAATCGAGATCATATCCCTGCGTATAAAGAAAAGTATAATTGGTCGTAAACCTCAGGTTCTTCAAAATAGCGTACTGGATCTCGTTGAACAGCTGTGCATTGAACTGTTCTTCATGGTTCACTTCATATAACGCTACAGATAAAGGATTTCTCCTGCCACTTACATATCCTGTAAGCGAACCGTCAGGATAATAGAGCGTAAAATTAGTAGGTCGCTGAAAGGTTTGGTTGATCGTATTGCCTTCATTAATATTATTGCGTTTACGATACCCGAACTGGTAACGGGTAATAAATTTAAATTTTTCATTGGGCACGAAATCCAGGTTGGTACGGGCCTGTACCTGCTTACCCCAGCTGTTGAGGATCAATCCCTGATCATTAACATACCGCATGTTAGTGTAATAATTCAGCGTTTTGCTACCACCGCTCAAACCAAGGTCTACCTGGTCTCTTTTGGCTACTCTTGTTAAGGCATCCTGGTAATCATTATCGGCATTGAAACCAGGATTCAGCGAATCTGTACTGGATCCGGCACCAGAACTGTTGGGGCTTTGCTTTTGCCTGAACAGCCTTACTTCGCTGGCATTTGCCTGGCGCAGCTTATGCGCCAGGAACCCGTAATTTCTCAGATAGCGTACATCAATTCTGGGCTTACCTTCCTGCCCCTTTTTAGTAGTGATAATAATAACGCCATTAGCTGCCCGCGACCCATATATGGCCGAAGACGCAGCGTCTTTCAAAATTTCGATGGACTGGATATCATTGGGATTGATGTTATTTCCATTGGCACCAACTACCCCATCAATAACATATAATGGTTCATTACCGGCACTTGAAAATGTTGATCCCCCACGGATGGTAACAGAACTCTCTGCTCCGGGTTCGCCTGAATTATTAACTACCAGTAACCCCGCTGCCTGTCCCTGCAGGGCATCGGCAATATTAACGGCCTGCCGTTCCTCAATTTGCTTGGCACTGATAGAGGTAATGGCACCGGTAACATCTCTTTTCTTCTGGGTTCCATAACCAATAACCACCACATCGTCCAGATCGGAAATGGATTCAAATAAAGTGATGTCTATTTTTTCCCGGTCATTCACCGCTTCCTCTTTCTCGAGGTAACCGATAGCAGAAAACACCAGCACAGTTTGCCCATCGGGAACAGACAAACTATAGCGTCCTTCCCCATCGGTCATAGTGCCGCCTTTCAAGCCTTTTTGTGTTACAGAAACGCCTTTAACAGGTACTCCCTTTGAATCTGTGACTACACCTGTAACCTTGATCTTTTTTTGTTGAAGCCAATTCATGCCATTTGTAGAAACAACAACCCGATGTCCCCTTGCGGCATAAAGGACATTTGAATATGCAAATTGCATGATGATAACAAGAAGCAATAGCCATAGATAGTATCTCTTTTTTGTAAAGCAGTACGTCATACAGTTTTATTTAAAAAATGCGCAATCGTTTATTAATACTGCAAGTAAAGCCGTTTTCATACGAGAACAGATAGACATATTATCCAAGTAATAAGCAATTTTACCATTCATATATTCCCTCGTTCAGTTATGGTGTATATTTCGTTTATAAATCCGAAATGCATTTCCATACTCGTATAAAAAATCAGAATGAAACCACACTTGCTAAAAATTGCGCCTGCTCCCGGTACCTCTTTTGAAGTCAGGCGCGATCTGTTTCCAATCAACAGGCGCTGGCATTGCCATGAAGAAATAGAGCTGATATATATTGCAAAAGGCACAGGGATGTTACTGATCGGCGACCACGTAAGACTTTTCGCTGCGGGAGCTATTTGCCTGATCGGATCGCATGTTCCACACTACTGGCGTTTTGATGACAAGTATCATGAAGCAGGTGTAGAAGAAAGCATCAATGTAATTGCTATCCATTTCCTGGAATCTTTCTGGGGACAGAAATTCTTGAAACTTCCGGAAAATACGGATATCAGGTTACTTTTGGAAAATGCCAAAAGAGGTATTCTTATTGATGAAATGAATGAAGAGTTAATACATTCTTTTGAAGATGTGCTGAATACCGACAGGCCTTACCGGATCATCGCTCTACTAACCATCCTTACAAAAATAGCCGGCTGGAAAAATCAGCTTTACCTTTCTTCAGCAGACATTCAGTTAAATGTTGGAGCTACAGAAGAAGAAAGGATTAACGAGGTGTATGAGTATACCATAAAAAATTTCAGAAAGAAAATTCAGCTGGATGAAATTGCAAAAATCGCAGGCGTACGTCCCAACTCCTTTTGCCGCTTTTTCAAATTAAGAACGAGAAAAACCTATACACAATTTATCGCCGAGCTGAGGATTGCCCATGTTTGTAAACTATTGATCAAGACCGATAATCCAATTAAGAAAATTTGCTACGATAGCGGCTTCTATAATTTCACCTCCTTTCATAAATGTTTTAAACAGGTTACCGGCATGAGTCCTCTTCTCTACCAGAAAAAACATAAGCCTCTGTCAGGTTAAAGAATTTAAACAGTACAAGGACTTATTACCCATCAATTCAAGTTACTATCTTAAAAATGAAATTAATTTTTCTCAATATCATTGCTGCCACATTCTTTGTGCCGGCAACAATATCGGCTCAAAAGGCATCGGTACCTTACTCGCGTTATATAAACGGGCTAAGTAATGACACTCTTTATATTGCAACAGGTACCACGTATTTATTCGACGTAGATACTCCTGAAAATGAAGGTTTAAAATCTACTACGCCAACTGTCAGGGATCTGGTTTCAGACTTGTCCCGCCAGGCTCCCGGCTACTCCATACTTACGCCTGCGGGTGTCCCCAAAAAAGAAGGTCTTATTGTCACCGGAGACAGGTTGCTTGTACGATCGAAAGGCCGGTCATTAAAACAATACCCTATTGCTTTGCGCCGCGGTGCACTTAAAGGAATACTGGAGATTGAGCAACCGCGCCGGACCGTCGGCTCCCAGGGAGACCTGGTCATTAATTACACAGTGGGGCAGCGAAGCCCGAATGCAACTATAGTAATAACATTGCCAGCAGACTTTAAAGCAGATCCCGGTAATACCTTCATCAACATTATTGGCCGCGGCGAAGTATTGCTGCAGAAGCTGGAACAACAATCTATAGGTAGAACGGGTAGCAATTATTCGTATAACAAAACCGGACACGTGCAATTCTCAAAAGATGGAAAACAAATTACTTTAACGGGGCTCGATCTTCGTCCATCCAATGGTGTAGATATAAAAATAACAATACGGGGAGCAGGCTTTTCTAAGACCGGCGTTCACGGGTTTACAGCTTATTATACCACCCGCGAACCAGAGATCCTGAGAAGCCCGGAATCCAATGCGCTGGTTACTGTAACACAGGCTATATCTGATTTACAGCGGGTTCCCGATTCATCTACCTATCAGGCAGATATGCCGGACCGATACAGTTATACCACCTTAAAATGGCCACGGGTGTCCGCTTCGCGCATGATCATTCAGCAATCTACAAACGGGGGAAAAAGCTGGACAACCTCCGATGCCAGTATTGATATGAGAAACGGCATAGGCCAACTAAAAGGCCTGCAGCCGGGAAAACTTCACCTGTTCAGGATACTGGTTTCGGGCGGCAAACACCAGGGAGCTTCCAATGTGGTGTCTTTTTTTTCCGGGAAACCAGATATAAAGCAATTCGGCGTTTCGGGTAAAGGTGATACCGATGATACGGAGAAAATAAACGCGGCCATCGACTCAATATACCGTTTGGGCGGTGGAACCCTTTTGTTCACCACCGGCACTTATAATGTAAGAACCGTACACCTGAAAAGCAATGTTTGGTTATACCTGGAGAAAGATGCTACCATCCAGGCTTTAAAAGGCGGCGATGCCCCGGAGCTCACCTGGTTCAGTAGTAAAAAATACAGGTCAGGACTTTCACCCACTGATATGGGGCCATATGCCCATCCTGAAAACTGGCTGACCAAACAGGATGTAGGCCATGCTTATTTTCGTAACGCCATGTTTACTGCTGTAAGGGAGGATAATATTAAAATTACCGGCAATGGCTATATAACAGGAAACGGCAACCTGGTAACCAGCGATAAAGTGATGGATAACAAGCCGGATAATCGTAATGATAAAATGTTTTCATTGAAGCTATGCAGCCGCATTGAAATAGGCGGCATTTACAGGAAAGAAGATTTATGGTACGATAGTACCAGTGATGCACCTTATTTCATCACCCCTAACAAAGGCAGGGACTTCAACACAGACAATATGTTGAAGATTGACAGGGCCGGACATTTTGTACTGCTGGCAACGGGAACGGACGGGATTAATGTGCATGATACCTATTTTGCAAAAGACAATAGTTCGAATGCAAGGGATATTTACGATTTTATGGCATGTAATGATGTTTACGTACGTAATATTTACTCTAAGGTAAGTTCAGACGATATCGTAAAGCCGGGGTCCGATTGCTCGCTGGGATTCACCCGGCCGGCAAAAAATTATAAGATACGCAATGTTATAGGCGACACCAATTGTAATCTTTTTCAAATCGGTTCTGAAACGGCCGATGATATCACCAACATATGCGTTGACAATATTTATGTATTAGGGGCCAATAAGGCCGGCTTTTCTATTTCTACCAACGATGGCGGCCTTGTTAGAAATATTCATTTAAACTGCGGTGAAACAGGGCCTCTACATAGCCGTTCAAAGATGTTCCGCACACACACTCCTTTTTTCATTTCTATTTCTAACCGCGGGCGGGTGTTGGGAGCCGAAGCAAGGCTATTTAAATTCACAGAAAATGGTACAAGCAGAAATGAATTGTTGGTTACCAATGTTAATATCGGAAGGGTCGAAAATATTACGCTCAATGGTATAGACATCTCAGAAGTTTATGCAGGCAGTTCTTATGGGAAAGCTAATAAGAGATGGCCTGAATTTGACGGAAGCCAACGTATGGCATCGCCCATAGTTGCAGGCTATGCGTTGCCCGCCACCAATAATGTTGAGGGAGGTCTTCCCTTTAGATTACCCAACGGTATTCACACGGGATATATCACCAATATCAGTTTTAACGATATTCACCTGCTCGTTAAGGGTGGACATCCTGTTTCTGACACCGCAGCGAATCCGCCGGAGCTGGGCGTAGGACAATATAATGTTTCCAACCTGAAGACACAGCCATCATGGGGTATTTGGGCAAAGCATGTTAAAGATCTTGCTATTACCAACTCAACATTCGACTATGAGCAACCCGACCATCGTTACTGGCTATTTTTAAATGATGCTAAAAACATTCGTTTAGTTAATAACCGGGTAGCCGGCACCCCAACTATTGGCCAGAGAGAAACAACAGGTTTACAATAAAACAGGCTGCAGTACCTATCCATCAGAAGATAAACTCAAGACATATCCCAATAATAAAACGCCCTTAAACGGGCGTTTGCTGCTAAAGAATTTGCTGCAATAAAAAACGGCGCACTTATTATTCATCCGTGCTATATGCAGAAGGTTTAGTTTCTCTTTAAGCTTAATTGTCTTGCTTTTAATTGAGCCTGGTACAAAGAGGAGGGTTGCAGGCCGTCCTGTTCATGACCTTCCCATTCACCATCGGGCCTACCTTCCAGCCTGCCTGGCACTTTTTTTCCTTTAATACCTATCGCATAATTTTTACCGGAGACCCATGGACTTTCTACCACAATTGTACGAGCAGTACAGTTCCAGAAAATCTGGTTCACTCCCGGCCATCCGTGACCAGACCCCCAGTTACCGCGGTCTCTTACATTCATCTCGCCCGTGGTTTCAATATTGTCATACAAAGTACCCATAGCCCAGCGATGGTGCGGCCCGATATCTGCATGTGTGTTGCTGGCCTTACAGTTGTAAAACACGTTAGGACCACAAACTCTGGCCCCTGTCACATAATCATGCCTGCCGTCTTTCGCCACGCAATTGATGAAGAGGTTTTGCTGGCCATCATTATTAAATGAATACCGCCGGCCGCCGGTGATTATCGATTTATGATCAGAAGCAGAACAATTCAGCACCGAAATATTTTTGCTAAACCGGCCCAGGTTAACGCATGAAAAAGCAAAGTAACGGGCATCCACGTTTCTAACCCAGCCATGCTCAACTTTATCAAAAGAGATCGCATTCCAGGAATGATCTTCTGACGTATCCGCAGTATAGGCCGACTCGCAGTTCAGGTGCTCGACACCAATATTCCTAATCCTGCCGTTGAAATCATATTTATAAATGAAGGCAGAACAATACTTAGTATCCATTTCCATTACTACGGGGTTGTCAATAATCAGGTTATTCCCATTTATTCCCGTTACTTCCCGCTGGAATTGAAAACGGTATTCCTTTACCTGCCATTGCAGCGTACCAGGTCGTTCCACAATACGGTTCATCTTTAAATCATTGATCCATTGCTCTGTTGCATTCCATTCCAGGATAATACGATCTCCTTTTTTAAAACCGGCAGTTGATACCACAGGTATCGAGAAACTGCCAACCGGTACATATTCGGTTCTGACACTTGTTCTTGTACCTTTAATTTCTTTAATGCTACCTTCACCTAATACCTGTATCAGGGGGCGCTTATCAGTACCTTCAGCGATAAGAGTTGTGCCCGTCCCCTCACCCCGCAAAACGATACCGCTGGCATTAATTTTTATCTGGTCTTTGATAGAGTACCTGCCCTTTTTTAAAACAATCGCTCCGCGAAAGCCCAATTTATTTAAAGGCTTTCCAGCCAATTCGTCAATAGCCTGTTGTATCTGATCTGCAGCCTGCGGGCCAGGCTCAATAGTTCGGGCAACGGGTATCTCGGGGATAGCAACATTACCTGTTTCATAGCCCACCCGGCTAAAATCGGGTAATATATTTCCTTTGGAGTCGGGCTTGTATACTAAACGGCCATCCGGCTTTAATTCTACCAGTTTCGAGTGCCATTCTTTCCATGTAAAGGAGGTAATAGCCAGCGCCAAAAAAATAATAAATAAACGTATATGCATAACCGCTTTTTTACATAAATATTCCAAAAAAAAACAGGATTTAATCTTTACAGGTAAAATAATTTACAAATCGGGTAAATGGGCTGGGTTGCTGCAATGCTTTACAGGGGGAACCGATTTAATTAAGATCAAGAATATGAGGCCATGCCTAATGTGTGCCATTATTTGCATAACTTGCTATAATATCGTTTAAACCTCCCGCGAGAGTGAGTAGGAAAAATGATACATTTGACAGGTAAAACAGGGCATGACCAGCCAGGGTTATTGATGACTGTATTGTTGGATTCAAAATTAACAGACATGAAAAAAAAGGTGGTCCTTATCCAGGACAATGAACACATTCTCGAAATAATGGATAAAGTACTAGAAGATGAAGGGTTTGAGGTGACGCCATCATTAACCACTGAGCCGATTGAGAAAATTGAAAAGATCGATCCTGATGTTATTGTTGTTGATGAGCATATCCAGGGAGATAAAAAGGGCACAGAAGTAATTGAGGATTTAAAATCCGATCCGGATACAGAAGAGTTACCGGCGGTGCTCACATCTACATCAATGGACCTTCCTAAGAAAGCTGATCAGTGTAAGGCCGACGATTATATACAGAAGCCTTTCGACCTGGATCACATGGTGGATGTAGTGAAAAAAAATTCCTGATCTATCCTAAAGCTGCTATAAGCTTCCATAGCAAATTAACTGTAAACAGACTATTACATAACCAAGACAAAAAACTTTATTATTTTTAATAAAGACATTACGAGGGATATAAAAAAACAGATTTCACTAGGCGCATCACAATCGACAATAAATAAATAATTAATTATTTACCTAACTATTTTCCAACTTCCCAGCGCAATGGCCGAAGTTGGCATTATCTATATTACAAATTGATAACTGTACCGCTACAGAAGAATTGATCTTCCATCCCGCCCGATACTTACCGGCGAAAAAAGATTAAAAAAAAAGTTGTAACGGGTTGTTACAACTTTTTTTATTTAGTGGAGGATATCGGAGTCGAACCGACGACCTCTTGCATGCCATGCAAGCGCTCTAGCCAGCTGAGCTAATCCCCCTTGCTCCTGAGCGGAGAGCGAAATTAAAGGAAACAATTAATTTATCCAAGTTCATTTACAGGAATCTGTTAAATGGATGGTGTTTTCCCTCCCGAAAGATCCGGAATCTCTACTTCTCTGAGCTTCTCGGCAGTACTTCTGAGGGTGGTAGCTATTTTTTTATCGGCCTTGCTGCCTATGAGACGGGTAGTTACCTCCCTTACTAAAAAAGGTATGACCAGTTTGGGAAGCCAGCCAGCTTTCTTTAATAGTACTTTCCCTATCAGGAACTCGCTGGCACGCTTTATACCAAATTTCACCAAGGGATTGGTAGTGCTGGTACTAAATGCCTCCTGTGCTGTCTTCTTTATATTGGAGAATGGATTGATTTCTTCTTTTATGTCTCCTAACGATTGCTTAATGCTGGCCTTGCTGGCTTTCAAACGTGCTTTTAACCGTTCCTTTTCCGCCATTAAGTCTTCGTAATTATCTATTTGAGGTTTAGCCATAAATTTTATTTATGATAATGTTTCTGATAAGGTTAATTACTTTCTTTTTAAGCAATACGATCAGGAGCAGTATGATAAACAAACCTCCCGATACTATGAAGAAGCCCAACACATGGTTATTCAGCTTTACACCTACCCACCAGCTCAATCCAAAACAGGCAAAGAAGAGGGCAAAAAATAATAATGCAAATAGCAAAAGCGTAATCAAAAGAGAAGCTCCGAGTTTGCTTCCCTTATCGGCAACTTTTACTACAGATAAACGGTAATAGGTTTTGGCAATATCTTCTACGTTATCCACTATATCCTCTACCTTATCTTTTATGTCGAACATAGATTTAGTTTATGTAGTTAAATAAAAAAGGTTGCCTGCGAAATTGTTCACAATAATTACTATTATGAAAAACCTACGGGCAACCCCATTAAAAGCTAAAAACAGAATTAGCTCGAATATTCTTCAGAAGCACCGGAATAAGCATCCTGCGCTTTACCTTTTACTTTTTTAAAACGATCCTTCGCTTTGTGAGAAAGGTCAGAAAGATTTTCCTTTCCTGATTCTATTAAACTTCCGAGGGAATCCGCCCAGTCGCTGGTAGTGTTCTTGATTTTTTTTCTGGCTTTTTTACCTTCTTCGGTATAAAACAATAAACCGATAGCCACGCCTGCTGCCGCTGCACCTAAGATACCCAGTAAAATCTTGTCTTTATTTTTCATAATTTAACTTTTAAAAGTTTTCGAACAAATAATTTATTTAATTAAGGTACCTAAAAAATCGTACCAAAAAGCGCTGACTGCTAAACAATTAATAATTTACCTGTAAATCACCAGTAAAAAGCGGTTTAATCTCCCAGGTTTTGTACTTCTTTGTTCAGCCAACGCTTTACAGCTGCAGTTGTTACCGATTTAGGACGCTCTAAAGGCATACTTAATGCACGATCCCAGCAAAGGCTGGAAAGCACACCCAAAGCGCGGCTTACAGCAAACAGTACTGTGTAATATTCATATTCCACCATGCCATAATGCACCAGCAAGGCACCACTATGTGCGTCTACGTTGGGCCATGGGTTTTTAACTTTGCCTAAAGACTGCAAAATTGGCGGTACTGTTTCATAAATTCTCCACACCGTGTTTACCAACGGATCATCAGACATGTGCTTTTTGCCAAAATCCATCTGAGCAGTAAAGCGCGGGTCTGTTTTACGCAACACCGCATGACCATAACCAGGAACCACTTTACCCTCTGCCAGTGTTTTCTCTACATATTCCTTTATCTGCTCCGCTGTTGGCTCTTTGGTTTGCAATTCTTCCTGCATCTCAAATATCCACTTGATCACCTCCTGGTTCGCCAGGCCGTGTAACGGTCCCGCCAGGCCGTTCATACCTGCGGCATAGCTCAGGTAAGGGTCGCTCAAGGCAGAACCTACCAGGTGCGTGGTATGGGCCGATACATTACCACCCTCATGGTCGGCATGTATCACCATATATAAACGCATCAGTTCTTTGAACTGATCATCATCATAGCCCAGCATGTGCGCGAAGTTTCCAGCCCAGTCTAATAAACCATCCGGCTGCAAAGCTTTACCTTGTTTATATTTCCTGCGATAAACATAAGCCGCGATATGCGGTAAACGAGCAATCAGATCCAGGGTATCCTCAAAAGTAGCGGCCCAGTATTCTTTTTTGTTCATACCCTCGGCATACTTTTTAGCAAAAGTGCTTTCACCCTGTAAAGCCATAACTCCTACCACAAACATGGTCATGGGGTGGGTTTCTTTGGGCAATGCCCCCATTGTTTCAAACACATAGGATGGCACATGACTGCGACGTTGTAAAATAGAAGTCAGATTCTCCACTTCTTCCTGTGTAGGAATTTCACCTACCAGCATCAGGTAAAAAAGCCCCTCAGGTAACGGCTCGCTGCCACCATTAGCTTTAGGTAGTTTATCGCGTAATTCATCTATAGAGTGCCTTCTAAAACGTATTCCGTCCTGGGCATCCAAAAGCGATGTTTCTGTAATCAACGCTGTCATGCCGCGCATGCCCTGGTAAACCTGGGCCAGTGTTGTTTGACCAATTACTGTATCACCATGTTCTTTCAGTATTGCTTTAATTTCGTCCCCCAGCTTATCAGCCTGGGCTTTAAACTTTTGTTTCAGCATTTCCATAACACGTAAAAAATTTGTACTTTGATTATTCGGGTAAGCATTCACGCCCGTACGACCGAATCATCCGGGCGGGCTAAAGATAAATAAAGGCAAGTGGTTCAGCAAATTATATTACCTATTTAACAGCAATGTAATTGCGGGAACGTTTGCGCTGTGTTTTAGCGGTCTTAAAAGCATGAAAAACAATACAGATAAGCCTTACACCGCATCCTGAAATAATAAAAAGCACACCGGTTTGCAGGCCCAAAATACCAGTGCTTGCAAAATCATTCCTAAAATATACAACACCTTACATTAAGTCTTAAATTTCATCTATTTTTGGCGGCTGAATGAAAATACTTGACTGGTTCATATTAAAACGTCTGCTGGTAACATTTGTGTTCTGTATGTTATTGTTTACCGTTATCGCCGTGGCAGTAGACAGTAGTGAAAAAACCGACGATTTCGTAAAAACCGGGCTGAGTAACTGGGAAATCTTCAAGCAGTACTATGTGGGCTTTATACCTTTTATATGGAGCTTACTATTTCCGCTGTTTGTATTTATTGCGGTGATCTTTTTTACCAGTAAAATGGCCATGCGCAGTGAGGTGATCGCCATACTGGCCAGTGGTACTTCTTTCAACCGCTTTCTAAGACCTTACCTGATTGGAGGCATTTTGCTGGCTGTGGTACTATTTATAGGCCGTTATTACTTCATACCTAAAGCTAATGTGCTCTATACCACTTTTATGCAGCAGAAACTGGATAAACACAACCCGCTTAAAAACCGCCAGGAAACCAGTTGCAGCAATTGTTTTTATAAACGCATTGACAGCTCATCTTATATGGGAGTAAAAAATTACAACCCCGAAACACAAATGAGCGGTACCTTTTTCATGGAACGTGTTAAGAAAGGAAAAGTAATCTATAACCTGCGGGCCGAATCCATTAAATGGGATACCACCAAAAGAAAAAAGAGATGGATTGCCAATAAAGTGGTGGAACGTTTTGTGGACAGCCTTGGCGAACGTGTGCGTTTTCATGCAGAAAAAGAAGTGAAGCTGAATATTCTTCCGTCAGAACTTATAAGGGATGAGTACCAGAAAGACAAGCTGACCACTCCCCAGCTAATCGACTTTATAAAAAAAGAACAGCTACGTGGTACGGAAGGATTAAATACTTTGAAGGTCGAGCTTTATAAACGATCCGCCACACCCTGTACCGTGCTGCTGTTAACCATCATAGGCGCTGTGATTGCCTGCCGGAAAACAAGGGGTGGTAGTGGCCTGCACCTGGCTTTGGGTATCCTGATCGCTGCGGTTTTTATTATTGCGGACCAGTTTTCTACTGTATTTGCCGTAAAAGGCAACTTTTCTCCTTTCCTGGCTGCATGGTTGCCTAATATTGCATTTCTTTTTGTAGCCTTACGGTTATATTTTACAACGCCTAAATAGTGCCCGTTTTCACCTGCGTCTTTTAAAGATCCTTTTCCACCAGGGTGTTGTCTTTATGGTATTGTATGCTACTACACCCATTGTTACTACTTCTGTTAATTTCCGGGAATAAAAATCGTGTTTCAATGGTAAAGCTCCAAATCTTACAGGGAATGGCTCTCCAAAACTGGCATCGTTGCAATCAACAGTAATATTAAAAATTCGTCCTTTATAGCTTTCCGGCATTTCAATTTCATAATATCCCCAACGGTCTGTAATAGCAAACAGATCGGGGTCCGTTTCAATCCTTACCCTTTTACCCACAATACCTACCCGGCCATTATTTGAGGTATCGATAACATTTCCAAAAACCTTATGCTTTGTTTCCTTAATAGCAGATGTTGCTACTACCTGCCGGTTATCAGACCGGGGCACTGCGACGACAGCATCTTTCTTTGGAAGCTGAGCGGTAGATTTGGCCGGGGACAATAGCGACATAGTAGTCAACAAACTGGCAACTACACCTCTAAATGATGTAAGATCAGGCTGCTGCTTCCTCTCAATTGGCAAAAGTGGCTTATTGATTTGAGCTACATTCATTCTCCCGCAAAAACCAGCCGGATTTTTCTTAATTATTTCAAGTAATTGACCATCTGTAAAATCAATCAGATCAATCACTGTTTTATTACACAAGCTGCAAAACCGGTCGCAGCCCGAGGGACTCATTTGATCCCAGGATTCTTTACAGGGTTCATTGACGGTAATGATATAGTGTTTATTATTTTTCATTACTATCCGGATGCCCAAACCTTGCACATTACATAAACCTACAGCCTTGTTTTCAATTTTACTACCATGTCATTCTTCCAGCTGGCATAATCGCCGGCAATAATATGTTTGCGGGCCTCTCCTACCAGCCACAGATAGAAACTCAGGTTGTGCACACTGGCAATTGTTAAAGCCAGTATTTCCTGCGCCTTAAATAAATGTCTTAAATAGGCCTTGCTGTAGTAAGTACTCATCTCGCAGGGCAAGCCTTCATCAATTGGAGAAAAGTCGTACTCCCATTTCTTATTATCTATATTAATTACACCGTTAGTGGTAAATAACATGGCATTACGCCCATTGCGGGTAGGCATTACGCAATCGAACATATCTACCCCCATGCCTATACACTCCAGTATATTCCAGGGTGTACCAACGCCCATCAGGTAACGCGGCTTCTCCTGCGGTAAATGCTGGCAGCACCAGTCACATATTTCATACATTACCGGTTCGGGCTCCCCCACACTCAATCCGCCGATTGCATTTCCGGGTGCTTCTTTGGAACTAATAAACTCACAAGACTGCTTGCGAAGATCTTTAAAGGTAGCGCCCTGCACAATCGGGAAGAGATTCTGGGTATAACCATATTTGTCGGGGGTAGCATTAAACTGCGTCAGGCACCGGTCTAACCAGCGGTGCGTTAACTGCAAACTTTTATGTGCATAACTATATTCGCTGCCCCCGGGCGGGCATTCATCGAAAGCCATAATAATATCGCCTCCGATACTGCGTTGTATATCCATCACCTGTTCGGGGGTAAACAGGTGCTTACTCCCGTCTATATGTGATTGAAAAGTAACCCCCTCTTCTTTGATCTTGCGCGTTCCGGCCAGGGAAAAAACCTGGTAACCACCACTATCCGTCAAAATAGGCCTGTCCCAGTGATTGAACTGGTGCAGCCCGCCGGCTTTTTCCAATACCCCTGTTCCCGGTCTCAGGTACAGGTGATAGGTATTCCCCAAAATAATCTGGGCCTGTACATCAGCTTTTAACTGTTGCTGAGCAACCGCCTTTACACTACCAATAGTACCCACGGGCATAAAAATGGGTGTTTGAATTTTCCCATGGTCAGTGGTTATTTCACCTGCCCTTGCGTTGGATGTACTGTCTTTATACTGAAGATCGAAACTTAGTGTTGCCATTGCCGCAAATGTAACCAGATTCAAGCAGTTGGTGGTTGTACACCCGCAGAATTACTAACTTTGTTGACCGGCATCAGGACCTTATTGTTGCTGATATGAACCACTAACAATGACAGAAAACAATCCAATACTACCCGGCTTTCCTGAAAAAGAATCTGCAGATTTATTACGTATATCCAACATCAAATATGTAGAAAAAGATGAATTCTTTATTTCGGAAGGACAAATACCCAGAAAGTTCGCTATTGTATTAAGCGGTTCTTTCAGGTATTACTATGTAAATGAGAAAGGTGATGAATTTACTAAAGGATTTGTTTTAAAGAATACTGTGCTAAGCGCCTATTCTGCAATGGTGCAGGGCACTCCCTCCTTATTTAATATACAGGCACTTGAACCTGCTCAAATCCTTGAAGTCAATTACCAAAGCTGGTTACAACTTCGCACGTCTAATATATTTTGGGACCATTTTCTAATCCGGGCGCTTGAAAAAGGATATTTTGCGAAAGAAAAAAGAGAACGGGAGCTTTTACTACTGGATGCGACCAGTCGCTACAAAATATTCCTGTCAGAATTTCCGGGATTGGATAAAAAAGTCAAACTCAACATCATTGCTTCCTATATTGGTATACAGCCGGAATCCCTGAGCCGGATCAGAAAAAAATCGGGAAACTAACATAGATCAATTTTCACCTTCCCTGCTGCTTTTACTTTTGAGTACATTAATAACCACATTATGGTACTCACAAAAAATACAATCCTCATTACCGGAGGCAGCTCCGGACTGGGGCTGGAAATGGCAAGAAAATTTCTACAAATGGGCAATAAAGTGATCGTTTGTTCAAGAAACCCCGACAAACTCGAACTCACTAAAAGCATGCTACCCAAAGTAATTACTTTTCAATGTGATATTTCCGTTGAAGCGGAACAAAACAGATTAGTTCAATGGATTGAAATGCATCACGCGGATCTGGCCATATTGATCAACAACGCTGCCATCGTTAACCGAACTGATTTTATTACAGACAGCGAAAGTCGCAATAAACTATCCGGTGAAATAGCCACTAACCTTACAGCCCCCATTCATCTCATCAAATTGCTATACCCTGTACTTATAAAAAATAATAATGCAGCCATTTTCAATATAACCAGCGGATTGATTTACACCCCCAGAAGTATCTACCCGTTTTATAACGCTACCAAGTCGGCACTACATGCCTTTACACAGGTATTACGTCATCAGCTAAAAAATGAGCCTATAAAAATTATCGAAGTAATGTTTCCCGTTGTGGATACCCCATGGCACAAGGGCAATACACCCAAAAGCGGTATCTCCACTGAAAAAGCAATATCAGCAATGATAAAAGGCATGGAACGTAACCAAAGCGAAATTAAAGTAGGCGCGGTAAAGCTCCTCTACTACCTTTCCCGCATAGCGCCCGGGTTTGCGTTCAAGAAAATAAACGCATTGCAGTAAATAACCGTTGGTTGTGACAAACCTCCAGTAATCTGTAAAACTGTGACAGGGTTAACAACAAACAGGTTTCAAAATTATTATTACGTATAGTTTCTCCCTTCCAGCCAGTGGAGACACTGGCCAGTGCTATGCTAAGGTTTGTGTTTCCGCAAACCAGTTGGATGCATTCAATAAAATTGATGTCGGTTTATTATAAGCGTACAATACTGTCAACTTTTTCCAGGACGAATCACTTGTGTCACAAATTTATGACACAGAAAAATGTGTCACAACTGAAGTGTGTCGCGATTGGGCGCCAATAAAAAAAGTGTCACGAAAAAAAGTTATAAGTACGGCGCGTCAGTATACCAACTTTACCTTTAACCGATTAAGCGCGGGTAATTCTTTGGTGATTATATTTGCCGATATGTTTTCCACTACGGCTCAGCTTATTTTGATTTTATCTCTTTTTGTAACATTAGTACTATTATTCTATTATCTGTTTTTTTTCGCCCGGCTGGCGTTTTTTAAAAACAAAACAGTAGAAGTATTACCAGAGCTTCCGCCATTGAGCACCATTATTTGCGCTAAAAATGAGCAGTACAATCTTGAAAAAAATGTTCCCGAATTGCTGCAACAGCAGTACAATGCACCAGCTGAGCTCTTACTGGTAAATGACAATTCGGAAGATGATACCAGGCACGTAATGCAGTGGATGGCCAGAGACAACCCGGCGCTCCGGCTTGTCAATATCGACAGGAAAAACAAGGAAAGCATAGGGAAAAAGTATCCCTTATCTATTGGTATACTTGAGGCAAAGTATGACCACCTTTTGTTAACAGACGCTGACTGCCTCCCGGTATCCCATCAATGGGCGGCAAAAATGGCCAGTACTTATGAGCCCGGCATCGATATCGTATTAGGCTATGGACCTTATGAAAAACATCCCGGTTTTCTGAATAAAGTAATCCGGTATGAAACTTTCCACTCTGCATTGCAATATCTTTCCTACGCACTGGCCGGTCATCCTTACATGGGTGTAGGTCGTAACCTGAGTTATAAAAAAGACCTGTTTACAAAACATAGAGGGTTTGCTTCCATCAACCATATACCTGGTGGCGACGATGATCTCTTTATCAGTAAAGCGGCTAACAAAAACAACACTGCTATTATGATCGAGGCAGACGCCCATACGATGAGTGTACCGAAAAAAACATGGGCAGACTGGAAACGTCAGAAAACCAGGCATTACAGTACATCAAAATACTATAAATTTAAACACAAGTTTTTGCTGGGCCTGTATAGCCTCTCACAATTTTTATTTTATCCGCTGCTTATAGCAACCGCAGTTATATACAGCTGGCCAATCGCCTTAGCGACCCTGGGAGTAAAATCCGTTATTCAGTACCTGGTGTTTTCGGGGGCCATGAAAAAATTGAATGAAAAGGACCTGGTGAGATGGATTTTTTTAATGGATCTCTGGATGATGGTATACTACCTGATGTTCGCCAATACATTATGGAAAAAAGAAAAGAAAACCTGGTAACAGCTTCCCGACGGGTAAATACCCTTCATTTCTTTCTGGCCTTGATGCCTTTTAAAAGAAACATTTTTATTTACCAACATACACTTCTATTGTCCGCTGCGGAAAATCTATAATTGTCTTGTGCTCTTTCAGGAAAGGAATACCCAGTAAGCCATCTAATATAATATTCCGTCCCTGGTTGATCTGCAGGAGGCTCAAATTATCAAATGTAAACTTCATATTCTTGTAGGGGATATTGGCTACGGAAAGCTCACGGATACTTCCCTCCGCTACGCTAACAGGCACTCCCCCTCCCCTGAGTATGGTATTGTGAAGATCACTAATACCCTTTATGCCCGATAGCAGGTTGGCAGCTATCAGGTTAGGAGAAGCGGCGCAATCAATACCCATCTGCATCTTTTTGCCTTCGATCATACAGTCAATTACCGGCATATGCCCGCTAAAACTAAAAGGTATAATTACCGGCGCAATGCCACTGTCTGGTGTGGATATCACCGCCGCGCCTTTGGTAAAAAAAATATTACCACTTTTAAAGTCAAAGGTCACCCGGTAGTCTTTATACACGTCTAGCCCCATCAGTCCCCCAATACTGTCACCCAGGTGAGGAAGATCAGCGGCTATGGCCTTAAACTGCTGTTTTTTCAGGCCCTGCCAGTTAAAAGAATCGATTAATACGGCGCCTGCATTCACTTCGCCGCCCACGCCCCTTGCCTTAACAGAACTGTCCTGCTGCACGCCGTTCTTCCAATACCGGCTATTGATCACCAGGTAAGGACAACCATTATCCAGGATAAAATCGGTAGCTTTTCCGTTTACATCTGCCGTAACCCGTATCAGCGCATCTTTTACCTGAAATGCAACGGCAAAACTGTCTGGCTTTTGTGCATTGGAAAAAACAAAATCTACCTGGGCTTTTGCCGCAGCAACTGCCAGGAGTAAACCCAAAAACATCACTACACTTATAATCTTCTTCATATCAACTGTTGAACCATTGCAAACATCGCCAATATTTCGACATGCTACACATTACCGGTTATTAAAACACCCAGGAAGAGGGCTGCATAAAATATTTTATGTAGGTTTGTTTTAATGGAAATTGTTCTCAAATATTTTTCTGAATTTACCGAAAAGCAGTTACAGCAAATAGCATTGCTAAAGGAACTGTATACCGACTGGAATGAAAAAATCAACGTGATCAGCCGTAAAGATATCGACAGCCTTTATGAGAAGCATGTACTGCACTCACTGGCTATTGCAGCAAGGTTTAGTTTTGATGAGGGCGCTACGATAGTTGATCTGGGTTGTGGGGGCGGATTTCCCGGTATTCCGCTGGCGATATTCTTCCCCGATGTGCACTTTCACATGGTGGATAGCATTGCCAAAAAGTTGAAAGTAGTGACAGGCGTTGCCGAAGCCATAGGTCTCACTAATGTTTCTGTTCAGCACTCCCGCGTAGAAGACATCAAAGATAAAAAGTTTGACTACGTGGTGTCGCGCGCCGTAGCTCCTTTACAAGACCTTTGGCGTTGGGGCAAGCCGCTTATACAAAAAACAAATAACGCCACGCGCAGTGAAGATGCACCTGCTCCCGGGCTTATTTGCCTGAAGGGGGGCGACCTGGCCAAAGAAATACAGGAAAGTGGTACCAAACCCTACGTAACTGCTATCAAAGATATTTTTGAGGAACCCTTTTTTGAAGAGAAGTATATTCTTTATGTACCCAAGTGATTATAGTGCATGGATCATAGTGCATGGCGTGTAGATCATAGATGATAAACCAATGGAGCAACTGATTCAACATCTTAAAAGCTATTACCCCTTAAGTGATGAGGCGAGTAAAGCTTTAAGCAATTGCCTTGAAGAAAAATGTTTTGCTAAAAACGACTACCTGATCAAAGCAGGCAGGGTATGCCGGTATTTTTATTTTATGGAACGCGGTGCTTTGCGTGGATTTTATAATTTGAACGGGAAAGAGATTACCCATTGGTTTGGCTTTGAGAATACATTTATTACATCCTTCCATAGCTATATAACCGAACAACCGTCGGTAGAAAATATCCAGTTTATGGAAGGCAGCATTATGTGGGCTATTTCAAAAAAAGATCTTACAGGTTTGTTTGATCAATATCATGAACTGGAACGCCTGGTTCGTATTATTTATGAAAACTACTATATAAGACTGGAGGAACGCTATGTAAACGCCCAGTTTAAAACAGCTGCTGAATTGTACAGTGATCTGATGGAAAAATCGCCTCATATACTGGAACGTGTACCATTAGGTTACGTATCATCCTACCTGGGTATGACGCAGGAAACATTGAGCCGCATCCGGAAACTGCATTAACAAATCTGCTATTGTTTTTTGATAAATATCAAATCGGAAGCCATTCGATCGCCTTTAGCTTTGTTTCAACAAATAAAAAAAGTATGGAAACAAAGTATTATCAAAAACCTTCCGGCGCCTTCATTGGCGCTTCATGGATGGCCCTTCTTATTGGCTTTACTGCTTACATCATTGGTTTATGGAATGCAGAAATGCAGCTGAATGAAAAAGGTTACTATTTTACCGTGTTGATGTTCGGGCTATTTGCAGCTATCTCCCTGCAGAAAGCAGTACGTGATCAACTGGAAGGCATTCCTGTTACCAACCTCTACTACAGCATCGCCTGGTTTGCCACTATATTATCTGTGGTGTTAATTACCGTAGGACTTTGGAATGCTGATATCACACGCAGTGAAAAAGGGTTTTATGCCATGTCGTTTATATTGAGCATATTTTCGGCTATCGCTGTGCAAAAGAATACCAGGGACGCGAAAGCCAGCGAGACCGGTAACGCCGATAAAAATTATTCTAAAAATGAATTTTAAACAATTGGAGAGGCTACACTAGTATTTTGCGTCTTCGTTTCTCGAATCTTCAAGAAATTCATATTCTTTTTCTGTTGGCTGAAGCACTTCCTTTATAAAGAAGCAGAATGTAATAGCATATACAAAATGTAATAATGTTGAAAGGACGTTAAGCGTAGAAAATACTCCAAGTCGGCGGGGCAACTGGCCGCCTGTAACCAATACCTGTGCTGCGTTTGCCAGCACAAAACTCAGTAACGAACTAAAAAACAGAATATAACTAATCCTGGTTTTCTTTTTTATCATATAATAGAATAAAGAACCTAATACTATTAACGTGGGAATCTGAAAAATAAGCCGTTGCACCATGATACCTTGTTTTATCAGTAAGATAAAACGAATTTGTGAAAACCACCTGGTAACTAATGAACTTGTTTATCTAAAATCAGTTTAAACAACTTCAATGAAAATAAAAAAGCCTTTTGCAGTAATCTTTCTGCAAAAGGCTTTCTATAAAAATGTATTGCTGTTATTTGTTCTGTAAATCCAGTTTAATCTGTAATTCAGTAAATTGTTTAGCATCGATAGCAGCTGGCGCATCGAGCATTACATCGCGGCCACTGTTATTTTTAGGGAAGGCTATAAAATCACGAATACTCTCGCTACCACCCAGGATGGAGCATAACCTGTCGAAGCCAAATGCTATACCACCATGTGGCGGTGCACCATACTCAAATGCACCTAATAAGAAACCAAATTTATGTTGCTGCTCTTCGGCATCCATGCCCAGCGCTTCAAACATTTTCTGTTGTAACTCTTTTTGATAGATACGGATGCTTCCGCCGCCTATTTCATTACCGTTTAATACCATATCGTAAGCATTGGCTTTGATATTAGCATAAGGATGTTTGAGATATTCAGCAGCATTGTCAATAGCCGGGTTATTATTGATCATAGTATCAATATCAGACGGCTTGGGAGACGTAAACGGATGGTGTCTGGCTACCCAGCGATTTTCTTCTTCGGCATATTCAAACAGCGGGAAGTCTAATACCCATAATAATTTAAACTCGTCATCTTTTCTGAAACCCAGGCGTTTGCCCATTTCCAAACGCAGTTCGCTGGTAGCTTTGCGGGTACGCTCTTCAGCGCCTGCCAATATTAAAACCAGGTCACCGGCTTTTGCTCCGGCGGCATCAGCAATAGCTTTCAGCCTCTCTTCGGCATAAAATTTATCTACGCTGCTTTTATAAGTACCGTCGGCATTACATTTAATAAATACCAGGCCCTTCATACCGATCTGCGGACGTTTCACCCATTCGGTTAATTCATCCGTTTGTTTACGTGTATATTCGCTGCAACCCGGTACTGCAATCGCAATAACTGTTTCCGCCGCATCAAATACCTGGAAATCGGCACCATCTACCAGATGTGCATTTTCTTCTTTATCCGAGAATACATGTTTCGGGTATTTTATATTCAGCAGCTTCATGCCAAAGCGAATGTCCGGCTTATCATTTCCATACTGCCACATCGCTTCCTGCCAGCTCATACGCTCCACCGCTTCGTTATAATCAATACCCTTTACCGTTTTAAAAATATATTTGATCAGGTTTTCAAACATATTCAGCACATCCTCCTGCTTCACAAAAGCCATTTCGCAATCTATCTGCGTAAACTCGGGCTGGCGGTCTGCACGAAGATCCTCATCTCTGAAGCATTTTACAATCTGGTAATACCTGTCGTAACCGCTCACCATCAATAGTTGTTTAAAGGTTTGCGGAGACTGTGGTAAGGCGTAGAATTCACCAGGGTTCATACGACTGGGTACTACGAAATCCCTGGCACCCTCGGGTGTAGATTTAATCAGGAATGGCGTTTCAATATCCATAAAGTTTTGCTGATGCAGGTAGTCGCGTGTAGCACGATTCACCGCATAACGCAGCTCGAGGTTTTTCTTCACCGCATTGCGACGCAAATCCAAATAGCGGTACTTCATGCGCAGATCATCGCCGCCATCCGTATCATCCTGGATGGTAAAGGGAGGTGTAATGCTCTTATTAAGGATAGTAAAGCTTTCTACCAGCAATTCTACATCGCCGGTAGGTATATTTTTATTTTTATTGCTGCGCTCATTTACTTTTCCTGTTGCCTGTAACACAAATTCACGCCCTAACGGATTTTCATCCAGTTGTGCATTTAATGCTTCAGAAAACAGCAATTGGGTAATACCATACCGGTCTCTCAGGTCAACAAAAGTGATACTTCCGAATTTACGAACAGTTTGTACCCAGCCAGCCAGGGTAACTTCTTGATTTACGTCGGCGGCTCTTAACTCACCACAGGTATGCGTACGAAACATGAAATATTTGCAATTTATAATTTGAAATGCCCTTTTACGGGCTGCAAATATACCATCCTTAGCGGATTTACAGCCTCCGGCCGGTGTTTTTTGGGTTAAGAATGCGTAAGCCACTTACTATTTTTAACAACTACCCCATTTTAGCGATAGCCTGCGTTTGCATTCTACTGTTGGTTTAAATAACTTGCTGGTGCATCTCTATACTCAAAATAACCTTAAAATGTCTAAATCCAAAACACCGGCATTGTCAGCATCCTCTATTCAGGCTACGATTTCTTTGAAAAAGATACCTGCTCTGCCTAAAACGAGGCTTTCGACCCGGGGTAGTAAAAGAATTATGACCGATAACGAGGTGATGGCTATTTACGGCACACCCGGAAATACCAACAATTTCACCCAGATCATTTCACCCTTTCCGCTGATCATTGCCTGGGACAAAAACATAGTGGTACAAAAACTCACCTGCCATAAAAATATTGCCCAACCCCTAACCAGCGTTTTAAAGGAACTGCTGGCTACCTACGGACAACAAAAGTTACGGGAACTACATATTGATTACTATGGAGGCCTTTATAACCTGAGGAAGATGCGGGGTAGCAACACCCGGTGGAGCCGCCATTCCTGGGCTATAGCCATTGATCTTGATCCCGACAGGAACTTATTAAGAGAAGACCATACCACAGCCCGGTTTGCCCGCCCGGAATATAAACCGATGATTGATATTTTTTACCGGAATGGATTTGTGGGCTACGGACCAGAGAAGGATTACGACTGGATGCATTTTGAGATTGGCATCTGATCATTTTTCAATACTAAATAACCCACCAAAAATTCAGGTAGGCCGCTCCGTTGATCACGATTTATTTGAGTTTAATATTCATCATTTAATATTCTAAAATTCTTTTTATGCCTTACTCCATCTCCCTGCATATTGGCTTAAATAAAATTGATAAAAAGCACTACGGCAGCGATTATCCGCTGTCTGGGTGTATTAATGATGCTAAAGACATGCTGGCTATAGCCCGGCAAAAACAGTATGATGAATCTTATATCCTCATCGACGAGGCGGGCACTTATGATAATATAACGGGGCACCTCAAGGCGGCTGCTAAGAAATTAAAAAAAGGAGATACCTTCTTTATCACTTATTCAGGCCATGGCGCTTATGTACCCGATGCCAATAAAGACGAACTGGATGGTAAAGATGAAACCTGGTGTTTGTACGACCGGATGATACTGGATGATGACCTGGCCCAATACTGGAGCAAATTTAAAACGGGGGTACGCATATTCATGATCTCGGATAGTTGTCATAGCGGTACCGTTTCCCGGGCCATAAAAAAAGACGGGACCCTCGATGACTCCCTGGAAACATTGCCTACAAGACTCATCAAAGACGGCCCGAAAATATTTGCTAAACATAAAAGTTTGTATAATAATGCTTCATCAGATGCAACAGCAGATAAACAAAACAATATCAAAGCTTCTATCATTCTTCTTTCCGGTTGCCAGGATAATCAAACGTCACTGGACGGAGACAAAAATGGATTATTCACCGAAAAAATGTTAAAGGTCTATAAAAAAGGTAAATTCGCAGGTAATTATGCACAGCTGCTGAGAAAGATTTTAAAACTGATGCCCTCTAACCAAACTCCCAATTATTATTTAAGTGGCATAAGAAATATACCTTTTGAAAGCAGTCGCCCTTTTGAAAAATAAAGGATAGCGATAACCCTGTTGGATTTGTTTTGTATGATGCGTTGGGGGGAGTAACCCTGACTACTCCTTTATTTTCTGAATGATCTTTGGCATGTTGGCTTCCAACCGTTCATTACTAATATCAATGCAAAGACTATTTCTCACGCGGCCAACAATTTCTCCTAACGAATTACGCAATTTTACCAGGCGGCTGTACTCGTCATTTACATCGAGGTTATCCTCTCCTTTTTGTACACGGGCCTCAATGATGGCGGCTAAACCCGCAATCTTCTCATTCAGCTGCAACTGTGCTCTATCTGTAAAGCCGGCATCAAAAAAATCCGGTTGAATATAACAGGGAATAAATTTTTTAGGTGTTTGCCCCAATTGTAACCCAAACGTATTCAATGTTTCCATGGCTACCCATGCCGATAGCAGGCTGTTGGCAGATACAATAGAGAGTGTTGTTTCTGTTTCCCGAACACATTTTTCGATGAATGCCTTTATACTTTCACCTGCGACCATAGCCTCGCTATCAATGGTCACTTCTATTCCTGCCTTAACCAGAAATTCTTTAACCCGGTGTGCGGTGGCAGCATCCTTATGATTGTAGGAAATAAATACCCTTTTTTGTTGCGCTGTCACCTGTGTATCCATACTGCCCAGCAACTCAATCAGTGCAAAAGCAATTTGATTCCGGGTAAGATTGGCATTTTCAAAGCTCACCATTCCCATGCTTTCTTTTTTTGACAGATCACTTAAGCGCGCTGCATGGTTCATTAACTGGCCGTTAACCTCGGCGTTATTTTCTGTAACGGGTAAGAGTAGAGCAAGGGCGGCTTTTAAATCACCCTGCTTCACCAGGGCTTTTGCACTATCCAATTCTTTTTTCATTTCTTGTTATTTAAAATGATATTGTTCTTCCAGCAGGTAGCGAAGTGCTATGAGTACTTCAGCTTTTGCAAAGCGATCAGTTTTGGCAATCTTATCCGCGTCCAGGTTTTCTATTACCACATCAATCCATTTATTGGCTTTCAGCTTTTCTGAAAAGCTGCCACTGTGATAAGCGTCCGTAGTAGCTATCAGTTGCCAGGGAATCACCAGATGACGGGTGGCATCAGTAAAAGCTACTGCCGTATTTTCTGTTTTAAATCCTTTATCGCTACGTTCGCGCAGGTTAATATCAACAGAGGCATCTGCTGTTTCGAGGCTTTTCAGCCAATTCCGGTTCAGGGTATCAGTACTCCTGTCTAAAATATTCAGTGTATGCAATATTAATCCCGAAAGGCTTTTAGATACCGCCAGGCTCTCGTATTCCCCTTCTTTCTGTTCATAATCGCTCCAGCGTGCACTATGCTTATCCGCGATGGTTGTTTGCAACCAATGAACACCTGATTGAATGGCAATATTTACCTGCCTTGCTAAACTACTGTCTTTAATATTGGGTAAAGAATTGCGGAGGGCCCTGAGTGCATGGCCGGTGGCATAAGTTGCACTATAGTTGGTTACTGCGGGAGGTAAGATAAACATAGGCCAGGCTCCACTGCTATCCTGGTTAAGCAATAAGAAGTGAATAGTAGAGCAGGAGAACCGGTTGGTCAATCCTAAAACACCGTTAGTACTGATGATCCAGGCCGTGGCCCTTATATCATCAATATCTACCATTTCACGCCAGCAGCAACTACTCTTATTGAGTGTCTTTTGTGCCTGGTTCAGATATTGTTTCCTGATAGTTCCATTCCCATCAAACCCTTCTACCAGGTAAAGGGCCGTCATTAACTGAGCCGCTTCCCAGGTGTTGATATCGTTGGTTAAATTAATCTGCCGCGCACTTTTCATCACTTCATCCTTTAACTTATCTGTAATGAAAGCTAACTTTTCAGGCTTCCTGACAATGGGTCTTGTATCATCGCCCATAGCAATACGGTAGCCGAAATACAAGGTTTCCCAGTTGAAATAAGCCAGCAAAGACAACAATAATACTACTAAAAAAGCTAAAGTGGTACGACCATAAATACGTTCCCTTTCGATGCGCCTTTTTTCCATAATCAACTGGGCCATTTTCTGCTCGCTATCCCTTTGCAGCTTTTGTTTTTTTATGTTGACGATGGGATCAAGAATGGTATCATGCGCAATCTCATAGCTATAACCGCCTACAGAGTTCTGCTCACGCCTTATCAGGAAGGCCTGCTCCAACATATCTAACATTTCAGACGGCGCATTGATATTGGCTAATTCGCTTAATAAAACATCTTTGTCTACCGGGATTCTGCGATACTCATTAGATCCTCTTATTTCATGTATGAGATTGTTCTCTAATAACTGTTGAGCCTTCTCTCTTAAGTGTACGGGCAGCTTTTCTATCTGCCTTTTATAATAGTCGCCATACAGGTTATCGAAGGATGGCAGATCGGAGCGGTTTACCTCCAGATCTTTTTCATGGTGTTGCAACTTTTGTTCTATCCTAACCTCACAAGCCTGGCAGATGATCTGCAAGTGAAAGGGCTCTACACTTACCTCCTCCCCTTCTGCTGCAGAAGAAAATTGAGAAAGAATGGTCAGCAAGGCTTCGTCATCATAAGTAAAAGAATGGGTAGCAAAAGCCTCGCTTTCAATTGCTGCGGGTTTTATAATAGCCTGCCGGGCTTGCTCTACCGATAAGCTATGAATTTCAAAACGGTTCTTCAACAAATGAGGTAACACATCGGTCAGAGAGTGCATGCTGCTTAAACGGTCAGACCTGATAGAAAATAATACGTGCACATCCAGGGGCTCCGATAGCATATCATATTCTTCGTGTGTCAACTGGTCTATATGTTCCCGTATCACATTGGGTACAGGAGTATACAACAACTCTGCAAGTTCGCTTTTAAACCGCTCCTGTACAGCAGGCGGGTTATTGAAGAACTCCTCGAACTGATCGAATATGAGCAGGAATTTACGGGGTTGGGTAAGTTGTATTTTTTTAAAATGATACCACAGCTTATAAGGGTATGTAAATCTGTCTAAAACAGGATGTGGATGCTCCGGCACCGGTGCCACTTCTTTCAACCTGGAAATGATTTTTTCTATGGGCGAAGAAGCATCACCTTTCACTTCGCTTAACCTTATTTCGACCGGGGTGTAATTGTACTTCGGATTATCGGCATCATCGAGTAATGGTACTATCGCTGCATTAATGATCGAACTTTTGCCTCGTCCTGACTTGGCAAAAAGCACTACAATCTTTTCGAGCATCAGCAAATCGAATAGCTTTTGAGCATCCTGCTCCCTGCCGAAGTAAATATTCTTTTCACTCCGCGTAAAAGGTCTTACCCCCGGGTAGCGATACAACTTTTCCATACTCAACCTTTATCGGGTGGGATACAATCAATCAGCTCCAGCAAAGCCATAGTTATCCTGTTTAATTCCACATCCAGGTTCATTTTATATTCAGTGCCATTCGTCACATCCAGGATATATTTAGAATAACGCATCTGGCAGGCGATCAATTGATTTTTTTGATCGTTATCGAAAATGTTATTCTCCAGTAAGATAAATGCCCTGGTAAAATCGTTTTGCTTGATATAGTCCCTGGCAGTTTCTTTAAAAGGTTTGATCATAGTAGCTACGGTTTCATCGATCTGACGGGAGGCGAAATACAATTGATGAATCTCGTTTAAAAACTCAACCGGTGCTCCATAATATTTGATATTGAACTGCTTTCTAAAAAAGGACTCCGAATCTGCGTCGTCAAAGGAAGATTTAGCAGTGTAGTTCTTATCCCTGTTATCAAAATCGTGCGTTTTGGTATTGATATAGCGCATCAATAATTGTGTTCTCAGCTTTTCCATTCTAAAGCCAATAAAGATGTATGTATCGGCCTCCCTTAACACCGTATTAAAAGCATCGGGCACCTGCCTGGTGTTTTCAAACAACGCTTTTAAATGAGTAAACATATCTTCAAAATCCAGGATAATGGATTCCAACGCATCAGGTTGCGATGATCCGAATAAGTTGTACAAAATAGGACAGTCTTTATCCGGCTTCATTAACTCTATTGCGCTTTTACTGGCCCTGCCTGTAAAATAATCAAACTGGGGTTTCTTAGATGCGTTCCGGTAACCGGCCATCAGTGTGGTATCCGGGTTGGTATTAATCACCAGCGGGAACGGCAGCTCAGCAATACATTTCAAAATAGTGGCGTCAGCTTTTATTTTCTCATAAAAAGTACTGGCAAAGCGCTGCGCCTTGGTTTTGTGGTACTGGCTTTCAAATAGAAAAATTTCGTTATCAGGATTGAAATGCAGAATACCGTTATCAGGCTTGTTTTTTAACTCTTCAAATAAAAGCTGCTTTGCCGTTTGTTCATTTTGAACCAGGAACCCCGGGCCTAGAACCAGGATCGCTTTCTGGGTTTTGATATCATAATAAATATCATCCCAGTCAATAGAAAACTGTTCGGGGGGTGTTCGTTCAGTATTGAATACTTCGCTCATATGTTTGGGTTTAGAACAGACGGCGCGTTATTTTATTCGCGGTATTTATACTTTTTCATGTAATGGAGGTATTGAATAATAGCATTGATGTCCCTATCACTAACCTGTATCATCGCCGGCATATGTGCATTGTACCTGAAACTGCGCGGGTCTTTTACATAATGCTTTATATTTTCATCCGTCCAGTACTCTGTAATACTCCTGGGCCAGTTAAGCTCGGGCCCCACCTGCCCTCCTGTTTTATTAATGGCGTGGCAACTAAAGCAATGATTACGGAACAAATGATACCCCGTAAGCGCAGCTGTATTCTTTGAAATACCGTTAAACAGTAAGCTATCTCTTTCAACCAGTTTCATACTAATTAACCCATAAGGCCAGGGAAATTCATGGGCTTTAACACTGTCAGTTTTCCAAACTAAATAAAAAGGGCTAAAGGCCTTTTCCATTGCCGGGGTCCAGTTTCGACCTGTAGTAACTGCCAGATCTTTAAATACAATAAATCCATCCTTCGTGCCTAACATCTCTGTTGCCTGCCTTACCGGTGCGTAACCATCTTTGCAAACCAGCACCACATCAAACCGTTCAGCGGCCAGGTCCAGCTGTTCGAGTATACGCTTCAACTGCACTCCCAGTTGTATTCCCTTATACTTTTTGCCTCCTGGTACATTAGGATCATATGCGATCAAAACTTCACTCCTATCACCGGGCTTTGTTGCTCTTACAAGAGAATCTATATCTACCACATACTGCCTTGGAATATGCCCCCGCTGTGTATCATTATTTTCCTGCTTTTTGGTACTACAGGCACACATAAAACAGGTTATAGCTGATAAAATAACGAGCTTCACGTGTATGTTTTTTATTTGATTTTAGCCACATATGATTTCGCAGAAAAATTTTAGCTCAACAGGTATAAATTTTACCAGAAATTTTTATGCTACATTTCATGTGAACGATTTAAAGTACAATATGAAACCTTATCCAACGCAAATAATGAAGATGTGTTTTCTCTGAACCTAAGTTATGCTATTTTCGAAAGCTATGTGGCTGACTTATATCGCGTAAATAGGTGATATGTTTCAATAATAGCTCTGCTAACGTAGCCCCATCATTCTTCCGGCAAGCATTTCTGGCGCAGTTTTTATAATAACCAAGATGATAACATTTAGGTATTTATCACCGTAAAACTGTATTTTGTAGCTACAAGTTATGCGTGTTAACAAAAAAGAAGCGAGGTTATTAGAGGAAGCCATTGATCAATGGCAAAAAGACGATTTGCTGGACCGGCCTAAAGCCGATGAGCTCAGGCAATCCATTTCTTCCTACCGCAATGAATTTGATTCAGTGGCTTTTTATGCAACCATCGCAGCGGTGTCCTGCGCACTGCTGGCCTTTGGTGCACTGGTACTGGATGAAAAATGGATAGAACGACTGCGGAAACTATTTGCCTTCTCGGAAATATTTATAGGTTTCCTTTTTGGTGGGGTGGCTGCTTTGCTTACATGGATCGCCAGAAGAAGAAAGCGGAAATACGCTTATGCATCGCTCGCCAATGAAAGTTTCACTGTTTTAGTGGCACTAACCCTGGGTATATCTGTGGCCTATTTTACAAGAAGCTTTCAACCTACCTACTATTATTATGGCATTGGTATTTTTATAGCAGCCTTGTTGTATGGCTTCCTGGCGGTATATCTCAGTTCTAAAATCTTATGGACCTGTATGTTGCTGGCGCTGATCAGCAGCTGGGCCACGCAAACCTATGCCTGGTCTGCCGCACCTGCACACTCCTACTTTTTAGGTATGAACTACCCTTTACGCATGGCCTTGTTCGGCGCGTTGATGGTATTTTTGTCGCTGCTCGCCCAACAACAGCCATCAACCAAAAGATATTTCAATCTTTCCTGGTACGCCAGCTGGATCTTCCTGCTGCTTTCGGCGCTGTTTCTCTCTGTATCCGGCAATTTAAGTTATGATGTATGGTCCGCTATTAAGCAGGGAAAGCTATTCATGTGGGCGATAGCCTACACGCTGGTTTTAATAGGCATTTTGGTATACGCCATTAAAAAGAAAGACGACACTTTAAGAGATATCATCATTGTTTTTTTCCTGCTCAATATCTACACGCGCTATTTTGAATACTTCTGGGATCATACCAACAAAGGCCTGTTCTTTGCCTTACTGGCGCTTTCATTCTGGCTGATTGGTAAAAAAGCTGAGCAGTTACGTAAGCGGCTTTCTGAGTAAAGTAAACAGCATTGATGCTTCCGGCAGCTGATCTTTTAACAGCGAAGAAATGAGGACGCAAAGATTGCGCAGAGCATATTTTCTAATACTAATGAAACGAAACCTGTAAATATATTTGAGATTTGACGACTCTGCATTGACTCTCCGTCTCCTTTTCCCCCGGTTAACTCTTATCGTAGAAAAAGAAGGGTGGAGAATATGTACAAACAATAATGACTAAAACATAAAACCCAGCCCTGCATTAGCGCCTATACTGGTATTTTCGCCAAAGCGTTGGGCGTTAAAATTAAGAGATGGCAAGAGCGAAATAGTTTCGCTTAACGGGATGCGATAGGCTGCTCCGAGTTTTATAAGGGCACCACCATCCAGGTACATTTTATCAAAATCATTTTTAATACTGAGCAAAGGAGCATAACCCACATCTAATATAAACATTAAGCTATTTCTCGTACCATTAGGATAGTATCTGAAATCGGCAAAAATGGGCAGTGCTGTCATGCTATGGCCATCTTCAAAATATCCGGGGGCAAAAGTGCTATCGGGAGTTACTGCATTCCGATATGCTTTATAGCGTGTAAACTGAACCCCTACGCCCAGTCCGATAGATAAATGAGGATTTAGAAAGACCCCATTGATGGTGCTGGCAGCAAAGCCGAGGTTCTTAACATAAGCGTCACCGAAGGCAAGCTCAGACGAATCGACAGATTGAAGATATTGAGGTTCGGCAATATTCGTAATATTGAAATAGCCTTTTCCCTCTTTAGCCCTTAATTGAGCGGATACAAGATGGCTACAACATAACAGGAAGCCCAAAAGTGCAGGTTTAAAGATATTCATGAAGGACAATGGTTTATTGTATTAAGATTACCTTTAAAGTTATACTATTTTACCGGAATAAGAAATAACACTTCCAAGGGATGCATAACATTTTCTAAAAAATTAATCACCATAAAAGCCAGCCCGGATACGGGCAGCAAATGCAGTAGTAAAACTTGTTGGCCCTAAAAAAACGCTTACTCCTTGTTAATGTTTAGTTCATTAGCTTAACCCGGCCTTTTCTTCTACAAGGTAAGCATTTCTTCCAGGAGCGTTACGGGATATTAGTTCGCTCAGAAAACCTGCCAGGAACAGCTGCATCCCAATAATAATAGTAGTTAAGGCTATATAAAAAGTTGGACGGTTAGTGATGGCATATTCGAAATCGATGACCTTAGATACTATCAAAAACAGTGAAGTCAGAAAACCTATCAAAAAGAAGATCATTCCCCACAAACCAAAAAAGTGCATAGGCTTCTTAGAGAACTTGCCCACAAAAGTAATCGACATCAGATCAAGAAAACCATTAATAAAGCGGTCCCAGCCAAATTTGGTAACACCATATTTACGTTTACGATGCTCTACCACTTTCTCGCCGATCTTTCTAAAGCCAGCCCATTTGGCTATAACGGGTATATAACGATGCATTTCGCCATACACTTCAATGCTCTTGACTACTTTTCTATTATACGATTTAAGACCGCAGTTGAAATCGTGCAGCTTTATTTTAGAAACTTTGCTGGTTACGGCATTAAAAAACTTGGAAGGAATGTTTTTGGTTAGCGTGTTATCATAACGCACTTTTTTCCAGCCACTCACCAGGTCGTATTTATCTTCCACGATCATCCTTCTCAACTCCGGAATTTCATCCGGACTGTCCTGCAAATCAGCATCCATGGTTATTACCACATCCCCCTGTGAAGCCCTGAAAGCCTCGTTTAAAGCGGCAGACTTACCATAGTTTCGTTGAAACTTGATCCCTTTGATGCTATCATTTTTGGCGCGCAACTCCTGGATCACATTCCACGAGTTATCGGTACTCCCATCATCGACAAAAATCACTTCGTAACTAAAGTTGTTATCGCGCATTACACGGGCGATCCATTCGGCCAGCTCAGGCAAAGATTCTTCCTCATTTAAAAGCGGTATAACAACTGAAATATCCATTACGCGTTTTTGTTGCGCAAATATAAAGCGCCGGAGGTTGCCATTGTAACAATAACACCTGTAAATAAATTAGAAAAAACTAAAATAGACAACTGAAAGGGTATGTAGTATTTCCGGGTTTGCTGGGCCTCTGTTTCAATTTCAGCGGGTGTGCGATCTTTCGCCGTTCTAAGACGCTCCTGCTTGGCCTGCTGTACCACTGCTTCAATCTCTTTTTCGTTCAATTTGAAGTAAACGAACGTGTATAACGCCAAAATTAAGGTGGCAGCCAGTACGCACCGGAATCCTTGTTGAAATAAATCTTTAAACTGGGTAGATTGAGTTTGCCTGGCAAAGGATGTAATGCTCCAGACGATACCCAGTCCGTAAATAACATAGCCCAGATAATTTAACGGGGAGGTTTCATCGATCTTATTAAAATAAAAAACAACTGCCACAGCTACCATCAGCAGCCCTGTTATCAATCCTTTTATTGTAGCGTTTAACTTCACAATTAATTATTTAATATGAGCCGGCTTTTATGATAAATACCTAAAGGCTTACCTGTAAATTTCTGCCCGATGAATGGAGTATTTCGGCTTTTGGAAAGAACATCTTTCAACTCCAGCACCCACTCCTGCTTAGGCAAAAACAAAGTAATGGAGGCCTCATTACCCTCGGCAATAGTAGGCACTGGTATATTTAAAATACGCCTGGCATTAACAGCAAATAATTCTACCCAACGTTCCTGGGAAATCTCCGGCAAATAGGTATTCAAAGCTGCATAGCTCGTTTGCAGGCTGATCATACCATTTTTCGCATATTCAAATTCTACTACCTTATGATCTTTATCCTGCGGAATGTGATGCGACGCGATACAATCGATAACGCCTTCTGCAACTGCCTTTTGCAAAGCTTTCCTGTCTTTTTTACTTCGAAGAGGAGGGTTTACCTTAAGGTTCGAATCGTAAGTTGTAATATCCTCATCACAAAAAACAAGGTTATACGGAGCAACCGAACAGGTCACTGCCACTTTTTTCTGTCGGGCTTCCTTTACCAGTTTTACAGACCCTTCGGTACTGATACCCGTTAAGTGCAGGTTAGATTCGGCATAGGCCGCCAGTTTTACATTAGCAGCTACTGCAATTTCTTCCGCAATCTCCGGCCGGCCTGGTAATCCCATTTGAGTAGAAGTAATACCTTCATTCATCAGGCCATTAGGACTGATACTTTTATCATCCGGCACCTGTATCAAAGCACCGTTAAAAGATTTTACATACTGAAGCGCTTTTACCAAAATACCGGCAGATTGTAAGGACGACTTACCATCGCTGAAAGCCACGGCGCCACTCAGCTTCATGTCGTACATTTCAGCCAGGTCCTTTCCCTCAACCCCGCGCGTAATACTTCCCAGTGGATGAATACTTACCGGCAATTGCTTTCCCTTCTGAACCACATACTCCACCACCGATTTCTGATCAACGGCAGGCTTTGTATTCGGCACTACACAAACATCTGTATAACCACCGGCTACTGCTGCTGCCGCTCCGGTTTCCAGAGTTTCCCTGAATTCATATCCCGGATCAGCAAAATCGGCAAACAGGTCTATCCAGCCCGGCGAAACATGCACACCCGGAGTGTCAATTATTTTAGCACCCTTTGCTACAATATCTTTACCAATTGAGACTATTTTGCCGCTGGCAATGTGTATATCAGCAAGTTGACCGTTGTGAGGCGATGTTGGGTCAGTAATTTTTGCCTTCTTAATGATAATGTTCATTAAGGTGCGAAGATAAGGCAATGAAATTTTAAAATTAATATTTGCAATTGGTGGCGAACAACATTTTTCATTTCTTCTTTTCTTTAGGGAAGAACGAAAATGTTATTTCATGATATTTGAAAATTGCGTAAGATTTATATACATTTGCGTCCCTTCTGCTTTTGCAGAGCTGAGTTCGGGACGTAGCTCAGCCCGGTAGAGTACACGTCTGGGGGGCGTGTGGTCGCAAGTTCGAATCTTGTCGTCCCGACAATTGGAATCCGCTGTATTAATTATGATGCAGCGGATTTTTAATTAGAGGGCTTATCAATCAATATCATTTCCAATGCATGCTCACATACAACATTTAATCCGTTGCATTAATCTCGAAGAGAAAGAACAGACAGAGCGGTACCAGCTAAGCCAGGCACATACTTTACGGTCATTAAAAGCAGAGGGGCTGGCCCTGCATCCCATTGCAGTAACCCGTAAGAGTTTTGGATACGCCGATTATCCTGAGATCAGTTTCCGTCTCCCTTACCCCGGCACTACCAATCTGTTTCGCGATGGGGCAGCAATAGAATGTTTTAAGCAGGGAGAAGAGCCTGTTAAAGGCATTATGATAAGCCTGGAAGGCAAGACGGGGGAATTCAGGTTGTTCGCACCCGATTTTCCTGATTGGATTGAAGACGAAGGAGTGGGCATTAAGCTGGCGCCCGACACCCGTACCAATAGCATCATGAAAGAAGCCTTAACAGGCCTTGAAAAGAATAAGCATCTCCTCCAGCTGTTCGAAGAACTACACGGAGAAAGACCTTCACGGACGGACACTCCTGCATTCAACACTAAACTCGCTTTTTTTAATAAAAATCTGAACGACAGTCAGCAGCAAGCCGTATCGGCTATCACAGAAAACCAGGAGCTAACCATTGTACACGGACCTCCCGGTACTGGTAAAACAACCACACTCATAGAAGCCATTCAGCAACTGGTAAAGCGTGGCGACAAAGTGCTGGTTTCGGCTCCAAGCAATGCTGCGGTAGATAATATTTGCAAAGGACTACTTCAGAAGGGCGTACAGCTGCTGAGAGTGGGTAATGCCAGTAAAACAGATGAAGCTATTTTCATGCACACGCCCGAAGGCAAACTAAGCAACAGCAAAGTTCAGAAAGATATCCGCCAGTTAAAACTAAGAGCAGAAGAGTTCAGGCGAATGGCCTTAAAGTACAAACGAAATTTCGGTAAAGCAGAAAGAGAACAAAGAAGCCTTTTATTTAAGGAGGTAAAAAATATCAGGAACGAAATAAAGCAGTTACAACATTACAATGAAGAAAAGCTGTTTACAGAAGCACAGGTAATTGCGGGCACGCCCATTGGTTTACATGATGCGGGCCTGGGGAAAACAGTATTCCACCATCTTATTATTGATGAAGCAGGACAGTGCATTGAGCCATTGGCGTGGTGCGTATTCCCTTTGGCACCTAAAATAGTACTGGCCGGAGACCACCTGCAGCTGCCTCCTACCGTTTTAAGCAGCGCGGCAATAAAAGCAGGATTTAATCGCTCCATACTTGAGGTTGCCATTAACACGGTTCCCGCGGTACACCTGTTAAATACACAATATCGCATGAAACCCGTAATTGCCGGATTTAGCAGTGCGTATTTTTATAAAGGACTACTATTATCCGCATCGCATCTGGTTAACCAGGGCACGCATCTTAGTTTTATCGATACGGCAGGATCTGGCTTTAATGAAAGCAAAGGACCCGACGGCACCAGTCTTCAAAACGAAGGCGAGTTGCATATTGTACAGCAGCTACTTCAAAATGGAGATTTTAGTGCTGAAAATGCAGCATTTATTTCTCCCTATGCCGGCCAGGTTTTAATAGCTAAAGACAAGCTTCCCAAAACCATGCGCGTTAGTACCATTGATAGCTTCCAGGGGCAGGAAAAGAATGTTATTGTATTATCGCTGGTAAGAAGCAACGACGACTGCGAGATAGGATTTTTGAAGGATTACCGGCGCATGAATGTGGCAATTACAAGAGCCAGGGAAGCTCTTATTGTTATAGGAGACAGTGCCACTATTGGCGCTGACCCGTTTTATGAATCTTTTTTGCGATATGTGGAGCTACACGGCACATACCGTACTGTATGGGAATTTGAAATGAACTAATAAAGGTAACAATCAGGACCCAGCCTCAGCATAGCTTTGATAAGCTTCTTTGAGTTTGTGAATATAAGCATTCCTGTCTTCAGGGCTTTTATATTTAAAAGCAAATGCTTCCCAGTTTTTATTGCGCAGATCCTCATCCAGCGAAAGGTTTTTAAGGTATTGTACAAAGGCTGATAAATGCTCTCCTTCGCTTTTGTACATAGCGCTTACAAAATCCTGCAATGAAAAATATCCGGCAAGGGCATAATTATACCCCATTAATTGGAATTTTCCCCAACTGGCCGACATCAGGGCTGCATTACGATTCAGCCAGGCGGCCTTGTGCAATCTTTCATGTTGAATTGATGCGGGGCCAAATTCACCCGGTTCCGGATGTGAAATATCCGGAGCTACCCTATCGTAAGCACCTTGCGTCCGACGCGAAAAAACATCCTTGTGAAACCAAAGCAACGGTTCATAGGTAGACAAAAAACCTTCCCGGCTACCTTCCAAATCGATGATAGTCTTTATGATTGCTATTTCGCAACTTAACATAGCAGCTGCTTTCGATAAATCTAAGTCTGTTAACCCTCCAATTGTCATTAATGCATACTCCCCTTGTGAGCAGGTTTAGAAAGCATTGATTACAGCGAAAACTATGCCGCCATTATGGTTTTCCTTCTACTAAAACACATTACAATGAGTCTGTTTTTTAAGTCCCTAAAAACCACGTAAATAAAAATGCAGCGTAAAAATGTTTTTTTCTTTTTTCAGCCAACAAAAAGTTAAAAGCTCAAAAAATAACAATTGGAGCAAAATTTGATATGTTAAATTGAGCCCAAAAGCTTTTGTAGTGTTACATTTGCTGAGCAATCTCAAATTAACTTTCTTATACCCCAAACAAAACCAGATGAAGAATTTGCTATCACTTGTTGCAGTAATTGTAATGCTGGCTTCGTGTGGCAAAACAGACATAACCCCCGAACAAAAAGAGCCTCTCAAACTGGATATTGATCAATTGGTAGGATTTATCGGCAAGAAATATTACACACTTCAGTCTGCATTTGCAAACACTAATATTGTTATTACAGATTCACTGGGCCATAAAAAAGCCACAGTACCCGTATTAGACAAGGAGTCTCCCAACCCCAATTTTGTATGTGAATTGTCGGAAGACAATGACATTATCACGAAAATTGAGATCAAAGCAACTATTGGCACCCACGGTACTTACAAAAACACTTTTCAGTATTTTGATAATTTGTTAAGTGCAAAGTATCCACTCTCAAAGTTTTACGCCATTGATGCAGACGGAGGCGTAAACCGCAGCAGTAAAACGAAAGAAGATCTGTATAATTACCTACAATACAACACTTCTTCGGGAGCTGCCCTGGAATTTCAAACCGCTAATGCCGATATTGTGAACTTCTTTTTCAACGAGGCGAGCAAAGCCTTTACCATTTCCATTGAGGGAAAAAAACAATAAAATCTTTTTTTACAATACTAAAAAGCCAGGTTGGATATAAGATCTAACCTGGCTTTTACTTTAATACTCTTTTATACTACGCTTCTGCATACATCTCTGTAGGCTCGCAGGTACAAATAAGGTTTCTGTCCCCTACGGTATTATTCACCCTGGCTACAGACGGCCAGAACTTGTTAAGGGCCACATAGTGAAGTGGAAATGCAGCTTCCTGGCGACTATAGCTATGGTTCCACTCGTTAGCAGTAACCACCTGCTGCGTATGAGGAGCATTTTTAAGCGCATTGTCTTTCACATCCGCTACTCCATCTTCTATCGCTTTAATTTCTTCCCTGATACTAATTAACGCATCACAAAAACGATCCAACTCAGCCTTGTCTTCACTTTCTGTAGGCTCAATCATAATAGTTCCTGGCACCGGAAAGCTCATCGTAGGTGCGTGGAAACCATAGTCCATAAGGCGTTTGGCCACATCTTCAGCTTCTATTTGTGCTGTCTTTTTAAAAGGTCTCAGGTCTACTATAAATTCATGGGCACAAAGTCCGTTATCATTTGTGTATAATATATCATAATGCTTACCCAATCTCGAACGCATATAGTTTGCATTCAATATAGCATATTCGGTGGCTGATTTTACACCCTCGCTTCCCAGCATCATAATGTAAGCATAGGAAATCAATAAGATGGATGCGGAACCATAAGGAGCTGCGGATACAGCATGTTGTAAACCATTATCTCCCTGAAAAACATGACCAGGTAAATATTGAGCCAGGTGTTCCTTTACACAAATAGGTCCCATGCCAGGTCCGCCACCGCCATGCGGAATAGCAAAGGTTTTGTGCAGGTTCAGGTGACAAACATCTGCACCGATCAGTCCTGGAGCTGTTAAACCCACCTGGGCATTCATATTAGCCCCATCCATATATACCTGCCCGCCATGATCATGTACGATCTGGTTAATTTCTTTTACCGTTTCTTCATAAACCCCGTAAGTACTTGGATAAGTGATCATGATACCTGCCAGGTTCTCCGCATGTTGTGCTGCTTTAGCTTTCAGATCTTCTACATCAATATAACCGTTCTCCAAAGCTTTTACTACCACCACCTTCATACCGGCCATAACAGCTGATGCCGGGTTGGTACCATGCGCCGATATAGGGATTAACATTACATTTCTATGCGGCTTGCCCTGCGCTTCATGATACGCTTTTATTGTAAGCAAACCGGCATACTCGCCCTGCGCACCACTGTTAGGTTGTAAACTGCAGGCATCAAAAGCTGTAATCTCACATAAATATTTACTCAGGTTATCCACTAACTCCTTATAACCACCAGCTTGTTCTACGGGAACAAAAGGATGGATACTGGCCCAATGTGACCAGCTTAAAGGCATCATCTGTGTTGCGGCATTCAATTTCATGGTGCAGCTTCCCAGGGATATCATCGAGGTATTTAAAGAAAGATCTTTGTTTTCGAGGTATTTGATATAACGCATCATCTGGCTTTCGCTATGATGTGTATTGAAAACCGGGTGGGTAAGGTAAGAAGATTTCCTGATCAATGCTGCCGGAAGACGATAGGTACCCGAATCTGCATTAATATCAAACGCAACAGGATCTGTATCATTTTCAAAGCAGTTAATGATATCAAAAAGATCTTCCACAATGATGGTTTCATCAATAGAAATTCCCACCAGGTTGTCACCAATATACCTAAAGTTGATCTTCTGTGCTTCGGCCTTTTGCCTTATAGCAGCTACATCTGAAGCTTTCACTACAATAGTGTCAAAGAAATATTCGCTCACCAGTTCAAAACCGCGCGCCTCTATTTCCGCAGCCACCGTTTGCGCATATACAGCAATTCTTTCGGCAATAGCTTTCAACCCTGCCGGACCATGATAAACCGCATACATGGCAGCCATATTGGCCAGTAAAGCCTGTGCAGTACAAATATTTGAAGTAGCTTTTTCCCTTTTTATATGCTGTTCGCGGGTTTGCAAAGCCATGCGTAGCGCTCTGTTACCCTCAGCATCCACGCTAACACCAATGATACGACCGGGTATTACCCTCTTAAAATCATCTTTTGCCGCCATAAAAGCTGCATGCGGACCTCCATAACCCAATGGCACGCCAAATCTTTGGGCAGACCCAATAGCAACGTCGGCACCTAACTCTCCGGGAGAGGTTAACAAAGTAAGCGCCAGCAGATCTGTTGCCATTACCACATGCCCGCCAATATGCTGGACAGCACTGATAAAGCCACTGTAATCCTCGATACTACCGATATTATTGGGATACTGTACCAGCGCGCCAAAATAGGTTTCATCAATAGTTGCCGACTTATAATCGCCTTCAACCACTTCAATCCCAAAAGGAATAGCCCTTGTATAAATTACGTCCTTTGTTTGGGGGAAAGTTGCCGCATCCAAAAAGAAACGCGGTCTTTCAACATGATCCTGCCTGTTTTTTAAGTTAAAAAACATAGCCATAGCCTCAGCAGCAGCTGTAGCCTCATCCAGAAGAGAAGCATTAGCCAACGGCAATCCCGTCAGGTCGCTCACTAAGGTCTGGTAGTTTAAAAGACTTTCCAATCTACCCTGCGAAATCTCCGCCTGGTATGGAGTGTACTGTGTGTACCAGCCCGGATTTTCGAAAATATTGCGCAAAATAACCGAAGGAGTGATCGTACCATAATATCCCTGCCCGATATAGTTCTTGAAAATTTTGTTTTTAAGAGAGACATTCTTGATATGCCTTAAATACTCATGCTCACTCATGGCCTTGGGAATGCGAAGGGCTGCTTTCATCCGGATGCCGGAGGGCACCGTTTTCCCGATCAAGCCATCCAAATCGCTAAACCCAACCTCATGTAACATCTTTTGGGTTTCAGTCTCATTAGGCCCGATATGCCTTTTTGCAAACTCTTTTGATTGGAGTTCTAAAATACTCATAGTGTGGTAGAAATTAATTTTTTTGCCCGAAGGTGCAAAGAACTTTCCTTAGGCTCCTTCGGAGGATGTGCAAAGGTAATGGTTATTTATCAGCTGTTTTTGTGCATACGATTGACCATAATCACAACATATATAACATGTGCATAAGTAATTTGTTTTGTATCTATATAACCGCTAGCAGGTGGCCTGAATACCAAAATATAAACTTGTTTATCTTTGCGCTCATTATGGATACAGCCAAAGAACAACTGTTAATTCTACTAACTACGCCCTTATATATTATCGTAATAGGCATAGAACTGATTTTTAGCCATTTAAAAAAACAGAACACCTACACATTTAAGGATACAGTTCAAAATATTTACCTGATGTTACTAAATGGAGGACTGGATCTCGCATTTCGTTCTGTATACATCGGGATCGTATTGCTGTTCTTTTATAACCACCGGCTGATGGAACCTATTGAAACGCCATGGGTATATTGGGTTACCCTGTTAGTGTTCCAGGACTTTATGTATTACTGGTTACACCGGGTAGATCATGAATGCCGTTTATTCTGGGCTACCCATTTCACCCACCACTCTTCTCCCAAGTTTAACCTCACAGTAGGGTTCAGGTCATCAGTTTTAGAGCCATTGTATCGCTTTGTGTACTTTATCCCAATCGCCTGGCTGGGATTTCATCCGATAGATATTGCTTTTGTGTACTCTGCTACCCAGATTTGGGGGATATTAATACATACCGAAAAAGTAGGTAATCTTGGATTCCTGGAATACATTTTCGTTACACCCTCACACCACCGGGTACATCATGGTTCCAATCCCAAATATCTCGATAAAAACATGGGCATGTTCCTGATCATCTGGGACAAAATGTTTGGTACTTTTCAAAAGGAGCTGCCTGCAGAATCGTACCAGCCTATTAAATATGGCCTTACCACTCCTATGGAAAAAGAGAATGCATTTACCATTGTATTTTACGAATGGATCAATATCTTTAGAGATCTGAAACAAAAAAATCTGACTTTTAAACAAAAGCTGGGTTATCTTTTTGGACCTCCCGGGTGGAGCCATAATGGCAGCCGTCAAACCAGCGAACAAATGAGACAACAGGAAGAGCTGGAGCAAAGCAATCAATAATGGGAAAGGATATACTTCAGAACTGGGAAAAAAGATCGAAAGAGCATCGTAAACAGTACCAACAGTTTCTAAAAAGGGCCGACAAGAATAAAGTGTTGAAAGCTTTACCCGCCCTTCATGAAGAAGCTTTTGAACATGTAGATTGCCTTACCTGCGCTAACTGTTGTAAAAATTATTCTCCCCGCTTTAAAACACCGGATGTAAAACGCATTTCAAAATACCTGGGCATGAAGGAAAGCGTTTTTATAGACACCTATCTCCGTGTGGATGAAGATGGAGATTTTGTAGTAAAATCATCCCCCTGCCCTTTCCTCGCGGCAGACAATACCTGCAATATATACGACGAACGTCCCTCCGACTGTGCCCGTTTTCCGTATACCGATGAAGATGTGCTGATTAAACGCCAATCCCTTACTTTAAAAAACAGCGAGTTCTGCCCTATAACCTACTATGTACTCGAAAAACTGATCCAGTAATACGGCTCCGCTTCTTTTCTAAACTTTCTGTCCTGTACTCACCTGATATTCCGTCTATTTTGATGTAGTACACTAAATTTGCATACATTTCAATTTTATGAGGCAAAAGGTTTTAGTGATAAAGTTGGGGTCTGCTGTAATAACCAACTCAAATGGCAATATTAATAAAGCCGTTATTAAAAAGATTGTAACCGATATAGGTAATCTCCACAAAGATTATAAGATCGTTCTGGTAAGTAGCGGAGCTGTTAGCAGCGGTAAAAAGTATTTGTCGGGTTATAAAGGCACGTTGCTGCAGCGGAAGGTAGCCGCAGCCATTGGAAACCCCATATTAATACAACTATACAGAAGTTATTTCCAAAAGTGCGGGCTTACCGTAGCCCAGGCTTTGTGTGAACGATCGCATTTCAGTAACCGTAAGCAATTCCTGCAGTTGCGCGATACTTTCAAAACATTCTGGTCTCATAATGTTATTCCGGTTGTGAATGAAAATGATGTAATCAGTGATCTCGAATTGAAGTTTTCAGACAACGATGAACTGGCTACCTTATTGGCTATTGCTTTCGATGCCGAGACATTAGTACTGTGTACTTCTGTGGGCGGCTTTTTAAACGGTGATAAAAAGATCATCCCGGAAATAAAAGCCATAGATAAAGATGTGCTGGGCCTGGTTAAAAAGGGAGAAAAATCTGAATTTGGTTTGGGAGGCATGTTATCTAAATTAACCTTCACCAGGTTGGCGACTAATTTGGGTATTAATGTTATTATGTGCGGACTGAAATCTGCGTCTCCGATTACAGACGCTTTAAATAAAAAAACAGGAAGCTGGTTTTATGCGCAAAAATCCAATTTAAAAAACAGGCAGAAATGGCTGGCCAGCGGCTCTATCACTTTGGGCAATATCAAGCTCGACAAGGGAGCCGTAAAAGCGGTAGCAGAAAGAAAGAGCTTATTAACTGTAGGCATTACTGGCATAGAAGGTAGTTTCGCTATTGGTGAAGTGGTGCAGTTAATGAGCGAAGATGATATCATTATTGGTATAGCCAAAACTAAATTAAGCAGTACTGAATTAAAGAAGCAACTCAAGGAAAAAAATGTTGTTGCTGCACATGCTAACGATATAGTGCTGGTTTAATATTAAAATTTCACAGAAAACGGGCAAAAAAACGAGGGTAAAAAACATCCTCGTTTTTTGAACGAGGGCAAAAAATGAAGAAATTTACTCTCATTGTAAAAACGAGTGTAAAAATTACTCTTATTTGAAATGAGCAACTTCAATTCCAAAATACCGTGTAACAATTTGCCAGGCTGCCTCCGGTAGCCGATATTGAAACGAAGCAGACACTTCGAAAAACGATATCAGCGGGAAAGGTATTAGCCCAATTGAATAGAACGCTGTTCAATCTTCCTAGCCCCTGGTAAATATACTGGAGAACAAAACAAATCACTCCTACTTTTGTAAAAGATATATATTATTAAGAACAATCAACATGTCGATACAAACAACGCTCATAAAAACCAATAAAGCTAAAATAGCTTTACAAAAACTACCGGAAAAGCAATTAAAAGGCTTGTTACAAGCCATTGCCCATGGTATTCTCAAAAATGAAGCGGCTATTTTAAAAGCCAATAAAAAAGACCTTGCGGCAAAAGATCCAAACGATCCTAAAAACGACCGCTTGATGCTCAACAGCGAGCGGCTTAAAAATATTGCCAACGCTATTACAAACATTGCGCAGCTCCCCGATCCTACCGGAACCATTCTTGCTGAAAGAACTTTACCCAATGGCATCCGGCTTAAAAAAGTAGCCGTATCACTGGGAGTAGTAGGCGCTATTTATGAAAGCCGTCCCAATGTAACCTACGATATTGCTGCACTTTGCTTGCGCAGCCGGAATGCCTGCGTATTGAAGGGCAGCAGTGACGCACAACATACCAACAAGGTATCAATTGGCATTATACAAAAGGCGTTAAAAGAGTTTGGATTAGATATCAATACCGTAAGCCTGCTACCACCTCAACGCGAAGTAGTACAGGAAATGTTTACGGCTACCAAATACCTGGATGTATTAATTCCACGTGGGTCGGAAGGCCTGATCAGTTTTGTTCGTAAAAACAGCCTGGTACCGGTTATTGAAACAGGCGCTGGTGTTTGCCATGTATACATAGAAAAGACGGCTGATCTTAAAAAAGCGGTAGCTATAGCTGTCAATGCGAAGGTTAGCCGACCTTCGGTTTGCAACTCCGCCGATGCTATTTTAGTAGACAAAGACATTGCCGCCGATTTTCTTCAATTGCTGAAGCCTGTATTCGAAAAACACAAGGTTGAAATTTTTGCAGATGCTGCATCTTATAAAAACTTAAAAGGTTACCCCTATTTAACCCAAGCAAAGCCCGAAGATTTCGGCAGAGAATTCCTTTCGTTGAAATGTGCAGTAAAAACCGTTAAGAATATTGACGAGGCACTGGACCATATTGAGGAATACTCGACCAAACACTCGGAAGCCATTGTGTCCAAAAACAAAAAAGCCTGCGAACGTTTCGTTACTGAAGTTGACGCAGCCGCGGTTTACACCAATGCATCTACCCGATTTACAGACGGTGAAGAGTTTGGCCTGGGTGCAGAAATAGGCATTTCCACACAAAAGCTACATGCGCGTGGACCATTTGCATTAGAGAAGCTGGTAACAGAAAAGTGGATACTGGAAGGTAACGGCCAAGTGAGATAAATTCTAAAGTTTCCTATAAACGAAAAAGCTGGTAAAATAATTTTACCAGCTTTTTTAATGAGCCGAAGAAGGGAGTCGAACCCGCGACCTGCTGATTACAAATCAGCTGCTCTACCAACTGAGCTACTTCGGCCTGTTATATAAAAGCATTGCTTTTACAAACGGGCCGCGAAAATAAAGTAAAAAATAATACGATACCATTATCGTCGCATTTTTTCATTTTATGCGCCTTCATCCCATTGCCAGCTAAACAATTTATCGAAACATCGGCTCTCTATGTCGCAAAACGACTCTTAAAACAGAGGCCCGTTACAGTTATCCACCTACAACTCCGGGTATTGCTAAATAATCATTAATTTAGCCGCCTCATATAAAAGCATTGATTTATGCCCCAAAATGCAAACAGGCAGTTCCTCGATTTTGAAAAACCAATAAAAGATTTATTGGATGAAATTGAATTAACTACTGAGCGAGAAAAGAAAACGGATATTGATTTAGGCAGCCAGATAGAGCAGCTTCAAAATAAAGTAGATGAAACGCGTAAGACCATCACTCATAATCTTACCGATTGGCAGCGCGTACAACTAAGCCGGCATCCGGACAGACCTTATACACACAAGTATATTGAGCTGATGACGGAAAATTATACGGAATTATATGGCGACCGTAATATTAAGGACGATAAAGCTATGGTAGGCGGATTTGCTTCTTTAGATGGTCAAACAGTAATGATCATTGGCCAGCAAAAAGGCTCTAATACCAAAAAGCGCCAGTTACGCAATTTTGGTATGGCGAATCCTGAAGGTTATCGTAAGGCCCTGCGTTTGATGAAACTGGCAGAGAAATTTAATAAGCCCGTTATTACACTGATAGATACACCCGGAGCTTTTCCGGGTTTAGAAGCAGAAGAACGTGGACAAGGTGAAGCAATTGCCCGTAACATTTATGAAATGATGCGCTTGAAAGTTCCGGTAATCTGCATTATCATCGGCGAAGGTGCCAGCGGTGGCGCATTAGGTATCGGAGTTGGCGATAGAGTATATATGATGGAAAATACCTGGTATACGGTTATCTCTCCCGAAAACTGCAGCACTATTCTTTGGCGTAGCTGGGACTATAAAATGAAAGCCGCAGAACAATTAAAGCTCACTTCTACTAAAATGAAAGAGTTTGGCCTCATTGATGGTATTATACCAGAACCCGATGGCGGAGCCCATTGGGACTATGAACTGGCCGCTCAAAATTTAAAGAAACAGATATTAGCGGGTCTCGCAGAAATAAAGAATATGAAGCCTGAGAAGCGTGTTGAGGCTCGTATAGAAAAATTTAGCAAAATGGGCTTCTGGGAAGAAGTATAGTAACAGATGGCAGATAACAGATGGTAGTGTATAGGATAACCGGTATAATACTATCGTACCTACTGACACCCTTGTTGGGAACTGATTATCTGCCAAAGCTAATAGCGTACTTCAACTCAAGACCTGAACCAATTATAATGTTATGTTAGATATATGATATAAACCATCATCTGTCAACTATCTCCTATCATCTCAAATTTCAGACTCAAATGTCTTTACAACAAAAACTTACCGGCACCGGTATTGCAATAGTAACTCCCTTTACACCCAACGGCGATTTTGATTGGCCTACATTAGAAAACCTGATCAATTTTTGGATCGAAAATAAGATAGAGTACCTGGTTGTAGCAGGCACCACAGGCGAAAGCGCCACACTTACAAGAGAAGAAGAACAAGAGCTTTTCAATTTTGTAAAAGAGAAAGCAGCCGGCCGTATTGGCCTGGTGGCAGGCATTGGAGGCAATGATACGCGTGAGGTTGTTCATGCTTTCCAAACCATGCATCTGGATGGTTACGATGCTATACTGTCTGTAGCGCCTTATTATAATAAACCCGGTCAGGAAGGCTTATACCAGCACTATAAAACAATTGATGCAGTAGCGCCACTTCCCATCATCATGTACAATGTACCAGGGCGTACCGGCCAAAGCGTTAGCGCTGAAACTACTGTACGAATAGCCAAAGATTGTAAAAATATTATTGCTACCAAGGAAGCTTCAGGCAGTTTTGATCAATTCAATTATATCATGAAATATAAACCAGCTGGGTTTATGCTGATCAGCGGCGACGATCCTATTGCGCTTCCTATGATCGCTTTAGGAGCACAAGGAGTTATATCTGTAGTAGCCAACGCTTATCCGAAAGAGTTTGGCGACATGATACGTCTTTGCCTGGGCGGGCAATTCGCTGAGGCATTGCCGCTACACCTGAAGTTCACAGATATTATTACTTCTTTGTTTGCCGAAGGCAGTCCTGCCGGTGTAAAACAATATTTGCAGGAAATGGGACTTTGCACTGTTAACGCACGCCTCCCGGTAGTGCCTGTAAGTGATACTCATGCAGCAAAAATTAAATCGCTGATGGCGGCCATTTAGTCAACAAAAGATTTAAATAGACATAAATAATACCAGGGTGATGGCCTTTGCTGTCACCATTTTTTAGTGCCTATATCGGCTCGTATACGATTGCTTAAAATACTGCCGCGTAAAAAAAGCAATGGGCAAGCCGATACAGAAAAATAAAATCGCGATAGCCGTAAGCGCCGCGCTGAGCCCGGGCGAAGACGTTCCAATTTTACTTAAAGGAATGATCACCAGCGTAGTTACTCCCCATGCTACAAGTGCAATTAACAACGCGCTTAAAAGAATGTTTCTTCGCAGCAATGATACCCGGGGAAACAATTTAAAGTAAACCACTACGCAAGACAGTACAATCAGAAAATGACATATTAATCCGATTAAAGGATACAGGCCACCACCTGAAAATGCAGTTTTCCCAAAGAGTCCGCTGGCAATATATCTCAGTATGATATCCGGCGGAGTTGTACGGGTAATGTAATTGTAGGCGAACGCACCCAATATATCTAAAGTGCCGGCAACAAATGTGGTTTTCAATATTTCCCTTTTCATAACCTGTTATTTAAAAGATGCCCTGCGTCCATCAATACACGGTAAGGTAATATTTATTCCAATAGAAAAGATAGCCTCTTGCCGTTCAATCACTTGTTGCCATCATTTTCCGCTTTTATCAACAGCTCTGTCAACCTGTTCTCCAGGGCCAGCAAACGATCCATTTTTTCGTGCAGTAGCTTTATTTCTAACTCAGCCTTTAAATTGATCATATAATCTTTCTTGGCCCGTTCCCTGTCTTTTTCTTCCTGCCGGTTCTGGCTCATCATAATCACCGGGGCCTGCAACGCTGCAAGGCAGGACAGGATAAGATTTAAAAGGATAAAAGGGTAAGGATCAAATCCTTTGTTAAGCAATATAAATGCATTAAACCCTATCCATAATAGTAAAAAAACAATAAAGGAAATAATAAAGGTCCAGCTTCCGCCAAATGTAGCAACTTTGTCAGCAACTCTTTGCCCCAGGGTTGCATCCGAATTGTTTTCATCCTCGATGGCATCTGCCAGTATAGTATCCCCGGCTATTGACTCCATAACGTTTTTTGCCAGGTCGGTAACTTTCCCGGTTTGAGCCGAAAGGTGGTGAACAATATATCTTTCCCTGTAGTCTTTCAGCTCGGCTACGGACAGGCAATGGTTAGTTGTAAAATCAGGGCTTTCCTGCCGGATGAAATCCACAATTTTATCGTTAAGGGAGCTTCCTGCTACTTTTTGAGAAACAGGATATTCTCTACCCGAAACATCACTACGAAATGTTTTCATCAGATACAATTTAGAGTTTAACTCTTTCCGGTTCAATCATTATCCTTTCCCAAACAGTTCCTTCAACTCTTTGGCATCGTCCGGCTTCATCTTACCACCTAATATTAATCTCAGCTGGCGGCGACGCAATGCGCCGTTGTAACGCTCCATATCATCCGCTGTTTCGGGCTCGATAGGTTGGGCAGTTTTAGGCCTACTATGCTCGTCTAAAGCAACAAAAGTGTAATACGCTGTATTACTCTGGTATTTTTGCTGCGTTACCAGGTCTTCACCCCATACATCCAAAAACACTTCCATCGATGAATTAAATGCACGGGTAACACGCGCTTCAATATGCACGGCATTGCCCAGTTTAATAGAGTTTAAAAATGAAATATTATCTACAGAAGCAGTAACAACAGGCGCATTACTATGCTTTTGTGCAGACAGTGCAGCTGCAATATCCATCCAATACATCAATCTTCCACCCATTAAATTTCCAAAAACATTTGTATCATTAGGCAGTACCAATTCTGTCATCACAATCAAACTATCTGCAGGTTTTTTAACCATTCTATACTTTTTTTACAAATGTAGCTGCAAATTCCAGATTTTTACAGCATGCATTTTGAATGCTGGTAAATATCAACACGCATACATGAGTACAACTTCAGGCATTATGGGTCAACCGGATCGCCGGCGGGAGACCCAAACATTGTATATTTTTATGGCCGGTTGGTTTATAATAAATATGCTGCAAGCCTGTTTCCTGGGCCTTGAAGGAGACGAAGCTTATTACTGGCACTTATCCCGGAACATAGACTGGAGCTATTTTGATCATCCCCCGATGGTAGCCCTATTAATTCGTGTTGGAGAAACCTTCGGCCATGGCAGCTTGTTTACCCGCCTGGGAACAGTATTGGTCACCACGCTCTCTATCGGGATCATTTATAAAGCCTTACCCGTTTATCTCAAAAACATCAAATGGTATATACTGATAGCAGCTTCAACGCTTCTGATAAATGTGTATAGCTTTATAACAACACCCGATGCTCCGCTCCTTTTTTTTGCATCCCTGTTTCTCTTAACTTATAAAAATTTTCTTAATAAAAGCAGCATTGGCAACAGCATCTTAATGGCACTGTGTATTACCGGCATGTTTTACAGTAAATACCATGGCATTTTATTGATATTTTTTGTTGTTCTTTCAAATTACAAATTAGTTTTCAACAGGTATTTCTGGCTAACTGTACTGATCACTTCGCTTTTGTTTTTGCCACATCTTTACTGGCAGTACCAGCACGATTGGCCCAGCTTCCGTTACCATCTTAACGAGCGGCTGGCCAGGTATTATAAAATAAACCACACTACCGATTATCTGTTGGGGCAGATACTGGTCTTCGGTCCCTTTATTTCATTATTATTTTATGCAACCTGCTACCGGCTTAAGATAAAAGATCAATTACTCCGAACACACTTATTCATTTTCGCAGGCACTTTAATTTTCTTTTTGATATCGTCGTTTAAAAATACAGTAGAAGCGCACTGGACGCTTATAGCTGCACCATCATTTATGACGTTATTTATGGCGCTTATTATAAACGGCACGCATAAATATCAGCGCCTTGTAAGGAAGTTTGCAATAGCGAATATTATTATCATCCTGTTGGCCAGGGTTCTTTTTTTGGTACCGTATTCGCCCTTTACTTTAATACGGCATTATTACCCGTTTTTCTATGGCAAACAGTGGGCAGAAACGCTGCATAAAGCAGCAGGTAACACACCTGTGATATTTGAGAATTCCTATGTGCTTCCGTCTTTGTATACCTACTACTTCCCCACTGCCAAAGCCTTGGATTATAACACCAAAAGCTACCGCAAAACCAATTATAATCTTGAAAATGATTGTGAACTCAGTGGTCAAAAAGTATGGCATTATCAAATAACGCGGGAAAAAGATCCGGCTTTTACTTATATTGATACCAAATATAATCCGGGACTGATTCGCCCCATTGAACATTTCACCTGTGTGAATACCATTAAAGTTAAACCGCAACAAGAGCTACCCCAAAAACTTAAGCGCGGCACTGTTTATCCAATTAGTCTCCAATTAGAAAACCAGTCTCTAAAAGAGATTAAGGTATTTAATAACCTGGAGGTAGACTACGCCTTTTTTAGAGCTAAATCAGATTATATCAATTCAACAGAAACCTACAAAATTACTTCAGGAATCTTAGGACCTTACCAAAAACAAACGCTCACCATTAATTTAAAAACGCCTGATACTCCGGGCAGATATAAATTGCTTTTTTCAATAAAGAACGGGAATCTTTATGGTAATTTTGCCAGCCCGTTTTACTCAGTTGAAATAAACTAGGACATCTATCGGGCAGTTAACTGGTTATCTATTAGCCGGTTATTATATTGCTGGATAAATGCTTTTAGTCTTTTGTCAATTAGTGCTAAAGTATCCGGCTTTTGTTGCGCCAGGTTGGTTTGCAAAAACCTGTCGGTCTTCCAATTGTACAAATTGCCCGGTTTCTGGCCGTCACTCATTAATAAATAATCTCCCTGGAACCAGCGATATCCTCCTGAATATTGATACGCAAAACGATGTTCTCTTTGCGTGCTGTCTAATACATTATTGCCATAGGCTAAAAATGGTTTATTATAGTTGAGATAGCCCAACACTGTAGGCATGATGTCAATTTGCTGTATAATTTCATTAGCTACGCCTTTCATATTATTATCGCCGGGCGCATACAGTAATATAGGGATAGCATATTCACCCCAGGCATTCTGGTACTCCTTGTGATGGATAGCGGTAGCATGGTCGGCACTTATAATAAAAAGCGTATTACTAAACCAGGGCTGTGTTTTCGCGCTGTCAAAAAATTTCCTCAGGGCCATGTCTGTATAACTAATACACTCAAATACAGGTAAAGGCCCCTTTTCAAAAACGCCCTCATATTGCTTAGGTACTTTAAAAGGATGGTGCGATGAAACCGAAAATATAGTGCTGAAAAAAGGCTGTTGAAAACTGCTTAGCTTTTTATCAAAAAACTGGAAGAACGGCTCATCCCAAATCCCCCAGATCCCATCATACTCGGTATCATTATTAAATTCATTTTTCCCATAATAATGCTCTATACCTAATAATTTGGTAATCGCTGCAAATCCCATAGACCCGTTTGGTGCGCCATGAAAAAAAGATGTATGGTAGCCTTCGTTTTTCAGGGCATGCGCTAACCCGCCAACAGTATCAGATACATAGGGAGTCAGTACAAAGGGATTGAACCCGCTGGGGATGGATGCTATACAGGAAGGTATGGCATCTATCGACTTACGACCGTTTGCAAACGAATTCCAGAATATTTTGCTTTGCCCGGCCAGGGAATCCAGAAACGGCGTGTACCCTTTATAAGTTCCGTTGTCCAAATCCTTATTATAAAAACCAACCGCCTCTTTACCAAAACTTTCAAGTAATATCAAAACCACATTCTTTTTTTGAAAGTTGTTGGCAGGATCAGGTCTGTGAACCGGCGTGTAAATAGCTTCCAGTGCATCCTCTTTGTAGAACTCCATTTTTTTCAACCCTTTCACGCCCATGGTTCGAATAAATGTAAACGGAGTATTTAATACCAGGTAGATTTCGTTGGGACTTTTCACATAATCTCCTGCGTTGCTAATAGTGATAGGCCTGGTACTATGTTTAAAATCACCACGTATGCCGCCTATCGCCAATACTACAGTTAACACCAGTATGCCCGCGCTCGTAAGATAATATTTAAGCCTGGACTGAGAAGTAGTCAACCTGGCTTGTACCCTGTTATAAAGCCATATCATTAACAGAATAAGCCCCGCGAAAATCAATACAACGTACCAAAAATCCAATAAGAAGTCCTTCGCCAGCTTTAAACCATTTTTTTCATTTTGAAACTCTTTCAAAACGCTGAATGTCGTCCGGCGTAATGTAAATCTGTAATAGATAAAATCGATGCAGTTAAGCAGAAGAGCAATACCTGTAAAAATAAAAAATACGAGCCTTACTATTTTCAAATACGCTTTACTGTTACGCCATTTATCCGGAATTGGTAGTAACATCATCACCAATGGAAGACCGCCAAAATAGAACAGAGCTGCAATATCAAACCTGATTCCCCCTTTTAAAATATTAAGCCAGTCTCCCCAATGAACATCAGGAAACATAGATCTGTTAAGCCAGAAAAAAAGTATCCTGCATAAGAAAAACAGGAACAGTACCATTATAAACCGGTAAAGAACGACTGCGTAGTAGTTAGTTTTGTAGTTTTTCATACCTAAAAAGAGCGCAAATTTAATAATTTGATAATATCATTTTAATGCATTCCGCTTAAAATTTCCTTAAACCTATCAGAACAGTGTTGCAGGTAATTAGTTTAAAATAATAAGAGCAATCGTTTATTATAAAGTAGTTAAGAGGATGCGCCCTCTGTATGCCGGCCAATTTTCGTATCTTTGCAGCCCTGTCAAATTGTCTGTACTTTTAACATAAGCACTGTTTTTGACAAGGATATTTCTTTAAAAAGATTTTAATTATTAATATATTAACATGTTTGGTTTCTTATCAAAAATTTTCGGCGGTAGTAAGTCAGAGAAAGACACTAAAAAACTTCAGCCGGTTGTTGAAAAAGTAAACAGCTTTTTTAATCAATACCAGTCTTTAAGCAATGATGAGCTTCGTTATAAAACACAGGAGTTCAGACAGCGTATTAAAGAACGTCTTAGTAAAATTGACGAAGAGATCACTACACTGAATGCCAATGCAGAAAGTTTGTCTCATGAGGCATTGCTCGAAAAAGATAATATATACAAGCAGGTAGATGACCTGAAGAAGAATCGCGATAAAGAAATTGAAGCGGTTCTTGAAGAAATTATGCCGGAAGCTTTTGCGGTAATGAAGGAAACGGCGCGGAGGTTTAAAGAAAATGAAAAAGTGGTATCTAAAGCTACTGATCTTGACCGTGAATTAAGTGTTAGAAGTGAGTATATTACTATTGATGGCGATAATGCTATTTTTAATAATTCATGGACCGCTGCAGGAAACACTGTGAACTGGAACATGGTACATTACGATGTACAGTTAATAGGAGGCGCTGTTTTACATAGCGGAAAAATTGCAGAGATGGCTACCGGTGAAGGTAAAACGCTCGTATCTACCTTGCCTGCTTACCTGAATGCCCTGGCTGGGGAGGGTGTGCATATTGTAACAGTGAACGATTACCTGGCACGTCGTGACCAGGAATGGAACGGCCCTATTTTCGAATGGCTGGGTTTGAGAGTAGATTGTATTGATAAACATCAGCCTAATACTGCAGCCAGAAGAAATGCATACCTGGCAGATATTACGTACGGAACCAATAACGAATTTGGTTTCGATTACCTGCGTGATAACATGGTGCATACGGCCGATGAAATGGTACAACGTAAGCATCATTATGCTATGGTTGATGAGGTGGATAGCGTTTTAATCGATGATGCGCGTACTCCATTGATCATAAGTGGTCCTGTTGATAAAGCAGATGACCAGCAATATCATATTCATAAACCACGCGTACAGCAATTATTTATTGAGCAGGAGCGCATTGTAAGAAACGCTTTAAATGAAGCTAAGAAATTAATTGAAAAAGGTGAAGATGATCCTAAAACAGGAGGACTTCATCTGTTCCGCGCGTTCAGAGGTTTGCCCAAATATACACCGCTCATCAAGTTCTTAAGTGAGCCGGGTATTAAAGTAAAATTGCAAAAAGCAGAAAATTATTACCTGCAGGACCAGGAGCGTAATATGCATATTATTGATTCTGAATTATTGTTCAGGATCGATGAAAAAAACAAATCGGTAGATCTTACAGAAAAAGGTTTGGGAACCATTACAAGATCGGGAGAAGACCCTGAATTCTTTGTGCTACCAGACATCAGTATAAGCCTTGCCGACATTGAGAGAAGTGATGCGTCGTCTGAAGATAAATTAAGACAAAAAGAACATATTCTTAATGATTATTCCCAGAAAGCCGATCGTATTCATTCGGTACAACAGTTATTGAAAGCCTATGCGCTGTTTGAAAAAGATGTAGAGTATGTGGTAATCGATGGCGCTATCAAAATAGTAGACGAACAAACAGGCCGTATCATGGATGGTCGCCGTTATAGTGATGGTTTACACCAGGCATTGGAAGCTAAAGAAAATGTAAAGATCGAAGCAGCTACCCAAACTTACGCTACAGTTACACTTCAAAACTTCTTCCGTATGTACCACAAATTAGGTGGTATGACGGGTACGGCTGAAACAGAAGCAGCAGAACTTTGGAGTATTTATAAACTGGACGTAGTAAACATCCCAACCAACGTTCCGATTATAAGGGATGACAAGCAGGATCTCGTTTATAAAACCAAACGTGAAAAGTATAAGGCGGTTATTGATGAAATTGAGATATTACGCAATGCAGGACGCCCTGTACTGGTAGGTACTACTTCAGTGGAAATAAGTGAGCTTTTAGGCCGCATGTTGCAACAAAAGAAAATTCCGCACAATGTATTAAACGCCAAACAGCACGCACGCGAAGCCAGTGTTGTTGCTGAAGCAGGATTGGCAGGTGCGGTAACCATTGCCACTAACATGGCCGGTCGTGGTACCGATATCAAGTTGGGGCCAGGTGTAAAAGATGCAGGCGGTTTAGCCATTATTGGTACAGAGCGACACGAAAGCCGACGCGTTGACAGACAGCTGCGTGGTCGTGCCGGTCGCCAGGGAGATCCGGGAAGCTCGCAGTTTTACGTATCTCTTGAGGATGACCTGATGCGTATGTTTGGTAGTGATCGTATTGCGGGTATGATGGATAAATTGGGTTACAAAGAAGGCGATGTAATTCAGCACAGCATGATCAGCAACTCCATTCAGCGTGCGCAGAAGAAAGTGGAGGAAAATAACTTTGGTATTCGTAAAAGATTACTGGAGTATGATGATGTAATGAACAAACAGAGAAATGCTGTTTACGAAAAGAGAAATCACGCCTTATTCGGAGAGCGCCTTTCACTGGATATTGATAGTGCCTTCTCAATAGTAGCTGAAAGCGTAGTTAATTCTTTCAAAGAGCAGGACGACTATGAAGGTTTCAAGCTGGCTTGTATAGTAAACTTTGGTATGGATACAGCCATTACTGCTGATGAGTTTAATACGACTTCGGAAAATAAGCTGATTGATAAACTATACGAAGAAGCGACTCAACGTTACAACCAACATACTGAAGCTATAGGCCAGAAAGCAGTACCTGTATTTAAGAATATCCGTACAGCTCAGGGGCCTCATATCGAAAATGTGGTAGTACCATTTACGGATGGCCGTAAAGGAATCAACGTACTCGCCCCGTTAGACAAAACAGTTGAAACCAATGGGAAGGCGCTTGTTTCCAGCATGGAAAAGTCGATCACCCTGGCGGTAATAGATGATGCATGGAAAGAGCATTTGCGTGCAATGGATGATCTAAAACAAAGTGTACAAACAGCCTACCTGGAGCAAAAAGACCCATTGGTAATTTATAAGGTCGAAGCCTTCCAGTTGTTTAATAACATGACGACTACTCTGAATAAAGATATTATTTCCTTCCTGACACAGGCTAATTTACCCGATCAGCAGGAAAGCAATGAAATAAGAGAGGGTCGCCAGGAAAAAACCGACCTGAGTAAATTAAGTGCTAATAAAGATGAGATTGATGCAGCGGGCGATGATTATGCGGCAAACGAAAACGACTATTTCGATCCATCAGCGCCGCCGGTTAAACAAGAGCCTGTGCGCGTAGGACCCAAAATAGGTCGTAATGATCCTTGTCCCTGTGGTAGCGGAAAAAAATTCAAACAATGCCATGGTAAAGGCGCAGAATAAAATTTGTAAAATCCCTTCTCTCCGAAGGGATTTTTTATGGAAACTAATATGTTGATGTATCTGAACATAATAACCAATACCTCATGAGGATCGCAGCATTATTATCCCTTACTCCTTTTCTATGGCAGTTTAACAGCGATTACAGTTCCTCAACTTATACCGGAGTTTGCGATACTACCAATGCTAATATCTGCATTCTTTCGGGCAAGGCCGCCCAGGCTGCTACCCTGCTTGCTCAAACGTCTAACCATGTTAGCGCAGTTGCATTAATCAAAAATGCCCAGTCAACCCATTATAAAGAGTATGTCATTTCCTTTGGCAGAGATTCTGCCGGAAACCTGGTTAACTCCCAGGTAAGTACGGGCAACATCAATAGTGGTTATATACCGGGTATTCAGAATCGATTTGCAGATATACATATCCACACCAACGAGCAACCACCCTCCAGTGGAGACCTGTATGGCTTTATTGACCAGGTAATAATTGCTCCTCATTACATCAGATACATAATAACGCCCAGGGGCACAGCTTATGCCCTTATACTAATAAATAAAGAAGAAGCACTAAGCTTTAATACTTTCTATGCCAGAAGAGCCGGTATTAAACACATTCAGCCTGATGGTACATCTGTTAGCTATCAGCCCACATTTCCACAGCAGCTAGTAGATGAGTTCAATGAGCTGATATCCTGGAGCCACGCCAGCCGCGAAGCGGCGTTAGTCTTTTTGCTTAAAAAGTATAAGACAGGTATAGCATTATTAAAACAAAACACAAGCGGCATTTATAAGGCGCTTGATGTAATAGAAAAAACAGATAGCAAGGGACACACAACCTATCTCCTTTCTTACTGTCCTTAATCAAAGGAACGGATCGCAAAACATCTGTCCGCTATATTGTAATACAAATTACAACTGATCTGCCGTACCTTTGTAGCCGATAACTTATTCTTGTCTAAATCCATGCTCACTATGGATGATTTTCTGGCGGCTCGTTCGCAAATGGCGCTCTCTCTTGGCTTTCACATCATTTTCGCATGTATCGGAATGATCATGCCATTCTTTATGGCTGTGTCGCATTATAAGTGGTTAAAGACAGGTGACATAACCTATAAAAATGTAACCCGGGCCTGGAGCCGGGGTGTGGCCATATTCTTTGCAACAGGTGCAGTTTCGGGCACTGTTTTGTCTTTTGAGCTCGGCTTATTATGGCCGGAGTTTATGAAACACGCAGGTCCTATTTTCGGTATGCCTTTTTCTTTGGAAGGAACCGCCTTCTTTATTGAAGCCATTGCATTAGGTTTTTATTTGTATGGATGGAATCGATTTAACAGGTGGTTTCATTGGTTCACGGGTGTAGTAGTAGGATTAAGCGGGTTGGCTTCGGGCATATTGGTGGTGGCAGCCAACGCGTGGATGAACAGCCCTACCGGATTCGAATATGTGAACGGGCAATATATTAACGCAGATCCAATAGCTGCTATGTTTAACGATGCATGGCTTTCCCAATCGATACACATGGTGTTAGCTGCTACCGTGGCTACCAGCTTTGCTGTAGCCGGAGTACACGCACTAATGATATTGAAGGGAAAGAATGTACAGTTTCATACAAAAGCTTTTAGAATCGCCGCCGTATTCGCTGCTGTTAGCGCCATTCTCCAACCTTTGAGTGGAGACTTTTCGGCCAAGGATGTAGCGAAGAGACAACCTGCAAAGCTCGCTGCCATGGAAGCTCATTTTAAAACAGAAGAAAAAGCAGCATTGATCATAGGTGGCGTTCCTGATGAAAAAACAGAAACGGTAAAATATGCGTTGAAAATTCCCGGGGCATTGAGCTTCCTGGCCCATGGCGATTTCAATACTGAGGTAACAGGCCTGGACAAAATTCCCAAAAATGAACGTCCTCCTGTAGCGGTAGTGCATTACTCTTTCCAGGTAATGGTAATGCTGGGTGTGGCAATGATGCTGATCGCCTTCCTGTATCTTTTTATTTTATGGAGAAAGAAGAACTGGCTTCAAAAAAGATGGTTGCTGAAAATGTTTGTACTGGTTATTCCTGCAGGGTTTATTGCGGTAGAAGCCGGCTGGATGGTTACAGAAGTAGGAAGGCAGCCCTGGATCATGTATGGCTTTATGCGAACATCTGATGCCGTTACGCCCATGCCTGGTATTATTTATTCATTTTATATTTTCACTGCTGTATATCTTTCGCTCAGCATTATTGTAATGATTCTGTTGTACCGCCAGGTAAAAATGGTGGGCGTTTTATACGATACAGCTGCAGACAATTCATTACCCGATAACCATTAAAGGCTTTTATGATTTACGTAGTAATGGCATATTTGTGGGCTTCAGTTTTGCTTTACGTATTAATGGGTGGAGCTGATTTTGGCGCTGGTGTGCTGGAATTTCTTTCGACACCGAAAAGTAAAGACAGAACACGTAAAGTAATGTATAGAGCTATCGGGCCTATTTGGGAAGCTAATCATATGTGGTTGATTATTGCCATTGTGATACTTTTTGTGGGATTTCCTGTCATCTACACAACGATGTCGGTTTATCTCCATATACCTTTAACTATCATGTTGCTGGGCATTATCGCCAGGGGAACAGCCTTTACTTTTAGAAACTATGACGCGGTAAAAGACAAAATGCAGGTAGTATATTCCAAAACTTTTATGTACTCCAGTGTCATCACCCCCCTGTTTTTGGGCATTATTGCCGGTAGCGCTGTATCGGGCAGAATTGACCCTCATGCGGACAACTTCCTGGATGCCTATGTTTTTAGCTGGCTGGCACCATTTCCTTTTGCCGTTGGCATTTTTACAGTTATCATCTGCGGTTTTTTAGCAGCTATATTTATTATTGGGGAAACAAAATCTGATGAAGATAAGAAACGATTTATCGCCAAATCAAAACACATGAGTATTGCAGCCCTGGCAGCCGCGGTATTGGTATTTATAGCTGCCCGGGTGGAAGACATTCCGCTGGAGCACTGGCTTTTTGGGAATTCGGTAAGTATTATCTGTGTAGTATTGGCCATTGGCTCGCTGGTCTGGATGTGGGCCTCCTTATTTACCAGGCAAACCAAACTGATCAGGGTAATTGCCGGCGCACAGGTAACCCTGTTGCTCGTAGCTATTACCTATGAACATTACCCCGTGTTGGTTAACTTAAAAAATACGGAAGGGCTGTCATTATTGGCTCAACAAGGAGCAGAAAAAACCATCAGGGCGCTGGGTATAGCCTTGCTTGCCGGTAGTGTTTTAATATTGCCCTCATTGTTTTACCTGTTATATAGTTTTTCCAGCCGAACAGAAGAATAGGCCTTTAACAAACAATTATTGCCGGAAGCAGCCACCTGCATATACATAACACTTACATTTATATATGATTACCCGCTACATAATTACATTTTGCCTGCTGATTGCCATACTACCGCTTGCTGCACAAAAAACAGTGAAAGGAAGAGTGAATAATTTTACTTATGATACCATATCCCCTTTACCCAGTGCTACTGTAACCAATATCAGTAGCCGTTCGTCGGTATCAGCAGACAATAGCGGTTATTATATCATAAAGGCTAATGAAAATGACAGCCTGGTTTTTTCCTTCAATGGCTATATCAGCGATACGGTTCGGGTTCAGGAACAGTTCTTTATATCGGGTTATGATGCTGCACTCATCGAAAGAGCTGCATTTTTAAGCGGGGTAACAGTTATGGCGGATTATCGCAGGGACTCTATCCGCAGAAGGCAGGAATATAGCTATGCTTATGAAAAGCCGTTGGGTGTAACCGGCGGTCATACTCCTTCTGCAGGTGCAGGCATTGTATTAAGTCCTTCTGCTATTTTTTCGAAGGAACGTAAAGCCAATAAGCGGCTAAAGACACGGTTGCTGAAACAGGAGGAAGATGCGTATGTCGACTACGTGTTTTCACCAGCCTGGGTGAGCTCTTTAACGGGTCTTAAAGATGAAGCGCTCAAAACCTTTATGAATCAATATCGACCTTCTTACGAATTCTGCCGGCAGCGCAACAGGGCAGAACTGATCACTTATGTTAGTGATAAATTTAAGGAGTTCCAAAAGACCAACACAGCAAAATAGATCAATAAAAAAAGGTGGGCGCAAGGCCTCACCTTTATCAAAACATAACCAAAAAATACTTGACTATTTTTTAAGGTCTTCTTTTAATTCTTTCGCTTTATCACCCACTTTATTGGCGCCTTTCTTTATCGCCTGGCCCACATCTTCGGCTGTTTCTTTGGTAGCATCTGCCGCTTTTTCTACTCCTTTCTTAGTGGCATCATAACCCTTTTCTACAGCATTTCCTGTAGCTTCAGCTGCGTTAGTCACACCTCTTTTGGTAGCATCCCATGCATCTTCTACAGCGGCACCGGCACGGTTAAAAAACAACCCCGTTTTAGTCACCCTTTCTCCGTCTTCCAGAACGATAGTTCTCCCATTTTTGTCAACGATTTCGCCGCTCTTTTTTACTGTAACACCATTGTCCAAAACCAGGTCTTTTTCTACCGCTACCCAGGCACCATTGGTATAAACCACTAACTGACCATCTTTCTTAATTACATCGCCTTCTTTATAGTCTGAGACGGTTTCTGTTACCGGTAATGTGTCAACAGGAGTAATTGCAACCGAATCGCTTGTTTCAGTCTGACTAGCTTCATTGTTGCATGCTACAGCTATGGAAGCTACTGCAGCCATCAGTAATAGTTTTTTCATTTGTTTAAGTTTGGTTCCGGTAAATAATTATTAACCGGAAGTAGTTAAAAATAAGGAATATATATGACAAAAGCGGTTTAAAACCGCTTTTGCTTGTTGCTAATGCATACTAGTAACCGTTTCTTTGTCTTTCTTTTTTATCTACTATAGCACCCACACCAGCACCGGTTGCTGCGCCAATAACACCTCCTACAACACCGCCACCTAACCTGTTATTCTTATTCGCTACAGCTCCGATTACCGCACCTGAAGCAGCTCCTACTATTGCTCCTTTAGCAGTATGACTCATTCCCTTTCTTTGAGGGGCCGGAGCCGGAGCTGATGCAGTTCCCGAGCCTGAAGAACTACTGGTTCCACGGCTGCTACCGCTACTTCTGTAAACTCTGTTTCCTGATCTCGAGCTACTGGATGCCGAAGATTTCCGTGTGGCGGCCGCTGCGGCCACAGCATTGTTTTCCAATTCTTTTTCTGCTTCAATCTTTTCACGTATTTCGCTTTCCATTTTCCACTTCTGGTATTCTGCCAATCCAAGGGTATCCTGTACTTGTGCAGCGCCTGCCTCAGCATCTTTTTTCCTGCTGGTGCATGACATTATAAAGAAAGTAGATAATACTGCTGCAATTAATATAATGCTGAACTTTTTCATAAAAAATAATTTTGTCTGGTAATAATGATCTAACACCCTATAGACAAAAAACTATGCCAAATGGGTTGTCCGTAAAATCTTAAAAAAAACCTAATAGCCACAGGCCATTGAAAATCAATATCAATTGCACCATATAATTACATACCTTAAATAAAAAAGCCGTTTCTTACGAAACGGCCCATAAACAAACTTCTATAAAACAGATTAAATAATCTTTTCTACCTGCATGTAGTTCAACTCCACCGGTGTTGAACGTCCGAATATTTTCACTATAACTTTCAACTTCTTCTTCTCATCATTCACCTCTTCAATAATTCCATTAAAGTCGTTAAACGGACCTTCAACAATCTTAATAGTTTCACCAACAATGTAAGGCTCCACCATGCTCACGCCACCCGCTTCGTTCATTTCATCCATACGACCCAGCATCTTATTTACTTCAGCTTTACGTAATGAAATCGGGTTATCTTTTCCTAAAAAATGAATGACACTATTCGTTCCGACTACCAAATCACGCAGGTCATCGCTCATCTTACCATCCTGCACTTCGATCATTACATAACCAGGATAGTAGTTTCTTTCGCGCATTACCTTCTTACCATTCTGCACCTTGTATACCTTTTCAACAGGCAGAAATACCTGCTTAACAACTTTTTCGAATGGGCTGCGAGAAATTTCCTTATCCAGATACTCCTTAACCTTACGCTCTTTACCGCTCACTACACGCAATACATACCATTTGGTATCCGGCTGCGGAGCTTCTGCGGGTTTATTGTCAACGATATTCTCTACCATTTCTTAGCTGTATAATATTTTGTACAAGAAGTTAAGGCCACCACCCGCTAAAAAGTCCATGATCCAAACTAAAAGCGTAATGAGGATGGTAGCAACCAATACAATCATAGTAGACTGCTGTAACTGAGCCCAATCGGGCCAGGTTACTTTTTCAGCTAATTCTTTATAGCTATTTTTTAAATAATTGCCGAACTTGTTCATCTATAAAGTTTAAAGTTCAAGATTCAAGGTTTAAAGTTCCGGCTTATAGCCACCATCTAACTTCAAACTTTAAATATCAAACAACGGAATGTTTGCACGGGCACTAGGATTCGAACCCAGATCAACGGTTTTGGAGACCGGTATCCTACCATTGGACGATGCCCGTAAACTAATTAGCTAATCAGCGAATGCTAATTAGCTAATTGTAGTATTTCAAAGAAAGTAATTCTTACTTGATGATTTCAGTTACCTGACCAGCACCTACTGTACGACCACCTTCACGAATCGCAAATTTCAAACCTTTTTCCATCGCGATTGGAGTGATTAATTTTACAGTTAAGGTAGTGTTATCACCAGGCATAACCATTTCTGTACCTTCTGGTAAAGAACATTCTCCTGTTACGTCAGTTGTACGGAAGTAGAACTGAGGACGGTATTTTTGGAAGAATGGAGTGTGACGACCACCTTCATCTTTGCTCAATACGTAAACTTCGCCTTTAAACTCAGTGTGAGGAGTGATAGAACCTGGCTTACAAATTACCATACCACGACGGATTTGAGTTTTCTCAATACCACGTAATAATAAACCTGCGTTATCACCAGCTTCACCTTCGTCTAATATTTTGCGGAACATCTCAACACCTGTTACAGTAGATGTTAAAGGTTTTTCCATCAAACCTACGATCTCAACTGGATCACCGGTTTTGATTTTACCTCTTTCAATACGCCCTGTAGCAACTGTACCACGACCAGTGATAGAGAATACATCTTCTACAGACATCAGCATTGGAAGATCAATTGGACGTGGAGGCAGAGGAATGTAAGTATCAACCGCATCCATCAATTCTGTGATAGCACCAACCCATTTTTCGTCACCAGCTAATGCGCCAGTTGCAGAACCTTTAATGATTGGAGTGTTATCACCATCAAAACCACGTTTAGTTAACTCTTCACGAACTTCCATTTCAACAAGATCCAAAAGTTCTAAATCGTCTACTAAATCAACTTTATTTAAGAAAACCACCATTTTAGGTACACCTACCTGTGCAGCCAAAAGGATGTGTTCTTTAGTTTGAGGCATAGGACCGTCAGTAGCAGCAACTACAAGGATAGCGCCATCCATCTGAGCAGCACCAGTGATCATATTTTTTACGTAGTCAGCGTGACCCGGGCAGTCAACGTGTGCGTAGTGACGGCTGTCAGTTTGATATTCTACGTGAGCAGTATTAATTGTGATACCCCTTTCTTTTTCTTCAGGTGCACCATCGATATCGTCATATTTCTTTGCAGTAGCTAAACCTTTTTTCGCAAGAACTTCAGTAATAGCTGCAGTCAAAGTTGTTTTACCATGGTCAACGTGACCAATAGTACCAATGTTTACGTGGGGTTTCTCCCTCTTAAAGGTCTCTTTTGACATTGTTATCTGTTTTTAAAGTTGTTTTTATATTCTTGTACGATACAGCAAATTTACTAAAAGCCTTGTTGTGTCGCCTGTTTGTACTACTGTACACAGTTGGAGCTGTTGAAGAGAATTGAACTCTCGACCTCTTCCTTACCAAGGAAGTGCTCTACCCCTGAGCTACAACAGCGTTTGTCTAAGCTGACAGCTGACTGTTGTAAGTTGACAGTTTTCGTTCCATCGCTGTCATCCGTCATCTCATCTCTGTCATCTACAAAGAGCGGGAGACCGGGCTCGAACCGGCCACCTGAAGCTTGGAAGGCTACCGCTCTACCAAATGAGCTACTCCCGCTAATAATTTCAAATCAGAAATTTCCGATTTGAAATTCAAAGAACTACTCTTCATTAGCACATCGCTAATTTAGAAAGTGGGCAGTGAAGGATTCGAACCTCCGTACTCGTGAGAGAACAGATTTACAGTCTGTCGCCTTTAACCACTCGGCCAACTACCCATGTTAGTTGAAAAGTTGAGAGGTTGAAAAGTTGAAAAGGAATATCCTTGTCATCATGTCAACCAGTTAACTTGCTAACTTAACTGAGCCGAAGAAGGGAGTCGAACCCGCGACCTGCTGATTACAAATCAGCTGCTCTACCAACTGAGCTACTTCGGCTTTTAAATAAAGAACTAAATTTTTCAGTTTTTAGCTATTCTGTAGATATACAATTAATAGCACCCTCAAAATTTGGAAGGCAAAAGTAGGGGGAATTTTCCAAACCTCAAAATACCCATACAATATTTTTATAAAAATTTATTCTGTCAGACTTTTCCCTTGCCCGTCCATTGATAATTATACACTTTAAGTACAGGAATAAAGCATTTATCCTTTAAGAACAACCAAATTTTCTACTGATTGTTTAACTATTACCATCCGCCCCTTTTAAATCATATTTCAGAATTTGTAAACCCTGGTCATTTTATGAAACGAAAAGCCATTCAATCCTTAAAATCAACCATCTATCCATTTTACTTCTACCGGGTATTTGAATTTTTATAATTTGGAGGCATCTGCTTCAGTGCTTACGGATAAAGGTGAGGTAGGATAAGCCAGGTCACCATAATATGAAACCATTGACAACTGTATTTGTGCTCATGAAAACACGCACCGCTTTAAAAAAAGTGCCGCTCCTGTTATTATTGCTCGTTACCAGCTGCACTATATGGGGACAAGCCACTATTAAAGGACAATTAGAAGGATTAGCGACAGGTGAACAACCTGTTTTGAATCTCCTGTTAGCCAAAGACTCTGTATTGGTTAAAACGACCATTCCAGACACTACAGGCAAATTTGACTTTAACCAACTAAAAGAAGGGGTTTATATTTTACATATTACCCACATCGGCTACCAATCTTATTATAGTAAACTTATCGATATTAGTAAACAGGATATCAATCTGCCTCCCATTCAACTAATACCAAAAGCAAACGAGCTGAAAGTAGTTAAAGTGTCGGCCGCCAGACCATTTATACAAAAGAAAATTGACCGGGTGGTAGTAAACCCCGATGCACTGATCAGCAATGCCGGTACGACCTCGCTGGATGTACTTGAAAAAGCTCCCGGAGTGCTGGTTGATATAGATGGCAATATTTCCATGAAGGGCAAATCAGGAGTGATGGTATTTATCGACAATAAGCCTACTTATATGGCCGCTGGCGATCTGGCTAATTATTTACGGTCACTACCCTCCGGCTCTATCGATGCCATTGAATTAATGACTACTCCTCCGGCCGGTTATGATGCTGCCGGCAATGCAGGCATCATCAATATTAAACTAAAAAAGAATACAGCAAGGGGATTAAATGGCGGTATCAATCTTAGTTACGGGCAGGGAAGATACTTGCGTTCCAACAACAGCTTTAATTTTAATTATCGTATCAACAAATTCAATCTCTTCAGCAATTTTAGCTGGAATCAGAATAATAACTACCAGGACCTTACCATTAACCGGTACTATTACAAGCCTGATGGAACATACAATTCAGGATTTTCTCAGAACTCCTACATCAAAAGAAAATTCACAGGTCAGAACGCCAGGATTGGTGCAGACTATTATCTGAGTAAAAAGTCTACCCTCGGAGCCGTACTGTCAGGCTTTATTAATCCCGGGAAATCAGGCATACTCAATAATGCACAAGTACTGGATGCCAATAACACGTCCACCGCCCTGATTAAGGCGGTAAGCGAATCTGACAGAAAATGGTCAAACGGGAGTATAAATCTAAACTATAGCTATAAAATTGATGAGAAAGGAAAAGAACTAACCGCTAATGCCGATTATATTTCCTACCGTGCAGACCAAACGCAAAGTCTTACTAACAGCAGCTTTACACCTGGTGGTGTTTTAACGGAGCAATCCCTTTTAGAATCTACGCTTCCGGCAACTATCAAAATACAAACAGCCAAGTTAGATTATGTTCATCCTTTGGAAAAAATAGGTAAGATAGAATTGGGCGTTAAAAGCAGCTTTGTAAATACCGACAATACTGCATCATTCTTTGATGTAGAAAGTGGAATAGCAACTCCCAATTATGAATTCTCCAATCGCTTCAAGTATAAGGAGAATATTAATGCCGGTTATTTAAACTACTCCAGGGACTGGGAAAAGCTTTCCCTGCAATTGGGCATGAGGCTGGAGAACACCAGGATAGACGGACACCAGTTGGGCAATCCTTTGATTGCAGACTCCAGCTTTACAAGAAACTACACAGGCCTGTTCCCCACCCTTTACCTGGCTTATCGCCTGGATAGTGCACAAAAACATCAATTGGGTCTTTCTATAGGCAGGAGGATTGACCGGCCTGATTACCAGGACCTGAATCCCTTTACCTACCCTATCGACCGGTTTACTTATTATGGCGGCAATCCTTTTCTGGTTCCCACCTACTCTTACAACCTGGAATTATCGCACACTTATAAAAACAAGATCACCACATCTCTTGAATACAGTATTATTAAAAATCTGATACAGGAAACCAACGAACAAAAAGGTACCGTATATTATAGCAGACCCGGTAACTATGGGCAGCAAACGGTTTTTGGCCTTACTGTGAATGCCAACCTGCAACCTTATAAATGGTGGACCTTACAAATTTATACCGAGTTCAAAAATGTAGGTTTTGAGTCAACACTGTATGGCCAGACATTGGATGAAAACAGGTGGTATTGGTATGTAGGGCCAACCAATCAATTTACTATAACGAAGAATTTAAGCGCTGAACTAGCCGGCTCTTATCAAACAAGAATTTTGTCGGGCCAGTTCCTTACCATACCTGTATGGCAGGTGCGTACGGGTCTTTCACAAAAAGTGCTGAAAGGGAACGGCACGGTACGATTAAACTTATCAGACGTTTTTTATACCAATCAACCAGGAGGAGATATCCGGAATATAGCCAACTCAAGAGCCAACTGGCTAAGCAAGCTGGATAGCCGTGTATTCACCATAAGCTTTGCCTACCGATTTAATAAAGGCAAAACACTTAACATACGACAATCGGGTGGGTCTGAATCGGAAAAAGGCAGGGTAAGAACCAGCTAAGTTTCTTCAGAAAACAGGAAAAATAACGGGCACAAAAAAGCCCCACGCCTGTAGCGTGGGGCTTTCAGTATTTTATTTAAGCAATCATTTTTTCTTTTCGCCTTTTAACCTGGTTTACCAATGAGTCAAAAGCAGCTTCAAATGACTCTTCAAATGACTTACTGGTTGATTTAACAAAGAAACTATGACGCGGCACATGCACTTTTATCTCCACGATTTTGTCCTTAATGTTATGTACCACGTTATCCAGTTTTAAAAACACATCCGACTCAATAATGCGATCATGAAACGTATTTAACTTCTCCATTTTTCGGCTCACCAATTCAATAAGTTTCTGATCGGCATTGAAATTAACCGTTTGAATGTTTACATTCATAGTTCATATATTTAAGAGTGAATAATCGAAATAAATTCTTTTCAAAGAACTGCTTTAGCTATAAACTAAAGTTACTAAAAACAACATCGATTCTCAAAAAAATATTTGCTAAAGTTTTTATATAAATTTCAGGCTTTGGGGTGAGCATTTTTATACACCTCTTTTAGTTTGTCGATTGTATTGTGTGTATAAACCTGGGTAGCTGCCAGGCTGGAATGCCCGAGTAATTCCTTAACCGCATTGAGCTCGGCTCCATTATTAACCAGGTGGGTAGCAAATGTGTGCCGCAGCACATGCGGACTTTTTTTATCCAGTGTTGCTACTTCAGAAAGTAGTTTCTTAACCAGGAGATAGGCATATTTAGGATACATTTTTTTACCCTTTTCCGTAACCATCAATTCCGCTGCCGGTTGTTCAAACTCCTTTCTTTTTAGCGCTATATATTCCTGTATATCTTTTAATACATCCCTGGTAAGGGGGAGACTACGCTCTTTATTACCCTTGCCCAAAACTTTAAGCTGCTGCCTGCTAAAATCAACCTGGCTTTCCTTCAGGTTAATCAGCTCGCTTAAACGCATTCCTGTAGCATAAAAAAGCATCATCAACATTTTCTCATTCAGGGTTTTCCAGTCTTCTGTGGCAATACCTACTCTTTCCTTCAATACCATAACATCATCTTCTTTAATAAACACAGGTAAGCGCCTACTCGTCTTAGGAGTAACAATTTTAGCCATAGGATTGGCCTGGATATTTCCGTGTTTGAGATGATATTTAAAAAAAGACTTAAGCGTAGATATCTTCCGGTTAATACTCCGTGAGGTAAGTTTATTCTCTTTGAGGTCAGCCAACCAGCTTCTTACATGTTGGTAATTCAATTCAGTAAAAGAAATACCATCGAATATACGTAGCAAAAACAAGTTAAAATCCTTCAAGTCGGTGTTGTAGGCCAATATCGTATGCTGTGAAAATCTTTTCTCAAATTTTAGAAAATTGATAAAAGTGTCGATTTGCTTATTAAGTGTATCCGTATCAGGCATAAAAAAAGTCCTACAATAATGTAGGACTGCAATTTATTTAAAATCTTATTCTAATTATAATTCGATTTTACCGCTGGCGATCTGCTGCTTGTAAACGGCTTTCAAAACCTCTCCACGGCGTTTCACAGATGGCTTTGTAAAGCTTTGACGTTCACGCAATTGTAAAAGAACCTTAGATTTTTCAAATTTCTTCTTGTACTTTTTCAGCGCTTTATCAATGTTTTCGCAGTCTTTAGAATCAATAATTAACATAATTTATATACCTCCTTTGGTAAATTTTTTAAGAGTGCAAAGATAGTATATTCTTTTTTACAAACAAATATTTTGGATATTATGTTATTGTGTAGAAATTAGCGCCATGTTTACAGGTATTATTGAAGCCTCAGGAATAGTAAAAAAAGTAGCCGTTGTAGGCAGTAATAAAACTTTCTGGGTAGAAAGCCCTATCAGTCACGAGTTAAAGGTAGACCAAAGTATAAGTCATAACGGTGTATGTCTCACCGTAGAATCTGTAGCGGGAAGCATCCATTCGGTGACAGCAATTGACGAAACCTTAAATAAAACCAACCTGGGCACATTGAAGGAGGGCGATTTATTAAACCTGGAGCGCTGTATGATCATGAACGGACGACTTGATGGGCATATCGTACAGGGGCATGTAGATGGCACGGCGCGATGCATTGCTGTATCAGAAAAAGAAGGCAGCTGGGAATACGAATTCCAGTTTGACGAAAAGTTTGCTCCGCTGGTTATAGAAAAAGGGTCGGCTTGCATTAACGGTATCAGTCTAACCGTCTTTGAGGTCAAAAGAACAAGCTTCAAGGTAGCAATTATCCCTTATACCTACAATCACACCAATATTAAACAGGTATCGGAAAATAGTATTGTCAATATCGAATTTGACGTGATAGGAAAATATATTATGCGTAGTAACGAACTGAATCAACACTTCTGAGATGCGGTATTGGTATCTAACGGTGTAAACCACCACAGTTCAGAAAAATTTCCTTTTCGGGTAAATACACTAGCAGGTATCACTAAGGTTTGCTACTTCTGCCGCCTGTCATTTTTTTTCAGTATTATTTCTTTTGTTACATATTTTTGTAGCTTGTTTAAATAAGAAGCGATGAATCTAAGACCCATTCCAACGGTTGAGAGTATTTCTCCCAGCGACTTTAAAACGAACTATTACAACACCAATCAACCGCTGATCATTAAGGGACTTGCAAAGCAATGGTCAGCCTACAACAAGTGGAATTGGGATTATTTTATTGACATTGTGGGAGAAAAAGAAGTAGGTGTATACAACAATGTAAAGAGTGATTCTTATACACCTATTAACACGGCAGACGCCTACATGAAATTTGGCGAATACCTGCAAATGGTGAAAAAAGGGCCTGTTGACCTGCGCATTTTCCTCTTCAATATATTTCAGCATGCGCCACAGATTGTACAGGATTTTACCTGGCCGGATGAATACATGAAAGGCTTTGTGAAAAGATTCCCGATGTTATTTGTAGGCGGAGAAGGCGCCATTACACATATGCACTTTGATATAGACCTCAGCCATATTTTACATACGCAGTTTGCGGGACGTAAGAGGGTATTATTATTTCCTTTTGAAGAGCAGCACAAACTATACAGGAAACCCTGGGAAGTATTAAGCCTGGCCAACTATGCGAATTATAACGAACGATTTGATTACGAGAATTTTCCTGCCGTAAAGCTGGCTAAAGGCTTCGAAGCGGTACTGGAGCACGGAGATACTTTATTTATGCCTGCAGGATACTGGCATCATATGGAGTATATTGATGCCGGCTTCGCCATGAGCCTTCGCGCCTTACAAAGCAGCATCGGTGGTAAACTAAATGGCGTATGGAATCTATTTGGCATGCGCAATATCGACACCCTGATGAAAAAAACTGCCCCCAAATGGTGGTACGACCGTAAGAAAGAAAAATTATACCAATATGCGGCTAAGGAACTGGCCGCAGCTAAATAATCATCCCATTTTTAAAAATATGGTGTAAAGGTTTATGCAATCTTTCATTTTTGACCAGATTGTGTTTTAAACCCGATAGGATTACGGGGCCTGGGACGCATTTTTTCATCCATGATTTCTTTGATCAATTCAAAAATCGTTTCGATTTCGCCATCATGCATTTTTACATCATGGCCAATACCAAGAAGTTTACGATCCAGTTTTTCGAGCTTTAATAAGATTTCCCTATTTGCCAGCATTGACTCCCTGAGTTTTGTAAATACCCTCATAATGCGAATATTTACTTCTATAGCGATATCACTATTGAGTACGCCAGATAGCATTGCTACACCTTGTTCCGTAAAAACATTTGGCAATTTACGTAAACCCATTTTTTCTTTATTGGATATCACATTTTGAGACTTCCAATTATCAAGTTCCTCTTCTGTCATTTGGAACATAAAATCTTCAGGAAATCTCTTTAGATTTCTTTTTACGGCCTGATTCAAAATCCTTGTTTCCACTCCATACATTTCAGCCAGATCTCTGTCAATCATCACTTTCTGATTTCTGATCTGTAATATTTTTGACAGCAGAAGGTCGTCGGTTATTAATACATCGTTTTTCATGCGGTTATTTGTTTATTTATGGTTGTTAGCTATCCCAAATTTACTAATCTTTCTACATTTTCTGAATTTCCAGGTTATTGCGAGCATATGAGTATCGAAACCCTGGAAAAATCACCCCGGTACTTGACTAAAGAACTGGCCACAGTTACGTAATTACCTCTCTATACTTTTAAGTTGTAGAAAAGTTTAATAGCGTTCTACTTTTGTGTGGTTTGTGTTTGAAACCCGATGGGATTGCGAGGACGGGGACGCATTTTTTCTTCCATGATTTCTTTGATCAATTCAAAAATCGTTTCGATTTCGCCATCATGCATTTTTACATCATGGCCAATACCAAGAAGTTTACGATCCAGTTTTTCGAGCTTTAATAAGATATCCGGATTGTCCATTAGCGCTTCCCTCAACCGAACGAAAATGTCGATAATTTTTAAGCTCACTCCGATAGCTTTCTTACTCTTTAACACATTGGCCAACATCAGTACACCATGCTCCGTAAAAGCGTTAGGCGATGAGCCGCCCAAAATCTGCCTGGATGGTATCGCATTTTGCGACACCATCAATTCCACTTCTTCCTCAGTAAGTTTGAATGCGAAATTTTCAGGGAAGCGATCGGCATTACGTTTCACCTGCTCATTTAGTCTTCTGGTTTCCACTCCATACATTTCAGCCAGATCTCTGTCAATCATCACTTTCTGATCTGTAATATTTTTGATAACAGGAGGTCGTCGGCTATCAACATTTCGTTTTCATGCGGTTATTTGTTTATTTATGGTTGTTAGCTATCCCAAATTTACTAATCTTTCTACATTTTCTGAATTTCCCATGCGATCACAGGGTACACGTAGCATTTCAGCATGCCTCCGCCAAAAATGCATTACTTTCGCGGCCTTAGAAAAGAGGATATTGCAATGAGCGAACCTAACGTACAAGTATATACAGGCAGTAATTGCATCGAAGTACAATACTATTTCGAAGAAGAAACGCATTTAATGGATGCCTTAGTTCAAAATAAATGTGAGTATGAATTACTGGCATTGATCAAAGAAGTAGCAGCACGTTTCCGGCTGAGTATTCATATAGAAACAGCACCGTTGGCTGAAAAAGGATTCAGGTGGCGCTTTAAAGTAGCTTTAAAAAAAGATAACAAAACCGGCCCGGTTGCCATTACCATTGCTACCGCTGTTTTGGTAGCCATGATCGCTAATCCGTTAGCTACTTCGGGCAGCGAAGAGGCAAAACAGCTCATCGACCAGTTAACTGCAACACCCGAATTTGAACAGTTTACTGAAGAGAAAACGAAAACATTGATTGAAAAAAGGATACAGCAAATGATCGCCAGCTGTAGCAACCTGGATGCCAGCAATGTGCTGAAAAAACGCCGCTCCAATTTCTTTGAGCTCCTGAAAAAGTATCCCCGGATTAATAGAGTGCAACTGACCGCTTTAGATGAACAGCGTTCTAAAATAACCCAGGAAAAAACAATCACGCGGCAACAATTCGAGCAACAGATATTAACCTCGGATGTACTGGAGCCTGAAGAGATTGACAATGTAGACATAGAAATTGTATCTCCCGTACTCAAGAAAAGTAATTATAAGTGGGTGGGCGTTTACAATGGTAAAGCCCGTTCATTTACCATGCTATCTAAAGAATTTAAAAAACTGGTCCAATCCGGTAAAGTAGAGTTTAAAAACGGCACCATTATTAATTGCCAGATATCCATCCATAAAAAGATCAACAGCGAAGGAACAGAACGGATTACAGGAATGACCATCGACAGGGTGAATCAATACTACGAGAACGACAAACCGGTTGAAACAAACGAAGGTAAAAAACAAAAGAAGCAGCCAGAGCAGGGACCTACACAACAATTAGCGCTGTTCATGTAGCAATTGCATCAATCAAAATTGCCGCTCTCTTTTAAAGTTGGTTATACTACTATAGGGAGGCATCATTCCATATCTGCCAGCTTAGTTCTGCCTGGCCTACCAGCATTTCGTAGCCATTTTTTATAGCAGCACCCTGCTGCTCCCCTTTTTGAAGAAATAGGGTCTTTGCCGGGTTATACACGAGATCATATAAGTAATTATCTGCAGTCAGATACTCATAAGGTATATCGGGAGCAGTATCTACTTTAGGAAAGCTACCTAAAGGGGTAGCGTTGATAATAAGCGGGTACTCCTGTACGATGGCTTTATTCAGTTCATCATAAGTAAAACCGGCGCCTTTGCTACGTGATACATATGCATACTCAATTCCAAGACTCTGCAAAACGAACAGCACGGCTTTGGCTGCGCCACCCGTTCCCAATATCAGTGCTTTCTTATGATTAGATTGAAGTTGAGGCAACAAGGATTGCTTGAAAGCAGGCGCATCTGTGTTGAACCCGGTTAGCTGCCCACCTGTTATTTTAATACAGTTACAGGCGCCTATTTCCCCGGCTTCTTTGTTCAAACCAGACAAAAACGGGATCACCTGCTCTTTGTAAGGAATGGTGACATTCAGCCCTTTCAGGCCAGGTTGTGTAGCCAGCACATCCTTTAGTAGAGAAATATTTTCAAGAGGAAATAATTCGTATGCGGCGTCAGCTATTCCTTCTTTTTCAAACTTTTCGGTAAAGTATTTTTTGGAGAAAGACTGTGCCAGCGGCATGCCGATGAGCCCGTACAAGTTCATCAGGCTGAAGTTTTCTTGTTCAGGTACAAATCAAAAGTATCGCCACGGAGTCCAATACGCATAGCTTCCAATGCTATTACTTCATTGGGTGGTATATTACCGAGATTTACATTGCATCCGATCAGTTCCAGAAAGTAAAGCTGCTGTGCTTTCTGAGGGGCTTCCCATACAATTTTCTCTGCGGGTATCTGTGTCAGAATTTCCTGTACTAAACCTTCGCGCACCTCACCACTGCCACGATATATGCCTACATTACCGGCTTCCCTGGCCTCTGCTATCACATAAGAAGAACCAGCTTCCAGTTCAGCGCGCATCAGCTCAATCCATTTATAGGGCGGTATGATATGGGTTGCGTCTTTACTCCCAACTTCACTTAATACAGTGCCGTGCTTAGTAAGCTTTTCTATATAACCGCACTTTTCTGCGTGGGGTATTTCAATTGATCCGTCGCTTACCTCCATGTAGTCAATGCCAAAAGATTTGCAGGTATCAATATAATCCTGCATCTGGTTGCGTACCAGGTAGGCTTCAAACAAGGTGCCGCCAAAATAAACAGCCATACCATGCGACTTATATAAAGCTATCTTCTCTTCAAGTCTGGGTGTAACTACAGCTGTACCAAAACCCAGCTTCACAATATCTACATGCGGCTGCGATACATCCATAAAGTTTTTAGCTTCTTCAAGGCTAAGGCCTTTATCCATCACCATTGTAAGACCAGCGGTTCGAGGTTGTTGATTCCTTTCTGGTAGTTGAGTCAGATTAAACTTCATTCCCTAATTCAAATTAGTGTAGCGGCAAATGTATTATATATTGTTCAATAATAGGAAAGATAATGAGCGATATCAATATAAACCCCATATTATAAAACACGGGGTATAACAAAAAACTATTTGTTGCTTTTGCGCTTTTTATACTTTAAAATGAGATCTGCTACCTGCTGATGCTGAAGCATAGAGGGATTGATCTGTATGATTTTTTTTAATTGAGCTGGTGCATCTGTCAATGCTTCTTCCAGATACAGCAGGGCTTCTTTTCTTTTTCCCATTACAAAGTACAAGAGCGCTTTGTAATAAGTAAATACGGGTTTGTTTTTCGTCATCATAACCGCATTATCCAACTGCTTTAACGCTTCTTCATAGTATCCCGTATCATACAGGCACTTAATAAGCGCTTCCCAACCAATAGCCGATTTCGGCTTCAACCTTACCACATTGGTAAAATATTGAATCGCTTCCTTTGTAAAACCCAATTGCATTTTACACTCGCCCATGAGAATATTATATTCAGCCTTATTGCGCTTGAGTTTTAAAGCCGTCTCCAGCTGTTTTATACACAATTCATATTTCTCTTCCTTGTAGTAAGTAAATGCCATTTTATAGGCCAGGTAACCTACTTCCGGATTCAAATGCGAAGCTTTACGATAATAGAACCGGGCCTGGGCGTAATTTTTCATCTTCTCATAACAATAACCAATGGCCTCATAAATCACATCTTCCGGCTTGGAAAGCTCCAATACTTTTTCGAGGCTTTCTATGGCATCCTTATACTTCCTAAGGCGTATATAGGCATCGCCGATATTACGATAAGCGTAATCCATTTTCTCGTCAATAACCAATGCATATTGGTAGGCATCTATTGCTTTCTCGTATAATTTAATACCCTGAAAAGCGGCACCCAGGTTAAACCAGGCGAGCTCATTATAAGGGTAGTCGTCAATTATTTTCTTATGGATCTCTATACTCTCCGCATTACGCCCGGTATAATCAGTCCAAAAGCATATTTTATAAAGCGCTTCTTCATTATCCGGCTCCTGCTGAAGAATCTCTTTCAAACAATCAAAAACTTTGTCGAAATCTTCATAGTCATCATAAACATCCGCCAGCTCAAACAACAACTCCACCCTGTCTTCACCTTCAAACAGCTCAAGCGCTTCGTTCAGCAAAGCAACAGCTTCCTCCTGGCGATCCAATGCCAGGAAGACCTCCGTTTTTAAAATATAGATATCAATATTACTGTTGTCAAAAATAGCCGCCTGCTCCAACAGCGTAAGCGCATCATCGTATTGGCGCCGGTTTAGCAACAGATCAGCCTTTTTAATAAGCAGGGATGCCGAATAGGGAAACTGCTCGGTTGCGATCTCTACAGCCTGATAAGCCTTTATATATTGTTCCTGTGACTCGAAATGCTCGATAATTTTCTCGAAAGCTTCTTCTTCCAGGTAAGAACTGCCTCTTCCCTTTCTCAGGTTTTCATATCGTTGCAACAGTTCATCTAATTCCTGGTCTTCCTCTTCGTTGTGTTGTGAAAATTCTCTCATAATAATCTTCTTTAAATATTAAAACTGTCCGACCGAACTATTAACAATTACTAATTTATACCAGTTCAACAACTAAACCATAACTAAGTTTTCCTCCTATTGTGAAAAACTATTCCGGCCCGATATTTGACCATTTAACAATTGTTAATAAAAATTTAAAATTTATTATACATTCTCATAAAATTTCGTATCTTTGTATTGTCTTTAAATCATACGTTATGCTAAAGGCCATTATTTTTAACTTTCTGTTTCTCTTTTCATTATCTGCAGTGGCATTTGCAGAGGGGGAAGCAGTTGCCGATGATTTCGGTAAAGAAAAACCCAAAAATTTTTCACTAGACAATAAATCATCGAAGCAGTTGCATTCTTTTTCATTACGATCGGGCATGTATTTTAAAGGTGAAAACCTTATCAATACTGAATCGACAGCTAATGCAACTTATTCAAACCTGAATATTATGAGTTTCCAGAAGGGGCAAAATACCTATCTGCTCCCTTATAAAAAGAAAGCGATTTTGAACAAGCTTACTTTTAATCCAAATGAAATATTGCGTAATTATTCAGGCAGATAAAAAAAAATTTCACATAAAAAAAATCCCGGTTCTGCCGGGATTTTTTTTATCTGTTATTCTGCATTTTAAATTCGGTATAGGACATTACCCGATACCCGGTTTTGGGTATATCAAACTTAGCCAGGGGCACGGGGTTAAACTCAATATTAGAAACAGTAAAAGTCACTTTATCATTCCCTCTTGCTGCATCGTATTGCATTGCCAACCCGGGCAAACCCTTGTTAATACTTTGAAAATTAGCATTAGTAGGAATTAACTCTTTCGTAAAGAAAACATTGAAAGTAGTTCCATCAGGAAGTTTGCCGGTTGCTTTCTGGCACTGGTAACCTGCAATTTTTTTAAACTCATTTTCGATCTTATACGTCACACTCTCATATCTCTTGTTAGAAGATTTCCACTCTGCTGCCGAATAGGTTATTAGAAATTTCTTTTTGCCATAGTCTTTGAAACTAGTAGCAGTGCCAGTTTTATCATCGTAAATAGTAACCTGCGAACCCAGCGAGCTTACAAATTCCGAACGGCTCAAATTTCCTTTTACAGACACAATATTCGTAGAGCCATCCAGCATATCGGCTTTTTGCGGGGTATTATTGTCTGTACTCACCACTATATCATAATATATCGTAGCTTCAGTTAGCTTTTTTTGTGCTACCGACAACTTAGCTGCTAATACAAGCGCCAGTACTGGTAAAAATCGAGTTTTCATTTTAGTTGAATTCAACATGATCTATAGACGCTACAAGATAAACAATAAGTTGCTTAAAAAAAATCCGGGTTACAAATAACCCGGATTTTACTGCTATTAATTATTTCTTATTTTGTCGTTGTTGCATTTGCTTTTGCTGTTCCTGCATTTGCTCCAGGCGTTCCTGCCATTTAGACTTTCCTTTCGGTTTTTTGCGATTGGCCTCGATTTTTGCCAGGATCTTATCATGATCGATAATGTAATTCTGGATAATAAACTGCAGCACCAGTGTAATGATATTCGATACAGTATAGTACCAGGTAAGTGCCGATGGAAGCTTATTAAAGATAAACAACAGGAATATTGGCATGATATAAGGCATGTACTTCATCATCGGATTATTCTGATCCGGCGTCATGCTCATGCTGTATAACGAAATTAACAAGCTGGTTACCACGGCTGCAATGGTAAATAAACTCAAATGGTCTCCTAACAACGGAATATTGAATCCAAATTTAATTGGCGCATCATACGCTGAAAGATCCTTGGTCCATAAGAAATCCACTCCCCTCAAATCCACATTGGCGCTGAAAAAGCTATACAAGGCAAAGAAGATAGGAATTTGCAATAAAGCAGGAATACAACCTCCTAAAGGATTTACACCCGCTTCCCTGAATAATTTCATTTGATCCATACTCATCGCCTGCTGATCGTCGCCATGTTTTTCCTTTAGTTTAGCTATTTCCGGCCTTAATGCCTTCATCTTGGCGCCGCTTAAATAGCTGCTATAGTTTAAAGGAGAAATCAGGAGCCTGATAATAAGCGTCAATAATGCGATAATAATACCATAGCTGGATACAAAGCCTTTGAAGAAATTGAAAATCGGGATCACCACAAACTGGTTCAGAGGCCTTACAAAAGCATAAATACCCTGGCCCAGGTTGACCAGTTTACTCAATCCGCCACCTTCTTTTTTCAGGATATTATAGTCAGAAGGACCATAAAACAGGCTTAACGGTACAGTTGCAGTAGCAGCGGGGTTTACAGACACACGCATATTAGCAGTAGACTGAGAAACAATATGGCTGTTACTTTCAGGCATGCTCCATTCCATTTTTCCGCCTGAAAACTTATTCTTTGCTATTAAAAAAGTGTTGAAGAAACGTTGCCTCACGCCTACCCAATCTACAGATTTCCCAAACTCAACAATATTAGTTTTTCCAATGGTATGATAGTCGAAGCTACCATCTTCCATGTAACCTACCTGAGTGTTCTGTTTCTCAAACTCGATATCGGCTTCCTGCTGGTGTGCCTCATACTGCCATAAAAGGTTCAGGTTACCCTGCGTAAGCAACTGTGCCGGCTGAGTTAAAGAAATATTGAGATCAATTTTATACGCGTCGGGGTAAATAATATACTGGTGTGTAATATAGGTGTTGCTTTGAGCACTATCACCACCTTTTAGCTCAAAACTAACCAATTGAGAACCTGAAGGTCCCTGCTCTACCCTACCGTTGCTGAAAAACAAGTCGGCGGTTTGTGAACTTTGATTAGCTGCAGTATTAATTGCGTAGCTGATCTTATTAAAATCTGAAGCAGCCAGTTTAACAGGTTGCTGTGTCTCCGAATTTTTAAAGTTTTTAAGCTCTACATACTTAGGTTGCCCACCTTTATTGGTAAAAGCCACTTTAAACACGCTGTTTTCTGCAAATACCAACTGTTCCTGTCCATTAGCAGCTTGTTGAAACATTCCTGCCCGGGTAATATTTAACTGGGAATCAGCCTTTAAAGCGTTCAGGCGTAGGGCTGCTGAATCTACTTTAGGCTGCATGGCCTTAGCAATGGAGTCTTGCCTGGCCTGCTCTGCACGGGCCGCGGTCTGCTGTTTTGAATTGTAGACAAAATAAAAGATAAAAAGCACCGCCAGGAGAGAAAAACCGATGACGGTATTACGATCAAACTTCATTATGAGCTGTAATTTTTTGTCCGAAGAACCCCTTCGGGAAGGCGCAAAGATAAGCATTGTAAAACAGGATCAATGGCTTTTTGGAAAGATAATAAGAGCCCGGAGCTGATAAACGCCACATACATATATTTTATTGAGGATATGAACGGATGTACAGAATCAGCTATTTTTATTAAAAATTTAAACTATGCCTATAAGAATGACGGATGATCCGGATGGACAGGACAATGATTACAATAATGACCGAGGCGGCGGGGGCTCAGGATCTGGCGGAGGTGGCGGTCTTTTTGCGTTACTACCCTTACTGTTGAGCTTATTCAGAGGCAAAAAGATCATATTTCTTCTGGTAATAGGTGCCGCACTGTGGTTTTTTATGGGCCGCGGAGGTGGTGGCTGTGGCAACCTGAACATTGGCGAGGTAGCACAACAGCTGTTTTCACAAAGCGGTTACAGTTATAACCCCAACGAATTCAACAAGGCCTCTATTTATGAAGGGCTGGAAGATAACAACAGCAAAAACCCTTTACCCGAAGCGGTATCCCTCCTTCGTTTTGCGCCGCGCCGTGGCGACCAGGGAGAGCAAGGCAGTTGTGTGGCCTGGAGCAGCGCTTATGCAGCACAAACCATTTTAACCGCAGCAGCAACCGGGAAAGACCCCAATGCTATTGCCTTCAGTCCCTCTTATTTATACAACCAGATACGACTGGGAGATGACTGCCAGGGATCTTATATACAACGGGCTATGCAGGCAATGAAAGCTAACGGTGGTGTACCACTTAGCCAATACCCTTACAGCGACCAGGATTGCAGCCGCACACCCGATGGCAGCGCTATACAGGCAGGCAGACAAAACCTGATTCATGGTTTTACCCGGTTGACAGAAGGTGACAATTTAAACCAGATCAGTGTTCGGGCGGTAAAAGAGCACCTTTCAAAGGATGCCCCTGTAGTTATTGGAATGATGGTGGGACAAAGTTTTATGCAAGGAATGATGGGCAAAGACCTCTGGCAGCCCCAGGGCGCCGATCAATCGCAGGTAGGACTGGGCGGCCATGCCATGTGTGTGATTGGATATGACGACAAGAAATATGGAGGTGCGTTCCAGATTATGAATAGCTGGACACCCCAATGGGGAAATAATGGTATTGCATGGGTGCGTTACGGAGATTTTAAAGAATATGTACGTGAAGCTTATGGTATAGATCCGCTCACTAAATCATCTGCAGTGGCATCTTTACCACTGGAGTGCAATATTGGCCTGGTTGACAATTCCAATAAACAATATATCAAACTGAAATCTACCGGAAATAATACTTTCCAGACAGCGGCACCCATTGCAGCAGGTACCCGTTTCAAAATGGAAGTAAAAAACTCTACTGAGTGTTATATTTACATATTCGGGCAGGAAACCAATGGCAGTAGCTATGTGCTATTCCCTTACTTAAAACCCGGAGAAACTTTATCCAAACATTCGCCCTATTGTGGCATTACAGGTTACCGCCTGTTTCCTAAATCTCAATCGCTGGAAGCAGATAATGTAGGTAACCGGGATTATATGGCCATTGTAACCAGCAAAAAAGAGCTTAATTACAATCTCCTCAATGAAGCCATTAATAACAGTACGCAAAGCAATTTTGCAGCCAAGGTAAACGAGGCGTTGAAAAACTCGCTGGCTTCATCCAGCCAGACAGCTACAGCTGACGGAAGAATCTACTTTAAAGTGAACGCCAATGCCAACCAGGCGGTGGCAACTATAGTAGCGTTTGATAAAAAATAAGTTTACGTCATTTCATATTGAATGTGTAAAATGGGTAGGCAGTTTGCTTACCCGTTTTTATTTAAACCACGCCACTTTTAAAACACCAGCAAGTTCAACTTGACAACAATCATTTACTAATATGATTGGAGTCAACAGTCTGCATATGGTTTAGGTGTTGTTTTGCAGTTCATTTAAAGTTAATACTTGAGCAACACAACGGCACACATCACAACCACCTGTTACCATTGCGGCGATTCCTGCAACGACACCCATCTTAGAATTGATGAAAAAGCTTTTTGTTGCGCGGGATGTAAACTGGTGTATGAAATTCTCAATGAAAACAACCTGTGTGCGTACTACGACTTAAATGTTCATCCGGGAAGCCAGCAATTACAGCAGAGGCGAAAAAACAAATTTGCTTACCTGGATAAAGAGGAAATTACCGGCCGGCTGGTATCTTTTTCTGACGGGCAACAATCTCATATAACCTTCCAGGTTCCGCAAATACATTGCAGCAGCTGCCTTTGGTTGCTGGAGCACCTGGATCAACTTCAACCCGGCATCTTATCGGCCAGGGTCAACTTTGTGAAGAAAGAGGTCTTCGTCATTTTCGACAACCTCAAAACCACCCTGAGAGAAGTGGTGGAAACGATGAATGCTATAGGATACGAACCCTATCTTAGCCTAAGCGCTACCCAATCGGGTCGTAAGATTAGCTATTCCCGTGTAACTCAAATAAGCATTGCTGGATTCTGTTTCGCTAATATTATGATGCTGAGCCTGCCTGAATATTTTTCAGTAACCAATTACCTGCAGGAGAAAACCGGAACGGCATTCCGATATATAGCCCTGCTGCTCTCCCTCCCGGTATTCTTTTATTGTTCCAGGGAATTTTTCAGCAATGCTTACAGCTCCATCAAAACAAGATATTTAAATATAGACAGTTCTATTGCCCTGGCAATCCTGCTCACTTTTGGCCGGAGTCTATACAACCTATTGGTGTTGGATGGCAACACCTATTTCGATAGTATGAGCGGCATTGTTTTCTTTATGCTGGTGGGTAGATGGGCGCAGGACCGAACCCAGCAATCGCTGATTTTCGACAGGGATTACAGGTCTTTCTTCCCCATTGCCGTTAACGTAAAACGAACCAATGGTTTTGAACCCATAATGATTCATGAGCTGAAAGAAAAAGATATTATAGAAGTATTCGACCAGGAAATTATACCTGCTGATGCTGTTTTAGCCAAAGGCAAGGCGCTGATCGACTATAGCTTTGTTACAGGAGAAAGCCTGCCTAAACCAATAGAGCCCGGTTCACTCATTTACGCGGGCGGCAAGCAGTTGGGAGAACGCATTGAACTAATGGTGTTAAAGAAATCAGACCAGGGCTACCTTACCAACCTATGGAATAAAGAGGGCAAGAGAGATCCGGCAGCGAACAGCAATCTTCATCGTATCAGTAATTACTTTACCCTGGTTGTGTTTGCGCTAACCCTTGCCAGCGCCGTATTCTGGCTAACCCAGGGAGCTTATACAACTATGTGGAATGCGCTTACCACCACGTTAATTGTAGCCTGCCCCTGTGCCTTACTCCTTGCATCTACCTTTACCAACGGCAATGTAATGCGCATACTAAGCAGGTCGGGGATCTTTCTGAGAAATTCGGACGTGATTACCGATATGTCGGGCATTACCCATGTGGTATTAGACAAAACGGGTACTATCACCATCAATAAAAATTTCCGTATCAATTATAACGGGAAAGTACTGACAGAAGAAGATAAAGAACTGACCGCCTCTCTCTGCCGGCATTCTACGCACCCCTTGAGCAAGGCAGTGTACAATCATTTAAAAACAAAGACTCTTCACCCCGTTGATAGCTTCATCAATGTTCCGGGGAAAGGTATTGAGGGGTGGATCAATGACCGGCATATTAAAATCGGTAATAAGATATTTGTTCAGCCCGGGGCTATCGATTCTGACACCATTAACACCAGCAAAGTTTTTGTGTGGATTGACGGTGTCATCCCCGGAGTATTTGAACTGGAGAATATATATCGCCCGGGCCTTACCACCTTACTAAAGGACCTGAGGAAAAAATTCCAGCTATCCATTTTAAGCGGCGACAACAGTGCTGAAAGCGCCCGGCTCCGCGCAATGACCGGGGGGAGCAGGGAAATCTATTTTAATCAATCGCCCGAAGACAAATACAATTATATTACCGCACTACAGACCAACGGCGCAAAAGTACTGATGGCCGGTGACGGTTTGAATGATGCAGGAGCGCTTCGGAAAAGTGATGTAGGTATAGCAGTTATGGAAGGCAGCAACTCCTTTACACCTGCATCAGATGCCATCATTAGCGGAACAGCTTTACCTCAGCTCACAGGCATCCTGGCTTTTGTCCAAAAAGCCAAACGCATCATACTGGTTAGTTTTACAGTATCTATCTTTTATAACATCATTGGCCTCTACTTTGCCTTACAAGGCCTGTTAGCGCCCGTGATTGCCGCTATCTTAATGCCGGCCAGTACCATTAGCATTATCCTAATTACATTTCTACTATCAGAATGGTATGGCAGGAAACTACTCCGCCTGTAAAATGACATATATCATATAGTCGTCTGTTTCAAATCAAGTTTCTCCAGCATTGTTAAAGTGACCTTTGTGTGACAAATGAGCATCATTGTTATTACAGCTATTGCCAGTTTATTGATTGCCGGAGTTTTCCTGGCAGCACTGATATGGAGCATTAAAGATGGTCAATATGAAGACGACTATGCTCCTCCCAACCGTATACTATTTGATGAAAACAATACAAAAAACAAATAACCAAAGCACATGGAGTTAGAAAAATTTAGTTACGACAACAAAATTCCTAAGATGTTTGCAATTGCTACCGTCACCTGGGGTGTGGTAGGCATGTTGGCAGGAGTGCTGGCAGCTTTTCAACTGGCCTTCCCTGCTTTGAATTTCAGTTTAGAATTCACCACTTTTGGTCGTGTTCGCCCGGTGCACACTAATGCGGTTATTTTTGCCTTTGTAGGTAATGCTATTTTTACGGCTGTATATTACTCTATGCCAAGGCTGCTAAAAACACCCATGTGGAGCAGTGCACTTAGTAAAATTCATTTTTGGGGCTGGCAGCTTATTATCGTTGCTGCTGCGGCTACACTGCTTGCAGGATTTACAACTTCAAAAGAATATGCAGAACTGGAATGGCCTATTGATATCGCTATTACGCTTATATGGGTAGTATTTGGTATCAATATGATGGGCACTATTCTTACCCGAAGGGAAAGGCATTTGTATGTGGCCATCTGGTTTTACCTGGGATCCTGGATAACCGTTGCCCTTCTGCATATTGTCAACTCCTTCGAAATGCCCGTATCCGGCCTTAAAAGCTACTCCTGGTATGCGGGTGTACAGGATGCATTGGTGCAATGGTGGTACGGACATAATGCGGTGGCCTTTTTCCTTACCACGCCATTCCTGGGTATGATGTACTACTTCCTGCCCAAAGCCGCAAATCGCCCCATCTATTCTTACCGGTTAAGTATTGTACACTTCTGGAGCCTGATTTTCATTTATATATGGGCCGGCCCTCACCACCTGTTATATACGGCATTACCGGAGTGGGCTCAATCATTAGGCACCGCGCTTTCAATTATGCTTTTATTGCCCAGCTGGGGTGGTATGCTGAACGGGTTATTTACGTTAAGAGGCGCCTGGGATAAAGTGCGTGAAGACCCTGTTTTGAAATTTATTGTAGTAGCTGTGATCTGCTATGGTATGGCTACGTTTGAGGGCCCGATGCTTTCATTGAAAAACGTAAATGCTATTTCGCATTATAGCGACTGGACTGTTGCTCACGTACACATTGGAGCCTTGGGTTGGAACGGCTTTTTAACATTCGGTATGATGTATTGGCTAATACCCAAAATGTTTAACACCACCCTTTTTTCCAGGAAACTGGCGGGCACTCACTTTTTGATCGGCACATTAGGTATTATCTTATATGCAGTACCCATGTACTGGGCGGCTTTCAGAAGCTACTTTATGATGAGTGCTTTTACTCCCGAAGGCCAGCTGCAATACCAGTTTATTGATGTGGTGCAACAAATGGTTCCTTTTTATGCACTGCGGGCTATTGGTGGTACTATTTACCTGGTAGGTGTGTTTTTAATGGTATACAATCTTATCAAAACAGCTAAACAAGGAACATTTATAGCCAGCGAAGAAGCCTGTGCTGCTCCTTTGACAAAGAACTATAAAGCACCTGTCAAAGCACACTGGCATTCCAAAATAGAACGCAAACCCGTTATGCTTTTAGTGTTAAGCTTGATAGTGGTAGCAATTGGAGGGATGGTAGAAATGGTGCCTACCTTTCTTGTAAAAGAAAACGTACCTACCATTACCAGCGTTAAGCCTTATACGCCACTTGAGTTGCATGGACGCGACATCTACATACAGGAGGGCTGTAACAACTGTCACACGCAAATGATCCGGCCTTTCCGCCATGAGGTAGCCCGCTATGGAGAATACTCCAAAGCAGGAGAGTTTGTTTACGATCATCCACATCTCTGGGGTAGCAAACGTACAGGACCCGACCTCGCCCGGATCGGCAGCAAATATCCGGATAGCTGGCATTTCAATCACATGCTGGATCCTACGTCTATGGCGCCCGGATCTGTAATGCCGCCTTATCCCTGGCTATTTGAAAAAACGATCAATATCGGAGCTACCAATTCTAAAATTCATGCCATGCGTAAGCTGGGTGCGCCTTATAAAGATGGCTACGAAGCCGACGCCGTGAACGATCTGAAAAAACAAGCAGAAGAGATCACTAAGAGGCTGGAAAAGGAAAAGATCAAAATCATGAGCGACAAGCAGATTATTGCTCTTATCGCCTACCTGCAAAGATTGGGCACAGATATCAAAAGCGAAGCACCTTCTACCAAATAGCAAAAGAATGTAGTAGCCGGGAGGCCCCGGCACTGCACTCTTTGCTCCAATAATTATAAAAATGAAATTCATTAATTATCTCGAAAAAATAAGCGGTGTTAGTATCTACCCTGTCATTTCATTGCTACTATTTACAGCCGTTTTTATATTGGTGATCATCTATGCAATGAGAGCCAGTCGCGACACAATAGCAGAAATGGAAAACATACCTCTTGATGATCAATAAAAGTAACTGCGATGAAAAAATTACAAACAACAAAAACATTTACGTTAGTCATATTGCTCTTTCTTGCGAACTCAGTTTCTTTGATGGCACAGGAACAAAGCGCGGCTCCTGCTTCACCGTCTTTTACACTCGATGCCAATTCGGTACTGATATTTGCTATCGCTCTGCTAGCGATGGTTATAGGTGTTCTGGGATATACCTTAATCGCCTCGCTCGATTTGTACAAAAAGAAAAAAAACAATAAAAATACTACCGGGCAGGTTGTCAAATCTTTACTGGTAGGATTTCTTTCCTTAGGTGCCTTACAGGCATTTGGCCAGGATGGCAGCGAAGCTGCGGCACCCGTAACAGGGAGCTTCTCCGATGTCCATATATTCAGATTCCTGCTGTTTGGTATCATAACACTGGAGCTCATTACGATATTTGTTCTGGTGTACTGGATCCGTTTTTTCACAGGCATTGAGGAGCTCCAAAGAGAAAAAGGGTTCGAGCGAAAAACAAAACTAAAAGATGCATCCTCCTGGTGGAGCCGTGTCAACAAGATGAAACCCATGGAAGAAGAGGCATCGCTTGATGTAGGTCATAGCTACGACGGTATCAAGGAGCTGGATAATGTAACGCCACCCTGGTTTACCATTGCCTTTATTGCTTCTATCATTTTCGGTATCGGGTACCTGTGGCATTATCATGTATCTAAAGCCGGGCCCAACCAGTATGAAGAATATGAAATTGCAGTAACCAAAGCCAATCTTGAAAAGGAAGCGTACATGAAGTTAAAAGGTGATGCTATTAATGAAAATACGGTAACCATGCTGGATGCTGCGGGTATTGACGCCGGTAAAGCATTATACACCAGCAACTGCTCTGCCTGCCATGGCAATGCCGGCCAGGGCGGTGTAGGCCCCAACTTAACCGACGACTATTGGTTACATGGCGGCAGCATTGGAGACGTTTTTAAAACGATCAAATTAGGTGTTGTAGAAAAAGGAATGATGAGCTGGAAAGATGTGTTTTCAGCTGAACAAATTGCGCAATTAGCCAGCTATATCAAATCTACACATGGTAGTAAACCAGCGGGTGCCAAAGAACCGCAAGGCGAGTTATATAAAGAAACACCCAAAACAGAAAATGCCGAACAGGCAAAAGCAGATACTACACAAACGGCCAAATTGTAAGCCGATATAAAGAACATGGAAACAAGTATAGATGATATTGGGCCGCAAAAAGTAAGCGACAGTTTTCGGGACAGGCATAGCAATGTAACCGATAAAGGCAAACGCAAATGGATCTACGCTTTAAAGCCTAAAGGTAAACTATACCAATACCGTAATTACCTTTCTTTTTTTTATCTCGGTTTGTTTTTCGCACTTCCCTTCATCAAAATAAGTGGTTTGCCCGCTATACAATTAAATTTCACAGAGGCGAAGTTCATTCTCTTTGGTAAAATTTTTTGGCCGGATGATTTCTTCATATTCGCAATAGCAATGATCGCATTTATAGTTTTCATTGCACTGTTTACGGTGATCTATGGCCGGGTGTTTTGCGGGTGGATCTGTCCGCAAACCGTTTTTATGGAATTTGTATTCCGGAAAATAGAATGGTGGATAGAAGGACCTCCCGGCCAACAGAAAAAGCTCAACGAAGGCCCATGGGGAAAAGAGAAATTTATTAAAAAAACGCTCAAACATTTTATCTTCCTGTTCATTTCTCTTTTAATTGCGCACACGTTTCTTTCGTACATACTGGGCGTGAAAGAAGTATTGAACCTGATCAAACATCCCATCTCAGAAAATGCCGGCTTATTCGCAGGTCTTCTCTTTTTTACGAGCCTCTTTTATTTTGTTTTTGCCTTTGTAAGAGATATTGTTTGTACTACTATTTGTCCTTACGGCCGGTTACAAAGTGTGCTCTTTGATAAAGACACTATGCAGGTATCTTATGACTATAACCGCGGTGAACCAAGAGGAAAGATCAAAAAAGGCATGGACCAGCAACTGGGCGATTGCATTGATTGTAAATTATGTGTAAACGTATGTCCTACTGGTATTGATATACGAAACGGTGTGCAAATGGAATGCGTGGGTTGTACCGCCTGCCTTGATGCCTGCAACGCTGTAATGGATAAAATCAACCGCCCTTTAGGATTGATACGTATGGCTTCAGAGAACCAGATCTCTCAAAAACAACCTTTTCGCATTAACGGGAGGATCAGGTTCTATTCAGCGCTGCTGCTGGTTTTAGTGGGCCTGATGTCGTTTTTGCTGTTATCAAGAAAGAGTATCGATACATCGATATCAAGAGTAAAAGGCCAGCTATACCAGGAAATAGGAAAAGATTCTCTCTCCAATTTGTTCCAGGCCAAAATCATCAATAAAACGCATAACGACGTGCAATATGAGTTGAGGGTTGAGGGAGATATTCCCGGCACCATTAAAATGATAGATACAAAGCATCATACTTTAAAAGCTGAAAGTTTAAGTAATGCAACATTTTTTATAGTGGTTCCGGTAAACAAGATAAAAGCGCGGTCGTCCAAAATCAGGATCAGCGTATATGGTGACGGGGAAAAGATACAGACCATCACTTCTACCTTCCTGGGACCTTTTATTTAATTTAAAAACTTAAAAAACATGAACTGGGGAAACAGGGTCATTATCATTCTGGTCGTATTCGTTGCAGGAATCATATCTATGGTTTACATATCCATGCGCCAAACCAACGAGGTAGTGGATGCCAATTATTATGAGCGGGAAATGAAATACCAGCAGGTTATCGATGGCAAGAAAAACCTCCTTTCGCTGGATGATTCTGTCAGCATCAAAAATGATGGTGGTGTTATAAAAATAGCACTTCCACCATCTACAGTAGCCAGGCTAGACTCGGGATCTATACAATTCATGAAGTTGTCTAATTCAAAAGATGACAAGTTCATACCTATGAGCGACAGCAAAGCTGATCTTTACCAGGTACCTCTCAGTTACATAGCCAGGGGTTTCTATAAGATACGTGTAGAGTGGAGCAATGATGGAAAACCTTACTACCACGAACAAAATTTCAATATACAGTAGTGACTGAAGCGATCATAATGGGTTTAACAATGGGACTCGCAGGTAGCCTGCATTGTATTGGCATGTGTGGCCCGTTGGCATTGGCGCTCCCACTTAACAGCGCCAAAAGCGTAAATCGCTTTTTTTCGGCCCTGGCCTACAACACCGGACGCACCATTACTTACTTTTCTATGGGCGCCATATTGGGCTGGACCGGATCCAGGCTGGCTGTAGTGGGCTATCAGCAACTGTTTTCCATAGCGGCTGGAATACTAATACTCGTGTTATTATTACTAGGCAAATACATACCTCACATCGGGTTGTTCCCTGCATTCCAGGCTCGTTTCAAAAAATATATAGCCAGATTTTTAACAAGAAAAAACACTATGCAGGGTCTATTTATTTTTGGATTGTTGAACGGGCTATTACCTTGCGGACTGGTTTATATGGCCACCGCCTCGGCGTTAATTATCGGGGGGCCTTTACAATCGGGAATCTTTATGGCCTCTTTCGGATTGGGTACTATCCCGTTAATGCTGGTTCTGATGATTACCGGTCATATGATTTCATTTTCACTCAGAACAGCTATGAAAAAAGCAGTGCCTTATTTTATTGGTTTCGTAGCTATTTTAATGATCCTGCGGGGGCTTAACCTGGGCATACCCTATGTAAGTCCGGCTTTCAGCGCGGCGCCAGTAGTTACAAGCCATTGTTCACCTTCTCACTAAAACCTGGTAATTCTTTAACACCACAAAGCCGCTCCCTGAAGAAGCGGCTTTGTGCCTGACAATGTTAAATCAATAATTATCTTTTTTCAAACGTATAAACAATATAAACAGTTTTACCTTCAAATTGTATCGGGCTTTGCGCAACGAAAGAATTCTCCGTAAAAGAAGTAACTTCTAATGAATACCCTTCCTGAACATGTTTAGAATCGCTTTTCTTCACCCCATCCATTTTTTTGAAGTTAAACGTAGTTGTGCCTCCATTTACACGTTGCGACCAAATGATTTGTCTTGCTCCGCCCGGGCAATCAGCGCCACCATTAATGGTATAAGAACCGTAGCCGTTATTAGGCAATACCCATTCGCTGCCTTCAAAACATTTTAAAGCGGCGTCATCAAAAGCGGTAACATTTACTTTTCCGTCAGCCCCCTGCAATCGCGCAGATGTGATGGTCCAGTTGCCTTTAAAATCCTTTCTTGGCGCTATCGGCGCATTCTTACTGGAAGAGCAGGATACAAGGAAAATAACGGTGGCTACTAGTAGGGCTGTAAGGTTTTTTGTAATAGTCATATAAATCATTTTAAACATAAAAATGCAATTGCGATGCCAAATTTAGTTTTTTGACGATATATAGAACGCAAGGGTTGTAAATATTATATATATTTTTTTCCTATCCCGATTAATTTCGGGTTAAACTGTCCTGTATCCTGTTGTTTTACAAACCCCTCACTCCTTTCCTCTATCCTGCTTCGGATTTGAGTAAAGCGGTTGCAATAAATAACAGGTGAAGGTTAGAGGCCTTAACATTTCTTTACAGCCAGCCAATTGGAAAATACTGGTACCTGAATCTAAGCATTTAAACTCTTCAGCTTATACCCGGCGGCAACCGCCCTGATCCGTTGCAAAACAGATGAAACATCACTTCGCCTTTCTGCAGATAAATTGCTGTGAAGACTTATTTCATTAGCAAAATATACATCGGAGTTGATAATTTCCTGGGGTGTTCTTCCCGAGAAAACCCTGATGTAAAGCGCCAGTATCCCCCTGATGATTTTACTATCGCTATCACCATAATAGTACACTTTTCCATCGAGGTATTCAGCGTCGAGCCAGATACGTGATTTGGTAAGCCTGATCAGCTTTTCGTTGGTTCTTTCAATAACATACAAAGCTGGTTTGGCACCCATGTCAGCAAAATGCCGGAGGTATTTGAACTTGCTTTTAACTTGGTCAATCATTAATTCAAACTCCTCTATAATTGTATCCTGTACTTTGTTTAAATCCATAATAAGAGCTTTAAAATGTTAACAGATAAATATATTTCTTTTAGTCGGGCCTGCTAGAAATCACCAATGTGGATGGTATATCCGAAAGCCAGGCGCTTTTTGATTCTATCAATGTTCTCCAGCTATTAATACTGATCAGCATCAGGTTACGCCCGCTGAAACTTTCGGGCCCTATAGCATCACTACTGTTCAAGGCGATATGATTCGGGGCTTTTTGCTCAATAAACCGGATACGCTCTCTTGCGGCATCGTTTACTTTTAAAATATTGGAGGTATCTGCTATAATTACCTGAGCCCCGGCATTATGAATCAATTTCTGGGCATAGTCGATCAGGAAAAGATCACCTTCTTCCAGGAGAGGTATAAATACCTGGTCAAAATCCGAAAACCCTTTATCTATCAAAATGCCCACAGGCACCTGCGATTTAGAAATGATCTGGCGGGTATGTTCGTCAAAAGGGGATGTCTCAAAAATATTTTCCTTTCCCGTAACGGTATTCAACAGCTTTTCAGGGTTGATGATCCGGGTTGTAAATCCTAATAACCGGCCTAACAGGCTTCCTTCATAAATCGACTCTTTGAGACTGATCAATAACAGGTCGTAGTTCCCTTTATTTGCAGCAACCGTAATTTCGTTATCCAGATCGGCAGACTCTTTGAAAACTGTTTCCAGTTGTCGGTTCATACTTGCAGACGCTTCTAATACAGGGCGAAAAACTTCCTTTTCATATTCTTCTACATCATGAAAATGTAATTTGTTAGTGGAAGAAAAATGCACGGCTGTCAGCGATGCATTACCGTTCATTTTATTGGTAAAAGCATTGGCCAATTTCAGCAGGCTTAGCCCCGTCTTAGGCTTATCGAAGGAGAGTAATATTTTGTACCTACTCATCTCTTTAAATTCATGCCCCGATGCCTGGGGCCTGGATCTAAACGCCCAATTAATCAAATCAAGGGCCGGGCCGGTCATAAAGGTGGTTATAAGGGCCATCAATACCATCATAGAGAAAACCTGTGGCGTTAGTACGCCCAGATCATATCCGATATTTAATACCACCAGCTCCATCAATCCCCGTGTATTCATGAGGGCGCCTATAGAAAGACTGTCCTTCCAGCTTTGACCAACAAATCTGGCTGCCAGTGCACTGCCCAGAAACTTACCGGCAACCGCTATAACAATGATCAATGCCGTCAGCCTCCATAATGCAGGATCACTCAACAAGCCTATCTGGGTTCTCAGGCCCGTAAAAACAAAGAATAATGGCAATAATATAATTAAGGCCACGTCCTCTATTTTTTCGATAAAGAGATTGCGAAATTTAATATTATCCGGCATAATGGCGCCAGCCATAAAAGCGCCGAACAATGCATGAATGCCTATCACTTCGGCTGCATAAGCAGATACGATGAGGGTCAGAAAAAATATGGTAACAATTGGTTTGGTCAATGTTTGTTTTGAGGTGTAAATATTGCCAATACGCAATAGAAAAGGGCGCACCACTTTAATCATTACGATTACATACACCAGCGCCAGTGCCATTATATAAAGAGAGCTGGTAAAAGACCCGGCTTTTACGATAGCAATAACGGCAGCCAGGATACACCAGGCCGTAATATCATCGGCGGCGGCACAGGTAATCACTATAGCTCCCAACCTGGTTTTAGTGATCCCCCGCTCCTGTACGATCCTTGCCAATACCGGAAATGCTGTAATGCTCATTGCGATTCCCATAAATAGCCCAAATGAAAGAAACTGTACGCCCCCGGGCGCAAAAGATTCATAGATGAAATAAGCCAGCCCTATACCTAAAGCAAAAGGTACTATAATACTGGCATGACTGATCACAACAGCATCGTGAGTCTGTTTTCTTAGCATCTTCAGGTCCAGCTCCATTCCCACAATAAACATAAACAGGATCAGTCCTATCTGGCTCAGGAATTGCAGGTTACCGAGCGATTGTTTAGGAAACAACATATTGGAAAACTCCGGAAGATACATTCCCAGCAGAGAAGGTCCCAATAAAATACCGGCGATCATCTCGCCCACAACAGTCGGCTGTCCTATTTTCCGGCAAATCCAGCCGAATAATTTTGCGGCGAGAATGATAGTAATGATCTGGGCCAGTAATAGCGCCAAGGGGTGTTGCAGGTTATGGGACACCGTATCCATAAATTCACCCCATTGCCCTTTAAAAGAACCGGGCTTAACGACCTGTCGACCGCCTTCCAGTTTTCCGCCCATCCTTACCATCCAATAAATAAGCAAAGAAAACCCACCAACGGTGAAAATATAAAAGATCGTATTTTTTAATTTGCCCATCTTAAAACAGAATGTGTTGTTTGAATTTCGTTTTTAACAAGAATCCAACTTCACTCATTTTACCTGGTTACGAAAGTGAGGCGTATCCGAAAATAAAAAAAGGAAAAGAGGAACTAAAATGCCAAATATGTAATGAAAAGGTGAAAAATTGTAACAAGTTTTAGAGGTTGACCCGTTGGATAAACTCTTTACGATAAGCATCGCTTAGCACCACTTTTAATAAAGCCCCTGAAGACATAGTAATCCTGGTTGTTATTTCATCAGACAAAAATGCCTGAACCGTCTTCAGGGCTATCATTTCCTTTTTGTTGACGCGCACAAAATCCTCTTTCGGCAGCAATTCCTGCAGCTTTTCGAAGGATATATTTTTAAGTGTTACCGAGCTCAGATCTGCCAGTAAAGCGGCCTTATCCCTGCTATCCACTTCGGCGGCTTTTATATAAAGCAACTGATCAAAATAGATCAATGCCTTTCCTCTATCGGTATTGAGTTGCACAAAACGCGCGCCCTGGTTTTTACTTTCCAGCCTGTGCTTTACCTTATCCACAGCCTGCTGCAGCCGCTCTTTTTTTACCGGCTTTCTTACATAGTCTACAGCATCCAGATCGAAGGCCTCTGCAGCGTATTCTTTATAAGCGGTTGTAAAAACAACCGGCTTCCCCTTCAACAGGGTAGCTACCTGTAAACCATTCATTTCAGGCATTTCAATATCCAGAATACAAAAATCAAAATCGAGCTTAGGCACTTCTTCTAAAAAATAAGAAGGACTATTAAACGCTTTCACCACTTCCAGGTCCTGCAATTGCTCACAAAGCATTTTCAGGTAGGTAAGACCGGGAATCTCATCATCTAGCAGTAAGCATTTGAGCTTTGTGTTCAAGGAGATTAATTTTTAAGTGTGCAATATAAACATCTCCTTCAATAAACTTTTCCAGCTTAAAATGATTCTTATAAATGATACGCAGGCGATTTTCAAGCGTCATCACACCAATACCCCCCTTTTCTTTTTCGATGGGCTTTTTGGAAGACATTTTGTTAGAAACAGTCAGGTAAAAATGATCGTCGCGAAATTCAAAAATAATGGAAATAAATGCATCGGGACTTTGCAGATCAGCGTGTTTAAAAGCATTCTCTATCAGGTCAATGGAAATTAAAGGTGCCAGTATTCTTTGTTTATAGAGGGGTTCCGATTCGTTGATCCTGGCTTTTACGTTCAGCTCAAACAACGGACTGATCTTTATCTTATTGATCTCTATCAGGCTCAATGCAAATTCTATCTCTTCTTTGGGTGTCACCAGTTTCTTGCGGCTTTCATACAAAATATAATCCAGCACGTTTCCCAGCTTATCAAGGGCGAAATAGGTCTGATACGCATGTGATTGTATCGAGTTGAGGATATTCTTAAACAAATGGGGATTAAGCCGGGACTCTAATGTCTCCAGCTGCAAAGAGTTCACCTGGCTTTCAACCTCCTGAAAACGAGCTTCGATATCATTTTTCTGTTTATCTGATTTGGTCAACTTTACCACCAGGTATACAATTATACCAAGAAGCAGGACAACAATGATTGCTGCAATCCACAAAATATAGGATGTCTGACTGTTCAACATTGAATTAAAGAACGTTGCAGCCAAAGTTATTTATTTTGCTGCTAACTGTGTCAGAAGCCGAAAATGATTATATCAGAAAGTATAGTTCATTTGCTGCCAAACGAAAAATATGTACTTACTTAGCAGGCATTACCACGCTTAACCGTTACTATTATGACTGATAAAAATATTAAAGGGTTAGCTACCGCCGCTATTCATGCATGCGGAAACTCCTTACCCGAGCATGCTCATGTAATGCCCATCTTTGCTACCTCATCCTTTACATTTGATAGTGCCGCACAAGGCATGGCGCGATTCTCGGGCGAAGAAAAGGGGTATACTTATTCAAGATTTGGTAATCCTACAACGCATACTGCTGCACAGCTGATTGCCGACCTGGAAGCATTTGGCGTAACCGACGAAAATGGCAATCCCATTCAAGCATGGGGCTTACTGACAGCTTCGGGGCAGGCAGCCATGTCTACCATGATCCTGGCGAATGTTGCAGCAGGCGACACTATTTTATGCAGTCAATCTTTATATGGAGGAACACAGGAATTTTTCAGCAGCGTATTACCCCGATTTGGCGTTACATGCATCTCACTGGACCTGGGCAATACAGAATTGCTGGAAGCAAGTTTGCTGCAGATACCTTCCGTTAAGCTGATACACCTTGAAACACCAGCCAATCCGGGTATGCAATGCATCGATATTATGGCCGTCAGCACATTGGCCAGGAAGTTTGGTGTACTGGTAACGGTAGATAATACTTTTGCAACACCTTATCTGCAACAGCCTTTTAAACTGGGTGCTGATCTTATTTTCCACTCCACTACCAAATTTTTAAACGGTCATGGAACGGCGATAGGTGGCGTTATTATCGGTAAAGATCAGCAAAGCTTTAAGAAGGTATACCCTACTTATAAACTACTGGGCGTAAATGCGAATCCTTTTGATGCATTTCTTCTATTACAAGGTGTAAAAACACTGGCCACCCGCATGGACAAGCACTGCAGCAATGCAGATGCAGTAGCACGATTCCTACTGCAACATCCGGCGGTTTCAAAAGTAAATTATAACGGACTGGAAACACATCCCGATTATCAACTGTCCCAATCTCAAATGCGACACGCCGGAGCGGTTTTGAGCTTTGAATTAAGAGGAGGATTTGAAGGCGCAGTACGTTTCATTGACCGGCTTCAGATTTTTGTAAGAGCCGTATCGTTGGGTACAACGGACAGCCTTATATCCCATCCGGCCTCGATGTCGCATGCTGGAGTAGCCCAGGAACAGAGAATAAAGGCCGGTATTACAGACGGGCTCATCAGGGCAAGCATAGGATTGGAAGACATAGCGGACCTGATCGCTGATCTGGAGCAGGCCCTTAACTAAACAGGCTGTGCTCCTTTTCACCTATGCACAAAGTAACAAAACACTGATCATCCCTTATCCTTCCCTTTGGGCTTGGTTTTATCACCTGGCTTAGCTGCCGGTTTCCCTCTCCCCGATTTTAACAGCGCCTCATGCAGCAAATATTCTATTTGCCCGTTAACACTTCTGAATTCATCAGCAGCCCATTTTTCAAGCGCCTGAAAAGTGTCGGGATTAATCCTTAATATAAAGCTCTTCTTATCGTTCAAAACATCGATTCTAGTGATGCAGGGTTCCTGCGTTTAAAATAGGTTGAGCAGCTTTTTCGCCGCACAGCACTACCATTAAATTACTTACCATCGCAGCTTTACGCTCATCATCTAACTCAACAATATTTTCTGCAGATAGTTTTTTCAATGCCAGATCAACCATACCCACAGCGCCTTCAACAATTTTTGTGCGGGCAGCTACAATAGCGGTTGCCTGCTGGCGTTGTAACATGGCACCGGCAATTTCCGAAGCATATGCCAGGTGACTGATACGGGCCTCCTGCACAATAATACCAGCCCGCGCCAGCCGGTCGGTCAGCTCCTGCTCCAGTATCTGGTTTACTTTTTCTCCGCTTTCTCTTAGTGTGATACCTGCATGTTCATCTTCAAGATTATCATAAGGAAAGCTAACCGCCAGGTGCCTGATAGCTGCTTCACTTTGAGCATTTACATAATCTACATAATTAGCCACATCATAAGCGGCTCTATAGGTATCTCCCACCTGCCATACCACTACCGCCCCAATCTCAATAGGGTTACCCATTTTATCGTTTACTTTTAAAGTTTGTCCCTGCATATTCTGAGATCGCAAGCTTAATTTATGTGTACCATATAAGGGGTTAATAAAAAACAGTCCGTTTTCTTTAACAGATCCTACATATTTACCAAAAAAAGTAAGCACTCTTGAATGGTTGGGTTGTATGATCATCAGCCCTTTAATAAAAAATATGAACACCAAAACACATAGAATGCCCAATATAATGTTAGTGCCAGCCGGCTCCGGTCGCGTGAAGAAAAAAACACCTAACCCTAAAACAGCAAGGGAAATGATCAACGCTAAAAAGCCAGACATTGGTTTTACGATTTTTTCCATATAAATTATTTGATATTAAAATGATATCATAAAGATATAAAAAATCATTCTTTGTTCCTAATAATTTTCTGATGGACCGAAGCAGGAAAACAAGAATAGCCGCCAGCCATGACGAATTATTTTTTACTAGTGGGTATCAACAGGTTAAACCAGGTATAAGGTGAATTAATAAAGCACTTTATATTTTCGGTACGACTTTGGATATCCTGTACAACAAATGGCCTTTTAAAAAACCACCTATGATTACAGAAATAAAAAACATATCAAACAACATTGTAGCATTTAAAGCGTACGGAACTATTCATGGAAATGATTTTGAAACCACGCTTGTTCCTGCTATTCAACAGTATAAAAGAAGCCACAAGGATCTTAATTATATGCTGGTGCTGGAACATGATCTTAGCAGTTTTTCTATTACCTGGTGGATTAAAAGCCTGTGGCTGGCTGTAAGGGATTGGAGCACCTGGAAGCGTTGTGCAATCATTAGCAACCTCGAAGGGCTGAAGAACTTTACCAATGAAACCTGCAATGATATACCCGGCGAGTTGCGCATCTACCCTCATGAACAAATGGATGACGCCATACGATGGCTGCACACAAGTGACCCATCATTACAATAAACATTGCAACCTTACATATAAAGATCATCTAAAAAGTCCGGCAGATCGCCGGACTTACTTTAAGGTTAACATGATCGGTCTTTATAGATCAACCTCTTATATCTCCCCAGGGAGGGTTCCTCCTATATCTTTCACCATTATTTTTATGCTTTTTTGCTATACCTGAGAATTACTATCGCCGATTCACACCAATATAATAGGACCAAACCCATGCCAAAGCACTATTACTAATGTTAACTAATAATTTACTCAATGACTTTTTACAATCAAAATGTTATAATTAACAGTCCTTTTTCAGCTCCATCAATTAAATATGTAATTCTTACATTATATTTATGCAAGCTTTTTGTCTTAAAACTAAATTGCAGACTATGATGCGATCAAAACTTGGAAAGGGCCTGGCACTAACATTTTCTATCTTTCTTGTAACTATTTTCCTGTGCTACAGGGCCGGCTTATTTCCCGATCTTATAAATCCCAACGCAGCTTTGCAAACCAGTCCGAATGGAAGCAGCATTCGGTCTAATACTATTGCAAGGCCCTCAAAGCCTAAAGACACTTTACCTGGTCGAAGGATGTTTTCGTCTTCCAAATCGATCATCCTGGCCGACCCTAAACAACCGCCACCCGTCGACGTATGGAAACACAAATTAAAACCTAAAGCATTGCTGACAGAAGAACAGATAATGAGCAGTTCTAAATCGGCCATCATTATTAAACCAACAGCGAAACCCAGATACACTAACCAGGACTACAAGAAGAATACGGATACATCAATATTTAAATAACAGACAATGGACTTTTTAAGCCTGATCTTCGGCACGGCTGTCAGCCTGTTCTTTCTTTGCCTGGTATTTATTCCTTTGGAAAAAGCATTCCCGGCGAAGAAGGATCAAAAGATATTCAGGAAAGGGTGGCTAACGGACCTCTGTTATTTCCTGGGTCAATATCTTTTATGGAGCGGTGTTGTGTTATGGGTACTACAATATTTTAGTTTTTGGCTCGATGGCATTATCCCCGCTTCCTTCAGAGAAAAGATCCAGCAACAACCTTTGTGGCTTCAGGCCATAGAAGTTTTGCTGTTAAGCGACCTGCTGATTTATTGGGGGCACCGGCTTCAGCATAAAGTAGATTTTCTCTGGCGCTTTCATAAGATACATCATAGTGCTGAAGAGCTCGACTGGCTGGCGGCACACCGGGAACACCCTATTGATAGCATTTATACGATTGGCCTGATCAACCTGCCTGCTTTTATTTTCGGTTTTGAGCTGGAAGCATTGGCGCTCATCGTGGCTTTCAGAGGTATTTGGGCTATTTATATCCATTCGAATGTAAGATTACCTATTGGTAAGCTAAAGATGCTGATTGGCGCTCCTGAACTCCACCACTGGCATCACGACAAAGAAAGAGACCGCGGCAATTATGCCAATATTTCGCCTTTAATGGATCTACTATTTGGCACTTATGTTTGCCCCCCGCACGAACCCGACAGCTTCGGGATCAAAGAGCCATTTCCCAAAAACTATGCCGGACAGCTCATTCAACCGTTGCTTCCGGATAAACTCACTAAAAGAACCACAACAGCCAACGATGGCGACACCGCCAACCCTTAATCGGCGCTCACCTATTCATGGTATAGCATATAGCTTTAAATGCTGCTAACTTAGCAGTGTAAAATCTAAACCAATGGCACTAAATGCATACCTGAAAATTACCGGCAGCAAACAAGGCGTTATAAAAGGCAGTACTATTCAAAAAGGAAAAGAAGGGCTGATTGAAATAATTGCTTTTGACCACGAAATCATTTCTCCACGCGATGCTGCTACAGGCCAGGCCACTGGCAGACGCCAGCACAAACCCCTTGTTATTACTAAAGAGCTGGACAAAAGCACGACAGCATTATCGCAAGCCCTCATTCAAAACGAAGCGCTTACCAGTTTTGAATTAAAGTTCTATACTCCCAACAAAATGGGTACAGCAGGCGGGCAAGGCACACAGGTCAATCACTTTACTATACGATTGAAAAATGCTTCGGTTGTTGGTATCAGAACCATAATGCCCAATAATAAAAACCCTGAGCTAAGCAAGTATGCAGAATATGAAGAATGCTCGTTTGTTTATGAGGAAATTGAGTGGGTTTGGATGGATGGAGGTTTAACTACTACTGATTCTTTCAAATCAAAGCCTTAATCAGCACCAGAAAAATAATCCATTTCTTCCTTCAGGTCCAGGAAGGCATATTTTTCCATCAATCCTTTTGCCTTTTCATAATGCGCCTTCAGAAACTGTTGATGAGCATTGGTATCCGGCTGAAACGCCTTATGCCTCCTGGCAATAGCCACCTGCTTCACTTCCTTCATTATAGGCTTTGAAGCATCGTCAATACAGGCTTCTGTAAACTTCTCCAGTACAAACTCCGTAGCCTGGTAGTTAGGATGCGCCAGGTCTACATCATAAAAACGATAATCGCGCAGTACATCTATTACCAACTCATAGGCGGGGAAATAATATACGCCCGGGAACTTGTCCACCATATGATGCACCACTTCAATCAAACGGGCTTTGCTGCGATTGTTCTCTGTAACGCCATCCCGTAAATGTCTTACAGGGCTTACGGTAAACAGTATTTTTATTTTAGGATTAAATGTTCGCAACCGGTGATACGTATTATCCATAGCCGCTATAATCTCCTCGACACCTAACAGTTTTTTATAAAACCATTGGCCCGGCGCCCGGTGACAATTGGCCACATGCAGATCATAGCGCTCTTTTTCAGGATTATCGGAAGACAATATATAAGAAAATGCTGACCCCAGCGTGATGATTACCCAATCACAATCTTTTAAAAAATGATGCGCCTGCTCCACTGACTGATTCATAGCCTCCAGCGCTTTTTCTTTATTAATGTTAGAAAAGCGCGAATGATGATGCCAGGAGTTCCATACCTCATTTAAATAAAAGAGATCAGCCTCCGTGTACTTCCTGTTTTCTATGTAAGATATCAGGCTATGTCTTACACTGGCCGGCTCAAACAGTATTCCGTGCGGATTCTGCAGTACATTGAATTTATAATCAGCCAAAGCATTGCCAATATGCTCAGTAAAACAAGAACCGATCAACAGCAGCTTATTTCCATAAGCAACAGGCTCCGGTAATTTCGGAATATGTATAGGCGACATAAATTCCATACGGAATGTAAAATTTAGAATAAAGAATTAAAAATGTAAAAGTCTTACACGCTCCGCTGCTTCATTACTTCATATAAGATCATCCCTGTGGCAACTGAAACGTTCAGGCTTTCAAAGTTATTCTTCATCGGAATGCTGATACGCTCATCACATATTTTTAGCAACGCAGGATAAACGCCTTTTTCTTCACTACCCATTACAATAGCGGCCGGACCAGAAAAGTCGCAGTCAGCAATATTTTTAGACGCGGTCATTTCGCTGGCAAAAACAGTAATACCATTTAAATGCAGTTCATCTACCGCCTTCATCAGGCTGTTAACGCGGCATACCGGGATCTTTTCCAATGCTCCTGCCGAAGTAAGAATAGCATCTTCATTCAACGCTCCCACACCTTTATCGGGAATGATAATTGCATTAACACCACAGCACCAGGCCGTACGTGCGATACCGCCGATGTTACGAATATCTGTTATACCGTCTAAGATCAGGAACAACGGAGTTTGTCCCTGCTCTACCACAAAAGAGATAATATCCTGTAAATTCTGGTACTGAACTTTTGCGATCTGGGCGATACAACCGCCATGGCCTTCTACGTTAAAGGTATTAAGCTTTTGAAGCGGTACGTAGTTAAGCGGCACAGCCAGCTCGGTAGCCAGCTTCCTTAGCACAGACAGGTCTGCACTTACCAGTTTGGCATCTACATAAATTTTATCTAAAGCCTTGCCATGTTGCAAAGCATCAATAATTGCGGCAGCGCCAACAATTAAGGAACTTTTTTTGGGCCTTTGCGGCGACCTGAAATTTTTCACCCGACAAAGAAACTAAAAAGCCACTACAATTCAATACAGCCCACATGCAGATATTTATAAAAGGGGCGATTTAGGGCATTATAAGCGCTTCCAGCCATTGGAAGAGCTTTACTACCAAATATACCAACAAGGTTAGCACCAACAACATAATGACAAGAATGGAGATAATTACCGGCTTAGCGCTTCCGCGATGTTTTCCTTCGGTATAGTGTTCCGTTAACAATTTCAAATTTCGCGTATTTGCCTTGTAAGAAAAGTCGAATATCCATCCTAATACAGGTATAGTGCCTACCAGCGCATCCAGTGTGGCATTCCCCAGCATTTTCATTGCTACCCTTCCCGAGGCGCCGTGTTGCGCCATGGTAATGATCAAAGCAATGGATATAATGTAGCTGCTTACGTCACCTGCAACAGGAATCAGGTTTAAAACAGGATCCAGCCCGAACTTAAATCCGCCGATAGAGAATTGCTCATCCATCAGCCGGGTTACCTTCTGCACCATTTTAAGTCTGGGATCATTAATAATAGGGGCTGGTATGTTTTGCCGGCTTTTTGACATGATTTAAATTTCTTTCAGCAGCAACATCAGCTGCAGCTTCTGTATAGCCATAATCGAAATAGAATCGGTAATACGACCATCGTTTACCATTGCCACGGCCTCGCTAAAAGGAACTTTTTTAGATCGCAGATCCTGCTCTGTTTCCTCGGGCGAAGGCATACCTTGCTTCAAGTTTCTTGCTAAAAAAATGATGCCATGTTCATCGCAAACCGAATTCGACAAGTGAAAACGTAATAATTCTGTCCAATTATCTGCTGTTAAACCTGCCTCCTCCAACAACTCCCGCTGCGCAGCCTCCAGGTAGGCTTCCTGGCCTTCCGGGCAACCACCTTCCGGTATTTCCCAGCTATAAGCATCCAGAACAAACCGGTACTGCCCTACGAGATAGGTATTCAAATCCTCGTCCAGGGCGATAACACCAATCGCAGCATTTTTAAAATGCACTTTTCCATAAATCCCTTTTCCTCCGCCCGGGTTTACTACATCAAATTCGGTGAGACTGATCCAGGGATTACTATACACTTCTTTCTTACCGGTTACCTTCCACGGGTTTTCGATCTCGCTCATAATTGGTTCAATGTTTGTATCAAAGACAATAATTATTGATAATACAGTAATTATAACTATAGTAAAAGTAAACTTTTATATATTTTTATTCGTTCAAACCTCTTAATTAAAATTAAAAAAGCATTATGAAACGTTCTCATTTACTATTGAGCGGTATAATTGCTCTGGCCGCGCTGGCATCCTGCGGTGGCGGAGCTAATACCAACAGCGATGAAGCTACCGGCGGCGATTCAGCCGTTGTTGCAACGGAAGGTACAGAAACCCATCCCGCAGAAGGCACATTAGTAGCTACTGCGAACCTGATGTCTACGGCAGATTCAACACAACAAATAGGGACTGCTCAGTTCTACCAGCTAGACAGTACACAAATACGCCTTGACCTGGTAATTGATGATAAAGCAAGAGCAGACAGCAATGTAGCAGTTCATTTTCACGAGCATGGAGACTGCAGCAATAAGGGAGAAGGTGCTCATGGACACTGGAACCCTACTAAAGAGAATCATGGCGAATGGGGATCCGCAGCTTACCACTCCGGCGACATTGGCAATATTAAATTAGACAATAATGGTCATGCCACTAAATCGGTAACAACTAACAGATGGAGCATTACCGATAAAGCAGTAAACAATGTAATCGGCCTGGGTATTATTGTACATGGCGGCACCGATGATTACAAAACGCAGCCTACCGGTAACTCTGGTCCCCGTGTTGGTTGTGGTGTTATTGTAAAACAATAATGTACTGATCCTACCTTCTATATAAAAAAAAGAGAGCTTGCAGGTTTGCAAGCTCTCTTTGTATTTTCAGTAAGATGATCTGATACTAAAAGAACATTCCCAAACGAATTGCCCATCGGTTCAATCCCACTTTTCCATCTTTCCAATCCTTATTAGCGGTAATATCGGTAAACCCGTTTTCCATACCGATACCGAAGAACAGGTCGGTTTTAGGAGCCACCTCGTACTCGCCACCGGCACCTACTAAAAGACCCATATTTACCTTATTGGTATTCTTCATCGCATTGACGTTGCTTTCTGATGTTGAACCATAAGAATAATCCATCCTCGACTTTAACAATGCTCCCATGTACGTGCCAAACTGTCCCCAGAACCTAAAACCATTGTTCTGGTTGGTTTTCAGCTTAACACTTAACGGAATTTGCAGGTATTGCAGCTTTAACTTATAATTTTGATCGGCACCTGCAGCTTCAGCCCTTTTCAATCCCCTGCTGCTGGTACTGTAAACCAATTCAGACGAAGCATGTGCTACTTCCAAACCTGTAGCAAATGCACCACGACCGTCACTAAACAAAACATCAGCCATCAAACCGTAGTTTACACCAAATCCACTGCCGCTACGTTCTATATCATTTTCCGCAGCACGGAAAGAATTGGCAAATACAGGATCTATCTTAAATCCGAACCTTACATCTCTGTTGTAAACTGATCTTTGAGCGTTAAGACCTAAACACAGGGTAGCTGACATCAAACCCAATAAAAAAACTCTTTTCATCCGTAAAATTTTAGTTGCGGCTTAGCCGCGTTTTTTTGTCGGATGGAACGCCCTGCATGCACTGACTCGAATATGAGACCTGCCTATTGCGAGACAAAAGCCGAAAGGCGTTTCATCGTTCAATATTTTAATTAATAAGCAGAGGGCCTTGAAAATCGGGTGCGAATATAGGACTTTATTATTTAAGGCTATTTATACAATATTGACTTCAGGCGAAAGTTGCACATCAAATCTTTCCTGCACAGCATTTTGCACCAGCCTGCAGGTATCTAAAATTTCTGCTCCGCTGGCATTCCCATAATTCACCAACACCAGGGCCTGACGGGCATGTACACCCGCATCACCTTTTCTAAAGCCTTTTAAGCCGGCTTGCTCTATCAACCAACCGGCAGCGAGCTTCATGGTATGATCAGGGTTTTCATAAGCTACTATTTCGGGAAACTTAAGCTTTAATATTTCGAATTGCTCTTTTGAAACAGATGGATTTTTAAAAAAACTACCTGCATTCCCTATTTCTTTCGGATCAGGCAGTTTGGAAGAACGTATGGCAATAACAGCATCGGCAATGGCCCTTATGGACAACTCCTGTACGCCGGCCTTTTCCAGCTCCTGCTTTATTGCGCCATATTCCACTTTAAAAGCTGGCTTTTTGCTCAGCTTGTAAGTAACATCAGTAATAAAGAACTGGTCTTTATATTGGTGCTTAAAAACGCTTTCCCGGTAGCCAAATTCACAATCTCTATTAGAAAACTTTACTTCTTCCAAAGTAGCCCGGTGTATAGCTGTAAGCTCATGAAAAACTTCTTTTATTTCTATGCCATAAGCGCCTATATTCTGCATGGGCGAAGCGCCTACCAGGCCAGGGATCAAAGCCAGGTTTTCAACCCCGGCATAGTTATGATCCAGGCAATACAAAACAAACTGGTGCCAGACCTCTCCCCCTCCAACTTTCAGATGCACATATTCTTCATCTTCATATATCTTTTCAATACCCATTATACTATTTTGTATCACCAGGCCATCCACATCTTTTGTAAAGAGGATATTGCTGCCACCTCCCAGTATAAAGGATGACACTCCTTTACCGGTAGCCCATTGTAACGAGGCCCTTACTTCTTCGCTGCCCGAAACTGTTACAAAATGTCTGGCCTGCACGTTCATCCCAAATGTATTGAACGGCTTTAGCGATTTATTATCTTGTATCTGGATACTCATTGTGTATGCAATGTTACAGTAAAAGCAGCTTTTCCCCGCTATTCATTAAAGGCTTTCTTTGGCACATCTAACCAAGCTCAGGTCTGAAAGGTTTTAATAAATAATTCCTGCTTTTCAACATATATTTACCGCAGGGTATCGCTATCTTCAGGCAAATATCCGTAAACAAAACTGTACCCATCCGGAACCAGTTTAAGCCAATAACACAAAGTGACACATCATCAACAAAATCACCAGGAAAGACTGCATGGGTTGGACCATTTAAGGGCATTGGCAATTATCCTGGTTTTTCTGTTTCATTATTTTATTTTAAGTGGTGGTCAACCTGCCTGGCTTCCCGATACAGCACAATTTGGCTGGACAGGCGTTGACTTGTTTTTCGTGCTCAGCGGTTTCCTTATTTCCTCACAGCTATTTGCTCAAATAAAAAAGGGACAACCTATTTCTTTCAAAGACTTTTTTACCAGGCGCTTCTTTCGTATCGTGCCAGCCTACCTGGCAACGGTAGCACTTTATTTTTGCTTTCCTTTTTTCCGGGAAAAAGAAAGCCTGCCGCCCTTATGGCAATTTTTAACCTTTACTCAAAATATCGGCCTGAACTTAAAAGACAACGGAACTTTTTCACATTGCTGGTCGCTCTGTGTAGAAGAACATTTCTACCTGTTCCTGCCTCTTACTCTTATTACACTGCAAACCTTTAAGCGATTCAAGAGATCTTACGGCATCCTGATCGGGCTTTTTCTATTGGGTTTTGTTATAAGATATATTAGCTATACCAGCCTTTACCTTCCTCATATTGATTCTGCAACTCCCTGGATGTATTGGTATCAATTTATTTACTATCCAACTTACAACCGGCTCGACGGATTATTGGCAGGCGTTAGCATAGCCGCCATTTACCGGTTTCTTCCGCAAACCTGGACTTATATTTCCCGGTGGGGCAATGTTCTTACAGCACTAGGGCTTGTACTTTTAACAGGGGCTTATTTCCTATGTGAAAACCAAATGACGTTTAATGCATCCTTATTTGGGTTTCCGCTGATAGCCCTTGGATACGGGCTTATCGTAACAGGCGCAGTTAGTACCAGGAGCTTTCTATACCAATGGAGCTCGAAAGCCACCTACTTCCTGGCTACGCTGTCCTATGCCATTTATTTAACACACAAGGGCGTAATACACATGACGCACAAAATTTTAAGCGGATTTAAAATTGATGATAACCTCATGCTATTCATTTGCATGATCACCTGCGTCGGATTTGCCTGGCTCATGCACACCACGGTAGAAAAACCATTTATGCGATTAAGAAGCCGGATAATCAGAAAAAAACCGGCAAACAAAAACGTAACGGCTCCGGAACCGGCAAAATAAATATAAAGGACCCCTCAAACGTCTTCAGTTAAGAAAATAAAATCCTCCGTTATCTCTATAAAAATAATTTGCCTACCTACTGGTAGGTTTGTACCTTTGTCAAAATATTCTCTCATGACAACACGCGAGCACATCATTTATACCGCCGACGCCCTGATAAGAGATAAGGGGTACAATGCTTTCAGCTTCGTTGATGTAGCCCAGATTGTTGGCATTAAAAAGCCTTCGATCCATCACCATTTTCCGCGCAAAACAGACCTGGGGATCGCTGTAATTGATTTTCATATCAAAGGCCTGGAACAGATCAAGCAGGTAAGCCAGGATAAAACAGCCCTTGTAAAGCTGGATCGTTTTTTTTCTATTTACACTGATATCAAAGACCAGAATAAGGTTTGCATAGTGGGATCGCTTTCTACAGATTATAACACGCTGGAGCCGGAGGTACAGGAAAAAATAAAAAAATTTTCAGATGCTTTTCTTACCTGGGTAACAGATATCCTAAAAGAAGGCCGCCTGGAAGGCGTTTTTCATTTTGATGAATCGCCCCGAACAAGAGCGGTTTTAATCATCGCCAGCATGATGGCCATTGTGAAACTTTCCAGGCTAACCGGTGAAAAAGATTTTAGCCTGATAAAAAAGACCCTGCGGCAGGGACTACTGAAATAAAGGGCCGGATATGAACGAAATCATTTAATACACTTATAGCTAACCTGGTAACCGTCCCAGGCATATCGCAAGGGATTATAAAAATTAAAAATAATGAAACGAGTAGTTGTAACAGGAATGGGGGCCATTACTCCCCTGGGCAATACAGTACCTGAATACTGGCAATCGCTTATTAATGGTGTAAGCGGTGCCAAACTGATCAGCAAGTTTGATACCACGCATTTTAAAACGAAGTTCGCCTGTGAAGTGCGCGATTTTGATCCGTTACAATATATAGAGAAATCTGAGGTAAGAAAGTACGATCCCTTCTCCCAGTATGCGCTGGCGAGCGCACAACAAGCAGTGGAACATGCACAGATCGATTTCAGCCAATTAAATAAAGACCGGATCGGGGTGATATGGGCGTCGGGTGATGGAGGTGTATCAACCTTTGAGGAGCAAATGACCGAATATAATAACGGTAATGGCACACCCAGGTTTAACCCGTTTTTTATATCCAAAAGGATCATGAACATTGCATCGGGTCTTATATCCATCCGCTATGGATTGAGGGGCGTTAATTATACAACTGCAGCAGCTTGTTCTGCCAGCAATACCTCTATTATTGATGCTTTCAACTATATACGTTGGGGAAAAGCCGATATGATCATCACAGGTGGCTCAGAAGCCTCTATTACCCAAAGTTCTATCGGGGGCTTTAATGCATCCAAAGCTTTATCAACTAATAATGATCATTACCTGCAGGCATCGAAACCGTTCGATATAGACAGGGATGGGTTTGTTTTGGGAGAAGGAGCCGGCACCCTGGTATTGGAAAGCTACGAAAGCGCCTTGAAAAGAAATGCACCGATCATTGCCGAGATCATCGGCGGCGGACTTGCTGCAGATGCTTATCATATTACGGGCACCCATCCCGAAGGAGACGGCGCTTATTTAGGTATGAAGGTAGCCATGGAAGATGCGGCAATTACAGCCAACGACATTAATTATATCAATGCCCATGCTACGTCTACTCCAATGGGCGACAGGAGCGAACTTAAGGCGATTCAAAGAGCTTTTGAAAATAACCCGGATGTATCCATTAGTGCCACCAAATCGATGACCGGGCACCTGCTGGGTGCTGCCGGCGCTATTGAAGCTATTGCCTGCATTAAGGCAGTGGAAACTGATATCATTCCCCCCACGATCAACACTACACAGGTAGAACCAGAGTTCGCCGGTAAATTGAACCTCGTATTGGGAAAAGCCGAAACAAAAAAAGTGAATATAGCTATCAGCAATACTTTTGGCTTTGGCGGGCATATTGCCTGTAGCATTTTTAAAAAGTTCGTTCCATAGTAACCAATACCGGCAACGCGGCCGGGATCGTAATAGCTTATTCCCGGACACCGGGGGCGAGACAGCAGAAGTGCTGTCTTTTTTTTGTTTCCCTGTTAAAGATCTATCCTTTGTTCTTATCTTCAGGAAAACGTCCCAGTTTCTTCTGTCAATTCGGTTTACTATAACTATTCTTTATATGAACTACCTCCAAAGAATAATCGGGCATTTTGAAACCCACTCAACGGAAGGGATCAGGGAATGCTTTGAAAACGGCGTCAATCCTAATCAATGGTACAAGGGCAAACCCCTGATCTATGAGCTGATCAATATGTATTTAAGAAGTGAGCGATTCAAAGACTGTGTTCAGGCCTTTGTAGATTTTGGTTTACAATTCGACGATAAGGCTTTGCTTGCCGTACTGCTGGATGATGCACCCCCGCTCAATGAATTACTCAATACCAACCAGGAACTACTCAATAAAAAATACGACTTCGATTGTGCATTTACGCCACTTTATAAAGCATCGTTATTACATATCTGCGCCGAGTACAATCATCATCACTGCGCAAAAACGCTTATAGAACATGGAATGGATGTTAATGTAAAAGCCGGCAGTGATGATCATGGGTTTGGAGCTCAGACTCCCATTTTCCATACCGTAAATCAACACGCCAACACCTGTGCAGATACCATGCAATTGCTGATATCCAAGGGCGCTGACCTGTCGGTAACGGTTAAGGGACTTATATGGGGCAAGGGTTATCAATGGGAAACATTTATCCCCTTAGTAAACCCGGTAAGCTATGCTATGATGGGCCTGCTACCGCAGTTCCAGAGAACTGAGGTACAGATATATGAAACGATAGGCATATTGCTAAAAGCTTATTGCGGTATCAGTTACTTCCCCGCGAATGTCCCGAATGAATATCTTAAAGCACTGACTTAACGCAAATATCCGAAATTTGGCTGCCTGCAACACCCGTAAACCTGGCGATGAATGATACGTAAAAAAGAAAATTTAAAGACCTTTAATTTATTTCATTACCTGAAAGAGCAGGAGCAACAGAGCATGTCTATACCTTATTTTATGGCAGACGACACTACCTATAAAAATGCCGGCGTTAGCTTTCCGATCAGGAATTTTGTTTATGGAATTGGTATTACTTACACCGGTAAACCAGGCAGCGTAAAGATCGGCAGTGCCGATTATGCATTACAACCCGGTAGCCTTACCACCATCGGTCCCGGTATTGTATCGCAATGGGAACCTTATCATAACGCAAAACATGAAACCCTGTTTTTTACCGAAAGTATCTTTACCGATGTCATTAAAAATTCCTTTCTGAGTGCGCTACCATTTTTTCAGCCTGGCGGGCGGCACGTAATAGAAATTTCGCAGGAGCAAACCTTGCAAATCAAATCACTTTTCGCCACTATCTCCGCTTTCAAAAACCAGCCATTGGTGATGCCCGGCTTAATTTACAGCTTGTTAATGCTGGCCCAAACCTGTCACCAATCGGCAACACCCGCTATCTCGCTCACCTCGCAACAGGAGCAGATTGCCGCCAAGTTCAGGAAGCTACTTTCCCTGCATGTGCTGGAACAAAAAGATGTAAACTTTTACGCACGTCAACTACATATAACGCCCAAATACCTAAGCGAGGTACTGGTACAATTAACCGGGAAAACGACCAAAAAATGGATTGACGAGCACCTGGCAATGGAAGCCAAAAGCCTTTTAAGGCAAACTTCAATGACCATACTGGAAATTGCCTTTTGGCTGGGATTTGAAGATAGCTCCTATTTTATCAAAGCTTTTAAAAAATGGGAAGGCATGACGCCTTTAGCTTTTAGAAAGCTATAATTGTATTTTAACGGCTACCGAAAAAACTACCATTTTTACCGATTTATTCCCTACATCCCGGGCACCACCGGGAGCTACTTTTGTGTTGTGCTTATTAGTCAAAACAACTTAAACAACATAAAAATGAAAAAGCTGATCATCGTCCTCTGCATTTGCCAGGCCGTTGTATCTTTTCAAAACACATTTGCTCAAACCTCAAATACAAACAAAATGAAACCATTTACAGTCAACATTCCCCAAACCGTTATTACTGACCTTAAAAACCGTATTCAAAATACCCGTTGGCCCGGGGCGCCCGATGGAGCCGGTTGGCAATTGGGCACCAGCGAGGAATACCTGAAAGAACTGGCCCAATACTGGGTAAACGGGTATAGCTGGGAGAAATATGAAAAACAACTCAACCAATACCCCCAATACATTGCCGAAATCGACGGAATACAAATCCATTTCCAATACATAAAAGGTAAAGGTAATAATGCGAGGCCGCTACTGCTGACACATGGATGGCCGGACAGCTATTATCGTTTTCATAAAATTATTCCAATGCTTACTGAAGGAGATCAAAGCTTCGACCTGGTAATTCCCTCTATACCCGGGTTTGGCTTTTCGGAAAAGACCGCCCTTACCAGTGTGGAGGTTGCCGGGCTCTGGAAAAAACTGATGACTGAGATACTGGGCTATCAAAAGTTTAACGCTGCAGGAGGAGATGTGGGGATGGGCATTACCAAGGCCCTGGCGTCAAAATATCCCGATGTGGTATCAGCTGTTCACTTTACCGATCTTGGCTATCCGATGGGACAGGAAGATCCTGCGACGATGACCGATGAAGAAAAGCAATTTGCCGGGTTTGTGCAGCAATGGTGGTATAGCGAAGGTGCGTATGCGATGGTACACAGCACCAAACCGCAATCATTAGCTTATGGCCTCAACGATTCACCGGTAGCCCTGGCTGCCTGGATCCTCAGTTTTGGCAGCGCCGGCGCATCTCCCGATTTGATTGAAGCTGCATTTGGCGGGAAAGACGAGATGCTCACCAACATTATGATCTATTGGGTTACCCAAACAATAGGATCATCGGTAAGAATGTACAAAACCGATGCGGTAGCCCAATGGGGTGGCGCTCAACCATTAAAAAAGACTGAAGTTCCGGCCGGCGTAGCCGTATTTCCCAGGGAAGCACAGTTCCCGCGCGAATGGGCTGAACGTTTTGTAAATGTGGTACATTATAAAAAGATGGAAGCCGGCGGCCATTTTGCGGCACTGGAAGTGCCTGAAGTATTTGCCGGCGAATTGCGATCTTTCTTTTACGCTATAAAATAATGGATCATTTCAACCATCGCCTTACGGATGCCAGGAATATTGGTCCCGTAATAGCAAAGAAGCTTAATGAAATAGGGATACATTCGCTGACTGCACTTGCCATATTAACTCCGGTAAAAGCCTATATCCGATTGGCAAACCAATCAAAAAAAACGCCCCCTGTATCGCACTATCTTTATGCCTTACAGGGGGCATTAATGAACGTATACTGGATAAAACTGCCTAAAAGATTGAAAAAAGAATTAATTGATAAACTGGAAAAGGAAAGAGGCCGGGAGTTAAAAAGAAATTTGAAGGGGAACTGAATATAGCACCAAATTTTTTCTATACTAAAATCCTGCTGACATAGGGTTGTCACAGGCTGGTTTTAATTTTGTATTATACAAAAAAATAAGATGAACATTCAAACGATTCCAACCTTCCACGTTATAGGTATATCAGTACGCACCACTAACGAAAACGGGCAGGCCATGCAGGATATTCCGGCACTTTGGGCCAGGTTTATGGCAGAGCAGATAGCAACCCAAATCCCAGGCAAGATTAATAATGATCTTTATTGCATCTATACCGATTACGAAAAAGATCACACCCGACCTTATACTACCCTTCTGGGCTGCAGGGTTCATCATCTGGACCAGATCCCGGAGGGTATGACCGGTAAAACATTTACCGAAGGCCGTTATGCTCTTTTTACGGCAAAAGGCAATCTAGCACAGGGCATCGTATATAATGAGTGGGTCAGGATATGGAACACTGCTTTCAACAGGGCTTTCACGGCTGATTTTGAAGTATATGGCGAAAAGGCAACCCACCCTGAAAACGCAGCAATTGATATTTTTGTAGCACTACCATGAATGCCTCAGAAAACTATTACGACCAATTGGAAGAGCCTGTAAAAAGCTGCTTCCTGGCTTTGCACCATTTTATCCTCAGCCTGGATAAAGATATAGTGCCGGCCTGGAAGTATGGAATGCCTTTCTTTTGCTATAAAGGCAGGATGTTTTGCTATTTGTGGATACATAAGAAATATCAACAGCCTTATATCGGCGTTGTGGAAGGGAAGTATTTCAACGAGCCATTTTTATTACAGGAAGACCGTTCGCGTATGAAAATAATGCTGCTGGATCCCCACAAAGACCTGCCTGTTGCTGGCATCGAAGCGATTATTCATAAAGCTATCCATCTTTACAAGACAGGACTTATTGCTACTAAAAAACAGTGAGCATTTCAATGCATATATGGTATAAGACCGAAAGTATTATTACGGATCCGGTCTCCATTGTTTTGATGCACTTATATATGGAGACAGGTTTTAAGAAGTCTGAAGCTATATTGCCAGGCAGATGAGGAACTCCCTGGCTTCATTAACATAAATTATAAACGCTTATACAATTATCTGATATGGAAAAACTAGATCTTACCAAGAAACACAAGGCTTATTTTACTGCTAAAACACAGCCGGAGATTGTTTACATAGAAAAAGCTTCTTTTATTGCTTTACGCGGCAAGGGCGATCCTGCGGGCGAGGCTTTCGCCAAAACGATTGAAGCTATGTATTCAACGGCATACAAGATCAAATTTGCCTGCAAAGCAGAGGGTAATGATTTTGTAGTATCTAAACTGGAAGGCCAATGGTGGTTTGACGAAAATCAGTTCTCGGGGCAAACCATGTATAGCACTTCTGTAGAAGTACCGCGCAACGAATGGGAGTACAGGTTGCTGATCCGCATGCCGGATTTTGTCACTGCTGAAAACATGGAAGCAGCCAAATCGATTGTGGCCAATCAAAAAGGAATACAGAAAGCTACTGAAGTTGAATGGCATACTTTAGAGGAGGGAAAATGCGTACAGATGCTGCATGTTGGTCCGTTTTCAACAGAGCCGGAGTCTTTAAAAGTTATGTCTGCTTTTATGGATACCCACCAATTCGCCAAAAACGGTTTACATCATGAAATCTATCTATCTGATTTCAGAAAGACTGCACCTGAAAAGCTGAGAACTATTTTAAGAGAACCGGTGAAGTAAATAAAACTTGTGACTTACCTCACAGGTGGCGCTGTTGTTAATTAAAGAACTTTGCTCTTTATAAAAAACACAGCATGACAAAGATATTTATCATCAACGGCGGACAACATTTTGCACATTCAGGTGGAAAATTTAACCAAACATTGGTGCAATGGGATAAAAGTTTCTTCACACCTGACAGCGGTTTTGAAATACAAACGACCGATATTAACGAACCTTACGATCTGGATGATGAAGTAAGCAAATTTGTGTGGGCAGATGTTGTGATCTATCATACGCCCGTATGGTGGTTTGGCCTGCCCCACAAATTCAAGGAATACCTGGATACGGTTTTTACCGCCGGCCATCGTAACGGCATCTATTACAGCGACGGCAGGAAAAGGGAAAACCCTGAAATCAATTATGGAACAGGTGGCTCGCTGCATGGGCGCCATTATATGTTAACCACTACCTGGAATGCACCGGAAACAGCATTTACCTTGCCAGGCGAGTTCTTCCACCAAAAAAGCGTGGATGAAGGGGTTATGTTTGGCTTTCACCGGATGAATGCCTTTACAGGCATGAAGCAACTGGGTGGCTTTCATTTTCATGACCTGGAAAAAAATGCCACGCCTGAGCGGATACAGGATTATTTCGAGCGTTATACCTTCCATCTCTCCGAAACCATTCAATCTTTACCATTAACAAAAACTGAGGCAAAGGCTGAATTATGCTAAACATCTTCTTAATAAACAATAAACTACATTTTTTAGTTGGCGCCCTGCTGGCAGTCAGTCTTGCCATTAGTTGCAGTTCAGCCAAGTCCAATCCATCCAATACAAAAACACAAACAATGAAAAAGAAAATATTATTTGTAGTAACCAGTCATGATACCAAAGGCAGTACCGGGGAAAAAACAGGTTATTACCTCGGAGAAGTATCTCATCCATGGGAAGTAATTACCGAAGCCGGCTATGATATTGATTTTGTTAGTCCAAAAGGTGGTAATCCACCGGTAGACGGCTTTGATTTAAACGATCCCGTTAATAAAAAATTCTGGGAAGATACCGCTTATCACAAAAAGATAACCAATAGTATGCGTCCATCGGAGGTGAAGGCGGCCGATTACGCGGCCATTTTTTATGCAGGTGGACATGGCGCTATGTGGGACTTACCAACTAATGATGCGCTCAACAAAATAGCGGCAACCATTTATGAAAAAGATGGCATCGTTGCAGCGGTATGTCATGGTCCCGCCGGTATTTTGAATATACAATTGAGTGATGGCAGCTACCTGGTGAAGGGTAAAAAAGTAAATGGCTTTAGCAATGAGGAGGAAGAACAGGTGAAACTTACGACGGTGGTTCCCTTTCTTTTAGAAGACCAGCTAAAGAAACGTGGCGGCGTTTATGAAAAATCTGCGCCCTGGCAGGTTCATGTAACTGAAGACAAAAGGCTTATTACAGGGCAAAACCCGCAATCGGCGAAAGGTGTAGGAGAGGCCATAGTTAAGGCGCTTGCTAACTAATAATGAGAGCGCAATAATTTACGCTGGTGCGGATCTGATAGATTTTATAAGACGGTTATTTCCCACCATAGAGAGATAGTATTATTTCAGGAAACATAGTATCCGCCAATGGCGGAACATAGCCTTAATAAAGCTCAAGGTACATGGCAGACTGTTCAGATTGGTTTGATTTCAATAGTCTGAACAAGTGTAACAAAATAATGGGCAGTATACGCCGTTTCGTATTTTTACAAAATGGAGTATGCTGCTTTTTTACGTAAACATATAGAGGAAGTTACTCCTCTCACCAATGAGGAATTTGAACTCATCATCCCCTATTTCAAGCTTATAGAAATACAGCGAAAAGACTATTTGATTAAAAGCGGCAAGAAGGTCACCGCTGAATACCTGGTGCTAAAAGGTTTATTAAAAGCTTTTATGCATGACGATATGGAGCGGGAACATATTATACAGTTTGCGATGGAAAACTGGTGGATATCCGACTATCCCGCTTACAGGATTCAATCGAAAGGCGAGCTTTGCGTGCAGGCATTGGAACCTTGCCTGGTTTTAGAGTTGAGCCTGGAAAACAAACAACGCATGTGCGAGGCTGTGCCTGCCATGTATCGCTTTCATGGGTCCAAGGCCTTTGGAGGATTTGTTGCGCTACAGAAAAGAGTACTTTCTTTAATGAAGAACTCAGCAAAAGAAAAGTATGAGTTATTACTGGAGCAATATCCAGAACTTTTTCAACGTGTTTCCAAAACCCTGATTGCACACTACCTCGGTGTTTCAAGAGAAACGCTTAGCAGGTTACAAAAGTAAAGCCCGCCGGGGTAATATCAACCAGCGGGCTTCACACGGAGCTTACGAATACCTATTTTGCACCCATTAAATACTCTTTGGGTGGCTCGGCACCTAATAAGTACTTTACAAAATAATCCCAGCGCCGGCGCATCATGTAGCTGGAATATTCACCAAACCCGTGTCGCGCATTGGGGAAGACCACCAGGTCAAAATCTTTGTTTGCTTTCTGTAACGCTTCTACTACTAATAATGTATTATAAGGCGGTACGTTATCATCCATCATGCCATGTACCAGCATGAGCTTGCCTTTCAGATTTTTCGCGTAAGCCTGGTTGGCCTGCGCTGCATAATCACTGTTTTCAACCAACCCGTTATAACGCTCGCCCCAATCATCTTCATAATTACGGTTGTCATGATTACCTGATTCCGCGATCCCCACTTTAAAGAAATCGGGGTAGCGCAATAACGCAGCAGCTGTAGCAAAACCGCCACCGCTATGCCCCCATATACCCACTTTGGTGGTATCAATCGGGTAAGTTTTTGACAACTGCCTGATAGCCGCTATCTGGTCGGGCAATGTGTTTTCAGCCATATTGCCGTAGCTCATGTCATGGAAGCTTTTAGAGCGGTAAGGATTGCTGGTACCTTCTATTACTACCACAATAAAACCCAGTTCAGCCAGTGCCTGGTTATCGCCCCGCGACGGAGAAAAGCTCCAGCTACCCACGCTTCCACCCTGTGGTCCCGGATAGATATAATCAATAACCGGGTATTTTCTAGAGGGATCCATTTTGGTAGGCGTAAATACCAATCCATAAATATCAGTTTCACCATCCGCAGCTTTTACTGATACAGGAGTTGGCGCCTTCCATCCTTTTGCCTGCAAACGGGATATATCAGCCTTCTCCAAACCAGTGATCAACGCTCCCTTTGTATTTCTGAAATTAGCAACAGGCGGCACATCAGGCTGAGCGTACACATCTACAAAATAGTCACCGGATGGTGATAAATAAATACTGTGGTTACCCGTTTCCGGCGTCAATAAGGTCAGGCCTTTCCCATCAAATCCAATTTTATAAAAATAAGCAAAATAGGGATTGCCTTTTTCCCTGCCATGGCCGGTAAAATAAATGGCTCGCTCCTTTTCATCTACCTTCAGCACTTTTCCTACCAGCCAATTGCCTTTGGTGATCTGGTTCTTTACATTCCCGGTCCTGCTGTCGTACAAATACAGATGTCCCCAATTATCCCGCTCAGAGTACCAGATCATTTCGTTGGTTTTAGCAAGATACCTCCAGTTGATGGCTCCCCTACCCGACTCAAATTGTGTTTTTACGGTTTCTTCAAACACCTCCCGTACCTCGCCCGTTGCCGAATTAGCAATGCGTACTTTGGCATTTTTATGATCTCTTGATGAAGAAACAAAAGCGACTTCTTTAGCATCAGGCGACCAGTCGATATCGTCAAAGCTTCCGCTACTGGAGATATCATCGCTCATAGTAGCGCGATGGGGATCAGGAGGGATATTCAGTGATATCACTTTGGGTGTTTCCACATCAATAATAACCCTTCGTATTGTAGGAATATATTCGTCACCCGGCAAAGGATACTTCCATTGCTCCAGTTTAGGAGCACCCACATTAGTAGTCACCAGGAACATATCATTTACTTTTCGCTGATCCTGCTGAAAAGTGGCTACTTTTTTAGAGTCCGGAGACCAACTTACAATAGCGGCATCACTATGTTTCCAACCTGCATTATCTGTGGCATATCCATAGTCCTTCGCACCATCCGTAGTCAGTTGTGTTTCCTTTTTGGTATCCAGATCCTTCACCCAAAGATTCCAGTCTTTAATAAATACTGCCTTTTTACCATTGGGCGAAACCACCTCATTGGCGGTGCGTCTTCCACGCTGGGACATACTCATTGAAGGCATACTTCCATATGCCATAGTTTCCGTTTTTACCTTTGTTTTGGGATCTACCAATAACACTTTATTTCCGCTCCGGTACCAGAACCTGTCCCCCTCTACCCAGTTAGGATAAGGGTTTGTCCAATCTACCAGTGTTGTGGTATTGTATCCCATGAACTGTTCAGCCCTCCGGTAATCATCTGCTGTAAGCTGTGTAGTTTGGGCATGAGCCGCGCCTGCTACGACGGTGGCAGCCATTAAACCAAAATATTTATTCATTTACGACTTTATTTTAAATGACCGCAAGGGCCGATTACAACTTTCTCATGCTATAAAAAAGCAAACGCAATAAAGCTAAATTATTAGTTTTTGTATAAACAACCGTTTATAATTACAAAAATGAGCGCATTAACGGTATAAACGGTAATCGCGTTAAAGCACGAGCACAAAAAAGGGACCTTCCGGTCCCTGATACCCATTTATTCAACTGTCGTTTTAATTGATTTTCTTTTTCATGCCATCCACCTGCTGTTGCAGATTGGCAACAATATTTACCAACTGTCCCACATCCCAATTCTGGGCAACATTGGTTTTAGAGATTACATATTGCGCCTGCCACATTTCCAGCACCTCATCAGAATTGATGGTATAGGGTTGAAAAGTGGGATTGTCACTTACGAGCGTAATCTTATTCTTTGCTTTTGTACTTTTTTGTACCCGCTTATAAACGATGCCGTCGTTGCGCGATATGAGTATACATGCTGTGTTATTTTTCAGCGATTCGAGTTCATCTACCTTTTCCCCCACGATAACAGAGCCGCTAGGCGTTGGCAACATCGAGTCTCCCAGAATTTCAAAAGCCCGGTAATTTCCCCCGCTAACCATAGGAAGGGTAAAGGTATTCAGCTCATCTACAAATTCATGATCAGCATAACCTGCCAGGTAGCCTGCTGCCGCTTTCACAGGCACAAAAGGGATATGTGTAATTACCGGGGCCAGTTTGAGAGCACGTCTCTTCGCAAGGTAATTGTCAGAATTGGACTCCACACTCAGGTCTTTCCTCAATAATTCATCCAGTGTTAGTTTAAACATATCGCAGATCACTTCCAATACATCAATACGTGGCTCTGCACGTTCTTCTTCGTAAGCGCCCAGAAGCGAACGTTTGATATTTAGCTTAGTTGCAAATTCATCCTGCGTCCATCCCCGAAGCTTTCTTAAATACTTCAAATTCCTGTTGGCTACTGACATAACTAATTATTTTAGTGCAAAATACTAACTTTTTTATCATTTCCAAAAAAAGTATTTTTTCACAAAATTTTTATTCTGCTCAAGTGGATGTACAGAAGAATAAAAAGAAAACCGCCAGAGTAAAGGCATTAAACAGCCTTCACATCTTTTACATCATAACCTTCGATATCTTTTATATAATGGTTGACCACCAAAAATTCAAACAGCGGTTTAGCCTCCGCAGATACAGGCATATTTTTTAACGTAACCACTTCGTTGGTTTTCTTATTCAGATAAGGATATGCATACAGTTTTACGTTGCGGCTAAACAGATCGCTGACATAAGTCAGGAGCTCCTGAGTGTAAGAGTCGCTATAATTTTTTGCGTTAAAAATAGTACGCAGGTTAGATATATTGGTAGAAATGCCAACGTTACGCGGCTTGCAAAGCGCCAGGTATTGAGCCAGTTTATTATTGCGCTTAAAATTAGAAACGATCACATTGTTGCCGGTAGCACAAAGCTCCTCTGCCCTTTTTGCAAAAATCTCTACATCGTTGTCGTTATGCGGATCGTCGTCTTCGAGCAGGTTGCTCATCAACACTTCAATAAGCACCACCAGGTTATCATCCTGCACCTGCTGAGAGCGCTTGAATTGTTCAATGGCCTTATTAAAAAGATCGAAGTTGGGCTTGGACTTTTGCAGGAACTTGGTACGAAGGATCATAATATCCTTCTTATACAACAGATCTTTTGCCTGCGTTACATTGCCGTTGGGATCGAAAACCGCAGCACCCGAAAATCCTTTGGCAATTAAATACAAGTTAACCAGCCTGTCATTGGTATTTTTAAATACCGGTCCGCGCAGGCTGATCATATCAATTTCTACTGAACCAAAAGAAAGATTATCAACCAGCGACTCCACCATCAATTGTATGTCATGATTATAGTAAAAGGCGCCATACACCAGGTTTACACCCAATATGCCTAGTACATTCTGCTGTAAAGTTGTATCGTTATCCAATAACCTAACGTGGAAAATAATATCATTGTGTTCGCCGCCGGGCGTAACCTGGAAGCGGAGCCCCAGCCAGCCATGCGGTTCATTATTACGGGCAAAATTGAGCGTGGTTACGGTATCAGCGAAAGCAAAAAAGGTTTTATCATCATATTTTTCTCCGTGCAGGCGCTCAGTGAGCAGATCATATTCATGCGACAACATTTGCTTCACGCGTGAACGGCTTACATAGCGGCCATTTTCCTCGATACCATAAATAGCGTTACTGAATGCCATATCGTAGGCCGACATCGTTTTGGCAACCGTACCGGAAGCCGCACCAGCGGTAAAAAAGTTCCTGGCTACTTCCTGCCCGGCCCCGATTTCGGCAAAAGTGCCATATACCGGACCGTCTAAATTGATCTTTAAAGCTTTTCTTTTAGTTTCGAGTATTTCCCTGCCCATATATTAACAAAGCTACATTTTTTAAATCCCCGGAGAAAGGTTAGTACATTAAATTATAATTAGAAATATGTACTTCGATGCAATGATAGCGGATTTCAGGATAAATGGTTACCACTAATACATAAATCCCTTTATTCAGGGACGAAAGGTTAATAACCTATATATAACATTGGAGACAACAAAAAAGTTCTTGTAAAAAGCTGGATGTAATTATACTCTTTTTCCCGGTATCAAAAACATGAGTTCTATAACTGAGCCTAACGATAATGTCATTACAAATATTCTTTATTGATTATAGAAAAACTTGATACTTTTGTAAAATCTATAGATAATAATTATTCAAATAATGACCCTTCAGCAGCTCGAGTACTTATTGGCGGTGTACCAGCACCAAAACTTTTTAAAGGCCGCAGACGCCTGTTTCGTTACACAGCCCACATTAAGTATGCAGATTCAAAAACTCGAAGAAGAATTTGAATTAAAGATTTTCGATCGTCGTAAACAGCCCATTGTAGCCACACCCGCAGGTGTTGAGATCATTGAACACGCCCGCAGTGTTATTAATGCAGCGCATGAGTTATCATCGCTGGTAGAATCACAAAAGGGCAAAATGAAGGGCCAGCTCCGCATCGGCATTATCCCTACCCTTGCACCTTATCTGCTGCCTTTATTTGTGCCTTCTTTTACAAAGAATTATCCGGGGGTAAAGCTACTGGTGCAAGAGCAAACAACAGACGTTCTTATTAGTATGCTAAAACAAGGAAGCATCGATGTGGGCATACTCGTTACACCAATTAAAGAAAACGGCATCTCAGAGCAAGTGCTGTTTTATGAAGAGCTCATGGTATATGCATCTAAAAATAACCGGTTATATCAAAAACAATATCTGTTACAAAAAGATATAGATGTAAGCAAACTATGGTTACTGGAAGAAAGCCATTGTTTTCGTTCGCAGATCCTGTCCTTATGTGAGTTAAAAAAACAAAGCAGCGAGTTCTTCAATTTTGAATATGAGGCAGGCAGTATTGAAACGCTGAAACGCATGGTGGACGTAAATGATGGAATTACGATTATTCCTGAGCTGGTAACTTTTCAGATGCCCAAAAATGAATTAAGAGCTGTAAGAAACTTTAAAAGCCCGGCACCTATGCGCGAGGTCAGCCTGGTGGTGCACGGCAATTTTGTAAAAAAGCGACTGATCGATTCTTTAAAAAGATCAATACTGGATACGATCCCGGAAAAGCTAAGGCTGAATAAAAAGAAAAATGTAATACCGATACAACTGTAGTTTGGAGAACCGTTTGGACACGGTTCATGGCACCCAGGACGCGGGGACTGAACCATGAGGACACGGTTCATGGTGCCTAGGACCGGGGCAGAACAGTGAAGACTTGTTCTCATTTCTTATAAACCAGGTTTTTCAACAACACATCTATCCGTTTTTTAGCCAGGAGATCGGTTAGCAAAACGCCCTTTTGCTTGTCCAGGTCGAGTAAGGTTACGTCATGATCATAGCCCAGTTTAAAGAATACCCGGTCATCGATGATCCAACCCTGTACGCCAAAAGAATAGCCTTTAAAAGACAAGCCATAATTGGAGGTTTGCAGATCTTCGTCCAACACGATCGTTATCATGTCGCCATCCTGAAAATTCTTAATCTTTCCATTGACGTGTGCCAACACATATTGCTCTTCCTTGATTTCCGGTGCCTTTTTATCCTTATTTTTTTCCAGTTCTTTTTCAATAGCACCCAGGATATCCGGATCATTGACAACATCCAAATCTGTTGGTTTAGGTTGGGTACGCGGCCCGGTTTTAGCGCTAAAGACATTATACCCGAATTTGGAATTGTACAACTCCGGGTATTCAAATAACTCTTTAACGGCAATGATCTTATAAACATATAAACCTGTTTCGGGGTTCAACTTCATAGTAAAGTAGTTATTACCCTGCGCTTTCATGGCATTTACAATATTGCCAATTCCAAAATTATATGCAGCTATGGCCAGCGGCCAGTTTACCGACCCTGCCAGTTTACGAAGCCCGGTATAATTATCCCGGATCAGCTGACAGGCCACCCTGGTAGCTTTATCAAAGTTTTCTCTTTCATCTATATTATCGCCTACCTGCATACCATAGCCTCTTGCAGTAGCCGGCATAATCTGCCATATGCCCCTGGCCCCTACCCCCGATTCAGCCTTTGTTAAAAAACCACTTTCGACGATAGGGAGGTATTTCAGGTCGGGATGAAGACCATAGGCTTTCAAATATTTTTCTACCAAAGGAAAATAACTATTGGCCCGTTGCCTCAGCGAGGGCAGGTTTACCACGTTCACCTGCTTCTTTATCACGTTGATTAGTTTATCCTGGATGAACTGCTGGTTCATTGGTACAGCGTCGCCACAAAAAGTAATAATATGCTGCGCCTGTGCGCCCGTGACCCAGAGTACTGCTGGCAAAAAACAATATGTTATGATCTTTTTCTTCATTCGGTTAAACAGGCTTTACTGCAATTACTTTTTCTTGCGATTTCGTTTAGAGGATTTGTTATCCGGCTCCTCCGCTTTAGGATCCACCTGTTGCTTACTGCCTGATGCTTTAACAGAGCTCTGTACTTTTGCCAGTTCACTTACATAATACTTGCCAGGCACTACAATACTTGCGCTTCCTTTTTCTTTACGACGTTCGTCAATAAATAACACCAGGCTTTCATCCTCCACTACATTAGGCGAACGGGTAGCAAATACAATATACTGGCTGGTATGAGGCCGTATAATGGGGTAAAAGCTGATATAGGTAAGATAGCTTCCTTTAATGATCATTTTCGCTTTTTCATTTTTATCATACCAATACATATAAGTACGGCCGAGCAAAAAGTCTTCATTGGTTTCATTCTCCACTTTAACCTTGTAATAAGTATGTACATCTTTGAAAGCTATATTTTCAAGGGTCATTTTTACACCGCCATTTACGGCTTTATCTGCGGCAATATTGATTTTGTTGGATGCACTGTTGTTCATCAGTGAGTCTGCAATCCTGTAATTGCGCAGGGTATCCGCTACAATAAAAAAGTCTGCATTTACCATGGCCATCTGACCCGCAGGTATATTATACACATCGATACCTTTTTTACCATACCGCTGCCAAAGGCCTATTTCTGAATAAGCTCTTTCTGCTTCTCTTTTTTTACGATCTGCTTCCAACTGTGCCAGCTTTTCCTGTGCTGCTTTTTTCTCAGCTTCTTTACGTGCAAATTCTTCGGCTGCCTTCTTATGCTTCTCCTCCTCTGCAGCCTGCTTTTCAGCAAGCTCCTGCTCACGCAATCGCTTTTGCTCTTCGGCGGCTTTTTCTGCTTTTGCTACAGCCTCGGCATCATTTTTCGCTTTTAGTTCTTTTATCCGCTGTTGTTCGGCAACCTGTTTTTTTGCAAGTTCTTCGGCATCTTTCTTCTCCTTTATTTCACGGGCTTTTCTATCAGCCTCCCCCTTTTGCAGGGCCAACTGCAACTGTTTCTCTTTATCTTCCGCTTCCTTTTTGGTTTTAGCTATTAGCGCCGTTTCTTCTTTTTCTTTTGCCTCCTCATTCTTTCTCAGCTTCTCAGCCTCCCTGGCTTTTCCTGCAGCTTCTTCACCAGATTTTTTTTGAGCCATCGCCGCTTCCTCCTTCCGTGCCTCTATTTGCTTTTTCCGTTCTGCTTCCTGCTCCTTATCCTGCTTTGCTATACTGGCTTCATCATTACCAGCAGACTGACTTTCTTTTTGTTTCTGTACAAAAGCTTTAAGCTCTTTCAGGTTAGAGTGATCGTACCACAAAGGCGGCCGGCTATCGTCATTAATATTATAGGTTGAATCAAACACAATACGGAACATATGGCTTCTTCCGCCTTCGTTCACTAATAAACCGGTATTAGGTCCCGTTGCCTGCTCTTTATTAAACTGTAAAGAAATAGATTTCTCTTCTCTCCGTTTGGGTATATAATAATCATAGGCCCCGTCGTCAGAAAAATTTATGTTTAATACTTTATCGGGGAAATTAATAACGGTGATGCTTTCACGCCCCACCAGGATGCGCTCTCCACTGATATTCTGAGCGTTGACTTTCCACCCTGATGAACTAAATAAAAGTATCAATAAGGTCCATCGTATTAGCTTCATGTTTGTTTTGTTTTGACTTGAATATTACTGCTGATCGTAGCTGGTATCCCAGCTGTTTCCTTCCTCTCCTTTTTTACCCTCCATTTTGATCATAAAGTTTTTGGCAGGGAAATAAGGTTTCAAATGAATATCGAGGTGTATTTTATCTTTTTGCTCTGCATCCTGCTCAAAGCGCCTGATGCTAAAGTCCTCTATCAGCTTTCCATTGCCCGAAACGCCATCCAGGAACTTAACCACCTGCCCCATCAGCTCCTTGCGGATATTCGCGTTAAAATTCTCAAAAGCCCTCCTATTCAAAAAGTCCATTAGCACTTTGGCTACATGATCAAAAACTCTAACTACAGAATATATCTGCAAGCCGAGATTAGCGCCGTTGAAAAGTGTTTTAGCAGAAAACGCCATTACTTTTCCGTATTCACTAAACATGGGCACCAGGTTCATTTTCTCCAATACCGAAACCTCACTTTTCTTCAAGGGAAATTTCACTCCATCTACGCCATTGATCACTCCAAACTTTTTCCCTGCAGCCACCTGGCTTAACAAACCCTTATAGATTTTTCCACCCAAAGCCAAAGAGGGGGGAATGAACAAATCGTCTTCTTCATGAATCGCATCATGTTTACCGCGCCCCACTAACCAGTTACAACAAACCAAAACGCTGGCTTTATAAGGATCGCCTCCCGCCAGGCCACTTGCTTCAAAAACCTCCATCACATCATCGGCCTCATCCAGGTTTTCAAAATCAGTAATGATCATCACTTTGTTATCACAGGCCAACTTGGCCCATTTTTCAACAACCGCATTACCCCCTAAGTATCCCGGCAGCAGCAGAAGGCTGTAATTATTTCGTAAATCAATCCGATCAAAATTCATCTTCAGTTCTTCACTGATATGATCAAAAAAGCGGGATACGGTAAGATCGGCCAACTGACTGATATCGCAGTTGATAAATGAAATATTACTCAACTGCTCGCTCTCCGCATTTTCAAAGAAGAGCGAAACACCTCTATAAGATTCTTCGACTGGCTTGATAGCCTCTGTAACACCTAATAAATTATTCTGCATAACCGCTTCCTGCTCATCAGCCTTACCAAAACAATAGCCGGGCATTGCATCAACATCATCGCAGGCATCCAGCAACTGCAGCCATATTTCCACTTCGTGTAAAAGCGTCTGCCGGTGCTGTTCATATTCCTTATCCTGCAAAAAAATAGCCCGCCGTGCTTTATTGACCGGTACCAGGTTAGTATATCCTTCCAGCAGATTCTCTAACCAGGCAGTATCGCCGGCAGCAGCTAATTGCTGCACCAACCCGTTGTACACTAAACTCTTATCTTCCGCCGCTGTACTATATGCTTCTCTAGCTTCCATCATGCTTTTTAATCGTTAGGATTGAAAGAGCTGATTCCCGAGGATGAAGAGGATGACGACGAAGAGGGTGATGACGACGAGGACGAAGAAGCTGAAGATCCGGAACTCTCCGAAGAACCAGTCCAGGTTTTCACCAATGTGGCTTCGGCACCGCCTCCATCAATCGTGATCTCCCTGCAGGAAATCCTGAAATCGATCTTCATAAAGGAGTCATTAAACGCATCAAAGATCTCTTTGAAGTAAATACAGTAAGCACCTTTAAACTCTACAGAACGTACCTGTCGTCCATGCCTGTCAAAAAAATAAGCGCCTCCATCTGTCATTCTTTCATGGGAAAGCATCCATTGAATTACTGTAACATCTGAGGTAGATGATTCAACAGTCATATTAATGAAACCTCCGTCAGGTGCGCCGTTTGGCTGCCCAAAGCGATCAACAGGCTGGAAAAATTCGTAGGTCATATTAATGATTCGCCAGGTAGGTCCGCCTTCCCCTGCGGCGCCCAGTTGTAATGATCCGGATATTGCCATTGTACTATATTTTTATTTTTTAAGGTCCTCCATTATTGCTTTTAGCATTGCTTCAAAGGCTTTTCGTTTATTCTTGTCAGCCAATACGTCCCTGAGTGGTTGATTTGTTTTTAATTGCCCGGCCAACTTCAAATAGATTTTCTTTTTTTCCAGTTGATGGTTTAAAAACGGGCTTTGCCGGGTGATACTACTGCAACTAAAATCATCTACCGTTTTAAATTTCAGCTCTTCTGAACGGGTGAGGCCTTCAGCATCATCAAACCCGAAATGAAGGGTGGGTTGGTAATGATTAAACACCTGTTCAACAGTTTGCAAACCATGTACTACTTCAGGGCTTAATGCCTCCTCCAGCGTAAGCTTCTTGGCAATCAACGTGCGGTTGGCAGAAATATGATTTAAGGTTTCCGCTAAATTTCCATTTGTATCACTCATGATTGAATATGTTTACATCTGCCATTTAAATTACATTGCTCTGACGATCTGTTTTCAACCAGCTTACAACAATCAGTAGTTGGATGGCATCGACAGGATAGCCGTACCTACCGTTATATAATCGGCGGCACCAGATGCCTTTAAGCGCTCCATTGCCTGATGAATACATTGCGTAGGCCTTACTTCCAATGGATGCCAGGTATAAGGATCCCGGATCGTTATCTCCACCTGTATCATCCGTATCCGGTCCCGGCCCACTTCACGCAGGTAATAGGCCCTGTCGTCTGTTTCCCGGTTGTCGTAAGGATTATAATCTCCTATCAATCGCCAATGTACTTCATCGATATTGCCATTTGAATTCACCCAATCATCCGAATCGTAATCCTGCTGCCTTATCGGAGGCGGCTGCCCATCGTCTACACCGCGCCCGATAATACTACCAGAGTCCCAGCGATGATTAGCCCGCATTTGTGCGTGGATCATGCTGAACACCCTTTCCCTGATCCGCGGATTGGCATCAAACAAACCTCTTACATTCTCATTATAATCAGCACCATTACCATAGCGGTAGTGATACAGGTGTCTCCTCGCGTTAGCTTGTGGGGAGACATAGGTCCAGTGAAATATGATATGATCATAAACGATCTGGTCTGTTGCTGCAAAACAGATGGCGGCAGCCTGCGTTCTTGCAATCAGCCAGGATGTGTCCAATATGATGTCATCTTCTTCCATTGAAATATGTCATTATTAATATACTTTAAGCTCCCTGCTCTTCCTCTTCTAATACTTTGGCCGGTTGTACATTTGCGCTTGCTGTACCGCTGCCCTGGTATTCATTTTTATCGAGATTGCAAACATTGGTATAACCGGTGTTTTGCATATAATCGAAATACCCGGTTTCTTTATCGATTGTATTCAGTATAAAACCATAAGGCTTCTTCAACATCAGGTTATGTGCGTTGTAAATAAAGTACAAACTATTGGCATCCTTATGAACCGGGTAGTTGTTCTTGTTCAGGAAGCCTTTTATACGGTTCAGCTCCGTATCAAAGTTGCGCATCGATTTCTTCAGGCCCGGTTCTTCATCTGTGCCCTCATCAAAATCAAATCCCGCCTTTACATTTCCCAATACATTTTTTAAAGGCGCCATGGCGGCATCGCCTGTCAGCTTTTTTAAAAAGCCTGTAATACCATCTAATGGAATATAGTTCAGCAAAACACCATAAAATTTCTTTTTAGAAGGCATCATGGGTAAGAGCATAGCCACAATAGCCGCGCCGATCTTCGCTTTTTCTGCTGCGCTAACCGATTCATTGATCTCCAGATCGCCTGATTTTGTTGCCGCTCCTATATTGCTTTTGCAGGTACTGATCATGGTGGTAGCCTGGTCGTACTGATACACATCAGCGCCTTGCTGTACTACAGGCGCCGCCTCCCCGCCAGCCAGATCCTCCTGTGCCGCTCTTTCTGCTGCAGCTTTTCCCTGCTCCTCTGCCTGCTTTGCCATTTCAGCTGCTTTTTCTATATAAGGGTCAACGGGAAGCGTTTGTGTTGTAAGAGCAGCAGGCTGCAATACTTTTTTAACCTCCGCTTTCTCCATAATTTTATTAAAAAGCTGGTTAGTTGTTTCGCTGTCGAATGCAAATAATTTCAGCATACCGGTAAGCTGATCCACCAGCGGGCATAAAAAATTGAATAGCTTACCTAAACCAATACGGCTTGTATCCAGACTGGTGCCCTTATGCACTTTTTTCAATTCATCAATGAATTTTTCCAACCGGTCTACCGATTTGCCCGGTACAGCATCGAAGCCATTTAACATTTGGTCGAACTTTGGCAGATCCGGTGGCTTCACTAAAGCTGGAAAAGCATCCAGGATACCCTTAACAGCATTGATACATTCTTCTACCAGGCCCTGTACATCATCTTTACACTGGGTAAGCTTGTTAATATTTCCCTCGTTATCATGACTGGTACCAAATCCTTTAATACTCAAAAGCCTTCCCAAGGTTACAACCAGCTGTGCTTTTATCTTACCCGTGAAAATAGAAAGCAGGTTCGAATTACTTTCGGCGATCATCTTCAGCAACTGATCGTTGGGCTCAAAATAGGCAATGGCCTGCTGTGTTAAATCATAGGCATTACCAAAAGAATAAGCTTTTCCTTTTCCACGAAACGCATCGGCTTCATTGAAACTATGTCTGTTTTTATACAGGGGTGTCCCAACATATATAACAGATTGCACCCACCATTTTTCCCGAAAATCACTTTCTTTTACCAGTTCCTTAATGCATTCATTCGCTACATTGCCCCCCTGGCCTATGCCTACAAAATGAAAGCAGGCTGTGTAGTTTTTCCAGGCGGCAATTTTCCCCTTGACCTCGTTTAATAATTTCTTACCCTCCTGTGCTCTTCCTTCAGCGTCATCGGCTTCAAAGTCGAACACCAGGGTTTCGTTATCGTTATTGAGTTTGTTGACCAGTTCATCTTTCATCTTTTTCATATACTGGTCCCAGCCGTTATAATCCTCAAAATAATTATACTCTTTATCACATTTCCTCTCAGGGTCTTTTTCTTCTTTAAAAAACAAATTAAGACCGGGGATCGAACTCGCCGCATCCTGTACTGTATCTGCCACACCCTGTACTTTATCAGCGATACCGCCAATCATACTATCGGCACCCATAGCACCTGCCGGCTTGTACCTTACCAGTACCAGCATCTGCTTTTTTTCATTGATCTGAAAATCTCTTTGTGTCTGGCTGCCAGCCATACCCCTGTTATTTTAATTAAGAAAAGTTACCCTGCAATCGGCTTCTGTGTAGCCGGAAAGATTCTGCGTTTCTCCATTACCATTGGTTCTGCCTTCGTGCAACTGATCATCATTGGTCCTGATCTCATACTTCACATCCTTCATAGGCTTATTGGCCTCATCTACGAGGGTAAATTTTGCCTGAAAATCTTCCTTCTCAGTTTTCTCTGCTGTATCATCGCCCTCTTTAGCCGCTTTTTTTAAAGCCTCCTGGTTCGCCATTTTTTTGGCCTGTATCACACCTACTCCTTTGGGCACACCGCCGCCACCACCCGCGCCACCAGCTCCTCCACCGCCACCGCTACCGGCATCGCCTATTAAAACGGTAAAACAGCCTAAAACAATACTGCCTCCATGAGCAGTCATGTCTCCCATGCGCGCAGCAGGCATCCCGCCTATCAATACCGTTCCGCTCCCCATCGTTATGGCATCAGGAGGCCCGACGCAAGTACACATCGTTCCGGAAGTAGCCGCTGGTACACCCTGAATCAGAACGGTAGGAACACCCGCAGGTAATACGGGCCCACCCACATGAGGCACCAGCCCGTTTATCAACGGGCATACATGCATATCGCCTACTCTTGCTGCCGGTTGTCCCATATCTCGTTTTTAATCTATAAAGAATCTTCTTCTTTTTGGTGGTTGATTGCCCGATTCCACTGACGGTGGTGCAGTCTCCGGTCTTGATAACACCTCGGGTTTGTCAATTGTTACAGGTTTACTAACCGGATCTATTAAAGATGCAACGCCTTCGGTTAATACTACCTTCTTCAATACCGGTACAGCCACGGGTTTATTAAACCTGGCCAGTTGCCATTTATTGAACCATTCTTCGTTTTCCTGTTCGGTATAAACAGCTTTAAAAAATTGAAAAAAGTTTACCCGCTCTTTCTCCTCCCATACCGGCAAATGCTTTACTAAAACACGCGCATCCCATATTCTTACATAAGCCGTTTTACTTCCCGTTTTTTTATACATATAATATTGCAGAAACCGGCAAACCTCTTCTTTAGGTTCATGGGTTTCAAAAAGAATGCAATGTTCCAACCGGATAAACGGGTCTTGCCGGAGTTCATAAAAATTATCGCTCACCTCAAAAAGATAGGGTGCCGCATCCCAGATATCCTGGTCATCGGTTCCTGTAAATAAAGAAATATAACCAGGATACTTTTGTATCAATTTAACGAGTGTATATTCTTCGTTCAGGGCGGTATCATAGCACAGGTACATCATTAATTAATTTTTACCAATCCCCCCTGTAAACTGGCAATACCACTTCCGTTTAAATCGAGCTTGGCTCCCTTGATTTCTGTCATAGAGCCCTCTGCCGCCATCTTTGCGGATGCTTTCATCTTGATGTTGACACCTGCAGTTTCTGCATCTCCCACTGCATCTATTTTCACATTACCATCTGCTTTACAATTGATATTGCCATTCGCCTTGAGGTTAATATCCTTTTTTGCTTCTATACTGATAGAGCCGGAAGATTGAATCGTCATATCATCTTCCGAATAGATATACATCTGCTTTTTCGATGCGTCGAAGGTGATATTTAATATAGCTTTCCCTCCTTCCTGGCAATAGAAGCTGGCATTCTTTTCTTTATAATCCAGGATCATCGCATAGTGATTATCTCCATCTTCTCCCGATACGATCTTAACAGATCGCCCGTCTTTGCTATCTGTAAGCCGCACCAGGTTTTTACCTTTATCTTTTGAATTACCACCATCGCTGATGGAAAGCGTTCCTTCTTCATCATCTATTAAAAGGCTTCTACCTGTTCTGGAGCCGATCATTTTTATATGATTCCCGCCCTCAGCAATACCAGCCTGGTTTTTATCAGTATAAACTGAACCATTTACAAAAGGGGTTTCCACGTTGCCGTCCCAGAAATCTACCATTACCTCATCATCTTTTTCCGGTATAAACCGAAAGCCTTTGCCATTGCCTGCATGAGGCGCCAATACACTGATCCAGGGCGATTTTTCGTCGTCTCCCATCCACGGAAACTTCACTTTCACACGGGCCAGGCCTGCGTCATCCTCATTATCGGTAACAATGGCGGCCTGCGCGGTAGCCTTAGGCACCAGCAAAGGATTGGTGTAAGGGGGCACCGGCACTTCCAGGGGCACCGCAGTAAACCGGTTTACATAATTGCTGGCATTGGAAGCCGTATGTTGTACCTGGGTAAGCAGGTAGCTTTTACCAGCCGTATCCTGCGCATCTTTGATCTTGATAATTTTCCCCACACCTAATTTCGTATTGCGGGTATTGCCTGTGATATATACCGAGGAGGCCAGGATGGCCTGTTGTTCCAGCTTAAATTTATCGTTTACTACCTCCTGCGAGAAACCTGAGGGAATAAACATATTACGGGGCGCATCTTCAATGGCTTTACCACCCGATTCCTCTGCGGCTTTGATGGCAGGGTTGTCTGGCGCCTGCTCTTTGGTAGTAGCTTCAATAACCGAGCTCTTAAAAATATCAGTGCTTGCGATACCTTTCGGACTTTTAACCACCTGGGCTCTTATATTCAGGTTACTGGCATCACCGGGAACGGTTAATTCTATGGCAGTCCCTTCCGGCTTTTTGCCAAATTGAAGCTTTTCCCCATCATAAAACATCCATTCGCCAAAACGGGTGGCCAAAGAAGACAGGAAACCAAAAGCTGTTTGATCATACTGTACCGTATAATGCAGCTCTTTGGTGTTTTGAGGATTCTTATTAATACTGTTTTTAAGCGATGAATTCTGGAACACACCATCTATAATAGCATCCAGCTTCTTTTTATAAAAAGAGTGATACTGCGTCAGCTCATTTACCTTACAAAATAATCCACAACCATCAATCCTGAATTCGTAAAAATGCTCATCCACCAGGGAAGAATTCACTTCAAGAATGATTCCCTTGAATTTGTAATTAACTGTATCTCCATCTTTGAAGCTCAGCTGTACTTCCTTTCCTAAAACCTCTTTCTTAAAATTAATAATGGAATTAAGCGTGCCTTCATCATTGGCAGGCCGAATGGAAAATGAAAAGCTATTCACATTGATCAGCGACTCGCTTAACATCAGGTTGGAGAAAACAACCGGGTTGTTACTATTATAATCCTGTATGGTGATCTCCGTTTTTGCGAGTATTGAGTTTTCAGGCATCTGGTATCTTTTTTAAGCTTCTTTAAACTGGTACAGGGGGAAACCCCATGTAAGTTTTGAATGAAAAGTTGAAAAGGGTGAACTGCTTCGCATTGTAAATTTAGAATATAAAAAAGCGTTGCTCTATCACTATTTTTAGTGATGCTCCCTTTTAAAGGTTTAATATAATTTTGAATGAAACTAAATCATGGAGCGCTCATCGAATTAAAAGATCAGCATACCAGTATTATTATGAATAGCCCCGGCAATAATTCCGAATTTAAATCAGCCTTCCTCGCAGAGGTGATTTTTGCTTCGCTCACGGAAGCAGGGCATGCGGCTAACAATATTAAAGCGCTCAACAAAGGAGGTTTTAAAAAGGGATTTAGTAATGATGTGGAGCAGGTATTTATAGAAGAAGCAGGCAGTGGGACAAGCTTTGAAATGATCCTCAACCGGGATGGGATCTATGACCTGCTACCAGAGGGACTATTTCATCAATCGAAAGGAAATACGCGCGTCAGTTCTGTTCAGGACGCCGTTGAAGAGCATAAGCAATTTAAGGAAGAAGAAAAACTGGCGAGGAGATTCTTCACCCCCCTGGAGCAATTGCTTTTTTTATACAGGGCCGGGGCCGAGGCAGCCGAACGTGGAGCTTTGTACAATATTCAAAACGGGCAGCTCAATGAATCTTTCTACCATTTCTGGAATATTGATGTTAAACTCCCGGAGGGACCTGCCGGAAGGCTGCTACGCCTGATGCCCTATGCCGACAGCATTAAATCGGATATCGATGCAACGGCAGCCGCACTATCCTATGTGTTACAAAGCAAAGTAACCTTAAAGGCTTCCCTGATTCCAGATACCTATTTATTACAACAAGAAAACCTGAGTGAACAATATTTAGGAGTGAACGCTACCATAGGCAATACGATCGGCGAATGGCTGACCAACTGGACCTGTACCATATCGGACATACCGGATAAAGACCTGGCTTTGTATGTGGAAGGAGGTGCACTCAAAAAGATAACAGATCGTTTTATAGAGATCTTCGTGCCTGTTGAAATTGATGTGTTGCTGGACTTCAGACAGGCAGTTGACCCGGGGACAGAGACATATGAAAATATATTAGGAGTTGGTGCCTATTTATAAGCATCGCATTCAAAACTCAACAAAATGGCCTTAAAGTATTTTTTAATTTTTGCGGGGGCTTTCTTTGCTTCGTCTATGATCATAATGGCTTTTATAAAGCCGTTAAGCAGCAGCTTTGGCAATTATGGCAAAAAGCCCTGGATCTTTAATCTTGTCTCGTCGGCATTAGTTTCCGGCGTGGCTTTCGCCACCACTTATATTACCAAAAATCTCTTCTTCACATTTTGGATACTTTCAGCTGTGTTCCTGCTATTCGGCATTATCATCGTGCTAATGGTACACAAAAAATATTTCAGGGTGAGACATGATAACTGGGGAAAACAATTTTTTTCTGAATTCCTGTTTGCCCTGTCCATCATACTTCTTTGCGTTGCCATCTTCTCGTCCCTGCAATACTTTATAAAAGACAAAGACTTCATGTATTTCCCTACCCTGCTGTGCATGCTCTTTCTTTTAATACCCTTTTTATTATTACATACTTTTGATGCAGCGCTGGCCATTCCTGAGCCTGTTTATCACTACTGGCAATATCCTGTCAACAACCCGATTGAACTACCTGATGAAGATGAACGGGAGCGGCTTTATGTTATCGGGTTGGAAATTCCTAAAAAGAGCATCGACAGGGAGCGCACTTATTTTACGGTGAAAGCGCCGGAGCATATGAAACTGGGAGACCTTTTTTATCATTTTATCAACGATTATAATGAAGTACAAAGTGAAACCCCCATACAGTACCTGGAAGGAGCTGTCGTTCACGACTGGACGTTTCGCACCAAACCTAAATGGTACAATAGCTCCAGAGTATTAGATTCAGCTTTAACGGTCAAGTACAATAAACTAAAAGAAAACTCCGTCGTAATCTGTGAAAGGGTTGTTTAAGGTTAGAAAAACAGGAATTAATTATGGAACAAAATAATACATATCCGCATGTTAACTGGACCGATGGCATGAAGCTGAATAAAGATGCTTTTATTGCCCAGAACCATGCGCATACTTTTGACCTTTATAACCTTATCTCATCAACGCTTTCGCCGATACGGTATGGCATATTACCGGTTGAAGATGGCTTTAATGTACAGATCAATACCGATAATCAAAATACATTACGCGTAAGTGTGCTATCCTGCAAAGCTATAACCATAGGTGGCGCCTATATCAATATCAATGCAACAGAACCCAATGCGCATACAGATGCCAACCCATCTATATCCATATCACTGCCGGGTTCGGTTAACGAAGTATATTGGGTGGTATTGACGTTAAACCCTTTTGATCGCATACCATTTGGCAATATTAACCCGCAGGAAAACCCACCCCGTTTCCCGTTTGTAAAACCGGTCCATAGCGTACAATTAATAGCCAATCACCAGCTCAGCCAATATGCTCAAAACCCTTATTCTTTATTTATTGGCAAACTGGTGCCGGCAGGAGGTCACTTACAGGTTGATGCTGAATATATGCCACCCTGCCTGTCTGTTAATGCTTCACAGGATTTATTAGGTCTTCATTCTGAATTAGATAGTTTCCTCGCCAACCTCGAACAGGCTTGCGCGCAGATCGTTCAGAAGATCTATAAAAAAAGTCAGCAAAATGAACTGGCAGAACTGGCACAGTTTGTTTGTGACCGGTTGATGCTCTATATAAGCAAAGCCCTGACTGACTTCAGGTGGTTATATATTTACGATTCACCAGCTACAATGATTAGTGAAATTGTTGGATTGGCCAGGGCGCTCAAAAACACGATTGACCTTCGCACGGGTTCGGGTAAAGAAGAACTGATGAACTATTTAAGTGAATGGAGCGAACTCAACCAGGGAGAGCTGGAAACCCTGTTGAATAATATGGCGGTACTACGCTACAATCATAATGACATCAACGACAATGTAAATAGCATTATTCAATTTGCGAAGGTAATCGGCAAGCTTTTCAATACACTGAGCAGCCTTGAATTTATTGGTAAGAAAAAAGAATCGGGCATTTTCGTCAAAGAAGGTTATATCAATGATTCAGGAGAGAATAGCAATGCCCCGAAACCTAAGAGAAGATTTTTTGGATAACTGTATATTATTAACGAGCTGTTGCCACTAAAGACCAATAGCTACCCCATCCCATTAAAGAGATCAAGATGAAACCACTAAATGTTCAGGACAGACGGAGCGCCTTTCAAAGGTTTTTGTTGTTCTTTATTCTTACCATTGCTGTGATCATTACCGCGGTATTCTTTGGTATAAAGATCCCTTATGCTGAAAACGAAAAGCTGCAGGAACAACTCGCCGTGGTTGACAAAGAAAATCATTTCAGAAATGACTTCAGCCTCGCCATGACCGAAGCACAGTCACTTTTAGACACTGTAAATATGGATCCCCAGAAGTCGGGACTCCTCGACGGAAGGATCACCCAAAAGATTCAGGAAATGGATGCCATGCTGGCTAAAAACGATATTACTTCCAAAGGGCTATACAGCCAGGTGATCAGGTCACTTAACAGCATGCAGTCCGACAAAAGAGGCTTGAGGGCCGCCAGTAATAAAGATTCGGTAGTGGCTATGTATAATATGCAGATACTGGAACTGAAAAATTCGCTGGCCAAATGGCAGGAATCATACAACCAGCTGCAAACACAGAACCTGATATTGAGGCAAAAATAATTGTGTAAACGAAAATTACTGACATGCATTCTTCGCTTTCAAAAAGATGGGCCGGTATCGATTTCAAGGTGTGGACTTCCTTACTGGTATTGGTTGTTTCATCAGTGATGCTACTTGCCTATAAAGTAGCAACCAATATTCCCTGCCCGGCTTTCACCATTAAAGCGAAAGGTAAACTGAGCCACCCTGAAGCCGGGGGCACGCAAACATTTTATATTAACGAACAAGTAGTTTTCTTTACATCCGGCACCGATAAAACCAGCAATATTGTATGGGACTTTGACGACGGAACAGAAAAAAAAGCAGGCACCACTACCTCACATGTCTATGCTACAGAAGGATATTACCTGGTAAAAGCCATGCTAAATGGCAAATGTCTTCAGTCTTTTAATGTTCGTATTACGCAAAGCAATACCACCGTAAATATCAGCGCACCTGCCGTGAGTCCCATTATTTCCGCAGATGTTATATCCACCGGGGATGAGGCGCTCTTTAACACCAGTGCCATTGGAGCTAATTATGAATGGAGTGTGGAAGAGTTACCTGCCATGCCTGTTCAGAATGCTAATCCCGCGAAGTTTATTTTCACCAAGCCCGGAACCTTCACCGTAGTATTAAAAGTAGATAATACAAAGATCTATAAAAAAATAGTGCAGGTAACCGATGCCGGCGCTACTTTAGATCAGGCGGGGGCACTACCACCTGTTTCACCTATTGACGTGCCGCCTATACCCCAGGAACCCTTACCACTGGAGGACAAAAAGCCATTAGATGACGCCAAGCCGGACAATGAAGCTCCTGCACCGGAACCAACTGCTCCTGCGGCGAAATCATACGATCAACTTCCCGAACCTGCAATCAGGATGATGGTGCAGGGCGTTATTGATGGTAAAAAGAATGTAGAGGACTTTAATAATATACTTTGTAATGGGGCCGGCACTAAGGTAATGGCTAATAACGAATCTACTACGTTTGCCGCACTTTGTAATGAATTGAAAGAAAAGAAAGGTGTACTCATACTTAAGAAGAAAAGGAAAATAGAGTCGTTTAAGGTGATAAGAGACGAGACGAATGGTAACTGTGTAAAAATTATTTATATCCAATACAAATAAGCTAATGCCTGACCATATCAAACTCCCCTTACGGTTTCACCACTTCTTTGATAACAAAAAGTTGCCGGTTTGTAGTTTGCTGGACTCTGTTTATAGAAACCTGCACCTGATCATTACTACGGTTCCGGGTGAAAACAAAACCGATGAACATTATGGTTCGTCTTTCTGGGATAGCGACTATGATATTCACCTGAATAATGATGTAAGGAAAGAGCTGATCATCAGCAGCCTGAAAAACCAGATCAGCCGGTATGAAAAAAGAATTACCGATGTAGTACTGGATGTAAGCGTACGCTTATCTACAGCGATGGTTAACAATATGGAGGTTCAAAAAAAGAAGATAGAAATTATTGTAAAAGGCAAGACCAAACGCAATATGGAGGCGTTTACATTCCAGACGGGTTTCTTTATCAGTCCGTACACGTTGGATTGATTTCTTTTCAAATGCGGTAATTATAAACATTAAACATTGGCAATGGACGTACAAAGCAGGGAGCAGATAAAGGATAGAATGATACGCCTGGCAGCGGAGCATTGGAACCTGGAAGAGAATGAAATTGAAGCCAATTTTGATCCGTTGGTGATATTACTTTTTGATGCGGTTGCCGGTGAAATTGAATCGCTGGGATATCGTATCAAAGACATTCAAAGCAACCTGCTGAATGAGCTGGCTGCATTGATGTTGCCCCATTCCCTGTTGAGAGCAAAGCCAGCTTCCTGCATATTAACTGCCCGGCCGGCAGACGAAACCTGTATTTTAAAAAGTGAAACTAATTTCAGCACCATTGCTAAAACATCAAGAGCGGATGAAGCTATTAAAGAAGTGGAGTTAAACTTCACTCCTATTGGTGAAGTAAAATTAATAAAGGCCAGCCTCGGCTATTTGCGTGCGGGCAACCGTGTTTACAAATACCAGGACGACGGTAGAAAAACAGCTCAACACCAGGATGCCGCTACAGGCAGTATGATCCAGCAAATACATTTCACTATTACAGGTAAGTCACCCATCGGGTCGTTGGCCGGATTGCAACTATTCTTTGACCTGAAAGGACATTCAGAAGCTAACAATTTTTATTTTGCCTTGCAGGATGCCAGTCTTTCCATCAACAATACCGGGGTGCTATTACAAAAAGGCTTTTTTAAGAATGACCAGTATGAGACTTCGATAAAAGATGCTTTTAATAATGACACGGACTATTCGCGCAAACTACAAAGGGAAATTGCGGGTATATACACCAACCAGTTTTTTACAATAGATGAGCAATCAGAAGCGATAGGCAACCGGCCGGATGCACCTGTTTTCCTGCAGGGTCTTCCTGAAAAATTAGTGCAGGAAATCAACAATCCTAATACTATTTTTTGTACGCTTTCGCTGCGTCGGCCATTCAGCATAGAGATTATTGAACGACTTCAGATTGCGATCAATGCTTTTCCCGTCATTAACAGGAGAATGGAGCGCATTTTTCATAAGACCGAGAAATGGGTAAATATTATCCCGCTACAACTTAATGGAACTTACCTGGATATTCATGCTATTGAAAATGTAAACGGAGTGAAGTACCGCCTGCAGAATGCCAACTACGACAGCAAGGTTGAGGAAGGACAGGCCATTATACGAGCCGCCCGGGTGAGTAAAAATAGCAGTAATGATATACGCAATGCGCTGAAAAGCTTACTGGAAGCGATCCGCGACGAGAGCGCATATTTTAGCAGAACCAGTAATGACTTTATCAGCTCCCGTCTTACCGAGATCTCCAAAACGTTAACCCGGTTGGAAGACCAGGTACAGTTATCAAAAGACGAAAAGCCGACCTTTCGCTATGTATTGCTAAAATCGAAAAGCCCGGGAGAGCAGGTACAGGTATCTTACTGGACAACTGCCCCGGCAGAAGCTGGTTTTGTAAAAGCCAATGCAGGTTTCAAGCCTGTGCAACACAGCCTGGTTGAGGCAGGAAGTTGCTTTTCTGTTACGCCTGCCGTAGGAGGCATGGAGATATTAAATGATTATGCACAAAAACAGATGCTGGTAAGGCAGCTTTCTTCCAAAGGCAAAATCGTGTCTGTTGAAGATATCAAATTGCTATGCTTTGAAATCTTTGGGCAAAAGCTAAGGGAAGTCCAGGTTCAAAAAACGATGAAAGTGCTTGCGGGCACACATTCGGGTATTAGCCGGTTTATTGAGATCACTCTTTGGGTTGCAAATGATAATTATACCGAAGAAGAAAAAGTATACCTGGTTAAACAGCTTTCTTATCAATTGAAATTAAACGGATCGTTTATGTTCCCTTTTGAGATTTGTATTAAGGAAGTATAACTCTAACTCTTTGATTAAAACATTAAGGCATTAGGAAGTCATAGCAGCTATAGCGTTCACACCTAACTAACCTTATAACAAACCGGCATCAATTTTATTGAAATGCATCCGACTGGTTTGTGAGACACAAACCTCAGCATAGCCCTGGCCAGTGTCTTCACTGGCTGGAAGAAGAGGGTAAACTATATGTTAATAATTTTGAAACCTGTTTATTATTAATTCCTTCATGTTTTTACCTCCACACTTAAACCGTCCAAACGAATTCATCATTAACTGCATCCAATGTGATGGTTGTGCCGGGCGTTAACTCGCCGGCAATAATCTTTTTTGATAAGGGTCTGCGTACCTGCGAGCGTATAGCTCCATGCAAAGGGCGCGCTCCATATTCGGGTGTAAAACCAAGCACCGCTATTTTACTTTTAGCTGCTGGTGTTATAGTTAAAGATATTTGTTGTTTTTCAAGCGCAGCATACAGATCTTTCAGGTTGATCTCCAGGATGCGTTCTACCATTTGCTGCGTCATGGGTGCAAAAGGAACGATCTCCGTTAAACGGCCCAAGAACTCAGGACGAAAATGATTACCCATCGTCGTGAGCAATTGCGAATGATCAGGTATCTCGCCTTTATTAAAAGAATCAACCACAAACTTACTTCCTATGTTGGACGTAAATATGATCAGGGAGTTGGAAAAATCTCCTTCTTTACCCAACTTATCGTGTAGCTTACCTTCATCCAGTATTTGTAAGAACAAATCAAAAACGGAGGGATGCGCTTTTTCAATTTCATCGAACAAAACCACCGCATAAGGTTGCTGTCTTATTTTATTAACGAGCAATCCTCCTTCTTCATACCCCACATAGCCCGGAGGCGCTCCATATAATAAGGCTGCAGAATGTTCTTCTTTAAACTCGCTCATATCGAAGCGAATAATATTGCTGGCATCCTGGAAAAGGAAATCTGCCAGGGATTTTGCCAGCTCTGTTTTACCGGTACCTGTCGGGCCTAAAAAGAAAAAGGATCCGATCGGCTGGCCAGCTTTTCCGAGTCCCGAACGCGATTCTAAAATAGACTCACTGATGACTTTTACTGCATGATCCTGGCCTACTACCCGCTGCGATAAAATGTCCCTGATATTCAACAGCCGCTCTTTTTCCTGCGCCTGGATTTTACCAAGCGGAATGCCTGTTTTATCTGCCACGATGGAGATCACATCGTGCTTTTGTAATTCTGTCCGTTGCTCCTGTACCAAGGGCTCTAATATCTCATACACCTGATCTAAAAATCCGGTTACTTTTTCGGCTTCCTTCATTTGCAGCGGATCTTCGGAAGAGGGAACCGAACTCCACACAATGGGGCTCATCCCGCTTTTTAACTGATGATAATGCCATTGATATTCTGCCACGTCCATATCAGCTACTTCTTTGAGTTTTTCAAACTCTTCTTTGCGGGCGGCCAGGGTAGTGGCACCGGTATCCGTAGCCAGTCTCAATGCTGCCATAGAACGGTCTGCCAGGTCTATCGCCGCATCGGGCAAACGACGATCTTTTATATACCGCTTTGCCAAACGTATAGATTCATGCAAAGTTTCGTCATCTACATTGATCTTATGGTGTTGCTCATAAAGCGGCATCACCACCTTCATCATCCTGAACGCTACAGTTGGTGAAGGTTCTTCTACGTCGAGTATTTCGAAACGCCTTGCAAAAGCCTCGTCCCGTTCAATATTTTTACGATACTCATCTACCGTAGTAGCGCCAATGATCGTAATGGTTCCCCTGGCCAGTTCCGGCTTTAGCAGGTTGGCCGCACCGGCAAACGGGCCATTCTTATCTAACAGTACATGTATTTCGTCGATAAACAAAACCGCCTTATCAAATTCTTTTATTTCAGTGATCACCGATTTTAAACGCTCTTCCGTTTCTCCTTTATAGGAGGCTCCTGCTGCCATTGCTCCATTGTTCAATTCAAACAACTTAGCGTTCTTCAGGAATGCCGGCACTTTGCCCGCTGCAATCGCCAATGCAAATCCATCAACAAGGGCCGTTTTACCAACACCTGGTTCGCCGGTAAGAATCACATTGGGTTTGCTACGCCTGCATAATATCTCCGCCATCATCCTTACTTCCTGTTCGCGCCCTATGATGGGATCCAGTTTTCCTTCAAGCGCCAATCGTGTTTTATCTACACAATATTTTTGCAATGCTTTTTTTGAAGCAACATCATTGTTCTTTACACTTTCCCCACTGTTATTGTTATTGCCTCCCAATATTTGTTCAATATCGCCACCCACTTCGGCCAGCCCTATCAGCTCTTCTCTCTTTACAGGAAAGGTTTTAAGCTGATCGAAAGAGAATACTACTCCGGGTGTACTAATGGAAGCCAGTACATGCAATGGCGTAATTTCATCGGCCTTTAATCTCAGCCTGATATTATCAGCATCATCCAGGATGGTTGCAATATCATCTGCCGGCGGGATCTCATCTTTGGGCCCCGGACTTTTAGGCAAAGATTCGATTCTTACATCAGCCCAATCTGCCAGGTAATACATATCGATATCGGCCTTCACCAACAAAGGATCGAGCTCTACATCATCGTGCAGAAGTGCCTTTAACAAGTGAGGCGCGGCATATTGAGCATGTATATTTTCTTTGGCGATTGCTTTAGATATGGCGATTGCTTTCTCAAGCGTTTTTGATAGTTGCATGGTTTAAAAATCAGGGGTTTTAGATAAACCAAATATACCTGTTTTTACCCTTATTACAATGCTTACAGAAGAAATACAATTGGTTTCCTGGTTCTTTTTGGGAGTAACCGTCATGCTCTTAATATCGCCAGACTTTTTAAGCTTAGCCAGCTTGGCACATAGCTCATTAAATGTGGACGCCTTACCGTTTACATTGGTATAGGTATTTAAATTGCCATCGCAGAAATACTTCGCAAAACTTGCCGCATTCAGTCTTTTATCTGCCACTCCATACAGCATATATTTAAAATCGGTGATAGAGATTTCCGGCGCTTTTACCACAGGGGGCGGCGCAACAGGTTGCTCTGGCTCAGGATTCAATTGCTCTTCCAAAGGATCAGTCTCTGGTCTTGTGTTGATGGGCTTACGTCCACCGCCGGCTCTTGGCACCAATGTTGGTGCGCCTGTTTGCTTAGGCGGATTTACAAAAATCTTCTTTACCAGGACTGCGTTGTTATTACCGTTAACGGTTAGTGTAATGGTTTTCCACCCCGGCTGCCTGAAAGAATAAACCGGATTCTTTACATAGGCATCCACTTTTTCGTTTTCGCCGAAACGCCACTCCCATGCATTGGCGCCGGCAGTGGTATCAGTAAAATTAGTTGGTTTTCCTACTTCGGTCAATTCAGGAATGATGGCATGTGGCATACGCGACTGGTCTATCACTTCAGCTGCCTGCTGTACAAAAATGGTAGTGGTTTCCATACAACGGTCATCAACTTTTAAAGTAACCACATACTCACCCGGCCGGTCGTAAGAATGAACGGCAGAATTAACTTCGCTATGACTGGTTTCATTATCACCGAAATCCCACTCAAAGTCTTTATGTCCTTTTACATCTGCATCAAAACGGGTTAAAGTGCCTGTGTAAATTTTGTTGGTTAATGTTTTTATCTCAAACTCCTTACAGGGCGTATGATTTTTATAGCGCACCACGAAAGCCATCGAGGCAATCACACTAATAACCAGGAAGGCTATGGTGACATTATCGTCGAGGCGAAAAGCCATGTATTGCTTTTTTTTCATCCGTATATTTTTTTCTATGTTTAACTTACCCTGGAAACAATAAAGCTACCGATGAATTTTCCAGGTCTGTTTATAAAAAATTATCATTCTGTTTTGATCTTAGTTTGTACTTTTAATTATGCTGACAAAACCCATATCCGTTACGTTAATTATTTTGTTATTGGCAGGCTGTACCGCATTGAAAAAAAGCCCGCAACCCGACTATAGTCAATTCATTTACGAAAATGGTCCCGATGTGGCTATCATCAATGACAGTACTAAAACGCCCGATCAAATGGTTGTTAAAGTAACCGGTAGCGCACCCGACAAAGCGGTGAGCAGCCAGGAAGAATTACGTTTAAAAAACAAATACTCAGGTTACCTGAAAACGAAGCCCGAAAAAATAACCGATGTAAAGCTCTATGCATTTATTGACGACTGGCTGCATACGCCTTACTTGTGGGCTGGCACGACCAAAAACGGCATCGACTGTTCGGCTTTTATACAACGCTTATTCTCCGATGTGTACAAGATCCGCATTCCGCGTACATCCGTGCAACAGTTCTTCACACAGAACGTGGAACGTTTTACGGTAAGACCCGAACTTGCCAAGGGCGACCTTGTATTTTTCAGAACCCTGCCCGGCACTTATGTATCGCATGTAGGCATGTACCTGGACAATAATATGTTTGTCAACTCGTCTTCTTCGAAAGGCGTAAGTATTGCCAGTCTTAACGATCCTTACTGGTCGGCCAAATATGTTGGAGCCGGCAGGTTGATCGTTAACAAATCGGTTCGTGTAGAGTAATCAAAGAACTAAAAACAGGTTTAATATGTACCTGCTGGATTAAGCAGGTTATTCAGGTTTTGCCTGCAGGTGATCAATTCCTTTTGCGCATTCTCATATTCCATTTTTACTTTCTGAAAATCTTCAGGCATGGTTCCCAGCTTGGCCACCTGGCTCATCGCTTCCTGGTAGCGTTGAAACACATCAATAACACTCGCATTTAAACGGCTATACATACTACTATCCTTATACTGCAGGGCAGTAAGCTCTCTTATTTTTTCCAGCGCCTGGGAATTAATATAAGCCTCATTCACGCCGGGCTTTCTTAAAGAATCGATCAGCGTACGGGCCTCAATCATACTATTCGTAAAACGTTCCTGGGCAGCTTCCCGTACTTTAAATTTTGCCAGTTGCTCCCGCATCATCCTGTTCTCTTTAGTAGGCACCAGTGTATCAAAATAAACAGCCAGCAATATGATGCCAACGGAAATAATAAAGAAGAATAAAAACTTCCAGAAGGCCTGTCTTCTTTCCTTTGCATTAATAACAATCTGCGCCATTGTTGCTTATTTTTATTAGATTTATTATTTATCAGTTTTTAATCAGCTAAGAAAAATCCTCTCCTTCTTGACTGTATATCTTCCTCAGGTACAATGAGCTGTTCTTTCACAAATATGCCGGTCTCTTTTTTCTTACCTATATAATCCAGAGCCGCCAACGCATCGAACAGTCCCAGTATCAGTCCGCAGAAATTAGAGCACTTTAAAATACCGGTATGAATATTCAAATGATCATAGCGATAGTTACATACTTCCGCAATCTCATCCTCCAGTTCTCCTTGTTTTACATTGCACCATTCCGTAAAATAATTAATCATCTCTTCCTTAGATGTACCTGCATAGATATCAATTGCATTCTTAATATTTCTCGCAAGCCCCGATACCATTGCGATCAGCTGAATAGGTGGTGCATACCGAACCGTTTGCCGGTAGGTGCCGTAAACATTAGAGATATAAGACAATACCTGCTCGCACAACTTCCTCACCGGTTCAATAATGTCATTAGACTGATTTTTTTGTAAGATTTTTTGAATAATCTGTAAAGCATTCAATTCCAGTTTACCCAGAAATTGTTCGGTTTGAGCATGATGCTGTAACAAGAACTCGTGGCTGTTTACATTGGTACATGCAGGTATATAATTCTCTACTAACAATACGGTCTGATCTCGTACCTCCAGCTTCCCTACCGGCAACTGAAAATCCCCCAGGGTATTAACACTGGTCTCCTCTTCTTCTAATAACAGCACCGAATATGCAGGCCGCAAAAAAGGTAAACGAACGGGCTGTTCTTCGGGGTTAGCAGCGCCAGTGGGTTCAGGGTTATAAGGGTCAACCGATAACACGATATAGAAGGACTTACTTTTATCTTTCAATAAACTAAAAGGAATGCTCAGTCCTGGGATCTTTGCAGAAAGCGGGCTTGCCAGGTCAACCTCATCTGAATTAAAGTCGATGATGTAGCCGCCCCTGGTAATCGCCAGGCAGGACATGATGCGGATATTGACATGATTAGCGTTATCGATACTCAGCCAGATCTTTGACGATGGGGTATTACCTTTAAAAGGCAGGATACCATAGTTATGATCATTTAAAAAAGAATTATTGCCCATCGCCTGCTGATAGGTGCCGGCATTGCGCTCTGCAATAAAATGGGTTTTATTGATCTTCATTCCATTGATCCAATTCACTGGTTGATATTCTCCCGGTCTTTTCATTCTTTTATGTTTTTATATATTGAACGATATCGTATTTCCATTACACTGCTGATCAGGATACACGGATGCACATGATGATATCGTTCTCTCTTATATGATTGATAAATATGGTGCGTTCGGAATCGATGTATTTGGTGAACAAAGTATACCATTTGGGTTTCTTAAAGAATATCCACCCCGAAGGCACACCTGTTTCATTGGAGTAAGATATAGTAGCATGCGGATGACGTTCATTATAGTCATTGATGAAGTAGTAGAACAATTCTCCGAAGTCCATATCTGATGGTGCTTTTGCCCTGAAATTGGTGTAGTGCTTGTCGTTCTCTTTTTTCAAAAATTCAAAGCTGATCACCAACAGGTTCTTCAGCTTTTTCTCATCGGGCTCAGAATTGGTGGCTTGCAACGGATAATGCCATTGTTTCAATATTTTAAAGGGAATAGCAATGGCTGCCTTATAGGTATAGTAAACAAATAAAGGAATAATGAAACTTAATGCTGCACCCAACATTGCCAAATCCATTTCATCGCGACTAAAATAACGATACACCATCATAAAACATAAGCCGCCGGCAGCAGCTATCACAAGCGTAAAAATAACTTCAGCCCAGAAGGTCTTTTCGTTAACCCATTTCTGATACTTGTAAAGTGTAAATACATGTAAAACCCCAAACCCGATAAAGAGCAGCTGAAAAAACATAAAGTACTGCGTATAGCTTTCAAACATACGCGGGGCAATAAAAAGCCCGGTTATTGCGAAGCCAAGTGCATACAAAAGCAGGTATAATAAACACGGCTTTATAAAAGGTTTCACACTTCCCCTGATGCGGGAAATAATAATGCCCGCAATCACTGAAAGACTGACAAACCCAATACCCAGCACCGAAAGTATGCCCCGCATTGATTGAGAAAACCAACTATCCATTTGTAAAGCACTATTATTGATCAATAAAATTTCTATCATATTACATAACAGATGAATAACCCAATATTATTTCGTCTTCTTCAGCAAAACTCATTCCCGATACTTTGCTGTCGATTGCTATATCAATTCCTATATCAGCCTCTACTGGTGCAAAAAAGTTATTAAAAGTCCGGATCAGCACCTCTTTACTACCTTCTTCAATATATTCAATAACACGGCTGTTTTTTAACGGTCCTATCTTATAGGAAAGATTCGGATACTCTTCCATAAATTCATTACCGCAGATCATATAATCGCCCAGTGGCTGGCTACCCAAACCCATATCCCAGTCGCCTTCTGCGAATGTGGGCACTGGCTGCTTTTGTGCAATTACAACTTCTTCTTTCAGCAGTACTCTAAGACAGGATTCCATCAAAGGGATATTTCCATTAATGATATTGGCATAAGGAAATAGTAATAAAAAAGAAGCCACTTCATGCACGCTAAAACTTGTTGGCAGTCCCCAGAATTTCAGAAAATATAAGCTAAGGGTTTTATTACGTAAAGTGTCCAGCAGGTTTAATTCTTCGCGCTCCAACTCCATTTGCTGATGAAAAAATTCGTTCTCAAAAGGCTGGAAGAATTTACGTGCTTCTTTTTCTTTTGTTGTATTCTTCTTATACCGGGTAATCATTTCTGAAACACCTGAACGCTGCCTGAACTCGCTGGTTTCGGGCTGATGAAACAGCGCTTCGGGTAGCATATCATAAAAGCCAGAACGGGAAAGTTCAACTTCCAGGTACTGCCTGTACCATTTATCTTCTGCGACAGAAGCCCCATATATATCTTTGGTAAACTCGCGATAAAAGAAACCATTATGACTCACAACAAATCCTTCGTCGATCAAGCCGTTTTCGCGCAGGTGGTTTAGCAAAACTTCAGCCCTCACGTCGGTTCCGCGTTTTTCCAACACGCCCAGTAATTCATATAACTGCTCTTCTCTTATCATACAGCAATACTATTGCTCATTGTTGTTTTTATAAACACTCTAAAAGGTATAAAGGCCATAGATCTTTCGTCTAATTGCATGGCAATGTCTTTTTCCCAATTGGCCAGTTCGCCACTATCCTTTGCATCCTCATAGCTTTTACGGTCTATAGCGATGGTTACATCTATTGTTTTTTTAAACCCGCTGGTATTTTCCGCTGATATCATAAAACCCTTTGTAATCGACACTTCGCGCACCATATTACCTAATGTTAGCTGGCAATAGAGTTTAATATCTTCCTTACTCATTACCCGGTCTTTTGTAAGCAATGCATATTTATACGCCACTACACTATCTGTTTGGCTCAGCCTGTTTTTACCGCCCTGTGTTGGTGTTAATAAAAAAGCTGAAGATGCTTTTACCGAACTGGTACGATAAGACTGGAGTCTTGTTCCCGCCCTTACCCCGTTGGCAGCAGCACCATTGGTGCTCCAGTAAGATATATACAGAAACCGAGAGTCTGATTGTTTGTTATTCCGAACCATCAGGTAAGGTGTAAAAGAAGTGGAATTTCCCTTTGTTCCGGCTCCTACCAGTTGCTCTATCTTGGTAATGGATTGTTGCAGGTTTTTAACCTCCTGCGCTATCAGGTCTTTACCAATGTTTGAAAAAGCTGCGCTTTCATCTCTTAATAACTGAACCAGGTTTTCTATTACCATCTGTGCATCACGCTCATCAAATCTACCCGCGCCTCCGTTGCGCATCACAATGCTCAGGCCGGTATTTTCTACTTCTTCCTGTTCCCTTACATGTAGCTGCCTTCCGTTCTCATCAGTAATAGTATCAATATCAAAAAACTGGGTTTCTTCAGAAAGAAGCGGTATGACGTTCATCATTTCCTGCAGGCGATAGGATACTTCATGGAGGCGCCTGTTAACAACCGGGAAGGCATTAGCAAAAACACTCACCTCCTCCAGCATAGCACCGGTAATATTTTCCGGGAAAACAATCCTGATCCACTTTAATTTTTCGCTATCCAGGTTATTGATGACAGGACCAAATACTTCCCTCAATTGATCCGGAGTTTTTGTATCCTGGCTCATCATCCTGCCGGGTGCTTCCACTACAGAGATAAAATAATTTTCATACTGCTGCTTTACCAGCTTCATGAACTTATCGGAGATACTTGCTTGCTGGTGAATAATTTGCTGTGCATACCAATCTGCATTGTCATCTGGTAAGCGGTTATATCCTTTACGTGTAACTGCCGCATGGCCATCTATTGTCCACTGTGTATTTTTCAATTGGTTGTAAAAAATATCTTTATGAATCTCACTGCGATACTGAAAATAAAACTGGGTATTGCTCAGATTTACATGCGGATGGTCCAGGGCAATCCAAAGTGTAGCATTAGGCAAAAACTGTTGCTCATTGCCCATTGCCACCAGCTCTTTAGTAATACTGTCTGATGTATAACGAAAAAATTTATTACCTGCAGCCAGGTATTTTACAGAACATGCATTGACAAAGAACGCATCAGCTGGTGTAAAATAAATATCAACATTAGCATTCCCCTCGTGGCCGATGGCCAGAGGCTGTGTTACAAAAAACTGCTCCTGTGGTGAAAGCATGGCTGTATCATCGAGGCTATTGGCATTTAAAATGGCCGAAGCCTGCTTGGGCCCTGTTAATACATCGGGCGCCAGCAATTGCATAATACGCTCCATTACCCTGGTACGCGAATGATGAATCTCGTTGGACAAGCGTTCTAACTCTGCAGCATTAACCGACATTAATAAATTAACCAGTGGATCGAAGCTGGAAGTATCTTCTGTCTCCGGGTACCCCCATATCCTGGCTGCATGATGCAACATCCTGTTTCTTATATACTCCCTGCTTTCACTCATGTTGTATTAGTTATAGGCTAATGGACTTACAAAAAAGCTATCTCTGTATACAATGTTCTCATTGGTAGCTACCATCACTGCTGTAATTACAAAATCAAGTTTGCGTTTCATACGGGGGTCTGTGTTTCTATCCGGCACTTCCTCCTGCATCACGTTCATTTCAACTTTTACCTTTTCTACACGGCTCTCGTATTTAGCAATGGTTGAAGTAATAGACTTGAGTATGTTTTCTTTTTGCTTATTGCGGTAAGATACATTGTCGAAATCTTCATCCCATAAACTGCTGCCATACTGCACATCGCTTAGCAACTCCCCGAAGGAAGTAGTAAGTATCAGGTGCAGATGATGCGCAATAGATTCTTTTTGATTACATTTTGGCAAAATTTTCTTTGCCGTAATGCTCCCAAGATCAAGCGGTAGCTTGTAATAGTTTTGAAAATTCATATCCCGGCATTTTCAATAAAATGGTACAATGCGATTAGCCAGGGTCAAAAGATATTTTCTTGATAGGTAAACGCGAAACAATAAATCTCGTATAACAAATATGGTTATTTTTTAAGTTTTTCCAAGCGCTTTTAGTTAATTTTTACCAAACGTTAATAATCAACTCACTACATCCTTACTACAATTATTGTGCTAAAATTTCTACATCGGCTCCCTTTACCCATCCTTCTATTTTATAAGAGTTGTTAACGGCACTTTGGAATACGCTATAGTAATAGTTGCCCGCCTTTTTAATGGCATGTACTTTATTTCCTTTTGATAAAAATTTGTCATCCAGCACTGCTCCTTCCGGCTGCTCAAAAAAATAGGCTTTTGTTGTAACTACTTTTAGCCAAAGATCTACTGTCTCAAAGCCTGTTTGATTTCCTGCCATAGTTGCCTCGCGCTTCACCAACGCAGGGAGTGGTATAATAGCGGCACGGTCGGCGACAGGTGGATCGGGCGAGGACACCGCCTGGAATAAGTTTTTATTAGTAAGCGCAACCCACACCAGAATAGCCAATACCATGATACCTCCTGAAAGAAAATGGATAGCAGCATTCATCGGTTTCATCTTTAATCTGTTCTCTATAGCCTCCACATTGCGTGCTGATTTTATATAAGCCTGCTTCGCAGATACATAAACAGGAGCCAGCTTCTGTATAGTAGCATCCATGGAAAGAGGGTGCGTAGTTTCGACCGGTGGCGTATTACAAGGATCATTTTTATTTACGGTAGCAGTTTGTTTCGAAGCCGCCCTGGCATCATCATATACCAGGTCGTATTCTGCCCGTACTTCAGGATCCTTCAACACTTCAAATGCCTCATTGATTTTTTTTGACCATTCCTCAAAATACGTATCACCTACATTTTTATCAGGATGAAATTTTAGCAGCAGTTTCCTGTAAGCAGTACGTATCTGATCGGTTGTGGCTGACCTGGGTACGCCCAGAATTTCATAATAATTTTTTAATGTGCCGGGCATATCAGCAATCTTTCAATTTTATCACCCTTTGATTTTCTACTACCACCTGCGTTGCCGCTCCCGACTGCTCCTGTTCTTTATAATACCAGTTTTCGCCGCCGGCCTGCGCATCGGCCTTTTCTATACGTTGCGGATGTCCCCAGGCCATTGTTAGAAAAGTAGCAGGCATCCCGATATTCACGACACCGTTCCTGATATGTTCAGCATAGGGCTCTTCAAATTGTTCATCAATCATCTGAAATATTTCCTTTTCAATATGGTTAAAATCGTCGCTTGCTTCAGACAACCGCTGCCTGGCAGGCAACAGTTCCTTCTGAGCCGATTGGTAAGCTCTTTTTTCATTTTTGTTTTTCTGGTAGATATATAACATATACATCAACACCAGCAGCAACGCAACAACCTGTACAGTGATCATGGAGCGCAATATTGAATTACATAAGCTCACAGCAAATTCATAGCCAAAGTGATATTTTTATTAAACAATCATAATACTTTTTAGAATTAAATAATTGTTAGCCCCAATTATTATATTTACACTATCGCTATTCAATCATTCGTTGACCTACATCCTGATGAAAGCATGAGACCCATTTTCATAAGTTTTATTTTTTTATGTTGTGCCGTTTTTAACAGTGCAGCACAAACAGATACCATACCGGGACACCGGTTTTATGTTGGCCTGCAGGGAGGATTCCTGCTTCAAAATAATAAGCTTAATAAAAACCCGCTCTACTATTTTGGAAACGGGATGTACGCCGAAATAAATGGCGGCTGGCGGCGTCGCCAATTGGGATGGGAACTGGCTTTGGGCCATCTTACAATCAGGAGAGATGCCTCCAAGTTCAACACTTACGAGGCAACGGCAAACGATGTATTGAATGCCCAGGCCAATAATACGATGTATAAAAACGCCAGAGATTCTGGGCAAATAGGCAATGCTATATTCAGGTTTCCGCAAAGCAGCCGGCAGCAAAGCGAAAATTTCAAAGGATGGTATATTCTTACCGGACCTGCATATTGGTTGAATAATAATAAAAAATGGCAATTTCAAATCAACCTGAAAGGAGGCATTATTTCAAGACAATTCGGGTATTACCTGCTGAATGGAAAAGGCATTTCCCCGGATAGCATTACCATTAGCTACAATGCCACTACAACGGCGGTGAAAGTAACACCTACTCTTGGTAAGGCAACGGTAACCCCTAATGGCAGTTTCGTGCAATATGGAATGAGTCAGAACCTGTGGGAGTCTTTACAGGCGAAGAAATCAGCAACCGCAATCAATGAAAAAACAGGCGTACAGTTCATAGCAAGGGCAGGAGCACAAGCAGCATATTTTATTACCAAAAACATTTCGGTTAATGCTGCCGCACAATACTGGTTCATGCCATCACCCCGCATGACCGGTATGGACACCCTGGGAGGTGTAGTGAATGCAACAATTAGAACCAATGCCCGGCCCACCACTCCCACAAAAACCAGTTACCAGTTATCTTTAAAACAAACTTATGGCGACGAAACGAGTCTTGGCTTTTTAAGCGCCAGCCTGGGTATCAGGTTCTGGCTGGGCGGTTCGAAAGCAGCAAAACACCAGCCTGTTCCTTCGTCAGTTCCGGCCATTTCACTTAAACATCTATCCATATCGGTTACTGATGCCGATAACCAACCGGTAAAGGAAGTAACAATAAAAATTCACAAAGAAGGAGAAAGCGATTATACCGAAACAATCACCCATGAAAACGGGCAAACCTCCCTGTTAGAAAATCTGTCCCCCGGTAATTATACTATAAGCGGAGCAAAAGGCACATTAACTACCAACAAGGTTCAATTAACAACTGAGCATTTTAAGTCAGCAGACAAAGTAATAGTTATAAAGCTGACATTACAACCATCAAGTTTAGAGCCTATTCATTAAACTTCTTACGTTGTGACTGGATCCCGATATCCAGTAACCCAATAATTAGTTCCTGAAACTCGGGCTGAATATCTAAATCCCATTCATAACTATAGCCCTCTTTACCGCTGTGTTCCTCCTCCGCCCATACATCCCTGCCACCACATTCTACACGTAATTTAAGATGATCCAGTGTTATGGCTTTTATACTTTCAAAGCGTTTTTGAGGTATGGATGGTTCTTTTATTTGTACATAATTACAAGACTTATTAAAGCTTATGATCAGCCAGTTCTTATTATCGATATTGGTATCACCTTCGCGAATATATTCTAAACGAATAGTGAGGTATTTCTTTTCGATTTTTATCTGAACCGAGTTAAAATGGTTTGTTGAGATTTGCCATTCTTCTTCATTATACTTTTTTATAAAATTGGCAATAAGAGGCGCCGCCTTGTTTTTAGAAAGATCAACTTCAAAATTTGTATTGATCTTTTGAACTTTAGCATCAAAAGTCATGCTTTTATTATCGATATATACATTCGAAAAAGGCACCAAAGAAGCATCAATCAACGGTGTTTCATTTAGCATAAAACGACCGCCCTTTAAGGTCCTGAAATTTTCACCGGTTATCGCATCTATGCGTGTCCACAGCTTACCGGGATCTAACAAAAAAACAACTTCGCTTGCAACGGATTTAACTATTTCCATATCTTTTAATGTCTGTGTTTATCTAAAGCATCGAATGATTCTTTAGACCTTTTTCCATACTGTTTTGTACCCTGGTACTTATCCAATACAGCCTTGGTATCAATCCTGGCGGCTTCAAAATCAGCTCTCATAATTGTTATAGGATCTCCGCCTTTACGGGGAATTGTAACACTTTTTGCCTCCCCGTCAATTAGAGGCTGAAACATGTTATGCCGGCATTCCGCGCAAACCTGAACTTCTTTTACCACGCCCTCGGGAAACTGTCCTTTAACATCAGATATCACTACATCCTGTCCCCTCAATTGACCTTTTTCCGCCAGTTCATTTAAATTACGTATTTCAGAATGGACTTTGTTCTTGGACGGCAATGAACTCGAATTTTTGCCTGCGGTTACCTTGGAAGTGGCTCCTTTCATGCCACCCGGCATAAGGCCATAATAATCCAGCCACCCCGCCGGGTTACTTACATAACCATATAAATTCTTTCCGCCTTCCAATCTTATCGGATCCTGGCTCACATAAGAACCACTTTCGCTATCATAATAGCGAAACCGGTTATACGCCAGCCCCGTCTCCTCATCCATATACTGTCCCTGATAAAGGTAAGGGATAAAATTACTTTGCCCGGTTTGTTTACGTGTACTACCGTAAATATCAATATCTCTTTCCCAAACTTTCTCACCATTAACGCTGTATGCATGTGTTGGTGTGCCCATGTAATCGGTAATGATACTATACGCTTCAGATCCCATAATTTTGGCAGCCGGTACAAAGCTGTATTCTTCAAATACCCAGGTAACCAGGTTATTTAAAGGCTCTGATTCTTCTTTCAGGCCGTCTTCTCCAATCGACTTCTGCGGCGGATACCGGCCTTCATAATTCCATTCGTGCAAAGGAACATTTCCATCCCATACAAATCTCGTAACCTTGTTTTGTACACTTTCTGAAGAGCTTCTGTCTATTCTTTGTTGTTTAACTATTTTAGCCGTTCTTCTCCCCAAAGGATCATAGCAAAACTCAATCTCCCGTCCACCAGGGTTGATCACTTTTTGTAAAGTACCATTGCTGTTCCATTCGTATTCCCACCCTGTAGCTGTTCTTTGCAGCATAATCCCTTTTTCCTTAGCTACATCGGTTTTGTCAATAGCGCTAAGATTTTCATTTCGTTTAAATTCTTTAAATACCAGGTTGCCTTCAGCATCATAGTAATAACAATATTTATCATCTTCCTCTAAACGTCCGCCTTTCGTATATTTCCTGTCTGTTTTACTCCTTGTTTTATACAGGTTGCCTATTTTGTCGGGAACACGATAAAGCGTTTCAACACCTGCTTTTTCTTCATATACAGCGCTGATCAAATTGTCAAAAGCATCATATTCAAAGTCAATTTTAGCCTGTGTTAATTCATTTACTATTTTATTAAGCTTGTCACCCCGTCCCCAATCATACCGGGTTCGGTATTGCTCTATGTTTTTTGCACCGATACTGCGACGAACAACGCGCCCCAACCTGTCGTGTTCAGTTGACACCGTTACGCCGCCGCTTAATTGCCGATGCAACTCTAAGCCGGTGTTATCACGTTGAAATGAAGCCTGCCATATGCTGTTATTTTGGGGTGCGGGCTGCCCTCCTGCATTCAACACTCCCGTAAGCCGGGCTATTCTATCCTCCACTTCTTTCAGTTTTGCATCAAAACTGGCAGACGAACTCAGGGATTGCGTTTCTATACCATTTCCTCCGTCGATTTGTGTAAGCATTCCCCATTCGTTATATACCATTTTTATATTGGCGCCCAAACTGCTTCCGGTACATAAGCAATTACCGTCTTTATCATACATTTTTGTTACGGTATATCCATCCTGTATTTCTTTTATTACCTGGCCCGCTTTGTTACGTTCCAGTTTAATATGGCTGGTTTCATTAATAGCTTCTGCCAGTTGTCCGTCTGCATTATACTTATAGGCAACCATGCTCCCGTCAGAATGCGCTTCTTTTACTATATTGCCAACACTATCATAATCATAGGAAGTCCATTTATCCGCGGGTCTCAGCACTTTAACAACCCTTCCATTTCCATCACGTTGATATCGCCGGTTCAATCCGTCAAACCCCCACTCACTAACCACGTTACCTACCGCATCAAGCCCAAATTTATACATCTCTCCGCCTTCGTTCACAATACTTCGCAATTGTAACTCGGTGTCATAATTAAACTTAACGGTATGGTTATTTTGCCTCCTGCCACGCAATACCCCCATGGGTCCGTATTCGAATTGCACCGCATTATTGTAATCTCTTACTTCCAGTAAATTACCAGCTTTATCGTATTCAAATTGATGAATATTGCCATCAGGATCTTTTAAGCGGGTTAGCAATCCCAGGTCATTATATTCATAGGTAGTCACATTACCCCGCACGTCTTTCTGAAAAACCAGATTTCCCAATTCATCATAATTGAACACCTGTTCAAGGCCATTAGGATACCGGAACCGGGTCAGGTTATTTTGTTGGTCATAAAAAAGTTCGAAACGACGTTCTTTATGGTCGGTTATATATTTAAGTTGTTTTCCTTCATAAGTGTAGTAGACGGTATTGCCTCGCATGCCGGTACGGCTTATCAAACGGTTCTGCTCATCATACTCCCAACTAATGGAACGGTTGCCGGGACTGCTGACAAAACTTATATTCTGACGCTCATCATAGATATAGCTGCACGCTTCGTCATTTTCATTGATGATACGGCTAATTTTCCCATAACTGTTATATTGGTATTGCTCTGTTCCTCCCTCAGGGTTCACTATCACTTCGAGGTCCTGGTAGCCATTGTAAATCTGGCGGGTGATTCCGCCGTTCGCATCAACAATTTTATAAATCAGTTTCTTACTGTCATAATAATATTCCGTTTGATGACCAAGGCTATCCCTGGTAATGGTTTGTCCACTACCATCTTCATTTTGTTTATACTCGGTCCAGTATTCCAAAATACCGCCATCACCCCAGGTATGAATACATCTTGCGCCATCTCCTTTTCCCTCATACTCCCAGTAAAAGCTATGATCACTCTGATTGGTTAGCTTCACTAATAAATGCCCATCGTATTCAAAGCTTTTAACAGCACCCAACGCATCTTCATTACCAACCATATTACCTTTAGCATCGTATGTATACTGTATAAAATTAACCCGCCTGTTGTTGGCAATAGTATACACCCTCAATACACGTCCTAAATCATCACATTGTACTCTAATAAGCCGGCCTGCACTATCTATGACAGATGAAAGACTACCTTTTGCATCATATTCAAAGCGAATACTAAAACCCTGCGGATCTGTGATCGACTCAATCATCGCAAACCCTTCCCGGTTCTTCTTGTCTCCAAACCGATAGATCAATTTGCTGCTGTCTGTTGCGAAGTATCCTTTATCATCCCGCTCAAAAAACAACTGTTCTATCCTATGATAAAATATCTCTCCCTTTTGCAGATAAGGCAGGGCAGCCTCCCTGCCATCTTTCAAACGTATGGCAAAACCATTCCCTACATCATATAAGCCAATATTATAGCTATGATGCCAGTTATATCCCAAAGAAGTTTCCACTTCCGCATCGCTGTAGTAAGTACGCCCCCATACTAATGGAATGGGGCCGGGCAAATCAAAATCAATGTTAGTATGTATCACACGCCCCGTAGCCGCATCAACAGGTTCACCGAAAGACTTGCACTTGATCGACTGCAGTATATTCGCCAGCTTCTCATTCTTCTTGGATATCTTATTAATAATATCCTGGAATTTGTCGCCCAGCTTTTTCCAGGCTTTGCTCAGTCCCTTAATACCCAACGATAACATTAACTGGAAAAGGTCGATCGTAGGAGGCCCTCCAACCAATACCGGTCCGCCGCTGCTGATGATGGCCAGCAACATGGAAGTAGGCATCATCAGATCGAGTACAGGTCGCGGTGTTTTATTCATTCTGGGCAGACTGGGAAAGCCTACCAGGTTACAGGATAGCGCCGGGTGAAATTGTGTGGAGAAAGGTCCTCCATCAGCCAGCACTGTACTGCTGCCCATCCACATTTCGGAGGACGAGGTAGGAACCGCCATTGGCAATAAATGCAGGAACATCGCCGGCAGGTGCATTACAGGTGTACCGGCATTATTGATCCAGCGGGAGTGCACTTTAACCGAAGGCTTTAATGCATTAACAATCGCTGCTGCTACACCGGCAACACTAAAACCTTCCCCTTCCTCAGGTGGTGGCGGCAAGGCAGAAGCAATAGCATTCATTACCGCGCCAAAAATATCAAATACCAGCCCCACATGCGGCACTGGAAAAACCGGGCATGGTGGTGCAATTGTTTGCTCGAAATCGATGCCCATGGCCAGGTCAAAATACTTACCGGCAGGCATTCCCGGCATAGCCGGAAATATACTGGCCAGGCCGGCCTGGAGTTCATCGAGCTTGCCTTTTGCTTCGCCAAACAGTTCACCAAAGCCTTTACTGGGTGCTGATCCTGCTGCTACTGCCATTATAGAATGCTTTTAAATAGTTTAGTATCAAAATATAAATAGCCTCCATTTTCATTCTTAAAAAGAAACCGGTGGCATGTATTTGCTGCGTGGCTTCACTGTACTCTTCTCCAGCTCAGTGCCGCCAATCAATTCTCTCCAGTCTTCCCCGATCCATACATCCAGCTGCTCTTCAAGCGCTTTTAATTCGTCTTTCGGTTTGAGTTTTTCGCCGAGAAATACTGCGAGGTAAGCGGCATGCAGGAAGGTGCTTTGCCTGATCATATCCTTGCTTAACTGGCTCCCGGCCACCATGGCCATCAATGTATTCTCGAAAGCCGGCTTTAAACGTCCTCTCAAATAATATAAATGCCCCGAAATACGATACCCCTCCATTATGAAAAACACATCGCCGTATTGCAACGCTTTAGCGGCCATATCCTCATAAATTTTTATAGCGGCCTCCCATTTTCTTTTTGCTGCCAGTAATGCCCCTTTCAACATCATACAGGCTTTCCAGGAGTGATAGCCACTGGCTTCCCCTTTATCCATTTCTGCATCCGCCTTTTTAATAGCTTCGTCCGCATACCTTTCGCTGGGGTCATGATCTTTAATATTATAATGCGCCTGAGACGCCACCAATAAAGCAGATACCAACGTAGAAGTATTACCTGTTTCTTTAGCAATGGATAGCATTTTACCTACCTCCCTGCCAGTGAGCGCCGGATCTTTTTTAATGATGGTATCCATCACCGTTCTTATTTGTTTGGTCAACCTCGCTTCGGGGCTCACCGTATCGCTGCTGCCACCACCCTTATCCATCTCATTGTTAATGGCAGCTAACATATCCAACTGCGGTTGCAGCTCTACTACTTTGTCGGTATTACCTATAAAAATTTTCCTGCTCGCTGCATGATCGATTGTTACTAACCTGATTTGAGGAGGAATACCTTTTTTAATTTGCTGTGCCAGCCAGTCACCGATGATGAGCTGCCTTGGCTGGGCCGGTGGGAAGTACAGGCAGAAATTATTTTTATCAAACCCACGTAAATGGTCCTTTAAACGCATCATCTCTTTCAGCAGTCCATCAAATCCACTGGTAGCGTCTATTTGCGGTACAAATAAAGGATTCAATATCCCGTCATTCTTTAAGGCCAGCATCAGGTCTTGGCCCGGATCAGGTACCGGTTGAAACCAGCTCTCATATTCTTTCCAGAGCGCTTCTTCAAAAGAGGTGGGGTCTCCCTTATAGGGTGTATTGAACCGAAAAAATATATCATCAAAAACGCCAATGGGTAATCGTTCTGTTTCAATAAACTTATCAATAATATCGAGGTCCTGGTAGTTGGCAATCCAAACTGCAAGGCTCCATGTTTTTAGCCGATCTACCCGCGCCCATTCTTCGCGTATCTTATAAAACTCCTGTGCTACCGATGTTTTGCTGCTCATAGTGTAGTTGTTTTAGGAGTTGATTTTTACGATAGCCCCGGTTACGCTTACATCTCCTCCGGCGCCCATATCTATCTTACCTCCATTAATGCTGGTAGTGGCCGAACCTACCGCTTCCAGCTTTTTAGAGAACAGTCCCATTTCGTTAGAACCCACTACCGTAGTAGCTTTGGAAGAAACGGTAGCCGTTGTTTTTCCTGAAGCCAGGAAATCCACATCTGCCACCATGGCGAGGTTGTTTTTCGCGCTGGAAACCACATCTTTGGTAGCTACCGTAAAAACATCTTTACCACTGATAGTAATGGTGCCGTCTTTTTTCATATTCAGTGTACTATCCCCGCAGGTAAGCGTAATACTTTCATTACTCTTCATGGTTACATTACCTGCACCATCCATTAATACACTGTTTCCATCTTTATCCTCCACAAATACACTTCCCGCGTTATCATCTAACAATACCTTATTACCACTACGGCTTTGCAGCGCTTTTACATCATTACCGGCGTTACCAAAACTGTTGTTGGCCTTGCCGTGATATACAGCGCCTATTACATAAGGCTTGGTGGCACTATCTCCTTCAAAACCGATGATCACTTCTTCTCCTACTTCAGGTATAAAGAACATACCCTTTCCGCCACCTGCATGTGGTGTGGTAACCCTTATCCAGGGTGTTTTTTCTGATCCGCTCATCCAGTGAAATTTAACCCGTATGCGGCCGAGTCCATTAAAGTCATTATTATCCGTAACAATGGCACTCTGGGTTTCACAATTAGGCTCTTTAGGTGATGCAACGGGCGGAACCTTTATGGTACCTGGCACAGCCGTAAACTGATTATCGTAATTACCCATGGCATCTACATAGTGCGTGGCAGCAATAACCAGGTATTCGCCATAACCTTCGGTTTGTTCGCTAAAAACATTGTTCCCTGAAACCTCTACCGTACCGCCGATTTTTACACCGGGATGACCACTCTTACCATTAAACATGATCATGCGGCTGCCCTGAATAGCGCTTTTCATATTGGTAATATCATCCTGTTGTTTTTTATTGGTCAGGAACTGGTTGTTCCAGAGTACGGGCTGCGCGGTGTATATCGATTGCCCCAGCTGCATTACCTGCTTGCCTAAGGGGTTTAAACCTGCCTTATCTTCCACGCCCGATGGCTGACTGGTATAAACCTGGCTATTCAGGTAATCCCAACCCATCATTTGTGTTTTTACCGGGCGCGCGTTCAGCGACATATTGAAACTGCTGATGTGGCTGCCGTAAGTTAATGTTATTGATTGGCCCGACTGCGGTTGTCCAATCACCAGGGCCTGCCCATCCCAAAATAACCATTCACCAAAGGTGCTGGTTAAGCGTTGCAAAAACTCCCAGGCGGTTTCTTTATACTGAACGGTATAAGCCAGTGTTTCACCATATAAGGGCTGTACTTTGGGACTTAACAGATTTTGTGGAAAGGGCTTCAACACATCGTTAGCGATATTTTTGATGGCTTTTTTCTCCCAGCTTTGGCAGTGCGGACCGCTCTCCATCATAATAGTAGGCGAATAGCCACTGATAATAACATTTCCATGATGACCGGTAAATCGCGATGTTTCCACACTTGTTACCACGCCCTTAAACAACAGGCTACCGTCAAATCCTTCTGCCAGAATACGTGCACCAAATGTGCCTCCTATCATATCTTTTGAAGAAGTAAAGATGCCCGATTTACCATCAATAGCTTCGGCAGGGCAGACTAAAGAAAACTGGTGATGATCAAAAATACTTTGAGAGAGAGAGAAGGATGTGAAAACGGGAATAGCATTACCGTTAATGCTGAAAGAAGCATTGGTTAACTGAGCCATAAATAAAGGTTTTGTCGTTTATGGATGAAATATGTTTAGTTACGAATATTAATTCATGTCGATTTATGATTAGTTCTATTTTCCAGAAGGGTCTTTTAAATGATTAATAATTCCTTTACTCCAACTCACCATTATTCATTAAAAAGGTAAAAAGCATTTCCCGGGTTCTTAGGTTTCCAGCCCTGCTTTTCCAATGCGTCCTCATCCCCGTTCACGTGAAATTTTATGGTTACATCCTGGGGTGTATAACCAGCTGGTGCATTCACCAGGTTAACCAGGCTGTCCTTATTTTCAGCAGACCTACCGAATACCTCGTAAGAAATTTTCTCATCACGCAGGTAAACCCTGAATTGCTCCAGTATATCCAACTCCTGACTTTCAGTTGACGCTGTGGTTAAATCCTGCCAGTATTTATCTATTGCCTTCATTGTGTTATTATTATTAAAGGTGCAGGCCATTATCATTGAGCAATGCAGCATCAGCACCCATCCGAAAGATCTTAGGTATTTCATCCGTGTATTTTTATTTTTAAATCTGGCCGGATGACCGCCCGGATGACCCCGGTCGGACGGGGAACTTCGCACATACCTGTCCATCCGGTCAGGCGGGCATCTCCCTGTCCAAAGGACTCCTTCAGAGTGTGAGAAAGATCGATCATGCTCCGTTTCATTTTATATTATGTTTCCTGAACTTCTGGTTTACCCACGATACAAAATGAGCAATATGGCGGTTTCGTACTATTTCCCCATTGTTCATTACAGAGGCGCCATCGTGCTGCCACCGGGTTCTGGGTTTATATTCATCCTCCAGGCCAATCATATGTCCAAATTCATGCACTACTCCCCGCTGGCGTCCTCTGGGCTTGGTAGTCAGAACCAGGTCCATGCTATCCAGTTGAGCACTACCGCGTGCCGGTGTCACATAACTTTGCTCGAAACTGGTGGTCTTTTGAACTGATATTTCCCAATGGTCGAAGATCCATATCCCTTCTATCTGGGTTTTGAACTCGAATTCGAGTACTACCTGTACGCCATTACTCAGCATTCGTAACAGTTTTCTGTTCCAGGCAGACTTCACGCCGGCTATCCAGTCATTTACAAAGCTTTGCTTTTGCAAATCCGTCCATTTTCCATTCTTATCCTGGAAGAAAAATTGCAGGTTCATAAAGCAAACCAGCTTGTACTCGCGCACTGGTTTTCCCCTGGCTATGAGGTACAGGTCATAGGCATCATTTACATCCAGCTCACCCGCTGTAATATCTGTTTCATGGTCAATACACACCTCATCAGCTGCTAACGGGAAAGGAGTATGATGCGGCATAAAGTTTTTATTTTCAATAGATGCAACAGACGAGGCATTATAAACCCGTCCGCAATTTTCAACACAACTTTTATAGTAACAGAAAGTATACCAGTTTTACACAGGCCAGTTTTTCTTAAAGCTGGAATCGTTCAGCTTCACTTCCTTGGCGCTTAATCTCAACGTTATCTGCATCGGATATTCTCCATTGTGTGTGTACTCTTCGGTATAGTCAATACAATGAGCATCAACAAATTTTATCGTTTTCAACTGGCTCATAGTATCTCTGCGGTAAAAAGTAATAGCACCACTTTTTGTTTGTGTAGGACTTATCATCCAATCAAAAAGATCCGTCTTCCCATTGCTTTCAATAGTAACATCAATCACGCCACCTTTAGGAATGGACGTAGGCCGGCTGGTTGCATCTGTTTCCTGGGAGAAATGGTATCGACAGTGGAGGACATTAATCTCTTCGCCATCTAATGTAAGTTTTGAAATAAATGACATAAGGCTGCTTTTAAGGTATCAATTTTAATTGATAGCGCTTTTCATAAGTACGGGTAGCAAATAACTATAAATAACCCAGCACCTGATCAAAGGCGCCGGGTTATCAATGTTTAATATAAAACATTTTTCAATGCTTAATAACTCATGTTGTTTCTGAATGCTAAACTGCCCACTGGTTTAGATGCGAAGCGTTGCCCATGCTGATTTCCTTTGCACTGATCGTAAACGTTTCAGTGATAGGATTTTCGCCGGTTGCGTTAAAGTTTTCGCGATAAGAAACCAGGTAACCTTCTTTAAAAGAAAGCTCCTTCATCGTTGCGTCTGAATCTCTTTTTGTAAAGGTGATCTTACCATCTTTTCTTTCGAAGTTATTACACATCCACTCGAAGAATTTGGTGTCACCGGTTGATTCAACGGTAAGGGTAATCTGGCCGCCGCGGGTAATCGAAGACGGTCGGCCCGTGGCATCTGTTTCCTGCTTGAGGGCATAGCTAAGATCCAGGATATTGTTCTTAGCCCCTGCCACATCAATCTGTGCTTTAAATGACATAATTGTACATTTTTGATGTTAAAAAATAAGTATAAAAACTATAAATAAAAAATACGTGGTTATTAATACTTATCTATGTAACACAGTATACATCTAGCTTTCAAATAATTCGTCATAGATTAAGTATAGGATTAAACGCTTGGGGTGTTTGAATTATTGCAGGAGAACTATTAATAAAATATTAATTACTTATTTATCCTGTTCGTAGCTTGACATCCACTCTACGCCATCTGCATCGTCCCCTTTCTGACCATCCAATTTGATCAAAAATGTTTTTGCAGGGAAATAAGGTTTCAGGTGAATATCGAGGAATATCCTGTCTTTCTGAAGCGGATCCTGTTCAAATCTTTTGATCGTGAAGTTTTCAATCAGCTTACTCGGGCCTGTTATACTATCTAAGAAACGAACAATTTGCCCGTTCAATTCTTTTCTTGTATTGGCATTAAAATTTTCAAAAGCGCGCCTGTTCAGGAAGTCCATCATTACCTTGGCCACATAGTCAAATACACGTACTACAGAATAAGTCTGTAAACCAATATTATCTCCGTTAAATAAAGTCTTTGCCGAGAAGGCCATTACCTTGCCATATTCCTTAGCCATGGGCACCAGACCCAACTTTTCAAGACCCGCTATTTCACTTTTCTTCAGATCAAACTTAACACCGTCTACTTCGTTCATACTACCATGTTTCTTACCGGCAGTAACCTGCGACATCAGTGTGTAATAGATCTTACCTCCCAGTGATGAAGAAGGCGGAATAAACAGGTGATCATCTTCCCCCACTTCATCTTCTTTACCACGGCCTACCAGCCAGTTACAAGCCATTACTACATTGGATCGATAAGGATCGCCCCCTGTTAAATTAGCAGCCTCAAATAGCTCCATTACGTCATCGGGTGTATCGAGATTTTCAAAATCGGTCACTAACATCACCTTATTATCATAAGCAATTTTAGCCCATTTCTCTACCACTTTATTAGAGCCCAGGTAACCCGGTAAAATCAAAATACCATAGTTGTTCCTCAGATCTAACCTGTCGTAATTATTAACCAGTTCTGCCTGTACATGATCAATAAACCTCGTGTTATCCAGGTCTTTCAATTGATCGGGTTCAGCATTCATAAACGATACGTTCTTTACTTTCTGGCTTTCAGTGTTCTTAAAGAACAATGCTACAGAGCGGTAAGAACGCTCCAGATCTGCGGTACGCTCCAATGCCTTTCTCACATTCGACTTTAATGTGCGGTCAGCCGTTTCAGCCAATTGGTTGCAATTGTCAACCATTTGCCCCAGATCATCTGTAGACTCTAATATATCTACCCACCAGCTCAACATCTTTTTCAGTTCGTCCCGCTCTTTCTTCTTACTGGCTTCTTCCAGGAATATTTTCTTCCTCGCCTTTCGCTCTGGATTTAAATTTTGTACATTATCGATAGCAGATTCCAGCAGATCATATCCACCCAGCTTTGCAAGCGGTTGAAGATGAGAATCCAGGCTACCTAACTCAACTGATGAAGGTTGCTTATATTCCTTTTGCAGATTTTGGTCTTCCGGGGAAAGTTGATTTTGAGCTGTTGACATATGATGACTATAGGTTTATATGATTGTATTATTTAGACTTACCATCCAGTTCCTGTATCAGTACTTTTAGTGCAGCAACCAGGTTCTCTTTAGTGTTGGTATCAGATAGCGCCTGCTTTAATAACTTATTGGTTTTAAGTTGCTTTACAATTTTCTGGTATTGCGTACGCTTCATATCCAACTCGCTCAGATACTGGCTTTGGCGGGTAATGCCTTTGGGACCGAAGTCTTCGAGCCCTTTAAAGCTCAATTCTTCTCTTCTGCTGGCGCCTTCTTCTGTTTCAAACTCCATATCGACAGAAGGATTAAAATGATTAAACACAGCACCAAGATCAGTCAGCCCATGCACAATCTCTGGCCTCACAGGAGGCAGGTCGGTTAATTTTTCGGCTAATAATACACGATTCTGCGGTATATCGGCAAAAGCCTCGAACGCATCGTTCTTTACTTCGGTACCGCCTATTCCATAAGGTTCCAGTGGCATAGTTATTTTTTTAATAGATTGTAATAACGAATGTATTTGTCATGTCCGCTTTCAAAGGTTCCGCAATGGATGGGGAACAATTATTTAAAAAGGAACTTTGTAAAAGTAAACCCTTTATTTTTTTCTCATAATAGCTAAATATAGTGATGCCCAAGGTCGAAAAATTTGATAATAAATAAAATAGCCTAAGAAAGAAACAAGGCTATTAACTCATTTCCTTCTTAGGCCAACAAAACTCATGCCTATAATGTCTTTTTTCAGATTTTTTTTATCATTCTATATAAACCTGGTCTGCATCACTATTTTCCTCCCATCTAACCAATACCTTTTGATTTTCAAAGCTATCTATCGCACTACCAATATAATCAGCCTGGATAGGCACCTCCCGGCTAAAGCGGCGATCGATCAATACACAGAGTTCCACTTTTGCCGGGCGACCAAAGTCGAGCAATGCATCCAGGGCCGCACGTATGGTTCTACCCGTATATAATACATCATCTATAAGTATTACCGTTTTATTTTCAATGCTAAAAGGTATGTCTGTAGCATTGGCCTTATGCAGGGTGTTGCGAACATCGTCCCGGTAAAAAGTGATATCCAGCTTACCATATTCAATGGTTGTTTTTCCAACCAGTTGCTTTACCTGCCGGTGCATCCTGTCAGACAAATAAACACCTCTTGGTTGAAGGCCAATCATTACCACTCTGGAAAGATCTGTATGATTTTCAATAACCTGCTGTGCCAGTCTTTTTATAGTAATCGCTATATGTTCTTTATTTAAAATAGATTTCACGCTATTGTCTTTAGTGCTAAAAACCGAAAGTCGGAAAGTTTAAGCTTTTAAAAAACTTTTTCTTTCCGACTTTCAAACATTAAAAATATCTCAACTAATCCGCTGCTAAAAACGGATATTTATAGTCCGTTGGAGGATTAAATGTTTCTTTAATAGTACGGGCACTTAACCAGCGGTATAAATTTAAAATAAAACCGGCTTTATCGTTGGTACCGGAAGCCCGTCCACCGCCGAATGGTTGTTGTCCTACAACGGCGCCCGTTGGTTTATCATTGATGTAAAAATTGCCTGCCGCATTTTCCAACTTCCTGGTTGCCAGTTCTACCGCACCACGATCGGTTGCAATGATAGCGCCGGTAAGCGCATAAGGGGAGGTATTATTTACCAGGTCCAGCGTTTTTTCAAATGCGTTGGCAGGATAAACATATAAAGTCAGTACAGGGCCAAAGATCTCCTCGCACATGGTGAGGTATTGCGGGTTAGTAGTTTCAATTACGGTAGGCTGTATGAAGTATCCTTCTTTCTTATCATAATTACCTCCGGCAAGTATGGATGCTTCTTTATCCTTCTTTGCTTTATCGATGTAATTTTTGATCTTGTCAAAGCTACGCTCGTCGATCACCGCATTAATGAAATTGCCGAAGTCTTCCACGCTACCCATTTTAAAGGAATTGATACCTTCGACCAATTTCTTTTTTACTTCTTTAGCGATATTAAAAGGGATATAGGCTCGTGAAGCCGCCGAGCATTTTTGTCCCTGGAACTCAAATGCGCCTCGTAAAAGAGCTGTAGCTACCACCGCCGGATCGGCACTCTTATGCGCTATTACAAAATCCTTTCCACCGGTTTCCCCTACAATGCGCGGATAGCTTTTGTATCTGCCGATGTTTTTACCAATGGTTTCCCACATGGTGTTAAATACACCTGTAGAACCGGTAAAATGTACTCCTGCAAAATCACGATGACTGAAACACACTTCTCCCAATTCGGGTCCGTCCACATAAATCAGATTAATAACACCATCAGGTAAACCGGCTTCTTTTAAAATCCGCATGAACATCTGAGCAGAGTATACCTGTGTATTAGCAGGCTTCCATACCACTACGTTACCACACATTGCTGCCGATGTTGGTAAATTACCGCCAATAGCTGTAAAGTTGAAGGGCGTTACAGCCAGTACAAAACCTTCCAGCGGGCGATACTCCAAACGGTTGTGCATACCCGGGCTGCTAATAGGCTGCTGTTTATAAATCTCACTCAGAAAGTGTACGTTAAAACGTAGAAAATCGATAATCTCGCAGGCGCTGTCAATCTCGGCCTGATAAGCATTTTTACTTTGACCCAGCATGGTAGTACCATTCATGTGAAAGCGGTATTTGGTAGCAATCAGGTCAGCTGCTTTCAGAAAAATACCGGCGCGGCTTTCCCAGCTTAAGGCAGCCCATTTTTCTTTGGCAGCCAATGCTGCATCAATGGCCTGCTGTACATGCTTTTTATCACCCATTGAAAACTGTCCCAGGGTATATTTTTTTTCATGGGGAGGATGTATGGATACTTTATTTTTAGTATACACTTCTTCTCCTCCTATATACATAGGAATATCAAGGGTTTCTGCTTTAAGCGTTGCCAGTGTATTCTTTAACTGCTCTCTTTCTTTGCTGCCAGGTGCATAATTTAACACCGGCTCATTAACCGGTAAAGGGTATGAAAAGGTTCCTATACTCATGATAAAATTTATTAGTATAAAACTATTGAAAATAATGGTATGCTATCTTGCAAAGTGCATTTTATGATGCCTCTCCTTCTTTATCAGCCATCAGGTAAGCTTTGATGAAGCCATCCAACTCACCATCCATAACGGGCTGCACGTTTCCTACTTCATAATCGGTACGATGGTCTTTAATCATCTTGTAAGGATGGAATACATAGCTACGGATCTGGCTTCCCCACTCAATCTTTTTCTTGCTGGCATTGGTAGCATTCTTTAACTCCTCACGCTTGCGCAGCTCTTCTTCATATAAGCGGCTTTTAAGCATTTGCATGGCTTTTTCGCGGTTACCCATTTGGGTGCGCTCGGTTTGGCAAACCACTACAATGCCTGTAGGTATGTGTGTTAGAAATACTTTGGTTTCTACCTTATTCACGTTCTGGCCACCTGCGCCACCACTTCGGGCTGTTTCCATTTTCACTTCACTATCTTTAATCTCGATCTCAATAGTATCGTCGATCAACGGATACACGAATACCGATACAAACGAAGTATGCCTGCGTGCATTGCTGTCGAAAGGAGAAATACGCACCAGCCGGTGAACGCCGCTTTCGGCTTTTAAGAAGCCATAGGCAAAAGCACCCTCAAACTGGAGGGTAGCGGTTTTAATACCTGCACCATCGCCCCATTGCCAATCGAGCTCAGTAACTTTCCACCCCTGCTTTTCGCCATACATGCGATACATACGGGCTACCATCTCAGCCCAGTCCTGGCTTTCGGTACCACCGGCTCCGGAGTTGATCTGTAGTACCGCAGGCAATTCGTCTTCCGGCTCGTTCAATGTGCTCTTGAATTCGGCCTCGTCTAATGTTTTCAGGGCCTGGTCGTAGGCTTCCTGTGTCTCGGCTTCTGTAGCATCCCCTTCTTTCCAGAAATCAAAAAGTATGGCAAAATCTTCCACTGCTGTTTCAGCATGGTTAAAAAGATTTACCCAATATTCGTTTACTTTTAAAGTCTTTAGAATTTCGGTAGCACGTTTGTTATCATCCCAAAAACCGGGACTTAACGATAATTGTTTGTCTTGTTGAATTTTTTGCGTACGGTTCCCGACGTCAAAGAAACCTCCTTATCCCGAGAACGCGGGACCGCATATCCTGTAATTTTTCCTGTGTCATAGCTGCAAATATAGAGTGAATCCAAATACATTGCTTGAATGACGTTATATTTGCGCTCATTAATCATGCCCTAAAAACCATATTATTTATTTATAATATGTAAATTTGTGTGTTGATGGCATTTTAAAAATGCTTTAATTGTGGTTCATGAGAGAACAGTCGACCAGTAATCAAAACATTCTGAAAAATCCTCCATTACTAATTAGCATATTAGCAGCTATTGTCGTCTTTATTATAGCTTTATTGATTATTGAGCAACGTCGTAACATTAAAATAACCCAGGCAAGATTTGAGCTGGCTACCGAAATGAAAAGGGTTAATTTTATGTTTAACGATTTCTTCAGCGACATGTACAGCGGACTGGCAGCCATCACACGCATTATTGATGACAAGGGCAATGTTCACAATTTCGACACAGCAGCTAAAGAGGTGCTGGCCAACAATAGCAGGTTAACCAGCATTTCTTTAATTCCCGGAGGCACCATTAAATATACTTACCCGGCTACCAATCATTCAGCATTGGGCAAAAGCATACTGTATGCCGGCAGTAAAGAGGAAGCTGCAGGCGCTCTGGCTGCCTTTAAGTCTAAAAAGATAGTGATCGCTGGTCCATTTACCAATTTTTCGAAAAGGGAATCTATAGCTGCACGCCTGCCGGTTGTTATCGGCGATAAATTCTGGGGATTTGCCAGCGCTTTGATCTCCCTGGAAGATCTTTTAAAAACCAGCAATGTAAAAAACTCGGATAGCAGCAAATATGGGTACAGCTTATCTTACCTGAGTTACATCAACGGTAAAGAGTGCTTTTTTCTTGGGAATAAACCTGCTGACGGCCCTACGACATTAGAAGAACAAATGTCGCCTATCAACTGGAAATTCTATATAACTGCACAGCAGTCTTCGTTTAGCCTCTTCTGGTTGCCTTCCGTTCTGTCATTATTAGGATCCGTAATAGTTGGGTTCTCGCTGAAAAGAACGCTGGACAAAACCTTCAAACTTCAGACGCTGGTTTTCCAAAAAGACCGACAAATTGCTGAAGCACAGAAAGAGTTCAAAGCTATTTTTGATAATGCCCCTATTGGTTTCGCCCTGATTAATCAGGAAACACGGAAGTTTTCGAACACCAACGAGACCTTCAGACGAATTTTCGGTTTGGAAGCAGGCATCTTTCCCGAAGGCAATGAGCCTGTTGCAGGTACAGAGGAAATTTTCTCTGATATGCTGGCAAAGATTAATGAAATAAACGACGAAAACGCAGGCCCGTTGTCGGGCGACTATAAACATGTGACCAAACAAGGCGATGAAATATGGACACACTATAAGTTGTTTGCATTGCCGGCCCCCGCAGGTCAGAACCGCAAATATGTAGTGATTGCCGAAGACATTACCGAAAAGCTGGCTGCAGAACGTAAGCTAAAACATTCTGAAAAGAAATATAGATACCTGTTTGATGAATCTCCTGTAGCATTGTGGGAGGAAGATTTTTCTGAAGTAGTTGCCCTACTGAGAAAAAACGGGATGATGGAAAAAAGCGAGGAAGAGATCATTGAGTATTTCACCAGACAACCCAATGCCCTGGCTTCTTACACCGAACTGGTTAAAATAAAATCGATCAACGACGAATGCTTCAGGCAATACAAATTCAACAGCAAGGAGGAGTTGTTTGCACATTTTCCTAAAACATTGGTGCAAGACAGTAATCTTAATACTTCAAAAAAAATACTGGCAGCAATTTGCACCGGTAAGCACCAATTCAAATCGGAAAGTTTATTCTATGACTCTGAAGGGAAAATGAGAACCTGCATTTTATCATGGCAGGTGATCCCGGGACATGAAGAGAACTATGACCAGATCATATTAACAACTGTTGATATTACAGACCTGAAGAATTCTAAAGAAGAGCTGCGTAAGTCTCTGGAGAAACTGGACCATCAAAACAAGAGGCTTCTTGATTTCTCTTATATAGTATCTCACAATTTAAGATCTCATGCCAGCAATATACAGTCTTTAACTGACCTGATACTGTCATCTCAGAACATCGAAGAAAAAAAAGAACTGGTAATTTACCTGCACAAAGTAGTAAAAATTTTAGGCAGTAGTATTGATGCCCTTAATGATGTGGTAACTATTAATGCAGATATTGATGTGTCGCAACAACAGGTTAAACTACGGGAGGCAGTAGATAAAACAGTTCACGTATTGAGCGACAAAATCCGTCAAAAAGAAGGAGTTATACTTAACAATATTCCCAAAGACACAACAATATTTCACAATAGGGCCTATATAGAAAGTATTTTGTTAAATTTGATTTCGAATAGCCTTAAATATTCTAAGCCAAATGTTTGTCCAGTTGTGAGTATTACTTACAACCAAGAGAATTATGAAAAAATTCTTACCGTAAATGACAATGGTATAGGTATAGATCTGGAGAAGAACGGTCATAAATTATTTGGCCTCTTTAAAACTTTTACGCATAACCCTGATGCCAAGGGGGTAGGTCTGTATATAACCAAACGACAGATTGAGGCCATGGGAGGACGAATTACAGTGGACAGTATAGTAAATGTAGGAACCACTTTTAAAATTTATTTTAAATGACAACGCGAAAGAATGTACTGGTTGTAGATGATGACCCCGTTTTTAAATTAATAGCGAGAAAACTTTTTGAAAGAAGTGGTGATTTTTTTGAAGTAACATTTGCAGAGAACGGACTTGAGGCTATTGAACTTTTAAGAACAACGATCGAAGGGCAGACATCGCCTCTGCCTGATATTATCCTGCTGGATATAGAGATGCCGATCATGAACGGATGGGGCTTTATGGAAGAATTTGTAAAGCTACCTGCTGAAAATACCCGGGATATCAGCGTTTATACAGTTAGTTCTTCTATTGCCCAGGAAGATAAAAACAAAACAGCTTCCTACCCTCAAATTAAGGCTTATATCACCAAGCCACTTACCGTTGATATTATCAAGAGTATTGCCGGAATACCTTAAGCCTTTTATTTCTCAACAACGCCTTCATAAACTGTAGTATCGCTTTCCAGAATAGGAACTTTATAGCCACCCGTATCAATTACTGTTTGGGGTAATTGTTTTTTTAAAGCTACCAGATCAAACCCGGCGCCTGTTACATTGTATAAGTAAAGTCGTTCTAACATCTTTAAACCCGCCAGTTGCGCTGGTCCATTAGCAGATACACGCGTTCCTGACAAATTAAGGTATTGCAGTTGCTGAAGTGTAGCCAAAAACCGTAAGCCGGCATCTGTTACAGGGTTACCTTCTAAATGAAGTCGTCTTAAGTTACGCAGCAGACCTATTGTTTTAAGGTTCTCATCTTTGAGTCCTTCATGTCCCACCTTTAACCATACTAACTGATCCTTTAATTCTTCTAATAATTTCAGCTCTTCAGTTGTTACAGGGCCGGCACCCACAAAATTGGCGGAGAGGTAATTGCTGTTGGATGCTACAGGTATAACGACTACGCCCTTCTCCCGAAGCGCCAGGAGCGTCTTATTATTGGCCGCAGCAATTTCTTTTTCAGGCAAAGAGCCCGGCTCTTCTTTGTCTCTGGTACCTCCATTTTGCAAGGCTGTAAGTATCGGTTTGATCTTATCCGATACATTGGACTGACTTACTTTTTTATCAAAACCGGCACCGCTATTTACCCACCAATGCAGCAGATCTATTTCCTGCCGGTTAAGCTGTGGCTTTTCTTTGGGTGGCATATGATCTTCATCGCTTTGCGGCAATAACAGCCGTTCTATCAATATGCTTTTTTCAGCATGATTCCAGTCAACAGCAATGCCTCCTTTACCACCTTTTAATATATAAGCCGGCTCGTCAAGTCTCAACTTTCCTTTTTGCTTACTACTGCTATGGCAACTGTAGCATTTAGCTGAAAGAATGGGTTTTATAATATCGTTGTACACTACAGCCTCCTGTACGTTAGCAATGGCTTTAAACTCGGTTGTCGCATTTGTATTTTGCAGGGGTGCTACCAGGTAATCAGCACCGTGAGTAATGGAGCCGCCTAAATGTCCGGCAACCGTAACGCATATTACCAGCAGTATCATTACAGCTTTTAAAAACTTTAGTTGCAAGCGATGTATGACATAGCTTACAATTGCTACAATTGCTGTTACGATTCCCATCCATTGATGCGGTGCAACAATGTCTTTATCATAGTCTCCACTGTTCGCCAGCAACAGGCCTGAAACACATGCAGCAATGGCCGTAAGCATTCCACCCAATAAGGCTATGCTGATGAAGCTATGCTGTGATTGTCTTTTTTCGGCCTTTGCAAAAATATAATACAGGCAAACCAATAGCAGCACACCTATGGGCAAATGCACTATAACAGGATGCATGCGTCCTCCCAAGTCTGTTATGCTATTTAGAAGCACAGAAAGTTTAAACATTTACTGTGGCTGTTAATTATGAAGCGTAACGCTTTTTTAATAATTGCATCATACCCACATTAACCTGCCACAAATCAGCCAGGGGTTTCCTGGTGAAAGGCATGGTTGGCATGTAATCGGGCGGACCAAATTCCGTCAAAAAAGTGATGTTTCCACCCTCTTTCCGCTTCCGCTCCACTACTTTATCCCACCATGCGAAATGTGCTTTTACAGCATTTTCCCATTCGGGTGCCTGGGGATCATTTACCTGCGGCCCCTGCTGATGCCCTATGCGTGCATGTATATGTTCCACCCGATCCAGTGCCTGGTTCACCGTTTCCTGTTGATCGGCCAGCAGGCTTTCATGCACACAGCACCAATGAGAAATATCCAATGTCAGTTTTAAATCAGGATATTGATTCATAAAAGTTCTGGCGACAGGTGCTGCGTACAACATACGCCCCCGGTGCGTTTCATGGCATATTTTCATACCGGTTTGTTTAGCCAGGTCCAAAGTGTATTCTATAAACTTTGCGTTATCATCAAAACTGAAAAAATCCTTCCCCGAATGATTATTGATATAAAGTGGTTTTTGACGGGACTGGCCGGTGGCATCATCGATCATCTTTTTAAAGGCTGCCAGGTGTTCTGCCGGGTTCGTTTGCCAGCCGCCGCATAAAAAACCTATTTCAAGATCATACTTCTTTAACGCATCAAATATTTCATCCTGCTTTTTCTTATCATCCGTCCACCAAAGCTCTATACCGTCATAGCCTGCCTGCTTGGCCCTATTGCAAAACGCATCCATGGAGCCTTCGATCCCCCAATTGGTTGCCATTATTTGCATCCTAAATCCATTTGATGGCTTACGTTGTGGTTTATTGAACATGGCGATACTGTCTATAGATGCTAATAATAACGCAGCCGAGCCAGCGGCTGAAGTCCTGATAAAACGTCTCCTGTTTTGTTTCATTAATTTTTCGTTTCGTCTGTTATTAGGCGAGAATATCATGTATTACTTTGCCCCCGACATCGGTAAGCCGGAAGGGTCTTCCTTGGAATTCATAGGTAAATTGTTCATGATTAAATCCCAGCTGGTTTAATATAGTGGCCTGTATATCGAAGGCTTCTGTTTTACCTTCTACAATACTATAACCTATCTCATCTGTTTCACCATAGCTGGTTCCGCCTTTTACTCCACCACCCGCCATCCATACGGTAAAAGCGTCACCATGATGATCTCGTCCTTTAAAGGCCATAGTTTTCCCATCCCTGTTTTCCTGCATGGGTGTACGACCGAATTCTGCGCCCCATACTACCAATGTTTCATCCAATAACCCTCTTTGCTTTAAATCCAGTAATAATGCGGTCACCGGTTTATCAACCTGCCTGCACTTATTAACCAAACCTATATCAACGGCATTACCTGCGGAATCTCCGTGTGCATCCCAACCCCAGTCAAACAACTGCACAAACCTTACGCCCTTTTCTACCAGCTTACGGGCCAGTAATACATTGTTGGCAAAACAGGCTTCGCCGGGCCTGGTGCCGTACATATCGTGAATATATTGCGGTTCATCATTAATATTCATTACTTCGGGAACCGATATCTGCATCTTATATGCCATTTCGTATTGAGCAATGCGGCTCAATATTTCCGGATCATTATAAGCCTTATACTCTTCCCGGTTTACTTCATTAATTGCTTCAATAGAAGCTTTACGTATATCGCGGTTCATTCCCGCAGGATCTGCAATAAACAATACCGGGTCACCCTCACTGCGGCATTGCACGCCCTGGTACACACTAGGCAAAAAGCCACTGCCCCACAGGCTTTTTCCGCCATCGGGATTATTGCCACCTGAGGTAAGCACTACGAATCCTGGAAGATTTTTATTTTCTGTACCTAGTCCGTATGTAATCCAGGAGCCAATACTGGGCCGCCCGCCTCTTGCCGAGCCGGTATTCATTAATAACTGGGCCGGTGCATGATTGAACTGGTCTGTGGTTACGGTATTGATAAAAGCAATATCATCTATCACATTAGAGAGATGTGGCAGGTTATCAGACAACCATAAGCCACTTTGCCCATGCTGCCTGAATTTTGCCTGGGGCCCGAGCATCTTTGGCACACCCCTGATAAAGGCAAACTTTTTCCCCTCCAGCAAAGATGGGGGGCAGTCCAAACCATCGAGTTTAGCCAGCTCCGGCTTATAACTAAACAACTCCAGTTGAGATGGCGCACCGGCCATATGAATATATATAACGGATCTTGCCTTACCCGGGAACATCGGTGGCTTGGCCGCCAACGGGTTAACCGGATCAAAAAGTTGATTGGAGGATGCGGACTTTTCTCTGCCGCAGCCGCCCAATAAGGAACCAAAAGCCAGTGCGCCTAAACCAAATGCACTTTCTTTTAAAAAGTGCCGCCGGGTATGCATTTGCATTTGTACATGAGCTGCTTCTTTTTTAAGCCGGTCATTATGTAATTCATCTTTGGTCATCAGCGGGCAATAATTTAATGAAGTATTAGTTATTACTTTTTATACTCAATTCAATTAACTTTTCGTCAGCCATTCATCGAGGTTTAACATGGCGTTAGCCACTACAATCATCGCGGCCATTTCAGGTTTGGCAGCCGTTCCCTTTATGCTGTCTCCAACCAGGTTCGCCGTTTCATTGGCATCCGCGTTAAAAGTTTTTAAAGACTTGTTGTACAAACCTATCAGGATATCCAGCTTCGCGGGTTGAATGGGTTTATACATCATACATTCATATCCTTTTTCAATCTGCTTTCTGGCGTCTCCCCCACCAACACTCGCCATTCTTTTAGCAAAATGCCTGGCCATATCTAAATAAGCAGAATCGTTTAAAGTGCTTAATGCCTGTAAAGGTGTATTAGTGCGTATACGCCGGGGTAAACACACATCCCGCATAGCCGCATCAAACCCTATCATTGACGGGTAGGGTGCCGTACGTTTCCAGTAGGTATATACCGCTCTCCGGTATTGATCTTCGCCTTCGCTCTGTTTCCAGTCTGCACCATTATAAGGCGATTTCCAGATGCCGGGCGGCTGGTAAGGCATCACACTTTTTCCAAACATTTTAGTACTTAACACTGCACTCACAGCCAGCGCCTGATCCCGTATTTGTTCGGCAGAGAGCCTCACTCTTGGACCTCTCGCATAAAATTTATTGGAAGGATCTTTTTCCAGCAATTCATCCTGCACTTCCGAACGCTGGCGATAGGTGGCCGACATCACTATTTCTTTCAGCAGTTGTTTCACGCTCCATTTGTTGTCGTTCATAAAGCGCCATGCTAAATAATCCAGCAATTCTTTATGCGTAGGAGCTACCCCCTGTGTACCCATATCTTCTAATGTCTCTGCAATGCCAGTTCCGAACAGCTGCTCCCACAAACGGTTTACCATGGTTCTTGCAGTAAGCGGGTTATTTTTATCCGTCAACCACATAGCCAGTCCCAGCCTGTTCTTGGGAGCTTTGGCCGGCATGGCATTTAGAACCGCAGGCACGCCTGCCTGTACGACATCGCCCTTCGAAAGCCAGCTTCCCCTATCGAAAATATTAGTGGTGCGGAACATGTCAGAAGGATTTTCTACAAGTATGGGCGTAGCCGTATAATCAGCAGATACGATCAACTCGTTATAAAATTTATAGGCACTATCATAGCCTGGTAAATCTTTGCCCGGGAACGTTTGCTTTAAATAAAACCAGCTGAATGTGGCACCGTTTTCTTCCGGTGTTTTTAAAGCAGGGTTGTGATAAGTAAGCCAGATATCATGCACACCTCCCGGTGCCTTGATGTCAACAGTTGCCACCTGCCACCCCTGGGTGGGTTTTAACACCACGCTTGCGATAACCGGACCTTTTAAAGAATCTGTGTGCAGCTGCCACAAACCTCCCTGCACACCAGTAGCGTAACGAAACATCAGCTCCGTCTTGTTGGTCAGGTCCACTTTTTTAAGACGGCTGCTACCATTATTGCGAAGCGAGAGCCATTTAGTATCGGCTAACGCACTGTTTGTGAAAGCATCTGTTGTTACCGAATTGATAACAGGTTGGCCCGTTTTTAAAAATCGTATGATATGCTCTTTTTCATTTTCTTTTACATTAGCTGACAGCCATGCTTTTAACTTTTCAAACTTCAGGCTATCGCCATTCTTATATTCACGCAGCAAGGGAAAATCTTCGAATGTGTCTTCATCCCGGGTGTTATTAAAGAAAGCCATAAACCGGTAATAATCCTCGTGCTTAAAAGGATCGTAAGGATGGCTGTGGCATTGCACACAGGCAAAAGTAGTTCCCATTAAAGCCTCCCATGTTGTGTTTACGCGGTCCAACACTGCAGCGGTACGATACTCTTCATTATCGGTACCTCCTTCATCATTTGCCAGGGTATTGCGCTGAAAGGCAGTAGCGATGTATTGCGCATCAGTAGGATTGGGTAAAAGATCTCCGGCTATTTGTTCGATCAAAAAGGCATCGTAAGGCTTATCACTATTAAAAGACTCTATCAGCCAGTCGCGGTATCGCCATATAGAGCGATGCGCATCTTTTTCATATCCCTTTGTATCGGCATAACGCGCCAGGTCGAGCCAAAGAGAAGTCCATCTTTCTCCGTAAGCCGGTGAGGCCAGCAAGGCATCGACCAAATTTTCATAAGCCTTATCAGAAGGATCATTTAAAAACTTTTTAGATAACGGTTCAGAAGCAGGTATCCCGGTGAGATCCAGGCTAACGCGTCTCAATAAAGTAGGCTTATCGGCTTCCGCAGCCGGCGACAAGCCTGCTGCATCCAGTTTATCGTAAATAAAGCGATCTATATCATTTTTACTCCAATCATCGTTACCATCAGGAACAGCTTCTTTTTGTACAGGAATGTAGGCCCAGTGCTTACCCCATTCGGCCCCCTGCTTCACCCAGTTTTTCAGGATCTTTATTTCTGCATCGGGAAGCGCGTCATGTTTATATGGCATTCGCTCTTCCGGATCATTTACGGTCAGGCGGCGAATGAATTCACTTTCCTCTGGTTTGCCAGGTACTATTGCAGGCTTACCGCTCTCTGTTTTGGCCAATGCTTCTTCCCTGAAAAGCACGCTAAAGCCACCACTTTGTTTCACCCCGCCGTGACAACTGATACACTTTTTATTGAGAATGGGTTTTACATCAGCATTAAAATCCACCTTCTTTTCTGATGAAAAAAAATACCATGCCCCGGCTGTAACAGCCAATAAAGAAGCAACCAGTAATACCCTGTAATTTGATAGAATCATACCGCAATCGTTCTTCAAATTTATGAACTCTTCTCTGCAATCGTTGTTCAGAATTGTTCAAAAGTTACAGTTTTTTAACCAGTTTCGGAAGGTTTGCTACGACGACGCTTTCATCAGCGCGGCAAACATGGTATCCGCTTTTTGTTCATACCCCTTTAAAACCAGTTGCTCAACCAGGTCTAATCCTTCCTTTTGAAGCCGGTTTATCTGTCCTTCATTTTCTTTTTCGAATACTGAACAGGTTATATAAAGCAGGTATCCCCCGGGCTTCAGATATCGGGTAGCGTTGATCGTAATAGCAGACTGAAGCTGAACAAAAGTGTCGATACTTGCCGGGTCAAAATAAAGGAGCTGCTCCGGGGTGCGTGCCCAGGTTCCGCTGCCGCTACAGGGTACATCGGCAATAATCAAATCAAATTGTTTAGCCGGGTTAGCATGGGTTGCATCTGCAACCAGCGCACGATAGTTTTTAAGTCCCGCTTCCTGGAACCTCCTTTTTAAGTTGGCAATAATCGAAGGTCTTATATCCGATACAGTGAGTTCTATTTGCCCTAATACATCATTGGCCAGTATTGACTTTCCGCCACTGGCAGCACAACAGTCCCATACAGCCGGAGGCGGCCCATTCTTATATATTGTTTTATATAGCAACAGCAGCGCTCCTGCTCTTTGTGAACTGAGATCCTGTACAACCACTTCCTGGTTCAATCGCACCGCATCTTCAACACGAACACTGTTGTTTAACCGCAAGCTGTCGCCCGTCAAAACAAAAGGAATATCTGCAGCCTGGAGCTTGTCGATAACTGAGTCTTTATACCCAGACCGTATACGCAGAAACAAATCAGGCTGTACAAGATGAGAACCTATAAATGCATCAGGATCAATACCTGCACTTAATTGATGGGTCAATGGAAAGATATGATCAGGAGGTTCCATTGGTAAATGAAAGCTGTCAAAAAAAGCATTCCATTCTTGGGGCCAGTCGGTTTTGGAGAGGCTATAACCTTTCACCAGTTTTTGTTCGGTTGTTAGCTGGGGATAGGACTTTCCTGATCGAAAATAACAGTAACAAAGCCCGGATATCTGTCTGCGATCCTTGCTGCCAAATTTCTTATGTTGAGAAAAATAACTCTTTATAAAATGAGCAAAAGGGATGCGGCCATCGTAAGATTGCAAAATAGTTGCAGCACTGTTTAAGTGCGAATAGAACCGCCTGAATACCGGATCCTGTATTTCAGTATTGCTCATATTACTATTAAAAAAATGGTTCGTGCATTGAACACGAACCTATTACTTCTGATTATACTTTTGATTTTATTATAATTCCAATAAGGCTTTTACAGGATCTTTCTGAACCAGCAATAATGCAGGATTTTCCAGCAACTCCTTCACTCTTACCAGGAAGCTTACTGATTCACGCCCGTCAATAATGCGGTGGTCATAGCTTAATGCCACATACATCATCGGGCGTATCACTACCTGCCCGTTGATGGCCACCGGGCGCTGAATGATATTGTGCATACCCAGTATGGCGCTTTGAGGGATATTGATAATCGGCGTACTTAGCATCGAACCGAATACACCACCATTTGTGATGGTAAACGTTCCACCGGTAAGATCTTCCGCTGTCAACTTGCTGTTTTTTGCTTTATTAGCCAGGTTAATCACTTCTTTCTCTATATCGGCCATACCCAGGCTCTCTACATTGCGTATTACCGGCACTGTTAAACCTCTCGGCGTGCTTACTGCTATGCTGATATCTGCATAATCGTGAAACAAGATCTGGTCTCCATCAATATAAGCATTAACCGTAGGCCACTCAGACAAAGCAATGGCACAGGCTTTGGCAAAAAAGCTCATAAAGCCTAATCCAACACCATGCGCTTCTTTAAACTTGTCTTTATACTTAGCACGAATATCCATGATCGGCTGCATATCCACTTCGTTAAAAGTGGTCAGCATAGCTGTGGTATTTTTTGCTTCTACTAATCTGCGGCTGATGGTTTTACGCAGGTTGGTCATCTTCTCTGCACGCTGGTTGCGTGTGAAAAGCTCGCCTCCGTCGAAGGCTTGCTTACCCGGACTTGCCAAAGCAGCCAGAACGTCGTCTTTTATTATCTTACCAGAAAAGCCGGAAGGCTTCACTGTTTTAGGATCTACTTTTTTATCTGCTATAATTGCCGAAGCCACTGGTGTTGCTTTCACGTCAGCCGTTGCCGTAGGTTTCTGTGCTTCTACCTTCTTTTCTTCCGCCTTAGGAGCCGGCTTTTCGGATGCAGCTTTAACCGGCTTGCCGGTTGTTTCTTTGATAACAGCAATGGTATCGCCAATCTTAAGTGTATCACCTTCTGCAACTGAAGATTCTAAAATTCCTGCCAGCTCAGCATTTACTTCAAACGTAGCTTTCTCGCTTTCCAGCTCAGCAACTACCTCATCTCTTTCTACATAGTCACCTGATTTTTTAACCCATTTTAAAAGCGTTACCTCGCTGATAGATTCACCTACGGTTGGTATTTTAACAGGTACTTCTTTTCCGGTTGTTTTTATTGGTTCTGCTGCCTGTTCCGGCTCGGCTGCTTTTTCAGGAGCCGCTTCTTTGGACTCATTTGCCGCCGGAGCATTGCCTCCTTCTGGTTTTGCGGCCGCATCATCAATGCTGGCTATTACATCTCCGATATTAATAGAGTCGCCCTCAGCAACCGTCGTTGTCAATACGCCCGCTTTTTCAGCGTTCACTTCAAAAGTGGCTTTTTCACTTTCCAGCTCGGCTATTACTTCGTCTCTGTCAACGTAGTCGCCTGTTTTTTTGACCCATTTTAAAAGCGTTACTTCACTTATCGACTCGCCCACCGTAGGCACCTTAATATCAACAGCCATAAATACAAATGATTTTTAAAGAATAGGTTGGCAAATTACGTAAAAATGACAAAAAAACGGTTTTAAATAGGTTGTGATATTTTAAAAATAGCTTACATTAAAAAAACATCCCCAGAATTAGTGATGAATTGCTAGTATGGCTTCAATTATCTTTGATTGTAAGATGAGTACCCTCCCTATTAAAGTAACTGTTTTTGACGATAATGCCTATCGCAGGGACAGTTTATGCATGCTAATCAACTCCTCGCCCAGGATGACCTGCGCGGGAACTTTTTTTGATTGTAGCAATGTAATTGCTGATGTCAGGAAAACGGCACCAGATGTGGTGCTGATGGATATTGACATGCCGAATGTAAATGGTATTGAAGGCGTGAAGCTGATCAGGATGAACTTTCCTAAAGTTCAGGTATTAATGCAAACTGTTTTTGAAGATGACGATAAAATATTTGCGTCTATTTGTGCAGGCGCTTCCGGGTATATTTTAAAGAAATCGACACCGGCCCAGTTATTACAGGCTGTGGAGGATGTATATAATGGGGATGCAGCCATGACGGCATCGATAGCTAAAAAGGTATTGACAGCTTTTCAGAAAAATGTGTTTTATGAAAACAACCAGGAAATCTCTCTCACACCAAGAGAAAAAGAAGTGTTGGGCTACCTGGTAAAAGGATTCAGCCACAAAATGGTGGCATCAGCCTGCGGGTTAAGCATTCACACGGTCAATACACATATCAAAAAGATATACGAAAAACTACAGGTAAACTCTGTTGCGGAAGCTGTAGTCAAAGCATTAAACCAAAAATTAATATAAAAATCTCATGTTTAGTTTTGAATATAAGAGGGCGGAATGTCTATTCCGCCCGATATTTTCAAACCAGTTCTTATTTGCTAACCTCTAGATAGTAAACGCTGTATTTACAATTTCTTCCTGCTCTGCTTTATGCACTTTCATAAACCCTGACGCAGTGGACGCACTGGCTTTCCGGCCAATGATACCATAGTTAATATGCTTCAGGTTCATTTGCAGGAACGAAGCGGCCCCCATATTCAAAGGCTCTTCCTGCACCCAATACCATACGGCATTTTTGTACTTATTATATAAAGCAGCCAGTTGTTTACCGGGCAAAGGATAGATTTGCTCCAATCTTACCACTGCTACATCTTTACGGCCTTCTTTTTGCTGCCTTTCCAGCAGATCATAATAAACCTTACCACTGCAGAAAAGTACTTTCTTCACCTCATCTGCCTTCACATAGCCATCATCAATCAGCTCCTGGAACGAACCACTTAAGAACTCTTTCTGAGTTGAATAGGTACCCGGATGACGTAAATTAGCTTTAGGCGCAAAATTGATCAATGGCTTCCTGAAAGGCCAGGCCAGCTGTCTTCTTAATGCATGGAAGTAGTTTGCCGCCGTAGTAATATTAGTCACTACAATATTCAATTCGGCACAGGCAATTAAAAAGCGTTCCATACGGGCGCTGCTATGCTCAGGCCCCTGTCCCTCATAACCATGTGGCAACAACATCACTAAGCCGTTCATACGGTTCCATTTCTGCTCTGCACCGGTTATAAACTGGTCAATAATTGTTTGCGCACCATTTACAAAGTCTCCAAACTGGGCTTCCCATAAAACCAGGGCATTGGGAGAAGAAAGGGCATATCCATATTCAAATCCTAAAACTGCATTCTCGCTTAACAGGGAATTAAACATCCTGATCTTGCCCTCGGCGCCCGGAATACCTGCTAACCTGTTATATGGCTTATCACTCACTTCATCTCTCAATACACAGTGACGGGAGCTAAAGGTACCGCGTCCTACATCCTGTCCGCTCATTCTCACATCGGCACCATCAACCATTACCGACCCGAAAGCCAGCAACTCCGCCGTGGCCCAATCCAGTTTTCCTTCTTCATTAAAAAGCTTCACCTTATCCTTCAGCAGCTTATCTACCTTTTTTAAAGGAGTAAAACCTTCAGGAATGGTCATAATAGCATTAAATACCTGGTTGAACTTTTCTTCAGTAATGCCGGTTACAGGACTCTTATCGAAATCATCTTCCGTAGCTTTTCTTAACTGCTTCCACAAAAGTTCGGGAGCCTGGTAAGTATAGGGTAAAGGTCTTTGTTTTACATCGTCCAACCGATCCTGCAGATCTGCCCAGAATTTGGTTTCCATTTCTTTTGCCAGATCTTTTGCATCTTCTTCACCATTGTCCAGTAAATATTTTACGTATACTTCACGTGGATTAGGATGCTTATCAATTAAAGCATACATGGCAGGTTGGGTAAATTTAGGGTCATCGCCCTCATTATGCCCATGCTTACGATAGCACACCATGTCTATAAATACATCATCATGGAAAGTGCTTCTATAACGTGTAGCTATTTCCGCACACTTCACAACAGCTTCGGGGTCATCTCCGTTTACATGAAACACCGGGCTTTGCGTCATTGCAGCCAGCGAAGTACAATAATCTGCACTGCGGGCATCCGAGAAATCGGTCGTAAAACCAATCTGGTTATTAATAATAAAATGTATCGTTCCGCCCACCTGGTAGCCAGGTAGTTTAGACATCTGTAACAACTCGTACACAACACCCTGGCCGGCAACAGCCGCATCACCATGTATTAAAATAGGCAACACTTTATCATATTGCTCGTCGTGTATGTTGTTGGCGCTACTTCTGGCAAATCCCAACACCACCGGGTCTACTGCCTCCAGGTGAGAAGGGTTAGGCATCAACTTCAGATAAATTTTATTGCCGCCGGTAGTTTCTATTTCACTACCATAACCCAGGTGGTATTTCACATCACCGCTACCCATGGTCTGGTTAATTTCGCCGGTGCCCTCAAACTCACTAAATATCTGCTCATAGGTTTTACCTAAAATATTCGCCAACACATTTAACCTACCCCTGTGCGCCATACCAATCACGGCTTCTTTCACATCCAGTTCGGCTGATATATTAATGATTGCATCAAGCGCTGCAATAGTCGTTTCGCCACCTTCTAAAGAAAACCTTTTCTGTCCCACATATTTGGTATGCAGGAACTTTTCAAACATAACCCCCTGGTTCAGTTTTTCGAGGATTCTTTTCTTCTTCTCCAAGGGAAAAGGTTTGGAGAAGTTTTTTTCTATTTCATTGGTGATCCAGTCTACTTTCTTCTGATCGCTGATATATTTAAACTCAACACCAACATGGCTGGCATACCAGTTTTGCAGATGCGTAAAAATGTTTCTCAATGTAGTAGTACCTAATCCGATTAAATTACCTACTTCATACTCTGTGTCCAGATCTGCCTCGCTTAAACCATAAAATGACAATTCTACATTAGCGCCACGGTCCTTACGTTTTTTGATAGGATTGGTATTAGCCAGCAGGTGCCCCTTGTTACGGTAGCCCAGAATAAGCCGGTAAACAGCAATCTCTTTTCTCCAGTCATTTTTTCCTGCGGATTTAGTAGCAGCGCCATTTTCTGAAACAGCGGCCCCATTTTTTCCAGCCAATCCATTACCTACCGCAAAATCAAAACCCTCAAAAAATTTGCGAAATTCAGTGTCTACATTTTCAGGATTAGCAACAAACTCATGATACATATTTTCAATAAATGCCGGTGATGAGTTCGTGATATAAGAAAAGTCTTTCATTATAAATGAATCGTTAATATATAAATAATATGTTTAATCTTAAAGTATCCGAGAGTGTTAAAAGACGCTTTAACTATATTTCCGCAAAATTAAGATTTAATTTCTATCGGTCACAATAAAGATGCATAGAAAGCGTTAAAAGATGCCTATTATTGAACCTGTTTTTCGTATTAATGTGGCATCCCTGAAATCGGTAGTGGGACCCGGAAAGTAAAAATTAAAAAAAGTTATGGAAGTATCCATAAAACTTCTTACCTTTGCCGTCCAAAAATTAGAAATAGATGGCCAATCATAAAGCTACAAAAAAAGATGCACGTCAGGCAGCTAAACGCCGCGAAAGAAACAGATACTATGGCAAAACTACACGTAATGCTATCAGGGATTTGAAAGCAGCGGAAACTACTGAAGCAACATCTAAATTCTCTTCTGTTGAAAGCATGATTGATAAATTAGCCAAACGTGGCGTTATTCACCGTAATAAAGCAGCTAACTTAAAAAGCAAGCTGGCTAAAAGGTTGAATGCAGCTAAAGCGGCTTAATTAGTCAATTCAATATATTTTTTAAAGGAAGGCTTTCGCCTTCCCTTTTTTGTTTATCGTGTTGTAGTAGTAGCGCCTCCGGCTAATGATAAGCTAACCGGTTTGTTTGTTTTCCAGTTGCCCCTGGTAAAATCAGGAATATCAATCGTTCTTGAGTTATTAGCTACAGAGTGCTCACTTACTATGCCGGCAGCGCTCCATAAAGCAGCATCATATACATCCTGGTCAAGTGGCAGGCCATTTCGCAAGCAGTCAATCAGTCTCCAGTCCATCATAAAGTCCATGCCCCCGTGGCCTCCTACTTTTTTTGCCAGCTCTCCAATATGTTTTACAATCGGGGGTGTATATTTCTCCTTCAGATTACTCATTTCCTCCTCCTTTATCCAATCGTGCCCAAATGATATTTTCCCAGGCTCGGGGTATTTTTGAGCATATCCTTTTGTGCCGCTGAGTATATGAATACGAGAGTAAGGCCTTGGAGATGTTACATCATGTTGCAACATAATTGTTTTGCCTTTATTCGTTCGTATAACAGAGGTGTTCATATTGCCTCTGAACTTTTTAGTGGTATACTTATTGTAAAAAGCATCTTCATTTGCCCTGGCAATTGCCGTATCATGCATTTGAAAATCGTTGGTGCTCATCGATACCAGGTGATCCATTTTATCACCCCTGTTAATATTAAGGCATTGCGCTATAGGGCCTAGGCCATGTGTAGGATACAGGTTTCCGTTGCGTTTAGCATTTTCCTCTAGTCTCCACATTTTATCATAGCTGTTTTTACCAAAGTTGCTATTCAGTAAGTCATGAATATATGCTCCTTCTGCATGTACTAACTCCCCCAAAACTCCCTGCTGTGCCATATTCAATGTCATGATCTCAAAGAAATCATAACAACAATTCTCCAACATCATGCAATGCTTCTTTGTTTTTTCTGATGTTTCTACCAGTTGCCAGCATTCATCCAAAGTAACGGCCGCAGGCACTTCCACCGCTGCATGCTTTCCATGCTTCATAGCATACACAGCCATTGGCGTATGCATCGACCAGGGCGTACAGATATAAACCAGGTCAATATCCTTACTTTGGCAAAGGTCCTTCCAACCCTCTTCACCACCATACTCTTTTGCTTTTGGAAGGCCGGCATTTTCCAATGTTTTTTGTGCACGGGAAACACGTTCAGGCCGATGATCGCAAATAGCTGCAATTTCTACTTCTTTGATGTGGCACATACGGTTTACAGCTCCGCTGCCCCTGTTACCTACGCCAATAAAGGCTACCCGTACTTTATCTAATTCAGGCGCGGCGTATCCGCACATATTAAAATCGGCCACTCTTCCCTGGACAAGGTGAGAACGATGCATCATTTCATTATTAACGGCAAGTGCCGGCAACTCTATGGCAAGCGCTCCGGTTCCCAAAGCGAAATTTCGGATAAAACTTCTGCGTTTGTGATTCATTGTATTTTAATTTAGGTTGAGTAGTGAATGTAACCTAAATTAAGGCTATATGCCCGTGCAAACGTTTGTGCAAACCTATCCGCAAATCTGTGTCCGGATACATATTAAGGTTATTCGTTTGCTATAGAAGTATAGCAATTCAGCGTCAAAGGGCCGATATTGCGTCGATAGCTAATTTAACGCTTCCCTTTTCCAGCAACAACTGTTTCGCCTTTTCATAATCGGTTATCCCCGTACGGTCCATAATCATCCGGGTTCCCCGGTCAATTAGTTTATCATTGGTTAACTGCATATTTACCATACGGTTACCCTCTACCCTACCCATTTGTATCATTACAGTAGTGGAGATCATGTTGAGAACCAGTTTTTGCGCGGTGCCGCTTTTCATACGGGTACTTCCGGTAACAAACTCAGGTCCTACAATTACTTCTACCGGATGATCGGCTACCTTGCTGATATCAGCATCGGGGTTACAGGAGATGCTACCCGTAACAATATTATTAGCCTGGCAATGTTTCAAAGCCCCGATTACATAAGGAGTAGTGCCACTGGCCGCCACTCCCACTACTACATCCTTTTCACTTACGCTATGCTCTTTTAAATCATTCCAGCCCTGCTCTTCATCATCTTCTGCATTTTCTACCGGGGTAGTGATGGCTTTATTACCTCCTGCAATAACACCTATAACCACACCCGGAGGCATCCCATAGGTAGGAGGAATTTCGCTGGCATCCAGTATTCCTAATCTCCCGCTGGTACCAGCTCCAATATAAAACAGGCGGCCTCCCGAAAGCATACGATCAACAATCGCATCTACCAATCCTTCTATTTGTGACAAAGCTGCCTCTACAGCAACCGGCACCGTTTGATCTTCTTTATTAATAGAACCCAGCAACTCCTTGATGCTCATTTTCTCCAGGTCGTTATACCTGCTGGGTTGCTCCGTTACTTTTTGATTCATCCGTAAATTTTTTAGTTGCGGCTTCGCCGCGATTATTCTTGTCGGATGCCTGCCTGTTGGCAAACAGGGAACGCCCCGAATACACATCCTCCCGTGTGTGAAAAATGCTATATGGACGTTTCATACAGATACCCGTTTATTTTTATATCGTGGCCCTTTACGCCTCTTTATGATATTCGATTAATCCTTTCATTGGCTTTTGCAGTATCCTGCCCAGTTCAAAATTATAGGTAGCACAAAGGTCTTTAATAACATCTTTAAAACCAAAAGCTATACCGCCTACAAAATTGATCGGATACTTCCATGCCTCGTTATATTTGCCCAAATGAGTAAAGAAAAAGTCGTTTAACCCATCTTCAATGATATTTTCAATCATGTAATGCCCGCGATTATCTGCCAGAAACCGGGCAAACGACGCGAGGTAGCGGTTAGGCAGCGGTTTTTTATACACGTTTTCCAATATTTCAGTTGCATTGGTTACATATGCCGCATCAAACCTGGCCCGCAGGTCTTCATCAAAAGTATTATACATGTAATACTGTAATACCTTTTTACCAAGGTAGGCTCCACTGCCTTCATCACCGAGGGCATATCCAAGGCCCGGGTTATTCTTCTTTATTTTCTTACCGTCATAAAAACAACTGCTCGAGCCCGTGCCTAAAATACAGGCAATACCTTTATTATTGCCACAAAGTCCTATAGCGGCACCTTCCACATCATTGGTAACATTAACAATGGCTGCAGGAAAGGTTTTCTTAATAGCATTACGTACCAGCTTATTATTGGCCGGGTTAAGGCAACCTGTTCCATAAAAATAAACCTTGTCTATTTCAGCCTTTCTTAAAGCAGGTATTAATTCATTACGCAATAATTCAACAATTTGCTGCTCGCCCAAAAAATAAGGGCTTATACCCGCCGTTTCTACCGACTTCACTTTTCCATTTCGTAAAAGGCTCCATTCGGTCTTGGTAGATCCGGCATCAGCAATAAGAATAGATTTCGACATTAACTTAACGGTTTATAAAAATAATATGCTAATATAGGTATCTATATGCTGTGAACCATGATTTATACCATCTGATTCCTATATCCGGATCTGCCAGGCTATAAAACAAGCACTGTTCAACAACGGTTCAGACAATTTTATCTATTTTGCAGGCTTATTTTTAATAAAGATGAAGAGAAGATTCGAGGTTTGGCTCCCGTTGTTGCTTTCCGCTGTAATGATTTTAGGTATGTATATCGGATACCGGTTTGCAACAGGACAACCCAATAAAAAGATATTTAAAAAAGACCGGGTTACTGCACTACAGGAAGCCCTTGATATTATCAGGACCCGTTATGTTGACTCTGTACAGATAGATACGCTGGAGGGAAATGCGATAAGGGAAATGATGAGCGAGCTGGACCCCCATTCTGTATACCTGCCTCCGGCAGAGCTCAAAGAAGCCAATGATGACCTTTCGGGAAACTTTGAAGGTATTGGTGTTGAGTTTAGCCAGATCAGGGACACTGTTAATATAACTTATGTTATAGAAGGAGGGCCCAGCGATAAAGCGGGTTTATTGATTGGCGACCAGATCATCAAAGTAGATAGCAACAACCTTACCGGCAAGTCTATTAATAGCTTTAAAATAAGAAGCCTGATACGGGGCGAAAGAGGTTCACCTGCCAAGCTGGATATTATGCGCAACGGGAAGGTATTGCCGGTTACAGTAATCCGGGGTAATATACCTACGCCATCTGTTTCAGCGGCTTATATGATGGACAAAACCACCGCATTTATTAAGCTGGATAAATTCACCAATACCACTTACCGCGAATTTATGGAAGCGGCAGAAGATCTGAAAAAGCAGGGAATGACCCAATTGATCTTTGACCTGAGGGGTAATGGCGGCGGCTATATGGACCAGGCGATACAGATTGCAGACGAATTTTTAAGCGGCGATAAACTGATTGTATATACACAGGGAGTTAACAGTCCTAAAACAGAATACCGTTGCAAAAGGCCTGGTATATTTGAAACAGGAAAATTGGCAATTCTGGTTGATGAGTTAAGCGCGAGCGCCAGCGAAATTCTGGCGGGAGCTTTGCAGGACTGGGATCGCGCCACGATCATTGGCAGAAGAACTTTTGGAAAGGGCCTGGTGCAGGAACCCTTCCTGTTAAGCGACGGATCGGCCATGCGCCTTACAATTGCCCGGTACTACACACCTATTGGAAGAAGTATTCAAAAGCCTTACACCGGTGGCAAAAAAGTGTATATGGATGAGGTTTGGGAGCGTTATGCTACGGGACAATTGTATTATGCAGACAGCAATAAGGTAAGCAATGGAAAGGTTTACAAAACCCATGGAGGCAGGGCTGTATATGGCGGAGGCGGCATCATGCCTGATGTTTTTGTTGGCCTCGACACTTCCAACTATTCGAGGGAAATAAATATGTTGTTTTTAAACGGATCCTTTAACGATTTTGTGTTCCATTATTACCTGGATAACAAAAAGATACTGGACCCCTACCCTAACCCGCAGGTGTATACACAAAAATTTGATCCCGCCCAAAGCATGTGGATACAATTTATGAACTGGGTAAAAAAAGATACGGTAAACTTATCTGGTGTTCCGGCCTTTGAGAAAGCAAAAGTAGAGCAAAGGATGGAAGCACAGTTGGCACGCTTTAAATGGCGCGACTCCGGTTTTTACCAGGTAATGAATACTAAAGATACCGTTGTGCTGAAAGCAGTGGAAATGCTGAGAAAGGAGTAAACGGCGGGATGCGGGATACTGGATTGCAGATGCTGGTTGACTGTGCCTGAAGTTAATAGCTTATGGCTCATAACTCAGGGGCACAACGTTGCAGGGAACGATTTACCTGATACAGGATGCTGCAAGACAAATGACTAAAATAATTAACAATTTACGGGTTAACTTATCAACTTGTTAACTTATCAACTATTCAACTAATCACCATGGACATCAAAAATAATATCCTGGAAACCATAGGCAATACGCCTTTGATACGGTTAAACAAAGTAACGCAAAACCTGCCTTGCACCGTATTGGCTAAAGTAGATTACTTTAACCCAGGCAATAGTATTAAAGACAGGATGGCTTTAAAAATGGTTGAGGTGGCAGAGCAGGAAGGAAAGCTGAAACCAGGAGGAACCATTATTGAAGGCACCAGCGGTAATACCGGAATGGGCCTGGCACTGGCCGCTATTGTAAAAGGCTATAAATGCATATTTGTTACTACCGATAAACAATCGAAGGAAAAAGCAGATGTTTTAAAAGCAATGGGCGCTGAGGTAATTGTATGCCCGAATAATGTGGAGCCCGATGATCCGCAAAGCTATTACAGTGTAGCTGCGAGACTGGCGAAAGAAGTACCCAACTCCTACCACATGAATCAATATGACAACCTGGCTAACAGGCAGGCCCATTATGAAACAACAGGCCCGGAAATATGGACGCAGACTGAGGGAAAGATCACACACCTGGTATGTACGGCAGGTACAGGCGGAACTATTACAGGGGTTGCCATGTATCTCAAAGAAAAAAATCCCGACATCAAAATATGGGCGGTGGACGCTTATGGTTCTTTACTGACTAAATATTTCCATACCGGCGAACTGGACGACAAAGAAGTGTACCCGTATTTCAGCGAAGGCTTTGGTGAAGACTTTCTGCCAAAGAACTATGACATGAGCGTGATTGATGAATTTACCCAGGTTAGTGATAAGGACGGCGCTGTAATGGCGCGAAGGCTGGCAAAAGAAGAGGGCTTGTTCTGCGGCTATAGTGCCGGTAGCTGCCTTAAAGGATTGATGCAATTGAAAGACACTTTAACCAAAGACGACCTGGTAGTTTGCATATTGCACGACCATGGTAGCCGTTATGTGGCCAAAATTTATAATGACCAGTGGATGATGGAACGTGGCTTTCTTGATGTAAAAACATTTAAGGATATCATCAGCGGCAGACCCGGAAAGCAAAAACTGCTGACGATCACTGCTGACCAACTGGTAGCCGAGGCCGTTGAGTTGATGAAGCAATACGATATTGAGCATATTCCGGTGACCAGGGATGGTGAGATCATCGGATCTATTACAGAAGGGGGCCTATTTCAAAAAGTATTCAGCAACCCTGATATCAAAAATCAAAAAATTGAAAATGTAATAGAACCGGCGTTTCCATTGGTTGACTTCAAGATCTCTGTTGATAAGCTAAAAACGCTGATCACCAAAGAGAACGGAGCCGTGATGAGTAAAGACGATGCCGGTATTTTTCATATTGTTACCAAGTATGATGTGATACAGGCCCTGGGGGTATAAAAGCAACAGGTAAGTTCTATAACTATAGTTTTTTCACTATCACCTTTCGCTTGTAGGCTTCCAGCTCTTCCAGCTGCTCTGCTATTTTTTCATTCCATTCATCCTGGGCAGCAAAGTCTTCACCATGCTGAGTATCCTCATCATACAACCGTTGATAAAATTCTGCGGCTTTAAACTTCGTTTGTACAAAATCAGCTATCTCGTTCCGGTAATTAGCCGACAACCTTAAACTTTGCAGATCACGTACTGCCTGCCGGGCAAATATCTCTGAAATGTCAAAGTGCTTCTGCTCATGTATTAGTAAGCGTTGCTTCACAGCCGCATTGTAATCCAATACCCGCTCTTTAATAAAAGTATTCTGTTTATGCACGGTTGCTTCCACCGTTATCCGGATGCTGACCGGCCGGCCGTTAACCTTATCTGTAGTTAAATAATAAGTAATGCCGGTACGTGTCAACGCTGAAACTTTATCATCTACAGTATCCAGGCTATCGTTGACTACTTTAAAATCCTGTAGTTGCAGCATCCTACCCTCCGTCCAGAAAATAACACTGCTGCTATTATTTGTTTGAGCAGCAGCTGTACAACACAGCAACTGCATAACGATAAGGATATGTACAAAAGATACTCTAATAAAATACTGTTTTGATAATAAAATAACCTGCCAGGATGTACGTATCCTAACTCTTCTAAAGACGCTTTGTTCAGCTAAAAGGCTTTAAAAACCTGTTAAAAATAAAAGTCCCTGCGGCCGATATTCCAGCGAAGTCCCACATTAAATACAGTGCTGTTTTTAGTAGCCACAGCAGGCGGTGTATCATATCGCTGTTTACGAATCATACCCATAAGCTCCAGGAAGAGGTTTTCCTTCAGCTCATAAGACAGTAACAGGCTTACCATAGCGGCATTCGTTTTCCAGCCGCTGCCTATTTCATGTCCGTAATCACCTCCCGTTCTGGTGGTACTGGGTAAAAATATATTACTACCGAAATTAACGGTTCGGTTGCTATCAAGCCCCTGCATATAATACATCGCGCGGCCTTCAATCATCCATTTTGGAGCTGGCCTGTAACGCGCCACGCCTATCCATTCGTTAAAATTAGCCATTAAGGGGTGCGCCAAAGGCTGATTGTAATGTGTATAATTGGCTACAGAATCATAGTGTGAGTAAGTGTAGGGTCTTACGCGGTTCAACTCCAGCTGCAGATCCAGGTTTTTAACCGTAAAGGCATCAATATATTTGGCCCCTATCTGGTAACCAAATTTGTTAGCCCACCAGTTATTCCCCCCGGTTAGCTCAGATATCTTGAATTCATCAAACAACAGTTGCCCGTAAACCTGTGCAGTCTTAGCAATGTTTGCTTTAAAGTCCATCCCCACCACTGCATTATCGGGACTACCCTGATCACGCTCCACCGACCTGTAAAAAATAACCGGCACCAGGTATCCCAATTCAAAACGATTGGTTCTGCCAAATATAATCCCCTCGAACACCCCTACGTTCAACCATTTGGTAAGGTTAATATCCAGGTGGTGCATAGCTGCGTATTTTTTACCCAGTAAGTTATCGCCAGGATTACTTTGATAAGCATTGGTTAACTCCATAAAAAGGTTCTGGTAATTGAATTTCCAGATCCGTGTATTTAATCTTAAAAACAGGTTATTATTTCCAAAATCGCTTAAAAACAAACTACGCTGGCCATTACCGATAAAATTTTTGTCGTAACCAAAAGTTACATCTACATACTTTGTAGCGCCAAATGTTATATATCCACGCGCGTCAAAAAAATCCCGCCCACCTTCTTTTTTAAACTGGTGATTAAACCCGGCACCAGGCACTGCTGTACGTTCATTCATCCAATCCTGCACATAAGTTGGATAGCGCTCCTGGTTATCGGTCAGCATAGTGTAAAAACCTATTTTTTTCGCTATGCGGCCGCGAATAGCAATTCCCCTGGTATTATAAAAAAGGCTCTGGTCATTACCGCTTTCTTTCATGTAGCCAATGTTCAGCACGGGGTTAACGGTAAGGTCAAAGTCTTTGCTATGTGTTTCATACAAGCCTGCCGGGTACTGATAGAATGTATTGCCCACAAGCTTTTTACTCATATAGGCATCCCGTTCTTCTTCAGGCAACCATTCGATATTATTGGCCAATGCACTTTTTAAATAATACTTGTCAACATTAGTGAGTTTTGCATCGAGCGCCGAATCTACATTCAGGTAATTTTTTATAGCCGGTACATAAAACTCCCTGCTATAAGGTTTCGTTTTACTTAAATTCAGCATAGGATCTCTCTGGGCTTTTATTTCCAGGCGATCGAGTAAAATTTCCTGCTTATCGCCCCTGGGCAAATAAGTAGATTGAGATGCAGCAAGAATTGGTAATAAAACAACTGCTAGCAAAGGCAGGTATTTCTTAAATTGCATAGTTTATTGATAAGGTTAATTAAAGTATTTCCATTGATGATCCCCGTAGTACCTACAGTACTGGTTTGCAGTATATCCGATATCACTTCAAACCGCTATTTAAATCCAACCTTATGGGTGGATCATTTCCGCCATTTATTATAAACGGCACAGTAAAACACGGGGCACAAAAACAAAAACCATGCAAATATATCTTTTTAAAAACATTCAGGTAGTAAATGAGGGTAAAACAGAAACAAAAGACGTTTTAATTAAAAATGGCCGCATTGATAAGATTGATAATCAAATTAGTACAAAGGCCGATGCGGTAGAAATCAATGGAGAAGGTAAGCACCTGCTGCCTGGTGCTATAGACGACCAGGTACACTTCAGAGAACCGGGCTTAACACATAAAGCCAATATTTATACTGAGAGTAAAGCTGCTGTAGCAGGAGGCGTAACGAGTTTTATGGAAATGCCCAACACGGCCCCGCCGGCATTCACGCTTGATTTGCTGGAAGACAAATACAATATCGCCGCGCAAACATCATTGGCCAACTACTCTTTTTATATTGGCACCAGTAATGTGAATGCCGACGACACTTTAGCTGCTAATAAATTTAAAGACCGTATTTGCGGTATCAAAATGTTTATGGGTAGCAGTACAGGCAATTTGCTGGTAGACAACCCATTGGTATTGCACCGGATTTTTGGTGAAAGCGAAATGCTGATTGCCACTCATTGCGAAGACGAGAAGATTATTAAAGCTAACCTGCAAAAAGCCCTGGATGAAAACCGCGAACTGACAGCAGCAGATCACCCTGTTATCAGGAATGAAGAAGCTTGCTTCGAATCTTCGTTTTATGCCGTTCAACTGGCTAAAAAATATGATTCAAGGTTACATATTTTACATATTACTACGGAAAGGGAGTTGCAGCTTTTCACCAATATGATTCCGCTGAAAGATAAACGAATTACGGCAGAGGTTTGTGTGCATCACCTGCATTTTACGGCAGACGATTACGAACGCCAGGGCAATTTTATCAAATGTAATCCGGCTATTAAAGCATCTCACAATAAAGAAGCTTTATGGGAGGCCCTGCTCGACGACCGCCTGGATGTAATTGCAACTGACCACGCTCCTCATACTTTTGATGAAAAAAATGAGCCTTATTTAAAGGCCCATGCGGGACTTCCGTTAGTGCAACATGCATTACCACTGATGCTTCATTATAACCGGCTGGGAAAAATATCCCTGGAAAAAATTGTTGAAAAAATGAGTCATGCGGTAGCAGACTGCTTTTCCATCAAAGAAAGGGGTTATATACGCGAAGGATATTTTGCAGATTTAGTGGTGGCCGACCTGAATGCGCCTTTTACCGTTAATAAAGAAAATATCCTTTACAAATGTGGCTGGAGTCCCTTTGAACAGGCCGGTGAAAACGGAGCCCCTTTTAATTTCCCGGCCAGCATTACCCATACTTTTGTAAGCGGACATCTGGTTTATGGAAATGGGCAGTGGAATGAGTCTAAGAAAGGAGAACGCTTACTATTTGAAAGATAATTCCGTGGTAAAGTTGTAAGTTCAAAGTTTAAGGTTCCATGTTAAAACAGCTTCAGTAACCTGCAAGCTTTAAACATCAAACAACAATTATGCAGATAGACGATATTTCCTTTAACGATATTTCCATATTTCATACCGAGGAAAGCTATTCTATTTTCCATAAGCTGAACTTTACCCGAACAGAGGGTGGTAAAGAATGGTTACGCCATTTCTTTTCGAGCCCGTTCAGCGATATAAAAAAAATAAACGGCACTCAAAACATATTAAAGAAACTGATTGAGCAGGTAGACGACTGGCCCCAGGAAATATCCAATGGAACAGTGCTGGTAATGATCAAATTCCTGGACTATGCCCTGGACACCATTACCAACAATCCTTCTGCCGTTGATGCTTTCATGTATCGTTTGCTACACAGTGCAGACTATTCCATGGCTAAATTTTCTATAAAACATTTTACAGATTTCTTCAGGGGGCTAAAAAAAATTGAAACCATATTAGCCAACGTTGACATGCCGGTGAATTTCAAGATATATATTGATCGTATCGGTCACTTGCTGAGTGTAGTAGAACCATTTAAACAAATGGCGGCGATTGAAAAGGACGAGATCATACCTCAACACAAAAACCTGTATTTCGCGGCAAATGTCAGGGTTAATTATAAAATCGAAGTACAGGAACTGATTGATATTTACAGCAGGCTGGACGCCTGGTATTCGATGGCATTTGCTGTTAAAAAATACAACCTTCACTTTCCTGAGTTCATAGAGAGCGACAAGCCTTTTATAGAAGCAAAAGGCTTGTATCACCTGCTGTTACATAACCCGGTGCCCTACCATTTGCAGATGAGCCCTGAACATAATTTCCTTTTTCTTACCGGAGCCAATATGGCGGGTAAGAGCACCCTGATCAAATCCGTTGGTTCATCTGTTTTCCTCGCACATATTGGCATGGGAGTTCCGGCGTCAACCATGCGGCTCACTATGTTCGACGGCCTGATCAGTAATATTAACGTGGTGGATAATATTGCGAAAGGCGAAAGCTTTTTCTTTAATGAAGTTCAACGGATTAAAAACACCGTTCAGAAGATCAGCGATGGAAAAAAATGGCTGGTATTAATAGACGAGTTATTTAAAGGCACCAATGTTGAAGACGCCATGAGATGTTCCCTGGCCGTTATTAAAGGACTGATCAAGGTAAAAACCTCATTATTTATTCTTTCCACCCATTTGTACGAGATCGGAGAAGAGTTACAGGAATTACCTACCATTGCGTTCCGGCACTTTGAAACTATGGTAACAGAAGATGCGCTATCTTTTAGCTACCAATTAAAGGAAGGTATCAGCAAAGACCGTTTGGGATATCTTATCCTTAAAAGGGAAAAAGTAGTAGATATGCTCGAAAGGCTTTAATTACTCGCTACTATAAGCTTTAATCAACAGGTCCGCCACCTCATTAATTCCTTTGTAAGACGTGTCCTGGGTAAGGGTATAAAAGTTTGTTTTCATGATCTCCCTGATTCGCAGGTATGCTTCGTTAGTCAAAGGGGAGTAACCTGAGTTTCGGTACTTCAATGCGCGCATCAGGCCATGCGCTTTTGACAGGTAATGTAATTTTGCAATGGGGTCTGCTATCTGTTTCACACTATCCAAAGCAAATAATGCAGTTTGAGCCAGTGTCACTTCTGTGTAAACGGCTATAGTAGCCACTGAAACAGCATTTACACGAGAATCGCTGGCTACAGCAGCCGCTTTTGCACGCCTGAACTCTTCATATATTTTCGCTCCTGCCTTCAAATTTTTAACGCCTGCAAAAAGTGCTGCAATACCAAGTGGCCGGTTTCGGGGCACGGTTCCCGAGTAATAATCCTTATCGGGATCGTAGTCAACCGGAAAGCCCATATAATTATAAGCCAGATCCCAGGCCAGCGCAACATTTTGTCCCGGACCTGCGAGGTTTCCAAAAGCGTTTTGCATAAAATTAGCGCCCAACATCGTGTTAAACCACACTTCCTGCACTTCCATCCCGTTTTCGTTAAAAAGACGTTTCGCAGATACCGGAGTATTTTGCGTACCAACACCCGCAACCCCATTACTGGCTGTAACCCCATAAAACCGGCTAAGGATTGCTACCGAATCTGCAAGGCCCTTTAATGAATCCGCATCGCCGGTATTGGTTAAGCTGATCCGACCTGCCATGTTATTCAGCATGACGTCGCTGTAAACAAAATTAGAAACCATCTCAGTGGTAAACGGACGGCCGTGATTAAGCCATAAAGAATCTATGATAATTGTATCAATAGGCCCACTGGTTGATTTGGACAGGTAGTTAGCAAGGCCATAGGTCATGATCACGCGTGCCAGCGCAGTAGAATCATTGCTCTCCAATCTAAAAACAGGGGGTACTGAGTAAGAAGATAAAAAAGGTTTATTTTTTACACAGGAAACAAAAAGCAGCGTAACAATAACAACAAGAAACAATTTAAAATGCAATTTCATTGGTGTACTTTAAAACGGACGATGATCAAAATTAGTATTTATATAAGCCTGTGCTTCATTACTTACCCTGCAGCGCAGTAAACTCCTTATTCAACCCGTGGATAAATGACAGTAACTCCTCTCTTCCATCGCCGCGGGTGGCCGAAGTAACAAAATAGGGCGGTAAATCGGACCATGTGTTTTTTAAAGTTTCGATAAATTTCTGAACATTGTTAACGGTGGCTCCCGGCTTATTCTTATCTGCTTTGGTGAATACAATTGCAAAAGGCACCTGCCACTCCCCCAATTGATCCACAAACTCCAGGTCAATCTTTTGAGGCTCATGACGACTATCAATCAAAACAAACAGGTTACCGAGATTCGTACGCTTTAATATATAGTCCTCAATCATGGAGGTCCAGCTTTTACGTTGCTTTTGCGATACCTTGGCATAACCATAGCCCGGCAAATCTACAAGGTACCAACTCTGCCCTATTTTGGCTTTTACATTGCCTTTTGCAAGATCGTTGATCACAAAATGATTGATCAATTGCGTTTTTCCCGGGGCAGCTGATGTTTTGGCTAAGCCCTTCATATTACACAACATATTGATCAAAGAAGATTTTCCCACATTACTTCTCCCGATAAAAGCGTATTCGGCTTTATCTGCAGGAGGGCATTGCGTGTAGATGGCACTACTCTTAATATAAGAAGCTGAAATTATTTGCATACAGACTGCAAATGTAGAACATAGTAAGCAGTAATCAGTGAGGAGTAATCAGTACAGGTATGCGTCAATCAAAGTGATGGCCTGAGCTTCAAATGAAACGGGGTCTCGATCTTCTTTCTTTTTCCATCCAGAATCAGTAATGCTGCCTGCCGGCCCATCTCCTCAAAATCAGTAGAAAAAGTAGTAATGCCCTGAAGGATGAGCTTTTTCAGAGGTGTTTCGTTATAACTGATCACACCAATATCTTTCCCGATTTTCAATTTTGACTCTTTGATCTTCTCAATAAGCGTAACCAGATCATCTTCCATTAAGCTGATATAGGCAGTTCCCTTTTCTATCTTTTCTTTGGCAATATCATTCACGATCCCCGCAGAAAAAGCGTACTCATGACAAAATCTTTTAAACCCTTTCGTAATTTCTTCAGGAAAATAGGTGTAAGAAGGCACAATGATCTTTAAAGTCTCGTACTTCTTCAAACTGCCCACAGCCTCTTCCAGTGCGCCATAGATATCATTTTCAAAATTCTCATACACTGCGCTGAAATCACCGCTCACACCCGGCACCAGCTTATCCAGCAGGATCAGTTTTTCCTTCGGAATCGTATTCAAAATTTCGTAGGCATTTTCACCGCTTTCCAGGAAATGGGCAATAATTACAAAATGCGAATAATGCCTTCCTGCATTCGTTAAAAGCCGCTTGAAGAAATTAAAATCGTTGTTATATATATAAAAATCGATTACCGCATTATCGCCCAGCGTTTTCACAAACGAATCATAAATGATTTTTTTATGAGAGCTCAGCTTGTTGAAGAGCAGAAAAACCTTGATATCGTTTTTTACATTGGTGGTTTTTACATAATAGCCTTTACCAGGCACTGAACCTAAAACGCCCAGCTTTTTCAGGTATTTGTAGGATTTTTCGGCTGTATCCCTCGAAATATCAAACTCAAAGCTCATTTCATTAATAGAGGGCATTACTTCATCGTGCTTGATTTTACCCAATGCAATTGCTTTGATCACAGATTGAGCCAATTGCAGGTACTTGGGGGTAGAAGAAAGCTCGTCCAGTTCTATATTATTAAAAAAATCCTTCATCGGCAACCAAATTACGCTACTAAGATATTATAAAGGCTTCGGCTATACGCATTTCGTACAAAAAAATTGCAATCACTGGTTTTCGATATTGTTCTTCCGGGTTTCCCGGTTTACCCAATCAACACGTATCTTTGCGCCCATGTCGGCACAACCCCACGATCACATTATACCGTTTAGCGAATCTGAGAAGACGAAAAAAGAACAGGTTGCAGAAATGTTTGATAAGATAGCAGGAAAATACGATTTTATGAATCGGTTTTTATCTGCCCGAACAGATGTAAGCTGGCGTAAAAAAGCCATTAACTCCCTTCGCAAAAAACAACCACAATATATACTGGATATCGCTACCGGCACCGGGGATATGGCCATCAGGGCTACCAGGATGCTGAACCCTAAACAGGTAGTGGGCGTAGACATTTCTACCCAGATGCTGGAAGAAGGCCGTAAGAAAATTGAAAAGCTAGGTTTAACAGGCCAGATACAGCTGGAGAAAGGCGACTCGGAGAACCTTCATTTTGCTGATAACAGCTTCGATGTAACAATGGCTGCATTTGGCGTGCGTAATTTTGAACATCTTGAAAAAGGACTTTCGGAAATGCTCCGGGTTTTAAAACCGGGCGGGCAATTGTGTATTATCGAATTTTCGAGGCCCCGACCAGCTTTTATCAATAATGTATACCAGTTTTATATGAGCCTGGTGGCGCCACAAATTGCCAAAGCTTTTAAGCAAGACAAGCAGGCTTACCAATACCTGAATAAATCGGCCAAAGCTTTTCCTGAGCGTAAAGACTTTACAGCAATACTGGACAAAGTGGGCTTTCAACAAACGAGCTACAAAGCACTCACTTTTGGCATGTGCTGTATTTATTCCGCTACCAAGTAATTTTGCGCCATGCGCATTATATCCCTTGTTCCATCCATTACAGAACTCCTGTACTACCTGGGCCTGAACAATGAAACAGTAGGAATTACCAAATTCTGTGTACATCCTGAAAATTGGTACCACACCAAACCCCGTGTGGGAGGTACTAAGAATGTAAATATCGGTACCGTAAAAGCGCTACATCCTACACTGATCATTGCCAGCAAAGAGGAAAACATAAAAGAGCAGGTAAGCGAATTATCACTCTTTAGTGAAATATTAATTACAGATGTCAGCAATTTTGATAATGCGCTTCAAATGATTGCGACCATCGGAACACTTACAGGCAAAACACAGCTCGCGGGTAGCCTTATATCCCGGATACAGCAACAGTTTGAAAACAACGGCCCCTACGAACCTTTAACAGCCGCCTATCTTATATGGAAATCTCCATGGATGACTGTGGGAGGAGATACTTTTATTTGTTCTATGATGGAAAAAAGCGGCTTCAAAAATGTAATGGATCAGCAAACACGGTACCCGCAAATAACCCTGCAAGAACTAGGGGAAATGCAACCTCAATATGTATTGCTGTCCAGCGAGCCCTACCCTTTTAAAGAAGAGGATGTTTCTACAGTGCAGGAGCAGCTCCCTAATTCGAAAGTGATGCTGGTGAATGGAGAAATGTTTAGTTGGTATGGTAGCCGTATGCTAGATGCCGCACGGTACTTGAGAGAGTTACGCAATACTATAAAAGATTAACCTGCAATACTTACTTCTTGTCCCGCACACACCTGAAACCGGTATGTTCCAAACCCGTATCGGGGCTGCTTTTCATACGCCGTGCCGCGCGATACCCGCTGCAATAAGAGTCGTTACATAAAAAGCTCCCCCCGCGTAAACTGCGTTTAGCATTATAAGGCTCCTGCGGATCGTAGGATTTGTCTGGTCCCTGTGGATTCACTGTCAGCTTCCCTTCCAGCTGCCGGTAATAATCGTGATGATACCAGTCGCTACACCACTCCCACACATTACCAGCCATATCGTACAAGCCATAGCCGTTTGCTGCAAAGGATTTAACGGGCGCTGCAGTTATATAACCATCTTTCTTTTCGTTCAGATAAGGAAATTTACCTTCCCAGCTATTAGCTTTTGGAGCGCCCTGGTTTACATGCTCATTACCCCATGGATAAATATTGTTGATCAAACCACCTCTCGCAGCAAACTCCCACTCTGCCTCTGTTGGCAATCGCTTGCCGGCCCATTTACAATAAGCCTGCGCATCATCCCAGCTTACATGCACTACCGGGTAGTTATCTTTTGCCTCAATGCTGCTGCCGGGTCCCTGGGGGTGCCTCCAGCTGGCGCCCTCTACCCAACCCCACCATTGATTGAAATTGTTCAGATCAACCGGGCCATCCGCCTGCCTGAATACCAGGGAGGCCGCTACCAGTACACTGTCGGGAGGCTTTGGAGTGCCGGGAGGTAATGTCTTCTTTATCTCATTCCAGTCGGGCTTTCGTTCGGCAGTAGTTATATAACCTGTAGCATCCGCAAACTTTTTAAACTGCGCATTCGTTACTTCGGTTACATCTATATAAAAAGGATCTACCTGTACTTTATGTTTTGGATATTCATCTTCGCTTGCCTGGTTATTATCCCCTCCCATATCAAACACACCACCAGGTATCAATACCATCCCGGCAAGAGAGGTATCTCCGCCAAAGCTGACACCTGAAGAGTCTGTAGCACCAAAGCGGGACGGAGCTTTCATACAAGAATGATTGGAATCTGCTTTTGCATGTTCCTGCTTTCCCCCTGAATTGCCGCAAGCGGTGAGCAGATATATCAAACTAATAAAGCAAACGGTTTTCTTTAACAGGCTCATCAGATAAAAATACTGGTTTTATTAAAAAGAGATGCAAGATTGCTATTTTATAAGAAATAAAAAAATAATAGTCTATTGTTTTGGTAGACTAAAAACATCCCCTATATTTGCTTTATGAATATTTTGTTTACATCTATGCACATTTGCAACTGTTGTTGTTAAACTCCCTTTTCCAGGGTATGTAGCCAGGCGGCTCTACATCAACATTAACAAAATACCACTTTTTGAAAACCCAGATCTACATTTCTCTTATAACATTTTACATCACGGCCATCAGCCATTAAAACCTTTTTTATGCCACTATTTTCAGCAAATATTGTATTACATTATGCGGGCAAGCATGACTTTGCTTTACTAGACGAAGCTTTAAGATCCAACCATTTTTTACCAGAAAACGTACCTAATGGAGACCTGGCAGAAAATCAAACCAGGGAAGCTACTACACTGCAATATCTTAAGAGAGGCAACCTGGCTTTATTAGAAGTAATTGAATTGGTAAAAAATGCAGCTGCCAAAACAGGGAAAAAATTCTCCTTCACTGTTCTGAAAAACAGATACGAATAGTTGACAATAGCCGTGCAACACTAGTGTATGCCTGTTAAGAGAAGCGATTACTAACCCTGCACTTCTGCCAGGCTTGGTTGATGCACGGCTGTACAACTATTCTCAATAACGCTTTCAATATTTATATAATCGATATGTCAGATATCCTGCTGCAAGTGGGGAATACCCCTATTGTACAACTTAAAAGTATACCATCGAACCCCCGCGTTCGTATTTATTGCAAACTGGAGGGCAATAACCCCGGGGGCAGTGTCAAAGACCGTGCAGCCTATGGCATGATCAAAGGAGCACTGGAAAGAGGAGCAATTCAAAAAGGACAAAAACTGGTTGAGCCTACCAGTGGCAACACAGGTATAGCATTGGCTTTAATGGCCAGCCTGTTTGGAATTGAGATAGCATTGGTAATGCCGGAAGACGCTACCAAAGAGCGTGTTGCAGCTATGAAAGCTTTTGGCGCTACAGTTATATTAACACCCAAACGGAGAGCCATGGAGGGCGCCATAGACCACGCTAACGACCTGGTGGCTACCGGTGATTACGTAATGCTGAACCAGTTTGCAAATCCCGACAATCCCCTCATTCACTACCAAACCACAGGCCCGGAAATATGGAAGGATACCAACGGCCAGGTTACGCATTTCGTATCTGCTATGGGAACTACGGGTACCATTATGGGAGTATCTCAATATTTAAAAGAAAAAAATCCCGGTATTATCATAGCCGGTTGTGAGCCCGCCGATAATGCACAAATTCCGGGTATCAGAAAATGGCCGGAAGCCTATATTCCCAAAATTTTCGATGCATCAAAAATTGACAGGACCATTGAGGTCTCAGAAAAGCAGGCAAAAATGATCACTAAACGCCTGGCCCGTGAGGAAGGTATTTTTTGCGGTATGAGCAGTGGCGGAGCCGTATATGCCGCACTGGAATTGGCGGCGCATCTTGATAACGGCGTAATCGTATGCATTGTTTGCGATAAAGGTGACCGATATCTGTCATCTGAGTTATTTGATTAATGTGTAAACAAAATGTTTTAACTTTAGAATACTGCTATGGAACCCATTATTAAAGAAATGCAGCTGCATGAAACTTTAAGCGCCATTCATCAAAAATACAGGCGCGATCTCCAACCTATACCCTCGCGAAGCAGTGCACAGCGCTGGATCCGGCATTTACTGACACACTTGTTTCCTGTTCACTCCGATAAAATATTTGGTCCTCTCGACATCATGGACCTGGAGCTGCAGTTAAGACAATTATTATTACCCATAGAGAACGTACTGGCTGATGTAGATGAGATCGTAGACCGGTTTTTCAAACGCATACCCGATATTTTTATCGAACTTCAGGAAGACGCGCAAAACATACTGGCCTTCGATCCGGCTGCTCATTCGATCGAGGAGATAGTGGGTGCCTACCCGGGCTTCTATGCCGTAGCCGTATACCGTTTTTCCCACGAATTATACCAGTTAAAGATCCCTGTGCTTCCCCGGCTTATATCTGAATACGCACATAGCCTTACCGGTATTGATATTAATCCCGGTGCGGTTATAGGTTCCACCTTTTTTATAGATCATGGTACGGGTGTGGTAATAGGTGAAACCTGCGTGATAGGTAATAATGTAAAAATATACCAGGGCGTTACTTTAGGTGCCTTAAATGTTTCCAAAACACAGGCCCATGTAAAAAGGCATCCGACTATTGAAGACAATGTGGTGATCTATTCAGGATCTACTATACTGGGAGGTAAAACAGTGATAGGCCACGACTCTGTCATTGGTGGCAATGTGTGGCTTACAGAAACGGTTCCCCCCTATTCACTGGTATATCATAAGAGCGAAGTGAGGGTGAGATCTAACCGGGACTTTGACGAAGGAATTAATTTTTCGATATAAGATCAAATAGTCTACTTTTTTTATAGACTAATTATTTTTTCTAATATATTTGTGTGATAACTTTTAAAAACTAGATCATGGCTGAAACAAAAACCCAACAACAAACTGCCCTTGGCGACGTAGCAGCGCGGCAGCTTGCAATTGCTACCCGTACCGTACCTCAAATGGTTACTATATCTCCACGCTGGCTAACCCGCCTGTTAAACTGGGTGCCTGTGGAGTCGGGTGTGTACCGCTTGAACAAAGTGAAAAATGCGACGCAGATAGAGGTAGACTGCTCCTCGCGCGATGAGAAGATTTTACCGCAAACCTTTGTTGATTATGTTGAGAATCCCCGGGAATACAACCTGGCTGCAGTGCAAACCATTGTAGATGTACATACCAGGGTTTCTGATTTATACAGCAAACCCTATAACCAGATCTCAGAACAATTAAGACTGGCCATAGAAACCATTAAGGAAAGACAGGAAAGCGAGCTGATCAATAATGCCAACTATGGCTTATTGCATAGTGTAGCGAGTGAGCAAAGGGTTAAAACGCGCACGGGTGCACCAACTCCCGATGACCTGGATGAATTAATCGCCAAAGTATGGAAAGAGCCCGGATTCTTTCTGCTGCATCCGTTGGCTATTGCAGCTTTTGGCAGGGAATGTACCCGTCGAGGCGTACCACCTCCTACCATTTCTCTTTTTGGTTCTCAATTTATTACCTGGAGAGGCATTCCATTAATTCCGTCTGATAAAGTACCTATTGTAAAAGGAAAAACCAAGATCATTTTGCTGCGTACCGGCGAAAGCCGCCAGGGTGTGGTAGGCCTTTTTCAACCCGGCTTACAGGGAGAGCAGACGCCGGGACTATCCGTTCGTTTCATGGGCATTAACGAAAAAGCTATTGCCTCTTACCTGGTTTCATTGTACTGCTCTCTGGCAGTATTGGTGGACGATGCCATTGCTGTATTAGATGACGTTGAAATAGGAAATTACCATGAGTACAAATACCAATAATCTTCCGGATGTTGGAGAGCTGCAGCATTGGGCTAACCAGCTCTTTAAAGCATTACCAGAGAATGTTCCCAAAGAAATATCCCTGGATCCTTATGAGCATCCCCGTGCTACCGCCCTGGCACAATCTCTAAGCGGCGGGGCGTCCACCCTGCCATTGGGTTCCTTTTCAAATGGGGTGGTACCACAGGGAATAACCCAGCCGCCGGCATCGCCTGTGGGTGCATTAGCAACACCACCGGCTGTGACTGGCGTTGGCATAACTGCGCCGTCTGTCCCCGGGGCCGACCAGGATTATTTTAATCCAGGCTTCAATTGGGCTGATGCAGATCACGCACCAGGCAATAGCTCCTATATCCAGGGTTATAATGATGCCAATGCCTTTCAAAATGGCCAGCCACCTGCTTCTGTAGCAGGCAGTGGGGCGTCTCCTTCGTACACCCATCAACAAAATGATTTCAGCCTGAAAGAGCCGGTGACCAGCTTCCCGGATGCAAGTATCGATAAACCTGCGGCTAAAGCAGATCCATTTGCATTACCATTTATTGATGAGCAACCTTATTGGTCAGATATCAGTGCCATATTAGGCGTGCTCAACAGTAATACTTTGCCAGATGCATCGATACAGCCTCTACAAAACCAGGTTGACCAGGCAGGGCCATCGTTTTACTTCCTGCAAAATCATCCACATCAATTTAATAGCCAGTCATTGGGTGGATTCAATCATGCTTTTGATGCCTATAAAATCAAAAAGGATTTCCCCATATTGAATGAAAAGGTTAACGGGAAAAGCCTGGTTTGGCTGGACAATGCAGCGACTACTCAAAAGCCGCAATCAGTGATTGACCGGATCAGCTATTTCTACCAGCATGAAAATTCTAATATTCACCGTGCTGCACATGAGTTGGCCGCACGTGCCACAGATGCTTATGAAGCGGCGAGAAAAAAAGTACAGCGGTTCCTGGGGGCCCGGTCGGTTAATGAGATCATCTTCGTTCGGGGGGCTACAGAAGGTATTAACCTGGTTGCCCAAAGCTGGGGCCAACAGCATTTAAAAAGTGGTGATGAAATTATTGTCAGCAACCTGGAACATCATGCGAATATTGTTCCGTGGAAAAGGTTGGCAGATAAAAAAGGACTTACCTTAAAGGTGATACCAGTTGATGATGACGGGCAGATACTTCTTGATGAATATGCCAAACTATTGACGCCCCGTACACGACTGGTAGCACTTACCCAGGTATCTAATGCACTGGGAACCGTTACCCCGGCCGAACAGATTGTAGCATTGGCTCATAATGCAGGTGCGAAGGTATTGGTAGACGGCGCTCAATCAGTATCCCATATGCCCGTAAATGTACAGGCATTAGATGCTGATTGGTTCGTATTCTCAGGGCATAAGGTTTTTGGCCCAACAGGTATTGGTGTAGTATATGGCAAAGAAGACCTTTTAAATGAAACAGAGCCCTGGCAAGGCGGTGGTAATATGATACAGGACGTTACATTCGAAGAGATCAAATATCACAAAGCGCCGAACCGTTTTGAAGCCGGCACCGGTAATATTGCTGATGCTGTTGGCCTTGGCGCGGCTATTGATTATGTAACCCATTTAGGTATGGCCAATATAGGGGCTTATGAACATGCTTTGCTGGATTATGCAACGCACCACCTACAACAGGTGCGTGGTGTAAGACTTATTGGCACCGCAGCTAACAAAGCAAGTGTCTTATCTTTTACATTAAAAGGTTATTCTAATGATGATGTAGGTAAAGCGCTCAACCAGGAAGGGATAGCGGTTAGAACCGGGCATCATTGTGCGCAGCCTATTTTGCGGAGAATGGGCGTAGAAACTACCGTAAGACCTTCATTGGCATTTTATAATACCTGCGAAGATGTAGACCGGCTGATTACAGTGGTGAGCCGCTTGTCTGCAGGTAAATATTGATTTTACTGTTTCTTGTTGTTTTACATGAGAAAGGCCGTTTTCACGGCCTTTACTATTAGCAAAAAGACGCAGGCATATCATCATGCTGCGGCTCCAGGTTCACAAGCGTATTAAACTAATAATACACAGGTATCAAAATTATTATTACATATAGTTTCCCATCCCTTCCAGCCAGTGGTGACACTGGCCAAGGCTATGCTGAGGTTTGTGTCTCACAAACCAGTCGGATGCATTTCAATTAAATTGATGCCGGTTTGTTATAAGATCCGTTAAAGTACCTGGTCGGACAACAACTTCCCATGCTCTGTAAATAGTACTTTATGCTTTTCCTTTGATTTGGTTAATCTCATTTTATAAAAAACACTACGCCCCTCCTGCAGGCGTTCTACGCTGGAAGGCGCAAACCCGTCAAAAGATTTCTGGATGGATAATTTTACAGGAGCAGGTAACTTTTCTTTATCAAAATCCTGTTTCCAGCGTTTTAGTTTTCCACTATGGTCGAGCCAAACTTCATACTCCTGTCTTCCCATCTCAAACTCTGCTTTGTATGATCCATTCTCTAATTTCCAGACAACATCAGCCGCTTTTGGAAACTTCACCTGTAAAGCATTAATGATGATAGAAGGTACATTTTTAGACTGCACTTCCTGCGCGTTTAAATAACTACCCGTTACCAGTAATATCAGTAAAATAATCGTTCTCAACACTTGTCTCGTTTACAATACAAAAATAAAAGACCAAAACGGGAAAAATTCAGGAATGCCCGCGGCCCTGTTCTACACCATGGTCACCCGTTTGTATACTGAACGTATGTTTACCAGCACTAAACACATAATTAACAGAAAGGTCGTACAAACCTGCAATTGCCTTAACAATGGCCAGGCCTAAACCGGTAGAGCCACTTTCGGCCGATCGCTTATAAAACCGGTCGAACATTTTTTCCTCATCTAATGATTCAGCGGCCCCTGTGTTCTCCATATTAAATCCGGAATGGGATATGGTGATCACTATGGTACCCCCAGGCCTATTGTGCACAATAGCATTTTTAAGCAGGTTCATTACAAGTATTTCTGCCAGGGTGTTATTCATTTGCTTTTCAAAACTACCCTCCTCCACCAGCTGTACCTGTACCTTTCTGAAACGAAGCAGGTCGGCAAAGTCCCGTACCAGTTTCTTAAAAACATCGTTAAACCGTACCTGTTGCTCCTCTGCAAATTGCTGGTTTTCTATTTTAGACAACAACAGCAGCGCTTTATTCAGCCGTTTGAGACTTTCAAGGGCCTGTATTACTTCTCCTACTGTTGCTGCATCTTCGTCTGTTAACGCCCCTCTTTCTGCCAGCAATTCCAGCTTGTTAATACTGATTGCCAGCGGTGTTTGCAATTCATGAGAAGCATTTTCATTAAACTGCTTCTGACTCAAATAGGTATCTGAATTTCTTTGCAGCAGGGATTGTAAGGAATCATTCAACTCTCTGAATTCCTTAACTGATGTATTAGCTGGTTTAAATAAAGGGGTATTACCGAGTCTAAAATTTCTGAGCTGGGTCAATAAATAATGAAACGGCTTCCATATTTTCTTTAAAACAAAATTGTTAACCACCAGGATACTGGCGAGCATCACACCATACAAAGCTGCCAAGGCCAGAAAAAGCTTTCTTATCAGATCGGCCTTATTAATAACTGCAGATATGATCTTTAATTCATAATACTTCTCATTTGCCACAAATGCCGTAGTTAATAAACGCACCGGCGCATGCTGCTCCAACCGCTCCTGGTAAATCAGCGTATCCTTATAAGTATCTAATACCCGGATGGCTTGTTCAGCGGGTATTTCATTGATCCTGTAATTTTTATCTCCAAATGAATCGCTGCTTAGCATGGATGTATCCCCCTGGGCCCGGTGTACAATAAACATTTTGTAATTGGTAAGACCGTCATCAACGGTTTCTTTTACTTCCTGCAGCATAAAAAAGTAGAAGACAACTGCCCAAAGTCCTAATACGCCTAAAAGAGATACAGACAAATACAACAGTGTATGGTTCAGCAATTTCATATTACCTGCATCTTATAGCCAATGCCATACACCGCCCTTATTTCGAGGCCGCTATCATGTTCATTTAATTTCTTCCTCAGGTTTTTGATCTGCGAGTAAAGAAATTCGTAATCATTGGCTTCGTCAGCATAAGCGCCCCAAACATGTTCGGCCAATGCCGTTTTTAATACGAGGCGATTATGGTTCAGCATAAAATAAGTCAATACATCCAGTTCCTTACGATTAAATGCAACCGGTGTATCGCGAATGGTTACCGTTCTTTCATCGAGGTCTAATTTTACATTGCCCAGTTCCAATATATTTTTACCACTGAAAGCTTTTCTGCGAAGCACAGATCGTATCCTCGCATTCAGCTCCGCTATGTGAAATGGTTTGGTAAGGTAATCGTCAGCACCCAGGTTCAGGCCCTGTACCTTGTCATCCAGGGAATCATTTGCTGAAATAACAATCACATTGTCAGCCTTGCGCATGGTTTTCAGCTCCTTTAAAATATCCATACCGTTGCCGTCAGGAAGCATAATATCCAGCAAGATACAGTCGTAATCGTAGGCAATAATTTTTCGCATGGCTGTTTCAAAGTCCGGCGCTTCCTCCACCAAAAAATGTTCTTTTTGCAGGGACTGGCGGATGACTCTTAACAACTCCGGCTCGTCTTCTATCACCAATATTTTCATGTGATCATTCCAGTTTTATTTGTTGCACGTGCCATTCAGCATCATTATATGCTTACAATAATAGCTATTAAAACCGTAAAAAAACAGGAACAAATATCGCCCAAAAAATAGGGGAAGTTTATTCAGACTCCAGGATCCGAACGATCTCTTTATAACCCAGACTTTTTGCGTGTTGCAGGGAGGTAACTCCATTTTTATCAGCGATATGAATATTGCAGCCGGCATCTTTAAGAATACGCACGATTTGCTGGTATTTCCCGGTTCCGTCACCTAAGATCACTGCCTCCAGCAATCCTGTCCAACCCAGCCGATTCACGTGGTCGATAGGAAATCCTTTGGTGGTAGCTAATAATCTCACGGTTTCCACATGTCCTCTTTCACAGGCAGGAATCAAAGCTGAGCCGTTATAGCGGTTAAATACATCAAAACGCGCTCCATGCTGCAGAAACAATTTCAACATTTCAGTCTGGCCCGTAGCACCGGCATATAGAAAAGGACTGTCTAATATCTCATCCTGCTGGTTGACATCAGCACGATGAGCCAATAGCAGCCGTGCCATTTCAAGGTTAGAGCCATGGGTAGCCCATAACAGCAATGATCTCTTTGTGTCATCTGTTGTATTTACATTAGTACCCTTTTTCAAAGCTGCTTCTACAGCCTTCAGGTCATTCTTTTTTACATCTTCAATGATAGTTGAATACATATGATCCGGATTGTGTGAACTGCAAAAATTGCAGCATACCAGCAATAATACAATGATCAACGCTCTCATATCCTCCGTTTTACGATTTATTCTTTGCCACCTGCTTCGGCTCCTACCAGCTGCTTCTCCAGGGCTTCCAACGAAACGCCTTTGGTTTCGGGCACTTTAGTTAGCACCCAAATCAACTGCAGCAACATCATAAAAGCAAAGAATGCAAATATCGGCCATGGATTATCTTTAAAGACACCGCTGTCGGCATCCAGGAAAACAGGCGTAACCAGGGTAATAATAGCGGCAAATACCCAATGCACGCTGGCTCCGAAAGATTGTCCGAGCGCCCGTATCCTGTTGGGGAATATTTCTGAAATAAATACCCATATTACGGCACCTTGCCCGATAGCATGCGAAGCAATAAACAATAACAAAAAGGAAAGCAGGAACTCCGGCGATGTATGCGCATAAAACGCATAGGCTACCATTCCCAGGCTGATAATGTATCCTATAGAACCCCATACCAGCAAGGCTTTGCGTCCGGCCCTATCAATAAGGTACAGACCTACAAATGTAAACACGAGGTTCGTACCCCCAATAGCTATAGAATTCAACAAAGAATCCTTTGAAGCCAGGCCGGCTCTTTCGAGTATTTCAGGAGCATAGTATAATATAAAATTGATCCCCGACCATTGATTAAAAAATGCCACTAAAAAGGCCAGCCAGAGAATTCGGTTATAACGCGCACTAAAGAAAGAGGTCCTGGGTTTCTGAGATTCGACTTCGGCGGCCTTCCTGATAGCAATGATCTCTTCTTCAGCATTCTGAACACCCAATATTTGCAATACTTTCCGTGCACCGTTATCATCATTTTTACGGGCTACTAACCACCTGGGACTTTCAGGAATGCCAAATACCAGCAAAGTATATATCAGAGACGGTACAGCCATTACACCCAGCATCCAGCGCCAGTCATTACTACCATCAACTCCTTTCAAAAAATAATTAGACAGGAAAGCAATCAATATACCAAACACTATATTAAATTGATACATTGCTCCTAATCTTCCGCGGGTTTGCGGAGTGGAAATCTCAGAAATATACGTAGGGGCAGCAACAGAGGATATGCCAATACCAAGGCCGCCCATAAAACGGAAAAAAGAAAAAGTATAGGGATCCTGTGCTATTGCTGAGCCTAAAGAAGATATTGTAAAAAATATACCGATCCATAAAAGCACTTTTTTACGCCCATATTTTTCCGTAGGTCCGCCGCCAAAAATAGCTCCTATAACCGTTCCCCATAATGCCATTGACATAATAAAAAATCCATGAAACCAGGGAGAGGTTTGCCACAGCTCTCTTATAGGCAGATTAGCCCCGGATATCACCACGGTATCAAAACCAAATATAAATCCGGCCAGAGCAGCAATAATGGATATTCCCAATAAATTTTTTCCACCTTTTGCTGTATTGTTTAAAGCATCGTTACCTGCTTGCATCATTGTATGTCGTATTTAATTATTATGAACGGCTTCGGCCAGGGGCTACCATTCATATGGCTTATAGTTAAAAAGTGCTTCTGAAGTTACTGTAATTATTTTATCCGGCCGCCATTTTTATCTGTAGCCTCAACACTATGTCTTACATAAAAAAAGCCATCGCCACTGCTGGCCTCTTTCAAACTATAGTTCTGCTTTTATCGCTTATTGGTTAAACAATTTAAATAACAGACAATTATGAAATGGTTGAGCCTCGTACTCCTCACTTGTTTATACAGTTTTGTGCGCAGCTCCCCAGGCAACAACAGAACAAACGAGAATTTGATAGGGCATTAAAACTATGATACCTGCAGTATGGCATCGAGTTTATCAAATACACAGAACATCGTATTCAATGATGTGGTGATCGGAAAAGAAATAAGCATTCCTTCTTTCACGCAATAAAACAACAAACGGTTACATATAATATTGACGAAACAGGAAGGCATTTTCAGGGTTTAATCCTACCACCCAAAATTGCCCGTTATTATCTTCAATTTGTTGCTGTGCAGCCTTAGGCAAGGTTCCTAAAGCGAACTGCCTTCTCCATACCACTTCGCCTTCGGTAAAAGACAACGGAAGTTGCTTTGCAAATTCTCCTGGCTTGATAAAGTCTTTCTGAAATAGTTTATTCACACTTTGTTCGATCTTATCATTGGTGTTGGCAGGCAGTGCAAATATTTTGTTTACGATATGGTTAATAAATGCTCCATCATGCCTCTTTGCCCCACAGGTATAAATAGCATAGTAATTATTATTCGCATCTTCCCCATATACTTTTTGGGCCATGCAGATAGGTACAAAATCCGTTTCGCGACTTAGCTTTTTATGAGCAGCGCGATTAACAACCGCTACACCCACAAAGCAAAGAACCGCCACAACAGCTAAGATCCCCGCCAGCGTATATCCTATTTCCTGCAGCATACCCTCATAAACAGCAAACGCCAGAAACATAGAAATCATGATACCTATAATTAATGGCAGGTACATCAACTTGTTCTTCCCAAATGCAGACTTCTTAACGTAATCCCGGATGACCTGTGGATCGTGTTCTAATTGGTTGAGCCCGGCAATATTCATTTATATGGTTGTATTGTTTTGAATAATATAGTATTATTTACTCCTGTGCTTTTTCAGTATGATGAAGGTACACTTCATTACCCCGCCACTTATAACAGTTAATAACAAACCCTTCCGGTGCTTCGCTATACTTATATATTTCCTTTTTAACAGGATCAAAAAGCAGGTATTCCAGGTCAATCAACTGCTGGTGACGGATAAATTTTTGAGTGGAAGAGTTGTAAATAAAATACATGAAGCTGCCATCATACTTGGTTCTGTCTGGAAAAGAAATGGGAATCTTGATATCAAAATGGCCGTCGAAATTCAGATCTTCTAATTCAATTTCAGGCTGGTTGCCTATAAACTCACTGAAGCCTGACAAGGTTTGCAAAACTTTTCCTTCCTGTATAATTTTTAAAGCAGTGGCTTTATACCGCAGCTCCTCCTGCTCTGAAAGATTGACGATTTTCTCTTTATGTATTACCAGTTCGTAATCATAAAACACAGGTGCGTCTTCAGCTGCAGTCAATAATTGCAACTGCACCGGCAATTGTTTGCCTGTCTTTGTATTCGTCCAGCTACCATTCAATTTGCGCGTAGCCAGTAAAGGAGCTGTAATAGAAAAACGTCCGGTTGTTTCCCTTACATATTTGCCCTCCTTCTCTACGGCAACTTTTTCAGTAAGTAAGGTCGGATGTTGTAAGACTCCCGTAAGATTGATGGTTTTTTCCCGGCCGCTGCGCAGGTAGTAGTAGCTCCCGCTAAGTGTATCACCCTGCCTTTTTTGCTGCAGTTGCATAGCGATCGGATAGCTACCAACGGTACCTTTATAAAACGCCCTGGTAATTACAGTAGTTTGAGCCCGAACTACTGTAGGCATGCCAGCTGCAAAAAAAACTATTATTAAAAATCGTATGAGCATCACCTGTTTGCTATATCCGAAAATATCTCTCAAATATATTGCTTTGCATCTCAGCCAAGTGATCCTTTTACAATCTGCAGGTTTAATTTATTATTTGCAAACCTAAACTATTTCTATTGCCTCTCACACCACGCTACTAATTCAGGATAGAGTTCTTCAATATTTTTAGTGGGATTGTTTTGTTTTAGTCGCTTCAGCTCTTCATTGAATTCGACAGCCTTTATAAAACCACGGCTCTTTAATGTACTATTCACATCGTCATAAGCATATTTTATCGTGGTAGGATCACCGGCAAACTTATCCCCACAAAAAAGGCAGAAAGTAGCAAAGGTCATATACTCATCAAAAATCTTCGAAGGATTGGGATAATATTCTGTGCCGTTTTTTGTAGTATCCACCCACTTGCTTCTGTTTTGAAGAGCTACATCAATAGCCGCCTTATTATTTTTAGTGGGCAGGCTGATATAATTATGATCGATCTCTGTAAACATGATCCTGGTATTAAAAACAATATTTTGTTTTTCTGTCTGCCCTGATGGTTTTTCCAGTGCGGGCAACACCATCATGATCTGTTTAAAATGATTGTCCGTGTAACTGGTAGTATAGTTTAATCCACCGATTAAAGGTGAGCACATAATAGTATAATTATCTACACGGGTCGTAAAATTTTTCTCCAGCCAGTCCCACTGCTCCTGCAGGTTGGCAAACTTTTTATACTCACCAATCACAGCATTATAAAACCCTAACTGTTGTTTATAGAAATGTTTAAAGCCCGTCTTTTTAGCGAATAGCTCTATTTCTTTTTTATAAGTTGTGATAGGATTGACGGTAATGGTAGTATGTGCAGAAACACTTTGCGCAGGAAATAAATAATTCTTATCAGCCACCAATTTATCCCCTTTGAAATTATAGCTCAAGGCATTGCCTGTAAGAAAGATATAGTTAAGCGGATTCACTTTTATTAAAGAATCAAACCGGGTGATAATAGGCTCTTCTTTAAAAGGTCCAAAATGCTGTATCACATTTTTATAATATGATCCTCTTTGCTCTACCATATCATCGTTCTCCAACCCTGACTTTGTAATCGCAATCATGATATGAAGCAATTCTTTCACCTCATCGATTTCTACTTTAGCTTTTCCCCGGTTAGCTTTTTTAAAGCTTTCATCAAAATTTACTTTTCTAAATCCTTCCTGGCCATGAATGATTTGGGAAATCAAAAGAACAGAAAGTAACACACTAATAGTCTTCATTATATTTTGGTTGAACGGATTGATTAAAGGGCGCAAATATCAACAGTTCCTTTAAATATTCCAACTTGATTTATGATTCGCAACAGGATACCGGCAAAGGCAAAAAAACCACGCCCCTGTTTTCCATTCGGTATGGATTTTGAATTTCGCATAACACAATTCCCTATTGATTCATAGAAATGCATAACAAATTATTTATAAAACAGAAATAGCATGAAAAACAGATTCGCCCTTTTGACCATTATCGCCGCTGCCATTTTATACAGCTGTAATGGTATATCAGATGACAAAGATGGAACAGGACAACCTGAAAATACCCAGGGTATGCCTACAGACAGCGCAATACAAGGTGGTGCAATACCCTCTACCTTAACGGAGCCGGAGACTAAATTTGCAATAGATGCAGCCAACGGCAGCATGGCTGAAATACAATTGGGTGAAATGGCCCGCAGCAAGAGTAACGCTCCTGAAGTAAAGGAATTTGGGCGTATGATGATTGAGGACCATAGTAAAGCCAATGAGGCATTAAAGATCATTGCTGAAAGCAAGAACATTCAGCTTCCCGCTAAAGCCAGCGAAGACAAACAACAGGTGGCTATTCAGTTATCATCGAAAAACGGCAGCGATTTTGACAGGGCATATATTGCTCAAATGATTAAAGATCACGAAACAGTCATCCAACTTTTTGAAGCTGCTCAAAAAACAGTGAAAGACACTGCACTAAAGGCTTTTATTGACAATACGTTACCGGTGCTGCATAAGCATATGGACCATGTATCAACACTTAACAAATTAAAGTAACTCCATAATCATACCGATCTCATTATTGTAAAAAACGATCAACAATAATACTTATGAAGCATATATTAATGGTACTCACTTCGCATTCAGCGATGGAAAATACAGATAGCACAACAGGTGTATGGCTGGGCGAATTTACCGATCCCTATTACGAATTCATTGATGCAGGTTATAAGGTAACACTGGCCAGTCCTTTAGGCGGCAAACCACCGGTAGATCCCCTTAGTTTGTTAACCGAAAATATAACTGCTTCCAACAGGCGGTTCAATAACGATACGGAGGCTCAATCGGCGTTTGGTGCCACGCACCTGCTTACTACAATGGATGCAAAAGATTTTGACGCTGTCTTCTATCCGGGTGGGCATGGCCCACTCTGGGACCTTGCCGACAACGACTACAATGGCCGGCTAATACTGGAGTTTATTAAATCCCGTAAACCAATAGGCGCAGTATGCCATGGACCTGCTGCATTGCTGAAAGCAGCAGAACTAGCGCCAGGCCTTTTAAGCGGAACGAGAATCACTGCTTTTACCAACACTGAGGAAACGCTTACCCTACGTGCGGATAATATTCCCTACCATCTGGAAACACGTTTAAAAAAATTGGGCGCTGATTTTAAAAGTGCTGTGTTACCATTTGCCAGTCATGTGGAAACAGACGGCCTCTTTGTAACGGGGCAAAATCCTTTATCAGCAGGATCGACAGCCAGCGCACTCATTGCTTTGCTGCAAAAAGGAACTGTCATAGATTAGCGATAGCGCTGCTCTATTAAAATGAGTATTTTTGAAGCAAATTCTACATAGATGGCGCGGCAGATTGAATTTAGTTTACCCGAATTTTCATACGGTTTTCATATTATTACAGAACTGGTATTGGACCAGTTAGGCGAATTGCCGCAAACAGGTATGCTACACCTGTTTATTAAACATACGTCGGCCGGTCTTACGATTAATGAGAACGCAGACCCTACCGTATTAAAAGACTTTAGAACTTTTTTTGGCGACTGGATCCCGGAGCATTACCCGAAATTTGTACACACCGACGAAGGACCTGATGATATGCCGGCACATATTAAGGCTTCAGTTGTAGGGCATGCGGTTACCATACCTATCACCCACCATCGGCTAAACCTGGGCACCTGGCAGGGCATCTACCTGTGCGAATTCAGGTATCATGGAGGCCGCAGAAAATTGGTAGCTACTGTTATAGATTAATTAAGTTTAAAATTGTGTTTCAAGCATTTGCTCTTTAATTTATTGCTGTTTTTTGAGGTGCATTACCTGACCACCTCCAGACGCCAATTCCAGGGTGAGCACATCTTTGTGACTTACGGTTTTGGTTTGCTTAATCAGATGATCGGGATGCTCATCTACGTCGGGCGCATCGGTATACCAATCAAGCGTATAAGTTCCTTCAGGTAAAAAGTCTAAAGCCATATTCACGGTCCTTGCTTCTGTGCTATTTATTGTCCCTACATACCAGTCTGTATTTTTACGCCTGGCTACTGTTATGTATTTCCCCACTTCTGCATTCGGAACTACTGTTTCATCCCATGTAGTCGGAACTTTCTGTAAAAACTCGAAGCCTGCCTGTCCTTCGTAGGCTGCCGGGTAATCGGCCACCATCTGCAAATAGCTTTCTAACACCACATACATACCTAACATATGGCTCCGGGTGCCAATCATTAATGGCCTGGTGTACTGCGTTTTAAATTTTTTTGAAGGCGTTGCTCTAAATCCTCCCAAATGGTAGTCCGTTGCTCCAGCCAAAAGACGAGTAAAAGCAACATCTAAGTCATGATTAGGACTTAACCCCTCCGTAAACCACTTGTTATTCTCATAATTCAGAGCCCCTTCTCGAGTGAACTCATTGGGATAGGTGCGATGTAACCCTGTGGATTTATATGCACCATGAAATTGAATAAACAATTTATGTTCAGCAGCTTTCTTTAAAATTTCTTCCTGGATGTTAACCATCTCCTGATCATCCCGCTCCAGAAAATCTACCATCATACCCTTAATGCCCCATTTCTGAAATTGGGAGAAGGCCTTATCCAAATTTGGATAAATGGCTTTCCAATGTACCCAAACATGTATATCAACGCCTTTTTTTTGGGCATAATTGCATATTTCCGCCATATTTAAACTGGGTACAGTTTTAGTAACATCGGTGTTGGGGCCTACCGCACCGTAATTAGGTGCATCACTTTGATACCATGCAAAACCACCGTAACCAATTACCGAATGGTACGCCAGTCCATTTCTTGCGCAAAAATCAATGTAATATTTGTTGGTTTCAAAATTGGCTCCCGGAGCAAAAGTTGTATCTGGAATAATATCACCATTCCACCAATGAAATGAAGTTTTACCGGGCTTTAACCAAGACCAATCTTTCGTTTGAGCAGGATCATTTAAATTGGTTAATATGTTGGATTCAAGCAGAGCCCCTACTCGATCACTAATCATCATCACTCTCCAGGGTGTGCTATGGGGAAGACTAGCTTTCACTTTTATTTCTGTTTGGCCCTGTAAGGGAGATAATTGACTTGTTAGTATACCATTATTTTTTGTAAGATACATTCCGGCATAATTTCTCAGATTCGCTTCGGTAATTGCCATATAAACTTTTTCTGGAAACTCGAATAAAGCCGGGAGATCCATCAGGTCACCGGTTTTAAGTTCACTTAATTTGTTTTTTTGATAAAACCCCTCGTGTGTGTTATTGTAATTATTCCAAAGGAGCGCATGAACTGTGGGATTACCGTATACATTAAAAGTACTGGTTTCATTAGTTAATATATAAGATGACCAATTCTCCTGTTCTGGAAACTCATAACGGAAAGCAAGCCCGTCGTTAAATGCCCGGACCACGAAGTTTATTCGTCTTTTCTTTCCGCCCTTTTCTATCAGGGGAATACTGACTTCCCTATACTGATTCCTTGCCGTTTTTACCTTCCCAACAACTAAATCGCAATACTCATCCACTTCTTTAAATATAGGCTTGAGTAATTGAAGAGAGGTCCAAAAACCATCTTCTCCGATAAAAGCGAGACTTAGTTCCGAATCGTCGATTATAGTTTTTCCCTTATAAATTATTTTATAAACCGGTGCTTTTTTTGTGAGTTTAAATGAAAATTTAATCGTTCCATCGAAAGACGCTAACTGAAGATGGTTTTGCGCTGAAGCAGGTAAAATGTTAGTCAACAAAAAAAACAAAGGCAGCATTCGAAAAATATTCATAGTATTAAATTAGTTTGATCTTCGTTATTTATTTCAAATTCAAATAATAATTGCATCAATGTCCTTGGTTATTTACCAGCAATTTTTCAACAGTATTGAATCTGAATTATTGAGATCTGTCTCAAAAATATCAGCTAAATGCACCACAAATCTTAGTCAATCCAAGATTGCTTAATCGTTTAAGTAAGCATAAAGCTACATTATCTTTTTTGTTTTCCCAATTTAAAATACAGGCGTGGGCTTCTAAATTAAGGCCATGCAGAGACAAGATGTCGACGCCACTTTCTTTCAGTTCATCTCTATGAATTAAAATTTTGTTTTTTGAAGTCAAGCTTATTTATTCTTTACAGTAAATATAATTTAATTCATCAGATGCGAACGCTACACAAACCCTGCTTGACAACATACTTACATGGGGCAGGCTGTATATATGATGAAAGCCAAAAGCCCTTACCTCTATACAGGCCTCTTTGCTTAAAGTGCCCTAGAACATAACGGTAAGCAAAGCACATCAACCAGTACATGTATGTATTTCACTTTTAGCGAACGACGGCCCATCCCCCCTGGCAAAAGATTCGCCTGACACTGTAGATTCAGAGCATTATGTGTTTATAAGCGTACTACCACTTTACCCACAGTCCTGCCGCTTTCTACCTGCAGGTGCGCTTTATCCATTTCATTAAAGTTGAACACTTCTGACACATGAGGCTTAATGATACCTTGCGATAGCCAGGCAGCCAGTACTTCCATATCTATGCCGCTTGACGTCACCAAAAAGAACACTGCATTTACATTTTTTGCTTTGGCCCTTTCTATCTGGCTTTCACTCAATCCGGCAGGAATACTGATGACTACCCCGCCATCCTTTACCACATCCAATGATTTGTCAATATTTTCAGCGCCTACCGTATCCATCACAAAGTCGTATTTAATCTCACTGTTTTTCCAGTCGTAACCCTGGTAGCCGATGTGTTCGTCAGCGCCCATACTCATCACAAAATCTTTGTTTTTAACAGAAGAAGTGCCGACCACATAAGCGCCCAGGTGTTTGGCTATTTGTACGGCAAAGTGGCCTACGCCACCAGCAGCAGCATGTACCAATACCTTTTGCCCGGGTTTTACATTCGCGTGCCTGGTCATTGCCTGGTAAGCTGTTAATGCTGCCAGCGTTGAGGCAGCGGCTTGCTCGTGTGTAATATTTGCCGGCTTGGCTGCAAGCTGACTCGCCGGCGCTGCCACATACTCAGCATAGGCTTTACCGTGACCGGGAAAGCGGACCATTCCAAATACCTCATCTCCTGGCTTAAAAGCCGCGTCGGCGCCGGAAGCTATCACCACTCCGCTGATGTCCCAGCCAAGTATAAGCGGATGCTCGTTTTTAAGGACCTGATAAATACCACCGCCTGCGCGTACCTTAACGTCTACCGGGTTTATGCTCACAGCTTTTATCTGCACCAATACTTCATCGCTGTTGATTTCAGGCTTTGCTGTTTCTATATACTCAAAGTTGTCTACGCCGCCGGGCTTATTTATGATAATCGCTTTCATGATTATTGTTTGATGTTATGTTTTTTTAATGAGCAAAGCGTGATGATATCGCGTCTGTATATCCACGCTTTGCTGATGGTGTTTAAAGATATTTTGCAAGATTGAGTTCCACATCGCCGTAAGTCTGCAGACCCTGGTCCAGTAAATTTTTAATCCTTGTTCTTGCTTCCGGCTCCGTAAGCGAAGCGAAGAACGCAACCTGGGTTTCCATGATATGCTCATTTTGGGGCAGGAATGCCCTTGCATTCATAGTGACTTTGATTTTTTGAATGATCTTCAGGTCAAAGGAAGCGATCCGGCGCGCTAAATTATCTACAAAAGTATCCAGCTCATCATCGGCAAAAGCCCTGTTGATCCATCCATATGCTGCGGCAGTTTCAGCATTGTAATCGTCACCGCTTAAGATGATCTCCAGCGCTCTCGCTTTACCTGTCAACAAATGCAGGCGTTCCAGTCCGCCACCGCCGGGAAACGAGCCGATCCCGATCTCCGGCTGTGCAAATACGGCCTTTTCTTTACTGGCAAACCGCATATCGAAGGCCTGGATAAATTCGCTACCTAAACCCCGTGCGCGGCCCCTCACAGATGCGATACTTACAAACGGCGCCTGCTCCAGCCGCTTTGCCACATCGGGCCAGGATTTTGAAAGACCGGTTTTTCCCTCGCCCTTGGGAAACTCAAAAATGTTCACCAGTTCCGCATGTGCCACATAAAAATCAGGATTGGCACTTTCAAAAACAACAACTTTTAGCTGTTCATTAGCCTCCAATTGATCCATAAGGTCCCGGAGCTGTACGGAAAATTCGGGATCGAATACATTTACCGGAGGGTTATTGATACTTACCTTCCAGTAGCTTTCGCTGATCACTTGCTTTGTGAAGATCATAATTTTCAATTTTAGTTTGATTGAAAAATAAAAGCATCTTTTGTAAATTTGCTTTCAAATTGCAAGTGCAAATATAGAAACAAATACTTGCAAAAAGCAAGTAAATTTATTTTTTATGACAGAAATAAAGAAAAGGTCGGGATGCCCTGTGAGCAGTTCCCTGGATATATGGGGAGATAAATGGTCGCTGCTGATTGTAAGAGACCTGATGTATGCAAAGGCCTGTACCTACGGCGACTTTTTAAAATCGGAAGAAAAAATAGCCACCAATATACTCGCTTCCCGATTGCAAACATTAGAAGCAGCTGGCATTATCTCAAGGTCGGAGCACCCCGACAGTAAATTGAAGTTTTTGTATCGCCTTACTGAAAAGGGGATTGATCTGCTTCCCGTGATGATAGAGATTTATTTATGGGGTGAGAAGTACTTCACACTATCCGACACCCATAAAGCATTTTTGAAAGAAATAAAGAAGGACAAAGAAGCTTTTCTAAAAAATTTAAAGCAAAAGCTTAAGAAAACAGCTGCCTGATAAAACCGTAAGCCAACAGACGGTGTACAGCATAGAGAGCAAATAAAAAGCACCTACATCATATTGTAAGTGCCTGAACTTTATGTGATCCGGATTGGATTCGAACCAATGACCTACTGCTTAGAAGGCAGTTGCTCTATCCAGCTGAGCTACCGGACCATCCTGAAAAAAATTCCAGGGCGCAAATATAAAGATTTTAGTTGAAGCTATCCTAAATATTTCGCCATTTCTTCCTGGTAGCCCAATGCCTTATTACGGGCAGCTTCTGCAAAATCAGCTCCGCCGGAAGCAAAAATGATATCCCGGCTTACATTTACCAACAATCCACAGTCGCTGTTCATTGCCTGCTCCGATATATCTTTTAAGCTACCACCCTGAGCTCCTACTCCGGGAACCAGCAAAAAGTGTCCCGGAATAATTTGGCGGATAGCAGTAAAAGAATCTGCCTGGGTGGCACCTACCACAAACATAATGTTTTCGTCAGTACCCCATTCTGACACCGTTTTTAATACCTTCTCATACAACAAGCCATCTCCGCAAGGTTGAAGTTCAAAGTCTGCAGCACCTTTATTAGAAGTTAATCCAAGCACAATGGCCCATTTGCCATCATACTTTAAAAAAGGCTGTACGCTGTCGCTTCCCATATAAGGAGCTACTGTTACCGAATCAAAAGGCAGGGCCGAGAAAAATGCTTTGGCATACTGGTCGGATGTATTACCAATATCTCCCCTTTTAGCATCAGCTATTTTAAAATGCTCATTACCGATATATTCTACGGTTTGCTGCATGGTTTGCCAGCCGGCAACACCCTGCGCTTCATAAAAAGCAGTGTTGATCTTATAAGATACGCACAGATCGCGCGTGGCATCGATAATCGCTTTATTAAACTCCAGCACCCCATCTGCTGTATCCCTCAAATGCTCCGGTATTTTTGTTATATCAGTATCTAACCCTACACATAAATAAGATTTCCTGCTTTTAATTAATTGTACCAGTTCTGCTCTTGTCATCTTTATTATAATGCTTTATTTTTTCCAGCCCTTTAAGATTCAACCTTTTCAACCAGTTAACTTCTCAACCAGTCAACTTGTCAACCACTTAACCAACCTCAACATTCCGGCAAACTTAAGGGAACATTTACAGCTAACCCACCATCTGCCGTCTCTTTATATTTAAAATTCATGTCTTGTGCCGTATCCCACATCGTTTTGATCACTTCATCCAGTGAAACCCGGGCAAAATCAGGCGTGCTTTGCAAGGCCAGCTGGCTGGCCGTGATAGCTTTTATCGCTCCCATTGTATTACGTTCAATACAGGGCACCTGCACCAGTCCGCCGATGGGATCACAGGTCATGCCCAGGTGATGCTCCATGGCTATTTCAGCGGCCATCAGGGTTTGTTTTTGTGTACCTCCCAATGCTTCAGTTAAAGCAGCTGCAGCCATAGATGAAGACACTCCTATTTCGGCCTGGCAACCACCCATAGCCGCGGAGATAGTTGATTCCTTTTTGAAGATACTCCCAATTTCGGAGGCCGTCATCAGGAAATCAATAATTTTAGATTCATCATTACCACTGCAAAAAACGGTATAATAGTGCAACACTGCGGGAATCACACCAGCCGAGCCATTGGTAGGCGCTGTTACCACGCGACCGAAAGAGGCATTTTCTTCATTTACCGCCAGTGCAAAACAACTCACCCAATCCAGTATGTATTTGAAGCTGTTACCGCCCTTTTGTATAGCAGCAATCCATTCGTCGTAATTATTATAAGCAACATCGCCAATCAGTTTTTTATTGAGCCCGGCCGCTCTTCTGTGCACGTTGAGACCTCCAGGTAAAATACCGGTAGTATGGCAGCCGCGGTACACACAGTCCTTCATCACCTGCCATATTTTTAAGATGCCGGATCTTACATCTTCCTCCTTTCGCCAGGCTTGCTCGTTTTCATAAACGATCTCATGAATAGAAAGTCCGGTTTTAATACACCATTTTAACAGGTCGTCGGCATCATTAATAGGAAATGGCAAACTCACCGATGCATCAGGTATCACCTCCTCACCTTCTTTTTTCACAAACCCACCGCCAATGGAGTAATAAGTCTCGGCAATGTTTTCTCCGTTGGTTAATACCGCCAGGAAGGTCAGGCCATTGGAATGATAAGGCAGCGTTTCGGTGTATAGAAATTCTATATCGGTGGCAGGATTAAAGTGCAATTTGATTTTTCCTGCCAGTAATAGTTGCTGCTCCCGGGCAATCTTTTCAACCGAGGGTGTAATCTGCTCCACATCGAAGGTAACCGGATCGTATCCGCAAAGGCCCATTTGTACGGCTATACCGGTACCATGCCCTATACCGGTTTTAGCTAATGAACCATATAGCAGTATTTTTACGGCGATTACTTCAGTCAAAATTCCTTTCGATTCAAGCTCCGATAAAAAACGCTCCGCGGCGCGCCATGGGCCTAATGTATGGGAGCTGGAGGGTCCCACCCCGATTTTCAACATATCAAATACTGAAATAGGCTCGTATAGCATTACAACATTTTAAGGGGCAAAAATAAGCGGAAAGCAGCGCCTGCTATAATTTTTTGTGGTGTCAGCAGTAAACATAGGGCATCAGTGTTGCCACGCTCGCTTGTACAGCAGTATATATATCAACCTATATATAACGAAAAAGCCCGAAATGAATCGGGCTTTCGGGGTTCATTTTTATTAAATGCTATTGCTGATATTCATAATAAAAATACCGATCAGGCAATACATCTCTGCTGTGTTCTATGTTTATCTTTATTCGCGCCGTATAAGTCCTAGCTGAAGGTGGTACGCCCGGAAGAGGTGGGCCAATAGAAATATAGTCTGGCATATCGACATTTGTATTCGTTTTATAGATCTCTTTAGTAGGAAATGCTCCCATTGCAGTGCTAGTTACTGAAGGACTGGTGTGATTAAAGGGTGTTGTATTATCTGCAACTGGATAAGTCTGATCACCGTAAGTAATAATTCCTGGACAATACACAAAACCACTTCTGCCAAGGCCGACTTTGGACTCTATATGAAAAAAGCTTAAATTAGTATAGGCCCCCATATTAATCCAATTCCCAAGTAACCGTTGTTGAAGAGAAAATTGAAAATATACCCTATAATTAGTCGACCAAATGGGCTTCCCCCAAAAGTCAGTTCTGCCGGTAGAATAAACAATATGACTTTCAAACAACCAGGTCCTGTATCTATAAACCGGATCAACTTCATCCTCCTGATACGCCAACTCAAAATTATACTGTTGACCATTCCGAGGATTTGTAATAATACCATCAACAGATCTCGCTTGTGTACCATTTTTTTTAGATAGATTTCCATCTAAGGAAGGTGCATTTTTAAAGCGAAGAGCAAGTTCGCTAAAAGGCATATTGGCATTTATGGGTTTCTGATTCGCTTCGTTTACATCGGCATAAAAGGTGTTGTTGTTTTGATATCTCAAAATATGTTGACCTATTTGTATTACCCCAAATTGATTTAAAACCTTATCTAAGAGAATACCATTTTTGCTGTAGACCATGTTATTTTTAAGATAAAAAAAGTTAGTATCAATTACCCTCTTTTTCTCATCTTCAGTTTTTATGCGCTCTACTTCGTTTGAACTCTCTACGAATTTATCATATAAGCTATGTTTCAAATTATTTTCAACCTTCCATTTATTATAGGCACTATCCGACATATTAGAAACCATACTGATTAATCTATCAAATTCCTCCCCATTCTTCAAAATCAAATAATCTTTCTTTTCAATAGAAGGCGGTGCCTCTTCAATCACATCTTTTTTACAGGAAATAATATTTGTTAAACAAAATAGGATAATGGCACATGACAGGATGCCTGTTCGTTTTTTCTTAATAAAGTTTTTCTGATTCATAAATTAACATATTTAAAATTAAAAAAGGCGGTATTTAGACAGCTAAGCTTTCGCTTAATTTATAAGTGTGTAAATGCTAATCGGCTCTTTTGTTTATGTCAAACGGTGACATTTTTGCAACATCCTATTTAATAAAAAAAGGGAAAGGGCATGCAACAGCTGGTAGTATAATTCTCTTCATGGTTATTTAGGCTAATAAATTTCAAAGGTTTAGTATCTCTCAATAGAGATACAAATAAAAAACGAAATTGATCCCATAAAGTACTTTTTGCTCATTTTTTTACAATCAGAGCTAAATCAATATAAAAAGCCCGAAATCAATCGGGCTCTAAAATAATTTATAGTACAGTCGCCTAGTTTACACTTACCAATTCTACGTAAAAGTACAGTGGCTGATTGTTTAAAAATGCGTAGGGGCTCCCACATCCATAAGCCAGTGACGATGGAATAATCAATTTAATTTTACCACCTACTTTTATTTTAGGTATACCGATCGTCCAACCAGAAATCACTTCGTTTAACCTGAATGTAGCGCCTTGTGGACTTCTTACATACGAAGAATCAAACCCTTTGCCATCCATGAATCTGCCCACATATTTTGCAACCACGGAGCTGTTTGCATTGGGAGTGGAACCGGTACCAGGTTCAATTATCTGATATAGGAGTCCGGTTGCATCCGTCGTCGTACTAATTGAGCTGTCAGTTGCAAATTTAGCCATTGCAGGCAGTTCAGATTCTACTGTCTTGGGAGTACACGGTTTATAATCATCATCATTATTTTTTAAGCAGCCTACTGCGGCAAAAGCAGTCACGACGCCTAAAAAGAAAATTATTTTCTTCATATTATTTTATCTTCTTACGTCGGTTAAATTATAGGTATAAATTAATTGAGAATTCGGTGGTACACGATTTACCCCATTCGCTTCCTGACAGCCAAATAACTGTGATGAAGGTATTATAACACTTATTGATCCTCCTTCTTTAATTTTCGGCAACGCGTAAGAGGCAACGATTAATCGCGCATAATAGGACAAATTATTCGTAGCTGGTGGTTTGATCGTCAGTGAGTCAACAATAGCCCCTGTTCCGGTACTGTTAAGCAATCGACCAACATAATTAAATGCGACAAGAGAATCATTTGTAGTAGCTCCTTCTCCTTCACCAGGGTTATTAATTCTGTAGTATAGAGAATTCTGAGTGTCAAAAGTATAAGAATCCAACTCAGAACCAATTATCGAATCAATCGCCTGCTGGTCTCTTTGCAAACTATATGGCGTACATCTTACAATGTCATCATCATTATTCTTCAGGCAAGCCGTTAAAGCCAAAGCGGTTACAACAGCAGCAACCGGGAGCCAAAATCTTTTTTTCATTTTCCTTTGCAATTTAAATTTAAAAGTAAACGGGTGAAGCCTATTATTTTCTGTTGATAAGCTCTTTATAGCGGGTTTCGTTAATGTCCCACTTATGATAAGACGTAAACACGCCAGCAAACGCAACAATAATTATTCCAGCAATTAATAAAATTATAAATAAAGAGGGATCTGCATTAGCCACCATAGAAGCACGTTTATACCAGCCACTCATAAAATTAGCCAGGATAGCGATCATTAAAATCAACCCTGCAGGCAATCCCAGCAATATTTGCCTGAAAACCCGTTTCTTCTTTTTACGATTGGCTTCCCAGTATTTTATAAAATTCTCCTCCTCCTGGCTATACATCGCTCAAAATTAAGTAGTTTATGCCATTTTGGTAATACAATAAAATCGGTTATATTGCGAACTCATCATAATCAATTGTTTGTGAAATGAGCTGTAGGGCTTCTGTTAATGCTGTAGCCAGCTCTATGGCCAATAGGATTCAGTCATTAAAAACCGTTCAACTGCAACCAATGCGGTGAACAAAAAACAATATTAATGAAACGCCCTTGTAAATTTTTTACTCCGGGACATAGTTGACCGGGCGTTCCCTGTCTGCCGAACAGGCAGGCATTCGATAATAAATCAGCCGCAAAGCGGCGCAAAAAAACAAACGAATGAAACTAGCGCCCGTACTGGCTCAATACCTCGCCACCCATAAAGTTTTAAGTCTTCCGGGCTTAGGCACTTTTCATGCGGACAATACCTACAATCCTGAAGTAGATTACAGCAAAAAGGGAGCTTCCCTGCCCGATATCAGTTTTGAACAAACTAAAATTTCCCAATTTGACGAAGCATTAATTGACTTTGTGTCCCAGGAAACAGGTAAAATGAAAGTACTCGCCGAATCTGACCTACAGTCGCAGATTGAAGGAGCCACCAATTTTCTGAATACCGGGAAACCCTATTTCCTGGCAGGCATTGGCACGCTTACCAAAAAAATGGATGGCAGTTTTGAGTTTCATAAAGAGAAGTTCCTGCATACAGAAAAAGAAAAAAAGAAGCCGGTTCCTATCACCGAAAAAAATTCGGTTCCACAGTCTTATATCGACGAGAGCCGGAAGCCGCGTAAAGCCAAACCAGCCGCTATCATAGGAGCGATTTGCCTGGTGGCCGTAGCGGCCGTAATATGGTTTTATAGTCAAAATAAAGAAAAGAACGACGGCAATATCGAGGAAGTTGTTGCAACCAGCAATAGCACCGCTACACCGTCAGCCGGCGACAGTGCCGCCCCTGCCACACCTCAACCGGCAGCCGTGACGCCCCCATCTGACAGTTATAAATATGTACTGGAAATGGCAAAACAACCAAGAGCATCCAAGCGGTTTAACCAGCTTAAAACCATTAAATGGCCCATTGAAATGGAAACAGCAGACTCAGTGAGTTATAAGCTTTTCATTAAACTGCCTATTGCCGGTGCTGATACCACTCGTATCAAGGACTCTTTAAGTGCGCTTTCGGGGAGAAAGGTTTGGATTGAGAAATAAATTTTGAGTATACTGGCAACGATTAGATCTGGGACGTTCGTCTGAATAATAAATAATTATACAAATGAAAGTATCGTACTTTTTCATCGCAGCTACGTTGTTATGCCTCTCTTGTACCTCATCTCGAAACAATACTTCTCCCGATGCGAAAAGAAAAATCGAAGAGCTTCGCGCACTTATTCATTTAAGTCCTGATCAAGCCCAAAAATTAACTTCGATCGAGGCCAGCTATATAGACAAATCGAAGCAATTGAGGCAACAGGGAAATGATAAAGAATCTGACCTGACGAGATTGAAGCAAAAAAGAACGTCTTTCTATAAAAAAATATTGAGCCGCGAACAGTTTATCAAATTCCAGGCTATCGACAACGAACTGATCAAACAAGCGCCTGTTCGTTTCAATAAAAGCTAAATAAAAAGACGGCCAACAACCGCGACCGCCTTCTTTAAGATTCTTAATTTTTAAACTACTTTACAATCTGACCACTCTTTATTTGGTTGATCAATTCCTGCCTTAGTTCTTTTTCATTTGGTGGAGCAAAATGCACAGAGTTCTTCACCCTATTATCCCTATCTGAATACAACCTGGTTGTTTTTGAGCTACCATACACGCTCCTAACGTAGGTATTTGCCTCTAAAATAACTGGTCCCTGATAAGGCAGCCCAGTGATTAACGAAATAGCTTTCGCCAATAAGTAGTCAGTAACAGTTCCGATAGGCTTCCAGGATGCAGGATTTTCTTCAATCGCCCTTACAGGCATTAAGTGGGTTGGTGTTAAATAACCGGGATTAGTAAAATCTGCTCCATTTTTATCTTTATAGGTCGCCACAATGGGCTGCATTCCCCAGTTTTTAAGCGAGGCCCTATCCTGTACACTTAAATCTGTTTCGTTGTAGATCCTAACTGCGGCTCCCTCATAACTATCGTATGCATGTAGTGTCCATGAACCCGTAAACTTACCTCCGGTATTGTTCCCGACATGTACAACATTCATGTAAGGTTTTAAACAAAAAGTAAGCAATTCTGATGCAGAGTAAGAGTCATCAGTAGCCAGTATATATACTGTACTCAGATTTAAGTTGACCTCCAGCGGATTCATAGCTCCGGAGTTTACAAAACCTGTCTTCCTGCTCTCATTTCTACCATCGAAAAAATTATTCAGGTAGCTGTTATAAGACAATTCGGCAAATACAGAACTGTTATTTTGCACCGCTGTTCTCGGGGCAATCATCGAAGCAAGATAAGAAGCGGCTGCTAATGCTCCTCCATGATTGTATCGTAAATCAATCACCAGTTCTGTAATACCTTCAGACTTAAACCTGGTGAATGTTTCGTATAACTTATTATTATAATTGGTGATAAAGTCTGTATAGAACAGGTACCCGATCTTTTTACCGGCAAATGCAGGATTATCTTTATATACAGTATCTTTTAATACAGGGTTTGTTGCAATTACTACAGGGCTAACAGAAACTGATCGGGAAGCTGAGGTAACAGGATTTTTTACACCTACAGTTAATGTATTTCCTGCGAAAAGCTTAGTGTAGTTACTACGGGTCATGGTAACCCCGTCTATCTGGCTAATTATTTCTCCTCTAATAATACCCGCATTGGCCGCCGGTGTATTGGGAAAAACATAATTCACAATACCGGTAACATTATCATTTGAACTTGAACCATATAATGCTAAAGACCAGCCAAAATCCCTGGGGCTTCCGGCAAGTGAAGCCAACCATTCATCGACATCATCAGTTATCTGCGACCAGCTATGCGATATGTCTATAGAATTAAGCACACTCCCAAAATAAACTTTTGGGTCGGAGTTAGCGTCCGGCTTCTTGTTGGTCATTTCAGCCGACCACAAATAATATTGTGATAACCCATCATACACAAATTGCGAAACAACGGGAACCTTGTTATCAAGAACATCATCTTTTTTACTAGGGCATGCAGTTAAAATCACAAGCAGTAACGCCAATAATGGGAATGTTTTTTTCATCTTAAACATTATGATATTTTCAGTAAAATTACACCTAATAAACCAAAATCAACTATCTGAAAAAAGCTCTTCCACTATCACTTAAGGTTTTATCAAATCAGTTCCCTTAAACCACTTATCACCAAAAGCAAAAGGATCTGAAGTCCAATTTACCGTCATTGCAACTACACTAGCAGAATTAAACTTATAATAACTAAACGCCTCAGGATTAATTATCCATCTAGCCGTATAAGTATAATTGAAACCATCCCCCTTTTTTTCAACAAAATAAACTTTTCCATCAGCCTGATCATTTACCAATAATGGTGTTTGGTTAATAATTGTTGGGGGGCCTGAAAACTCCCACTTTACCTTTGGGCGTCCTATCTCTGCCTCCAAGGGAGTAGGGTCTGTGCTTCCTGTTACTGCATCATTCACAACAGTAGGCAAAAAGCAAGCATTGAGTGCATCTAGATCGTATATATGACGATACGCACCGTCTAGTTTTACATAAACTTTTCCATCTACAGTATTTCTATAGAAAGGTATCGGAGTTGAAGGCGGTGCTGTAACGACCACTACCTGATAATCTGTATTAAAATAATTAAATCCCAATGGAGATCCCACAGGAGCAGGTGCCCTACTAGATTTCCATAGAAGAGCGATTTTCAAACTATTAATAGGTATATTTAGATTAGAATAATTAACACCGACATCGTAGGTTTTTTGTACATAATTACTTGTTCCAAAATCACTGGTACCTACCTTGAGGAGTAATGTCAAATCGACAACCTGTCCGGTAGAAGAATTAAACGCCACTAATTTAAAATCAAAATCGGCTGATTCAAAACCACTACTTCCATTGTATCTGGTAAAACCAACATCTATTTTAAAAGGTGTACTTCCTGTAGAATTCACCTTTAGCTTGCCATTCTCCAAATAGGAAGCTTGTATCTGAAATCCTGTAACGTTTTCTGCGTTTGAATAACAAAATGCACATAACGTTACAATCAAAAAAAATATTTTTTTTGTCATTGGTGTGTTTTTAAAAAGTTAGTTATTAGTGTTTCCCGTATCTGTGATAGCATTAAGATCTGAAATATTAAGGCTACCGTTACTCGTAAAAACGTAATTGCTTTTATCATCTAAGCTAACTGATATGTCAGACGCTCCGGATGAAAGAACTACCATCCGCGCAGATGTTGGCCCTATTGAGGTGGGATATAGAACATACCTATTGGGTTGCGGTTGCTCAACATAAGAGAATACGGTTCCAATAATGAAGTTAAATCTGTTGCCGTTAGCTTCCACAAAAACTTCTACCATTTTAAAATGGTCTTTTTGGGTAAAATTTATTTTCTCCACTTCATATTCATAAACTTTTCCCAGCTTAATGCTTATAACATAATCCACCCACTTATTAAATTGTTCTTTTGAGGATGCAATTTTCAGCATTTCTTGTTCAACCGGAGCGTTTTCTTGAGCAACCTGTTCATTTTTTTTACAAGCAGAAAGACTGAGAATTGTGAACAAAATAAAAAGGCGTGATAGGGAGCAAATTTGTTTTTTCATAACTTATAATAGTTTAGCATTAAATAAAAAGTAACCAAATATAAATAATATTTTTCCGAAAATTAATCTTTTTGACAGTTAAAGCAATTTAAGTTACTTTTCGCCCGATTTTTAATCGTTGCTTATGTCTAAAAAAGATTTGAGAAAAGAGCTGGCGCTGGAATACCATGCGAAGGGGCGCCCCGGGAAAATTGAAGTAATTCCCACCAAAGAAGCTAAAACCCAGAGGGACCTATCCCTGGCTTATTCACCCGGCGTGGCTGTTCCCTGTTTGGAGATTGCCGAGAACGTAGAAAACGTATATAAATATACCGCCAAGGGGAATCTGGTTGCTGTAATCAGCAATGGTACCGCCGTTCTGGGCCTGGGTGATATTGGTCCGGAAGCTGGTAAGCCGGTAATGGAAGGCAAGGGCGTACTTTTCAAAATATTTGCAGACATTGATGTATTTGATATTGAGATCAATGAAAAAGACCCTGTTAAGTTCGTGGAAATCGTTCAGGCGCTGGAACCTACTTTCGGCGGCATCAACCTGGAAGATATTAAAGCGCCGGGCTGTTTTTATATTGAACGGGAATTGAAGAAGCGCTTAAAAATACCGGTAATGCACGATGACCAGCATGGCACGGCCATCATTAGCGCTGCCGCCCTGCTGAATGCGCTTGAAATTCAGAAGAAAAAAATAGAGAAAGCAAAGTTTGTAGTAAATGGTGCCGGTGCTGCTGCCATGGCCTGCGTATTACTATACCAGCAAATGGGTGCTAAACCTGAAAATTTCATCATGTTCGACAGCAAGGGGGCCTTACATAAAGGACGCACCGGGCTGGATGATATAAAAGCACCTTTCGCCATTGCTCCTAAGGACGTGTCGCTGGCTGAAGCGCTTAAAGGAGCCGATGTATTTATTGGTTTGAGCGCAGCTAATGTATTGAATGGTGAAATGGTAAAAAGCATGGCGAAAAACCCGATTGTTTTTGCCATGGCCAATCCCGACCCCGAAATTTCCTGGGAAGAAGCTACCACAGCCCGCAAAGACGTAATCATGGCTACCGGCCGCAGCGATTACCCTAACCAGGTCAATAATGTACTGGGCTTCCCTTATATTTTCAGGGGGGCGCTGGACGTAAGAGCTACGCAAATCAATACCCAAATGCAACTGGCGGCAGTAAAAGCCCTGGCCGATATGGCTAAAACACCCGTACCGGATATTGTAAACCTGGCTTACAACCAAACGAACATGCATTTCGGCCCTGAATATATTATTCCGAAGCCACTCGATCCCCGATTATTATCAACGGTAGCGCCGGCTGTAGCCAAGGCTGCAATGGAATCGGGCGTGGCTAAGATCAATATTGAAAACTGGGAGCAGTACGAACATGACCTGAACAAACGCCTGGGACTTGACAACCAGGTGTTACGGGTGCTGGGCGCCAAGGCCCGGAGTGCACCTAAACGTATTGTTTTTGCAGAGGGCGAAAATGTGAACATCATTAAGGCGGCACAGATTGTACTGGATGAAGGTATAGGCTACCCTACGCTGTTGGGAGATATCAAAAAAATACAGGAACTGGCCGATTTGCACAAATTGGATATCACAGACATACCAGTGATCAACCCGCGTAGCGACGATGCTAAAGCCAAAAGAGAAGAATACGTCAATCTCTTTTATAAAAAAAGAGCACGCAAAGGTTACACGAAGGAGGAAGCATCGAAACTCATGGAAGACCGCAATCATTTTGGTTGTATGATGGTGGAATGCGGCGACGTGGATTGCATGATATCGGGACTTACCAAAAGATATTCGGATGCCATTCGCCCTGCCCTGCAGATTATTGGTACCGAAGAGGGCGTGAAAAAAGTGGCAGGTATGTATCTGATCATGACCTCTAAAGGACCTTTGTTTTTAGCAGATACAACGGTAAATATTAACCCAACTGCAGAAGAACTGGCTGAGATAGTACTGTTAACCGCCAAAGAAGTTTCCGCATTTAATATTACGCCCAGGATCGCCATGTTAAGCTATTCCAATTTTGGCAGCAGCAATACCCCGGAAGCCCAGTTGGTGTCCAAAGCCAGGGAGTTAGTAAAACTAAAAGACCCTTCCCTGATAGTAGATGGGGAAATGCAGGCTAATGTGGCGCTTAATAATAGTTTGTTAAAAGAGATGTATCCGTTTAGCGAACTGGTTGAAAAAGAAGTAAACACACTAATCTTCCCTAATTTAGCATCTGGTAATATCACTTACAATATTCTGAAAGAGATTGGCTCTACTGACGCAATAGGCCCGATCCTTTTAGGACTGAAAAAACCGGTACACTTGTTGCAACTGGGTAGCACGGTGAACAACATTGTCAACATGGCTTTGATAGCAGTTACAGATGCTCAGATAAAGTCAGCTGCAATGTCGGCCAAAGCTGGTTCGGAGGCAGGAAAAAACCAGGGTGACACCAAAAAGAAAAAATAGGCTATTTCCAACTAAACGACTTTATTCTTGAAAATACTTAGAGAATTCGGGCAGTATATCCAGATGTTCAAAGGTATGTTTCGCATGCCCGAAAACAGAACCATGTACTGGAGGCAGTTTATGCTTCAATGTAATGATATAGGCATCGGGTCGCTGGGCATCATTTGCATTATATCTGTTTTTATTGGTGCTGTATCGGCCGTACAAACTGCCTACCAGATCACCTCCCCCCTTATTCCCAAAACGACGATCGCACAAATTGTAAGAGATACCGTAATACTTGAATTTGCCCCTACCTTAAGCTGTATTGTACTGGCCGGCGTTGTAGGCAGTAAAATAGCCAGTGAACTGGGTAATATGCGGGTAAGCGAGCAAATAGATGCATTGGAAATAATGGGGATTAATACAAAAGCTTACTTAATACTTCCTAAAATCATAGCGGGCGTGATCACAATTCCCATGCTGATCATATTAGCCATGGCCCTGGGTATTTGGGGAGGTCGCTTAGCCGGCTCTGCAACAGGCATCATTGATACATCTATTTTCGACAACGGGTTGTTGATGGGCTTTAGTGGCTATAATGTATTTTTTGCCTTAACCAAGAGTTTTGTGTTTGCATTTCTGATTACCAGCATTCCCTGTTTTTATGGCTATAACGTAAAGGGAGGTGCTTTGGAAATAGGACATTCCAGCACAAGAGCAGTAGTGGTATCCTGTATCTTATTGCTGTTGGCAGACTATATCCTGTCCGCTTTGCTGCTGTAATCTTTACAAAACATTGGAGCGTAAAATTTGGGCGTAAAAAGCTGATGTTTTTCAACCATAATTATTAACAACAACAGTTACTTCAAAAACTGAAGTACCATGATAGAAATAAAAGGTCTTAAAAAAAGTTTTGGAGAAAAAGTGGTGCTCAAAGAGGTGAATGCCTTAATGGAACCGGGTAAGTGTAATTTGATTATAGGATCGAGCGGTAGTGGTAAAACCGTTTTGATGAAATGCATTGTAGGACTAATGCCTCCCAGTGAGGGAGAGGTGATTTATAATGGTAAGAATTATGTTACTATGTCACTGGAAGAAAGAAAGGCCATTCGCAAAGAAATAGGTATGCTGTTCCAGGGTTCGGCATTATTTGATAGCCAGACGGTAGAACAAAACGTGGTCTTTCCGCTGGACATGTTTACTACCGACAAATATTCCGTTAAAAAAGCACGCGTCAAAGAAGTACTGGACCGAGTTAACCTGAATGAAGATGCCTACAAAAAATTCCCCTCTGAAATAAGCGGCGGTATGCAAAAAAGGGTGGCCCTGGCGAGAGCAATTGTTTTAAATCCCAAATATTTGTTTTGTGACGAACCCAATTCAGGACTGGATCCTCAAACCTCCATCGTCATTGATAAACTAATAAAAGAAATTACAGAAGAGTATAAGACCACCACTATCATGAATACGCACGACATGAATAGTGTAATGGAAATAGGCGACCATATAGTGTATATGAACCAGGGGGAGAAGGAATGGGAAGGCACGAATAAGGAGATCATTTACAGCGATAACCAAAAACTAAATGAGTTCATTTTCGCTTCCAACTTCTTACAGGACGCCAAAAATATGCGTATGATACAGGAGACAGGCGAAATTCCCAAAGATGTGCATGAAGATGTACGTGATGCGCTGGAAGAAAAATTTAATGCCGATATGGACGGCGATGGTGTTGTTGGTTCACCAAAAGATTAATAACTCCGGCCTGTTGTTCTCCAACCTCTACGCTAACCTTAATTATCATTCTTCTTTTTGTATAGGAATCAGCAAAAATTTAGCATATTAGCATGCTGGTTTCCTTACTTTTGTAACCAATCAGAAAAAACTATAAAATGGCAGTATTAGTAAATAAAGATTCGAAAGTGTTAGTACAGGGCTTTACCGGCACAGAAGGTACTTTCCATGCAACTCAAATGATCGAGTATGGAACGAATGTGGTAGGTGGCGTTACCCCTAACAAAGGCGGCACCACTCATTTGGACAGGCCGGTGTTTAATACAGTAGCTGATGCGGTTAAAGCAACTAATGCTAATGTGAGCATTATTTTCGTGCCACCGGCTTTCGCGGCAGATGCTATCATGGAGGCTACTGATGCGGGCATAGCATTGGTGGTTTGTATTACTGAAGGTATTCCGGTACAGGATATGGTAAAAGTGAAGAATTATTTACAGGGGACATCGACAAGATTAATCGGCCCCAACTGTCCGGGTGTTATAACTGCCGGTGAATGTAAAGTAGGTATCATGCCTGGTTTTGTATTTATACCTGGCCGTATAGGCATTGTAAGCAAATCTGGTACGCTTACTTATGAGGCGGCTGACCAGGTAGCAAAAGCAGGCCTGGGTATTAGCACTGCTATTGGTATTGGCGGAGACCCGATCATTGGCACACCTACTAAAGAAGCTGTAGAATTATTAATGAACGACCCTGAAACTGATGCGATTGTTATGATCGGTGAAATAGGTGGTGGTATGGAAGCTGAAGCCGCTAACTGGATTAAAGCTACCGGCAACAAAAAACCGGTTGTAGGATTTATCGCAGGCCAAACAGCTCCTCCCGGCCGTCGCATGGGCCATGCGGGCGCTATTGTAGGCGGTGCAGATGATACAGCAGAAGCTAAAATGAAAATCATGAGTGAATGCGGTATCCATGTGGTAAGCAGCCCTGCTGATATTGGTAAAACAATGGCAGAGGTACTGAAGAAATAATCAGAATAATTTATAGACGATAATGCAATCTCCCGGAATCCCGGGAGATTTTTGTTTAGAATATCGCAGTCACAGACGCTCTTCCCGTATGAATAGTTCTGGTATTACCCGGCTTACGTCCATCATACTGGAAGTTAAGTTCCAGGTTATTTAAAAGACGTTTGGTTAGCTGAAGATTCCACAAAAGGTTGGTACCTGGCAGCAACCCGTCCAACATAATATATCCTACGGTGGTTTGTGCATTATTAGTGCCCGCACTATATTTTAGCCCGTTATAAGTAAACTTGCCTGTAACCGAAGCGCTTTGCAGGATGTTATATTTCGTTTCCGCAGTGAGTGCATTCGACAAGGAAGTTTCCCCTCCATAGATTCCCGCATTCTTTTTATGCTCCCGTTTGTAGCCCGTGGTGATACGGAAAGAAGTTCCTTTGATATAAGACAAAAGCAATTCCCCGTTATTCCTGTTGATCTCGTAATTACGGTTATCAAATAGTACATCATCCGTATACAAAGCATTGACACCTGTTAGGGCGTTTATGTTTAAGGTAATGGTGCCCGAGAGAAAATGCCGGTATTTAAGCAGCCACTCATTGTTCTGACGGGTTTCATACCCATAAGTAAGAAAGGCTTTGTTATTGTTACGCAGGTTACTCACGTCTATACCCCATTTGGTACTTTGCCGGTTAAAAGATAAGGTGTTAGCTAAAGTTGTAGCCAGGGTGATCAGGTTGGAATCTGCCAGCCCGTACCCAAACGGGTTAAACTCGAAGATACCATCAGCCATTGATTTTTTGGCAACCTGTAAAGAACTGGTCAGCATCCACCTCGACAAGAAGCCGGTAAAGCCTTTTGCCTGGTTACCCCAAAGCAGCCGGGGTGTTACATTGACACTGTAATTGAGCGTTGTATAATTAGCTTTTATATACTCATTGGTAGGAGTAAAAATCCGGATAAATTTTGCCTGGTCTGCGAAAGCAGCCAGCTCAAACTCATTCAATTGCTGTACACCATCCTCATTATAATCTATCCAGGTGTATTGCCCGGTTCCCGGCGGCACTTCCAGGTAAGCATAATCCCGTTTCTGCTCCTGCCCCGATCCCACTTCGTATAAAACATTTCCATTTAGAAAACCATTCCACTCATTCATCTGGTACTCGGCGCGGGCCAGCACTGTATTGTCTTCTGTTTGCGCACTTACTTCATCATTATACACCTTCAATTTCCTGAAAGTGGTGTTTAGATAAAACTGCCGTTTGGTGTTGGCGAGTAACTCCGCCTGCAGGTTCAGGTTATAGCTTCTGTCACCCCGGATCAATTCTTTCCCCACCGGGTATTTATCGCTTCTCGCGTAAAAGTTAATGCCATACCGGTTTCTTTTTTCCGGGCTGGATTTTAAGTAGGCTGTATAGGTATCAAAAGAAAAGGAAGTAAAATTGAGAGAATCATTAAGCGTATTCCGGTTTAGATTTTCTTCGAGGGTGTAACGCCCACCAATGATCCAATTATCCATCCAGGATAATTTCTTGCTTATATCTATAATGGGCTTCAGGAAATGTCCCTCGTAGGTATTGGTTTTATAATTGGTTAAAACAAACTGATTATTAAAGACCCAGTTTTTCCAATTAGTAAACTGGGTAAGCGTATTCTGAAACCCGTTGTAGTCATCGCTCCGGTTGTAGTTGGTAAAGGTATACTGCACCGCATTTCCGTTATCGGCCCGTAATCCCGTGGAGGCTTTAATAATATTTTCTGTAGCACGTTGTGCCACCAAGGGCAAGCCCCAGTCTCTCGTAAATTCAACATCCCTGAGGCGTTCCAGGGGCTGAAACCGCTGCTGTACATATTCATAATCGAGGGAGCTTACCAGGCTTAGTTTATTTTTTTCTCTTAATAGCTGGGCATTGCTTATATTAATCTTTGCAGCATACCCATTATCATCGTTATCGTGGAGAGAGGACAGTGTATTTACATCATATTTGCTGGTGGCCAGTTCTGTTTTTAATACTGTGTTGGCAGCAATATTATAATCGACACCCAGTGTCAATACTTGTTGTTTGCGGGGAGCTACCAATAAAATCACCGGGTCATAATTACCCTGTCTTATACCATTTACCGGTGCTATATATACAAACACCTTACCGTTGGCATTACCATTGTCTGTTATATAATTGCCACGCCCAAAACCTACATCTGTAAAAGCCAGGTTATACCTGGCAGTTTCCGGGTTAGTAGAATAACGGTAAAAAGAATCGATTACGTTATCAACAGTATCATAAACGCGCTCGTATAATATCTTACCGGCAGTTAAGGTATCCATCATTACAGATGGAGCGTATGCATTCTGTACGCTGTCGCCGATATTAAAAAGAAACTGTTTTTGACGTGCATCCAATACCTGGTTAATGGAGGAGTTTTTAGCATCGCTGTTATTAAAATACCCTACTTTGAGCTTCACTTTATTATTAAAATTCACCTCCTGCATAGCATACACATTGGTGTTCAGGAAGTTCCTGTCGGCATATTCAAACTCCACCTGTATACGGCTATCCTTGGTGATCATCCGCCGGGGCGTAAAAGTTATTTCAGCTGTATTATAGTTGATCACATAATCCTGGTCTTCTCCCCTTTGTAATAGTTCGCCGTCGATAAAAACCCGTTCTGTATTGGCCAGTATGATGAAAAAGGTTTCTCCATTAGCTCCCGAAAGGCGGTAAGGCCCCTGGTTTCCCTCCAGTCCCTGTAAAACATTTCTTGTAAACTTTCCTTTGGCAATAGCTCCACTGACCAGGGTATTCGACTGTGTTCGCTTCGAGATATTATTAACGGTTTGAAAGGATATGCCCTGCAGTCTTTTATAAAATTTCAGAAAATAGCTGCGATCCTCGCGAAGATCCATATCGCCGATATTCAGTTGCCAGTTTTTTTTCTTGAAGCGGATGTAAACTTCATCAAACTCGTTCAACTGTTGGGTATTCCCATCCGGCTGAATAGGTACATTATTATCTGTAATAGCAGCTTGTAGCTCTATACTATCGGCCAACATACCGCTTAACTGTATATTCAAATTTGAATTCAGAACTACATCCTGGTTATTTCCAAAACCCACCTGCCTCCCAAAGCTACCCTGCGCATTGATGGTTCCAAAATTAAAAAGTTCCTTTTGCCGATCGGCCTTGTTATAAGGTGCTCTTATGGGTGCAGCAGAAAACAATACGAGACTGTCAAAATTCATCCGTTGTAAGGTCCCGTTCAGCTTAAAAGGGAAAACGCGGTACGTAACCCAAACTACAGAATCCTTAGGCGGCAATTTCCAATACAGCGCTGCATTAATGTAATCCAATGCATATTGAAGGCTATCTACGCCCTCTATTCTAAAGCTACTGGGAATGATGCTTAATGTATCCAGCCTGGCTACCATACCTGGAATAACAGCGATCTTTTTATGTCGTAAATTATTAGAACCATCGGCAGGAGATTGTCCCCACGCTTCTGCGGTTATAAAAAAATAGATAGCAATTAAAAATATGGTACGGAAAACACCCAACAGTTATTATTTGTTCAGGTGCAAAAATCGGGTATTAACGTCATAAACGGTAAGCATACTCATTACTCCATTTCCAGGCGTTCCATCATTTTTGATAACTTATTTACACTAAAAGCAGCGCTTTTAGCCTAACACAGCAACATCCAAATCCAAAATAATTATAATTTCAAAGGATTTAAATCCGCATTATAATTTGGCCTTATTACCAACACCCAGCCTTTTTTATACTGTTCTATAGCATTTAACTGCATTTGGGGGAGATTTTAAGAGATGAAAAGTCTCCACAATACTTTCATAGTTAGATCCTGAAGCACTGCGATATTCTCTCCCTCGTACGTGAAACTCTAAGTGGTGTGTTACGGTGAAAGACATCATCAAGATAAGACTTCATTTTTGCCTGATCAGGATGAGTAGCTATCCTAATACAACGATACAAAAAGGCGGCCTACTGTACCAAATACTGTACAATAAGCCGCCTACTCAATCGTCCATCAATTATTTTGCCATCATATCTACAAACTCGTTCACCTTCATCAATGTTAATGCATCGTAATCCAATCCTGTCTTTACAATCTGTTCCTGCTGTGCTCCTTCGAAAATGCGGGCCACATTTATCTTAAATTTCTCTATCAACTTGGGAATACCCTCTTCTCTCCTGCGTTTATGCCCGATCGGATATTCTACCACCACTTCATCCAGCACGGTGCCATCATTCAATTCAACCGTCAATGCATTGGCTATTGATCGCTTTTCAGGATCGTGATAGTCCAGTGTAAACTGGGTATCCTGCACACAAAAAATCTTATCTCTCAAGGCATCAATCCTTTCGTCGGCTGCCACCACATCTTCATAATCAGCAGCCGTTAATTGCCCAAATATCAGTGGTACCGCTACCATGTATTGAATACAATGATCCCGGTCTGCCGGATTATTCAAAGGACCTTTTTTATCGATAATGCGTATAGCTGCTTCGTGGGTACGAATGATGATCCGCTTGATATCAGCTGAGGTTTTTCTTAAGGCGTTTAACTGTCCATGAAGCGTCATAGCCGCCTCTACCGCAGTTTGGGAATGAAATTCTGCCGGAAAAGATATTTTAAACAGGATATGCTCCATCACATAAGTGCCGTATTCCCTTTGAAAAGTAAAAGGATTCCCTTTAAAGGACACATCATAAAATCCCCAGGTTTTAGCAGTGAGCACCGATGGATATCCCATTTCACCAGTCTTGGCAATTAAAGCCAGGCGCACGGCTCTGGAAGTGGCATCGCCCGCAGCCCATGACTTACGGCTACCGGTATTGGGAGCATGCCGGTAGGTACGTAAAGATTGACCGTCGACAAAAGCCAATGAAACCGCATTAATGAGCTCATCCCTGTTTAAACCGAGTAATTTACCCACAACAGCTGTAGAAGCTACTTTCACCAATATTACATGATCGAGGCCTACCCGGTTGAAAGAGTTTTCAAGTGCCAATACGCCCTGTACTTCGTGTGCCATCACCATGGCATGCAATACCTGTAGCATAGTCAGGGGTTCTTTGCCTTCAGCAATGTTGGTGCGCGACAACCAGTCGGCCGTAGCCAATATACCTCCCAGATTGTCAGACGGATGTCCCCACTCTGCAGCCAGCCATGTATCGTTAAAATCGAGCCAGCGAATAATGGCACCAATATCAAATGCCGCTTTTACGGGATCGAGCTGATAATTTGTACCGGGTACTTTGGCTCCGTTAGGCACAATGGTTCCGGGCACTATAGGTCCTAACAACTTGGTACAGGCAGGATAAGTCAGAGCTTCAAAACCACAACCCAGGGTGTCCAGCAAACAGTAATAAGCCGTTTTTAAGGCCAGTTCACTTTTGATCTCGTAGTTTAAAACATAGTCAGCAATATCGGCTAAAACCTGGTCTGGTTGAGGCCTTTCATTTGAAATGTGAGATGACATTTTTTTCTTTAAAAGTTGAATGTTATTTGTTGAAAGACGATAGACCATTGTCGATGGTCCATTGCCTATTGTCTTTTTTCTATCGATATAAATTCTAAATTTTCCGGGCCCGTATAATTAGCGCTGGGTCTGATAATTTTCCCGTCCAGTCTTTGCTCGATAACATGGGCACTCCAGCCTGTAACACGCGACACTACGAACAGTGGAGTAAACATTGCCGTGGGTACCCCCATAATATGATAGGCCACTGCCGAAAACCAATCCAGGTTGGGAAACATTTTCTTTTCATCCCACATTACTTTTTCCAGTCGCTCCGCTATAGAAAACAACTGCATATCTCCTGCCTCTCCGGATAATGCTTCGGCAACTTTCTTAATAATCACGTTTCTCGGATCGCCAATTGTATAAACAGGATGACCAAACCCGATGATCACTTCTTTCTTCTCCAATCTCAGTTTGATATCCGCCTCCGCCACATCAGCATTTATATACCTGCTTTGGATATCAAAAGCCACTTCATTAGCACCACCATGTTTGGGGCCTCTCAAAGCGCCTATTGCCCCTGCCACGGCCGAGTACATATCCGAGCCCGTACCCGCGATAACGCGGCTGGTGAAAGTAGATGCATTGAATTCATGTTCCGCATACAAATTTAGGGATACCTGCATGGCATTTACCCAACTGTCAGGCGGCTTTACGCCATGAAGCAAATGCAGGAAATGCCCTCCCACCGTATCATCATCCGTCTCTACTTCTATCTGCTTGCCATTGTGCGAATAATGATACCAAAACAATAAAGCCGAAGCGTAAGATGCCAATAGTTTATCGGCTATATCCCTTGCCCCTGCAATGTTATGATCTTCCCGCTCGGGAAGTATAGTACCTAATACCGAAGTATAGGTTCTCAATACATCCATCGGATGGGTCGCAGCCGGGATCTGCATCAACACCGTCCTGCTTACATCAGGTAATCCTCTTAAGGATTTTAATTTTGCCTGGTAGGCTTTCAATTGCGGAGCGGTAGGCAGCTTCTCATGAATCAGCAAATGAGCTACTTCTTCAAAACTCGCTTTTTCAGCCAAATCGTTAATATCATATCCCCTGTAATGCAGGTCGTTACCGCTTTTGCCTACTGTGCAAAGGGCGGTATTGCCGGCGGCAACACCTGACAGAGCTACGCTTTTCTTGGGTTTAAATGTGGTTGTTTCGTTTGTGGCAGCCATCGTTATTTTATTTATGTATTACTTCTTTTTAAAAAGCTCATCCATCTTTTTTTCATATTCATAATAATTGATGCTTTCATAAAGTTCCTGCCGGGTTTGCATGGAGTCTAATACATTTTTCTGTGTTCCCTCTTTTCGAATATGCGTATATACATTTTGAGCGGCTTTATTAGCAGCGCGAAAAGCCGATAAAGGATAAAGCACCAAACCCACACCAGCATTCCTTAATTCCTCAACGGTATACATCGGTATCATACCAAACTCAGTAATATTGGCCAGCACAGGAATACCGGTTGCGTCTACGAATTTCTGGTAATAGGAAAGATCCGGAACGGCTTCAGCAAAAATAAAATCTGCGCCGGCTTCCTTATAAGCCACGGCCCGCTCCAAAGTTTTTTCAAATCCTTCGTTAGCAAAAGCATCGGTGCGGGCACCAATTACAAAATGTTCATCAAAACGTGCATCAGCAGCGGCTTTCAGCCGGTCTACCATTTCTTCCTTACTCACTATTTCCTTACCAGGGCGGTGTCCGCAACGTTTAGCCCCCACCTGGTCTTCAATATGCAGTGCTGCGGCACCGGCTTTGATCAATGATTTTACGGTGCGCTCTATATTAAACGCAGACGCGCCGAACCCGGTGTCTATATCAACCATTAAAGGGGTATCAGTAATATTGGTAATACGGTTTACATCTATCAACACATCGTCGAGGTTGGTGATGCCTAAATCCGGGATGCCCAGTGAACCAGCCGCCACGCCTCCGCCAGACAAATAAATAGCTTTAAAACCGGCCTGAGTAGCCAGCAATGCATGATTGGCATTAATGGCGCCAACAATTTGTAACGGGTTTTCGCTTTTTATGGCCTCGCGAAAGCGCAATCCTGCAGAGCCTGTTGCTGAAGATTTCATTTGCATACCGGCAAACCTACATTAAATTTTTATCCGATATCGATATTATGATAAAGATGTAAAATTTAACAGGAGCCGGTAATGAAACAAGTACTTATGCACAGCTGTATGCAAACAATTTAGAAGTTCCTCAGGTAAATACTAAGATCAGCAACATTACCAACATACCTAATACGAAAGATATGAGTGAACAGACGATCAATAACGCGCCTCTTGCTTTAAATCGTCTTTTGTACAACTCAGCACGTTCAAAATCGGAAAACAAATCTTCTGTATCCATACTGCAAAGCTAACATGGAATATCAAAAAACTTCTTTTACCTGCGATGCTTCTTCTGCTGACCTGGTGCGAAAGGTTTGGCCGATTTGGTACCGTATACTTTTTTGGCTTGTCCCGGTGGCATCCTGTGGCCATGTCCCGGATGATGCGCTGGTGCGCAGGAAAACAACAGGACACTTACTATCATTAACAAAAGAAATTGCTTCATAAATGAGTATTTAAAATCAAAGACGATATAAAAGCTCAAATGGTATGCAAATGAAGTGCCGTTAATGCTGTGACAACACTTAAGATACAATTAATTTATTTAAAATAAGGGAATTATATACATCTAAGTATTTTCATAAATGTACTGGCAATGATTAGCAAAAATTGGCGGAGACGGCGAGATTCGAACTCGCGATACGGTTGCCCGTATACACACTTTCCAGGCGTGCTCCTTCAACCACTCGGACACGTCTCCGTAAAAGGGGTGCGAAAATAAGCTTATTGCACTATAAATTAAATAATTTTTTAGCATTATTTGTTGTAACTGCAGCAATCTCTTCCATTGGTACTCCCATTGTTTCCGCCAATTTTTGTGCGATCAGCGGAATATAAGCCGGTTCATTTCTCTTCCCCCGGTAGGGTACCGGTGCCAGGTAAGGAGCATCCGTTTCCAAAACAACACGATCGAGGCCTACCTGCCGCATCATTTCATCTAAACCAGATTTTTTAAAGGTGAGCACCCCCCCAATACCAAGGTAGAACCCCAGGTCAATAATCTGCTCCGCTTCTTCCCGGCTTCCTCCAAAACAATGGAAAACTCCTTTTAAGCCCTTGCCGGTGTATTCAGATACCAGGTCAATACATTCTTTTGTCGAATTGCGGCTATGGATGACAATAGGCAGATCATATTGTATAGCCCACTCAATCTGTTGCCTGAAAGCCACGTACTGCTGGTCCTTAAAGGAAAGATCCCAGTAAAAATCAAGGCCGGTTTCCCCAATTGCCACAAATGTTCGCTGTTTCAGGTAATTTTCTATCAATTGAAGTTCCTGCTCAAAATCTTCCTTCACCGAGCAGGGGTGTAATCCCATCATACTGATGCATTTCACCGGCAACAAAGCTTCCATATTCAGCATAGCTTCATGCGTGTGCTTATCAATAGCCGGCATTAAAATGGTGGTTACGCTGGCAGCAAGGGATCTTTCTAAAAATTCATCTTTATCCATCAAAAGCTGCTCCGAATAGATGTGAGCGTGTGTATCAATAAACATTATCTAATTCTTCAACTATTATTTTAGATTTTATCTAAAATATAATTTTCTTTTTTATATGTGTACAAAAAAAATTAACTTCATCGCAAGTTTTCATAGGGTACGGATTAAAAATCGGGCTCGGGTATTTACCCAGGGCCCTTTTCTTTTCCATTAATTGTCTGCAAGACCTTTAAAAACAAAACCTTGCGACCCAAAATGATCCAATACCCGGGGGAGCGCATATTTTAAATTGGGAAAGGCTTTTTCGCTGTCATGAAATACAATAATTGACCCGCTTCCTGCTTTCTCCACCACATTTCTTTTACAATTTTCGGGACTAAGACTCTGGTCGAAGTCGCCGCTTAATACATCCCACATTATAATATCAAAACCTTTCTTTCTAAGGGTTTTGCCAGCCTTGTTGCTGATCCTGCCATAAGGCGGTCTGAAAAAATCTGACACAATATGGGCCGATGCCTGGTCTACATTATCCACATAAACATCGTGAGATGTTTTCCATCCATTCAGATGATTGTGCGTGTGGTTACCCACAGTATGGCCCCTTTGCATAATATCCTGGTAGATAGCCGGGTGCTCCAATACATTTTTCCCCAAACAGAAAAAACTCGCTTTGGCGTTGAAATCTGTCAGTTGCTGTAATACAAAGGGCGTAGCTACCGGATGCGGACCATCATCGAAGGTCAGGTATAACTCCTTATTAGCTGTATTTACGTGCCAGGTATAGGCTTTAAATAGCTTCTTTAACCAAAAAGGCGTTTTAACAAAATACATAACGTGCAAAGTTACTATTTGTTTGAATGTGGATTTATTAACATTTCTCCTGCATATTTAAATATGGACATTGAATCATTTTGCGTCTAAAAAGAAAAGTTTTTTATCTTGCCGGATACCAATTTTACAATGAGTCTCAAAACAAACGAAGAATATGAACAACGAAGGACCCGACAGGTCTCCAAAATAAGAGCTGTGCTCGACTATGCGATGGGTATACTGATCGTTGGCATAGGGTTGTTCCTGGTTTTCAGATCTTCTTTCAATATTAAATTAAATAAAATATACCCTCCCGACGTTTTTGATAAAGTGTATGGAGTGCTGACTATCCTTTATGGTTGCTGGAGACTCTACAGGGGGTATAAAAAAAAATAGAACCTACAAATGCGTTGCATTTATACAAGTATTCTTCTTCTGGTTATTTACCTGGCTTCTTGTAAATCTGAAAAAAGCAGGATAGAGGAACAACCTGATGCGCCGGGAAAAGGAACGATTACCATTAGTGCCGATGAGTCATTTAAGCCCATTGTAGATGAGTTGGTGAAAGTGTATGAATCGAACAACTACGGAACAAAAATAAACGTGCAATACAAGCCGGAGGCCGATTGTATTAAAGACCTGTGGAACGACAGCATCCGCATGGTTATATCTACGATAGCGCTAACGGAGGGTGAACGCAGAAAACTTTCTGATTCTTTAAAAGTAAGCGTGGACCAGCTACCTGTAGCCAGGGATGCTATTGCGGTTATTATGCATCCAGGTGCTAAAGAAACAGAGTTTGACATGGACGATATTAAAAACATTCTCGCAGGAACTTACAGCCGTCCGCTGATACCGGTATTTGATGGGGTAAAAGCAACCAGTAGTGTGAGATTTATCGTCGATTCTGTAATGAAAGGCGCGAAATTGACCGATAGAGCCGTTGCTGCCCGAACCAGTGATTCGGTGATCAATTACGTAGCTAAAAACCCAGACGCTATAGGCTTTGTAGGGGTGAGCTGGATCGGGAATCCCAATGACGACGAGCAATCGAGTTTCTTAAAAAAAGTTAAAATTTGCCGTTTAAAAAGCACAGATAGCACAGGAAACTATATATTGCCAGTACAGGCTAATTTGTATGGCAGGATATATCCAATGACGAGAGATCTTACGTATATAGTAAAGGAAAAGTACCGGGGATTAGGCACAGGGTTTGCACAGTTGATGGCCACAGAGATCGGGCAACTCATTTTCAAAAGGGCTTATTTGATGCCCGGAAGAAGGTATTACGTAATACGCCCGATACAGTTAAATGAAGATTCTATATAAAAGATAAAAAAATTATATTTACAACTTCTTATTTAAACAACTACAAAACAAGAAAGATGATGAAGAAAACAATCCATCTGCTCGCACTAGGAGTTTTACTGAATGCCGGGGTGTATGCACAGTCCGTAGAGGATGGTGTTAAAGCTTACTACAACGGCAATTATGCTTCTGCAGTAAGCATACTCGAAAAGCATGGTGACAAACAGGAAGCCGCTTATTGGTTAGCTGAGTCATACTTTGCTCAGGGGAAAAATGCCTTAGGGAAAGCCGCTGCTGATAAAGCGCTTGCGGCAAAACCCGGAGATGCTTATTCACTGGTAGCTAAAGGACATTATCTATTACTGGAGAACAAAGCTGCCGAGGCGGGACAAAGCTTTGAAGCGGCTATTGCAGCAGCGGGCAAAAAAGACGAAGACAAAGCAAAGGTGTTAAATGCAGTAGGTAATGCAGTAACTAAAGTTTATAACAATATTGACAAAGTAGGTGATATTAAATACGCTGTGGCCAAACTGGAAGAGGCTAAAAACCTGGTAATGGGCATGAAAGAAAAAAGCCGTGACCCGAAATTATTAGCGGATATTAATACCAACCTGGCAGATGCAACTTTGAAAGCGAATCCAGGCGATGGCAGTAAGGCTTTCGTATTATACCAGGATGCCATTAACGCTGATCCAGGTTTTGGAAAAGCTGAGTATAGAAAAGCAATGATCTTTAAATCTCAGAACAACGGAGAACTTTATGTGCAAACACTGGAAAAAGCATTAACCGCTAATCCAGCTTACTATCCCGCTTTGAGCGATCTGTATGATTACTATATTTATACGGCACAGGATGCAGCAAAAGCAAAGCCCTATGGAGACAAGATGGTAGCTTTATTGCCTCCAAGTCCTAATAACGAATATTTTAAAGCAGTAGGCGCATATGTCACTAAAAATTACACAGGCGCTATTACTACCGGTAAGGATATCATTGCAAAAGCCGGAGAGCAGGCCGACCCAAGGGTTTATAAATTAATTGGCTACAGCTTGATTGAAAATAAGGATACTGCGGCAGCTATCCCGTTTGTTGAAGACTATTTTAAAAATCAAACAAAAGATGGTATTGTACCCAAAGATTACATCCTGAAAGGTATTGCCTATTCAACTACCCCAGGTAAAGAAGCCGAAGTAGTAAAAACTTTCATGGATGCTGCTGCGTTGGATACCACAGCAATTGGTAAGGCAAAAATTTTAGAAGAAGGGGCTCAGTTGTTTGCAAAAGCTGGTAAAGGAGCTTTGGCTGGAGATTTGTACGCTAAAATACTGGAAGTTAAGCCTGCAGATAAATTAACGATCAATGATTACTTCAACGCTGGTTTCACCGGTTATTACAAATCCGGTCAGTACGATAAAGCATGGAAAGTGTTTGATGCAGCCCGTACCAAGTTCCCAAACTGGAATTATGGATACATGCTTTCCTACAACAGTAGTAAAATATTTGACTCTACCAACGCTCAGAATATAATGGTTACCGATGGAGACAAGTACATCGCATATTTACAATCTCCTAACGATACGTCCGCAACGACTACTAAAAGAGCAGAAATATTCAAAACAGCCCTTTCTCTGGCCATTTTTTATATCAATGAGAAAAAGGATACTCCAAATGGACTGAAGTACCTGCATATCGCGCATGACAATGCGGATGATGCAGCTGCGAAAGCACAGGTAGCTGAATACATCAAAGGCTTAGGAGGCACTCCGGGCGCTCCCAATGCAGAACCTGCTAAAGCTCCTGCAAGCGGCCCCAAAAAATAAACTAATTTTTTCTGGTACGAACACCCCACAAAGTGGGGTGTTTTTTTATGCTTATTAATTTAGAATTAGAATATCAGCAAATTATTGTAACTCTTTGAGGTTAATTGACCAACCTGCCTTATTTTTGCGCATTACTAAAAGATATGGTTTATTTACTAAAAACCGTTGTTACTGATAATACAGCACAGTCTTTTTTACCGATTGGATTGCAGCTTGTTTTTGCTGCGGGTCTTATTATTGCACTGGTTATTCTGACTCACTTTTTAGGCCCCAAACGTAAAACAAAGGACAAACTCGAAAACTTTGCAAGTGGTATCGAATCGCATGGAGACGCGCGCCAACCCATGGCTATCAAATACTTTTTAACGGCTATTCTGTTCGTTCTATTTGATGTGGAGGTTATTTTCTTCTATCCTTATGCCGTTAACTTTAAGGACCTTGGCTGGAGCGGTTTTTACGCTGTATTGATGTTTGTAGCTTTCTTTTTATGTGGTTTTACCTACATTATCAAGAAAGGTGCATTAAAATGGGAAGACTAGAATCGACCGTCCCAACGGGAGATTAATTTATTTTTTAACTAATTTTCACCGTAAGGCTGAAACAAAATGCCCCTTTCGGGGGTTGGGTTGATATGAGACCAGTTTCTTACAATATAAAACAAAAACCCCTTGAAGCCGATATCAGCATGGCCGACATGCCGGCCGGCCACGAGGGACAGGGATTTTTTGCAACTACGCTTGACAGTGTTATCGGACTAGCCCGGAAGAATTCGATCTGGCCCCTCCCCTTTGCAACATCCTGTTGTGGTATCGAGTTTATGGCCACCATGGGCGCTACCTACGATTTAGCCCGTTTTGGTAGTGAACGCGTTGGATTTTCTCCACGTCAATGTGACCTTTTGATGGTTATGGGAACGATTGCGAAGAAAATGGGGCCTGTTGTAAAACAGGTTTACTTACAAATGGCCGAACCCCGCTGGGTAATTGCCGTGGGCGCCTGCGCCAGCAGTGGTGGTATTTTTGATACCTACAGTGTTTTACAGGGAATTGACCAGGTGGTGCCGGTAGATGTGTATGTACCTGGCTGTCCACCCCGTCCGGAAGCAATCCTGGATGGTGTAATGCGTATACAGGACCTGATTGGTAAGGAAAGCCTGCGCAGGAGAAATGGAGACCAATATAAAGCCCTGCTGGAAAGCTATGGCATCCAATAGAAGTTTAGATTTTAGTATTTAGTATAAAGGTTAAAAAACAGGAATTGCTAAATACATAAACAATCTATATACTTGGTACTAAATACTTATAGTCTACTTAAATGACAATAACTAACGAACTCATACAACAAAAGCTCACTGATAAATTCGGAGACCAGGTATCCAACTTCGAGGTTACTTTTGATACCCTGAGCTTTGATGCCGGTAAGGAGATCAATCTTAAAGTGTTGAATTTTTTACAGGAAGATGGGCTGAACTTCAATTTTTTAACTGATTTATGTGGTGTACATTACCCAGACAGGCAAGGCGAAGAACTGGCTGTAGTATACCATTTGCATAATATCAGAGAAAATATAAGAATCCGTTTCAAAGTTTTCACCAGCATTACAAAGCCGGACGTATATACCGCCACCGGCATTTTTGCTGCCGCCAACTGGATGGAGCGGGAAACCTTTGATTTCTACGGCATTAACTTTATCGGGCATCCCAACCTGATCAGGATATTGAATGTTGACGAGATGGACTATTTCCCTATGCGGAAAGAATATCCTTTGGAAGACCAAAGCCGTACCGACAAAGATGATGAAATGTTTGGAAGAGGAGGCATGTTAGGTTTTGGTACAGAAAAGACAGTACACGGTACAATAGCTGAAGATGAAAAGTGATTAAGTGAGTTTTGTAATTTCTAAATGAAGACATTTATTTTTTTACTGGCCGGAATGATCGGAACTTATATTTCACATTCACAAAATTATATTGTAAAATGTAACAACGATACAGTGTATTGTGAAATAAAGAAAATAGATTTGGATCGGATCAAAGTAAAATGTGGACAAGACAGCAGAGAGATTTGGGATGCTAAGGAAATTAAGTTATTTGTATATGATGGAGTGACCTGGACTACAAACTCTTTTCGTGATGGCAATAAGTGGAGTTCTACGTTCTCGAAAACAGTGTATGTTTTTTTGCCACAAGACAAGCGTAATGGCTATTATAAAATGGGGGTTTGGGGAAACCCGCTTACGGGGTATAGCAGAAGTTTTATTTCAGTAACAACAGATGGGCGAACTACTTTTTATAGTACAACTGAAAATAAAACAGGTTCGGCCGGATTTGCTTATGGTGCCGGAGGTTATACGGCTTTGGGTGTTGGTACAGGAGCGAGTAATATTTATTCCATGTTTTTGAAAAACGATGACCTAGGTATTACAGGTATTCCATTTGGAGCTAAAAGAAGTGAAGAAACGGCTGAAACAAAAAGACTTTTATTACTTTATACGTCTGACCGACCTGAAGTATCTAAGGAGTTAGACTCCAGGTCTTTTAAGGCGAAGCCAAATAAAATAGAGGAATATATGTCAAAATATTTTGGAAGATTGTTAAGTAACAATTAATACGGAAGAATTCAAATGTCAGATATACATCAAAATATAAACCTCCCGGCCGGTAGTATTGAAAAACAGACTACCACGCTCAATCTGGGGCCTACGCACCCGGCTACACACGGGGTATTTCAAAATATTATTGAACTGGATGGTGAAAAGATCGTAAAGGCTGATGCGACGGTTGGTTATATTCACCGGGCTTTTGAAAAAATTGCAGAACGCAGGCCTTTATACCAGATCACTCCTTTAACAGACAGGTTGAACTATTGCTCCGCTCCCCTGAACAATATGGGCTGGCATTTAACCTGTGAAAAGCTGTTAGGTGTAAAAACCCCAAAACGGGTAGATTACCTGCGTGTTATTGTAATGGAACTGGCACGTATCGCCGATCATTTGATCTGTAGTTCGATTATGGGTGTGGATGCGGGTGCCTATACCGGCTTCCTCTATGTGATGCAGTATCGCGAATTGATCTATGAGATCTATGAAGAGATCTGTGGTTCGAGGTTAACTACCAATATGGGCCGTATCGGCGGTTTTGAAAGAGACTTTAATGATACTGCTTTTCAAAAAATTGAAAAATTTCTGAAAGAATATCCTGCGGTTTTAAAAGAGTTTGAAAACCTTTTTACCCGCAACCGTATTTTCATGGAACGTACCATGGGTGTTGGAGCCATTTCGGCTGAAAGAGCTTTAAACTATGGTTTCACCGGCCCCAACCTGCGTGCAGCAGGCGTAGATTATGATGTGCGCGTAACGGCTCCTTACAGCAGCTACGAAGAATTTGATTTTGACATTCCGATTGGATCTACCGGAGATTGTTACGACCGTTTCCAGGTACGTAACGGGGAAATGTGGCAAAGTCTGCGCATTATAGAACAGGCCATGCAAAAGCTGAATAACCTGAAAGGTGAAGAGGCCATCATCTATCACGCTGATGTTCCGGAATACTATCTGCCCAAAAAGAAAGATGTGTATACCAAAATGGAAGCCCTGATCTGGCATTTCAAAATTATTATGGGTGAGATCGATATGCCAAAGGGCGAGCTCTATCATTCTATTGAAGCAGGCAACGGGGAACTAGGATATTATTTTATCAGTGACGGCGGCAGAAGCCCTTACAGGCTACATTTCAGACGTCCCTGCTTTATTTACTACCAGGCTTTTGAAGAGCTGGTAAAGGATGGCATGTTAAGCGATGCTATCCTGGTAATGTCTTCATTAAACCTGATTGCAGGGGAAATGGATGCATAGAAAACGAAAAATTTAAAATGAAAAATTTAAAATGGTAAAGACCTTTTGAATTTTGACTTTAACTTATAGATATGGTTCAATTCTCTCAGGAAAACTTATTAAAAGTTGACAAAATAATAGCCCGGTATCCGGAAGGCAGGCAAAAAAGCGCCCTGATACCTTTATTGCACCTGGCACAGGAGCAGTATGGCTGGTTAAGTGTTGAAACCATGGATTATGTGGCGTCCCTGTTAAATATTGATCCGATTGAGGTTTACGAAGTGGCTTCTTTTTACAGCATGTATAATTTAAAACCTATAGGTAAATACATGTTTGAAGTATGCCAGACCGGACCTTGCATGATCAATGGCAGTGATGACATCATTGAATATATCGGCGAAAAGCTGAACATCAAACCAGGAGAAACTACAGCCGACGGGCTCTTTACCTTAAAAGCAGTGGAATGCCTGGGCGCTTGTGGTTATGCGCCGATGATGCAGATGGGTAAGTTTTATAAAGAGCACCTAACCAAAGAAAAAGTGGACGCGATTATTGAAGAGTGCAGGGCAAAAGCAAATTAAATCTCTCTCGTTTAGGAAATTATAAAATGGGTAGAAAACTATTACTAGAAAAAGCACATGTAGAGGGTATCCGGTATTTTGATACTTATCGTCGTGAAGGTGGTTACCGTAGCGTTGAAAAGGCCTTGAAAACAATGGGCCCCGATGATGTTACAGAAGAGGTAAAAAAATCAGGACTTCGCGGTCGTGGCGGTGCGGGCTTCCCCACCGGCATGAAATGGAGCTTCCTGGCTAAACCGGAGGGTGTACCCCGTCACCTGGTAGTAAACGCCGATGAAAGTGAGCCAGGCACTTTTAAAGACCGCTACCTGATGGAATTTATTCCGCATCTGTTGATAGAAGGCGTTATTGTAGCCTCTTATGCACTAGGGAGCAATAATTCTTATATATATATCCGTGGAGAATACGCCTGGATCGTTGATATACTGGAACAAGCCATACAGGAAGCTCACAATAACGGTTTCCTGGGTAAAAATATATTAGGCAGCGGGTTTGATTGTGATATACATGTACAACGTGGTGCAGGCGCTTATATATGTGGTGAAGAAACAGCCCTGATAGAATCACTGGAAGGCAAAAGAGGCAACCCTCGTATTAAGCCCCCCTTCCCTGCTGTAAAAGGTGCATGGGACAGGCCAACAGTGGTAAACAATGTAGAGAGCATTGCAGCTGTGGTGCCTATCATTAATGAAGGCGGAGAAGAATATGCAAAGATTGGTGTAGGTAAATCTACCGGTACCAAATTAATATCTGCCTGTGGCAATATCAATAAGCCTGGTGTTTATGAAATTGATATGACCATTTCGGTGGAAGAGTTTATTTACAGCGATGAATGGTGTGGTGGTATCGCAAAAGGTAAAAGACTGAAAGCTTGTATTCCCGGAGGTTCGTCAGTTCCTATTCTTCCGGCTAATCTTTTATTAAAGACTGCAAAAGGAGAACAAAGAATGATGAATTATGAAAGCCTCGCTGATGGCGGCTTTCAGACCGGGACTATGATGGGGAGTGGTGGTTTTATTGTTTTTGATGAAGACCAGTGCGTGGTAAAACATACCTACACCCTCGCTCGCTTCTATCGCCATGAAAGCTGCGGTCAGTGCTCACCTTGCAGAGAGGGAACCGGCTGGATGGAAAAGCTGTTGTTAAGGCTTGATAAAGGACAGGGAAAAATGAGCGATATCGACCTATTGTGGGACATTCAAAGCAAGATAGAAGGGAATACGATTTGTCCGTTGGGTGATGCGGCAGCATGGCCGGTAGCCGCAGCCATCCGCCACTTCCGCGATGAGTTTGAGTGGCATATCACCAATGCGGCAGAAGCACAGGTAAGAAACTTTGGATTGGCCCATTACGCGGATGCGAGAGAAGTGGTTCCGGCTTAAGGACCTCATTAGAATGGTATTCATAGGATAGTTAATAACTTATAAACTTAGCGACTTGATTTCTTATGTTGCTTTGCGTGAAATAAAATTATGGCAGAAGAAATAAAAAAGGAAGCACCACCTAAAATGAAGGTAACAATAGATAACATATCTGTTGAGGTGGATCCTGGTACAACCATATTACAGGCAGCACGTTTGATTGGTGGCGATGTAACGCCTCCGGCCATGTGCTTTTATACGCCTTTGAAAGGCAGTGGGGGTAAATGCCGCACCTGCTTAGTAGAAGTTAGCAAAGGGTCTGAGAAAGACCCGCGCCCGATGCCTAAGCTGGTAGCCAGCTGCCGTACCGGTGTAATGGATGGCATGGAGGTGAAGAGTGTAACCAGCCCGCGTGTATTGGATGCCCGCGCCGGCGTAGTGGAGTTTTTGTTATTGAACCACCCTTTGGATTGCCCTATTTGCGATCAGGCCGGTGAATGTCATTTGCAGGACCTGAGCTATGAGCATGGTAAGGAAGGCACGCGCTATGAGTTTAAAAGAAGAACTTTTAAGAAACATAATCTCGGTCAATACATTCAGTTACACATGACACGTTGCATTTTGTGCTATCGTTGTGTATTTACTGCAGACCAGGTAACGAATAAACGTTCTCACGGTGTTTTGGACCGTGGAGACCATGCCGAGATCGCCACTTATATTGAAAAGTCGCTGGACAATGATTTTATCGGTAACGTAATTGATGTTTGTCCTGTAGGTGCATTAACCGACAAAACCTTCCGTTTCAAAAACCGTGTTTGGTTTACCAAGCCCGAAGATGCGCATCGTGACTGTGACAAATGTTGCGGTAAAGTTACTTTGTGGAAACGTGGAGATGAGGTATTGCGTGTTACTGCCCGTAAAGATCAGTGGGGTGAGATCATGGATACAGAGGATGGAAAAACCGGCTGGATCTGTAATGAATGCCGCTTCGAAAAGAAAGACGTTAAAGATTGGGTGATTGAAGGTCCTACCAAAGTAGCCCGTCATTCCGTTATCGGCGCCAATCATTATGAAGTGCTGGATAAGCCTGATGAAACTATTGCCAAAGTGATGGGAGGCCGGCAGCCTAAGTTGCTATTGGACATTCACAAGATCAGTGATGTAAATGATCCTTCGGTAGACTTAAGCAAAATAAAAGGACCGGCAACGGGCGCGGTTTTCAATAAGACGAAATTAATACAGGAAAAAGAGAACAACAATTAATACCATGCACTTACTTGCGATAGACTGGTTTTTTATTTTAGAAAAATTGATATTGATAGCCCTTGTGGTTACCCTGTCAATGATAGTTGCCATGTATGCTACCTATGGTGAGCGCAAGGTAGCGGCATTTATGCAGGACAGGATCGGTCCCAACCGGGCTGGCCCTTTTGGTTTATTGCAACCTTTAGCAGATGGTGGCAAACTTTTCTTTAAAGAAGAGATCATTCCCCTCGCCTCTTCTAAATTCCTGTTTGTATTAGGGCCGGTACTGGCTATGGTAACAGCCCTGCTTACCAGCGCTGTCATTCCATGGGGTTCACCGGCTTTGATTGCAGGAAGAACTGTTCCTTTACAAATTGCTGATATTAACATAGGCATCTTATATGTTTTTGGTGTGGTGAGCTTAGGTGTATATGGTATCATGATTGGCGGCTGGGCATCTAACAATAAATTTTCCCTGTTAGCAGGTATTCGTGGTGCATCTCAGATGATCTCCTACGAATTGGCGATGGGCCTGTCGTTGATAGCAGTGCTGATGTTGACCGGCTCTTTGCAAATGAGCACCATTGTACAAAACCAACTGGACAATGGCTGGAACATCGTTTACCAACCGCTGGGGTTTGTTATATTTTTCATCTGCGCACTGGCTGAGTGTAACCGTACGCCGTTTGACCTGCCGGAAGCAGAAAATGAGCTCAACTTTGGTTATCACCAGGAGTACTCCAGTATGAAACTGGGATTCTACCTGTTTGCAGAATATATCAACATGTTTATAAGTGGCGTTATCATGTCTACCCTTTATTTTGGCGGCTATGACATCCCGTTTGTAAACGAAGCATCGTGGGGTATTTCACAAAACCTCCTGGCCTTTATCAGCTTTGCAGTATTAATGGTGAAAGCATGCTTCTTTGTGTTTGTATTTATGTGGATCCGCTGGACCATCCCACGTTTCCGCTTTGACCAATTGATGCATTTAGGATGGAAACGATTAGTACCGCTGGCCTTGGTGAATATGATTATTACAGCGCTGGTGGTATTATGGCTGCAGAAATAGGTTGACGGCGGACAGGGATTAGCTGGCAGTAAGTGAACAGAGGAAAGCAGGAGAAGGTATTGTAGTAAAAGCTGGCTGGTGACCGGGGTGATTGAAAGTTAGTGTAGACAACATAATAAATATTAGATGATTAGTCCGTCAACTGTCGTCTAAATACTAACAACTGAATTATATTTGCGAAAATTTAAAATACTTCTCGAAAACTAATGGGTATTCAATATACAAATAGAGCCAAACCGGTAGACCGCAGCCCCATGACCTTTGTGGAGCGCTTATACCTTTGGAATATTTTGAAGGGAATGGGTATTACGCTGAAACACTTTTTTTCAAAAAAAGCTACGATTCAGTACCCCGAAGAAACCAGGCCTTTTAGTAAGGTGTTTCGCGGCCTGCACATCCTGAACAGAGATGAAGAAGGCCGTGAAAATTGTACTGCCTGCGGACTTTGTGCTGTAGCCTGCCCTGCCGAAGCCATCACTATGGAAGCTGCAGAAAGACAGGAGGGCGAAGAGCATCTGTATCGTGAAGAGAAGTATGCTGCGAAATATGAGATCAATATGCTGCGCTGCATTTTTTGCGGCTATTGCGAAGAAGCTTGTCCTAAAGACGCCATTTATCTTTCTCAAACTTTCACCCCATCGAATTACGACCGCAAAGGTTTTATTTATAAAAAAGACGACCTGTTAATTCCTAACCCCGTAACAGAGCCGGAGGCATACCAAAAGGCATTAGGAACTATTAATAAGGAAAATAAAAAAGCGGAAGCTATTTAAGGGCATGAGCATTACACAAATATTATTCTGGATTCTTACAGTGGCTGCTTTGTTTAGCGCCATCATGGTAGTAAGTAGCAAGAACCCTGTGCACAGTGTACTGTGGCTGGTAGCAACCTTCTTTGCCATATCCGGGCACTATATCTTACTAAATGCCCAGTTCCTGGCTGTCGTAAATATTATTGTTTATGCAGGCGCCATCATGGTTTTATTCCTTTTCGTGATCATGTTGATGAACCTGAATAAAAGTGCGGAGCCCATTAAAAACCGCTGGCTTCAGATCGTTGGAATAGTATCAGGAGGTTGTTTACTGTTGGTGTTGGTAGCAGCTTTAAAAAATACAGAAGTGGCTAAAAATATCGCTGAAGTAAATACAGGCGATGTGGGTCTTATTAAGACCCTGGGTAAAGAATTGTTTACCACATTCGTTGTGCCTTTTGAAATCAGCAGTATTCTGTTTTTAAGTGCGATGGTAGGTGCTGTAGTAATTGGTAAAAAAGATTAGTAGTTGAAACCAGAGATTGGAAGATTGCTATTATCACTTTCGAATCAGAAATCATAAATCGGAAATTTAAAAATGCCTATTAATTATTATATCGTATTGGCTTTGGCATTATTCAGCATTGGAATAGTGGGGGTACTCACGCGCCGCAATGCTATAATAGTGTTTATGTGCATTGAGCTGATGCTCAATTCTGTCAACCTTTTGTTGGTGGCATTCTCCAAAATGCAGCCGGCCAACGAAGCTGCAATGACAGTGGCAGGAACAGACGGGCAACTATTTGTATTTTTTATAATGGTGGTAGCTGCAGCGGAGGTAAGTGTGGGACTGGCTATCATTGTGATGATGTATCGCAATATTCACTCGGTGGATATTAATTTTTTAAACAGACTAAAACATTAAGACGGCTCCATTAATTTCTCGCTGAGAACATTGGAGGTTAGGCTAAATACTACCAAATGAACATGCAACTACTCTTAATACCATTATTGCCTTTGATCGGATTTTTATTGAATGGCTTATTAAGAAACTATTTGTCGAAAGGAGTGATCGGGCTAATTGGTAGCGGTTCCATTTTAGGATCGTTTATTTTGAGCATCCTGGCTTTTATGCAAGTTCGGTCCGGCACTATCGTTACCGCTGAATATTTTGAGTTTATTAAGATTGCCGGCTTACATATTCCTTTCGCTTTCCAGGTAGATCAGTTAACGTCTATTTTTCTTTTGGTTATTACCGGTGTAGGATTTTTAATTCATGTGTACTCTACCTCATACATGCATGAAGAGAAGTCGCATCATTTCGCCCGTTATTTTGCCTATCTCAACCTGTTCGTTTTCTCGATGCTTCTGCTGGTAATGGGTTCGAACTTTGTGATCATGTTTATTGGTTGGGAAGGTGTGGGTTTATGCTCTTATTTATTGATCGGCTTCTGGTTTAAAAAAGAAGATTATACCAAAGCCGCTTCCAAGGCCTTTATTATGAACCGTATCGGGGATCTGGCATTCCTGATTGCTCTATTCATTCTAATTAATAAACTGGGTACTGTAACCTTCAGTGAAATTTTTACAACTGAGGCGCTGGCGAAGCTCTCTGCTTTTGACATTACCATTATTACCACCTTATTGTTTGTAGGTGCAACCGGTAAAAGTGCCCAAATACCATTATATACCTGGTTACCCGATGCGATGGCGGGTCCTACGCCTGTTTCAGCGCTAATACACGCTGCAACCATGGTAACTGCAGGTATTTATATGATCGCCCGTAGTAATTTAATGTACTCTATGGCGCCAGGTACTTTAAACTGCATCGCCATTATCGGTATTGCAACTGCTCTTTTAGCAGCAAGCATTGCCCTCAAACAAAACGATATTAAAAAAGTACTGGCCTACTCTACTGTAAGCCAGTTGGGATATATGTTTCTTGCATTAGGAACGGGTTCTTATGTAGCCGCTGTTTTCCATGTAATGACGCACGCGTTCTTCAAAGCCCTGTTGTTCCTGGGTTCTGGCTCTGTAATACATGCTATGGGCGGAGAACAGGATATGCGTAAAATGGGCGGGTTAGCTAAGTACATGAAAATAACCAATATTACCTTCTTGTTAGGTTGTTTGGCTATTGCGGGTATCCCTGGCTTTTCCGGTTTCTTTTCCAAAGATGAAATTCTGGCGGGTGCATTTGCCACCTCCCCTATCCTATATGCATTAGGACTCTTCGGCGCTTTACTCACTGCATTTTATATGTTCCGTTTGTACGCAACCACATTTAAAGGTACCTTCCGTGGTACACATGAGCAGGAACATCATTTGCATGAAAGCCCCGCAGCAATTACTATCCCTTTGATTGTATTGGCAATTCTTTCAGTAGTGGGCGGCTATATTGGTATACCTGAGTTTTTGATGCACGGTGCACACAGCTTAAAGGATTACCTGCACCCTATATTCGAAAAATCTTATGCAATCCTGCCGGCACATCATGTATCTCACAGCACAGAATGGGCTTTGACAGGTGTATCTTCTTTACTGATCATTATAATGGTAGTACTGGCATGGACCCGGTACAGCAAAAAGCCTGATATCGAAGAAGCGAAAGGTTTTGGTAAACTATTACAGGAAAAATGGTATGTAGATGAAATTTACCAATCAATTATCGTTAAACCACTAAATGCGTTGGGCGCATTTTTCAATAATATTTTTGAGAAGAACATTGTAGATGGCATTGTAAACGGTGTGGGCAGGCTGGTAAACTACGGTGGCAGACAATTGCGCTGGTTACAAAGCGGGCAGACAGGGGCCTACATATTGATGATGGTGATTAGTGTACTGATCGTTTTTGCCCTGCAATTCTTTTTAAGAAAATAAAGCTTTTCCTATCCTGTTAAAAGGAAGGGATCAGGAGATTTGAAATTTAATATTTAGAACTTATCATTTTAGCATGATCGCATTGTTGTTGATATTAGTCCCATTGCTTAGCGGCATTATCACTTTTTTTATTAAGAAAGAAGAAGGCGCCAGAACCTGGTCCTTGCTGTCTGCTATTGCAACTTTTATTATTGCCATAATAGGGTTTACCTGCTACAGCAATACTGCTGCATTAAGCTTTAAAGCACCCTGGATGGGCATTTTGAACAGCAGCTTTTCATTGAGTGCTGATGGAATGGGCGCTATGTTGTGCATGCTAACCGGTATTTCTTTCCCATTGATCTTCGTTTCTACCTGGAATACTGCTTATAAAAAGGCGCATAATTTTCTTGGACTGATGTTATTGGCACAGGCTGGCCTGATGGGCGTATTCCTGGCTATGGACGCGTTATTATTCTACTTCTTCTGGGAGCTGGCACTTATTCCTGTTTACTTTATCTGTTCTCAATGGGGTGGTGAAAAACGGATTAAGATCACTTTCAAGTTCTTCATTTATACTTTTATTGGTTCGCTTTTGATGCTGGTAGGTATCCTCTACATCTATTCAAAAACCAATTCTTTTGATATCACAGCTTTTTACAACTCTAATCTGCCGCTTAAAGAGCAGATGTGGGTGTTCTGGCTCTTCTTCCTGGCTTTTGCTATTAAGATGCCTATTTTCCCCTTTCATACCTGGCAGCCGGATGCATACGAGCAATCTCCTACTGCCGCTACGATGGTGTTAAGTGGTATCATGGTTAAGATGGGTGTACTGGGCTTACTTCGCTGGTTACTCCCCGTGTTACCGCTGGCATCTTTCAGCTGGGGCGACACCGTATCTACTATGGCTGTTATCGGCATTGTGTATGCATCCCTCATAGCATTTCAGCAGGATGATATGAAGAGGCTGGTAGCCTATTCTTCTATCGCACATATTGGCTTAATGTGTTTAGCCGTATTTGCCGAAAACAAAAGCGCTTTACAGGGTACTATGATACAAATGTTCTCACACGGGATCAACATCCTGGGTATGTGGATTATTGTAGAGATCATTGAAAGAAAATTCGGAACCCGTAAAATGAGTGAACTGGGTGGCATTGCCAAGAAGGCCCCGGCATTAACCATCTTCTTTTTTATCATTGCATTTGCCAATATAGCTTTGCCTTTAACCAATGCGTTTATAGGCGAGTTCCTGATGTTTAATGGTATATTAGGTGTTAATCCACAAATCTCCAAATATGGTATTCCTTTAGCCGTTACAGCAGGCTTGGGTATTATCCTGGGAGCTGTATACACATTGAAAATGGCCCGCAAAGTATTTTTGGGTGAAACCAATAGTCTTACAGAGCAGGGAACGGATATCGCTTTTCATGAAAAAGCTATTTTAGGAATCATTGCGGTAACGATCATCGTTGCCGGAGTTTATCCGCAACCGCTGTTACACTCTTTTGAAGATATAACGAATTCTATTTTACATAAATCAGACGTGCTTCATTTACTAAAATCGAAGCATTAAGCAATAAAGTATGAACGCATTAGTACTCTCTGCAATTTTTGGCGTTGTTATGATGTTTAGTGGTGTGCTGTTTCAAAAGAACGCGCCCATTAAAACCACCGGCATTATAGCCATGATATTGCTCTTTTTAGCGAACTGCATGGAAATGAGGGGCATCCAGTTTTTTAAATTTGATGTTTCCGGTTTTATGGCTTTTGACAGCTATGCCTTGTTTTTTAATGGCATTGCTATATTCGCTACGTTGATTTATTTATTGATCACGTCCAGTCAAATGGAGAAAGTGGGTAAGAATTTTCCAGACTACCTGGCTTTGATCTTCTTTATTATTGCCGGTATTACCATTACCACCAGCTTTAAGTCTTTACTCACCTTATTTTTAGGCATTGAAATTATTTCTATCCCTCTTTATATATTAACAGGAGCAGATAAAAAGAATTTAAAAAGTAATGAAGCTGCACTAAAGTATTTCCTGATGGGTTCCTTCTCAACAGGCATTATGCTGATGGGAATTGCCCTCATTTATGGCTCTCAGGGTACATTTACGATTGACAAAATGAGCTTTACAATGGCAGCTAAATCAAACCTGCATATAGCCGGAATGTTATTCCTGCTGTTTGCGATGAGCTTTAAAGCTTCTGTAGCCCCCTTCCATTTCTGGACTCCCGATGTTTATGACGGCGCACCAACAGTCTTTACCTCATTTATGGCTACTATTGTAAAAGCCGCTGTATTTGTAGGTTTTGTTCGCCTGTTCGGAGGGGCTTTTGGTAAACTGGAAGACACCTGGTCAATTTGGGTGGCCATCATGATCGCCGCTACATTGTTTATAGGTAATATTACAGCAGTATTTCAGCAAAGCGTTAAGCGCATGCTCTCCTATTCCAGTATTGCGCAGGCAGGCTTTTTATTATTTGGCGTTTATGCTATGAATGATGCTGCCCGCGAAGGCTTATTGATTTATTCTGCGGCTTATTGTTTGGCAACCATTGGCATTTTTGCTGTACTAAGCAAAATGACTGACTATAGCTTTGAAGGTTTTAATGGGCTGGCTAAACATCAGCCTGTATTAGCTTTTACTACTACTATTTGTCTTCTATCGTTAGCAGGTATCCCATTAACAGCAGGATTCCTCGGCAAATTCTACATGTTAAAAGCAGCTATCATGACCGGCCAGCACCTTTGGCTGGTAATTTTTGCAGTGGTAATGGCTGCAGTCAGCGTTTATTATTACTTCCGCGTTATACAGGCCATGTATTTTAAAGAAGGTCCTGTTCAATCAGTAGCTGCCAGCAGCTTTGAAAAATACACGCTGATCGCTGTATCTATACTCATTATTCTGCTTGGTATTTTCCCCGGAACTTTCCTGGGCTGGCTGTATTTCTAACACTGATCACGGCCGATTATCAGGCATCATGTCATTTTCAGTTGTACCAGTCCTTTGGCCTTCGAAGCGAAGACAAAGACAAAGACTGAGCAACCAGCTATTAAGACGACAAGTATTGGTTGAGTACTTCCCTGCCGGTATAATAAATTTGCTGGTATTGCTTTATGCAATTAGCTTTATAGTACTGGTATAACAAACATGAAATTCAGCGATACATTTCTTCTGGCTTTTAGAACCGTTAAAGGAAATACTTTACGTACAGCCCTTACTGTGGCTATTATTGCTTTTGGTATCATGGCGCTGATAGGCATTATTACAGCCATTAAAGCCATGAACCAGAAGTTCACCGAGAGTTTCTCCAGTATGGGAGCTAATGCATTTACGATCCGGTTTAAAGAACGTAATATCCGTTTCGGTGGTGGAGGAGATGATCTGACCGTTTCGCAAAAAGGCAAGAAAGAAAAAAAATCGAACCTGGGACGTAACATTTCAAAGGAAGAAGCAGAATATTTTATCAACAACTATAAATTCCCGGGTGTTGTTAGCGGACTATCAGTATTTGGGAACCGCAGTAACACGGTTTCGTTTGCTGACAAAAAAACCAGTCCGAATGTGATGATGTTTGGCGGTGATGAGAAATACCTCGAGCTAAACGGCTATACCTTACTCAATGGACGAAACCTGACACTCCAGGAAGTTAGAAATGCCCAGAACGTATGCATATTAGGTTATGATGTAGCCAAAAAGTTTTTCGATGAGGCTGCGGATAAGGCTGTAGGCAAAACAGTACGTATTAATAACCTCCCCTACCTGGTATTAGGCGTGCTGGATAGCCGTGGATCAACTTTTGGCTTTAGCAGGGATAATATGGCCATCATAGGCTACCGTAACCTGGCTAAGAATTTTGCGGGCAACAATGCGTCCTACGTGCTGGCGGTAAAAGTTGATGATATCAATAAAATGAATGAGGCCATGGGTGAAGCGGAAGCACTGTTCAGGGGCGTTAGAAAGACCATGATCACTGAAGAAAGCAATTTTGTAATGGACAAAAGTGATAGCATGGTTGAAAGGGCAATGAATAGCCTGGGCTTTTTGACGATATCGGCTACTGTAATAGGCCTGATCACGCTGATTGGCGCAGCAATAGGCCTTATGAATATTATGCTGGTAAGCGTAGCCGAACGCACGAAAGAAGTGGGATTAATAAAAGCTATTGGTGGCAAAAGCAACGTAGTAAAAAAACAATTCCTGCTCGAAGCAGTAATCATCAGCATCCTGGGAGCGCTTTTCGGAATTATACTGGGCATTTTAGTTGGCAATAGTTTTGCTATTGTATTAGGGACCGGATTTGTGGTGCCCTGGGGCTGGGTACTATATGGTATTTTAATTTGTAGCGGCGTAGGTTTGCTGGCAGGCCTGTACCCGGCTATAAAAGCAGGAAAACTCAATCCTATTGAGGCACTCCGTTATGAATAAGTGGAACAAGCATAATTTCCACACTTCATCCCATCTGAAAAAAATTGTGTACGTTTGTACCTTATCTAAAAATATATTTATCTACTTATGGCTGAGGAGATAGAAGATTTTGATGCCGATCTGGCGGGTGAACAAGGAAAGGACCAGAAAACAGGCTGGTTCCGCAGGATTAAGAAAGGCATTTTAACAAAAACGTCGGAGAAGAAAGAAACACAGGAAGGTTTATGGACTAAATGTCCTGAATGTAACTATATTTCTACGTTCGCTGAACTGAAAGAGCAGTTATATGTATGCCCTAAATGCGATTATCACCATCGCCTGAACAGCTTTCAATACTACGAAGTATTATTTGACAACAACGAATACGAAGAACTTTTCACTAATATAAAAAGTAAGGACCTGCTAGGATTTACCGATCTGAAGCCTTATAAAAAAAGGCTGGAAGATATATGGTCTAATAGCAGCCTTAATGATTCGATACGTGTAGGCGTTGGCCTGGTAGACGGCGAAAAGATAGTGATTGCCTGTATGGACTTCGAATTCATTGGCGGATCGCTGGGGAGTGTTATGGGGGAGAAATTTGCCCGTGCGGTAGATTACTGTATCAAGCATAAGCTGCCTTATATGGTCATTAATAAAAGCGGCGGCGCCCGTATGATGGAAAGTGCTTTTTCGCTGATGCAAATGGCTAAAACCAGCGGTAAGTTGTCTCAATTAAGTGACGCCCAACTGCCGTATATTTCCTTACTAACCGATCCTACATTTGGCGGTGTATCTGCCTCCTTTGCTATGTTGGGAGATCTGAATATAGCAGAACCCGGAGCCCTGATAGGCTTTGCCGGGCCACGTGTTATTAAAGAAACCATTAAAAAAGACCTTCCTGAAGGTTTTCAGCGAAGCGAATTTCTTTTAGAGCATGGTTTCCTCGACTTTATTGTAAACCGTAAAGCTTTAAAAGAAAAAATCGGAACCGTTATTCGTCTTTTCAGAAATTAAAATGAGTTAACAGGTTGATATGTTTATTGGTTAAGGGTTTTCTCCTTTTAACTTTTAAACTTAAACCTCAAACTTTTAAACCTTTTCCTTGGCTTCATCCATTTCTATAAAAAACCGTTCTGCATTTCATGAGTATTTTATTGACGATACTTATGTAGCCGGGATGGTTTTGTTTGGTACAGAGGTTAAGTCGCTGCGGGAAGGCAGAGCCAGTTTTAACGATAGCTATTGTATTATTCATAAGGGTGAAATATGGATCAAAAGTCTGCACATATCTCCCTACTCGCATGGCACTGTAAATAACCACGATGCAGACAGAGATAAAAAGCTCCTGCTTCAAAAAAGAGAAATCAGGAAAATACAGGCCAAACTTAAAGAAAAAGGCTACACGCTTGTACCGCTTAAAATATTCATGAACGACCGCAACTTTATTAAGATAGAGTTAGGCTTAGGAAAAGGTAAAAAGCTGTACGATAAAAGAGAGAGCATCAAACAAAAAGATGTGGAGCGTGAAATGAAGCGTTTCTTAAAATAGTATTTCCTACCTTAGCAATACATCCGCAACAGTACAGTTGTTTTTTTATCACTTCCGGAACTTCTTACCGGTTACCCATCAACATGTACATGAAAAAACTTTTTTTCCTATTCTTCGTCATAGCTGTCCAGCTCAAGCTTCAGGCACAATTTACTGACAGCACTACCAGGTTTGTAAAACTTACCTCCGGAGGTTCTATTAATAAAACCAAAGATGGTTCCAATTACCTCTTTAATAATAATGCACAATTCAATGTTCGTAAAAAACGTACGGCATTAAATTCTGCGGCTTCCTGGATTTATGGTATGAACCCTGAAAAATTGACCAATAATGATTTCACCTTATCCAGCAATGTGAACCTGTACCGGCATTTTACAGACTTTTATTATTGGGGATTGGTGAATTACACCACCAGCTACTCGCTCAATATTAAAGCACAGGGTCAGGCAGGGATTGGCATTGCCTATAATTTTCTCAATAAACCCAATATATGGTTGAATGTGAGTAATGGTATGATTGGTGAAGCCAGCCGTATTATACAGGGAGACACAGCAATCATCAATTATCAAACGATACGTAACTCTTTAAGAGTTCAGTTTATGTTTAAGATGGGAGATCGTTTTACATTCCGCACCGGCAACTTCTTTCAACCATCGCTGGAATATATAAAAGATCATATTATTTCCAGTGATACAGAATTTACCTACCAGCTTTGGAAAGGGCTGAATCTTAATACGCGTTTGTTGTATAATAAGATCAGCCGAACAGAAAAAGAGAACCTGATATTTACTTACGGAATGGGGTATCAGAAATACTTCTAACACCCCATTCGCTATAAATTGGTTTATATTACTTTTTAATCACTTTCACTATTTTCGACACCTCTCTTTTTCCATCTTTATCAACAGTAGCCAACCTGATATAAAGTGAGCCCTCTTCATTAATTAACTCACGCTCTGATTTGGAGCAGGAAATAGCAGTGCCCGTTATAAGGGAGATACAAGCCAGTGCTATCCATGCTTTTCTTCTTTTATGTGCACCAATTCCTAATAAGAACAGACCAGACAGAACCGCCATAGCTCCGGTAGCTTTAGACAGGTTCGTTTCGAAGGTATAATCTATCGGTTCCGATGATGTTCCATGTTCTGCCTTGCTTTCTACATGCCCGATTTTGTAAAAATTGGTACCATCTATTGATCCTTCTATTTCAAAGATTAGGTTATTCTCTTCTTTTAAAGAGGTCCAGTTAATCTGTAATAGTCCATTGTGAAGAACGGCTGTAAGATTGCCAAAATTTACGCTCAACGAACCGCCGCATAATTGGCTATTTACATTAAATGTCACTACTCTTGAAACACATCCGCCAAAGCTCACTGTGCAAGTATAAGTACCATCATTAGAGGCCTGGTAGCTTGCAAAGTTTAGGGAAGCAGCAGTTGAAATGGTACCGCCCCCATTGAGCGACCAGGCGTAGGTGGCACCCGGCAATTCTTCAACTCCAAGCGTGTAAGGTTGGCCCGCACAGGGTTGTTCAGTTGTTGTCTTCGCAATAGCTGTTAGTGGCCTGATCTGTACCTCTGTTGAAGTAGTGGCTCCGCAGGCATCAGACAGTAACACATCATAAGTTTCGTTTGCTGTTAAATTATTCACAACATGGCTTGTACCTGCATCCGTTGAAATAGTGGTATAGGCTGTTTCACTCTTTTTCTTCATTCTTAAAGTAAGAGGTCCGGCGCCTACAAATTCAAAAGCTGCCAACCCTGTAGTACTTGAGGGCTCACACACCATTCCAATTTTTTTGGAAATAACCGGTGGCTGTCCGGCACCCAAAATAGTGACAGTCCTGGTGGTGTTATAGTTAGAACCGGCACAGGTATTGGTAACCAGCCCAACAACAGTATAGCTCCCAGCCGCTATATTGGCAAATGTACCGGATGCATTACTCGCTATCACCGTTCCTCCAGAATTCAATAACTGGAAAGCAACAGCTCCCGGGCTATTGGTAGTGGCTGAAGCCTGAAGGGTACCTGTTCCTCCGCAAAGCTGCGTTACACTGGCAGCAAGCGTAAAATTAAATAGATTAGTAGCGGGAACCGTAACGTTGATTTGCGTATTACATGCCACAATATTAGGCGACAGATTGGGCGTAAGCTCTAACCTGTAGTTACCGGGCGTTACATTGTTAAATATCGCTACCTGGTCGCGACGGGAAAAGTCTATTGCAGGTATTGAAGCTCCTGTTGCCACGTTTACCAGCCGAACGCTACTGTTATTCATATTGTATAAGTCAGGAATTAAACCAGTAAAGCGAACAGTAACATTTGTTGTACCTAACACATTGCTACAACCGACCTTTGTCGTTACACTTAATATAGATGGAGCTGCAGAAGGAGTAACAGCCTCACCGGTGGCAGTGCTGCCACATGCATCGGTAAAAGTATAGGTATACCTGGCTGCTGCTGGTACCGCAACATAATTTGAGCTAACATTATTAAAAGCAGTAGGTCCAAAAACTACGCCCCCGGCTGCGTTATAACCGGTAACGGAAACGTTAAACGGTGACTGACCATTGAAATTAAATCCAATCTGATTACTCGAGCCCGGCCGGCTGGAACAGCCTACCATTACATCTGCATTTACGGTTAAGCTAAAAACGGGGATGGCCCTGCAACCTGTTGTCACTTCACCGCAAGGACTGGTAATACGGTAATAATAAGACCGTGTAGTACGGTTAAAGGTAAAGTCGGCTGTAACGCTCGCGCTATTTAATGTCTTTGTTTGAGTGGCAGCACCTGAAGGAAGCCCGGGACAACCAGCTGCACTACTCTCCCATACCTCTACCCTATAGCCTGAATTAACCGGGTTCACCGTTTGATTGTTGGTGGCGTTCGTAAATGAAAAGGTTTCATTTACAGCAGCACAGGTTGGGTAGGTTGTACCGGTTACTGCATAATTTACCCTTGGCGCAGATCGTAAAAGCTGTACTGTTCGCGTTACATAATTGCCGCAATTATCTTTTACGCGTACCTGGTAAGTACCAAAAGCGGTTGGATTAAATACATTGCCGGTTCCATAGGTAAATAAGTCATCTGATGCGCCTGCATCGTTCGAAAGTAAAATAGCGTATTGAAGGGGCGTAGAACTACCTGCGCCGGTAGCAGTTATCGTTCCTCCGGGCTGAAAATTAGTACAGAGGTTACTTACAGTGGTGGTTAAAGTGGGGGCTGTATAGTTGCTACCTACTGTAACGGTAGTAGTTGTTGTGGCAGCATCGCAGCTAACTCTTACCGTGTAAGATCCGGGCTGTAAGCCTGCAAACGTTCGGGAACTCTGAATATTAGTAGTGTAGCCCGTTGTGCTTGAAATAATCTGGTAAGTTGCGGTGGCAACACCGGATACATTGGAGTTAATAGTAAAGCTTCCATTGGAAGGACAGGTAGCTGATGTTACAGATGCTGTACTTGTTGTAATTGAAGCAGGACATTGGGCATAGCTATGAATAGAAAAAGCACATAGCATCAGCCAAATAAACAGTTGTTTTTTCATGTTTAGAATATTGAGTAGATTAAGTTTAAACGTCCACTTTTGTTACTAATAACATGTGGCGAACGAGCCAAAACTATACAATCACCTATATCAATATTCTAATATGTGTTTCTATTCGTTAATTGGGGTAAATTGGCAGTTGAACTACCTTTTTTAGACGATGAAATAAACAGCAACAAGCAAAAGTTACATTTCAAACTCCAGAATGTGTTCTTTACTAAGCAAAAAATCTTCAAACATTTTCATCTTTCGGCTTTTAACCGTGATGTCAAAATAAATACAAAGCTTTTCCCCTTTTACAGACAACTTTCTTTCTTCAATTTTCACCAACATTGTTCTCATTTGGGCGATCAATTCTTTACGATTCTCTGCATTTGATTTATGCAGAGAGATCATCAGCATACGACTCACTTTATAGCTAGGGAAAAACCTGTTAACCGTACTTCCGAAATAGATAAATAAGAGAGATACTCCCAGGAAGATCAATGCCAGGTATACTTCTCCGAAACCAATTGCCATGCCCACTGCACTGGCCAGCCATATTACACTGGCAGTTGTAAGACCGCTTACATTTACACCATCTTTGAAAATGACACCGGCTCCTAAGAACCCGATGCCACTAACAATATAAGATGCAATACGGGTTGCCTCGCTATTGGGTTGCCCGACATTGTAAGAAATAATCGCAAATAGAGCAGAACCCAGTGTAATCAGAGTAATGGTTTTAAGGCCCGCTGCCTTATCCTTCATTTCCCGTTCCAGTCCAAGCACTACACCTGCCGCAAGTGCGATCAACGCTTTGTACAAGTCATTAATGTCCCAAAACTCAAACATGCGCATTTGTATTTTTTTAATATACTACGTCAAAATAATACCTCTAATCTGCAAAAAGCTCCTGCTGCGGCGATTCATTCTCTTTTGTTCCAACCCACTCCATTGACACACTTTTGTTATAGTCGGTCAGCTTCGCACCTATTGCCTTCCACCCCATCACATCTGTAACTTTAGCCAGTTTAAATTTGGCCTGACGCACCTGTTCACCCCGACCACTTTGCACCTGCAGCACGGGCTCGGCTGCTGTTGTTACGCATTCCAGGTAGTTGCCGTCTCCTTCCTTAATAAACAGGAACTTATTACGTAAGGTGGTGGTTTCTATTTTAAAACGCTTCACGTTAAACTGCAACTGCTTCATATCGGCATAAACAGCGGTAATTATACTTTCAGGGTTATAACGTTCAATCAGCAATACCTTTTCAGGATCGAACTTTTGAGTCATTTCCTGATCTGTTAATTCATAGTGCCCATCCGAGTAAATTACCAGTAACTGATCGGCAGGCTCGAACATTCCCAGGTACTGCCCTTTGTCATCCGTATTTAACCTGCCAAATTTATCATCAAACCAAAGCTTCTTACCGCTCAGGGTCGCTCTTCCCGCTTCTTTAAATTTCACTGATTTAATGGCATACTTGGTAACCTGATTACCTACGCTGCTACGCCCTTTAATGGCCAGTTCTTCAAAGTAAAAATCAAGATCCTTGATGCGTGCCGAACTATTGGGACTCAATACGATTCTAACGATCTCCGCCTCACCATTTGGGTTAACTGTAAAATAGTGAACCTTACTTTTCTCGTCGCCCTTGGTTAAATCGTATACTTTATCGCGGGTAATACCCGTTACATTAAATCTTTTGGCAAAGCTAACCCCGGTTTTACCATCTACATATATCATATTATAGGTAGTACGTTCATCATTCTTCTGGAATACGGCTACGTGAATAATGTCTTTACCAACAAAAGTTTTATCTGCAATCTTAATCACTTTCATGATCCCTCTCTTGGTAAATACAATGATATCATCGAGGTCAGAGCATTCAAACAGTAATTCGTCTTTCTTTAAACCTGTGCCGATAAATCCACCGGCGCGATCTACATACAGCTTGGTATTCGCGATCACTACGTGTTTGGCTTCGATAATCTCAAACTGCTTGATCTCTGTTCTCCTTTCACGTCCTTTACCGAATTTCTTTAAAAGATTTTCGAAATAAGCTACAGCATAATCTACCAGATTATCCAGGTCATGTTGCGTTTGCTTAATATCAGCTTCCAGGCCTTTGATCTGGTTAATCAGATCATCAATATCGGTTTTGTGAATCCGGCGAACTGGTTTGTCTGTAAGCTTCAACACATCTTCCCTTGTTACATCCCGTTTTAATTTTTTCCGGTATGGAACAAATGCTTTCTCAATATTCTCTATAACCTTCTCCCAGCTTGCTTTCCGGTCTTCCAGCTCCTGGTAAATTTTTTCTTCAAAGAAAATTTTCTCCAGAGAAGTGTAGTGCCATTTATCATTCAGCTCACCCAGTTTAATTTCCAGTTCGCGCTGTAAAAGGTTCTTGGTATTATCAACTGAAATTTTTAGTAACTCCTGAACAGAAAGGAATACGGGTTTTGGAACACCATCGTCTTTTATAATTACACAGGCATTGGGTGAAATAGATATTTCACAGTTGGTGAACTTATACAACGCATCAATAGTGATATCAGGCGAAATACCTGCCGCCAGGTCTACCTGGATCTCCACATTAGCAGCCGTGTTATCGGTAACTTTTTTGATCTTGATCTTGCCCTGATCATTAGCTTTTACAATAGATTCTATCAGCTGATCGGTAGTTACACCATAAGGCACACTTTTGATCAGAAGTGTTTTTTTATCAAATTCTTCTATATGCGCTCTTACTTTTACCTTGCCTCCTCTCTTGCCCTGGTTATAATCGGCAACGTCGATCATACCGCCGGTTTGAAAATCAGGGAACAGTTCGAACTTTTTACCTTTCAGGTATTTAATAGAAGCTTCAATTAATTCGCAAAAATTATGAGGAAGTATCTTCGTTGAGAGCCCAACAGCAATACCTTCTGCTCCCTGAGCCAGTAGCAACGGAAACTTCATGGGCAATGTAACAGGCTCATTATTGCGCCCATCGTAGCTTAACTGCCATTCAGTAGTTTTAGCATTAAAAGCCACTTCCAATGCGAATTTGCTGAGGCGTGCTTCAATGTACCTGGAGGCTGCTGCATCGTCACCCGTTTCAATATTACCCCAGTTACCCTGTGTATCAATCATCAGGTCTTTTTGCCCCATATTCACCAGGGCATCACGTATACTCATATCTCCATGCGGATGATAAGACATAGTTTGCCCAACGATATTAGCTACTTTGTGCAAACGCCCATCATCCATTTGCTTCATGGAATGCAGGATACGGCGCTGTACCGGCTTCAATCCGTCTTCAATGGCAGGCACCGCACGCTCTAATATTACATACGAGGCATAATCTAAAAACCATGTCTTAAATTGTCCCTGTATACCACTACTGTCACTATGCTCAATATTATCTACAATTTCTTCTTTCATATTACTCGTCAAAAACTTTTACCTTAATCTAAAAACTCAAATAAATATTTATATGTCGCCGCTACGCGGCTAATATTACAGCTTTATTGCCATTTATCTCTTCATTTGCCATCGGAGAGGTAGCGCCATAGGCGAGTTATATCAATAACCAGCCGTATCATCGCTCTTATGTTTACCTATCACCCCCAGATGCGTAAACGAAAATCCCTTATTATACTTTAACCCGTAACCAGCAATCCTGTCCAGCGCAGCATGCCCAAATAATACAACCCCTGCTCTCAATAGCAAATCATTGTTTAAATACATTCCTGCGAGAAAGATCAATATCGCTATTCCTTTATGATGAAAAAGATTGTACAACGCGGCGCCAACTTTATTATTGACCAGATAGCCCAACATACTAATATCGGGACCGAACAAAATCAAGATATACCAATACCAGGCTGCGTCACTATTCCATAACAAAAAAATGCCCAACAGCAGCATCACTAACTCTTCCGTTTTCAATAGCCACTTCATTACTGCCCGTTTTCATTTAATTCAGGCAATAATTCCATCTGCTTTCCGGGTCCAGGTAATTTAACATCAAAGGATTTCCAGTCTTTGTTAATATCGCCTTCCGTTACAATTCTGCCTGCTTCAATCAACGTTCTGATACGCCACATTAAAAACACATCACCTGTTTTTATCTTCATCCGGTTCAATGTGTTTTGCAACACCCTGGAAACTTTCTGCCACTCGCCTGTTATATTCTTTAGTATCTCGGCATCGTAAAAAGCATCTTCCCTGCTTACTATTTTTTTCCCCCCTTCCAGTATGCGCACCATTGCATTTTCCTGCGACAACTTGTTCCACTCGTCAGGGTCAACCTCATATTCACTTAATGTAATAGGCCTTGCCAGCTTTTTAGCTTTTAAAAATTCGGAAGGTTGAATCTCACTTAACCAGGAGGGATAAAATATCTGTCCTTTTTCATTAATAAAAGGGAGATTGTTCATGTATAATACCATCACTCTTCCCTGGAACTCTCTTAACTGCGGCATCAGCCAGTAATAACCACATACATCGTGCTGGTTTTGCCCCATCCATATCCATGCCTGCTCTTCTTCATTTTCCTGCAAGGCTTTTATCAGGTTATGTACAGTCAGCTTATCATCTACCAGGTCTGACTGTTCTTTATAGGGTGAATTCTCCAACAATTGTTTCCACCAGTCTCTCCGCTGCTGATACCCTTCGGTCTCGTAAATCTGATCAACAGGCCCCACTGCATAGTCGTCCTTTATTTGTATTACTTCACCGGCAAGCGACTCGTCGAGCTCCTGCACTTTGTGCATCAGCTCAATTTCCACCTCGTTGAATACTATATGTATCATTTGGTTTAATTAATAATTGATAAGTAAAAACTAATGATAGATCTTTCAAATACGCAAAACAGCAGTCAGAACTTTCCGCAATTTTTCCGCAGTTAAATCAACAATTAATTAACAGCGGCTTTTTCCAATTCTTCTTCCTTGTCAATCTCTACTACCAGGTTATTGATGATAAATGTTTGCCGTTCCATGGTGTTCTTACCCATATAATATTCTAACAACTGCTGTATATGATCTCCATGTTCTACACGCATTAATTGCTTACGCATGTCAGCACCTATAAACTGGCCAAACTCATCCGGACTTATTTCTCCCAAACCTTTAAAACGTGTCACCTCCGGTTTACCTGAAAGCTTCTTCAGCGCCGCTTTTTTCTCAGCTTCGCTATAACAGTAAATTCTTTCCTTTTTGTCACGAACCCTGAACAATGGCGTTTCCAGCACGTATACCTTTTCCTGTTTTACGAGGTCGGGGAAAAATTGTAAGAAGAAGGTCATGATCAACAATCGAATGTGCATGCCATCTACATCGGCATCGGTTGCAATTACAATATTATTAAACCGCAGTCCCTCCATTCCTTCTTCTATATTCAACGCATGCTGTAGCAGGTTAAACTCCTCATTTTCGTATACCACTTTTTTAGTTAAACCAAAACAGTTCAAAGGCTTGCCACGCAAGCTAAACACGGCCTGAGTTTCCACATTACGCGCTTTAGTAATCGATCCACTCGCACTATCACCCTCCGTTATAAAAATGGTGGTTTCAGCTTGCTTAGCTATGATTTCCTCTTTGTTCTTTGCTGGCGGCTCTTCGTTTAAATGGTACCGGCAATCGCGTAATTTCCGGTTATGCAGATTGGCCTTTTTAGCCCGCTCATTAGCCAGTTTCTTAATGCCGGCCAGATCTTTCCTTTCGCGCTCACTTTGTTCAATACGTTTTTTCAGCGCATCGGCAACCGCAGGATTCTTATGAAGATAGTTATCAAGTTCCCTTGATAAAAAGTCGCCCACAAACTGCCGCATACTCGGACCATTGACGTCCACGTTTTGCGAGCCGAGCTTGGTTTTGGTTTGGCTTTCAAAAACCGGCTCTACCACACGCACGCTTATAGCAGCTACAATACCCGTTCTTATATCAGAAGTTTCATAGTCCTTTTTATAAAAATCACGAATCGTTTTTACAAAACCTTCTCTAAACGCCTGTTGATGTGTACCTCCTTGCGTAGTATGTTGCCCGTTCACAAAGCTATACAGTTCCTCACCATATTCATTACCATGTGTAATGGACAATTCAATATCCTCTCCTTTCAGGTGAATGATGGGATATCTTATTTCATCGGGGTTGGTTTTGCGCTCCAACAGGTCCAGTAACCCATTGCGGCTGATATACGATTTACCATTGAAGATTATTTTCAATCCTGCATTCAGGAAGCAATAATTCCACAAAAGGTTTTCCAGGAACTCGGGGTGAAATTTAAAATTCTTGAATATGGTGTCATCAGGGATAAAAGTCACCATTGTACCGTTCGCTCCGGTAGTGCTGCTTTCTTTATGCTCTTTCGTCAGGATGCCTCTTTCAAATTCCGCCACCTTTTCCTTCTGCTCCCTGATGGAAGACACTTTGAAATAAGTACTCAATGCATTAACCGCTTTGGTACCTACCCCGTTCAACCCCACTGATTTCTGGAAAGCACGGCTGTCGTATTTGGCGCCCGTATTAATTTTACTTACTACATCTACCACTTTACCCAGTGGAATACCTCTGCCATAATCACGAACAGTTACTGTCTTTCCTTCAATCTTCAGCTCAATGGTTTTACCATGCCCCATGGTGTATTCATCAATACAGTTGTCCATTACCTCTTTCACCAGCACGTAAATACCATCGTCAGGACTACCACCATCGCCCAGTTTACCAATATACATACCCGGACGCAGCCGTATATGTTCCTTCCAGTCAAGGCTTTTTATACTATCCTCATCATAATCAGAACCCGGTGTACTAACTTTTTCCTTAGCCATTTATCATCTCCTTTTTAATAAAAATTTTATGGGGCTTCCCCGTTTCCACTCTAATCCGGCAATACCAGGCTATTCGCAGCGAATCCGCCACAGACCTACAAACCAGCATTAGGGAGTTCGCTGCTATCCCAGCCGGCAACAACCATTTAAGCAATTTTTGCAGAAAATCAACGCCTCGCGAGATAAAATGCAGTAAAATGGCCGCCGGGTGAACGTAGCGAAACACGCAAATATAATAAAACTGAAATCCCGTCGAGCCCCGACTTTTATACACAGGGTGTGAAGAAAATAAACAGGTCTATTCGAGGTCCAAATAATAAACCAGCGGGCCTCCCCAAAAGAAGGATTTAACTTCAAAAATACGCTGCACTTCAGCTATATTGTTGCCAAATTTCAGCGCAGAGTTGTTGTATTTAATCTCTATTGCCGATCCGTTAAAGCTGGCAGAGGATCCCCTATCTGGATTTAATTGTTCTAGCAGGCTGGTAATATCGACCGACCATCCGGCTGGAACCTCAAATTGGCAGGCACCATTTTTATCCCACACTCCGGCGATCTTACTACCAAATGCCGTGGCGAGGTTAGATTTTTTCAATGGCACTATCTGTCCTGCGCCGGCTATTTCAAAATTGCCTCCCCCAATACTGTCATTAACTCCTTTTATAGTAAGGATCACAGCTACAGGTTCCCTGGATTCATTCCGGATAATATACACAGGCCGGATAGAACATCCGCAAAAAACAAAAACAAGCAATAACATGCAAGAACAGGTACACAATTTTCTCATAGGGCTGTTTTTTTTATTAATACGCCCCTGCGTATAAAGTAACCTGCCATTACACGAGGATTATGGGTTTTTATTTAACTTCCGTGCAGAAAACCAATTGCATGTATACCACCCGATTTATCAGATTAAAATACCTGGTACCGAATACTGTTTACACCATTTTCATCCCCATGGTGTCCAGTTTGCTGGTATATATACTCTATGTAGTGCTGGGCTATCATAATATAGCTATTCCCCTGCTGCCCATTACATTAATAGGCACTGCCGTTTCCTTTTATGTGGGGTTTAAAAACAACTCTTCTTACGACCGTATGTGGGAAGCACGTCGCATCTGGGGTGGCATTACCAACTCCAGCAGGATGTGGGGAACCATGGTATTACAATTGATTAATGATAAAGATATCAGTACAAAGCTAATACGCCGGCATATAGCCTGGTGTAATATGCTCAGGCTGCAGCTCCGGAGAAATAAAGTATGGTCTGAAACCTACTACCAGCGCTATACCTCTCCTCTACAGAGAAATGACGAGGATAGCTTCGAACAAAAAGCCGATCGTATTTTGAATAAATACCTTACGCCTGAAGATTACGCCCAGGTAAAAAAGAAGGGTAATATAGCGAGTTATTTATTAAACATGCAAAACGCAGACTTAAAAGCCCTTAAAGCAAACGGTGTTATAGATGCTATGGAATATATGACCATGTGCAATATCATACAGGAACTTTACAATAACCAGGGCGGATGCGAACGTATTAAAAACTATCCTTTTCCCAGGCAATACGCGGTATTTAGCCGGTTGTTTGTTGATGTATTTATGTTCATTCTTCCCTTTGGGCTCATCTCCCAAATTGTTGAACTTACCCCAACAGTGCCCTGGCTGATCTTTCCTGTTTGCCTGGTAGTAGCCTGGATCTTTAACTCAATGGAGCAGGTAGGCGATTTCAGCGAGAATCCTTTTGAAAATGCGGTAACGGATGTTCCCATGTCTGCCATGTGCCGAAGCATAGCAGTTGATCTGCAGGAAATGATGGATGAGCAGGAAATACAGGAACGGCTAAAACCTATTAACGGAATTCTGATGTGATCTATTTCCGGTAATACTTTAACAGGAAATTTTGCGCGCTTAACACGTCTACTGAAGAAAAGTAAAAATCAGCAGTATTTTCTGTTACAATGCAGGAGCAGCCTGCATTCAACGCTGAGTAATATTGTAATCCATCTTCAAAATCCTTTACTTTTTTATCACAGACTGCCAATACTGCTTCGTCATTGCCACAATCAACAATTAAAACATATTGCATTAGCAATACCATTCGCGCTTTGGCTGAAACAGCGCCATGTTTTTTCTCAGCAAAATAATAGGTAATTGCTAATGCTACAGCACTGGTAACGAGTTGGTGTTTATTAGCCGTAGCCCAGCTTAGCACACGCGAAGCATAGGTAAATACAGGATATTCTTTATTCACCACTGCCACCAGTATGTTAGCATCCACAAAAATTTTCACCGATAAAACTTATTTACGGTCTTCAAAATATTTGGCTTTATCCTTTTTGGAAAGCGGCGACGTTTTATATTCAGCCGGGCCTTCAGCCACCATACTTACCCACTCTTCAATGGGTATATGTTCTATGTTTTCATGCTGCCCCGTTGCAATTACTTTCTTTAATAGCAACTCTGTAAGGCGTGATAAACTTAACCCTTGAGACTCTGCATAATCTTTTGCTTTTTTAATTACAGCAGCGTTAAAACTTAAAGTAACCTTGGCGTCCATAGCAACACTTTTATACGACAAAGATAAAAAACTTATACGTACAAATCACAACTTTAACAGAGCGTGTTCCCGTTCCCCAATAAATTGCTTACAATCAATCCGTGCAAAATAAAATTTCTATTCTAAATGCTTACCTTCATAGTAAATAGTTGTTTAGCTAACTATTTAACCTGTTTCGTTCTTGTTTTCAATCTGAATTGCTAAGTCAATATTCGAAAGCGGAAATTTTACGCCCCGTCTGAATAGCGGGCAACAGCGGAATTCAGGTGCGGTAAAAAAAAAATTGTCATTGTCATGAAACGTATCATCAAAAAAGTGGCTGTATTAGGCAGTGGTGTAATGGGCTCACGCATAGCTTGTCATTTTGCCGGGGCTGGCATTCCTGTATTGTTATTGGATATGGCGGCAGAAGGCAAGGATAGAAATAAGATTGTAAATGATGCGCTGACTGCTGCTGCGAAAAGCAATCCCTCCCCCCTTTATACGCCTGATATAGTAAAAAGAATTACTACCGGTAATTTTGATGATCATTTAAAAGATATTAGTACCTGCGACTGGGTTATCGAAGTAGTGGTAGAAAGACTGGATATTAAGCGACAACTTTTTGATAAAGTGGAACAGTTTCGTAAGCCAGGCAGTTTGATTACCAGTAACACATCGGGCATTCCTATACACCTGATGGCGGAAGGCAGAAGCGAAGATTTTAAAAAGCATTTCTGTGGAACACATTTTTTCAATCCACCCCGTTATTTACGCCTGCTGGAAATTATTCCTACCAAAGAAACCGACATTGAAGTAGTTCATTTTTTGATGGAATACGGCGACCTGATACTGGGTAAAACTACAGTACTTTGTAAAGACACGCCGGCTTTTATTGCCAATCGGATAGGAGTATACAGCATTATGTCTATCTTCTCGCTGGTAGACAAGCTGGGTCTTACTATTGACGAAGTAGAAGCGCTGACAGGGCCTATTATCGGCCGCCCCAAGTCAGCCACATTCAGAACCGCCGACGTAGTAGGCATTGACACATTGGTAAAAGTAGCCAATGGCGTTTATGATAATTGCCCTGATGATGAAGCAAAGCAGATCTTTAAAACTCCTGAATGGTTAAATAAAATAACAGCTAACAACTGGCTGGGAGATAAAACAGGCCAAGGATTCTTTAAAAAAGTAAAAACGGATAAAGGCTCAGAAATCTTAACGCTGGATTTAAAAAGCTTTGAATATAAGCCAAGGGTAAAACCCAAGTTTGCGTCGGTAGAAGCTGCTAAGCCTATCGAGGACTTAGCCAGCCGCATCAGGATGTTGGTTGCAGGCAAAGACAAGGCTGGAGATTTTTTAAAACAATTTCATTATGGCTTATTTTCTTATATCAGCCATCGCATTCCTGAAATAAGTGATGAACTCTATCGTGTAGATGATGCCATGAAAGCGGGCTTTGGCTGGGAAATAGGAGCTTTTGAAACCTGGGATTTATTGGGCGTAGCTAAAACTACCGAAGCTGTAAAAGCAGCGGGCCTCAGTGTTGCACCATGGGTAGAAGAAATGATCGCAGCAGGTCATCCGTCCTTTTATAAAGTAGAGAATGGTAAAACATTGTTTTATGATATTACCTCCAAAGGATACCTGCCAATTCCAGGGGGTAACGCATTTATTATCCTTAAAAACTATAGTGACAAAATAGTCTGGAAAAACAGTAGCTGCAAACTTTACGATATAGGTGATGACGTACTTGCCTTGCAATGGAACACTAAAATGGGAACCATTGGCGGCGACGTCTTAAGCGGCATACAAACCTCTATAGAAAAAGCCGAGAAAGATTTTAAAGGTTTGGTAATAGCCAACGATGGCGCTAATTTTTCGGCGGGCGCCAATATAGGTATGATCTTTATGCTTGCTGTAGAGCAGGAGTATGATGAGCTAGACTTTGCGATACGTGCTTTTCAAAATGCCATGATGCGGGTGCGTTATTCAAGCATACCGGTAGTGCTGGCGCCTCACGGCCTGGCATTGGGAGGTGGTTGTGAATTAAGTTTGCACAGCGACAAGATATGCGCAGCTGCTGAAACCTATACCGGGTTAGTTGAATTAGGTGTGGGAGTTATTCCAGGCGGTGGCGGATCGAAAGAGTTTGCATTGCGTGCTGCTGATGAAATGCACTCAGGTGAGCCTGAAAATATTACTTTACAAAACAGGTTCTTAACTATTGCTACAGCTAAAGTAGCCACTTCAGCTTATGAAGCTTTCAACCTGGGCATGTACAGGAAGGGACTGGATGAAGTAGTAATAAACCAGGACAGGCGTGTTGCCGAAGCAAAGCGCAGTGTTATCGACTTGTATGATGGCGGTTATACGATGCCTGTACAACGTACCGATATCAAGGTTTTAGGCCGTAGCGCATTGGGAGCGCTGCTCGCAGGAATTCATGCTATGGAGCAAGGCCAATATGCAACAGAGCATGATGCTAAAGTAGCGCGCAAGCTGGCTTATGTCATGTGCGGGGGCGATTTGAGCGAACCCACGCTGGTAAGCGAGCAATACTTATTGAACCTGGAGCGGGAAGCTTTTTTATCGCTTTGCGGTGAGAGAAAAACCCTGGAGCGTTTGCAAAGTGTTATTAAAACCGGGAAGCCGATAAGAAACTAAACAAACGGTTAAGGTAATACCGGCACACTAGTTTGTACCTTCAATTGCAGGTTCGTTTTGGAAGCCTGGCAATATCTCGTATAAGTTAAATTTAAACGAGCGGGCTCTATTGGAAAGATCGATCTTGCCACCTAACTTCGCGTCACAAAGCCAACTGCTATGAAGATATTTTGCATATTCTCTTTAATTACTTTTGTTATCTCCGGATCAATAAATGCACAAAAAGGATGGGGTATTACTGCGGGTGCAAATCTTTCGAGTATGAAAGTAAATGAAGAAACAACCGGTTATGAAGAAGCCCGCACTGAATATGATCCTGTAGTCCGGTTTCAGGCTGGAATTTTCAAAGAAATAGTAACTGCCCGAAATATTGTTATCACGCCAGGTCTTTTGTTCATAAAAAAAGGATACAAAACAAGAAGAGAAGACCAGCTTAGCGGACAACAAAGGGATTGGAGATTTAGCTACAGTCCGTCTTATATTCAGTTGCCTGTAGATATAGCTTACCGATTTCATATGGCTAATGATCAATGTTTCGATGCGGGCATTGGTCTATATGCTTCTTATGGGATTGGCGGAAGGGCTTACGAAAAAATAAAGCTGGATGGAGAAGTAGTGAAAGATGAAGATTATAAACTAGAGTTTTTAAATGAAACAAAAGTTACTCGTGGTGAATATTCCGTGACTACTACGTTTGGATATAGCCGCCCTATCGACATTGGTGGCGGCCTGGTGGCAAACTATCATTTCAACAAAAAACTTGGCATAAAACTAAATGCAGATCATTCGTTCTTCAACTTACAATCCAAAATAAACGGGAATAAACCTGTTTCAACCAGATATAACCAACAGTTACGTCTATCATTCAGTTACATCTTTTTGTAAACAGACCGGCAAAAGAGAGCTGATGAATTTTAAAAAATTGTTTAATGATATTTTATTGCAAGTCTATATGCCATCTATGAAATTTCCTCTGCTCTTTTTGTTGATTATTAGCTACTGTTCTGCATTTGCGCAAACAGGTCAATCCTCCTCAAAAGAAAAGATAGACATTACACTTACCGATGGTGGCAAAGCAGTTTTCTTTGTAGAAAATCTTTCAAAAAAAGAAGACGCTTCCATACTGGCACTTCACAAAAAGAACAGCGACAGCATCTATAGAATGTTTGGTGGCGCCACTACTACTCTTTTAGTAGGACGTACCAATGCACAATCTTTTAAATCAGTGACGAAGCTAAAAAGCTGGTATGTATATGTAAAAGATCTAAAGCATCGAACTGCAATGATCATGATTGATGGCAACACCGAACCTACCATCGAGTATGATCCTGATAAATATATCCCACTGGTCAGGAAAAAGTTCGTGGTGGAGCTTACACAGCGAAAAAGCAGCATGAAGCAGGAAAGATGGGGAGAAGAGGCAGCAGAAAGCAATCTTCAATTAAAACTGGAAACCAAATTCACACCCGACGCTTCCTATGCTGCGGCAGTGATCAGGAATGCCAATACGATGGAATATCCGCTACCCCCCTTTCCCGAAGACCCGGTAATGAAAGGCAGTTACAGTTTCGTAAGCTATACAGACAGTACACAAAAGACTGCCACCGTAAAGGCATTATACGTTTATTTGAATGACGGAACCAACCGGTTCAAATCAACCGAAATGGATTATTTAAACGGCACTAAAAACAAAATTGTATACTACTATAGTCCGTTAGGTTTGCTCGACTCTATGAAAAGCTTCACCAATGGGAAGCCGGATTATACCCTCAAATACAAATACCTGCATGACCGGTATCTTTCCTACACCAATAACAATGATAATAGCAGACGTGAATTCATCTTCAATACACTAAAACAGGTAGCCACTATAAAAGATTTTGATAGTGATAATACCATCTCTATGTATCGCAGCTTTAAGTTTGATGACAAAGGCCGCATCTTAACTGAAAGTCGCTACAAAGATTATTATACACTTGAAGGTAAAATGGAATACACTTATAATGATAGCAACTCAAAAGTATTAGCCACCTTAAAAACCTACGATAACGATAAACTCACTTATGAGTTAACCCGGCAAAAGCAAGGCAATCATTTTGTCCAAAAAAACAAATCCATATATGGATACGAAAGCTCAAGCATAGACAACTACTCAAAGGATGGCGCGGGCCTTAGTAAGAATTATACCAATGGGAAAATGAGCGGCTATTTTGTAACTCAGAAAATAGCGGATTAAAGAACACATCATGTTTACATTCAGGAAAATTTATTTCGTCTTTTTCATTATACTGTTTATTATAGAAGTGCTGATTGCACTTTACATACATGACAATTTTGTACGGCCTTATATCGGTGATGTATTAGTAGTTATACTACTTTATTGTTTTGTAAAATCCTTTATAAAACTACCGGTTACGCCGGTTGCAATTGGCGTACTGATTTTTTCATTTCTTATTGAAATACTGCAATACTGCAACATTGTAGACCGTTTGGGACTAGGGCATTCGAAACTTGCCAGAACGGTGATCGGGACCTCCTTTGCATGGGAAGATATATGGGCTTATATTGCCGGGTTCATTGTAATACTGGTTGCCGAAAGATTCGGCAACGTAAAAACAAAAGGCCGCTAACCACGATTACATCTGGTAATAGGTATTACTTTCTTCTCTTACCGGCAGGTTCGGGTCTCCTATCATCTGTCGAATATTGATCTCAATCGTAGTTGCCAAAGCCGTCATGGGTGTATCAACCGGGGTATTTTCAAAAGGATCCTGCATAATAATAGCAGTTTTCTCTATAGCAATAAACATTACCGGCAATGCGATAGACAACAAAATTTCGGGTACAATAAGGTTATCGCTCAAACCAAAAGGCAATATAAATGTGAAAGCAAAAATCAAGGTATGTAGCAACATACTGTACGAGCGGGGAAAAACTGTTTTTTTGATACGCTCACATTTACCCATCGAATCGCAAAGCCGGGCGATGGTGGTATCTAATTGTACCTGCCTGAATTCGCTGATTCTCCCCTCATCGCACCAGCGTTTTATTTGCGCTATATGCTGATCTAACAGGGCGTTGGGAATATTCTCAGCTGTTATATTATTAGAATTAATGTACGATTGAACACGGTCTGAAAAAGGTAGCTGCCTTAATGACTCGCCTAATGCATAGTTCCAGATGATTTGCCGCTCGGCAAAAACAGCTATTTCCTTTTCATTATTGTCTTTTATAAATAACTGCACCTCCCTGGTCAATGTTCTGGAATCATTGACAATAGCACCCCATACAATACGAGCTTCCCACCAGCGTTCGTATGATTGTGCAATACGAAAGGCCAGCAACAGGGATACTGCCGTGCCTACAATAGAAGGAATCGCGATAGGAAAAGTCAGTTCCTTCAGCAACCGGAAATGATCCAGCCAGCCAACCAAAATGGCAAATACACTAATTGCCAATATTTCATATCTTATCTGCTTAAGGAAGTAGGGAATAGAAATTTGCTTGTTCAGCAACATAGAATAATTATTTATAATAATCATTTTCAAAAAAAATGCCACTTCCTGCGATAGGATTATCTTTAAAGAAAAATAATAATGGGCACGGTAGAAGTTCAGACCAGCAGTATCATTTGTATTTCATCGCATATTATAACTTATGGCAATGCCGCCAGTGCAGAAATTACGAAGCAAATACGGGATGAGATAGAGGCAATGTGGAACGAGCCATCGGCTAGCATTTTTTTCAACAACAATAGTTATAAAGTTCAATTTAAAATAACAGCTGCTTATAATCCTGCAATTGAGCCCGAAGAAATACTGGCGAACGACAACCCAGTTAATAACTATTTCCGGATTGAAGAATTCGCCCACGGCAATATTTCTTTTGTAGACGGATTGGGCTGCAACACCGGTTATTTTAAACTGGAAAATTTGTATAAAGGTTCTACCACCGCGGCGCATGAATATGGACATACATTGGGATTAGAACATCCTTCGGATATGGATCTCAGAGGCAAAGGTACTCCCGGTATTATGTATCCCCGGGGCACCCTGGTAGACCCCGTCTTTCAATATGATCCAGCACAGCCGGCAGGCGCTAAAGGAGGAACGATGCATCCCATGTTCCGCAAAGTAACACAAGAGGATATTGACTTATTACAAATTCACCGCCTGGACTTCATTAATAATACGTCGATCATCGGGGATTTTAGCAGCGTGTGGCATCCCGATCATAAAGATATAGATATTGGCTTTGCGTAATCGGGTGGTGTTTGGCAACCAACTTCGTTATTTACCCTTTTCCTGCAAGTTGTAAGAGCGCCGACTTCAAGGTTGGATAGGAGAAGCTAAAACCGGCATCCTGAGTTTTTTGAGAACTAACTGTAGTGCTTTTCAGTACCTCAACTGCCATTTCACCCAGAACTGTTTTTAACGCCCATTTCGGAACAGGCATGCTGATGTAAAACTTTCCTTTCGAAATGTTTGCCAGTTCTGTTACTAATCGCCTGTTGCTAACCACCTCGGGGGCTACCGCATTGTAACTGCCATTAAACACATTTTGTTCTATAGACTCTATATATAATTGCACGAGATCCTTGATATGTATCCAGCTTACCATTTGTTTACCGGAACCTAACACTGTTGCCACTCTGAATTTTAATGGCTTTTGAAATTCCTGTAATGCACCACCCTCGTTACTCAAAACAATACCGGTACGAAGATGCACTAATCTCACTCCCATGGATCTGACAGGTTCGGTTGCTTTTTCCCATTGATAACAGGTTTCGCCCAAAAAATCCCGCGCGTATGGATCGTCTTCAACAAAAGGAGTAATATTGGGAATCGCAGGATCAGTACCATACCAGCCAATTCCGGAAGCACTTATAAGGGTTTTGACCTTATGTGCTGACCGCTGTAAAGATTGCACCAGCAGTTCACCGCTTTTAACACGGCTATCCAGAATAACCTGTTTTCTTTTATCCGTCCAGCGCTTCTCACTTATATTGGCCCCCGCCAGGTGGATGATATGATCAGCCGATGCTACTGCGGCATCATCTATTGTTTGCTTTTCAACATTCCAGTAGGCATACTGAACATTGGGATCCCTTGGACCTTTTTCACCCCGCGTCATTACAATAACATGGTACTTGTTCCGCAACAATTCTTCTACTAACACATTGCCCACTAAGCCGGTACCGCCCGTAATTAATACAGATTCCATATACTGGTTATTTAAGTAGCTCCAACAAATATTCCTTTATTTAGTTCTGAAGAAACTGGTTTAATCTTTCATTTGATTCTATGATGACAAATACCATGCAATAAAGACAGGCGCCAAAAAACCCCCGCAAAGCGGGGGTTAACAACTATAAAACTAAACCAAACTCCACGTGAATTTCCACAGGGTCTAATCTGGTTTTTTACCATCTAAAAAAGTATTGATGGTATTGATCTGACCATGATTTTGATCATCGGAAGAAACTTCAAATTTGCTATAATAACTTTCTATGTGAGAGGTATTATTTTTCAACTCCATATTACGCCTGATATAAGCAGGTACATTTTCAAACTCATCAGTAGGATCATTAGAGTTAACATTGAAAGAAAGATTGCGCAGCTTCTGAATACGCTCTAACTGCCTGCGTTTTCTCATTTCCTCTTCTTCGTAAGCATCATTCAAGGCATTGATAGTTGGCTCTACTTCTTTCTCTTTTTCCATCGCAGAAAAATTAATGGTCGTTTTTTCTACTTCAATCACTTCCTCTTTTTCATAAACGGTAAAAGGATCCTTTAAGGTCTCTTCTGCTTTTACTTCTTTAGCAGGCAAAGCTGCATCTTCTTTTGCCTCCGCATAAATATTAGCAGGTTTTGATAAATAAGTTCTCAAAGGCTCATGTCTTACCTCTTCTGTTTCATTCTGCTGTTGTTGAGGAAGTTCTTCTTTCTGCACTGAAGCAGTTGGCTCAAAAACCCTGTTTCCCGGAATAGCCGGAGAATAGAATATATCTTCAGCCTGATCGTCAACCGCTACTTCTTTCTCAATATTTTCAACATCTTTAACGAATCGGAGGTCTTCTTCACCTGAGCTCAACAAAAAAGTGTTTGTTTTTTCTTCTTCTACAACATCTTCTACTGTTGGCATGGGCGCATCCATAAAAGGAAAATCGTCTATCAATTTAGGCGCCATCGGATCCGGCTTCAGATCGATCGGCTCGTGTACTGCAGGAGCAACAGGTGCCGATGCCTGTATGGGTTGGGCTGCCGGCGCTACCACGGCTATCGCAGTTGCCTTTTCTTCAGTTACGGCTGGAGCAGAAGCTACGGGTGCCGGTACTGACGCCGCCGGATTGTCGCCGCTAAGGCGCATCACAATTTTTCCTTCAGCTGCTTCTTCTTTCTTCAGAACCGGTTTAACGAAAGGGTCTTTATTCTCAAAGCCTGTTGCGATCAATGTAATACCAATCTGATCTCCCAGCGAATTATCATATCCCAAGCCTAAGATCACATCCGTATTATCACCGGCGTGACTTAACAGGTAAGCCTGAATCACTTCTACCTCATCCATCGTAAACTCATGTTCACCCTCGGCAGAGTTGATGTTGATCAGGATCCATTTTGCACCTTTGATATCATTATCATTCAACAATGGAGAGTTTAAAGCCTCTTCAATAGCATGCTGTGCCCTATCTTCACCTCTTGCAGCTGCATTGCCTAAAATAGCACGACCTCCATTCTTCATTACCGTACACACATCCGCAAAGTCAACGTTGATCTGGCCAGTAGAATTAATTACGTCGGTAATACATTTAGCAGCAGTTGCTAATACATTATCGGCTTTTTCAAAAGCTTCCCTCATTTTCAGGTTACCATACTGATGGCGTAGTTTATCGTTGCTGATCACCAGTAAAGTATCCACGTATTGCTTTAATTGATTGATACCTTCCTCAGCTTGCTGCTGACGTTTTTTACCTTCGTAAGCAAATGGCGTAGTTACAATACCTACGGTTAACACACCCAGATCCTTACAAATTTTTGCAATGATGGGTGCACCTCCTGTACCGGTACCACCACCCATTCCGGCAGTGATAAAGGCCATTTTAGTATTTACCTCTAAGATCTTCCTTATTTCTTCTAAAGACTCTACAGTAGCCTGGCGACCGATCTCGGGATTGGCACCCGCACCTAAACCAGATGTCAACTGTGGGCCCAGCTGTATTTTATTAGGGATTTCGCTGTTGGCAATTGCCTGCGCATCCGTATTACAAATAATGAAATTTACGCCATCTATATCCTGACTGAACATGTGGTTTACAGCGTTACCGCCGCCACCTCCTACACCTATTACTTTCAGAATAGATGATTGCTCGGTTGGTAAATCAAATTGTATCATAATTTAAATTTTTAGTACGCATGGGCGTACAATTTTGAAATGGGTTAGTGAGTTGTGCAACCTTACTCCGCTTCCCCTCTCCAACCTCCATCTTTTTCTGACAGATCTGGAGAAGGGAAACAAGGCTTAAGGAAAATGAAAAACTATTAAAAGAACTGTTATAAAACTAATGGGAATAAGATCTGACTAGTGCAGCTGCTCATCGCCTTCCTCTGCAAAAATCTTAATCAGTCCGTCTTTAAACTTCCGCCAGAAACCATCGTTTAAGGTCTTTTTCGGCTTGGCTACCACTTGCGTTTCCTCCTGTTCTAATGATCCGGTCAAAGCATCTTCTACCTCAGTCTTATCATCTTTTAAGCCTTCAGGTACTTCTACGCTGATAAAGCTTTTTTCAAATACCTTCCGATTGTTCTCATAATCATCGCATCCCTTTAATATCAACCCTAAACAAGTAGAATAAGTTGGTTTTGCCAACTCCTCTATATGACCGGCAGCCAGGTGTTCATTTGGCAAACCAATACGAGCCGGCATACCCGTTACATATTCGGTAAGCTGTATCAGGTGTCTTAACTGAGATCCACCTCCTGTTAACACAATACCCCCGTTCAACTGGCGGTTATCCATACCAATTTGTTTCAAATGGTAAGTAACGAAGTCCAGTATTTCGCTCATACGAGCCTGTATAATATTGGCCAGGTTTTTAACACTGATCTCTTTGGCAGGCATGCCACGTAAACCAGGGATGGTAATATAGGCATTAGCTTTTGCCTCATTTGCCAACGCGCTACCAAACTGGGTTTTCATTTGCTCTGCCTGGCTCTTTAATACACCCAATCCTGTTTTAATATCATTCGTAATATTTTCACCAGCAAAAGGAATAACAGCGGTATGACGTAATACACCTTCTGCAAAGACAGCGATATCCGTTGTACCTCCACCAATATCTACAATTGCCACACCGGCTTCCAGGTCTTCCTGTGCCATTACTGCAGCAGCAGAAGCCAACGGCTGTAATACCAGGTCTTTTGTACGTAAGCCTGATTTTTCTACACTCCTGTTGATATTGCGGATAGCATTTTTGTCGCCTGTAATAATATGAAAGTTGGCCCCGAGCTTCACACCACTATAACCAATAGGCCTTACGATATTGGGCATATTGTCAATCGTGTATTCCTGGGGAATTACATCAATGATCTGGTCGCCTGCCGGAATATAGGTTTTATACTGTTTGCTGATCAAAAGATCTACCTCCGCCTGCGTGATCTCCTCCTCTTCCATCTCACGAACAATATCGCCACGTGTTTGAAGACTTTTAATGTGATGACCGGCGATCCCCACATATACATCATTAATGTTCAGGTTGGGGTTTAAAGAAATACAATTCTCCAGAGCCTGCCTGATCGCCTTAATCGTCTCATCAATATTTAATACCTGGCCATGCTTTACGCCATTGCTATTGGCTTTACCAAAACCAAGGATCTCCAGTTTGCCAAACTCGTTCTTGCGACCGGCAATTACCGCGATCTTGGTTGTACCAATATCAAGGCCTACAATAATGGGTTGTTCGGAATTCATAGTATATCGTTTTTTAGTTGTTTTATCTTTAAATACTTTATTCTTCTATCGTTTTTTATCGCTGCTCTTCGTCTGCGTTTTCTTTTCCGGTTCTGGTTTTGCTAACAGGTTTCTTTTCACTTCCTCTTTTTTAGCTTCCGGCTTCTTTGTCACCGTCGTCTTTTTCACTTCTGTTTTCTTTGCCGTACCGGCCGCAGCCTTTGTGCCGGCAGGCTTCTTTGTTTCTACTTTTTTCGCCGAAGTGGTTTTAGTCTCAGGCTTCTTTACTTCTGCTTTTTTAATTATCTTTTTAGGTTCAATTTTCTTATCAGTAGTCTTTGTTGCAACAGGTTTGGACACCGCAGGTTTTGCAGCAGCCTTTACAAACGGTTTTACATCTTTTTTAACCTCGGTTTTCGTTTCTGCCTTTTTAGGAGCTGCTACAACCACAGGCGCTTCCTTCTTCAAAATCTCCGGTTTATCATTATCCAGGTATAATAACGAGTCTTCCGTTTCATCATTTACATTATATACTTCCATTGCCTGGCTAGAGTCCAATGGAGGCAGGGCAGCATTCAGTGATGGCGCTACTTCCAGCATTTCATTAGATTCCCTCGACTGCTGTAACAGGCTTTCAATATTCTTTCTAAGCTGCATCGAATCAATTTTCGAATAATGCCCTTTCACTCCAATTACCTGACCGTTGTACTGTACATCAATCTTCTGGTATTTATCAAAGCCGGTGCGCTTCAACACCTGGTCGTAAAACAGGTATAACCTGTGAAACTTAGAGGCGATATCTGTTCCATCCCCCAAATCCACTTTATGATTTCCCACCACCGGTATCATTGACATGGTCCAGCAATCTGCACCGCAATTATTGATATCAATCTGTGCTACCTGGGCACTCCAGAATGGATCTTCATTAATAAAAGATGCTGTAGCTATCACATTTTGCACTAACGCACTATCGGCCCCGTTCATTATTTTTTTCGATGGATAACCTGTAAAAACGGGCAGGTCAAGGCTTACCTTATCTGAAAGGGGGATCTGCTTTGCTGCTTCGTCAATATAGAATGATGTACCTAAATTCGTAAATACCCTCGCCAATGGCTTACGTTCAGTAACATTGGCATGCAGCACATTGTTATTGTCAAAATACAGGTCTGCATTATATACCCAGGCGCTCTGCTCCAACAGGTCTTCTATTACCGGCAAATTAAATTCTGATTTAGGCTGCCCTTTTATATCTCCTTTTGTAGCAGCCTTCAACAATTCGGCTATCTGCTCCTTCGATGTAAAAAGCATCCCTTCTTTAAACCCTTCAATCTGGATACTGTAGCCATTACATACGCCGGCCTCCTGCGCACGCATAGCGGCAGTAATAACAGTACCCATGCCTATTGCCACACCCAGCCACATGAGCGTCAGAAAAAATCTTTTTATAGCTCTCTTTTTTCTCACTTTACTTTGTTAAAATCTGTTGTATAGGTTCTACCAGTTTATCTATATCTCCCGCCCCCGCTGTTATGATCACTTCCCCAAGCTCCCTGTTCCGGTTCACCGCAAAATCTGTTTCCACCCAATCCAACAACTGCTCTTTGGTATACAATGCCTTGGTTTTGGCCTGTACATTGTCTAGTACCAGGTTGCTGGAAACCCCTTCGATCGGTAATTCTCTTGCAGGGTAAATGGGTAATAACACGACATTATCCACCCCACCTAGTACTTCTGCAAATCCTGCGGCGAAGTCCCGGGTTCGGGTGAATAAATGAGGCTGAAAAATAAGCGTACATCTTTTCCCCGGGAACAGTGTTTTTACACCATTTATCAACGCTCTCAATTCCTCAGGATGATGTGCGTAATCGTCTACAAAAACAAGGTCTTTTTGATTAATAATGTATTCAAAACGCCTTTTCACCCCCTTAAAAGTGGCTACCGCTGCTTTTATTTTTCCGGGCTCTATTTCCATATCGTTGGCAACGCCAATCGCAGCCATCATATTCTCCACATTGTGCATCCCTCCCATGTTTAGCCTGATATCACTGATCGTATTACCGGGAAGCACGGCGTCGAAGGAGTAACCACCATCATGAACACGAATATTTGTTGCACGAACTTCAGCTATATCATCCTTGATACTGTAAGAAACAGTTCTGTCGGCTACAATTTCCTGCTCCAGGCCCAACTTCTTCAATAACAAACCGCCTTTTTTTGTTTTGGCAGCGAATTGACGGAAGGCATCTTTCACATTTGCTTCGGTTTCGTAAATATCCAGGTGATCCGCATCAGTAGCAGTGATCACCGCTACGTCCGGACTTAATTTCAGGAAGCTTCTATCGTATTCATCAGCCTCAATAACGCAAACATTCCTGTCGCTGCTCCAGAAATTTGTACCATAATTCGCTGAAATGCCCCCCAGGAAAGCATTACAGCCGTATCCGCTATCACGCAGTAAATGAGCCACCATTGTAGAAGTGGTTGTTTTACCATGCGTACCAGCCACACAAATATTAAAAGAGCCTTCGCTGATCACCTGCAAAATATCGCTGCGCTTTACAACAGCATAGCCCTCATTTTGGTAAAAAACCAGCTCTTTGTGGTTCTTTGGAATGGCCGGAGTGTACACTACATAATCCACTTCTTTAGGAATGAGTTCCAGATCTTCCTTGTAATGTATCGAGATACCTTCCTGCTCCAGCCGGCTGGTGATCGCTGTTTCAGTACGATCATAGCCACTTACTTTTTTACCGAGAGAAAGGAAGTATCGCGCAATGGCACTCATGCCAATCCCACCTATACCAATAAAGTATACCGACTGAACCTCGTTTATATGTTTGCGTACTGCGCTCATTTATTGTATCGTATTCAAAATTTCATCAGCTACTCTCTCTGCCGCATCTGTTATAGCCAGCGTAGAAAGGTTGGCACTGATCTCTCGTCTTTTATGTTCATCTGCTGCCAGGCCAACCGCCATCTTAACAACATTGTTCTTTGCTTCAGCATCTTTCACCATCAATGCTGCATTCTTATTCACCAGTTGTTGTGCATTAACCGTTTGATGATCTTCTGCCGCAAAGGGATAAGGAACAAAAATGGCCGGTTTTTTCACCACACATATCTCTGCCACCGTCATAGCCCCGGCTCTTGCAATAACTATATCAGCCGCAGCATAAGCGTATTCCATATTGGTGATAAACTCATTCGCCCAAACTCCCTTATGTGTTGCAGCCTGCTGTGCTGCTTCAGCTGCCAGGCTCTTACCGGTTTGCCAGATCACCTGCAGGCCAGCTTTCAATAATTCATCCATACCCTCCAGGACCGCTTCATTTATAGACTTGGCACCAAGGCTGCCGCCCACCACCAATAGCGTTGTTTTATCAGCCTCCAGACCAAAAAACTCCAACGCCTTCTCTTTTGTTATTGCTGCTTCAACAATTTGTTTCCTTACCGGATTACCCGTAACAGTTATTTTTTCAGCCGGGAAAAATCGCTCCATTCCATCTGTACCTGTAAAAATGCGGGTAGCTCCTTTTGAAAGCATCTTATTAGACTTTCCCGCAAAGGAATTAGACTCGTGAATAAAGGTGGGTATCCCCTTAGCCTGCGCCTGTTTCAAAACAGGAAATGTAGAATATCCACCCACGCCAATTACCGCATCGGGCCTGAAGTCTTTAAATATTTTCCTTACCTGGAAAAAGCTTTTGATGATCTTTACCGGCAAGCCTATATTCTTGATCAAAGAACTACGGTTCAATCCTGCGATATCTATACCCACTATAGAATAACCGGCTTGCGGCACTCTGTCCATTTCCATTTTACCTTTCGCCCCAACAAATAAAAACTCAATACCAGGCTGCTTTTGCTTTAGCTCATTGGCTATAGCAATTGCGGGGAAGATATGCCCTCCCGTTCCACCACCTGCTATGATTATTTTTTTACTCACTTTCTTCTTTATTTTCCTCCACAACGGGCTCTATTGCTACTGTTGCCGGTTCCAGGCTTTCTACATTCCTGGACACACTTAAAATAATTCCTATCGCTAAACAAGTAAATAAAAAGCTGGAACCACCCATACTTACCAGGGGAAGGGTTACACCCGTAACCGGAAACAGATTAACCGTTACCGCCATATTAGCCAATGCCTGTATGGCCAATGTAAAGCTTAATCCCAAAGCCAGGAAGGCGCCAAATGCAAACGGACATTTTTTAAAGATGCGGATACAACGGTACAGGAAAACCAGGTACACAAATACCAGGAAAGCCCCTCCCAGTATGCCATATTCTTCAATAATGATCGCAAAAATGAAATCATTATAAGCTTGCGGAAGATAGTCACGGGTTGTACTGTTGCCAGGCCCTACACCCAGAAATCCACCTTTTGATATAGCGATCTTGGCCTGGTTCACCTGGTACATTTCATCGTTATCGGCTTCTTTACCACCATATATAAAATTCTCTACCCTGCCTACCCAGGTGCTTACCCGAACCAGTATACCGCCGGACTTCTTTGCCGCCCCTTCAACATGCTCCGTAACTACCGCTGTTTCTGTTGCATTCGCCTCTGAACTATGTCTTGCTACGGCAGCGATAATAAGCATTGAAATAGGTATGAGCGCCAGTCCTATCACCATTAACAAATGCCGGGTATCAACCCTGCCAATAAACAAAAGGATCATACAACTTGCCCCCAACAACAAAGCTGTGGACAGATTAGCCGGAGCAATAAATAAACAGGTGATACCGATAGGCATAATCACCGGTAAAAAACCTTTCTTAAAATTCTTAATAACCTGCTGCTTCCTGCTCAGTAACCTGGCGAGGTACATGAACAACGCTAACTTTGCCAGATCTGAAGTTTGCATGGTCATATTGATAATAGGCAGTTTGATCCAGCGACTACCCTCATTTATTTTTGCACCAAAAAATAATGTATAGATGAGGAGTGGGATGCTGAGCATAAACAATACCTGCGCTACTTTAGAGTATACCGTATAGTTTACCCGGTGGGCAAAATACACTACACCGAATCCTAATAATATAAACACCACCTGCTTAAAAAGATAGATCTCTGTATTGCCTTTATAGTTTTTGTAAGCCAGAGAACCTGTGGCACTGTATACTGCCAGCAGCGATACCAGTGTCAGCAACACTACCAATGCCCATATAACTTTATCGCCACGCGTGTGACGATCCAGGTTATTACGCCAATCGGTAGAAGGAATTGTATTTGATATTTCAGATGTTACAGACATATATTATTGTTACCGGATGCAGGATGTCAGATACTTGATGTTCGATACTAGATGCTTGATACAGGATATTCATTAAAGATCAATCACCGCTTTTTTGAACTGCGTACCCCTGTCTTCATAATTTTTAAACAAGTCGAAGCTGGCACAACCGGGACTCAACAACACTACATCACCTTTTTCGGAGTAGCTAAAAGCAGCTGTAACAGCTTCCTGAGCACTGGCTGTATCAACTATTACAGGCACTACACCATTAAAAGCAGCGTGAATCTTCTGGTTATCTAATCCCAGGCAAACAATAGCTTTTACCTTTTCCTTTACCATATCCATTAAAAGACTATAATCATTCCCTTTATCAACTCCTCCTAAAACCAGTACAGTTGGCTTATCCATGCTTTCCAGGGCATACCAGGTTGAATTAATATTAGTAGCCTTGCTGTCATTAATAAACTCAACTCCACGAATGGTAGCCACATGTTCCATCCTATGCTCCAGGTTCTGGAATGTTTGAACTGCTTCGCGGATTTTCTCTTTGCGAATTTCCATTGTGGTACCGGCCAGGCTTCCCGCCATAGTATTGTATTGATTGTGTTTACCCTTTAGCGTAAAATCATACACGCTCATTGACATAAAATCATCGCCTGTTCTAACGTACATTTCGCCATCCTTAATAAAAGCTCCGTTGTTTTCGTGTGCCATACTAATCGGTAATTGGTTTGAGTTGATTTTAAATTGATCGATATATCTCATTGTTACTTCATCATCCATATTGTAAATGAAGTAATCGCCCTTCTTTTGATTTTCTATTATTCTAAACTTGCTCCTGATATAATTCTCGAAATTGTAATCGTAACGATCCAGGTGATCCTCAGTAATATTGGTAAGCACTGCTATATCAGGCCTGAAAGTGACAATATCATCCAGCTGAAAACTGCTCACCTCTACTACATAAACCGGTTTGGGGTCTATTGCCACCTGTTTTGCAAACGATTCGCCTATATTACCTACCAGCGCTGCGTCCACGCCTCCTGTTATAAGAATATGATGAATCAGCGATGTAGTGGTTGTTTTTCCATTGCTCCCTGTTATCGCCACTATTTTACTGTCGCCCTTATACCGGTAAGCCAGTTCTATTTCACTGATAACAGGAATACCTTTTTTACGGATCTGCTTTACCAGCTCATTTTTTTCAGGAATACCAGGGCTTTTCATTACCTCGTCTGCCTCCAAAATCCTTTCTACACTATGTTTACCTTCTTCCCATTCAATACCCGCTGCATTCAATTCGTTACGATATACTTCTTTCAAAGAACTTCCGTCAGAAACCAACACCTCGTAGCCTTTCTGCTTTGCCAGCACAGCGGCGCCAACGCCACTTTCACCTCCACCCAATATCACCAGCTTCTTAGTCACCTTATCTCAATTTTAGTGTTACCAGACAAATTACTACCAGCATTACCTGTATGATCCAGAAGCGGGTTACGATCTTTGCCTCATGATAACCCTTCTTTTGAAAATGATGGTGCAACGGGCTCATCAGGAAAATACGCTTACCCTCACCATATTTTTTCTTGGTGTATTTAAAGTAAGTAACCTGTAAACTCACACTCAGTATCTCTACAAAAAATACCCCGCAGAAAATAGGAATCAATAACTCTTTATGTACGATGATAGCTATAGCTGCTATAATACCACCGAGGGTTAAACTACCCGTATCTCCCATAAACACCTGTGCCGGATAAGAATTATACCACATAAATCCTACGCAGGCCCCAATCATTGCTGCCAGGAAAATAGACAGCTCCCCCAGGTTGGGTATATACATTATATTCAGGTAGTCGGCGAAATATAAATTACCACTGGCATACGCAAAAATCCCCAGCAGTACACCAATAAGCGCCGACGTTCCGGAGGCCAACCCATCTAATCCATCAGTAATATTGGAGGCATTGGATACCGCTGTAATAATAAAAATTACAATCAGGATATAAAGTACCCAGGTATACTTCTGAAATGACTCTGGTAACCAAGCCAATAATTTGGAGTAGTTAAACTCATGATTTTTTACAAAAGGAATAGTTGTAATCGGCTCTTTCGATTCAACGAAATACTTCGCTTTGCCATTTACCATCTTGGTAATTACTTCAGGCTTTGAAGGGTTACCGGTATATTCCCTCCAGATCTTCACATTACTGTTGAAGTACAAAACAGAACCTACTAATATACCAATTCCCACCTGGCCGAAAATTTTAAACCATCCGGCCAAACCATCTTTATCGCCTTTTTTATAAGCAATACCCTGCTCCTGTGCAAGACGTTTTGCCCGCAGTTTCAAATAGTCATCTATAAAGCCAATAATACCCAACCAAATTGTACAGGCCAGCATTAACAATACATATACCGTATTCAAGCGTGCAAACAGTAAGGTGGGCACGAGTATGCCCATAATGATAATGATACCACCCATAGTTGGCGTACCTTTTTTCGCCTGCTCACCAGCCAACCCCAGGTCGCGAACGGTTTCACCTACTAATTTTGCGCTCAACAGGTTGATCAACTTTTTACCGTACACCAATGTGATGATCAAAGCAAGCAGCACGGCCATCATAACCCGGAAGGTTTGAAATTCCATCAACTGCCTTCCGGGGAAGTTAATTCCCTGTTGCTTAAACCATTCAAATAAGTGATATAACATGATTCAGTTGATTAGATTAAAAGTTGATTAGTTGACAAGCCCGTTCAACGCTTCAACACACTCATTAACTTATTTACTTAATAATTCGAACATTTCCCTTACTACTTCCTTATCATCAAAATGATGCTTCACACCATTGATCTCCTGGTATTTCTCGTGCCCCTTGCCTGCCACCAAAACAATATCTTCTTTATTGGCCAGGGTAATAGCCGTTTTTATAGCTTCTTTTCTATCCGTTATAGAAATACATTTTCTTTTGGATCCCACGGGGACACCGGCTTCCATATCCCTGATAATTGCTGTTGCATCTTCAAAGCGGGGATTATCGCTTGTCAGTATTACACGGTCGCTATACTCACAGGCTACTTCAGCCATAACCGGCCTTTTTGTCTTATCCCTGTTTCCGCCACAACCCGCAACAGTAATCACCTGCTCAAATCCCTTCTTTAACTTTTTAATAGTAGCCAGTACATTCAATAAAGCATCCGGCGTATGCGCATAGTCGATGATCGCTATTATTTTTTCATTAGGAGAAATGATATATTCAAAACGTCCTTCCGCTCCATTCAACGTACTAAGCATTTGCAGCACTTCGTACTTATCCTGCCCCAGGCAAAAGGCTGCTCCGTATACCGCTAAAAGATTATGGGCATTAAAAGAGCCAATTAGCCTGAAATGAACTTCCTGCTCATCAACCAGCATGTGCAGGCCCATGATTCCATTATCAAGAATCTTTCCCTTAAAGTCACTCACCGCCTTTAGCGAGTAGGTTTTAACTGCAGCCACTGTATTCTGCACCATTACCATCCCGCGCTTATCATCTATATTCGTAATAGCGAAAGCAGATTTAGGCAGTTTATCAAAAAACAACTTTTTCACGCGGATATATTCATCAAAGGTTTTATGATAATCCAGGTGATCGTGAGAGATATTAGTGAAAATACCGCCGGCAAATTCCAATCCTTCAATCCTGTACTGGTTAATAGCATGAGAGCTTACCTCCATAAATACATAAGAGCAGCCCTCTTCTACCATCTGTGCAAGTAATTGATTCAATTGCACCGCATCAGGTGTAGTATGTGTTGCGGCTATTACTTTGCTGCCAATATGATTTTGAACAGTACTTAACAAACCACACTTATAACCTAATGAGCTAAACAGCTGGTACAGTAAGGTTGCAACAGTAGTTTTTCCGTTGGTGCCGGTAACACCTACCAATTTTGCCCGTTCAGAAGGACGACCGTAAAAATTATGTGCTATGATTCCTGCCGCAGCCGCGCTATCTTCTACCTGTACATAAGTAACAGCCTGATCCATTGCTTCCGGCAACACTTCACACACAATAGCTGATGCACCACTTTGTATAGCTTTCGCAATAAACTGGTGCCCGTCTACCGCAACACCTTTTAATGCAACGAATAAATGACCTGGTTGCACACTACGGGAGTCTATAGTAATACCCGTGATGTCAATATCTGTAGCTCCCGCTACCGACTGCATACTGGTTCTATATAAAATCTCCTGTAATAACACTATGACGTTTTATCTTTTGTTTGACTAAAAATCTGTCTTCCTAAACTAGGCCAGGCTTAATACGATTGCCTGTCCTTTTCTAAATGGCGCACCTGGCTGAATAGATTGAACAGCCACCTTACCGCTACCTCTTGCATTTACCCTGAGCCCCATATCTTCCAACAACTTAATCGCATCTCTCAACCCCATGCCCCTTACATTCGGCATCAGATTATCCTTTACCACATTTGTTTGTAAAATCCTTTTATAATTGGTAGCATACATGGTAGCCCAGCTATTTTGCTGTAGCGAATCTACATACCTCATATCTAAAAAGCCAAGCACATTTTTGATACCAGTGGAGCTGCCAGCGTAGAAGTAACTGGTGCTGTCTGCAGCACCTTCATACATCTTAGGCGTTTTACGATCTACATACATAGAATAGATCTTGGTTGCAATTTCCCTGAACACAGGAGCTGCCAATTGGCCTCCATAATACAAGCCTGAACCGGCCTTGGTTCTGATCACTACGATACAGGAGTACTGCGGATTGTTAGCCGGAAAGTAACCTGCAAATGAAGCCTGGTAAATTCTATTGGCATATCCGATACCCCGATCAGCTACCTGGGCTGTTCCTGTTTTACCCGCCACCAGGAAAGGCATGTCTTTAAAAACTCCCTTGCCGGAACCTTCTGTTATAACCAGCTCCAATGCTCTTTTTGCAGCTTCCAATGTAGCCGGCTTACATATTTGTTGCTCTAAGACGGTAGGTTGCGTTTGCTTAATAACAACCCCGTTATTTCGAATGCTGTTTACCAGGTACGGACTCATCATCACACCGTTGTTACCTATTGCATTATATAAAGTAAGCAGCTGCATAGGACTAACCTGAATCGCGTATCCAAATGCCATCGTTACCAGGTTCATCACACCCCCATGGCTGGCTTCTAACGGAGCAACACTTGGGCGGGGAATAGCTGACAAGTCGATAGGCGATTTTTTGGTAAGATGATATTTATCAAGATACTCTTTAAACTCTGTGGGCTCTTTGCCAAAGGCTTTCAACGCAACACGACCCATTCCCACATTAGAACTGTGGGCGATACATTCTTCTATAGACAACACAGGTTTAGGCATGCGGTGCGCATCTGTAATAGGACGAGGCCCTACCTGCATACGTCCGGTGCTGCCTACTTCAAACAAATCCCCCGGCTTTACATTTCCTTTGTCCAGCGAAGCCAGGAAACTAACGATCTTAATAGTTGAGCCCGGCTCTGTAACCCTTAAAGCGTAGTTATCGTTTTCCCAATAGGTTGTATCCTGACCATTGCGTCCCAGGTTGGCTATTGCTTTTATCTTCCCGGTTTTTGTTTCCATTACAATAGCAGTACCATATTCTGCGTGTATGGATTGCAGCATACGCAGCAGTGCCGTTTCCGCTACATCCTGCATGTTGATGTCCAGTGTAGTATAAATATCTTTCCCATCTTCAGGCTCTACCTCAAAACCCTGCACCGGCACTGCACCACCCGACGCGTAACGTACCAGGCGCTGGCCGCTGCGTCCGTTCAACAAGCTATCGTAGCTCATCTCCAGTCCCACATTCATCTTCCTCACTTTACCGTCGCTATTAACATACTCCCGACTTAAACCAATGGTTCTGTTAGCCAGCAAACCAAATGGCGCAATACGCTTACTGGTTTGCTCTACTACAATACCACTCTTATTCTTACCCAGGCTGATCAATGGAAATTCTCTCAAAGCCTTATAATCTTCAAAGGATATTTTTTTCTTGAGGGAGTAATACCTGTTTCCTTTTGCGTAGGCTTTATCAAATTCAGCCCTGTATTCTTTCGCAGTTTTATCTTTGAAATACCCGGCCATAGCTATGGCAAAAGAGTCGATATAAGTGTTGTATACCTTACCCCCTTTATCTCTTAAGCCATCGGCTTTGAAATCCATGTATATATCAAACTGCGGAAGCGAAGTGCTCAACATCTGGCCATCTTCACTAAAAATCGTACCCCTGTCGGCATTAATTTCTACAATCTTCTGGTGCATACTATCGCTCATGCTTCTCCAATGCTCTCCCTGCAGCTTCTGGATCACTACCGCTTTTCCCAGAACCATTACAGAAAGCACTACTATGCCGATAAAGCATAGATACACGCGCCATAATATATCCTTTTTAACCTCCATATTATTTCTACTTCCTGATGAAGAATGGTATTCAACTATTTATTCCTGAACGCCCGCCAGGTAATCTTCCAACGAGTCTTTAAGTACATACGGTGTCTCATTCAATTCGCTCAAACCCAGTGGCTGCAAAGCTTTCGACAACTGGCTCGGCTTACTGCGAAACATAACTTCACTTTTCAGGCTTTTATATTCCCACTGCAACTCCTTCACTTCTTTGGCCATTGCATTTATTTTGCGAACGGTTTTATCTGCCATGTGACCGTTATATATATAAACCACTGCTAAAAAAGCCAGAAAGAAAAGAAAAGGCACCTGCTGTACAATGGATTGATAATTCAACCATTTCTTCCAATTAAACTTCACCTGCCCTTCTTTCATACCAAATGTTTTATGGGTTTACTGATCAACTTACATTCTGCCAATACCTGAAAAGGCGCTACAGACGTTCGGCTACCCGCAACTTAGCACTCCTCGATCTCGAATTATTCTTCAACTCATCCTGCCCGGCCGTGACCGGCTTACGGGTTATCACCTTAAATATTTCCTGTCTTTGTGTATTTATAAACGGATTCTCTTCTATTTCTTCAAAACTTCCTTCCCTGAAAAAATTCTTCACCACCCTGTCTTCTATCGAGTGAAACGTGATGATCGCAATTCTTCCTCCGGGGTTTAATAAGGATACTGATTGTTCCAACATTTCTTTCAACACCTGTATCTCTTCATTTACTTCCATGCGCAATGCCTGAAACACCTGCGCAAAGTATTTATTCGGATTCCCCTTTACCACATCTCTTACTGCATTCTTAAATCCATCTATTGTTTTAAGTGATACTACACTACGAACCGACACAATTGTTTTGGCCAGTGTTTTTGCGTTGGTCACTTCTCCATATTGTTCAAATAACTTATGCAATTGAGTTTCGCCATATTGCTGAAGTACCTCAAATGCCGTCACCGATTGTCTCCTGTCCATCCGCATATCCATATCTGCATTAAAACGGATGCTGAACCCACGATCTGCTTCATCAAACTGGTGACTGCTCACACCCAAATCTGCTAAAATGCCATCTACTTTGGCTACATCCTGCAATCGCAAAAAGCGTTGTATATGCCTGAAGTTCTGCTGTATAAAAACAACCCTTTTATCATCGGGCACGTTCTTAGCGGCATCTTCATCCTGGTCAAAAACATACAGCTTCCCGTTTTCATTCAACTGCGCCAGTATTGCTGCGGAATGCCCGCCGCCACCAAATGTGCAGTCTACATAAACACCATCAGGTCTTATAGCTAATCCTTCTATTGTTTCATGTAAAAGAACAGGAACGTGGTAGCCGGTTGACTGGTTGGCTGGTTGATTAGTGGATAAGTTGACTGGTTGACTCGTTAACGGGGAGTTCTCTTTCCGACTATTCCGTTTTTTGTTCGCCATACTTTTCAACTTTTAAACTTATGAACCATTAAACCTATATTCCACCCATTACCAGGCTTGCCAGGTCACTAAATGACTCCGGTGAGAAAGAATCAAAGAACTCTTTGTATTTAGCACTATCCCAGATCTCCATCTTATTACCAGCCGGCACCAGCACAATATCTTTTTGAAGCGCTGCATACTCCTTCAAGGTTGGAGGCAGCAACAATCTGCCGGCACTATCGGGCTCCACCATGGTGGCACCGTTTAAAAAGTAACGCTTAAATTGACGAACCTTCGGATCAAAATCATTCAGCGCATTTACTTTTTCAGCAATAGGTTTCCAGGAACTGAGTGGGTACAGACTGAGGCATTTTTCAAACCCCCTGTTAATGACAAACTTATCCCCATCTCCTTCCGCCAGCTGTTTTTTAAACCCAGCTGGTAAAAGAAAGCGGCCTTTGGCGTCAACCGTAGCCTCAAATTCTCCGAGGAAGCCTGTCATAAATGAAATAACTGTTATTTAATGCACTAAACTAACACAAAGTAACACTTTTTCCCACTTACCTACCAAATTTTAGCATTTTTGATTTATCCACAAATCAAATTCGGCCAAAACCCTTTACTGCACAGCGTTTCACCCATTTTTTGGCTTCAACTCAAAAAACAAGTGTGAATATAATGTGGATTACAGGGCACAAAAAGTGGAAAGGTGAAAAATTTGCTGCGTTTAGATGTTAGCAAAGTGCATTTCCCGTTCAAAAGAAGGAAATTTGCTGCTTCTATAGAGGTAATTGCAGTTTTGCTGCAGGCCTTAATTTTATACAACACATACTTTTATCGTCTCAAAACACTCGATATTTGCTTTTTAGCAGGTAAAAAGCAGGACAGCGGACAAACAGGCTACTTAATAAACAAACAACATGCATCCAAAGCATCTTTCAATAAAGGATTTTACATACAACCTCCCTGAAGAAAAAATAGCGTTTCATCCATTGAACAACCGGGACGATGCCCGGCTGCTCGTTTTTAAGGACCAGGAAATACAGACGGATATTTACCGGAATATAGCCTCGCATATACCAACCGAAACCCTGATGATCTTTAATAATACCAAGGTGGTAGAAGCCAGGTTGTTATTTAAAAAAGATACCGGAAGCGTTATTGAAGTTTTCTGCCTGCAGCCACATGAAATGTATGCAGACATTACGACGGCCATGAACCAAACCGGTAGTGTACAATGGCTTTGTTTAGTCGGCGGCGCCTCCAAATGGAAAAACGGGCAAATACTTAACCTCCCCTTCGAAGCCGGCGCGTTGACTTTTACACTGGAAGCCGGTCTCATTGAAAAAAGAAGTGATTGTTTTGTAATTGAACTGAAATGGAGTGGCGATTTCAGCTTTGCTGAAGTACTGCATTATGCCGGGCATGTACCGCTGCCTCCCTATATCAAAAGACAGGATGAAACAGCCGATAAAAGCCGCTACCAGACTGTTTTTGCGAGGCACGACGGATCAGTAGCTGCACCTACTGCGGGATTGCATTTTACTGAAAATGTATTGTCATCACTCGGGCAAAAAAATATTGATACCGGTTTTGTAACCCTGCATGTGGGTGCAGGCACTTTCAGGCCGGTAAAAGCAGCAACGATGCAGGAACACGATATGCATTCTGAGTTTATTGAAGTAGAAAAAGAGCTGATCGAGCAACTGATTGACCAGGATAGCAAACCCCTGGTTGCCGTAGGCACCACTTCCCTAAGAACACTGGAAAGCCTTTACTGGCTGGGCGTCCGTCTCATGGCTAATCCGCATGCATTTGAGCATGAAATACCTTTTTTAAGTCAATGGGAAGCTTATGAGCACGCAAATCTTCCTTTAAAAACAGAAGCGCTGAAGACCTTGCTGGAGTATTTGTCACAAACAGGAAACAACCGGTTGATCGCTAAAACGCAGATCATCATTGCGCCCGGCTATGCTTTTAAAATGATTGACGGATTAGTGACCAATTTTCATCAGCCCTCTTCTACTCTTCTTTTACTGGTGGCAGCCCTTATTGGAGATAACTGGAAAAAAGTATATGATTATGCGCTGCAAAACGATTTCAGGTTCTTAAGTTACGGGGATGGAAGTTTACTATGGAGTGATGATCATCATAAAAAGCCCCACCTGTAGTACAGGCGGGGCTCTTAAAAATCAATAAAACAAAACTAAAGAAACTTAGTTCAGGTGCGATTCAATTTTTTTCACAAAATTACCTTTTGGTTGTGCACCTACCAGTTTATCTACTACCTGGCCATTTTTTATAAATAAAATTGCAGGAATAGATGTAATACCGTAATCCATTGAAACCTGCGGATTTACATCCACATTTACTTTACCAATATTCACTTTCCCATCGTATTCTTTTGATAATTCTTCAATTACCGGACCGATAGCGCGGCAAGGTCCACACCACTCTGCCCAAAAATCCACTACAGTTAATTTATCTGAATCCAAAACCTCCGCCTGGAAGTTTGCGTCGTTAAATTCTTTTGCCATTATGATAGTTTTAAAAGTTTTTAATTATTTAATGTTAAGCAGGTAACAAATTTAGCTCCTAAAACTAAATAACAGCAATTGTGGCATTTTGTTGTGCAGAAAATGTCAATTGCCCGTTTGCGGACTGTCATTCTATCGGTTGACTGATTTTATTTAATGACTTATCGATTGCAGTTCGGCAGGATTGTGCTTATGCCTGAATAAAAGGGCAAAAAATATGGCTACAACCAGGGCATAAACAGCAAATACCATCCAAATGCCCGGCCAGTCTTTCGTACCGTCGGGCAATAAATAAAATTTATCGATCATCCAGCCACTCAGTAAACTGCCCATAATGGACCCAAAACCATTGGTCATCATCATAAAAAGCCCCTGGGCAGAAGACCGGATCTCCTTGTCGGTAGAGGTTTCCACGAACAAAGAACCCGAAATATTAAAGAAATCGAATGCCATACCATATACGATATTCGAAAGTACAATCATCCAGAAAAATCCTTCAGGATTGCCGTATGAAAACAGGCCAAACCGCAGCACCCAGGCAAACATCGATATCAGCATCACCTTCTTTATACCAAACTTCTTCATAAAAAAAGGAATAGCCAGTATAAACAATGTTTCCGATATCTGCGATATAGAGATGATCATGGTAGAATAACGCACCACAAACGAATCAGCATATTGAGGAATGTTCTCAAAATCTTTTAAATAAGTATCCCCATACATATTGGTCAGTTGCAAAGCCGCGCCCAAAAACATCGAAAACAGGAAAAAGATCAGCATTTTGTAATTGCCCAATAACTTAAAAGCATTCAACCCCAGCTTTTCCGCCCACGATGTGGATCCTTTGCTTTTATTTTCAGGCGGACATTTAGGAAGCGTGAGCGCGTATAATCCCAAAAGCACAGCAAACACCCCGGCAATATAAAACTGGTTGGCATTAACAGCATGACCAGTGATGGCGCTTATTTTTTGGCCCAGGACTTTTCCCGCGTCGAGCGGCGACTGAGGGTCGCTCACCAGGTTCGTGATCCACATAGCCGCAATAAAGCCTACGGTTCCCCAAACACGTATGGGCGGAAAAACTTTGATAACATCCAGTTGATTATCTATCAGTATGCGGTATGAGAGCGCATTGGACAGCGCAATGGTGGGCATGTAAAAACACATACTTAATAACAAGATCCAGAAAAACGAAGATGGTGCATCAAGTGCCGGCAAAATAAAAAGCGTGATGCCATATAGAATATGCATCAACGCGTATAATCTTTCGCCGTTCATCCACCTGTCGGCAATAATTCCAATAAGCGCCGGCATAATCAGCGAGCCCAGGCCCAGGGTCATAAATACCACACCAAACTCCTGTCCCGTCCATCCCTTAAACCCGAAGCCATAAGAACCTAAAGTGGTTAACCATGCCCCCCAAACAAAAAACTGGAAAAAGCTTAATACAGTTAGTTTAAATTTTATCGACATAAAATATTTTTATTTAACCGGCGCGATAGTATTATTGTTCGCCGGGTTTACCACTTCAAAGAAATCCTTTGAACGCCCGGATTATAGTTCAGTGATGTTATTTAACAACCCAACGAATCTAAATAAAAATAATAACAAATAACCCGGGCTCGCCATTTATGCTATTTTTATTTATTATGATCAATTACAACAACAAAACATTTAAACCTGTCAGCAATACTGAAAACGGAGAAACCTCCGCCGAGACCCTATTTCATTATGTTCAAAAGGGCAATATTCTTACGGCCAGCTATAGCGGTGGCAAAATAAAATCGGGACATTTGATAGGACTGGTGGATGAAAACGGTAAAATAAACATGCGCTATCACCAGGTAAACCACCAGGACGAGCTAATGACAGGGATTTGCTCTTCTGTGCCCGAAATACTACCTAATGGTAAAATCAGGCTGCACGAAACCTGGCAGTGGACATCCGGTGACCGATCCGCCGGCACCTCAGTAATTGAAGAGATTTAACTAAGATTCGGTTTAATAGAAGTGTTACGGCTTAAAAGCGTTAAACCCAATGCCATTGCACCGGAGGACAATGCCCATAAACCCACCACACCATTAGCACATCTTAAGCCCTTATGGCGAATCATATCAAAAAACAAGCTGGAAACATAACCTGTCGCTAGCATTTCTGCCACAACAAAAAATACTATAACCAATAATCGTTTGTATAAGATCAATTGACCAGGTTTCCGGCTATAAAGAAATAGCTGGAGTACACCAAGCGGCGTATAAAGAACCAGTAACCAGGAGAGCAAAGATGTCATTAACTTTAAGTATTAGCCCTCAACAAATCTACATTTTCTATTTAAACTAACAATTTTGAACCTTTCAACCTAAAATCCGTTTTATCTTTGCACCTCATTTAATTTAGCAGATGATCGCGAATACCCTACAAAACGTTGATAGTGCACTTCAAAAAATTGCCGACAAAGTATATAACGGACAAAGAATCAGTGATGCAGATGGTTTGTATCTTTTTGAGCATGCCAGCCTGGCTTTCGTAGGCGCTTTGGCTAACTATGTACGCGAGCAAAAGCATGGCGATACCACTTATTTCAACAGGAACTTTCATATTGAACCTACCAATGCCTGTGTCTATTCCTGTCATTTTTGTAGCTATAGCCGTTTGTATGCGCATCGCGATGAGGCCTGGGAACTATCGCTGCAGCAAATGATGGATATCGTAAAGAAATATGATAACGACCCGGTAACAGAAGTGCATATTGTAGGAGGCGTTCATCCCAAAATGAACCTCGAATTTTTCGCCGAATTGCTGCGCAACATCAAAGCACATCGCCCTGAACTGCATATTAAAGGTTTTACTGCAGTGGAACTGGACTACATGTTCCGCAAAGCCAAAAAAACCGTACAGGAAGGCATGCAATACCTGAAAGATGCCGGACTGGAAAGTTTGCCCGGCGGCGGTGCAGAAATCTTTGCACCAGAAGTAAGAGAACAAATTTGTGCTGATAAAATTGATGGAACAGGCTGGTTACATATTCACCAGACCGCACACGAGCTGGGCATGCAATCCAATGCCACCATGCTTTTTGGTCATATTGAAAAATATGAGCACCGCATCGATCACATGAGCAGGCTTCGCGACCTGCAGGATCAAACCAACGGTTTCAATACCTTTATTCCACTTAAATTCAGAAATGGCGACAATGATATGAGCCATGTGGCAGAATCGTCCCTTATAGAAGATATGAAGATGTATGCCATAGCACGTATTTTCTTAGACAATTTCCCACATATCAAAGCCTATTGGCCGATGCTGGGCAGACAAAACGCACAGCTATCACTGTCATTTGGCGTAAATGATATTGACGGAACTATTGATGATACGACCAAAATCTATTCTATGGCGGGCTCTGAAGAGCAAACGCCATCCATGAGTACTGAAGAGTTAGTTGTACTGATTAAACAGGCACGTAGAAGACCGGTAGAAAGAGGTACTTTATATAATGTGATTAAGGATTACGGAACAGTTGAAATAGCCGAAACGGCTTAACCCTCGCTCCGGAAACTCGTTTGTAGTGTGCGTTTTTTTTGGTATATTGCTATACTTAAATCAATTCTACTATGGGCAAAGTATCCACCATTCTTGCCAGGAAAGGAAACAATGCGGTTTCTGTGCAAAAAGACACCAAAGTTTACGAGGCATTAAAGATCATGTCTGATAAAAACATCGGCTCGCTGGTTGTATTGGATAATGAAGGTAAATACGCTGGTATATTAACAGAAAGAGATTATTCCAGAAAAGTAATACTGGAAGGACGTCATTCGGACGAGGTAACCGTGGGTGAAATTATGTCTACTGATTTACCTACCATAAAACCCGACGATACCGTAGAGCTGTGTATGCAACTGATGTCGAACAAAAACATCCGGTACTTACCGGTTTTTGACGGAGACCATTTATCCGGCATCATCTCCATCAGCGATGTGGTTACAGAAACTATTCTTCAACAAAAAGAAACCATCAGCCAATTACAGAATTATATACAGGGCTAAGGTTTGCCGGCAATTGTTTTTGAGGGCCCGTAATTAAGCGGCAACAGGTCGCCTACCTTTTCACTCCATCCCCAGTACCACTCGGACAATAATCCCCGGGCAGGATACCAGTTGCCATTAGCATCCAATAGCAACGCAGGTTCGTTTTGCAGCGTAATTAATGATCGCGCCGGGTAGCGGGACCTACGTTCCATGTGATGATCGAGATAGCCTTGCTCTTCTATTTTATGCTTGTTTACTATCTGCAGGTAATCGGACCAATAAATAAACTTTTGTCCATCCTCTACAATGCGGATGCTATCTACTGCCAGTGTAGTGCCATATTCATAAGTAAAATCTTGTTGAGATAATATTCTCTGGTAATATTCCGAAGAGTCGCTAAAACGATGATCGGGGTTGAGCCGGTACAATGCTTTTATTCTATCCTTTTCTATATTGCGAAGCTTTTTCACCCGCCTTATTTCAAAGCCCTGGTCGAGACTATTCCCCTCGTAAACCGATCGGAAAAAGTGCATCATAGACCCGGTATAAGCTTCACGCCTGTTTTCCTCCCAGTTCCTCACCTGCCGGTTACTGCCCTTCATATCCGTAAACAAAATATGACCTGCAAAAAAATTAGTTCTGTCTTTAAAGTTAATCTCAAAATGCTCGAGCTGATAAGCCAGTTTATACCCCAGGCCTTTGTTCTCAATGATGATAGGCTCATTGGCAACTACTTCCAGCTTATTCAATTTCTGATAAAAACGAAACCTAAGTGTTTTATGGTTTTTAATAACCGTCTTCGTGGAGTTATTGGAAAGGCCAATAAAGTAATCTGTAAAAGTTTTACCCCATTTTTCCCAGGTTTCTTTCACATAGCCGCCCACCACTACAGTTTCCATCGCTAACACCTTTGGTTTTACTACCACCTTCAGCTTTCCCGGCATTTTTTCTGTAGAAAAATCATACGTAACGGTTTCAAACCCCACGTGCGTGATAATGAGCTTGTATATTCCTGCGGGGATATCGGCTATTTCAAAATAGCCCTCTTTATTGGTTATGCTGGCCAGCGAAGTATTGGTAATGAATACTGAACTTCCGGCTACCGGCATATTCGTTTCACCATCTACCACATGTCCCTGTAGCCTGTTTTGAGCGGGGGCAATCATTGCCAACAGGACCAAACTAATAGTCAAAAAGAGTTTCACAGGATAAATATATACGATTTCGCAGACTATCTACGAAAAACTCGTAGATATTATTTGACGTCTTTCAGCACTTCATTGATAATAGCGCTTATTTCTTTAGCACGGTTCACTATCATCATATGAGTGCCCCCTTTGATCACATGCGTGGGTTTTAACGGCTTTATTGGAAAAATGAGATCCGCATCACCATGAATGTGTATGACATTAGCAGGCACGTCCACATTACGCCAATTCAGGATCTGGTTCAATGCCCAGATCATATAATCTTTGTCGATAATTCGCCGGTAATTATTGGCAAAGTCCTGCTCTTCCCTGGTAAAAGCTCCCACCCGCTTATTAGCCATTGCAAAAAAACGCTCGTTGGCCTGTATTCTTTTGATGGGAAAAATATGATTCAGTCTCAGCCGGCCTATCAGCCTCCATTTACGGGGAAGCTCATCTGTATTTTTGATGCTGGATACCAGTATCACCTGTTTCACGGGCCGTATTTTAGCTATCTCCAGGGCTACCATACCTCCAAAAGAAACACCGATAATAACAGGATCAGGTTCCCGTATCTTTTCAGCCATTCGTAACACATAATCTTTGTACACTTCTTTAGGCATAGGTTTGAGCCAGTTGATGAAAACCAATTCTGCGTTGTCGATACTGAGGTTAGTAAAAATTTTATCATCGGCTCCAAAACCCGGAATGCAATAGATTTTTCTTTTAGGCAGTTCCCGTTTTTTTCTTTTGAAAATATTGTGCAACCAATTCACATTCTTATGTTTTATTGGTCTCAATTTATAAAACATACCGCATAAAACAAAAGTGCGGGGATCATCCCCGCACAATTAAAACATATCCCGCAATCGTTTCGGCTTTTAGTTTAACCCAAACATACCTTTATTAAGTTGCTGCAATAATTGGGTTTTATGCTCTGCGGCAACCAGCAAAGAAATATTATGCCTGCTGCCACCATAGGATACCATACGAATAGGTATGCTCCTGATAGAGCCAAACAGTTTTTTTATTATTTCTTCCGTTTCGTTAATGTTATGCCCTACTACTGAAATAATCGCCTGTCCCTCATCTACCTCAACAGTGCCCAATACTTCCAGTTCTTTAATAATTGATTTCAGGAACTCAGGGTTATCGATCGTAAGCGATACCGCTACTTCTGAAGTGGTGATCATATCGATTGGTGTTTTGTATTTTTCAAACACCTCAAATATTTTTCTCAAAAACCCGTAGGCCAACAACATACGGCCACTTTTTACCTTAATGGCAATAATATTATCCTTAGCGGCTACAGCTTTTACACCGGCTGCTGCTGCTTCCTGCGTGATTAATGTACCTTTTGCATCAGGCTCCATGGTGTTTAACAACTTCACCGGAATTTTGTACTGCTGTGCCGGCCATATAGAAGCGGGGTGTAATATCTTCGCACCAAAATAAGCCAGTTCAGCTGCTTCATCAAAGCTCAATTGCTCAACCGGCACCGTTTTATTAACGATGCGCGGGTCGTTATTATGCATACCATCAATGTCAGTCCAGATCTCACATACAGAAGCATTAATAGCCGCTGCAACCAGCGAAGCTGTATAATCGCTACCGCCACGCTTTAAGTTATCTACCTCTCCTCTTACGTTGCGGCAGATATAACCCTGGGTAACCAAAACTTTTTTATCCTTATTCTGGTTAATCAATTGAGTTAGTCTTGTACGAATAGAACCGATTTGCGGCTCTTCGTTTTCATCAATGCTCATGAATTCCAGCGCAGGCAATAAAGCAAAGGACTCCCCTATTTCTTCCAGGTAGCAGGAAAATATCTTGGTAGACAATAACTCGCCCTGAGCCAGGATGTCTTTACTCAAAGCCTCACTGAAAGATATTTTCAGGATGATATTCAAAAAATCGAAATGCTCATCTACAATCGCTTTTGCTTTATTGTAGGTGGTTTCCGATTGCAACAGTTCTTTTATAAAATTGTAATAATGCTCCTGCAGCGTAGTTATCGTTTGCAGGGCAGAATGCCTGTCATTAGCCGCAATATGGTTACCAATGGATACCAGGGCATTGGTGGTTCCGGATAGTGCGGACAGCACTACCAAAGCAGGTTCGGTTTCTTTTTGCAGCAGCGAAGCAATATGCTTCATGCGTTCGGGCTTACCAACGCTAGTGCCGCCAAACTTCATTACTTTCATTCGTATAGTTTTTGTTTGCGGCAAGGTGCCGCAATAAATTTTGTCGAATGTAACGCTTCAAAATCCTCTTTTTATGAGCATTGTATCCGGCGTTTCATTTCTGTGAAATATCGTTATTAAAAAACTTTTTGATAATTGGGTTGCAAATATACGCCAGTACCCAGTTAACCCTACAAAAATCATTGTCATACAAACATCTGGCATTACCGGGGCCAGCAATATACTATCCATAAAATATCTAGCCGATCCAATCTACGCCCATTTTAGCAGCCAGCTGCTGCAAATCGTCCACAACGGCGGGCAGCAAAGGAATACCATTCTTCTTCCGGTCCTGTTCCGTTTCCCTTTCCGGATCACCGGGCACCAGCACTTTATCATGGCCCGGCAATGTAGCTGCGGTTCTGAAACCGTTGATCCAGTCGTCCATATCCTTTTTAAACTCCGCTGCCGGCCTGAAGGCATCCACCCGCATCGCTCCAAAAAAGTGCCCGATCCCTTTGCCCGGCTGTCTGGCAGGCATAGGCACGTAAGCAGGAAATGGCGGTACCCATGGGGCATAATTGGCCCCGCTTAATAAGGCAGAGAATATGTCCACCATCGCGCCCAGTGCATAACCCTTATGGCTTCCATGATCCCTGTCGCCTCCCAGCGGCAGCAATGCCCCTCCTTTTTTTAGAATATTGGCATCCCTGGTAGAGTTACCATCCGCATCCTGCACCCACCCATCAGGCGCTTCCTGGTTCTTCCGCTGCAAAATTTCCAGTTTGCCATTAGCGGCAGTGGTCGTTGCCAGGTCCATTACAAACGGGGGTTGTTCCCCTGCCGGCGCTGCCACACAAATAGGGTTGGTACCCAGCATTTTGGCGGTAGAAAATGTAGGCGCCACCAACGGACTGGCATTGGTCATCGATATGCCGATCATATCCTGCTCTAAAGCCATCATGGCGTGCACTGCAGCAATACCATAATGATTGCTGTTTTGAACACTTACCCAACCCGTACCCACATTGCGGGCTTTTTCTATGGCGATCTTCATGGCAAATGGTGCCACCACCAGTCCCAGCCCCCTATCGCCATCTACAACAGCTGTTGAGGGTGTTTCATGCACTACTTTTATTTGGGGCTTTGCATTTACCCGATCTGCCTCCCAAAGCCTTATATAACCACTTAAACGGGCCACACCGTGCGAGTCTACTCCTCGGAGATCCGCAGACAGTAATACTTTAGCGGCCGACTCAGATTCCTCAGGCTGGGACCCCATTTTATTAAAAATAGCGACAGTAAAATTGTATAGTGTATCGTATCGAAATGTTTGCGTTTGCATCGAACAAAGAAACAATAAAATACTGAACCGGAGGCTAATACCATAAGTCCGGATAAATGTAATAGTACCATGCCGGAATCTTCAGGTATACACCCATTTCCTTAAAAATATACAGAAGCCAAAAAGGGCATAGAATATGCTATTGACTAATAATAAACCTTTAAAATAAATAAGTCATGAGAAGTATCCTATGGTTGGTTGCAGTTATTTGTATTGTTATATGGTTGTTAGGAATGCTGAATATAGTGCCCGGAATCAGCACCGGATACCTGTTGCACATCCTATTGGTGATTGCCATTATTGTTATTCTGTATAACCTGATCTCGGGCAGAAAGCCCCTTGATTAGGAGTAAACACTCCATATAAGTATGCAAAAAAATTGCTCCGCAGTTGCGGAGCAATAAGCATTTCACGATCGTTTTTAAAATGGTAGATCATCTACCGGTTCGCTAAAGTCATTTACTGACGAAGCGTTGGAAGATGCTGTATTAGATGGAGCTGAGCTATAACCTGAAGACTGAGGCTGCGCCGGCGTCCCGCCATCTGCTTTGCTGCCCAGTAATTGTACTTCTCTAACCCGCATAGATAAAGCCGCTCCTGCTGTGCCGTCACTCTTGGTAAAAGTTCTTACCTCCGGCTGTCCCTCTACAAATACCTGTGTGCCTTTTACCAGGTAGGGTGCCACTGCTGTACGGTCGGTCCAGTAAGCGCAATCTACCCAAACTGTTTTTTCCTGCTGGTTTCCCTGGCTATCTTTAAATCGCTCCGAGTGAGCCACTGTGAAATTGATCACATTTCTGCCGTTCACATTATTTACCAAACAATCTTTCCCCAGGCGGCCAATAACCTGCATTTTAATCATATTACTCAGTTTTAATTAATATTTAAAAAAATTGGACAAGCAATTTAAGAACAAAAAGCAAATATCAGGATACAAACATCAAAATACCCTAAAAATTGTGCCGCTAAACAAAATATTCATTTTTGTGTTAAACAAGACCGGGGATTTACAGATATGGGGACGCAGGGTGTGGTTCATGGACAAATTTGATCAAAATCGTATCTTTGCCCCTTAATTTTTTTAGAAAATGAGCAAAAAAGGGAAAGTTCTGGTGGCTATGAGTGGCGGTATTGATAGTACCGTGGTGGCCCTTATGCTACACCATGAAGGCTATGATGTGGTGGGTATTACCATGAAAACATGGGATTACGCCCAAAGTGGTGGCAGCAAAAAAGAAACTGGCTGCTGTAATGTGGACAGCTTTAATGATGCCCGGATGGCAGCGGTTCAGCATGGTTTCCCGCACTTTATATTAGACATACGTGAAGAATTTGGCGATTTTGTGGTGAATGACTTTGTGGAAGAATACCTGGCCGGCCGCACTCCCAATCCCTGCGTGCTTTGCAATACCCATATAAAATGGAGAGCATTATTGAAACGGGCCGATGCACTGGGCTGCGAATTTATAGCCACCGGTCATTATGCCAAGATCCGCCAGCATGATAACGGGCGATATGTGATCAGCAAAGCAGTAGACCATACCAAAGATCAGAGCTACGTGCTCTGGGGACTGCAGCAGGATCTTTTAAGCAGAACTATACTACCTCTGGGCGGTTATCACAAAACTGAAATCCGCCAGATGGCTATCGATTATGGCTATCCCGAGCTGGCTAAAAAAAGTGAGAGTTATGAAATATGCTTTGTTCCGGATAACGACTACCGTGGCTTCCTGAAACGCCGGGTAGACGGATTAGAAGATAAAGTAAACGGTGGCAACTTTATTGATAAGGATGGCAAAATCCTGGGCAAACATAAAGGGTACCCCTTTTATACGATTGGTCAACGCAAAGGACTTGATATTGCACTGGGCAAACCAGCCTTCGTAACCAAAATAGACCCGGTTGACAATACGGTAACCCTGGGTGATGAAACAGACCTGGACAAGAACGAAATGATAGTGGGTAAGCTTAACATGATCAAATATGACATGATAACACCCGGCATGGAAGCTACTACAAAAATCCGCTACAAAGACGGTGGCGCTCTAAGCAATATTTACCAGGAGGGCCCGAATATGCGTGTGAGCTTCTACCACAATGTAAAAGGTATTGCCCCAGGCCAAAGCGCTGTTTTTTACGAAGGAGACGATGTAATTGGCGGAGGTATTATACAATCGGGCGCTATTCTATAAGTTCATTTATTGGCTGAATATAGTTTCGGAATCAACAAAGCCTTGGCTGATTAATTGTGGGCAATCATCCATTGTGTAATTCCGAAACCTTTATATTGAGGTACAGCCGAACCGCTGCTTACTTCATATTCGTATAGCTGAAAATTCTTGAAAATCAGCCCTATTCCTTTTGCATACTTTTCTGTTGACACTTCTTTATAGCCGATAACGGAATTTTGTGTAGGCGGTATATTCAATGAATCGCTGTGTTGCACTACTGTCCACACATTGGAGTAATCGCGGCCTGCGTAGGAAAAATTGCCCGCACTTTCGTAGCGAAAGTTCCATTTATTTGTTTCCTTACCAACTATGCTGAAATCAAATAGCTGTTCATATGCATTGAATGGCAGCCTACTGTTTCCACTCCAGTTAAAATCAGTTCTCAAAGGAGCTTGTAAAACCGTAACACGCAAATTATTATCAATCACATCAATACTTTTCTCACCCGGCGTAATATAATAGGAGCCATTATTAGCCCAGGCGCTGCTTGCCGCTTCGTTATTTATTGCCCGTTGAATTAAATAGGTTTTATTCTTAGCCTCATCCAACATCTCACTTACCACGGTATGCTTTACCTGGTATTTATGCACCTCAGATTTTGTTCCACTTACAGTAAATATAGTAGAATCAAGCCGGTAGGTAACATATTTACCAACTTGCAGGGGTAGATACTCTGATAGTTTTTCAGTTTCAAAAACTTCTTTTTTATCACCACAGGAAGCAAAAGCAAGCGACAACAAAAATGGGTAGTAAAAACATTTTAAGAACTGCGTTTTCATATAAGAATTAAGCTTTTTAGATTCGGGTAATAACAACGGGCATATAATAACTAGGGCAGGAGATAACTTACCCCCTCCAACGCCAGATCTGTATTGGGGAAAACTTCGCGTGTTTCTCTTTCAAACTCGTCCAGCTTATCATATTTACTACTAAAATGCCCGATCAGCAATTTTTTGACACCCGCCAGTTGTGCAATTTTACCCGCCTGCCTGGTAGTTGAGTGAAAGCGTGTTATTGCCATTTCAGACAGGGCATCATGATAGGTAGTTTCGTGGTAAATCATATCTGCGCCCTGTATAGGTTCTATAATCCTCTCATCATAACGCGTATCAGCGCAGAAAGCATACTTTTTAGGATGAGGGGCCGGTATCGTCAATGAGTCATTGGAGATCACTTCACCTGCTTCAGTTTTATAGTCCTCCCCCCTTTGCAGGTTATCATAAAAGCTTACAGGAATATTGTGCTCCTTTACTTTTACAATATCCAGGCGTCTTGGGTTGCGCAGTTCTTTAAAAACAAAGCCATAGCATTCAATCCGGTGATCGGTTCTGAAACAGCTCACTTCGATATCAGGTAATTGTAACAAAACGCCGTTTTGAGTAATAGCAATAAAGTGCAGGTTAAAGCACAGTTTGGTGTCGGCTACCTTTAACTGCAGCTCTATGATCTGGCGCAGAGGCTCCGGCGCTACAATGGTGAGGTCCTGCTGACGCCCTAGTAATGCAAATGAATTAATCAGCCCAATGAGCCCGAAATAATGATCACCATGCAGGTGAGAAATAAATATATGCGAAATGCGGCTCCGCCTAACTTTATAATTGATTAACTGGATCTGTGTTCCTTCCCCGCAATCTATTAAAAAGCTTCTCGACGCCGTTGTCAATACCTGGCTGGTAGGATGCCTGTCGAACGCAGGCACTGCAGAATTATTACCCAGTATAGTTACCGCAAACATTGGTTGTAAAAACTAAAGTGTAAATTTAACATCATTCCAACACATCATCGTCCATTAACTCTCTTTCTATTTCTTCCATCTGTACAATATCTGCTGCCTCGCTTTGGGTGGGCGCAACATTTAAAAGCTCTAAAAGTTCACTATCTGCCAAAAAAGCTTCTACCGTTTCGTTTAAACAGCAGCATACAAACGATGCATTAGCCTCATAAAAATCACGCTGAATTTGTACCATTAACTCGGCTGCGTCTGCATCTAAGGCAGTTACAGCGCTCATATCGAGCACTATATTTTTCACATCATTTTGTAAAAAAGGAAGCAACGCTACTTTTATTCCATCTGTCATTGTAGCAGAAAGTATCGGCTCAATTGGCGTGATGACGTGAAATTTCTCTTTGGTATCTATTTTGACCTGCATGTTAAGTACGAATTTGGGTAATGGTATATTTGATAAACAACACGCTAAAAACTTAGGTCCTAATGCTCTTTAAAGAGAGGTTGGGTTTAGCTAAAGTCTGGTGCTCATGTTTACAAATAACGTAAACCAGTACCAAATATATTTGTTAATATTGTAACTAATCACTTTATCTACAAAATATGGATAATAATTTTTCAACTCAGGTAAAAGAAATCATTTCATACAGCAGGGAGGAAGCTCTCCGGTTAGGAAATGATTTTATTGGCACAGAACATTTGCTGCTAGGTTTAATACGTGAGGGAGATAATACAGCTATACGAATTCTGAAAGGTTTTAATATAGATATTTTTGAACTGCGTAAGGAAATTGAATTAGCAATTAAAGACAAAACAGGAAAGAATATCGCTAACATCAACAGCCTCCCGCTTACCAAGCAGGCTGAAAAAGTGATACGCGTAACTGTGCTTGAAGCAAAGGCTTTAAAAAGCAACCAGGTAGAAACTGAGCATCTCATGTTATCTATCTTAAAAAACAAAGAAAACATCGCTACACAAATTTTAAATCAGTTTGATTTGGATTATGATATGTTTCGCCAGGAATTAGGCATTGTAAAATCGAACGAACCACGGGCAGAATTTGGTGATGAGAACGACGATGATTTTGAAGACGACAAGAAATATTCCCAGCAGTCTAAAGGATCGGCGTCAAAATCAAATACTAAAAGTAAAACACCGGTTCTTGACAATTTTGGCCGCGATGTAACCAAGCTTGCGGAAAGTGGCAACCTTGATCCTATTGTGGGTCGGGAAAAAGAGATTGAACGGGTATCTCAGATTTTAAGTCGCCGTAAAAAGAACAACCCTATTTTAATTGGTGAGCCAGGTGTGGGTAAAACCGCCATTGTGGAAGGCCTTGCTCTACGCATTGTGCAACGCCGTGTAAGCCGCGTGTTGTTTGACAAAAGAGTTATTTCATTAGATCTGGCTTCTTTAGTAGCCGGCACTAAATATCGTGGCCAGTTTGAAGAAAGAATGAAAGCCATCATGAACGAGCTGGAGAAGAATCGTGATGTGATTCTGTTCATCGATGAAATGCATACCATTGTTGGCGCCGGCGGTGCTAGCGGCTCATTAGACGCGAGCAATATCTTTAAACCGGCTTTAGCAAGAGGTGAACTGCAATGCATTGGTGCCTCTACATTGGATGAGTACCGTATGCACATTGAAAAAGACGGAGCCCTGGATCGTCGTTTTCAAAAAGTGATTGTAGACCCGCCAAGCGTAGATGAGACCATACAGATTCTTAATAATATAAAATCGAAATACGAAGAATTTCACAGCGTAACCTATACCGATGAAGCAGTGGAAGCCTGCGTAAAATTGAGTGATCGTTATGTTACAGACCGACTTTTGCCCGATAAAGCCATTGATGTGATGGATGAAGTAGGCGCAAGGGTTCACCTGAAAAACATCAATGTTCCTGATAATATTGTGGAGCTTGAGAAAAAAATAGAAGATGTAAAAGAAGAAAAGAACCGTGTGGTTAAAAGCCAGAAGTTTGAAGAAGCTGCATCTTTACGGGATACGGAGAAAAAACTGGCAGAGGAACTGGAGCGTGCTAAATTGCAATGGGAGGAAGAAAGTAAACACAAACGCTACCCCATAACAGATGAAGACATCGCTGAAGTAATTAATATCATGACAGGTATACCTGTTAGAAAGATGGTTGAAGCAGAAACCGAGAAACTCCGCAAAATGTCTGAAGACATGAAAGGCATGGTGATAGGCCAGGATGACGCGATTCTGAAAGTTGTAAAAGCCATCCAGAGGAACCGCGTTGGTCTGAAAGATCCCAGGAAGCCAATTGGAAGCTTTATCTTCTTAGGTCCTACCGGTGTAGGTAAAACAGAGCTGGCGCGTTCACTGGCAAGATACCTGTTTGATTCGGAAGATTCGCTGATTCGTATAGACATGAGTGAGTACATGGAGAAATTCACAGTAAGCCGTTTAATTGGTGCACCTCCCGGGTACGTTGGTTATGAAGAAGGTGGACAGCTTACTGAAAAAGTACGTCGCAAGCCTTACAGTGTTATTTTATTGGATGAAATAGAAAAAGCACACCCGGACATTTACAATATCCTGTTACAGGTATTGGATGATGGACAGTTAACTGATGGTTTAGGTAGAAAGGTGGATTTTAAAAACACCATCATCATCATGACATCGAATATTGGTGTGCGCCAGTTAAAAGATTTTGGTGCAGGTGTAGGTTTTGCCACACAGTCACGTTTGCAAAATGAAGATGAAGAGAATAAAGCGGTAATAGAAAAAGCGTTGAAACGTACATTCTCCCCTGAGTTCTTAAACCGTATTGATGACGTGATCATCTTTAACAGCCTGACCAAAGAAGATATCTTCAGCATTATAGATATCTCTATGAAGGGTGTACTGAAACGCATTGAAAGCCTTGGCTATGGCCTTAGCTTAACAGAAGATGCAAAAGCATTTCTTGCAGATAAAGGCTATGATCAGCAGTTCGGAGCCCGTCCGCTTCACAGGGCCATCCAGAAATACCTGGAAGACCCGCTGGCAGAAGAGATCCTGAATATGCATGTAAAACCAGGCGATGTGTTGGAAGTAGGTTTTGATAAAGAAGCTGACAAGCTGGTTTTTTCAATAAAAGAAAGAGCAGACGCGCAGGAAGCGTAAAACAAATATTTAATTATAGATAGCACACCCCGCAAAATTTTGCGGGGTGTTTTTTTACCCAGACATCCACAGTAGAATTGTTAAACTTTACATAATAGAACCAGTTAGTTTAATTTATTACGAACAACGTCGTACTTTTAATTCGTAATCTTTCATCAAAATAATAACATCATGCAATTTTCAAAACCAAAAAGCAGCACACTCGTTCTATTTGCCATAGCCATTATCAGTATTATTACATTAGCCTCCTGGAGTGTACCTATGACATCCGGTATGTTTAGCAGGTTCTTTAATACAACTGATACTGTGCCCCGTAAATGTGATATCAAAATCGTTGAACTAAATGAGGCCATTGCTCAATTGCAAAAAGCAACTGAATCGTTAAAAGAGCGTGATATCTCCGGAGAAATGGCAAAGGCTATAGAAAGTATTAATCTCGAAGATATTCATAACAATGTGGAAGATGCAATGCTGCAGGCTAAATCAGCATTAGCAAAAGTAGATGTACAAAAGATAAAAGAAGAGGTAAGCCTGGCACTTGCAAAAATTGATAAAGAAAAAATTGAAGAGCAGGTTAAATTAGCTACGGCTAATCTGCAACCACAAATACAAAAATCACTGGAAGAAGCTAAACGTGAACTGGAACAGGCAAAACAGGAGCTGGAGTCAGCAAAGCAAAAAATAAGAAAAGAGAAAATATAAAAATAGCGGCTGTATCAAGATCAAGACTACCAATTGATACAGCCGCTATCAATGGTGTTTATTGTACATCTTCCGTAAACACCATTTTGGTATACTTACTACCTGAAGATTGCCAGGTAATTTGCAACCATCAAATCTTTTGGCTCGTCATGCGGTAAAAGCTATGAAAAAAATTGTGGTCCTTGCTTTGCTAATAACCTCGTTACATACCAACGCCCAAAAGCAAACAGTTGTAGAGCAATACTGTGAAATGATCGCCAATCCTCCCTTTGTAACCAGCACTCCCAACATTAAATTATCCTTTGGAAGTAAGGTATTGGAGAAAAAATTCAAATACTTATCCGATAGTATCTATAAGATAGACCTGCCTATTGAAGCGCTAAATTTTATGTCTAAAAATGGGTGGAAGCTGGTGAAGTATTATCATGAGAAAGAGGGACTTTCGTCCCCCCGTATCTTTAAAGTTTATTTATTAAAAAAACAATTCTCCATTAGTGAATTGCAGTAGCTGCAGCGAGGCTTAGTCCAGGCCTCCCCTCCTGGTTGGCGAAACCGGCTTAGGCCATTCTTTAGGTTTACCCGTTTCCGCTTCAATTGGCAATACTATTTTTTCACGGGATGTTTTCTGAAGGTCTTCACTTGCCGCATAGGCCAGAACCGCAGTGAGAATTGCATTATTGCGCAAATCATCAAACACAATTTTATCATAAGTATCCCGGTTGGTATGCCAGGTAATAGTACCGTAATCCCAGCTTAAAGAACTTAATGAAAATGCGGGCGCACCTGCCATTACAAAAGAAGCAAAGTCAGAGCCGCCTGTACCTGGTTGGCCGGGAAAACTGGTTTCGATATACTGGCGAACATTTTGAGGTACTTTAGTTAGCCAACGTCCCAGGTAGTCGTAAGCATGTAGAAATCCCTGTCCCTGTAAACTGGTTACCCGGCCCGTTCCATTGTCCTGGTTAAATACAGCCTGTATATTAGCAACGATCTCCGGGTGATCTTCTACAAATCCCCGGGAACCGTTCAATCCCTGCTCCTCACTTCCCCAATGGCCTACAAGTATCGTGCGCTTAGGGTTGGGATATACCTTTTTAAGGATACGCATGGCTTCCATCATCGTTAAAGTACCGGTGCCGTTATCTGTAGCGCCTGTGGCTCCATCCCAGGAATCAAAATGTGCTGACAGGATCACATACTCATTAGGCTTTTCCACTCCTTTTATTTCGCCGATAATATTAAACGCATCTGCTACGGGCAGTTCTTTGGAATCGATTTTCATACTTAGTTTAGGTGTGGTACCCGATTGCGCAAGGCGATACAATAATCCATAATCTTCTAAAGAGAGGTCAACTGTAGGAATCTTTTTAGTGTTGGCTCCAAATATCTTATTGGCTCCTACTGCTTTTGACCAGTAACTGGAAATGATACCTGATGCACCGGCTTTTTCAAGCGCTGCCGGCAATGTACGGGTTGTATAGCCCGTTCTGCGAATACGCTGGGCCCAGGCTTCTGTTAAAGCATCTCTTTCTTTATTCATTTTAATAACCGATTCAGCAGTGCCGAATTCCTTCCAGTTATTATCAGGGCGACCGGTTGGTTGCAACATGGAGATCATAACGAATTTTCCTTTTACTGCCGGCAACCATTTTGCAAATGTTATCGAATCCGTTACGTCGGGTAAAAGAATAATTTCAGTGGTAACTGCTTTACCGTTGGTTCCGGGACTCCAGGCCAGTTGTGTACCCTCTAAAGATTTAAGACGTGGATATACCATATCAATATGAGCAGGGCCTCGCTGCCAGCCTCTCCACTCGCCCCACTTCTCGCTATGAGCAGCAATACCCCAGCTCTTGTATTTGGCTATCGCCCAATCACCCGCCTGTTTCATCTCGGGTGTACCTACTAACCTTGGTCCTATCCCGTCCAGCAACTCATGTCCCAATTGTTCTAGCTGGGACCCTTGTTCACCTTCAGCAACGATAGCTTCAACAACAGGGTCTTTGGGCAACTGTGCCGGTCGTCCTGGTCCACGCTGGGCCATCATCGTAACAGGTACTAAAAAAAGCGGAAGAATAAGAGATTTCTTCAAACAAAGCATACTAATCTATTTAAACTTGTGCAAAAATGAATGGACCACCGAATGTAAACATTTATCGTGGTTAAATTCACAAGATATTCCTATATGGAAGCCACGATCCGATGTGCTTAATCCCGGTTTCAACCCCCATTACAAAACCGGCAATGCATAAAAAAAGCGGCTTATTACAGCCGCCTTTCAGACAAAGTTTGTGCTGCTAAAATTTCTGATCATCTGCCGAGGGGCCATAGCTTCCCGGTACTTTAATATCGTTCAAACGATAATAAACACCCAACTGTGCGCGGTGATGCGTTACCTGGCTTAACGCATGCCTGATGGCTGCATACTTAGTCCATTCAGCCAGTTTATTGCCTTTGTAGGCCAGGAACCAGTAGGCTCCAGATCCGCCTCAGTAGCCCCTTCCAGGGCTTCTATCGATTCGGCATAATTCTTTTCGAAAGCGTCCTGCAATTGCTGACGCGTTTCATAAAGTTCGGGTTTATCACCTTCAGCAAAATCTAACCCTTCTGTGTTCAACATGTGTGCCGGCCATCCAAAAATTTCGGTAATATGCTGCGCCAGGTGCATTAGCTTCATACTCTTTTCATGAGGCGCATATTCGTTTTTACCTTCGGGAAATTCGTCCAGGAATTTCTTTGTGGTGTTATACTCGGCTGTTAATTCTTCTCTTAATTGTTTTAATGTATCCATGGCTTTCGATTTAAATGAAAGCTGAAAGTTACTAAGAATACACATTGAGCGTATGAAATCTGCTATAATACTTAGGGTGTTGGCTAGCCTATTTACCCATATTTCATGATGCTTCTCAACAGCTTAAAATATTACCTTCGCAGTTATGGCAGGCCTAACAAATAAACTAATGATCTTCATTGTAGTTGTAGCATTGGGGATAACAGGATGTGAAAAAAAAGACAGTCCTATTGAAGACCATTCCAAGCTTTCGGTGCAACTTAACCCAGTAACCCAATCTAACGATACTATTTTTTTAAACTGGAGCAAAGTAAACTCCCCGGGGCTGAAACAATACATTATTTTCAAATCCGACAATGGATTGCAGTGGTCGCAGACCGCTACCACATCTGCAAACTTTACTAACTATGCAGATAGGGAAATAGTGCCGCATACCAGCCTTCAATATAAAATTGTTGCGGAGTTGTCTAATGGCGACACCCTTGAAAGCAATATCCGCCCCATTAAGACAGATTCATTAACAATAACGCTTCAGCCCTTGAAAACAAACGGGGACAGTGTACAACTGAAATGGAGCGCCAACTATAAATCTTTCCTATTTGGAACATATTACCTGTATCGTAAAGAAGAGAAAGGAGATTGGATCAGGTTAACCCGGATTGGGGATCCGAACAAAACAGTCTTTACCGACAAAAACATTCCGTTTACAACAAACGTTACCTACCAGGCGACTTTCCAGTTTCAATATGCGCCGTTGGAGGTAAGAAGCAATGAACAACACTATGTCCGAAAAGAGATTAAACTGGCAGATATCAAAGCTTTCGATGTAAAATATAATTCGAATGAAGGTTTAATTTATTTTTTTAGCAATACCGGAGAAATCCAAATCTTTGATATAAATGCAGACAGAGTCACCCATAGCACCAATACAGGCGTTCCAATTGGATATTGTGACATGGGTATTTATAATGGCAATAAAGAACTTTACGTACCTGTTTCTACCGGCAAGCTCTTTATTTATGACGCCCTAACATTAGCAAAAAAAGATGAAATACAGGTAGGTGCCGGCGTAAAACCTGGCTTCCTCTTTTACAATAATGGACTCCTCTTCGTTAATACTGATGCCTGGATGAATAAACCGCTGAGGGTTTTCTCCCGGTCGGGCAAAAACCTGGTAGAGCAGGGTGGATTTTGGAACGATAGGATGATAAAAAAAATTCCGGGCTCAAATACTGAAATGATTGAGCTGGCTATGTCGCCATCAGGTTTAGGAATTAGTTATTACAGCTTTAACGAGGCGGGTCAAATAACCCAAGAGCAAAAAGACCTGGAAATTAATGCATACGCTGTTCATGGTAAAATATTTGAAATGTTTACGGATAATAGTAAAAGGTTTATTACCAATATCACTGGAAATATATTTGGCAAAAATCTTCAACAGCAAGGACAACTTCAAAACATCAATCGAAAATTCTGGACCTATTGCTTCGACCAGCAAACGAACGAAATATTTGGAGGCTCAGATGAGAAAACTATCGAGGTTTTTTCTTCGAGCAGCTTTCAACATCTTCGAACGATTGCTACTAAATACTATCCGTTCAGAATATTTAAAAGCAGTACAGGCCTGATCTCTGTAGGCACTTTGTATAAGCGATCTGATAGCTACTATGAAATTCCCGAAAAACTATTTATTGAATTTTTATAACCTTTATTATATGCAACTCAATCATTTTATCGACCATACCATTTTAAAACCTACGACCTTAATCAGCGACATCGAAAAAGTTTGTGCAGAAGCCAGGCAATATGGATTTGCATCGGCATGCATACCTCCGCCATTCGTAAAAAAAACAAAAGAATTATTGCAAGGGAGTTCTGTGAAAACCTGTACAGTAATAGGATTCCCATTTGGATATTCGGCAATTGAAGCTAAACTGGCAGAAGTACTTTTAGCCATCGTAGATGGTGCCGATGAGTTGGATATAGTCATTAATCTGATAGCTCTCAAAAATAACGATTGGCAATACCTGGCCAATGAAGCCAATCACCTTATTCCCATCATCAAAGAAAAAGGAAAAACGGTTAAGATCATTATTGAGAGTGGCGTGTTAACAGACGAAGAGATCATCAAATGTTGTGAATTATATGGTCCTGCCGGTATCGACTACCTGAAGACCTCCACTGGTTATGCAGAGAAGGGCGCCAGCATTCATGCCGTGGAATTATTTAAAAAACATTTACCTCAACACACGGGTATCAAAGCCAGTGGCGGCATCCGCGATTATGCTTTTGCCAGGCAGCTGGTAGAAGCCGGAGCTACCCGCCTGGGCTGCAGTGCCAGTGTTGCGATCGTAGAAGGCGGTAAGGGCGAAGGGAATTATTAGCTGTATACAGATAAGTAGTACTGAAATGGATAAACATTTATTACGCCTGGAACATTCTCTCAAATATATATACATATCGTTTTCGCAGTTAAAGGACGCCAAAGCCTGATCGATTCTGCCTGGGAAAAAGAACTCTATATGTATTTATCCGGAATTATCAGAAATAAGGACCAAAAACTACTTTGTATTAACGGGATGCCAGACCATATTCATATTCTACTAGGGATGAAGCCTAATTGCTGCATCTCCGATTTGGTTAGGGAGGTGAAAAAATCATCCAACGATTTTATAAATCAGAAACAATTTTCGAAACTTAGATTTCAATGGCAGGAAGGTTATGGTGCATTTTCTCATAGCCATTCCTCATTGGATAATCTGATCACATACATTAATAATCAAAAAGAGCACCACAAGAAACAATCGTTTAAAGAAGAGTACCACAATTTCTTAAACGACTTTCAAATAGAGCATAAAGATGAATATCTATTTGACTGGATTGATCCGGAATCTATTTCCGAATAATAACATTCGACTCCTCCGGAGTCGGGCAACATCTCCCAATTTTTTCTATAAATATTCGATTCCTTCGGAATCGTCAGTCCGACATTCTCTTAACCCCTATGATCTAAGGGTATGATCTGCATATTAAAGCGTACCAGGTAAAAATATGCCTATATGACTCCGAAGGAGTCACATATCTATAGAAACATAGCATGTGCAGACAACGACCCTGAAGGGGTCGAATAAAGGCTGCTAAATTTCAATCTGCTGTTGCGTTATGATCGATGAATGCGTTTCCATTCAATAATTATTATTCAAAACGCATTGAAACAAATCTCTATGAAATTAATAACCCTGCTGGCTGCTTCTCTATTAATGATAGTTGTTGGAAGCTCGAAAAAACTACACTCCAACAGGAAAGAAAACGCTACTACTGAATTTACATTCAGAGCTAAAAAGAACGGAACCAACTGGAAGGCCAATTCTATATCCGCTACTTACAACCCCAAAGACAGTATGATGCATGTGATGGCCCTGGGGGACAATAACGAAAGGTTTACGATTTCCTTTTTTAAGAAGCCGCAATACACGGGTGAGTCAAAGCAATTTAATGCCGGAACTATCATTCCTACCTGCGAATACTGCGCCAGCATCGCTCAACGATATAGCCTGGATTCGCTTAAACGGAACTCGTTCCAGATTATGGGCTTTGATAATATCGACAACCGCGTTCTTGGAAAATTCGCTGTTTACCTGAAAAAAGATAGCCTGTACCAGGGCACATTTATTAAAGACTCGTCTTTATACGAAGGCATGTTTAACGTTCGTTATGAAACAGTTTCGTTTTAGTCATTAACGGCCACTATGCTGCACATATCCTTTTAGCTCATCGTTGAAGCCTCTCTCTTTGATCAATTGCTCCAGGCTGATATGCATACGGTAGCGCCAGTAATGTTGCGGATTAGCGGGAACGTTGATACGTTCATCTTCGGGATTTTCCCGGCGTAATTCAGCGCTCATTCCCAATATATCCTGTAGCTGAAAGATGCTCCACATAGCCGGTGAATATAAATGCTGCAATACAATGGCACGGTTGATCCATGGCTCGCAGAAATAAGGCGCTTCTCCACTTTGTCCCAGCTCTGTGTTGTAAAACCGTTGGGTTAACGCCCTGTTCTCCTGCCACCACCCGCGTATGGTGCTCATATCATGGGTAGAAGGTGTAACCACTGATAAATAAGGGGCATTAGCCGGATTGAAGAAAGTAATATCCTGCTGCTTGGGCATTCGTTGAATTTCTAAACTTAATATACCCAGCTGTTTCATTACACCAGGAACCGTATCAGGTACCATCCCCAGATCTTCTCCACATACCAGCATATTGGTCACGGCCTTCAGGCGAGGTAACTTTTTCAGCGATTCCTTTTTCCAGAAATCATTTTGCCTGCGATAAAAATAATCTATATATAAAGCCCATATCTTTTCTTTTACCTGTGGCGGTAAATGACGGAACGAGCTGGTTTGATCCAAAGCAATCCTAAAGTGAAAACCGGTCCGGCCGCTTCCCTGCTGTTCAAACATAATTACATTGCTGATCAGGTCATACAATCCGTCACGCAGCAAAATATTTTCGCTACCGGACTGATCTTTAAAATGTGCTTCTACCTTTTTTTGTGTGTCAAATGCGGGGCGTAATACATATTGCTGAGGGCCATATTTCTGTAAAAAATGAGCTTTTACATGATCGGCCTTTTCCCTGAACCGTTCGTACAGTACATCGTCGGTAATATAGGGCAGGCAAAATCTTTCATAGTCGAACCATATCCCCTGCTCACCCAACTCGTTTACGTGAACCGGGATGCAGGGATCAAAGGTTCCCATAATTCCCTGAACGGCATGTACAGGGATGCTCCATATACGAAAGAAGCCCAATATATGATCAATACGGAAAGCATCAAAGTAGTAACTCATTTGCCTGAAACGCTCTTTCCACCAGGCAAAACCATCTTGCTGCATACGCGTCCAATTGTAAGTAGGAAACCCCCAGTTCTGCCCTTTTACAGCAAAATCGTCAGGAGGCGCGCCCGCCTGCACATCCATTTTATATAATTCAGGTGCTACCCAGGCGTCGGCGCCATAGCGGTATACTCCAATTGGTATATCGCCCTTCATCACCAAACCTTTCTTATGGGCATAGGCCACCGCATCACTTAATTGCAGATGTAACTGGTACTGTACATAGCAATAAAAATTAACCTGCTCATAAGCTTCGGTTTTTACATCAAAAAAATCATTGATTTCGGCATCCTTGTAAACGCTGTTCGTTTGCCACTCCTGCGGATTGGGTGAATTAAATTTATCTCTCAGGTAACAGAATGCAGCATAGGGTGTCAACCATTGCCTGTTCGTTTCAAAAAATTCTTTATAGTCATCAGTTTTCCGGCAATCGGCACCATGCTCATTATAGAGCTCTTTTAAAGCGTCAATTTTAAATTGCATCACCGCTTCATAATCTATATGTGCCAGTTCATTTAGCTGCTTTCTCCTGATTTTAATGGCACCCTTTAGCTCTTTACTTTTCTTACCTTCAATAGCATCGAGGTTGATGTAAACAGGATGTAAAGCAAAAGCAGATATAGCGGCATAAGGGTATGAATCCAGCCAGGTATTGGTTGCAGTAGTATCGTTAATAGGCAATATCTGTATCAGCTTCAGACCCGTTTTCACGGCCCAGTCGGCCAACAGTTTCAGATCGCTGAATTCGCCCACACCCAGCCCGTCTTTACTACGCAGGCTGAACACCGGTATCGCAATACCGCTTCCCCGCCACTGCTCGTTTCCCATACGTATAAAGCCATCCTGTAACATAGCTCTTTCACCAGGAGCAGCGGGCTCAAAACAAATACGGTTACCACCTGTCTCAAACTGTTTGAACCGGCCCTGTGCTTTATCGTAAATACCGTATTTATAGGCTATGGGAAATTGCACATCACCCAGTTGCAATGCTGCTATCCACTGCTCGCCGTCGAATTTTAAAAAAACCGGTGTTTCAATATTCCATTTCTCTAAAGCATCACAATCACCTAAAAGACATACCACTTCGTCTTTATTGATCAAAGGAGCTTTTACAGCAAATACATGCGTTGTATTCTTGCCGGGCTTTACACCTGAAGCCTTACGCTGAGGCAACAATACTTTTTGAAAAGGAGCTGTAGAGAAGGTATTGATTACATCTCCTGCATAGTTCCAGGTATCGTACACTTTTAAAACAGCCGTGTCTTTATCTTCGGGTACCAGGTTCCTGGGACTTTGAAACTCTTCGGTCCGGGTTCCGTCATTATCAATAAATATGTATTTGTATTGCAATGCCTGCCCCGGTAAATCTGCAATATCGATTTGAGTTTCCAGCTTCCAGTATTCGTCGTTTAAATACTGCATATCCACATAGCCATTGGAAGACTGAAGCTCTTTTGCATTCGCAACTATAGCCAAACGCTCACCAAAACGGGTATGATATTTTATATAGAAAATGACTTTCATCCGTATATTTTTTAGTTGCGGCTTCGCCGCGATTGATTTTGCCGGATGGAACGCCCATGCAACATTCCCTGTGTATGGAACATGTTACATGGGCGTTTCATGTGATACAATGGCATTTACGTTATTGTGTACAACATACACAAAACGAAAATAGGTGAATATCTATTTATTTCAAAAAGTTTCTAAGGGCATATTGTATATGTGCGCTTCAACACTTAAATTTGCACCAAACTATAAAAATATGTCTTCAGGTACAAAGAATAAGGGTTTAATGTGGATTTTATTTCTTGTTTTTACAGCATGGTTTGTATTTGCCTGCTTCACACACTGGCCCTGGCTTACTTTGATCCTGCCTTTTGTTACTACCTTTTTTGTAAAGGCTATGGACATTATTTAGAACCGGCTTCTCATCGATTTATTATAGAGCCCTGCTTTCAAAGCGGGGCTTTTGCTTAAGATACTTTTCTCTTTCTATTAAACACAACAGGCCGCATCTCTGCTGATGCGGCCTGTTGCTTTATACAGATATTTTAATTACTTGGTTTTTGTGGTTCTGATCACCCCCCTGATATACCCGATAGACTCGGCAATACCTGCAAAAGGCGCCTTCATATTACGCTCGTGCTCGAGGCTTAATATTCCGGAGTAACCCACTTTCCGCATCATTTTTACAAAAGCCGGGAAGTCGATAATACCCCTGCCCACTTCTACTGAGTAGCCCTGTTTTGTAGGAGCGGTAACATCTTTCAGGTGCATATCAAAAATACGGGTATGATACTTTTTAAGATCAGCTACAGGATCCTTGCCATTACGGGTATCATGTCCGATATCGAGACACATGCCCATACGATGGTCGAGGTTTTTCACGTTATTCCAAACATCATCCGCATCCGGATAGAGCTTCATATCCGGACCATGCAGGTGTATGGCGTACTTCAAATCATATTCCTGCACTTTTTTATTAACATAGGGAAGCAACTCGTAGTTAGGCACTCCTACGATCATCTTTACGCCTACACGTTTGGCATATTCAAAAGCCCTGTCTACTTCGGCTTCTGTCTTCATATAAATGGGCCCTACTGCATAGCCCGTTACGCCTTTCGACTTTAGCTTCTCGTGAAAGGCTGCAATAGTAGCAGCATCACTATTAAGCGGCAGATGAAAATCTTTAATGCACAGGTAATGTACATCACTTTTCTCCATAGTAGCCAAAGCTGTATCAATACCAAAATGTGCGAATGTGTAACCGGCTACACCTACTTTAAACTTCTCGTAGGTATCTACAGGGGGCTGGGGGTCGGGGCGCTTGTCCTGGGCCTGTACCAGGCAGCTTATCATAAAGCTGAAAGCAATAATTAGATTGTTTTTTTTCATACTCAGGCTAAAATAAAAAACCATCTGCAAATGCAGATGGTTTCTGGATAAATATTTCAAATATTTCCTATTTACTTTTCTTAGCGCTTCCTTTAGGAGCTATCATTGCAAGCATCCTGCGGCCTTCCAGTTTGGGCATGTTTTCCAATGTGCCAAATTCTGCAAGACGTTCTGCAAACTTCAGCAATAACAATTGTCCACGATCCTGGAACTGGATGGCGCGGCCTTTAAATTGTACATAGGCTTTTACTTTATTGCCTTCTTTTAAAAAGCCTTCAGCATGTTTAGCCTTGAAGTCGAAGTCATGATCGTCGGTATTAGGGGTAAACCGGATCTCTTTGATCTCAGTCGCCTTACTCTTAGCCTTCATCTCCTTTTCCTTCTTCTTCTTATCGTACAAAAATTTATTATAATCGATGATCTTACAAACAGGCGGATCTGCGGTCGGAGATATTTCTACCAGATCCAGTTCCTGCTGCTGAGCAATCTTCAATGCCTCCTGGGTAGAATAAATTCCTACTTCAACATTGTCCCCAACCAATCGTACCTGCGGTACCCTGATGTGATGATTAATGCGGTGTTCTGCTTCTTTCTGTGGTAATCGTCCTCTGAAGTTTCCTCTGTTTGGTTTATTGCCACCTGGCCTGAAAGGACCACCCGCGCCGGGCGGACGGTTAAAAGTTGGTTTTTGTGGTACTGCCATCTAAAAATGATTCGTTATGCTCCTTCCCCGTTGAGAAGCATTGTTTATTTTGCTTTTTTTAATGCCATACGGGAATGGCATGTTAAAAAATTTTTACAAAGATGGGAATTAAACTTAGTATTTCAATTTTATTTTTAACAGATTCATATCAGCAACTATCTTACCAAATTACTCGAAATTACCTGTTTAACATAAAATAGCCGAAAACCCCAGTTTCCGGCTATTTCCCTTTATTTAAACCTGACTATCAGGCAGTTTTCCGCTTCTTCCGGTACGCCATTTTAGTAATCAATACATACAGCACCGGCACGATAAAGATTGCAAGCGATGTTGCTGCCAGCATCCCTCCGAAAACAGTCCAGCCAATGGTTCGGCGGCTAACGGAAGCTGCTCCTGTGGCAATCATCAGCGGCACTACCCCCAAGATGAAGGCCAGTGAAGTCATAATGATGGGGCGCAGACGCAATCTAACCGATTGCAGCGTAGCCTGCACCACATCCATACCTTTATCCACACGCTCTTTGGCGAACTCCACAATCAATATGGCATTTTTAGCAGCCAGACCAATAAGCGTGATCAAACCGATTTGAGCGTATACATTGTTGGACAATTTCGGTAATAATGTCAACGCCAAAATGGAACCAAATGCCCCGATAGGCACTGCCAGTAATACAGAGAAAGGAACCGACCAGCTCTCATACAAAGCGGCCAGAAACAGGAACACAAACACAATAGAAATTGCGAAGATCGTAGTTTGCTGATCCCCTGCCGCAATCTCCTCCCGGCTCATTCCTGAAAACTCGTAACCATAACCAGCCGGTAAGGTCTTAGCAGCTTCTCTCAGCGCCTCAATCGCTTCACCGCTGCTAAAGCCGTCTTTGGGTGATCCGTTGATCTCTACCGAACGGTAAATATTATAGTGAGATACCACTGCCGGTGCTTCTATGAGCTTGGTAGTAACCAGCATATTCAACGGCACCATATTACCCAGGCTATTACGCACATAGTAATCTTTCAGATTATCGAGCGAACCACGATAAGTATAATCAGCCTGTGTCATTACCCGGAAATTTCGCCCGTAAATATTAAAATCATTTACATAGCTACTTCCCAGGAAGTTAGACAGGGTAGTGTACACTTCCGCTACGTTAACACCCATTTTCTTTGCGAGCTCTTTGTCTACATTTACCTGGTAACTTGGTGTGCGGGCATTGAAGAAGGTATAAGCCCTTCCTATGGCCGGTTGCGCATTTACCGTTTGCAGGAATTTATTGGCTACAGCCTCAAATTTATTAACGTCATCGGTAGAACCTGTTTGTTGCAACTGGAACGTAAAGCCGGCGGTTTGCCCCAGCCCCGGAATCGCAGGAGGCGCAATCGGCATTACCCTAGCCTCTTTGATATCCTTGGTTGAACCTATTATTTTGCCAATAACGGCATTCACATCATGCTCACTTCCCTTACGGTCGTCCCATTTCTTTAATTTAACGAACATGGTACCTACGTTCGATTTATTACTAAAGCTAATAATATTCAAACCCGCAAGCCCCCCCACTACATCTACTTCGGGCAGGGCTTCCACACGTTTCATAATATCTTTGATCATAGCAATGCTCCGTGTTGTACTGGTACCTTCGGGTAGTTCATATGTCACAAACATACGTCCCTCATCTTCTGTTGGAATAAAGCCCGTAGACTTAGTTTTAAACAGGAAGATCATGGCTGCGATCACCACTATTAAAAGTGTAACCACATAAGGTGTTTTACGGATCCATTTACCCACACTTTTGGTATAACCCAGCGTTACTTTATTAAACCAGTTATTGAACCTGTCGAAGAAGCGATCCAGTACATTTTTCTTGCGGTCGCCCGATGCTGCAGTGGGTTTTAACATTAACATACTCAATGCCGGCGTAAGTGACAAGGCCACAAATGCAGATAGTAATACTGATACGGCAATAGTGATGGCAAACTGTTGGTACAGCCGCCCTACGATGCCCGGTATAAATCCTACGGGAATAAATACCGCTGCCAATATCAATGCAATCGCAATTACCGGGGCCGAGATCTCCTTCATCGCCTTAATAGTCGCGTCTTTGGGAGACATACCCCTGCTGTCGATATTATGCTGAATGGCTTCCACCACCACAATGGCATCATCTACCACGATACCAATTGCCAATACAAAGGCAAAGAGCGTCAGTGTATTAATCGTAAAGCCGAGCAGGTTAAAGAAGATAAAGGTTCCGATCAATGATACAGGAATAGCCAGCACGGGGATCAAAGTAGCACGCCAGTTCTGCAGGAACAGATACACCACCAGCACCACCAGTATCAGGGCTTCCACCAGCGTATGCATTACCTCGTTAATAGAAACCTGTACCACAGTAGCTGTTTCCAGCGGTACTTTAAAATCTATATCCTTAGGAAATGTAGGACGCAGCCTTTCTAAAGCTTCGTTAATACCCTTATAAGTATCTAACGCATTAGCGCCCGGCGCCTGGTAGATCAGCAGGAAAGCAGCAGGCTTACCGCTTACGAAAGCATTGGCCGTATAATCAAATTTACCTAACTCAATCCTCGCCACATCCTTAAGATAAATAATGCTGCCGTCTGTTGGCCGGGTACGTACCACAATATTTTCAAATTGTTCAGGTGTATTGATACGGCTATTGGTCAACAGACTATATTCAAAAACCTGCTCGCCACTTTGCGGGTTACCTCCAATAGTACCAGCGGCCGCCTGCAGGTTTTGTTCCTGTAATGCAGCATTGATCTCTGCTGGGGCAACACCCAGCGCTGCCATTTTAGAAGGGTTCAGCCATACCCGCATACTAAAGTCATCTGCCCTGGAGAAGATGTCACCTACACCTTTTACACGGGCAAGGGCATCTTTTACATACAGGTTTACATAGTTCCCGATGAAAGTAGCGTCATGTGTACCATTAGGTGAATAGAAAGCCAGAGCCATCATGATACTGGGATTACGTTTACGAACGGTAAGACCCAATCTTTTTACAGCATCCGGTAAAGTAGGCTCAGCCACGCTCACCCTGTTCTGTACATCAAGTGTGGCAATATTGATATCAGTGCCTACCTGGAAGTTAACGGTAATGCTGCTCTGACCGCTGCTGGTACTGTTACTGGTCATATAAGTCATACCTGGAGTACCGTTGATCTGGGTCTCCATAGCAGTGGTTGTGGTTTGCTCTACCGTTTGCGCATCTGCACCGGTAAAGTTACCGGCTATCTGAACGGTGGGGGGCGAAATATCCGGGTACTGGGCAACGGGTAACGTAAGCATCGATATAATACCTACCAACACAATTACGATCGATACCACGATGGCGGTAACCGGTCTTTTTATAAATACGTCTGCGATCATTGAATACTATTTTGAACGACAGGTAACAAACCGAAGCCCGGGTGTTTCCTGCCGCTGTCAACTATTTTTTTGCTTTGGTAGTATCGGAAGTAATAACAGCTCCTTCTCTCAGGTTCTGTACGCCTTCTACTACAATGGACTCACCGGGCTGTAATCCTTCTTTAATTAAAACATTAGGGCCGATCTGTGTTCCAAGTGTTACTTTACGTTGCGACACTTTGCTGCTATCTCCCACTACATATACAAAGAATTCACCCAGCTGCTCCACCACGGCTTTATAAGGCGCCAAAGTAGAACGCGAAGGTGCCGCATTCAAAACACGAACCGTTCCGCTCATCCCGGCTTTCAACATCTGGTTATCATTGGGGAATACCAGTCTTACCTTAATAGCGCCGGTTTGGGGATCTACTGCCCGATCAATAATTTGTATTTTACCATGTTGCGGATAAACATCTCCGGCAAATGCCAGGGAAAAAGTAGAATCAACCAGGTTCTTCTCACTCTGTAGTTTGGAAAACCTGTAGATCTCTTTCTGATCGATTACAAAATCTGCAGCCATTGGATTATCAGTTGAAACAGTGTTCAGTATAGACTGCCCTGCAACAACCGAGGTACCTAAACGCACCTGCGAAATACCGATGGTACCACTAAAAGGGGCATAGATAGTGGCAAAGCTCACATTGGCTCTTACCGCATTGGCCTGCGCTCTTGCCGCAGCTACCTGTTTTTGCGCCGCCGCTAAAGCTGCATCCGCATAATCTACCTGTTGCTTGGCTACGGCATCCTGCTTATCCAAAGCATGATATCGCTCCGCATCTTTCTGCGCTTTTACAAGATTTGTTTCCTGTACCGCCACCTGGGCTAATGCCGCCTGGTAATTAGCCTGGTAGGTTTGCTGGTCAATCGTATACAGCTTTTGACCTTTTGACACTTTAGCTCCGTCTTTAAAATGGATGCCTGTGATATATCCTGTTACCTGTGGCCTTATTTCTGATTGATTCAAAGGAACCAGCGTGGCCGGATACTCGTCATAATAAGATGCGTTGCCGCTTTCTGTAACTTTTACCACTACTACCGGAACGGGGGCATTTGCGGGTGGTGGGGCCTGTTGTTTGCTTTTACACGCTATCACTGCAAGCATTACAAACATATATATTGAAAACCTGGTCATACTTAAGGGATTTCGTTTAGTTTAAGTTTTATTTGGGTTGAATGGATCCTTCTGCTCTCTGAACATCTATTTTACTGCTTAACAAGCTGTATACGGCATTGAAATAATTGATCTGCGAAGCACGCAGGTCGGTTTGTGCTGTAATCAGCTCCAGGTAGGTTTTGATACCCTCTCTGTATTGCAGTTCTATAATGCGGTGTACTTCTTTTGCCAGCTCCATATTTTCTTTCAAAGCCTTGTAATTAGCCATGCTGGCACGATACTGTGCCATAGCGGTTTTATACTCGCTGCTGGCCTGGTTGCTAAAATTAACCAGGTCTAATCGGGTTTGCTCTACCTGCCGCTCGGCGATGACGATATTATTCTTTCTTTTGCCTCCCTGGAAAATGGGGAAACCTACAGTAAGTCCTGCATAAGAGTTGGGAAAGCTTTGATTAAAGAGCTTTGCAAAATCATCGTTTAAAAAGTTGCGGATGTAAGCGCCATTAGCAGAAACAGTGGGTATATAACTCCATTTATTATAGCGAACGTTAGCCTCCTGCAATCTAAGCTGGGCCTGCAATTGCTGGTATTCGACCCTACGTGTATAGGCAGGAGCCTGTAGTGTATCCAGAAATATTTCCTGCTCCAGGGTAGCGCTGTCGTACAATAGCGACAACTCCTTATCGCCCGGATAATTGATCAGGAACTTAAGATTGGCCTCCTTTGCATTCAATGCTTCTTCTATTTCCTTTTTGGAAGCCATAGCATTGTTTAAAGCAATAGTTGCCCGTTGATAGTCGGTTTTATCTGTTACACCGGCGTCAAACCTCGCACGGGCATCTTTAAGACTTCGAGACAACATAGCTATATTCTCCTCTGTAATTTTTCTCTGCTGATCGGTAGCCAACAGGTCATAAAAATTCTTGGAGACATTTGCCACCAGGTTAATCCTGGCATTTTCTGTTTGTTTGGCAGCCACCAATCTCACATCCCCTTTAGTACGGCTTGCTAATAAGGCGTCCCGGTTAAAAATATTCTGGGTAGCCGTAAATTGTAAGGCCGAAGTATTAAATACGCCAAACCTCACCTGGTTACCACCAATTATATTAACGGGTAGTTGAAAATTGCGCTGGTAGTTGTAATTGAAGTTTACCTGGGGGTACCAGTCTGCCAAACGGTTTTTGATCTGCAGATCAGTGATTTCCTGGTTGATTTCAGCCTGCCTGACACCCGGTTGATGCGCTAGCGCATAATCAATAATGCCTGCGAGGGTAGCCTGCTGTAATGTAGTGTCACCTGGTTGCGACTGGGCATTTGAATGAACACCAAAAAAACAGGAGAGACCGGTTATAGCTAAACCGATCCGGCGTTTCCATTTCTCAAAACAAAAAGTCATAAATTATTATTTATCCAACATTTTTATTGAATAAAGTCTTCAATAAAAAATTAAAAACAACAACAGATCGAGTGGATTGTTTAATAAACTGATCTGTATCAAACACTTTTTTTTCGCAGACAGGCAATGTTTTAGCGGCGGAGAAAGTTTAGACGCTCTTTATTTTCAAAGATTGCGCTGCCGGAAAAAAAATTAAACAATTGTTTAAATCGTAACAAAAAAATAACCCGGAGTGATTTGACCCCGGGCTAAATATTATTGCTGATCGGTTTTTTCTTTGATTTCCTGTTGCAGGCTTCCAGTAAATTCCTCTATGGTTTTAGCTCCTTCGTCGCCGGTACCATGTTTACGCACAGACACAATGCCCTCGTTCATTTCCTTTTCACCCAGCACCAGCATGTACGGAATTTTCTGCAATTCTGTGTCGCGGATCTTCTTACCAATTTTCTCCTGGCGTTCATCTATTTCCGCCCTGATCTCTGCTTTTTTCAAAGCGTTTAACACCTGGGCTGCATACGCCTGGTACTTGTCTGAAATTGGCAGGATTTTTACCTGTGTAGGCACCAGCCATAAAGGCAACCTTCCGGCACAATGCTCCAGCAACACTGCAACAAAACGCTCCATGCTACCAAAAGGTGCACGATGGATCATTACCGGGCGTTTCTTCGTATTATCACTATCGGTATATTCCAGCTCAAAACGTTCGGGTAGGTTATAGTCTACCTGCACTGTGCCCAACTGCCAGCTTCTGCCCAATGCATCCTTTACCATAAAGTCAAGCTTTGGACCATAAAACGCTGCTTCACCTGTTACTTCAACAGTAGTTAATCCTTTTTCTGAAGCCGCCTGTCGAATAGCATCTTCTGCTATTTCCCAGTTTTCATCCGATCCTATATACTTGCTCTTATTTTCTTTATCGCGCAGCGAGATCTGTGCCGTATAGTCTTTGAATCCTAAGGCATTAAATACATATAATACCAGGTCGATTACTTTCTTAAACTCTTCCAATACCTGGTCGGGGCGACAAAACAAATGCGCGTCATCCTGCGTAAAACCACGTACACGGGTTAAACCATGCAGTTCACCTGCCTGCTCGTAACGGTACACAGTACCAAATTCAGCATAGCGCACCGGTAAATCCTTGTAAGACTTCGGTGACGTTTTATATATTTCGCAGTGATGCGGGCAATTCATGGGTTTTAAGAAAAACTCCTCTCCTTCATGCGGGGTTTTTATTGCCTGAAAACTATCTGCGCCATATTTTTCGTAGTGGCCGGAAGTTTTATATAAATTAATATTACCGATATGCGGCGTAATTACCGGCAGATAACCCACTTCCAATTGAGCTTTTTGCAGAAAATTTTCCAACCGCTGACGCAGCATAGCCCCCTTAGGCAACCACATAGGTAAGCCCTGTCCTACTTTCTCAGAAAAAGTAAACAGCTCCAACTCCTTTCCTATTTTCCTGTGGTCGCGTTTTTTCGCTTCTTCCATCATGATATTATATTCTTCCAGTTCTTTGTTGGAAGGGAATGTAACACCATAGATCCTGGTCAACATCTTATTTTTCTCGTCACCACGCCAGTAAGCTCCTGCAATATTGGTTAGCTTGATCGCCTTTATAAATCCCGTATTGGGAATATGGGGTCCACGACATAAATCCGTGAAGTCTCCCTGCGTATAAAAACTGATACTTCCATCCTGCAGATTTTCGATCAGCTCCAGTTTATAGGGGTCCTGCTTTTCAGTAAAGTAGGTAATAGCATCTGCTTTTGACACTGCTTTCCGCTCAAACCTCGATTTCTTGGAAGCCTTCTCCTTCATTAATTTCTCAATCTTCAGCAGGTCTTCTTCGGTTATTTTGGTATCTCCCAGGTCAATATCATAATAAAATCCTCTTTCGATGGGAGGACCAATAGCAAATTTGGTCTCAGGAAATAATTCCTGTATTGCCTCTGCCATAAGGTGCGCCGATGAATGCCAGAAGGTAGATTTACCTTCGTTATTAGTCCATGTAAGCAGTTTTAGGCTGGCATCTGTGTCAATAGGCTTAAAAGCATCTACCACCACTCCATTCACTTCTGCTGCCAGAACATTCCTTGCCAAACCTTCAGATATCGACTTTGCCACGTCCAAAGCAGTTATGCCTGCTTCAAATTCTTTTTTGGCGCCATCGGGTAAAGTAATTGTGATCATCTACTGTATCAATTTTAAAAAGTTTGCTAAAATACTAAACTATTATGAGCAGGCAAAAGACAAACTATTCCATTACATCACTATTGACCCCGTTTGAAATTGAATTTTATGATTTTTGGCATGGTTTTGTTAGATTTTTATTAAAACCTCAACCCATAAACCTTTATTTTATGAAATTTTCTTATATCACAATTGGTCTTCTAAGCATGTCGCTGGCCAGCCAGGCGCAACAAGGCTGGGCGGTTAGCGATAAATTAATGATAGGGCATAGCTGGACGGTGGGCAACCGTAGCAGTGAGAACATGAAATACGCATTCCATCCAACGGTTCAATTCGGTCGCAGTGCTCTGTATAATTTCAGCGGCAATGTAGGCATAGGCCTGGGAACTTTTTTCAGCACGGAAGGTGGCCGGTTTAAAGTAACCAGTGGATCGGAAGAAGGTAAAGCTGAACAACGTATGAACTATATACGCGTTCCATTAGGCGCAATGTTCACCTTTGGCAATCCGGCTAACAAAGTGCGTCCCCGCCTGGGCATCGGTGGCTCGGTAGGCTTTCTTGTAGGAGGCAAGACCTATTTAATTAATAACGAAGATGCTTTTGCAGGCTCTAAAACCACCAAGATCATGAGCACTAAAGTAGATGCAGGGGCTAATGCTTCTTTGGGCTTTAGTGTAAGAGTAGCAGACGGCTTCCTGATCAATCATGATGTAAACTACTATCATGGGCTGGTGGAGAATAAGTACGACGTTGCCGGTCTTCCATCATTTACTAACCGGAATATTGGGTTAAGCATGGGCTTCAGCATTACCGGCGATGCTATGAAAAGATGGAAAGGTAAGATGAAGGGTATGCATCATAACTAATGTACTCAAGACATCTACAAAATTATTCCCCGAAAACTCAAGAGCCGCTATGTATTACTACAAGCGGCTTTTTTTTATACCCGGCCGCGATATACCTCCGCAACCCAGCGAAGGAAATGTAAAAATCACCCAACTTGGGAATGGCCGTGCCGAGGGTAGCTTCACTATTAATAATGTGGGAGTGGGCACGCAATTCAAGCCGGAAGCTACTGCCCGTGGCAGGTTTAACGCAAAGCTGTTCATACCATAAAAACAACGTATAAAGCCGTAAATAGAAAAAGCCGCAGGGTGGTTAACCTGCGGCTCTTATATTGCTACTTATTCAAACGCTTTTATCCGGCAGCCGCCAAACTTCTAAAGTCTACGCTCACGAGTTTACTTACACCGGGCTCCTGCATCGTTACACCATAGATCACATCCACCGTGCTCATAGTCGTTTTATTGTGGGTTACAATAATAAACTGTGAGTTATCACTAAACTCGCGGATCATATTGGTAAACTTGCCTACGTTCGCATCATCCAGTGGTGCATCTACCTCATCGAGTATACAGAATGGCGCAGGTTTGATCAGGTAGATAGCGAATAACAAAGCCGTTGCAGTAAGGGTTCTTTCTCCCCCGCTCAGCTGTGTTAAAGAAGTAGGCCTTTTACCCTTGGGTCTCGCCATTACATCAATACCTGTTTCCGCAAGGTTTTCAGGGTTTTCCAATACCAGGTCGCACTGGTCATCTTCGGTAAATAAAGACTTAAATACTTTCTGGAAGTTCTCTCTTACCTGGTTAAAGGTATCCAGGAATTTCTGGTTGGCTGTAGATTCTACTTCCTCAATTGTTTTGAGCAGGCTTTCTTTTGCATTCACCAGGTCATTCTTCTGCTCCACAATGAACTCGTAGCGCTTGCGCATTTCGGTGTAAGCTTCGATCGCAGTTGGGTTTACCTCGCCCAGGTTCTCCAAACGTTTTTTCAAACGATCTGATTTTTCCTGTAACTCTTCGGTACTGGTTTCTGTAGTACGCTCTTCGTCCAGTATATCTTCTAACTGTATTTTAAACTCAACATTCAGGCGCTCTTTCGTTCCGGCTAACTGCAACTTTAATTCGTTCAGCTTATCCTTTATAGCCGCCAACAGATGATCTACCTGCTCTTTTTCTTTTGTTTTATGACGCAGCTCACTTTCTTTTTCGCTCAACTGGTTACGCTGGTTGTAGTATGCCTGGTCTGCCTCGTCTAACACTTTCTTGTCGGCTTCGCGACTATGCATCAGTTGCAACAATTCTTCTTCAACGGCAACCAAAGCTGCTTCGTTCTGCGCGATATCTTCACTGGTGCTCGACAACTGCTGTGTGCTCTGCTCTACCTGCTTTTGCAAGGTATCCAGCTGGTTATTCTTAAAGTTCAACTCCTGCTTCAAGGCGTTGATCTTACTTTGCTGACGGGTAACGTTCAGGTTAAATTCATTAAAGTACCCCTGCGACTCTTCATGCGCACCCTGGGCCGCCTTAAAGGCTTCTTCTGCCTCAGCCAGCTTGTTGGCATTGAGTTGTGATACTTCGTTAAATTCCTGAAGTTCGCTGCGAACCCCTTCTACAGAAGACTGCGTTTGCTGCAACTGCTCGTTAAGGTCTTCCAGGCGATTACGCGCAGCACTTTGCTGCCCCTGTATATTTTCTAATTTGTTCTGTAAAGAAAATACCTGGTTGGACAGTTCCTGTATAGCTCTTTCGGTTTCCTTGATCGCATTTTCTCTCAGGTCTTCATTAAAAGCAATCACCTCGTTATGCCTTGCCTGTATCTGCGTTCTCAGACTTTGTACCACCGCATCCTGAGCAGCGATGTCCTTCTGTAATTTTTCCAGGTTCTTGGCACGTCCTATTTTCTTTCCTTCAATCAAACCTACGCTACCGCCGGTAAGGGTATGCTTGCCTTTTACATAGCGTCCGGTCTTTTCAATTACCGTAAAACCATTGGCATTTTCCAAAGCCTCCTCACCTTCCGCGATAAACACATTGCCCAGTAAGTGTTTGGCCAGGTTGCTATATTTTTCGTCTACCTCTACTACACTTAAAGCCGGCGTAGCATTCTCCAGGGTATGACCCGAATTAGCGGAAACCGCTTCTCCAATCTTATCCAGCAGGAAAAAATTAGCCTTTCCTTTTTTATGATTACCTAGCAGGTGCACTGCTTCCAACCCCTGCTGCAGGTCATTGATGACATAGTAATTCAGGTAAGGCTCCAGCACGTTCTCCAATGCTGTACGATATTCCTCTTTTACGTAAATGATATCGGACAATATGGGTGCCTGGTAATTCCAGTCTTTATTTTTATGTAGAAATTTCACACTATCCGGATACCCCTCCATCGAATCGATCATCGACTTCAATAAGTCGTGCTCGTTCTTTTTGGCATCTAGCTTACGGCTTTCTTCAGCCATCTCATTCCTGAGTGCATCCAATACTCCTTGTGTTTGAAGGATCTGCTCTTTGGTATGTTCGTTATGCGCTAATAATTGCTCTAAAGATTGTTTATGCTCGCTCAACACCTGCTCTTTCTGCTGACGCTCTGCATCCAGCGTTTCAAAAGTTGCAGCCCTTTGTTCAGTTTCCTGTTCAATTTGCTGAATGGCTCTCTGCAGGTTTTGAATGGAGGTATCGGCTACGGCAACCTTCTTCTCTGCTTCAAACTGGCTGCGCTGCACCTGTTGGTTTTCCATGCGGATCTCCTCCAGTGCATTCCGTCTTGAGTCTAATATGCCGCGCTTCTCATCGGCCTCTATCTTCAGGTTTTCCAGTTGCTCGTTCAAACCATCATAAGCTTTTTCTTCTTCATCCAACTGCAATTGTGTAAAGCCAATGCTTTCTTCAATACCTTTTAACTGGGCTCCCGACTTATCCAGGAACTCCTGTAAACCTGCTCCTTTTTCTTTTAAGTATTGAAGACGCTGAACAGCCAAGTTTTTGTCGCCCTCTTTGGTACGAACTTTTTGCTGTAATTCATTAAATGCATGTTGCATGCTTTGTAAAGCACGCTCCTTTTCTACAAATACCAGCTTTTCTTGTTCTAAAGCGGCCTCACCTGTTGCTACTGCTGCTTCTAATTGGGCAATACGTTCAGACTCTGATTCTTGTTTTTCAGTAAGATCTTTATATGTTAAATTAAACCCTTCCAATGCGGCTTTGGCCAACTCAATACTAACCTCGCGGTAATCGCGCTTGATCTCATGGTATTTTTCGGCCTTTTTCGCCTGGTTTTCCAGGGCTTTCAGCTGGTTATTGATTTCAAATAAAAGATCTTCAATCCGGTTCAAATCCAGTTCAGTAGCGTCGAGTTTTGTTTTTGCTTCCTTTTTCCTGGTTTTATAAATAGATATACCCGCAGCCTGCTCCAGCATCTTACGGCGACTGTTTTCTTTATCGCGAATGAGGTCATCCACCATGTCCAGGGCAATAATCGCGTAAGAATCTGTACTGATACCGGTGTCCATAAACAGGTTCTGTATATCCCGCAAGCGGCATTGTACATCATTTAACCGGTATTCGCTCTCCCCGCTTTTATAAAACTTACGGGTGATACGAACCGTATTAAATTCTGTCGGTAGCAGGTTTTTGGTATTTTCAAAAGTGAGACTCACTTCTGCCAAACCACTGGCCGAACGGGTTTTAGATCCGTTAAATACCAGGCTGTCCAGGTTCTCGCTTCGCAAATTGCTGATACGTTGCTCACCGATTACCCAACGGATACTGTCCACGATGTTGGACTTACCACAACCATTCGGTCCCACGATCCCGGTGATATTATCATCAAAATTCACGATGGTTTTATCGGCAAAGCTTTTAAAACCCTTTATTTCTAAACTCTTTAATCTCACGCTAAAAAACTTTTATTGCAACAGCGAATATAGACCAGTAAACGCTAGCGGGGCCTTTGTTTTATACACAGGTTTTAAAGAAGCCCTGTGGAAAATGACCTATCGAAAAAGTAGTAATTTTGCAGTTTTCGAAGAGTATTAAATAGCAGCTTTTTGCTCAAAAGAGACTTATTATTACCTAAATACCATCGTTTTAATACCAAAAAAGCTATTTCAGTAAGCGAAATCTCAAATCGGTATCCAGCCGTTTTTTAACTAGACAGCAACCTTAAAATAACAGTTATCCACAGGAAATTCACAATATTTAAATGCCTGGTTAGTTATATTTGTGCAGTGGCCTTCAATTACACTAAAACTAATAACAGTTTAAGCCCTCAACTTTATTAAAAATTCCAATACTATTTGTTGCGAGGGCCATTTGAATGAATGAAACCGATAAACACTTAACCCATTATTTGGTCAGCCAGCAACCCCAATACCAATCCACCAATGATCCCGAAAGCACCTAGTAATATTAAAGGAATCGCCAGGAAAATAAATACAGGTGATTGCGAAGTTCTTACTTCAATAAAATATTTTGCCAAATCAATGCCGGGCAGTGGTACTACTTTCGCTACCAGGCTTTCCAATTTCGATACACTGGTCCCGTCTTCTAATTGCAACCTGTAATCACCCGGCTGAGCATAAAAGCCGTATATCTGTATACGTCCTACCGAAAAACTATTGACCTGTAGCCGCATTACCGAAAAGCTAAGCTTTAACGGTTCGCTGGTTCGTTCATTATAAACAGAAGGCCGGAATTGATCAATGGGTGTTCGTTTCATCAGGCTTCCCCTCTGCCAGATCGAAAAATGTCCCGCTTTAGCAACTGTAAATTGTCCTGCTTTTTGCAGGTAGGGGATTTCTAACAAAACAACACCATTTAAAGATTTTCGCATCAACCGGATTCCTTTCACCAAAAAGAAAACCCCAATTGGTATCAGGCAAAAAAATAAAATCCGCCAGTATACTATTTCCATTTCTTCGAATTTAAATGCAGTGAACAGCGATTATTTATCTCTACGGATCTTATCTTTTTGAATGGGCGAATAATCCGTCATTACCCGGCCATTTACAATGATTTTATCAAAGTAGCATTTAATTCCTATTGCCATATTCATATCTTCTGCATTCTGTACATGGAAATGCAGATGTGGTTCTGATGAATTACCCGAATTACCACAAAGCCCGAGGAACTGACCTTTCACTACTTTTTGCCCTTCCAACACTTTTATGGAGTGCTGCTTGAAATGAGCAAAGAATAAATACTCATTATTAGCTGTTTTGATGATTACTGAATTACCCGGTACATAAACCGGGTTCATCGTTCCGGGTACATTATCCTTAATACCATCCACCACTAACACAACCTCTCCGTCACAAGGCGCCAGGAGCTCCTGGCCAAAAGCATAGTAGTCTTTATTGGTTGATCCATCGGTTTTAAAAGATTTTCCTTTTGCATCGGTAATCACTAAATCAAAAGCATTTTTCTGAGCTTCGTGCTCTACATGATAGTTCAACGCTTTAGTGTCTCCGCCCCAGATCACCGTCCACTCTCCTTTAAAGGGCAAAGCCATCGGGGTTTCATTCCTCTCCGGTTGAGGCAGATTGTTTTCTGTAAAAGGCTTAACAAAAAGACCGTTTATTTTCGAATTATTATCAACAGAAATATTAACAGCGAACAAAGCCTTTTCGAAGGTTGTTTTATAAGAAGCATAGGTTTGTATATAATTTACAAATGTTCTCGCGATAATTTTTCCTGCCTGTTGTTGCAGACCCGTTAAAAACTCCCTGGTTTTATCAGGGGGTAAGCTACTTTGCATCTCCGGTGAGAACTTCGCGTAGATCGCATCAAAATTGCCTGCATTATAATTCAATTCAAAGCTATCTGCAACTGCTTTATAAGATGGCTTTTCAGCCTGACCAAATGTGGAATTTATTAGCATAACAGCCGTTAAAAGTGTTAGGATATTTTTCATTTGCTAAAAATTAGTTGTTTTCAAAATCGGATTCTGATACCTCAAAAGCAAGATAATCAGCAAGACACTACCTACAATTATTCCTTTCACTATGCTTATATCAAGACATAGATCCAGCCCTACTGCAAACAAAATACAGTATAAACTTCCATTCTGTATTTCAAACTGTATAAAATACGAATTACCGCATTTAAACAGCAAGATATGATCATTTGCAAATATTCTTTTTATTTAATCCCCGGATATAATAAACAGGTAAACCCGGGCTAAGTACCCGGGTTTACCTGTAGTTACTTTGACCTCATTATCCTAACCGGTTCAACGCATTGAACGCACCTTTTGTGCCCGCAAAAAAACCATTATACAAATCAACGGCACCGCCTACAGGAATTTCAAACAGATCTTCTTTAAAAGCTTTTAAAAATCCCGCAGCCACATCGGCTGCAGACATTCCATTCGCCTGCCCGCCAAGTTCCGCCGCAAACGGAGTGTCAACCAAAGGTGGCATCAGTTCAAATACTTTCACGCCTGTATCTCTCAACTCGTGACGCAACACCTGTGTATAAGAGTGAAGTGCTGCCTTACTGTCTGAATATGTAGGCACTGCTACCCAGGGCGTTAAAGCAACGGCCGATGTCACGTTAACAATAGCTGCTTCTGCCTGCTTCTTTAAAAAGGGTAATAATTTTTCGGTCAACCGGAGCGGCGAAAAATAATTCGTTTCAAATTCCGCAATAGCTTTGGTTCGCGCATCTGCGTTTTCACCCAGAGTGTAAGCATGAGCAAAGCCTGCATTATTAACCAGCACGCTCAAATCACTGTACCGGCTATTCACTTCATCCACCAGGCGGTTTACATCATCTTCCTTTGTAATGTCTACCTGGACAGTAACCACTCCCGGCAATTCTGCAGCCGCCCGTTGCAGCTTTTGCATGTTTCTGCCAACAATAATTACTTTGTTTTCTGTACTTAATAACCTGGCTATTTCGAAACCTATTCCTGAAGCTCCACCTGTAATAAGGATTGTCCTCCCTGTTGTTTTCATTTTGTTTAATTTATGAAGTTTAAAAAATGTACTTTTTTGTCTCCTGCTACCATTTCAAATGCTGTGGTGTTTGGATTAAAATATACCGATCGGTATATTTTAATCCAAAATTTTTTACTGCTTTTTTCTCCCGATTACTATACTATTAATTATATCTTTTACTGTTTCCAAAACAGTATCCAGGTAGGCCGGATTTTTGGTGCATTGTGAAACAAAAATCCCTCCCTCTATGAGGGCAATAATAGACCATGCCGTTTGCTCGACCTGTACGTTCCGCCTAAATTCACCTGCCTCAATACCTTTTTTTATAATTGTTACAATGTCCATTTTCCATTGTTTCAGCTCATCTGAAACAGCTTTCCTAAAATCTTCATGGGTATCATCTGCTTCAATACCTGTGTTCAATAACGGGCACCCGCCTTTTGGAAAAACGTGATTATGCTTGCTGTTAAAAACAGTTGAAAAAACCAGCAGCTTGTCCTTGTAAGTCTTTGCCTTGTTTATATGTGCACCAATTGCATTTGCACGCATCCTGGTGTTGTAACTAAAAGCAGCTAATGCAACCGCTTCCTTGTCAGCAAAATTCCCGTAAATACTCCCTTTGGTTAATTTTGTAACTGTTGTGATATCCGACATCGATGTCCCCACATATCCTTTCATATTGAAAAGAGGAGCTGTTTTTTCAACAATCAATTGCTTTGTACGCTCAGATTTAGGTAATAATTCGTCCATTTATAGAACGAAGATACAAAAAATATACCGATTGGTATATTTTATTTCAAGCCAAATAAAATGCAGCGCACCAACTTTGGCAAAGCTTATTTATTGCTGCAGTTAAATATAGCAACATTGTATTATGCTGCTTGCCGGGTTGTTTCGCTCTCTATAGGGCGTACGTTTTTTAGTAAATTTGCGCTTCAAATTCATACACGCCGCCTTCTAACCAAGAACAGCCCATTACTTGTTTAGTAATACCTGCGCCTAACTTGGGAAAGAAACTGAAATTATTAACCTGTTTAAAACAAGTTATGCTGTCGCCTTATTTCTGCTCATAAACACATAATAAATAGGTATTCCAATCGCTACTATAACCAGTCCGAATAAAGAAGTAGCAGGCTTGTAAAATAATAATCCTAATGCCATAGTGCCGGCCATTAAGATATAAACGATGGGTATAAAAGGATAACCAAAAGCCTTATACGGCCGTTCCACATCCGGGCGGGTTTTACGCAGGCGGAATACAGCTAAAATAGTGAGGATGTAGAAGATCAGAGTGATGAATACCACATAATCGAGCAATAAACCATATTTGCCACTTAAACAGAGCAGACTGGCCCAAATGCACTGCGCCCACAATCCCCAGGCAGGAACGGCATTCTTATTCAACGCAGCCGCCTGCGGCAGGAATAATTTATCCTGGGCCATCGTGTAAAATACTCTGGCCCCTGTAAGCACCAGGCCATTATTACAACCAAAGGTAGAGATCATGATCATGATAGCAATAATAGCTGTACCATAGGTGCCAAATATATTAGAGGATGCAGCTGTGGCCACACGATCCTGTACGGCAAAAGCAATATTCGGATCAGCTACTTCTGTTGCAAAAGCCGCCGCCCCGCCGGATGCTGCCGGCGTCAGGGGTAACACCGCGGTATACATCACATTGGTTAATACATAAATAATAATTACGATCAGTGTGCCCAGGAACAGGCTTAATCCAACATTTTTCTTCGGGTTTTTAATTTCGCCGGCGATAAAAGTTACATTTTCCCAGGCTACGCTGCTGAATACAGAACCCACCATAGCCGAACTTACAAGGCCAATAGCCAGGAATATGGAAGAGGGTTCTTTAAATAATGACCACCCTATCTGGTTACCTGCTTCGTCTTTAATGGCTTCCGTAAACTTAAAGTCAAAGGCATTGGTCCAGTTATTATTCCAGATATCCGCCTTGGCTGCCAATAAAAAGCCAAACAACATTAAACCAAAAAGAGAAAATAATTTCACTACTGTAAATACAGATTGTATGATCTTTCCTTCCTTTACGCCCCTGGTATTTACATAGGTTAAAAAGATGATCAATGCAATAGAGACCAGCTGCGCCGGATACAGTTTAAACCAGCCGGCCTGGAAAATAATATTCTCATCAGCCAGTGTTAAAGCCGGGATAAAATATCCCGCAAACTTGCTGAACGCCACTCCCACAGCGGCAATGGTACCGGTTTGTATTACCGAGAAAAAGCTCCAGCCATATAAAAAGCCCGTGAAAGGATTATATGCTTCTTTCAGGTATACATACTGCCCGCCGGCCTTGGGAAACATGGAGGACAACTCGCCATAGGTAATAGCGGCAAAAACGGTCATCAACCCGGTGATGATCCATAAAGCAATCAGCCAGCCAGAACTGCCCACGCTACGCGTCATGTCTGCACTTACTATAAAAATACCGGAACCAATCATGGACCCGGCAACTATCATGGTACCGTCAAAGAGGCTTAAGGACTGTTTAAACTTTTCAGCAGACATAGAATTGTTTTAGTGAAGGACTACAAGATAGCATCTAAAATGTAAAATATGAAATACTAATTATAAATGCAAAGGCGGGCGGCCCGGGTACAAACCACTAGCCCTTCACTTTCATCCACATCGGCTTCAACCTGGCGATTTTTTTATAAACAGGACAGGTTTCACTATGACATCCCGGCAAATAACCTGTGCTCATTAAAAACTCATTTACGATCTCCCCTCCGGTAAACTTAAAAGTCTTTTTAAATAGCTTCATCCACTCTTCTTTGGTTTTAGGGTGATGCTGATCGAGCCAGTTTTTAAAAGAGCCGAATTCTTTTTGCAACCCTATGATCGTTTTGGCATTCTCTATTGCTGCATTTACTTTCAGCCGGTTGCGAATAATACCGGCATCCAGCATCAATGAGTCAAACTTCTTTTGTTTGTACCGGCTTACTTTTTCAATATCAAACTGATCAAAGGCCTTATAAAAATTATCCTTCTTTTTTAAAATGGTTTCCCAGCTCAGTCCGGCCTGGTTGATCTCCAGCACCAGGCGGGCGAACAGTTCGTTATCCGAATGCATAGGGTACCCGTATTCGTGGTCATGATAGTGCTCATGCACGGTTCCTTTACCCTTTCCTTTTACAAATGCGCAGTAATAATTTGACATAGCTGCAATTTGCAAAAAAAATTGTATTTTTTTTTGCTGGTAACAAATGGGCTCTTATATTTGCACTCCCAATTACGAACAAGGGTAATAAAAAAAGGGAGTTTAGCTCAGTTGGTTCAGAGCATCTGCCTTACAAGCAGAGGGTCGGCGGTTCGAGCCCGTCAACTCCCACCAGAAAATCAAGCAGTTACAATAAAGTAGCTGCTTTTTTATTTTATGCCTGCCATACAATTTGCCCTACATTTTCAAACATTGCAATATCACAAAAGCTGGCAATTCTCTAGGGGGTGTAGAGAGGAGGCGGAATTTTGACCGGGCATTGGAAGCAACCGGGATTTGTCTCTCATATCTACAATTTGATTTTCTTATTAAAATGCCAACCACTCCAGAACAAGATGGGGACTATTTCGGGGAACGTGTTCATGAAGTATCGGATAGACATACCTGCCAATGATGAAATGATTAGAGCCAGGTGTCAACCGGCTCTTTGCTTATACTTATTTACCCCGGAGGTTGAGGTCGTAATGTATGGTGGTCGCGTATTTTTATGGCAAGTAAACTCAAATACCAGCTACCGAAAAATGGCACTGCTGCGAGGCCTCCGAAGGGTCGGTGGGGGAATGATTGTTATGAATTAATATACTTTAACAAGTAACTTAGCTTTTTTACGAAGGCGCAGGAATGTGCTGGACGAAACGATTATTCAAAAGTCTAAATTAGAAAAGCTCTAAATCTTTGATCATTTTGCGACATTTTCTTACGGACTGTTTACCTACCCGATCGGTGTTGTGGTCAGTAATAATGCTGACAGGTGGACAGGCGCTTTCCATCCGCAAATGTTGTATTTTCAGGGAAATAACTCTTGTATTAGCTAACCGCTACGCTACTCCAAATGCTCTATAATTTACTTTTTTACAGCGTATTTTAAATTGTCAAAAAAGCGTTCAATAAGGCGCCTGTCTTTGGTTATAATTTCTGCCGTTCCTTTGGCTTCATGTTTAACATCTAATTTTTTTCCATAGTTGGTAACCATTCCATTGTCAAAGTTTAAAGTGATCAGATAAGTTTCGACGTCACCTTTGTCAGTTTTTGAGCTGTTACTAGTCAGCGATATCGAAGATACTGAGGCTTTAATTGAACCATATTCATTATATGGGAAATCATTCAATTTAATTATTACTTCTTGTCCAACTTCAACCTTGCCAGCTCCTATCGCTGGCAATAAAACTTGTCCATAAGATTTCTCCGCCTTAGGCACAACTGTGAATACCGGCTCGCCCTGTTGAACAAATTGATTATCCGTCCAAAACTTTAAAAACTGTACTCGTCCATCAAAAGGGGCAGTTATTAAATACTTTTGTTCCCATAATTTGATGTTATCTATTAAATCATGATAAGCTGCATCAATATTCAACTCCAGCTCACGTTTTTTTTCCTTCTTTTGAACAACTAATTCTATTATTTTACTAGATGTTTGTCTTGCTTCTTTCCGAGCATTAATAAGACTGCTTGTCGCATTATTAATATTAGTTCTGTTAGATAAATATTGCTGCTTTGATTTTTCAAATTCCGCAGCAGCGCTAACTTTATCATAGTATAAAACAGAATCTCTTTTAAGAGAAGACAATGCCAGTTCCTTGTTTTCATTTGTGAGATTCACCCTATCTGTACTATTATTTATGTCATTCCCCTGTTCTAAATTTAGCAATCTCAATCCGGCTATCTGCTTATCAAACAGTTGATCGGTATTAAAATTATAAAGTTGATGTACATTGCTGATAAATGTGTAATAAACTTTATTGAGTTCACCTAATGATATCTTGGGAGGTAGTCGTGAAAGCACCTCGGTGCCAGGATTGGCAGGGTCATAAGCTTGCAAAATATACTTTATTTTCAATAACGTATCATAGGAAAGTCCATTTTGAATCACCGCTATTGCTTCATTTTCACTAACTGAATCTCTGGACTTAATACCATCAATTAACAATATTTTTCCATTGGCATTTGACACTAGCTTTATCGGAGCTACAGGCGTATTTACACTCAAATCCCCGCTTATAACGTCGGGGTATCTTATAGCCCAGCCGAAAATAAATAATAAGGAAATTAAAAAAATAATGATTAAAGCTGTCCTAGAGGCAAATTTGGTTGGCATTCTGTCTATAATGTCCTGTATTTCCTCTGACCTTATGTTTTTATGATATTTTTCAATATTTGTTGAATTAGTTTCCATTGGTGTGTCCTTCTATTGTAGGGGATTCTTCTAGTTTAACGCTGGATGTTAAATCAAGTTGCGACTGAATTAATTGATAATATCGCTTTTTACTATTCATCAACGAATCATGATTGCCAACTTCTACAATCATTCCATTTTGCATAACTACTATCTGGTCAGCCTTTCTTATAGTGCTTAACCGATGTGCAACTACGATCACAGTTTTGTCCTTGAATACATTATCCAATGCTTCAACAATCTTTTGTTCATTTAAAGAATCCAAAGAATTTGTTGCCTCATCAAAAAAAAGGAAGTCAGGGTCTTTATAAAGTGCCCGGGCGATTAAAATACGCTGTTTTTGTCCCCCACTGAGCCCCCGGCCTTGTTCGCCCATCATAGTTTGATAGCCTAGAGGAAGTCGTTCTATTTCGGCAGCAATATTTGCAGTATCAAGCGCACGTTTCAGTTTGTCATAATCGATGTTTTCGTCGTCTAAAACAATGTTGTTCAAAATAGTATCATTAAAAATTTTTCCATCCTGCATTACCGCACCGCATTTATCACGCCATTGTCTTAAACTCACATTATTAATGTTCATATTGCCTATTAATATCTCTCCATGGGTAGGTTTGTATAGTCTTAAAATAAGTTTCAATAGCGTTGATTTACCGCTTCCGCTATCGCCCACAATCGCCGTAACTTTCTTTTCTGGAATTATCAAACGAATACCACTTAAAATCATTCTGCTATTATTAGTATACTGGAAAAAAATATTGTTCAACGTTAAGTGCTTTTTTTCCGGCAGCGCTACTGGGTTATTTCCAACATTTTCATGCTCGTCTTCAAGCCCATGAATTTCATTAAGACGTAAGAAACTAATTTTGGCTAGCTGGTAGTTTACAATAAATCCAATAAATTGAGTAACGGGCGCACTGAGCATACCAATAATGAATTGGGTGGAAATCATTACACCAAAAGTTATTTCACCATTTATAACTGCTTTCGCACAATAAAAGGTTATCAGTAGATTTTTGAGATTATCGATGAATTGCGCGCCTGAGTTTTGGAGATTATTTATATTTAATGATCTTGTGTTTACTTTATATAATCGAGCCTGTATATTTTCCCATTTCCAGCGTTTGGGTTGCTCATAATTGTTTATTTTAATGTCCTGCATACTGGCGACTGTTTCTACCCAGTAGCTTTGGTTTTTCGAAGTCAGATCAAAATATTCCCAATCCAACTTTTTTCTGAGGCTTAAAAACGCGATCACCCATCCTACATACAAAATGCTGCCGACCAAGAAAATGTAGAAAATGACGGGGTTGTATATTAGCAAGATAATACCAAACAATATAAACGTTATTGCCGAAAAAAACATACTAAGAGAATTGTTCATCACAAAACTTCTGATGCGTTCGTGGCCAGATGCTCTTTGCAGGATATCGCCGGTCATTTTATTTTCAAAAAAGCTGATAGGTAACAACATTAATTTGAAGAGATAGTCTGATATTAAAGCTATATTTACTCTAGATGTAACATGCAGCAATACCTAATCCCTCACTATATTAGATAGTAGAATGGTTACATAAATAGCAATGTTGGCAACAAGTACAATATTGATGAAATTGAGGTCTTGCGTTTGAATTCCCATATCAATAACTGATTTAGAAATAAAGGGCAGAAAAGCCTGTAACTATGTGACAATAAACATCACCACTAGTAAGACTGCAAAACTCTTTTTATACGGCTTAAAATAGTTTAAAAAGTTACCAAAAGTTTTCTTCCGGTTTAATTTTTCACTGATGTTTCTTTGATGGAAATCAGCTTGTGGTTCAAAAGCCATCAACATACCGTTATCACCGTCAGCGTTATTCTTTATCCATTTTTTTGAAAATTCTTTTGATGAATATTTGATTCGGCCTTTGGCGGGATCAGAAACATAAATGCTTCCAGTTTTAGGATTTGTTTTGTATACAATAACGAAGTGGCTGTTATCCCAATGAACAATTACGGGCAGAGGTACTTTAGTAATAAGAAAATCAAGATTTATTTTCAATGATAATGAGCGAAGTCCAATTGCCTCCGCTGCATGTGATAAATCTAAAAACGATGCACCCTCCTTTGTTGTGCCACATTTATCGCGCAAATATTGTAACGAATAATACTTCCCATAGTGTTTGGCAATCATTTTTAAACATGCCGGCCCACAATCCATAATGTCAAACTGCCTATCATTGGGAAAGGTGAAAATCATACTAGGTTTTATGTTTATTGATATAGATTAACTTATAAGAACAGGCAATTTAAATAATTTGATATTATATTATATTAATAAATTTATATAAAAAACTTTCATATTTTTATCTAATTACTTTAATCTAAAAACATCGTAAAATGAAAAAACTAACATTTTCTGACCTCGGGGCATTTGCTAATCAACACTTACATCTTAACGCAGAAGAACAACTTACTGTCATTGGGGAGATGGAGGAGGTAGTGGTAATGGTTCAACAACTTATGATACAGGACAAACTTTGCGTATTCAGGGAGGCACACTTTATGCGGATCTAAACGGAACCACTTATATTGGAGATGATGGGGCCGTTTGTTATTTTCAGGGCGTTAGCTTTACTACGGATTGTGCAACAGGCGGCAAAGCAGCCTATCAACTTGACGGAATAATTCATGTTACAGATGATTGGGCAAACGATGGTTTTGACATTTATAAATTTAGTCACGAATACGGGCATTATTTACAGCAACAACAAATGGGAGACGCGGCTTACTACGCCTACGTTGTAGGACCAAGTGTCTGGAGTGCTGCGACTGATCCGTCAAATCATCCAAATCAGTGGTTTGAAGATGCCGCCACTGTCAACGGCGATATCTATTATAATCAGCACGTAATAGTATATTAATACGTTTAAAAATTATAGAGCAAACGTCATCAGGAAAAAAAGTATTATGTTTAAGTTCTCTTCAATAGATAAAAAATACTTTTTGTTTCTGATGACGATATTTGTAACTTTTAATGCAGTTACAGGATGTAGGTATCATAGTCCGCAGGAGGAACAATTTAGTTTTAAGATCGATAATGGATTAGAACTTCGTGGAACGTTATCATTGCCTTCTACTCATAGGTCAGTAAAAACCATTTTTATATTAGTTAGCCCTCCAGGCGGTTCAGACCGTAATTATCATGGACTGTTTAAAAGCCTCGCCATCTTTCTCGCGGATAATGGAATTGCATCGCTGCGTTTTGATAACCGCGTCTACGCTAACAAAAAAGATGTAAATGCTGATGCCGTTGATATGTTTGATCAAGCCAACGACGTTCATAGTGCTTTGCTAGGCTTAAAAAAAGATAGTAGATTTAAAAATTATAAAATTGGCCTTGTTGGTCACAGCGAAGGTGGCTGCTCAGTAGCTATTGAGGCGTCTCGAAACAAAGATGTATCGTTTGCTATACTTTTATCTACTATAGGGATTAACGGAAACGACTTGTCTTATTATCAACTAACAAATGGCATTAAAAAATTAAAGGGGGAACATTTGACGGAAAAAGATGAGGCTATTTTTTCCGATTGGCGGGATAGGCTGGACATCATTGCATCAAATAATAATATTGATTCGATCAAGTTACAGCTTAGCAAAAGCAAAGAAAATCTTCTCAAAAAGCATCCTGATTTTGCGGGGAAACAATCTATTGAGGAGTCTCAAAAGACGGATTCGTCAATATGGCTTAATAAGCATCGTATTGCATACATAAAGTATAAACCGAATTTATATTTATCCAAAATAACTGCTGATGTCCTTGCTATTTGTGGAGATAAAGACGATAAATTAGATTGTGAACAAAATATAAATGGCATAAAAAGAATTTTTGATTCGTCTCATAAGCAGAATTACAAGGTTGTGGTACTCGAAAACATGAATCATGACTATCAGATTGTTGGGGAAACTCGGCCAATTTTAAAAAGCGCCACCCCAATAGAACTAAATTTTCCTGATCAAGTTTTTTTTATTTTAAAAGAGTGGCTCGCGCAACATGAGGAGGGTAAGCTTTAGCCGTCTGCTAAATTCCATTGTACCATAAGCAGCGTTTGGGTTAACCTCTCCTTTGTACGTAAGACATATTTATACGCTGCAATAAAAGAAAGCCCCAAAATAAAGATATTAGCCACTAAAGTTTCCATATCAAAGCTCTTTTATCACTGTGCCTCTGAAGTAAACCAATCAGCAATAAACTTCCTACCTGCTCTGATGTTTCATCTATATAATTCTCAAGTCGTTCATAACGGGTTTGCCTTCTTGCCCATTACTCCTTGATGAAGAAACTAATGAAATGAGTTTTGTATCCTGTACAACCTGTACAAAGATAACTCCGCAATTTAGGTCGAGATGAAAGCTCAATATAGGGTTAACAAGTGAGTTAATTAGAACGGCCTGTCCCTATTTTAATGTATAAGAAATCCAGATTAAAACGGCAGATCATCGTGAGGCTCCGACTGCGCAGGTCGGGCTTTGTCCGGTAACGGCAGATTTGTTACCACGTACAAATTCAGAATATCATTTCTATCCATGAACATTACCTGGCTTCTTTTAATTACATCCAATTTTCCTCCAATCCAGTTTTTGGCTGCTTTGGTGATTTCTCCGCCTGCTACTATGAATGCATGATCGACTAAAACATTTCTGTTTAGCTCTGCATCAAAAATTTCATGACCAAGCATCATTAATGCCTGTTGGTAAACTTCGGCAACATTGGCGTTACTGAACTTGGTTATACCTGATGAATCCAGCTTTCCTTTTTTGACCTGAATACCGAAATATAGGACATGTTGTGTCGGTAGAGTATATCTCATCCAGATGTCTTTACCGTACTCAAGAGCTTTGTCTTTATGCCCTCCAAAGCTGATGCGATGAAAACCTAATTGTCGAAAGAGAGGAAGTAGAATTTCTTCAATCAATTCATCTTCGGAAGCTTTGTCAAGATATGCAGTTAAATCGTTTCTTCTTTTATTTTCACTTGCGGAGAATGGACGATGCGGGTTAGGCATTGGTGCATTCAAATCATAAGATTTCGGAATAATAGATACTCTTGATATTTGCTCATTATCCAAATGCCGTATCGCTAATGAGAACCGGCTGTCGATGTCCTTTTCAATATGTTCGATATTATCTCTATGATTTATAAAGGTCTTGACGTCGACGCAAATGTAGATTGTGTAGCCATACAAACCCCCATTCCAGTTATCATAGTCTGTTTGTTGAATTGTTATTTGGGAGTTTGTTAGAAGGTCGATCATATCTTCAGCGCCATCGGCCTTAGCTATTTCTGTGACAGTGCTAAGCAGACTCTGAAATTCGTTTGAATCGTCTATCATTGTATTCTCCCAGGTTTAAATATGTAATTATCAAAAGTACGACTTAAAAACAGCAAGAATTTTCTTTTCTATATACTTACTTTGGTTCTTTTCAATCATTCACGTTTATTCCTTTTTTAAATGCTGTGAAACTTTTACATTTAACTTGCCGTCAAGGGGATGCGGCAGATTGCCAACGATGATGCGATAGTCAATCTGAAAGTTTGAGATGCTTTCTAGCGCTTCAAAAACAACAATCAGGGGGTCGATAGTGAAGCTGTGATAATGCTTTAGAGATTTCAACGGTATTTTAACTTCACAACTATTCGTCTCTCTAATATCCGGCTTGTTGGGGTTAATATATGGTGCAGACTGGGGACGTCCTAACGACAGGAATGAGCGCTGGCTAAAAGAGGATAATGCTGAATTGTCAAAATCAAACTTGCTTTTCGGTTTATATGGTGTCTTTGGAGGATTGGGTTTCTCTGGAAAATCATTTTCATTGATAAGTTTGAACCCGTTTGGAAAGTGCATCCATATATCTATATCGCTAGCTGGTGCAGTGCCGATATTGCTTATCATCAACTCAATTGCAAATGACAATGAAACAAAACGTTCCCACGCATACCGTTGTTCCAGGTATGTCCGGTAGTCAAGTTTGTATTGCCCTAGTTCCTTATTGTATTCTTCGACTTGATCTTTTGTTAGCTGATTAAAAATTTCATTAAAATCAACGATTTCTATCAGTGTTGCTTTGAGGGCAGCTTTGCGCACTTCTTGTTGTGTTTCGGGCTTTTTTCCGAATGATCAATTGGGTATTCCAGCTTCTCAAGAAGAGCTGTTTCTTTATTATGACACCGTGTTATATATTCTTCCTTTTCTTCCTGAAGTGGGTTTAATTTCAATTCAAAAAGATTCGTGCTGTTTTTAAAAGTTAGCTGAACTTTAGGCAGGGCATTCTTTAGCGCGTTTATTTCTTGTTTGAGTTTTTGAATTGTTTTTCATGTTCTGATTGTTCTATCGGTAGAATATATTGGCTATCCATCTTGAATGCTTTGATCCCGACTGAATTTGCTCTCAATAAGGGGCCTGTGTCATAAGTGACTAAAAGTATTTCATTATTATTTGTGGAAGAGAAATCGATAATACTTGCAAGAAGAAGATCCGTCTTTTATGAGGAATAACATTATTGATGAGTCCCAGGCAAATGCTTTCAACCTAAAAATCACTTCTTAAACAAACGGATAGCAATAAATTAATTACCTGTCTCAGGAGAAGCAAAGAAACTCAACCAACATATATCACCTAATGGTGAATTTTTAAACCATACAGGGCTTGAACAGCAACAGGCACAACAGTACTTTTAGCATTTAATCTAAATATGAAATCTAAAACAGGTATATGGCTAAAGATTGTCATCTCACTGTAATAAAAATGATGGAATAGCAGCCCTTGGTCGAATCTTAAGAAATCTTTTGCAAATAATTGGCATAAAAATGGTATATTACGGTATTGATAAAAATTAATGATATGGAAAAATTGAAAGTAGGTGACAGAGTGAGAATCGCAGGTCCATTACGCTCTGAAAATGTGTACGAAGTTTTAAAAGTAAGCTCTTTATATGTGAGTTTAGGGTCGGATGGTTTTGCCACCCGCGTGATTAACAAAAGTTGTGTTGAGGCAATAGCTGAAGCCCAATCGTAAAAATCAAATACTTCTATCATACAAGCTCCACGTATATGTGGGGCTTTTTTATTGCCGGTCCTGATACAAAAAGATAAAAGAATGACCAGATAATATGCGGTTTATTGTATTGCTTTGACCGGACCGGATTCGGGCATTTCCTGATCAGGAAGCAGTGAAGCGTTTAGTATTAAAAAATAACCGGTAACCAGAAGAAGTAATAGGCCGCCATTTAACCGTTTTATAGTTCTTCAGATTAGTTTTAACGAACATGACGATAGCCAGCCATAAAATTCATTTGTTTGTTGCAGTACTTGTAATATTTGTTTGTACCCTCACTGCCCCGGCACTGTACGCCCAACAAAAGCCCAATATGATCATCTTCCTTGCCGATGACCTGAACCAGCAGGATATCGGAGTTTACGGCAACCGCGAGGTAAAAACTCCTTATATGGATCAGCTGGCTAAAGAAGGAATTCGATTTACCAATGCTTATGCGGCCTCGTCCATGTGCACGCCATCGCGTAGCGCTATGTTTACAGGCCTCTACCCTTTCAGGAACGGCGCGCAAATGAATCACTTTACCGTTCGTGCAGGCATTAAAAGTCTGCCACATTATTTACAACAACAGGGATACAGGGTCGTTATATCCGGTAAGATCCATATGGCGCCGCCGGATAACTTTCCCTTTGAACATATCGGTAAAGAATTCGGACAATATAGCCCGATTGAAAACAGGTTAGACCGGAAAAAAGAAACTGTAAAATTTATAGAAGCACATTTCAATCAACCATCGGAACAGCCCATCTGCTTGATCGTTGCGCCCTGGGTACCGCATGTACCCTGGTTTCCCAACCGGGCCTTTAATCCATCTGCTTTGAAATTACCGGAATACCTGGCAGACACAAAGGAAACCCGGCACGCCCTGGCAGCCTATTATCAAAGTATTGGTGAAGCGGATAAAATGCTGGGAGAAGTAATGCAGGCACTAGACCGATCAGGCCAAACCCCAAATACCATGTTTATGTTTCTTGCCGACCAGGGCGCCCAGTTTCCCGGGGCTAAATGGACGGTTTATGACCAGGGCATCAGGGTTCCTTTATTAATAAGATGGCCCGGCCATGCCAAAAGGGGTAGCACCTCAAACGCGCTGATTTCATTGGTTGATCTTACCCCCACATTAATTGATATCGCCGGTGGCCCGGAGATCAAAGAACTGGATGGCAGATCTTTTAAGCAGGTGCTTACAAGTAAAACAACAAAGCATAACCCCTATATTTTTGCCGAAACATCTATGGAACCTCATTTCTGGTATAACTACACGCCCGCCAGATCAATTATAACAGCTGATGGTTATCAGTATATCCGCAACTACCATCCCGGCCTGCGTTTTATCACACATATAGACCAGGTAGAACGAAATGAATTCTATTTCGATTCGTGGGTGAATAAAGCAACAACAGATACTAAAGTAAAATTTCTTTTGGATCGCTATAGCTATCGTCCGCCGGAGGAGCTATTCAATTTGAACAATGACCGGCTGTCATTCAATAACCTGGCTACCCAGGATTCGTTTGATCATAAGCTAAAGGAGTTGTCGGCCATGCTTGACAAAGAATTGAAAAAACAGGGTGAAACAGAAGCGATGATAAGGGAAGGCACTTTGCCCCGGTTCTTTGACAAAAGCTACACCATTGCTCAAAAAGGAAGCGCTATGGATCTCTCCTTCAACCGTAAACGCTGGAACCCCGCTCTGTTGCATATTACAGGTTACCTGGAGAACATTAACAAAGGCGGCATTGTTTGTAGCTACTTCAATAATTTCAGGCTCTTTGCCTATGGCAGCCAAATAGGAATACAGCTGACTGATGGCAGTATCAAAGAAAGTGCTCCTCTTAAGGACACAGCAGGACATTTATGGCTGCAGTTATCTGAAGACGGCAAACTATCGATACAATTTAATAACCGGCTGGTTCTTACCGCATCACTTGGTAAAGATCTTACCAAGATAGGTAACGGTTTTGTAACCTGCGGCATTTTGCAGGGCCAGGAATTAAGCGGCAGGCTGCAAAGCTACCAGGGACGGATCAGTGATCTCCTGTTCAGCATGAATGATTTAGCCGGAGCCCCTTAATTATATTTGTATAACTACTTATTTTTAAACCATTCTTTAAACATCCGAAAAAAGGAATTATCATCATTAAAAACTCACATGATCATGAAGCGATTTTCACTGCTTGCAATAACCTTTCTTTTCATAACAGCGCTATTCGCCCAAACGGGTAAAACCTATAGTAACCCGTTGGACGTACAATTCGGAGATCCCTATATACTACGAACTGCAGGTGGTAAATACTTTATGTATGGCACCGGGGCCGGGGCAAAAAACGGCTTTGCAGCTTATTCATCCGACGACCTGGTAGAATGGAAGCGCGAAGGCCAGGTTTATTTTGGCGATAATAAAAACGGATGGGGAGAGCACTCTTACTGGGCTCCGGAAGTATATGAGCGAAATGGGAAGTACTATATGTTTTACAGTGCACACTGGAAAGTAAATCCTACCAAAGAAGAAGAGAACTTTAAAATTGGCGTGGCTGTGGCCGATCAGCCGACAGGTCCGTTTATTGACATGCAGGACAAGCCTATATTTGATCCTGGCTATCCTATTATTGATGCGAACGTGTTATTTGCAGCAAATGGCAAAACCTATCTTTATTATTCAAGGTGCTGCTATAAACACCCGGTGGAAAGCGATGTAGCCAAATGGGCGCGCAAGAAGGGATGGTATAATGAGATTGAAGAAAGCTGGGTTTACGGAATTGAAATGAAAAGCGATTTTAGCGGGGTGATTGGCGAACCGGTTCTGTTATTGCGCCCGCCTGTTAAAATGAATGATCCGCAGGCCGGATGGGAAAGTCTTTCCGTAACCTCTAAAGAAGTAAATCGTCGCTGGACAGAAGGTTCTTTTATATTTAAAGAAGGAGACACTTATTACATGATGTATTCAGCCAATTATTTTGGCGGGAAAAACTATGCAGTAGGTTATGCCACTTCTAAAAGCCCGCTGGGTCCTTTTAAAAAAGCGGCTAACAATCCTGTGTTACAAAAAAACACAGCCAAAGGTGGTATAGTTACCGGCACGGGGCACAATAGCATAACCTGGTCACCGGACGGCAAGACCATGTTATGCGTATATCACGGCCGTACCAGCAAAACCGGCGATGAGCGTGTCGTATTCATCGACAAGATGAAAGTTTCCAAAGGTATACTAACCGTGGACGGTCCAACTACACAAACGCAACCAAAGCTTTAGTTTAACTACTTTTAATAACAGAAGCCCGGGCACTTACTGTACCGGGCTTTGACTATACAGTAAGTTCCATTTAAATAATAATAAAAGAGTTTTTTATCCTTTATTATCGCCTTCCTCCTAACTTTGCAATACAAATCTTCTTTCCATGTTTTCTAAAACCTGCGAATATGCAATACGTGCTATGATCTTTATCGCTCAAAAATCAAGGGAGGGTGAGCGTGTGGGTATTAAAGACATAGCCAAAGGAATAGAAGCTCCTGAACATTTTATCGCCAAGATCCTGCAGGAGCTTAGCCGGAAGAACCTGGTACTATCGGCAAAAGGTCCTAACGGAGGATTTTATCATGACCGAGAATCGGCTCAGTCATCACTGGCAGATATCGTAAAAACGATCGACGGAGAAAAAATATTCAGTGGCTGTGGCCTGGGACTAAAACAATGTTCCGAATCGCACCCCTGCCCTATTCACCACGAGTTCAAAAAGGTAAGAGGAAGCATACAACGTATGCTGGAAAAAGCACGCATTGGTACATTAACCCGCGAGCTGGAGCAGCAACTTACTTTTTTAAAAAGATAGTTTTTCTGAACCAATAAAAGATAAAAAAGTATTTTATTAAATTGATTCTTTATGACTGATCAAGCAGACATACAAAGCCTGGAAGATATACGGCTATTAGTGAATAGCTTTTATACTTCGGTGAGAAACAACGAGCTCCTTGGGCCCATCTTTAATGAACGCATTGGCGAACGCTGGCCTGAGCACCTGGAAAAGATGTATCGGTTCTGGCAAACCGTATTATTGGATGATCACACTTACTTTGGCAGCCCTTTTCCCCCTCATGCACAACTACCCGTAGACCAGTTGCACTTTGACACCTGGCTACAGCTATGGTATGGTACTGTTGACCAGTACTTTCAAGGCAAGAAAGCAGATGAAGCGAAATGGCGTGGCGATAAAATGGCCGCAATGTTCTTATATAAAATATCTTATTACCGCGACAACAATGCCGGGCCCCTGATATAATGCCCATCTTACCTTAAAATACATCAACATAATATCTGGGTATGCAGGCTTCCGCCAATACCAACATCCTCGTTATCCATGAGATGCTTTTAGCTGCTGCACTACTGCTGGTTACCACTGCTACCCTTGCAATGATTCTGTATAAAATGCAGCATATGTAACCCTTACGTTGCTGAGATTGACTGCTTCACTCAGAAGGGGCTTTCGGGATCATTCACTTTGTATGTGACATAGCAACAAAAATACCGGAGCTGTTTATCAAACTCCGGCATTTAGAATGGTGAAGGTATAAAAACGATATTCAATTGACGCCGCGGAAGGATTCGAACCTCCGTAACAGGTTTTGCAGACCTTTGCCTACACCACTCGGCCACGCGGCTTTATAAAACGAAGGGTTAGTATTGCGTAGCAACTTCCTGCTGTACAGATGCCTTGGCCTCCCTCGGCTTGTATATATTCGCCGCAACTTTCTCTGTCCATATTTTAGGTACAAACCTGGTTATATAGGCATTGACCTTATTGGAAAATCCCGGAACGATCTCCGCCTTACGCTTAAACAAACCCTTCACAGCAATAGCAGCTACTGCCTGTGGTGTCATATTAAACCTGTCTGCTGTTTTTAAAGTATGCGCCGCCATACCCGCTCGTGTTACAAATGCTGTATCCGTGGCTCCCGGAATAAGGCAGCTTACCGAAACCGGTGTGTCTTTTAACTCGAACCTGAGGCTTCTTGTAAATGAAACTACAAAAGCTTTTGATGCTGCATATACCGACAAGTAAGGTACAGACTGGTAACAAGTGGTGCTACCTACATTCAGTAGATACGATTGCGAAAATCTTTTCAACACCGGTACAAACGCATGTGCTATTCTCAATTGCGCTTTTATATTAACATCAATAATGTTGAGCTGATCATCTATTTTCAATTCGGTAAAAGGAGCATTTAATCCGTAACCCGCGTTATTCACAATAACGTTCAAATAATTATGATACCAGCGGGTGCGCTCAAAAATAGTTGCTGCGGCTTCCGGTCTGCTCAAATCCTGTACAATCGTTACCACGTCTACATAGTAAGTATCCCTGATATACTGTGCAGCATCCAGCAACTGCCGTTCATCTATATCGATCAGTATTAATCCTCTCTTCTGTTTAGCCAGTTCAACTGCAATAGCATTGCCAATACCTTTTGCAGCGCCGGTTATTAAAGCATACGACATATTAATTCAGATTTTTTCGCTTTATATAGCTTTTGATTAAAGTAAATAATAAAAGGGGGATCATATGGTTGGTGTTAATTCGGGCGTAAACTCAGGTACAGATTGCTTTTTAGGTTTAGCCAAAGCCAGTTTTGCCAGTTTGTGATAGAAAGGGGTACCGCTTAGCTCATGCTTAGGCTGGTAAGCACCGGTTACCACCGGGATGTACATTACCCGTCTGCGGCTTCGTTCTCCAATAAAAGGAGACTGCTGCACCCGGTGCCAGAGACGGCCGTCATGAACAGTTAAATCTCCCGCTTCAATATCAAGCCCTACTTCTTTATCATCTGGTTTATGATCGATAAAATATTTTTTCTTGAAGAATAAGGTCAGGAGGCCTTTATTATGCGTACCCGCCAATACTCTAAGCCCACCATTGGTTTGAGGGCAATCATCTAAATGAAGTCCCACGTTGAGCATAGGCTTAATGCGTGAACCTAAAAACAAATCCCGCGGACTATCGGTGTGCCAACCCAATCTCGTAAAGCCACTGCGCTCCGTATTCAGATAGTGATTCACTACCAGACCATCTTTTTCAGTTTCACCGATACGGCCATCAAACGGCGCTAACAGGTGAACCAATTGTTGTACCTGGTCGCTTTTTAAAAATGCCTTTAGCACCTCACTATACTGCGATGCAAATGCGATACGTTGTATCAGCGGAGCGCCGTTTACATCCGAACCAAATTTTAAGGGAATACCGTTAACTGCGGTTGCTCCTTTATTTAATAAAAATGTTTCTACCGATTTTACTTCAAATAATAATTGCTTCACCTTGTGCGCGGAAACAAATTGTTTGAAATGTAAAATACCATGTGTTTTTAAGTGTTGTGTGTGCAGGGATTTTATTCCATCGTAGTAGTGAAACTGCTGTGTAGCGTTACTCATAATAATAAAGCATTAAAGTGTTAATGAAAAGAAGAAGAAGAGAATAATAAAATCAGGTAATTCTACCCTTTGAATAAATTAGCAACAACAACAACACCTGCAAAGTGGGGAGGCAAACATGCGTTCCTTGCAGTTATAAAAGCTATATGTTGTAGACTGTGACAATTATTATTAGATTGATAAGGCAAATATAAGAAGCCAATATTAGTCCACCAAATAAGTAGACTAATATTTTATAAAATATTTTTTTCTGCTCATCATGATCAGATTTCCGACAGCTCTTGCCTGTTAACGGGCGCATCCTCCTGCGCTAATACCAACGTTGTGAAAGCCTGCTCCAGGTCGCTGATCAGATCAGCCGCTTCCTCTAAGCCAACTGACAGCCTGATCAGACTATCGCTCACTCCGGCCGCTCTGCGTTTTTCTACAGGGATGCTCTTATGCGTCATCGCCGCAGGATGACATAAAAGACTTTTCACTCCGCCGAGGCTTTCGGCCAACCTGAAATATTTTGTAGCAGTAACAAACTTGGTAGCCGCATCTTCTGTATCATTTTTTAAAGTGAAAGAAACCACGCCTCCAAAACCTGTCGCCTGCTGCTTTGCAATCGCATGATTATGGTGCTGCTCCAGCCCCGGGTAAAAAACCTTTTCAACAGCCGGATGCTGCTCCAGGTACCTTGCTACTTCCAGCGCGTTAATTCCATGTTGTTTTATCCTGAGATGTAATGTTTCAATTCCTCTTATGATCAGCCAACAATCAAATGGTCCTAACACTGCACCGCTGGCATTTTGTATAAACTTAATTTTAGCGCCCAGTTCTTCTGTTTTTGTAACGACCACACCAGCTATTAAATCGCAATGCCCTCCCAGGTATTTGGTTGCAGAATGCACCACAATATCAGCGTCCAATAATAAAGGTTGTTGCAATGCCGGAGAGGCGAAGGTATTGTCGACACACAGCAGGCAGTTGTTAGCTTTAGCTATCTTAGCAATGGTGGCTATATCCGATATCTTCAGGGTTGGATTGGTAGGCGTTTCAATCCAGATCAGCTTGGTTTGAGGAGTAATGGCTTCAAACACATTATCTGCATTTGTACTATCCACATACGTTACCTTAATGCCGAACTTTTCATACACATGGGTAAAAAGCCGGAAAGCGCCTCCATAAATATCATCTACTGCTACTATTTCATCACCACTTTTCAGCAGCTTTACTACAGCATCAATAGCAGCAAGCCCGCTGGAGAAAGCAGCGCCGGTATGGCCGCCTTCAAGACCTGCGATGATCTTTTCCAAAGTAGCCCTTGTCGGATTGTTCGTTCTTGAATAATCGTAGCCGAGGTTCACACCAGGCGCCTCCTGTACAAAGGTGGAGGTTTGATAAATGGGAACCGCAATTGAACCTGTAAGCGGATCTACGGGAATACTGTGAATGGTTTGTGTTGCGTTGTTGCTCATAACTGATTTGTTTTTAAAGATGAATGAATGTATAATCATCAACCCTTATCAGGAAAAACATTCGGTAGCGGCTTATTGTAAAAACAAAAAAGCTCACCCCGCAAATCAGGATGAGCTTTACTATTTTACTAAATAATATTTTATAAGCTGAACGCTGACTTATCTGCCTCCGGTATACCGGAGATGGATTTGGCACCTTTTTCACAGCATTGCTATGAAGAGGTTGTCAAGGCTTCATCGGGCCATTACCCTCTGCCTTTCTTGATAAGAGATTGAAAAGAACTATTGCAAAAGTAAAGCGTATGAATTTTAAATTCCAAACTTTACTGCATTATTTTTTTATAAAAGTTTTATTAAGATCCTGGCACTCCATATAATTACGAGCACACCCAGCAGCACGAAAGCCGTTCTGCGAGGCAGTCTGCCGGCCAGTTTCGCAGCTAATGGCGCTGCAATCAACCCTCCGATAATAAGACCTAAAATTGTTTGCCAATGACTTACACCCAACAAAATAAAAAAGGTGAATGCACTGGATAGGGTTACAAAAAATTCAGTGAGACTTACCGATCCGATCACATACTTAGGTGTACGTCCTTTTGTAATAAGGGTGGTTGTAACCAGCGGTCCCCATCCTCCGCCACCAAAAGAATCCAGGAAGCCACCGGCTCCCGCCAGTGCCCCATATCTCCTGAACTTTTTCTTTACTACCTTTTTCTTAAAAGCGTTAGAAAGTATTTTAACACCCAGGAAAAGTGTATATACAGCCAGGATAGGCCTTACCCAATCACTGAATTTTTCGCCCAGGTACACCAACAAAATAGCACCGGCTATGGCACCGACCACACCGGGCAGTAACAATGTTTTAAACAATTTCTTATTAACGTTACCAAACTTATAATGGCTATAGCCAGATGCCCCACTGGCAAACATTTCAGCCGTATGTATACTGCCGCTGATGGCTGCCGGACTTACTCCTGCAGATAATAATATAGTGGTACTGGCCACACCATAACCCATGCCCAGGGCTCCATCTACCAGCTGTGCTACAAACCCCGCAGCCAGCATAATTAAAAAAGCCTGGTCTAATGAACTATATAAATTAACCGCATGAACCCTTATCTCCTCAAAAGGCCAGTAAGAAAAAATCATATGCCCTATTAACATAAAGGCGAAGGCGGCAAGCGCATAGGTTGCAATTCTTTTATTGGATATCCCCTTTAAGCCTGATTGCGCCTTCTTTATGGTTACGCCATTCGACTGGTCGCTTCCGTGCCTGTTGGCATGACCGATCCTTACGTTGGCTAAACCATATTCGGCCGCATCACTATTGATCTGGTCTATTAGTGCTGAATCACTGGTGGCGATGATCACAGCATCGGCATGTTGAATATCAAACGGGTCATATAATCGCTCTTCGATTATAACTTTTGCATGTGCAGAAGCCCATTCCTTCAGGTCTTCGCTTAATTGCTCAGCGATGATGCGAACCTCGGCGCCAGGCGCACTATTATCTATTTCTTTGAGGTGACGTATGGCTACGCTATCACCGCCTATAACGAGCACTTTAAGCCCTTCCATGCGCAAAAGAAAAGGAAAAGAAGCGCTTGCCCCGTTTGCCTTCTTATTAACAGCTGCCAGATCAGTCATAAACCAGGTATTCAATTTTCCCGACCCCTGCTTTACGCCTTAAACAGGTGAAAAACAGATTAGTCTATAATTTTAGTGGACAAATATATGTAATTTTTTCATCTTTCGTATAAAAATTACTTTGATCGAAATCAGGTGTCGAAATTTTAGTTTTTTATAACACCCCGTATTGGACAAAATAATACCTTTGAATAGTCTATATAAAAAGTAGACTAAAATTCCGATCATCATGCATTTAAATTTTTTAGCGTTTGCTATTCCTCTGTTTCTTTTTTTTATAGCCTGGGAGTACTTATATTCTAAAAGAAGCGGTAAAAATTTTTTCCAGTATGCAGAGTCGGTGGCCAATATCAACGTGGGTATAGCCGAACGGTTACTGGATCTTTTTACGACCGGCCTGTTTTTTTATTTCTTCACCTATGTGTACGAAAATTTTGCCTTATTCGATATTAAAGAAAGCTTCATTGTATGGGTACTTCTCTTCCTGGTTACAGATTTTGTTTGGTACTGGTACCACCGGTTGGCACACGAGATTAATGCTTTCTGGGCAGCGCACGTGGTACATCATCAAAGTGAAGATTTTAATTATACGGTCTCTGCCAGGATCACGGTATTCCAGGCGGTAATAAGAAGTGTATTCTGGGCTATATTGCCTTTATTGGGGTTTCCTCCGTTGATGATTTCCATCTTATTATTAGTGCATGGGATCTACCCGTTTTTCATCCATACACAGGCGCTGGGGAAATGGGGATGGTTTGAAAAAATCCTGGTTACGCCTACTCATCACGGCATTCATCACGCTTCCAACCCGGAATATCTTGACAAAAATTATGGAGACGTATTGATTATCTGGGACAAACTTTTTGGAACTTTCGTTAAAGAGGACAAAAACATACAGATCACCTACGGACTAACCAAGCCATTGGAAAGTCATAGCTTTTTATGGCAGCATTTTCACTTCACGCTGGAAATATTGCTCAACTTTTACTACGCCAGGGGCTTTAAACAAAAATGGCGTACGTTGTTTGGAAAGCCAGATGACCTGGATCCCCGGTACCGGACTATTCTTGAAAGAAAATTTTTACGGCATAAGCGAACAAAAGCCGCGCCCACAACAGCTATGCGCTACTATGTAAGTATACAAACAGCCATTTCGTTAATGGTGCTATTTGTTGTATTACTATTCGAACAATATTTTTCGGTTAAGTCGCTCACGCTGTTTTCCTTTTTTATCATTATCAGTCTCATTAACTGTGGTGCTATACTTGATCAACGCCGATGGATATCTTACCTGGAAATAGCCAGAGTATGCCTGGTATTATTCATACTCTATTACTACTTTCCTTCCAACTATACGGCGACCATATTTGTATCAGCTATCATGATCGCTATTGTATACTTCAGCGATATTCAAAGATTCTATACACGTGTTTTATATAGCAACTCAGAAACCTAGCAGATAGCTTACATGGTACTGTTTAGATGACAGTGACGCTCATCGCAAAAACGATTGCATCAGTTGTTCAACTTAAATGATACCACTGCCGTGACAATATCGTTCTGCTCAGGATGCTCTCCCTGCTGAAATTTAATATCTTCAATGATTACGTCAGGATAGTCGCTGATGCGCTGTTCTACCTGTACTTTTAAAGACTGGAATATGGGTAGATCAATCATTTTCTGATCTTTCTCCATGATACTTAAATCTCTCTTTAAATCGGCTTTATTCAAGACGATTGAAATAGGCTCGAGCATAGCATTTATAATTGAGGGCTTCAAAATGGTTTGGTAACTTAGAGTTGCCGGGCTTTACAAAAATAAAAAATCCTAACAGGATAGTTACCAGAAGTTTTCAACCATCCTCACTATTTTTTTACATTTCTTTTGGAATTTCAAACTTGAATATGCAACTTTGTTGCAGTTTTGAAACGCTCGTATATACATATCAGGTATAGGTTGAGACAAGCGGGAGCGATAGGATGCTTCCTGTTGCTTTCCTTGGTGCTTTATATACAGGCCTTCCACCATCACCACGATTGTTCTGAAACAACTCATACCACACATGTAAAAAAGCTTACTACAGGTAAGGAGCATTGCTCTATTTGTGATCATATTACTACGCGTAGTATTAGTGGAGCTCCGGAACAATTTAGCTATTCTTTGGTTCCGCCACAGCCTGAGCCTTACAATCCCTATAGTTACTATATCACCATAGCCCGTGAGCTTTTTATACAGGCCTACACCAATAAGGGCCCACCTTCTTCTAACCTATTCGTTATCTAATCAACCGTAAGGTTTTCTTTCACTTTTGTTATTAGTATAATAGCAACTATTTACTGTTTCAGGTTATAAGTGCTATAACAAGCATAGTATTATGCTATTGTAGCTTCTATATTGCTCAGGCTCGTTTTCCTGGATTTCATCAGGGCAGCATCCCTGGTATACACAACCTGTTTCAGTAGCCTGTAACTATGAAGTTTTTTCTGATGCTGTGTTGCATAACTATATGCACAACAGCCCGCACGCAATCCCGGCAAATTATTGTAACGGTATCTGATGATAACCATCTGCCCGTAACCGACGCTTCTATTGAGCTTAAAACGTCTACATTAGGAGTCAGCGACTCAACAGGCCGATACATCTTCCGGCAGGTGAGTCCTGGCCCTTACGAAGTAAAGGTTTCTATGCAGGGATATAAAACCGTTGTCAAAACGGGTGTTCTAAAAAGTACCGATATATCGCTGATCATACGCCTGCACCCTGAAAGTCACACGTTACAGGAAGTTGTGGTACAAAACAACACTACAGCCAAAAGAAAAAAAGAAGCCATGCTCAACATGGATATTGTAAAAGCGGATTTTATTCAACAACACCTTGGTGGCAGCCTGATGCAAAGCCTGCAGCGATTGCCAGGGGTAAAAACAATTGGCATTGGATCAGGCCAATCCAAGCCTTTGATCAGGGGACTGGGCTTTAATCGTGTAGTAGTGCTGGACAAGGGCATAAAACATGAAGGGCAGCAATGGGGTGCGGATCATGGTTTGGAAATTGACCAGTTTGCAGTGCAGGAAGTAGAAATACTTAAAGGACCTGCATCCTTTGCCTATGGATCGGACGCCATTGCCGGAGCTGTAAATATCAAACGTCCGCCTTTACCAGCGCCACATACCTTTGGCGGAGATGTTAACCTAATAGGAAAAACCAATAACAACCTGTTGGGAACTTCTATTAACCTGTATTCAAGAACTGAAAAATGGATGACAACCGCCCGCTTTACGATCCAGGATTACGGTGATTACAAAGTGCCCGCCAACCGGGTTTATATTTATGATTTTGCAGTTGACCTCCACAACCACTACCTGCGTAATACGGCCGGCAGAGAAACGGGTATACACTTAAACACCGGGTATACCAGCGACCGGCTAAAGTCGATCTTTTACCTGAGTAATACATACTCTAAAACAGGTTTCTTTGCGAATGCACACGGGTTGGAGCCCAGGCAGGTGAATACTGCGATGCATGATGCCCGCAGCAGGGATATACTTAGCCCTTATCAAAGAGTTAATCACTTCAAAGTACTCAATCATACCAGTATTACTTTGAATGATCATCAGCTCGAACTGGAAACCGGATTTCAAAATAACCTGAGGCAGGAGTATAACCATTATGTGAACCATGGCTATATGCCGGCCATCTATCCAGACTCTTTAAATATTCCCCGCAACCTTGAAAGGGCTTTTGACAAAAATGTCTATTCCCTTAATCTGCGTGACCGTATCAAAGTCGGCCATCACCAGCTGGAAGCAGGCATTAACGGAGAGATCCAGAACAATGCGATCGGTGGCTGGAGCTTCCTGGTTCCCGCGTTCAACCAGCAAAACCTGGGGGCTTACCTATACGATAAATGGAAGGTGAGCGAAAAGCTGCTTGTACATGGCGCCATGAGGTATGACCATGTACATCTTGCCATGAAGAAATATACCGACTGGTTTCCTTCTACCACTACGGAGAATGGACACACACAACAGGAATACCTGATGAGGGCCGACCATGTGAACCGCAGCTTCAATAGTATTACAGGTTCTTTAGGTGTAAACTACAATACGAATCATTGGGAGCTGAAAGGCAATGTAGGCAAGAGTTTCAGAGTACCTATTGCCAAGGAGTTGGGGGCTAATGGTGTCAACTATCATTACTTCAGTTATGAAAAAGGAAATACACAACTAAAACCCGAAGAGTCATACCAGCTGGACCTGGGTGCGGCTTACGACAATTCTACAGTACGCGTTCAGCTCAACCCTTTCTTTAACTATTTCCCTAATTATATTTATTTGAACCCTACTGCCGGCCATGACTATTTCTATGGTGCGGGCAACCAGATTTTCGAATACGCGCAAGCACGGGTGATGCGGTATGGCGGGGAAGTACAGGTTAAATACCAGCCCTGGGAAAACCTGAGTACAGAGGTACTGGGTGAGTATATTTATGCGAAGCAGCTATCAGGAGATAAGAAAGGTTATACCCTGCCCTTCTCTCCCCCGGCTTCTGCACTGTTCAACATTACTTACAAGCCGGTACACACAGGTATTTTCACCCATACCTATTTATCGGTTGATTATCGTGTTACAGCAGCACAAAACAATATAGTCCCTCCCGAAAAGAAAACGGATGGATATACCCTGATCAATCTACAGGCGGGCACCAGCTTTCCGCTGCACGGTCAACAAATAGATCTGAATCTCCAGCTGCAAAATGCGCTTGATACGAGATACCTGAGTCATACCAGCTTCTATAGATTGATAGGTTTACCTGAGCAAGGAAGAAACCTGGTATTATCAATAAGAATACCCTTCAGCTTTAAACCAGCTGCTCAACCGTAATTTATAAATCTCCATAGTTATGAAACAAAAGCAATTATTCACCGGCCTGTTGAGCTTCTTAGTACTGCTCTCTGCCTGTTCGAAGAAAGACCAGGAAACCATTGATACCACCTATCCTGAAATTGATGTAGTCACTGCCAGTGCTTTTCCGAAACAATGCAGCGAGGTACAGCGGGGCCAGCCGTTTACAGCGAAGATCCACGTAAGCGACAATAAGGAGCTGGGATCGGTAAGCATTGACATACATCACAATTTCGACCATCACTCGCACAGCACGGAAGTTAGCGCCTGTAACATGGAAGCTGTAAAAACACCGGTAAAACCCATGGTGCTGATACAAACGATTCCGGTACCAGTAGGGCAAACGAATCATGTTGTTGAACAGGTAATCAATATACCTGCCGATGTAGATCCAGGAGACTACCATTTCCTGATACGTGTGACCGACAAAGAAGGATGGCAAACCATCAAAGGATTAAGTTTCAAAATCAGGTAAAAAAGAATTCAGATAAAATAAAAAACTCAACATGAAAAAAAAGATCAGCCTAATAAGCATATTAATGGTTGTTTTAGGTTTGGCCATTTCAGGGTGTAAAAAAGAGCAACCAGATACAGCAGCTGTTAAGCCCACAGCCGACAATATTGAAATTGGGTATGCGAATAACAAACGGGCCATAAGAGGAAGGGATTTTCACTTAAATGCTGATGTGATTGCCGGAAATAAAATCACTACGGTTATAGTTCAGATTCTACAGAAGGCAGATCGTACCTATTCGGGCAGTTGGAAATTTGAACTCACCTGGGAAGAATTTTCCGGTGTTAAGAATACCAATGTACACAAACATTTTACTGTTCCCAATGAAGCGCCGGAAGGTATATACGATTTTGTTTTCATAGTAAATGATGAAAACGGGACGCGGCTGGAGCTCAGGGAAGAACTCTCCATTATTGATGCGGCTAATATGCCGGTGGATCCATTAATCGACAGGGATATTTTTTTAAGAAATGGAACCATGATCTACTACATGAACACGTATGTTGAAGATCCCCTGCTCTTCAAAAAAAATGATTCTTTAACAGCACGTACCCAGATAAAGCAAATTCAGGGTAACGGGGTATTGTATACCGCATTGATCAATCGAAAACTCAGATACTTCCCTGAAACTGTAGATCAACTGGATTTCTCCAAATGTGTCATTATCTCTAAAGTAGAACATAGTGGTCTTAGTGCGGGATCAAGTATTTCCACTCTAAGGAATATAGACGGAGTATGGGGCGGCGACACCATGGAGATCGGAGCGGGAAAAGATGCTGCGGGAAATACGATATCGGGCCTCAAAGCATGGGAAACCGGCCAATATGACCTGGTCATTCTTTATTACAATTCATCCTATAATATTAGTGTCCACAAGTCTATTCCCATATCAATACAGTATGAATAATAAGTAATATAAAATACAATACTCATTTAAATAGAAAATTTGAAAACATGAATATGTCCAAATTTGCCATTGCCATACTGTTCATTTTACTGTCATTGGGTGCATGCAAGAAAGACCAGTCCATTGAAGGTGATAAAACCCTCCCCAAAGCAGATAACATTGAAGTAGGAACGGCCAATAATGAAACCGGGGTGATCGGGCGGGATTTTCATTTTAATGCTGAAATAACAGCAGGTTATAGAATCGATGTTGTACAGATAAAAATTACGCCCCGGGCCGGAGCAACCTACTCCCGGCCCTGGGACTATACAGTAGAATGGCTAGAATATAAAGGCGCGAAAAATGCCACTATTCATAAGCATTTCGATATTCCCACAACCGCTGTCGAGGGCATTTATGACTTCCTGATCATTGTGAAAGATGAGAATGGTTCTGTATTGGAAGTTAAAAAAACTATCAGGATCTATGACCCCGCCAACCTTTCCGTTGACCCAACCCTATCCGTATTAAACTTACACATTGGCGACACACCCTACTACCGGAACGGAGCCTTTGTTACGGCAGGCCTTAAGCTGAAAAAAAATGATGTATTCAGTGCCCAGGCTGCTATTGAAAATGTGAAAGGAAATGGAAAACTATACCTGTTACTGATCAATAAAAAAGATAACTATCGGCCTGAAAGTATTGACAATATTGATTTCAGCAAAGTAATCGTGTACGATGTATATGAGCATAAGGACTGGCCGTCAGCGGGCTCCTTCTCCAACTTTGTTTTTGACCTCGCCACTTTTCAGACAGTAAGAAGTATACCCAATTTATCTATAGGCGCCGGTAATGACAACAATGCGCCTACTCCCAACCCGATCACCGGCACTAAAAGCTGGGCTTCGGGCGATTATTATTTTGTGGTACTGTACAAAAACCAAACCTATAACCTATCGCTTTACCAATACTTAGAGCTGGGTATCGACTTCAATTAATTATTCAATCATTCTTTAAAAACAAAAAGACCCCTTAAATCCATTTCAATTATGAACAAAAAATCAATTTTCAGGACAACTGCTGTTGTTGCATTACTGGCCGGCTTTGCGGCATGTAATAAAAACGACGATGTATTACCTCCCACTCCACCCGAAGATGCCAACGAGTATAAGTTTGTACGCGTTTTAGTAAGTGATGAAACAAGCACCACGCTTAGTTTTCTGCAGCCATACGATGCAAAGATCTCCACGTTCCAGGCTAAATTTCCACTGGCCAATCTCTACCCCACTGCATCCGGAAGATATGCCGCAGTATTACACGGCACCAATAACCTGGTAGAGGTGTTTGATAACGGTTTGCTTTCTCATGATGACCATGTAGATGTGGCCGGGTCGGCTAAATGGACACCTATAACTGCAACCGGGTTGAAGCCCACTCACTTTAAAAGTAAAGGCCGTGAGAATCTTATTTTTAATGACGGCGATGGTACTTTAAGCGTAGGTAACGAAGCGGACTTCAATACTGCGGGTGCTACATTCAAGATCGTTAATGCAGGCCTTGTAGCACATCATGGAGCGATGGCACAGTTTACCAATGGCAACTATGCTATTACCTGGGCTTCAGCCGCGGGTAAATCTCCTACCCGTGTAAAGATCATCGACAAAAACGGCGCTGAAGTACATGCTTCAACAAGAGAAGTAGGTAATCTGCATGGCAATGCCAGCGATGGCCAGTATGCAGTGTTCGGCGCCTTTACCGATGCGAGTGCAACAGCAGGTGGCGCATTGTTGGTTGCACAGAACGGAACACAGAATTTTATCAATAACCCTGCAGACTTCGGCGCGGCCAGGCTGGGTACTATACTTTATGCAGAGGGCGCAAAAAAATTCATTGGGTACAGTGCTGCCAAAGGCGCTTATATTATCGATATCACGGGTAACAAAATGACAGCCGTTTACGCCGGTGCAGATGCCTTTCAATGCAAGGTAGATTACAGCGGAAAAAACCTGCTGCTTTTAACTACCGACGGCAAGCTTAGAATATATGACCTGGCAACGGGCTTACTTAAAAAAGAAGGCGCAGCCATCGGAGCTGTTAACAGCGCAGATGTTTATAAACCCGTGCTTGAAGCCACGGAAAGGTTTGCTTACATCGCCGTTCCGTCCAGCGGAGAAGTACTCCAGGTAAGCCTGGCTGATTTTAGCAAAGTTGTAAAACACAAAGTGAGCTCACGGCCGGTGAGACTGGCATTATTCGGCTTTGAAAGCAGCGAAGAACATTAATTAATCTGGCTTTTTTAATCGGAGGTTTAAATGGAGAATCCGCGAAAGAAATTTCGTGGATTTCTCTTTTATATCACTGCCATTTTGCATCACAACCTTCAGACCATTTCACGCCTTCACAATCTTTACAAACAGCTACCGGCCCTTGTTTTTTATGTTCGGTATATCCACAGCAAACACAGGCATACAACCCATCTGCAGGGTAATAATCTGTATAAAACTTTTTCATTTTATCGGGTAAGATATGAAGACCTGGTGTAATTTCTTCAGGTGCTCTTTTAAAGACGCTTACATCTCCGTTCACTTCAAGTATTGCATATTTTATTTGTCCGAGGTGCTCGATACCCGCGAGGCGTAGTTCCATAAAAAACTCATCGAAGGAAATATTTTCGTTTTTGACTACCTCCTCTGTATAACGTCCGTGCCTGATAATAGTAACGGGCTGTCCTTCTATCAGTCTTTCAAACTTATCGGATTTAATCAGCAACCAGGTAACTAATTTGTAAAAAAGAATGATGCAGATGATGGTAAGTACTGCCGGCAGTACGCCCACGTCTTTGTAAAAGCCCATATCACCTGCAGCGGAGCCCAGCGTAAGGATAATAACGAGTTCAAAAACGGTAAGCTGCCGTACTCCTTTCTTGCCGGTTAGCCGTAGGGCAAATAAAACGATCACAAAGGATATGAAGCATCGTACAACAACCTCAAATAAGAAGACCCATTCGTCCTGACCCAGAAAGAATGCTTTAGCATCAATAATATCCAGACTGCTTAAGTCCATAACTATATTTTATTAGTTATGAACTATATGCAAAAACGATGCTAATGCTATTTACCGGCCTTTGCCCAGCTATCTTTTAAACCAACTGTACGGTTAAACACTAAAAGATCTTTAGGACTTTCTTTATCTAATACAAAATAACCTTTACGCAAAAACTGGAAACGCTCAGTTACCAGCGCTTCCTTCAATGCAGGCTCCGCCAGTGCGCCATTTAATATTGTTAAAGAATTGGGATTGATATAAGACTGGAACTCACCTTCTTCATTCGCCGGGTTTTCTACGGTAAACAGTCGATCATATTCGTGAATTTGGATAGCGATATGATCTTTGGCGTTTACCCAATGCAGGGTTCCTTTTACATGGATGCCGGAAGTATCGGCACCGCTTTTACTTTCGGGAATATAAGTACAATTCAGTTGCGTTACATTACCCGCTTCATCTTTCACTACTTCATCGCATTGGATAATATAAGCATATTTTAAACGAACTTTCTGACCAGGCGCCAGGCGGAAATATTTTTTTGGAGGATTCTCCATAAAGTCTTCCCGCTCGATGTACAACTCATTACTGAAGGTTATTTCACGGTTGCCTGTGCCGGTGTCTTCAGGATTGTTCTCTGCTACCAGCAGCTCACTATCCTTATCATAATTGGTGATCACCACTTTTACCGGGTCAAACACCACCATTCTTCTTAAAGCGATCTTATTTAAATGCTCACGTGCACAAAACTCCAGCAATCCCAGGTCTACCATATTATCCCGTTTGCCTACCCCGATACGATCACAGAAATCCCGGATGCTTTCTGGTGTATAGCCCCGGCGACGATAGCCTGCAATAGTGGGCATACGGGGATCATCCCAGCCCGATACATATTTTTCATTCACCAGTTGCAGCAGTTTTCTTTTGCTGGTTACCGTGTGGCTCAGGTTCCTTCTCGCAAACTCGTATTGTTTAGAAGGAAATATGCCGAGCTTTTCAATCAGCCAGTCATAAACTTCACGATGTGGTACAAACTCCATCGTACAGATCGAGTGTGTGATATGTTCTATTGAATCGCTTTGCCCGTGCGCAAAATCATACATCGGGTAAATGCACCAGGTATCGCCGGTACGATGATGATGCGCATGTTTGATACGGTATAAAATAGGATCACGCATCAACATATTCGAAGACTCCATATCTATTTTAGCCCTCAACACCTTTTCGCCATCTTTATACTTACCGGCACGCATATCTGCAAACAACTGAAGGTTCTCTTCTACCGACCTTTCTGCATACTGGTTACGATGTCCCGGCTGCGTAGGCGTTCCCTTTTGCTGCGCAATTTCTTCGCTGGTGCTATCGTCTACATAAGCCAGGCTATTATTGATCAGCTTTATTGCAAATTCGTATAAGGTCTCGAAATAATCCGAAGCATATAATTCATTTTTCCATTCAAAACCCAGCCATTTAATATCCTCTTTAATACTTTCTACATATTCAGTATCCTCCGTAACCGGGTTGGTATCATCAAAACGGAGATTCGTACCGCCGCCGAATTTTTGTGTTAATCCAAAATTCAGGCAAATACTACTGGCGTGACCAATATGTAAATAGCCATTAGGCTCGGGCGGAAAACGGGTCATAATCGATTGATATTTCCCTGCCGACAGATCATTCTCTACTATTTCTTCCAAAAAATTGAGGCTTTTTTCCTCTTCTACATGCTTATCTACGCTCATACTTGTTTTACTGGTGTGACGGCAAATTTAACTTATTAAGCGGATTTCGCGACCATTCTTTATTTTGATTTTTTTAATACGAGTTGTTGCACTTCCGGTTTATTAGCCGTTATATAGGTCATGAAACGATTATATCCGCTGGCTCTGTTCGCCGCTACCCTGCTTCTGTTCTCCTGTAAAAAAAATGGAATTGAAAACCCGGTAGTTGAAATACCGGTTAAAAGCGTGGCTTTTGCCATAAAGGACATTGACCTGAAAGAACGACAGGACTGGATCCTTAGCGGAGGCAACCAGAAATATACCTTTAATATAGCAGCAGATACGTTACATGCTGTTCCGGCGGGCGATCCTTATTCGCTCCGGTATGAGCCATCCAGCTATTCTTTTAACTATATAGGATTTGGACTTGTTTCACCTGATTATTACAAATCTCCCCAGGCGTCGGTTAAACGAGACGTTTATGCAACTTCTCCGGTGACAGTATTTCCGAATATTGGCGACCAGAGCGATGAGGTTAAGCTCAGGAATGCCGATGCCCTGATTGCAATCAACCATGAAACACCTTCGAGCAACATTAAAGATGGCAGGTTTATTCACAGGAACACCTTAATAGACTTTGAAACGGTGAATGTACCCAACGATGCCGTTATTACCGTACTGCAAAGTGAAGAAACCAAACCCTGGCACTACAAACCTGGTTTTTACAAAGCTATTGTTGTGGCCGTACCGGCGATATCTGTAAAAATCGGAGCGGAAGTATTTAAAGCGCAGGTAATCGACCCTAAAGGCATGTCTGGCAACGCACACTATACTTTTAAAGTAGTGTATGATACGGGTAAAAAAGCGCTATCGATCACTGATCTTAAATCAACCAAATGGTCCGCTACCAATTAATAGTTGGTAACCTACATTTCATTAGACCAGAATAGCGGGGGCGATATAGTAAATATATTGAAGCCGTGATAGCCAACAACCCTTTTACCAGGCGATATAGTCGTAATTCCGGGTTGATATTGCAGTACTATTAGAAGCTGAATATTCTATTGAAGCCGGGTAACCACTTTCATTTGCAACGATCTTACTAAAAAAAGTTGTCGTTTTGGCAGGACTATCGGGTAAAGAATTATCGTATTCAACACGAACCGTCTTTTCTGATGCATTGGTGTTGATAAACCCATTTACAGCTTCATACCCAAACCGGGGCGCTTTTACATTGCTAATGGTATATGTTTCGTCCTGTGCTACTTTACCTGAAGTACCGTACAGCTTATAATTCGATACATTCTTTTTATCCGCTGTATAAAAATAAACATGTTTATTAGTGCTACCGTTTGGATAAGTCTGCAGCATCTCTAACCTGTCGTCAAAGTAAGTAAATACAGCCTCGCTCCCCTTGGTACCATCAGAATTATAACCTTGTTTTGAAACGAGCCTGTTTTGGCCGTCATAGGTATACTCCCAACGGTTTTGATTGAGATATGTAAATCGCATTGCACTAATATTTCCGCGAGCGTCATAATCGATGGCCACAGAATCTTTAGATGATGACCCATAGCTTAATAATCTACCGCTGGCGTTACGATTATATTTCACTACGGTAGTAGCACTTGTGCTAACCGTTGTTGATTGCGATACTAATATTGTCTTCGGCTGTGGCAATTCTTCATCTTTACCACATGATACAACAACAGCAAGCATTAGAATAAGTAATAAGTTTTTCATTAGAATTTATTTTGATTAAATTATTTACAGAATAGTTTTGGGAAAATGTTTGGCATAGCTAAACGCTAAAACGGAAGCGAGGCAGTAATTACTTTCTTTTCACCTTCACTTGTAAAAAGGCTCAAATCCTTTATCTCGATCGTCCGGTTTTTAACAGTAATGGTTCCGGTAGATTTTTCGCTTCCGGTAAACTCGTCCGAACCCAACCCATTACCTACACCGGTTAACGAAACTGCTACAATGCCCGGCTCCGGTTCAGTCATAGGTAAGGATGAACCATTGCTGTAAATTTTTAAAGCAGGGTTGGTAGTCGCATCTTTCTCATTTATAAAAGTCACCTGCAATAATTCGAAATTGGCACCGGCAGGATCACTGCCTTCATTATGCTGGCACAATACCGAAAAATTTCCTTTTTCCTTATCACCAAAATACTGGGTCGTAACGCCCGCACTTACTTCTTTTCCGTCAATGCTAAAAGTGCCGGTTTTGGCATCCTCACTATTAACGGTCGGCCCTCCGTCAGCCGTTTTATCCGCCAAAACGCCCGCTGCTTTTTTATCACTATTGCCGGCACAGGAGATAAGTGTTATAGAACCAATAACTGCGACCAGGATTAGGTTGTATTTCATTGCGTGTATTTTTTAACGAGGTATTTTTCTGTTATCAAAGAACGGGATTGATTTTTATTTGATCATCAACCTTACTGATCAAACTTTAAAATATAACACGAATTAGGTATATGTTTGGTTAAACGTTACGAGGCAGCTTAATACCCCAGGCAATTACGCAACACAACCGTTTAAAACCAGGATGTCATGCAGGCTATAACCCCACCGCACTGCTTACTTCATATTATTTCGGCCAGACATAGCATTTTATCCAAGACTTGAATTAAGCGTTTGCTTAAAGTTTTGATGATTTTTCAGCTAACTTCAATTTCTAAAAATATGTAATTGTTGAGATTGACTACTTTGTTCTTTGCTTGAGGTAAATATGTATGCATGAGCAATTTCCTTTGACGTTATCTCGTAAAATGTAGCTTTGAAGCACCATCAGTACACGGTCTATACAGCTTGCCCTTACGTCTTCGGTTCTCGCGCCTGCCGACTGCAGCAGGTGGGGTTAAATGTTTAGTGCACAACAAATAGTATAACAACCTAAGTTTTTAAGGAAAGATTTACCTGCTTAACTAGTTTTGCAGTTATGAAAATTTTGCGTCCATTGCATAACTTGTTGCTGATTGTATCCGCTTTATTTTTTCTGGCGGCCTTTCTTACCCTAAAAAAGACGCTGGATATTAATTTGTATGATACAATTTATATAGTTCCGTTTAGCAGGATCTTTATGGTTTGCGCAGTTTTTCTATCGCTGCTCTGGCTATTGTATACTTTTACATATCACCGTCTTTTTTCGCAGAAATTGTATAAAATTCATGTTATTGGTTCTGCCCTGTTGTTTATCATCATCATTGCAGGAAGTTTATGGAATAATCAATTTATCGAACATTACACTAGCTATAACCAACTGCAAAAAATGCAGCTAGCAACAGAAATAGGCAATGGCATTGCCATAGCTTCGATATTATTAACATCTATCCAATTACTTTATCCATTAAATTTGATCATTGGATTATTTAAAACTAAAAAACGTTAGGCCATGTCATTACTCAATCAAAATAATAAGAAAGGAAAAAAAGACAACAAAAGCAAGGATAATAATAAGCAGGGTAATAACTCTAAGTTTATCCAAAAACCTCAGTCAGGAGCATTTGTAAGTAAACAACAAAACACAGGTTCTCAAAGAGGCAGCTAAACAAGATATGACAGATGACAGTTTATTAAATGACAGTTGCAGAAAATGCACTGTCATTTGTCATTTAATAGCCTCATACCTGATTATTCATCAAATTTCTCCAGTATTCTAAAATGATGCTTGGCGGCACGCAGGTATTTTTTTCCCCGGCGATAAGACCAATAGGCATGCCCCTGTTTTGCGTTGTATCGACTTATTTCGTATAAAGCTCTCCAATGTTGTAAGATTGTTTTGTAAGCTTTGCCCAAACTCATGCCACAATCATAGATATGGTTGGGTTCTGCTCCAGCACCGTTATATTCTAAAACAATAAAATGCTTACCGTTTTTGAGATCCTCGATAGAGTTGGTTTTAATGTCATAGCGGCCATAATAGAACTGGGTATCCTGGCTTAGTTTATCAAATACGGCTACCAATGCGGGATTAATTTCGTGGTGCAGGTTGGTAAATCTTGCACCGCGGTTATGATTGCCGGCGAAAGAAAGATAAAACACTTCCCCTGTTTCAAGAATTTTGTCAAAATCATGCCCATGCTTCAGCTCCATTTCTTCAAACCGGTATCTAGCCCTTTCGTGCTGATTGATCAGCTGTTTCAGGGTACTTTTTCCATCTCCTGTTACCTGCAATAGCTCTTTGTATATAAATCCGGACACAACACCCGTTGACTGCCAGGGATAGCGGTAGTAAAACACACTTACCTCTACAGGAAAATCAATTTTCTCCTGTATAATATATTTAAAAGGGATATGAGCGTGATACTTTTTCAACTGGGCATCATCTTCAATAACCCGGAAAAGGATGCCCTTCATACCCACGTCCGGCTTAACAACAAAAGGATACCGGATGCCGGAAGCATCTACCCTCTTCTTTAAGTCATGGAACGAGATCCCTGGTTTTACATAAATGGTTTGCGGAGTTATTTCAGCAGGTAATAACTGGTACATTTCCTTCTTCCCTTCTCCCTCAAACCCTCCAAAAGTAATATTAGGATTAGACGGTGTAAAGAACCAAAGCGAGCGGCTTTTAATACAATACCACAGCCAAACGGGTGCAATTGGCGCATATAAAATGTGAAAATTCCACAGTTCCCAGTTAAAAAGCCTTTCAAAAAATTTTCTTACGCGCATGAATTATCAGCAAATATACCAGCCCGTGAACTAAAATGAACTAATTTTATAAAGTACAACCGGGCAAGCTTTATTGCCATTTGTATGCCAAAAAATATAACGATCTATGCACGTACCTACAGCAGCGGAAATATTTGCCAATGGAGAAATCCCTGAAATACTTTTCTGGGTGGGATGCGCCGGTAGCTTTGACCAGCGGGCGCAGAAGATAACCAAAGCTTTTACCCAGATACTGGATGCTACTCAAATAAAATATGCCATACTGGGTAAAGAAGAAATGTGTACAGGCGACCCTGTTAGGCGGGCAGGTAATGAGTTTATGTTCCAGATGATGGCTTATCAAAACATACAGATACTGAACAATTATGGTATTAAAAAAATTGTAACAGCCTGTCCGCATTGTTTCAATACCCTTAAAAATGAGTATCCTGAGCTGGGTGGCAATTATGAAGTGATACATCACACTACGTTTCTACAGCAATTGATCAACGAGGGTAAAATAAAAATTAAGGAAGGCGGCGATTTTAAAGGCAAAAAGATCACCTACCATGACAGCTGCTACCTGGGGAGAGCCAACGATATTTACGAAGCACCCAGGCAGGTTTTGGAAATGCTGGATGCAGAGCTCGTGGAAATGAAACGTTGCCGGAGCAAAGGACTTTGTTGCGGTGCCGGGGGCGCTCAAATGTTTAAGGAGGAAGAAAAGGGTGAAAAACGCATTAATATTGAACGCACAGAGGAAGCCCTTGAAACTAACCCGTCGTATATTGCAGCAGCATGTCCCTTTTGTAATACCATGATCACCGACGGTGTAAAAAATGCCGAAAAAGAAGGGGATGTAAAGGTTTTGGATATAGCGGAGATAGTGGCAGCAAGTATGGAGGTGAAGGCTGGTTGATGGGTTGACTGGTTGACTGGTTGACTGGTTGACTGGTTGAAAGGTTGACTAGTTGACTAGTTGATAGGTTGACTGGGAAACCGGTGGAAAGTTTTACTGGTTGAGAAAGATTGAACTATTGTGCCGGAAGCTTGTTATTGGTCGCGAGTACTCCTTTGAAGATTTTTATTATTTTAGATTTTTGTGTATTTATAAAATGAACTTACAATATAAAGAATTACTGCCTGCCGATTTTAGTCCCGCATCACGCGTATGGATTTACCAGGCCAGTCGTTTATTAACCATGTCGGAAGCGATTGATGCAGAAGAGCGATTAAACAATTTTGCTGAACAATGGCAGAGTCATGGCGCTGATGTAAAAGCTGCCGGTTTATTATTCTTCGGCCAGTTTGTAATATTGATAGCTGATGAAACACATGCCGGCGTAAGTGGTTGCAGCACCGATAGTTCTGTTCGCTTTATCAAATCGCTGGAGGCCGCCTATGGCATCAACCTTTTTGATCGCACATCGCTTGCCTTTGTTATTAAGGACAAAATACAGGTATTACCTTACGCGCAGTTACAATATGCACTGGATAACGGCTTTATAACGCCAGACACTTTATATTTCAATAACCTGGTAGCTAATAAGGAAGAACTGGAAAATAAATGGATGGTACCGCTGAAAGAAAGCTGGCTCAAAGACCGTTTACAGCTGGTTCAATCGTAGGCCCTGTCATTATTTTTGAAAATCTATCTCATAAACAGATGGCCAGAGTTTGCCGGTAATTAGTACTTTGCCGGTAGCCGAATCGTAGGCAATCCCGTTCATCTCCTGGGAGCCGGGTTTGCGCGCAGCCACTGCATTAACGATAGAATTTAAATTGAGTTTGGCAACAACCTCCCCGCTTGCCGCGTCAATTTTCACTATTTCAGGTCTCCCCCATATATTGGCATAAATAAATCCATTGATATATTCCAACTCGTTTAAACTATCTCTTATCATTCCGTTTTCAATTACTCTTAACATTCTCGCCGGTTTATAAGTGCCCGGATTGAGAAATGTCAGATACTCAGTTCCGTCGCTCATGATGATACTTTTCCCATCGGTTGTGATTCCCCAGCCTTCGGTATTGGCATAAGTAAATTCGTCGATCTTTTTAAATGTTGTAGCGTCATACACAAACCCTTTCTGATTTTTGTAGGTAAGCTGATACAGTTTATTGTTGAGAAAGACGATCCCTTCTCCAAAATATTTCGACCGGTCTATTTCTATCTTAGGAGTAAAATTACCGCTGGTCAAATCAGATACACCAATTACTGACCGGGTGAAAGGATACTCGGGAGGCGCTCCCCCGCTTTCGTACAGCAAACCATTGTAAAAAGCCAACCCTTCCGTAAAAAGAGAAGTATCATGCGCATAAATTGCTTTTGTAACGTAAGGGATCAATGGTGTGGAAGGTGCGCTTCCGGGAGGTTGTGTATCGTCATGTTCCTGGTTCTTACAGCCTGCAATTGTCATAAAAACGCTCCAAACCCAGCCTATAAGGATCATTTGAGGAAAGATGTTGCGGTGCCTGTATTTCATATGTTGAAACAATTTAGTGTCATGCGATGTTATAGTTAGCACAATTTGGCTTCCGGTTAAAAATAAGAAAGTAATCATAAATCAAACAACAACCGGGTAGTTGATTTGAAGCGGACAGTTCCAAATTATTTAACTTTGCGAAAATTTTTATAAATGCTCGATTCAATTGAAAGTGCGATTGAGGCTATTAAACAGGGAAAACTGATCATAGCAGTGGATGATGAAGACCGTGAAAATGAAGGCGATTTTATTGCCGCAGCAGGTGCCATTACCCCGGAAATGGTGAATTTTATGGCTACCCATGGGCGTGGCTTGATTTGCGCACCGCTGCCTGAAGAGCGCTGCGATGAATTGGGCCTGGGGCTAATGGTAACCAATAATACAGCCTTACACGAAACAGCTTTTACAGTCTCCGTGGACCTTTTGGGACATGGTTGCACTACGGGTATTTCGGCACATGACCGATCTAAAACAATTGAAGCTTTAAACAATCCTTTTACTAACCCCGCAGACCTCGGTCGCCCGGGGCACGTTTTCCCGTTACGCTCTAAAAAAGGCGGTGTTTTACGTCGTGTAGGACATACCGAAGCCGCTACCGACCTGGCGCGGCTGGCGGGATTCCCTTACCCTTACGGAAGCGTATTGGTAGAAGTAATGAATGAGGATGGCAGCATGGCACGTCTTCCGGACCTTTTAAAAGTGGCTGAAAAATTCGACCTGAAGATCATTTCTATAAAAGACCTGATCGAATACCGCCTAAAAAGCGATTCCCTGATTGAAGAAGTGGTACGGGTAAATATGCCTACACAGTATGGCGATTTTAAGCTGGTAGCTTTTAAAGATAAAAACAGCAACAGCGAACACCTGGCGCTGATCAAAGGGGAATGGGAAAAAGATGAACCGGTATTAACCCGTGTACACTCATCCTGCTTTACCGGCGATATCTTAGGCAGCCTGCGTTGTGACTGTGGCGATCAGCTACACACTGCCATGCAAATGGTACAACAGGAAGGCAAGGGTATTATTTTGTACATGAACCAGGAAGGACGTGGTATTGGCCTGATGAATAAGCTGAAAGCTTATAAGCTGCAGGAAGAAGGAATGGACACCGTGGAAGCCAACCTGCACCTGGGTTTTCAAATGGATGAGCGCGATTATGGCGTGGGTGCGCAGATATTACGCCACCTGAATGCTACCAAACTCCGCCTGATGAGTAATAATCCGCGTAAACGTATAGGACTGGTGGGTTACGGACTGGAAATAGTAGACAATGTGCCGATCATTATTTCGCCCAATGAGCATAACGAAAAATACCTGAGCACTAAACGTGAAAAACTGGGTCACGATTTTTAAGTTGACAGTTTACATATATTTTTTAAAGCACTCCCGGAATCAACACCGGGAGTTTTTATTTAATGCAGACCGGTAAATCTGTTACACCACAAGATGTATTAACCCCGCCTGCTGCAGTCGGGGCAGGCGCAAACAAAAGAGGACGCGAAAGAATACGCAAAAAACGTTTACAATCTCGAGTAAACCCGGAAGTTTATGTTCACCCCTCCGCGTTAACGCTGTTTCTCTTGCTGTAAGCAGTTAACCTCACCGCTGAGAAATGAGTACGCCAAGGTTTCGCAGAGGTATTATGTACTCAAATAATGTGAACTGAAACATAGCGTGTCTCCAAACTCCTCTGCGTTATATCCGCGCTCTCCCTTCCCCGCGGTTAACTCTTAATATAGTAGCGGCGATTGATCCCTTACAGTAAAACTTGTCATAGGACAGGACCCGGTTTGGACATTTATTGTACATTCGAAAGACTAATCACTTCAACAACGATAACTATGAGCAAGCCTGCAACAATCGAAGAATATTTAGCAACTATTCCTGCTGAAGCTATTGAAGCGGTCCATAAAATAAGACAGGTTATTCAGAAAGCGGCTCCCAAAGCGGAGGAAGGACTGAGTTATGGCATTGGAGGCTTTAAACAGAATGGCAGGTATTTTATTTACTATTCAGGTTATAAAAAACACACCAGCATTTACCCTGCACCACGTGGACATGAAGATTTCGAAGAAGAGTTAAGCAAATATAAAGGTGGTAAAGGAACGGTTCAATTTCCGCTGGATAAGCCCCTGCCAACTGCCCTCATCAAGCGTATTGTTTTATTTCGCCTCAGGGAAAATGAAGAAAAAGCGGTGATTATAAAAAAGAAATAATCACAGACCCGCATTAGCCCCTATAATCTTTTTGCGATGTGTATTACCCCAGTCCGCCAGGTTAGAGATAACTGACTTCAGCTTATGGCCATATGCTGTTAGTTCATATTCCACTGTAACAGGTTTCGTGTCTATCACCTCCCGCTTAACGAGTTGATTGGTCTCCATATCTTTTAACTCCCGGCTTAGCATTTTGCCTGATATGCCGGTTATATCCTTTAATATCTCTGAATAGCGTTTCTTTCCAAATCCCAGAGACGCTACAATTGATATCTTCCATTTTCCGCCCAGTACATCCATGGCATCATGCACCGCCAAAATCGTCTTTTTACAGGCTTCGGGATCGTGTTGTATTTCCATTGTAAGTTACTTAGTTACCTCTTTGTTACCATTACTTTTTGTCACCAGGTGACAAAAGTAAACCAAATAATCTGAACTTTGCCCTTCCAAACAAGAAATCAATTTATATGGAACTTATAAAACATTTGAACTGGCGATATGCCACCAAAAAGTACAGCAACAAGAAAGTACCTGAAGTGCAAGTACACCAAATCATTGAAGCTATCAGTTTGTCGGCCTCTTCTGCAGGCTTGCAACCTTACCGCATTTTTTCGGTTTCCAATGAAGAACTCAAAAAGCAATTAGGCGAAGGGTCTTTTAATACGCAAATAGCGGAATCGTCGCATTTATTGGTTTTTGCAGCCTATACTTCTATTACCCGGGAACAGATAGCAGCTTATATCAGCTATATGGCCAGAGAAAGAGGCATTCCCGAAGGTGGAATGGCCGATTTTCAAAAATCGCTGGAAGGATTTTTACTGAGCCGCCCGGATGAGGAAAACTTTGCATGGGCGGCAAGACAGGCATATATAGCATTGGGGACAGGCATTATCGCGGCTGCAGAATTAAAAGTAGACGCCACTCCCATGGAGGGCTTTGATTCATCAAAAGTGGATGAACTCTTGGGACTGAAAGAAAAAGGATTGAAAAGTGTTGTATTATTATCGCTGGGCTACCGGGATGAAGAAAAAGATTTCTTGGTAAACCTTAAAAAGATACGGATACCTAAAGAAGAATTTGCATCGATCATCGATTAATGTTACCGGCCTCCTTCGCGGAGGCTTTTTTGTGCCCTACTATTAACTATAAGATTATATAACACAGCGGTTTTAGTGCTTATTTGTTTATTATCTTCGGCTTCATTATTTTAAATTTTAACCGCCCTTTCGGACAAACCGCTTTGTTATGTTGAATAAAAAAAACAGAATTCGCCAGGTACTGGTGTTGGCAGCGCTGCTAATATGCCTGATGATTAACGCGCAAACCTTTAAAGTAGCCTCTTACAATTTACGTTTCGACAATAAAAATGATATAGGTAATCTCTGGCAGGACCGGTTACCTTTTGTAGCCAACCTGATCCGTTATCATGACTTTGACGTATTTGGCACGCAAGAGGCCTTACCCCACCAATTGGAGGATGTGGTAAAGGCATTGCCTCAATATGCACGTTATGGAAAAGGCAGAGACGACGGAAGCGATAAGGGGGAGCACTCAGCTGTTTTTTACAAAAAGGATAAATTCGCTTTATTACAATCAGGCGATTTTTGGTTATCTGAAACACCCGAAAAGCCCGGGTTGGGCTGGGATGCTACCTGTTGCAATCGTATTTGCTCATGGGTATACCTCCAGGATAAAAAATCGAAAAAGAAGTTCTATTTCTTTAATGTTCATTTTGACCATGAGGGTAAAGTAGCGCGGCTTGAAAGCAGCAAGCTTATCCTGGAGAAAATCAAAACCATTGCCAAAGGAGCGCCGGTCATCTTAACAGGCGATTTTAACGCAGACCGGAAAACAGATCCTTATCAGATCATTGCCAGCTCGGCTATTGTGAGAGATGCTTACAAAGACGTACCATACCCCTACGAAAACAACAGCTCATTCAACGGGTTTAAAAAGGACTTTAAAAGCACAGATATTATTGACCATGTTTTTATCAGCAAACAATGGCAGGCCAATAAATGGGGTGTTCTTACCGATACCTATTTTGGAAAATTCCCTTCAGACCATTTTCCGGTTGAAGTAGTGTTAACATTAAAATAGTTACTCTTCTTTTTCCGGTACCGTTTTAGGCAATAAAGGATCTGCTTTCCGCTCTACCGTTGCAGGCTGTACCGATTTGGTGGAATCAACCGGCGGCGGCAGGCGATTGGCTTCCCTCTCTGCACGCTTACGTACATTGATGAATAATTCAGGTAGTGTATTGAATTCTTTTTTAAAGGAGATACCTCCGCCTGTTCTTTTCAACTTAGCTGCACCCGTGCTGGATGTAGTGAGGTAATCCAGGTTTTCGCGGTAGAACAAATTCAAACGCAGGCTACCACTGGCATTCAGTAACCACTCAGCTGTAACATCTGGTAAAAACTGAACGGTTTGCTGCAGGGTACTGGATTGCAAGGGCACTTCGAGCGAACTACCCAACGAAATCACAAAGCGATCTTTAAACAAAGGTACCAACAGGGCCCCGCTTACATTAGCCTGGTTGATATTGAAATTTGCGTTGCTGGCGCCCAATACATTTCGGTTATAAACCGAACCACTGAAGTTGAAGCTCACATTTTGCCCTAACAACGACGACAGCGCACTATTGAGCTTTTTGTTGATCTCGTTAAAAAACAGCCCCGATAAACTTGATATGGTATTATAGGTAAACTCCATGGCAGCACCTCCTATACCTATATTGGACACACCTGTTTGCGGCGGCGCAAAGCTGTTGAAAACGATGAGATAAGTAACCTGTCTTGTAACTTCAGTCTGGCTTCTTTCTATTTGCTGCAGCGCGTTAGTTACGTTAAAGTCGTTATTAAAACGGCTATTGGGATCGAGCTCCAGCTCAAACTTAAATTCCGGTTGAAACAATTGTCCCGTTAATACTGCATAGATATACACATTCTCGCGCGTATTGGAATAACTCTGCCCGGGGTCGATCATACTGGCCAAAGGTGCAAAGCTCACTCTTTCTGCCTTGTATCTTGCCTGTATATTGATGTTGGCTTTTAACGGATCGCCCGTCCAGGATATATAGTTCTCGGTTCCTTTAATGATCTCGAAAGGTTTAGGGAAGAAAGATTTGAAGGTGTAGTTATAAGTCCCTTCCTGTATATCAAAACGCCCATTGATCTTTAGTTCCTCATTCGTTCCCGATTGTATGTTTAAACTACCTGCTCCTCTTCCAAATATCTGGTCACCGGTCAGGTCATCCATCACAAACTTCATTAACACTTTGGGATTAGCGGTCACATCAAGCTCGTACTTCATATTAGACCCGGTGCTGGCACTTACAAGGCTATCTGAAACTTCAACCCCATACTTCCGTTCTACCAGCCAATCGGGCATTTTTCCTGCCTGGCTGTTGGCCGAAGCAATCGTAAAATTACTTTCTTCCCGGTCGGAGGCAATAGCATCAATCTTCATGAAACTGTTATCTTCCGAACCTACTAACACAAAAGAACCTGTGGCTTTCACATTACCATAAAACAACTTGTTATCGGCATAAGTAGTGCTTAATACCTGTACAGGCCGGTTATTACGTGCATCACGGGTACCCGGCTTACGGGTAGACACGGTAATATCGTAGAACATATCATCAAATGCATTGTGGGTGATACCTCCCCGCAAATAAACCGGGTTGCCGGTAACCGTATCTTCCAACACAATGCCATTCAGGTTAATTTCATTTTCACTTAGCTCAATATCCCGGTCTTCTATCTTATAATAACATTGGGTAAATTTTACCTTTAAGCCGGCATTGTGCAGACGGCCTTTCCCCACTACGGCCAGTTCATTTAAAGGGCCTTTAATTTCAAACTTACCTGTAACATCGCCTGAAATATCAGTAAATAAAGTATTCAGGAAGCGATCGATATACTTCAGGTCAAAATGAGTAGGTGTTAAGGCTATAATATTTTTTTGTTGCGACTCCTGGTCTTTGAGGTATAAACGAATATCATAGGCAAGACTTTTGTCATCCGATCCCAGGGTTTTGCCATCTACCAGCAGTTCTTGGGTAGCCATATCAAAAATTACATTTGCCCCCAGGGTGCCAATCGAATCATTATCCAGCCTGATAGCCCTGCCCACAAAATCCCTGGAACTGATTTTCATATTTTTCCCGGGATTTTCAATCAGCACATGCGCGTCTATTAATCCTTCCAGCCGGTTACGTGGCAGCAGGTAAGGACCCAGATCACCCAAATTAATTCCTTTTAAAGTGATAGCCGCATCGTTCCAGTTACCTACATCAGAAGGCATGGTTTCAATCCTTATTTCCTGTGCACTTTCTTTAAGAACCAGTAGTCCGTGGGCCGGTGCGTTTTTCCTGAACTCCAGTTCGCCCTTATCTTCTATAGTCCAGATTTTACTGTTGAGCATAAATGAAGAAGGATTGAACCTGATACCAACGCCATTGCTATAAGTATTCACAACAGCATTGAGCCGCGCCTGGTCGAGGGTTTTACTGTTACCGGTACCTGTAAATATGCTCACTTCCGAAACATCATTATGCGCTTTAATATTGAAAGTTGCCAGTTGAATTTTTAAACTGTCTGTTACACCAATATTGGATACACTTCCATACAAAGTGAGACTGTCATAAGTACCCGCAGCATCAATATCTATATTGGAGAAATCGAACTGTCTGAATTTGAAATAAGGCACGTTGACATCCAGGAAAAGGTGATTAGCCGCTGTGTTAATTCCTCCTCTAATACGGCTGTTATCAAATCCTTTCAGGCTGCTATCGATAATGGTAGCAAACTCATCAAAATCCCCTGTTTTAATATCAAAGTTGAAAGACTGTTGCGGTATAGCTACTCCCGGTGCTTTGATGTAAGCCGGGTAATAGCGGCTTAGAAATGCAGTGACAGAACTAGGCAAATCACGGATTTTGAAAATGCCATCCACATCTACACTAAACTCGTTAGACGCTACACGCAAATGCTTGGTACTGTCCGTCGTAGTTGAATTGATTGAAAGTGAATCGAAGGAAAGAGGAAAACCATTGCGGGTTAAAGAGGCATTGGAAATATTGGCGTCGCCCAGAAAATCATCAATCGTATTGCCCGAAAACTCGGCATTCACACGGCCGGAGAAGGCGAGATTCTCTTTCAGCAATTGTGTATTATAAAGATTCAGCGTGTCAATATTGGCCATGAAATTAAACTCAGGCACTTTCTGGCTAAAGTCTACCAGACCATTAAGGCTCAGCATGGCATTGGGGTCGTTTACAATAACAGAGCCGTCAAATATCCTCTTATTGAGCTCACCATCCAGGGTAATATTCTGGTACCGGTACTTCTTGTAATCAATATGCTTAATGCGGGCATCCAGCGCAATGTTGCCGCTGTTAGGTTTAAAGCCGGCACCTTTTAAAGTAGCATTCAGGCTGATATAACCCAGGTCTTCATTTTTTAGAAGTGGTCCCAGATTTAAACTTTCTGTAGCTACCGTACCGGAATAAACAGGGTAAGCGGGGTTCTGTAACTTTAAATTAAGATCTGCCTTTACCGTACCCAAACCGGTTTGGATAGTACCATACGTTACAAAATCGTTGATAAAACCTGCGAAGTTCCCGGTAAACATTACAAACCCCAGCTTGCTCAGGTCCGGATTGGTAATTCGCTTCAGAGGTGGTATGAAAGCTGTGGCATCTGAATAGACAGTTCTAAATTCATTGGCCTTAATATCCAGGTAAGTACTGTTAATTTCAGGCAGACCTGTAATGGAAGCATCGCCCAGGAAATAAGTATTAGCTCCAGCCCTGATATCGAGGTTTTTACCAATTAATGAGGATACGGGTCCTTTTACATTTCCACTTAGCTTGATGCGCTTCTTCCAGGTTTTCAGATCGGGCGCAAAGTAGGCAATATCATCACTGTTGATCTCGGTATGATCGAAGCGACCTTCCATTCTCACCTTCTCAACAAAGTCGCTCATATCTCCAAAACGGTCGAAACGCATGCTGAAATAGTTGCTCAGGTGACTATCATTTGTCCTGATATCCAGGTTTTCAAATGTCATTTCCCGCGGGGTGAATTTGGCGTCGGCAATCAGGTGCTTTACTTCAAAGCCACTTCTTTCACGGGTCTGTAATTTTATGGATGCGGTTATGGTATCCATTTCCCATTTCACATTGCGGAAATCTCCATAAATTTTAGAGAACTCAATATGTTTACCGTCGAAGGCAATGGGATCCAGCGGCCTTGATTCATTATCGTTTTTAAACGTACCATTTCGAAGGCTTAGTTCACTTACCAGTATTTTCCATTTGTTGTCATTGACATCTATTGTACTGGTATCTGTAACAATCGGCTTGGGAACGCTTTCCATTTCACGGGGAGGCCTCTTACCATCGTAGTCCCTGAGCGCAAAATAAGGCTGATTAATATTGAGTGAGTTGATCTCAATGAGCTTCTTCTTGAAATCTACATTACGGGACACGGTATTGAGTGAAGCCAGGGAAAGGGTCATATCCTGGCCAATCCAGCCATCCTCCTGTTTTACCCGTATATTTTTAAGATCTACTTCCCGAAGTGCGAGGTTGATACCATTTTTTTTCTTTTTAGGAGAGGCAGGCGTAGAAAAATAATCCAGCAAAAACTGGTGGTGCCATACAGAATCCTGACGCTGCAGGTGAATGTAGGCATCCCGCAAACCTATGTATTTCAACTCTACATCTTTCTTAAAGAAAAACCAGTCGGTGATATTTACTGTAATTTCGCCTGCACTTAAAATGGTGTCTTTTTGACGATCCTTTATCAGCACCTGCTGCAGATTCAATTTATTGAATAAAGAAAGGTCGATGCGACCAATTTCTATTCTCGTTTGCAGCTCTTTAGAAAGCCGGGAGGTCACTTTATCTATAAGCCAGTTTTGTACGGGCGGCATTTGAATAAGCACCCATACGGTCGTCAACAGCAAAATAATTGACGCCAGAACGATCAGTAATATTTTTCGAAATTTCTTCAGGAAAGGCGATTCTAAAAATTATTTGTAAAAGTAATTTATTAGGGGGCTACCTGCAAATTTCATGCATATCTAACTGTTAATTTTATATTTTTAGGAAATTCATTTTGTGTATCAACTTCAGTCACCTTATTTGCGGCAACTGTATATGAGCAGATTCTTCATTTTCGTTCTGTCAGTTCTCCTGATCTTCCTTCAGAGTAATATAGCTGTTGCCCAGCAATTTGGAGGCAATCCTACCGGTATGCGATGGAAACAAATTAATACTGATACAGCACGGATTATATTTCCTGAGGGATTTGACACCGCTGCCCAGCGGGTGGCTTCATTTATTAGCCGTGTATCATTGAGAGATCAGTTAAGCCTGGGTAAAAAACTGAAAAAGATAGATATTATACTACAAAACCAGCCGGTTATTACCAATGGTTATGTCTCGATGGGGCCTTTCCGAAGTGAGTTTTATACTACTCCTTCGCCAGACAATTATGATCCGAGCAGCCTATCGTGGCTTACTCAGCTTACGGTACATGAGTACCGGCATGTGCAGCAGTATAACAATTTTAACAACGGGTTGAGCGCCGTCATGAAAAAGCTGTTCGGGCAGGAGGGGTATGCGTTGGCCGTTAATGCAGCAGTACCGAACTGGTTTTTCGAGGGTGATGCCGTATATAGTGAAAGTTTGCTGGCTCCCCATGGCCGGGGAACCCTGCCTTTTTTCCTGAAGGCCTTTCCCGCTTTGTGGCAATCAGGCAAAGATTATAGCTGGATGAAGATCCGGAATGGCTCTTTAAAAGACTATGTGCCTAACCACTATGACCTGGGATACCTGCTCGTTAATTACGGCTCCCGGCAGTACGGTTATGATTTCTGGCGCAAAGTAACCCGGGATGCCAGCGCATACAGAGGCTTATTTTACCCGCTACAACAAGCCGTTCAGCGACATTCGGGCATTTCTTACAAAGATTTCAGGCAAAATGCTTTTAATTATTATAAAGCGCAATACCAATTAGAGAATCCCGGGATGTTGGCAGACAGTCTTAATGTATTTGCCAGCAATACAAAAACACTAACTCAATATAGTTTCCCTTTCCAGCTGTCGGAAACCGATTTACTATATCAGAAATCATCTAATAACCAGAGAACGGGCTTTTATATAAGGGGCCCTGAAGGTGAGCGCTTACTCCGTTTGCGTGATATTAGTATCGAAGACCAATATAGTTATCGCAATGGGAAGATTGTTTATGCAGCTTACGAATCACACCCCCGGTGGCGCTGGGTAAGCTACAATGTCATTAAGTTACTGGATGTGGCAACCGGGCAGCAGCGAACACTTACACATCAATCAAGGTATTTCTCACCCGATATCTCGGCCGATGGCAAAACGATAGTAGCCAATAGCGTTTCGCTGGACGGAAGATCTGCACTAACTTTTTTAACTGCCGATAATGGGAATCCTTTCAGAACTATCGTTAATGACAGCATTAGTTATTTTTCCAACCCCAAGTTCTTAAATGACAGCACGATCATTACTGTGTTACGCAACAAAGATGCTACAACGGCTATAGCTGCGGTGGATATTCTTAGTGGCAGCATTAAAAATATCACACCACCCTCATCTACCGTAATTGGTAATATTGCTGTCAATAACGGCAAGATATATTTCACCGCTTCTAAGCATTTAAAGGATGAATTATTTTATTACGATCTGGCGCAGCAACAACTCTTTCAATTGCCTACTCCCGGCGTAGGCAGCTATTTTGCCAGCAGCGATTTCAACAAGCTTAACTGGAGTGTATTTACGGCAGACGGCTTCCAGTTACAACAGGCTGATGAAATCCAGGCCCAATGGCAACCGCTACCAATGGAGGCATTTGTAAATAATAAAACCGGCATCGTAAGCGATAGCATACATGCATCTTACCAGTTAATGACAGCATCCCCAACCCATGCTGTAACCCAACCCTACCGGAAGCTAACGCATCCCTTTAATTTTCATAGCTGGCGTCCCAATTACTCAGACCCTGAATTTAGTTTTACTATTTACGGCAATAATATTTTAAACACCACCGAAACCCAGTTATATTATGTATATAATGAAAATGACAAAACCCATACTGCGGGTGGGGCAGTCACCTATGGAGGTCTTTTCCCGTATATCAGCCTGGGCTCTAATTATACTTTTGACCGCCGCGCGGTTGCGTCTAAAAAGTTAAGGCAGTGGAATGAATGGAATAATTATATAGGGGCAAGTATTCCATTAAGCTGGGCCAGCAACCGAACCTATAAAGTGCTTAACATTGGAAGCAATTATTACTATCGTACTGACTTCAATACAGGCCCTACAAAAAACGAATTTAAAGAACTGCAATTCAGCTACCTTGCTCATGGTGTTAGCTGGACACAGCAGGTGCAGACTACAACCCAGGATATTTACCCGAAATGGGGGTACAGCGTTAACACCCAATTTCGACATGCTTTGAACCTCTACGACAGCTGGCAGGGCTATGCGGGTGCAGCATTATATTTGCCCGGCCTTGCACGTGCACATAGCCTGGTTTTAAATGGAGCCCTGCAATACTCCGGGTCAGAACAACGGGTATTTGGCAACCGCACCGCATTTGCGAGAGGTTATGCAGGGAGAGATTCAGCCGGCATTTATGCAGCCAGGGCCAACTATCATTTTCCTGTATTTTATCCGGATTGGGGATTCGCCAATATTTTGTACCTGCAACGCATAAGAGCCAATGTTTTTTATGACTACACCCAGGCTTTAAATAAAAGCGGTACACGTAGTGCTACCTTACAAAGTACCGGTGCGGAAATTTGTATGGATACCAAATGGTGGAATCAACATTCTTTAACCTTCGGATTTAGAGCAGGCTATTTACTTACTGCAGTACCCGGGCAGGATCGAAAAATGTTTTTTGAATTTATACTGCCGACCAACTTAATACCGAGGTAAATAGAGGCTAACAGTTTAAATAACTGCTTATAGTTGATACAACATTTTCGTAACTTTAAATATAAACACCTATCAAGAACACCTGGTTCCGGGATGCTATTACCATATTTATAACCGTGGGAACAACAGGGAAGTAATTTTTAAGAAGCCTGAGAACTATATTTATTTTCTACATCTTTGGAAGAAATATGTAACGCCTGTTGCAGATACACTTTGCTATTGCCTGTTGCCCAATCATTTTCATTTTTTTATCAGGATAAAGGGAGACAATGCTAATAATATGGAGCAAAGTATACATGAAATAAAAAAAGACAAACCGCTCAGCAAACATTTTTCTAATTTATTTAATGCATATGCGAAAGCTATCAATAAAAAATATAATCGGGTACGAAGCCTGTTTCAGGAGAATTTTAAACGAAAAGAAATTATCAATAACTCATATTACACTCACCTGATCGCTTATATTATTACCAATCCGGTTAAACACGGTATTTGTAATAGTGCTGCCAATTATCCTCATTCGGCCTATCAAAGCCTGCTCTCAGATAAACCGACGCTTTTACTGCGAAATGAAGTGATCAACTGGTTTGGTAGCAAAAAGGCATTTGTCGAATATATTCGGAATTATGAAGCTGGTTTGCGGATCTGACAGGTTTCGGAAACCTGTCAGATCTGGCCGGGCCTAATCGCCTACAATTACCCCACTCACATTCCATGCACTGAAGCTGCTACCTTCCCTTTCACCTTGCGCTATCTGCACCTGTATGATATGCTTTCCTGCTGATAAATTTCCTAACTGTATGACAAAGGGATTGGTTACAGTACCCGGGCACCAGTTAGAGCGACTCAGATCTGAAGAAGACAAACCCGTAGCAAAGTTTCCTGAAGCAGGATTAAACAAGCGATAAGAACCACAATCTTCTCTCCAGGGAATCATCTTTAAAATAGTTTTCCCATCTAAGTTGATCGTGTTTTCTTTGGGCACAAATTCGTCACCGTTTCCCCAGCCACCATGTCCGGTGGTAGTATAACGGAGTACTGCGTTATTTATCGCTTCTTTTAATTCAAAATGGACTGTGACTCCCTCAGTCTTATCAAACATAGTAGCATACTCCTGTCCGGCCATTTCCATAATATTAAGCGTATTAAATAATGGCACTACTTTTTTGGGCGGTTCGTCTCCTCCCCTGTGAATGGTAATAGCGGCGTTTATTTTATGGCCCCCTTTATCATAGTTGCCGATGAATACACCAATATATACGTCCTTACCGTCCAGCAGGGAAGCATAGGCTGTTATATCCTGCCTATAGGGAACCACCTGGTGCCACTCTTTCCCCTTTAATTGTATGTGATTGTATTGCTTTATTCCGAAGGGTGTGAAAAAACGCATTAATTCAATCGCGGGACTGTAATCTGCCGTGGCAACTATACCCTGGTATTTTTTGCCATTACCATTCTCAAAAACAGGCAAGGTTGAAGCCCCGTTTTTCAGGCCATCCAGGAAGGATTGTTTTTTGTCAACCGGGATCAGGAATACCGTACCGGTACGGTCATAGGCATCTCCGTTAGATTGCTCCTGCAAATCAAGGAAGATGGTTTTTGCATCAGTCAGGGAGGGAAACTTCACTTTCTTTACCACAATGGTTCCATTGGCAAATCGCAGTACATCCGGTTTTACGGTAGCACTGTCAGAGAAATTGATGACCTGATCTTTAAACAGTTCTATGGTGGTAAAACGATTGCGCCAAATCTCATCGCGATAACTTAAAAGATCTAGTAGCTTTGGCTTGATTGAAGCAAACTTGGCTGGACTTATATATGTTGTCTTCTTTACCTCGTCAGCGCTCATTACAAAATTACCATTGCGAATCATTTCCAATACCAGTCCCAGGTTTTGGCCTAATGCCGTTGGCGCCCCTTTTACAGGTAAGTCGGTTGTGTACCAAAACTCAATTGTGTTGGAGTTAACCACTGTTTTTGCTTTTTTACAGTTGTATCCCAATATTTTTTTGCTTCCCTCCTGTAACTCAAATTGCTGGCTTTTTATAGTAGTAGAATCGATAGTGGAGATGCAATTGGCTTGATCGAGCAAAGTGTATAATTGCTGTGAAAGATTAGTTCTGTTGATCAGCGATACCTCCAATGGATATTTGCCTTCTCCTTTAAAATCTTTCTCGTTTGTAATAAGCGTCTGCCGGGCATTTGTAAATACGACAACCTTGTTTTGGTTAGGCGACGGCTTACCATTGGAAGAAGAAACATAGGTTATCCGGTAGGTATTATTATCAGATTGAAAGGGTATTTGCCCTACTGCTAATGATGTATATAAAGTAAAACATACAATACTCATTATTAAACGTAGCGGCTTCATATTTTTTTAATCAAATGTAGTATACCGGGAGGGAATTTCAACCGGGGGAACTTTTTAAAATAATGAGCGGAAAGTGAAACTAACGGTACGGCGCGTGAGGACACGCGCCTGGCTACATTGCTATTTTAAGCCTATCCATTAAAATAAAATCCGGCAGACTAATATTAGTGGATTGATTTCAGGGCCGGGACGCGTGTATTCAAATGAGCGGGCGATGAAATTGTGCGTAAGGACACTCGCAGTGGCTGCAATTACTATTTGAAGCCTATTTATTAAAATAAAATCCGGCGGACTAATACTAGTGGATTGATTACAGGGCCGGGACGCGTGTGTTCAAATGAGCGGCGATGAAATTGTGCGTGAGGACACTCGCATGGCTGCTTATCAAAATGCGGCAGAGGGATAATATAGCCTGTACGCGTGTCTTCACGCGGGCTCAACGATGCTTAGCTATATTAATCTAAAATTCATCGCGAATATCCCTTAGAAAACTAAAATGCTGAATACCTTTTTCATAGAACGCTGCTGAAGAGAAATAATAATCACATGGATCTGCCACTAATTTCCATTTACCTGCACAGGGATTAAAATGTATATAATCCAATTTTTGAAAAGCAACCTTCCGGGTATATAAAATAACCGCCAACGGGTCTTTCTGCCAGAATTCGTAATGCTTATTATGTACATTGATCTTAAAAGAAGACAACGGTATCAACGGATCAAAAGACAACAGCTTCTTAAATTCATGTGCAGTATATTTCAGAAAAGATCCTTTAGGATGTTCTTTCCCATTTAACGACCTTGCCCTCCAGATAATATGAATATGAGTAGGCATTATTACAAATGCGAAAACATCCGTTTTATTTTGTTTGGTTAAATAGTCAAGAGCGAAACAATAAGCTGTTTAGTGGTGTCCGGCGCCAGCAGAGGCATCCAACGATTAATACTTGCAGTGAAGAAATAAATCTCGTCAAGCTCCATATGACTTTTACGGCGATGGCATAAGTTGGTGTAGCTCATAGTTGTAGGTTTGCTTGTTAAAGCTACATGATTATTTTGAACTCTGGCGCTTAAGTATACACGCCATGGCGCGCGAGGACACGCGCCATGGCGGCATTTAGGTAATTATCATTGGTATTAATACAGCGTCATCCAATAAAAATCCCGACAGACGAATAACTACAGGATTGATTATAGGCGACCTAATATAATTACAGCGATGCCAACGCATCTTTCAACATAGCTATCTTCTCCTTGTGAGGACATGCACTATGGCTACTTTTTACTATTTGAAGTTTTTCCGTTAAAATAAAAATCCCGGCAGACTGATCACTACCGGGATTGATTATAGACGATTGAATATAATTAAAGCGATGCCAATGCATCTCTCAACGCAGCTATCTTCTCTTCTGCATCGGCCTTTTTCTTTCTCTCTACATCTACTACTTCAGGCTTGGCATTCTGCACAAAGCGTTCATTACCCAGCTTTTTCTCAACCGATGCCAGGAAACCCTCCAGGTAAACGATATCTTTCTCTAATTGCTCCTTTTGCGCAGTTGTATCTAACTCTGTTTGGGTTTCGATATACAACTTATCTTTTTGAACCAGAACGTTGATACATTTTTCCACCGTAGCATCTGTGAAAGCTATTTTTTCGGCGTTTAACTGCCTTTCTAAAATGCTAAATAATGCTTCGTAGTCGCTACGGTTCTCCGCCTGAATATATAGTTTGATGGATTCTTTATTTTTGATACTGTTCTTCACCCGCGCATCTCTTACAGCGCTGATCACATTTTTTAATATCTCTCCCTGTGCTATAATCCTGTCGTCAACTACACCTGTTTCATTAAACTGTTTAACTGATAAGTCATCGCTTTGCGCTCTCAATTGGTGATAGATCTCCTCTGTAATAAACGGCATATAAGGATGCAGCAACTGCAACAACTCTTCGAAAAATCCTATAGTTGCCTGTAGTTTACTGTTGAGGGTTGCTCCGCCAAATTCCGGCTTTTGCCACTCCAGGTACCAGCTGCAGAAATCATCCCATATCAGTGAATAGATAGTTTTCAGCGCTTCGCTTAGCTTGAACTCCTTTAACAATCGTTCTACTTCCGCCCTTGCTTCATTAATACGGTTACGCATCCATTTTGCGGCAAAATCGTCATCCGCATTTTTATCATCCAGGGTCACACCATTAGTATTATCTTCCCACATCTTCACCAGCTTCAGCGCATTCCATATTTTATTGTTGAAATTACGGCCTTGCTCCAGCGATGCTTCATCAAACAGCAGGTCGTTACCAGCCGGTGCAGCAATCATAATACCAAACCGTACGGCATCGGCGCCATACCTGTCAATCAGTTCCAGCAGGTCAGGCGAGTTACCCAAAGACTTAGACATTTTACGTCCCAGCTTATCGCGTACCATCCCTGTGAAATACACATCCTTAAACGGAATTTCTTTTTCATATTCCAGGCCGGCTATTACCATCCTGGCCACCCAAAAGAAAATAATATCCTGACCGGTTACGAGCACCGAAGTTGGGTAATAATATTTCAATTCTTCATTACCGGGTTCAGTAATTCCTTTAAACACCTGTGACGGCCACAACCACGAAGAGAACCAGGTATCCAGCACATCATTATCCTGGCGCAAGTCATCAATAGTCCATTGACCGCCAGACAAATTCTTAAACGCCTCTTCTTTGGTTTCACCAACAACGCAGGCTCCATCCGGTGTATACCAGGCCGGTATTTGTTGGCCCCACCATAACTGGCGGCTGATACACCAGTCTTTTACGTTTTCCAGCCAATGCTTATAGGTGGCTAAAAAGCGATCGCCCGGATGTATTTTAATATCTCCCTCTACAACCGCTTTCAGCGCGGGCTCTGCCATTTCCTGCATTTTCAAAAACCACTGGGTAGATATCTTGGGTTCTACCACAGCATTACTTCTCTGGGAGAAACCATTTTTATTAGTGATATCCTCTATTTTCACCAGGTTGCCCGAAGTCTCAAGGTCAGCTGCTATCTTCCTGCGAACGTCAAACCGGTCTTCCCCGGTATAAAGCTGCGCAGCATCGCTTAAAGTACCGTCATCATTTAAAGTATCAATCACTTCCAGGTTATGCTTCAGGCCGAGGTTATAGTCATTAATATCATGTGCCGGTGTAATCTTCAACGCGCCCGTCCCAAATTCCATATCTACATACTCATCGAAAATCACAGGTATACGCCGATTAATCAATGGCACCAAAGCATAAGCACCCTTCAAATGCTGGTAGCGCTCATCATTAGGATTTACACAAATAGCGGTATCTCCTAAAATAGTTTCGGGCCTTGTAGTAGCTATAGTTATATACCCCTCTTGTCCGTCGAGCTTATATTGTACATAATATAATTTGCTCTGCACTTCACGATACTCGACTTCTTCATCGCTTAAGGCTGTTTTTGCAACCGGGTCCCAGTTGATCATACGGGCGCCACGGTATATCATACCTTTTTTATAGAGGTCTACAAATACTTTTATTACCGCTTCGTAATAATGGTCATCCATTGTAAAAGTAACGCGACTCCAATCTACGCTGCACCCCAGGCGCTCTATCTGGTTATAAATAATCCCGCCATATTTATCCTTCCACTCGAACGCATATTTAAGAAATTCGTCCCTGGTCAGTGTATTCTTATCGATGCCCTTCTCACGCAGCATCTGCACCACTTTAGCTTCAGTAGCAATAGAGGCATGGTCACTACCCGGAACCCAGCAGGCATTGTAACCAGTCATTCTTGCCCTGCGTACCAAAATATCCTGGACCGTTTCGTTTAATGTATGCCCCATGTGTAAAACACCGGTAACATTAGGAGGTGGAATGACCACCGTAAAAGCAGGTCTGCCATCTGGCTTGCTTTCAAAATATTTTTGCTCTTTCCAGCGATTGGTCCAAAATTGTTCCACCTGCGCTGGTTCAAAATTCTTCGATAGTTGCATAAGGGTGCAAATTTACTGCTTTTATACGTGCTGCAAAAGCATAAATACCGGGAGTTAATCATGTTGGGAGCTAAAAAAGCCATTCCAGTATCGGGATGTTTCCAGCCGGTTATCTAATACAGGCATCGCTTGTTTATGCGGCTGTTCAAGCTTAAAAGAAATCGTAATTTCATGATGTAGATCACTCCATCACGTTATAAACCTCAAACATCCCATATGTCTAAACCAGCATTAAACGAAAAAGACTTCCAGGATGCGGCACGCCAGTTAAACTGCGAGGTTGCCGCCATTAAAGCAGTGGCTGCAGTAGAAAGCAAAGGCGATGGCTTTTTGCCTACCGGCGAGCCTAAAATCCTTTTCGAGCGACATATTTTTTCCAAACGTACCAATGGGCTTTTCGACAAAACAAACCCAGGCATATCTAACCCCTTGGCAGGAGGATATGGCGCTTCAGCATCACAGCACAAACGACTACAGGAAGCGGTTATATTAAACCGGAATGCGGCACTGATGTCTGCCTCCTGGGGACGCTTCCAGGTAATGGGGTTTAACTATGCGCTGGCCGGCTTCAATTCTTTACAGGAGTTTGTAACTGCCATGTATAAAGGGGAACGTGAGCATTTATTTGCTTTTGTTAATTATATTATCAATACATCACTGGGTGATGAACTCCGTGAAAAACGCTGGTCTGATTTTGCACGTAAATACAATGGACCTGACTATAAAAAAAACAATTACGATGTAAAAATGGCCGAAGCTTACAAGAAACTTAAGGGTAGCAGCCGAAGCCTCGTTACAACAAAAACACCTGTGAAAAAAAGCACTATATCGAAAAATAAAAAAACTAAAGGAATCCCCAATTATTTCCAATAAAAAAACCTCCCGCGATTGCAGGAGGTTTTAAAGATATTTAAAGCAATTTTTATCCTTTTACGTCTGCTGCTAATCCTGCTGCAGTGAAGTCCCTGTTCAAACGCGCGATATTGGTAATTTCAATTTCTTTAGGGCAAACTGCTTCGCAGGCGCCAGTGTTGGTACAGCTTCCAAAGCCTTCTTTATCCATTTGAGCTACCATTGCCAGTGAGCGTTTATTTCTTTCTGTTTGTCCCTGCGGCAATAAAGCCAGGTGAGATGTTTTGGCCGAAAGGAATAATAAAGCTGAAGAGTTTTTACAAGCCGCTACACAGGCTCCGCAACCAATACATGCAGCTGCAGCAAATGCTTTATCTGCATTATCCTTATTAATAGGGATAGCATTACCATCAACCGTTACACCGGTATTTACAGAAACATAACCCCCCGCCTGTATGATGCGATCAAAAGAAGAACGATCTACCACCAGGTCTTTCACAACCGGGAAAGCATTGGCTCTCCATGGTTCTACCACGATAGTGTCACCATCTTTAAAAGCACGCATGTGCAACTGGCAGGTAGTGGTACCTTGCCATGGGCCATGCGGGCGACCGTTAATATACATAGAACACATGCCACAAATTCCTTCGCGACAATCGTGGTCAAAAGCAATTGGCTCTTTTCCTTCGTGTATCAGCTGCTCGTTCAACACGTCAAACATTTCCAAAAAAGACATTTCGGAAGAAATATTCTTTACCTGGTAAGTTTCAAAACCACCTTTACTTTTCCCGTCTTTTTGTTTCCACACCTTTAAGGTGAGGTTCATATTGTAATGTTCCATATTAATACTAATGAATCAGTTTATAATTTTTGTAAGAAAATGGTCTCCATCCAAATCTTTTGTCCAAAAAGTAATAAAGCCGGTGCTTTAAGTTTTTAAAATTCTTCTTATTTATATCTCTGTTCAGTGTCCAGTCTTCACTCGCCACTATATCTTTCATAACATCAGGATGCGATCCTTGAAATAAAGTAATAGAATCAACCTTACTATAATCGAAAGCTATTTCTTCTTTTTGATCCACAGTCTGTCCGCCGTTATATAAACTGCCAAATGCAGATTGCTTTCGATTCATGATTACGGGATTTCTGGCCCATCCATAGTGATAGATATGAGCATTAATTAACTTAACCTGAAGCTTTTTACCATCTTCCCATCTAAAACCCTGAGCATCTTTATAAGAACGTATTTTTTTGTTGTTCCTGATAATTCTGATCTCGAAAGGGTACCAACTTCGACCATCTCCCAGGAACCTATAGCTCCCATAAAAATGATAATATCGAAATAGCAACCCTTCAACATTTTTATCATCCTTATACCTCAACATCTGGTTGCGTATTTCATCATAATCTTTTTCATGGATTACTTCATCTCCCTGTATGTAAAAGAGCCAATCGGCCTCGGCACCTGTAACATCCAAAGCTTTGTTTGTTTCTACAGCCAAAACTCTTCCTGCGGTTTTTAATGACTCATCCCAAATACTATGAATCGTTTTTACCTTTTCCTTCGGCAACCTTTCTACAAGATCATTCGTTTCATCATCGCTATTACCAAGGTTTATCACAAACTCATCTACCAACGGTAACACTGACCTTATGGATTCTACAAAAGGATAGCCGTATTTTACTCCATTTCTAACAAATGAAAAGCCCACGACCTTCATATTGCTTTACTACTATTTATAGTTTCTCTGAGATGGCTTGATTACCTCGTAATCAAGAGGTTCTTTTACCAACTCCCAGTTGCTTTCGCCATTGTATTTCCAGGCGGCTACGTGCATAAACGCTTCGTCATTACGCAATGCTTCACCATCCTCTGTCTGGCTCTCTTCACGGAAATGACCGCCACAACTTTCTTTACGCTCTAAAGCATCTTTACACATCAACTCTCCCAGTTCAATAAAGTCAGCCACGCGATTGGCTTTATCCAATTCAGGATTCATTTCGTGAATGCCACCAGGTATGCGCACATTGCTCCAGAACTCTTTTTTAAGTGCCTGTATCTCTGCAATGGCTTCTGTTAACCCCTGGGCGTTGCGCGCCATACCACATTTCTCCCACATGATCTTGCCCAAACGCTTGTGGAAACTTTCAACAGACTGGGTTCCTTTAATATTCATCAGCTGCGTGATACGTGCATTTACTGCAGCTTCAGCCTCTACAAATGCTTTATCTGTTGTAGGTATTGGTTTTACTGCAATTTCATCAGCCAGGTAATTACCGATCGTATAAGGTAGAACAAAGTAACCGTCAGCCAGTCCCTGCATCAACGCAGAAGCACCTAAACGGTTGGCACCATGATCGCTAAAATTAGCTTCACCCAGGCAATACAAACCTTTTACCGAAGTCATCAGCTCATAGTCAACCCAAACACCACCCATTGTGTAGTGCACTGCCGGATAAATACGCATAGGAACTTCGTAAGGATTCTCTCCGGTAATTTTTTCGTACATATCGAAAAGGTTACCATATTCTTCCTTTACTACTTCTTTACCCAAACGCACCAGCGTTTCCTGGTCGGGATTTTGAATACCTTGCTTATTGGCTTCTGTTCTACCGTATTTATTGATCAGGTTATATTTGAAATCCAGGTAAACGGCCTGTTTGGTAGTTCCTACTCCATAACCCGCATCACATCTTTCCTTGGCCGCACGCGAAGCTACGTCACGAGGCACGAGGTTACCAAAGGCAGGGTATCTCCGCTCCAGGAAATAGTCTCTTTCTTCTTCAGGTATATCGTTGGCCTTGCGGGTATCGTTTTGTTTTTTGGGCACCCAGATACGACCGTCATTTCTCAGCGACTCTGACATCAGGGTCAGCTTACTTTGGTGGTCGCCGGAAACAGGAATACAGGTGGGATGGATCTGTGTGAAGCAAGGGTTTGCAAAATGCGCTCCTTTTTTATGAGCTTTCCAGGCAGCTGTTACATTGCTACCCATTGCGTTGGTAGAAAGATAAAACACGTTCCCATATCCGCCCGAAGCCAGTATTACCGCATGCCCGAAATATCTCTCCAACTGACCCGTAATCAGGTTACGTACGATGATACCACGGGCTTTTCCATCAATCATTACAATATCCAGCATTTCGTGGCGGGTATACTGCTGCACGTTACCCAAAGCCACCTGCCTTTCTAAAGCCTGGTAAGCGCCTATTAATAATTGCTGACCGGTTTGACCCGCAGCATAAAAAGTTCTTTTTACCTGTGTACCACCAAAAGAGCGGTTATTTAATAAACCACCATATTCACGGGCGAAAGGTACGCCCTGCGCCACACACTGGTCAATGATATTTACACTTACCTCAGCCAAACGATGAACGTTAGCCTCACGTGCACGGTAATCGCCACCTTTTATTGTATCATAAAATAAACGGAAAACAGAGTCTCCGTCATTCTGATAATTTTTTGCTGCATTGATACCACCCTGCGCAGCAATAGAGTGCGCCCTGCGCGGAGAGTCCTGGAAGCAAAAAGCCTTCACCCTGTAGCCCAACTCACCTAAAGAAGCTGCTGCAGATGCCCCGGCCAAACCGGTTCCTACCACGATGATCTCTAACTTTCTTTTGTTAGCCGGGTTTACCAGCTTACAATGACCTTTATAATCATTCCATTTGTCTTCCAACTTACCCGCAGGTATTCTTGAATCAAGCATAATTCAATTTATGATTTGAGTTTTATGATTTGAGTTTTACCCCAAATTCCACTTTCTTTTTGTCCGAACCTTAGTACTGCTGCTTTCTTGCTGCCGACCCGCCCTTCCAGGGACGGGATCCCACTCAAATATTAACTAATCCAGCCGGCCAGGAAGCTGATAGGCATTAAAATAAATGCACCACAAACAATAATAGCAAAGCACCAGCCCACAACAGTTAATATATTGATGTACTTGTGATTGGTTACCCCGAACGTACGGAACGCACTTTGGATACCATGCACCAGGTGCCAGAACAAAGCAATAACACCTAAAATATACACCACCGAAATCCAGGGGTAGCTGGTAAACTTATACAACATCTCTCCATACAGGTCGTGAAACTCTTTGGCGCCTGGTGTACCCGCAGCAACAATCTGGTGGGTTGACATATCAATATACATCTGACCCAAACCGCCAAAGCGGGAAGGGATCCAGAAATCGATCAGGTGAATTACCAAAAAGATAAGGATAATGGAACCTAAAATACCCATAGCACGACTATACCATTTGCTTCCACGGTTACCCATTGGAATGGCATAACCCACTTTACGTTTGCTGCGGTTTTGTATTTCTAATACTAAACCCTGGATAATATGCAACAGGAAAAATACAAACAAACCAATCTCTAATACCCGGGGCACCACATTAGCTCCCATAAAATGAGCCGCTATATTAAACATTACCCCTCCGTCGTTAGCCCAGATACAAGCATTTAAACCGGCATGAACCAGTAAAAAAGCTACCAGGAAAAGACCGGAGAGCGCCATCGTTATTTTCTTTCCTACACTCGACGTAAATAGTTGAGACCAGTTCATATAAGCTAAATCTAATTAGTGAATGGCGCAAAAGTAACGCAGAATTATCAATTCCATGACAAAAAAATGACGGAAACGATTGCGCTGCGGAATTTCGATAATAATTGGCACTCCTTTAATTTTACATACGGGATAACAGTATAGTATGCATCCCTGCCATTGAGCAGCACTGCATTACAATAATCTTTTACTGATTTGCTCATCTATTTTCTTAAACAGATGATAAGGCTTATAGGTTCGCCAATTATCCAGCTCCATTAATTCTATAAACTGGTTGAGTCTGGCACGTTTAAAATCGTATTGGGTTTGCTCAGGCATATTTAAACATACGATCCAGCCGTCTTCGTCAGAAAGTTCCTCATGTAATTCTTCATAGTATTCTTTATCACTACTATGGAAATTGAGCACATTTTCGGCAATTAATATTAGCTTATGTATCCCTTCATGCATAAACACCTCCAACACATCCCTTTTTAAGGTCATAATATCATTTTCCACTGCGTCATTCCACTCGCCTATCAATTCAATAACAGCATACCCCTCATCATAATCAGCCATCAACACTTTTAAGTAAAGCGTGCGGCTGCCAAAATATTCCCATTGAGGGTGGATATAATAATTGTAGATCGTATCCGTATACTCAAACTGGGAGTGCTCGGTACCAAAAAAAGGAGAACGTTCATCCTCCTCACTTACATAAATATGTTGCCAGTTATAAAAAGGTTCCAGCTCATGCATGTCTCGCGATTTTAACTCCTGATATATTCTATATACAAAGGGTTTGCATACATTGTTTACATCAGTTGCCCGAAAGGTAAAATGATTTACCGGAATCGCAAAGACCCGCCCGCAATCTGCGGGTTTTTAGCCCGCTGTTAACAGTATGCGTCAATTCAGGCCCATCCTGTCAGAAACGAAGTAGCCATCGCCCTTTCTTTTCTCAACAATACCTTCACGTCTCAGGTCGCGATAAGCCCGCTCCACGGTGGCCAGGGACACTACGTTGGTTTTACCTATTTCACGTGCAGATGGGAGGCGTATACCCTTTTCTATCTGCCCGCTGACAATAGCCTGTTTGATTACCTGTTTTACCTGTAAGTACAGGAACAATTTTGATGAAGTATCGACATCAATATCTAATTGAACATCAAAAGTCAGTCTTCCGTTTTTAAAAATTGTATTCATCTGCTTATTTTTTTATTGTTTTAATAGCCAGATGTAATTCGCCAAAATCATCATTATCTGATTAGACAAAAGATCTATGGCTCATTTCATGTGCATCGCTATAATTGAGTGTAATTATTGTCTAGTTTCCATCGGGTTTGGTTGCATCTTTTCCCGGACTCTCGGGCCAGTAAAAGCTGACGTAAGCATCAGGCCGGGTAGGATCGAATGACGGCTCGGTGGCTTTAATTTCTTTCGCCAGATCCAGCCCCGCATCTCTGACACCTTTCAGGATCAATTTGGCTACTTCATAAGCCCCGAAAGGCCTGAAATGAGTGTTGTCGGCTATCGCTTCGGCCCTGCCGGGAAAGGTTCCGGCGGGAAAGTGGGCAAAGGCCAACAAAGAAGCCTGCTCTCCCATCGATTCAAAAAGTGTTTTACTCATTGCATTCAGATCGATCATTGGAATATGCTGCTCCCGTGCCGTTTGTCTCACAGCAGCAGGATAATCACCCAGGGTTTCTACAATCTTGCCTTGCTCAAACCGCCGGCGTTGTACAGATGTCACCAAAACCGGGTGGCCTCCTTTCTTTTTCACTTCATTAATAAAGTATTCCAGGTCCTTTTTGTAGGTAGTAAATGCTCCTACACCTGCTCCCTTTTGTTTTTGATCGTTATGCCCAAACTCCACCAAGGCATAGTCGCCCGGCTTCATCAGGCTTAGCATTTTAGCAAATCGACGTGCGCTAATAAAACCGCTCAGGGTTTCTCCGGACTCAGCGAGGTTGACGATAGCTACTTTACCAGGCTTAAAAAAGTAAGGGAACATCTGCCCCCAGGCCGAAAAGGGTTCACCCGCACCATCTACAACAGTTGAATTTCCGGCGAGAAAAACTGATACAGCTTCTTTATTAGGCGTAATTTCTATGGCGTTGATCTTGGGTTGTGTGCTGTTAAATTCCAGCGTGAGCTTATTATCCCAATGTAAATATCCGTACTCCCTTGACTTCAGGCGTACTTTTCTCCCGCTGCCAGCAATCAGGCTATCGCGGATATTTACGGTAAACTCCACCAGCTGATGTTTTCCTTTATCAGTTTGCAGGCGATTAACAAACATGCGCCGGTTTTCGGCGCGTATGGCCACATCAGCAACACCCTGGTCGTCTCCTACCCATAGTTTTATATTATAATTACCCTCGGGAAGCTTTACGGAAAAATAAAAAGGCTGGTCACTGGTCAGGAATCCGTCAGTAAGCGCTGTTTTACCTATCGAATGGTTGGCTATTACCTTTGTACCCAGGTCAATTCCGTACCCTGATTCCTGGCTGAATACCGTTTCGGGCAGTACCTTTAAAAATCCCTTTTCAGCTTTTCCCTTGCCAAAATCAAACCTGAAGCTTTGAGCATGGGTAGCAAACAGACCCACCCCTATTAACATCGTTATTACAATCGTTCGTTTCATATTTTCCGACTTCCGGCAAACCCTATCATCTGATATGATTCATTTTTAATGGCAGGAGTCACCCGGATTTACAAGCAATATTTATTGATTATTTCCTTACCGAAACTAGTTTACGAAACAGTTTTGGGGCATTTGTATCGTACCAAAAAATCGGCATTTTGATTCATTTCATAGTTAACAACTATTGATAATCAACAAAAAATAAAAACAGCAGTAAAAAAAGTAAGGAAACGACCTAAAATAAGAGACCTGGAAATCGCAGGAGAGCAACGGGTAAAAATCAATCCGTTTTAGAGCTTTGGCTGTACTTTTTGGGGGTAGTACCGTATTGCTTCTGGAACATACGGGTAAAGCTGGTAGCATCAGCATATCCTACCATATAAGCAATTTCTGTTACCGAATGCTGACCCTGCAACAGCATTTCAGCGGCTTTACTTAAGCGGATGCCGGTTACGAATTCGTGAACCGACTGATTGGTAACTGCCTTTATTTTACGATATAACTGGGTACGGCTCATGAACAGTTGGCCTGCCAGCCATTCTACGTTCACCTCGGCTTCGGACATGTGCTCCTCTACCAGCCGGGTGGCTTTAGTCAGGAATGACTTATCAGCAGCGGATAGCCCCACCGGGTTAGCATATGATTCGGGAGATTGTGCAAATAATTGTCGCAGCTGGGCACGACTGGCAATCAGGTTGCGTACCCGTGCCTGTAACAGCGGCATACTGAATGGTTTTACGATATAGGCATCGGCTCCTGTCTCGTAACCTTCGGCCTCATATTGGTCAGACTGCCGGGCAGTTAGCAATATTACCGGGATATGGCTTGTTTTCTCATCAGATTTTAACTGCTTACACATTTCCAAACCATTCATACCCGGCATCATTATATCACTTATCACCAGGTCTGGAATATCGGATACTGCTTTTTCTAATCCTTGAATGCCATTTGAAGCCTCCAGAATAGTATACTCACCTGCCAGATTTTGCCGGATGTAGTTGCGGATATCGTCATTATCTTCAACCACCAGTATGATAGAGCGTTCCGTGGGTGCTATCGTTTCATCGACAGGTTGCTCCCCTATAGAACTCAACCCGGCATGAACAGGAGTGTCCCGAGCAACCGGTGCATTTGCATCCGTCTCCAGGTTGGTTAGCAAAACCGTAAACTGCGTTCCAGCCCCTACGGTACTGTTTACGCTGATCGTTCCTTTATGTAAAGCCACCAGCTCCCTGGTAAGAGACAAACCCACCCCGGTGCCGGCATGTTGTTGTGCGCCCTCTATCTGGAAAAAAGGATCGAATATTTTATCCAGTTTATCTGCGGGAATACCTAACCCGGTATCAGCCACAGTTATTTTAACCGATTCCGGGGCATCATGATCTGCTTTTATCTTCACAGAAATAGCTCCTCCGGCCGGGGTAAATTTGAAGGCGTTAGATACCAGGTTATAAAGGATCTTGCCCGTAACATCCTGATCAAACCCTAGTTGAATGACCGAAGGTTCAGCCATCACTTCAAACTGTATATTTTGTTCCTCTGCCTTAAAGTTAAATGCAGCTGCAGTGTTTCTTACAAACGCTACCAGATCCTGCCGTACCGGGTGCAGTTGCATTTTCCCGGATTCTATTTTTCGGAAATCAAGAAATTGGTTGATCAAAGCTAACAGACGCTGCGCATTACGGTACATTACATTATAATGTGCCATTTCTTTGTCAGACGCATCCTGCCGGGTTAGTAAAGATCTTAGCGGGTCAACAATCAAAGTAAGCGGTGTTCGAAATTCATGTGACACATTGGTAAAAAAGCTCGACTTCAGCTGGTCTAATTCCTCTGCTTTTTCAGCTTTTAAACGCTCAGTAAGTATTTGCCGATGGTATTGTTGTCTCACCTGCACGATCCTCACAATAATATAGATACCCAGCAACGATAACAACGTGTAAATACTATAGGCCCACCAGGTTTTCCACCAGGGAGGCAGTACTATAATCTCCAGGGTAGCAGGTACACGGTTCCAAACCCCGTCGCTATTGGAAGCCATTACCTTTAGCATGTATGTGCCGGCTGGTAAGTTAGAATAACCTGCCACCCGCCTGGAAGCATCAATATACACCCAGTCTTTATCCTGTCCTTCGAGCATATAGGCGTATTGATTCCTGGCAGGATTAGAAAAGTGTAGGGCTGAAAATTCAACCGAAAAGCTTTTGTCTTCGTGAGTGAGTGTAATTGTTTTGGCTAAATGCAAGGGCGTGGAAAGAATCACCCTTCCATTAATGGTATCACCCACCTGAACCGTTTTATTCAGCACCTGTAAATTAGTAAATGTAGTGACCGGTAAAAAAGGATTGTCAATTATTTCATCCGGGTCGAAATGAACAAACCCCTGTGTGGTTCCATAGTACATCTGTCCAGAAGTAGGATCAAAAAAACCCGAGCCATCCATGAACTCATATTCCTGCCCCGGCTTCTTGACAGCATAGTTTTGAATATGCCCGCTTTTGATATTAAATTTAGACAGGCCATTCTTGTGAGCAAACCAAACAAATCCTGGATCCTGAGCCATTACCTGTGTAATGTAGTGATCGACCAGTCCATCTTTTATTGTATAGGTTTTTGACTCCCTGGTGTGGGGATTGATACGGGTCAGTCCGTTAGCAGCGCCCACCCAGATCGTACCCTCAGAGTCTTCCGTCACCGCATACACCCGTTCATCCGGCGAGCGGGAATCGGAAGCCATCGTGGTATACAAAACCGTGTCAACCCAGGCGTTGGTGGAAGGGTTTCTTCTGATCTGAATTACTCCCGAATATTCTGTACCAATCCAGAGATTATTTTTTGAGTCAAAAAACAGGCAACCAGCTCCTGAACGTCCATAGGATGCAAGTGGTTGTTCTTTTAAATTTTTTGTTTGATAGTCATACTTAATGACGCCATGATAATAAGAAAACCAAAGATCGTGTGTGAGCGGGTCTTCAGCTATAGCATAAAACCTGCTTTTATTAGGTTCTGCTGATGATTTAAAATAAGAAGTAATCTGTTTTGTTCGGGGATCATATTTGTCCAATCCATTTCTTTTGCCAATCCAGATATGCCCGTTATTATCTTTAAGAAGTGCTTTGATGTTTTCATTGGCTAATTGAGGTGATACATACTGATAAGCTCCCGTTTGCTTATTCATATAAATAAGGCCATTGTAATCAGATCCCAGCCATACGCCATCTTTATCTATCCACATAGACCTGATGGCTGTACCTACATTGGCCCTACCCGGTTCGTAAATCATTTTACTTTCGAATTTATTGGCATTCAGATCTGCTTTATTAACGCCACCAGACCGGGTTCCCACCCAAAGTATACCTTCATTATCACGGTAAACTGAATTGACATTATTATCATTCAGACTACCATGCCCGTCAATGGGTGTTTCAAAAAAAATACTCTCTTTACTCTCCGAAAGATGGAAGGGACCAATAACATTTTGGATGAAGTCTTTCGAATGCGTAAATATATCCAGGCTTCTCAACCTGTTCACCGAATCTCTAAAAGATAAAGGCAGCGAAGAAAGCTTGAATCGGGTAAAGTTGTCGGTCGCATAATTGTACCGGCATACTACCTGGTTAAAAACTGACACCCAGATATTACCATCTTTGTCCTTGTATAAATAGTGAATCCGGCTGCTGGAGAGAGAGGTAGTATCTCCTAGTATGGTTCGGTATATTTTTAATGAATAACCATCATAACGACAAAGGCCGTTCCAGGTACCAAACCACATAAAGCCATACTTGTCTTTAACAATACCCAAAACCGTACTTTGTGGCAGCCCATTTTTAGCAGTTATATATTCAAAAGTTACGGGTTGACTTATACCGGTGCCTATACAAAACACCATCAACAGTCCTATTAATATGCCCCGATAAACAGCCATGGACGATGAATATACGAACATCCGGTTACCGAACCTTGGTTATACGCGGCTCCGGTATTTATTCTCCCAGCAAAAACGATTTTAATGCATCAAAGGTGGCTTCAATTTCTATCGACTCTTTTTTTTGCGTCATTATTTCTTCTAAAGCAGAAGGTATAGCTACCTTTTCTCCCGTGGCGGATTCCACAGCTTCAGGGAATTTTACCGGGTGGGCCGTTTCCAGTATAAAGCCTTTTTTATCCGGATGTTGCTCCAGGTATTTCTCAAGGGCCAGGTAAGCGACTGCACCATGCGGATCCAGGGTATAACCCGATGCTTTATACACTTTAGTGATGGTAGCAACAGTATCCTCGTCGCTAATGGTATCAGCAGACAAATTGTTTTTAAGATCAGGAAATTGTTGATGGAATAGCTCAATGATCCTTACAAAGTTGCTGGGATTACCTACATCCATTGCATTGGATAAAGTGGCCGTAGCTTCTTTGGGCTTCAGCTCCTGTGTTTGTAAATAGTGCGATACAATGTCGTTCACATTACAGGCCGCTATAAAATGACCGAGCGGCAGGCCGGTTACCTTCGCAAGCAGCCCTGCACAGATGTTTCCAAAATTGCCACTGGGCACACATACCACGGGCTTTTGCTCTTTTTGCTTCCATTGTTTGTAAGCCAGGAAATAATATACCTGTTGTGGCAGCCAGCGCGCCACGTTAATAGAATTGGCTGAAGTAAGGAATTTCTTTTGATTGATATCTGCATCGGCAAATGCCTGTTTTACCATTTTCTGGCAATCATCGAATGTTCCATTTATCTCAAGGGCTGTAATATTCTTTCCTAATGTAGTTAATTGCTTTTCCTGTACCGGGCTCACTCTTCCTTTGGGATACAAGATCACGACATTTACATTCTTTACACCATAAAAACCATTCGCCACAGCTCCGCCTGTATCGCCCGATGTAGCAACCAGCACCGTCACTTCCCTTTCTTCATTCTTTAAAAAATGTCCCAGGCAGCGGCTCATAAAGCGGGCTCCTACATCTTTAAACGCCAGCGTAGGGCCATGAAACAGTTCAAGTGAAGAAATATCGTCTGTCGCCGGCTGTAATGGTATCGGGAAATTAACAGTTTCTTTTACGATGCTATATAATTCTTCATTATTCAGCGAGCCTGCAACATAAGGTTTCAAAACTTCGAAAGCAATGTCAACATCCGACATGGATTCGATACGGTCTATTAGTTGAGGATCAACCAACGGAAGATATTCGGGATAATACAAACCCTTGTCGGGTGCCTGCCCTAATATAGTGGCTTCTTTAAAAGATACTTTTGGAGACTGTTGATTAAGACTATAATAATTCATGATGCTGGATAATAGATGTTTGATATTGGATGCTTGATGCTCGTTTTTTGATACCGGATATTTGATGCCTGATGCTGGTTCTTTAACATTGGATGTTGGGTGTCGGATAATTCTGTCCCTATTTACTCCCTCCCTACTCCCCCATTCTCCACTTTACCATTGCCTACTCACTATTCACTATTCATGCTCACTCATTCGCTCCACCCCATTCTTGCCAATCGTAGTAACATAAACGTAGTTTTCAATACCGATACCATCGTATACTCTCTTCATAATATCGCCAATCATTTGCGCGGTAGCTTCATTTTCACTCAACATAAAAATAGAGGGGCCTGAACCGGAAATACCACCACCCAGCGCACCAGCCTCTTTACATTTGGCTTTTACTTCATCGAAAGCAGGAATCAGGATACTCCGAACGGGCTCAATAATCACGTCCTCCAAAGAACGCCCGATCAGTCCCCGGTCATTAGTCATAAAGCCTGCTACCAGGCCGGCAATATTTCCCCATTGTTTAATGGCATCTTTTAAGAACACCTGCTTGCGTAATATTTGTCTTGCATCGGCTGTGCGTACCTCTATCTGTGGGTGCACTACGGTTACAAATAGGTCGGGACTGGCAATTGGTACAATATCCAGCGGGTGTATAGAACGGATCAATGTAATACCACCCATTATGCAGGGCGTAATATTGTCAGCATGTTTTACACCGGTTGCCAGTTTTTCTCCAATCATCGCTAACTGCACCAGGTCATCGGTAGAAAAAATATCGCCTAATAAGATGTTGGCACCAACTGCAGCTCCAGCCGCACTTGCAGCGCTTGAACCCAAACCACTACCCGGTTTAATATGCTTTTCAATAGTAACCTTAATTCCCTTATTAAAACCGGCCTTTTCTATTGCAGCCAGTAATACAACGCCTGCCACATTTTTCTCGGGCTCTGTAGGTAGATTATAGGCATCGCGGTTTTCTATTACCACTCCTGGCTGATCTATTATTTCAAACTCCATAATATCATAGGGTGCTTTTAAGGCAAGACCCAGTATATCAAAACCACATACCAGGTTGGCAACGGTTCCGGGAGATTTTATTTTTACTTTCATTATATACGCTTGATGTTTTAAATACTCGCAGCTCTTACAATATCAGCAAACACACCGCTGGCGGTTACATCGGCACCCGCACCGGCGCCTTTTACCACCAGTGGTTGTGAAGGATAGCGCAATGTGTAGAACAATACTACATTATCTTTCCCATACAAATGATAGAGGTCATTTTCAGGAGCGATATGCTGTAGTCCAACAGAAGCCTTACCCTCGTTAAAAGTAGCTACAAATTTTAACTTACAATTTTGAGCATTGGCATCGTCCAGCAATTGTTTAAAATGCGCTTCATGGCGGTGCATGCAGGCATAAAAAGCTTCTACATCCCCTTCCATACATTCTTCGGGTAAAAAACCATTATTCCCAATATCCTCCATCTGCATTTCATGACCGGCTTCACGTGCCAGGATGAGTATCTTCCTCATAACATCGGTACCGCTTAAATCGAGCCTGGGATCCGGCTCGGTATACCCCTCTTCCTGTGCCTGCCTAACCACATCAGAAAACGGCCGGCTTCCATCATAATTATTGAATACAAAATTCAATGTTCCGCTTAATACGGCTTCCAGCTTTTTCACTTCATCACCACTGTACACCAGGTCATTTAAAGTGCCTATCACCGGCAATCCTGCGCCTACATTGGTTTCAAATAAAAACTTACAATTGAACTCCCTGGCCAGATCTTTTAACCGCTTATAGTTCGCATAATCAGAGGAAGCTGCAATTTTATTACAAGCTACTACTGATATACTTTTTTGTAATAAACGATCGTAGATCGCAGCTACATCCGGGTTAGCTGTGATATCTACAAAAACAGAGTTCCGTAAATTCTTATTAATAACATGATCAACAAATAAAGGCAGTGATGCTTTTTCACCCTGATTCAGCTCTTCCTGCCAGTTATCCAGTGCAATACCTTTTTCATTTAAGACCATGGTACGGCTATTGCTGATACCTACTACATTGATCTTAATTTTCAGATGCTGTTGTAAAGACGCAAGCTGCTTCTCTATCTGCTGCAGCAGTTTGGATCCAACATTACCTACTCCGGCGATGAATAAGTGTACCTGCTTAAAAGTAGTTTCGAAAAAGTCTTCGTGTAAAACGTTAATTGCCTTACGCACATCGGCAGTAGAAATAACCGCGCTGATATTCTTTTCAGATGACCCCTGGGCAATAGCGCGAACATTAATACCATTACGGCCCAATGCGCTAAACATTTTACCACTTACACCCGGATGACTCCTCATTTGCTCTCCAACTAAAGCTACAATGGAAAGATCAGTTTCTACTTTCAAAGGTTCTACTTTCTGCAATGCCAGCTCATTGGCAAAAGCCTCGTCTATTGCCTGCTTTGCAGCATCAGCTTTTCCAGCATCAATAGCTACACATATAGAATGCTCTGAAGAGCTTTGTGTAATTAAAATAACATTGATCTGCTCATTACTTAAGGCTTCAAACAATCTTTTAGAAAAACCTGGAATGCCTACCATGCCGCTTCCTTCCAGGCTTAGCAAAGCCAGGTTATTGATACTGGAAATACCACGGATAATATTCCCGTCTGACTGCGCCGCAGAGCGCTCATTATTGAGTACCAGCGTACCGCCATCTTCAGGGGCAAAAGTATTTTTGATCCACACCGGAATATTCCGCGTCATCACTGGTTGTAAAGTAGGAGGATAAATTACTTTGGCGCCGAAATGCGATAATTCCATTGCCTCTCCATAAGATATTTTCTCAATCACTTTCGCATTAGCCGCCAGTCGCGGATCAGCAGTCATCATACCACTTACATCTGTCCAGATCTCCAACACCTCTGCATTCAAAGCAGCCGCGATAATCGCCGCAGTGTAATCAGAACCGCCACGGCCGATTGTAGTGGTGATACCGTCTGCATTGCTGGCAATAAAACCTGGTATAATACAAAGTGGTTGTTGCAAACCATTAAAATAGTCAACAATATTGGCCTGTGTTGCTTCGAAATTCACCTGAGCCTGTGTATAATTGCTATTTGTGGTAATTAATTGGCGCGCGTCTTTCCATTGAACCTCCACCTGGTCAAACCGGAGCTTTTCGGCAATAATCTGCGAAGACAACCATTCCCCATAGCTCGCCAAACGGTCTTTGGTACGGGGTGTTATTTCGCTTAAAAGAAAAATACCATTACAGATATCTTCTATTTCGTTAATAGATGTTTTAACCAGGCTTAATAACTGGCTTTGATGCGCTACAGGTATCAGACTCTTTACCGCATCAAAATGGCGTTTCTCTATTTCGGCAATAGTTTGTTTATAATCTTCATTACCCCTGGCTGCATTATTAGCCGACTGCAATAACATGTCTGTAACACCGCCAAGTGCCGATACAACCACAATGGTTTTGTCTTTACTTACTGCCTTTTTTACGATAGCAGCTACTTTGTTTATATTCTCAGCATTGGCTACCGAAGTACCGCCAAATTTTAAAACCTGCATGGTTTATAACAATTAAAATATTAAGGATGATTTATCAGGAACGGCCTTCATTGGCCCAGGTGGTGATATGGCGAAGTACAACCCTTAACGGGTTGTGGTAATAGTTGTAGTGGTAGCAGTAGCTACAACGTAAACCTGGCTGATATGTGTATAGTTGTTATACATGAACCTGCACAAGATAAGGCAGGATTAAAATACAAACAAATATTTTTTGGTAAAGGCTATAGTCCCGCTTAATATTTCCTGGTGCTGATCACATTATCCGGAAGATTGAGGTGGTTCCAGTCTTGATGAAGTGCCATTGCCGCTCCCATAGCGGTAGCCTGTGACACTGAAGCCGCAAATACTTCTGTTTGAGGATAAACTTCGGCTAATAGCTGCATGTAAGTTTCGTTTTTAGCAAAGCCGCCGTCAACAAAAATCTTCTTAACCCTGTCATTATATACAAGATCAGTGGAGCGCTTTTGTGCAATGATGACCTGCCTGATGAAGTTAATGTACGCAGCTTCGTAGCTTACATAATTGGATACATCAAAATCGTTTAAATCTTTTAAAGCCGGTTCATCTTTTAGCAGGCTTTTATCATAAGCTATTTTTTCAAAATAGTTAGGTACTTCTACAAAGTACTGTGATAATTTTTTGATGATCTGTTCGTGGGCGTACCCGGCAAACAAACGTGAAGATTTCACCGTGTTGCCCTCATAAGTCATATAGCAAAGACAATCTTTTTCCAGCTCTTCCTTCGTCAACGGCGTATCATTAAACGCATTCATGCTGATACACCAGGTTCCGGTAGAGATTAACAGGAATGGTTCATTTACATTTTGAATATAAGGAATAAAAGCAGCCGAGCTATCGTGCAGGCCAATACCACATTTAAGCGGTTTACCATTGTAAATAATATCTATCGCTTTGGCTGAAGAAAACACCGGAGCCAACTTAGTATCTATACCCTCTTTTACTACCCAATCATGGTAGCTATTCTTACGATAGTCCCATAGGGCAGTGTGACAACCAATGCTGGTAATATCAGAGTACTTCCGGCCGCTGATCAGATAGCTCAGGTATTGAGGAAAATGGAGAGAGGACCTTGTTTTATCAAACAGCTTTGCCTTATCGTATTTTAAGGAGTAAAGCTGCAAGCCGGAATTCAGGTTCCCTAAAGCCGGCGACGCGGTAGCAATAGCCACTTCTTCTTTTGTTCCGTAGGTAGCGTAAAACTGTTCTTCTGTTTTAGCGGGATAGGGCTTAAGATAGTTATATAAAGGTGTTACAGGAACATCCCTTTCATCCAGGTGTACAAAGCTGGCGCCATACGCCGAAAAGTTAATTGCCTTGATATCGTAAGTATTGCTATCTATATACTTGTTTAATGTATCCAGCACCCATCTGTGTAAGGCTGTTATATCTTCGCAGGCAAACCCATCCTCGTCTTCAATTTCCGCAAAGTTTACAGATACTTCTTCTACAATTTTATAGTCTTCATTAAACAGGAAAAACTTTTTGTTTGTTTTTCCGATATCGAATATTGCAATAACAGGAATCAAAACAATTGAAATTTGAGATTTGAGATTTGAGATTTTTGCACTCAATTCTCAAACTGTGAAAAATTGAAATCGCTAAGCCGACAAAGATTATAGCCCGGTTGCTACCGTTTTTTCTCCTCTTTTGCCAATCAGCTGTTGCCTGATTTTTTCTTCTCTGAACAACTGCAATGGGCTTAAGGCAGCACCGGCTCTTAACCGGGCCTCAGCCAATACCGGGCGCAGGTCGGTGCGATAAGCATCCTGTAAGATTTCCTGGGCACCTGCTACATCATTATTCAGCTGAGCTTCATTTAATGCTTTGCTATCTACCAGCAAAGCTTGAGCATAGGCCAGGTTGATGGCCTCAACACTCTGTAAAAGATCTTCCAGCGGATCTTTAATATTATGGCTCGCATCGATCATCCACCCCAGGTCGGTAGCATGATTCAATCCGCGGGCATCCATCCCTTCTACCAGCTCTTTAAATATTAAGAACAACTGGTAGGGCTTAATACTTCCAACAGTCAGGTCATCATCGCCATACTTGCTATCATTAAAATGGAATCCGCCCAGCTTTTTCTCGTTCAGCAATAAAGAAACGATTTGCTCAATGTTAGCATTAGGTAAATGGTGACCCAGATCTACTAAGGTATAGGCCTTTTCGCCCAGCTTATTAGCATACAATAATGACTGTCCCCAATCGCCCACCGTTGTGGAATAGAAATTCGGTTCGAATGCTTTATACTCTACAAATATTTTCCAGTCATCCGGCAAAGCACTGTATATACTTTGCAGGCTCTCTAATGTATTATTAAATGCATTTCTGAAATTTAGCTGTCCGGGAAAGCTGGAACCATCTGCTAACCAAACCGTTAAAGAAGTGGAACCTAATTCCTGGCCATATTTGATCACTTCAATATTATGATCAACAGCCTGCTGACGCACACCCTTATCTACATGCTGCATAGAACCAAACTTATAGCTCAGCTTCTGATCTCTCTGATCCTGGAAGGTGTTGGAATTCATTGCATCAAACTTCAGGTCGAAGTCAGCCGCCAGATTTTTTATAGCTTTCGCATCAGTAGGGATATCCCAGGGAATATGCAGCGACACCGCACCACTGCTGCGATTGAGCTGGTGAAGCAATCCAATATCTTCTATTTTTTCTTCCAGGGTGGAAGGTTCACCCCCACCGCTAAAACGGCCAAATCTTGTACCACCGCTTCCCAGTGCCCATGATGGAATAGCTACCTGGAAATCTGTTAGCTTCTTAATAATGCCTTCTGCATCAGGAATGATTCCGGATACATAATCAAAGCCCCTTTTATGCTTTGCTAACCCCTTCTCGTTATGTGCATCTATCTGCGATTTATTAAGAATCATGAATCAAAATATTTTTTGACGATTAAGTAATGTTTTTATAACAACCATTGTCACTGCCGGGTTGTATTACCTGAGTTTTCTTATCCTAATCAGGTCCTGAACCTTCTTTAAAGCGTTTAAAAAACGGGTTAGCCGACTGGAAAATCACCAACCCTTGTTGCTTTGCTATATGAAGATTTTTAATTTTTTGTTATCTCACGAATGCCTGTGCCACACCGCCGTCTACGTTCAGTATATTACCTGTCGATTTGTTCAGCAAGCCGCTTACAAATACAAAACATGCGTTAGCAATATCATCCGGAAGAATGATCTCGTTCATTAAAGTACGTTTTGCATAATAAGCTGGTAATTCTGCTACAGTAATACCATAAGCTTTGGCGCGACCTTCGGCCCAGCCACCTGCCCAGATATTGGAATCGGAGATCACCGCATCAGGATTAACAGTGTTTACACGGATCTTATCGCCTCCTAACTCTGCTGACAATAAGCGTGAAAGATGCGCCTGTGCTGCTTTTGCAGAACCATAGCCGGCATTATTCGGACCCGCTACTATTGAGTTTTTAGACACAATATTGATGATATCACCACCAATGGCTTGCTTGCGCATAATCTTAACAGCCTCTTTTGATACCATAAACTGGCCCTTTACCAGGATATCATATAAACGATCCCATTCTTCGATAGAATGTTCTGTTATGCTTTTTGATATACTGATACCTGCATTATTTACGATAATATCTACACCACCAAAAGCCAGAGCAGTATTGGCCAGTGCCGCTTCGATAGAGGCGGCATCAGTTACATTCAATGTTACAGCAGCTGTTGAGTCTTTACCAAAAGCTTTCCGGAACTCTTCAGTTGTAGCATCTATCCTTTCCTGGTTAATATCGTTGATAATTACACAAGCGCCTTCAGCAGCAAATTTCTTAGCAATTGCCTTACCAATACCGCCACCGCTGCCGGTGATCAGCGCAATACGGCCACTCAATGGCTTTGGTTTTGGCATACGTTGCAGCTTCGCTTCTTCCAGCAACCAGTATTCAATGTTAAATGCTTCTTGTCTGGGCAAAGATGTGTATTCAGAAATAGCTTCAGCTCCACGCATTACGTTAATCGCATTCGTGTAAAATTCTGCAGCTACTCTTGCCGTTTGCTTATCTTTTGCAAAGGCAAACATACCTACACCAGGATAGATAATGATCACCGGGTTCGCATCCCGGATAGCCGGGCTATTCGCATGTTTGCAGGTGTTATAGTACTCCTCGTACATTTTACGGTAATCCTCAAATAGAGGAGCGATCTTTTCTTTTACTGCAGCTACATCATCCAGGTTCTCGTCTGTTGCCAGGTTCAATACCAATGGGCTGATTTTTGTACGCAGGAAGTGATCAGGACAAGAAGTTCCTAAAGGGGCTAATCTTTCCAGGTCGTTGGAGTTGATGTATTGCAATACGCGATCATCATCAGTAAAATGACCGATCATTTTTACATTAGAAGAGCAGAAACCACGAAGAACAGGAGCTAAAGATGCAGCCTTGCTCAAACGCTCTTCTTTTGGAAGCGACTGGATTTTTTCACCGCCAAAAACAGGTCCTTTTTTACCCAGGTTTTGTTCGATATACTCCGCACATTTCTCAATTACCTCCAATGTGTTGATATAGCTTTCATAGGCAGTATCTCCCCAGGTAAACAAGCCGTGCGAACCTAACATGATACCACGGATACCAGGATTTTCATCCAGGCATTGTTTCAACATCAGGCCTAACTCGAAACCTGGTTTTTGCCAGGGCACCCAACCAATGGTACCGCCAAATAATTCTTCAGTTATTTTTTTACCATCTTTTGCTGCAGCAATAGCAATAGCAGCATCAGGATGTAAATGATCTATATGTTTGAATGGTAAAAACCCATGTAAAGGAGTATCAATAGAAGGCGCTTTGGAGCTCAGATCATAAATGCAATGATTGAATAATTCTACCATTTCATCTTCATGCTCCAAACCACGGTATACATTCTTAAGGCTACGTAATTTATCTACGTATAAAGCAGCCAGACCACTCCTTTTTAAAGTACCCAGGTCTCCACCACTGCCTTTTACCCACATCACTTCTGTATCCTCACCGGTAAGCGGATCTTTAGCTGTTGCTTTGCAGGATGTGTTTCCTCCGCCATAATTGGTAAGGCGTAAATCTGCTCCTAATAAATTGGAACGATAAATCAGCAATGCTACCTCATCCCCAGCGAGCTCAGCAGCTTTTGCCTCATCCCATAAATAACTTACATGTTTGAAAGTTGTTGTGTCTGTTGCCATAACGATATTTGTTTGTGCTCTCTTTTATACGAGATATATTTTTATACTTTTTATTTCATTGAGTTACCCAATCCAACCAGCAGTACAGATGCCAGAATCACAACAATTCCTGCAATGACTGTTTTCATTGTTTTCTTACTAACGCCCTTCCATTCTTTCAGGATCAACCCCCATACATTGGCTATTAAAATAATAAATGCCATGTGGAGTATCCACGAGCTCGGCCCGTTGCCCATTTTGCTTTCGCCCATACCATAAAAGAAAAACTGTAAAAACCAGGTAGTACCTGCCAATGCACAAAAAATGATATTTTTTAAGATCGGCACTTTTGAGTTCGTGTAATCTCCAAATGTTTTATTGCGGGCATTCAACAATAAACACCATATTAAGTTAGTAGTAAGACCTCCCCACAGAATAATGATGTAAGAAACGTTGTTCTGATATAAGAACTCACCCTGACCGGGATTAGCCGCTTTCCATAATTCATTAGCTGTATCAGCCATTGGTTTTGCGGCTTCGATTCCAAAGTTGAAGCAGGCACTTAATACCCCGGAAATGATGGCTACTACAATACCAAGACCGAATTTATACTCGTCCTTACCAGAAAGATGCACCTCCGAATCTGCATTTCCTACCGCATGCGGATCGGAGCTTTTGGCGCCGCTGCCTGCCAGTTCCTTTTCCTTCATCATCCCTGCTTTACCGCAGATAACAATACCGATAACGCAAACCAGCAAGCCCGCTAATACTGTTTGCCCCCAGGAAGTACCGGTGAGCAAACCAATGGTATCTTTGCCTTCAGCCGGGGTAAACTGGTAGTAAATGGCTGGTATCAATGCACCGAAAACCATGCATAGCCCTAATATAACACTACTTCCCAACGACACACCGAGATACCTTACGCCTAAACCATAGGTAAGGCCGCCAATACCCCAAAGTAAACCGAAGAAATATGCGTAGCCCAGTGTACTACCGTTAGAAGTTGTAATAATTTCCCAGAAGTTAGGAATAGTCAGCCAGGCTGCCAATGGTGGAACGATCAGCCACGAAAAAAGGCCGCCAACGATCCAATACGACTCCCATGCCCAGCCTTTTACTTTTTTATATGGAATGTAAAAACTTCCTGAAGCAAAGCCACCTATAAAATGAAAAATAACACCGAGTAAAGCGTTCATGAATTATAATATTTTCTATGCAGTAAGCGAAATCATTAGAAGCCGAAAATAAATCAATCAAAAAGGTCAACTGTCATGCACTGTCATGAATTATTGTAGTTTTTACAAAAATTAAGAAAATAGAAGCTTTTATACTTATTTTGATATATTGCCAATATAACTTTTTGCAATTTGCTTTACAAGCTCCTGAAAATATATGTTCGCCTGGCTATTCATTTATTTTGCCATTCTATTGATGTAGATAAAAGATGGCTGCTGCAAATGAAAGGCCCGATATTGATTGCCGCTAATCATCCAAACTCTTTCCTCGATGCCATCCTCTTTGATATCCTGTTTGATATTCCTATCACATCGCTGGCACGTGGCGACGCTTTTAAAAACAAACGTATTTTCAAGGTATTGCGATCACTTAAAATGCTGCCGGTGTATCGCATCAGGGAAGGTGCTGAATACCTCAACACCAATTATGATACATTCGACTCCTGTATAGTACTATTCAGGCAGAATGAAGGCGTATTAATATTTAGTGAAGGGCTTTGCGTGAATGAGTGGCATTTACGCCCGCTTAAAAAGGGCACGGCCAGGCTGGCTTTCAAGGCATGGGATGCGGCTATTCCGTTAAAAGTGCTCCCGGCTGGTATTAATTATAGCTCATTTCGTAAATACGGCAAGAAGGTAATTGTACATTTCGGAGACCTTATAGAAGCCGGCAATTTTGAAGGCGTCATAACAGACGGAGAAAAGAACACGCAGTTCAATAACATACTAAAAGAAAGACTGCAGCCGCTTGTTTATGAAATTGACCCTGCCGATAAAACGGAGCTGAATAACAAATTCGGAACTACAGCTCCAATCAAAAAGTATCTTTTAGCAATACCTGCATTGTTGGGTGCGCTGCTACATGCGCCCATTTACTGGTTCGCCAAAACCATCTTTCACCTGTTTTTTAGTGATACAGATCATCATGATTCGATGATGCTGGGTATTTTGTTACTTACCTACCCTTTTTATGTGCTGCTCTTTTGCTACCTGTGTTGTAAAACGGCAATGCCATGGGCACTGGTGCTGCTGCCGTTTACAGCATGGGCTTACTGCAACTATGACGTAAGAAAAGGATAGACCTTTTAAAGCCTGGCGACCATGACTATCTGATTTTCCGCAAAGGCCCGGATTATTTCACCATTGTCAGCTCATATTGCACCACCCCTGTAGGACAAGAGGCAGGAGCCTCCCAGCCGGGTTCCCCTGTAGTATCGAATACACCGCAAGTCCCTACCAGGTCCACACCCTTTATGACCAGCCTATCCCTAGTTAAGGAAACGATGGAATATTCAATGCTTTTACTAGAAGAAAAAACAACAGTTAATTTTTGCTTATCGGAACTTAAACTCCAGGCTCCGGGCTTTTGATCGGGACAATCATCACATGATTGCTGAACAAATATGCCGCCCGTCCGAAAATTCCAAATTTCAGATGACGGGTTAACTTGTACAGTATTATCATATCCTTTCTCAAGAATCTGCCGGGTTTGTGGCTGCCATTTTTTTGCGATCAATACCTCAGGCAATGAGTCGTTCAGTTTCGTATCCGACCCTTTACTACAGGAAAGCAGGGTTGCAAAGAGAAAAATGACGGAGTAGTTTTTTAGGTTCATATTGGTGCTATTTGATTTGCAAAGATACTAATTTCCAGGTAGTTAACCAACAACTGGCTATTCAAGAGAGGCGCCACCCTGCCGACATCAAAAGCCCCGACTCTTGGGCCGGGGCTTTAATATTTAAGGAAACTACCTGTTCACTATTCCCTACTCACTGTTCACAAATTAAGCAGTTACTTTACCTTTTGTTTTTGCAATCACTTCTTCAGCGATGTTATTTGGCGCCGGAGAATAGTGCGAGAACTCCATGGTAGAAGAAGCACGACCAGAGCTTAAAGAACGCAATTGAGTTACATAACCAAACATTTCGCTCAACGGAACTTTTGCTTTGATTACCTGAACACCGGCACGGGTATCCATACCTTCCATCATACCACGACGACGGTTCAAGTCACCCGTTACATCACCCATGTACTGCTCAGGAGTTAATACCTCAACTTTCATGATTGGCTCTAACAAGATAGGTTTTGCTTTTCTGCCTGCCTCGCGGAAACCTTGTTTAGCACAAAGCTCGAAAGACATTGCATCAGAATCCACTGCGTGGAAGCTACCATCAAATACACGGATCTTCAGGTTATCTACAGGGTAGTTAGCCAATACACCGCTTGTCATTGAAGTTTCAAAACCTTTCAGAATTGCAGGGATAAATTCACGGGGAATAGATCCACCAAAAATATCATTTACGAACTGGAAGTTCTTATCAGGATTTTCTTTTTGCCATTCTTCATCAACAGGTCCCAGGCTAAACTGGATATCGGCGAACTTACCACGACCACCGGTTTGTTTTTTCAAAGTTTCACGGTGTTCTACAGTTGTATTGAAAGCTTCTTTATAAGCCACCTGGGGAGCACCCTGGTTAACTTCAACTTTAAACTCACGACGCATACGGTCGATGATGATCTCTAAGTGAAGCTCGCCCATACCGCTAAGGATGGTTTGACCAGTATCTTCGTCAGTTTTTACACGTAATGTAGGATCTTCTTCTACCAGTTTAGCGATAGCCATACCCATTTTATCAACGTCAGCCTGCGTTTTTGGCTCAACAGCTACAGAGATTACAGGCTCAGGGATGAACATGTTCTCTAATGTAATCGGATGGTTTTCGTCGCAAAGGGTATCACCGGTTTTGATCTCTTTAAAACCTACTGCTGCGCCAATATCACCTGCTTCGATAAAATCGATCGGGTTTTGCTTATTGGCGAACATTTTCATGATACGGCTGATACGCTCTTTCTTACCGCTTCTTACGTTTAATACATAAGAACCTGCATCTAAGTGACCGCTATAACAACGGAAGAATGCCAGACGACCAACGAATGGGTCAGTCATGATTTTGAAAGCCAATGCTGCAAATGGTTCTTTTGCATCTGGTTTACGAACCAGTTTCTTTTCAGGATCGTTAGGATCTGTACCTTCAATCGCCTCGATATCAACAGGAGAAGGCAGGTAACGGCAAACTGCATCTAAAGCGGTTTGTACACCTTTATTTTTGAAAGAAGAACCGCACATCATAGGAACGATGCTCAGGTCGATAGTAGCTTTACGGATCGCTTCGTGAATTTCATCTTCAGAGATAGAATTAGGATCTTCGAAGAATTTCTCCATTAAAGTGTCATCGTATTCAGCAACTGCTTCAACCAGTGCAGCACGCCATTCTTCAGCCTCAGTAACCATATCGGCAGGGATATCGATCTCGTCAAAAGTCATTCCTTCTGTTTCTACGTGCCAGATAATACCTTTCATACGGATCAGATCTACTACACCCTGGAAATTATCTTCAGCACCAATTGGTAACTGCAAAGGAACCGCTTTAGAGCCTAACATTTCACGAACCTGTTTTACCACGTTCAAGAAGTCAGCACCCTGACGGTCCATTTTATTTACGAAACCGATACGTGGAACCCTGTAACGGTTAGCCTGGCGCCATACAGTTTCAGATTGAGGCTCAACACCGTCAACCGCAGAAAATAAAGCGATCAGACCATCCAGTACACGCATAGAACGCTCTACCTCTACGGTAAAGTCCACGTGACCCGGAGTATCAATAATGTTGAAAGAATAGTCTTTGGTGGTACCTGCAATCGCTTTTCCTTTATCTGTAGGAAACTGCCATTTACAGCTTACCGCAGCAGATGTAATAGTAATACCGCGCTCTTTTTCCTGCTCCATCCAGTCGGTAGTAGCACCACCATCGTGTACTTCACCAATACGGTGAATCATACCTGTGTAACGTAAAATACGTTCAGTTGTAGTGGTTTTACCGGCGTCAATGTGGGCGGCAATACCAAAGTTCCTTTGAAATTTTAAATCTGCCATGATTATTCTTAATTGAATTATAAACTTTCTTATTACTTAAACAACTCATTTTCAATAAGGTAAAAAATATTTACCCTAAGTAAGAAATTTAAGGCTGCAAAGGTAAGGAAAATAACAGATTTCAAATTTAGTGTTTGAAACATTAGTAATAAATTTTTAATGGTACTGTTTGCACGCCCCTGCTCCGAACAGGATTTTGGTAAATACTCCGCAACAAACAAATAGATTCATAAGAATTGCCCTGTCAAACAAAGACGGAACAAAAAAATGCTCGCCGGTAATTAAAGCGGTACAGAAGTACAAAATATATCGCAACTACAACCCGGCATGCCAGGAGTTCTTATATAAAGGGCTCTTTCTATCATATCAGTATCTCAGCTTTCAGAATAACAACAGTTCGTTAATCAACTAAAAATATTTAGTATCTATATTTACGCAAAAAATTATTATGCAATTCACATACCTTGGTCAGTCATCTTTTTCAGTAACAATAAGTGGCAAAAAACTATTGTTCGACCCCTTTATAAGTGGCAATCCTTTAGCCCAACATATCGATATAGAAAAAATTGAGGCAGATTATATATTAGTCTCGCATGGCCATGGTGACCATATTGCCGATGTAGTGCCTATTGCCAAAAGAACCGGTGCTAAAATAATAACATCTCCAGAGGTTGCCGGCTGGCTGGGTAAACAAGGAATTGACAACATACATGAGCTTAATCATGGTGGGCCTATGCCCTTCGACTTCGGGAAAGTCAGAGCTGTTAACGCCATACATTCATCGGGCTTGCCGGATGGCTCTTATGGAGGAAATCCGCTCGGATTTGTGATCACCTCAGAAGAAATAAACTTTTATTTTGCAGGCGATACTGCCCTCACTATGGATATGCAGCTCATTCCCCTGTTTACACATTTAAATTTTGCCGTATTGCCGATCGGTGGCAATTATACCATGGATGCAGCTGACGCTATCATTGCATCGGACTTTATTAAATGTAACGAAATCATTGGAGTGCATTATAACACTTTTGATTTAATAAAAATAGATATAAAAGCTGCTGTAGATGCTTTCGCCGAAGCCGGTAAAACATTGCTGCTCCCTGCTGTTGGTGAAACTATTGAGTTTTAATTTTTCCTTATAGCAATACTTCTGTTGCCAACAATAGCAATACATTATCCTTATCAAATAATTTCAAACTGTTACCGACAACCTGGTATTTGTTAACCAGCGGTAACAGTTTGGAAAAAACTGATTCATTAGCTGCGGCATGCTGACAATACATTTCGGTTGCTGCAGCATCAGCCAAAGCGATATGATAGGTATCATCGGCAGTTACTTTAAAAGAGAACTTGTTACACCCTACTCCCCCCTGAGCTCTGGTCAGATCAGTAAGGTCTAAAAAACCTTTATCTTTTGTCAGCTGCTCATGATCTGCATTGATCATTTCCTGTATCAGCCATTTCCTACTTATCGAATTTCCCTCATCGTCTGCTGCCCTTTCTGCGGAGAAAACAGTATGCCCATCTTTAGCCAGCAAGCGTAGCTCCTTGTCGGTTACAGAAAATGAGTATACAGATTCCAGGTTCAATTTTAATGTCTGGTCTGCCAGATCATCCGGGCAGGATAATAAATGTGTACTTATATTAGCAATCTGCATTCTGCTGTTATGGCCGATTTAGGTGTGAATGAAAAATACCGGCAGCCGGCTGTTGCTCCGGAATGACGTATATCCCTTAGATCAATATAAGTATCTCCACCTATCGCCATACCATCAGCACTCTTCACCTTCCATTTATGGTGCACACTTTCTGTTTGCATGGTGCTTACCGGAGGGGCTCCCTTTCTGCTGCAGGCAGCAACTAACGATCCAGCCACCAATATATAAAGTATCCCGTAAAAACGATTCATATCAATAAGTTTTTCCTCTTTGCTAAAGTAGCGAGATTTCCCGCCACTTCAACACGACATTTTCAACACATTTCAATAATAAGGCCAGTTATTTTATGAAAAACAGGTAGCTGCTGCATCTAAGGAGAAACAGATTCTATGAGACTTTCTTTTATCGTGCTATTTATGCTAACCAGTTGGTGCTCCTATGCTCAGATGCCCACTTTAAAGGTAGGCGAAGAAAAAAACAACCCGGTTATATTAGAACAGATAGATATAGATGTAGCCATCACTGGCAATATTGCTACCACAACCATGCTACTGAGTTTTAAAAACAATGGCAGCCGGGTGTTGGAAGGAGAACTTACCTTTCCCATGCCTGAAGGAGTCACGGTAAGCAAATATGCGCTCGACATTAACGGGAAGATGCGGGAAGCGGTTCCTGTGTCAAAAGCACGGGCCACTGAAGTATTTGAAAGCATCCAGCACCGCAATATCGATCCGGGCATCCTGGAAAAAGTAGAAGGCAATAATTTCAGAACAAGAATATTTCCCTTGCCGGTTGGCGGCATACGTACTGTTATGATTGGGTATGAACAAGAACTTACCACCAATAAACATCATGATTTACAATATTACCTGCCTTTTAATTACACGCAAGCTATTCCCAGGTTTTCACTAAAAGCATCAATATGGGGAACCAAAGAAAAACCGGTTTTATTAAAACAGCCCGATGGCAGTTTCACATTTTCCGGGTACGACAATGTTTTTACGGCCAAAATGGAAAAGCAAAACTACCAGCCTGTTCAACCGCTGTTAATCAACCTGCCTAAGAAAACCAATACTTATGAAAGCATTTTGCAGCGCAATACGGATGGACGTGCATATTTCCTGATCAATGATTTCCCCGCCACTGAAAGTCGTGCCAGGCAATGGGGCAATACTATTGGGTTATTGTGGGATGTATCGCTCAGCGGCGCTGAAAGAGATCATCAAAAAGAAATCGAGCTACTGGACCAGATCATCCAACAAAAGCAAAACCTGACCATTGCATTGGGCCTGCTCAACAACCGGCTTTCCTATGGTGGCAACTATAAAATTGTGAATGGGCAATGGAGTGAGCTTAGAAAAAAACTGGAGCAGCTTACATATGACGGAGCTACTGATTACAGCGTATTAAAGCTCCCGGTATTTATTGACCAGGTACTTTTTGCCGCACTGGACGAAATACTCTTTTTTACAGATGGTATGAGTAGTTTCGGAGATGCTGAAATCCATATCAATCGCCCCATACATACCGTTACTACCAATCCGGTTGCTGACTATAGTGTATTGAAAAATATCAGTCAGAAAACCGGCGGACAGTTTATTAATCTTGGCAACCAGAGCGCGGATCAGGCTTTTGATGCCCTGGGTCAGGAATATATGCAGTTCCTGGGCGTAGAAGGACCCGGTGTAAGCGAAGTATATCCCAATATTAAAATACCGGTTATTCAATCAATATCCGTTGCGGGGCTGATCACTGATCCCGGTAATGAGATCACCTTACTTTATGGCTGGGGGAACAAAATAACGTTACGAAAAAAGATAAAAGCGGGTGTAGTAGCTAAAGACATCAGCGTGCATAAAATATGGGCACAAAAGAAAATTGCGGCCATGGACATTTATTATGATAAATACAAAGAAGAGCTAAATGTAATAGGTGAACAGTTCGGTATTGTAACACGAAATACCAGCCTGATGGTACTCGAAAATATCGACGATTATATTCGATATGACATTACCCCTCCTGCCGAACTGCTGGCGGAGTTTAACCAGCTGAAAAAAGAAAATAGGATTGCCCAAGAGCAAAGGGTAAACGATTTACTGGAGCGGGCAGCTACGACGGTAGCTGATTTAAAGGAATGGTGGCGCACCGATTTTACAAGCATATCAAAAAAAAATAAGTATCCTATTCCTTCCATCATGGCCGATTCGGCTCCTTCCACTGTTGACGCTGTAGGTACGCCTCCTCCCCCTCCGCCAAGAGTTGAGGTGCCAGCATTTACCAGCCCCAATGTGGTAAGAGACGAGGAAGTAAAAGAAGCACCTGCCATCTCCAATGTTCAAAGAAATGCTGAAATGACAATCGCTGCCATTAAAAACACCAGCATAGAAAGAGAATTACAAGGCGGGATGCCGGGTGTAACAACCGGACAAACAAAGGCAATCGATGGGACGCCGGAAATAGAGATTCCGGAATTCAAAACTGATAAAGACTATATAAAAAAACTAAATGCTGTTCATAAAACCCAGGCTTACCCCACCTATTTAGCATTGCGAAAAGAATACGAAACAACTCCATCCTTTTATTTTGATGTAGCTGATTGGTTTTATAATCAAAAGAAAGCGGATACTGCATTTATGATACTAAGCAATATCACCGAACTCTCCATCGAAAATGCCTCTTTGTATAAAATGATGGCTTATAAATTAAAACAACTAGGCAACAATGCCAAACAATTATGGACAGCAAAAAAGATCCTTGACTGGCGCCCTATGGATCCGCAAAGTACACGCGATTACGCCCTGGCGCTTATAGACAACGGTCGCTACCAGGAAGCGTTGGATGCGCTCTATTCCATACTTACTAATAGCTACAGCGCAGAAGCTGCATCCAGGGATGAAGGCATCGAAGAAGTGATTGTAATGGAAATTAATAAACTGGTGTCGCAACAGCGTAGTAGACTGAACCTTTCTAAAATCGATAAACGCATTATCGCAAATCTACCCGTTGACATTCGCGTGGTTTTGAACTGGAATAAGCCTGACACCGATATTGATCTTTGGGTAACCGATCCCAACGGCGAGAAATGTTATTATAGTTATAACCGCACCAGCAACGGTGGAAGGATCAGCAATGATTTTACCGACGGCTTCGGTCCTGAACAGTTCCTGTTAAAGAAAGCGGCGAAAGGTGAGTACAAAATAGAAACTAACTTTTTCAACGAGGACCGGTTCACCATCACCGGCCCGACTACGCTAATGGCTGAGATTTACCTGTACTATGCCAGTGGTAAAGAAACCCGTAAAATTGTAACCCTGCAAAGCGGTGAAAACGGGAAAGAAGCAGATGGAATGTTAGTTGGAACATTTAAGTTCTAAAAAAAATTTCATATTGTTGCAGTTTTGTATTTTTTCATGTCTGAAAAAAATAAAATTTATGAAAAAAACATTCCTACTACTACTTATTACTATTAGTGTCATTTCCTGTAAAAAGGATGCTGTTACAGAAACACCAGAGGAAACCACGAAAATCCCCGACAATGTAGCGGACTTTTACACAAAAATTGCCGGCACATGGAAGTTGAATGAAATGCTCTGTGCAGGGTGTGGTCCGGTAACCATGCCCAGGCAAACGATTAGCATTAGCAATAAGGGATCTATTGAAACAAACCTCGATGGAAAAATTACTTTAGGAAATCTCGATCTCACGGGAGCAGATGGCTGTTTCAAAAATTCGTTTTTATACTCATCCGGCTTTCCACAATCTATAGGTTTGGAAGGTTCAGGTGTTCTTACTATTCTTGATTGCAACAGTGGCGGCTATCGTAAATATGTAAAGGTTACCAACTAACTTAGCAGACAAAGTTTCAACCATTAGTGTGTATGCCATTCGTAATAAATAGCCGAACGTTTTTCTTAAAAAAGAGCGTCCCATCGTTGAGCTTTCTACTATAGCTGTTCAGGAGAAGAAGTTCTTACTCTCGGAAGAAATGGACAATATGAGATATTGAAAAGCGATACGGTCTATTATAGCGGTCAGTATAAAGTAGTATACACTAACAGATGTAAGGCTGAAAATCTCGAAAAAATTTTTGTCTTCCAGGATATCCGAGATGTTGGAAAACCAGCGCCTTACTACCCTTCAACAATCACCTTAGGCAATAGTAACAATAACGAATTAACTATTGCCGCTGCTCAATGTATGGTAGATATGGACGGGTATCGGTTCTATAAAAAAAATACAGAGTAAACAGCTATTTTGAATTATGCAAAAAAACCATAAGATTTCGGTCTTATGGTTTTTTTGCTGTAAGGCATACACTTAATCATGCTTCACTTGCAATTATTGGTTTGAATAAATTAAAAACTCACTATTTAGTGACTTATTTTTCCTAAAAGGTGCCAAATCTGGTATAAATCTTAAGTTATAGTTATTTTTTTTCTTTTTAAGCATATAAAACGCTATTTTTCGCACGTTTTAAAACTAATTATAAATATGACATTAATTGTTTATGAGAAAAAGGGCAGTTGGCTGTCTTTTTTAAAAAGCATGTCGAAAAATACGGTGCTAGCTGTTTTTTCACTGCTTCTTGCATTTCAGACGAAGGCTGAAATGAGATTGAAGAATGATTTTGATTTAAAAACAAACATCTCTTACACTAAAAGGACTTTTAAGACGGTTACCGGTAAGGTTGTGAATGCAGATGGCAATCCTGTTGAGAGTGCCGTAATAAGCGTTAAAGGCCATAGCACCATTACCACAACGGCTACCGATGGTAGTTTTTCTATAGAAGCCTATGAAGGAGATGAGCTGGTTATTTCTCACGCTTCCTATATTAGCCAAACCGTTACGGTAGGAACAGCCGGCAGTATTATGATCACCCTTCAGTCGAACATGGTCAATTTAGATCAGATTGTTGTAACGGGGTATACCGAATATACGAAACGCAATAGTCCCAGTGCTTCCACCCAGGTAAATGCTTTGGATATTAATAAAGTACCGATGAGTACCCTTGACCAGATACTGCAGGGACGGGTACCGGGCATGAGTGTTATCTCGAGCTCAGGTCAGCCAGGCCAAAGCGCTTCTGTAGTAATAAGGGGTATTGGCTCCATCAACGGCTCCACTTCGCCTCTATATGTTATGGATGGTATTCCCATAGAGAGTGGGTATTTCCAAACCATTAACCCGGAAGATATTGAATCTGTTACGGTACTCAAAGATGCCTCTGCGAAAGCATTATATGGCTCACGAGGTTCTAATGGTGTGATCGTGGTTACGACCAAAAAAGGCAGGAAAGGCAGGCTGAATATCGGTTACAGTTCACAATATGGTTTTTCAACATTGACGCAACCAGGGTTTGAAATGATGGACACTCGTGAGCGCCTGCGTTTCGAAGAAGAAGTAGGGCTGGAAACCGGTCGCAATATTGGCCCGGGTTGGACCTTATCTCCTAAGAATCCCGACTATGCATCACTTTCTCCGATTGAACAACAGCAAAGAGACGGCATATTGGATAGCCTGGGACGGATCAATACAGATTGGAGAGATTTGTTCTTTCAGAACGCCAACTTTATGCAGCAGCAGCTGAGCCTCAGCGGTGGTAACGAAAACGTTCAAACTTATAACGCAATAGGCCTTTGGAGAGAGCAGGGCATTGTAAAAGAAACCGGGCTGGACCGGTTTTCGCTCCGCAGCAATACCAATATGAACTATGGTAAGTTTACCGCAGGCTTCAATATCAACCTGGGCTACTCTAGTTCCCGGTTTACGTATAATGAAGGCGGTACCAGCGTAGGGTCGCCTATGGCATCAGTGTACTATGCGCTGCCTTACGAATACCCTTATACAGCCGATGGTGTATTTCATGCTACTGATGATGGGTTGGGCTTTTATGATACCCGTGAAGGAAGCCGGGGTATTGATGTATTGTATGGCGCTTCTGACAAAACGGAACAATTTAAAACCATTCTTGGAATTAATCTCACTTATGAAATTATTAAAGGATTAAAGATCAGCACACGAAATGGTATTGACTATAGAAATTCAGTTGACCAGGTTTTTATCAACCCATTGTCTTATATCGGAAGCAGGCAGGCAGGCGGAAAAGGTGCTTTCGGAGAAGGATTCAGAAGAAACTTTAACCTGGTTTCTACCTCCGGCATCACTTATAAAAAAAGGTTAGATATACACGACTTTGAAGTGTCAGGATTTATTGAATACTTGTATAATAATGCCAGGTCCTTTAGTTACAGGGGGTATGGTTTAGACGACCGACTGCCGGAAACACCCGCAGGAGTTACAGTTAGTACCGGATTCCTGCCCGCTCTTGGTGGCAGCCGCTCTAATAGCGCTATGCTTTCGTATATGGGTGTGGGTCGTTATACACTCGATAATAAATATACACTTACTGCAAGTTACCGGTACGACGGGGCATCCGTTTCGTCAGTGCCGCTTAAAAACCGCTGGCATGGGTTCTACTCTTTCGGCGCCAACTGGGATGTTAAACAGGAAAATTTTCTGAAAGCCACTGAATTTATTGCAGCTTTACAACTAAGAGCCAGTTACGGACAAACTGCAAGTCCATTTGGCAGTAGCTTCGCCTACTTGCCTACTTATTCTGCAAACACTACTTATGGGGGGCTGCAGGCAATCAGACCTACTAATATTGGTAATCCTGATTTTGACTGGGAATATGTGGACGAGTTGAACGTGGGATTTGATCTTTCGCTTTTTAAAGCACAAAGAGTAAAGCTTGTTGCTGATTGGTATAATAAGATTACCAGGAATATGTTTATCGACCTGCCGCTTTCCGCTTTCTCTGGTGCCGGAACAGGTGGAACTGCACCTTTAAGCTCCGCAAGAATGGGCAACAAAGGAATTGAATTCAGCCTGAGTGGAGATGTGATTCAAAAAGAACACTTTAACTGGAATATTGGTGTTAATGGGGCTTATAACCAAAACAAAATTTTGAAGGTAAGTGATGTTACGGATGAATTGCCCGACGGTGATACCAGAATCATCAAGGTAGGTCTTCCTTATGGAACGTATTATGCACAACAGTGGGCAGGAGTAGATCCTGCTAACGGAGATGCCCTTTACTATAATCGTGATGGCTCAGTTACCAATATATATAGTGCAGAAGCGCAGGCCATTCCGCTTTCAGCAAATATGTTCCCTAAGTTAACCGGTGGTATTACCACTGCCCTGCGTTGGAAGAGTATAACACTAAGCGCCTTGTTATCCTTTGTATCCGATGTACAGCGCTGGAATAATATCGACTTCTATAACGAAAACCAGGCCTACATGACCAGTAATCAAAGCAAAAGAATGTTATACGATCGCTGGAAAAAGCCTGGGGACAACGCCATTCTGCAACGCATTGATGTGCCGAGGAATTTCACGTCGAAAGATATACAGGATGCATCCTTTATGCGTTTAAGAAACCTGCAACTCAGCTACGGTATACCTACTGCCCTTTTGCAATCTACCAGGATCTTAAAATCGGTTGATATTTTCGTACAGGGACAAAACCTGTTTACATGGACTAAATGGCGGGGCCTTGACCCGGAAAACAACCGGCAGTACGGCAGGTTTGAATACCCGAATGCCAGGAAATATACTGCAGGTATTAATGTTAATTTTTAATCTGATCATCATGAACATAAGAACAATAGTTGCTTCTTTATTACTGGCAGGACTTATATTCCAGTCCTGCTCTAAGTTGGACACTCCTCCTACTGATGTCATCGACCCTTCTAAAGCTTATCGTAATTTAGATGATCTGAACCTGGGTGTGTTGGGAGCTTACGCAGCATTAACTACTTCACTAATTGAAGCAGGCGCCATCGTATCTGATGAAGTGATGTATCCCACAGAAAATACTGTATCCAATAACTCGGCTCATAGATGGCTGTACAATTCTACTTCAGGCTCGGTTACATCGGCGCTTTATGAATATGCGGTAGTGATAGACCGTGCTAACAGGGTATTGGAAGCCGCTCCTACCATTCCTGCGGCCGGTGAGCAAAACCGTTTGGATCGATACCGTGCAGAAGCATTGGCACTTAGAGCATATTCGTACCTTGAGCTGATAAGAGCATATGCTTCATCGTACGAGCCCAACGGTATGGGCATGCCTTATATAAAACAACGTACACTCGAGTATCTCCCGCGGGAGTCGGTAAAATCCAACTTTGATAATCTGAATGCAGATCTGCAAACAGCTAAAGAAATGATACCTTCGGGCCTCAATGACAATACCCGCATTACTAAAACGGCTATAGCGGCGATACAGGCAAGAGCAGCATTGTATGAAAAGAAATGGGGCGATGCTATCACCTACGCATCAGAAGTAATAGCAGCAGAACCATTAGCTCCTAAAAGTGATTTCGGCAAAATATGGAAAGATAGCAGTCAGTCTGAAGTTATTTGGAAGCTGGCAAGAGCAATCGGGGATTCCCGGCTGGGAGCGGCATTCTTTCGCGAAACGGGGGAAATTGTATTATATGCCCCTTCATTTAAACTGATTGATTTATTTGGCTCTAATACGCAACGCGCAGATGATGTACGTTTCAGCAGCTATATCCAATATGCGCCTACAAGACCGGCAGGTAAATCACAGTATTTAATAAACAAATATGTTGGTGGTAATACTGCTTATCGCGGCCTTACAGATGTTAAATTGTTTCGTGCAGGTGAGATGTATTTAATTAAGGCAGAAGCTGAGCTCGAGAACAATACCGGTGCCGCTGGTATTACTGCGGCCGCGAAAGATCTGAACGATTTAAGAAGAGCCAGGGTTTATAATTATATTGATCAGAATTTTACTGATAAGCAAAGCCTCTTAAATGCTATCTATAACGAACGTTTTAAAGAGCTGGCTTTTGAAGGGCATCGCTTCTTCGACCTGAAACGGAGAAATTTACCTGTAGAACGTACCACGCAGGATGCTATCAATACATCGGGAGCTCTAAAGCTTGAGCCTACTGCAGCCCAGTACTGCTTCCCGATTTCAGACAGGGAAATGTCCGTTAATAAAAACATGATCCAAAACCCGAACTATTAAACGCTTATATTATTAAAGATGAAGAAATTTTATACGATACTGGTTGCTGCGGTTTTGCTCACGAGCTGCGAAAAAAAATGGGACCCCAATGACCCGTTCCGGCCCGACGCACCTAAACCGGCACCCCCGGAAACACGTTTGGCATCTATAGGAATTGTAGGAGACATAGCCGATGTACAAACCACCACCAAAAGCGGGATCGTTATAATGGGCGGAGGAGCGGATGTATCTGCTGCCTTTCAATGGATGATAGCTCGCAGCGGCGGCGGCGACGTAGTAATCATAAGAGCTACCGGAACTGATGCCTACAATGCTTATGTAAAAGGATTAGGCACCGTAAACTCCGTTGAAACATTAAAGATAGACTCCCGTAAGCTGGCAGATGATGACGGCGTAGCTAAGATTATCCGCAATGCGGAGATGCTCTTTATTGCGGGTGGCGATCAGTCGGATTATACCGGGTACTGGAAAGGCACCAAGTTGATGGCAGCAATTAATTATCTGCTTACAGAGAAAAAAGTACCTGTTGGCGGAACCAGCGCAGGTGCAGCTATTCTTAGCAACTATTATTTCAGTGGAGAAAGGGGCACTTTAGAATCTGCTGAAGCACTGGCCAACCCATACGCCCAAAAGGTAACACTGGGCAGCGATGATTTTATCAAAGCGCCTTTCCTGCAAAATGTAATAACCGATCAGCATTTTACCCAGCGTAACCGCCAGGGGCGCTCTGTAGCCTTCCTGGGCAGAATTATGAAAGACTGGAGTAAAACACCTTATGGCATTGCTGTTGATGAAGCCACCGCAGTTTGTATCGATGAAACAGGCATGGCCCAGGTATTAGGCACCAATAAAGCTTTCTTCCTAAAAACAGATGCGGCAAAAACTCCCGAAACATTTACCAGCGGGAGCCCGGTAACCTGGAACAGCGGCGGACAGGCCATAATGGTATCCGCCATTTCAGCTGCAGCTACCGCCAACAAATTTAATATAAGCCGCTTTGAGCCGGAAACTACAGCAGGGCTCGAAAAATTATGGTGGTCTGTTGTAGGTGGCAATTGGGTTCAGACAGCCCGCCCTTAGTAACGTTTACAAGAAACAGAAAACATACCTGAATATGAATAATACTTTAAAAACTTTTTTTTCGGCCCTGGCTTGCAGCATCATTGTGTTTTCATGTAGTGATCAATCTGCAACAACCGACAACGCTAAATATGTCATGGTTATTCATGGCGGAGCGGGCACTATTGAAAAAAAGTTCATGACCCCTGAAAAGGAAAAGGCCTATACAGCGGCACTTACAGAAGCGCTTCAAAATGGTTATCATTTACTGAAAGAAGGAAAAACCTCAATAGAAGCAGTACAGGCAGCTATTAATGCAATGGAAAACTCCCCTTTGTTTAATGCAGGGAAAGGCGCCGTATTTACACATGACGGCAAAAACGAACTGGATGCTTCCATCATGGATGGTCAAATGCTGAAAGCAGGCGCAGTAGCCGGTGTAACCAATATCAAAAATCCTATTAATGCGGCTATAGCCGTAATGAACAGATCAGAGCACGTAATGATGGTGGGCAAAGGTGCTGAACAGTTTGCAGCTGCTAATGGATGCGATACAGTTCCGCAATCTTATTTCTTTACACAGGAGCGTTGGGATCAGCTGCAAAGAACCATAAAGGAAGAAGAACAAGGCAGGGCCGCGTACAATGACATTGATCCGCGAAAAAGCGAGATCTACGGCATCTCTGATAAAGATAAAAAATTTGGAACCGTAGGTGCCGTTGCTTTGGATAACAAAGGCAACCTGGCTGCAGGCACATCTACGGGTGGTATGACCAATAAAAAATATGGCAGAGTAGGCGACTCCCCTATCATCGGCGCAGGCACTTATTGTAACAACGCTACCGCCGGTATTTCCTGCACAGGCTGGGGAGAATACTATATCAGGGAGGTCGCAGCCAACCGTATGTCAGCGCTCATCGAACTAAAAAAGCTTCCTGTAAACGAGGCTGCCAAGCAGGTAATTGATGAGATCGGCAAAATGGGCGGAGACGGCGGTATCATTGGCCTGGACAAATCGGGCAAAATAGCTATGGAGTTTAACACATCAGGCATGTACCGCGGTACAGTTGATGAAAATGGTAAAATATCAGTATACATCTACAAATAATGAAAACATACTTTAATAAAAAGAGCGCTTTACTCACTGCCTTTTTGGCTACTACATTATTAACCTTTGGCCAAAATAAAGGGAGCTTGTTTATTATTGGTGGCGGAGACCGGTCTCCCGCATTGGTTAAGCAAATGGTAGAAACAGCAAAATTAAAACCCAACGACTACATTGTTGTACTGCCAATGGCTACCAGTATTCCCGAAGAATCGGTGGCTTATATCAGCAGCCAGCTATCAGCAGCATGCAACAATAAAATTACCAGCTTTAATTTCACCAGGGCACAGGCCGATAACCAGCAAACCTGGATCGATTCGGTTAAGAATGCACGATTTATTTTCATCACCGGTGGTGATCAGAATAAATTTATGGATGTGGTTCGAGGTACTAAATTATACGAAGCATTGCACCAGGCATTTCGCAATGGTTCCACTATTTCAGGCACCAGCGCAGGCGCCGCAGTAATGTCTCAGATCATGATCACCGGAGAAGAAAAAGGAAAGAGTGATAAAGACAGCTTTAGAGAAATAAAAAGTAATAGTGTAGTCACCTCATCCGGGATGGGTTTTTTAACCAGCGCGATCATTGATCAGCACTTCATCATTCGCAGCAGGTATAACAGGCTTTTAAGCGCTTTGGCTGATCATCCTGATAAAACATTAATTGGTATTGATGAAGCTACCGCCATTATTGTAACAGGAAAAAAAGTAACCGTAGCCGGCGAAAGCCAGGTAGTGGTGGTGTCCCAACCTAAACAGCTGAAAAAAGGTAATAAAGTTACTTTTAAAAATGCCGCCCTCTCATTGTATTCGGCTGGCGAAAGCTTTGAACTAAAATAGTAAACCAAAGCCTGCCCTGTATTTAACCAGGGCTGACAAACTTAAATACGTTAATATGACGATTCTATTTAAAAAACTGTTTCCCGCCTTTTTACTCCTAGCATTAATAGCTACGGCGGGCTGTAAGAAAAACAATTACAACTTCGATGACTTACCTCCAACAGTAAAAAGCTTCTTTTCCATCGGCAATACCGAATTGAAAATGAATGAACCTATTCAATTCAAAAATGAATCTGAAAATGGGGAGTCTTATAGCTGGGACTTTGGTGATGAGACAAAGTCTACAGAAAGCAACCCTACTAAAACCTATAGCAAAGCAGGTACTTACACCGTTAAGCTTAAAGTTGTGGGAGCCGGTGGTACGGGCAATTATTCCAGGGATCTGGCCATCATCGATCCTAATGCCAGTACAGATAGCGACAAAGAGCTTTATTTTATCGAGTATGGTACAAAACTCATTCGTAAAATATCTCTTAAGCCAGGCTCTCCTGCTGAAACTGTTGTTAACATGACAGGTAAAGATGGCCATGGAATGGCTTACGATTCCATCAACAAAAAAATATACTACTGCGATTTCCTAACTGCCAATTCAGGTAAAGTGTGGCGTATGGATGCTGATGGCACCAACCAGGTAGAATTACTTTCGGGACTGGCATCTCCTTATGGCATAGCCATAAACCTGGCCGAGGGAAAAATGTACATAGCGGATGGGCCTAACGTATCAAGAGCAAATCTGGATGGAAGCAATTACCAGAAAACCTTTATTTCGGTAACTGGTGGTGCTATGAGAGCCATTGGGTTTAACCGCAAAACCAACATGATTTATTATTACGAAGTAAACGACGAGAATATGCACGCCTCCAAATCAGACGGAACCGGTGCGGGAATAGTGATTGAGGGCGCTTACGGCTATGGTATGTTTGTAGACGAAGTAAACAATAAAATTTATTACGACGACCGAAACAAAACAGGCCTTATGCAGGCTAACCTTGATGGTACAGGTATAGTAAAACTTGCCAACTTAACTGGTAGCAGGGGTAGTTCGGGTATGACCATCGATTATAGTGCTAATAAACTTTATTGGGCCGAAACCAATAATAACCTGATCAAACGTGCCAACCTTGACGGAACAGAAGCCGAAACCTTTATATCGGGCGTTAATAACCCGAGAGGTATGTTTATGAAATAAGGGTTAGAAATAAGTTTGAAACCAAAAGCAGGAAGCATCATTTCTTCCTGCTTTTTTTATGTCTTATTGATTTATCAAAGCATACAATTTGGAAGGAATAAAAAAACTGCGGCCTGATGTAGACCGCAGTTTTGTATAAATATTTTCGTAAATACTACCTCAAATACCCCAATATTTTCAGCATGCTCTGAGCAGACTGCTCTTTAGCGTATACCCACTCTTCCAGCTCCCCGTTTTTATCATACTCGATAATCACATGCTTGGGCGAAGGGATCAGGCAATGCTTGATACCCCCATAACCGCTGATCTGGTCCTGGTAAGCGCCTGTGTGGAAAAATCCTACATACAAAGGTTCATCATCACTTTCCTGGCTTTGCTTCTTTTCCAGGTCTACCGCATCTACCGGGCGTACGCGTGAGTTGCCTACGCCATTATCATTTTTTATCTTAGGTAAAAACACCTCGTTGATATGCTCCTCACTATCGTAATAGTCATGGCCGTCGCAGGTAATACCTCCTAACACCACACGCTGGTATTCGTTATCCCATTTATTAATAGGCAGCATCAAAAATTTCTCACCAATGCCCCAGGTATCAGGTAAGGTGGTAATAAAAGACGAGTCGATCATATACCAGGTTTCCCGGTCGTTCTGACGCTTCTCTCCTATTACACTGTAAATATGCGCCATGCTTTCACCAACTGTATAGCTGCCAAATTCGGTGTAAATATTCGGTACGGGTACCTTGGCTTTCTTACAGGCCGATTTAATATTACTGATGATCTCGTTGATCATAAACTGGTAGTCGTACTCAAAAGCCAGGCTGTGCTTAATAGGAAAACCGCCGCCAATATTCAATGAATCCAGCTCCGGGCAGATCTTTTTTAACTGGCAATAAAGGTTAATGCTTTTACGCAATTCGCTCCAATAGTAGATGTCATCTTTAATACCTTTATTCAGGAAGATATGCAGCATTTTTAACTGGAACTTATCTTCATTGCCTTCTATTTCATCTACATAAAACTCCAGTACATCCTTTGAGCGGATTCCTAACCTGGATGTATAAAAAGGAAAAGAAGGTTCTTCCTCAGCAGCCACACGGATACCTATTTTAAAAGGCTCTTTGCTTTTTACGCTGCGTTTATACATATTTAATTCCTCTTTGTTATCCAAAACAGGAATCACATTTCTAAAGCCGCTGTTGATTAATTTAGCAATACGGGAGGTATAATTCCTTTGCTTAAAACCGTTGCAAACAATATTGATGTCCTTATTAATCTTGCGACGCTTATATAGCTGGTTGATGATATCTATATCGTAAGCAAAAGAGGTCTCCAGGTGTATATTATGCTTAAGAGCTTCCCCTACCACGAATGAGAAGTGAGAGCTTTTGGTGCAATAAGTATAAAAGTATTTTCCTTCATACTTATACTTCTTCATAGCATTAGCAAAATACTGCTTGGCCTTGTTGATATTAATACCAATTTTGGGCAGGTAACTCACCTTTAATGGCGTACCATACTTTTCTACTAACCTCTTATAATCAATGCCGTTAAAAATAAGGTCGCCCTTTTTAACTTCAATATTTTCCTGCGGAAAATTAAAGGTCTGTTCAACCAGGCCTAAGTATGAGTTATTCATTTGCCATAACGCCGGCTGCACCGGCACTTATTGGTTTAAAAATTGAGCGCTAAATTAGGAAAAATACAAATGTGCAGACATTAAATTGTCTAACTGAAATTCTCCTAATAAAAAAGGCGATGCATTATGCATCACCTTTTAAACTTTTTGCTATAAGTAATTACTTAACAGAAGCTACCAAAGCTTTGAAAGACTCAGGATTGTTCATAGCTAAATCAGCTAATACTTTCCTGTCAAGCTCGATACCTTTAGTTTGTAATTTATTGATGAATTGAGAGTAAGTTAACCCTTCTTCACGAACTGCAGCGTTAATACGCGCGATCCATAAAGTACGGTATTCTCTTTTCTTTAATTTACGACCTACATACATGTAAGTCATACCTTTTTCTACAACGTTTTTAGCAACGGTGTATACGTTTTTACGTTTGCCGTAAAAACCTTTGGCTTGTTTTAATATTTTTTTCCTGCGGGCTTTAGAAGCAACTGCATTTACTGAACGTGGCATATCTTATATTTTAGATTTCAGATATAAAATTTTAAAAACCTTTTTCTGAAATATTTTTAAAATGGTTACTAATTACTTTAATCTCAACAAACGTTTTACGAAATGTACATGAGACGGTGCTACTGTACCATCGATGCGCATACCGCGCTTACGCTTAGTAGATTTTTTAGTTAAGATGTGACGTTTGAAACTCTTTTGGTGAGTGATCTTGCCAGTAGCTGTTACTTTAAAACGCTTTTTCGCGCTTGAATTTGTTTTTACCTTAGGCATGGTAAATTTTAATTTAATTGTTAACCTTTGAGGCGTCTCCACACCGGTGGAGCCCTTTACGGGCCTCTTCAGGAAATATCCACTTTTCTCAAAATGGAGTGCAAAGGTACAACAAAATTGCAATTAGACATTTCTTATTCGCCATTTATTATTTCAATACTCATTATCAAACACTTACACCACTTCATTCCCTCTTTTTTCTTATAAGGAAGCGATAATTTCGAAAAAAAATATTACATTTCGCCCAAAGCCAAACAATTTTTCTATTGACTATTTACTTTGCTGAAGATACATATTGTGAAGCGGAGCTGTGTGCATTGGGTAATGACCCCAAAGCATAATGAAGATAGGAGTATGCCGGAAACAGCCGGTAGGGACACAATTATATATTTATGAATCATTTACCACATCTGATAACGGATCTGGCGCTGATACTGGGCGTGGCAGCTGTTATTACCCTTATTTTTAAAAGACTGCAACTCCCGTTAATATTAGGTTACCTGGTATCAGGCATTTTAATCAGCCCCAATTTTAAAATATTCCCCCCGAAAGTTTACGAAATAACCGATGTACAAACCTGGGGCGAGATTGGCGTTATCTTTCTTTTATTTAGCCTGGGACTGGAATTTAGCTTTAAGAAACTGGCCAAAATGGGCGGATCGGCCACTACAGCAGCCGGTTTTGAAGCCGTAGGTATGGCGGCTATAGGATTTGGCCTCGGCAAATTATTGAACTGGCCCTTTATGGATTGCATCTTTCTCGGAGCCTGCCTGACCATATCTTCTTCGTCTGTCATTGTAAAAAGCTTTGCAGACCTTGGCCTGAAACAAAGAAATTTCGCCCAACTGGTATATGGCATCCTGGTGGTTGAGGACCTGATTGCTGTAGTACTGCTCGTGCTGTTAGGTACTTTTGTTGCCAGCCATACTTTTGATGCAGGGCAAATTGGTATGTCCATCTTAAAACTAGGCTTCTTTCTTATCGTATGGTTCGTAGGCGGTATCCTGTTTATTCCATCCCTTTTAAAAAGAGCTAAAAACTTCTTATCAGATGAGATCTTGCTGATCGTTGCTATTGCCATGTGTTTCCTGATGGTATATCTTTCTTCACAAGCCGGCTTTTCTGCAGCTTTAGGAGCCTTTATTATGGGATCGCTTTTAGCGGAAACCACCAAAGCCGAAAGAATAGAGCACCTGGTCATCCCGGTAAGAGATCTCTTTGGCGCAATATTTTTTGTATCTGTAGGTATGTTGATCGATCTGAACGTAATCAAAGATCACTGGCTACCTATTTTGCTCATTACTGCGGCCGTAATTATTGGCAAAAGCATTGTTATTACACTGGGGGCTTTTATTTCGGGAAACAGCCTTCGCACATCCATCCAAACGGGCATGAGCCTGGCCTTGATCGGTGAGTTCTCATTTATCATCGCATCAATGGGTGTAAAGCAAAAAGTTGTGAGTGAAGAACTCTACCCTATTATTATCACCGTTTCAGCTTTAACCATTTTTATAGCTCCGTCGTTAACGCTTTCCAGCACCCGCATCTACAATTGGATCGCTGGGCGCCTTTCACCTAAGTGGGAATCCCGGTTAAACCGTTATAGCCTGGAAGCTACCGCCTTAAGAGCCGTAAGCGACTGGAATCATGTACTGAAATTTTTCCTGATCAATACCGTTGTTTTTTCAGCAATAGAAATTGCATTGATCATTTTGAACGATAGCTTTGTTTTACCCTGGTTACGGGAAGTGGCACGGGGATTTGGACGCGCCACATCTGCAGTGCTGGCTTTATTGGCCATGGCCCCTTTCCTATGGGCATTGATTGTAAGAAATGAGAAAACAGAGCCTTTCGCAAGGATCTATACCCAACAGAAATATCATGGTCCTATCTGGATCATGCGCATCATCAAAGTTTCACTGGCCCTGCTGTTTATTATCGGGCTTTTAAGAAGTATCTATTCGCTCGATTTTGCGCTTATGGTAGGTATTGCGTTATTGATACTATTATTAATATTCAGAAAAAGACTGCAACGCACTTACGATAACATTGAAGACCGCTTTGTAAAAAATCTCAATAACCGCGAGATTGAAGAACAGCGCCTTTTGGCCGAACAGGCAGCGGAGAAAAAGAATCAGAACCTGGCGCCTTGGGATGCACACCTTACTACTTTTGAAGTAGCGCCGGAAGCCGTAAATATCATTGGCAAAACACTGATGGAACTACAATGGCGGGAACGGGTAGGTGTAAATGTGGCCATGATCAAGCGGGGAGCTACCTCTATTATTCCACCCGACCGCGATGAAAAAATTTATCCCTGCGATAAGCTCTTTATTATTTGTACCGATAGCCAGGAAAGAAGGATGAATGCCATTTTAAGACCTGATAAAAAAATCATAGAAAGTGCACGTGAAGTAGAAATGAAACTGGATCAGCTAACTATCGATGCAGACTCACCACTGATCCACAAATCAATCCGCGAGAGCGACATTAAAAACCTAGCTCACGGACTGGTAGTAGGTATTGAACGGAATGGAGAACGTCATCTCAACCCTGAATCTACCTGGGTTTTTGAGGAAGGGGATCTTTTGTGGATTGTGGGCGAGAAAAAACTGATCAGTACAATTGCAGACTAACTGATAACAAGCTTTTAGTTCATTAACGAATCTTATAAGTATCTCCGGGTTTCGGGCTTTCAACTTTTTGCTGGTTACCGCTGGCTGAGGCACTACATCCTTTCTGACTAAAAAACCAGGCGGCCGCTATCAGGGCTACGCCCAATATCACCCACATCATGGTAGCACCGCTTCTTCTCTTTTCATCCGGAAGCTGTAACTGCTCACGCATTTGAGCGGTAGTCGTCTCCCTGTCCCCCACCAAAGTCTGATGATTGGTATTTTCTCTTTTTATTTTTTTTGCCGCTACATCGGTAAACGGGGACATTTGAGCTGCGCTTTGCTGAAATTGTATCTCACCATTATTTTGTTGCAATAGGCCCAGTTGAGGCCAACTTACCAACTCCCCGTTATTCAGCCTGGATTGCAGATCAGTAACAAAATGCTCTAACTGCCTTCCAGCCTCATCTGTAGAAATGTTCCCGTTAGCAGCCAGCCAGCTTAGCAACCGGCTATTTTCACCTGTTTTCACATCTCCGCTATAAGGCTTAAAACCAATTATCCAGGTTGGTGCTGCTATGGTAGATTCAGCAAGATTAGCATTGGCGGCTTTACTTTCCAATTCAAATTTCCCTACCGGAGGTAGTTCCAGTCTTCCAAACTCAAACAGGTATTGCACAAGAACATCAAACATGGTATACGCTAATTTTAAACGAATATAACAAATATGGCTGTTTGCCACCATAGCACCAAAGCAACTATACCGGATTTTAATCCCCGTCCCGGCTTTGGCTACACTTCACCTTTTCACTATTAATTATTTCATTATGTTTGTTACATATAAAAACTAAATATTCCTACATGAAATTGATGACCTCAAAATATGCTGAACCATCCGTTAGTATTGCCTTGTTATTATTGCGCGTAGTTACCGGTTCCTCTATGTTGATGAATCATGGACTTAAAAAAATCAGCAACTTCAATGCTATATTATCCAAAGGCTTTGCCGATCCATTTCACATAGGTACAAAAGCCTCCCTTTCATTGACCATTTTTGCAGAGGTTTTTTGTGCAGGCCTGTTGGTCATTGGTTTATTAACCAGGCTGGCGTCTTTACCACTTATTATTGCAATGGTAGTTGCTTTATTTTTCGCACATGGTGGTGAACTCTTCGGAGAAGGTGAAAGCGCAGGCCTGTTCCTCACTTTGTTCGTTGTAATTTTTTTAATGGGACCTGGCAAATTCAGCCTGGATAAAAAAATAGGTAAATAAACATGTACGTTGCAGAAACTACTATAAGGGTTCGCTATGCCGAGACCGACCAGATGGGTGTAGTGTACCATAGCCATTATTTTCAATATTTTGAAGTTGCAAGAGCGGAATGCATAAGGCACCTGGGTTTTACTTATGCAGACATGGAAAAGACCGGCATTATCATGCCGGTAGTAGAAGTCAATTGTAAATACCTGCGGCCGGCCTTATATGATGATTTGCTCACCATCAAAACTATATTAAAGCAATTACCTGAAGATCATAAAATCTTGTTTCACCAGGAGGTATACAATGAAAAAAACGAGTTGCTGGCTACCGGGAATGTGCTGCTTTTTTTTATGAATGCAGCTACCCGGCAAAGAGCCAAATTGCCGGATGTTCTCTACCAGAAAATTAAACCGTCTTTTGATGCAGCCGGAAACCAATAATATTGCCGGCCCTGGTAATACCGCTAACCCAATGCCACCCCGGTTTCCTTTATCCGAACCGGTGGTATCCAATTCTTTGGCTAATGCTTTAAAAAGCCTGGTCCTATATGTAGGATTTGGCTACCTGTTACTTCGAAGATGGGATCTTTTGTTGGTGATATTTGGTATATTACTACTACATGAAGCCGGTCATTTTATTGCTATGAAGTATTACCGTTATGCTGATGTACAGGTACTTTTTCTTCCCTTTATCGGTGCATTGGTTAAAGGCTCTAAGAATGAGATTAGCCAACGCCAAAGCATTTTTATTTTGCTGGCCGGACCAATACCGGGTTTGCTACTGGGAATAGCCGTATACTTTTTTGATATAGGTAATAACGGTTTAAAAATTGGAGACATACCGCTGCAATTAATTGCCCAGCTCCTCATTTGGGCCAACCTCTTAAACCTGCTTCCTGTTTACCCTTTAGACGGAGGTCAGTTGTTTAACAGGGTTTACCTGGAAGAGGAAGGACTGCTCAGCGATATCTATTTCTATTTATCAATGATTGTTATAACAGTCACCCTCGTTCTCTTAAAATTCTACATCCTGCTGATTGTGCCGGTACTCCTTATTTACCGGTACATTAAAAACCGCAGCCTGACCAAATTAGATAGGGAGTTAGAACATGCCGGTATTGATGTTTATACCAGTTATGACGAACTTTCCGATGAAGATTATTGGAGAATAAGAGCCATTATAATTCAACAAACGCCAGCTTTCCAAACCATTCATCCGGGTCCGCCCTATCAGTATCATAGTAATGAAAATAAAATTGCCAGTGAAGTAGAAGCGGCCTTATCGCCGAGATTGTTGCTGCTTGACGCTTCCATCCCAACTAAAATGATGCTGGCATTACTCTGGGGCCTGGCAATAGCACTTCCCTGGATCCTGAATATTGATTTCACACTATTTCAATATCTGGCCCGATAATATTATCTTACACTCTTTAATTCTGTAACTGATAACAACAAAATATTGCAATGAAAATACCCAATGGACATCAACCACTGATGCCTTACCTGATCCTTAAAAATGCGGACACCTTTATCGAATTCACAAAAACTGTTTTTGGCGCTAAAGAGATCTTTAAAAGCTATCGCGATAATGATAATAAGATCATTATGCATGCCGAGGTACAAATAAATGGCTGCAATATTATGTTTGCCGACATGAATGAATTTTATGGTGTGGCCAACGCTAATTTATTCATTTATGTGGAAGATGCCGATGCGACGGTGGATATAGCGCTTGCCAATGGTGCAACCATTATTAATGAACTTGCCGACCAGGATTATGGCCGCAGTGGCGGCATTGAAGATCCCTTTGGAAACGTTTGGTGGGTTACAAGTATGAAGTAGTGAAGGGGAATAGTGAATAAGATAGATGTAAGAATAGATTTACGATATTATCCATGTATTCTTTACAACATTCATTATTCTTTTAAACTCCCGGCGTCGCCACGTCTTTGCTCCAGCCAGCTATAGCAGGCTGGGTTTTAGTGGCACCGGCAAATCAATCGTACACAGAACGCTGAAATTCGGGGTTAACTATAAAACCGTTCTTTCAATTGGGGTGTTGGTATCATACAGGCATCCTGCCGTCCAAACAGCCTGTATCTGTTTTTGGCAATAAGGTCGTACACAAGATCTCTTATCCATTTTGGAATAATTATAGATCCATATAGTAATTGCACCGGTCCATTCAATTGCTTTGCTACTTTTAATGCGGCTGTAGACCTGGTATAAAACCGGCTCCCGTGTATATAAACAAAAGACTTCAGGTGATCCCGGGGCAACCCACTTTTTACAAGTAATGCCTGACCTGCTTCCGACTGCAGGGATGCAAATTTAAATATACCTTTCTTATCCCGCTTAATAATATACTGTACTGCGCCGTTACATAAATTACAGACGCCGTCAAACAAAATAATATGGTCATCATTAGCTTCCATTCTATTTAGATTGCTCTAAACTGATATAAGCTCGTTGTATCGGTTTCTCCAGGGTTTTTGTAGGATCAGGCGTAATGCTATCCAACCTGAATAAATATTTCTGGTCTTCCAATGAAAGTGTATAAGCAGCATTAAGCGATCTTCTTTCACAATCAGGACCTGTACAAAGCTGTACATTCCTTTCTGTTTTGCCATCAATCACTACATTTAAAACTGCCACGGCTTCACCCGCTCTTATGCATCGGGCGTTCATCGGGCACCGGCTCTCGTTAATCTCCTTCAGGGTAATTACCACATTCTGGTAGGTAGTTTTTTCATTTACCTGCAGCGATATCGCGTGCGGCGGTGTTATTACAGATTTAGATCCCGTACAGGCAATTAAAAACAATGTTACGACGAAGAATACAAGATATAGTTTCATAGTTACAAAGTTACACAATTGGCAATTTCCACCCATTATGATACAAAGGCTTTACCAATTGATTCGCTTTCTCCACATTAAATTTATTTTTAGCCTCATCCCAGTAGATCTTCTCTCCTGCCCGCAAGGCCACATTACCAAAATGACTGGCTATGGCCACTTTTGCACCAGCTTCGAAAGGACAATTTAAATCCTGCATCTTACGGGATTTCACTACGCTTATAAAATTAGCAGCATGTTTATCAAGGCCGCTGTCAACAGATTTAGACCAGGGCAGGGCCTCCAGCTTATCTTTTTCCGGTTTCACTTCCCATCCCTGCCGGTTTAATAGTAAAGTACCGTTTTCACCTATAAAAGCAATTCCGTGTTGCATGCCATACAATCCCACACCCGTAGCCATATTATGCTCCCAGGTCATTTGAAAATTGCCAAAATCATACAAGGCCGTTTGAATATCCGGCGTTTCCCTGGCATCAGAAGGGAACACATATTTGCCGCCTGTGGCCATTACTGATTTAGGTGTACCCGCCTTCATACCCATCAATACCATATCAATCAGGTGCACACCCCAGTCGGTCATTAATCCACCTGCATAATCCCAAAACCAACGAAACTCGTAATGAAAGCGATTTTTATTGAAGGGATGTTTTTTAGCAGGTCCCAACCACATATCATAATTAACACCCGCAGGAACCGGTGAATTGGCCACAACGGGCAGTGGCTTTGAACCACCACGATACATCCAGGCTTTGGTAGAAGACACCCGCCCCAATTTACCCGAATGCACAAAAGCAATGGCATCCCGGAAATGTTGCTGACTACGCTGCCACTGTGCTACCTGTACAACCCTGCCATAACGCTGTACGGCTTTATTCATGAGTTGCGCTTCATATATTGAGTTGGCTACCGGTTTTTCACAAAACACATCTTTACCGGCGGCACAGGCATCAATTAATTGCAAACAATGCCAGTGATCAGGAGTAGCCACTACCACAACATCTACATGCTTATCTGCAATAAGCTTGCGATAATCACCATACAGTTTGGGTTTAATATTGAGTTTATCCAGATCAGTCTTGCGTTGGTTGAGTATATTCTCATCAATGTCACATAGTGCTACGCATTCAATTTCAGGTACTTTTAGTAAAGCAGTAAGGTTTTGCCATCCCTGGCCTTTGCAACCAATTACCCCCAGGCCAATTTTATCGTTAGCGGAAATACCTGAACGAATAGCTGCCAGAAGATCTGCTGAAAGCAAGGTACCGGCACTTAGCATAGCTGTATTTTTTATAAAATGACGTCGATTATTCATGTGGCGATATTTAAAATGGTCGGTTACTAAAGTATAATCCTCTAAAAATATTTAAAATCGGGCAAAGGCCTTACATAAAAAATAGTACAACGATTGAATAGATCGGCTATACGCTTGCAGCCTGCCTATATTAGGCAATCCAATTAGATATCCGAAGCGCCGCAGAGCTGATCGCTATAGCGAATAAGTTCAACGCCTGACAAACAAAAGCCCGGCTAAATGCCAGGCCTTTTGAATATCGCTTTTAGAAAAACACAGAAAAATCAATTGTCTTTAAACCTACCCCATACTTCGTATATAGGGTCTCCTTTAGAACTCTTCCCTGAATGGATCCAATTACCATCCTGAAGTTTACCATCAAAACTCAAAGACATACCTACACGTGAGCTGTCCCTTGAAAAGAACTCGATATACTCGGTATACTTTCCATCTTTAAAGGTGTAAGTTCCGCCGCCGGTTCCCGAAAACTCCCCGGTTTCTACATTAATAGCCGCCCATTGAAATCGGGTTGCCGTTAATAGTTTCAACGTTCTCCTCGGCCGTAATGGAATATCCGACATTTCCTCACCCTGCTTCCTTTTAATAATACGCCAGTTACCAGCCAGGTTCTTTTCGCCTGCATCTACGCGTTTCCATTTCAGTTCGAAACCCTCCAGCGTAGTTGTCAGCTCGTCACCAGACAGCTTATATCCGTACTCCTGCATTTTCCCAACTTCTGATTTATTAGCGCTGTTAAATTCAGTTTTAATCCTGATCTTACCATTCTCCAAAGTAAAAGGCCCGCCGGCCGTTAGCCCGAATTTTTTCTCCTTCAGATTGTATTGAGTGAACATGCAATATCCATCTTCAAGGAGTATGGCAAAATCCTGACCGCCATAATTAAGACGCCACGCACCTTCCAGCGAATCAGTTGCAGAAGGCCGCTGCTTTTGATTCATAGCCAAAAAACCGATAGAGCATAGTAACAGAATTGCCGGCAACCATTTCCTGATAACCATATCATAAAATTTAGAGGTTAAAAATTTACGACTTAAGAATTCCTTCTATTCCGTTCAACTCAATTTTATCAAAATTGGTATTGTTTAAGCACTTCAAAGAATCCAGCAACTGCTCCGGGCTACTGGCGCCTACCAAAACTGAGGTAACTCTTTTATCTTTCAGCAACCATGCCAGGGCCATCTGGGCAAGAGTCTGGCCTCTGTCGCTTGCAATTTCATTTAATTTTTTTAATTGATTAACACGCTCTTCGGTAATGGCATCTTTTTGTAAGAAACCATGAGATTTAGCGGCTCTCGAATTTCTGGGAATTCCTTTCAGATACTTATTAGTAAGCAAACCCTGCGCCAATGGGGAAAAAGGAATACAACCTACTCCTTCTTTTCCCAAAAGATCCAGCAAGCCGTCTTCCACCCAACGCTCATACATCGAATACTTGGGCTGATGTATGAGGCAGGGGGTACCCATTTTTTTCAGCATATGAATGGCTTTCTTTGCTTCAGGTGCTTTATAATTAGAGATCCCTACATATAGCGCCTTACCCTGCCTTACAATCAGGTCCAGCGCCGACATCGTTTCTTCCAGTGGCGTATTGGGATCAGGACGATGATGGTAGAAGATATCCACATAATCCAGCTTCATTCGCTTCAGGCTTTGGTCCAGGCTGCTTACCAGGTATTTTTTGCTACCCCAATCTCCATAAGGTCCATCCCACATAGTGTAGCCGGCTTTGGATGAAATGATCAACTCATCCCGGTGATCTTTAAAATCGGTATGTAATATCTTGCCGAAATTAGTTTCAGCACTTCCCGGAGGAGGTCCGTAATTATTAGCCAGATCGAAATGCGTAATACCATTATCAAAAGCAGTGTGTAATGTTTTGCGATATACTTTTGGATCATCAACATCTCCAAAGTTGTGCCATAGGCCCAACGATATTGCAGGCAATAAAATACCCGACTCGCCACAGCGGCGATATTGCATTTGGGTATACCGGTCAGACGAAAATTTCATTGTATGTTCTGTTTGTTTTATTAGATTGCTTGAACTGTAAATATAAGATTAAGCTTGAAGTGCCGGCAATGTCCACCATTTTTCCTGGTCTGGCTTTTTCCGGAAATCTGCAGCAGCCCCGCTTAATATTGCTGAAAGCATTACACCAGGTGATGCCCAGTTTTTAGGTGAAATACGCCTGGTTGCCAGCAAGCCAAACCGCTCCCGGTACTTTTTATTGGTGAGCACCCAACGTAGCAAACCATTGGCCATTTTAGGCGAAGGAGATGTAAACATTTCTCTTTTAAGACGATCAAGCGTGGACTTGAACATGGGATGCAGGGCATCATATACTTCACGATTGTAAGACTGCATGGATGTAACCCAGTCTTTTTTACCCTCTTTCCAATCAATAAGCTGCAGCGCCAATATTTTGGCACCCAGTAAAGCATCATAAATACCCTGGGCGTCATAAGAATCTTTTTGATGATAAGCATCACCTGCCAATGCCCAACCATTTCCCCAGGCTTGCCGGAAAAGATTACCGACGTTTTTCATGCCACTTAGCGCTGTCACCTGTTTAGCATTTTTCAACCTTTGTGCTATTCTTGGAAAAGAATGAATTGTATCACGATACCATGCGTCCACACCGCCAGGTGCATTGAAATAATCGTGGCGACATTGCGCTAATACACCAGTCAGCCCTTTGCTAGCCGGTATAACCACTGCGCTGAAACCATTGCAGCCCGAATGTATCTGTATCCATTCTTTTTCCTGTGCTTGATAAGCCTCAACACCCTCCCAGTAAGCATAATATACAGCCGTATTATACTGTGTTATTTCTTCCGTAACTACAGCCCCGGCTTTTCTGGCAACAATACTATGCCGCCCATCTGCACCAATTACCGCCTCCGCCAAAAAAGTCTGCGATTCACCTCCTTTGTACATGCCCGTTACACCATTGGCCTTTCCGTCTTCATCAACCAGTAATTCTCTTACCGAAAAATTCTCCAGCTGCGTAACATTGGGGAAACGTTCCAGGTTTTTCCATAATGCTTCGTCCAAAACCTGCCGGTCGATTCCATATAAAAAATGCCGGCCATACACATCTGGTATCTCCACAAAAGTTCTGAAATATTCCCCCATCTCTAAAGCTACACCTGCAAAGCGCGTATTATCGGGCGCATACAAGGATTCATCAATCCCGATTTCGTCCAGCAACTGCATGCCACTGCTTAATAACAAAGGGCATGATACCACGGTACGGCCGGGCACGGTATCCTTTTCCAATATCAAAACCTTCAATCCAGCCGCACCCAGCCTGGCGGCTAAAGAGGCTCCGGCTATTCTACCACCAACGATAATAACATCATATAGTTTTTCACTCATAAGGAAACTTTTGAAACAGCTGCTATTTTAATTGATCCAATACCTGGTACATCTTCCTGATTAAAGAAAGCTGGCTGCCATTGTAATTATTAACAATGATAGAAAATATATACTCTTTGCCCGCTTTCGACTTCTGATAGCCCGTAAAACCTTTTACGCGGTTAATCGTTCCGCTTTTCATCTTCATGTCGTTGTAAAGAGGTATTCCATCATAAAATTCGGGATACCACGACTGAGCTTTTGCATAATTTAAAACAGTTACTTCGGCATGTGGTGTAATCCTGTTTTGAGGAGACAAACCTGATCCGTCATATAAATGCATTTCTTCCGGGTCTATGCCTTTAGTTTTCCAATATTCCTGTACCGCCTCAACTCCTTTTTCAGTAGTAGCCTCCCCTTTCATCTTTAGTGCTATTGTCCTTATCAGTGCCTCACCATACAGATTTATGCTTTTTCGTAAGAACCAATAAACTATTTTAGCCATCGTTGGCGAAGTATGGGTGTAAAGCCAATCTACATTATCATAACTCCTGGATGTCAACTGTATATTTTCTTTAATGACTGCGACATCCTTCAACTCACTGATGATGGTTTTGGCAAACTGCCGGGAAGGATCATACATAGAACCTGATATTACAAAATCATTTTTTCCTGCCGGTATCGTGCCCTTTAACACACTAAACGCATTCCCCTTGGATGGATAATACAAACTGGACTCATCACCCGTTTCTTTGCCCGCGGCTCTTGCTTCAGATATAATTTTGTAATTATAAAGAAAAGGTTTCGTTTTTAAAACAGTTACAGGATCTCCAACATTGGCACCTGATTTCACGATCAGATCAAATTGGTTTTCGCGCCAGTTTAGCCCCTGCGATCCCGCGCCATAGTATTGTCCGATATCTTCCCAGGTCCAGCGCGCCGGCAAACCATCATCGGCCAGCCAGTCTTTGCTGCTAATAATAATGGATTCAAGTTGCTTGATGCCTTTTGCTTTTACCGCATTTTTTATAGCCGTTAGCACTATATCTTCTTTTGTACTATCCCAACGCCAGCTACCTAATGTGGGATCTCCGGACGCCTGTATATAAAGACTTTTACCCTGAGCAGTATTTACAATCCCAAACTTTGTTTCGTAAGTAAAATCTTTTCCCAAAACATCAAGAGCAGTGGCCGCAGTAACGATCTTTTCCGTGGAAGCCGGTGCCAGGCCGGTATAGGCATTTTGTTCAAAAACGGTTTCCCCAGATTGCCCGTCGATCACATATATACCTGACAGCGCAAATTTCAGCTGGGAATCGTTGTTAAACTCCAACAGAGCTCGCTTCAAATCCTGATCTACCTGTGCATTGACACATACAACGTTTACAAAAAATATAAACAGAAAAGCTATTTTTTTCATTGGGTTAAAGTAATCATTTTACTGCAAAAAGCCTTAAAACCACAGATATTTTGACGATTGCAACCGCCAAAGATTAACGAATGATTAGCCTGCAGTAAATACCAACATAATCAGAACTTACCTTATTTTACAATAACAAAACGCTCGTGAGAAATATACTAGGCTACATTATTTTTTTGACCATCGCAAGTTGCCAAATATCTCAGCAGGCCACCCAATATGAGAAAAGAATTGGCGATATCGCTTTCGATCCTCAAAGCGACAACAAGAACTTTGAACTATGTTATCCCAATGCTATTCAACAATATTTTGTATTTACATCTGATAAGTCTTTCGCAGACTATAAGCCATATATTGACTCTGTATTTTTTGCTTCCTTTCGTTCTATCCCGTTAAAAGAATCGGGATTAATCAGGATCAGATTTATCGTAAACTGCAAAGGAGAAACCGATCGGTTCCGATTATTAGCCATGAATTGGCAATATGAGCCAATCCGCTTCAACAAGCGCATCACCACCCAACTTTTATTTATAATAAAAAGTATTAAGATTTGGCAGGTACAAGTAATAAATGAACGCCCAGTAGACTATTATCAGTACTTGATCTTCAAAATCAGTAATGGCCAACTAATTGAAATACTACCATGAAAAAGACAATCCTATTCCTCTTATTGCTCGCAGGAAAACTCTCAGCACAACCGGTTTGTAGTGCTTTTCTTTATATGAACGACACTTTACAGTACAAGGCATGTAAGCTAGTAGAAAATATCGATGAAAGGCATTATCAGTTCTCCAAAGAATTTCAAATACTTTACGATTCTGCTTTAGCTCTATGCCCTCATTTTTCATGGGGCTACAGGGAAAAAAGCGTGGCCTACCTTAAAAGCGGCGATTTCATTACATGGAAAAAACTAATAGACAAAGCTGTACAATATGATACGTTATTAAATCTAGGTTATCGTGCCTGGTGCCGGTATGAGTTCTTCAGAGATTGCGAGGGGGCCATAGCGGATATTGAACTGCTGGAAACAAAAACACCGGAAATTGGCTGGGGAATAAATGGGAATTACCATCTTACGGTAACGAAAGCCATCTGCCACAGTGAACTGGGCCAGCAGGCAAAAGCCATCAGCGTTTTAAGCAGCTATCTTCGGGATGCACAACCCATTGGCTTATACGATTACTATCAGTTAGGCGCTATTCATTATAAAAACAAAGATTACGCGCAGGCAGCGACTGCCTTTCAAAAGCAAATTGAGTATAACAACCTGGCAGAGGCACACTACTATCTAAGCCTCATCTATAAAGGGTTCCATAAAGATATTCTGGCTGACCAGGAACTGCTTCGGGCTAAGCAGCTGAAGGCTGAAGGCAAAAAGTTACGAGTGGTTTACACCCATCACTCCAATACGATATTCTTTTAAGCATCAATTGATTTTTAATACGCCTCAGTACTATTTCAGCACTCTTGCTTTATACAGTTTTATATCCGGAATATTGATAATCTGGCTGGGATTAATGCTGTAAATGTTAAAGGTCCACCAACTTTGTTCAGCCTGCGTATATACCAACCGTTGAGTAACCTTATCGTAATTAGCAGCCTTAATATCGTGCTTACCAGCAAGTGGCTCAAAGACATTAAATTGTTCTTTTTTGATATCAAAATTAAAAACATTATGATGGGTACTTACGATCACTTCATTATCATCTACAGCTGAAAGATCATGTCCTCCTTCATCGGGCAATTTCCAACTTTTCTCCAATTGTAATACTGGTTTCGTACTCTTCCCGTCAACCAGCCGATATAATCTCAGCTCATCGAACCCTAAAGCAAAAAGCCTTTGCAGCTTTTCATTCCATATTACACCATGGCCGGAGTAAAGGGAATCTCTGAATAACCTTTGTGCGCTTTTCTTGCTATCATATAATTCTACACTATTACCCATAGCATGAGTTGATAAAGCCACCGCGATTTTACCACCAGGCAGCATTTCAGCAGAGTGTGCCATCGGAGAATGGGCGTAGAATAATATCTTTTTTGATGCTACATCTATCAATGCCACTCCTCCACCCGACGAAGTGACCAGAAATTGTTTGCCGCCTTGGACCGGTTTGCACTCATCCAGGGGCACCATTATTTTCCGGTACTCCTCAGGAAGGCCTACGGCATCTCCTACTTTCCAGGTCCAGGTAATATGAGCTTTACCCGGTGTTGACTTCCGGCTATCAATCATCACCACTTTATCGCCGCCGCAGGCTACCAGGTCTGTCTGCGCTCCGATAGTAACTGTTATCAGCAAGGCGGTAAACAACGCAAAAGCTATTTTAAAATTATTCTTCATACAGGCGCTATAAATTACTTTTCTTGTAAGCTTATTTCAAAGATATTTGTTTTTAAATACAAGTTGAATGAGCGAGATCAATGCATCTATCATCACCATTGGGGATGAGTTACTGATAGGCCAGACTATAGACACCAATAGCGCTTTTATTGGACAGGAATTAAACAAAGCAGGTATATGGGTAAAACGACGTGTAGCTGTGGGTGACGTATACAACGATATATGGAATGCGTTGGATGAAGAAAAAAAATACTCCCGGCTGATCATTTTAACCGGGGGGCTGGGGCCAACGGCAGATGATATTACCAAGCCTCTACTCTGCGATTATTTTAATACCCGACTGGTTCGTAACGAAGCTGTACTGGCACATATACACCACTTGTTTGTGAATGTTTATAAAAGAAAGGTAGCTTTATCAGAAGCCAATATACGGCAGGCCGACCTCCCGGAAAATTGTACAGTACTGCATAATGAGCATGGCTCTGCCGCCGGTATGTGGTTTGAAACGGAAAATAAGGATGGAGAGAAAGTAATTGTCATTTCTATGCCGGGGGTGCCTTATGAAATGAAAAAAATACTGGTCAATGAAGCGCTGCCACGGATAACGGCCTACTTCGGTGGCGATATCGTTATTCACAAAGTTTTATCAACTTTCGGAATGGGTGAATCGATGGTGGCAGAAAAACTAACTACCCTTGAAAGCCAGCTCCCGCCTTACATCAAGCTTGCTTATCTCCCAGGCTATGGTATGGTCAAACTAAGATTAACCGGAAGAGGTAATGACCGGTTGAAGCTGGAAGCAGAAATGAATCAGTTCTACCAGCAACTGAAAGATCCTTTAAAGAATATTACCATTGCTGAAAATGACGACACACTGGAAATAATCATCGGCCAGCTACTGCAAAAGCAACAAAAAAAAATGGCTACAGCAGAAAGCTGCACAGGTGGCTATATTGCCCACCTTATTACCAGCCTTCCTAAATCTTCACCTCATTTTAACGGGTCGGCAGTCACCTATAATAACGAAGCGAAAGAGAACATACTGGGTGTCAACCATGAAACGCTGGAGGCAGTGGGAGCGGTAAGCGAGGAAACAGCTATTCAAATGGTTGCAGGCGCTCTTGATCGGTTTCATGCGGATTATGCCCTGGCCACAACCGGCATTATGGGGCCAGCCTCCGATAACGATGAAAAGCCCGTAGGAACAGTATGGATAGCAGCGGGAAACCGGCAAAACGTAATAACCAAACAACTAAACCTGGGTTACGACCGGCAACGTAATATACAGAGTACAGCTCTTCAGGCATTGAACCTGTTAAGGAAATTTATTATTGACGAAGGAATGGAAGGTAACATTTAAAAATCAGGCTGTTATATATACACAGCAGTACGAAGGACCCTCAATTAAAAAATTAACCTTAAAATACAAAGGTACACAGTCCCTCAGGATCGGGGTTAGAAACTCAACCTGACATTTAATGCCGTTTCCCTACTTTTGTGAGGCAACATGGAGCAGAAATGTGGGTGTACGGGTACAGATAGCAAGGTTGCAAGAATTATTTAAACTGATATCACGATGGCAATAGTTGATCTGGTAATGCCTAAGCTAGGCGAAAGCATAATGGAAGCAACCATTTTAAAATGGGTTAAAAACGTAGGTGATGCTGTAAAAATGGATGAAACCATTTTAGAGATCGCCACGGATAAAGTGGATAGCGAAGTGCCTAGTACCGCCGAGGGCGTGATAACAGAATTATTATTCAAAGAAAACGATGTAGTGCCTATCGACGCTGTTATCGCCAGGATTGAGACTTCCGGCAGTGTACCGGCTGCGGCACCTGTTACCATCAAAACAGTTCAGCCGTCAGAAGGAAATATAATAACTGAAGAAATAAAAGAAACACCCGCTGAAGTTGTAGCTACCCAAATAAAAAAAGATGTAAAAACTCATACGGCAAAGTTTTATTCCCCGCTGGTACTAAATATAGCAGCACAGGAAGGCGTACCACTCCATGAGCTGGAACAAATAGAGGGTACGGGTAATGATGGACGCGTTACTAAAAATGATTTGTTGAATTATATAGCCAGCCGCAGTAAAAAAGATGTTTCACTTCCTGTAAAAGCAGTAAGCAATGAAGCAGCTGCGGGCACTTCTTCCTCTTACAGCAGCCCTGCCACCCAATCAAGCGGGAATGTGGAGATAATTGAAATGGATCGTATGCGTAAGCTGATTGCAGACCACATGGTACGCAGTGTGCAAACCAGCCCGCACGTTACCAGTTTCAGCGAAGCAGATGTAACCAATATTGTACTATGGCGCGACTCTGTCAAAAATAGCTTTCAGCAAAGAGAGGGCACTAAAATAACCTTTATGCCTTTGTTTATTGAAGCAATTGTAAGATGCATCAAAAAATTCCCGCTGATCAACAGCTCGGTAGATGGTGATAAGATCATTATTAAAAAGGATATTAATATAGGGATGGCTGCGGCCCTACCCAATGGCAATTTAATTGTGCCGGTTATTAAAAACGCCGATCAGCTAAACCTTGTAGGATTAACCAAACAGGTCAATCACCTGGCAGATGCCGCCCGAAATAGCAAGCTCAAGCCAGACGATACACAAGGAGCTACTTTCACACTAACTAATGTGGGTACCTTTGGCAGCCTGATGGGCACTCCGATTATCAACCAGCCACAGGTAGCAATTATGGCAGTTGGTGCAATTAAGAAGCGCCCTGTAGTAATAGAAACGCCTCATGGAGACAGTATCGCTATTCGTCACATGATGTATATCAGCATGAGTTACGACCATAGAATTATAGATGGCAGCCTTGGAGCCACTTTTGTTACTGCCGTAGCCAAAGAGCTGGAAAACTTCCAACCTCCGGCCTTGTAATTCTAAACCTACCCAACAATATTTATTTACCACGTTTTTACGTACTAATTATATAGTACGTAAAAATGTGTCCCATCGCCAACACGGCATATTCGGGTCTTTGCTCACAATTTATATTTCGCCAAAACTCTGTTTTTTTACTAATTTTGGCGGAATATATTTTTTTATAATGTCAAAATTCATCGGCAGAAAATATGAGCTAAACATACTTCAGGAGTCTCTGCACAACAACAGGTCAGAACTGATCGCCATTTATGGCAGAAGACGCGTAGGCAAAACATTCCTGGTTAGAGAGTTTTTCAGGAAGCACCTGGCATTCGAAATTAGCGGCTTGTATAATGGCAACATGAACGACCAGATCCGGAACTTTACTCATGAAATTCACAAAAAAGACCGGGCTCTTAAATCAGAAACGCCTGCAGACTGGCTGGCTTCTTTTTCCTTACTGGAAACATACCTGAATAAACTTAAGAAGCCAGGCAAAAAGGTGATTTTTATTGACGAATTTCCGTGGATGGCAACCGCAAGGTCAAATTTTTTGATGGCATTTGAAAACTTCTGGAATCACTATTGCACCAAACGAAAAGACCTGATAGTTGTGATCTGCGGTTCTGCTGCATCTTATATGATACAGAAAATTATAAAAAACAAAGGGGGATTACATAACAGAATAACACGACAAATAAGACTGCTACCTTTTAACCTGGGAGAAACACAGCAATTTTTAAAAAGCCGGGGTATTGATTATACATTATATGATATCACCCAGGTTTATATGGCAATGGGCGGCGTTCCACACTACCTCGAAAAACTACGTAAAGGAGCAAGCGTAGCACAAAATATAGATCAGCTTTGTTTTGAAAAAGATGGAACATTAAAAAATGAATTCAATCAATTGTACGCTTCACTTTTTGACGACTCAGAGAAACATCTTACTATAATAAAAACGCTTGCCAACTCCAATAAAGGCATAACAAGGCTGGAATTAGCCAGGCAAAGTGGTATTGCCAGCGGCGGTGATCTTTCTTTAAAACTGGAAGAACTAATAGAATCGGGCTTCATAAGCGAATACCCTTACTATGGCAACAAGAAACAACTAACCCTTTATAGATTATCAGACGAGTACTCAAAATTTTATTTGAAGTTTATACAAAACAACAGGAATAGCGGCTCCGGTACCTGGCAAAAATTGTATAAAAGCTCTTCCTATGTTTCATGGGCCGGCTTTAGCTTTGAAACGCTTTGCCTGAAACATATCACACAAATTAAAAGAGCGCTACGAATTGATGCCATTTTTTCTACCAACAGTAGCTGGTTTAATGACCTTGCACAAATTGACCTGTTAATCAACAGAGACGACAACATTATGAACCAGTGCGAGATAAAGTTCTATAATGCTCCTTTTACCATTGATAAGCAGTACTACCTGAATTTAAAAAACAAAACCGCCGCCTTACAACAAGCTACCCAAACCCGGAAAAATATTTTCATTACTATGATCACTACCTTCGGGTTAAATGAAAACAAGTATAGTCATGAACTGGTGCAGAACAGCATTTCGCTCGAAGATCTTTTCACTTATTAAATTTATAATTCGCCAAAACTCGGTAAAAAAGATAGTTTTGGCGAGTTATAATATTTTGAAATTACTAACAAAGGAGACACTAAATATCCATATTTCAAAACTTCATGTACTATACAGGCTCTGTCACTTTTTTGTTCTTCCTTCGTAACATCAACATATGCAGTACCAGGGTAGACATGATCAGGGCCGTTCCCAGATAAAATCCTTTATTTAAAACCTGGTTTTCTTTAAACAGCAAAAAGGCCATAAGTATCCCGTAAACCGGTTCTGCACTGTAGGAAAGGTTTACTGTAAATGCAGATAATTTTTTTAATGCGTTCATTGAAAACTGAAACGCAACAACTGAGCAAACCCAGGCCAATACCAATAACCACAAAAAATCACTTAGTGATGGAAGCAAGCTTTCTACCGGGAAAGCCTGAAGATAAAAAGGCATAACCAACGAGAGCGTGAGAAAGCCGCCTGTCATTTGCCAGGTAAGCACCGTTTGCATATTGATGCGCCCCAGTTTTAGCTTTAGCAATATAGGAAAGAGCGCTCCCAAAAAAGCAGCAACTAAACCCAGGGCTATCCCTAATTTATAAGTAGTATCAAAATGAAAGATCAGCCAGATACCTAATACGTTCATCAGACCAAAGAGCAGCTCGGTCCGGTTGATCCGTACCCTGTTGATCAGAGGCTCTAAAATAGAAGAAAAAAAACTGATGACCGAAAAACAAACCAAAGCTATAGAAACGTTCCCATATTTTATAGAAGCATAAAAAAACACCCAATGTAAAGCGCTTATAAAGCCGGCTCCCGTTAAATACAAGATATCTTTCAGTGATATTTTCTGCATTCGCTTCGTGGCATAAAAAAGCACCCATAAAGTAATAGCAGTAATCAACAGTCGATACCATACAATAAGCCCTTCATTAAGCGTAATTAAACGCCCCAAAACGCCTGTAAAGCCTGCCAGTAATACAGCTATATGCAATTGAAAAAAAGATTTCCTCATGGGGCCGCAAAGCTAGTTGTTTTAAAAAATAAGGCGAAATAACACTTTTTAAAGGTTAGCAGTATTAACGCCCCTTTGCTTATTTTTGGGGGAAGCGAACAAACTCATTTGTTCGCCCAACCGTTATGCAGGAACAAAAAATCAATGTCGGCTCAGAAACAGGCTCATTAAAAAGACTTTTAGTACATAGCCCTGATAGTGGATTAGGCAAAGTTGTCCCTTCCAAAGCACAGGACTGGCTTTTTGAAGATATTGTACATCTGGAAACAATCCGGCGCAAAGAATACGACTATTACACCAAACTATTACTCTATTTTCTTGATCCGGAAAAAATAAAGGGCCGATTAGCCGAAATAGATGACAAAAATAATGACTACAATTTTTTCAAGCCATCCAGTAAACATTTTTATCAATCAACCAATGTGATAGAAATTGAGTGGTTACTGGCGCAGATACTGGAAAATAGTGAAATCCGCTCCAAACTTGTAGCTTCAGTGTGCGCTATCGAAAACTGCTCGTATAAAATACAGGATGAATTAATGAATATAGAGGCACATAGCCTGGCCAATGTTTTTATTACCGGTACTTATAAGAATACCGAGATGCTGTTTCCACCGGTGCCCAATTTTATTTTTACCAGAGATATTGGCATCGTCATTAACGATCATATTCTTTTAAATAAGCCGGCCAAGCAGGCCCGTACAAGAGAGGCCCTGTTGATGAAATACATATTCTTTAACCACCCGCTCTTTAAAAACTACCGGGACAATATTATTGAATTGCCGGAAAGCCCTCAGCAGTTTTTACTCCCCGCAGATTCGGAAGACAAGCTGGTTACCCTGGAGGGCGGCGATATTATGGTAGTTAGCCCCGAGCACGTATTGATAGGTGTGAGCGAACGAACCTCCATGGAGGCTGCACACATTGCTATTAAAACACTATTTGAAAAAAATGTAGTAAAGAAAATATCGGTTATTAAGATTCCCAAAAAGAGGGACTATATGCATATAGATACCATCTTTACTCAAGTGAAAAAAAACATGTGGGTAATGCTGGGAAAGTTCTCCAGAAAACATGTAAAAAAAGAAGATGCGGATGACATACAGAAAGCGCTGGATACAAGAAAGAAAGATGAAAGCATCAGCATCATCCAGTTTAAAAAAAAGGACATCGGCAATCCCGTTTATTTCGACACTCTTGAAGACCTTTTAATAGACATCAGCAAGAATGATTTGCAGTGTGAGGATAAAGTAAAATTTATATACTCCGGCAATAACGAGTTTCCCTTTGATGTACGCGAGCAATGGACGGACAGCTGCAATTTACTGGCGCTTAAAGATGGCGTTGTAGTAGGCTATGACCGCAACGACAAAACCCTGCAGGCCTTTGTCAAAGCAGGATTTAAAACCATCCCGGTGAAGGAGTTACTACAGCAATTAGAATCGGATACAATAACTCTTAAAGATATTAAGAATACGTTTATTGTTATGCCATCTGCAGAACTATCACGGGCCCGCGGTGGCTTCCATTGTATGAGCATGCCTTTACTAAGAGATGAAATATGACGTCCTAAACAGCTCCTGTTGATAAAACATTCATAACCCAATCTACGATCCACTAATATCTTTCAATAAACAATGACCACGTCTGCATTATTAATGATTCGCCCGGCAGCATTTGCGTTTAATCCGCAAACTGCGGTCAATAATAGTTTTCAAAAAATAAACGAACAACTTCATGTACATGAAAAAGCCTTGCTGGAATTCGACAACTTTGTCAATATACTAAACGTTTATGGCATTAAGGTTACAGTCATGCAGGATACGCTGGAGCCACACACACCAGACTCTGTATTTCCCAATAACTGGATATCTTTTCATGAAGACGGAACGGTTGTGCTGTATCCGATGTTTGCCGACAACCGGAAACTGGAGCGCAATAAAAATATTGTAGACAAATTAAGTGAGACCTTCTTTATCCGATCTACAATAGACTTAACCAGGTATGAACAAAAAAATGCCTACCTGGAAGGTACCGGCAGCATGGTGTTGGATAGAGATCATGAAATAGCTTATGCCTGCCTGTCTCCCCGAACCAATGCTACCGTGTTATACGATTTTTGTGATTCGATAGGTTATAGCCCCGTACTATTTAATGCTGTGGATGAAAATGAGAAAGAAATTTATCATACCAATGTAATGATGTGCATGGCCGACACTTATGTTGTTGTTTGTTTTGAAAGTATCAAAGATCAGCTACAAAGGCAAATGCTGACCGATAAATTTAAAGAAACCGGGAAGGAAATCATTGAAATCACCCTGCAGCAAATGAATCATTTTGCCGGCAATATGCTGCAGGTAGAAAATATCGCGGGCAATCAATTTCTTATCATGTCTACACAGGCATATAATAGTTTAACAGAAGAGCAGGTTCATCTCCTGGCATCATTTAATCCTGTTATTCATTCCTCGCTCAATACAATTGAACAAAACGGCGGAGGAAGTGCCCGCTGCATGATGGCTGAAATATTCCTGCCTTTAAAATCAGAAAACTCTTAATTAATGAGCTTTTACATGCGTTTTATCTTTGCCTTCTTATTGATCTGTGCTAATGGTGCAGCACAAGAGTCTTATCGGGACAGTCTCCAGGCATTTATTGATGACTACAAGTTGAATCATGGCGTAGTAAAAAGCAACGACAAACAATACCTGCAGTTTTTCCCGATAGATGAAAAAGCCAGAATAAAGGCTCACTTTGAACCGGTAAAAAATGCTGAATGGTTTAGCCTTCCTACGTCCAGTGGCCGCTCTAAAATGTACAGGCAATACGGAAAGCTTAGTTTTATGTACGAAGGCTCAAAGCAGGCTTTATATGTTTATCAATCGCAGGCATTATTGCAGGACCCTAAACACATGGATCATCTTTTTTTACCCTTTACCGATCTCACTACAGGGAAAGAGTCTTACGAAACAGGAAGATATATTGATCTTACGGTATCTGATATAAAAGACGGGTATATCATCGTTGACTTTAATAAATCTTATAACCCTTATTGCGCCTATGTTTCGGGCGTTTACAGTTGTCCTATACCGCCCAAAGAGAACAGGCTTCAGATAGCGGTAAGAGCCGGGGAGAAAAAATATTTAAACGAGCATTAGTAATCTAAACAGGAGGCAGGCTTTTCTCTATGCCGTGTAGATTCGGCTTCTCCCTGATACCCACCGTATCTCCTTACATACTACCCTAAAGTTTCTCTCAATCCTTCGTCAAAATTTACTGGCTGATATTGCAATTCTGCAATTGCTTTCCTAATATCCAATCCACCTTTCAGAGGCCGCTGAGCCAGTTCTTTGAACTCATCCTTTGTGACCGGGCTTATCAGGTGATCAGAAATACCTAAATAAGCAGCAACACGCTGAGCCATCTCAAAAGGAGTTAGTACATCTTTACCAGCAATATTAAATACACCCTCTTTCCTTCCTTCAACAATAGCCGCAATACCATTAGCCAGATCGGTTACATACGTAGGTGTTCTTAACTGATCGTTCACCACATTAAACGGCTGCCTTGTTTTGATTTTCTCTGCAATCATTGTAATGAAGCTGCTCCGGCCGTATAAGGGTTTGCCATACACAAAAGAGGTACGCGCTATTGCCCACCCATGCTGGTATTCCATTACAGCTTCTTCAGCGTCCATCTTGGTTTTGCCATAATAGCTTACCGGCGCGGGCTTATCCTCTTCTTTATACATTCCTTTTTCACCATCAAAAATAAAATCAGTTGAGAGGTAGATAAAGAAGGACTTATAAGCTTCAGCATTTAATAGTAGCTGCACCGTTCCAAACACATTCGTATCAAAAGCGTCCGGTTGTTTTAATTCGCAATCATCAGGCTTGCTCATAGCACCGCTATGCACCACCACATCAGGCTGTACAAACTCAAAGGCATCATGCAAAGAAAAGGGATCTGAAAAATCAACCTGGATAAAGCGATAGTTTTTGTTCGCATTAAATGCTGACAAATCTCCTGTGCGGGAAGATGCGAACACTTCATGCCCATTGGCCAACAACCGCGCCACCACATAACTACCAACAAAGCCATTAGCTCCTGTCACAAATACTTTCATATCAATTCGTTAAAGCGTAAACAATAAAATTCTTTTAACAGATATTATACTGCTAAAATAGAATTGATTTTGTTTCATTGCACAAATTTTTAAAACCTAACCTACCATTAAAACCCTTACACAAAAAAACTCCGGCCTTGACCGGAGTTTTTAATATCTGTACGCTGATTCAAAATCTTATCCCAAGTAAGACTTCAAAGCACTGCTGTATCTTGCTTTTTGCAGGCGCTTAATTGCACGTTCTTTGATTTGGCGGATACGTTCTTTAGTCAAATCATATTTCTGACCAATTTGCTCGATAGTAACACCATTCTCACCGTCCAAACCAAAATATGCATTTACTATTTCAGCTTCACGTGGAGAAAGCGATTTCAATACGCGACGGATCTCGTTACGTAAAGAATCTTTCATTACATCATCATCTGTATCCGATCCACCTTCCAGCAAATCTCCCATTGCAACATCTTCTGCTTCATGCACAGGTGCATCAAGAGATGTATGGCGGGTATTGCTCTGGAAAATATTATTGATCTCGGTTTCGCTCATCTCCAGTAATTCAGAAAGCTCTTCTGTAGAAGGCTCCCTTTCATGCTCCTGTTCAAAAGCCATGTAGGCTTTATTGGCCTTGTTATAGGTACCAATTTTATTTTGTGGTAAGCGTACCAAACGCCCCTGTTCAGCCAAAGCCTGTAAAATACTTTGACGAATCCACCATACCGCATAAGAAATGAATTTAAAGCCTTTTGTTTCATCGAAACGCTGGGCAGCTTTGATCAAACCTAAGTTTCCTTCATTGATCAGATCACTCAGAGACAAACCCTGGTGCTGGTACTGTTTCGCAACTGAAACCACGAAACGCAGGTTGGCCTGAACGAGCTTGTCTAAAGCACGTTGGTCACCCATTTTTATTTTTTGAGCAAGAGTAGTCTCTTCCTCAGGTGTGATCATAGAAATTTTAGAGATCTCTTGCAGGTATTTTTCAACCGCCTGTGAATCCCTGTTGGTAATCTGAGTAGCAATTTTGAGCTGACGCATATTTTAATTGAATCTCCTTTTGGTAACTTTAGTGTAGGATTGTACCTAAATATAAATAATAACTTGCAAAAATACGCAGAAATTAGAAGAAAATCAACAGGTATTAGCTAACATATTCTAAAATCTGCCGATAATCCTATAAATTCTTCGCTTTACTATATTATAACGTATTAAACAGTCGTTGGTTTGGTCTTTTTATAATTTGTTTGAGCGAAAACTATCATGGCTATGCCGCCTAGCATAATTGCAAAAGATATTAATTGAGCCTGGGTCATTTCAATTCCCAGGAAATGCATTTTTACATTTACGCGGATACGCTCAATCATAAAGCGCTCCAGCCCGTTAAATACCAGGTAAATACCAAATAATAGTCCCGGTACTTTAATTTTTTTACGGATCATCCACAATATGCCGAATAAAATAAGACAAACGATGATTTCGTACAGCGAAGTAGGGAATACAGGAACCGGCAAGTGATTGCAATACTGAAGATCAACACAATTAGCCAGCCTTACACCGGTTTCGTTAACGTTATGAGGGAAATCATAGGCAAAAAACCAGTCGGGAAGAAACCTCAGAAACCCTGGTTTTGAAAAAAAGGTATGATGTGTATCATGGCGGGCAAAAAACTCGGCATTTGCGTTAACAGCCGCCTCGAAATCACCCTGTACAGCAGGCAAAATACCACCAGTAGGTGTTGTTTTAAAAGCCGCATTGTAGATCCCCCAGTCTCCATCTCCCGAAACCTGGCAACCTATTCTACCGAGGGCGTAGGCCAGCATCATAACAGGCCCCATCACATCAACAAAATGAATGAAAGGAATTTTATGCTTGCGGGTAAACCACCAAAGAGCAATACCAGCCAAAATTAATCCCCCGTAAAAGGTTAGTCCAGATGCTGAAAATATAGAAGCAGGATCTTTAATAAAAGAATCCCAGTTTTCAAACGTATCAAATATTTTAGCACCTACCAATCCGAATATCAGGGCGATCATGGTGATCTCCCCCACCCTGTCATGAGGCCATACACGAATCGTTCGTGTTTCCGGCTTAGCCAGCTTTTGTTTATTTTTCTCCCGCCACTTCATTGCGGCAAAAACAGCTCCAAGTGCAATACCTGCCAGCCAGTTACCTTGCGACGAAAAAATATAATCCTGCGGATTTACGTTGAGCGAGTTTTTTAAAAATGCCAGGCCCAGAATTTTATATCCCAATATAAAACCTAATATAAAATTAGTGGCCAGTTCGCTTACAGATGCGGGATGCCCTACGGTAATGGTTTCTTCAGTTGGCTGAAAAATGCCTTCTTTACTTTTCCGCCTTAGCTCTTTTGCCAATACTACAGAACAAACGATAAAGCCTATCGCTACAAAAAAACCAAAAGAATTCACAAAATGTAAAAACTTCCATTCTACACCAAACCAATCCCGGAAAACATAATATAAATTAGGGTACATGCAGCAGGTAATTTAATTTATTTGCGGCAATATTACGATAAATTAGGGGTAAAAGCTGATAACTTAAAAGCCTTCCCGACGGAAGTCAGGGTTGATCATACTTTGATGCCACCATTAATAAAAAGGGATGCACTTTTATAAAGTACACCCCTGTAAACTATTATACTTACTAACCAACTGATTTTTAGCTGCAATATTCGTCGAAGGCAGCAAGCAAATTCTGAGCGATCATTTGCGCCGAGCGACCTTCAATCATATGCCTTTCGATAAAATGTACCAGCTTACCATCTTTGAACAATGCAATAGATGGAGACGATGGAGGATAAGGCAACAGATGTTCACGCACTTGTTTCACTGCATCGAGATCAAAACCAGCAAAGCTTGTAGTTAAATGGTCGGGTTTTTTCTCAGCATTGGCCACGGCCATTAACACGCCGGGTCTTGCAGTACCTGCCGAACAACCACATACAGAGTTAATCACTAAAAGATTAGTACCGCCCTCGGCAAGGCTGGCATTTACCGCTTCCGGAGTTTGCAATTCTACAAACCCATTATCTGTTAATTCCTCTTTCATAGGAACCACTATTTCTGCAGGATACATATCGCTGTTTTAAATTTTGATTAATTATTAAACTATTTAACACAAAAGTAGAAAAAAAGTTTTTTGCTTCCCGAACAACCAGCAAGCATTTACACATGCGCCTGCCTTATCAAAATATTATGTGTCAGCCAATTCCGTTAAAAAATGTTAAATTTAGCACATTCAATATTTATTAACTATCATCTTAAACACTTTAAACATGAAAATTTCTGGCAGTTCTAAATTCATCGCTGAGATCATCGGCACCATGGTGCTAGTATTAATGGGATGCGGCGGCGCAGTAATAGCCGGCGCTGACGGCACAACCGGGGTTGGCTTACTGGGCATTTCGTTTGCATTTGGATTAAGTGTAGTAGCCATGGCATATGCTATCGGACATATTTCCGGGTGCCATATCAATCCGGCCATCTCCATTGCTATGGTTATAGCAGGGCGTATGAAGGCGTCCGAAGCAGCAGCTTACATCGCAGCCCAGATAATAGGGGCACTTCTGGGAGCAGGCCTGCTTTACCTGATTGCAAGCGGCAAGGCTGAATACGCAGGCGGCCTTGGACAAAACGGGTATGGAGACTTCTCTCCTCAAAAGTACAACCTCACCAGCGGGTTTGTAGCGGAGGTGATTTTTACTTTCATTTTCCTGCTTGTGATATTAGGGTCCACTTCCAGCAAAAATATAAACGGGGGCTTTGCCGGGTTAAGTATCGGATTAAGCCTGGTTTTGATCCATATTGTAGGTATTCCTATAACAGGCGTATCAGTAAATCCGGCCCGTAGCATTGGTCCGGCAGTTTTTATAGGTGGAAATGCCCTCCAACAAGTATGGCTATTTATAGTAGCACCCATAGCTGGAGCAATCCTGGCAGCTTTAGTATGGAATACACTGATAGAAAAAAGAGAAAAAATTACAAATTGAGACATATTGTCACTTTAAAATAAAATTTACTGTAAAAATGTCGTAAAAATTGCGTTGGTCTGTATTTTGAATATTGCGTTACCGTAACAAAATCACTTAAAAAATTTAAAATCTAATACAATGACAAACGTAAAATTCAACGGCGTTCCTTTTGAGAGAACTTTCACCAGCTTAGTAGATGATTTCTTTACAGAAATCCCTGGTTTATTAAAAACTGAGGTAGCCAAGCCTAATATTAAAGGGCATGTACCTGTAAACATTACTGAGCATGAAAACGAATACCAGATTGAGGTAGTAGCTCCGGGCTATGATAAAAGCGACTTTAAAATAAACGTAGAGAATAATATATTGACCATTTCGGCTGAGAAGAAAGCGGAAGAGCAAAAGGAAAATGGTAAATCCATTCGCAAAGAGTTTCAGTTACGCTCCTTTAAAAGAACCTTTACTATTGATAACAAAATAGATAGTGAAAAGATCAATGCGCGTTTTGTTAACGGAATCTTAATAGTAACATTGGAGCGCAAGGAAGAAGCTAAAGCAGCGTCAAAAGATATAGAAGTACAATAACAAGTTTTTCTCATAAGCAGTTAGTTTTGGTTTAAACCCTTCGTTTCCACGAAGGGTTTTTTATTTTTATCAATCTAAACCGGAACCAATACCCGCTTTTCGCCGTCTTATGCGTAAATTTGCGTTTATTGAAAATTCAAGTTCCTGAAATGCGTTATCCTATTCTTATTTTATTACTATTATTTTTTTCGGTCACCAGGGCCCAGGTGAGGCCGGATAGTATAGTACTGAAGCCGATACATGAGATACCACATATTTTCAGTTCCGATACTGCTTTGAGAATCACAAACTTTAGTCCCTTCTTTTCAATGCATGTTGATTCCAGCCTCAATTACAAGTTTCAAATTAATAAAGACCCGAGAAAATATTATTGGTATTTAAAAAATGCACCCGCAGGGTTTAAGATTGACAAAGACAATGGTATTTTAAGTTTTCGTAGCAACAAGTCACTTTTTCTGTCTGGACGCTTAAAGTATGACCGGGAATACCCGATCTCTTTTGGAGTGCAAAGTCTTTCCAACCCTGGCGACAGGCTGGATACGACATTAAATGTAATATTTTACAGCACAGACGTTGTATATCCCAAAATAAAGCCATCGGTTGTAAGTCCTGTTACCATTAATGAAGGAGATCGCCTGAGCTTTAACGTGCTATGTGAGAATGGTAATTTCCCCATAGAAAAAATATTAATGTCAAGCGATATTTCGATCGGTAACTTTAAGTTACCTAAAACCTGTGACGATAATTTTGAATGGGTGCCGGGTTATGACTTTGTAAACGAGAAAGATGCCAAAGGGGAAAGAATTGTAAATCTTGAATTTATTGGAACGACTAATTTCAATTTTGCTGATACTGCCCGGGTAAAAGTACTGGTTAAAGATGGTTTGAATTACGATATCGCTACTAAGGAGTACAATGATGCCCTTAGACTGATGAAGATCTGGATACTAAGGTATAAGTATACTTTTTATCAATTGGATAAGAAGATTAAAAAAACAAAAGGCTGGCGCTCGGGTTTCGATATCACTACTGCATCTACTACTTTAACAGGTACCGTTTTGGCCACTACGGCTGATAAAGAAGATACCAAGAAGCAAAATACCGGTAAGATACTTCCAAGCATCGGCGTGGTAGCTATGCCTGTAAAAGAGGCCGCAGCACCCCAAAAAACTACAGAGCAAAACCAGGCAACTTTATTACGGGTTAATATTAAGCGCCTGGACTACATGATGACAGAAACGCAATTACTGGGTACCAGGGATCCGCTGATCAGAGAAAAGACAGAAACGCTTAAAAAAGAGTTACGGCAGAGCCAGGACCAGTTGCGGGAGGTGCCTACTGAAATGTCTGAACGTTTTTCGGAAAAGCAGCTAAACGAATACTTTGACAATCCCAGAGTACAAAAGAAATATCGTTTTAAATAATCGTTATCGATGTATATAATGTAAAGAGGCCTTCGCGATTGAAAGCCTCTTTTATTTGGAGCTGGAACTATTATTTTTTGGGGTCACTTCTTTCTCAGTGCAGGTTTCACTACAAATCTGAAGAACAGAAATGCGATTAAAAAACCAACGATAAATTTTCCCAGATGTCCTCCTATTGCCCTGGCGCTTCCATCCTGAGATATAGCATTCAATGTCGTCAGCAGAAAAACGATGGTATACAATTTTTTCATTTCCGATTTTTAATTTTTAGGCAAACAAGATTTTGCTGCTGCTTCCATTATCTCCTTCACTTCATCCGAACTCACTTTATTTGCATCTGCGTAGGCATACTTCTCTTCAATTATTTTACCACTAAACTGGCACATACAGGTAATAACTGCAGAGTCTGGCTGCATCCCGCGTTGTTCATAGGTTTTCCTGGCCGACGAAATACAGTTGCTCATAAATTCTTTTCTTTCGTCCTGCACCCATTTGCCTTTTTCGCCGCTTTTTTTGTCACCACCGGAGCCACAGGAATTTAAAAGAACTACTGAGGTCATTATTAACAGACTTACCTTTTTCATTGTTATGGTTTTGAATGTAAAGAAAACAATAATAATGCAAGAATATCAGCGCCATTTACAATTCGACAATTCCTGTTTATAATTCGCGATCAAACCGGCATTCCGGCGCGCAAAGTATTGACACAAAAAACCGCCTCTGGCTTGAGGCGGTTTTAATATCTTTTATAAGATGTGTTATAGATCTGTAATGGGTGCGTACTTTGGAACCAGGGATTTCATTACGGTCCAGCCTATAAGATAAGCTATAGCGCAGAAACAAAATATAATGAAGTAGCCCGCAGGTTTACCTTCAAACCCGAAAAATTGCAGATTATTCTCGCCTGCATAAACAAAAAGTTTACCAGCTGTTTTTTGAAGAAACATGGACCCTAACCCGCCTGCCATACCACCTATACCCGTAATAGTGGCAATCGCCTTTTTAGGAAACATATCACCAACTGTAGAGAATATATTAGCTGACCATGACTGATGTGCGGCTCCGCCTAGTCCTATCATAATAACAGGAAGCCAGGGCGATATAGTTCCTAACGGTTGCGCCAATAAAACCAACAATGGAACAAAAGCAAAAATAAGCATGGCTTTCATCCGTGCAGCGTAAGGGTTCTGTCCTGTCTTTTTAATAATAATAGACGGAAGCTTTCCTCCATAAATAGACAACATTGTAATAGCATACAAAGTAAATATTAATGCCACACCCAAACCTTCAGAAGTTTTAATACCAAACTGTGTGCTAAGGTAGGACGGTGTCCAGAATAAGAAAAACCACCAAACTCCATCTGTCATAAACTTTCCGAAAGCAAAGGCCCATGTTTGCCTGTAATTAAAGCACTTCAAAAATGAGATTTTCTCTGTTTCTACCGCTGCTGCTCGCTCCGGTTGCACTTCAGCTTCTCTATCTGAAAGGATATAAGCCAGTTCCTCTTTACTAACACGAGGGTGTTCTTCCGGCTTTTTATACATGAATACCCAAAATCCCATCCAGATAAAACCCAGCGCCCCAATTATGATGAAAGACATTTCCCATCCGAATACGGCTGCTAAAGGTGGAATTGTTAAGGGTGCTAACAGTGCTCCTACAGATGCTCCCGCATTGAATATACTTGTAGCGTAAGCCCTGTCTTTTTTGGGGAAATACTCCGCTGTCACTTTAATAGCTGCTGGAAAATTACCAGCCTCACCTACTGCAAGTACAATACGAGCTACAATAAAAGCATACATACTAATGGTAGATATAACTACAGCAGTATCGCCCGTTGCCTGTACCAATTCAGCTGCAGAGCTTAGCCCTACATATTGTTCTGTAACAACGCCACAAAGTGCATGTAAACAGGCACCTACTGACCAAACACCAATAGCCCACAAAAATCCTTTCTTAGTGCCCAACCAGTCAACAAATCTTCCGGCAAAAAGCATTGACACGGCATATACTATAGAAAAAATAGACGTGATCGTTCCATAGTGATCTTCGTTCCAGTGAAATTCAGGCTTAATAAACTCATCCCATGTAAGAGATAGCACCTGCCTGTCCAGATAGTTGATCGTTGTGGCTACAAAAAGTAGCAACACCATCGTCCATCGATAGTTTGTCATTTTTCCATTTCCATTGGCTTGCTGCATGTCGTTAGTTTATTTTTTAGTTGATTGAATAGTGGCAAGAACTTCTTTAGTAGCGCTTTCAATGGTTGCATAATCTTTATTTGCCATCAGCTCTTTACTGATCAGTTTACTTCCCATACCAACCGCACTTACTCCAGCCTTAAACCAGCTTTCAATATTTTCCTTAGTAGTATCTACACCGCCCGTTGGCATAAAGATCAGGTTAGGGAACACCGGCTTGATAGCTGACAGGTACTTAGCACCTAATGTATCACCGGGGAACAACTTAATAAATCTAACACCTGCAGTTTCAGCTGCGATGATCTCTGTGGGTGTCATACAACCCGGAGCATATAATACATCATTGGCAACCGCATATTCAGCAATTTCTGCTACATAGCCAGGACTAACTAAAAAATCTGCACCAACTGCAAGGTATTCTTTTACCTGTGTAAGGTTTTTAACAGTACCAATACCTAATAAAAGACCCGGCATTTCTGCATTACGTATTGCTACCATTTTGGCAAAATTATTTAAAGCAGCTTCGCCACGGCTGGTATATTCAATTGCTTTAACGCCTGCTTTATATACAGCACGCAAAATCTCTACGCTTACTGTTTCGTCTGCATTAAAATATAAGGGCAGCATGCCTTGTTCTACTATCGCATCAATTGCCTGTTGTGTTGTAGCCATTTCAATTTAAGATTTAAGGCCTGTCTGCCGACAGGCAGGTTTAAAGTTTAAGGTTTAAGATTATTCCAACCTTAAATAATTATTGTTGTGTGAACCAGTACCAGTCAACTAACCAACCCGTCAACTAATTTTTACCTTAATCACCATTTTCTTGATATTCCCCTCGCCTACACCAATCATGGGTGCATGTACATCTTCGGGGAACAATATTACAAACTGGTTATCGGTTAAGTTAAAGTACATATCTGGTTTTTCATCCCAGAACTGTACATCTTTTGCTTCGTTATATCCACCTTTATCAGTGTCGCACTTCTCAATAGGCTTCCAACCTATTTCTTCTACACCACTAATACATACCTGGATATCGATATGCTTACGATGGCATTCAAATTTCTCTAAAGACTCTTCGCGGCTTTTGCCTTCTTTATCGGATACTATAGCTTTTAATTCTTCACCCTGTATCTCATAAGTGCCCGGTTCTATCGTTGCTAAATCAGTGGCAGCAATATATTCAAATGCCCTTGCGAACAATGGATGAACACTGCTATATTTCTGTGCGTTCTGTAAGGAATCAATGATCATGATGATATGTTTGATGTATAAATGTACGATGTACTTGCCACTCTATGCGGCATCCGTACATCGTACACCAGATATCGTACCTATTAAAGTTATCTCTGTACCCTTCCGCTTGCGTCGCCTTTCATCAGCGTTTTTACATCGCTTAATGTAGCGTGGTTTAAGTCGCCCGGAATAGTGTGTTTTAATGCAGAAGCAGCTACACCAAACTCAGCAGCATCGGCCATGCTCATGCCGGTAACCAGACCATAGATCAGGCCACTTGCAAAGCTGTCGCCACTACCCACACGGTCAACAATACGAACGTCATACTTACGCGTATGGTAGAACTCGTTACCATCGCTTACCAATGCACTCCAGCCGTTGTCGCTTGCACTATAGCTTTCGCGTAAAGATGAAGCAATATATTTAAAGCCAAATTTTTCTTTCATCTGGCGGATCACGTCTTTATAACCATCCAGGTTCAGCTCACCTTTGGTGATATCACTATGAGCTGCTTTAAAACCTAAAGTTGTTTCAGCGTCTTCTTCGTTACCAATACATACATCTACATATTTGCACAGCTCAGTCATTACCGATTGCGCTTTTTCTTTGCTCCATAATTTCTTACGATAGTTTAAGTCGATAGAAGTAGTAATGCCTCTTTCTTTAGCTGCTTTCAAAGCTGCTTCCGTAAGTGCCGCAGCTTTATCGCTTAATGCAGGTGTAATACCTGTTGTATGAAACCAATCAGCTCCTTCAAAAATTGCATCCCAGTTAAACTCGCTTGCATCCACATCGGCGATTGAAGCACCTGCGCGGTCGTAAATCACCTGCGAAGCACGCATTGAAGCGCCTGTTTCCAAAAAGTAGATACCCAGTCTTTCGCCACCTAATGCCACGTGTTGCGTGTCAACACCATAACGGCGTAAATGATTAATAGCAGATTGTCCTATTGCATTGTCAGGTACTTTCGAAACGAAAACACCGTTTAAACCATAGTTAGATAAAGCTACGGCTACGTTGGCTTCGCCGCCACCATAGGTAACATCAAATGAATCTGCTTGAACGAAACGTTGAAAGCCTGGTGTGGAAAGGCGCAACATTATTTCTCCGAGTGTAACAACTTTTTTTGACATGACTTCTTATTGAAAATTGAATATTGAAATTGAATATCGATGATTGATGAACTACAGTACAAGAGTGCGACGCAATACCGATGCTACCTGCACCACAGATGATACCATAATTATTTTACCGTATGTACCGGTGCCGGATCCATATCGCTATACACGAGATTCTCGCCGGCCATACCCCATATAAAACCGTAGTTGGCAGTACCGCATCCGAAGTGTGTGCTCCAGGGTGGAGAGATCACCGCTTCGTTATTAGCCATAACGATATGACGTGACTCAGCCGGGTTGCCCATGAAATGGAAAAGGCGCTGGTCTGCTGGCAGGTCAAAATAGAAATAAGCTTCCATCCTGCGGGTATGCGTATGGGGCGGAACAGAGTTCCATACACTACCCTGCGCCAGAATAGTCAAGCCCATTACTAACTGGCAGCTTTGAAGACCTTCCAGATGAATATATTTGTAAACGGTTCTTTTGTTAGATGTTTCTGCTGCGCCTAAATCTACCGGAGAAGCCTGCTCTTTAGTAAATACTGCATTAGGATAGGTTGCATGTGCAGGAGCCGACAAAATGTAGAAAATAGCCGGCGCTTTTTTGCTGGCTGAGGAGAAGCTTACTTTTTTAGTTCCCTTACCTAAGTAAAGGCAGGAAAGCTTTTCCAGTTCGAACTTTTGACCATCTGCGGTTACGGTTCCTTTTCCTCCCACGTTAATGATGCCCATTTCTCGACGCTCCAGGAAATACTCTGCGCGCAACTCAGGATGATTACCTAAGGTTAATGCTTTGGTTGCCGGAACAGCTCCACCAATAATCACACGGTCGTAGTGAGAGTACACCAGTTTAATGGTATCGGCTACCATCAGGTCTTTCACCAGGAAATTATCTATGAGTTTCTGCGTGTCCATTGTTTTGGTTTCTTCAGGACCTACTGCAAAACGTATTTCCATATCACCATCCACGAAAGTGTTGGTTTTATAATCTTTGAGTGCGGGTGCAGCACTTATTTTTTTCGCCATTATTAAGTTATTTTAACTTCAACCGTTCTCTGAAAGTCGGCTAATGTTGATTCGTTCTTTATTTGATTTTTTATTATACAACGCTATCGTCCCATCCATCCGCCGTCTACAACCAGGATCTCTCCATTGACATAGTTGCTGGCTTGTGACGCGAGGAAAACAGCAGGACCTGCAAAGTCTTCGGGAGTACCCCATCTGCCGGCAGGAATACGACTCAGGATAGACTGGCTGCGATCCGGATCGTCGCGTAATGCCTGCGTATTATCAGTAGCGATATAGCCGGGAGCAATACCATTTACGTTAACGCCCTTCGACGCCCATTCGTTAGACATGGCTTTAATAACACTAGCCAAAGCGCCCTTGCTTGCAGCGTAACCCGGTACGGTAATACCCCCCTGGAAGGTCAGCAATGAGCAGGTAAAGATGATTTTACCACCTCCCTGTTCAATCATTTTTCTGCCGAATTCACGGGCCAGGATAAAAGGAGTGTCCAGGTTAATGGCTAATACATTATCCCACCACTCGTCCGGGTGTTCAGCAACGGGTTTGCGCATAATGGTGCCTGCATTGTTTACCAATATGTCGATACGCTCGTTTTCGCCCTGCACATTTTTAATAAATGCATATACACTATCTCTGTCGGAGGCATCCAGTTTATAAAACTTAAAGCTGCGTCCTAAAGCAGTAACCTGCTTTTCTATTTCAGAACCAGCTTCAACTGTTCTGGAAGCTACTATAATGTTAGCACCAGCCTGCGCCAGCCCCAGAGCCATACCTGCCCCGATGCCTTTATTACCGCCTGTTATTAATGCTGTTTTGCCGGATAAGTCGAAAAAGTTCAAACTCATTGTTTTTATTTTAAGGAAGAGGGCAATCGTCGTTCTGCCGAAGCTACTATTTTAATTGTAAGTTGAAATATTTGTTGGCATTATTAAAACAGATATCCTGTATCACCTGGCCAATCCATTCAATATTGGCAGGTAGTTCTCCGTTCTCTACATCGTTACCAAACAGGTTGCACAAAATTCTCCTGAAGTATTCATGTCTCGGGAAAGAAAGGAAGCTTCTTGAATCTGTTAACATACCCACAAACTTACTTAGTAAACCCATATTGGATAGCGCATTCATTTGTCTGATCATGCCATCTTTCTGGTCGAGGAACCACCAGCCCGATCCCCACTGGATTTTACCGGGAGCAGAACCATCATTGAAGTTGCCTATCATGGTTGCCATCAGTTCGTTGTCGGCCGGATTCAGGTTATATAAAATAGTTTTTGTGAGTTTATCCCTATCGATCAAACCACCCAGGAATTTGGATATAGCACGTGCCTGTGGAAAATCCCCGATAGAATCCCAACCTGTATCAGGTCCTAACTCCCGCATGGCTTTTAAGTTATTATTCCTGATAGCGCCCAGGTGGAATTGCTGTACCCAGCCCTTTTCATGATCCCACTCAGCAAAATATACCAGCATAGCCGAACGAAACTTATTCTGTTCTTCCAGGCTAAGTTCGTGACCACCATATACTTTATCGAAGATCCCGTGAATTTCATGCTCTGTGTAATCTTCCGCGTAGATCTGCTCTAATCCATGATCAGAAACAGAACAACCCATGGTGGCAAAAAAATCATGACGTTTTTTTAATGCATCCAGGAAGTCTTTGAAAAAGATGATATGTACACCGGAAGCGGCTTCCAGCTTTTTAGTATAGGCAACAAAGTTGGCTGCATTCGCTACGTTCATGGCAGCATCTGGTCTCCAGGCAGGGATGATCGGAATTTCAAAACCATCGTCTTTTACTTTCTGATGGTGTTCTAAAGAATCAACAGGATCATCGGTAGTGCAAACCGTTTTTACATTCATTTTGCGTAAAATATTTCTTACGCTGTATTCAGGCGTTTGCAGCTTTGCTGTACATTCATCATAAATCTTGCGCGCAGTTGACGCGTCCAGAATATCATGTACGTCAAAGTAACGTTGCAATTCCATGTGCGTCCAATGATATAACGGATTACGCATAGTGTAAGGAACAGTCTCAGCCCACTTTTCAAACTTTTCGTAATCGCTTTTATCGCCGGTGCAATAAGCTTCGTCTACACCATTGGTGCGCATCGCACGCCATTTATAATGATCGCCATACAACCAGATCTGCGTAAGGTTTTCAAATTGCTTATCGTTCGCTATCTGGTCCGGAGGAAGATGGCAATGGTAATCGATAATCGGCATTTGCTTCGCATACTCATGATAGAGTGTTTGTGCCGTTTTAGTTTCCAGTAAAAAATTCTCGTCTAAAAATTGTTTCGCCATATCGTCTAAACTTCGATTTTATATGTTTATTAGAGGGATGGGATATTTATAGGCTCACCCCACGTTTCCAGGGAATAAAATCATCCTGGTTTAATAATACCGCTTTGGGAATTACTTCACCACTTGCAGCTTTAATGCAATACTCCAGTATATCTTCACCCATTTCTTCAATCGTCTTCTCTCCCTCTACTACCGGGCCACAGTTGATGTCAATAATGTCATTCATTCTTTTAGTCAGTACATTATTGGTAGACACCTTAATGGTAGGACAAACCGGGTTGCCCGTAGGCGTACCCAGGCCGGTTGTAAAAAGTATTAAAGTAGCTCCCGATGCGGCTTTGCCCGTAGTTGCTTCTACATCATTACCAGGGGTACAAACCAGGCTCAGGCCTGGTTTAGTGGCTGGTTCTGTATAGTCCAACACATCCACTACCGGTGAAGTTCCACCCTTTTTAGCGGCACCCGTACTTTTAATAGCATCAGTAATCAAACCGTCTTTGATATTACCCGGCGAAGGGTTCATATAAAAACCGGATCCTACTGCTTCGGCCTGGCTATTGTAGGTAGTCATCAGGTGAATGAACTTCTTTGCTTTATCTTCATCAATGGTCCTGTCAATCAATTGTTGCTCTGCACCGCATAGTTCAGGAAATTCAGCCAGTAATACCTTACCGCCTAAAGCAGCCAGCAGATCGCTGGTATAACCAACAGACGGATTGGCACTAATGCCACTGAAACCATCACTACCACCACATTTTACCCCTAACACCAGCTTTGATAAAGGAGCAGGCTTGCGCTCCATTTTATTAGCTTCAATCAAACCGTTGAAGGTATCTTTAATAGCATCACTGATCAATTGCTCTTCGCTCTGCGATTGCTGCTGTTCATATACCAATAAGGGCTTATCAAAATCCGGGTTGCGTAATTTGATTTCCTCCAGTAATTGTTTGGTTTGCAGGTTTTGACAACCCAGGCTTAATATGGTAACGCCCGCCACGTTAGGATGATCAGCATAAGCTGCTAATAATTTACCTAAAACACCTGCATCCTGGCGTGTACCTCCGCAACCACCCTGGTGGTTTAAAAACTTGATCCCGTCAACATTTTTAAACACTCTGTCGTTAGGTGTGGTTTGCGCAGCAGGCGCCAGATCCAGTGAGCCAATATCTTCTCCCTGCTTGTAGGCCTCTACAAGATGGTGTGCATATCTTTTATACTTGTCAGTAACAGCATACCCCAATTCATTATGAAGTGCCTCCCGAATCACATCCAGGTTACGGTTTTCACAAAATACGGTTGGCATAAATAACCAATAATTGGCCGTTCCTACTCTTCCGTCTTTGCGGTGATAGCCGTTAAAAGTCCGGCCTTCAAATTTAGACACATCAGGAGGTGTCCATTGATAATGATAGGGGCGATACTCGAAAGGATCAGCAGCGTGCCGGGTATTATCTGTATTCATTACCCCACCTCTCGGAATAAAGTTTTGCGCTTTACCCACTAACACACCATACATAATGATCTCGTCTCCCGCCTGCATATCATTCGTAAAAAACTTATGCTTCGCGTTCACATCGTCCTGCAATACAAAATCCTCTCCTTTGTATTGAACCGTTTGTCCCTTCTTCAGGTCTTTCAGTGCAACTATAACGTTATCCTTAGGGTGTACCTTTAAAACTAATTCAGCCATGGCAATATTTTTTACAATGTTACACCCATTTTAAATATCGCGATTTCTTTAAACCCGGTAAGTTCGTGTTTTAACTGTTTGCCACTGGCTACTTCTACAATAAAATCAGCAAATTCCTGTGTTACCTCATCTTTATCACGTCCTTCCAGCAAAACGCCGGCGTTAAAATCGATCCAGTTTTTCTTAAAGTCGAATAACCGGGTATTGGTAGAAATCTTCATTGTTGGAACAAAGCTGCCGAATGGCGTACCCCGACCGGTAGTAAACAATACGATCTGGCAACCCGATAAAGCCAGGGCTGTAGAAGCCACCAGGTCGTTACCCGGTGCATTCAACAGGTTTAATCCTTTTACTTTTACAGGCTCTGCATAATCCAATACTGCAACTACCTCTGAATTACCGCCCTTTTGGGTACAACCCAATGATTTATCTTCCAGAGTACTGATACCACCTTTTTTATTACCCGGTGAGGGGTTCTCGTAAATAGGTTGATCGTGCTTGCGGAAATAGGTTTTAAAATTATTGATCAATGCTACAGTATCGTCAAACACCTGCTCGGTTGTACAACGGTTCATTAAAATAGTTTCTGCACCAAACATTTCCGGTACTTCGGTCAGAATGGAGGTTCCACCCTGGGCGATCAACCAATCTGAGAAACGGCCTACCAAAGGGTTAGCAGTGATACCGCTGAAACCATCGCTACCGCCGCATTTTAAACCTACTTTTAAAAGAGACAAAGGCAGATCTTCACGTTTATCAGCCCTCATTTTTTCTACCAGCTCGCTCATCATTTCAAAGCCGGCTTCCACTTCATCAGCAACATCCTGAGAGATCACAAACTTCACACGGTCTTCATCGAAAGTGCCCATCGCAACTCTGAACTCATTCTGCTGGTTATTTTCACAACCCAGGCTCATTACCAACACACCACCGGCGTTAGGGTGCTTGGCCAATGCCACCAATGCATTTTTGGTATTCTCATGGTCATCTCCCAACTGAGAGCAACCATAATTATGAGAAAATACACGGATATCATCGATATGACTTACATCTAACTCACTTTTAATGCGATTGATGATTGCCTGTGCCTGTCCATTCACGCAACCTACTGTAGGTACAATCCACAGTTCATTTCTAATACCTGCTTCACCATTATAGCGCTTATATCCTTTGAACGTAAGATTACTTTGCGGTATATCCAGTTTAGCTCCTACCGGGTTATACTGGTATTCGAGATTATCGTGCAGGTTGGTTTTTACATTGTGCGTATGCACGTGCTCTCCTACTGCAATGTCTGCCAAAGCATGACCAATAGGATAGCCATATTTGATAATATCTTCGCCTTCAGCAATTGGCCTGATTGCAAACTTGTGGCCTGTTTCAATTGCATTTTTTGCAATGATGGCATCACCGTTTACAGTAAGTAAATCCCCATCTGCAATAGCATCAATAGCTACGCAAACATTATCATTGGGGTGTATTTGCAGATATTTTTCCATTTCCGAAATGTTTCCTTTTATTTGATTGTTTCCCGAGAGATCAACAGTTGTTGATTATTTTATTGCAGCACTTCTGTAACTGCAGCTTTCATTCCTTTATTTAAAATTGCTTCTACTAAAACAGCTACTTCATCAGCAAAACCCGGCAGGTCTTTCAGCGGCGCAGTCCATATTTTATCGTTATTGATGATACCGTTCACCCATTCTTTGATATCTTCTTTATTAAAAGTGGATTGAATAAACTGAACAAACTCTGGTGTATCATTGGGTGTAAAGCTCACTTCAGACTGGCCGCTATATAATACCAGCAATGCCGCCAGCGAGAAAGTTGTCAGTTTAGCCTGCTTGCCCAATTTATTGTAGTTATCTGCAACTGTCGGGAAGTCACGGGTTTCCCATTTAGACAAGGAGTTTAAAGAGATATCTTTCAGGTAATGCTTCAGATAAGGATTATAGAAACGCTCCAGTATTTTTGCTGCAAAAGCTTTCAGTTTTTCAGGATCTTCACCAATACCCGGCAATACTTCTTCCGCTACCATGCGGTTGATAAACTGCTCCACCTCCGGTGTGTTGAAAGCATCCATCACTGTTTCGCAGCCCAATTGTAAAGCAACAGGCACCATTGCAGTATGTGCACCATTCAATACCCTTACCTTCTTGGCCCTGAACGGACGGATATCATCCATGAACAATACATTCAAACCGGCTTTATCCAATGGCAGTTTCTCTTTGATGCTGCTGTCGCCACCAATGGCCCACACGTGGAAGTACTCTCCTTTTACAACCAGGTTATCCTCAAAACCTATTTCCTCCTGTATTTCGTTGATGGTCTCCTTCGGGAAACCCGGTACAATACGGTCTACCAACGTATCGTAAAAATGATTGGCTGTTTTTACCCAGTTAATGAAATCATCACCCAGGTTATTGGCCTGCGCATGTTTGATAACAAACGCTCTCAAAGTAGAGCCATTATCTTCAATTAGCTCGCAGCAAACAATCTGCAAGCCTTTTGCTGCATCTCCATTAAACTTCAGGAAACGCTTATGCAGCAAAGCTGTCATCTTAGCCGGGAAAGATTTAGGCGGCTCCGCATTGAGATCATCGCCTTCTTCATAGCGGATACCCGCTTCAGTAGTATTCGAGAAGATCAGCTCTAATCCTTCATTTAAAAACAGCTCTTCGTATTTCTTATACTCTGTGTAGGGGTTAATGATATCGGTGATTGATTTGATCAACGCCACTTCTTTTACCGGTTGCTTATCTTTAATGCCCTCCAGGTATACGTGGTATAAATTATCCTGCTTTTGAAAAATCTGCTTTACCACTTCGCCTCCGCCAATTGGCTGTACCAGTGCAATACCATGATTCATGATGCCATCATTATTGGCTTTATCAATCATCCAGTCTACAAATGCTCTCAGGAAATTACCTTCGCCAAATTGCATAATCTTAACCGGGTATTCCGGTTTTTCCACAGTGGTTTTATTTAACGGTTTCATATTCTTTTAGTATTCAGATATTTTAATATTAGTATTCAGATGCCGGTACTATATTAAACATAGCAGTGCGACTACCTGCTGTTTTTCAGCAACCATTTAACCAGGTCGCTGGCTGCATTAAAGTTCTCGTACTTAGCAGGAAGTTTTCTTCCGTCTACATATTCATTATAGATCCATGGATCGCCCAATACAAACACCTTTCCTTTACCCAGCTGAGCAACTGCCATTACATCAAAGTCTTTTGTTTTCACGATTGCTTTTGCCGGTGCTTTAACAGTCAGTGAGCTGATCTCTTTTATGTAAAGAGATTGACCCGCTTTGAAAATAGGATTACCCGCTTCCGTCTTTACTTCGCCCTGCTCATAATTATTTCCTTTCACCATTAGCTGATCGTCTCCATTGAAGCGTACGCCAAATTTTTCCGCCAGTAAATTGATATGTACCTGTTCGGAGTTTACCGAATTGTTCCCTAACAACACCAATACCCCACCGGCTTTTACCCAGTTGGCAATGGTGGCAGCATAAGCTTCTGTCATGTAATTAGGTTTGGCTGTTTCTTTCTCTGTATCAGCATCTACTATAATATATACAGAAGCTTTAGAAAGATTAGAAGCTGTAGGCGCTGCTTTCAAGGTCTGTAGTTTAGCACCATACTGCTCAAATAAATTTCCTAAAAACTGGTACCCGTTATTATCACGTTCATCCCAAACATAATGAAATGGGATTGGGGTACCTGAAGGGCCTTTTTGCCACTCGTTGTTAAAGAAGTTGTCTAATACTATTGTCTTACCTTTCCCGGTTGCCAGTTTAGGCATCATCTCAATTTCGTTGGCAGCCATTATAAATGCGCCCATACCTTTAGGATCGTTTGGGATCACTTTTTCCCGCATATAGTAGTCAAAGCTACCATCACGGTAGGGCTTGCCACCCAGGCCCGACACAGAAACCGTTCCTTCCAGGTTTGTAAACCCGTCTTTATCTTTTGTTAACTGAAGTTTGGTTAGTCCGTCAAAAGCTCTTTTCGCATTAGCTGCATAGCTGGGATCAATATAACCTTTACGGGCGCCCTTCGCCAATGTATAAGAAAGCATGGCTGTAGCAGAAGACTCCAAATAATTAGGTTTCCTGTTGGGCAGGTCTACAATATCGTACCACATGCCTGACTTGGCATCCTGCACCTTTACTACAGCGGTAGCAAAACGTTTTAAGATGTCGATGATCTGCTGACGGCCGGGGTGATTTTCAGGAAAATAATCCAGGGCATCTACCATAGCCACACCATACCAGCCCAGAGCACGCGCCCAGAAATGTGGCGATTTACCTGTTTTCTTATCCGCCCACTGCTGCTCTCTCGACTCATCGTAACCATGGTACAATAACCCTGTTTTAGGATCGCGGCTATTTTTTTCCATCAACACAAACTGCTTGACCACATCATTAAAAACAGTGTCTTCTCCAAACACCTGCGCATATTCTGCATAAAAAGGTTGTCCCATATAAAGGCCATCCAACCACATTTGCCACGGGTAAATTTGTTTATGCCAGAAACCACCTTCTTTTGTTCTGGGGTGCGCTAATAATTGCTTCCGTAATAATTGTGCTGCTTTTTTATACTTCTCTTTACCTGTTACACGGTAAATGGTCAACAACACTTTACCGTTATTTAAATGATCTATATTATAATGATCCTGGTCGTAATCTTTAATCGTCCCGTCTTCCCGCACAAAATGGTCCATGCTATGTTCAATATATTTGAACCATTTGCCATCTCCGGTGGTCTGCCATATACCTTCAATACCTTTTAATATTACCCCCTGATCATAGCTCCACCTAGCCGCACGCCCCGGGGTTACACTAAATGAATCAGGCCATATATGCATGGCTGTTAGTGCCATCTGCTGGGAATATGGGACTTCCTGCGCCTGCGCCTGCAGGGATAAAAAACTAATTAAAACGTATACTATTTTCTTCATCATTGTTTAGAAACGATTTTATATTAATGATCAGTAAATAAAGGTTCTTTATTTAATCTGTACTGAGTTTTCATTAGCCCCCAATTCTGCCTTTGCCTTTACTTTGGTATTGCCGTAATTGGTTTGCTGTATTGTAACAGCCTTCGTTCTCTCTCCCGCAACCCGTATCAATAAGTCTGTCTCTTTAGCATAATCAAATTTATTGATGTAGATATTATCACTATTGATGATATCTACAACGGGTTTGGTGTTTTTACTGAATACTTTTACATTATTCAGTGTGATACCGCTGGCTTCCTGTATATCTACCCCAATATCAGATTGAAAAACAGAGTTCTCTATTTTGATGTTTTTTACGTGCATTTCCGGGAGGCCCCTTATGAAAATGGCTTTCTTAGCGCCGTTGCAGTACACATTGCTGATGTTGATGTTCCTGAATTGAGGCGTAGTTTCATCTACCGGCAGCATCTGTACTTTTGGTAATTCTCTTTTTTCACCTTCCATAGGCACCGGATCATTACCCATATAATACATATCAAACAATACAGCATCACCAGGAATATCTTTCATATAAATGTCCTTAATGAAAATATTTTCTACGATACCGCCACGGCCGCGTGTTGTTTTAAAACGCAGACCGATATCTGAACCTATAAATGTGCAATTGCTCACATAAATATTTTTAGCGCCACCGCTCATTTCGCTTCCTACCACAAAACCGCCGTGAGAAGCATAAACAGTACAGCCCCTTATAATTACATCCTGGGTAGGGATGGCCCGGGCGCGTCCGTCGGCATCACGACCACTTTTGATACAAAGCCCATCATCACCTACGTCAAAAACACTATTCTCAATTAATACATTACGGCAGCTTTCCAGGTCAATCCCATCTCCGTTCTGCGCATACCAGGGATTCTTTACCTGTATATTTCTCACCGTAATATTACTACTCATTAAAGGATGCAGGTTCCAGGCCGGTGAGTTTTGAAAAGTAACGCCCTCCAGTAGTATCTTATCACATTTAGTTAATACAAGCAGGTTAGGACGCAGAAAGTCTTTGATAGATTGATAGTGCGCTTCATCTCTGTCGGGAGTTATCCTACCCGGATCTTTCATATCCTGACCTTTGGCAAAACCTTCCGAAGGCATCCACAAACGGCCGTCTTTAGAAACGATACCACCTGAGGCTACCAGCTTCTTCCATTGCGACTCAGTAAGTTTATCTTTTTTACCATCCGCCATCCATCACCATTTCCATCGATAATTCCTTTACCTGTGATGGCTATATTGGTAGCACCTTCAGCCGAGATAGGCGACTGGTTACGCATTTGTTCGTACCCCTCCCAATTGGCTTTTACCAATGGATATTGCGTTTTATCCTTAGTAAATAATAAAGTAGCCCCAACAGCCAGGTTTAAATTCACGTTGCTCTTTAGCACAATCGGCCCCGTTAACCACAATCCTGAAGGTAAGAGAACAGTGCCTCCCCCCTTCTTACTACAGTCATCGATAGCATTCTGAATGAAACGAGTGTTTAGCTGATGTCCATCGGGAACGGCACCATATTTTGTAATATTATACGTAACTGCTTTAAACTTCGTTTCAGCAACTTTGGGTAGAATCCAGTTTGTTTGAGCAAAAACGGCTAATGAACCAATAACAAGCAATAACGATAAAACAACATTTTTATACATCTGCAATCTATTAGAACGTACAAGGTACTCAGAATCCCTGTTGCCGAAACAATTACAATGTACTTTATTTACGCAAACGTTATCGTTTATAAACATTTAGTAAAAAAGAACATCACTGTTCAAAAAAAGTACATCAGGCACGAAATAAAAAACCCGGCAAACAGTTTGCCGGGTCTATATATAGTTTACACCAGGGTATTACCAATCCTGTTTTGCAAGACCAGCTTTAATAGCCGCTAATGCTTTTTCTTCTCCCAGAAGGGCTGTTAACTTATTGCCTTTGCCATCGTTGCCTTTTGCAATGTATCCGCCTTTTGCAGTTCTAGAAATCACGGCTTCCTGGATCGGTACATTCTTTTCTTTGGTTTTTACATTGTAAGCTGTAAGGGTTACATCTGCCATAGCTATTATTTTTTGATTAAGAAAAATTGAAATTAAGGGTTTTACTTAGAACTGAAGGTAATTATTCGATGAAATACTGTTTTTACAACTAAATATTTAGTTATATTTGAATTGTAAAAAGATTCTTTTCTGGTTAAAAAAACACAAAAAATATGAAAAACATTGCTGCTCTATGGATCATGATTATTCTCATACAGCCAACCGGGGTTAAGGGACAAAATGCCTATGATCGTGCGCAATTTCAACAGTTGATTCAAAACCAGGAATATGGGCAGGCTATCCAAATCTTAAAAACAACTCCTCCAACAGGTTTCAATAAAGAATACTATCTCAACTTAGGGTATGCGTATTTTATGAACGACGAGGAAAAAAATGCGTTACCTGTTTATCAAACAGTACATCAACATGACCCTTCCGATGCGCCTTCTAATCTATACTTAGCTATTATTTACCAGAGAATGAAAAAATATACAGATGCACTTGGCTTTTACAAAAATCTCACGCAACTACAGCCAGATCAATACAAGTACTGGTTTTACACTGCATCTATGTACAGCGCGTTAGATGAAAGAGACTCTGCATTTACGTATACTGAAAAAGCCTACTCCTTAAACCCACGGGCGGCGAATGTTGTGCTACGTTATGCCAGTGGTTTGGCTTATAAAAAGGAGCAAAAGAGAGCGGTTGCTGTAATTGATAGTTTCTTAATGGCCGACTCCTCCAATGAAGAGATCGTTGTCCGGAAAATAAGCTATAGCGCGAGAGAAAATAAGCATAAGGAGGTTATCTTCTGGGGAGAGCGATTGTTAAAAGACTCGGCTATACAACCCTCTGCCTATATTAGCCTGGCTTATGCATATTTGAATACCCAAAAAATAGATCAGTGCCTGGTGCTTTGCGACTGGCTGGAATTACAGGGAATGAAAAGTGAGCCTACAACTTATTGTGCAGCGTTATGTTATGCACAAAAAGGAGATTTTGTAAAAAGTAATCTTCTTTTAGATGAATGCCTGAAGCAAAACCTGCTGGAAGAGGCAAAAACTTATTTCAGAAGTAAAGCCGATAACTATGAAAAAACCAAAGACTATAAAAAGGCTATCGCGCAATACGATAGCTCCTATTATATTTTCCAGAACCCTTATGACCTGTATTACAAAGCCCGGGTATATGATGTTAACCTGAATAATAAAACACAGGCTTCTGTCTTTTACAAGAAATTTCTTGCAGTAAAACAGAAGCCTGAAACTCCCTTAGAAGAAAAACTATTTAATTACATTAAGGAATACATAAAACCTTAACGACTTTTAGATATCCAGTTTAGCGTATTTGGCATTGGTTTCGATAAATTCACGCCTGGGAGCTACCTCATCCCCCATTAGCATACTAAATATACGGTCAGCCTCAGCAGCACTTTCAATAGTTACCTGCTTTAAAGTACGACGATCCGGATCCATAGTAGTTTCCCAAAGCTGTTCAGCATTCATCTCACCCAAACCTTTATATCGCTGAATATTCACCGAATCTTCTTTACCGGCACCCAGTTTTGCCACCAATGCTTTGCGTTGTTCTTCATTGTAGGCGTAAGCCGATTCTCTTCCTTTTTTTACAAGGTATAATGGCGGCTGGGCAAGATACACATAACCCTGCTCTACCAGCTCCTTCATGTAGCGATATACAAAAGTCAATATCAAGGTCGCGATGTGGCTTCCATCCACATCGGCATCCGTCATAATGATCAGCTTGTGATAACGAAGTTTTGCCAGGTTCAATGCTTTCGGATCATCCGGCGTTCCTACAGTTACACCTAATGCGGTATAAATATTACGGATCTCCTCGTTTTCGTAGATCTTGTGCTCCATCGCCTTCTCTACGTTGAGAATTTTACCCCTCAATGGCAAAATAGCCTGAAAAGACCGGTCACGACCCGATTTTGCCGTACCACCCGCCGAATCTCCCTCCACCAGGTATAGCTCGCAACGTTCGGGATCTCGATCAGAACAGTCGGCCAGCTTACCCGGTAAGCCTCCGCCGCTTAAAACTGATTTACGCTGTACCAGGTCGCGCGCTTTTCTCGCTGCCGCCCTGGCCTGCGCCGCCAGTATTACTTTATTGATGATATTTTTAGCATCCTTTGGATTTTCTTCTAAAAATACTTCTAAAGCACGAGCCAGGGTGGTTTGCACCACGCCGCTTACCTCGCTGTTCCCCAGCTTTGTTTTTGTTTGTCCCTCAAACTGCGGTTCAGGAACTTTCACTGAAATAATAGCGCTTAGCCCCTCACGAAAATCATCGCCCTCTATACTTACTTTCGCTTTTTCAAACAAACCGTTTTTATCGCCATAGGTTTTAAATACCCTGGTCAGGGCCTGTCTAAATCCGGTAACGTGCGTACCGCCTTCGATGGTATTGATATTGTTTACGTAAGAATAAATATGCTCACTGTAAGAGTCATTATAGGTAAGGGCCACATCTACCGCCACGTTGGTGCCTGCATCATGACCTTCAACGGTAATCACACGAGGGATAAGCGGCTTACGTCCGGCAACATCATCTAACATTTCTACGAACTCCGTAATACCACCTTCGCTATAAAATATCTCGGAAAGAATTTCACCGTTATCATTCTTTTCACGCAGATCGGAGAGAGAGATGCGAATTCCTTTGTTCAGGTAAGAAAGTTCACGCAATCTGCTCTTCAGAATATCAAATTTATACTCCGTAACTGTAAAAATAGATTGGTCGGGCCAAAAATGCTGATGGGTACCCGTTTTATCCGATACGCCAATTTCCCTAACGGTGTATTGAGGTATACCGATATGGTATTCCTGTTCAAATATTTTACCCTCGCGGTGAACGGTGGTAATCATTTTAGTGCTGAGGGCGTTAACGCAACTCACCCCTACACCGTGTAACCCCCCGGAAACCTTATAGCTGTCTTTGTCGAATTTACCACCGGCGTGCAATACGGTCATTACAATTTCCAGGGCCGACTTATTTTCTTTTTTATTGATACCGGTTGGGATACCCCTTCCATCATCCTGAACAGAAATGGAGTTATCCTCATGAATATAAACCTCGATGTTCTTACAATGACCCGCCAGCGCCTCATCTATCGAGTTATCCACTACCTCATACACCAGGTGGTGTAAACCCTTGATACCAATATCACCTATATACATCGCGGGGCGCTTACGCACCGCTTCCAAACCTTCTAAAACCTGTATACTGTCGGCACCATAAGCGGGCTTTTCAACCGCCAGTGCTTCGTTTATTTCTTCGCTCATAAATATTTTAAAAATAGATGAAATACTTTAAATGCTCCCGTTCATCCCGGGTCAAATAAAGCATGTCATTTGGCTAAAATCAATAATAGATTACACATTAATACATGCCCATGAGGCAATGGACAAATTTACGAAAAAATGAGCGTTTATTTGGCTTTTAATTGAAATGTGAATAGTTGGTGAACTATAGAAATTATCGCCCATTTTAAAGTCCGAAATAGCAGACTTTACTAACTGATCTGCTTTAAAAACGCCCTTACTGTTTATTAAAAGTAAGTGGTTCAACATTGGGTAATATGGTATGAAACTTTTTTATGGTAAGCGATTTCCCGTCACCGGAAAAGGTAATTTTATAGGGAACATTCTTTGCTCCGCCAGTGGATAGGTCAGAGATATAAACCGAATCGCCGGCGCTATTGAAGCGGTAGTCAAAAAAATAAGTTGTTGATCCGTTAATCAACCTGAGATTGGGCAGATTTTCGTCACCTGCAGGCGGTGTACTTACTGCCAAAACAATCTGTTTAGCACTACTTTCTATCCAGTTTCCCTGAAATCTCCCATTTACACTATCGTCTGTTTTATCTTTTTTACAGGATATAAAGCCCAGTGTGATGATCATGGCAACGAACAAACTCAGTGATTTCAGATTCATAACAGTATTATTTCGAATATTACTAAATTAGCTAAAAAATTCAAATGGCTGCAATTGGGACAAACGAACTGGTTATTATAACGATTATCGCGGCCATTTTCCTGATCCCTTTATTAGCATTGATAGATATTTTGCGCAACCAATTTAAGGACAGTTCTAATAAGATCATCCGGGCCCTTATTGTACTTTTTTTCCCGATTTTGGAGGTATTCTTTACTTTCTTTTTGGGGTAAAGTAAAAAGTATCAAAAATTGATTTTTAACGCTTTACAATCTGGGCTACCAGGTCGGCTTCGCAACAAACCTTGTTCCCTACATAGGTAGTTCCTTTCATTTCGCAAATCCCTCTTCTGATGGGCGCTGTCAGCTCCATTTTGAGAATCAATGTATCACCGGGCCTTACCATGTTCTTGAACTTGCAGTTGTCAATTTTCAGGAAATAGGTATCATATTGTCCCTCCGGACTCAAATTGATGGCCAGCATCCCACCACATTGAGCCAGTGCTTCTATCTGTAATACACCTGGGAATACCGGGTTTTGCGGGAAATGCCCCTGGAAAAACCACTCGTTAAAAGTAACATTTTTAATGCCTATTATTTTTTCATCGGTGAGCTCTATTACCTTATCCACCAATAAAAAAGGAAAGCGGTGTGGCAACGTTTTTTCAATATGCTGGATATCGTAAACAGCAGGCATTGTAGGATCGTAGCTGGGCACATCTTTGATGTGCTTATTAGCCTTGATATGCTTTTTGATCATTTTGGCAAAGGCCACATTCGAACTATGACCCGGACGATTTGCAATAACCCGTCCTTTTACAGGATAGCCTATCAGCGCCAGGTCGCCCACTATATCTAATAATTTATGCCTGGCTGGCTCATTAGGAAAGCGAAGCTCCAGGTTATTCAGGTAACCTTCACTCTTAACTTCAATATCGTCTTTCTTGAATATCTTTTTTAAGCGGTCCAGTTCTGCATCACCTACAGGTTTATCTACTACCACTATCGCATTATTGACATCGCCGCCCTTAATGAGGTTGTGATCTAACAACATCTCCAGCTCATGTAAGAAACAAAAAGTACGGCAGGAAGAGATTTTATCTTTGAAATTCCGCATGCTTTTTAATTCGGCGTGCTGGGTTCCTAAAACCGGTGAATTAAAGTCGATCAATGTGGTTATCTGGTATTCCCTGGCTGGCATAATCACCATTTCTACCCGTTTGTCTTCATCAGTAAGGTAAAGATTCTCATCTATCGAATACCAGGCTTTTGCAGCATTTTGCTCCTCCACTCCCGCTTCTTCAATAATTTCTATATAGGGCATCGAGCTACCGTCCATTATCGGAACTTCCGGACCATTAATTTCAATCAGGCAGTTATCAACACCCATTCCCACCAGGGCTGCCAGTAAATGCTCTACTGTGCTCACTTTAGCACCATTAGCTTCCAGGGTAGTGCCACGACTTGTATCCGTTACCAGGTCACAATCAGCCTTAATAACAGGTTTATTTGGTAAATCAACCCTTTGAAACTGGAATCCAAAACCCGCGTTGGCAGGCTTTAGCGTTACGTCAGCTAATATACCGGTGTGCAGACCTGTACCACTGATACCCACTGACTTTTTTAACGTATGTTGTTTATCAGGATTGAAATTATTACTCATAGTCATTATTGAATTCGGCAAATATAATAATCTTGTCACATCTGCCATATTTTATAGGTGATAGATGGCGAAATCAGTTTACCGGCGATGCTGATCCTGCGGCGGGCGATATTCCCTGCTTCCAATCGCCTGCTTATTTATTTTGAAGAAGATGTTTATACCACGATAGCCATTCATTACAAAAAACTTTGCACATTTGTGCTGAACTTTGAAATTATGAGTATTGAATTAAAAAATATAAAAGCACCGTTTTTCATCGGCGTGGCGGGAGCGGGCATGAGCGCTATTGCCCAGTATTTGCAGGGAACGGGTATGAACGTAAGTGGCAGCGACCGTTTTTTTAATGAAGGTAAAGCGGGTGATATCAAGGCAAAGCTGGAAGCTGAAGGAATACAATGTTTCCTGCAAAACGGAACTGGCATTACTACAGAAACAGACCTGGTTGTTGCCTCAACAGCTATTGAGGATACTGTTGTGGAAATAAAAAAAGCCAAAGAACTGGGTGTCCCCATTATTAAGCGATCTGAGTTATTAGCTCTTATTGCCGCCAGTAAAAAAACGATCGCGGTAGGCGGTACCAGTGGCAAAAGTACCACTACCGCCATGTTGTTTGATATACTAACCTATGCCGGCCTGTCGCCTTCTATTATTAGCGGGGCGGGCCTGGTAAGCCTGATTAAAAAAGGTAAAATAGGCAATGCTTTCGTTGGTAATAGTGAATGGCTTGTAATAGAAGCTGATGAAAGCGACGGTTCGATCGTTCAATATCACCCACGGATAGGGTTGTTACTTAATATAGAGAAGGACCATAAAGAACTCGATGAGCTCATGCAGGTATTTGAAACCTTTAAAAACAACAGTGAGTTCTTTATCGTTAATCAATCCAATGAACATTCCAGAAAACTGTCGGCACACCTGGTCAATGATTTTGAAATAGAAGGGGAAAACCGGGGCGCTGGCTTTTTTGCCACCGGTTTCCAGCAAAAAGGGTTTAAAATTTCTTTTGACATTGAAGGCCAGCATTTCGAACTTAATGTTGCCGGACGACATAATATGGAAAATGCGGTTGCAGCCGTAACCGCGGCTGTTCAAACCGGCGTGCCATTAAAAACCGCCAGTGAAGCCCTTGCCCATTACGAAGGAATTTATCGTCGCTGCCAGGTTTTGGGCAACAAATCAGGTATATGGGTAGTAGATGATTTTGCGCACAACCCTGTAAAATGTGCGGCAGCTATTAAAAGTTGCCAGCCGGTTGCAGATAAGGTTGTAGCCTGGTTTCAGCCGCATGGGTACACACCTACCAAATTTCTAAGAAGCGATTTCGTGAAAGAGATCTCAGAGGTTTTAAGACCCCAGGACGAAATATGGATGAGTGAGATCTTCTATGCCGGAGGAACAACAACCAAAGACATTTCGGCCAATGACCTGATCACCGATATCAGGGCATCTGGTAAAAATGCTTACTTCGTTGAAGATCGTAACCAGCTACTGGAAAACATTCGACCACATTTACAGGAAGGCAATGTGCTGCTGCTGATGGGCGCCAGGGATCCTTCGCTGGAACAATTTTCAAAAGATATATACGAGAGGCTTTAAACAGCCATAGCGGGCTGCTCGCGCTTTTGCGGGTGGCCCAATAAATAATAGCAAAGTACTATTAATAAGCCTTTTTTTGCTTCTGTAGTGGGATTCTCTAAATCAAGACTGCATACGGTAAGGGGCTCCTGTGCATCTTCTGCAATTATTTCTACCTCTTTATTGTTCAGGAAATTCAGATAGTACTTCTTACCGTCGATAAGTATAAACTCCCTGCTGCCTTCTTTTTTGAGTTTACCAAGATTGGTTCCGTACTCATTTTCAAGAACGATCCTGTTTTTTAGAAGGCCTTTATTTCTACACCTGAAATGTCTTTTTTCTCCGTCCTCAGATTCAATATACACACGGTCTGATTGGCTTTGATAAGCAAGCGTCAATAATTTACGTCCGTTGCTCCACAAGCTAAACGCGGTATTACCCAGGCTGCTTGTTATAGTCTTCCATTGCATAATTTTCGATTTTTGCACCCCAAAGGTGGCAATTAAAATCAGCTTCCGGAACCAGTTAACATTAAATTAATATTGAAAAAGGCCAATTTATGCGTAAAATACCACTTGTTATCACCATTTTAAAAAAAGGCATAATTTTAGTGTTCCAACTTCGATCCAAACCCTATACATGGATACCCCGATGTAGATAAATATACACTAATACTATGATTATCAGGAATATAATTATAGAAAAGTAAAGTGTCCAGTGGGTTTTTAATTTCATTTTATCGCGTAACTCATTTTTCTTCGAAGTACGCTTTTTAAGATCCCTGTTTAAACTGTCTACAATCAGCTCCAGCTTTGCCTGATCCTTTAGGTCCTGCAATCCGTCTAAGGCATCACTATCGAAAGCATCATCTACTGCGTTCCTTTCAAGGTCATGCTTTTCTACCTGCGCTAACTGATCTTTCAGGTATTTGAATAGCTGATCCTGGCTGGTGGTGCCGCCCGCATTGGATAATATGTTTTTTAAATCATCTTGCATTGGTTGAATCAGCTGCTTTCATTTTTTTCTGGATACTAAGCTTAAGATTCCTCTTTCCATTCTGAATATGGCTTTTCACCTTCAGCATAGGATATCCTGTATTTTCGCTTATCTCCTGGTAACTTTTCTTTTTCAGATAAAACAAAGTTACACATTTGTATTGCTCCTCATTGAGCTCTTGTAAAGCCTCCTGAAGCATCTCATCGCTTATTGCCAGCGCCCCTTCTTCAGGTAAACCATCAACATCTTCCGCTACATGACTGTTTGTATCATCAAGCTCAACGGAGGTCTTGCCTTTTTTATCTCTTAATAAAGTAAGGCATTGGTTTTTGGCCACCATGTACAACCAGCTTTTAAAGTAATCGATCTTGTATTTCCCGGCTTCCTGTATTACTTTTAAAAAAATCTGCTGCACGCAATCGCGGGCGTCGGTCTCATCCTTTAAATATTTCATGCAAACACCCAACAGCAATAAAGTATAGCGCTGCAGAAGAATGCCCAGCCACTCATTGTTCTGAGTTTGCCAGAAACGCTGCAACAGCTCCTTATCGCTAATATCCTGGTATTTGTCTTTCCCCACCGGCTAAAGTTATAAATTTAAGATGCAAAGCCCCTGTAATTCCATAAGTTTTGCAAATTTATTAGTGGCTGCAGCAGAGAAGATAAATAAAGAGCTTTTATATTTACATATATGAAGGCCGTATATGCAATAGTTACCGTACCTGCGGCGCCGGTACGTAAGGCGCCCAATCACAGAAGAGAGATGAGTAACCAGCTGTTTTTTGGAGAAACCGTACAAATTACAGGGCACAAAGACAACCAATGGCTGAAAGTAAAAAGCCTGTATGATGGCTATACGGGATGGTTAACACCCCATCTCGTTACGGGTATTGATGCGGCAACGGCCATGCAGCAATCTTCGCTCCTGGCTTCTCAGTTTTTAACAAGAATAGAGATCAACCAGCAGGTAATGCAAATACCGTTGGGATCCACGCTTCCTGCCTTTACTCATAAAAAAGGAGTTATTGCCGGCATCCCTTATCACTGTGCCTCTAAGCCATTAGATACGGCCAGTATCAAAGACAAACGAAACCAATTACTCGAAAATGCGCATCTGTGGCTGAATGCGCCTTATTTATGGGGAGGTAAAACCATATTTGGCGTAGATTGTAGTGGCTTTGCACAAACCCAGTACAAATTAGTTGGGTTACCTATATTAAGAGATGCCTGGGAACAAGCGCTGCAAGGACAGCCGGTAACAGCGTTAAAAAAAGCTCAGCCTGCCGATCTTGCTTTTTTCGAGGACAAGGGGAAAATTGTTCATGTTGGAATTTTACTGGACAGTAAAACGATCATACATGCAGCCGGGAAAGTACGCATAGACAAAATAGACAACAAGGGTATTGTCAATAGCGAAACAGGTATAAGAACGCACCAGCTGAAATTAATAAGAAAGTTTATTGATTAGTACCTGCGCCAGTTACCCAGATCGTTGAACTGGTCTGAACTACGCCCGGGGTAATGCCCCAGGGGATAAGCATAATTATTAATGACGACAAAATAACATTTGAGCTTTAGCTCTAATTCACCGGAATTGGCCAGGGGACTCCAGCTTACTTCTGCAGCTTTGAAAAGTGTAAGATTTCTGAACCAAAATCTGATTGCATCTTTTGCTTCTATAATATCCCGTTTTCGCAATGCTGTCTTTTTGCTATTTACATAAAGCCTCCGCATACGGTTAGCAATAAGCCAGATGTCGTCCCTGATCTTTATCCTGGCATACTTAGAGTCGGTAAATTTCCCTGTCATCTCATAAGCATAAACTGAAACAGGTATAGAATAATAGATGATCGTTCCCTCATTTTTCAAACTAACATTAATGTTACTGGCATTGATGCTAAAAGGATTAAATATTTTATACGTTCCTGAAATATCTAAGCTCTCTCCATCTTCACCTCTATTGAACTCCTTATTCAAAAGAGAGGGGTCATTTTTCATCAAATTATAAAATGCAGAAAATGTTCCTTCGAAGGGGTTTACCCGATAGTAATCGTTTACCAATTTGATTAAATCAGCCTGAGAAAAAGCTGGTGAAGCAACAATAATCCATATTAAAATTATAAACGCCCGCATTTAGTTTTAAGAATTTTACTTCAAATCATTTTTCCAGGTGACAAGATCATAATATTCATTTTGGGGTCTTCCGGGATAATGACCCAGCGGATATACCCTATCATTGATCACAGCAAAACATACAGATATGTTGACCTCAATTTCATCTGACGAAGGGGGTGTAGCCCATACCAGATTGCAGGATGCCATGTCTTTATAGCCAGCAAAGAAAAAGTTAGTGCTTTCACCATCTTTATTCCTGTCTTTTCGCCTTAGCGGAGGATGTTCTAACCCCAGATGATAACCAAACGTATACAATCGCCTAAAACGGTTGATCATCAACCAGTAGTCGCGCCTTATTTTTTTCCTTGCCTCAGGGCTATCAGCAAACCGGGCTGTCAGCTTGTAAATATACATGGGCGTAGAAACTCCGAAATAGTCCCGGTTACCGATGCTTTTCAACGCTACTTCGACTTCACTTGCATTGATGTTGAAGGGGTTAAAAACATCATAATTTCCGGAGATAGAACGATTGGAAGCTTCGTCCGTATACTCCATCTTATTGAGCAGTTGTTTATCCCGTGACAAAGCCCTTACAAAAGTTGAGAATTTAGCTTCAAATGGATCTACGCGGAAATAATCTCCAACAAACTTTACAACCGATTCCTGACCCGACGAGGTCAGGGCTATCAAAAGAAAAAAACATAATGCATGTTATCTTACTCATAGGATTTGAGGTTTACTAGTTCATTATTCATGATCCAATTATCGCATATAGTTAAACCGGTTTTTATAATTGACAGGATAAGCATAATTATTAACCTGCTCCAACCTTAGGATGATCGTTAACCCTAATTGTTTTGTTTTTGCCAGTGTTTGCCAGCTAACAATTACCGGTTCCAGCGGGGAGCCGGAATCGTTAAAGGTCGTTATTTCTCCATCTTCAATTTCATTATATCCTTTTAAACTTTGTCTTTGCGTATCGTAAAGGTCCTTCCTGATCTTTTTAACCAGTTTTTTATAGTCCTTTATTATAGCTTGCCTCGCCAGCTCTGTGTCCGGGAAATAGGCTGTCAGCTGGTAGGTATAAAAGGTGAAAAAAACACGGCTTTTTGATTTATATGCGTTTTCATAAAATAGCATATCCACCTTATTGGCATTGATGCTGTAGGGGTTAAAAACATCATACTGCCCCTTTACAAAATACCCTGTAGTATCCGTTTGACGGTAAATTTCTTTTTTCATCAAAGACGGATCGGTTGTAAGGGCTTCAACAAAAGAAGAAAAATTACCCTGGAATGGATTGACCCGGTAATATTCTTTTACTATACGTGTAAAATTACTTTGGGCCTGTATTAGAGAGGCCGATAGCAGAGAAAGCGTTATGGCAAAAAAGTACTTAAACATATCCGGATTGTTAGCTACTGGATACGGACGCGTTTATTAATCAAAAGGTTGCATCTTTTTATGCGAATTATCAGTCAACATATTAATTAAAAAAGGACCTGCAAGCAAGTCCTTCGTGTTATTTACTATTTTCTGTACTTTTCTTTGTAATAATCTATGGCCTCCGTAACAATAGGCAGCGCTGTTTCTTTATCCTGGAAAGTATCTATCACCACTTTTTTATCCTCTAATACTTTGTATTGCTCGAAAAAGTTACGCATTTCGAGTAAAAAATGCTGGGGAAGCTCATCAATATTGTCATACTGCCTAACAGATGGATCATTCAGTGCTACAGCAATGATCTTATCATCGCGCTCGCCGCTATCAATCATCTGCATATTGCCGATCACCTTGGCCTGTACCAGGCATAAAGAGCGGATGGTTTGCGAGCACAAAACCAGGATATCAAGGGGATCATTATCCTGTCCCAGGGTTTGGGGAATGAAACCGTAGTTAACCGGGTAATGGAAGGATGAATAAATAACCCTGTCTAACTTTAATAATCCTGTTTCTTTATCGATTTCATACTTCGACCTTGAGCCCTCAGGAATTTCGATGATCGCATTAACATACTCTGGAGCATTTGCGCCGTAACTTACACCATGCCATGGATGTTGTATAGTTGACATAAGGTTCTGTTGGTTTTTGAAAATTATTTAAAAGTCTGCAAAAATATGCTTTTAACCGTAGTTCTATTCATGGTCGAACAGGTATTTAAAATCTACCAGCCATTTACCCTCTTTTTTGACCACTTTTAACGTATCCTGGTTTTCTTTATGAAATGAATTGGAATACACAATAATACTTGTAGAATCGTTAACGAGTTTACGGCTATGTATATTGATGCTGGCATCCCAGAGACCCTGTTTTTCATCAGACGACAACTCCATACGGGATACGGCGTCCAGCCGTTCATCATTTAATGAATCATGCAGCATAAAGTCCGCCGCCCTGTCATATTTGCCTTTTAGCGCCGCCTGTACAAATCCCTTTGCCGCACCTAAATCGGTTTCGGCTTCATTTTGCTCGCTACCACCTTTACAACCGGCAAGCAGTAATATTGTCATTATACTTAATCCAATCAGTTTCATACTTACTATTTAAGGTTTTCCAGTTTTTTCTGAATGTCTTCGAGCGTTTTGGGATCTATGTTCTTCAAAACACTATCAGCCATTTTCATCCCTTTTTGTATTTCTTCGCTATTTACGTTAATCGAATCTCTTATTTCATCGCCCTGGCTTTGCACACTCTTCATCCCCATACGCATTAAGGTACTCATAGTAAAATCTACCTTCCAGCCATCGCTTTGCTTGAGCAACTTAAATTCTGCATCGGGCCTTTGCTGGCTTTTGCTTTTAACTACAATAAATGCAGAGTCGCCCATTACCCGTGCAGGTTCTATCACTACATCCTGGAAATCTTTCATGGGATCTGACTGAGGCAGGGAGTCCTTCATTTTCTCGGCCATATCCAGCCCCTTCTTCATCATTTGCATGGTAGGCTTACTATCTGAGGTTACATATTTAGTAGCTCCATCAATATCTTTTTTTGCCAGGTGCTGGAAAAACTCCTCTAAAACAGCATTAGGATCATTGCTGGTAACACTACTGCAGGATATCAACAAAATTGCAGCTACCAGGCTGAAGGCTACTGCGTTTACTATATTTCTCATAGTTTCTTTTTGGAAACAAATGTAAGGATGAGTTTCTATAAAAGATTAATAAAAAAAACCGGGGCTCTTTGAACCCCGGTTTCCAGTATTAAGAATCCGTTTAAGCTGAATTACGTCCGGCATTAATAATGCCGAAGGAGCAGCGCATAACCAGCTTTCCATAAGTATCTTTTATACCATCAGCATCCTCGCCGCTGGCCTCCAACGCACGTATTTTTGACATCGCATACTGTTGGATGGTCAAAAGAGGCAACACTATCCTTTCACGCATGGAAATTGAAAGCTTATCAACCGGGTAATTACCCATCAGCTCATCGTTGCCTGAAAGCTTTACAATATATTCATAAGTGAGCTGGTACTCTTCATAAATCATATTCCAGAGCTCCCCATAAGTTTCATCCTTGGCCATGTAAGCCGTTAAGGGGAAATAGGACTTGGACATGGCCATCTCGCAGTTATCCATCAGGGTTTTGAAAAACAGCGACTCATCATATAATTTTTTTACGTCATCAAAACGGCCGATATATTCCATTTTTTTAAGTGCCGAACCCACACCAAAGAACCCGGGAACATTTTGCTTTAACTGACTCCAGGCCCCTGCAAAGGGAATCGCCCGAAGATCTTTCAATGAAATACCTCCCTGAGTTTTCCCACGTTTGGCCGGACGACTGCCGATATTAGTTTCACTATAAAACCGCAGGGGGCTTATTTCGTATAAATAGCTGGCCAATAAGGGATGTTCCTTAAGCTTCTTGTATTCATCAAAACCATAAGACGAAAGCTCCTGCAGCAATTCTTCCTGCTTACCGGTCAAAGGTACATGACGGTCTACATGTATATTATTGGTGATACCCGCGTTTAACAACTGCTCGAGGTTGTATTGTGCAGAATCGATAATACCAAAATTGGAACTAATGGTTTGCCCCTGTATGGTTAACTGTATTTCCCTGTTAGAAATATTATTACCCATTGACGCATAAAACTTATGAGTTTTGCCACCTCCCCTTGATGGTGGACCACCCCGGCCATCAAAGAAAATGACCTCAAAACCATAGTAACGGGTAATGCGGGTTAACTCTTCTTTTGCACGGTAAATACTCCAGTTGGCCATCAAATAACCACCATCCTTGGTACCATCGCTAAAACCCAGCATGATGGTCTGGGTATTCCTGCGGCGCTTCAAATGCTCTTTGTACGCCGGAATGCTATACAGGGTTTTCATAATTTCGCCTGCATTACCCAGATCATCTATAGTTTCAAATAAAGGAACAATATCTACATTGATATCTTCATTGGCAAAGCCCTGCATTTTAAATAAAGCAAATACCTCAATGATATTTAAAGTGCTGTTACATTGGCTGATGATATAACGGTTACACCCTGCCTCGCCGTTGTACTCCTGTATTGTTTTTACAGCCATTGGTATCTGTGCTGTATCTGCGGCCACTTCATCTTCAAAAATACCGGCGTCTACCACCCCACTTATCTGCAGCAGCGCTTTTATTTTCTCCGGCTCCGACAGCTCTTTATAATTGCCAGGTATAATTCCGTTAGACTTGTCAGCAACCGTTTCAAATAGTTTCTGATGTATTGTACTTTCCTGCCTTATATCCAGAGAGGCAAAGTATAAACCGAAGAGGTCTATTTTATTAATAAGGCTTTGCACCTGTGAGGTGAACAGGGAGTTATGCTTTTCCTCGAGTATCGCTTTTACACTTACCAGCGTTTCTTTGATCTCATGGGTTGTGATATTTATTTTGAAGCCGGGCACGAATACGTTATCGTATAATTTCAACTCCAATGCTGCTATGGGCTCTTCTACACCTGGAAAAGTAAGCCGACGCTTCAGTCGGCGAATATCCAGGTAATAACATTTCAAAATGGCGCCACGCAAGGCATCTGCTACTTTTAAGGTAGTATCGCATTTTACAAATGGATTACCATCGCGGTCTCCACCCGGCCAAAAACCCATTTGCAGTACCGGATTCTGGTCTGTTACAGCTTCAGGAAACTGGCTTTTCAGCTCGTTCACAATTCTTCCCGCCGCCGTATAAAAAACATTTTCTAAAAACCAAACCAGGCTGATGGCTTCATCATAAGGTGTAGGTTTTTTCTTATTTAAGAAAGGGGTTTTACCCAACTGTTGTAAATATGTATTGATCTCTATTGAGTCGTTCTTAATAAGCGCACTGCTCAAATCATGTATAATACCTAATACAGAGCCAGGATAAAATTGTGTAGGATGCGCAGTTAATACCAGGCGTACACAAAAGGTTTTTAGTATTTCGGCCAATGACTCTTCATTGCTGTTCTGTAACACATCGCTCATCACCTGTTTTAAAGTACCTGCTCCGCTTAGGTCGTGCGTATTTTTATAAGCAGCATCTTCCAGCGCATCGAACAACACCACCTGGCGCTCCACGTATTGCGTAAATCTAAACAAGAGGTCCAGTTTTTCCTTTTCGGTAGTTAAACTGGTATGCTTATTAAAAAAATCGTTGATAATATCAATAGGGCTTTGAGCTTTTCCATACCCTTCTTCACAAATACTTGAAAAAAGAGACAACAGTATGCCCGTCTTTTCCATTTTATGAAAAGGTAAAGAGGTAAAGAGACTGTTATAAAGTTGAAACCGTGTTCCAACCTCTGTCCTGAAATGATGTAAGCTCCTGCTAACAGCAATGTCCATTATTCTTAAATTATATTTTTCTTTTTAGTCTTCAACAGCAGGCAATGAAGCCGTTAAGATAATATTTTTTGGATAGATAGGGACAATTTTTTGTGTTGAGCTCTATATATAACGGTGGATAAACGGGCACCGTTGAAGCAAAGAGAAAGCTCTGGGCCTGTATATAACTATGATGTCTTACAATCAGCTAAAAAGCCACCGTTCAGAAGGTTGTTAATGCCGGGCAATTGTAGCTTTACGAGCCTTTAAAGCCATAATCTGCCCTCCTTAGCAGGTATTTACACCCCTTGGACGTCATTCAATTTACAAATACAATAAAATGAAAATCAATACATTGAGATATTTTATTCAAATTTCAGCTTCCTAAAACCAAGTAAACATTGGTTTGTATTCGCTTCCGGGGCTTTCTATCTTTGTGTCATCATTACATAATCGAATACAAAATACCGGTATAGATTATAAGAGCTCATAACCAACTTTCGCTTGTCTCGTTTTGTTTGCCGCCCGGCGATTAAGGTCCATATTGACGAGAAATAATTTTGAAGACTTTAAAAAAAAGGAGACAATTATGAAAACAGTTCTTTTAAAAGCAAAACAAATAGCCTTTCAATTAGGGGTATTATTTGCAAACACGCTGACAACCGGGTCGGTGTCAAACAAGCACAGCAAATGGCTTCCCAGATAATGGTGAACCATTTTAAACCAGATCAATTTTAAAACATATAAAACTTTATACGATGAAAACATTTATTTCTAAAACAAAAATTTTCGCTTTCGCTTTAGTAACTCTTTTTGCGACATCTTTTACCGCCCCTGCTTTTGCAGCCGAAGAAGATGAGAAAAAAGCTGAGATCAGCTATGTTGGCAATGTTAACGACTTACCTGTTTACAGACTTTCTTTAAATAACAAGAATAACGAAATTTACTTTGTGTCAGTTACAGATAATGACGGTAACGTTATTTACAACGAAAAAGTAAGTGGCTCTAAAATTGTACGCAATTATCAGTTTGATGCTGATTTGTACAGTGAGTATGACCTGACTTTCACTATCTCTAATTTAAAAGGCAAAACCGTTAGTGCTTATACCGTAAGCAAAAGCAAAAAAGTGATTAACGAAGTAGCTGTAAACAAAGTGAAATAATTCATACAGATTATTCCCTATAAAAAAAGAACCCCTGCAAATTGCGGGGGTTTCTTTTTTTATAGATGCGGAAGGCCGGATTTAAAGAAGTTACCCCCTTGGACATCATCAAAATGATCCCCACTAAGCGATGATAATCAATATGGTAAGAAAATTCATCGCTATTTAGTCTTCCAAAATGCTGCGAAAACATGGTTTAACTATTGCATATAAACGCATTACCTTTGCACTCCCAATTACAAATCCATACACCAAATCCTGTTAATTGGGCAAACACTATTTCAATTAAGCCTTTGATGCTTTACCCTTTACCCGGCGTTCACGCCACAATGGTAAAACTCATAAAAGCAAAGGTTTTTTCAGAAATTATTTTCAACTACAGAAGGCATGTTTTACCTGCATTAGTTGAAGCATATACCCGGCTGATAAAGCTGAATCACTTCGATGATCCGGACCATTACAAGTGAATCAGGTATTTTCCGAGGTGTACATTATTTAACAATAAAACTCATTAAAAATGAAATCGTATTTATCGAAAAGCAAAGTTGTCATTCTCGCTTTATTAGCTATTGTAGGCACTACCCTCGCCGCCTCTGCACTTACTGCAAAGTTTAACGACAACACGGGTAAAGAAGGTATTAGCTACCTGGGTGTTCAGAATAATCTGTCAGTCTATAGATTAGCGCTGAAAAACAAAATCAATGAAACTTACTTTGTTTCTATCAGCAATATAGCAGGTGATGTTATTTTTTGCGATGAAGTAAACGGAGCGGAAATCGTGCGCAATTATCAGTTCGACAATAAGATATATAATACGGATGATAATCTCACTTTTACTGTATCTGATATAAAGGGTAAAACAGTAGGTATTTATGAAGTAAACAGAGCTCAGAAAACGGCTTATACTGTTGACTCAACAAAGACCAAGTAATTATATACACTTAACCAAAAGACAAAAAATACCCCGCGAAAATCGCGGGGTATTTTTTAGTAGTTGACTGAGTCATTTATTTTCTTTCATCAGCCATATCCGGAATTGCATTTGTTTTATAGCTACCTGCATCTAATTTTTCTTTTACAGCAGTGAATGCCTCCAAGGTCAATTGTATATCTTCATCGGTATGCGCAGCAGTAGGTATTAACCTGTAAATGATATGCCCGCGGGGAATAACAGGGTAAACCACAATAGAGCAGAAGATTTTATAGTTTTCACGCAGGTCCATTACCATTGCAGTAGCCTCTTCAACACCGCCCTTCATATAAATAGGTGTAACTACCGAATCGGTTTTACCGATATCAAAGCCTCTTTCTTTTAATCCCCTTTGCAGCTTTAATGCATTTTCCCAAAGCTTTTCTTTCAATGCCGGCTGACTTTTTAAAAGCTCCAGACGTTTTAAATTACCAATTACCAAAGGCATAGGCAAACTCTTTGCGAAGATCTGGCTGCGGATATTGTAACGGATATAGTCAATAATTTTTCTTTCACCGGCTATAAAGGCCCCTATTGAAGCCATTGATTTTGCAAAAGTAGAAAAGTAAAGATCTATCTGATCCTGTACACCTTGCTCCTCACCTGCTCCGGCTCCTGTTTTTCCTAAAGTACCAAAGCCGTGAGCATCATCAACCAGCAGTCTGAATTCATATTTATCTTTAAGATCTACAATTTCTTTCAGTTTTCCCTGGTCACCCGCCATTCCAAACACGCCTTCGGTTATTACCAGGATACCTCCGGCTTTTTGCTTTTCAATTAAAGAACTCGCTCTTTGCAATTGCTTTTCCAGGTCTTCCAGATCGTTATGTTTAAAAACGTAACGGTGTCCGGCATGCATGCGCAATCCGTCAATAATGCAGGCATGACTTTCAGCGTCATATACAATAATATCATGGCGGCTGCATAATACATCTATCAGGCTTGCCATTCCCTGGTAACCGAAATTCACCAGGATTGAGTCTTCTTTTTGTACAAACTCAGCAAGCTCTGCCTCTAATTGCTCATGGTGATTACTGTTTCCACTCATCATACGGGCTCCCATGGGCAGTGCCAGTCCAAAATCTTTTGCACCATCTGCATCTGCTTGTCTCACTTCCGGATGATTGGCAAGGCCAAGGTAATTATTCAAACTCCACACAATCATTTCCTGACCACGAAATTTCATCCTGCTGCCTATTTCGCCTTCCAGTTTTGGAAATGCAAAATACCCGTGCGCTCTTTCGCGGTGCTGGCCAATAGGCCCGTAATTCTTCAGTAATCTTTCGAAAATATCTGCCATATACAATAAACTAATTTAATATGAATAAGAAATTCGTGCAAATATAACGTGCGAAGTGCAAAGACTATTCATCTGATTTGAACAATCCGGTCTACAAGAGACACGGAGAAACCCCAGATGCCATTTGCAACAGCGATGGGCCGGTTACGCGGTGGTTGAATTGCCAGGCCCGATAATACCAGGATTAAATATCGGAAAAATTCTGTTTTATTAATTTTTCTCGTCTTTTCTACCGAATATTTTTTTGAAAAGTCCTTTCTTCTTTTTAGGCTCTTCAGGTGTGCCAATGGGTTTTTCCTTTTTGGCACTTGTATCTTTTACGGGTTGTTTCTTCTTATTAGGATCATCTGGTAGCGGCGCAGATTCAGGACCGATGTACTCATTGTTGTTCTGCATATAGTCTTCCTCGGTACCTACTCCCATATCTTCGCCGGCTGCAGCAGGTCCCCCGTTAGCATCATCCGAATAAAACACAGAGGGGTCGGCACTTACCGCTTCATTGCTCATAGTTGGAGGTTCGGCAAATTTTTCATCCTTCAAAATTCCCAGGTCCTTATTAGCATATACCTTTTTAAAGAAATGTTCCCAGATAGGACGGGCGGCTGTACCACCAAAACCGCCGGCTCCCTCGTTCCTGATGAAACGATCATCGCTACCCACCCAAACGCCTGCCAGCAATTGAGGCACAAAACCCATATACCAGGCATCGCTGTTATCATTGGTAGTACCAGTTTTGCCCGCCATTTCTGCAGCGCCAAGTCTTGCCCGCAATCCCTTAGCGGTTCCGATATCCACAGCGCCCTGCATCATTCTCGACATGGTGTAAGCCGTAGCCTCACTAATCGCTTCTCTCCTGTTAGCGCTATAGTCAAATCTTTTAATCACATTTCCATTCCTGTCTTCTATACGGCTGATAAAATAAGGTTTGGTAGAAAAACCACGGCCTCCAAACATGGAGTAAGCCCACATCATCTCAAATAAAGAAAGTTCGCAGGATCCCAATGCTATAGAAGGGAATGCCTGTACTTTTGTTGGCACACCTATTTTCTCCAGAAAATCAGTAAAATGCCGGGGACCTACCTGCTTCATAATATAGGCAGTTGCACAGTTCCTGGACCAGGCCAGGGCAGAAGCCATAGTCATGGTTCTGCCGGTACAAGTAGCACCTGTGGCTGGAACTAGCTGTCCGGCGCCAAAGCTTTGTTGTACATCCTGTACAGGAGTTTCGGGCGTAAAATTCAATTCATCTACAGCTTCACCGTATAATAATGGCTTAATGGTAGAACCTACCTGCCTTTTTGTATTAAGGTTAACGTGGTCATACTTAAATGTTTTAAAATCAATACCTCCTACCCATGCCCTCACTTCTCCGGTTGACGGATCCATTGCCATAAAACCCGCCTGCGTAAACAGTCTGTGGTATTTAATAGAATCATAAGGAGTCATTACCGTATCCCTCGAGCGCTCTGCATTCCAGGCAAAAATTTTCATGGGTGTTTTTTCAAAGAAAGTCGCCCTTATCTCTTTGTCGCTTAAGCCATCTTCTGCCGAGTTTTTCCAACGGTCGCTCGCTTTCATTGCAGCTTCCAGTATATTATCCCGTTTATTCCAAACACTACCATTTTTTACAAATCCCTGCCGGATCACATTCCGGTACAACTGGGGGGCCTGGGCAGCAACCGCCTCTTCCGCATACATCTGCATTACGGGGTTAATGGTTGTATAAATTTTCAATCCATCATTGTAAATATTATATGATGAACCATCGGGTTTAGAGATATCTTTTAATATTTTCTTTACTTCTTCACGTAGCACTTCTCGGAAATAAGGCGCAAATCCAAGATCTTCAGCGGGCTTTTTATAATTCAGCACGGGAGCAACCGCCTGAAGCGATTCGGCTTCTGAAGTAGAAATAACACCGTTTTCCGCCATTCTTCCTAAAACGAGATTGCGCCTGTCCATGGAGGCCTTGGGATTGCGACGCGGATTATAAATACCCGGCCCGTTAATACTACCTACCAGGAGCGCGGCTTCAGATACATTTAGCTGCCCCGGTTCTTTCTGGAAAAATCTTTTAGCGGCATTTCTGATACCGAAAACATTGTCAGGATAAGGTACCGCATTCAGGTACAAGGCAAGGATCTCTTCTTTTGTAAAATTTCGTTCCAGCTTAACTGCGATAATCCATTCTTTGAGCTTTTGAATGACCCTTTTTACAGGGTTTGTAGCTCTTTTATTAAACAAAGCCAAAGCCAGCTGCTGGGTAATGGTACTACCTCCACCCTGCGAACCGCCGGAAAATATGGCCCGCAAAGTACCTTTTATGTCGATACCTGAGTGTTCGTAAAACCTTTTATCCTCTGTAGATACCAATGCGTTAACTACATTCGGTGAGATTTCTTTGTACTTTACAATACTCCTGTTTCCTGATGGTAAATAATACCTTCCCATCAAAGTTCCTTCGCTGGCATACACCTCTGAGGCCTGGGCAATTGTAGGATTTTCCAGTTCTTCAATAGAAGGCATTTTACCAAATACGCCATAGTTGGCCATTACAATAACTGCTATAAATAAAATAAACCCGATAAAAAATAACCGCCAAAATATTCGTACCGATTTCTTCATTCAATATGTTGTTTAAAATTCTTCGCCTTAGTGAAGCAAAATTGCAGTAAATCTACATTTTAAATTAATTATTTATTTCCTAAAGTTCAAAACCCTGTTTCAGGTATTCCAATTTACTCCATTTGCGCTTATCCAATTAGCTTTTTCCCGAAAATCCGTTATTGCTTTTGTCAGGAAGAACTACCATTAAATTTTTCATCCTACCTACTAAATTGGCAGATAAAAAATTTAATGTACGTTTATCAGCAAATATCATTCCTTGCAACAAAAAAAGTATAGTCCCTGGTTTCGCTATTTGGGAATCACGGCTCAATTGCTGGCGCTGATTGGCCTGGCCGTTTACGGTGGAATTCAACTTGACAGTCGATTTGATATAGCACCTTTATTTACAGTAGCCTTACCTTTGCTGGTATTGGCTATTACATTCTACAAACTAATTAAAGAAACAGGGAAAAAGGATAACAATGATGGACGCAAGTAAAAAAGGTTTTAATCCGCTTAAATTGATGATACTGGTTTTTGTACTTTTAAGTGCTTTCTTTCTTGTTTTCAGGGAAACGCTGACAAAAGCAGGTGCCGACGCCAATGTGTTAATCGTAGCTAATATCATTTTGTTTTTAATTGGAATTTTCACCGTGCGAAACGGGTTAAAAGCGGTCAGTAACCCTAATCCACATGTATTTGTAAGGGTTTTCTATACGGGATTCATTATTCGTCTTTTTGCCTGTGCCATTGCGGCATTCGTGTACATTTACTGGACTGACGGTAAGGTAAACAAGGTTTCGCTTTTTGGCAGCCTCGGCATTTACATATTATATAATGTAATAGAAGTTTCTTCTCTACAAAAAGCTTTAAGGAATAATAAGAATGGCTAAAAAGGAAGTTCCTTTACAGCAGCTGGCAGACTACCTTCCTGATCACACGTTTGAGCCAGTTGTTGCTTATCTGAATTTTTATAAAGTGCATTTAACCATCGCCAAAAGCAGGAAATCCGTTTTAGGCGACTACCGGCATAGTATTGACACCAGGCATCACCGGATTAGTGTAAACGGGAACCTGAACAAGTACGCATTCCTGATCACACTATTGCATGAATTGGCGCACCTGGTTACATTTGAAAAATATGGCAACCGGGTGCAGGCACATGGAAAGGAATGGAAAACCATGTACGGCCAGATACTGGCCCAGTTTATTGAGAAAAAAATATTCCCGGCAGATATTGAAAATGAACTATTAGCTACCCTACACAACCCCGGAGCATCTACCTGCTCGGAGGAGAGTCTTCAGCGTATCCTTTACCGCTATGATGCGAGAAAAGAAGGCTATGCTCTTGTAGAAGCCATTCCTGAGGGAGAATTCTTTCGCCTTAAAGATGGCCGCATATTTCAAAAAGGCAGAAAGCGGACCAAAAGATACAGTTGTATTGAAATATCGACTAATAAAACCTACCTGTTCAGCCCGGTTTACGAAGTACAGCATGTGTCCATCTCACGATAATCAGATCCCGTGTAAAAAACTATTGCTGATATATTTTGCTACCTGGGCCAAGTCTTTTGTTTCTTCAAAAACAGCCAGCTGCCGGTCTGCCCCTGTACCATTCTCTAGTATTTTATGAACGTAGTCAATTCTATGGCGACTGCCTAAATGTGGAATAACCGGATCTAAAAAATCAAGCAATTCATAAATAAGAGCACGCGTATTAACCTCCTCTTCTTTACCAAAATCAATCAAATAACCATCTAATCCATACCGGCTGGCGCGCCATTTATTTTCATTGATGAGTGGACGAGAGTATTGTATATAATTGAGATTTTTGCTGCGCAACATGTAAATGCGTGCACATATGGCCTGGAATAAAGCCGCTATTGCTATGGTTTCATCTACTGTCATAGGAATATCGCATATCCTGAACTCTACTGTATTGAAGAACGGGTGTACGCGGAGATCCCACCAGATCTTTTTGGCATTATCAATACAATTGGTCTTGATGAGCATCTTTACATAATTGTCGTATGCTTCAATACTTTCAAAGGCATCCGGAATGCCAGTGCGGGGGAACTTGTCAAAAACCTTGGTACGGTACGATTTATAGCCCGTGGTACGGCCCTCCCAAAAAGGAGAGTTGGTGCTCAACGCAAAAATATGCGGTAAAAAGTAGCGGGTAGAATTGGCGATGTGATTAGCCAGTTCGCGGCTTTCCATACCCACATGCACATGTAGCCCAAAAATGAGATTGCTGCGCGCAGCCTCCTGTAATTCGGCAATAATCTCGTTGTAGCGCTGATGATCGGTGATCAGCTGTTTTTCCCAGTGACTAAACGGGTGGGTGCCTGACGCACCTAAGGTTAAACCTAGGTCTCCCGCAATATCGTATATGGTTTTACGCAGTAAAGAAACATCTTTATGCGCCTCATCAATATCCTGGCATATATCAGTACCCACTTCTACTACAGCCTGGTGCATTTCAGCTTTAACTTTGTCCTTAATCGTTTTCTGCCCTTCCTGAACAATACGTTGCTCATGGCTTTTCAGCTCGAAAGTTTCGGGGTCAAGCACCATGTATTCTTCCTCTACACCCAGTGTAAATGTTTTATAATTTAAGACCATTTGAAAAATTTGCTAATATGATAATTAGCTAATATGTTAATGTGAAAATGTTGATTATCGGGTACAGTGTTACCTCACATAAAGCGCTTTTGCCAAGTCGGCAGTAGCACATCATCACATTAGCAGATTGGCATTTATTTTCCTGCACTCTGTTTAACGTATTCACCCCAGGTAAGATTATCGCCACCATTATTGGCCAATGCTTTTTCAATGGCAAAGCTGGCAGCCGTTTCTACCACCCACTCAAAATTCTCAGCTCCTACACTGGCTACATCGGCATCGGGTGCCGGGTTGCAGAAATCAATGGCATAAGGAATACCATCGCGCAAAGCCAGTTCAACCGTATTGAAATCGTAGCCGAGATATTTATTGATCTTCAAAACAATTTCGGTCATTTCTTTTAGTTTCTCTTCGGTTGGCGCAAAGTCGGCTTTGTAACGTAAATGATGCGGATTACGCGGCTCATAAGGCATGATACGTACATGCTTGCCTCCGATACAATAACACCGATAGTATTCTTCAAAAACGATCTCTTCCTGCAACAGCATTACCAACTGCCCCGTTTCGTTGTGCTTCTCAAAAAACTCTTCCATGGTATTGAGCTTATACACGTTCTTCCAACCACCGCCGGCAAAAGGTTTCATATAAGTAGGAAATCCTACTTCGTCAAAAATCCCCTGCCAATCTAAAGGATAAGACAGGTTGCTGAAAGAGTCTGCGCTCGTATCATCAGGCATTTCGTTGGACGGCAGAATGGCTGTTTTAGGAACAGGTACCCCTATCTGAGTCATCAGGCAGTTATTGAAATACTTATCATCAGCGCTCCACCAGAAAGGGTTGTTGATAACGGCAGTTCCCGTAAGGGCCGCATTTTTCAACCAGGTGCGATAAAATGGCACATCCTGCGATATACGGTCGATGATTACGGAGTAACCACTGCCTACGCCCTGCAATGCCTTTTCAATTTTTACCGGTTCGGCAATAATACCTTCTATATTTTTGCTATTTACCCTGTTTACAAAAGCCTCAGGAAACGATCGCTCCTTTCCGTGCAGAATACCTATTTTTTTCATGTTTAAATTAGTTTGTTGGTACAATAATTATGGTGCGGTTATTAATATGGTTTCAAAAATGATCGCTATTAAAAATACTTCACTATCAAATATATTTTTAAAATTGATATAAACAAAAATTGTTTCTGATCAAATATTAAACCTTTATCAAAACAGAAATTAATAATTAAATAATATTAAAAATACATTTTACTATTTTTGATTGAATGGAAACTGCAGCCGAATTAGAATTGGTTACCGATACCTTAATCATAACATCAACGCATTTAAAAAGAGAAGTTACACTTAGTTTATTTCTTCCCAAAAATGTTGTTAACCAGGCAACAATCAGTTTATTGCTGATCAATGACGGACAGGATATGCCCGTTATGGGATACGACAAAATTCTTCACGATCTATACCAGCAAAATGCCATTCACCCGGTACTGTCTGTAGCAATCGCTGCCGGCAGCGAGCGAATACAGGAATACGGCGTTGCGAAAAAGAAAGATTACCTCGGACGCGGAACAAAGGCCGGTGCCTATAGCAAGTTTATTCTAAAAGAATTGCTTCCCTTTATTAAAGAAACCTACCAGGTTCCTGAATTCAGAGAAATTGCCTTTGCAGGATTTTCTTTGGGAGGATTAAGCGCCTTTGATATGGTTTGGAGCCATCCCGATATTTTTTCCAAAGCAGGAATTTTTTCGGGCTCACTCTGGTGGCGTAGTGTGGACCAACACGACAAAAAATACGATGACGATAAACATCGCATTATGCAGCAACAAATACGCAAAGGAGCATATTCACCCGGGCTTAAATTTTTCTTTGAATGTGGCAAACTGGATGAAAGCGGCGACCGTAACAATAATGGTATTATTGATTCGATCGACGATACATTAGATCACATTAAAGAGCTATTGGCTAAAGGTTACAAACCCGAAGATATTACCTACCTGGAGCTGGATGAGGGCAAACACGATGTGGCCACCTGGGGACTGGCAATGCCTGCCTTTTTAAAATGGGGATGGGGTAAATAAATTTGAAATTTAAGCCTTTAAGTTTAATGTTGTTTATAGAACTTTGAACTTCCAAATATTGAATCTTAAACTTCAAAGATGCCCAACGCACTTATCAATGAAACCAGCCCTTACCTGCTGCAACATGCACACAATCCTGTAAACTGGTATCCATGGGGAGATGAGGCTTTGCAGAAAGCAATAGCTGAAGACAAACCCATTTTGGTTAGCATTGGTTATGCAGCCTGCCACTGGTGCCATGTAATGGAGAGGGAAAGCTTCGAAGACGAAGCAACAGCAGCGTTGATGAACGAACATTTCATCAACATCAAAATTGACCGGGAAGAACGACCAGACCTGGATCATATTTATATGGACGCTGTGCAGGCAATGGCTGGTAGCGGAGGCTGGCCCTTAAACGCATTTCTTACCCCGGATAAAAAACCATTTTACGGCGGCACTTATTTTCCACCTAAGCCTGTAATGAACAGACCGTCCTGGAAAGATGTATTAACAGCTGTAGCAGATGCATTTAAAAAACAAAGAACAGATATCGAAGAACAGGCTAACGGACTTACCCAACATCTTTACCAGGCCAATAGCTTTGGTATCAATACTACGGAAGAGTCTTTCTCAATCGAACAGATAGATACTGCCTGCGACAATCTCTTAAAGCAGGCAGACAGGCAATGGGGCGGATTTGGTGCGGCTCCTAAATTTCCACAAACATTCTCCATTCAATTCTTATTGCGCTACTACACATTTGAAAAAGAAAGAAATTCTCAACTGGCAGCAGAGGCATTACAACAGGCTTTGCTTAGCCTGAATAAAATGATCGAAGGAGGCATTTACGACCAGATCGGCGGAGGATTTGCTCGCTACTCAACCGATCCCGAATGGCTGGCACCCCATTTTGAAAAAATGCTTTATGATAATGCATTACTTGTAACTACTTTGAGCGAAGCATATGCCATCACACAAAACGAATACTATAAAAGAACTATTGACCATACACTAACCTTCGTTGAGCGCGAACTACTGGACCCATCCAATGGGTTTTATGCAGCACTCGATGCAGACAGCGAGGGCGAAGAAGGTAAATACTATGTATGGCAGCTCGAAGAGATTGAGGAGTTACTCGGACCAGATGCCGCTGTTTATTGTGACTATTATAACATATCAGCTAACGGTAATTGGTCCGAAGGGACTCCCTCGGAGGAAAAGAAAAATATCCTTCGCGTGCTGGAACCCTTACCCGTATTTGCTGCTAATCGTCAGTATAAAATTGAAGATTTACAGCTCTTACTGGATCGATGCAATGCTACACTGCTTCAAGTAAGAGAACAACGCATTAAGCCTGCTTTGGATGATAAGATCATTTTGAGCTGGAATGCTTTAATGAACTCGGCTTATAGCAAAGCCTATGCGGCAACAGGCAACGACATCTACAAGCAAAAAGCCGTTTGCAATATGGAATTTTTGCTATCCGCCTTTCAAACGGCAGAGGGCAACTGGCAACACGTATGGAAAAACGGAGCGGCAAAGTACCCCGCTTTTCTCGATGACTATGCCTACCTGATCCAGGCACTGCTACAATTACACAAGATTACAGCAAACACGGACTACCTGTTTCGCGCTAAAAAGCTTTGCGAAAAAGTGATTGCAGATTTTTCAGAGCCCGACGGCTATTTTTATTATACGCCCGAACAACAAACTGATGTTATCGTACGAAAAAAAGAAGTATACGATGGCGCCACCCCAAGCGGCAACTCCGTTATGGCTCAAAACCTGTTAGAACTCGGACTTCTTTTAGATCAAAGAGAATGGCTGGAGCGTTCTTATCAAATGACCAAAGGATTAAGTACTGTTGCTGTTAAATACCCCACCTCCTTTGGTGTATGGCTCGCAGGTGTTTACCAGCAAATAACAGGAACCAAAGAAGTAGTGCTGATAGGTAACTTTGAACCTTCATTAAGTGAATTACTGGCACAACCTTTATTTCACAGCATTATGATGGCCGCACATCAACCTGATGAAAGCTTCCCGCTTTTAAAAGACAAAACGACGGATCAGGAACTCGCGCTGTTTTTGTGCGAGAATTATGCCTGCCAACGCCCGGTATTCTCGGTTAAAGATTTATTGAAACAATTGAACAAGGATGGCTTATAAACTTTTTTACTTACTGCTGGGCTGCACACCAGCGGGAAGGCATACAGAACAACATGATGTATTTTTTTGTATTGGAAAAGATCTAAAAGATATTATTCCCGACATCAAAGCTTTTTGGCGCGGGTCGGGCAAAATACATATTGATAGCTGGCGCGAAGTAACTGCTGTTGACGGGTTCCGCATCTCCATAATAGAGCAAGCTGCCAAACCGGAGAAAAATCAACACCTCTTCTTCATCAACCTGGGAGGCTACTTACCGGGCTCTTTTGAAGAACATCATTATAAACTGCTAACCGTAGCGGAGGATCTGTCGCAAGCAATTAGAAATGCTAAACAAACTTCTTTCTATAGGGATTATAACACCGAAGATAAAAGCGGCATCAGCCATGTAGACAATAAATACGGCGTAGATGTGGACGAGGTATTGAATGTGGCAGATATTCTGCCAGAGCACCAGAAGGAACGGTTTTCAATTCTATTAGAACCTGGTAAAGGATTGGTAGAAGATGAACTACATATAGGCTACTTGAAGCTGGATAAAATCTAACTTCATTATCTTTTATAGGATTCTGTAACCGATATTAAAACATCCCCCACACTATGCAGCCTTAATGGCGCCAGATATTTTCGGCAATTCCTCCAAAACTTTCCCAATAAAACTCCTAAAAAGAGCCAAAGGCTTGAAAAGTATTGTGCTCAAAAACTTTTGAAACACCTGATAACACATTATAAAAAACCATCTTAGTTATAGATTTTATGATAAATTCGTATTAAGCATGAGTTATTTGAATTTCAGATTTTCGATTGCTGCATGAAATTCCAGGTACTATTACTCGTTCTATTTTAATTAAAAACAAATCAGAACTACCAAAAATGAGGATTTATCTGCACTGCTATACCAAATACCAAAAACTCAGGACAATTGGCTTTGCGTTAGCGTTCATCTTACTTTTCGTGCAAATCAATCATGCGTTTGCACAAGCGGGAGCTTCACCGGCGATAAGAGGTAATGGCACTTTTAAAAATAGCATGTACTGGATCAATTGGGATTTAAACAATGATAGCCGGCCGGGAGATCATATATCTAATAATTCTGTACGAACAGTTACCACTCCGCAAGGTATCACCTACCATATAACAATAACCAACTTAGCTGGCACTATAGAATCTTATGTATCAGGGCAATTCCCAAGTGACGATTTAAAAACGGGTTATAATTGGTATAAATCGGCTTCTTCGTCCGGTCATCAATCCTGGCCGGGGAGCAGCTATAATTATAACGGCAGTCCTATAACAAACGCTTACGATAATGCATCCGATGCTCATAATTCAATAATAGGAATTATTAATACCCATGCAGCAACAACAGTAAGTTTTAGAATTACAGTTGCCGCAACATTAAATGGAGTACCCGCAAGCATCGCCGGAATGACGGTGGCAGGAGCTGAATCTATTAACGGCAGTAATGAATATGAGGAATATACTACAGCAGGCAATGCATGGCAAGCTATTGACCGTATTAAAAATATTGTAAACCCCGCCTCAACATTATTTAGAACAGTAGTTGATGTTAGTAACGAGGGGCGCACCATTAAGATGAGAAATCCTACATCAACAGAGGGAGCAGGTACTATGATTTGGTTTTCTAAGAATGCTGACTATGTTGATATAACCTTAAAAGGTGGTGGCAAGCAGGCTGTTGCAATTGGTTTTTTAAGCACATTTGACTTTGGTGATGCACCAGCGGGGTATGGTGATGCAATACACTTACAGGATGTAGGTTTTACGGGAGGAACACCAGGTGTTGGCATGGGCATTAACCTGGCCGCACTTCCCTTGGCTGCCAGGAATTACCCGGCTCTTTTAATAGGAGAGAAAATAGATAGTGATGCTGCTATGTGGTACAGTACTGATCTTTTAGGAGATGACACCCACGATGAAGATGATGAAGATGGCTTAGTCACTCCCTACAGCCTTCCGGTTGCAATCTTGCCCGGCGCTACCAGTTTTAAAATTAGCAATATTCCTGTTACCAATAATTTAGGAGTAAATGCTACATTAATAGGTTGGATAGATGTTAACAATAATGGAGTTTTTGATGTAAACGAAGCTGCTTCCACTACCGTACTTTCGGGTGCCACAACGGCTACATTAAATTTCTCGGGGCTTTCCTCAGGATTGCGGGCCTTTGTCAGCTACCCGCTTCGTTTGAGGTTGGCAACAACATTTCCTACTGCTAATTCTACTGGGCAAGATGCCCGCTCAATTGGTTCAGCCAATGAAGGTGAAGTAGAAGATCATCTTGTAAAACTTACAGGATTTCCGGTAAGCGGTAAGGTGTTTAATGACGATAACCGTAATAATCTTTTTGATGATACAGAGACTTTGTATAACACAGCCACACCCTTTTTCGCATATGCTATAGATGGCTCTGGAACTATTGTGCGAAAAACACAGGTGGTGAATGGTCAATATACTTTAGAAGATTTCCCCTCAGGTAATATCACCGATCAAAACATCAAAGTAATGCTTTCGGCTACAGATATTGCCCCGGGAACCCGGATTATTAGTCCCACTGGTGTAGCTCCCGGAGGATACTTTCGTAGCGGTGAAGATGTAAATCACACTGCAGGAGGAGCTTTACAGGGAGCTAATAGCAACGACTTTGTAGTGGATATCGTTGATGTGCCTTTAGCAGGATTGGGGAATGTTAATTTCGGAGTTTTCCTTGAGTCTCTGGCCGGGGGCATAAGCGGCAAAGTTTTTAATGATAACAACCGTAATCATCTTTTTGACAATACAGAAACTTTGTATAATGCAACAACACCCCTATTTGCCTATGTAATAGATGGCTCGGGAAATATTGTACAAAAAACACAGGTGCTGAATGGTCAATATATGCTTAAAAATTTTGCGCTCGATAACGCTGGCGTTCAAAATATGAAAGTAATGCTATCGGCTACAAGCATTGCCATCGGAACTGCAATGAGCAGTCCCGGCGGTATGGCTCCCGAGGGTTATTCGCTTAGTGGAGAAGACCTAAGTCAAACTTCAGGAGTAGGCGCAACACATGGAATCGACAGCAACGATTTTGTTGTTGACATCAATGAGTTGCCTCTGGCCGGATTGAACGATGTTAATTTTGGAGTTTTTCTTCAATCGTTAGCAGGTGCATTAACTGTTTTTGGTCCTTTTGAAGCTAAGGTCACCAACGGTCAGCTACAGGTGCACTGGAGTACCCTATCGGAAGCAAATGTCGACCACTTTGAAGTAGAAATATCAAAAGACAACATAAATTTTATAACTATCGGAGAAATCATTAGCCAGGCAAATGAAGGCAATTCAACGGCACAACTCAATTATACTTTTAGTTCGTCCATTGGCAATGTGTTTTCAGTCTTAAGTATTTCAGCATTCTTAGCTTTATTCCTGGTAAAAAAACGTCGCAAAGTCACGTTAATTACTTTGTTATTTTTTGTTTCCATGACCGGTATACACTGCAAAATGAAAGATATTGAGTTAGGCAAAAAACTGTTTATCAGAGTAGCCCAGATCGATAAGCATGGCAGCAAAATATATTCCCGAACAGTGCAGCTATGGGTAAATTACCCCTAACAGGATTGTAATTGAAATACATTCCGGGTAATAGCACATGTGTATTTGCACTATGTTATTTTGATGAGGGGGGGATAGTAGCCGCATGGTATAATAAGCTTATTGCATTATTGAAATGAACTATTTTTATGAAAATTCTATTCAGGATCATCCTATTATTTTGGGGAATCATGATCACTTCAGGAGCTCTTCATGCACAAAAAAAATATGTTATACGAAAAAACGGTATTGGCATGACCGGTGGATTTACCAATTATTTAGGCGAATTGAATACCGATGCTTCGTTAAAGAGTCATACTTCCCTGTATGGATCTGCCTTTTACAGACACCGGCTTTATCATAAAACTTACTTAAGGACAGAGGGTATGATAGGTATGTTGAGAGCTGATAACAGAAGCATCGATTCATACGAAAATGAAATAACCGGTGCTTTTCGTACGCGACTGCTTGAAGTAACATTAAAAGCGGAATATGAGTTTCTGGATATAAGTAAACTTAGAGTAACACCCTACCTCTTAGCCGGCGTAGGCGCATATATATTATTTGATTATGAGTCAACCATGGGGAATAAAGAAACCAAAAATAAGCTAGGCACTGTAATACCCGTTGGAGGCGGTGTCAAATATAAAATCAATAACAGGTTTAAAATCTTTGCAGAAGGTAATATAAGGCTCTTAACAAAAAACATCGACAATTTGAAGGGCTTCCTTGTCAATAGCAACCCAAACACCTATTTTACCGTTGGAGCAGGCCTTATTTATGAAATGAAGATGTTGAACGAATTATGGTAACGACAGTTCCTGGCATGGTAAAGAAGCAGGCATCTTTAAAAGAAACATGAAAGGATGAGCAGCGAACTAAGTGCACCTGGCAATCTGAAGCCCGATAAAATCTAACTTCATCAGCTTTCATCGGGCTTTGTACCAATATGAAAGTAGTCCCATACTACTTTAGCTTTAGCGGCACCAACTATAGCCGATAGTTCCTCCAAAGTTTTCTCCCGGATATTTTTTACTGAGCGAAATTCTTTCAACAATTGATCGGCTGTAGCCTTGCCGATACCCTTAATATCTTCCAACTCATTTTTAAAAGTACCCTTACTGCGCTTCTGCCGGTGAAAGGTTACACCAAAGCGGTGCACCTGGTCGCGGATAAAACGGATAAACTTCAGGCTACCTCCGTTATACGGTAGCTTCAAAGATTCTTTATCTCCTGCAAAAAATAGCTCCTCCTCATTTTTGGCCAATCCCACCAGGGTGATCATTCCATGCAATTCTAACTCTTCTATAGCTTCCATTGCCGCTCCCAATTGTCCTTTACCACCATCAATGATCACCAGCTGCGGAAAGTCCTGCTGTTCCTCCTTCAAACGCTTGTAACGACGAAAGACCGCCTCCTTCATAGAGGCAAAATCATTGATCCCCTGCACAGTCTTTACATTAAAATGACGATAGTCTTTCTTACTGGGCACGCCGTTTTTAAAACAAACCATTGCACTTACCGGGTAGCTACCCTGGAAGTTAGAGTTATCAAAACACTCAATGTGTGTAGGAAGGTCCTGCAACTGCAGATCGGTTTGCAATTCCTCCAGCACTTTGATCTGGTCTACATTGCGGCTGATTTTTAACCGTTCTTTATTCTTCAGCTCTTCAATAAAATACCCGGCATTTTTCTCTGAGAGCTCTACCAGCTTTTTCCGGTCACCGCCTTTGGGCACTATAACTTCCGTATTTTCTTCAGGATATTCTATTTCAAAAGGAACCACAATCTCCCTCGTATCGCTATGAAAAGTAGAACGCAGGTGTTGAATGGCATACACCAGTATTTCTTCAACGGGCTCATCCAGGTGCGTTTCCAGTTTATTGGTCTGCGTTTGCACAATGGTACCGCCTCTTACCATCAGGTAGTTAACATAGGCTATATCCTTTTCTTTAAGAATACTGAAAACATCTTTATCACCACCCTTCATGCCCGTAACTACAGATCGCGACTGGTAATAGTCCTCCAGGTAGGCGATTTTCTTCCTGGTATATTCCGCTTTTTCAAATTGAAGATATGCAGCCAGCGCTTTCATTTCTTCTTTAAAATGCCTGATCACCGGAGACAGGTTGCCCTTTAACAAATCCCGCACCTGCCGTATATTTTCGTCGTAATCTTCTTTGGTCTGATAAGCTTCGCAAGGTCCCTTACAGTTACCCAGGTGATACTCCAGGCACACTTTAAACTTCCCCTTCGCAATATTATTTTTGGTAAGATTAAGCGTGCAGGTTCGCAAAGGAATAGCCCTCCTGATAAATTCTAACAACTCCCTTACTCTGAAAACGGAAGTATAAGGACCCAGGTATTCAGAACCATCATTCACCGGCTGCCTGGTTAAATACACCCGGGGAAAGGGCTCGTTCTTGATTACAATATAAGGATAAGACTTATCGTCTTTAAGGTTGATATTATAACGGGGCTGAAATTGTTTAATCAACGAGTTCTCTAAAAAGAAAGCATCCTGCTCACTGTTTACTATCGTGAATTCAATTTTATGAATCCGTTGAACCAGCTCGTGCGTTTTGTAGTTGGTAAATGTCTTATTAAAATAAGAGCTCACCCTTTTGCGAAGGCTTTTAGCTTTACCTACATAAATGATCTTACCGTTTGCATCAAAGTACTTGTAGATGCCCGGCTGCAGCGGGATAGTGGATGCTATTTTTGAGAATTCTTCCTGGGTCATATCAATCACTCCTCTTATTAAAACGCAATGATAAGCATGATTACGCTAAACTTAATATTGAGGTAATAGTGAACTTATACATTTGCCGCCATTCTAAGCTAAAAATACAACGCATATTACCAGCAACTAAAAAATAATTGAAATCATGTTAAAACAACTTTTTGTAACAGTCGGGCTGACTTTTTGTTTAGCTGTTGCTGCTCAAAACAACGTAACCGGCTATGTTTACGTTGACAATAACGGCCAATTTGATAAAAAAGAAACAGGCCTTGCAGGCGTAGCTGTTTCAAATGGCAAGGACATCGTTTTAACCGATAAAAACGGGCTTTACCAACTTCCTGTAAGCAATGACAATATCATTTTCGTAATCAAACCATCTGGCTATCAGTTTAAAATGAACCAGTATAACCAATCCGGGTTTTATTACATCCATAAACCGCAAGGCTCCCCCACTTCCTCCAAATACAAAGGTGTTGCGCCCACCCCGGCACTTCCAAAAAATTTAAACTTTGCACTTTCTCAACAAAACGAACCGGTTGATTTCAGCGTGCTGGTCTTCGGCGATCCGCAACCTTATAACGAGCAGGAACTAAGCTATTTCGCCAAAAGTATTGTAGATGATGTTCGTACAGGCAACCATGTAAAATTCGGGATCAGCCTGGGTGATATTGTAGGTGATAACCTGGATCTTCATTTACCTTACAAGGAAATTATGACCAAACTAAAATTACCCTGGTACAATGTGATGGGTAACCATGATATGAACTATGAAGCTACTACCGATTCTTTATCAGATGAGACCTTCGAAAGGAATTTCGGACCCAACAATTACTCGTGGAACTACGGCAATACGCATTTTATTATCCTGGATAATATTCTCTATCCCGATCCACGCGATGGAAAAGGCTACTGGGGTGGCCTGCGTCCCGACCAGATTGAATTTCTAAGAAACGACCTGGCCCTGGTTGACAAAAACAAACTGGTGGTTATTTCTTTTCACATTCCTTTCAGCAATGAAGGAGGCGATGCTATAAGACTGGAAGACAGGCAGGCTATGTTTGATCTGTTGAAAAACTTTGATAACTGCCTGTTGATGTCGGCACACACTCATTTTCAGAAACAAATCTATTATAAAACCAGCGATGGCTGGCAGGGAAAAAGCCAGGCACTACATGAATATAATGTGGGCACTACCTCAGGGGACTGGTACTCGGGCGAATTGGATGCAGCAGGAATCCCGGACGGCACTATGAGAGATGGTACGCCGCGAGGCTATGCATTCCTAAACATACAAAACAATAAATACAACCTGCGTTACAAAGTGGCAGGAAAAGATAGCGCCTACCAGATCAGGATATATGCGCCAAAGATTGTAGCACGTAACAGCCGTGGTGCAGCTCCGTTCTATGCCAACTTCTTTATGGGGTCTGAAAAAGACCTGGTAGAATACAAATTCGACAATGGTAAATGGGCCGAAATGCTGCGCGATTCTACGTTCGATTACACTTACCTGGATATGGTAACCAGATGGGATGAAACAACGACATTATTGCAGGGCAGACGCCCTTCGGCACCAGTCGCAACAGGTCACTTATGGTCTGCGCCGGTTAATAAAAAACTTGCGCCGGGCAAGCACACCATCTATGTGCGTGTAAAAGATGTATACGGCAATATACATGAAGAGCAACAAAGCTACATTATTCAATAAACGCCGTAATAATCCATTCAATAATTGCCTGGTATCTGCCGGGTATTTTTTATATTTATGAATGATTATTCCACTCGATGAACACACAGAGCTCGTCTTTAACCAGGTTAGCCATGCAGCAGAATTATTTGCTTTGGTAGACGGTAATCGCGCGCATTTATCCAGGTTTCTGCCATGGGTACCTCACATGCAATCTGCAACAGATATGGAACGCTACCTGTTGAATTGTGAAAAATTAAACGGGGAAGGCCTGGACACCAGTTTCAATATCTTTCGTAACGGCCAAATAGTTGGCAGAATTGGGTTAAGCTATATCAATAAGGCCAACAAAACTGCTAATATAGGTTATTGGCTGGCTGAGAAAGCCCAGGGTGGCGGCCTGATCGGAAGCGCAGTTAAAAAACTATTAGCATTGGCGTATGAAGAGTTAAAGCTGAACAGGATCGAGATTAAGGCAGCGACGATTAACCAGAGAAGCAAAGCCATTCCTGAAAAACTGGGTTTCCGCTTTGAAGGCATTTTAAGAGAAGCCGAATGGGTAAATAATGAGCCCCTGGATTTGATGCTCTACTCCTTATTGCGTTCTGAATGGACTAAAGAATAAAAAATGCCTCACCGTTTTAAAAACCATGAGGCATTGCTATCTTTTAAAAATCCGTTTATATCGATGCGGTATCTACCAATACGTCTCCGGTCATTTGAGCCGGTATCGGCAACTTCATAAAGCTCAGGATGGTTGGTGCAATATCACCCAGCTTACCTTCTTTTATGTCACCCCGCCAGTTATTATCAATAATGAACAGGGGCACCAGGTTCAGCGTATGCGCCGTGTTAGGACTACCATCGTCGTTGATCATAAAGTCCGAATTCCCGTGATCAGCAGTTAAAAAAATCACATAATCCTGCGCCAAAGCTTCAGTCACAACACGCTCCACACAGTGATCTACTGTCTCCACTGCTTTAATTGCAGCAGAAAAAACACCTGTATGGCCCACCATATCGGCATTAGCGAAATTCAAACAAATAAAATCTGCAGATTGGCTTTTAATTTCCGGCAACAACGCTTCTGTCAACTCGTTGGCACTCATTTCCGGCTGCAGGTCATAAGTAGCTACCTTGGGAGAGGCCTTTAGTATCCTGCTTTCCCCTTCAAATGGTAATTCGCGTCCCCCGTTGAAGAAAAAGGTTACGTGCGGGTATTTCTCTGTTTCCGCAATACGTATTTGCTTCAAACCATTGTCGGCTATTACTTCGCCCAATGTTTTGGTAAGATCTTCATTTCTGAAAATTGAATATACTGCCGTGTATTTATGATCATACACGGTCATGGTCGTATAATCCAGGTTCAGACGCTTCATACCAAATTCAGCATTGTCGGCCTGGGTTAACACCTCGGTAATTTCCCGGCAACGATCGGTACGGAAATTAAAACATAATACATGATCCCCTTCCTGAATAGTTGCTACGGGCTTATTATCGGCACCAACAATTACGGTTGGGTTAATAAACTCATCGGTGATATTTTCTTCATAGCTCTGTTTTACAGCCTCCACAGCACTGGTAGCCGTGTCACCAGCACCATTTACCAGGGCATCGTAAGCTTTGTAAACTCTTTCCCAACGCTTATCCCGGTCCATCGCATAGTAGCGACCACTAACCGTGGCAATTTTGCCCAGGCCAATTGCATCGATATGGTTTTGCAGATCTTCAATAAAATGCAGTCCACTTTTCGGATCGGTGTCGCGGCCGTCTGTAAATGCGTGCACATATACATCTTTCAAACCGTGTTCTTTGCAGATATCCAGCAATGCTTTGAGGTGATTGATGTGCGAATGCACCCCCCCATCACTTACCAATCCCATTAAATGCATTGGTTTATTGTTAGCTTTTGCAGCATCCAATGTTCTTACTAATTCGGCATTTTTTGCCAGTTCCCCGGTTTTTATAGCCACATTAATACGCTGCAATTCCTGGTAAACAATGCGTCCCGCACCTAAATTAAGGTGCCCCACCTCCGAATTTCCCATCTGCCCCTCGGGTAAGCCCACCAATTCTCCAAAAGTGGTTAGGGTTGTGTGGGGGTATTTGTTGTATAAAGATTTGGTAAACGGCGTGTTGGAGTTCTGAATAGCATCAGCAGATGCAACTTTTCCCAATCCCCAGCCGTCCATTATAATTAAAATAGCTTTTTTTTGTATGGTTGACATTTTTTTGACAGTTGATTATCAGTTAATTAATATATTTAATAAAATGATTAATGCGCGTAAAGTTAAAGAATGCCGGGGGAACAGAGGTTGTAGTCTGGCATATTTTTAGCACTTTTGAAAAATATCGTAATAATTAAACATGAAATAAAGCAAAAGAAAATATCCATTTAACTATTAATAATGAATATTTTTCCTGCCGAATCAATAAAAAATATACACATGAAAAAGTTTATTGGTGTTGCGTTGCTTGCCGGTTCTATTTTATTTACGTCCGCTTTGTATGCTCAGAGCATTGATGGCGTGGTAACTGGGATCAAGAATGGTAATGCGGTACAGGTAACTGATAATGCCGGAGCTAATTTTTCTCTTACCATTATGGACAAGAGCAACAATTACAGTAAGACAGAAGCACAACAAGCCATAAAAGATTTCTTTACCAAAAACAGTGTAAAAGGCTTCGAGGTAAAGCACAAAGGCAACTCTCCTAACGGCCAGTATGCCATTGGTACCCTGTCTACAGGTAGTGGCAACTATCGTGTTAATATCTTTATGAAAAAAGAGGGCAGTAAAGAGGTTATTAAAGAATTACGTTTTCAGTTGATTGAATAATATTGGGAACGGCAAAACAATATTAACAATGCCTCCGCCAACCGGAGGCATTTTGTTTTTATAGCCGCGAAACGATTGATACAATGTAAAAAATAGTTTGAACTAATGTCAATGCCATCCATTTAAAAAGCATCATTTATCTTGCAGTTATTATGACACAGGAATTTCAACAAAAATTAAAGCACCTGGTAGAAGAGGCGTTATCGGAAGATATCGGCAATGGCGACCACTCTACACTTTCGAGTATTGATGCGGAGGAAGAAGGTAGCGCTGTTTTAAAGATCAAACAGGATGGCGTTCTGGCCGGGGTGGATGTGGCCCGGTTTATTTTTGAATACAAAGAGCCTGGATGCAGTTTTGAAGTGTTCAAAAGAGATGGTGAACCTATGTTCGCTGGTGAAAAAGCCTTTGAGGTGGCGGCACACGAACATACCATCCTGCAATGCGAGCGCCTCGTGCTCAATTGTATGCAACGCATGAGTGGCATTGCTACTTTAACCAAACAATATACAGATAAGCTGAAAGGTTATAAGACAAAACTGCTGGATACCCGTAAAACCACACCCAATTTCAGGCTACTGGAAAAAGAAGCAGTGCGTATTGGCGGTGGCGTGAACCACCGGTTTGGCTTATACGACATGATCATGTTGAAGGATAATCATATCGATTATGCCGGGGGGATTGAAAAAGCCATTAATAAAGCTCATGACTATGTTTTAAAAAACGAGCTTGATATAAAAATAGAAGTAGAAACCCGTTCAATAGATGATGTTAAAAAGGTAATAGCCATTGGCGAAGGGAAAGTATTCCGGGTAATGCTGGATAATTATACACCTGAACAAATTACGGAAGCGTTGAATTTGATCGCAGGCCGTTTTGAAACAGAAGCCAGTGGTGGTATCAATCTGGAAACCATCGAAAGCTATGCGGCAACAGGCGTTGACTATGTAAGTGTGGGTGGATTAATACACCAGGCGCGTAGTCTTGATTTGAGCCTAAAAGCAGTACTTTGATCAATGGCAACAAACAGGTTCCTTTCAAACATCTCAACCAGTCAACTAATCTCCATGTCGAAAAATAAATCCAATAGCCCGTTTGTATTTAGTACGAATCCAGATTTTAAATTTGAACAGGATTCAGAACAGGTATCCACAGCTGCTCCTGCTGCGCAAAAGCTAAGACTACAATTGGAAACCAAACACCGCGGTGGTAAAACTGCTACTGTAGTATTGGGTTTTACGGGTACTGAAAAAGACCTTGAAGAATTAGGCAAAAAACTCAAATCATTTTGTGGTACAGGAGGATCGGCAAAAGACGGTGAAATTATTATCCAGGGTGATCACCGGGACAAATTGCTTCAGTGGTTTTTGAAAAATGGTTATGTAAATACCAAAAAAAGTGGTGGTTAATTACTAACGCCGGACAGCTTTTGTGATGGATATTAGTTTGAGAAAAGACAAGGTTTATCAAAAAAATTAAAGTAAAAATGACTATTTTTACGAAAACGCACTTTTCATGAGCAGCATGATTTCAGCAGGCATAATGGTGAATGTAGAGGTTTTTTATCAACCTGAATACAGCAATCCCTTGCAGCATGAGTATATGTTTGCCTATCGTATTACATTAGAAAACTACAACCCCCACCCGGTAAAGCTACTGCGCCGCCATTGGAATATATTTGACAGCAATGGTGTATACAGGGAAGTTGAAGGCGAAGGTGTTGTAGGGGTACAACCCGTATTACAGGCAGGAGAAAGCTACCAGTACATGAGCGGCTGCAACCTCAGCACCGACATGGGCAAAATGAAAGGTGTTTATGAAATGGAAAATCTTGATCTCCGTAAAAAATTCCAGGTACTCATCCCTGAATTTGAGATGATCGTACCTGCAAAGGCTAATTAATAATATCCGATACCGCTTTAACGCCCTCTCACTTTTTTATCTGGCTCGAGCGCCTACCCTTTTACAACCATTTTTCAAAAATCTTACGTGGTGTTGAAAAGTAATTTTCAATGATACTAAATTAATTAGTATCATTGTGCTAATATTTTTAGTTTTAAAAGTTGCTTATGTCTGCAGATATTACAACACCGGCCGTTGCTGAATACCTATTATTAATTGAACCCCGTAAAGATCTGAGTGATGCCATCACGGATATCAAAAAGGCTTTTTATGATCAATATAAAGCCCCTGAAGCGCTGAAGGGTAAACCGCACCTAACCCTTGTGAACTATAAGCAATACACCAGTTTTGAAAGCCGTATTGTTCAAAAGCTGCGCACCGTTTCTATGCAGATCACTCCCATCGCCATCGACCTCCAGGATTATGGTTCTTTTCCATCCCACACTATTTATATTAACGTGGCTTCGAGAAGTACAGTGCAAAACCTTGTAAAAAATATCCGTACCCATTTACAGGGTTTAATGAAAATGGATAAGGACAATAAACCCCATTTTATCATGGAGCCTCATATCACCATCGCCAGGAGATTAAAGCCATGGCAATATGAACAAGGCTGGCTGGCTTATAGTCATCAATCATTCGCCGGCAGATTTATTGCGAATGCTATGGTTTTACTGAGAAGAGAAACACCAGATCAAAAGTATGAGCTGGTTAACCGGTTTGAGTTCCAGGGGATGGCGGTTGGCGCTTCCCAGGCCATGCTGTTTTAGCTAGTCGAAATTATTAGCGAACCTATCAACACCAATATTTTCCAGATGGACAAGAAATTAAAGCAGGACCATTTTAAAGTAGCGATATCTTCTAAAAAAGAAGAGCAGCAGTACCTGCAGGGACGTGGCGCCCAGATCAATACCCGCAATCGCTTTTTAAAAGACGAACGTGTAAAGGAGCATATAGAAGCCATTGACGATTGGGATGAACCCAACCTGGCTACCCAATACATTGAACAGGAGGCCAAAACCATTGTCAACAAAGTGGAAAGCCCTGATGTTGGAATGGCTTATAGCATGAACGCCTACGCAGGTTGTGAGCATGGCTGCATTTACTGCTATGCCCGTAATGTGCACGAATACTGGGGTTACAGTGCAGGGTTAGATTTTGAAAGAAAGATCATAGTTAAAAAAAATGCCCCGCAGTTACTACGCAAGCAGCTGATGCACCCCAAATGGGAAGTGATGCCCATTATGTTAAGTGGCAATACAGATTGCTACCAACCCGCCGAAAAAAAGTATCGCCTGACGAGAGGTTTACTGGAAGTTTGTAATGACTTTAACCAGCCCGTAGGTATTCTCACTAAAAATTCAGGCATTTTGAATGATAAAGATGTGTTGCAGGAAATGGCCCAAAAGAACCTGGTAAGAGCCATGGTTTCTATTACTTCTTTTAATGAAGATCTGCGTCGCGTTATGGAGCCCCGTACCACCACTGCCATGCAGCGCCTAAAGGTAATCGAAGAGTTGAGCAAAGCAGGAGTAACCATGGGCATTATGATGGGGCCTATGATACCTGGTTTAAATGAACATGAAATGCAAAGGATTATGAAAGCTGCTTCAGAGGCGGGTGCAACATTTACTGCCTATACCTTTATACGGTTAAATGGCGCTATCAAGCTGCTGTTTCATGACTGGTTGTACAAAAATTTTCCTGACCGGGCAGATAAGATATGGCACCTGATAGAGCAAAGTCACAATGGGAAGGCAAACGACAGCCGCTGGGGCTTGCGTATGCGCGGAGAAGGCGGCATAGCCGAAATAGTGGCCCAGCAATATGCTAAATACGGCAAGCTCTATAATATGAACGAGGGCCGAACGGGTCTTAACCTGAGCAGTTTCAAAAGGCCTGGTCAGCAGTATACCCTGTTTTGATGCCGTCTTATGTTAATCACTGCGTTTGTTACCCCTTAAAAGAGCCACCAGCAACAAAATAAAAATCGCCCCGCCTACAACCCAAACCCAGGGCTGCATAAAGAAACTATTGGCACTATCACCGGCTCCTTTGGTATTGATGTCCACCTCTATTTTCTTAGTGTCATCCTGGGCTAATGCGGCTATGGAAACGAGGACTGCTACTAATGATAACATAATCTTAATGTGGAGTTGCTGTAAAGCTTTCATAATTTCAGTTTAACTTAAAGAAGATAAATATTATGCTAAAAAAGAATGTGCCACCCATTCACATACTGTGCATAAGTTTATTTGCTTTATATAACGAATAAATAATAACGTTGTGAAACACTAATTTCCATGCAGCATCAAACAAAACAATGGAGGAAGTTGACGGGCGAGTACCTCAAGAACTACATTGCAGACGAGGTACATGGCGCCATACTCCGCGAAAAAGAATTAGGCCACACACTAAAAGTGTGCATTGGCACCGACAGCCAGGTAAAAGGCTCCCAGACAGAATTTGCTACAGTTATCGTTTTCGTTCGCAAAGGCCGCGGTGGCTTTATGTTTTTAAACAACGAAACCACGCGCGAAAGAATGAGTATCAAACAGCGTATGATGACTGAAGTATCCAGAAGTATTGAAATAGCTTATCATTTAAGCAATGTGTTTTCCGATCATAGTATCGATATGGAAGTGCATGTAGACATCAATACCAGCCCCCTGTACAAAAGCAATGATGCGTTAAAAGAAGCAATCGGCTATATAACCGGAATGGGCTTCTCTTTTAAGGCCAAACCAGAAGCTTTTGCCAGCTCCTGCTGCGCGAATAAAGTGGTGCAGTAAGCTATTATGGCTGATCATTTATTTATGTAGGGTCAAATGTCTCCCGACAAGTGTAAATATTACTGCACTTAACTATAATGCCCTGACCTGGCAATATATCCATCAGATATATTACTAATTTAAAGGGAACCTATTATTCACTTTAAATTAGTTTAGCTTCGCCGGATGAATGAGATCAATAATACTGATGCCTACTTACGTAATTTAAAAATAAAAGAGCTGAACGATATGCAGGTGGCTACCATTGCTGCCGCAGAAACGCATAATAACATCATCCTTTTATCCAATACCGGATCAGGCAAAACCCTGGCCTTTCTGCTGCCGATGTTGGCTACGCTCAAAGACAACATCAGCCAGGTGCAGGCATTGCTGTTGGTGCCCAGCCGGGAGCTGGCTTTACAGATAGAAGGAGTATTAAAATTGATGCAAACAGGTTTTAAAATATTGGCTTGTTATGGTGGACATAAAAGAGAAATTGAAGAAAATAGTTTGATAGAACCACCGGCCGTTATCATAGCTACTGCCGGCCGCATGGCAGATCATATTCGCCGGAGAAACATTGATTTATCGCAAATCCAATACTTAATTGTAGACGAATTTGATAAAAGCCTGGAATTAGGTTTTTTGGAAGAAATGCAATTTATTATTGATGCATTACCAGCAGTAAAAAAGCGTATGCTTACTTCTGCAACGTTTTCTGAAACTATTCCCGATTTTTTGAAAATGCAGCAGGCCAAAACGCTTAATTTTCTTTCTGGCGAGGCACCAACCACAGATGGCCTTGTTATTAACACCGTACTTTCTCCCGATAAAGATAAACTGGAGACTTTACTTCAATTGATTTGTTACGTAAGAAATACATCTACCATTATATTTTGTAACCATAGGGATTCCGTAGAAAGAACCAGTCAATTTTTGACTGACAAAGGATTGATCAATGTGTTCTACCACGGCGGTATGGAGCAGCAGGACAGGGAAGTGGCACTCACCAAATTTCGTAATACCAGCTCAGATATTCTGGTAACCACTGACCTTGCCAGCCGGGGCCTTGATGTAGCTAATATTCGCAATATCATTCATTATCACCTGCCTGCAGACGAAGCCGCATTTATCCATCGCAATGGACGCACCGCGAGAAATGGAGCAACAGGAAATGTGTATGTTATTTATGCCCAGGGTGAAAAAATACCTGAATATTTTGCCCCGTCAGAACAGCCTATACAATTGCCAGAAGCCCTTTCTTTTCCAGACAAGCCCAAGTGGAGTACCTTGTATATTGGTGCAGGCAAAAAAGATAAGATCAATAAAATTGACATCGTAGGTTTTTTATCTCAGAAAGCCCAGCTGAAAAAAGATGAAATAGGCCTGATAGAAGTAAAAGACTTTATGGCATTTGCGGCAGTACGAAAATCTAAAATTGGTACTGCATTGGAGCTTATCAGGAACGAAAAAATAAAAGGTAAAAGGGTAAAAATAACAATAGCTAAGTAGACTTTGTAAAAGCATCTTGTTTCATGATTTTTACAAGAAAATCACCCTAAGTTATTTAGCAGATCGATCATTCATCTTTAACCGTAGTGCCTAAGCACACGACTGGTAGTATATAGTGTTCAAAACAGGTAATAAACATTTGTTACAAGAAGCTACAGGCTAATTTTATGCAACGCAACCTGCAGATAGAAATGGCTTCGCCCGCTTCTCATATACCTCTTCAACAAGCGTCTCCCTATCCATTCTTTTTCCTATATAGATCCTGTTATAATAAAGAGGTATCAAAATTATTATTACATATAGTTTACCCTCCCCTTCCAGCCAGTGAGGACACTGGCCAGGGCCATGCTGAGGTTTGTGTTGCACAAACCAGTCGGATGCATTTCAATAAATTGATGCCGGTTTGTTATTAGGTAGTTCTTACACAATGTATCCATTAATGCGCTCCCAAGTTGAAGAAGATCTACTGATGCTTATTTGTTAAGTTGTATAAATACCAGTATTGCTATAACAGAGAGCAGCGTGATCAAAACCAGTATATAGTCTTTTTTCATACCTATAATTTTAGAAGAAGATGCCGCAGTCTTATTTTACAAAACACCACGAATGTTAAAAGCTATTGCACATTCGCGAACTCAAAGTATAATCGCTTAGAAAGGAATTTACCTGAACGCTCTGTTTCCACATCTCGTTTTATCTCAATACTGGATATTCCTTTTTCCTTATAAATTGTATTCAACAATTGCTTGTTGTAGTTCAATGAATTTAAATAGCTCCAATCGGGATTAGTAAAATGACTGGTATTATAGCGTGTTACGATCCAGCTCCAGTTAATGAGGCTGCTTACCACTAAAACATAAAAGGCAGCCCAAACCATCCTGTTAATTAAAAATATATTGGTTTTCTTATTCTTCAATTTAACCCAGGTAGTAAAAAGTCCGAACAAGCTCAATAGCAGGAATACGAATACTCCTATCCTTTTAAAAGTAAGACCATAGGCATTGACATATTCCAGGTTTCTAAAAAACACCGTTAATATCAACAATACATTCAGGCCGATCCATATAAGCGAAAGTTTTTTAAGCAGGCCCGACTTTGCATCAAAATTGAGCAGGCCCTGGAAGTAGATCATGATAACCGCAATGGCCATAACAATAGACAGGATGAGCACATATACGCGCTCATGTACTTCACTGCTTAAGGTTCCAGGTGAGTTGGTTGTACCAAACTGTTCAATACCATAAATAATGATAAAGAAGATCAATACGGCATTTAACAAAATCAGTGATATTTCCCCGCTACGTCTTTGAGAAGCTATATCCAACAGATGAAACCCTTTATTTCTCCTTTGTACAAAGCCATCAGAAAAATCATCTTTTAAATAGCCATTGCAGGCAATAAAAGCCTTGGGTACTGCTGAATAGAAAAAATTAAACATCAGGAAAAATCCAAGCACCGTTAGTACGGCCAACTGAAGAAAATCGAACTCCAGATTAATAACGAATAACGACGCAAACTTGTCACTGGCAGCAGTATAGACGCCAATAAATATGCCAGCGAATACAGCCGGGATCAGCACATAGCTGATCGCTTTTTTAAAGAACCCGTCGCTGGATAACCGAATACCTAACCATTTCTGTGGTGTTAATACGCGAAAAATAAAAGTTATGTAATTGAATGCGGTATTAAACGGTAATACCAATACGTTCAACCGGGGATAGAAGGCCTTAAATCCTGTTACCAACAGCGACAGGAATAAGGCTGCGAAGCAAATAAAGTCGCCGTACCAGGCAAATGCACCAATGCATACCAGGCTGATTGCAGAAAGTGTCCAAAACATTGGGGTACGTTTCACGCCGGGTGTTATGTCTAACAGGAACAGCCAGGTCATAAAGCCAAAAAAGCTGATATTAATTCCCGGACTTTGGTTGTAAAATAATACTACAAAAACAACCACCGAAACAAAGAAGAAAATATTCTTTTTCATATTAAAAATTTAAAAGTACTTTGTATTTCAAAGTTATTGAGCAAAAAAAACGAACTACCCCCTTAATAGCTTTTCCAAAGCGTTGATATGTTTCTCAAATGCCTCCTTTCCTGTTTTGGTAACCTTGTAAGAAGTCTTTGGCTTTTTCCCAACAAATTCTTTTTTCACTTCTATATATTTTTTTTGCTCCAATGCATTAATATGACTGGCCAGATTACCATCAGTAACCTGTAAATGGTCTTTCATTTCCAGAAAATCGATCCACTCGTTTACCACCAGAATCGACATGATGCCCAGCCTTACCCTACTTTCGAAATCCTTATTTAAATGCTCTAATAAGCTCATTATACAATTTAATAATCTTACCGGTACTTCTTATACATGAGTAAACCGTATACAATATGCAACACGCCAAAACCTAATGCCCAAAACACTAACCCATATCCAGGTATGAACATAGCAATAACACCTAAAAATGCTTCGCAATAACCCAGGTTTTGTATATCTGAAAAAGTATACCGGCCTGCGTTTATTAATGCCAGTCCATAAAACACCAGCATTAAAGGAGCCATAATGATGAAATGCCCGTGATACATCGCCGCCAGGCAAAATAAGCCACCAAAGATCAATGGAACAAATAAAGCAACTAATAATTTCTTAGTGGTGGAAGTCCATATTTTATGGCCTTGCTTTTTTGTTTTGTTTACCGTAAGCAAAATTCCCAAACCAACCGCTGCTATTAAAACCACAATAGCCAGGAGCATTAATTGAGTTACTACGCCAATGCCCGCAGCCCCGCTATAATCGCGATAATAATCGATACCGTTTTTTTGCAGAATGTAATACGCAGCCAAAGCCCCTCCTAACGCCACTATACCAGCCACTACACCCGATAAACCGTTCAACGAAATAAACCGGGAGGATTGCTCCATCATTTTCCGGATATGTTGTAAGTCGTCCTTCAATTCCTGACTCATAAAAGCACTTTGAAATACAAAGTAAGTATTCTAAACCCAATCTGCCAAAAAATAAAAAAGAAAAAGTCGCTTTGCAGCGACTTAAATCAATCATTTAGCTTACGGGTTATCTACGTCCCCTTCTAACATAATCCCTCTCTCTGTCCCGACCGTTATTATTACGCCCATTGTTCCACTCTTTATGTTTCGGGTGATATTTGCTTTCGTAGTACTTGTATTCACGGCTATCACGTATTACAACCTGGTTGTGGCTGTTACGATACCTGCTGTAATCGCGTATATCGCTCCTGTTGTCACGGTAGGGTTCATAATTCCTGTTCACCACAACTTTGTAAGTGTTATAAAGATTTACTCTTCCGTAAGAAGAAGGCAATGATCTGCCATAAGCCCAGCCACGCCTGTTAGGGTATATGAATTGTTCTCCCATCACGTCGTAGTAAGCATTATATTCAGGCAGGTAATAATAGCGTGCATAATCATACCCCACTGGTCCCCATGCCGGTTGGTTACCGATATTTATGTTGATTCGAACCTGTGCATTGGCATTTTGTGCTAAACTAAAACCGGCTATCATTAACACAGCAAAAATGAACTTTTTCATGATCTTTAATTTTAAATGTCTTTCCTTTTGAGGGGTGGACGGGTTTACAATTTTTTGTAAAGCGCTTTGACTAATAGACGTTGAACGAAACGCAAAAGGTTGGTGTCTTTCTCACTTTATCAAATTATTAGCAATTCGCTTTTTAACAATAATTCTTTTATTTATGGCAACCCATCAACCCATTCAATGCCATTCCTCCGGGATTTTAAAATTCTAAAAACCTGCATCTATAATAAGGACAGCCCTTCGGGCTTCCTATTTGCATTTCTCGCCCCCTGTCAACATTGTAACTTGGCAACCCTTCAACCTAGAAAATACCATCCCTCCGGGAATTTTAAAAATTCTAAAAACATGCATTAATAATAAGTACAGCCCTTCGCGCTTCTTAATTGCATTCCCCGCCCTTGTCCACATTTCAACTTGTCAACCTACCAACCAGTCAACCAAACAACCAGCCAACTTACCAACTTATCAGCTAAATTTGCGTCCTATGGCTAAAGCAAAGAATAGAAAACCGGTTATCCTGATCACCAATGATGATGGTATTACAGCTCCTGGTATCAGGGCTTTATATGAAGCAGTTAAAGACCTAGGACAAATAGTTATTGTGGCACCAGACAAACCCCAATCGGGTATGGGCCACGCCATTACCATCGGGCACCCGCTTCGTTTGCAGCCTTCCGATCTGTTTCCCGGTGTCGACGCTTATTCCTGCTCGGGTACACCGGTAGATTGTGTAAAGCTGGCAGTTGATAAAGTGCTACATCGTAAGCCAGACCTTTGTTTGAGTGGCATCAACCACGGCCCTAATCATAGTATCAACGTTATTTACTCGGGCACTATGTCTGCCGCTATGGAAGCTGCTATTGAAAACATTCCGGCAGTAGGTTTTTCATTAATGGATCATAGCATCAATGCAGATTTTTCGGCAGCGCAACATTATGCGCGGGTGATCACCGAAAAGATGTTAAAGGATAAACTCACCAAGCATATTTTGCTGAATGTAAACATTCCGAATTTCCCGTTATCTGAAATAAAAGGATATAAGATCTGTAAGCAGGCCTATGCTAAATACCAGGAGAAATTCCTGGAACGTAAAGACCCAAGCGGTAAAAAGTACTACTGGTTAACGGGGGAATTCGTAAACTTTGACAACGGAAGAGATAGCGACGTATGGGCTTTGGCAAACAATTATGTAAGCGTTGTGCCGGTGCAGTTTGATCTGACCAACTATGATCTAAAAACAAAACTGGAAAAACAGTGGAAGGATAAGCCCGACCGTTCGGTGAAAGCCCCGGTAAAGAAGATCGTTAAAAGATCGATGCCAAAATCTGAATAGATGATCAGCGTTTGCTAAATATCACATAAACACAACTCACTTGAGTCAACAGAAAAAATATTACATCATTGCCGGGGAAGCATCGGGAGACCTGCATGGGGGCAATCTTATACATGCGATCAAACAACAGGACACTTCGGCCCATATACGTTGCTGGGGTGGTGATAAAATGCAGGCAGCAGGTGGTGTTTTGGTGAAACACTACCTGGACCTGGCTTTTATGGGTTTTATAGAAGTGGTAAAAAATCTCGGCACTATTCTAAAAAATTTAAAATTCTGTAAGCAGGATATTCTGGCGTTTAAACCGGATGTATTAGTATTGATCGATTACCCCGGATTTAATTTACGCATTGCCAAATGGGCTAAAGAACAGCAGATAAAGGTGGTGTATTATATTTCCCCGCAGGTATGGGCCTGGAAAGAAAACAGGGTAAAAATGATGAAGCAATATATCGATGAGATGATTGTGATTTTACCGTTTGAGAAAAGCTATTTTAAGGATAAATGGAACTGGGAGGTTACCTATGTGGGTCATCCGCTGATAGAAGAGATCGCCAAAAAAAGAGCGCAACAATCTGACCTGATAATAAATAATGCCGAGGGAAAGAAAAACACCAATCCTGTTATCGCATTGTTACCCGGCAGCCGTAAACAGGAGATAGAAAAAAAACTACCGGTTATGCTGGAGGTTAGCAAAGCGTTTCCCGGTTACCAGTTTGTTGTAGCCCAGGCACCCTCTCTTGACAGCGAATTTTATCATACGTACACCGAACAATACCCCAATGTAAGCATTGTGAATAACCGCACCTATGATCTGTTGATGCAATCAAAGGCTGCATTGGTCACTTCGGGTACCGCCACCCTGGAAACCGCATTATTTGGCATACCGGAAGTAGTTTGCTACAAGGGCTCAGAGATCAGCTACCAGATAGCGAAGCGGGTGATCAGCATTAAATACATTTCGCTGGTCAACCTGATTATGGATAAGGAAGTGGTGAAAGAATTAATACAACAGGAAATGAATGTTGCCAACCTTACTACTGAGCTTGATAAATTACTGAACGATGCAGGCCGGCAGCAACGGATACGGCAAGATTACGCACAGCTGCAAAATATCCTTGGTGCAGGTGGCGATGCTTCCGCTAAAGCGGCAGCCATTATAATAGCATTAGCTTCTTAGCAGTTTAATGGCTAATATAATCATGCAAATAATAAACAGGAAGATGCTGAGGCGATTGATATTATGCATATAGCCGACCCAACTACTCTTCGGCCTGCCCGGGTCTTTCTTTTTCAGGAAAAGATATTCAGCCAATTGTTTAAATACACCCATCAGTTCTTATTTAAATAACGACTCTAGGTTTAGTATTCCGGATCATAGCGGTTGTAACGCTTTTGAAACAGGCCCACGTTTACACCTGCGCGTAATACCGGTACGATCCTCACCTTTTCTGCTCCTGTATTAGGATCAACGGAAAGATCAACATAGGGACTGTTCCTGTTTTTTAATACATCAGCCAGAATTGTGAGGTAAAAAAAGGTGGTTCCGCCTTTAGCACGTCCCGTAGAAAGACCTCCGCCCAGCAGCAGCGAAGTAGCGCTGGCGCTATATTTTTCCGAGATCCTGGCGGAGCCAGACGCGGTGTAATTTACGTTAGTAAAATTATGCTCTAATTGTGCCTGTGCAAATAGAAAGGGGATTGGATATGCCCTGGCGAAAACACCAGGTCCATATACATGCTGTCTTAATTTGTCATTGTAATTATAAACATCTCTTGACCCGGTATACACGTAATTCACTACAACACCAGCATCGAAATAATCGTTAAGCTTGTATCCTAAAACAGGACTGGCTCCAAGCAAAGACCCTCCGGAATAGAATGATGCTGTTACGCCACCACCTGTAAAAAGATTTTCTTTTTTAAATCCCTTTACTTCTACAGGATCGGGATCTTCGTTTGCGTTTCTCACTTTCACTTCTTCATCCTGTGCTAAAGCTGTGATATTTAATACCAGCATTAACGCCATTGCCATGCCTGTTATACAAAAAATTTTCTTCATCTGTATCTGTTTAGTTGTACGGCCGTAAAAATAGTATATATTTTTAAGCGTTGTATACACCAGTTAATAAGGCCGGCAATTTAACATCTTAATCAAATATTTTACCGGCGTTCAGAATATTATTAGGATCGAATACCTTCTTGATGTCCCGCATAATCTGCAACTGGCGTTCTTCAAAAATAATATCCATAAATCCTTTTTGTATCAGCCCAATGCCATGTTCTCCACTAATGGTTCCCCCTAATTGTTTTATTAAAACAAACAGCTCCCGCACAATAATGTCCATTTCGGGATTTTGATAACTATTGGGTATACCCTCCTTTTTGATGCGGATATGCAGATTGCCATCGCCCGCATGCCCGTAAGCTACTGCATCAAAATCGTATTGCTTCCCCAGAACTTTTAACCCCTTGATCAACTTGGGCAATTCGGCCCGTGGCACCACCGCATCTTCTTCAATGGTGTAACCAGCCATTTTCACATACTCTGCTACCTTACGGCGCAATTTCCACAACTCTTCTTTCTGCTGTGCATCTTCTGCAAACAAAATTTCCCCGGCCTCATAATTTTCCAGTACAGCCGCTATTTGTTCCATTTCTTTTAGCAGTACTTCCGTATCATTACCATCTACCTCTATCAGCAGGTGCGCCTCTATCTGGTCGTTAACCGGCATCGCGTGGCTATCTACCATACTGCTCACAATCTTAAGTGCATTGATCTCCATCAGCTCAAGCGCGCTTGGTGTGTATCCCGCCCTGAAAATAGCACTTACCGCTTCACAGGCCTTTTCCAGGCTGCCAAAAGGCGCCAGCATTAACAAGTCGTATTTAGGTAAAGGAATTAAACGCAACACGATTTTAGTAACGATACCTAAAGTACCCTCACTGCCTACTATCAGTTGTGTAATATTATAACCCGTAGCGTTCTTCAATACATTGGCACCGGTCCATATAATTTCACCCGTTGGCAATACAACTTCCAGGTTTAAAACATAATCCTTTACTACGCCATATTTGACAGCCCTCGGACCTCCGCTATTTTCCGAAATATTACCGCCAATAAAACAAGAGCCCTTACTGGCCGGATCAGGTGGATAAAATAAACCCTTTTCGGCAACAGCCCGCTGCAATACTTCGGTGATCACCCCCGGCTCCGTAGTTACCTGCAGGTTGCGCTCATCAATATTTAAAATCCGGCTGAACCTTTCAGTAGAGATCAGCACACCCCCCAAATGAGGAAGCGCGCCGCCGGTTAAACCAGTTCCGGCGCCTCGTGGCGTAACCGGGATCCGGTGTTCATTGCATATTTTAAGTATGGCACTGACCTCCTGTGGTGTAGCAGGTTGGAGCACCACCTGTGGCTGAAAGCTCAACGTCTCGGTTTCGTCGCGGCTATAATGCTGCAATGATTCCGCATCAGCAAAAAAATAGTCATTTCCTACTATTAATTTGAACGATTTTATGATATCTGCTGTTATTGTGTCCGGCAAGTGCTCCATCCCTGTAAATATAGTGCTTTTGAAAGTACAGGCTGGAGCCCTCCTATCACCAGAACATACCAGATGCGGGCAGGATAGTCGATAAATTTAACATACTTATCTTTGAAGCATCCTAAATAAAAAAAATGGCCGGAATACTTGAGCAGATTGGTAATACACCTTTAGTAGAGCTAACAAAAATAGCGGTAAATAAGAAAGTAAAAATATATGCTAAACTGGAAGGGAATAACCCTGGTGGCAGTGTGAAAGACAGGGCTGCCTATGGCATGATCAAGGGAGCTTTAGACCGGGGAGAGATTCAACCCGGAACCCGTTTAATTGAAGCAACAAGTGGTAATACTGGCATTGCACTGGCCATGATCGCTAACCTGTTTGGAATAGATATTGAGCTGGTAATGCCTGAAAGTGCAACGAGGGAACGTGTACTGACCATGCAGGCTTTTGGTGCTAAAGTAACACTTACCTCCAAAGAAAGAGGTATGGAAGGTTCGATTGACTATGCAAATGACAAATTGAAATCGGGCGGTTACCTGATGCTCAACCAATTCGGCAATCCTGACAACCCGGGTATGCACTATAAAACAACAGGGCCTGAGATATGGAGAGATACAAAAGGGCAGATCACGCATTTTGTTTCTTCCATGGGAACCACGGGTACTATCATGGGTGTTTCCAGGTATTTGAAAGAAGTGAACTCCAACATACAGATTGTAGGCTGCCAGCCTACCGATCATTCCAGTATTCCTGGTATTCGTAAATGGCCCGAAGCCTATTTGCCAAAAATTTTTGATAAAAACCGCATTGACCGGGTGATCGAACTCGATGAGTCTGATGCCCGCACTATGGCTAAAAGGCTGGCCCGGGAGGAAGCCGTATTTGCCGGTATGAGCAGTGGTGGAGCCGTACATGCCGCCATTGAGCTCTCCAAAGAACTGGAATCGGGTGTTATTGTTTGTATTATTTGCGACAGAGGCGATCGATATTTATCTTCTGATTTGTTCGACTAGCAGTTAGTCTATCATAAAAATAATTGCTGATGCGGTGCCTTGACTGACCGCATTTTTTTATATAACTATACCCGATAAAAACATGCCGGTTCAGCAGAAGATTTTATCTTCACAGCTTACTAAAGATATATAAATGAAAAGGTTCCTCACCATTTGCCTGCTGCTGGCATGCTGCACTGCTTTTTCTCAAAATCCCGCCACCCTTTATCTCCAATCCAGCGAAGTACACGACATCATGGTTCGCTATAACGCCGACAAAGGAAGCATCCTGCGTTTTTATGGCAGTAGCGACGGATGGCGAAGTGAAACCGGCTTTAATACACCCGAACGAAGAGAGCGCCTGTTGAAACTGATCAGCAGCTATTTGTCTGAATTAGAACAGATGCATTTTGAGACGATGCATATTAACGGTAAAGCAGATTATATACTGTTTAAAAATCAACTGGAAGATCAACGATATCAATTAAAAAAAGAAGAAAAAACATACAGCGAGATAGCAGGGCTATTGCCATTCTCTGACCGGATTCTTCAAATGTATACACCCCGCAGACGGGGCATTTCGGTAAAAGGAGAAGAGGTAGCTAGGGAAATGAATAACATGAGCGGGGAAATAAAAGCCCTCATTAAAAAACTGGAAAATAGCCCGGCTCTTGAAAAAGACCAGGCTTTAACTGCGTCCGGATCAACCAAAACCTTACAGGCTCTGCTAAAAAATTATTTCAATTTTTATAATGGTTACGATCCGCTGTTTAGCTGGTGGGTTCCTAAAACCTATAATTCATTAGATAGCCTGTTAGGAGCTTACGCGACGGCTTTATCTAAAAAGACAACTACTAATAGCCTTCAAAAAGATGATGGAAGCGGCATTATTGGCAATCCCATTGGCCGGGAAGAACTAATACGCCAGCTAAAACTGGAGTTCATTCCTTATACTCCGGAAGACCTGGTAGATATCGCTAATAAAGAATTTGCCTGGTGCGATGCCGAACTGCTAAAAGCGACTAAAGAAATGGGCTTTGGAACCAACTGGAAAGCAGCACAGGAAAAAGTAAAGAATAGTTATGTACCTGTAGGAAAACAGCCGGAGGCCATGCTGGAGTTATATAACCAGTCGGTTGATTTTTTAAAGAAACATGACCTGGTAACCATTCCCCCAATTGCCGAAGAAACCTGGCGCATGACCATGATGTCACCGCAGCAACAACTGGTGAGCCCTTTCTTCCTCGGTGGAGAAACATTAATGATCTCTTATCCTACGGATGACATGGCCTATGATGACAAACTAATGAGCATGCGGGGCAATAATCCTCATTTCTCCCGGGCCACTGTACATCACGAATTAATAGCCGGTCATCACTTACAGGGCTTTATGAATAACCGTTACAAAAGCTACCGCGACTTCGGCACTCCGTTCTGGCACGAAGGCAATGCGTTGTACTGGGAATTTATTTTATGGGATCTTAATTTCCCAAGGGGGCCTGAAGACCGCATTGGCATGTTGTTCTGGCGTATGCATCGCTGCGCCCGTATTATATTTTCGCTGAATTATCACCTGAACAAATGGACGCCTCAGCAATGTATAGACTTTTTGGTTGACCGGGTAGGCCACGAAAGGGCCAATGCAGAAGGCGAAGTACGCCGCTCTTTTACCGGTGGATATGGCCCGCTTTACCAGATTGCGTATATGATTGGGGGGCTGCAATTTTATGCTTTGAAAAAAGAACTGGTAGATACAAAAAAGATGACTTACAAGCAATATCATGATGCCATCCTAAGGGAAAACAGCATGCCACTTGAAATGCTCAGGGCCATTTTACTGAACCAGGACCTGAAAAAAGATTTCAAAACCAACTGGAAATTTTATAACCAAAAACATTATTAAAATTTATCGTCCGATATGAATGCTTCTTCAACTAAAATAAAATCCTATCAAATTTTTAAAACAAAAGCCAGGCTTCAAAAACCTATTGCTGATGCTACACATACATTGCATGAGATATCGTTTCTAGTATTAAGGCTGCATTTACACAACGGAGTTATCGGTGAAAGTTATTTACTGTCTTTTCAGTATTCACCTAATGCGATACTCGGTGCATTAAAAGATACATTGCCACATATTGTAGGACTGGAAGCGTTTGAGACCGGCAAGGCAGAAGCCCTCCTCTATCATGAAGCTGAATATTTTGGAGCCGATGGTCTTAATAAATGGGCGGCAGCAGCCATCAATATTGCAATGTGGGATGCCTGGGCCAGATCGCTGGAACAGCCTGTATGGAAGCTATGGGGTACACATAAAGACAGATGTGCTATTTATGGTAGCGGTGGATGGCTATCATATACCACTGATGAGCTGATTGAAGAGGTGACCAGCTATAAAGCGCGCGGCTTTAAAGCGGTAAAAATAAAAGTAGGATCTCCTGACTGGAAAACAGATGAAAAGCGGCTGCAACTGGTGAGGGATGCCGTGGGAGATGATTTAAATATTATGATGGATGCCAACCAGGGCATGCAATTACCCGAAGCCATACAGCTGGCGAACAAGGCAAGGGAGCTAAATATTTATTGGTTTGAAGAGCCCCTGCATCATCAAAACTTTGAAGGATACAAAACGCTGAAACAACAAACAGGTATATCACTGGCCATGGGAGAACGTGAATATAGCGTTCAGCCACTGAAAGAGCTTATTGCCAGAAACGCATTGGATATCTGGCAACCCGACATCCTGAGGATCGGCGGTGTGGAAGCCTGGCGCTCGAGTGCCGCATTAGCGGCTGCGCATCATCTGCCGGTATTGCCCCATTATTATAAAGACTATGATGTTCCACTGGTTTGTAGCGTACCCAATGGTGTTGGTGTGGAAAGCTTTGATTGGATCGACCCGTTAATCGACAACCCAATGGTAGTAAAAGATGGCTTTGCCTACCCACACAACCAGCCCGGATGGGGTTTTCGTTTTTTAGATGAACATTTACACGAAATAAAATAATGCCCGCCGCAGGTATGAGGAACTTTATATGCCTGAAAATAATTTATATTTTATCGCAGTTGTACCTTTCAGCGACTTACAAAATAAAGTCAACCAGTTAAAGCGTGATATCGCCACACGCTTTAACAGTGCCAGGGCGCTAAAGGTGATGCCTCATATCACCTTAAAAGCACCTTTCAAATGGCCTTCCACAGCGCATAACATGCTGCTAAAATGGTTTGTTGATTTAAAACTTCCCGGGCCTTCTTTTGCTATCACATTACAAGGCTTTGGCGCTTTTAATAATAGAAAGAACCCGGTTATATTTATAAAGCCGGCAGACAGTATTTCCCTGGTACTATTGCAACGGGAGCTCGTTAATAGCTTTGCAGCTTTAGAGCCGGCTATTGTTCAGCCCATAGATAAAAATTTTACACCCCATATGACCATTGCCTATCGCGATCTGACACCGGCCAATTTTGAAAAAGCATGGGAGGAATACAGCCATAAAGAATTTGAAGAACAGTTTGAGATCAACGCGGTGCACTTGCTTCAACACAATGGCAGGCAATGGAACATCATTGCATCTAAAGCATTGGCGAACACATAGTACTTATTTCTTCTTTTTAGCCACCAGTTCGTAAGAATGATCAATCCATTCTTTTAATTGTTTAAAAGGCACCGACCCATCAGCCGTAATGGTGTTCCAGTGTTTTTTATTCATGTGATAACCGGGCTGCACACAGGTATAAGTTGCCCTTAGCTCCAGCGCGAGATCGGGATCACATTTTACATTAAAAGAAATAGGCTCCGCATCCATTCCCATCAGCAGGAATATCTTGCCATTTACCTTGTACACCAGTGTGTCCGGCCCAAAGGGCAGGGCTTCTTCAACATCCGCTTTTCCTAAACAATAATCCCTGATACGCTCTATATTCATCTAAAAAATTTATTGCTGTTATATGCAACCGTTTGCACGTCGTCAATCACCATAAAAATACTAACTTGACACATTTATAACAGATTTGCTTTTAAAATTGTCTGGAAATACCCAGATAACCAGTTACTTAAACCATTTCCAAATGCGGCCGCTTCAAAAGATAATCTCTCTACTCTTGCTGGTTTGCTGTTTTGAAACCACCTCATTAGCGCAACAAATATATGTTTCCACTAAAGGAAAAGACGATAATCCAGGTAGTCGGGCACAACCTTTTCTTTCTATTGAACGGGCGGCAGCACATGCCGTTTCACTCACCGGGGATGTGGCCATCCATATTGAAAAAGGTACTTATTACCTGGATAAAACTATACAATTTACATCTGCACAGTTCAAACCCCGCACATTAACTATACAGGGCTCAGGAGAAGTAATTATTAGTGCCGGTAAGCTGCTTAAGCTTAACTGGAAACATTTTGAAAAGGTAATCTACGTGGCTTCGATAAATGATGACATACCATTTGAAAGATTATACTGCAACAATATTTTACAGGTATTAGCGCGCTACCCCAATTATGATTCTTCTGCAAAAGTATTTAATGGTGCCGCCGCAGATGCCATCGATGCACAAAGAATTAAAAAATGGGGTAATCCGGCGGGAGGATATCTGCATGCATTGCATGGCGGTGAATGGGGTGGCTTTCATTATCGTTTTACAGGAGCAGATACCGCAGGAATACTACAAATGGAAGGCGGCTGGCAAAATAACCGTCCCAGCAAATTGCATAAAGAAATGAGGTTTGTTGAAAATGTTTTTGAAGAATTGGATGCTCCCGGAGAATGGTTCTTAGACAAAAACAAAAAGCTGCTCTACTTCTATCCTCCGGAAAACATTAATCTTGCCACTTCCAAAATTGAAGTGGCCCACCTAACCAAAAGCTTTGTGATGGCAGGCACTGTTCAGCAACCATTACGAAGTATCACTTTTTCTAATCTTCATTTTAAACACAACGAAAGGACCTTTATGGAAACAAAAGAACCGTTGCTGAGAAGCGACTGGACTTTCTACCGTGGAGGTGCTTTACTTTTTGATGGTGCCGAAAACTGCGCCATATCGGACTGTGTATTTGAAGGCCTGGGCGGTAACGCCATCGTATTCAGCAACTACAATAAGAACAACCTGGTAACGGGCTGCCATATTTATAATATAGGTGCCAATGCAGTTTCCTTTATTGGCGATATGAAGGCAGTACGAAGCCCGTCTTTCAGCTATGGCAGTCATGTTCCTTATGCAGAGATGGACAAAACTCCTGGGCCTATTGGTAAAAATTATCCTCAACAATGCGTAGTAGACAACAACCTGCTTCATGATCTGGGGCAAATAGAAAAACAGGCCACCGGTGTTCAAATAGAAGTCTCGTCACAAATAAAAGTCAGCAGAAACAGCATTTACAATTTGCCCAGGGCGGGCATTAACATCGGCGACGGCTGTTTTGGCGGGCACCTGATCGAATACAACGATGTATTTAACACAGTATTAGAAACGGGCGATCATGGATCATTTAACTCCTGGGGACGAGATCGTTTTTGGGCGGCCAAAAGAAGTTACATGGATAGCCTGGTGGCTTTGCATCCAGAATTAATTTTATTGGACGCGCAGGAAACAACCGTTATACGTAATAACCGGTGGCGTTGTGACCATGGCTGGGATGTTGACCTGGATGATGGTTCATCCAATTATCATATTTACAACAACCTTTTTTTAAATGGAGGTCTTAAATTCAGGGAAGGCTTTTTTCGAAAGGCAGAAAACAACATTATGATCAACAACAGTTTTCATCCGCATGTTTGGTTTAAAAACAGTGGTGATGTGTTTACCCGTAATATCGTAATGAGGTCTTATGCCCCAATTGGCATGAACTATTGGGGAGCAACTATAGACCGCAATTTCTTCCCCGACCAGGCCGCATTAGATAAAGCCCGGTTGAATGGCACTGATCAAAACAGCCTGGCAGGTGATCCTTTGTTTATTGACCCGGCTAAGGGGAATTTTAATGTAAGACCTAATTCGCCTGCGCTCAAAACGGGATTTAAAAATTTCGACATGGGTTCTTTTGGCGTACAGAAGCCATCGCTGAAAGCTATAGCACTTCAGCCTGCAATACCGTTGTTACAAACCACAACAGCAATATCTTCGTCAGATAAGCCTATCGATTTTTCGGGAGGGATCATTAAATCGGTAGAAGGTCTTGGAGATCGTTCTGCCTATGGTTTGCCGGACGAAAGCGGGGTAATCGTTATCGATACAGGAAAAGGCCTTTTACGCCAATCGGGCTTGCATCCGAGAGATGTGATAGTAATGGCAGACGGTAAAAAAGTAAAAACCATAAAAGATTTTATAGATATTTATAACGCTCTTAAAAACTTCAGTGCATCCATTTCGCTTACCATTATCCGTAACCAGCAACAACTGACTATTAACTTAACTACCAAATGATAAAATTTTTCACTTTCCTCTTATCTTTTGCGCTTATAGCAACTGCACTGGCACAACCCGGTCCGCAGCATAACCTCAGGTTTAATGAACTCGCCAAGCGGTGGGATGAAGCTATTCCTTTGGGCAATGGTATGCTGGGCGCGCTGGTATGGCAAAAACAGGGTAATTTAAGGCTTTCGCTAGACAGAGCCGACCTGTGGGATGAACGAAAAGCACTAGACCTTTCGCTGTTTAATTTTGCCGATGTACAGCGTTGGGTAAAAAATAAAACTTATGACTCTGCACAACGCCTGGGCGACCGCCCTTATGATGCGCTGCCCTATCCTACCAAACTACCGGCGGCCGCAATAGAATTTAATATCGCATCTCTGGGCAAAGTGATTTCCAATACACTGGATATTACCACCGCATTAAATACAGTGAAATTTGAAAATGGCTACCTGTTCAACACCTATATACACGCCAGCAAAGAAGTGGGGTACTTTTCGTTTGAACATGTTGATGCAAAGAAACATCCGGATATAGTAAGCCTGCTGGCGCCAAAATTAATAGTACATCAGTACAATAAAGGGGGATCCCAGGATCAGGACAACAGCCATGCGGGCGAAGGATTAGGCAAACTGGGATATTCCGAAGGCACTGTTGTTAAAACCAACAACAGTATCCGTTATCATCAATCAACTTACAATGGTCACTACTTTGAAGTATTGATTAGCTGGAAAAAATTTCCGGGTAACCGCATCATTGGCCAATGGATCATATCCAATGATAAAAAGGCACAGGCTCCTGATTTAATTACAACCCATAAAGAGCCCACCAGTTGGACAAGTCATATCAGCTGGTGGAAAAATTTCTGGTCAAAATCTTCAATCGCATTGCCCGATTCGCTGATCGAAAAGCAGTACTACCTTGAAATGTACAAGCTGGGGGCTGTATCGCGCCCCAATGCGCCCGCCATTACTTTGCAGGCCGTATGGACTGCGGATAACGGGAGCCTGCCACCCTGGAAAGGAGACTTCCATAATGATCTGAATACACAACTCAGTTACTGGCCTGTATACACTGCCAACCGTTTAAAAGAAGGAGAAAGCTATATTAACTGGCTATGGAATAATAAAAAGAAAAACGAGCAATACACAAGGCAGTATTTTGGTGTACAGGGTTTGAACGTTCCTGGCGTGGCCACACTTAGCGGAGACCCTATGGGAGGTTGGATACAATATTCATTAGGTCCGACAGTTGGAGCCTGGTGTGCACAACATTTTTACTGGCAATGGAAATACTCAATGGATAACACATTTCTGCAAACCAGGGCTTATCCCTATATACATGATGTAGCTGCTTACATGGAACAAATAACTTTTTTAAAGGATGGCAAAAGAATGCTGCCTCTAAGTTCCAGTCCGGAGTACAACGACAATGCGATTACTGCCTGGTTTACCCAATGGAGTAATTTCGATCTGGCACTTGTACAGTTCTTGTTTAAAGCAGCGGCCGAAGTGGCACTTGCATCTAACAAAACCGCAGAGGCAGCGCACTGGAAACAATTAGCGGCCCAGTTACCTGCTTACGAAACCAATACAACCGGCTTTACCATTGCCCCGGGCCAGGACCTCCATTCATCGCACCGGCACATGTCATCTTATATGGCTGTTTATCCCCTTGCTCTTTTGGATATTAATAAGCAAAAGGACAAGGATATTATACAAAACTCTCTGAAGAGAATAGAAGAAAAGGGAACCAGCGCCTGGTGCGGCTATTCCTTTAGCTGGATGGCTTCGCTCTACGCAAGGGCCTATGAAGCCGATAAAGCCGTGAAACAGTTACAGATATTTGCTTCCAACTTCTGTTCACCTAACAGCTTTCATCTTAATGGTGATCAAAAAGGAGGACAGCATTCCAATTTTACTTACCGGCCATTTACATTAGAAGGCAATTTTGCCTTTGCCCAGGGCGTACAGGAATTATTGCTGCAAAGCCGCGATGGTTACATTGAAGTATTCCCGGCGGTTCCGCGTAGCTGGAATAATGTTTCATTTAAACAACTGCGAGCGGAAGGCGCATTTGTTGTTTCTGCTCAAAAAGAAAATGGTGTGCCAACCTCGATAACCATTGCCGCCGAACAGGGAGGTTTACTAAGAATAAAACTACCTTTCAGAACATGGATCACCAGGAGCATTCCTATGTCACTATTCAATACCAGCGAGGAAGGCATCATTTCTGTGAAGATGAGAAAGGGGCAAACCATTACTATTGAAAACGGATATGAATAATGAAGCAGCAAATGAAACGCAGCATGATGAATTTTTATCAAACTCCGAAGGAGTTCTTTGGACAGGAAAATGCCCGCCTGACCGGACGGGCGGGTATATGCGAAGTTCCCCGTCCGACCGGGCTATCCGCGCGGGCATCCAACCAAATCAAAAAATAAAAAATATACGGGTGAAAAAGATATTTTTTGCGATAACCATGTTAGTCATTACTAACACACAGGCACAACAGATTACGGCAGCTAACCGGGCTAACTGGTTTAAAGAAGCACGGTTTGGTATGTTTATACACTGGGGATTGTATAGCATTTTAGGAGGCACATATAAAGACCACACTATGCCCGATAAAAATTTTAAGAACGGCAATAGCTGGTACTCCGAATGGATACAACAAAGGCTCGAAGTACCTAAAGCCGAATACCGGGCACTGGTGAAACAATTTAACCCTGTAAATTTTGATGCCGATAGCTGGATCAGGGAAGCAAAAAATGCCGGCATGAAATACTTCGTGATCACATCGAAACATCATGATGGCTTTGCTTTGTGGGATTCTAAAGTTTCCACTTACGATCTTGGGAGCACTTCTTACAAAAAAGACATTTTGGGAGACCTGGCAAAAGCCTGTAAAAAATACGGGTTGAAATATGGTTTTTACTATTCGCACTGCGAGGATTGGGATCACCCCGGAGGAGCCACGCCATCCTGGACACCCCAGAAAACGGATAGTCAATTTGAGCAATACTGGAATGAAAAATGTTTGCCACAGGTGAAAGAGCTGATCGAACGATACAGCCCTGATATGTTTTGGTTTGATACCTGGGGAGATGAACAGGAAAAAATATTTATTTCTGATAAACGTCGCGACCAGCTGATCGCCCTGATCCGGAACTTAAGTCCTAAAACATTAATCAACGGGCGTATATCATGGCTTAATCCCGGCAACGACATTGATTTCCTTGAAATGATGGACAACGATTACCCGTCTGAATTATTACAGCGCCCCTGGCAAACGCCCGCTACCATGGTACACTCCTGGGGTTGGCATGCCAAGGATTACAATTGGAAAACTGCTAAAGAAATGATCGGCTACCTCGTGAATAATGTATCCAAAGGCGGTAATTATCTTTTAAATATAGGCCCTAAAGGTGATGGCTACATACCGGCAATGGCTACAAGACGGCTAAGAGAAATGGGTGGCTGGATGCTCACCAACACAGAAGCTATATATGGAGCTATGCCGGTGGCTTTAAAAGCTCCTGAAAATATTCGCCTGACACAAGGTACCATTAACGGGAAGAAGTTTATATACGCGTCGATCTTAAAACCTTTGGAAGAAAAAAAGCTGGTACTTCCCTTACCGCTTCAACAAGTAGTATCCTGTAGTATGCTAGATACCGGTATGCCTGTTCCTTTTGAAAAAAACAACGACGGGACCTCATTTACACTCACTGATAAAATAGCATTAACGGAAGACGGCGTACCAGTATTGAAAATAGAACTAAACAACTAATCATTTTACTTAAGGCTATTTTGCAGTACAGGCCTATCTTGCATTCATTCAAAAATCATCTTAATCATGCGCCTGATTTTTATTTTACTGTTTACGTTGACCCTCTCTGGCTTGTCGGCACAAAAAAAACCTAATATCATTTTAGTACTGGCTGATGACATGGGTTATAGCGATATCAGTTGTTATGGCAATCCACTAATACAAACACCGTTTCTTGATAAAATGGCGCGCAGCGGTATTATGGCCACCAATTTTGTCACCACATCTCCTACCTGTTCTCCTTCGCGTGCATCGTTGTTAACAGGTCGATATTGTACCCGGTCGGGCATTACCTATGTTATTGGCCCAGGCAACAAAATCACCATGCCCGATAATGAAGTAACTATTGCAGAAGTATTAAAACCCAATGGCTATACAACAGGCGCTGTAGGTAAATGGCATGTGGGAGATTATGGCAGTGGGTTGCCTAATAAACAAGGCTTTGACTTTTTTTATGGAATGATGTATAGTCATGACTACAGAAGCCCTTATGTAAAAACAGACACTGTAATTAAACTATTCAGAAGTACCACTCCAGAGATCTATCAACCTGCCGATAGCATTTTGAATGATCTTTATGTAAAAGAAGCAACCGGGTTTATTGCCAAGTCTGCTAAAAGTAAAAAGCCCTTCTTCCTGTATCTTGCTCATAATATGCCTCATTTGCCGGTTGCATTTGCCGCTATGAAAAATAGGGGAAAGCGTTCAGCAGGTGGAGAACTGGGTGATGTAATAGAGGATATGGATGAAGGTCTATCCAGGATATGGAAAGCTGTAGAACAGGCAGGCGAAGCCGATAACACCATTTTCATATTCACCAGCGATAATGGTCCCTGGCTGAATGCACCGCAAAGAATGTATGACGATGGATATACGCAGCCTTATCATATTGGCGCAGCGGGTATTTTCCGGGGCTGGAAGGCGCTTTCCTATGAAGGTGGACATCGTGTACCCTTTATTGTTTACTGGAAGGGCCACACTTTAAACAATGAGGTATTATTGAAGCCGGTTTCCAATCTTGATGTGTTACCTACCCTGGCCGAATGGACGCAATCGAAGCTACCGGCTAATACGCTGGACGGGCAATCTATATCAGGCTTTCTTACAACAAACAACTACAGCAAGTCCCACCGTCCTATTTACTATCATAATACAGTGTTGGAGGGAGTAAAAGACGGAGACTGGAAATTACGAATTACACAAAAAGATAACACCGAATTACAGGAGTTATTTAATCTCTCATGGGATCCTTCTGAAAGAGTAAATCTTTTCGAGAATCCAAAATACATTAAAGAGAAAGAGCGTTTGTTGCAATTATTTAAAGAGTTTCCTAAAGGTTAATAATGCCTTAACTTAGGTGCTCAAAATAATTTTTATAATGATTGTACGAATGCCTCGGTTTTTATTTAAACAATTATTGAGCGCTCTGATAGTTTGCTTTATACTTAGCCTATCTTCTGCAGCTTTTGGCGCCATAAGGTTACCTCATATTATTGGCAACAATATGGTATTACAGCAAAAAAGTGAAACTGCTTTATGGGGCTGGTCCAATCCTGCCGAGAAGATTTATATTACTACATCCTGGAATAATCATAAAGACTCAGTAACAGCCGATGGCACAGCCAAATGGAAACTCAATATAAAAACTCCGGTAGCCGGCGGGCCTTATACGATTACACTAAAAGGAGAAAACACTATCGTACTCGAAAATATCATGATCGGAGAAGTATGGATATGTTCAGGCCAGTCGAACATGGAATGGAGCAGCTTGCAAAAGCTTCAGCAGATCATTGATGAAATGCCTCATAGCCGGAACAATAATATCAGGTTATTTCATGTTGCTAAAACAACATCGCCATACCCGCAGGATTATGTAGAAGGCAGCTGGAAGGTTTCGGGGCCTGATGCCTTAAATGGTTTTAGTGCCGTAGCTTACTTCTTTGCAAAAGAATTGCAACAAAAGCTCAATGTGCCGGTTGCGGTGATTAACACGAGCTGGGGCGGTACACCGGCTGAGACCTGGACACCTGCTGAAAAAGTAAATAATAATGAAGTACTGGCGAAGTCTGCTGCTATGCAAAAAACAGTACCCTGGTGGCCTGCAGCCCCTGGCTACGCATATAACGCGATGATTTACCCTTTACTTAATCTATCAATAGCGGGCGCCATCTGGTACCAGGGTGAGGGCAATACGGTGATGCCGTTTACCTACGGGCAATTATTCTCAGAAATGATCCAAAGCTGGAGAGCCGCATGGAAAAAAGACTTTCCTTTTTATTATGTACAAATTGCGCCATATAATTATGGCCATAATAATATAGGCAACCTGATACGTGAGCAACAGGCCAAAACACTGGCTGTTCCCAATACAGGCATGATCGTCATTTCTGACCTGGTAAATGATGTAAAAAATATTCATCCTACCAATAAAAAAGATGTGGCATTAAGGCTGGCCAATTACGCATTAGCGGAGACTTACAATCAGAATATAGCAGGCTATAAAAGCCCCATGTTTACCCGCATGCAGGTAACCGGTAACAAAGCAAATTTATATTTTGATAACGCCCCTAATGGCTTTAAACTAAATACAGGGAAAACTGCCACTGAGTTTTATTTAGCAGGAGCAGATAAAGTATTTATGCCGGCGGTAATAAAAATAGAAAAGGATCGACTGGTTGCGTCGAGCCCTGAAGTGAAAAATCCCGTAGCAGTACGGTTTTCATTTAGTAATAGCGGCATGTCCAATATTTTCAGTAAGGAAGGATTGCCGGTAGCTCCTTTCAGAACAGATGAATGGGTGGTAGATACGAGTAAAATGAAATAGAGCAGATACCAGATGTTAGATTATAGATACTAGTCTTATATCCCATCTACATCAGGTATTATCACTACCGATTTATACCTCGGCTCCTGGTGTAATACAGCGATTTGGTAATTAATATCTTTTTTACATTGTTCTAATACCTTGGCGTTACGTGGTAGTTTTAATAATAACTCCATCAGGTATTGGTTCCGGAGGCGGTTAATAACCGGTTCTGCTGGTCCTGTTATATGATCCTTATAACGATTGGATAAAGCGTTTGCAAAAATTTGGGCGGCATCCTGCACCACTTCTCTTATTTTATTTTTAAAAGTAAGTTTAATAATCCTCGAAAAAGGAGGATAAAAGAATTGCTCCCGCTTGGCTATTTCATCATTATAAAGTGCATCATAATCATGTTGCTGTACCTGCATCAACACAGGATGTGCCGGCTGCGAGGTTTGCACTAATACTTTTCCTTTACCATGTTTTCTCCCCGCGCGGCCACTCACCTGCTCCATCAATTGGTAAGCTCTTTCGTTTACCCTGAAATCTGCAAATGATAAAATACCGTCTGCATCTAAAATACCCACCAGGTCTACGTTTTCAAAATCAAGACCTTTAACTACCATTTGGGTGCCCACCAGTATATCAATATTCAGTTGCTCAAAATTCTGGATCAACTGGTCGTGCGCATTCTTGCCTCTTACCGAATCCATGTCCATACGGGCTGTTTTAGCCAGGGGAAAAATCTCCTGTAACACTTCTTCAATGCGTTCGGTACCAAATTGCTTTTGTACAAAATCGTGACTGCCACAGGCCGCACAGGTCTGCATCGGCGCGTAGCTGGTTCCACAATAATGGCACACCAGTTTATTATAAAACTTATGAAATGTCAGCGACACATCACAGTGTTTGCATTGAGGTATCCACCCGCAAACATTGCAGCGTTGATAAGGAGTGTACCCACGCCGGTTCTGAAACAATATCACCTGCCTGGCCGCATCGAGCGAGGTTTGTATGGCATTACATAAAGGCTGGCTTAAAATCGCGGCGTTAGGATCTTTGCTTTTCAACCTGCGCGTATCTATCATTTCCAACACAGGCATTGCCACGTCGCCATAACGCTGCATCAATTTTACCAGACCATATTTCTCCTTGGACGCATTGTAATAAGATTCCAGCGAAGGCGTAGCGCTTCCCAGCAGCACTTTGCAATCGTCATATAAAGAAGACATATAAATGGCGGCATCTCTTGCATGGTATCGCGGTGCCGGCTCCATTTGCTTATATGAAGTATCGTGTTCCTCATCACAAATAATAAATCCCAGGTTCTCAAAAGGCAGAAACAATGCCGAGCGGGCGCCTAAAACTATTTTCAACTCCCCTTCTTTCACCTTATTCCATATTTCTATTCTTTCATTCTGGGAGAATTTGGAATGATAAACACCGATATGTCCACCAAAATGTTTTTGTAAACGCCTGATCGTTTGTGACGTGAGCGCAATCTCCGGCAACATATACAACACCTGCTTTCCCGACCTTATGTAATCTTCAATCAGGCGAATGTAAATTTCGGTTTTACCACTGGATGTAACACCATGCAATAAACAAATGGGCTTCTCTGTCAGCGAAACCCTGATCTTTTCAAAAGCCGTATTCTGCGCTTCGGATAACTCAAAATTGATATCAATATTTTTTGCTCCCCTTTTTATCCGGTCTACCACCCTCCTTTCAGCTATCAATATTCCCTTCTCTATCAATCCTTTTAGCTGAGCATCCGATGCACCTGACTTTTTCAGCAGCGCAGCTTTGGTAATCTCTCCCTCTGTTTTCTGAAAATGCAGGTAAGCCAACAGTAATTCCATTTGCTTTTCGGCCCGCTGTAATCTTTTATCCTCATTAAGTAGTAATTCCAATGCGGCTTCAGAGCTGTATTCGGGGCTCAGCAAGATGTAGTCCTCTTTTTTAGGAATATAGGTTTCTTTCAATGCTTCCCATACATAGCAGATCCTTTTTTGTATCAAACGGTTGATGACCGGATACACCTGCCCGCTTGACAGACGGGCATGCGATAGCTCCAGGATTTGCTGAACTTCGGGTAACTTCAACTCCTTTCTTATCAGTAATGCCTCGGCCACCAGGTATTCTTCATTATCCAGCTCCCTGAAGTCCTCACCGGCTTCTTCATTAAAGACCAAAACGGACTCACTGCTTAATTTAAAATGCGCTGGTAATGCGGCTGCCATTACCTCACCTTGTGTGCACATATAGTAGGACGACATCCATTCCCATAACTGTAGTTGCTGGGGATACACTACAGGCTGAACATCCAGGATATTCAACACTTCTTTAGCCTCAAAAAATTCAGGGGCTTCATGATGCAGCTGCTTTACAACACCAGCATATCGTTTGTTTTTACCCAGGTTCACTTCTACCCTGCATCCAACCTTAATATCCGAAAGCATATGCTCCGGAACCAGCCAGGTATAATTGATAGGTAACGCCAACGGGATAATAATTTCCGCGAAAACTTTTCTTGTATTAGTTGGACCGTATAATTCCAGCTCCTGCATGTATGATCAATAAAATTACGATTTAGATATCCAGTCTGCATTATACTTAAGCAATGCCTGCTCCATATCTGCAAAAACGGTTTGCTTCAACCAATGATAGTCCGCCCCCGGTTCAATTTTGTTAAGGTATACCGCCCTACACTTTCCCGGTGTCAGCGAAAAAACAGTTTTGTAATGCATTCTTTTAAAAGTATCCAAAAATAAAACAGGCTGAACGGGCGTTTGTGTTTCCACGGCCAGCTTAAAAGCACCATTATAAAATTCTTTCAAAGGTGCAGTGGTTTCATTAAATGTTCCTTCAGGAAATACAAATATGGATATGCCTTTGTTTAAAACAGATTTGAGCATTTTCAAACTGGCAGCCCGGTGGGTAGCATCACTCCTGTCAACCGTAACGATCGCATTTTTATAAATAAAACCGAACACCGGTACCCTGGTCATTTCAATTTTGCCCAAAGGCCGCAAGGGTTTTCTAAAAACTTTTACCAGCATAGGTATATCCAGGTACGAAATGTGGTTGGCGACGATAATACTTTTTTCGTTAGCGTTATAAGGCGCTTCATATATCGACTTAACCCGGATGAAAGTGAACGCAAACCACAGATCGGCCCAGAATACACAAAGCCTGTAAATCATATTTCCTCCTTTGATACGTCCGAAAAAACTGGCAATAATTACAAGAGGGAATATCAACAGCATAAAGGCCACAAAAATGATGGCGGCATAAATGCTGAATAGGAAACGAAGTACTGTCATATACTGTAGCAAATGTAATGATTAGTTGGCTGGTTGATTAGTTAACCAGTTGATATGTTGACTGGTTAACGGGGATACACAAAATCTAATTTGTTTTGGGCAGTGCACGAAAACAAAAAGCGGTTAGCGGGAGACCGTCAGATCCAAAAGCAAACAGGGTCCTGCCCATTCCTCCCTTCTTGAAAGGGATTGAGGAGGACCAACCTTTCAACTTTTCAACGTACCTTTGCACTCTTATGCAGGGCGCAAAATCAGTAGCTTTTCACACTTTGGGATGTAAATTAAATTACTCTGAAACCTCCTCCATTTCACGAATGATGGAAAATGAAGGGTTTGTGAAGAAAGAATTTACTGAAGAAGCCGATGTATACGTGATCAACACCTGTTCGGTTACTGAAAATGCGGATAAAGAATGCCGCCAGCTGGTGCGTCGTATACAGCGAAAAGCACCTGAAAGCATTGTTGTGATCACCGGCTGTTATGCCCAGCTAAAACCCAAAGAAATTGCGGAAATCCCGGGGGTGGACCTGGTACTGGGAGCTGCTGAAAAATTCAATATTACCAAACATATTAAGGAGATTGCCAAAGGCGATTCGGCTAAAATATGCAGCTGTGATATTGAAGAGGTTTCCGGGTTCAATTCTTCTTTCTCTATCAATGATCGTACCCGTACTTTTTTAAAAGTACAGGATGGTTGCGACTATAATTGCTCTTTTTGCACCATTCCTATGGCCCGCGGTAAAAGCAGGAGTGATAGCATTGCTAATGTGATCAAGAGCGCTCAAAGCCTCGCTGACAGTGGCGCTAAGGAGATTGTGCTTACGGGTATCAACCTGGGTGATTTCGGAAAAGGTCCCGACGGCAATGAGCCCATATCTTTCCAAAACAGGGAGGAAAACTTTTACAAACTCATACAGGAATTGGACCATATAGAAGGTATTGAACGTTACCGTATTTCATCTATTGAGCCCAACCTGCTTACGAATGAGATAGTGGAATTTGTAGCGAATAGCCAAAAGTTCATGCCGCATTTTCATATTCCTTTGCAAAGCGGCAGCAATACTATCTTAGGCATGATGCGCCGCCGGTATAAGAGAGAACTTTATGCCGAACGCGTGGGCCTTATTAAGGCCCTGATGCCTCATGCGGCTATCGGTGTTGATGTTATTGTAGGTTTTCCGGGTGAGACGGATGCTGAATTTAAAGAAACCTATGACTTTCTTCATGCATTAGATATCTCTTACCTGCACGTTTTTACCTATTCTGAACGTGATAACACACATGCGCTTACTTTAAGCCCTATTGTAGATATGCATACACGGCACGAAAGAAACAAATCGCTCCGCAATCTTTCTTACATGAAAATGCAATACTTCGAAGCCGGTCATGCAGGACAGACGCGAAAAGTTCTGTTTGAAAATCATAATAAGAACGGCATGATGGAAGGATATACCGATAATTATATCCGCGTTAGCGTGCCTTACAAAACCGAATGGGAAAACAGTATCGTGGAGTGGCGCTTATAGCCCGGCGTTTACTTGCCTTTATTTGCTTTGTATTGCTGATTTAAGCCTTGTATTACTTCACTGGTAATATCATAAGCCGTGTCGCTATAATAGAAGAAAGGCTCATGAGAAAATATAAAAGAGTAAGTGCCGTCGGCATTGAACTTCTTCAGGTAATCCTGTATGTCTTTAATAACACTCATGTTTTTAGATGCCAGCCAGCTCTGAAAGCCATCCATCAATGATTGTCTTTTCTCCAGTATCTGGCGTTGGGTAGTTTCCATATCTTCCCGGGCTGCCACAGCCTGCTCTTCCGTCATAGATGCGCCCCTCTGCTGATAACCCTCCAGCTTATTTCTATAAGCCTTATCCATCTTATTCAGTTCGGCATCCAAACTTTCCTGTCTTCTTTCTACTTCGTTCGAAACAGCTTTCGCCAGTTCATACTTACCTTGAATAGAATCCATATTCATATAAGCAAAAAGCAATTTTTTGCTACCCAGGCTGTCCTTTGTTTTTAAAACACTCCCAGCAGTGGGCACTTTTTCCGAGCCGCTTGCAAATTGCTTATATAATAAAAATGATACTGCGACAACCAATAAAGCATTTACAATCAATAAGGCCTGTTTCATCCGAGTATTTTATGTTTTTTTTAATTGGGGGCGGATGGCCCACCTGACCAGGCGGGCGGGAACGCCTACCGCTATCCTACCTCTACCAAACTTTTTTAAATGGGCGTTTCTTAATCACATTCTAATTTAAACCTGCAATATAATCATCAATTAAAGAAAAAGTGCAGATGAAAACCTTTCTTATGAAAGGCTTAACGAGATTCCCCAAATTTTAGATCGAAAAGTTAAGAGTTAACCTGCGAACTACCAACTTTCTTCCATAAAAAAAGAGCAACCCTGGTATGATCCAGAATTGCTCTTGCATATTTTGATTTTGATAATTACTCTTCCTCGTCAAATGCCATGGCTTCGCGGGTAGTTTGCAACAATTCGTATTCTTCTTTGCTTCCTACGATCATGTTTTCAAACTCACGTAAACCTGTACCGGCAGGAATGTGGTGACCAGTAATTACGTTCTCTTTCAAGCCCAGCATCTCATCTGCTTTACCGTGTATGGCTGCAGAAGACAATACTTTGGTTGTTTCCTGGAACGATGCTGCTGAGATCCAGCTTTGTACACCCAGAGAAGCTTTGGTAATACCCAGTAATGTAGGCGCTGAAGTAGCAGGTTGTGCATCCCTGAACTCTACAGGCTTTTTATCATTACGACGTAATACTGAATTTTCTTCTCTCAGGTCACGCAGGCTGATGATCTGACCCGCACGAAGTTTAGTCGAGTCACCCGGATCGGTAACTACTTTCTTCTCGTATACGTAATCATTCTCATCAACAAACTCAAATTTATCTACCAGGTCATCTTCAAGGAAACGGGTATCTCCCGGATCAACGATGTTCACTTTACGCATCATCTGGCGTACGATCACCTCAACGTGTTTGTCGTTGATTTTCACACCCTGTAAACGATATACCTCCTGAATCTCGTTCACTACATACTGTTGTACAGCGAATGGACCCTGAATAGAAAGGATATCCTGAGGAGAAACCTGACCATCGCTTAACGAAGTACCGGCTTTTACAAAGTCTCCATCCTGTGCCAGGATCTGACGTGTTAAAGGAACCAGGTATTTTCTTGTAACGCCGTCTTTAGCTTCGATGATAATTTCACGGTTACCGCGTTTAACAGCTCCCATCGTTACCACACCATCAATCTCAGAAACCACTGCAGGGTTACTTGGGTTACGCGCCTCGAACAATTCTGTTACACGAGGCAGACCACCCGTGATATCCTTCAGTTTACCTAAGATACGAGGGATCTTCACCAGTACTTTACCTGCTTTCACATCATCGCCTTCATCCAGCATGATATGAGAACCGGTAGGTAAGTTGTACGATTTATCTGTTTTACCTTCTACAATGATGGAAGGAATCTTCGTTTTATCCCTGGTTTCGATTACCACTTTCTCACGGTGACCAGTTTGCTCATCCGACTCTTCGCGGTAAGTGATACCTTCAATTACGTTGTCAAATTTCAGCACACCATCCACCTCAGCAACGATAACGTTATTGTATGGATCCCATGAGCAGATCGCATCTCCTTTGGAAATTTTCTGACCATCTTTTACCAACAAAGTAGAACCGTAAGGAATATTATTAGTAATTAACAGCCTGTCCGCCTTAGTATCAATGATACGGGCTTCACCGGTACGACCGATAACCACTTTCACGTCTTCACCTTCAGCATTGGTTGTAGCTACCGAACGTACACCGTCGAACTGGATGGTACCATCAAACTTAGCGATCAAAGTAGATTCTACAGAAGCAGAACCCGCAACACCACCCACGTGGAAGGTACGAAGTGTAAGCTGTGTACCAGGCTCACCAATTGACTGTGCAGCGATGATACCTACTGCATCACCTTTTTGCGCCAGTATACCCGAAGCAAGGTTTTTACCATAACACTTCACGCAGCATCCACGCTTACTTTCGCAGGTTAATACAGAACGGATCTCAATAGACTCAACACCCGCCTCTTCAATTTGTCTTGCTACTGCTGCTGAGATTTCAGTACCAGCTTCAATGATCAACTCTTCAGTTTGAGGATGGAATACATCATGTAATGAGGTACGTCCTTCAATCCTGTCTGATAATGGTTCGATCACATCTTCATTATCTTTTAAAGCAGATGTATTAATACCACGTAATGTACCACAATCTTCTTCAGTAATTACTACATCCTGGGAAACGTCTACCAGACGACGGGTTAAGTAACCGGCATCCGCTGTTTTTAACGCCGTATCCGCAAGACCTTTACGCGCACCGTGGGTAGAGATGAAGTAATCCAATACATTCAGACCGCCTTTAAAGTTAGAAAGGATCGGGTTCTCAATGATCTCAGAACCAGTAGAGCCTGATTTTCTTGGCTTAGCCATCAGCCCCCTGATACCAGCCAGCTGTTTGATCTGCTGTTTAGAACCACGGGCCCCGGAATCAAGCATCATGTAAACAGAGTTAAAACCTTGTTTGTCTGAAGCCAGCTCACGGATCAACGTTTCCGTTAACCGGGTATCCACACGGCTCCAGATATCTACGATCTGGTTATACCGCTCGTTATTGGTAATAAGACCCATGTTATAGTTGTCCCAAACCTCATCTACTTCACCTTTAGCATTCTCCAGTAATTCAGCTTTAATTTCAGGAATGATCAGGTCATTAATGCTGAACGACAAACCACCCTGGAAGGCAGTACGGAAACCTAACTGCTTGATATCATCCAGGAATTTGGCTGTTTTAGGAACGTTGGTGATCTCAATGATATTACCGATGATCTCACGAAGGTTTTTCTTTGTTAACAGCGCGTTTACAAATCCAACTTCTGCGGGAACATGCTGGTTAAATATAACACGACCAACAGTTGTTTCTAGTAATTTATACTCCAGTTCGCCATTTTCATTACGAACATTGGTTTTTACTTTAATCCATGCGTGAAGATCGATCTGCTTTTCATTGTAAGCAATGATCACCTCTTCTGCAGAATAGAAAGCTTTGCCTTCACCACGTACTTTTTCAGTTTCGGTAGTTTTCTTACCCTTAGTAATATAATACAGACCGAGTACCATGTCCTGGGAAGGAAGGGTAATTGGTGTACCATTCTGTGGGTTCAAAATGTTGTGAGAAGCCAGCATTAATAACTGTGCTTCCAATACTGCCGCATTGCTTAAAGGTACGTGTACCGCCATCTGGTCACCATCAAAGTCGGCGTTGAATGCCGCAGTAACCAATGGGTGTAACTGAATGGCTTTACCTTCGATCAGTTTAGGCTGGAAGGCCTGGATTGATAAACGGTGCAGTGTTGGGGCACGGTTTAACATGATCGGGTGACCTTTCAGAATATTTTCAAGGATATCCCAGATAACCGCTTCTTTTTTATCTACCAGTTTCCTTGCAGACTTAACGGTTTTTACGATACCTCTTTCAATTAATTTACGAATGATAAATGGTTTGAACAGCTCAGCCGCCATATCTTTTGGCAAACCGCACTCATGCATTTTCATTTCAGGACCTACAACGATAACCGAACGACCAGAATAGTCAACACGTTTACCCAAAAGGTTTTGACGGAAACGACCTTGTTTACCTTTCAATACATCTGAAAGAGATTTCAATGCACGGCCACCTTCAGCTTTAACAGCATTAGATTTACGGCTATTATCAAACAATGAGTCAATTGCTTCCTGAAGCATACGTTTTTCATTACGTAAGATTACTTCAGGCGCTTTAATCTCCATCAAACGTTTCAAACGGTTGTTACGGATAATTACACGACGGTATAAATCGTTCAGATCAGACGAGGCAAAACGACCGCCATCCAATGGAACTAGCGGACGAAGTTCTGGTGGAATTACCGGGATGTATTGCATTACCATCCACTCAGGGCGGTTCGTAATACGTGTATTCGCATCACGGAAGGCTTCTACTACGCTCAAACGCTTTAAGGCGTCTGCTTTACGTTGCTGAGAAGTTTCAGTAGCCGCGCTATTCCTTAAATCAAAAGATAACTGATCCAGGTCGATACGCTGTAACAGATCATGAACAGATTCAGCACCCATTTTTGCAATGAATTTCTGAGGATCGTCATCGGGCAGGTACTGGTTATCTTTGGGTAAAGCATCCAGTATATCCAGATATTCTTCTTCTGTTAACAGATCGCCATAACTCTGTCCTTTATCTTCACGCACACCTGCCTGAATTACCACGTAACGCTCGTAGTAAATGATGCTCTCCAATTTCTTGGAGCTCATTCCCAACAGGTAACCAATTTTATTAGGAAGCGATTTGAAGTACCAGATGTGAACTACAGGAACCACCAGTTTAATGTGTCCCATTCTTTCGCGACGTACTTTCTTCTCAGTTACTTCAACACCACAACGGTCGCACACAATACCCTTATAACGAATACGTTTATACTTTCCGCAAGCACATTCGTAATCCTTTACCGGGCCAAATATTCTTTCGCAAAACAAACCATCTCTTTCTGGTTTGTAAGTACGATAGTTAATCGTTTCAGGCTTTAATACCTCTCCAAAGCTCTTCTCCAGGATAGAGTCAGGCGAAGCAAGGCCTATGGTTATTCTTGAAAACGCTGCTTTTGGACGATTGTCTTTTTTAGTAGCCATGTTTCTATTTAAGATTTTTTATTTGAAAGATTTAAGATGAACGCTGACTTTTTGAAGAAGTCCATAGACCATAGTCGATGGTCCATGGACTCTAAAAACTTATTCGAATGTCAGGTCAAGACCTAAACCTCTTAACTCGTGTACCAATACATTGAATGATTCAGGAACTCCGGCGCGAGGTACGTTTTCACCTTTTACAATGCTTTCGTACGTTTTAGCACGGCCAATGATATCATCCGACTTAATGGTTAATAATTCCTGTAAGATGTTAGATGCACCGTATGCTTCGAGTGCCCATACCTCCATCTCACCAAAACGCTGACCACCGAACTGAGCTTTACCACCCAGAGGCTGTTGTGTAATAAGTGAGTATGGTCCTATAGAACGTGCGTGCATTTTATCATCTACCATGTGGTGTAGTTTGATCATGTAGATCACGCCCACAGTTGCTTTCTGGTGGAAACGCTCACCGGTTTCGCCGTCATACAGGTATGTGTGACCAAACTTAGGTATACCCGCCTCATCACAATAAGTCTCAATCTCTTCTGTAGAAGCTCCGTCGAAAATAGGAGTAGCGAATTTCACACCCAGGTTTTTACCAGCCCAACCTAAAACAGTTTCATAAATCTGTCCGAGGTTCATACGGGAAGGTACCCCTAACGGATTCAATACGATATCCACCGGTGATCCATCCTCAAGGAACGGCATATCTTCCTGGCGAACGATTTTCGCAACGATACCTTTGTTACCATGGCGACCCGCCATTTTATCACCCACTTTCAGCTTACGCTTAACCGCTAAGTATACTTTTGCCAGTTTCAATACACCTGCAGGTAACTCATCACCTATTGAAATATTGAACTTCTCTCTTTTATAGCGACCCAATTCTTCGTTGAACTTAATGCTGTAGTTATGCAATAAAGTATTTACCTGGTCATTGATCTTTTCGTCGGTAGTCCAGCCCAAAGGATTGATGTTAGCATAATCCAGTGAAGCCAGGTTCTTAGCGTTAAACTTAGAATTTCTGCCAATTACGATCTCATCGAAGCTGTTCTTAACACCTACTGAAGTCTGGTTTTCCAGTAAAGTGCCCAGTTTTTCTAAAAGCACATTCAGGATATCCTGCTCATTCTTTTCATGAACGCGATCTAATTTTTCAATTGCCGCTTTTTCACGAACCTTAGCATTTTTATCTTTCTTCGCACGCTGGAATAACTTCTTACCAATCACCACACCTTCTACCCCGTTTGGCGCTTTCAGAGAAGCATCTTTTGCATCGCCGGCTTTATCACCAAAGATGGCACGTAATAATTTTTCTTCAGGAGTTGGATCGCTTTCCCCTTTTGGAGTGATCTTACCGATCAGGATATCGCCTTCTTTAATTTGCGCTCCGATACGGATAATACCATTTTCATCCAGGTCTTTAGTCGCTTCTTCAGATACGTTAGGGATATCAGCAGTTAACTCTTCTTCACCTAATTTAGTATCACGCACTTCCAGTTCGTATTCGGAAATGTGGATAGAAGTAAACATATCTTCTTTTACCACACGTTCGCTGATCACGATCGCATCCTCAAAGTTGTAACCCTTCCATGGCATGAAGGCCACTTTCAGGTTTTTACCTAATGCCAGCTCACCATTTTGAGTAGCATAGCCCTGAGTAAGGAAGTCACCATTCTTTACCTTCTGACCTTTCTTTACGGTAGGCATCAGGTTAATACAAGACTCCTGGTTGGTTTTGATGAATTTAGTAAGCTTGTATATTTTCAGATCTTCTTCAAAGCTTACCAGCTTCTCATTCACATCTCTGTCGTAACGCACATGAATTTCAGTAGCATCTACAAACTCAACCACACCATCACCTTCTGCGTGGATCTGGATCCTTGAATCGCGTGCTGCTTTTCCTTCCAGACCAGTACCTACGATAGGCGCATCCGGACGCAATAATGGAACCGCCTGACGTTGCATGTTTGATCCCATTAACGCACGGTTGGCATCATCATGCTCCAGGAATGGAATCAGGGAAGCACTCAAACCAACAATCTGGTTAGGAGCTACATCCATATATTCAACCTCTGATTTATCAAGGATCGGGAAGTCACCTGTTTCGCGGCTTTCAATCTTCTCTTCAACAAAATTACCATCAGCATCTAACGCCGTATTAGCCTGGGCAATTTTTGCTGAATCTTCTTCTTCTGCACTTAAGAATTTCAGTTTCTTAACATCCACTTTACCGTTTACTACTTTATGATAAGGCGTTTCGATAAAGCCCATTTCATTGATAGTAGCGTGCACGCAAAGTGTAGAGATCAGACCAATGTTCGGTCCTTCCGGTGTTTCAATAGTACACAAACGACCATAGTGCGAATAGTGTACGTCACGAACCTCAAAGCCGGCTCTCTCACGACTTAAACCACCTGGCCCGAGCGCTGAAATACGACGTTTGTGTGTAATTTCTGACAGGGGGTTGGTTTGATCCAGGAATTGGGATAACTGAGATGTACCAAAGAAAGAGTTGATCACTGAAGAAAGTGTTCTTGCATTGATCAGATCCACCGGCGTGAATACCTCGTTATCACGAACATTCATTCTTTCACGGATGGTACGCGCCATACGTGCAAGACCTACACCAAACTGAGCATATAACTGCTCACCTACAGTACGTACACGACGGTTGCTCAGGTGATCGATATCATCGATCTCTGCTTTACCATTGGTTAAACGTACCAGGTATTTAATAATCTCGATGATATCGAGCTTAGTTAAAGTTTTCTGATCCAGAGGCGCATCAATGTTCAACTTGCGGTTGATTTTGTAACGTCCTACTTCACCCAGATCATAACGTTTATCGCTAAAGAATAATTTATCGATAATACCACGGGCTGTTTCGTTATCAGGGGCATCAGCACCGCGCAATTGACGGTAAATAAACTGAACCGCTTCCAACTCACTGTTCGAAGTATCTTTATTTAAAGTGTTGTAAATGATTGCATAATCACCACCTACATCTTCTCTCTGGATAAATACGGTATCGATCGCCATATCAACAATGGTTTCGATCGCTTCCTCATCCAGAACGGTGTCACGCTCCATCACAATCTCATTACGCTCAATAGAAACTACCTCACCGGTATCTTCATCCACGAAATCTTCTACCCATGTGCGTAATACGCGGGCTGCTAATCTTTTACCTAGATGTGCTTCCAGGGATTTTTGGTCACCGGCTACTTCGTCGGCCATACCAAATAATTCCAGGATATCTTTATCAGTTTCATAACCGATAGAACGTAATAAAGTAGTAACCGGGAATTTCTTCTTACGGTCGATATACGCATACATTACGTTGTTGATATCGGTAGCGAACTCCATCCATGCTCCTTTAAAAGGAATTACACGTGCAGAGTAAATTTTTGTGCCATTCGGGTGAACAGACTGACCAAAGAATACACCAGGAGAACGGTGTAACTGGGAAACTACCACACGCTCAGCACCGTTGATCACAAAAGTACCACGGGGAGTCATGTAAGGAATATTACCCAAAAACACATCCTGAACGATTGTCTGGAAATCTACGTGCTCTTCGTCGTTACAGCTTAAGCGAAGTTTCGCTTTCAGCGGAACGGCATAAGTTAAGCCACGCTCCATACACTCGTCGATCGAATAACGGGGGGGATCAATAAAGTAGTCTAAAAATTCCAGTACAAAGATGTTTCTCGTATCAGTGATAGGGAAATTATCTTTGAACACACGGAACAAGCCCTCAATGTTACGCTTGTCGGGTGTGGTTTCAAGCTGGAAAAACTCTTTAAATGATTGAATCTGAACTTCGAGCAAATCGGGCGTCTCAGCCAGATGTTTGATTTTCCCGAAATTCACTCTTGATTTTACGCTTGTAGCAGACATAAATTATACACCGGTTTTAATGATCGACCTATAGAAACGCCAAAAAGGACCACTTTTATCGCTAAAAGAAATCCTACTGAAATTCAATTACTTGAACACATTTCGTAAGTCAAAATTTTATTGGCCAAAATAAAAAGGACTGCAAAGTTAGGGGATAAAGTATAAAGAAAAAACTTATTAGCAATAATTTTGCCAAATTTTATTTTGACGATGGTTTTTATAAATCGTAAATTTATGAAAACAGCTATCTATGAGCCTGAAACACACGCTGAAAGAGTCTCTGACTTTTTCAAAAAAAGAACGCATAGGCATTATTTTTTTGGTGCCTGCCATCGTTATTATCGCTTTTCTCCCCTTCTTTCAAACACATCCGGAAGAGTCTAAACTCTCCTCCACGGACTCAGTCTGGCTCGCAAACGCTAATAATTTGCAGGAGAAAAACATCAGCGAATCATCAGAACTGACCGATGATCCATCAACGCCTGCTACTACCAGCTTCCCTATCGACAAAACGGGAGGCAGCTACAGCAACCCGCTAAAAGGGGTTCTGTTTAATTTTGATCCGAATACGCTGGATGCCGAAGGTTTCAAAAAGCTGGGGCTGAGGGACAAAACGATCCGCACCCTGATCAACTATCGCAATAAAGGGGGGAAATTCAGAAGGCCAGACGACCTGGCTAAAGTATATGGGTTAAGGCAGGAAGAATTTCAACGGCTGAAGCCCTATATATCCATAAAAAGTGCCACACCTGCGGGTAATTATCACAATCAAACCAATGCCGATAAAGGAGTTAACAATACAGGATATACGCCCGAAAACAAGCCCAGTCACCTACCTAAAACGATCGAAATCAATACTGCAGATATAGCAGGGTTTGAGTCTTTGTATGGAATCGGGAATAAACTGGCTACTAAAATTGTCAATTTCCGGGACAAGTTGGGAGGCTTTTATTCGGTCGACCAGGTAGGGGAAACCTACGGAATACCCGATTCAACCTTTCAGAAAATAAAAGCGCAGCTGAAGGTTGATGCCGGGTCCATAAAAAAAATCAACATCAACACAGCTTCCTACGATGAGCTCAATAATCATCCCTACATAAGCGCTAAGCTAGCTTTCCAGGTTTTAAAACAAAGAAAAGAGAAAGGGAATTTTACAGCAATTACGGACATAAAAGATTTGGCAGCACAAACCAACGACTCTTATGAAAGAGTTTCTAAGTACATTACGGTGAGCAATTGAAGTTGAAGACTGTAATGACGCATAAAAAAGGCAACCATAGAAATGATTGCCTTTTAAAAAATATTTGAAAAGAATTAAGCTACTTCAACATCAGCGCCAGCTTCTTTCAACTTAGCTGCGATATCGTCTGCTTCAGCTTTGCTCACACCTTCTTTAACAGGTTTTGGAGCGCCGTCTACTAATTCTTTAGCTTCTTTCAAACCTAAACCAGTTAAGTCTTTAACGATCTTAACAACGTTTAATTTAGAAGCACCACCGCTTTTCAGGATAACGTCAAATGCTGTTTTTTCTTCTACAGCAGCCGCGCCACCACCGTCTCCAGAAACTACTACTGCTGCTGCAGCTGGTTCGATTCCGTATTCAGTTTTTAAGAAATCTGCTAATTCCTGTACTTCTTTTACAGTTAAACCTACCAGGCTTTCTGCTAAATTTTTAATATCTGCCATTTTGTTTAATTTTTACCGTCTTCATTTCCTTTTAAAAATGGATCCGACGGCGGGTTTAAAAAAATTGTACCCCCAGCCCTTTAATAAGGGTGATTGGGCGGTGATTTATAAAAAGAACTAAATCCTTGTTGAGCAAGATCTGGCGAGGGTTAACACGCCATCTCTATAGCCTGATTATTCAGCTGCAGGCTTTTCTTCTGCCGCAGGAGCCTCAGGTGCTGCCGGAGCTTCAGGAGCCGCCTCAGTTGCAGGAGCTTCAGCCGCTGGCGCTGCTTCAGCAGCAACCGGAGCCACATCTCCCTCTGGTTTGTTTTGTAACGCACCAATAACACGCTGAATGGGAGAAAGCAACAAGCCAATAACTTCGCCGATAAGCTCGTTCTTGGTTTTGATTTGTGTTAATGCTTTCAACTGGTTGTCACCTGCATACAGGTCACCGTTGATAAAAGCCAGTTTCAATTCTGGTCTTTCAGCTTTGGCTTCGCTACGGAAAGAGCTTAAAATAACAGCTGGTTCTTTGGGATTTTCAGAGAACATTAAAGCGGTTACCTTATGTAAAGAGTCATAAACACCAGCATATTTTTCAGCATCCAGAGATTCCAGGGCTTTTTTAATAAGCGTGTTCTTAGCTACTTTCATTTCAACATTTTTGTCGAAACAAGCGCGGCGCAATTTACTTACCTGTGCTACAGTAAGCGATTCTGTATCGGTTATATAGAAATTGTCGTACTGAGAGAACTTACCTTTCAATACTTCAATTACTTCATTTTTTTGATCTTTAGTCATTTTATTTCGATTTGACTGTGTTTAAAATTGTTGCGATTGTGTTATACCTGCCTGTTAGGGCAGTACTACAACCTGATTAGTGAACAAAGCCTTTAGTGTCTAAAGCAATGCCTGGGCTCATAGAACTTGCCATGCTGATACCTTTTAAATAAGTACCTTTTGCTGTAGAAGGTTTTGCTTTAACGATAGCATTGATGAACTCCTGTCCGTTCTGAGCGATTTTTTCAGGAGAAAAGCTAACACGTCCGATAGAAGCGTGGATGATACCAGCTTTATCTACTTTGAACGCAATCTTACCACCTTTTACTTCGTTTACTGCAGCTGCCACATCGTTGGTAACAGTACCTGTTTTAGGGTTAGGCATTAAGTTACGAGGACCTAACACTTTACCTAATTTACCAATTTTAGGCATTACAGCAGGAGTAGCGATGATTACATCGATATCTGTCCAGCCGCCTTCAATTTTTTGAATAAACTCGTCTAAACCTACATGGTCAGCACCTGCTTCAATTGCAGCCGCTTCTTTGTCAGGAGTACAAAGTACCAGTACTCTTTTTGTTTTACCAGTACCATGAGGTAAGGTAACAGTGCCACGAATTGCCTGGTCTGCTTTTTTAGGATCTACACCTAAACGTACATGTAAGTCAACCGAAGCATCGAATTTCGCAACATTTATTTCTTTAACCAATGCAGAAGCTTCGCTAAGCGTATATGCTTTGTTGGCATCCACCTTGGAGTTTACAACTTTTCTTTTCTTTGTAATTGCCATTGTAATTCTTTTTTAAGCCTGCCCGAAAGCAGACGGGTTCTTTAATGGATTAATTTTCCCAAGGGGCTTTACCTTCTACAGTTAATCCCATACTACGCGCTGTACCAGCAACCATTTTCATAGCGCTTTCAGCAGTAAAGCAGTTCAGATCGGGCATTTTATCTTTTGCGATAGCCTCAACCTGATCCCATGTAACTTTACCAACTTTGGCACGGTTGCTTTCTTTTGAACCTTTTTGAATTTTAGCCGCTTCCATCAACTGCACCGCAGCAGGAGGCGTTTTAATTACAAAGTCGAAACTTTTGTCCGTATAAACTGTGATTAATACAGGAAGTACTTTTCCTGGTTTGTCCTGTGTGCGCGCATTGAATTGCTTACAAAATTCCATGATGTTAACACCTTTGGAACCCAGCGCCGGACCGATTGGAGGTGCAGGATTGGCCTGACCACCTTTACACTGCAGCTTTACAAAGCCGGAGATTTCTTTTGCCATTTTTAATGATTTATTGGTTCAAACGCTCTGCCGGTTATTCCGGAAAGAGCTCCCAAATTCCTCGTTCTGTATTGATATAATCTGTACAGAAAACCTAAAAAGAACTAATTGGGGGTGCAAAGGTAAGTGTTTTGGTTGAAAAGTTGATCAGTTGACTGGTAGTTTAAGAGTTTGCAGCAGCCAAAATGGGTTGAAAAGATAAAACCAATTGATTTGAAGCGTATTATTTATATTTTTAGCAGATGAAATATTTGTTTTCGGCTTTACTGATACCGCTTTCTGCTGCTGCCTGGTCGCAAACCACGGCTTTTTTCGATTCAACAGGCATTATAGCGAGCAATTTTGAAGGCCTTATGAAAATAAAGCAGGCTTTTAGTTTTACCGAGGGGCCCGTTGCCGATAAAGACGGTAAAGTATATTTTACGGACCAGCCGAACAACAAAATATGGCGTTACGATCCCCAAACTACCGTATTATGGGAATTTAAAAAAGATGCCGGCAGAGCCAATGGCCTTGATATTGACGCTAAAGGTAATATTATCGCCTGCGCTGATGAAAACAATGAAATATGGTCGATAGATACCAGGGGGCATATTGTGAAAGTGCTGCTGGGTAAAGTAGATGGCAAAAAATTGAATGGCCCTAACGATTTATGGATTGACCGCGAAGGCGGGATTTATTTCACCGACCCCTACTACCAGCGTGATTACTGGACCCGTACTGCACCCGAGATCAGGGAGCAAAATGTGTATTATTTGCCTAAAGGGGCTACGCAGCCGATAACGGTGAGTAACGAACTGGTGAAACCTAATGGCATTACCGGCTCGGCTGATGGACAGTATCTTTTTGTGGCCGACATTGGGGATAATAAGACCTACAAGTTCCAGATTAACGACGACGGCACCTTATCAGGCAAACAATTATTTGTTGCTCAGGGATCAGACGGTATAACCCTCGACAACAGGGGTAATTTGTATTTAACCGGCAATGGCGTTACTGTTTATAACAGCACCGGGAAGAAAATAGCCTATATACCGGTTCCGGAAAAGTGGACGGCCAATATTTGCTTTGGTGGAAAAGAAAGGAATATCCTTTTTGTGACAGCAGGCCCGTCGGTTTACCATTTGAAGATGAATGTTAAAGGGAAATGAATAACGTGAGTCAGCATTTCAGCATTATCCGCCAGTTAAACTGCACCAAAATTTATCAACCTAAATTCGTCATTCATCAAGTATTTTTGCGTCTGAACTAACCAGGTAGGTTATCAAAAAAATCAATGACGTATTATTATCTTGCATTCGGTATTCCGGTTATTTCAGAAATCGAACTTCCTGCATTATTTCCAATAAATGAATCCCCCGACCTGGAAAACCCCGTATACGTAAAGCTGGGCATCGTGCCTGCTGAGCTCTCAGGTGAGGGACAAAATGCTGATAGACATGCTTACTGCAACGCTGATGAAATGATTTACACGATCAGCGGGAAAATTAAATTCTATATTTCTAATGGCAGCCAGGTGATTATTGAGCCAATTACGGCAGATTATCGTTCTAACCTGATTTATTTTTATTCGAATGGGTTAGCGGCTATTTTGTACCAGCGGAATATGATCCCGTTTCATGTTTCCGGAGTTTTCACCGGATCTGGGAAAGTTGCGCTCTTTGCGGCTCCCTCCGGCACAGGAAAGTCTACACTGGCCGTTAAACTGCAGGAGTTAGGCTTTCAACCGTTTACCGATGATACAGCTGTATTATTTATAAGAGATGGAAAATGTTACGCACAGGCCTCCTACCCGATGATCCGCTTGTGGGAGCAAACGTTGGATCAACAGAGTTTGCTAAATACTAATGATAAACAAAAGATCTTTGATGATGGTGACCGGGATAAATTTGGCTTTTCATTCCATAGTCAGTTTGCCACGGCGCCGGCTGAGGTTGAAAAAATAATCTTTCTCGACAAGGAGGGTTCGGAAATATGCCTGTCGCCCATCAGGAATATAGAGGCTTTTAAAGCGCTTTCGGATAACGTATATCGTAACCATTGGATACCGGTGATACAAAAAAGCAAGTTACAGTTCGACCTGGTAGGTAAAATATTGAATAGTACCCCTTATTTCTTGGCTCTGCGTCCCAAAAATGTCAATAGCATATCCGAATTCTCCCTATTCGTGAAAAAAATTTTGCAAAATGTTCAGAACTAGGTATTTTGCAGGCCGTAATTAACATTAAAACTTAATTTATGGAAACTAAAAAAACTTGGGTTCTACCGGAAGTAACCGAAATTGAAATCAACTCTGGAGTTGATGCTAAAGCTGATGCTTTTAATACTGCGAGCTAATTCCAAAGGTTAGCAAAACAGTTATATCTTATTAAAATAAGCGGAGTTTACCTGTAAGCTCCGCTTTTTATTTCGCAATCGGTCATGAATCTCATATTTGGAGCCTGGCACTATAACAATAACTATTCAGTTGATCTGTCGCTTCAAAAAATGTATAACGGTCTTAGAAAATTACCACATCAGGGACACGCTTTTAAAACGACTTTAGAGGCAGGATTTGGGCATCTGTCTTCCGGGAGTACTTTTAACGACCAGCCTGTGTATATGCCCGAAAATGAACTGCTGTTTGTATGGCAGGGCAGAATTGACAATATAAGCCAACTCACTAAAAAGTTAGGCCTGGACCACGAAGCAAGAACATCCTACTCCAGTGATTTTGTATTGCTACAAGCTTATAGAAAATGGGGCAGAAATTGTATAAATCACTTACGCGGCGAATGGAGTTTTGCCGCGTTTGACGGCCAAACACAGGAACTATTTATCGCACAAAGTCCAACGGGTTATACTGCTCTTTATTATTACCACGACAATAGCGGCTTTTATTTTAGCTCTTCCATAAAAGGTATTCTACAACTTCCTAATTATTCCAAACAGCTGAATGAAGTCCATTTTATGCGTCAGTTAACCTTGTGGGGCCGGGAAAATGGTGCATACGATACTTTCTACAGCAATGTTTTTTCTTTACCGCCCGCTCATACCATCATCATAAAAAATCGTACTGTAAAAGTCGAAAAATATTGGAACCCGCAAATCACAGAAAAAAGAACTTATAAAAAAACACAGCATTATGCAGATGAAATAATGGAGCTTTTTGTTGCAGCTGTCCAATCACGAATCTGTGGCGATAAATCTGTAGCATCTACTTTAAGTGGAGGATTAGATAGCAGCGCCGTAAGTTACACCGCAGCTGACTTACTTAAGCGTCAGAATACTACCCTTACGACTTTCAGCCATGTTCCACTATTTGCGTCTGAGATACTGCAGGATATTGAAAAAGAAAAAAGTGTACTAGATGAAACGCCCTTTATTCATGATATAGTGAATGCTTCCGGGAATATAGATTCTATTCTATTGAATTCTGCAAATTATAGTGTGCTTAATGGCATGATCGACTTTCTTGATATATATAGCGCTCCGGCTCACGGTGCCTGTAATGCCTACTGGTTGTTGGACATTTACAGATCTGCAGCTCAAAAAGGAGTGGAGGTTTTACTTAAAGGCGAAGGCGGTAATGGCAGTATTTCTTTTGCAGGAGCTCCTCACCTGCTCCCAGTCAGCATTTCGGCCTTTATACACAATCCGTTTTCCTTCTTTAAATCCCGCATAGCGAAACCTGTAGTGCAAACTTTTTTTAGGAACTATTTAAACAAAAGAAACCATAAAAGAAGTAGCCTGAGAAAATACGCTTTTAATGTTTTTGCTCAGCCTGCCAGACTAGATCAACATGGCATTACTATGGATTTTTCGGCTATCGACGATATTCAAAGGCCGTCTCCTGATGATATTCAACAAAACAAAGAGCTTTTTTTAAATTTATACAATGTAAGAAGTGCCATTGGTGCAGCAAGCGGGCAATATTATGGTGTTGAATTAAGGGATCCTACCATTGACCAGGATCTTATCGAGTATTTTTTCAGCATTCCCAATGAAGCTTTTTTTGATAAGCATTTCAACAATCGCATGTTGGTAAAACAAATGATGCGTGGCAAAATACCCGACAGGGTTTTGTTCGAAAAAAGAAAAGGTTTACAAAGTGCAGATATTGTTTATCGGGTAAAGGCCCAGGCCTCCGAAATTTCCGCAGCAATTGAAGATATCAAAAATAGTACCGCTGCCGGATACTATATTGACATTCAAAATCTGAGTAGCACCTGGCAATTATATTTGCGTCAACCATATGTTGAACCCTATCAAATGCAGAACCTGCTAAAGGCTCTACAATTTGCCTTATTTTTACACACCAATTTTGATTAGTTTAATTACCATTACCTACCATGGGCTACCAGTTTAATGCAAAGGATATATTAATAACACAGTTAGGTGAAGAAGGCGTAGCTTTCAACAGTGCTACCAACGAGTATTTTTCTTTAAATGAAACTTCCTTTAAAATTTTAAGAGGTATTGAAAGCAATTTATCAGTCGACGCTATTTGCAGGCAACTGGAAAATGAATATGAAATTTCAGCACCTGATTGTAGGAAACAAGTCAATAACATCATTCAGCTTTTTATTTCGAAAAAGTTGATTACAGAAGAATGATTAACAAAATCAAATCTTTTTTGAGATTAGGCCCATCCAGGAAAATCATAGTGATTCAGGCCCTCTGGATCTCTATATATACTTATTTTCTTTTTAGTTTTTTTAACCGGCGAGCCAGGTTTGGAAAAAAAACAGCACCCGCAGCTAGCTTACATCAATTGCCTCATAAAAAAGCGAATGATATAGGTTGGGCGATACAAATTGTTGCAAAATATATCTCCTGGAAAAACGTATGCCGCCATCAGGCTTACCAGGCCAAATTGCTTTGTAACTTTTATAAAATACCTTGCCTGATTTTCGTTGGTTTTAAGAAAGATCCCAACAGAAATGAGATAGAAGCACATGCCTGGACAGTTGCAGGTGGAAAAATAATAACTGGTTTCTGCAATCCTCAGGAGTACATCGTGCAAAGCGTATATAAAAATAAATGGCAATAGCATTAAAAAATTTTAAACCCAACGATCTGGTTAAAAACATCAGGCGCTCTTTGCTACTATTATGGCAGACGAGTAGTTCTTTGGCTTTATTAACTTTAAGCCTGCATATAATACAGGCGCTGTTGCCGGTAGCCTCCCTCTATTTTATTAAAATATTGGTTGAAGGTGTTACCAATAAGCAGGCTTTTTCGGAAATTGTTCCTTTTATTATTTACTTCCTGGTTACTCAATTATTGCTTGCCCTTACGCAGCAATATGCCAACTATATTATCACCATATATCAGCCCCGGCTTACCGATTACCTGTCAAAACAGGTTTTAGAAAAAGCGGTTAGTGTTGATTATGGATATTATGAAAACCCGGCATATCACGACAACCTGCATCTGGCACAGCAGCAATCTTTATACAGGGCGGGTATGCTTTTAACCAGTTTTACCGCATTTATAACTTCCGGTTTTGCGCTCCTGTTCCTACTCCTGTTTTTTATTAGTATGCAATCCTTTTTTGCATTGTTTTTTATTGCTTTCTCTTTACCTCTTGCGGCTATAAAATGGTATTACGGCATTGCTATTATGCAACAGGAGCGAAAGCTCGCCCCACTCGAAAGGGAAAGCAATTACCTGCACCAAATACTAACTGGCGTAACTTTTGCAAAAGAAACACGAGTCTTTAGCTTCGGTTCATTCTTTATTGATAAGTTCGTCAACATCCGTCGCTCCATTCGCCTTCAAAAGCAACGTTTAAATAAAAAACTCACCCATTACAGCCTCATTGCCGAAGCGATAGAGATCATCGCTATGGCGATTATATTTGCTATCTTATCCAGGCAAACGATCGAAGGCGCTGTAACCCTTGGCTTATTTGTAGTATACATACAGGGTTTTCAAAACCTGCAGCATAATTCGAAAAATTTCCTACAGAGCATTGTGCAAATTTTTCAGCAGCGTATCTTTTTACAAGACCTGTTTTTATTTCTTGATATACCCTTATCTCAAAAAACAAGTAATCACAACCCCTTCCCTCTCACCGATTCAGGATTAACAGTGGAAAAACTGAATTTCCGGTACACCCCAGACAGTAAACTGGTCCTGCGAGATATTTCCCTTCAATGTAAGCCTGGACAGATCATCGCTATCGTGGGGCAAAATGGTTCGGGAAAGTCCACGTTAATCAAACTACTGGCTAAACTGTATGAAGCTAATGAGGGACAGATATATTTTGACAATACGGCCATTGAAGAAATTTCCGAAAAATCGTATAAAGAGCAAACAGTTTTCCTCTTCCAGGACTTTGAGAAATACTTTTTTACTATTGAAGAGAATATTATTTTGGGAGAACCAGATGCAACCAAAACTATAGACAAGATTCAGTCAGCCGCACACGCTGCCGGAGCCGAAGGTTTAATCTCAAAACTACCTGAAGGCTACCAAACCCGCATGGGTCGTATATTTGAAGGCAGTGCTCAATTGAGCGGCGGCGAGTGGCAAAAAATTGCCCTGGCAAGAGTCTTTTATCGTGATAATGCTCAACTTATTGTTCTGGACGAACCTACCAGTGCATTAGATGCACCTGCAGAATACGAAATATTTAAACAGATTAAGGCCATTGCGAAAGACAAGATGGTTATTTTAATAACCCACCGATTGTACAATTTGAAGATCGCTGATCATTTATATGTGATGGAAAACGGTCGAATTGCTGAAGAGGGCTCTTTTGATGAATTGATTGAAAAAAATGGTGTATTTGCACAGCTTTATAATATGCAGCAACTATGATACCTATTGAAGATGTAAAATCAGAATATGGAACCGAAATAACAGTGGTATTGCTATGCTGCAGGTTGCATTTTAATACTGAAAAACTTTCAACCTTGCAGCAATACATCGATACCCGCCAAATTAACTGGGACGACGTAATCTATCTTGCAAAATATCATCGAATTGAGCCTATTATCTATAAAATATTAAGTAAGGCCCATTTACCTGTTGCCATTGCTTCACGTGTAAAGCAAAGCCAGTTTTTCTTAGTTCAGAATAATTTTAAACAGGCTTTAGAAACAGAGCGAATAATCGAACTTCTTGAAACCATGGGCATACAATGCACACCTTATAAGGGTGTTGCTTTTTCCAGGCAGTTCTATGGCGATATTATTTCCAGGGAGTCCAGCGATATAGACCTGGTTATATCTCACGAAGATTTTAGCAAGGTATTAGAGTTGATGACAGCAGATGGCTATATTTTTGAGAACAAGATTGAATACAGCTATTTTAAAGAAAAAATTTTTACGCGGAACAATAGCCTCAATTTTGATAAATTCAAAGGAGATAACAGGGAATTTCATATAGAATTCCATTGGCGTATAACTGAAAACTTTGTAAAAGTTCATAACGAGGCACATCGACAGCTATTTAATAATTCAGAGAAAATTATTTTAGCAAAGCGTAAAGTGAATGCTTTAAATGCCAATGCCCATTATATCACCCTATTTATTCACCATTCTAATCACGATGGATTCAGAGTGCTTAAGAATATCGTAGATCTTTGTCAAATTCTCCCTTCCAATAATAACGACATCGACACTCACTATATTAAAAACGCTTTTAAAGATCTTCGGTTAGTAAAGGCTGCGGCTGTCTGCTGCTACCTTTCCTCCGAACTATTAGGCCTCAACCTTCCGTTATCCCCTGCAAACAACAACAGCTTAATACCGGGAAAAGTAAAAGCTTTCTTTATGGAACGGCTATTAAGGAAAAGATCCTATCGCGATACAGCTTTGGATAATCTCGATAACAGAAGCCAGCTATACCTCAAAGATTCCCTGTCGGAAAAAATTGCATTTATTTTGGCCGGCTTTAAACAAAGAACCACACCTTCTCCGGAAGACCTGCAAACACTGAAGTTAAACCGAAACTTATATTTCCTGTACCCGGCTATTAAATCCTTCAGGCTATTGACAAAAGGCATCGATAAGAAGCATATAAAACAACAAAAATAACTATCATCTTAATGATGGTAACCTTTATATAAATGGTAGAAAACTAATAAGTGAACCATTTTTATTCTGAGAGAAACTGGCACATAACGGTTTTCACTAGCCTGCGTCAGTAATTTCCGCGGAATTAAATGATACAATATTTTTCCTCTCAACGAGGTCAGGAAATTAACCTGAAAAACATCCTTAGCCCACGGATGTTTATTTAGCAAATACTTTAATCCCTGGCCTGCAAATGCTTCCCGTTGCTGTAGCGCAAAGGACAAAGATTTGTCCATAACTCCAAATGCAACTGCTTGTTTATTAAATAGAACCTTTAGGCCTGACTCTTTTTGTATTCTACAGCCCAGCTCCGTATCTTCTCCGCCATAGGTTTTGATACCTTCGTCAAATCCATTGAGCCTGACAAATAGGAAGGCCGGCATTGCCACGTTTCCTGTTAAGATATATTTTGCCGGTAATTCAGCCAGATTATTTTGAAACCGGTTCATTCCCCTTGTCATGTCGTAATCACCCCAAATCGTACCTTTTTTATAGCAAATCTGGCCCTGAGAAATTGTAGTACTGTTTAAAACGGCGTTGTGTGATTCGAGGTAATTATTGTTTACCACCAGATCGGAATCTAAAAATAATACATAAGTTGCGGTTAAACAACCCAATACCAGGTTGCGTGTTGCCGCCCTGCCATGATTTCTTCTATCGGTGTGCTGCAGGCATTCCAGCATGAATTCAAAATGCCTTGAAGAAAGATATGCCAAGGTTCCATCGGTGGAGCCATCCACCACAACCCACACTTTAAAATTGCGAAGGGTTTGCTTCTCCAGGCTATACAGACATCGCTTTAGCTCTTCTAGGTTATTATAGGTTGGTATAACAATATCAAAGAGCAACATTCAATAAATCTGGTTTAAATTGAAACATTTTATCTGATCAGCACCATTTTACCATACCCCTTATTGAAGTATTTATCGGTATTATTATCCTTTGTACTGTATTTATCTAAGCTTCGGCCGTTTAGATTGGTAAGCACTCTGTACAAATAAACACCATTGCCCAGTTTTTGACCATATTGATCGGTTCCATCCCATTTAAATTCGGTTATATTTCTACCGATACGCAATGGACCTAATTCTGCTTTGGTAATCTCCCGGACAATTTTACCCGTAACCGTTAATATTTGTATCCGGATATTTTGAGGGATATCAGACCCTGTTAACGTAAATACAAAGGCTGTTGAACTTGTAAAAGGATTAGGATAATTGAGTAAATTAGTGATCATGGGTTTATTGATTACCTGGAATGCAATCCGGTAATTAAGGCCACCAGCTGTATTGCCACTTTGATCTTTAGCACTTACAATTAATTCATAATCCCCATCTGCCAGCAAATTAGGCTTGAAGGTTACGGTTGCCGTATTGCTACTATTGCCGCCCTGACCTGGAGGGGTTAACACTAAAGTATCATTATTGAATTGGTAATCGCGTGTTACACCATCAGGATGTTTTAGCTGCACTTTTATCAGCTCGGTATTATTGAGTAACATATACTGAGAATCATCAGTAAGCTTCATTAATATACTGGGCTTGCTGGATACAATATCACGGTTCAGTATTCGGGCCCCATCAAAAGTCACATCCAGGTAGGGGTTGGTTGTATCTCTCCGTACATGAAAATTCCGGGATATAAAATTATTAAACTGATATTGTTCAAGCTGGTGCTGCCCGCCTTCGGGATTAACTTCCAGATAAGCAAGATTAGCTCCACCGTAGGATCTGGTATCTACCGAAACATTCACCCTGACAGTATCTCCCGATGCCAGGGATTTTACTTTAGGAACATTAATGAAATGTTCGACATTGTTTTGATCACGAACCGAAAGTTTAACAGCTAAACTGTCAAAATTATGATCACTCACATTTTTAAAAGCTATTCCCAAATTAAGCGGTTCACCTGCATCTACTGTATCTTTCATGCTGAAGTATATATTGGGGGCAACAGCTCCTTCGGGTGCCGGCACGTTATAAAGACGCCAATATTTTAGCTGATAGGGGCTTTTATCGATCGTATCGCGTGTTTGCAAAGCAATTCTTAAACCAGCGTAATTTTGCACATCCAGGGAAGAGAGATCCAATCTTTTCTGATTAACAGGTACCTGGCCTATTAATTCCGTTTCCCGGCCGGATGCATCAACACCCAGAACAGTCAGGAAAGTATTATCTGTTGATGGAGTTTCAACACTATATCCATCCCAAACCAATGTTTTCCATTCTTTAGCTTTAGGGTAAACAGGAGATTTCATAGTACCTGTCGTTCCATGAGCAGGCACCGTAATACTCACACTTAGCTTATCGGAAACAGCAGTGCCAACCGCCTGGGCTAATGGACCAGGCTTGCCTTTTTGATAAATAAAAATATAAGGAACTACAGAGTTTACTAAATCCAACTCTGACAGGCCGATAGATTTAAGTTTATGATATAAAGAAATATTTTTTCCCAGGACGCTTGTGTCTGCCTGCCAGGCTGCAGGTAAGATTGTTGACCCGATTTGGTTGCTTGTTAGCCCGACATAATAGCCATTCGGGATAGAATCTAAAAAACTCATTACCGTCTTCCTGGACTCGGTTGTAGATATATCAAATTGAAAATATTTTACGATCCTGGGATGAGTACCTGCTATCGGAGTAGGTCTGTAACTACCGTATAAACCGCTGGATCCTATATCTGCATTTTCAAAAGGAGACAGGTTCCTGTTATTAATTACATAAAAACGCAGGGAGTTTTCCTGAGGACTAATACTTCCTGCAGCATTCACAATATATCCGCCTTGTATACCCAATCCATTTATCTGATAGGCCACATCCAATGGAGAACCTGCGGCATTACTAATGCTGTTATTTACCACCAGTGAGGCCGTAAGGCTATCATAAACAAAGGTTCCGTCACTTTTAATACCCATTTCACTATAGCTATTGTCTATCAGTTGGCTATAGCCTGACTGACTATAACCAAGATTTGTTCCCTGCATGTAGGTAAAAGAAGCTCCATTCCAGATAGGTTGTTCGTTAGTGTTTGATGGCTTATAAGCTACCCGCCAGTAATAAACTGTACTGTCTTTAAATGTGATTCCGGGACTAAATTCAAGAAGTCCCCCTGATGAAGTTTTATTCTGGCTAACTTTAAAAGATGAATTGAATGTTCTCACCGTATCTATCTCCATTACATAATTTCTTGCTTCCGCAAATGGGTTTCCTGTTGAAGCAGAAAGCACTATGTTCTGACGGTTTACTATGGAATAATTAGCGGGGAATACCGGTTTAATATCATCTTCGTAAATAAAAATATCCTTTATGAGTGTATTATTGGTTTCAAATAATTCACTGATAGTATTCTCCGGATCGATAGTAATCGTAAATTTATTAGCGCCTTTATCTATCAAGGGATCAATATGTATTTGGTATAAAATTGAATCTGCATAGCGTATAGAAGGTAATGTATCCCTTTGGATTACCTTTGTAGAAAGATCAGGCAGGGTTCTCGTTAATTCTACAATAACATTGCTATTAATAGCCTTGCCCAGATTGGCAATTTTTGCTTTTATTACAAAGCTCGGATCGGCTACAGAAACGATAGAAGGATTAACCGTAACCATTTGGTCCTCGATAGCATAATCCGGCTTATCGTATTGATAGAAACGTATAGCGGGATCTCCGTTCAGAGTATATTGCTCACATTGCGCTCTTAAATATCTGTTTCCCTCTCCTCCCTGCTTAGCAAAAGTTTTAACAATTGCCTTCTGCATCATTTCGCCAAGGGTACCTCCATAGCTTGCCTTACTCAATTCGGCATATAGCTCCTGGTTATACAATGCCAGATATTGGATAAAGCCCAGAGCTGTTCCGGCCATCATAGCAATACTTCCCCTCTCCTTTTCAAACATAAACTTCTCTGAAAAAGTGGTAATACTCGAAAGCCGCGCCTCGTTCAAAATAAAAATATCTCCAACATTGCACCCCATCATATGGAACACCGGATATTTACCCTGGTTCAAATATCCGGTTGGGTCATCAAGTTTAAAGACCAAGCCCTCAGTGCTTGAATGTCCGAAGTAGGATACCAGGTTCAAGCCGCTATTCATTAGCGATCTGAATGCTTCAGCCGCTTTTTGTTGTTCACCAGCATTCGTGCTTTTCAGAAAGTCTGTAACATTAGCACCATATAAAGTATCGGTAGCAATATTTTTAGCGAAGTTCAATGCTCCATATAACTGACTGATTTCACCCGGAAGATCAGAACCAACTATATGAGCAATATTCTTTTTCCAGCTATTGGCCAGCGGATTCGGTTGAGGCAGCAGTTTTTCTTCATACTGTTTTACTTTTTCAAGGTAAATCGCAAATTCGCTGCCGTTTACTACAGGTACCCGACCAATTGGCGTTAAAGGAATAGAACTTGCGCCCTCGGCAGCTAACAGCTTATCTGATGCAGGCTCCCCAAAAGTAGGAATGAGATTCAACCTGTCTGTTACCGGATTAGACTCATTATATCGTGCCGCAGTATACTTCACACCTTTACCAACAATAAACACACTTTTTGGGGCAATAGAAAAATGGTTTCGGGCAAACCTCAGAAAATTTCTTACACTCAAAGGGCTACCCTTAATACCATAAGCAAACTGATCCGTTAACTGATCAATCATATATACTTTCGCATTGTAGCCACCCCCTGCTGTTGAACTGCGATAAGCCCTATACTCTTCTACAGGCGCACTACCACCCGGCCCATTTAGAATAGCGCTATGAGATATCATCAAATAATCTCCCTGATTAGTTGTGGCCGAATAATTAACAAAATTCCTTGGTTCGAAACTGTTGATCGTTCTAACGGTTGCAGTATTTACCAAAACCAAATCTGCATTGGCTACAGAAGGCTGTACATATATTTTTACAAGGGAGGGATTAGAGGCATCGGCGTCATATCTTCGTCCACTGCTAAGGTCATACAAGATGGGTGCACCTGAAGTACTAAAGCCGGCAATTTCCATGTACTTGCCTGTAGTAGTCGTTCCTGGTAATTTAAAACGGAAATTATTCGCCCCTCCAAAATTAAAACTACGTGGATAGACAATTTCAATTATACCGATTTTAATACGATTATTGGCAATAGTAGTTACATTTGATATCTGAATGCTTTCTGAAGCGCCTGTCAACGCAGTAATTGGCAGTGTGCCGGATAACCTGGAATAATTGAATTGGTTTAATGTTGTATTGAATAATTCAGTGTTATTTAGTTTCACTTGTACTACCCGGCTATTATCACTGTTGCCTACTACGCTCATATTTACTTGCACTGGGGGAGCTCCCGAACCAGTGAACGGGAATAATCCAGACTGCGTAATTGTTCTCGTTTGATTTTGATCTATTTCATTCGAAGTCCACCCCTCCCCTACTTCAAAAGAAGCCGAGATTGCAGGAGTTGATACTGCACCTTCATAGGGCCCTAAATGTATACTTTCATTGAGGTAGATACCCGCAGTATGCATAAAATAAGGCTCGGCAACAGCACCCGTAGGTATGCTATTGGCAGTAGGTACAAGCCTTTTGTTATTGCCAGCTGAATTAACAGTAAGGAAATAGGCTGCCGTGTCGGTAAACAAACTTTTGCTGTTGTTGATCTGGTCCAGCGGATTACGATACAGTACCTGGTCTGCCTTGCCATCGTTGGCCTCACCCCAGAACTCTATATAGCCACCGGCAGCTAGAACGCCCGTTTGATTGGAGGTATACAAAGCCACCTCTTCTCCGTTACGCCATAACTGGAAAGAAGATACATCTGCATTGCCAAGGTTAATGGCGGCTAACGCCGATTGGGGGATCCTGTAAAGCCCGCTGGATCCGATTTTGAACTTATAATAAGTTTTGCTATAGTCAATCCACTCATTATTGAATGACTGCGCCAGGGCACTCATCGTATACGACAGAAAAAATATTGTCAGCAGTTTCTTCATCGGGTGCTCATTAAATTAAAATACCGAAGATTTCTTTTCACGGTTCAGATCCAGTCTAAGTGAAAAAACATGGGTAAACAAAGGATTAGACTGATTGGCCAGGTTGGCGAATGCATAATCTATTACTACAGATTTAATCCTAAATCCTACACCAACGCTTGGCTGATAGATCCAAACCCGTTTTTGATTCGTCGTATCTCCATCTGCCAGTCCCTTTTGAAAATTGTTAATACCACCCCTTACAAAAAAGATATTCTTGTATCCATACTCTAATCCAACCTTAGGGTCGATACTAACAGCATCGCTGCTTACCAACGTATTTCGTTTTCCATCAAAAGTCAGGTCAAAATCGGTTTCGGCCAGCACTGTTGATGTTTTGCCGATGGTGAACAAACGTGATGCCGCTAATGTCAGTCTTGGAGCCGTAAGTTCCGATGATCGCACCGGGATTTCGTTCTTGGTAAGATATAGCATTTCTTTCTCTTTCTCCGTAAAATTGAAGGTCCAGGTATTAAATGTACTCGTGATGTCTTTGGCCACTACACCAAATCTCCAGTTATTTTTAAACACCTGCAAACCCGCATCCAAGCCAAAGCCCCAGGCCTGCGCAAATTTCCCCACGTTCCGGTAGATCACTTTGGCGTTGGCACCAAAATTCACCATACTGTTCTCCGTTTTTTTGAGGTTTTGTCCATACGATAAGAGAAAAGCATAATCAGCCGAAGAAAAAGTCTGGATATTATTATAATTGAGCGATCCATCGGGGTTCACCAGGAAAAGCGTATTAGGTATATCATCCACAGCAAACCTCATAGCAGAAAGTCCCAATACTCTTTTTTCATTGGTGGTAGGTATGGCCACATTGGCAAAATCGTATTTACCAATTCCTGCAAAATATTCCGAATGCATTAAATTCACTTCCGTACGTCCCTGCACATTCACCAAACCTGCCGGATTCCAATATCCTGCCGTACCATCTGCTACAGAGGCAGCCTGGGCGCTACCCATAGCTAATCCCCGGGCTCCGGCACCAATATTCAGGAATTCATTAGAATATTTTCTAAACTGCGCAACAGACACCTGGCAACAGCATTGAACTACCAGGAATATGCTCGCAAAGGGTATATATTTTCTTATAGTCACTAAACAGTTATTAATATTTACCGGTCAGCTCTATACTGCACTTATTTAAATGGCTTGTTTCTTCATCAAATTCACCACAATGGCAGTACCTGTCAACTTTCTTTCACGTGATCAAAAACTATAGGGCTCATGCGAAATTAGCATTATCATACAAATCAGCAACAGAATTAGTTAAATGCTTAATAATATTCGCCCAACAAGGTAAAAACGTACTTTTGCGCCCATGGATTTAATAAAAGAACTGAAATGGCGTGGAATGGTGCAGGATATGATTCCCGGCACCGATGAGCAACTGAAAAAGGAAATTACAACCGGTTATATAGGTTTTGATCCGACAGCAACCAGCCTGCATATTGGTAGCCTGGTACCCATCCTGCTTTTAGTGCACATGCAAAAAGCAGGGCATCGCCCTATTGCCCTGGTGGGTGGCGCTACCGGCATGATTGGCGACCCCAGTGGTAAAAGCGAAGAAAGAAACCTGTTGAATGAAGTACAATTAGCTGAAAATGTAGCCGGCATCAAAGCCCAGCTGGAAAAATACCTGGATTTTGACCCGTCAAAACCCAACGCCGCCCTGATGGTGAATAACTACGACTGGTTTAAAACGATTTCGTTTATCGATTTTTTACGGGATGCGGGAAAACATATCACGGTAAACTATATGATGGCGAAGGACAGCGTGAAAAAGCGTTTTGAAGGAGAAGTTGGGATTAGCTATACCGAATTTGCTTACCAGTTGATGCAGGGCTACGATTTCTACCATTTATTTAAAGAGAATAATTGCAAATTGCAGATGGGCGGCAGCGACCAGTGGGGCAATATTACCACCGGTACCGAGTTTGTACGTCGTAAAGCACAGGGAGATGCATTTGCTTTTACCTGCCCGTTGATTAAAAAAGCGGATGGTACTAAATTCGGTAAAACAGAAAGCGGGAATATTTGGCTAGATCCTGAACGCACTACACCTTACCAATTTTACCAATTTTGGTTAAATGCCAGCGATGCCGATGCCGAACACTGGATCAAAATATTCACCTTTTTAGATGAACCAACCGTCAATCAGTTGATTGAAGAACACAAACAAGATGCGGCTAAACGCATATTGCAAAAATCACTGGCACGCGAAGTAACCACTTTTGTTCATGGCGCTGCAGCCTATGAGCAGGCCATAGCCACTACGGAAAAGCTTTTTGCAGATCAGAACAAGCCTGCTGAAGAGATGAGCATTGAAGACCTCGAAGGTATGGCGGGAGTTGTAAAATCAACTATTAAAAAAGAAGCTATTGAGAACGGAATTGATATCGTAAGCTTTTTGGCCGATGCAAAAATAACTGCCAGCAAAGGCGAAGCCCGCAAATTAGTGTTGGGCGGCGGCGTACAGCTGAATCGCAGAAAAGTAGAAGACGCTCTGCTATCCGTGGGCAATGATAACCTGTTGCATAACAAATACCTGCTACTTCAGAAAGGAAAGAAAAACTACTATCTTGTTGAGGTAATTGAATAAAGAATTAAAGGGAGCTCTCGCTCCCTTTTTCAATACCTTATCTTTTCAGGAAAATAAAAACAGCACCAATAAATGTAAGCGCAATAATCAAACGGCGATAACTGGTATCTTTTATTAAAGCTACAATTCTGATACCTAGTAGAAACCCGATCAGCAAGGCGGGTAGCAATAAGGCGTCGGTTTTCAAACTGTCTACGGTTACATTCTTCCATACAAATACCTGAAAGGGTAACTTAAACCAGTTAATGGCCAGGAACACCCATGCGGCCGTACCAATAAAATTGTTCTTGGGCATGCGCATCGCTAAAAAATAAATATTAGCGAAAGCACCGGCCAGGTTACCAATCATGGTGGTAAAACCAGAGATCAATCCCATGCCGGATACAAAGAATTTATTGGAAGGAACGATCAGGGTTTTCCTGACTTCCAGGTACAACATAATGATCACAGTTATCACAATAATCGTAGCCATTATTTTTCTGAACACAGCTTCGTTCATGTGCTGACCGGCAAAAACACCTACCAGCACTCCCACCACCATCCAAGGAATCAGTTTCCAGAAATGTTTCCATTCAGCATGACGATGATAGTACTTTACCGCCATCAGATCCGCTGCGCATAATAAAGGTAGCACCACACCGGTAGATGCCTTACCACCCAGCACTATTGCCATCAGGGTTACGTTCAGCATATCGATCCCTTTTAGCCCGGCTTTAGCCAGCCCTATGAAAAAGGCTGATAGAGCCAGGAGTATCCAGTTAGTTAAGGAATAATCATCCAATAGCGCTTGCAAAAAAACTTCTTTAATTATTAATTACAGGGATGACTACCTTATTATTTTAATGGCTTCACCGCTTTCCACATTTCCTGTGCCACCAACAGGTTACCAGCGCCATTAAGGTGTACCCGATCTGTTGTTAGAATACCTTTTTCCTGATTATTAGGATTATTCTTGTCCAGGTAATTCATAAATGACTGACGCAGGTCGATCAATGGTATATTATTTTTCGCCGCATATTCGCGTATCCATTTCGCATAAAAATTCAGGTCACCATCCTGCAGGTTGGTGTCGTCATTATACTCCCCTATCACCGACGGTGTACACATCACGGGTTGTATACCTGCGGCTTTCATCTTCGTAATCATTTTATCGTAAAATGCTCCGAATTTATTTAACTCCGTTCCGGTACCACTGGTTGTTTTGTGCCATACATCATTAATACCAATATATACTACCACAATATCCGGTTTCTGATCCAATACATCTTCCTGGAAACGATAGAATAGATCATAGACCCGGTTGCCACCAATGCCTTTACCAACAAACTCAAAATTTTCGGCTAGCTTATCCTGTTTGCAAAGACTATCCACCTTCGGAATGTAGCCGTTGGGACCGGCACCCTGCTGAGTGATTGAGTCGCCAAAAAATATTACTTTTTTCTTTTTAACCGGCTGAAAGGCAATAAGTGCAATGGCTGCAAGCGTTAGAACATATTTCATGTGTTGATACTTTTTTAGTAGGATATTTATATTGTTCGAAGAATTTCGTTATCAAATAACGGGTACAAGTTTAAACAAAAACCTCAAATAACTGAACTAAATATTTTCACCTTGGCTGGATATCTTTTAGCGTAGCTGAAAAGCATATTGGTAATGGTGCTGTTTTCTTTGTAAGGAGTAACCAGGTCTTTAAATCTCTCGGGCTCTTCAACAGCGGTGTCGTAAGGAATAAATCCCATGCCATAAAACTTTCCCTGCCATACCAGTATGCAGGAATTTTGGTCTCTTGTAATACCCTCATCAATGATAACAAAAGATGGCAGCCCTTTTAGCTTATTGATGGCTGACTCCACCCGGTCGTTATAATCGGCTGCAGCCTCCTTTTGATTACAGGCACCTTTGCACGAAATAGCATGCATTTCTTCATCATAGAGATTTTTGCTGATAAAACAAAGGTGAGGGCAAAGATGATAATCGTGAACGAGCTGCCTCAATGCAGCACCTGCGTTTTCCAAATGGTGATACGAGCTGATAACTTCATACCGGCTGCTTATCTTGTCAATGGCTAATCTTATATATCCGTTCTGATCGTAATAACGAATAATGCCATACATGTCTTCCCGTCTTTTTTGCGCCGCATTAAACCGGGGCCATAATCTTTTTATTTCAGATGATTCTTTTACAGCCGCCATCAATTCTGTACCACACTCCTCAAAACTGATGCGGTATACCTCGCGCATAAAATTTTGCTTTTGCCGGGAGGTGGAGTTGTTACTAAAGTGACTGCTTACCCTGTAACGAATATTTTTAGCCTTGCCTACATAAACAACCTTTCCTTTTTCATCATGAAAATAATAGACTCCGGCTGTATAGGGCAGGTTTTCGAAATCAGTTTTGGGAACATTGGGCGGTAGCACATGCTCCTTGGAAGTTCGTTTTAAGCTTTTGACAATATGCCCCTCTTTATCTTCTTCAAGCAATAGTCGAAATAATGCAACGGTAGCATCTGTGTCTCCACCAGCTCTATGATGATTTATATGAGTTATACCCAAAGCATTACATAGCTTACCCAAACTGTATGACTGGTAGCCTGGCAATATTTTGCGGCTCATCCTAACAGTACATAGTTTATTTGCATCATAGGTATATCCACAAAATTGCAGCTGACTACGTACAAAAGAATAATCGAAGTTGACGCTATGCGCTACAAATATTTTTCCGTTCAGCAGTTCATAAATACGTTCGGCCACCGCTTCAAAAACCGGGGCTTCTGCTACCATAGCATTGCTGATACCCGTTAATGCTTCGATATAAGGAGGTATACGATGAACCGGATTGATCAGCGTTTCATATCGTTCCACTACTTCAATCCCATCGAAAATAACAATGCATATCTCCGTGATACCATTGGCGTCGGCATAACCGCCCGTAGTTTCTATATCAACAATTGCATACATGTCTAACCCACTAATTTCGGAAATTATTTGTCTTTTTCCTATGCAAAATTCGGAATACGGTGTCATAGATCCGATAAACCTGGTTATGAAAAAATAAAGCGGTTCTCTATGCGTTTCCTCGTTATATGTATTTTTCTTGCACCCATTATCTATTTCATTGGTTGCCATGCCACTCCGTCAGGGGAAAGGAAAATAGCTACACTTAATGCACCCCTGGCAATTGAGCCGGCATATGATACCACTCAAAAAAATATTCATATCCTCGTAGCCTTATGCGATAATAAATACCAGGGGATTGTTCCCGTCCCCGCAAAAATCGGGAACGGCCAGGACCCAGATAACAACCTGTACTGGGGTTGCGGCTACGGCGTACGAACTTATTTTAAGAAAAGCAGCAACTGGACCTTTATTAAAACCTTAAAGGGACAGGGTGTAAAAATGCAGCGGCTGGTGTTTAAACACAAACAAAAGAACAGCTATCTTATTGCAGATGCTTATAATGGTATGTATATTAAGGATTGTACTGTAGATTTTTTAAAAAGCTGTTCCGGGCAGTTAAAGGATGTGCTGGATGTTGATGGTAAGCATATCGGTATTAATGGCAATGCCTCTTTGTTAGCTTATGTAGGCCACGACGGATTAATGGACTTTAGCTTATCCGAATCCTTTCGAAATGCGGATGGCCGAAAACGGGATGCCATTATGTTGGCCTGCATCAGTAAAAAATACTTTGCACCCCATTTATCGCAAACCCAGGCCAGGCCCCTGATTTGGAGCACCGGGCTTATGAGCCCTGAAGCCTATACCCTGCATGATGCCTTAAATGCATACCTCGATAAACAATCGCCGGAAGCCATTAGAACCGCAGCTGCGAAGGCTTATGCGAAATATCAAAAATGCAGTGAAAAAGCAGCCAGGAACTTATTGGTAACCGGGTTTTAATAATTGTTTGAAAACTTTGCTACGCTTCCCTGTATGAAAGATTATTTTCGTGCAAATTTGTATTGATGAGCGGAGCAGATAAATTCGAGATGTTTAAAAACCGGTTAACCAAGGTTTACAGGCATTTACAAAAAATAGCTAAAAGGCAAAATATATCCTGTTATCGGGTTTACGATCACGATCTGCCCGAGTTCCCGTTTATTATAGAAAAATATGGTGATACGCTTTATGTGTCTGAATACAAACGAAATCACAGTCTCAACGAAGATGCGCATCAATTCTGGATGATGCAAAGCATACAGGTAATGTCGGAGGTGCTGGATATAACCCAGGAAAATATATTTACCAAATTGAGACAACGCAAGGCAGGCCGCGAGGGACAATACCAGAAAACCGCTGAAACAAAAAGTGAATTTATTGTAGAAGAAAACGGGTTGAAATTTATCGTCAACCTGGCTGACTATCTGGATACCGGCTTGTTCCTGGATCACAGAACCACCCGGAAAATGGTGCTGGATCAATCTGCAGGAAAGCGGGTACTCAACCTGTTCGCCTACACGGGCTCCTTCTCGGTATATGCTGCTGCAGGCGGTGCCGCGCAGGTAACCACCGTAGACTTATCTAACACTTACACCAACTGGGCTAAGAGAAATATCGAATTGAATGGTTTTACAGATCAGAGCAGGTATTTATTTATAGCGGCCGATGTTATACAATATCTACAAACCCTGGAGCCTGCATCCTTTGACATTGTTGTAATGGATCCACCAACTTTTAGCAATAGTAAAAAGATGGAGGGTGTTTTAGATATTCAAAGAGATCATGTATCCCTGGTTAACAATTGCCTGCATGCGCTTTCGCCCGGAGGCCTGCTTTATTTCAGTAATAATTATACAAAGTTTCAGCTGGATGAAGAGGCTATTAAGGCAACTGCTATAAAGGATATAACCAAAGCTACCACACCTTTCGACTTTGAGGGTAAGCTTAAAAGAAGCTGTTTCCTGGTCACCAAATAGACTTTTACCCGAATCATTTATTTTTGCTGCATGTTTAACAATGATGATTTACAGGTGCGCTGGTGGACACTGGAGGCTAAACTGGTAGAACGTTTTGGCAAGAAACCGGATATGGAGACCATCCTTTTCTTAATAGGTATACAGGAGTTGGGCACCGTAGCAGAAAGATTTACCAAAGAGCAAAAACAAGACCTGATGCATATAGCGGTGTGCAAATTACTCGTGCCCAGCGGCTATTATGAGTTAACCGCTACAGACCCCGACGGCTGGCCACATTATAAGCAGCTAAAGCCCATGCCCGATCTAAATCCTTTTGAACAGGAAGCCTTTTTAAAAGACCATGTATTGCTTTATTTTGAAGAAAACGGAATTTAATGTGCAGACTAATTGTTATCGTCGTATGTAGCTTACTGTTATTCAGCTGTGCGTCGCAACAAAAGCTACGCAAGGCTGATCTCAAAAAAGACGTTGTTTTGGAAACTAATTACGGCGTCATGCGTGTTCGCTTAAGTGATGAAACACCGCAGCACCGCGATAATTTCCTGAAACTTGCTAAAAGCAAATATTACGACGGTGTTTTATTCCATCGCGTCATCAATAAATTCATGATACAGGCGGGGGACCCCGATAGCCGCAAAGCAGCGCCCGGAAAGGCTTTGGGCGAAGGGGGACCAGGATATACCATTCCTTCAGAATTCAGAACGAATCTTTTTCATAAGAAGGGGGTCATTGCTGCTGCGAGGGAAGGCGATGATGTCAATCCTCAAAAAGCCAGCAGTGGGAGTCAGTTTTACATAGTGCAGGGAAAAGTATGGACTGACGGCGGACTGGATACGCTTGAAATAAAAAGGTTGAACGGCAGAAAAATTCCTTCAGAACAACGAACTGCCTATAAAACAGTTGGAGGTACTCCTCACCTGGATCAGAATTATACAGTATTCGGGGAAGTAATAGAAGGGCTGAGCGTTATAGATGCAATTGCAGCAGTAACCACCAGTAAAGGAAAAGATAAAGATCGCCCGGTAAAAGACGTGATAATCAAAAAAGCCAGGCTGGTTAAACGCAGATAATAGTTTAAAACAAGGTTTCAATTGCCTGACGGCTGCTCAGGATTTTTCCGAGCGGATCCTCGGTATCCGAAGCCATTTCAACGATAGCATATTCAAGTCCGGCCAAATCCCGGTTGGCAAAGGTTGATTGGAAATCAATTATTCCACTTCCAATAGCAACAGACCTTTTTGTAACAGGGTCAATGTCTCTTAAATGCCATATCGGAAAACGTCCGGGGTACTTTTGAAAAATGTTTACAGGCTCTTGTCCAGCGTAGCCTAGCCAACCCAGATCCGGCTGAAAGACCACCAGGTCAGGATCAGTATAGTCTAGTAAAATATCGAACAATAATATACCGTCAACCACCTCAAATTCGTGGGCATGATTATGATAAGCCAGTTGCAGGTCAAAGGCTTTTGCAATGGCTCCCATTTGATTTAAGGATTGAGCAGCTTTTTTATAGGTATCCTGCGTTTGCTCTAACTCATTACTAAAAAAAGACCTGACAATATATTTGATGCCCATTGATGCAGCGCGGTCACTGATTGTAGAGGCTTCTTTTACACTAAACTGAAAATGTGCACTCACCATCTGTAATCCCTGATCGTTTGCGAGGTTCTTGAGCTCTTCCGGCTTAAAACCCTGGATCGTAAGCTCACTAATATTGAACCCTGCCGGCTCTACCACTGTATAACCTGCTGCCGCCAGTTTTTTAAATGTTGCTCCCGGCTCCTCCAGCAACAGATTTCTTAAAGACCATAACTGTGCGCCTGTTGCCGGTTTCATTAAATGTATATTGAATGTAGTTCCTTAAGCAGCTTTTTGAGCAGATTGTAATCCTATTCTATGGTTGGTTTTAATTGCAGTATCAACTGTTCCAGTTCTTTAATACGTCTTTCCAGATCCGGAAGTTTCCGGCTTAATGCCTGGCTTCTCAACGCAGAAGTATATTCATGTGCCGGAGAACCGGTAACAGCCTTGCCTGGCTCCAGATTTTTACTAACCCCGCTTTGCGCATTTATTTTAGCACCATCGCCAATTTGCAAATGACCTACAATGCCCGCCTGACCGCCAATCATAACACCTTTGCCAATTTTGGTACTACCGCTAATACCGGCCTGGGCTGCTACTACTGTACTGCTGCCAATTTCCACATTATGCGCGATCTGGATCAGGTTGTCCAGCTTGGCTCCTTTTCTTATAATGGTTGAGCCAATAGTGGCCCGGTCAATCGTGCTGTTGGCACCAATTTCAACATCATCTTCAACGATGACATTGCCGATTTGTGGCACTTTAGAGAAACTGCCATCCGCCTGCGGCGCAAAACCAAAACCATCACTACCAATTACAGTTCCCGCATGCACCGTAACATTGTTACCGATCTGGCAGCTATGCAACACTTTCACACCCGGGTGCAATGTAACATTGTTACCAATTGTTACATTATCGCCCAAATAAACACCAGGATAAATTTTAGAACCGCTGCCAATTTTCACCTGCTCTCCCACATAAGCAAACGCCCCTAGGTATATATCATCGGCATAACTCGCGGTTGCCGCTATAAATACCGGTTGTTGAATACCTTTCAATTGTTGCTGACGGAACTCCTGGTACTTGCCCAGCAAAGTAGCAAAAGCGCTATAAGCATCTTTCACTTTTATCAACGTAGCACTAACCGTTTGTTTTAACTCCAGTGAGTCGTTAACAATAACAATAGTAGCTTTTGTTGTATATAAATACTCTTCGTATTTGGGATTAGCCAGAAAACTCAGTTGCCCCGCTCCTGCTTCTTCTATTTTACCAAAGGATTGAACAGCGGCATCAGGATTACCTTCTACCTTACCATTTATGAGCAGTGCGATTTGCGAAGCAGAAAAAACCATTCTTGGATTTTTAATATATTTTTATTGGAGTCGAAAATAGGCAAGTAAATAATTATTAAAAGTTAAAACTCGTACTATTAAACTCTCAGGTAGCAAAAGTAGTATTTTTTAACAGGCTCGCTTATTTTTACGTCAATAAGCGGATCATCCACCTGCGAAATATCTTTCAAAGAACCGTCTTTATATAAAATATTGATACTTTCATTATCAGCATTATAGAGCCGGTTGGTAGCATCTCCGCCAAAAGCGAAATAGTCCATATCCTTTTCATCGACACCTGTAGCCAGGGCTACTTCTTTTATCTTTTCCTGCTGAAATGACTCCTCTATTGGAGTGGACTGCAACCTGATGCGCATGATTTTACGTTGAATGATCGCTTTGCAAAGGAGAGACAATATGGTATCATCGTGGCTACACCAGTTTTTCACGGTAGCCATGATATCATGATCGTCCATCTGGCAAAAATCTTCCAATAGCAATTCGGTGGCTCCGTCGCTGTAGCTTCCTTGCAAAAACCGGTTAAAAGCCGGCGTAGCCGCTGTAGTTATCACTCCTGCCGCAATGAGGGCCTTTGCCCGCCGAATGATCATGATCAGCATTTTTTCAGCAGCAACCACGGTTTTATGCAGGTATACCTGCCAGTACATCAGCCTCCGGCTTAATAAAAACTTCTCGATAGAATAAACAGCTTTTTCTTCTACTACCAGGTTCCCGTCTTTTACGGTCAGCATTTTAATGATACGGTCGTACCCAATTACGCCTTCTGCTACCCCGGTAAAAAAGCTATCCCTGTTCAGGTAGTCCATTCGGTCTACATCCAGCTGGCCGGAAACCAGTTGGTGTAAAAATTTTTTAGGGTATTGATCTGTAAAAATGTCGATGCCTGTTTGTAGTTGTCCGCCAAACTCTTCGTTCAGTTTTTGCATAATCAATAAAGACAGCCGCTCATGATGAGCGCCTTTAATGAGTTCCTGCTCCAGGGCGTGAGAAAAAGGGCCATGCCCTATGTCGTGTAACAAAATGGCCAGCTTGGCTCCCAGTTCTTCCTCCTCAGTTATTTCAGTACCCTTACCCTTAAGTTCGCGCAAGGCAGTGCACATCAGGTGGTAAGCCCCTAAAGAATGATGCAACCGGCTATGTACAGCACCGGGATATACCAGGTGCGCAAAAGCCATCTGGTGAATATTACGCAACCTTTGATAGTAAGGATGGGAAATGATCTGCAATAACAGCGGATGATCGACAGTAATAAAGCCGTATACCGGGTCGTTGATAATTTTTCGAGCCTGGGCCATAATGTATTAAAAACGCAAATTTAGCACGTGCTTCCCTATTTTTCACATTCCCCATAATATTAACATGCCTTCGCGTGCCTTTTTGCAAACCGTTATCTTTGCGCATAACTAAAAACATGATCAAGTACACTCAAAATACATTAGACAAGCTGGAGGCGATACCGGAACAGTGCGGGTATATTTTAAGGTATGAAAGAGGCAATTTTCAAAGTGGTTATTGTATTTTAGATAATAAAAAAGTAGTGGTACTGAATAAATTTCTCCAAACCGAAGGCCGTATTAATGCCCTTATTGAGATAATTCCGCAGTTAAATATTGATACTGAAATGCTGGATGATAATGCTAAAAAGCTTTTTGCGGAAATATCAGAAAGAACCGATGCCGGTGAAGGCGAAGCATAATCTTCTGGCTTTATCAATTTTCAAATTACTCATTATTTACTACTCATTATTTACTACTCATTACTGATCACTCATTACTCATAATATTGCCTTACCCTCCGCTACAAATAACATTTTTAGGTACCGGTACCAGCTCAGGAGTACCCATGGTAGGATGCCATTGCGAGGTATGCACTTCTTCTAACGCTAAAGATAAAAGGCTTAGATCGAGTATACTGGTGCAATCGTCCACCACAACTCTTGTGGTGGATTCCGGACCCGACTTCAGACAGCAAATGCTCACCCACCAGGTAAACAAGCTGGACGCGATACTTTTTACCCACTCCCACAAAGATCATATTGCCGGTTTGGACGATGTGCGGGCCTATAATTATTTTCAACAAAAGCCGATGGATGTGTATGCTACCGAGGCTACGCTTAACCGCGTAAAAGTTGAATTTGATTATGCTTTTGCCGATGTTAAATATGCTGGTGTGCCTTCCATACAACTGCATCACCTTAACAATAATGATGCTTTTCAGGTTGGAGATATGAATATATGGCCGATACCCGTATGGCATATGTTTATGCCGGTTATTGGCTTTAGGATGGGAAATTTTACCTATATCACCGATGCCAACCGTATTGAGGATAGCGCCAAAGAAAAAATAAAAGGCTCACAGATACTGGTTTTAAATGCACTGAGAAAAGAAAAACATATTTCCCATTTTACACTGCAGGAAGCACTGGATTTGGCCGACGAACTGGATATCCCGGAAGTATACCTCATTCACCTCTCCCACCAAATGGGTTTGCATGATACTGTTTCAGAAGAACTCCCCTCAGGTCGATTTTTAGGATATGACGGATTAAAACTTCAAATTCCCTAACATTTGTTAGTTTATTTACAATAGAAATATTATATTTACAGGGACCTCTTTAGCTTGTCAGGATAGTCTCAAAGTTTTACCGCTATGTAGCAATACATGGCGGTTTTTTATTTACACAAACAGAAACTATTTTTTAATTTTATTAAACTTTTATTTAACTTTATTAAATGAAGCTGCCCGTTTTTTGTCCCAGTTGCGAAAACACGCTCAACGTGAGCCAAATGAAGTGCAATGATTGCGGCACTGAGGTTAGCGGAAACTATGAAATGCCCTTGTTTTTAAAACTAACAAGAGAGGAGCAAAGTTTTATCATGGACTTTTTTCTGGCCAGCGGAAGCATTAAAGAAATGGCCAAACAGGCAGGCAACAGTTATCCAACCATGCGCAACAAGATGGATGATATGATTGAAAAAATAAAAAACCTAAAATGCTGATGATATGAAGACCAATCTTATTTTTAACCCTTTTGAGAAATTTTCTGAAACCAGCCTGGCGGTTGCCGGGGCATCCGTTATATTATTTTCGGTTTTGCTGTTCTGGTTTTCAGGCCAATCCAATGACGGCATTTATCACGTTACGTATTAGTCGGGAATACAACTAGTGCAGGCGATTATCGAAGCCCTGAGCTATACTTTTCTCCCTTTTCTTTTACGCTTCACATAAGTAGCAAATTTTCAACTTAAGTTCCCATAATCCCGAACATAGTTCAGGCCTTAAAAACAACACTAATGATCTTTAGCGCATCTTATGATACTCCTGTTAAAATAGTTACTCCTATCACATTCCTGGTCCTTATACTGAGTTTTATTACTCCGGCGATAACAGGGGCTGCAGTATCAGTTTATTACTTTCTTATTCCACTAATTATAATTGCTACCCTGGCATGTATTGCCTATGCCCCTAAATACTATTGTGTGGAAGCCGGTGAAATAAAAATATACCGGATCTTATTGAAACCCGTTACAATAAAAATCGATTCTATATCCGGGATAGAAATATTAACTAAAGCTCAGTTAAAAGGGAGTATCCGGCTTTGGGGATCAGGAGCTTTTCTAGGATACTTTGGGTGGTTTACGACGAGAAAATTGGGCAAGGCAATGTGGTATGCTACGAGAATGGATCGAACAATATTTATATATACCAACGACGGAAAGAAATTTTTAATATCTCCGGACAACACTGATCTGTTTTTAGACCAGCTCCCCGGTATAGTTTAAAAAAAGCGGCCAAGCCGCTTCCTACTATATACTATTTTGTGTTTTTTGCGGACTTACCGCCTCTTTAACCCCCTGGGGAACTTTATCCCAAAGGTTTTTGCCGGCATCAGTCACCTTATTTTTAAGGTTTTGTTTCTGATCAGGCGTCATTTTATATTTCCAGTAAGCAAAAGCCGCCAGGCCTAACGCGATTAATCCGCTTGTTTTATTTTTCATAATTATTGGTTTTAAATTTTATTTTATCGAATAACCATAGACTAAAAGTGTGCCACGACCTTGCTTAAACCTTAAAATATGTCAAAAAAAAATCCCAGGCCACAAAACCCGGGACATCTAGATCTCTAATTGTCGAACTGTAACTATTTGAGATACTGTGCAAAAAAGCCCAGCATGGTTTTATAAAACTCAATCCGGTTATCTTCTCTTTGAAAACCATGCCCTTCATTATATTTTACAATATAAGGCACGTTGAATCCTTTAGCACGCAGCGCTTTTACTATCTGATCCGACTCGTTGATATTAACCCGCGGATCATTAGCACCCTGAACCACTAACAGTGGCTTGCGAATCTTATCCAGCTGGTAAAACGGTGATACTTCTTTGGCGATTTTGGCCTCTTCCGGGTTATCCAGGTCGTACCAGATCTGTTTTACCATTTCTTTATATGGCTTCCAGTATTCCGGGAAGGAAGCAAAGAAGGTTTCAATATTAGACACACCCACGTAATCAACACCACAGGTATACAAATCAGGCGTTTTTACCAATCCCATTAAGGTAGCATAACCACCGTGACTCCCCCCATAGATGGCGGTTTTGCTTTTATCGGCCCAACCTTGCGCTATTGCATATTGAACTCCGTCTTCCACGTCATCCATTAGCTTACGGCCAATTTGTTTGAACCCGGCTCTTAAAAATTCTTTACCATAGCCACCGCTGATCCGGAAGTTTACCTGCAGTGTGGCATATCCCCGGCTGGCAAAGAGCTGCGTTTCGGGATTAAAGCCCCAGCTATCTCTTATGCCTTGAGGGCCACCATGAGGATTTACCACTAATGGCACTTTCCTTCCTTCCAAAGCTGCTTTGGGCAAAGTAATATAACCATGAACGGTTTTACCATCGCGGCTTTTAAAGGAAACAGGCTTCATGATTGCCATGTCGGTTTCCTTCAGTTGTGGCATCAGATCGTACAGAAAAGTTGTTTTACCGCTGGCTGCATCATAAATATAATACTTACCCACTAACCTGTCGCTGGTTACATACACCAGGTATTTGCTCTCATCATCTGTTTTACCCGTTAAACCAAACTGATAGCCTTTAAACTCTTTGTTGAGGTTATCATAGATCTTTTTGAAAGTTGTACTAACAGGTATGATCTCGTCCTTTTCTCCTTCGTAATTGAAGTAATCTACCTCGTAATTCCTTTTTCGGGAAAGGCCGATACCTGATACATCAAAATCTTTATTAGCAAAAACCTCTTTGACCTTCTCCTTCTTTTTGAAGTCATATAGGATAATACGGGCTTTATCAGAATCGAGGTTCGTTACCACATAAGCCTCATCAGGATTAGCAGGATTGTAGCTAAATGATTGTATATTGAAGTTATCGTCCCAGTTATTAGTGAAATATAATTCGTAGTCTTTTGCACCTGCAGGTTTATAAAAATATTGCGATTTAATCCCCTGGAACATTCTGCCAAATCCCCTCAGGTTGCCGTCTTTATCAAAGTCATAACCAACAATGGGATTAGCTACATCTTTATTTTCATACAATTTTTCAAGCGCACCAGTTACCACATTTACCTTGTAGGGTTCAAAAACCTGCTTATTGTCTTTGTTCATGGTAATGATCATATAGTTCTTCTGATCTTTCAGGATACGTTCGATGCTGGCCTGCACTCCATCAAAAGGAGTAAGATCCAGTACATTGCTTCCATCAACGTTAGCTGCATAGATATGGAAGTTCTCATTGCCGCCATTATCCATTACATATACCAGGCGTTCATCATTGATCCAGCCATATCCTTTGATCAACTCGTCCTTCTCCTCGATAGCCCTGGCAACTTTACCACTGGCAATATCTTTCACATATACATGCCGTTTGCCGTTCTCTTCCTTCTCCATATAGGAAAGGTATTTACCCCCGGGGGATAGCTGGAACTGTGAGGACTTGGGGCGGGCAAAATAATCCTCTACCTTATATTTATAATCGCCTTTATCCTGTGCAATGATTTTTTGAATTTCGGCATCACCGGAAGGCAAAGTAGTATCACCAGGCTTGGTTACTACTGTTTTGGTAAGAACCAGCGGCAGGTTCATACCTGCCTGTTTAAACTCTCCGGTGATTGTTTTATCAGCTAATGTTCCGCTATAGCTGATACCCGCAGCTTTTACGCTTAAAGACAGTTTATTGTCTGCAAAAGCAGTGCTGTCAACTGGTATACCTGAAGCGCCCTGGGCCGGGCTATCCATTGTAGTGACCCATTTGTCGCTATCTTTTTTAATATGAAATACGAGTGGAATTTTAGAGCCCTGTACTTCCAGGGTTCCTTTCCAGGCCCCTGCAATATCCTGTGCTTTTATTAATGTCATAGAAATAATACAAACAATAAATGTGAGAAAGAGTTTTTTCATCGTTCGAAATTTAAAAGGTGTAGAAACAAAAAACACACCCTGTAAGATGTGTTTTTGTATATTTTTAGCTGATAGCCTGGGAAACAATGTGCCCGATTTTTTCTATGGATATTCTTTCCTGTTCCATGCTGTCGCGATGACGTATCGTAACCGTACCATCTTCTTTGGTCTGGTGGTCGATTGTTATGCAAAACGGAACACCTAAAGCATCCATTCTCCTGTAACGCTTACCAATAGCATCTTTCTCCTCGTAGAAACATTTAAACTCACCGCGGTACTGAGCCATTATCTCCTGCGCAATCTCAGGTAAACCATCTTTTTTCAACAACGGGAATACCGCCAGCTTGATCGGAGCCAGTTTAGCAGGGAACTTCAATACTACGCGACTGTCCTGCTTTTCGGGTGTGCTCAGATCCTCTTCAGTGTAAGCTGCACAAACCATTGAGAGGAACATACGATCCAGTCCGATGGAAGTTTCAATTACATAAGGAATATAATTACCGTAAGGCTTTCCGGTTTCAGGGTTCACATCATTATCGAAGTACTGCATTTTCTTGCGGCTAAACTCCTGATGCCTTGATAGATCATAATCGGTACGGCTGTGAATACCTTCCAGTTCTTTAAACCCAATTGGGAAATTAAATTCTATATCACAAGCCGCATCGGCGTAATGCGCCAGCTTTACATGATCGTGAAAACGGTATTCTGTGTCAGGTACACCCAATTCGAGGTGCCATTTTAAACGGGCCTGCTTCCAGTATTCATACCACTCCTTCTGCGTACCAGGCCTGATGAAAAATTGCATTTCCATTTGCTCGAACTCACGCATACGGAAAATAAACTGGCGGGCTACGATCTCGTTACGGAAGGCTTTACCAATTTGGGCAATACCAAACGGGATCTTCATCCGACCGGTTTTCTGCACATTAAGAAAGTTTACAAAAATCCCCTGTGCCGTTTCAGGACGCAGGTACACTTTGTTGTTTTCATCTTCAGAAGATACAGTGGAACCAAATTCTGTAGAGAACATTAGGTTGAACTGGCGTATATCCGTCCAGTTAGCAGTACCGCTAACGGGGCATTTAATTTTATTGTCGTCAATAATCTTTTTCAGTCCTGTAAGATCTCCGGCAGCATCCGCCTTTTCCATTTCGCTGATAATGGCAGCAGCTTCGGCTTCTTTTCCTTCCACCTTTAACTGCTCAGTGTGAGATTCAATTAAATGATCTACACGATAGCGCTTCTTACTGTCTTTGTTGTCGATCATCGGATCGTTAAACCCATCCACGTGACCGCTGGCCTTCCATGTAGTGGGATGCATAAAAATAGCTGCATCAATGCCCACGATATTATCCTGTAACTGGGTCATCCATTTCCACCAATAATCCTTAATATTTTTCTTTAGCTCGGCGCCCCACTGACCGTAGTCGTAAACCGCCTGTAAGCCGTCGTATATTTCGCTGCTTGGGAAAATAAAGCCGTACTCTTTACAGTGCGATATAATCGCCTGAAACCTTCCTGCCGGCAAGGCTTGTTTATTTGTCTCTGTTGCCATAAGGCTGCAAAAATAAGGGCGTTTTTTGATTTGAGGTTTAAGAATTGATATTTAGCTTTTCCCCCTGTGATAGCGGATCATTTGCCCGTAATCCATTTTATTATTTAATCCGAAAAGTGCCTGTGCTATGCGTTTCGTTTTGGTGGTATCGGTTTTGGCATCATCAATCCATTTGCTGAAATAATTTTGATGCGAAGGAGCCAATGTTTCAAAAAAAGCCCGGGCTGGCGGATCATCTTCCAGGCAGGCCACAAAGTCCACGTTAAGCTGGTATTGTTGATCGTCTACCTCTAACTGAACAGCAATCATCGCCCCTTGTCTTTTGGCTATCCCCTTACGCATGACAGCATTAATAGCCATAATATAATTACCTGCGCCGGCAGGTAAAAGCGTTACGCCCGAAATGATATGTTGATCCAGTGCGCCTTTAACCCGAAATGCCTTTTTGCTGTCGCCTTTCAGTTGCGCTGCCAACTCCGCCGGTATCTCAATATAGGTCCATCCGGTTTTATCGCCGTTCTCCCCAAATTTCTGAAGGACTGCTGTAAAGCTGATCGCCTGACTTTTCATGAGCTATAACCTAAACATTAATTGGTTTGCACCTTTCCCAACACCTCCATTGGTTTGATACGTACACCAAAGTTATAGGGTGTAATATCCAGGCCCCGCAGATACATGCTTTTGAATGCATAAGAGCCGTACAACCTGATAATACCCAGGTTTACTTCAGCGATATACGATAGCTTCCAGGGACGTATGTCAAAATCACCACGTGATTTAGCTTTTCCTTCGTCAGAGTTGATATATTTATTTCTTGCAGAATACAGATACCCCACGCTCATCCCGGCGCTCAATTCAACAGCATATAAGTTATGCGGCGTTAAATTAAAGTTGAGCATAAGTGGTACCGTTAAATAATCTGCCGCCAGTTTATTCTTTTTATAGGTTCTTCCAAAAGTACCGTCGTAGCTAAGTGCCGGGGCGTTTTCTACAGTCGCTTTTTGTAATTGGTATCTTATCGGTTGCTTGTAATGATAGTTATTTAGCTCCAGCCCTATTCCATAATTAAAATTCACATAATTATTAATGATACTCACCTGCTGGGTCACCACCCAAATATTAACATTACGCGATTTAAAGGGTCGCAGGCTCATCCAATCACCATTAACAGCAGGTGTAGCATATTCCTGGGCTTCAGTACTCGAATAGTCGGTGTTATCTACGAAGTTGGAGAATCCAATATCAACAATGCCCCATTGTGTTCGCACTTTTTTAGGATTGGTACGACTGCTTAACCTCTTTAAAAAGCCCTTTTTAGGTGATGCAGCAAATGCTCCGGGGTCGTTATCTCTGATGATGGTAACACCGCCTATTTCAAGCGTATCTGGTTTCGGTCGGTCCTGCGCCATACCTGAGATAGCTAATGATAAACAAAGTACGGAAAGCAATAATCTCATAATTCCGTAAAGATACATTTTACCGATAACCGAAAAGTTAAAATTCGGACTACCTGGTCGATTATTGAATTTATTATTAAAACCTGATTCCCACGTTGTAAGGAGTCATATCCAACCCGTTTTTAAACATGCCTTTCATGGCATAAGACCCATATAAACTAATCACCCCTAAGTTTACTTCAGCTACATAAGATAATTTCCAGGGGTTTAAGTTTAGGTTGTCTTTCAGCTTTTGTTTGCCTTCATCAGAAGTGATGGTTTTATTACGTGCACTGTATAAGTATCCCGCGCTGATGCCCGCACTAAAGCCCCATTCCTTGGTTTTTTTAGCAGATATCTCAAACCCTTTTTTATGTTTTTTCGTAACGGAGTAACCGCCTGTATGTTTGCCAAAATCAAAATTCAGCATCACTGGAAAGGTCACATAGTCTGCTGCCAGTTTATTTTTAGAATATGCCCGCCCCTCTGTACGATCCCACTCTACATAAGGCAGGTTGGCATTAAACCGAACAGGATTTTTAAACCTGTAATTATTCAATTCTAACCCTAATGCGTATTTCAAATTCACATTATGATTGATCAGGTTTACTTTCTGGCTCACCAGCCATATGTTTACATTCACTGATTTTCCGTTTCTCAGGTCGAACCAGGATGCATCTGAATTAGGTGCAAATGCCTGCGCGCCGGCTGAAGCATAGTTGGTATTGTCTACAAAATTGGAGAAACCCAGGTCAAGCCCTCCAAACCAGCTGGTGGTAATATTTTTACGGCGCGTAGTTTTTTGCCACACTTCGCCATCCTTATCTACAATTACTTTTTTATTGTCCTTATCGGTGATTACCTGCACCGTTACAGAAGAAGTGTCTTTTTGCGCGTAGACCGCAGCCGACATCACCACACACAGAGTCGTTGGTAAAATTTTGTGTAACATATATCTTATTTTTCTTGTATATTTTTATCGTTTTTGGCCAAGAGTAACCTTTGATATAATTTTTCTTTTCTGTTTGTGTAATTTGGAAAAGAAAAATTACATGTCGGTTTTAAGTATTATTTTTCTACACGAATGGCAAAACCTGCCACATTGATATTATCACCACCATCGGATAAAATATCCAGGGCACGGTCGCTAATCTGTTTTCCTATCTTTTTAAAGAGTGATTTTTTTTCTTTCACCGGCTCCTTAGCAGAAGCCACGGGAACAGAGGGCTCGATTGAGGTTGATTTTGTTATCGTTTCTTCAGATACTTTAGCTGGGTCCGTTGAAATAGGGGTTTTAACTCTGTTCCCGTTTCCATTTTCTAATACAGGCGGAGCTGTATTCACAACTTCCTGCCTTTCTTTAGTTCCCTCTACCGCCGAGGATCGAATCGATTGTGTAGTATTCGCGGCCTTAACAGGCTCTTTACGCTGACGTTCTATGTTTTTGGGATATTCTTCAGACGATGAAGCTTCCGAAACTACGGGAGTATTTACACCTACGGTGGAGTCCACAACAGGAGGAGCAGGTTTAGCAGGTTGGGTAACAGGTGTGTCATTCAAGGCTACAGGCGCACCATTTTGCTCTTCCTGTTCGGACTGATTCAAAACCAACCAGGTACTTACACATAATAACAGGGATGCAGCAATGGCCAGTTTCCGCCAGTCCATACTTCTAACAGCGCCCCTTTTATACAACTTTTCTTTACCCGGGTATTGAACAGATAAGTCTGCTTTTAAATATAGCTTACCCAGCGTTTCGAGCTCAAGCCTTAAAGCATCATTTTTTTTCGCGGCCTGTTCTATTGTACCAGCCAGTTCATTTCCAGCTTCACCATCCAGGTACGTGAGTAAATTTTCTTCAGACAGTTCCGATTGCCTGATCAATTTTTCTTTACCACTGAACCCAATCGGCTCTTCGATATTCAAAACCGTTTGTTTCAATAATTCCAGTTCACCAGCCAATTCAGGGTGCTCTATGACAAAAGCCTCCACCATTTCTTTTTCCTGCACAGACAATTCATTGTCTATATACATTAAAAAAAGCTCCTCGTAATTATGTTGGTTGATTTGCATTGCTAATTTCTTTGTTGTTAAACCAGATTATTTACATTCACCAGGTATGACTTTAATTGCAACCTGGAACGATGCAGGTATACTTTTACCTGCGATGCATTCAGCCCCGTAATTTCGCCTATTTCTTCGTAGCTATATCCCTCATAATCTTTTAACAGAACCAAAGACCGGTTTTGTTCTGACAACCGGGATAAAGCCTGTTCCAGAACTGCTTTCAAATTATTTCGCTTCTCTTCAACTCCTTTGTCCAGGTTTTCAAACGACTCATGTAAATCCATCCGACTGTTCTTGCGATAGTGGTCTACCATTTTATTATAAGCCACTCTAAACAGGTAAGCTTTTGCAGTATCCATGTTAATATCCTGCCGGTTTTGCCACAATACTTCGTATGCATTTTGCACCATATCCTCTGCGTCCGCGGTATGTCGCATAGTTTTCAACATGAAACGATACAAAGCATCCGAATAATTCGTTACACACTCATTGTAGTCTTTTTCAGTCATAAAACAGCTAGGGCCTTTGTTGTAAATTTTATTCTATCTGATAAATCCAACCTTAAATATATTATTGTTTAATATGATTAGTATACTGGGCGAGAAACATATTACGCCGCGACCCAAATTCATCTGTTCCAGGCTTTGCCTCTTTTAATTCAAAAAAATCGAACATCACGACCACACCTTCGTTGCCAAGAAGGAAAAAAGATTCTTTTTTTTCTGATTCGCCGGGTTGATTACAACTTACGCCTCTTATTTGAAAATGATTATAGTCCAAATTCGTCCATTGAACAGCCTGCTGATCATTGTACTTTGGATTGGGGGCAATCATTGCAAGCAGCCCCTTTGTAGTATCTCCTGCTATTCGCTGTCTTTTTACCGACACTCTAACCAATATATCTTTAGCGTATTGGTATTCAGATTTATAAATTCCCTCATGCTGTATTTTACTTCCTGGTATCAAAGAAAAGCCGCTGCCCTTTCCCGAAAAGCTGGTATACTTCCTGGGTAACGGATCTGCAAAGGCTGTCAACACCGAAGAAATGATTATAAGAAGCGTTAAAAATATGCCTGCCGACTTTTTCATGTTATAACCCCGTTTTAATTTATGAATACCTGCCCTGCGTTGTTTTGCAAAAGCGTTTCTATAGGTTATACGGGCAGGAAAAAAAAAAGTTACAGCTATTACAATTTTTTTTGTGTTAGACGGGATGCAGCCCTAACCTAATATTTTTATTAATGATAATGAAGGCAGCTGTAAACAAGGCCATGCAACCCTTTATAAAAACTGTATACCATTATAGCTCATAAACTTCTTTAGAAAGTCGTCCATATCCTCTAATTCTTTTATAAAGACACTTGCAGTTTCAGTTTTTAACACTCCATTCCTTTTGGTATTGGAAAATACCGGTGTATACTCACCTAAAAAACTCTTAATGATTGATTCTTTTGCCCGTACTATTTCCAATGCCTGCTTATCCCTTTTCCATTCCCTGGCTTCACTTCTATACTTTTCCAATGCTTTAAAAAAGTTATGATTCGCTGAGGCGCTATCATTTAATTTTCTCTGAACTATGCCCAGATAAGCCCACGAATTTCCCCATTCCGGCAATGCGCTTGTGTAAGCTATAGCCGTTTTAAGCGCATCTTCGTATCTACCTCTTTTATAATCAATGCATATTTTGGACTCATAAGCTCCTGTATGACTTCGATTTAAGACAAGCACTTCTCCAAGCAAGCGGTACGATTGGGTTATTGAATCCTGATTATCATAAAAATTCAACCGATTGGCCTGGCTGAATAAATGATTAACCTGTTCATTTTTTCCATTCTCAGCATTTTTTTGCGAAAACACTGTAATAAAAAACAGCGGTCCGGTTAACATGGTGGTAAACAAAAGTTTCTTCATATGCAAATTTTATTGGTTTCAGATAAGTTGTGATCGGTTAATGGATGAATATAAATTTTGATGGCCCAAAAAATGAAAACAACCTCTCCCGTCGGCAAAAGCATGGCAGATAAGGATGCTACGATCCAATGCAGCGAAAAGTTACAAAAAATAAAAAAAAATTACCGGAGTACCATTTGGCGGTCGGCATCAAGCCTGATGAGAATAAAAAGCAGCACTGAAAAAGTGAGCAGAGAGGTACCACCATAGCTGATCAATGGAAGCGGAATACCGATAACCGGTGCCAGACCGATAGTCATACCGAGATTAATGGCAATATGAAAAAAGAAAACCGAAGCAACCCCATAGGCATAACAACGGCTGAAAACACTTCGCTGCCGCTCTGCGATAGTTACTATTCTAAATAAAAGCAACAAATAAAGACCCAGCAGCACCACACTTCCGGCAAAACCAAAGCCCTCACCAATCGTATCAAAAATAAAATCGGTACGTTGCTCGGGTACAAAGCCATACCGGGTTTGAGTTCCACTTAAAAGTCCTTTGCCTACTAATCCACCACTACCAATGGCTATTTTAGATTGTTTTACATTATAGTCGGCTGTATTTGTCTGCTTCCCGGTTTTAGCATCCACTTTCATTTCCCCCTTGATATACTCTTCCGGAATATCCCTGCCAATGGTACTAAAAATTCGTTCTACCTGGTGTTTTTCAAACACATGTGTAAACAAAAACGGTACTCCAAATCGTTGCACCCCGATGCAGAGCAGTCCAATCAACACAATTTTAATCAAAACATTTTTATCTCTTTTGATCTGCCGCTGGTTCAATAAAATTACAATGCCTGTTATTACAGCCAGTATAATTGCCAGCAGGTTTTTGTCGAGCAGCAAGGTAGCCACCACCAATGCAGCGGCCGCAAAGCCAATTACAATGTATATGGGAGGAAGTCCCTCCCTGAACATTACAAGGAAGAAAGCAAAAAATACCAGCGCTAAACCCGTTTCCTTCTGCAAAATCGTCAATGCCGCTGGAGCCAGCGTAAGGGCTGCGGCAATGAGTTGGGACTTGGGCCTGCTAAAATCCATTTCGGGAAGTGAAAGGTATTTGGCCAAAGCCAATGCCACAGTTATCTTACAAAACTCAGCCGGCTGAAACTGGAAGCCTCCGATACGAATGATAGACTCGGTACCTTTTACCGCAGAGTGAAAGGGAAATACAAGCAGCAGTAGTAATATGCCGCCGGCGTACCAAAGATTAGCCGTAGCAGGGAAAAACTTGCTATCGGTTAGCAAAATAAATAAACCTAGCGCCATAGCCACGCAGGCATAATAGAACTGTTTGCTATAATCCGTTTTATAGCTTAAAAAGCTTTGTAATACAGGATCACCATCTTTATAGGTAACGGCAAAAATGGCCAGCAAGCCTATAGCGAGTAAAATAAGATAAATAATGATCAGTACATAATCTACTCCCTTTGATATTTCTGATTTATTCTGGCTCATGCTATGCTGTATGTGTAGCTTTAGACTGTTTGGAATTTTTCTTCTGTTCGGTTAACACCGCCACTGCTGTTGCCGCTCTCTGACTCTCTCTTTTCTTTTGCTCTTCTTTTTTCTTTTCTTCTTCCAATTTTTTACGCTTAGCCACGCTGTCAGCAGCAGCCCTGCCTCTTCCACGGAACTTTAGAATCATGCTGCTATCTTTATAGTCCTTCAACCACTGGTAGGCCCTGGCGGAATCTGTTAAATATTGTAACCGCGGCAAATAGGGAGGCATTAGATTTACCTTTGACGTCCTTTCAACATCGGCCAGGCTTTTATCATTTAATGTGTCAAATAAGTACTTCTCCATTAACAAACGTGCAATAGGACCTGCTGATGATCCTCCGTACCCACCACTTTCGACCACTACAGCAACACATATTTTCGGATCTTCTTTTGGAGCAAAGCAAACGAACATCGCATTATGTGGCAGATCCCATTTCTTGCCACCAATAATTCTCGAATTTTGTGCTGTACCGGTTTTGGCACAAACATTTATTCCCTGTATCCTCACGTTACGGGCAGTGCCATGAGTAACCACATCCTGCATACCGTTTATTGTGGCACTGAAAGCTGTATCAGAAATATGAGTAAGTGCATCATGCCTGGTACGGTACTTATTCATAAAAACCGAATCGGCAAGTGTTTCATTCTCCAAGCTGTCAACAAAATGCGGCGTATAATAATATCCCCGGTTAGCAATAATACACATAGCATTGGCTAGCTGTAAGGGCGTAGCCAACATTTTATCCTGCCCAATACCCAGCGTCAGGTTGGTACAGGAGTTCCAAGAGCCTCTGTACTCTTTATCATAATCAGCGACTGTCGGGATATTTCCTTTGTTTTCACTGGGCAGATCAACTCCCAATCTTACTCCCATACCGAATAAATTCATATAATCTTCCCAAACCTCATACCCTTTTTTGGGATCCCCATATTTTCGGTTATCTACTACTTTTCGATATACATCTGCAAAGTAAGAGTTGCAGGAGTTGGCGATAGCAAGTCTTAAATTAGCTGCGTGACCACCGCCGGCGTGCGTACAGCCAGGTTTGCCCGAGCCACAGGCATAATATCGCCCCCCGCAGGGATAACCAAATGCCGGTGTTATTACACCTTCATCCAATGCAACCAATCCGCCCAAAGGTTTAAAAGTTGAGCCGGGAGGATAACGACCCTGTATACCCCGGTTTAGCAAAGGCGAAGCAACATCCAGGTTCATTTTCTGATAATTCTTCTTAAACTCAGGTCCGGTTAGATCGTTTGGATCAAAAGTGGGACCTGACGCCATTGCCAAGATGCCGCCCGTCTTAGGATCGATTGCAACAGCCGCACCCACTTTATTGCTGATCAGCTTTTCTGCGAGTTGCTGTAACTCAACATCAATATGTGTTTTAAGCCCCCGGCCTGCAACAGCCGTTGTATCGAATGCCCCATTTTCGTAATGCCCTACCAGCCGGTTCTTATTATCTTTTATCATGTACTCAATACCCCGCTGTCCCATCAACACTTTTTCATAGGCATACTCCAAACCGCTCTTCCCCCTGTAATCGCCCATTCGGTAAAATCCGCCCGAACGCTCAATATCGCGCTGATCGGCTTCACTAATGTATCCTAAAATATGTGCCCCCACATTAAACGGATAAGATCTTACGGGACGGGCTACCAGGTTAAAGCCCGAAAACCGCCAGCCGTTCTCTTCAAAGCGGGCCTGCATTTCAGGTGTTAGCAGCGACATAAATATAGATGGTCGCACCCTCGTATTCTTAACTACCGCCTCTACAATTTTCTGGCGGAACTCAGCCGTGTCAATATTCATCAGGCTGCAAAAAGCCGTAGTATCAATATTCTTTACTTCGGCAGGTGTTACCATCAGATCGAACATGATCGTATTATTCAGTATAGGCTTGCCTTTTCGGTCGAAAATAATGCCCCGCTCCGGGTACACTATTTTCTGGAAAACAGCATTATCCCTAGCTAGCTGGTGGTACTTTCGGCCAAAAATCTGCAGATTAACTAATTGAGCTAGTATAACCAGGAAAACTGCCAGGAAAATGGCGCGAATAATATAACTCCTCGATTGATTGAATACGGACATGTAAAAAGGAAAACTTTTGCAGGATAACAATAATATCAGCAAAAGTACATACACAACAGCGTTGCATTATATATTTCTACCTAAAAAATTTATAATACCTGGAAAGCGCTATAATACTGCATTAAACTGCCGTTTCTTATGATAACGACGCCTTGAACTTTAGTTCGTATAATTTTCTGAAGTTGTTTTGGAACAAACTACAGCCAGCACATTAAACAACAAATTGTGTGAGCCGCTATGCTGTATTTGATCTGAACTTCAGCTTACGCGGGAAGATTAATTCAGCAATAATGATCATCAGCATACTGATAGCCGTGGTAATCACTACTTTCATTAGAAAATGAATGAGGGAACCAAATGAAAGCCACTCCAGGAACAGCAGGTAAAAATTATGACAAAAAGCAAGGATTAACGCATATAATAAGTAAGCGTTCCAGCCCATTGCTTTGGGCGATGGCTCCTTATAACTGAATTCTGTTGCATCTTTAGGTGCAAAAAGATTGATGATAAAAGGGCGTAAAAAAGCGATCAGCACACTGGCAGCCGCGTGTAAACCAGGTGTCATCGTGTAATAATCCACACTAATTCCCAGCAAAAACCCCAGTACCAGCACCCAACCTTTTTTCATATAAAAAGGCAGCCATAGAATAAAAAGGAAATAGATGTATGGGGTGATCAGCTGGTGCAGATGTGGCATTATATTCAATACGTACACCTGTAGAAAAACAAAGAGTATAAAGCGAATGGTATTTCTTACGAGATCACTCATTTATTACCTCCTTTTCTTTCAACCATATCGTGTGTTGCTTTATCCAGCTGCTCTAATTCATTATAATTAAGGTTTTGTACTACGAAAACCTGTTGCAGATTTGTAAGATTAGCTGCTGGCTTTACTTTCAGTATAAAGAAATTACTTGATTTATCAACTAATACTTTCGATACAACACCTACCATGCGCCCCGGCGGGTAACTCCTGGAATAAGTACCGGTTAGAATAGTGTCCCCCCTTCTTACCGAATCTGTCTTAGGAATATTGCTCAACGTCAACTCCTGTGGCGACTTTCCGTCCCAACTTAACATACCGGCACTACCGGTTCTCTTCAGCTGTACACTAAACTTATTCACCACATTCAGCAAACTCATTACCTCGCTAAAGTTCTTGCCTGTATTGATCACTTTTCCAACCAACCCGCCATCAGAGCTAAAAACACCCATATCATCACCCACACCCGTGCTGCTTCCCCGGTTAATCTGCAGGTAATTCTTATCACTTCCCGAGGTGCTATACAATACCTGGGCGCTTCTCCATACGTAATGACGAGCACTTCCTGATGTATCCCGGTAAGTTGAATCATGCATCACGGTTGTTCCTGAATCAGCAACAACAAAGTTTGTGTTGAGTAAATTCATCAGGGAATCGTTCAACCGGTGTACCCGCCTGTTTTCTTCCTGCATGGTAAAAAAGTCTTCCAGGGCATTGTACTTACCATTAAAATAGGATGTAACGCCACCGGCAAAGCCAAGGCCTTTAGCGCGGTGCGATTTATTATACGTAAAAAGAAAGTACAGCGCAATGATCTGTAAAACCAGGAACAGAACAAAAACTGAGTAACGCCGGATGAATAAAAAGATATTACGCATGGCTCCTTTGGATGTTGATAAGTTAACAGGCTGATAAGTTGATAAGGAGGATAAATAATAGGTGTTTTCGCATATAAATCTGCCACTACTTGTTTAACCTGTAAACACTTTAACTTGTAAAGCTATCAACTCAAAATTACCTCATTACAAATGGGTACCTGTCATAGTTTTGCAGCGCAATACCCGTACCTCTCACCACACTTTTAAGCGGATCGTCAGCTATATGCACAGGCAGCTTAATTTTCTGACTTAGTCTTTTATCCAAACCTCTTAATAAAGCGCCACCGCCTGTAAGGTATAAACCACGGCGATAAATATCACTAGCCAGCTCGGGAGGTGTTTGTTCCAGCGCCTTTAAGATGGCTTCTTCAATTTTAAAAATACTTTTGTCCAAAGCTTCGGCTACTTCCTGGTAGCTTACCATGATTTGTTTAGGGATACCGGTTACCAAATCACGACCGTTTACAGGAATATCGTCGGGCGGGTTATCCAGGTCCTTCATAGCGGCACCAATCTGTATTTTGATCTGCTCGGCAGTACGTTCACCTATCAAAAGGCTGTGGTACCTTCTTAAGGCCTCCATGATGTCGGCCGTAAACTCATCTCCTGCAATACGTATACTTTGGTCGCAAACAATACCTGCCAGTGCTATAACCGTGATACCTGTAGTTCCACCACCAATATCGATGATCATGTTACCTACCGGTTCCTCTACATCAATACCAATACCCAAAGCTGCAGCCATAGGCTCATGAATAAGGTATACCTCTTTAGCGCCAGCCTGCTCTGCACTGTCTCTAACCGCACGCTTTTCTACTTCAGTAATCGAAGAAGGAATACAGATCATCATTCTCCAGCTGGGAGGAAACAAAGGTTTTTTGGGGTACACCAGCTTTATCAGCTCACGTATCATTAACTCGGCCGCATTAAAATCTGCAATTACACCATCTTTTAATGGCCTGACGGTTCTGATGCTTTCATGCGTTTTTTCGTGCATCATCAATGCACGTTTGCCAACCGCCAACACCTCCTTAGGATTATTGCGGTTGAGTGCTACAATACTTGGCTCATTTACAGCCACTTCATCGTTATGTATAATGAGGGTATTTGCGGTACCCAAATCCATTGCTATTTCCTGAGTAAACCAGTTGAAAAGTCCCATTCTGCTATATATTCAAAATTGTGTTGGCAAAGGTGAAGTAATTTCCCGAAAGTAACAAAGCAAAAGAACAAAACGCTTTATTTTTCGGCATTTCCACATTATTAACAGAATTTTTAATGGGAAGTTTAACGGCATTATTTCCACATTAAAAGTTGAGCCAAATACCTACCCCATAAAAGCCCATTCACACGCTTTCCAGCTTTATCTGTTGTTAACCTAAAGGAATGGTTTTTTTTCAGTACGTTTGCCGGATAACTAAAGTTAAAACCAAAAGAAATGGCTTTAAAAGACATTCAATCAACAGGAAGTAAAGATACGCGTAGTGGCTTCGGCGATGGTATAGTAGAAGCAGCGCGTAAAAACGAAAATATTGTAGCCCTCACCGCCGATTTATTAGGCTCGATGAAACTGAACCAATTCGTTAAAGAGTTTCCCGAAAGATTTGTGCAGTGCGGCATTGGCGAAGCCAATATGATCGGGGTTGCTTCAGGATTATCCATCGGAGGAAAAATTCCGTTTACTACTACTTTCGCCAACTTCAGTACAGGCCGTGTTTATGATCAGATCCGCCAGTCGGTTGCCTATAGCGGCAAAAATGTAAAGATCTGCGCTTCACATGCCGGCGTTACTTTGGGAGAAGATGGAGCTACCCACCAGATACTGGAAGATATTGGTTTAATGAAGATGTTACCGGGTATGACGGTAGTAGTGCCTTGCGACTATACACAAACTAAAGCGGCTACACAGGCTATTGCTGAGTATGAAGGACCGGTTTACCTGCGTTTTGGTCGCCCAAGCTGGCCTATTTTTACCAAAGAAGAGGATTTCCAGATCGGTAAAGCACAATATTTCTCCGAGGGTACTGATGTAACTATTTTCGCCTGCGGTCACCTGGTATGGAATGCCATACAGGCAGGAGTCGAATTAGAAGAAAAAGGCATTAGCGTAGAAGTAATTAATATACACACGATCAAGCCTTTAGATGAAGAAGCTGTGATCAATTCCCTGAAAAAGACGAAATGTGCGGTTACCGCGGAGGAGCATAATATTATTGGTGGCTTAGGTGATGCCATTGCACAATGTGCTGCTAAAAACTTCCCTGTTCCTATTGAATATGTAGGTACAAAAGATACTTTTGGCGAAAGCGGTACTCCTAAAGAATTATTGAAAAAATACGGCATGGATGTTTCGGACATCGTTGCTGCTGCCGAAAAGGTAATGGCAAGAAAAAGTGCTTGATCTCACTAAATGATTACAGTAAACCCGCGCATTGCCGCGGGTTTCTTTTTTTAGTTTAAACCTTTTCCTATCTTGAAAGTCTTATCATTTCTTTGATGGAGCGCTCCTTTCTTTCTGATGAAGAACTTTTGTTACTGTTTCGTGACCCGGTTACGAAACAAAAAGCGTTTTCCCAGATTATAGACAAGTATAAGGAGAAGCTTTACTGGCATATACGCCGGATGGTGTTAATACATGAGGATGCCGACGACGTATTGCAAAATGTATTCATCAAAATGTGGAAAGGGCTCGACCAGTTCCGCGAAGAAAGTAAACTATACAGCTGGCTATACCGGATTGCCTCTAACGAGAGCATTACCCAATTAAACCGCATCAAAAAGCAGAAGCAGGTAGAAACGGATGAGGAAACGCATCGTTTACTGGAGGAAAAAGTGAAGGCCGACTCCTATTTTGATGCGTCGAAGGCGGAATGGAAGCTACAACTGGCTATCCAAACCCTGCCCGAACAGCAAAAGCTTGTTTTTAGTCTTCGGTACTTTGACGAAATGCCTTACCAGGAAATAAGTGAAGTACTGGGTGTAACAGTGGGCGCATTAAAAGCCAGCTATCACCATGCGGCCAAAAAAATACAGGACTACCTGCTCAATGAATTAAACTTTTAATACCCTAATCGGGTCTATTTTATAGAGATGAATGAACACAATGACATATTAAAGGCATTGCGTCTGCAAATGAAAGATAATAATGAACCCGAAGGATATCCGTTGCAGGTTCCTGACGACTATTTTTCCGGTCTCAACAACAAAATCTTATCAAAAGTTTTAGATGAAGAAAGCGCCGGCCTGATACCCTTTGCTGATATAGATAAAAAGCAAACGTTTACTGTACCCGATGGATATTTTGACAACCTGGAAAAAGACATCCTGAAAAAAACAATTGCTCCCGCGCCCGTCAGGAGGCTTTTTTCCTCCAAATGGCGGCCGATAGCAGCTGCCTCAATCATTGGATTTATTATTTTAGTTGGTACTTATTACTGGGAAAACGCTGATTCGGGGCGAATTACCGTTCAAAATAAGCCTGCCGGCACATCAATAATACAGAATGTCAGCGTTAACGAGTTGTCAGATTTCGTGGGAGAAGCCACCACAGGTAACATCAGCGATAATGATAAAAAAATTTCCGTTGACATTAATCAACTTTTCCAGCAGGTGAGCAGTCAGGATTTAGAGAGTTTTTTGAACGAAACAGCCGTTAATAACACCGAATTATTTTAGATAGCCATGACCAGATTTAGCAGATTAGCCTTAGTTTTTGCAGCATTTTTGATGTTACATTTCAGCATCTATGGCCAGCAAAAACATCCATCGAAACTTGACGATGTATTTTTTGAATATGTGTCAAAAACACTGGAGCTAAAACCCTCAGATGCAGCACAGATGCGGCCTCTGGTGAAAAAATATCTCAATGAAAGAAAGAAGGTTTACAGTAGATTTTCCGACCCGCTGGAGCGGGAACAGGAAATTCTGAATATAAAATTAAGCTCCCGAAAAGAGATGGCTGCCATTATTGGTCTACAAAAAGCAAATGCCTTTTTTTCAAGTGAACAATCGTTCCGCCGTAAGGTAAGAGAGGAGCTAAAACAACGCACTGAAGAGCAGAAAAAAAATTAATGTTTAAACTTTTTTCTTCAATAAATTTTTTTTGTCTGAATCTATTTCCTATTTTTGCAACTGGTGTTTTTCATAGGTTAGCAACGGCCAGCTCTTTTTAGGGCAGGCCTTTTTTTTATCCTGTACTTTTTTTATTCTGTGAAGCGCTTTAAGGGTGTCTGAATATCGTGATAAAACAAAAACTGCCAATCAGCTCCTTCCTCCAACCATTTCTCCCGCAACTGCATGGCTTTTTTTCCGTCGTAGTCATATTTAGCAGCAAACCGTGTTTTCATTTGCGAAAGCTGGGGCGCATCGTCGGCGCCAAAGAATATCGTCTCCTCGCCCTCTTTAAGCCATATTACGCGATGAAACTTAGAATGGGCACCCGTAACCTCGTAGCTGATCCCGTCGGCTATATGGCCCGTTTCCGCCGCTGTGAGCACCAGGCCATCGCTATTCTGTAATAATTCCAGTAAATCTGTATTATACGATGCGGAACCAATTTCCATTGCGTACTCCAATTCCTGTTGTTGAATATGATAAGTGGCGTTTTCAAATGCCAGCTGCCTGGTGTATGGATTGATCAGCCCGCCCGCATGGTCCTTATGCAAATGACTCATAATAACCCTGGTGATATCGCCAGGATTGATTCCCTGATCGCGCAGGTTTTTATACAACTGAAACTGCCCGTCTTCATCGGTAAGCCCTAAGCCGGTATCGAGCAGTATGATATCATCTTGTGTTATTACTACAAAAGGTTGAATTTCTACTAAAAGGCTACCGCGGTTGCGATCAGCCATTTCGTCTTCACTTAATTTAAAGGGAATAAATTGCTTGGAGGCATCTACTGTAAATGCGCCTTCTGACAGGGGTATAATCTTCATCAGGCAAAAGTAGCTGTTATAAATGATTACATATTCCTCCTGTATTGCCCTCCCACTTCATACAAGGCATGGGTAATTTCTCCCAAAGAGCAATATTTAACACAGTCCATCAACTCATTAAAAAGATTGCCATTTTTAAGTGCAACTCGCTTCAGTCTTTGTATAGCTACCGCACTTTTCGCCTCATTTCTTTGACGAAAAGCTTCCAGGTTTTTAATTTGAAGCTCTTTTTCCTCTGTAGTACTCCTGATCACTTCCAGTGGCAGAATGGTAGGACTCCCCTTTTTATTTAAAAAAGTATTAACACCTATCAGCGGCAGCTCCCCGTTGCTTTTCTGCATTTCGTAGTGCATACTTTCTTCCTGTATTTTATTGCGCTGGTACATTCTTTCCATTGCTCCCAATACACCGCCTCTTTCGCTGATACGCTCAAATTCAGCCAGCACAGCCGCTTCCACTAAGTCCGTTAATTCTTCTACGGCAAAACTGCCCTGCAGGAAGTTTTCTGATTTAGCGCTGCCTAATTCCCGGTTTATAATTAACTGGATGGCCATTGCCCGGCGCACACTCTCTTCCGTAGGCGTAGTGATCGCCTCGTCGTAGGCGTTTGTATGTAAAGAATTGCAGTTATCATAAATGGCATATAGCGCCTGTAATGTGGTACGGATATCGTTAAAGTCAATCTCCTGTGCATGCAGACTTCTTCCTGATGTTTGTATATGATACTTCAGTTTTTGAGAACGGTCATTAGCACCATACTTTTGCTTCATCGTTTTAGCCCATATACGCCGGGCTACCCGTCCAATGACACTATATTCGGGGTCCATACCATTGCTGAAGAAGAAAGAAAGATTGGGTGCAAAATCATCTATATGCATCCCCCGGCTTAAATAATACTCCACATAAGTAAAGCCGTTCGCCAGCGTAAAAGCAAGCTGGGTAACAGGGTTCGCGCCTGCTTCTGCAATATGATAACCGCTGATACTGACGCTGTAGAAATTCCGAACTTTATTGTCAATAAAATACTCCTGTACATCACCCATCAGCTTCAACGCAAATTCTGTAGAAAAAATACAGGTATTCTGCGCCTGGTCTTCTTTCAAAATATCGGCCTGCACTGTTCCCCGCACCTGCTGCAATGTTCGCGCCTTTATTTGCTCATACACATCAACAGGCAGCACTTCATCTCCATGTAAACCTAGCAGCTTTAACCCAAGACCACTGTTACCTTTGGGCAGCTCACCAGCATAAACCGGCTGACTATATCCCTTAAATTTTTCCTGCAATTGGCTATTCACCATTAACCATTGACTATTCTCCTCCAACCACTTTTCACATTGCTGGTCTATGGCCGCGTTTAAAAAGAAAGCCAGCAAAACGGGTGCAGGACCATTAATCGTCATAGAAACCGAGGTAGCTGCATCACACAGATCAAACCCGCTGTACAGCTTCTTGGCATCATCCACTGTTGCAATACTCACGCCGCTATTACCCACTTTACCAAAAATGTCCGCACGATATGCCGGATCTTCACCATACAAAGTAACACTATCAAAAGCAGTGCTCAGGCGTTTTGCCGGCTGATCGAGGCTTACATAATGAAAACGTTTATTGGTACGTTCTGGGCCGCCCTCTCCTGCAAACATACGCGTGGGATCTTCGCCCTGCCGCTTCAATTCAAATACACCTGCAGTAAATGGAAATTTACCGGGTATATTTTCCTGCAACTGCCATTTCAAAATATCGCCCCAGTCCTTATACTGTGGCAACGTAATCTTCTTAATTTTCGAACCACTTAACGACACATTAATTAATGGTTGCCGGATCACTTTATCACGCACTTTATACTCAAAGTAATCCTGGTTATAAGCATTGGTGATACCGCGCCACTTATCTAATAGTTCTTTATTCCCCGGTTCAAGATTGAGCAACAACTGCTGTTTCATTTCTTCTATCAACTCTGCAGCATTCGTCAACATTTGTTGAGCACCTTCAAGCTGGTATAGCTGTGAAGCAATGTCACACTGTGCTGCTACCCACTGATCGTAGGCCTGTATCGATTCAGTTATTTCAGAAAGATAGCGCACCTGCTTTGCCGGGATAATACGGGTCTTGCTGCTGGTATCATTCGTATGAGGATGAACTATAACCGGCGTTCCCCAGGTAGTGCCCGTTTTTGTTTCGATGGTTTTAATAATACGTTCGAACAACTCATTTACACCAGCATCATTAAACTGCGCGGCAATGGTACCTATAACCGGAACATCCTCCTCCTTAGCCGTCCAAAGCTGGTGATTACGACGATACTGCTTCTTCACATCCTGTAAAGCGTCTAATGCGCCTGGTTTATCGAACTTATTGATGCAGATAATATCCGCATAGTCCAGCATATTGATCTTCTCCAGCTGAGACGCAGCGCCGTATTCAGGCGTCATCACATATAAGCTCAGATCACAATAATCTACTATAGAAGCATCACTTTGCCCCACACCCGCACTTTCCAATATCACCAGGTCAAATCCTTGGGCCCTACAAATATTGATAGCATCCCGGGCCGTTTTACTCAAGGCCAGGTGATCATTACGGGTAGCCATCGATCGCATATAAGCGCGCGGATGAGATATCGCATTCATGCGAATCCGGTCACCCAATAAAGCCCCACCCGTCTTTTTCCTTGAGGGGTCAACGGATATAACTGCAATAGTTTGATCAGGAAATTGATGTAAAAAGCGACGAACTATTTCGTCTGTAACAGAGGATTTACCTGCGCCACCGGTGCCTGTAATACCGAGCACTACCCCTTTAAAATCTTCCGCCACCGGGGAGCCTTCAACCAGCAAACCCAGTTCAGCATTCGTTATAGCCCTTGCTATGCGACGGATGTCTTTGCTTTCGCTCAGAGGGGGTGTATCATTCCAGTTACCAGCTGCTTCAAAATAGGCTGACTTTCCTGCCCGGCTCAATAAGTCTTCGATCATCCCTTCCAACCCCATTTTTCGCCCATCATCAGGCGAATAAATATGTTCGATACCGTAATCATGTAGTTCGCTGATCTCTGCAGGTAAAATAGTGCCGCCACCACCACCGAATATTTTGATATGGCCACAACCTGCTTCCTGCAACATGTCAAACATGTACTTGAAAAACTCGATATGCCCGCCCTGGTAACTGGTAATAGCAATGGCATGTGCATCTTCTTCAATCGCGCATTCTACTATTTCATGCACGCTTCTGTTATGCCCCAGGTGAATGACCTCTGCGCCCTTACTTTGGAGAATACGGCGCATGATGTTAATAGCCGCATCATGTCCGTCGAATAAAGAGGCAGCGGTAACAATACGGATCGTTGTTGTTTGTGTTTCGTTCATATAGCCGGTACTGATGTTAACAAACTTACGTCAAAAATCAGCAATACCAACTGCTACCTCTTGTTTGGGATGCGAGGTGTAGCCCCGAATAAAAAATATATACTAACATATTGGTATTTTCACCACTTATATGCTCACTCGCAAAAAGCTAAAGATCTGGACAATTATTTTGCATGGCTTGATCCTCATTGGGGCGGGACATGGAGTAGCCCCCTTATTCTTAATCGAAGTAATATATGTTCTCAAAATGCGAGTAACCAATCTCAACTTTTCATTTTCTGCGGATGATAATCATTTTGTAGTAGCTGGCCTCACTGCGCTCCTGGGATAAATAGCCATAGTCGTTTCCATATTTATTGCACAAAAAAAACCGGAAAATAATGTTTCCTCTACTGGGGCTGTGCCTACTTCGGTTATGCGTTATCTACCGTGGATATTATGCGTTAAATGGCTCATCTATACGTATTGTATGGATCTCTGTAGTACCTTTTTTTATTTGCACCATTCTAACATTTACAGGAAAATACCAGAAAAGAGCTTATTATTGGTTGGGTGAAAAAGTATAGCGATTGAGGCTGCAAAGCCTTGATAACAAATGCTCAACATGCTCACTCTACTTCCGCCGGCTACGCACAGGTCTCATTCAAATCATTTTACGTATAAATTATTTATATTTGTACGTATAAATTAAACTTTATGGATTCGAAGTTGACTTTAAAACTTAATGAAAGCGTTATAGAACGTGCCAAGCAATATGCTTTTAATAAAAATTTGAGCTTATCAAGGCTTATTGAGAATTACCTTGATTTGTTAACGCGCGAGCAAGACGATACATTCGAAATATCGCCGTTTGTAAAAAGCATTGCTACGGGCAAAAGCATTCCTGCCGATATTGATGCTAAAAAAATAAAAACAGACTATACCGACTATTTGGAAAAAAAATATCAATAAATGAGACGCCTTTTTTTAGACACCAACATTGTCGTAGATTTTCTAGGGGAGCGGGGAAACTTTTATGAACCTGCCGCAAAAGTTTTAACACTGGCAGATAAAAAGAAAATCAAAGTTTTCACTTCGCCCACATCCATCTCCAATACCTATTATCTGCTGACAAAATACGAGAATGCAAGAATTGCCCTTGATAAAATCCGGAAATTTACAGTGCTATGCAATATTTCGGTAATGAATGAAGAGGTTGTTGAAAGAGCCATTAACTCCGACTTCAAAGACTTTGAAGATGCGATGCAATATTTTAGTGCCATTGCCGAAAACTGCGACTTAATCATTACCCGAAATGAGGTAGATTTTAAAACTTCGCTCATTCCGGTTATGAATGCCAATAGCTACCTGAAGACAATCAAATAGATCAAGACTTTCTTGGCTTACCTCAATAACGGAGACATTAATGGCCACCTTGATGATTTCCGTCCTGACCATCTAGCTCACTACATATGAAATGTCTTAATAATTTTTAGTTGAACCGCAATGACGCTGTGACGCCAAGAAAGCAGCAACGTTAATAACATTGCTTATTTGCGTCCTGGTGGTTAAGCATTTTTTTCAAGTACTTTTAATGTAATATACCCGATAGTTTAAAACTTCAACGTAATACTGGCCATGGCCGACCTGGGCGTTTGAGGAGCCAATACACCCTGACCGGCGAAATACAGTTCATCTGTTAAATTATCCAGCTTCAATCCCAACCTGAATGATTTGGTTTCATAGAAAACCGTTGCATTCAACAATGTGTAGGAAGGTATGGTGAACACACCCGTCACCGCTGAATTAGCGGTTTCGAAATCGCCGATATAATTACCGCCAAAACCTGCACCTAAGCCTTTAAGCCGGCCACTGGGTATACCATAGCTGATCCAAAGATTGGCCAGGTCGGCAGGGCCCGCGCTTGGCGGTCTCCTGTTCTGCGTTGCAGCTACAGCCGATTGGGTAAGCTTGCTGTTATTATGCGAATAGCCTGCCACCAGGTTCAAACCGCTAAACGGATTGGCAATCAGTTCCAGCTCAAAACCTTTGCTGAACTGGGTTCCATCCTGAACTTTAATATTGTAGTTCGCTCCGTCCCGCACCAATTGCTCATCGCGAACCACATTGGTCACATCAATTTCGTAGTAGCTGGCAGTCAGATTCAAACGGCCGCTAAATAGATCCAGCTTCACACCGGTTTCCCACTGATTTGCCTGCTGCGGCTTCAACACACCTGAAATATCAGGCACCGGCTGGGTAACGGGGGCTACATTGGAGAAACCGTTCATGTAATTACCAAACACAGAAATGCGATCCTTGATCACCTGGTATACCAATCCGAGTTTGGGAGAAAGAGCGGTTTGTCCATATTTAGAGTTGGCCAACACAGTATCAGTAGCCAGGTCGTAAGTACCGTTTCCTTCAAAGCGATCCAATCTCAGGCTCACCATAGCCAAAAGGTTGTCGGTAATATTCAATACGTTTGATGCGTAGGCGCTGTAAATATTCGTACGTGTGTTGTTTCTTACACCACGCGCTGTGCTGGCGGCCAGCCTGGCATCTACCAGAGCGCGGTTTAGTTTCGAGTAGTTAGGATCGGTAGGATTCAATGCATTTACAAAATCCAAAACGATATAAGGAGAATTATCATTTTTAATACGCTGGTTTACGTAATCCAATCCTACGAGCAACCTGTTGCGCATCTTTCCTATTTTAAAATCGCCCACGAAATTCTGTTGCACATCCAGGTTGGCGTTCATGGTATTCTGGTAAGAGATATTTCTCTCCAGGCTGTCATCAGTCGCTTTCCGGATAAACTGGTATTGGTAATACCCTTCAGACTGACGGGTATTGTTGGAGAGAATCGTTTGCGAAGTCCATTGACCGGAGATCTGGTAATTAAATACTGCCCTTAAATTGGCTGTAGGATTTTTCATGGAAAGATCGTTATTGGTATAAGATCTTTTGAAATTAAAGCCCAGCTCTTCGGGAGTATGGGCTACAAAAAGCCTGGTGCGGTTTAGGAAGATAGCCGACGGAGTGGTAAACTCTGAGGTATAAAGCTCTGCGTTCAGATTAATTTTCAGCCTTTCGTTTATGCGGTATTCTAACGCAGGCGCTATAAAAAAAGATTTCCTGAAACCGGCATCCTGCCAGCTGTTCTGATTCTGGTAGGCTACGTTCACCCGCCCCAGTAAATTCTTTTCTTTATTGACAGGGCCATATACATCGGCTGTCAGCCTGTTTAAATTAAAGCTGCCATGTATAAAGGACACTTCACCACCAAAGTTCTCCTGGGGTTTGCGGGTGATCAGGTTGATGACACCACCGTAGGTAGCCACAGCACCACCATATAACGTTGCAGACGGACCGCGCAGCACTTCTACCTTTTCTACGTTGGCCGGATCAATTTCACCATTGGTTTGCGTAGGCACCCCATCTACCATCGACACTTCAGTTCTAAAACCACGAAGACTATAATAAGTAGCGCCATCTGCATTAATACCACGATTCGCTGACACTTTAAAAACACCAGGTGCATTTTTCAGCAGGTTGCTAAAATCGGTAGTGATCTGTTCTTTGATCAACTCTTTTGATATACTGCTGTAAGCCTGTGGGTTTTCCAGATTACTCAGCGGCATTTTAGCCACTGTCTGGCTTTTCTTCACTAAAAACTTATTCTTACCTGCCGTTATAATTACGGTTTCTAACTCAGCGCTATTGATCTGTAAAGTAAAAACAGGATTGGCAGCCTGTCCCGCTGACACACTCACTTCCAGCTCTTTGCTGTCATAGCCCAATAAAGTTACCTGCAATGTGTAAGTACCGGGTTTCAGCCTGGCAAACTCAAAACCACCTTCATTATCAGTTGCCGTACCCTGTTTTATATTTTTGATCACCACACTTACATTGGCGGCGGGTTGATCGTCGGAAGTTTTTACTACACCTGCAATAGTCCCAAATTTCTCCTGGCCCCATACATTCATACAAAGAATCGTGCAGATAACAACAGCTATAGCGCGGAATACCCTCAATTTTTTCATTCATCTGGTTTTGTGGCCGCAAAAGTAGGTTCAGGTTTAGTCAGGGCTATTACGAGATGCGGAAAATTAATGCTGGTAAATTTCAATTTAGAAAAAAGATGCTTCTGATAGATCCATTCATTTTATAAGCTACCGCTTCACCGCTACGACGCAAGGGCACGAAGTTTTTGCTAAAGGACATTGTCCGCTTCTTAGCGTCCTAGAGCCTTCGCGGTTAAAACACTCTTTATCGCTTAAAAATCCAACGCATTATCATCCCTTTCTTAACTTCGCCCCGCATGAATCAACGGGAACTATTTTTACGCCATGTAGCGCAAACATCAACTGCGCCATTAGCATTGGAAATTACAAAAGCAGAAGGCGCTGTTTTGCGCGACGTAAACGGGAAAGAATATATCGACCTGATAGGTGGCATTAGTGTAGCCAATGTAGGACACCGGCATCCGAAGGTAATTGATGCCATACATCAGCAACTGGATAGCTATATGCACATTATGGTATATGGGGAATTTGTAGAAGCACCCCAGGTGCAATATGCCCATTACCTGGCGCAGCATTTACCACAAAGCCTGAATTCTGTTTATTTTACCAACTCCGGTGCGGAAGCGGTAGAAGGAGCTATGAAGCTGGCCAAAAGAGCTACTAACCGAACCCAGATCATTGCCTGCGAAAATTCCTATCACGGATCAACCCAGGGCGCTTTAAGTATTATTGGCAGCGAGTATTGGCGCAATGCCTATCGCCCGCTTTTGCCGGGCATCCTGCATTTACAATATAATAGCCAGGAATTAATTGATGCTATTGACACCAATACCGCCTGCGTAATACTGGAAACGGTACAGGCAGAGGCCGGCATTATCATACCCGACACAAACTGGCTGCAGGCAGTCAGAAAAAGATGTACCGAAACAGGAACCCTGTTAATACTCGATGAAATACAGGCAGGCTTTGGTAGAACAGGTAAACTCTGGGGCTTCGAACATTTTGGTGTAGTACCGGATATTGTGTTATTGGGAAAAGCCTTAGGCGGTGGTATGCCCCTGGGCGCTTTTGTGGCAGACAGGGAATTAATGATGCAGCTGGCCAAAAATCCTGTACTGGGGCATATCACTACATTTGGGGGACACCCTGTTTGCTGCGCTGCAGGACTGGCAGCTATGCAGGCGCTGATCAATGAAAGCATGATTGATGGTGTAACTCAAAAAGGAGAGCTTTTTAAATCGCTGCTACAACACGAGCAAATAAAAGCGGTGCGTCATATAGGTTTATTAATGGCCGTGGAGTTTGATAGTTTTGAAACCAATAAAAAAGTTATCGATGCCGTAATTGAAACGGGCGCTTTAACCGACTGGTTTTTGTTTGCATCGAACTGCCTGCGTATTTGCCCGCCATTAACCATCAGCGAAGCAGAAATAAGAAAAGCCTGCTCCATTATTATTGAAGTGCTCAACAAAAATTAAGATATTTATACCCAATCGCAATTACACAAAAGAATACAATGGATACCGCAAACAACGAAAAGAAAATGGCAGCGCTGGAAGCTGTAAAAGAAATTAAAGACGGCATGGCTATTGGTTTGGGCACAGGCTCTACCGCTTATTATGCCATACATGCTGTGGCAGAACTCATCAAACAGGGAATGAACCTGAAAACAGTTCCTACTTCCGAGCAAACCAAACAAATGTCTATTGAACTGGGTATTCCAATGGTTGACATCAACAGTATTGAGTCTTTAGATATTACTATTGATGGTGCTGATGAGTTTACCCAAAACCTCGAACTAATCAAAGGTGGCGGTGGTGCGCTTTTAAGAGAGAAGATTGTTGCATCTATCACAAAAAAACAGATCATCATTACTGATAGCTCTAAAATGGTGCACCAGCTAGGTAAATTCAAAGTACCCATTGAAGTAATCCCCATGGCCTGCAGCTATGTAATGCGCCAGCTATCTGCTATTGGTGGCATCGGCCTTGTCCGCAAAAAAGACGATAAAGATTATATCACCGACCAGGGCAACCTGATCATTGATGCAGACTTTGGATTGATTGAACATCCTGCGGTATTGGATGAACAACTGAACAAAATTGTAGGTGTAGTAGAACATGGCTTGTTCATTGGACTGGCTCATAAAGTAATTATGATAAAGGACGGCGAGGCAATCACTTTCTCCGCATAAACATGGAATCAATGAATAAAAACAGGCTGTACTAAGCTCAATGCTTTTGTACAGCCTGTTTAATTTAACACCAACTAATATTATTGCACTGCTTCACTTTTTACAGCAGGTCTCTCTCCATCTTTATACCAGTCTTCAGCATGCATTTGCTTACCGTGACGTTCATTACAAAACCTACCGTTGTGGTGCTTTGCAAAATATTTTTCGCCTGCAAAAGCGTATAAGCTCCCAAAGGTTACCACCGCTGCTAATAATCCTACCAGTATATGTTGTCTTCTTTGTTTCATGGGTACTTCATTTAAAATTTAATAAAATTTATTGAGCTGCAGTTGTCTTGTGATGCTGCCCTCCGCAACCATATTGAAAGCGATCTTTGAACTGGGCATACTCTTCGTCGGTCATGTTCCTTACCTTATCAGCAAAACGCGTAAAGCGCTCCTGGCGCCTGCTTCCCGGCCCCCAGGCACGGCGCCCAAACAGGCGGAATAACAATCCTACAATAAGAACTACGGTAACTACCCTTAAAACAAAAAAGGGTATAAAGAATAAAGCAGCGCCGATAAGGACGCCTACTATAATGGGTTTTAAAATACTTCTATTCATAACTATGTTTTTAATTGTTTACCTATAGAATAACGTTGCAGGATAATAAAATACTTTAGTTTGTATCATCATTTACTGCAAACAAAAAATGCGAAGAGAAACTCCCTTCGCATTTTACTATTTCATCGCCTTAATATTAAGAATGCATCCCACAACGACGCTTCCATGCCTCTTTAAATTTTTGCCTATCCTCCTCGCTCATATTGCGGTACTTGTCTCTTAGCTCGCCTCTCGATCCAAACTTTTTATGCCCTTTGCCACCAAATCCGCTGAATAGTATTTTGCTCAGCACCAGTATACCCATGGCCTGCCAGTAGCTCACCGGCTTTACGGGTAAAACATCTGGCAATACCGCATTCCAAAGCAACATTACAATGGCGCTGAATAAAAAGACAGCGGCTACGCCACAGAGTATCATCAGTATAACCGGCGGCCGCCCACATTTTCTTCTCATGCTCATAAAATATCTTTTAAAAATTACTTAACTCGTTGTACAAATACTGCAAACGTTTACGCAAATGTTGTACCGCATAGCGTTTACGGCTGATGACTGTTTTAATGCTTTCGCCACTTCTATCGGCTATTTCCTGCAGCGTCATATCTTCCAGTTCATTCAAAATAAAGGCCTCCCGTTGCGCCACCGGCAGTTCTTCCAGTGCATCAAATAATGATTCCCAAAAAAGCTCTTTGAAATCTTCCAGCTCGGGGTTATCATTAATGGCAAGCAAAATATCCTTAAAATAAACGTCACCGTCTTCGCCCTCGTACTGGTAGTCCTCAATCAGGTCGGGTTTCTTTTTACGATATTTATCGGTGATCTTATTACGGGCCACGGCAAATAACCAGCCGCTTACTTCTTCAATAGTTTGGGTGGCTGAGGTGTTAGAAAACTGGTACCAAACATCCTGCAAAATATCTTCTGCGTCGGCATCGGTATTTACCTTTCCACGTATGAAGCCAAAAAGCCGCTTACTGTAATTCTTTACAGTATCAACAATATTCTGCTTTTTGTCTTCGGCCATTATAGCTATTCCGTCCGCCATTAAAATAGTAAACGGACGATGGAGGAAATTACTTTAAAATTTCCGAATTATGATTTTCCATTGCATTGACGCATGTCTACCATTGCATTGCATTGACGCGTGTCGACACGCGTCAATGGGGCTGGCAGGTTCTTTTTTACCAGCTAAAATGCACCAAATCATCAAAACGTACCTGTTGCTGCGTTCCTGTTGCCAGGTTTTTCAAATTCACCACCCCCTGCTCCAACTCCTTACTTCCCAATACGGCTATAAATGGAATGGACTTCTTTTCGGCGTATTTAAACTGCTTATCAAATTTGCTGTTCTCGTGAAAGACTTCACAGGCAACGCCCTGACTGCGCAGTGTTTGAGCCAGTTCCATGGCTTTGGCCACTTCGGCTTCACCTAAATTAAAAAACAGGAGTTTCGTTCCGGAAACCACTTCCTTTGGAAAAACATCCAGCTCACTCATCACATCGTAAATGCGATCTACCCCAAATGAAATACCAACTCCCGGAATATTCGGCACGCCAAATAGACCGGTCAGGTCGTCATAACGGCCCCCGCCTCCAATGCTGCCCATTTGCACACCGTTAGCTTTTACTTCAAAGATAGTTCCGGTGTAATAGTTCAGGCCACGGGCAAGGGTGAGATCAAGAACGGGTTGACTGTTGACAGTTGATTGTTGACAGTATTGTACGATGTACTCCAATTCTTCAACACCCTTTAAGCCGGTTTCGTTGCCGGCGAAAATGGTTTTTAGTTGCTGTAATTTTTCTTCGTTGCTGCCGCCGATATTTAAAAAAGATTCAATAGTCTGAATCTGTGTTTCATTTAAACCTCTGCCCGATAACTCTTCTTTTACTTTTTCTATACCAATCTTATCCAATTTATCAATGGCAATAGTAATGTCGATCATTTTTTCAGCACCACCGCAGATATCGGCAAGCGCAGCCAAAACCTTTCGGTTGTTGATCCGGATTTCTACATCCACTTTCAATTTCTGAAAAACTGTAGCATAGATGTTTACCAGCTCCAGTTCGTTCAGTAAAGACTTACTGCCCACCACATCCGCATCGCACTGGTAAAACTCGCGGTAACGCCCCTTTTGAGGCCGGTCTGCACGCCATACCGGCTGCATTTGATAGCGTTTGAATGGCATGGGCAATTGCTGGTGATTCATGGCTACATAGCGGGCGAAAGGAATGGTCAAATCGTAACGTAAGGCGCGACTGGTTAAGTCCTTACTATTCTTGCCTTCCAACGCCTGCTCAAACCCAATTTTGGCTTTATCGATCTTGTCACCATTTCGAGGGTCGCCTAATCCGTTGTTCAATATCTTAAAGATCAGCTTGTCGCCTTCTTCTCCATATTTTCCCATTAAAGTTTCCAGGTTTTCCATGGCCGGTGTTTCCAGCGGCTGAAATCCATATAACTCGAAAACAGTTTTAATGGTACTGAAAATATAATTGCGTTTTCTTACTGTATCCGCTCCAAAATCACGGGTTCCCTGTGGTATTGTTGGTTTCATTTTTTGTCGATTGTCGATGGTCCATTGACCATAGTCTATTTGCTATTGTATATATTTCTCTATTATTGCCTCGCAGGCACTATCAATCATATCATACACCTCATGGTAGCCCGGCTCCGGGCCATACCATGGATCCGGTACATCCCTGTTTTCGCCGGGATAGATCTCGTTCATCAGGAGCTCTACCTTAGACGCGTCGTATTTACCTTTGGCAATCCATTTTATTTCATCTACCACATCCCCGGCCATTGCGTAGATTTTATCATATTTGTCAAAATCGGCTGCAATAAACCGGCGCGAGCATTGCCCGCTGATATCCAGTCCCCTGGCCTTTGCCACTTTTTGAGACAACTGGTGCGGGGCTTCTCCTGTATGATAGCCATTTGTTCCGGCGCTGTCCACCGTCCAGTTTAAACCTGCCTGGTTTACCCTATGCTGCAAAATACCCTCAGCCAAAGGGCTGCGGCAGATATTTCCCAGGCATACCATCAAAATATTCATCCTTCCTCCGTTATTAGTTTTAACTAATGTAATGGGTCCCGCCTCAACGTTGTACGAACCTTATTTTATGCGCGCAAAGATAAGTGCCATTGCAAATTGTTGGTCCTGTTTATCGGGTAGTACCATTAATTTCCTTTCGGGTTCTGGTCTTTATTACAATCCGGCATATAATCCTCCAGGGTATGTAATTGCTTGTTGTTATAGTTATCAAAATGGAACTGATCCAGTTTCTTAAGTAACATTGCCAGCTGGTATTTTTCGGGATCATCCAAGTTGCCGGCAGCTATTATGCCTAGCAAATCCATTTTTTGAAAAGCGCTGAATAGCGCCTCCCTTCCCTTTGGGGTGATCGCCATCAATTGGCTGCGGTGATCATCCGGGTTATCCGATTGCATCAAATAGCCTGCCTTTATCAAACGCTTTACAATTTCAATCCCGCTGCTCTTTTCGATCACATTTTTCCGTATTAATTCAGTTTTAGGAATCGTATGCTGCTGCATGGCTGTTGCGAGTATGCCAAACTCCTCTATGGTATTGATGGTTGTATCCGCCAACGCTGTTTTTGCATAAAATTTGATGTAACGGTATAAAAACAAAAAATGCTGGGCAATTACCCGCTCAATATTATCAGGATAAGTTTTCCCTTCCTCAATAAAAGGGCCGCGATCAGCGCTGATAAAACTATTTCGCAATTCGGGTAGGCCCGACTTCACTCCCATAGAGGCCACCATACCCTCAAGCGTAAGCGCTTCTTTATCAGGCACACTGGCTTCATACGTTTCCAATTTCTCCAATAATACCTTTAACAATTGCACACTGGTCATTAAAATGTATGTTTTTGTTCCAAAATTAATCAAATCTTATGGCCATATCACATTAATTGTGTTTTTTTGCACTAAAAACCTCTATGAATCAAACAATATTGTATGTTTTAGTACTAACATTATGTTATAGTTCGGCTTTTTCACAAACCAACGGCAATATCAACGGTGTTATAAAAAACAAAAATGCCCAACAAGTTTTGGAGGGCGTTACTATTATTGCTGAAGGCGCCGATACTGTGACTGTAGTGAGTGATGCAAAAGGTTTTTTTTCAATTACTACCCGTGTAGGTAACTACGCGCTGCGGGCAACATCAGTCAATTACGATGCATTGTACCTGTACAATATAACTGTGAGCTCAGGTAATGCCACCGTTATTGAACTTGAATTACAGGAAAGTTCGAAATTGCTCGAAGGGGTGACTGTAAAGACCGGCAAATCGGTAGTGGCCACTAATATGATTACGCCCTTATCTACTCAAAGGCTTACCTCCGAAGAAATTAAAGTAAACCCCGGCGGTAATTTTGATTTGTCGAAAGTGATACAGGTGTTACCCGGTGTGGGTGGCGGCACTACACCAAGCCGCAACGACATTATTGTGCGCGGCGGCGGCCCGGCTGAGAATGTTTATTACCTGGACGGCATTGAGATACCGGTACTCAACCATTTTCAAACCCAGGGAGCCAGTGGCGGTGCTACCGGTATTATTAATGTATCTTTTGTAGATGATATACAATTAACCTCATCGGCATTCGACAGTAAATATGACAATGCCCTTGCCTCTACTTTTGTTATTAAGCAAAGAAATGGTAATTCGCAAAAAACAGGCGGCAACCTACGGCTTTCGGGGAGTGAATTTGCAGCTACGCTGGAAGGACCCGCAGGGCCTAAAACCACCTACCTGGCTTCTGCCCGGAGATCTTATTTAAAGTACCTGTTCACCCTGCTTGATCTGCCTATAAGACCCGATTACTGGGACTTTCAATACAAAGTGAATCATAAGATCAACCCAAAGACAGAACTAAATTTTATCGGCATCGGCGCTATTGACCGCTTTAAACTGGAGGCGCCCTCCAACTCAGATGCCAATACTGAATATACCCTTAGAGCCAATCCTCTGATCAATCAATGGAACTACACGGTAGGTGCAACTTTAAAAAGGCTGGTCGATAATGGATTTTACACTATCGCATTGAGCAGGAATATGTTTTCCAATGGCCTGCGCCGGTATGAGAACAATGCTACAGAGTCGGGTGCTTTGCTTTACGATCTGAACAGCCGGGAAGCAGAAAATAAGCTACGCCTGGATGTCAATAAGTTCAGGAATGGCTGGAAGTATACTTACGGTTTGGCTGGGCAATATGTAAAATATGAGGCCGATTTATTTAACACAGTAGCAGCGGATGCCGGTAACGCTACACAACCGGCCACAACGATTACTACACAAACCGCCATTGATTTTTTCAAGTTCGGCGCCTACGGGCATGTGAGCAAGCGCTTCTTTGAAGACAGGTTGTTGCTGTTAGCAGGCCTGCGATCAGATGTAAACAGCTTTACAACCACCGGCATGAACCCATTGAAAACCCTGTCACCGCGCCTCTCCCTTGCCTACACCTTATCAGATAGCTGGAACCTGTCTGCTTCAGCAGGCAGCTATTACAAAATACCCGTATATACCAGCCTGGGATACAGAGACGCCTCCGGAATGCTATTGAATAAAGAACTGGAATATATACAATCTGTACATTATACGGCCGGCATCCAGTTCATCCCCAGAAATGACTTCCGCTTTACGCTGGAAGGATTTTATAAGGACTATTATAACTATCCCGTATCAGCCACTACGGGAATTTCTATAGCCAATATCGGCACCGATTTTTCGGCCATAGGAAATGACGTATACCGCTCTTCAGGCAAAGGACGGGTATACGGCATAGAAGCCTACGCGCAGCAAAAATTAGTGAAACATCTATTTTACATAGTGAGTGCTACCTTATACCGGTCAGAATTTTCGGGCAGTGATAACCGGCTTGTCCGCTCTACCTGGGATCTCGGTTATATCGTAGCATCCACACTGGGTTATAAATTCAAACGTAATTGGGATATCGGCGTTAAATACAGGATTGCAGGAGGACAGCCCTACACACCGTTTGACATGCAGGCTTCGCAGGCTGCGTACCTGACAACCGGCCGGGGTACGATTGATTATGCAAGACTCAACTCCGAACGCCTGCCCTTTTTTCAGCAACTGGACCTGAGAATTGACAAAAGGTATTATTTCAAAAAAACGAGCCTCGATCTTTTTATAGATTTCCAGAACGTGTTGTTGTACAAAACACCCGGCTTACCCAATTATACTTTTGAACGCAACGCCAATAATACCGGGTTTGCTACCACCGACGGCCAGCCGGTAGCTACAAACGGCAGCAACGCCATCCCGGTTATTTTAAATGACCGGTCGGCCAATATTGTACCAGCAATCGGGTTCATCTTTGAGTTTTAAATATTAAAAAATCGTCCTCCCATTGAAACCGGTTGTAGGAATTAGCCGCGTGGGCCGTGATTTACAATAATTATTTCAAACGTGTAACATTGGGTATCTTTGCAAAATGGCAGGAAAACAAAATATCAGGGATCTGACGCTCGCAGAATTGGAGCAATACTTATTATCAATCAACGAAAAAAAATTCAGGGCAAAGCAGATTTATGACTGGCTTTGGCTGAAACCCGTGCAGCATTTCGACGCAATGACCAACATTAGCAAGGATTTACGCGAAAAATTGTCTGCCCAATTTTCGTTTCCCTCCATTACAGTAGATACGGTTCAACATTCGGAAGATGGCACGATTAAATCGAGGTTTAAGACTATTGAAGGACATTTAACTGAAGGAGTGTTGATACCTACTGAAGAGCGGAAAACGGCCTGTGTGAGCTCCCAGATCGGTTGCAGTTTAAGCTGTAAGTTCTGCGCAACCGGCTATATCGACCGCAAACGCAATCTTAATTTCGACGAAATTTTTGATGAAGTGGCGCTGATCAATAAGCAATCTTTGGAAGTATATGATAAAAAGCTTACCAATATTGTTTTTATGGGTATGGGTGAGCCTTTGCTGAATTACAGGAATGTATTGAAGGCAATTGAAAAGATCACTTCTCCTGAAGGGTTGGGCATGAGCCCAAGACGTATCACCGTTTCTACGGCTGGCGTAGCCAAACAAATAAAGCAATTAGGCGATGATAAAGTAAGATTTAAACTGGCGCTATCGTTACATGCTCCTACCGACAAAAAACGGCACGAGATCATGCCGATCAATGACAGTAATAATATCAAATCGCTGATAGAAGCACTGAACTATTTCTACAAGCAAACCAAGAACGAAATTACTTTCGAGTATATACTATTCAACAATTTCAACGACTCAATACAGGATGCAGATGACCTGATCAAGATCTATCGCCAGGTACCATCTGATTTGATCAACCTGATCGAATATAACCCGATCGAGTTTGCCCAGTTCACCAAACCTTCTGAAGAAAAAGTGGAAGCGTTTATGAAGCATCTAGAAAAGAACCGCGTGAATGTGCGCCTGCGTCGCAGCCGCGGAAAAGATATAGATGCAGCATGTGGACAGCTGGCGAATAAAGGATAGGGGGAAGAAGTGTACGATGTTAGATGTGTGATGTACGGTGACCCACTATCACTTCCTTAACGCTAACAACAACCACTGCAACAAGCAACTAAAAATTATACTTGATATAACCTGCAACGTTTAGCCGTTGCAGGTTTTTATTTTCGGAAATCTTTACAGCATTGCTACTTCAAATCGCTTCTCCTCAGAGACGACAGCACTCCAAACTGCTGATTTTTTGTATCGAGTATTAAAACATGATGTAAAAACAACTTGTTTCCCGTCACGCCTCCTATGCCCGCTTTTAACATACGCTCCACCTGCGCGTTGCTGGCGCCTTCGATATAAGTTACCGAATGCAGCGGCAGCGTTGTATTGGCAATATTAATGCTGGTGGAAGATGCATAGGTATTGGCAACCAGGGTCCGGCCCCATGAATTCACTTCGTGCCGAATAGCTTGCGAACCAGGTGTAGCTAATTGCAAACAGGTCTCTTTATTGGTAAGCAGTTCGAACATGCTTGAACCCGTATCAAAAAACAAAAGCGTTTCTTTAGCGCCTATTTTTGCCGGTAGCAGTACACTTTTATTCATGTAGGTGAAAGTTGAAAACGATAGTTTTTGTTTTAGCCATGGGGTAACCGATGGTAAAATATGCAGCTTTTTACCCGGATAATCCAATACCAGCACCTTGCCGTCTATCAGGTCTGCTCCAATGGTTCCGATTATTTCCATCCCCTCCTTTTTCCAATCGATAACAGCGCTGTCAAATTGTTTTACCAGGATTTCATGAGCAGTAACCCGTGTTTGATCTACCCAAAAATCAAACGCACTAATTCTGTTATCCTTTTCTGGCAAAGGATACGCGCTGGGGTATTTTGCCCCGATGGCATCGAGTTTATTTTTATAAAATAGTGAAAACGGAGATCCGAGGTCGAATTGCATATAAAAAGTACGGGGACAGTCTTTTAGTTTTACCGGAACGATCATAGCTGTATGGGCCTCCCATTTAGCATGAACGGAATCGCCTTGCCACTCAAAAGAAATGGCAGATTGCTTTGAAGAAAACACTAATTGGGTAACAGATGCCGGTTGGGCTAAAAGACAGTTGACAGGAAAGACAAAAAGAGAGATAGTGATGAGTAGTGTGTTTAAAAAATTCATTATAGCCGGTATTATTTTTTGAATACAAACCTATAATGAAGTAACGGACAACTGGTCGGCATTTACCCGACGTTTACCCGACATTCATTAGTAATCAACTACTTACGGAGGCCCATTTTAATTGATTAACACGCTGTAGGTTTACCATAATAACAAAGGCATTGAGCAGGTACATGGTAAAGAACGGTATTAAATAGCTGATCAAATATGCCTTGTTGAAGTAAGCGGCTACAAGCAGATTATAGCCAAGGGTTAGCAACATTAAAGCATGGAGTGTAATGATCCAATAAATTTGCTGCCGGATAATAGTTCGCCCCATCACTAAAGTTTCCTGATGACTATGGTTATGCTTCTTTAAAAGGTAAATGGGAATTAAAAAATGCACGAAGGGAATAACCAGGTAACTAAAACAGGATAGGCAAAGGGTTTGCAAGAAATGTTTTTCGTTTTCCGGATCGCTGCTGATTCGAGGCAGTTCCGGTTGATTTTCCCCACCCTCATTTTGCGTTTCATTCGTCAGCTCTTCAAAGTTTGTTTCCAGTGCCCGGGCCAAAGCCTTTATAGTAAATGATCTTGGAATACTTTCGCCGCTCTCAATTCGCTGAATGGTACGAACCGTTACCTGGGCCAGGCTGGCTAATTCCTCCTGGGTAAGCCCTTGCTTCTTTCTGGCCAGTACTATTTTTTTAGACAACTCCATGCAGTAAACTACTACAGTAAAGATAGGTATTGTAGCGCAGTCACATTTTCCGGAACTTGTTGCGCCCTAACTACTTTTTCCGTTATTACAAATAGTAATGAATGAACCTAAATAATCCCTTTATGAGATGTACTATTTATGCCATTTTGTTTACTAGTATTTTTCTTTCCTGTAGCAAATCCAAAACGTTTTCTCCCGGCCTTTATGGCAAATGGGAACTAAGGACTAATTTGGGAGGATCTATGGCAGGAGGAATAACATACGCTCCGGGAAATGGAAACACTATTAGTTTTTCTCAAGACCAGCGGTACATAATGACCAAAAACAAAGAGACCATTGCATCAGGAAGCTTTAAAATTTTAACTGACAACTCTGCATCAGAATCTGTAGGGCTGGTTCTTGCACCTGGTAAGTATAACAAAAGAATCGATTTCGAGGGATACAATAATCAATATACGCCTAAGATCTTCTTTGAATTAACCAGCGATACACTCTCTTTGCTTGGAGGACATTTTCCTCTTGATTACGGGATGAATGACATTTATGTGAAAATAAACGAATAGTCCGGCTTCCAAAAACAAATAGCAGAAACTGCATTCTCTAAAATTAGTCTTTCTTTGCTCTCAATGTAAACCCGATGGTGGTGCCCACGTCCTGCGTACTACGTATATGTATCGTTTGGTTGTGGGCTTCTATGATATGTTTGCAAATAGCCAGCCCGAGGCCGCTGCCGGTGGCATCCATACTGCGGCCGATATCAGTTCTGTAAAACCGTTCGAATATACGAGGCAGGCTTTTTTCGGCAATACCTACTCCATCATCACTCACCTCAATCAGTATTCTTTTATCATCGGTACGGTAAATACCTGCTTTGATGGTGCCATTGTGCTTACCATATTTTATAGCATTCTCAAAAAGATTTAAAACGATCTGCCGTATTTTTTCTTTATCTGCATGTACAACTATAGGCGCTTCACATCCTTTTTTTATACTGAAGCGAATACTTTTAGGCTCTGCCTTAATAGATATACTCTCAAACGTATCCTTTAATAGGTCCTGTATTACAAAATTTGTTTTCACCAAAACCAGCTCCCCTCTCTCGAGGCTGGATATTTCATCCAGATCAGCCAGCAAATTCGTGAGCCGATCAACATTTTTTGCCGTTTTCTCGAGGAACTTCCTGCGCAACGCCGGGTTTTCCGGTTCGTCCTGCAGCAATGTATCAACATAGCTTTGTATGGTGAAGATGGGCGTTTTAAATTCGTGCGACAGGTTCTGTAGAAATTCACGACGAAACTGCTCATTAGCTTTTAGTTGTTCCACCTGTTTTTGATTCTCCTGCGCCCAGGCTTCCACATCTTCTGTTACTTCGCCTATACTTTTCTTTGGTAGTATGTATTTGTAATAGGTTTCCTCGCGTTTGGTGGCTTTTGTTTGATAAATAAACTTGTAGATCAATTTTATTTTACGATAAATAAAATTATCCAATACAAAAGATATCAGAACATAAGCCCCGGTGAGTAATATCAGAAAGGAAATGACCGCAAACAGCCAACGTTTTTCTACCACATACAGCAATATACTTACCGGTACAGCCAGGGCCAGCGCCGTGTAAAATGATAATTGCTTGGGGGACAGATTCTTGGGATTCATCCTTTTCTTAAGTTCGGGGCTTCAACGTGCTTAAATCTCAAATTTATATCCTACCCCTTTTACAGTAGTGATACAATCCATGTCCAGCTTCTGACGTATTTTACGAATGTGTACATCGATGGTTCTGTCGCCCACAATCACATCATTACCCCAGATAGCATTTAATATCTCGTTCCGTAAAAACACCCGGCCAGGTTTGAGTGCCAGCAGGTATAATAATTCAAATTCTTTTTTCGCCAGCACAATCTCTTTGTCTTCTATCTGCACCAGGAATTTTTCCGGATCGATACTAATGTTGCCTACTTTTACGGCTTTCGAGTTGTCTTTTTGCACCCGTCTTAAAAGAGCAGCAACCCTGCTCAGCAAAACTTTCGGGCTTACCGGTTTGCTTACATAGTCATCTGCACCGGTTTCCAAACCACGCACCTGGGTTACCTCGTCGTTCAGAGCCGTCAAAAACATGATCAGTGTATCCTTGAAAGCTGTTTGCCCACGTAAAACCTGGCAAACCTGAACGCCGGTTTTTTTAGGCATCATCATGTCCAATATTATTAAATTGGGTTTATGCTGATAAGCTTTGTCTATCGCCTCATCGCCATCTTTTGCTGTGATTACTGTATATCCTTCTTTTTCAAGATTATAGGATAAGATTTCTAAAATGTCTGGCTCATCATCAGCAATTAGTACTTTATAGCCTTTCTCCATTTTAATAATAATTTAAAGCAAACGTAACAGTAATTTGTTTTATACGGAAATAACCGGCATTTGTTAAGCCTATCTTAATGTAAATTTAATATTGTAGCCTATGCCGGGGAACTGTTTGACATAATAAAACATCATAAAACCGGCTTAATTATTGCTATTATTGATTGATTTTTATAAATACCAATAAATTTGCTGTCACCTTATATACTATGAATTCTTTATCTATCACTATCCTGAAAAGAATATTTCCTTTTCTGGCATTGCTTCTTTTTACGGTTGACGCTGACGCCCAGAGACGAAAAAAGAAAAAGCAAATAACGGAACCCGTTAAAATTGTTGATACCATACCGGCCTATACTATTGCGATCAACCGGCAGGTGATGCATGAGAAAGTAGAAAAAGAACAAAACTCATTGCTTTCCATTGATGGCAAAGCAGATAAAGTTTTAACTATATCGGCCGACGAGCAATTAAATGCAGCGGTAACGGACGCAGCTACCAAAAGAGTAGATTGGCTGCAATACGAGATAGAAACCAGTCCCACTATTGATGCCCGCTTAAAAGCCAATTACCTGAATGGATTGGCAACCATTCTGAAGTATGTCAAAACCTATAGTCGCAGCAGACAGTCTGCTCTTAACTACCTGCCACAGGTTATTGCCGCCTATAAACAGCTCATTGAAGCCAACACACAACAGAAGTCTATCGCTCCCATTATACAGCCCCTTTCATTTGAAATAGCCAATGCAGCTCTTCAGCCTGAAGTTTTTAAAGACAACAGCGGTTATAATGATGTGAGAGACCTGATGATTCTTAAAACCGCAGATCGCTATCCCGAAAAAGCCTTCGCAGCCCTGAAAGCATATCCCGAATCTCCGGTTGCAGACAGCCTGATCAGGGTGATAGGACATAAGTACCCTTACCTGGTTTACGATTACGCACAGGCTAATAATAAATTCAGCTATCGTATTCAGAATATAGAAGACGACTCTTTGATCGTTCACATTGTTTCCATGGCGCGTAACCCTAATAAAAGCGGGCAGTTCTATTTTCCTTTCCTTGATAATATTGTAAAAGGAAAAATAACCATGGAAGATATTGACAAGGCCAAAACTGATCCTGTAAAATATTTCCGGCTGCTGGTACAAACGCAAATAGACTATACACAGCGCGCCTTAAATGGAGATACGGCAATGGGGCATACTGCCCTGCTGAAAAAACTGGAGCAAAAGGCTAAAGACGATTTTGTGGCGAAGATCAACGGTTTACATGAAATGTCGGATGGCGTTCGTTTTCGTTGCCTGCAGCCATTAACAGCTGAAGAGTTGTATTATGTGGCAGTGCTTACTAACGGACTTATTTATACCAGCAGCTACACCAATGGTGTTTACCCGCTGATGATGCGCAAAGCCAATCAAAAAGGTGATGAGCTATTAAAAAAGATCAATTTCGATCATTATCGCAAATTTTTAAGCCAGGCCGCATCCTATAATACTTTAAGGAACTTCCTGGGAAGCTTCTCTAATAATGCTGATGCTACCGACCTGATGAAGGCATTTGTTACAGGACTGGAAAAGACAAATGGTTTGGAAGATGGCGTAGATGTAGCCGACTCCTACGCCAGCATATCTGAAACCCTACCCGACCTTGCAAAGGACATGTTGGCAAATGTGAAAGTAAACCTGGACAGGAATCACAGCGAAAACAATAAAAAAGGTATTGCCATATATGATATACTTTACAACCTGTTCCTGTCAGCAGATTCATCTAACCATATCGACCTGACCAGTAAACTGGATATTCCTCCCGTATACAATGTTCCGTTTTCGACACTTACTAATGAAAACGGGGAAGTGATCTCGCAGGTATTCTTTTACGGAGACCAGGATGGGCGCAATATCTTCAACGGGTTCCTGAATATGTTTGGAGGTGGCAACTGGAAAATAGACGGCAGTAATAAACAATGGGTGGTCATTAAATCAACCAAGGGCAAGCCGGTGTCCATTTATGCCAATCGCCCGCTGGATGAAAATAAAGGACTGGATGATAAAGCCCAAAGAGCTCTGAACGATTACCTGGATGAGCAAAATTTGCACCCTACCGTTACCATACACCGTGGTCATAGTTATTATGCAGAAGCAACTATCGGCTATATGGCGCCCACTTCTAAAATTGTTTTCATGGGTTCCTGTGGTGGTTTTAACCTCATCGATTCGATCCTGAAAAAATCAGAAGATGCCCATATCATTGCATCCAAGCAAATAGGGCGCACCTCTATAAACAAGCCTTTCTTTTATTTACTGACAGAGAAGTTACGTACCGGCGCTGATATTGACTGGATCCCTTTCTGGAAAGAATTTAAAGGAAGGGCTAATGTGGCTGGTTTTGAAGATTATATTCCACCTTATAAAAACCTGGGGGCTATTTTTATAAAAGCCTACAAAAAAGAAACCGGGGAAACCGATGTATAAGCAAAGAAGCTGTTTCGTTTTTGAAACAGCTTCTTTACTATTTGGCCTTTTTAAAAGCCTGACTACACCGTAGCAAATACCTGCACTTCTACTTTCCATTCCGGACGGGCTAAACGCACAACCTGCATCGTGGCACGAGATGGTGTCTGCCCCTGGTCAGCGGCTACCCAGCCTTCCCACACCTTATTCAGCTCATCAAAATCATTAATATCGGTAAGATAAATATTGGCGAAAAGAATATTGGCTTTATGCGTACCTGCTTTTTCCAGTAAGGCATCTATACTGTTAAAAATGCTTTGTGCCTGACTGGCAACTGTGTCACCATCTGCAACCTGCCCTGCTAAAATCACCAGGTTGCCGGCCTTTGAAGCTTCACTCATGCGAGGATTTTGCTCTATTCTTTGAACACTCATTTCTTTGTTTTTTAATTTAAAAAGTTAACTCACGATCAATCATGATCGCATAAATATATAGATAAAAAATTATTGCCTGATGTCCGGCATCTGAAAGCCGACCGATCGCACTTGATGAAATGAAAAACCGTCTCCAAAATATCTTTGTGACGGCTATTACTTTATCGTAGTACCATTTATTACTGCTGTTGTTGCTGCTGCTGTTGCATCTGCTCCATGTAAAAGCGATAGGAATTGTTTTTTGTAGATGGAACAGGCTTATCCGACTTATAACTGAAAGCAGGCTGACTGCCTGTTTCTTCAATAGGAACAACAGTTCTGTTATCTATAGAAACCAATACCTCTAATATATGATGAGAAGAGCCTTTATAGGTACCTTTTACCGGGGTAACATCAGTGAAGTTTCTTCCCACAGCCAACCTGATATGCCGGTCGCTTGCAATACAATTATTAGTAGGATCCAGACCGATCCATCCATAATCGGGCAAATAAGCTTCAACCCAGGCATGAGTAGCTCCTTCGCCTCTAAACTCGTGATTTTTGGGACAAATATAGCCACTGACATAGCGTGCCGGAACCCCCACCCTTCTTAGCATCAACAATAAAACATGGGCAAAGTCCTGACATACACCAGCCTTCAATTTCCATATTTCATCCACTTTGGTCTCTACACTGGTAATTCCCTGTTTATACTCAAAGTTTTTAAAAATATACTCAGAAAATTGACGGGCATTTTCAAAAGGTGTTTTATTGCTATCAAACAAACTTTCTATAAAAACCTGCAACTCATCTACCTTCTCGAAAGCCTCTTGTTGCATAAAATCTATATAGGGAAACTGCTCCTGCACTGCTACCAATCGGGCCCATTGATCTTTTGCAGGTAGCTCGTTTTGAGGTGCCATTATTTCCTGGGTGATCACCTCTGCTTCAGACGAGATCAGCAACTCATGATGAGGTTCTACAATGGAAAACATACCAAGTTTATTACCGAAATAGTCAACAAAAATTTCTACACCCGGATTTTTGGTAATCGTTATTTTATGACTTACCAGGTTCTGTAGCGCATCCTGTATTGGATATAGCATGATCTGGTTCGTACATTCAACCGCAGGACTGCTGTAGGAATAGCGTGTAATATGTCTGATCTTAAATGATGGCATTCGTAATATTTGAAACGTTTTGGTTTTGCAATGCTAATGTCAAAATTTTATTTTGTTAAATGAAATTTACTATTGCGGCACCCTAATTATAACCAAAATAATGTTTATTGAAAGCACGCGCAATATTGTGCAGATCGGTACGGGTTTGAGCCAGCAAACTCCTGATGCTTTGCCCGTCTTTTAGGTCACAACTACTATATTTCAGGTTGTTCAGCCCTTTTCCAATCAGGAAGTCAACCTGCTCGTAGCTTTCGGGTATACTTTGAGCGTGTAATCTTTTAAAATAACGGCTGATATGTGAAGTGCAGTACAAAATAGAATGCACAAAGTCTTCGTCGTACAAAATCTGTTTAATAATGGTATCCGGCTCTACTATACCGCGGGACGATTTTAAATAAGCCTCATATCCCGAAAGAGAGTACAACAGATACCTGAGTGAGGGCGTTGCCGTTTCATGCGCCGTATCGTAATCTATCTCTTTGAGTTTTATATCTGTAACATCGGTTGTGATAACAGCCCGCTCTACATAAAGCCCCACATTCAAAAAATTATAGGCTTCACCACGCGACATCGTAACATTAATGGTTCCGTATAGAAAGAGCCCGTGTTTCAGCAAAGCATCCAAAGCGGTTATGGGATCGCCATATTTAATAGTGCGTTGAATGCCGGCCTCCCTGATCAGCAAATAATAACCATTAAGCGCATGCCACATTTCCTTCGTAATATGATCCTGTACAGCTTTGGCATTTTCGCGGGCGCGGGTAATATTATTAATGAGCGATGCATCATTATCCCTGTCCAGCATTACATAGTTTAATACAGCACGTGAATCATACTGGATAAGCTCGATTTCAGCAGCATCAAGATACCCATAAGTTTGCAACACTGTTCTCCAGTTATACTCTCTCATTTCATCCTGCGATGCAATATAGTTGGTTCGTAATACCCTTAACAACCCGTTTGTTCGTTCCATATAGCGCGCCAACCAAAACACCGATTCTGCAACACGACTTAACATTTTAAATTCTAAATTTTATGTTTTAAATTCTAGTCTCCCAATACCCAGGTATCTTTACTACCACCACCTTGCGAAGAATTCACGACCAGGGACCCTTCTCTTAATGCAACGCGTGTTAATCCTCCCGGAACAATATTGATCCCATCCGGACCGTAAAGCGCGAAAGGTCTCAGGTCAACCCTCCTGGGCTGTAACTTACCGTCGATATAACAGGGTGATGAAGACAAATTGATAATTGGCTGAGCAATGAAATTTCTCGGATCCTCTAATATAGCTTTTTTATATTCCTCCATTTCGTCTTCCGTTGCTTTATTTCCCATCAGCATGCCATAACCACCCGACTCGTTCGTTTTCTTAATAACCATATTACCCATATTGGCAAAAACCATCGAACGGTTCTCCGGCACATCTAACCCATAGGTAGGTACATTCTTCAATATTGGTTCCTCGTTCAGGTAATAACGGATCATCTCAGGCACGTATGAATATACGGCTTTATCATCTGCAACCCCGTTGCCCATGGCATTTACGATAGCTACATTACCTTTTCGGTAAGCCCAGTAAATACCGGGCACACCCAATATACTATCCGGGCGAAAAGTAAGCGGATCAATAAACTCATCATCAACCCGGCGATAAATAACATCTACTTTTTGTAACCCACTGGTGGTTTTCATGTAAACATGATGGTTCTCTACTACCAAATCTCTTCCTTCCACCAGTTCAATACCCATCAGGCGTGCCAATGTCGTATGCTCAAAGTAAGCTGAATTGTACACGCCTGGGGTCAGTAAAACAACGGTGGGGTTACTGGTTTGCCGGTTAGCCAGGCCCAGCAAATTCTTCAGCAATAAAGAGGGGTACTCTATTACCCTGCGTACATTATTGCGTGGTATCAAATCAGGAAATATTCTAAAAGTAATGCTCCGGTTCTCCAGCATATAAGATACACCCGAAGGTGTTCTTAAATTATCTTCCAACACATAAAAACTGCCATCGGCATCTCTTATCAAATCGATGCCCGATATATGAGAATAGATATCGAACGGTACATCTACGTTCATCATTTCCCGCAGAAATAAGGGACAGGAATAAATTAACTTAGCGGGAACAATACCATCTTTTATTATAAACTGCTGGTGGTATACATCTTTCAGGAAAATATTTAATGCCTTCAGCCGCTGTTTTACTCCAGCCTCAATAATTGCCCATTCTTTTGCCTCAATTATGCGGGGAATAATATCAAATGGAAAAATTTTCTCGACACCTTCATTGTCACTGTAAACCGTAAAGGTAATTCCCTGTGTCATGAAGAGCTTCTTGGCTAACTCATCCTTATTGCCCATTTCCTCCGCAGAAAGCCCCTCCAGTGTTTTAACCAGATGAAGGTAACTCTCTCTAACACCGGTCTGGCTCATCAGCTCGTCCCAAACATTAGACTGTGTATGATAAGATTCTAAGATTTTCGCTAGGGTCATAATCCAGACTTAGTTTGCTTTAAAAATGGAATATATATATAAAAAGTCTAAAAAACAAAAGATTTCATTCAAATTATGATATTAAATATATATAAAAACAAAAAGAAAAAATTCAAATTTAACTCAATAAAATAAAATAATATAATATTCAAATTTATTACAATAACTAAATTCAGGGAAACACCTCCTCCTTTTTTGAGATTAATCCAATTTTATATATATTTTTTAAATAAAGTCTGCTTTTACTTTGGGAATCCCATTATCTTCGCCATGCTAATTAATCATTGTACCGAAAACTATAATCAATGAAAAAACACGCCACACAAAAAAACAGGCAGGTTTTGAGGATCATCAAATTTAAGAAACGCATTTCCCAAAAAACGGAGTTATTCAAAGTGCTTTACTGGAACTATTATGCCATGAACTTCTTGTCTTAGCAAACGAACTCCTGCCGGTTGTTTTGCAAGTAAAATATTTCCGTAGGTTTGGCGCATGAACGAGTTACCATCTATTTCTTTTCAGAAAGCATCTGCCATTAAAACTTACCAGGAGAAAAAACTGGCAGATCTTTTAGTGTACCTGCAAACCCATTCGGCATATTACCGGGAGCTTTTTCGTTCACATAGCATCCCAATTCAGAACATACAAAGCATAGAGGACCTGTCTTTAATACCGCCAACGGAAAAAGAACACCTGCAAATGAGGAATAAGGAGTTCTTGTGTGTTGCTAAAAACAAGATTATCGAATACACGGCTACCTCGGGTACTGTGGGCAGCCCGGTAACTATTGCACTTACCGAAAATGATCTGCAAAGGCTGGCCTATAATGAATACAGCTCATTTGCCTGCGCCAATGGTACTTCTGAAGATATTTACCAACTGATGCTGACACTTGACCGGCAATTTATGGCCGGAATGGCCTATTATAGTGGTATCCGTAAACTGGGCGCAGGTGTGGTACGCGTAGGGCCCGGCGTGCCGTCGCTGCAATGGGAAACCATTGAGCGGCTGAAGCCTACCGCTATTGTAGCAGTGCCTTCTTTTATTATTAAGCTGATACAATATGCAGAAGATAATGGTATTGACATCAACACCTCTTCTGTAAAAAAAGCGGTATGTATTGGAGAAAATATAAGAACCGAACAGCTGGAACCCAATATACTGGCACAAAGAATAACAGATAAATGGAATATACAGCTGTTCTCTACCTACGCCTCTACCGAAATGCAGACGGCCTTTACCGAATGCGAGGCAGGAAAAGGAGGTCATTTGAATCCTGAACTGCTGATCGTTGAATTGATTGATGACAACGGGCAGCCTGTGGCTGAGGGCGAAGCGGGCGAAGTAACCATTACCACCCTGGGTGTTGAAGGCATGCCGCTATTAAGATATAAAACCGGCGATATCTGCAAAGCTTATACAGGGCCCTGTAGCTGTGGCAGGCATACTTTACGCCTATCCCCAGTGATTGGCCGTAAAAAACAAATGATCAAATATAAAGGCACTACCCTGTTTGCGCCGGCACTTTTCGAGATCATTCACCGTATAGACGCAATAAAGGAATATGTAGTAGAAGTGTACAGCAATGAAATAGGAACCGATGAAGTGCTACTGCACCTTACAGCCATCAACGAACTGGAAGAAACACAGAATAAGATCAAGGCCTATTTACAGGCGAGGTTGCGTGTAACCCCACACATTAAATACATCGAACCTGATACCATGCAAAAGCTTCAGTTTCCTGACGGGGTAAGAAAACCGGTTAAGTTTATTGATCGCAGAAAGAATGGTTAATAAGCATATTGTAATGTTTTATAATAACCGGCGCTACCGTAAATGCTTAGAGAGATTTTATTAGTGCCTTTTTGTCTTAAAGGGTACAAATCAAACTCAAAGCTTTTTACCAATACCGCCGTGCAAAGCTCCTTGTTGGTAAACACCACCTTCAACGCGTGCTGTTGCGGATACACGGCGGCGTCAGAAACAGCATGTAATACTTCTGTCTTCCAGGTGTTGCCCGAGCAACCACTTCCGCCAACTTTTATGGTAAGGCAGTCACCCGATATAGAGGCATCCGCAATCACAAAATCGTTTGTAATTACTGTTGAAAAATTGGGTGCATTAGCTACCACGGCTTCGCCACATGGTTGGCTTTTGCGGGCATCCTCCACTTTTTCTTCAACCGGTGAAGAGCGCTTGCAGGAAAAACTCATAATGGTCAGCATCAGTACAATGGGCAGGTAAGTTAGTTTCATAGTATTGTTTTATATGATGACGTAAGACATGGTTAAAACGCAACTGCATAAAAATAAACAATTACTGACATAGTTTTAGCAGCCCGATAGCCTACTGTCATGAAACGTACAAGATTTCCCGATCTCGTAAACACAAATTCCCGATTTCAAAAATGATTGCGCCAGCTAAGGAGGAGTTTTGCTTTCCTTTTACAAACGCAACATGAACGTATTCTTCAAACATTGGCTTTTTATATTAATTGCATTATCAGCCCATCAATACCTGCAGGCACAGACAGACACCAGTAAAGTATTGGAGGAAGTAACCGTTAGCACAGGACAGTATACACCACAGTCACTTAAGAAATCCGTTTACAAAATAAAAGTGATTACAGCCGCGCAAATCAAAGCCAGGGCTGCGCTTAACCTTACACAGGTATTAAATATGGAACCCGGCATTCGTTTTAGTAACGATAATACGCTTGGTATTTCCGACATACAACTAATGGGCATGACCGGCAGAAGTATTAAAATATTACTGGATGGCGTACCGGTGGCCGATCGCAATGATACGCGTGAAAGCCTGAACCAGGTTGACATACAAACGATAGAACGGGTAGAAATTGTTGAGGGGCCTATGAGCGTGATCTACGGTTCGGATGCCCTGGCGGGTGTCATTAACATCATCACGAAGAAGAATATAAATAGCCGCTTCAGTATCGGCACCCGTGTGCAGGAAGAAACGGCAGGGGATGAATACAGTTTTCTGGGAAACAAAGGCCTGCACCTGCAGTCGGTAAATACCTCTTTTTCGAAAAACAAGTTTTTCACCAACGGCGCTTTTACGCACAATGATTTCAGGGGGTATGGCGGTAGCTATGGCCGGAACAAGAGCTGGAAGCCGAAGGAACAATGGCTCGGCAATATTACCGTTGGTCATCGCGGAGCAAAAAATACTATTTACTACCGGGTTGACGGTCTGGATGAAAATATTGCAGCAAAAGGCGCAATCAATATGGACACTTACAAAGCCTTCGACCAGCAGTTCATTACCCGTCGATGGATGCACCAGGTACAGGATGATTGGCAAATTAACCAGAAGCTTCACCTAAACAGCGCTATTTCTTACACGGACTATAGTCGCCGCACACGCAGTACCCGCCACGACTTCACTAATAACACAGATGAATTAACGGCCGGCATAGGCGAACAAGACACCGCCGTTTTCACCACTTTGTTTTTCCGGTCGCAGGGGCACTATATGATCAACGAAAAGCTATCGATACAACCAGGCGTAGAGTATAACCGCAATGCCGCCTCCGGCGCCAGAATAGAAGGCTCTCCGGTGATCAATGATTTCGCCTTTTTTGCTTCCGCAGAGTGGAAGCCTGTAGAACGCATCAACATTCGCCCAGGCTTTAGAATAATTAAAAACTCCCTGTACGATGCGCCACCGGTTGTACCTGCGCTCAACGCCAAAATAGGCTTACGAGAGAATATAGACCTTCGTTTATCCTATGCACAGGGTTACCGCGCTCCTGCACTCAGGGAATTATACTTCGACTTTATAGATGCGAATCATAGTATACTAGGTAATAAAAACCTGGAAGCCGAAACCTCCAATAGCGTTAACGCCGCCTTAAGCTGGCGCTACGGTACCGAACTACGCTCCACTTTTACATTCAGCAGTTTCTATAATGTTTTCGACAACCTGATCGATTATGGTGTAGACGCTAACGACGCTTCTGTAACCCGCATGATGAACGTTGATAAATTTAAAACCACGGGCATTTCATTCGAGCAAATGTTGGTGTACAAACAATGGCAGCTCAACTTCGGCGCGTTATATATAGGCCGTTACAACCGGTTGAGCACTGAAAATAATTTAAGCCAGGCAGTGCCACAGTTCAACTGGTCGCCCGAAGCCAATGCCAGCCTGTATTACAACTGGACAAAAGCTAAAACAACGCTGGCCTTCCTGTACAAATATACCGGCGCCCGGCCCACCTGGCAGTTTGTTAACGGTACCGGCAGCAATGAGGTTCAACTTTCTGAGTTAAGCAGCTTTAGCTGGGCCGATTTTACCGCTACCAAAACCTTGTTTAATAGCATCACCTTACAAACTGGTATCAAAAACATTTTCGACATTAAAAATGTGAATAATACTTCCTCCGGTGGCGGAGCACACAGCAGCAGCGGTCCCACTCCTATCGGCTATGGCCGGTCTTACTTCCTTGGCATCTCTTATCAATTTATTAAAAACAAATAACAATCAATACACATGAAACAATTACTCGTGATGACGATGGCCCTAGCAGTACTGGCCTCTTGCAGCAAAGACCAGGACCCTATTATCGTAGTACCGCCTTCTAATGGTAGTATGCTAGAGCTTAATGGCACTACTACCGGTGCAGGTGCAAATGCGGAAAATTCTGTATTTGTTGATTTTAGTGTAGATAAACAATCTGCTGTATTGCGTGATAGCTGGGATCTAGCCTTTGCAAGCAATAGTACTTACAAGGTAGCTATTAACCTTACAAATGGAGTGTCTGCGGTACAAGTTAACAAAACAGATATCAATACCGTTACAGAAGCAGACGTAAAGTTAGATACACTAAAATTGGGCCAGGGATTAGGTAGCTTTGCTGTAATAGACGACGTCAGGGAAACCAATATCTTAAACAAGACTGTCATTGCGGAAATATCAGCTACGGACAACAACAACAAAGTTTATGTAGTGAACAGAAAAGGAGGAACCAATGGTACAATACTAGGCGTTGCAGATTTATTTAAAATAAGAATTTTAAGAAAAGGCAACGGCTACACTTTACAATATGCTAAACTTAACGAAACCTCTTTTAAATCCCTGGATATTTCCAAAAACGCCGATTTCAATTTTCAATTTGTATCGCTCGTAAATGGAACTACGGTGAACGTTGAACCCGAAAAAACAAGCTGGGATATTATGTGGAGCTGGAATATATCATCCACTTCATTTGGTGCAGGTCTTATACCTTATGGCTTTTCGGATATTGTTTTAATTAACAACATAGGCGGTGTTACAGCATACGAAAGAATATACAGCTCCGCAGAAATTGCTACAGATGCTTATAGTAAGTTCAACAAGGATAGTGCTACCAAATACGCCTACACGGATAACCGCATGTCAATTGGCAGTAACTGGAGAGCCACTACCGGAACAGTAGGGGTAAAAAAAGACAGATTCTATGTAGTAAAAGACGCCGCTGGTAACGCTTATAAATTAAAATTCTTAAGCTTTACTACGCAGGATGGCGGCACCCGTGGTAAACCACTGATTGCTTACGAACTCATCAAGTAACCTTCAATACGATCAAAAAAAAGAACAATGAAACAATTATTCAGTATTGCCGTAGCAGCTGTTTTAGCATTACCGGCAACAGCCCAAAATGGCAAAGAAAACATCAATAAACTCTGCGGATGCTTTGAGGTAACTTTTAAGTATGCCGAAACATTTTCACCGGATAAGGATTATAAATTCCACGACCGCGAAAAAATACAGGGCGCTACTGAACTGTCGTTACCCATTATCAATACCGATAAAAGAGTAGTGATTCAACACTTGTTGGTGGTAGGAAACGGCATGGTAGTAAAACACTGGCGCGAAGACTGGACTTATGAAAACCCGGTACAGTGGAACTATAAAGGCGATAAGGTTTGGGAAAAAATAACCCTTAATAAAGCCGATGTAAAAGGCAAATGGTCTCAATCGGTATGGGAAGTAACCGATGCACCCCGCTACCAGGGCTCCGCGCCATGGCAGGTAGTAAATGGACATACCATCTGGGAAAATACAGCCGATGCCCCATTGCCACGCAGGGAGTATACACAGCGTTCGGACTATAACATCCTGCAAAGAACCAACCGCCTGGTGATCAACGGCAACGGGTACGATCATGTACAGGATAATAAAAAAGTGTTGCGTACAAATGGTGCCGATAAAGTAATTGCAGAAGAAAAAGGTTTGAACCTGTATGAAAAAGCAGATGATAGTGATTGCGAAGCGGCTACTAAATACTGGAACGAGCATAAAGGTTTCTGGACTGCTGTACAGCAGGAATGGGATAAAGTGCTAACACAAAAAACAGCCATCAAACTCGTGAACGATAATGAACTGATGGGTACTTTATTTAAACTGGCCGACGACTGGAAGGAAAAGAAACTAACAGCCGCTGATGCCAACACTACTGTTGCCTCCGTTTTAGCGAAGCATATACAGTAATTGGGACCGGAAGGTCACCGTATGTCATTGATCAGCCTGTCAACAAAAAACAAAACCGAAATGATTGTTGTCCTGAGCCTGACAGTAGCCTGTCGTTTAAAAAGTAAGTTTATTCGTGGTGCCTGAAAGCAACATGAAAAAACTTCGCAAAACAGTCATTTTTCTAAATAGTGGATATACGCCGCGTCATTTTTGGCGTGGCATTTTTTCAAGGTACCAATAGATGAGCTCAGTAGGTACCGTAATGGTATTCACCCCTTCCGCCTGCGGCTTTGTTTCGGAGCTTGCACCCTGGCATTGTACTTAATCAATGGAGAGCATCGGGGCGCCTTCTTTAAAACGATTGCACTTCATTAATAAAAAGCTACATCGGCTGTTCATGTGAACATCATTCAAATTACAAAATCTACATTACCAATTGGCAGCCTTTAAACAGCTATCGGCTGCAAGCGCCCGAAACCAGGTTCCAGCGAGGAGCGACGAGCTGTTTGTTAAAAAACCGGCATCATCAAAGAGACTTACCTGGTTAGCTGGCGGGAAGTTGGCCGGAAACCGCCGGGAACAATTTCAATAGCCAACCAATTTAATATTTTATTTGTAAAAAAGACAATTATTTTATACAGCTTCCTCTTATTCCGCAAGAATTGCTCACCTCCTTCTTAAAGACGATTTCTTTGCTGAAATCGTTACCTTTGCAGTCATTTTTTAGTGATTATGAGTGCAAAATATCAGGAATTTTCGGGTTTAAATCTACCCGCAATAGAAAAGGAAATATTATCGAACTGGACAGAGAATGAGGCGTTTGAAAAAAGTGTTTCTTTGAGAGAAGGCGCTGAGCCTTTTGTTTTTTATGAGGGCCCTCCCAGCGCCAATGGTATGCCGGGCATTCACCACGTCATTTCCCGTACATTAAAAGACCTGGTTTGCCGGTATAAAACCATGCAGGGCTTCCAGGTAAAACGCAAAGGCGGCTGGGATACGCATGGATTACCCGTGGAATTAGGTGTGGAAAAAGAGCTGGGCATTACCAAAGAGGATATTGGTAAAAAAATAACGGTTGAGGAATATAACCAGAAATGCCGCGAAGCCGTACTGCGCTTTAAAAGCCAGTGGGACGATCTTACCCGCAAAATGGGTTATTGGGTAGACCTGAACGATCCGTATATCACTTTCAAAAATGAATATATTGAAACGCTATGGTGGATACTAAAGCAGCTATTTAATAAAGGGTTGCTGTATAAAAGCGTCAGCATTCAACCTTATTCGCCGGCCGCCGGCACCGGTTTAAGCTCGCATGAGCTGAACCAGCCCGGAACTTATAAGGATGTAAAAGACACCAGTGCTACCGTATTGTTTAAAGCCATCCCTAATGAAACACTGGCGGCTGCCAACACAACCGGCGACATTTTTCTGATGGCCTGGACCACCACGCCATGGACCTTACCATCTAACCTCGGGTTAACGGTAGGACCTAATATTGAGTATAGCCTGGTGCAATCCTTCAATCCTTATACCCACGAGCCGCAAAATGTAGTGATTGCTACAGCCTTGCTGCATAAGTATTTTAAAGCAGAGGGTAAAGATGCAGACCTGTCGGCATACCAGAAAGAAGACAAGATCATTCCATGGAAAGTGATTACCACGTTTACCGGTAAGCAACTGGAAGGATTAAGATACGAACAACTAATGCCCTTTGAAGCCAACAGCCTTAATGCCGTGCAGGCTATTACGCCGGATGCTGATCCGTTTAAAGTGGTAATAGGCGATTTCGTTACCACAGAAGATGGGACGGGTATCGTACATACCGCACCTGCTTTTGGTGCCGATGACTATAAGGTAGGTCAGAAAAACAAGTTGGGCATTGTGACCCTGGTAGATCGTGAAGGTAAATTTGTAAATGGTGTTGGTGAATATAGCGGTCGTTATGTAAAAGATTATAAGGACGAGGCCAACTACGTGGATGTAAACGTAGATATTTCGGTAGACCTGAAGTTAAAAGGCAGAACCTTTAAGGTAGAAAAATACGAGCATAATTACCCGCACTGCTGGCGTACTGACAAGCCTGTATTATACTATCCGCTGGATGCCTGGTTTATCAGAACAACGGCCCTGCGCGATAAAATGGTAGAACTAAACAAAACCATACACTGGAAACCTAAATCAACCGGTGAAGGCCGCTTTGGTAACTGGCTGGAGAATATGGTAGACTGGAACCTGAGCCGTAGCCGTTTCTGGGGTACCCCGCTGCCGGTATGGAGCACAGCAGATGGTGAAGAGATCAAATGTATCGGTTCTATTGAAGAATTAAACACAGAAATTAAGAAGGCCAGCGAGGTTTTAGGCGGAGATGTTAATAAGCATTACCTGCATGATGGTATCCTTGATCTGCACAAACCTTACGTGGATGAAGTAATACTGGTGAGCGACAGTGGTAAACCCATGCGCCGTGAACCAGACCTTATAGATGTGTGGTTTGATAGTGGCGCCATGCCTTATGCCCAGTGGGGACTGAATTACGAAAAGCTGAAAGCAGGTGATCCGAAACCTTTCAATCAACCTTTTGATCACAATTTCCCGGCTGACTTTATCTGCGAGGGTGTAGATCAAACACGTGGATGGTTCTATACCCTTCATGCGATCGGCTCTTTGTTGTACGAAAATGTTGCCTTTAAAACAGTTGTAAGCAATGGTTTGGTGCTGGATAAGAATGGCAATAAGATGAGTAAGCGCCTGGGTAACGTGGTTGATCCTTTTGACACCATTGAAAAATTTGGTGCCGATGCTACCCGCTGGTATCTCATCACCAATGCTTCACCCTGGGACAACCTTAAATTTGACATCGACGGTATTAAAGAAGTGCAACGCAAATTCTTTGGTACTTTGTATAATACCTACCAGTTTTTTGCCTTGTATGCGAATGTGGATGGCTTTACCTTTAAAGAGCCCTACCTGCAAATGAATGAAAGGCCGGAAATTGACCGTTGGATCATTTCGTCATTGAATACCCTGGTAAAAAATGTAAATACGGCTATGGACGACTATGAACCTACCCAGGCTGGTCGTTTAATAGAAGACTTCGTAGACGAACATTTAAGTAACTGGTATGTGCGTTTGTGCCGCCGCCGGTTCTGGAAGCCTGCCCGCCGTAACGCAAATGCAGCGCAGGCAGGCGGGGGTGAATATGAGGCAGATAAAGTATCGGCCTACCAAACCCTGTACGAATGCCTGGAAACAATATGCCGCCTAATGGCGCCGATTGCTCCTTTCTTCAGCGATGCGGTATTCCGTAACCTGAACAGCATTACCCAACGCCACAGTGCAGAGAGTGTGCATCATGCCTTTTTCCCCAAAGCCGATGAGGCACTGATCGACCAGTCGCTGGAAGAAAGAATGCAGTTGGCGCAGGATGCTTCTTCATTGATCCTGTCTTTAAGAAAAAAGGTAAATATCAAAGTGCGTCAGCCTTTGCAGAAAGTACTGATACCGGTATTAAACCCATTTATGAAAGATCAGCTTGAAAAGATAGAAGAACTGATCAAATCGGAAGTAAATGTGAAAGAAATAGCTTATCTTACCGAAACCGAAGGGTTTATCAAGAAAAAGATCAAACCCAACTTTGTTGCTTTGGGTAAAAAGCTGGGGCCTAAAATGAAAGCTGTCTCTGGTGCGCTGGCTCAGTTCAGCCAGGAAGATATCAGCCGTCTTGAGCGGGAAGGTAGCTATGAATTAAATATTGATGGCGCAACCATTTCACTGAACCTGAATGAAGTAGACATTAATAGTGAAGATATTCCGGGCTGGACAGTAGCCTCTAAAGGAGCGCTTACTGTTGCTTTGGATATTACTATTACCCCCGAATTACAGCAGGAAGGCGACGCACGCGAGTTTGTAAACCGTATTCAGAAGATCAGGAAGGATAGTGGTTTTGAACTTACAGATAAAATAAATGTTGTTATTGACACAAATGAAACATTAAAAGAATCGCTAACAGCCTATAAAGATTATATTTGCGCGGAAATTCTCGCAGAAAATTTATATTTTCAGGCTATTACATCAGATAATGGTATAGAAATTGATGTTAACGAGAACATTTTAAAAACGATTGTTTCTAAAAAAGGGTAAAATAAATGGCTACAAAAAAAAGCACACCGGCGAAAAAAACAGCTCCGGCTAAGAAGACGGCTCCAACAAAAGTGGTAGCAAAAAAAGCAGCAGCGCCCAAAAAATCTGCCCGTCCGGCAGGGGGAGTCGCTCCGGCAAAAGCCGCCCCAAAAAAGTCGGCTCCGGCTAAGTCTGTAGCAAAACCGGCGCCTGTTAAAAAACCGGCACCCGTTAAAGTAGCCAAGGCAGAACCCGCCAAATCTGTAGCAAAAGCACAACCTGTTAAGGCCGCTGTAAAAGTAGCGCCTAAAAAAACAGCAGCGAGCAAAGTAGCAGTTGAAAAAACGCCTGCCCCGCCGCAAAAAAAGCCGGTGCCCAAAGTAGCACCCCGAAAAGAAACGGGTAAACCACCTGTAGTACCTAAACTGTCCACTAAAAGCGCAGTAAAGTACACACCGGATTTTACCAAAAGCATTTTAGACACCCATAAAAACGAAAAAGTGAAATCAGTAGTAAGGTATTCAGATAGCGATTTACAGGAGTTCAAAGAGATTATTCTTAGGAAATTAGATGCAGCAAAAAAAGAGCTGGCCTATTTACAGGGACTTATTACCCGTCGTGATGAAGGTGGTGATATGGATGAAGGACGTTATATGACCATGGAAGATGGTAGTGTGAGCATGGAGCGTGAGCAACTAAGCCAGTTAGCCAGCCGCCAGATCACTTTTATCGACCACCTGGAAAAAGCGTTAATGCGTGTTGAAAATAAAACCTACGGTATTTGCCGCGTAACCGGCAACCTGATCGATAAAGCGCGTCTGCGCGCGGTGCCTCATGCTACTTTGAGCATTGAAGCCAAGTCGATGATGAACAAATAAGCCGGCAACCGGTACTAAAATAGTAAAGCGAGGCGGCAACGCTTCGCTTTTTTCTTATCCTTCCTCCTATTGATTTTTTTACGCACTCCTTATATATAATGACGATTTCATTCGATTACGATAAAAAACAGGTGATTCAGGCCTTACGCTACCATTTCATATCTAAAACGGAGCTCCGTGTAATGATCATACTAGTCAACGCTTTTGCTATATTATCATTAGTGTTGTATGCATTAGGGAAGATCACGCCTACCGCGTTTCTCACCTATTCTTTTCTCTGGATTGTATTGATGGCCAGTTTATGGTTTATATTACCTGCTGCGGTGTACCGGCAGGCGAAAACATTTCAGCATGCATTTACCATGTATTTTAACGATGCAGATTTTACACTTGAGCATGAAACCGGAAAAAGAAGCTGGCCTTACACAGCCTTACGCAACTATAAGGAAACGCCCAATTTTTTCCACCTGTATTTTGATGCCAAATCCTTCCTGCTGGTTCCCAAAAATGCTTTTAAAGACCTGGAACACCTGCAGAGTTTCAGGGACTTGTTGAAAAGTAAATTATAAGCGAATTAGTTGATCCTTTTTTTCATCAGTATATGGGCTATCGATAGCTTTAAAAACTCATCGCCTGTTACATTATATCCCATTTTTTCATAAAAGCCGGCTGCGCTGGAGCGGGCATGCATCGATATTTCCCGGTAACCAATATCACGGGCAATAGTTTCAGCAAACTCCATTAAAGCCCGGCCTATACCCTTTCCCTGCAACTGGTTTCTTACAGCCATTTGCCTTAAAACAACACCAATATCGCCCTCTTTCACCAATATACAGCAGCCTAACATTTTATCATCTTCAAAGGCTCCAATCAATATATTCTCTTTATCTGCCTCAATATCGGCAACTTCTAACTCCATACCCAGTGGTTTGCGCAGTATTTCGTTGCGCAGGTCGATCATTTGCTGATACTCTTTTGTACCGAAATCTATAATTTTTAAGGCCATCAGGATTGATTTACACGACTGATTTTACGATAACCGCTGTTTGTAAAATAGTGTTTTTTTCTGGCTTAAATTCAACTTTTTTAAAGCATGACAACATTTTTACATTTTTTTTTGTTTCTCATACTTATTTAGTCAAAAACTCTATTTTTGCACTCAACAAACAAAAACAATCAGATATGTCAGACATTGCATCAAGAGTAAAGAAAATCATCGTTGACAAATTAGGCGTTGACGAAGCAGAAGTAACTACCGAAGCATCTTTTACCAACGATTTAGGCGCAGATTCTCTCGATACCGTAGAGTTGATTATGGAATTTGAAAAAGAATTCAACATTTCTATTCCTGATGAGCAGGCTGAAACAATTACCACTGTTGGCCAGGCTGTATCTTACTTAGAAGAGCACGCTAAGTAATAACTTTAGAAACAAATGCTTCGATTGCCGGGCTGCCCGGCGAGTCGACGGCAAAATTTTATATCCGCCTTTGAAGTGGTTACCCATGCAAAGGCGGTTTTTATTAACGTAGAGCTGCACAGCTAATGGAATTTAAAAGGGTAGTAATTACCGGCATGGGGGCTTTGACACCTCTGGGCAATACGGTAGACGAATATTGGAACGGGTTGATTAATGGCGTATCAGGTGCTGCACCTATCACACAGTTTGATGCATCAAAGTTCAGGACCCGCTTTGCCTGTGAAGTAAAGAATTTTGAACCTACAAACTTCCTCGATAAAAAGGAAGCCCGCAAAATTGACCGCTTTTCGCAGTTTGCACTGGTGGCAAGCGACCAGGCGATGGCGGATGCCGGCCTTTCTAAAGACAATATCAATCCCGACAGGATTGGTGTGGTATTGGGTAGCGGTATTGGCGGATTAATTACTTTCCAGAACGAGGTGATGGACTTTGCCAAAGGCGATGGTACTCCCCGTTTCAATCCTTTCTTTATTCCTAAAATGATCCTGGATATTGCTGCAGGACAAGTGAGCATGCGCCATAACCTGCGTGGCCCTAACTACGCGGTAACCAGCGCCTGCGCCAGCAGTACCAATGCAATGATCGACGCAATCAATTTACTACGTTTAGGCAAAGCAGATATTATTGTTACAGGTGGTAGTGAAGCCGTTATCAGCGAAGCTGGTGTAGGTGGCTTTAACGCCATGAAAGCGATGAGCGAACGTAACGATGATCCGGCTGCTGCCAGCAGACCTTATGATAAAGACCGCGATGGTTTCGTAATGGGCGAAGCTGCCGGTATTTTAATATTAGAAGAACTGGAACATGCAAAAGCAAGAGGCGCAAAAATTTACTGTGAAATAGTAGGTGGTGGCGCCAGCGCAGATGCTTACCATATTACGGCTCCTCATCCGGAAGGACTGGGCGCCAAGAATGTAATGCTGGCGGCACTAAACGATGCCGGTTTGAGTATTACCGATATCGATTATATTAATACACACGGCACTTCCACACCACTGGGTGATGTTGCTGAAACCAAGGCCATCCTGGACGTTTTTGGAGAGCACTCCTATAAGCTTAATATCAGCTCTACCAAAAGTATGACAGGCCATTGCCTGGGGGCTGCAGGGGTAATAGAAGCCATTGCCTGTATTAAAAGCGTAATGCACGATATTGTTCCGCCAACAATCAACCATTTCACCGACGATCCTGATCTGGATCCAAAATTAAATTTTACCTTTAACAAAGCACAAAACCGGGTAGTTAATGCAGCATTAAGCAATACCTTTGGTTTTGGAGGGCATAATGCCTGTGTAATTGTAAAGAAATACACATAAGTGAGTTTCATTAGGGACCTTTTTTCCAGGAATTCTGATACATCTCTTAAAAAAGAGTTGAAGAATATATTGGGTTTTACACCCGATAATTTTCAACTTTATAAAACTGCCCTCACCCACCGGTCCATCAGCGAAAGCGTAGATGAAAATAATGAGCGACTAGAGTATTTAGGCGATGCCATACTCAGCTCTATTACGGCCGACTATCTTTTCAGGCGCTATCCTTATCATGGAGAGGGCTTTCTTACCGAAATGCGTAGCAAAATGGTAAACCGCCAGCAGCTCAATGATGTAGCGGTAAAAATGGGTCTGAAAAAAATTACGAAGTTTAACAAGCTCGACAACTGTCTTAAAACCAGCCATATTTTCGGAAACACCTTGGAAGCCCTTGTAGGCGCTGTTTACCTGGACTATGGGTATAAACGCACGTGTCGCTGGGTACAGGATTATATTATTAATCCACACATGTTTATGGACGAACTGGAGAGCCGCGAAATCAATCACAAAAACAAACTCTACGGCTGGGCCAACCGAAATGGGAAAGCACTTGAATTTAACCTGCTGAGTGAAAAAATAGAAAATGGTCGCAGGCTATTTACCATGGCTGCTGTTGTTGACGGGGAAGCCATTGCGCAGGGAAGCGCCTTCAATAAAAAAGATGCTTCACAAATTGCCGCCAATACAGCCCTGGCCTTGTTAGGTATTAACCAAAGCGAGCCTGTACAATAAATCTCTTCCTTTATAGTTTATATCCCTTTTATTACCTTTAGTTGATGGTAAAAGAGATGCCCGTGTACATGGATTACAGCGCTACCACGCCCTGCGATGAGCGCGTAGTGCAGGAAATGCTGCCTTACTTTACACAATATTTTGGTAATACAGCCAGTCGTGTACATAGCTTCAGCTGGCAGGCCGAAGGAGCCGTGGAACAAGCCAGGGCAAGAGTTGCACAATTACTTCAGGCACAAACCCGGGAAATTGTGTTTACGTCCGGAGCAACCGAAGCCTGCAACCTCGCATTGAGAGGCGTATTCGAAATGTATGCAGTAAAAGGCAATCATATCATCACTACCCAAACCGAACACAAAGCGGTTTTAGATACTTGCAAGGCCTTGGAAAAAAAAGGCGCTTCAGTAACCTACCTGGATGTGGACATCAACGGCATTATCAATTTACAACAATTGGAAGATGCTATTCAACCGCACACCATATTAGTGGCCGTTATGTTTGCTAACAATGAAACCGGGATACTGCAGCCGGTAGCGGAAATAGGTGCTATTTGTAAACGCAGGCAGGTTTTGTTTTTTTGCGACGCCACGCAGGCGGTGGGCAAAATACCTGTAACCCCTAACGAAGCAGGTATAGACCTGATGGGTTGCAGCGCACATAAAATGTATGGTCCTAAAGGGGTGGGCGCTTTGTATATCAGAAGCCGGAATCCAAGAGTGAAAATAACGGCCCAGCTTACAGGAGGCGGGCACGAACAAAATATAAGAAGCGGCACTTTAAATGTTCCGGGCATTGTGGGTTTTGGTAAAGCCTGCGATATATGTACCAGCGAAATGGAAGCCGAGTCGACAAGGCTGGAAGCACTTCGTAACCAACTCAGGGAAGCCTTACTACAAATACCGGGTAGCTCTTTAAACGGGCATCCTACCCTGCGTCTTCCGCATATTTTAAATATTTCATTTGCCGGCCTTAATAGCAGCCAGCTATTGTCGGCGCTCAATAAATCACTGGCGCTTTCGGCAGGGTCGGCCTGCACCAGCGGCAGCCTTGATCCCTCGTACGTTCTGGCGGCAATGGGTTTACCGGAAAACCTGTCCCGCTCCGCCCTGCGTTTTAGCCTCGGCAGGTACACAGCTGCAGCAGATATTGAATTTGCCATTGAAGAAGTGACCAGAGAGGTATCGAACCTGAGAAGCCAGCTCCCGGTTTTCAATTCATAAATAATCCGTTGCAATAAAAGCCAGCGCCCCGGCAAATTTGCCAGGGCGCTGATATCAATAAGATTGCTATCTATAAACTACCTAATCTACAACTAAAAGACCTACTGTTACATTCACAAAGCCATCGCAGTAAGTACTGGCCGATGTACAAACATTTTCGAGCAGAATGGAATTATTCGACGTCAGCGTTGTAGTAACATTTGTGTTATTGCTTAACACCAGCGTTTTTGATTGGTTGATTGCCGGACTGATGGTACCCGTATACCGTCCCGCAGCAATGCGGGTCCAGGTAACTGTAACGCCCAGATTATTCACCAACGGAACACCTATAGGAGCGGCTACACCGGTTTGACTCACTACTGATGCATATACCCGGTTAGCATTACAGATATACGAGGTGCGGGAGATTTCTGATGCATCGAGCACATTATTCCGGTTCAAATCCATACCATAATTGATACGCGTACCACCACCTGCACAGTTACTTCCAATGGGTTCGGGCACCACATCCACCAGGCTGTTAAAACCATCGGTGCCGGTACCACCCGCCGCATTACAGATATATTGCGTGCCCTGCACTTCACTGTTATCTAGTACATTGTTGCGATTGACATCTAGCCCGGTCGTTACTTTGAAACCGCCATTGGGACAATTGGCACTGGTAGGTTCTGCAACCACTGATGACAGGGAAGTCAGCCCTTCATTACCATTACAGATATAGGCAGTGTTTTGCACCTCGGCAGCATCCAGTACATTATTACCGTTCGCATCTACACCCGAAGTAACCTTGTATCCTCCCTTTGCACAATTAGCTCCCGCCCCTTCGGTTACAAATGAAATCAGGGAGTTCTTACCATTGCTTCCCGAACCTCCGCTCCCATTCTCTCCATTACATAAATATTTTGTAACCTGTACTTCGCTGGCATCCAATGTTCCATTGCCGTTCTGATCTATTCCAGACAGCACTTTATAACCTCCGTTGGCACAATTAGCCCCTGCGGGTTCAGCAACAAAATCGATCAGGCTGTTTTTACCATTAGATCCATCTGTTCCGTCTTCACCACGTTTACCGGTAACGCCTTTTTTACAACTGCATAAAAGGGCGCAAAACGAAAAAAATACAATAAAATAATTTCGCATTATGTTTTGGCCTAGAGGGGGTAATGTTGAAGGCAATTATTTCGCGCAAATATACTACAACTGAACGGGATACAGCACATTTAAACTTACCCGCCGGACTGGAATACATATAGTATTGAAGATATTGAACAGAGCCTTATTTTTTTCGAAATTCATCACTAATCACCACTCATCATTGCCCCTGTATAAAAATTATCTAAATCTGTTACCTTCGTAAGCATAATAAAATATAGTATATGAGCCAAGTTTGGAAAGAATACCAGGAACAACATGGAGAAAGGTTTTTAAAAGAGATGATGGACTTATTACGTATTCCATCAATAAGTGCCAAAAGCGAGCATAAAGAAGATATGATTCAATGCGCTGAAGCAGTGAAGGCTTCTTTATTGGCAAGCGGTTGTGATAAAGCAGAAGTGATGGATACAGGCGGACACCCGGTAGTATATGGCGAAAAAATAATCGATCCGGCAAAACCAACCGTATTGGTTTATGGCCATTATGATGTACAGCCGGTAGAGCCGCTGGAACTTTGGCACACGCCTCCTTTTGAGCCTACTATTAAAGATGGGAAAGTATTTGCGCGCGGCAGCGCCGATGATAAAGGACAGTTTTACATGCATGTAAAAGCCCTTGAAACCATGGTGAAGACGAATACCATGACCACCAATATTAAGTTTATTATTGAAGGTGAAGAAGAAGTAGGTTCACCTAACCTGGGCAAGTTTGTAGCAGCTAATAAAGAGCTGTTAAAAGCCGATGTGATCCTGATCAGCGATAGTTCTTTACTGAGCATGGAAAACCCTTCTCTTGATACAGGCGTACGCGGACTGAGCTATATTGAAGTAGAAGTTACAGCAGCAGCGCGCGATTTGCATAGCGGCACTTATGGTGGCGCAGTAGCCAACCCTATTGTGGTTTTATCCAAAATGATCGCCAGCTGCCACGATGAAAATAATCATATCACCATACCCGGGTTTTATGATGATGTGAATGTAGTATCGGAAGCAGAAAGAGCATTAATTAACCAGGCGCCTTTTGACGAGCAGGAGTACAAAGACGAAATAGGTATTAAAGAATTATGGGGAGAAAAAGGCTTCAGCACTTATGAGCGTACCGGCATCCGCCCTACTCTGGAGCTAAACGGCATCTGGGGTGGTTACACCGGCGAAGGCGCCAAAACCGTGTTGCCGGCTAAAGCCACTGCAAAGATCTCGGCAAGACTGGTCCCTAATCAAACCAGCGAAAAGATTACCGAGTTACTATTGGCCCATTTCAGGAAAATAGCGCCTTCGTGCGTAACCGTAAATGCATTCGAGCATCATGGCGGAGAACCTTACGGAACGCCTATCGATAGCAAAGGGTACCAGGCAGCCAGCAAAGCGTTGGAAACGACCTTCGGCAAAACGCCTATTCCTGTGAAAGGCGGCGGTAGTATTCCTATTTGTCACACGCTGGAAAGCGAGCTGGGAACCAAGATCATCTTCATGGGCTTTGGGCTGGATAATGATGGCTTGCATAGCCCTAATGAAAAGTATAATATAGAGAACTATTATAAGGGTATCGAAACCATCCCTTATTTCCATCAGTTCTTTGCAGAGTAAGTTTGAAGTTGGCCACGAATGCCCAAAATATTTTTTCTACCCATTCGTGCCTGCCCGTCCGTTCAGGCGGGCATTCGTGGCTAATTTTATACAATCCCAACGTATTTCCTTTAAAGCTCAACGGGCTTATTTGTTGCTTCACCGATAAAAATTTGTTTAGCTTGTCTATATTTTCTTTGAAGAAATTAAAAATCATCCCTATGACAAAGTTGCTCGGCGGTGTTATCCTCTTCTGCTTAACATTCATTATGATTTCCCCCGTATTGGGCCAGGACAATACCGAGCTCAAACAGATGCATGATGCCGACCAGGCGGCACGTATGCAACAACCTATAGACTGGAGCGTATTGGTAAAACAGGATAGTCTTAGGAGAGTCAGAACGTACCAGCTATTGGATTCGGGTAAGGTAATCACCGGCAAGGATTATTACCATGCGGCTATGATCTTTCAACATGGTGTATTTGGCGATACTACTTCATCGGCTATGGCGGTAAAGCTCATGCGCAAAGCATTGGAAAAAGATTCAAGTGTTAACCGCTGGTTACTTGCCGCTGCGATAGACAGGAACCTGATGTATAGCGGAAGGCCGCAGATCTATGGCACGCAGTATACCGCAAATATGCAAAACCCTAAAATGCATTTGTATACCATCGACAGTACGCAGATATCTGATGAAGAACGAAAATATTATCATGTAGGTACCATGGCAGAGATAAGAGAAAAGGAGCGGCAGATGGGTCTTGAGCCAATCAGTAAGCTATATAATGTCAATCAGCCTATTGCTAACACAATCGCATCGATAAAAAGTGAACACCGGAAAGGTAAGAGCTCAGCTTATGCAGTAGACGAGACAGCCATCAATAGCTTTGGCTATAGCCTTCTTAGCGCTAACAAAAATGAAGATGCCCTGGCTATATTTATGCTGAACACAGAGTTATATTCCAATGGCTATAATACCTGGGACAGCCTGGGTGAATGCCTGCTGCAGCTCAACCGTAAAGAAGAAGCCATTAAAGCTTATGAACGATCTGTACAATTGAATCCAGGTAGTCAGTCAGGTATTGATGCATTAAAAAAGCTAAAAGGGAAATAATTTTTTGCACCAGGAGGTTTGGGGCCATTGGATGTTTTCTTAATTGTCTTAACCTCTTAATGGTTCAAATATTTTGTTGCAGTGTTGGAGTTGCTGATAACATGAAGAAATAAAACATTAAGAAATTAAGGGCATTAAGCTGGTCTGCTTTTTTAATACCACTTTCAAACACATGGTAGTTTCGTGGCAAGATGTAATAATGCAAACCTACTATTATTACTTTGGCAACTCAGGCCTTCGCATGCGATAAGGCGTACCGGTCAATGTATTTAAGAAAGCAACCAGCTGTTTCTTTTCCTGCGGGGTCAGGTTTAGTGGTTTTATTAAACGGTCCGTTTTAGGAAACATCGGGTCATTCTTTTGCTCATCGGTTTTAGCCGGTTGAGGCATCCCGCTATTATAAATATTTATCACCCCCTCCAGGTTATCAAATAAACCATTATGCATCCAGGGACGTGTACGGTTCAATTCCCGTAAAGATGGGGTGCGAAATTTCCCTACATCTTCATTCTTCTTTGTTACGTTATAACGGCCGAGGTCTTCAAATTTTCTTTTATAATAAGTGAGACCAATATTATGAAAACTGGTGTCTGTTAAAAAGGGGCCGCTATGACAGTTCATACAACGGGCTTTGGTTCTGAATAAATGTAAGCCTGCCACTTCATCGTCTGTGAACTCTTTGTAGTCACCACTTAAAAACTGGTCATACCGGCTGGAGCGGCTCTTGATGATCTTTTGAAATGCCGCCAAGGCCTGTGCTATCTTATCAAAATCGATATCCTTGCTCTGGTAGGCCTTTTCAAACAGGGTTTCATAACCTTTTATTTTACCCAGCTTTTCACCCAGGGCAGGTACATCCATATTCATTTCGTGGTGAGCGCTCAGGGGCTCTACCATTTGCGTTTCAAAGCTGTTAGCCCTACCATCCCAGAACAGCTCTTTATTAATGTGTACATTCAGCAGGCTTTGGGTATTACGGGTACCCTGCAAGTGATCATTACCCAGTGCAAGCACTCTTCCATCCTGCCAGGAGAGGTCCGGATCATGACAACTGCTGCAGGAGATCTGGTTGGAGCCCGATAAACGGGGATCAAAGAAAAGTATCTTGCCCAGCTGTGTCACCGGGTCTTTATCCGCTTTAAACCAGGAAGTATCATCTTTGGGCATTACCGCCATCTCGCTCCATATAGCACCTGCATCTATCACAGGCCGCGGCCATTGCGCTACCGGGCGACTGTACAGGTTTCTTAAAGAATCGTTGTAAGTTTTAAAAACCGGTAAAGCCTTATTCGTAAAAGAAAAAGAGCCCAGTCCAACCAGGACAATAATGCCTATAACCAGATAGATTTTTTGCATGAGGTTACAAAAATATTTGAAATCCTAATGAAACCTGTAATTGATTTTTACTGCCGTTTGCGCCCTGGTACACCTCTTTATTGATATCGCTGTCCGTAATTTTCTGAAGATAATTCAAATCTAATACCAAGGAAGAGCCTGCAATGCGAAGTAGGCGTGGAGTATAATATACAATGCTCAATTTTCCATTGAAGAATGAAGAACCACCAAAATCATATTCAGGATAAACAATGTTTCGGGTAAATACATTTACCTGTGTCAGCGGCACCGATAAATTATTTTCAAGCGGCACGGATATACCCGGACTGGCTGATATTTTTATTTGCTGGTTCTTTGCATGAATATATTGTGCAAACTGAAGTGAAATGTCTGCCGTGGTGTTTTCATAAAAATGCGAGGCTAAAAAATCTTTTTTAGTGAAATGAGTGGCTCCTGCATTAAGACCTAGCTCTGTCTTTATCGTATTGTGTCTTTTTAAGGAAAGTAAATATTGTAAAAAAGCACTGTGCTCGTCAAATAAATAGTTGGCGCCAGTTGGAGAAGACATTAGTATTCCGGTCCCCTCATTTATAAAGCCGTTGAAAGATACCTGATGGCTCCTTTTAATATTGTCATTGTAAATAAGTGCATCCAGTTTTTGAGTAACCATTTCATATTTACTGTGAACAATTTTCTTTATGGGATTATCTATATTGCTTGTCTGGCTTGTAAGATCAAAATTCTCTCTAGCAAATAATGCATTGCTGTAGTTGGCTTTTATATGCCACCCGGCAAGCTTTGTTGCTAGGTTTACGCCCCAGCTATCTGTTTTGTCTTTAGACTGGGAGTAGGCCTCCGCATTTGAATACTGTGCGATGTAACCATATCCGTTATTAAGGTACAATCTTCTTTCAGGATAGAGCTGACTTGTAGAAAACATCCTGTTCTTATATTTGATGTCGTAAGTGCCATTCTTTTTACCCAGGCTGTAAACCGCCCCAATCGTAGTGTTCATGAATTGGTAAGACAGTCCAGGCGTGTATTCAAGATGAAACAATTTGTTATCCGGGCGGGGATCTACCGAACCGGTTGACCAATGATAGTCGTAATTCAATAAAGAAGTAAAATATAGTTTTCTAAACACAAAATAACCAATACCTGCTTCGAAATTTATGTTTTGTCTTTCATATTTCCCAGCCTTTAGAGCGAAGTGGGTAAAAGGTTCGCCGTTTTGAAGGTCTCCTCCCAGGTTATTAGCCAGGCTATCATCCCATACCTTATCAAAATAGAATTTACCCATTATTTTAGCTTTACCAATAGTTGTAAAGCCCTCTGTATAAAGAGAAGCTACATCGGTTTTAAACGCGGCTACAGGCAGCTTAAAGTGTCGTTTATAATTACTATATTTCAATTGCAGCATGGCTGCCTGGCGCGTAGTATCGGCAATCAGCTGCGCAATGCTGCTTTGGGTAAAATGCAATTTGTTTGCATTGAATGAGTACAGGTATAAGCTATCGCTTTTCTGCCTTTTGTTCCGTTCTGCTTCTAATGCTTTATAGAACTCAGGGCTTATGGCAGACAAGGTATCCTCTAAAGTATGCACTTGGGCATAGCTTTTAGCCATGCACAGGCACACAATTACCAGAGAAAAACATTTTTTAGTAAGATAACGCATATATACTACTTCTGAAAAGACGCATCTGCTTTAGACGGATCTGCTTTCACTTTTGTCTCAAAATCATTAGCAGAATTATTGGTATCCTGCAAAATCCTTCTGCCTTCTACTGTTTTTAAAGTTTTGCGGATTAAGGATTGGGAAGAATAGGCCCCCCCCGTAACAAACGTGCCAGACACATCTAATGAAACTGGCAATCGTTTGGGTACTCTGTCGACTTCCAATGGCGTTAAAATTTCCACTGCGTCAATAACATCTGCAACCTTAACCTGTGCGCAAAAACTGGTTGGAGAACCAGGTACAGAATATCTAGGCCAATTATTGGCAGGAAAGGGCATTTTTGTTTTAAACATAAAAAAATCTTCCCTACCAGTGGCTTCCATAATCCAATCGTTCCCAGAACGAATATGAATCACGTTAACATTTTTAACTTTAGGATTATCGACATCCCATTTATATGGTTTATCACCTAGATATGTTATCAGGTTTGTTTCAAAATCTGCATTACTTAAGTCTATAGATAATGATGGATCAACAATTCCCTGCATAGCTATGACTCCATTTACAGTATCATAAATGGCATAAGGTGCTGTATGGTTAACAGCAGTTTGAGCAATAATAATACTCTTGCCAGGTTCAAGCGGATTATCTTTGCCTGTTCCAGGTATCATGAACAAATATCTTGCATATATGTAACCTTTGTTAGGATCCCCGATGTTGGTGGGCATCCCTGGAGAAGTACTCCAATCTAACGGTACACCTCCGGCGCTTATTTTAGTATTAGACTGCCAGGTACTCCCAAAATACAGGCTGTCTAAATAAATAATTTGGTTGGAATTATTATAAATCTCAACGAATTCATCTCTAAAAGCTGCTCCGTTTTTATTATGCGATCCCGCATAATAAATCTGTTTAAATACCAAATCGCCGATTTTCCCACTTTGCAATAACAGTTTAACATTGGCGTTAGTGTTTATTGCTTGTGTTTCGGTCCCATTATATGCCACATTACCGGCTACCGTTACATTTGTTACCGCGTAAAACTCTTCGGCTGTATAATTTTTTGCTGCCGATACGGTATAATTACCGGGCGTGATGCTGGTAAATACGGCTATGCCATCGTTGTTGGTATTGGCTGTATTTTCCTGCCCGCTTACCAGGTTAGTTAATTTTACGGGGATATTGGCTTTGGAAAGACCTAATGCACTATCTCCTGCTGAATAGCCTACCTGTACGCTTAATGACACAGCCTGTACTGTATCAATGTTGGACTTCCGGCATCCAAACAGTACAGCAATCAATAGACTGAATAATAATAACTGTTGTTTCATTTGTATTTATATTTTAAAATTGTAAGCTGGCCCCGATGGTGATGCTCACAGGTTTATAGTTGTACAATGACACTGCAGTAGCGCCATTGCTATTGGAGATTTTATACGACTTTGGTTGCATGTTCAATACGTTAAAAGCACTTACCGACAATCGTATATTTTTCTTTATTTCTTTAGCTACGCGCATATTAAAAGTCCAAAACCCTTTTGAGGGGGTAAGTGTTCTTTCTTTGTCCTCTTCATTAAAACCTTTCCATAGGTAAGCCAGCGATTCGCTTCTTGCCTCTTCGGGGGACAGTTCAACTTCTGTAAAATCATTTCTTGTATAAGCAACCGGGTATATGTTCTTTTCCTCCCATTGTTGCTTTAATAATGGTTCATAATCTGCCACAACACTTACAATAAAACCAATAGCTGGAATGTGCGTATTGGAAGAGACATTAATAACAGAATTACGGGAAACGCGCTGCGTGCTGATATAATTCACATACACAATGCCTTTTTGCTGTGCTGCTTCAGACGCAACTTCGGTTGTGGTTAAATTGCCACCGATATATTTGCTTACAGAATAACCGCCTCTTACCGCAAAGGAAGTGGAAAGCAGGCGAATGAACTTTGTCTGGAAAGAAAACTGTACACCATAGTCAACTGAATTCAAACCATTATTCATTCTTGTTCTTCTTAAATCCCAGGCCATTCCATAATTGCCAGAGGGATAATAGGAAATAGTGCTGTCGGGATTTACCAGGTAACTGTATATGGGCACCTGGGTGGGAATGAACTCGCCATAAGTATTAAGGCCATCTTTATTTTTTTTGTAATAGGCAAAGACGGACCCGCTGCCTATTTTAGCGTTATTGTAGCTAACGCCCTGCTCAAACTGGTAAGTGACTGCATTTTTTAAATTCCTGTTTTCCGCCAGCACTTTTTGTGTATAAACCAGATATAAGCTGCTTTTGGCATAGCCTGTATATAAGTTGAGCAATGGAATATCAAAATAAGTAGGTGCCGGGTATAAATGCGCCAGCGAAGGCGATTTGAACGAAACTCCGTAAGAACTGCTTAAGCTCCAGTTTTTATGAATGTAATAATTGAAAGATAAACGAGGTTGCGGATTACCTCTTCTGTTTTGCATATTAAGCCTGAACCCCGCACCCAGGTTATATCTTTTTGTAAAAAGCTTTCCTTTGATATTATCCTGGATATAAAGAGCAAAGTTGTTTTCAAAGCCAACACTATCCTTATAGCTAAAAGGCCGTTCGTTCTGACTGGCTAAATTCACCCATCTGGGCCGGTTAGGATCTGCTATATTTCCCAACCCTTTATTTCCTGAACTATTGAATGCAACACCAAAAGATAGCTGGTGCTGCACACCCCATGCAGATAGCAGTTGCGACTGCATATCGGCATTGATGCTGTAAGAAATGGGCTTTCCATCTATTTCTTCAACGGCAAGATAATTGCCTGGAATAAAATAACCTTCATATAAGCCTGTAGTATCTTTATAGCCAACCCCTTTAGGCAGTTGATTCATCCGGAATTGTATATAAGAATATTGTTCTCCTACCGAATAATTTAAAATAACTGAAACGTTATCTGCTAGCTTTTTGTTGATGTTGAAATTCGTGCTGTTGCTCAAACGGAGACTCCGCCTTTTCGAATAGCTCATTTTATCCGTATCATCATCGGGGTCGGCTTTAATATCATCGAGGTTGCTTTCGGTATTAATACTAAAGGAGTTTCTTATATTGCTGGTCAACTGCTTTGTCCATTTTACGCTTGCATTAATATTGTTGTAGCTTTTTACTTTATCTCTTGGGTCGTCATTGCTGTTGGTATAACCTATTCCAAAATTTAAGGCTCCGGCTTTTTTCCCTAAATCAAATCCCTTTGCCAGCGAAAAACTGCTGCTTCCTCCATTTATATTGGTATTAAAACTATAAGGCGTTTTTCCGGCTTTGGTAGTAATTAAAATGGCGCCATTTGTAAAATCTCCATAGCGGGCAGAACCAATACCCTGTATCACTTCAATGCTGGCAATGTTAGACATGGGAATATCCCTCAAATCAAAACCATTATAAGTAACATCGTTTGTAGATCCCCCTTGGATATTTAAAAGAGAACCACCCAATCCTCTTGACGAAAGCCCTCTCGACTGCATATTGGTTTCGTTGCTGATACGTACGCCATCAATAAAAATAGCGATCCCAAAAGAATTATTTCTCGCATCCGCATCGGCGGCACTGGTTCTTAAAGTAATGGTTTGGGGTGTTTGTAAATTGGGAGCCTCTGTTTTCCGGCCGGGCAATGCATTCAATATATCCATCAGAGAAAAAGCCTGTAGCTGGCGAATAGCTTCTTCATCAAAAACGATAGAAGAAGCTGAGTTTTGATTTTTTACAACACCGGTAACTACTACATCATTGAGCGTTAAGCTTAAATTGGGCAGTACCACTTTTACAACGGAAAGATATTCAGCTTTTTTTACTATGATTGTTTGTGTAGCTTTATTTACATAAGAAATTTCCAGCGTAACACTGTCTAACATCAAAAATTTGGAAGAAAACTGAAAAACACCTTTCGCATCAGTAGTTTTTGAAGCCAGTTCGGTACCATCCACCCTCAATTTTGCTGTAGCAAACTGCAGTGGCTTGCCCTGTACATCTTCAACTAATCCGCGAATACCCGTAACATTTTGTGCACATAACGCCTGAACAAAAAAATTTGCTACAAGCGACAATAGCCCAATATAAAAATATTTAGCGATAGCCTTCTTCATTTTCGAACTGCAAAACTACAGTCCCTTACAGTCAGCTCATTTACGAAATGCGGAAATATTCGTTTAATCTTAATCAATTATTTATTCCTTATGATGCTTATCCGATCATAAAAAACAAAAAGCGGTTGTTTTATGTAAACAACCGCTCATTTGCAAATCCGAGATAACCTAATAATAGCTCATATTATAATCATTATCACATTTTGTCTTCATATTTCCGTTGGCGTCGTAAGTATACGTTTCCATGCTTGCACCTACCGGATAAAGTCTTAATTCCTGGATATAACCAGTAACATCAAGCAAGACGGTCAAATCTGAGCCATTGATTCCTGTGAAAATCACCTTACGAAGATTCCAGTCTCCTGATGTTCTGATAATCTGATTTGAAATAATCGTCCCTGTATTTCCATAGCCCGTAAATTCGAGGGGGCAGTCCTTTTCCCAATAGGTGGCCACGTATTGTTTGTTTGGATTGAGAGTTAGCCACCCTGTTTGAATAACTCCGATTTGCTCAACCATATCAGAACAATATCGATCAACACCTGTAATCGGCATTCCGGGTATTATAGTAAATGAAAAATCTACTGGCGAGCTCCATCCAAACACATTATTTGACTGGTACCCCAAATATGCGACTTCTGACAAAGAGGCATTAGTTACTTTCGCCAAAGGAAGACTAAAGGATGACTCATTAGGAATATAAGCTATTGCAGGAGCTGTTGAACAATTCAATTCGATACGTTTTTGCCTCACGCCAATGACTTGTGTTCCGTTTAAAATATTCGCCTTCAATAAAAAACCTCCCGCGTTATTATAAGCTCCGGGGCTTATAGTAACGGTGTTACCGCTGGCACTGACAGTGGCTGCCCAGGAAGGAACCACTTCCCAGTTTAAATTGGTATTGGCGGGAAGATTACTAACCGAGTATGTTGAAGGCGCACATGCGACATCTGCACCATTTACTTCGATCCCCGCATGTAATATTCCTGTTGTTTGATAAATCCAGTCAGCAAATTGAGACACCCGAACATAACCATCAGGGGGTGTAGCGCAATACTGCGAACCAAAGCTAACTACGCCAACAACAACAGCTTTACCTGCGCTATTTACAATAGTCAGTGGACCGCCGCTATCGCCACCACAGGCCGCCTGATGCGGAGAACCCGATGCACCGCAATAGATTAATGAAGGATCAGATAAATCAGTTACTTTTAAATCAGCCGATCGCAATGTATTAGTCGACAGCGTGCCACCCCGGTAATCTTGAAAGCCCCAACCGCTAACCGTCACTGTTTGATTTAATGATAGCGGTTCATTAAAGGAATATTCAACTTGAGAAACTGCATAACTGTAACTTAATGGTGTTGATAAATGTATTAAAGTTAAATCGCTATTACCATTTGGCACCAGATTATCGGCTGTCCGGTTTTGCCTAGTAGAGGGGCTTGCACCCAAGTCGGTAGTGCCGGCAATAACAGTAACCTGACTGGCATTTACACCTGCTACTACATGTTTAGCAGTCAAAATCCAATTATTATTTAAAATAATACCACCCCCGTTAAAATTTCCATTAATAAATATTGCAACCTGATAAGGCCGTGCGTTAATGGTAATAGGGGAGCCATTAATGACCGATTTTTTTTCGATTTCTTTTGGAGTAGGATCTTTTTCAATGACAGTTTCTTTTTTTTGACAGCCATTCAATATTAGTAATGCCAATACAAATGGTAGAAGGAGTTTTTTCATATTTAAATATTTCACTGAAAATACCGCTTCTCCTAAAAACACACTTACGAAATGCGGAAATAATCAATTGATTAAAATCAACTATTCGTCATTACTGACCAATTTTATAATTTTGTCTCCGATGACTGACAAAGAAAAATTACGCCTCGATAAATATTTATGGTCTATCCGCCTGTTTAAAACACGGCGCCTGGCTACCGATGCCTGCAACGATAACCGGGTAAAATACCAGGAGGAATCGGCTAAACCCGGTAAAAATGTACACCTCGGCGATATTTATGATGTACGAACTGAAGGACGTAAATGGCGTATTAAGGTAACAGGACTGCTGCATACCCGCCTGAAATACGAAGAGGCTGTCAAATATTATACAGACCTGACCCCTCCCGAAGAACTGGAAAAAGCCAAAGTACAGGCAGCTTCCTTTTACAGCGGTAAACGGTTGAGCAAAATTGGCCGCCCTACCAAAAAAGAACGCCGTAACCTGGATGATTTTATGGATGGAGAAGAAGAATAGCCACAACCGGGAAGCCACCAATCCTATATTATTTCAGTATCCTGCATTCAAACCGGCGAACAGGCGTTCAGCCAGTAGTGTCGTTTTTTCCAGGGGTGAACTATGGTGACACAAAATTTTGTGTCATGTTTTGCTGTGCCACATTTTAATGACACCAAAAATGAAGATACTGTTCAGCCGGGCTTTAAACTAATAAATGAAAATCCTGTAACAAAAAGCCTTCGGGTGGTACTAACTTCGACAAGAAACTGTTGCGCTTTGAGGCGCGTATAAATATATAACCAGTCGTTTTGGCAGAAAAAGAGCAGGCATTTTTACAACTCATAAAGCAACATGCGGGCATACTGCATAAAGTGGCGCGCCTGTATATGGACACCGAAACCGACCGGCAGGACCTGATACAGGAAATGATGGTGCAGCTATGGCGCTCCTATGACAGCTTCACTGGCAATAGCCAGTTTGCTACCTGGATGTACCGGGTGGCCCTGAACACCGCATTAACTTACCTGCGCAACAATAAAAAGCATAGTAAACATATTTTATACACGCATACACCGGATGTAGCCGATACCAGCTCTCATCCGCAACAACAGGCACAGCTGGATATTTTTTATGCCGCCACCCATCATTTAAACCCCGTTGAGAAAGCATTGATCTTTTATTTTATGGAAGGGCTTTCACATAAGGAAATTGCACTACAGCTCGGCATCAGCGAAGTAAATGCCCGTGTTAAGCTGAACCGCACCAAAGAAAAATTACAGAAAATCATAAAATCATTGGGATATGAATTTTGACAAATTAAGATCAGAATGGAATAAGGAAAGCGCCGATGATGTGCAAATTCCCGATGCCGTAAACAAGCTCCAAAAAGCTAAACATCCGTTGGCCCAGTTAAAAGCCACTATGAAACAGGAGTTACAAATGCAGGTAGTTAGCCTTGCGTTGTTTATTTTCTTTCCATTTATCCTTCGAATGGAGACCTCACTATACCTGATCTACTACCTTGGCTTTATGCTCATTACCGTTATATCAGTGTATTACCTGGTAGCGTTTTCAAAATTTTATAAAACAGTGGATACTTTTGACCTGGCTACCAAGGACCAATTACTGGAGATTTACTTTGATCTGCGTTTAAATATGGAGCGGTACCGGTCCTGGGCTTTTTTGCTTACTCCTTTCCTGATGTTTACCATCGGGCTTTTCTCCTATAGCCATTTACTAAGAGCAGGTAAATGGGAAACCTTTACCGGATTACCCGTTGTACTCTTGTTTGTAATTTGCTTTGCATCGATGGTATTTATGATTGCGGCTACTAACTGGTGGTTAAAATACTATTATGGTAAATATGTAGGCCAGCTGAAAGCGGTGCTGGATTCATTAAAAGAAGATAATTAATAGTATTCTCCATCAATAATATTAAAGCCAGATTGTACATTTGCAACATACTTATGAATATAAAATGCTATTTTCTTTTCGCTGTAGTTTTGCTGTTTGTTGCCTGTGAAAAGAAAGACAAAAACATTACATCTCCTCCCAAACAGGAAGTCAGGGACTCCAGTATATATGTATGTGGCTATGAGCGAAATGAACAGGGTAAGTTGGTGGCTAAATACTGGAAAGACGGAGTTCCTGTTTTATTAACCGATGGCAAAAACAATGCACAGGCAAACTCAATATTCGTAGATGGAAAGGATGTTTATGTTTGTGGTGTAGAGGATAGTATTGCCTCTGAAACCTTGACATTCAGAAATGGCAGATGTTGGAAAAATGGTGTTTCCATTAAATTCGTAGACAACTCGACGAGCATTATTCCTGAAAAAATTTTTGTCGAAGGACAGGATATATATGTAGGCGCTACTGAAACTAGCGTCATCCCTGGCGCCGGAGCAAATACTGCTGTAAAATATTGGAAAAATGGTGTTCCTTTTGTTGTAAGTGGAACCGCATCCTTCTTCACCTCTCTATACGTTTCGAAAAGTAATGTATATGTTTCTGGTAATGTTGCCAGCGGCACTCAGGCAGCCTATTGGACAAATGGAAACCATTTCGACCTATATCGCAATATCATGTATACTACTGCTCTTGATGTTTTTGCTTCGCCTTCCGGCAACGTTTATGTTTGTGGTGCGACTGCGAATTACTGGGAAAACTTTAGCAGAGCTGTTTACTGGAAAGATGGTGTCGTAAATCATTTGACCGATGGCCCCAAGTCTTACCAAGCTACATCAATTGCAGTATTTAACGATACAGTTTACACCTGTGGAACAGAATTTGGCTTTGGTATCAGTTTAGCCAGATACTGGAAAAACAATACCCAGATCAATTTAACTGACGATTCCGTTTCCGGAACGACCTCATCTATTTATGTAAACAAAGGAATTGCCTATGTAGCAGGTACTGTTGGAGGAACCGCAGTTTACTGGACAGATGGAAAATTGACAGAATTAACAGATGGGAAAAGATATGCAACAGCTACCGGCATATTTGTAACCTACTAGATCGATTACCGTGGACAACTGCTTTCTCACCTCATATATTTCCGAACCTATAACAACCCTTACATTTGCAACATGCATATCGATATACTTACCGTGTTACCCGACCTGTTGACCAGTCCTTTTGAACATAGCATTATGAAACGTGCGCAGGACAAGGGATTGCTGACCGTTAAAGTGCACCAGCTGCGTCAATGGGCCGTGAATGAATATGGACAAATAGACGATTACCAGTATGGTGGCGGAGCGGGTATGGTAATGATGTGTGAGCCCCTGGCCAATGCTATTGAGCAGTTATCGAAAGAACGGAATTATGATGAGATTATTTACCTTACGCCCGATGGCGAACGATTAAACCAGAAAATCGCCAACAGCCTTTCTCTCAAAGGCAACCTGCTCATGATCTGCGGGCATTATAAAGGTATTGATGAACGCATCCGACAGCAATATGTAACCAAAGAAATTTCTATTGGCGACTATGTATTAAGCGGCGGAGAACTAGCGGCTGCAGTACTGGTAGACTCCATCGGGAGATTACTGCCGGGTGTGTTAGGCGATGAAACCTCTGCTCTTACCGATTCTTTCCAGGACAATTTGCTGGCGCCCCCGGTATATACCCGCCCGGTTGACTTTCGCGGGCTAAAGGTGCCGGAGGTATTAATGAGCGGCGACCATAAAAAAATAGACAACTGGCGCTACGAACAGTCGGTACAACGCACTAAAGACCGAAGGCCGGATCTGCTGGAAGATTAGCTATCAATTTAATTTTGCCGGTTTTATTAAGTTTCAAAGAAAGCCCTTTTCTTTCTTACAATTTCAATATATTCGTTCCGGATTCGGCAATACCTTGCTTTTTCTGAATAAGAAAATGATGATGTTTCGTCATCGCTGAATAATTATTTGACATACGGCACTACCTGCAATCTTAATGGGGAGAACACGTACTATTCGTACGGTTTCGGTGCTTTGCTCCATGAGTTTAACCGTACGAATAGTACGTGTTCTCTGGAGTTGATTGATATAGTCCTGGGAAAATACGAAGGCGACTGAATCCGCTGGCTGTTTCAAAAGCATGGAATATTTGGTCTACGCTGAAGAGCGCACCATCTTTTATCTTTTGAAACAGCCCTTTTTATCTATTAAAAACTAAACGAGCATGTCTGAAAAACTCAGTCGGCAGCAAATCTATGACCGTATCCGTGCTACCTCAAGAGATCAGTTTATTTTAGAAGAAATGCAGCGCTTGGGGTTCTGGGAGTCACCGGCCGCACCCAGCGTCTCAGAAACACTGATCAAACGCGAGACCACTATTCAACAGGAGCTCAACAGCTTGTTAGCGCAGGACCGCAAATACGCTAACCGGGAAGCGATGATGAAAGACATGCGGAAAGCCCGCATGAAGGCGGCTAAGGAAAAAAGGGAGCAAACCCGGCAAAAAAATAAAAAGAAGCGCCTCGATAAAGCCGAACACTGGAAGCAACTACAGCAGGAGCAAATCATCTTCCTGGGCAAAGAAGTTTCCGGCGGCCTGAACAATACCAACTCCGATGCCTATAAGCTGCAGCAGTTTAATTTACCGGTATTTAATACAATGGCAGACCTGGCGCAAAGTATGCAACTTGACCTGGCCCGCTTGCGCTACCTCCTGTTTCAAAGAAAGGTTTCCAGAACCTCGCATTACTATGTTTTTGAGCTACCTAAAAAATCGGGCGGCAAGCGCCTCATTGCGGCTCCTAAAAAACAATTAAAATATTTGCAGCGATGGCTGCTGAATACGGTACTCCACCCATTGCCTGTAGGTGATGCAGTACATGGCTTTACCAGGCATCGTTCTATTGTTACCAATGCATTGCCACATGTTAATAAAGACATCGTGATCAATGTAGACCTGAAAGACTTTTTTCCTACCATCAGCTATCAAAGAGTTAAAGGCCTCTTTCAAAAACTGGGCTACTCCGAACAATTAGCCACCATTTTTGCGCTCATCAGCACCCGGGCCGAAACAGAGGAAGTAGAAATGGACGGCGTTCGCTATTATGTACAGAACGGTGAGCGCAGGCTACCGCAGGGCTCACCTGCCAGCCCGGCCATCAGTAACCTGATCGCTTACCGGCTCGATAAAAAAGTAAAAGGCCTGGCTAATCAATTAGGCTTTACCTATACCCGTTATGCCGATGACCTTAGCTTTTCGGGTTCAAAGGAGGCGGAGCACAATATCAGCCGTTTCCTGTACTTCCTCAAAAAGATTATCGCTTCAGAAGGGTTTACCATTCACCCCGATAAAATGCATATTATGCGAAGCGGTAACCGGCAAATGGTTACGGGCATAGTGGTTAATGAAAAAACCGGGGTACAGCGAAGCCGCCTGCGCCGGTTCAGGGCTTTATTGCATAATATCCTTGTAAACGGATGGCAGGATCAGCAATGGGGCAAAGCAGTTCACCTCATCAATGCTATTGAAGGGTATATACAATACATCAATATGGTAAACCCGTTAAAAGCGCAACAATTCAAAAATGATCTGGATGCTATTATTTCCAAACACGGGCGACCAATCGTCAATAAGGAAACAACTGTTACACCAGTTATCGAGAAGAAAGAAGTAGTTCAACCCCAATCATCCGAACCTGAAGAACATAAGACGAAGCAAAACCCGGTGGACTGGTGGAATATTTTTCTCTCTTAAAACCCGGTATCATTATCATTATTAAAACGGCGGATCTAAATACAAGGCATGAAACTCATCCAGCAAAGCAAATTATTTTTTAAAGAAGGCAATTCAGACAAGGTATACGAAATAGACCTTTGCGAATTATCGTCTTCAGCATACCTGGTTAACTTCCGTTACGGCAGAAGGGGCAGCAGTTTAAAGGAAGGCTCTAAAACGCCAGCTGCGGTATCGCATGAGCAAGCCATCAAAATATTTAATGAGCTGGACCAGGAGAAACGCAGCAAAGGATACCAAACAGAAATTGAAATTTTTATTGAACTGCCTGTGCCGGATAGCACCATAGAACCCGCTTCTGCGAAAGGCGCCATCCTGCAACGCTTGCAGGACGCTATTGAAGGCAAGAACAGCTTTAAGACTGAATGGAAAACGAGCCGGGTGATCTGGCGGGCCGGAACCCTGCAAATCAGCGAATCGATTCCATTTATTATTAGGCTCGCCAATAAAGGCGATGATATGCAGTTATATGCATCACTTTGGTCGCTGATAAAATTAGATGCCAGCCAGGCTATCCCTTTGTTTCAATCGGTAGCCGGTAGCGGCAAGCCAAAAGCTCATATCAGGAACCTGGCCTGGGAGGGCCTGCTTTCACTGTCCAATGAAGCAGATCGTATTACTCATAGTAAAGCTCTTTTCAATCAACTACCGGAAGATATTGCCCATGCTATTATTGCAGGCAATGAAGTACAACTAGGCGAGCTACTTCAAAAGCAAATGTCTGGTAAAGATGCAGACTCCTTCACCCTGCTTTATTTATTAGCGACTGCTTACCCGTTTACACGAAAACCATTATCAGCCGCTATCAAAAGCTGGGCAATGGTTCCGCCTTATTTTAAGCAGGCACGCGCTATTTATAAATTATCGCAGGTAAGAAATGACACAGCTACCACGGCTCTTTTATCTTATGCTTTCGAAAAAGCGCCTGCCATGTTTAAACGAACCGTGCTACAGGACAGGAGTTATAAAACTTATGTAACTGCGATCAACCAGTCGGTACATATTGGCGCCGAACTAAAAAGTGCTGAAAGCAAGCTGGCATTCTCTCATTTTACCAAAACCTATTTTCAAAAAAATGCAGTGCAACACCTGCGCAATGCAGGACTAGATAATAATGCTGCCCAATACCTGCAATTGGCAGTAGCTATGCTTTTACAATACCGGGAGGAGGATTACACCCCTGCTTCAGAACAACCTGTTTCGCCCTATGGCCAGTACAACTATAAAACCAGACAATATCATTATACGCTGCATAGTTACCCGGAATGTGCAGGATTACTTTTATTAAATACGATTTTATTTGACAAAGACAGCAGCCGTCAACTGCAGCCCAACCTGAAATTTATTACCGGCAAGCGCGAAGTAACTTCCAAAAGCCATTATTATATTGCCGATAGCGTTAGTGAGATTACCGGGGAGCAACAGACCACACCAGCGCCCGGCGAATCATTAACCGACAAAGCCATCAATATATTTAAAGGCTGGTTTGGAAAGAAAAAAGCCGAACCTGCACCAGCACCCCAGGCAGAGGAGCAACGGACTACAATCAATCACTCATCAACAGCCGCTTCCCGGCGTACCGAACTGTACCCCGACTACTGGGATGAAAAACCGGAAGCGTATGTGCAGCTGTTAATGCAGGCGCAAATGGAGATCATACATGCGTTTGCCTACAATAACCTAAAAGCACACCGGGCATTCGAACAAATACTGAACCGGTTTGATGAACAGGCCATACTACAACTTCTGGAAAGCCGTTTCAATCATCCGCACCAGTTGGCTGTAGACGTATTGAATAGCCGGCTGAAAGAATTTGAGGCCAATAGCTTATTTGTTGCCCAGGTGCTAAATAGTAAAGCTGCCTCAGCCAGAGAATGGGCTAAAAGCCTGATTGATCAAAACCAACGCCAGTATTTTGACAATATAGAATTTACACTGGCCCTGCTGTTTAACAACATAGAGCCGAACAACGAATGGATTAATGGATTGATCGCCCGTGCTTATTTTACGCAAGAACGGGTGGAAGCCATTATCGGAAAAGCCGTAATCCAGTTGTTACAACTGGAGCATGCTGATGACAACAATACCCTGGCTAAAAAAGTAATTGACCACCTGCAGGTAATTGCAGGAGACAAACTGGAATTTATCAGTTGGGATATGATTGAACAATTGGTCGCCTCACCGCTGGAAGCTAATAAGATACTTGCAGGATTGATTATCAACAAGAAATTAGAACGCAATAAAAACCTGGAAATTCCTTTTTCACTGGTGGCACTGTTTATGGAAAGTGAGGACATACAGGTGCGTGCCAATGGTATAAAGTTACTCCATCAATACGCGAACCACTATATAGAACAGCATTTACCTGAAGTAGTGAAGTTAACGGACACTGCTTATGAAGACGTATTAACGGCTGCATTAAACCGTATTAAAGCCGTTACCGCATTAAGCTCACACGCAGGTATTGAGTCGCTTACACAAATGGTATATAGCCTTATCCGCAAAGAGAAATTTGAAGGCGCTCATACGACCATCAGCGAATTTATACATAAAGAATTAAGACCCTACTGGCGTAACCTGAAACCGAAAGAGATCACACGTTTAATTCATGCCCATTACAGGCCAGGCCAGCTTACAGGATATGAAATACTGAAAGATTATCCTGATGTGAATGGCTTTACGCTAGGGCAAATTATTTCTTTTGGCAACCACGAGCTATTATCGGTGAGGCAATGGTGCTGGAATTACTTCAAGCAGAACATTCCCCGCATTCGCTACGAAAGGGACAAAGCGCTTAGCCTGTTAGATGCAGACTGGGATGATACCCGGAGCTTTGCTTTTCATTTCTTTAAAACCAGTTTTACCGAAAGTGATTGGGATGCCGACACCCTGATCAGCATTGTAGATTCCATCAGGCCCGATGTAGAGCAGTTTGGAAAAGAAATGATTGCCCTGCATTTTAAGCCGGAGTATGCACCTGCATATCTTCAAAAGCTGAGCCAGCACCCGGGTACCAATGTACAGGCATTTCTTACTAATTATTTATCCTCTTATGCAAGCGGAAAGCCCGATATGCTGCAACAACTGAGTTTCTATTTCCGTTCGGTACTGACAAGGGTTCATAAAGCCAGGGTGGCCAAGAACCGGATATTTGATTTCCTGCGCCAGGAAGCTTTATTATCTGTTGAAGCTGCGGAAATCATTACACCTATTATTGATGATGTATCCGCCCAAACCACTATACAGGATAAAGCTACCTGCATTGAAATTTTAAGTGCAATCAAAAACAAGTACCCGCATCTCGACATGCATCTCACTGTAAAAAGTCCGGCAATATGATATTCGATTATAAATTTAATGGCAGCAGTTCTATAAATAATACCGGCCACGCAACGTCGATGAACTTTGTGCCGGATGCATCCCGGCAACCTGTATTCTTTTCAGGAAAGCTGCATAAAAAGATTGCCTTTCGCGAAGCTATATCGGCGTTGCACGATGTGGTTATTTCAGATCTGAGGTTTAAACCGAAGGATAAAACCGCTTATAAGGAGTGGGTGGCAGAACAGGAAAAACTCTGGTTAAGCGAGTATATGGCCGGTTACCAGATAGAGCAGGTGCGCGCGCGCATCACCCAACTCAAAGAAGAGCTAAGGCAAGTGCAGCAGGAAAAGGCGAAAATAATGCGGCCTTTTTATAACGCAAAAACTGAATATTTTAAATACCTCTATCAAAACGACAAAGATGCCTGGATTGTATTAGACCCGGTTATAACCGTACATCCCGACGAGGTGTTTTTTGAATGTTTCAGCCAGGATGAATCTTCTTACGGGAAATTGAGCTGCAGCTATAATGTCTTCAAAGAGCTCAACGAGTTTCAATGCGGTACAACGAATGTAGATTATTCTGAAGCGCTCTACGGATCATTCCAGAAAATACGGGATTATAAGGAAACCGAATTCACTATCGATCCTTCGGGCTTTGCAACACAAACAACCAATGAAACAGTTTATAAAGAAGTAAAGATCGATTTGCCAGACTCCTGGGTACGTGGTTTTTTACAGGTAAGTGCGGCGATGACATTACCGGCTGCCAGTTTTGAGCTGCACCCGATGGACATCTTTAGTCTTTGCCAGTACCTGCGCCGGTTTAAGGAAAAAGAAGGACCGCGTGCTTTACGTTTTATACTGGAGCCCGGTAAGCCGGTACAGCTGGTTATAGAACCCTGGTACGAAACACTCACCTTTTACCGGTCGGTATATACCGGCCCGGTTGAAAAAACCATTCGGATATGGGGGCGACGCCGCTTAATGATCTTAGAGCGACTGATCCCAGTGGCCAAAAACTTTAAAGTAATATTACTCGGCTCGGGGCTACCGTCATTCTTTTTAGCCGACTTAGGTGATATGGTTTTTACTTTAGGCCTCTCAGGCTGGACCGCCAATGACTGGAGCCATGCAGGCAATTTTGATCTAATGGCGCCCCGCGGCAAAACAGATATTCAAACAAAAGAACAGGTATTTAACCAGTTAAAAGAAACCTGGTATGCCAGCTCCGATGAGCTCTCCAAAAAATTAAATCTCGATTCGTCAACCGTTGCCACTGCGCTTACCGCTTATATCCAGGCGGGACGGGTGGTATATGATATACATCTGGGCTTGTATCGTGTACGCGAATTAACGCAGGAGCCCTTAGATATTTCTTTGCTCCGCTTTGGCAGCGAACTGGAAAAAGAAGCGCATGATTATATCGAAAAAGGGAGCATTAAAATAGCTACAGAAATTAAGAACGACACTTTACGCATAAAAGGAAAAATAACCACTAGAGAAGAAACCTTATCTACTATGGCTATTATTGATAAAGACCAGCGGTTAATTGATGGCTCCTGTGACTGTGCTTTCTTTAGAAGCAACCAGCTCAAAAAAGGACCCTGCGAACATATACTGGCCACCCGTATGAAGCTACAGTAATAGCAAAAGGTGGGCTAGGCATCTTCGCCAGATTATTTCTATAAGCGGTCTCTTTCTTCCTTAACCGGTAATGAAAGCATTTACCCAATGAAATAATTTTGCATAAATCCTTTTTATGCTTCAGAAACTAATGCTGTCTTGCCTTTGCCTTACATTCAATTGGGCGTATAGCCAATCGTTAACCACCTTACCCAGCGGCGGCAATAAAAGAGCAACCGTCAGCGAACAGGTGGGGCTTACAGACATAACGATACATTATAGCCGGCCGGCAGTGAAAGGACGCGAAGGCAGGATCTGGGGCCAACTGGTGTATGAAGGGTTTGGCGACCTGGGTTTTGGCAATAGTAAGGGAGCGCCCTGGCGGGCAGGCGCTAACGAAAATACCACCATCAGTTTTTCTAATCCTGTTACAATAGAAGGACAGCCACTTGCTGCGGGTACTTATGGTTTCTTCATTGCTTATAAACCTGATGAATGCACGTTGGTATTTTCTAAAAATCACAGCTCATGGGGTAGCTATTATTATGATGCCACAGAAGATGCTTTACGGGTAAAGGTAAAGCCTCAAAGCCTGGACCAATCGGTAGAACGGCTGCAATATATATTCAGCAATCAAACAGAATCTGCCGCTACCATCAGTTTAAGCTGGGAAAAATTATCCATCCCCTTCAAAGTAGAAACAAATTATGTAAATGATCAACTGAATATATTCAGACAGGAACTTAGAACTGAAAAAGGTTTTGCCTGGCAGGGATGGCAGCAGGCCGCCCAATGGTGCCTGCAGCATAACACTAACCTCGAGCAGGCTTTATTATGGTCTGATTCAGCCACAGGCAAAAGTTTTGGCGGAGACCAGCAATTTGTGACCTGGAGCAACAGGTCACAGATACTTGAAAAGCTGGGTAAAAGCAACGAAGCGGCACAGGCTATTGAAAAAGGTTTAGCTTTTGCAGGCATGAACGATATGCATCAATATGCGCGCAGCCTATTACAACAGAAAAAAACAAAAGAAGCGATAGCTATATACAAAGCCAATTTTAAGAAATTTCCAGGTACCTATACTACGTTGATGGGAATGGCAAGGGCTGCTTCCGCCGAAGGCGACTATAAAACCGCTTTAAAATATGCGCAGCAGGCATTACCGCTGGTTACCGAAATCAACATCCGCAATTCGATGCTGGGTATAATAGAAAAACTGAAAGCTGGCAAAGATATCAATTAAAAGCATCCTTAAGATTAGCCACGAATACACTAATAATGTATATTATTTGCGTATTCTGTACAACAAAATGTTTCAAGCCCGTTTCCTCGCGCCTTCGTGCCCTGGCGGTTAATAACATCCAGTTGTTACAACAATCAATCCCATAGGATCAATGGAATTCGTGGCACCACTCCCTCTTCCTTCAAAAGACGCAGGATTCTAAAAATGCTTCATCGATGCAGCTACCTGCTGTCATTTCCAACAGGCTTATATGAGAGTATGGGTAATGTTTTATACGTATCGACTTTAAATAAATAATCAGCTTAACAAAACAATTGCTTCAATAAAAAAAGCCACGAACACACTACTCAAACATTCGTGTATTCGTGGCTATACTTCTCCTTACAGAAGCTGGCTATACTTATATCTTACCCACCATCTTCGCAGGTATCACCCACTCATCAAATTCTTTGTCGGTAAGGTATCCCAATTTCAGCGCCATCTCTTTCAAAGTGGTTCCTTCCTTATGCGCCTTTTGTGCTATTTCAGCAGACTTATAATAACCAATCTTGGTATTTAACGCAGTCACCAGCATCAGCGAATTATCCAAATGCTTTTTAATATTCGCCTGTATCGGCTCAATACCCACTGCACATTTATCGTTAAATGATACGCAACCATCACCGATCAATCTTGCACTGTGCAGGAAGTTGTAGATCATTACGGGCTTAAATACATTCAGCTCAAAATGGCCGCTGGCACCACCAATGCTTATGGCTACATCATTGCCCATTACCTGTGCTGCAATCATGGTTAAAGCTTCACATTGGGTAGGGTTTACCTTACCCGGCATGATAGAAGAGCCCGGCTCATTATCAGGAATGAAGATCTCCCCTATCCCGCTACGCGGACCACTTGATAACATGCGGATATCATTTGCTATCTTCATCAGGCTTACGGCTACTGTCTTTAAAGCACCATGTGCTTCTACTATCGCATCATGAGCTGCTAAGGCTTCAAATTTATTCTCTGCTGTTTTAAACGGCAGCTTGGTTAATCGGGCTATTTCCGCAGCCACATTTACATCATACCCTTCAGGCGTATTGATACCTGTACCTACAGCAGTACCACCCAGGGCCAGCTCGCTCAGGTGCGGCAATGTATTTTTAATAGCTTTTAATCCGTGGTCTAATTGCGACACATACCCGCTTAGTTCCTGCCCTAAGGTTAGTGGTGTGGCATCCATAAAATGGGTACGGCCAATCTTCACCACTTTCATATATTGCTTGCTCTTCTTCTTCAGGGTATCACGCAGCTTTTCAATACCCGGTATGGTTACTTCCACCAGTATTTTATAGGCTGCAATATGCATCGCTGTGGGGAACGTATCGTTACTGCTCTGGCTTTTATTGACATCATCGTTGGGGTGCAGGAATTTTTCTTTATCGGTAAGCTTTCCACCATTCAGTACATGACCCCTGTACGCCACCACTTCATTCACATTCATATTGCTTTGCGTACCACTACCGGTTTGCCATACTACCAGCGGGAACTCCGCATCCAGTTTACCCTCCAGAATTTCATCACATACTTTGCCGATCAGTACACTTTTGTTTTTAGCCAATACTTTAGCTTTTTGGTTGGTAATAGCAGCAGCTTTCTTCAGATAAGCAAAAGCGCGGATAATTTCTTTCGGCATTTTGTTGGTATCCTGCGCTATTTTAAAATTCTCAATAGAACGCTGGGTTTGAGCGCCGTAAAAAGCCTGTGCAGGCACTTTTACTTCTCCCATCGTATCTTTTTCAATCCGGTATTCCATAATTATTTAAAATTTATATAATAAGTGATGCTAACAAACGTACAGAAAAATTTTCATCCGTTTTTTAGTTTGTACTATAACATTTTCGTAAACGTTTGCGTTGTGCAGTACAGTCAGGCCATTCGGCAAAACCAGACAGATACCTGCTTTTGCGCAACCGTTTGAATTGTATTTTGTAAAAAGCAATGGGTACTTTAGTGCGTACCCGAATAAAAGAATCAATACCATTACTCAAAAGCTTGACATTTTAGTTCGAATGGCTTATTGCGAATGTTGGTTTTAATCGGGGCTCCCTCTTTATCAACCTGCTTTATTGGAGGTATAAATTAAATAGAATGAAAAAGAAACTATTAGTGCTGTTATATGCGCTATTGATCAAAAATATAGCGCAAAGCCAGATAGAGCATGTTATCATCATTACAACTGATGGGTTCAGATGGCAGGAGTTATTTAGTGGAGTAGATACCGCCATCGCAAATAACCGGCGGTTTAATGAAGGGGATAGCGCTATCATCTATAAACGATACTGGGATGCCGATCCGCTGCAAAGTCGAAAAAAGCTGTTGCCCTTTATATGGAACGAGTTGGTTAAAAACGGCAGTATTTACGGAAACCGCAATGCGGGCAATAAAGTAAACCTGGCAAATCCTTACTGGATCAGCTACCCGGGATATAGCGAGATCTTTACGGGCTACCCTGATCCACAGGTTAATTCAAACGGGTTTAAACCTAATCCAAATATTACTTTGTTCGATTTTTTAAATACCCAATCGAAATTTAAAAATAAGATGGCAGCATTCGGCGCCTGGGATGCTTTCAACAGAATACTCAACCGGCAACGGAATGGGTTGCCTATATTCAGCGCGTTTGACACAGTAACAGGTAAGCTTACTGCTCAACAGAAGCTAATCAACCAGATGCTAACCAACTCTTACCGGCCCTGGGGCAGCGGCGAATGCTTTGATGTGTTTACACATTATGCTGCTATGGAATACTTAAAAGCACATCAGCCCAAGGTTCTTTTTATTGGCTACGGAGAAACTGACGAGTGGGCACATAACGCGCAATACCGCAGCTACCTGGATGCAGCACACCAGTTTGACCAGTGGCTGGATGAAATATGGCAATATGTACAGTCTTCCCCCTTATATAAAAACAAAACGGCCTTGTTCATCACTACAGACCATGGTCGTGGAGACACCATAAAATCTCAATGGACCAGTCATGGCAGCTCGGTTAAAGGAGCAGATGAAACATGGTTTATGGTTATAGCTCCCGGCTTACCCGCAAAAGGGGAAGTGACAACAAATGGTCAATATTTTACCAAACAGTTTGCCCAAACTGTGGCCGGGTTGCTGGGTACTACTTTTAAAGCCGATCACCCAATTGGTGAAAAGATTGATTTAAGATAGTCCCCATATTTTAACGACAGATCTCTGGTTGCGCAGACGGAGACTGCTTTGTCGCAATTCGCTATGAGAATTTTTCCTGCTTGGCTGCTTAGTTATATCGTTACTTTTATGCACTTTATATGCATATCAAAGAATATTTTAAAGGACTGGGAAAATCAGCGCCGGGTAATGATCCCGATCCTGTCGGCAATTATAGGCAATATATAACCACCTATGTGGGTGATGAGGACCTGGTAAAGTTTTGCTTTGATGCGATGTTGGCTGAAGTGGATTTTAAAGAAGGGGAATATACCAAATGGGATGCTGTGGCGCCGGACTACAGTTTTGTAAAACTTAAAAACTACAAAAACCAGGAAGTCAAAATTCCTCTTTCGGGCCAACTTAAAACACGATTTCAGCAGGCACATGCAAACAGCCAAAGCGAGCTGGTATTTGACAACCAATATACGATGGTAATTAAAGTAGGGGCCATCATCTCCTTTACAACAGGTTTCGGCGCCTACGACCTTCGCGACTTTAACAGTCTGTACAAAATAAAAAAAGACCATCAAAATGAGAAGAGTCTACCTCAGCCAGGTCAGACAAGATTATGTAAAGAACCCTGGGAACCCTACTCCCTGGGCAAAAAGGGAGAAGTGATCCCATGCCCCCGCTTTCCGGCGATGTGGGATATCGACAATCCGGGCGAATTATCAATTGGAATAGAAAGCCTGCAGCAATCTTTGCTGAACGGGGATCTAAATCCTGTATGTAAGCATTGCAACGTCAAACCAATTACATCAACTACGCATTTGCAACAAGAGCTGGAAGCCAAGGAAACTAAAACGCAAAAGGAGGATATTATTGCTGAGCTACTATCCATACAAGAGATCAATAATAGTATCCCTATTCCTCCTCCACACCTTCGCTACCGGATATCGGGGACCTCCGATGACAAGATTTTCGTGCATAACGGGATAATAGGTTCGGAGCAGATGATGTCCTACGTTGATAAATATGACCTCGCATTGGAGCGCAGCTTATTAGACTGGGGTTGCGGGTGCGGCCGATATGCCCATCATATCACTTCAAAATGGCCAACAGTAGCTTATACAGGGTGCGATATAGATGCTGAAGCCATCAACTGGTGTCAGACAAACCTAAAGCATGGCCATTATGTGGTAACCGATCCTTATCCCCCCACCCCATTCGCTAACGAACAATTTACTTCGGTTATGGCCTCTTCGGTGATGACGCATCTTACAGAAGCCAACCAGCAGTTATGGTTAGGAGAAGTTTATAGAATACTGAAGCCCGGAGGTATTTTTATAGCTTCTGTTTTGGGCTTTACCGCCGCTTCACGAAATTTCTGGCTCCCAAGGAAACTAAAAAGAAAAGGATTTGTTGATCATCACCAGGATATGGCGCTAAAGGGAATTGCACCCGATGGATATTATAGAGACGTTTTTCAAACAGAACCATACACCAGACAAAAATGGTCAACATTTTTTGAAGTAAAAGAATATGTACCAGGTGGGCTTATGGATTATCAGGATTTGGTGATACTACAAAAAAAACAGTCTATACAATTGAGCGATCAGGAAAACAGCCGCTCAAAAAGCTGGCTACGAACTATATTCCGCTATTAACCGGTTTACCACGCTCTTCGAAGCGTCCTACGCTATTCGGGGCGTCCTCGCCCCGAATCATTATGCTATGGCCTCCGGCCACAACTTTACGCAACCCTATTGCAATAATAATTACCGATTCTGCAACCTCGTTTTAATAATAAGTGCAGCCGGCAGTTCCCCCATTTCAACCTTGCAATAACTTTACATGTTATAATAGTGAGTTATGGAAACCAATAAAAAAATACAATGGAAAGTAGAGGGTATGGACTGTGCTACCTGTGCGCTTACCATTAATAAATACCTGAATAAAGAAGGAGCGAAAGAGGTGAAAGTAAATTTTGCCACCGGAGATGTAAGCTTTGAAAATAATAGCGGATTATCAGTTGATAAGATCTCCAAAGGTTTGGCCGACCTGGGTTATACGGTGGCTGGCGAAACATCCAACCACGATCATGCACACGGGCACAGCCACGAAAGCAGCAAGACAGGCCTTTTAAAAAATAATGCCCAGCGCTTCTGGTTTTGTTTACCCTTTACGCTGATACTTATGCTGCACATGATACCAGCCCTGCATCATAGCTGGATTATGCAGCCTTATGTACAACTGGTGTTGAGCTTGCCGGTTTATATAGTAGGCATGTCTTTCTTTGGTGTAAGTGCCTGGAAAAGCATCCGCAATGGCATGCCCAACATGAATGTATTGATCGCCATTGGTGCAACAGCAGCCTTCGTGTACAGCTTGTACGGTACTTTAACCGGTCAAAGTGCATATATATTTTACGAAACTGCGGCTACAGTGATCACCCTGGTGTTCCTCGGTAATTTCATTGAAGAAAAAGCGGTAGACTCCACACAGGCCCAGTTAAAAAAGCTATCCGAAAGCAAGGTGATAATGGCCAATATGATCGCTTACGATAATGAGCATCAGGAAAATGTGTTCCCGGTAGAGACCAGCTCATTGCGTACCGGTGACCTGATCCTGATCAAAAGCGGGGAGCAGGTGCCCACCGATTGTAAGATACTCTGGGGCGACGTGAGTGTAAACGAGGCCATTGTTACCGGGGAAAGTGCGCCTGTACAAAAAGGTTATAAGCAGGAGCTGATTGGTGGCAGCGTGGTTACAGATGGTACGGCAAAGGCACAGGTAACGGCAGTAGGAAAAGACACGGTTTTAGCCGGCATCATTAATATGGTGCAGGAAGCGCAGGGCGAAAAGCCACCCGTACAGCAGATGGCCGATAAGATCAGCGCGATATTTATACCGGTAGTATTGAGTATTGCTGCAATAACACTGGCAGCGAACTGGATCATTCTAAAAGAATTTACTCCCGCCCTGATGCGGGCGATTGCCGTATTGGTCATTGCCTGTCCCTGTGCAATGGGCCTTGCCACCCCTGCGGCCATTGCGGTAGGCCTGGGACGTGGCGCCCGTAATGGCATCCTCTTTCGTAATGCCACCAGCCTGGAGAATTTTAAAAATATCAAGCAGGTAGTATTTGATAAAACCGGTACGCTTACCACAGGGCAGTTTGCCATTACCGATTATAAAATACTCGACAATCGCATTGATGAACCCGCTTTCCAGCAGCTGGTGTATTCAATGGAAAAATATTCCAATCACCCCATAGCAAAAGCGCTGGTGAAAGAATGGAAAACCAGGGGTGAGATACGCTGGCAAAAAATAGAAGAAATAAAAGGTGAAGGCATGCGGGCGCTGGATAAAGCGGGTAATGAATACAGGGCGGGATCTTATAAAATAGCCGCTCACCTAACAAAGGATGATGGTCATAATATTTATGTGTTAGAAAACAATACCCTGATCGGCTATATCAATGTAGCAGATGAGTTAAGGCCCGAAGCTAAACAGGTAGTGAGCTATTTTCACCGGAAAGGTATTAAGACCGTATTATTAAGTGGCGATAAGCAGTCCAAAGCCCAACACATTGCTACTACGCTGGGCATTGATGAAGTGATTGCCGAGAAAACGCCTGAGCAAAAGCTGCAGATCATTGCACAGAAAAATGCAGAGACACCCACGGCGATGGTAGGCGACGGTATTAATGATGCACCTGCATTAGCCAAAGCCACTATTGGAATTAGCATGAGCGATGCTTCGCAGATCGCCATGCAAACCGCGCAGGTAGTTCTTATGAATCATGGCTTAAAGAACCTGCCCATGGCATTAGGTCTTGGCAGGCATACGTATAAAACCATTCAGGAAAACCTGTTCTGGGCCTTCTCTTATAATATCATTGCCATACCGGTGGCCGCGCTGGGATTTTTAACACCGTCCTTCGGGGCATTGATCATGGCCTTTAGTGATGTAGTGCTGGCAGCTAATAGCAGCAGGTTGCTGGTGAAGAGAGTGGATTAAACTATAAGTTAGTTGTGAGCCACGAATACCCGCCTGAACGGACGGGCACGAATGATAGTAAAAAATATTCGTGCATTCTGTACAACAAATTTACCCAGGCGGCAACTTTCTTGCGTCCTCGGTCTCGCAGTTAAGAGATTCACCGGGGAGAAAAAGAGAAACAGAGTTAACGCGGAGGAGTTTGAATTATGTACTACAGGTTTTACTTCATCAGAACCGGACACATCCTCTGCGCATCCTTTGCGTACTCCTTTCCTCGCGCCTGCCCGACCGCAGCAGGCGGGGTTAAGAGATTCCCCGATGTGCGGATATATTTTATTCATTTGTGTATTCTCTACAACAAATTTACCCAGATCTTAACTTCCTGACATCTTCGTGTCATTGCGGTTATGCAATATTTAGTTGTGCCTGAAAAGCAATTCTGGGAGGAACGCTGGAATTCGTGTCTATTTTAATTAACAGCGATTAAACATACACCCTACTAATGAAAAGTAAAAGTTGACTGATGGGGCTTACCTATAGCGGTAAAAATTAACAGAAGGAATTTATTATAATAATTACATTTAGTATATAATTCTGGTTTTCGTATGAAGGGGCAGAAACAGGTTTTTGAAACTGAAAGCAGGCTGCGATGGAATACATTCAGGTGGTCAAGTCGCATTGTTATATTTTTACTGGTGCTGATAGTGCCGGTGGTCTGGATATCATTAGCACATGTAAACCCGCCATTTTTACCAAAGCTGGAAAAAAGAAGCAATGTTACCAATAAGAAGCTGGTTACGCCTGCTGGTCTTACCCCAAAAGAAGCGGCCAAATACCAGGGCTTTCAAAAGTTCCTGGAACTAAAAAAACAAAACAGCACTTATATAGCCAACGATGCCCGCAGGCCCAGGTCGCAGGCCATAAGAGCCGCGTTTTACGTAGACTGGGATCCCCAATCCCTTTCATCGTTAATAGCCCATATCGACAAAGTAAATACGGTGATCCCCGAGTGGTTCTTTATCGATCCGCTTACCGACACCCTGGTTACCCGTATAGACCCTGAAGCATTAAAATATATGCGGCGGTACCATGTAAAGATTGTGCCGATTATCAGCAATGTCAACATCAGCACCAACAACGGTGATTTTGACGGAGCTATTTTAGACCGGCTCATGCGAAACCCCGAAAAGAGAAAAAGACTGGCCGACCAGATTGAAGCAGTAATACTAAAGAACGGCTTCGCGGGTATTAATCTTGATTTCGAGGAGATCCGTCAGAATACGGTTGAGCCACTGTTTACTTTTCAAAAAGAATTATACAACCGGCTACATGCAAAAAACCTGCTGGTAACGCAGGATGTAGTGCCCGGTGATGACAATTATGATTTAAGTAGATTATCCCCTTACCTGGACTATATCTTCCTAATGGCCTACGACCAGCATTTTACGGAGAGCGTACCCGGCCCGGTCAGCGATCAGCGATGGATCGAAAAGGTATTGGATAAAGCAGCAACCGGTATCGACTCAAAAAAGATCATTCTTTGCGTAGCCGCTTATGGTTACGACTGGCCCGAAGGTAATGATGCCGCTAATGTTACCTATGCCGAAGCCATTGCCCTGGCAAAAGATCATTACGCCCCTATTGATTTTGATAACGATAGCTACAATTGTTCTTTTAGTTATAAGGATGTAGACAGCGTTGTACACAAAGTATATTTTAACGACGCCGCCAGCAATTTCAACACCATACGTTTTGCAGATGACTACGGTGTGGGTGGTACAGCGCTATGGCGGTTGGGATCGGAAGATGAGCGTATATGGACCTTTTACAATAAGGATTTAAGAAATGATTCTGTGGCTGCACACCCGGGTATCTTTACCAGGCTTCAACATGCACCTGTGGGTTACGAAAAGCCGGATTATATTGGCGACGGCGAAGTATTAGATTTAATTACCGAGCCCGGTGAAGGAAAGATGCGTATTACAAGAGACTCCACCGAAAACCTGATCGCCGAAGAAGCGTATTTACAATTGCCCACCAAGTACATCATTAAAAAATTCGGGCAGGTACAAAAACAAGTGTTGCTTACTTTTGATGATGGCCCTGACCCGGATTATACACCACAGATACTCGACATCTTAAAAAAAGAAAAGGTACCTGCGGCCTTTTTTGTAGTGGGTATTAACGTGGAGGACAATCTTTCCCTGTTTCAAAAAATATATAAAGATGGATTCGAAATAGGCAATCATACCTTCACACATCCCAATATTGCGGAAGTAGGCAGAAACCGCGCCATTACTGAAATTGAAGCCACCCGCCTGTTGATCGAATCGCAGACCGGGCATAGCACGGTGCTGTTCAGGCCGCCTTTTAATGCTGATGCGGAGCCCAGCAGCTACACAGAGCTGGAGCCTATTGCCATCGGTAAAAACCATAGTTATTATGCTGTGGGAGAAAGTATCGACCCTGAAGATTGGGATACCAAAAATCCTGACTTCACCATGAATGCCGATACCATTTATAACCGCGTGATCAGGCAGTACGAAGCCAATCCTGAGAAAGGTATCATCCTTTTGCATGATGCGGGTGGTCCGCGGCAGGCAACAGTAGATGCACTGCCACGCATTATCAGCTACTTTAAGAAAAAAGGTATTCAGTTTATATCAGTGGCCCAGCTGCTCCATCTTACCAAAGAACAGGTAATGCCACCGGTTAAAGGTGGGTTACTGCAGGCAGATAGCTTTGCATCGAAGACCATTGCCTTTCTTTCCAAATTCCTTACCATTACTTTTTGGCTGGCCATAGTGCTGGGCATTATACGCATTCTTTTCCTGGGCGTATTGGCATTACTGGATCATAGGAAGGAACGTAAGCAACCACTACTCGTTACCGGTTCATTTACCCCGCAGCTAAGCATTATCGTTCCCGCCTATAATGAAGAGCTCAATTGTGTAGCCACCATCAAAAGCCTGTTGCAACAGGACTATCCCCACTTCGAGATCATTTTTGTGGATGATGGCTCGAAGGATAATACATTCGAAAGAATTAATGAAGAGTTTAAAAACAATAGCAAAGTGCGTGCTTTTAAAAAACAGAACGGGGGTAAAGCATCGGCACTGAATTATGGAATAGAAAGGGCTAACAGTGATTTCTTATTATGTATTGATGCCGATACCCAATTAAAAAGGGATGCCATCAGCCAGATAATGCCTTACTTTCAAAACGAAGCAGTGGGTGCCGTTGCAGGTAATGTTAAAGTAGGTAATACCCGGAATATGTTGACCCAATGGCAGTCTATTGAATATATTACTGCACAAAACTTTGACAGGCGTGCTTTTGATTACATCAATGGCATTACGGTGGTACCTGGCGCTATTGGCGCGTTCCGTAAAAAAGCCATGGAAGATGCGGGAGGATTTACTACCGACTCCCTGGCTGAAGATTGCGACTTAACCATACGTATTTTAAGGCAGGGCTATATTATCCGCAACTGCACCAAAGCCATTGCAGTTACCGAAGCGCCGGAAACCATTCCCCAATTTTTAAAACAGCGCTTCCGCTGGAGCTATGGCATTATGCAAAGTTTCTGGAAAAACAGGGATGCCTGCTTCAATCCCAAATACAAAGGATTAGGTATGGTATCGCTCCCCAATATTTTATTATTCCAGATCATCCTTCCCCTGATTGCACCTTTGGCCGATCTGTTGTTTTTTGTAGGTCTTATTTATAATCGTCATGATATGGATAGTATGCAGCATATTTTATTCTACTACTCTCTTTTCCTGGTTATTGATGTATTTATATCTATGGTGGCTTTCCGTTTTGAAAGGGAAAACTACTGGAGGTTACTCTGGTTGTTGCCGCAGCGCTTCGTGTATCGGCAATTAATGTACATTGTACTGTTCGGCAGCATACGGAAAGCCATTAAAGGCGAAGGCCAGGGCTGGGGTAATTTAAAGCGTACCGGCAATGTGGTGTTGAAGGAATCATAACAGCAGGCTATTGATATGACCATGAATGCCCGAATAATTTTTGTACTATCATTCGTGCATCCCTGGCCATAAAAACAACAACATTTATCTGCTAACAGATTACTCTCTAAGCCGCTATATTAGCTGATGCCGCTGCAACAGACTGGCTCTTCCTCCTAATAATCCGCTGTATCACCAACACTGAAACAATCAGCAACACCATCGGGATCAGCAACACATAAAAGGCCTTCACCCCTCCTACTTCTCCAAACAATATACCTACGATCCGCGAGCCGAGGGTACCACCTAAAGCAGAAAAAATAATAATAAGGCCCGACATGGGCGAATGCAGGTTTTTAGGCAAATGGCTTAATACTGTTGAGTTGAGTAAAGGATAGATTGGGGCTATAAACAAACCTATCAGCGGTAACATAAAACCCAGCACCGGCACATCTGAAATGCTGACCAGCCGGGTAATGGTAGCCGCTACCTTAAGCTGCGGCAATATGGCCAGCAGCAATGCAATAGACAGCAGCGCACAGCCAATAACAATAACGGCCCAGGATATTTTTTTAGATAACCATCCCGCAACAAACCTTCCTACGGCCAGCGATATGGCTAGCAGTGAAGCCATCTGCACACTTAGCTTCTCAGAAAAAGAAAAGATCTTTTCGTTAAACCTGGGCAACCAGGTCATAATACCTTGCTCGATCATTACAAAGAAAAAAGCGGAGCATATAAATACCAATACAAGCGGTATAGCAATCAATGAGAAAGAGCTTTTAATATCTTCCTTCCAGTTAGCACCCGCAGTAGGGGCCGGTATCTGTACCTTAGACAAAGTGAGAAACAAAAAAGACAACAGGACAAAACCGCAAAGTAACAGGTATACATTCAGCCATGCATGGGTATCAGCCTCCGAATAAAAAGCGGGGAACAGGAAATAAGCGCTGGCAATGCCTACCATAAAAAAGCCTTCTACCGAGCTCATTAAAGCCGAATGCTGCCGGGGCCCATCGGTAACCACACCAACTAAACTATACACCGATAATTTGATCAAAGCGAAGCTGACCCCTACCGACAGGAACATCATTTTGGCAGACCAGAAGCTATTGCCAAAGCGCATGCCTAAACAACCAACAAACACAACTGCCAGCGCAATTAACATCGCTCTTTTATATCCGAGGCGTGGTAAAAAAGACGCGACAAAAAATGATACAATAGCAATGGGCAGGTCTTTAAAAGCTTCTAATATAGAGGCGGCTTTTTCATCAACTCCATATACATTAATAGATTTAGCAATTACAATACCCACGCTATTGAGCAGTATTGCAAAAACAAAATAATTGATATACAACGAGAGCTTAATTTTCCAGTTAGTTGACATACATAAACTTTAAAAATGAAAGGCCATTAATTTACTAATGGCCTTTCAGAAAACAACGGAAGCAATTAATAACCTGTATTTTGTTTCAAATTGGGGTTTACCGCAATCTGCTGACTTGGGATTGGGTATACCAAAGTTTTAGGATCAGGATCAGCAGCTTTTTCCTGCCAGGCCACTAAGAATTTTCCAAAGCGAATCAGGTCCTGCCTTCTCCAGCCTTCCCAATACAGTTCACGGGCGCGCTCGTCTAACAAATTATCCAATGTTAAAGAACCAAAGGCGGCAACACCCCGGTTAGCCCTGATGCCATTTACCAAACCCAAAGCCTCACCTGCAGTTCCGGTACCGCCTCTCAATATGGCTTCTGCCTGCATCAGCAATACGTCCGAATAACGATACACTACCCAGTCATTATTTCTTTGCCCTGTAACACTATAATCGAATGCATATTTCATCGGACGAATACCTGCTGTTTCCAGCGTAGCACCCGAAGTGCGTATGGTTACCTCGCGAGTAAACACCAGTGGCGCATTAGCAGGGTTCCTGGCCATTAAGGGCGCATTGGTAGTCCAGTTATATTGCTGACCTGCAAAAAAGCCCACATTCTGCCGTTTATAGGCTTTTGTTTTGTTAGATGTAGTGTCTGCCGCATAATCATAATAAATACCACGTCTTTCATCAGCTGCCGTGAATTTATCATAATAATCAGACAAAGTGCACCAGCCGTTCCATCCGCCCGGGGTCATGTTATAATGTGCAATCGTATTCCAGGCCCTGTCTACGTTGCCTCCCCTTTCACCGTTCTTATTTAACAGAGTATAAATATTCTCAGTAGACTTTACATCATTGTCTGGCGCAAAATTGTCGAAGTATTTACCGGCACCAGAAATGCTGTAAGAACCTGATGCCGTAATTTCCTTGGCCAATGTAATTACCCTGTTCATATCTTCTGCTGCAAATGTGGGCGCCTGCCTGTTTAAAAAAGTACCCTTATTCAGGTATATCTTCATCAGCAATACTTTAGCGGCATTGCGGTTGGCTACATATGCAGCGGTCGGTCCATTGGCTGGTAAGCTGGTCAGGATTTCGTTGAGATCCTTCACCATATAATCGATAGCAGCCTGCGGTTGCAGTACTTCGGGGGCAATCCTGAAATCTTCCAGGGCAGCTCCTTCTCTTACCGGGACCACACCATACAGGTCAATCATATCAAACATGGCTAAAGCCCTTATAAATTTAGCTTCGGCAGCCTGTTGCGCACTGGGGCTATATTTCAACACATTGGTAGCATTATAAATGGCTGTGCCCAGGCTTACAAAAGTATTGTTCATATAACCATTGTCAGCGTTCCAGCTATGCAGGTGTATAGCCCGGTGCATACCGTTGTCATCCCAGTCACCCCCGCGGGTAGGCGCCATTGCAGCATCCGTAGATATCTCCTGCATTACCCAGCGCTGTTCCTGTTGATAAGGCGTATTAAGAGAAGTATAGGCCGTTACCAAAAGACCTGCGGGATCAACATTACTATTCCCTTCTCCCAGCTCACCTTTAAACTCTTCGTTCAGCTTAGTACAGGACACACCGCCCGTAATCACCGAACCTAACATTAATGTATATAATAAATATTTAGATTTCATCTGTTTAATTTTAACGTCCTTCAGTGGTTACTTTCCGGACAGGTTATCAATGGCTACTTTTACACTGCTTTACTATTCACGCCTTGTGTATTCTAAAGCGAGAATGAAACACCTAACAATACCGTTCTGGCGGGTGGATAAGGCAGGTATTCAATACCCAAAGAAGGGATGCCGTTAGTAGCCCCATCCGTATTCACTTCAGGATCGAAGCCAGTATACTTGGTAATGATAAACAGGTTTTGACCCGTAAGAGAAATATTAAAGTTCTTTAAAGCATTACCTATATTACCTACCCTGTACCCTAATGTAAGGTTGGCCATCTTCAGGTAGTTACCTTTCTCCAGATATCTTGTTGAAGGTGCAGCCGAGTTAGAAGTAGACTCTTTTACGTCTGTGTTAAAAAATGCTGATCCTATATTGCGAAGAGAGAGATTGCTTAGACCGAGTGTAGTAGCCGCCGTATTATTAAACAGGTAATGCCCCATGGCTCCGTTCATATTAGCGCCTAAGGTAAATTTTTTGTACGTAACATTGGTGGATATACCCAGCAAAGTAGTTGGGTTAGGGCTATTGTTGTAAAACTTATTGATGGCCGGATCGTTGGCACTGCTGATGCTGCCATCAGCACCGCGATACATGCTCATACCAGTCTGAGGATCGATACCTTCATGAATAGCCAGGTACCAAACATTCAACGGCTGGCCATTTACCATGCGCTGTCCCAATACGCCTGAAAAGCCCTGGCCTCTTAACGCGCCTGTTTCGTAATATCCTACCAAACCGCTTACGCTGTTCTTCAGGAAGGTAACATTACCGGTCAGATCCCAGGTCCAGTCCTGTGTTTTAATTACCGTTCCGGTCAATGCGATCTCCACACCTTTATTTACGATCTCACCATCTAGGTTTACCCACACACGACCTGCCGGCGCTGGCTGGGCAAGGGTTTGCTCAAATAAAGCATCAGTAGTTTTTTTATTGAAATAATCGATAGACCCATATAAACGATTATTTAAAATTGAGAAGTCGATACCAGCATTGATAGTAGAAGAGGTTTCCCATTTTAAATCGGGGTTACCATAGTTAGCCTGGCTAATACTGCGGTTACCAAATACCAACCTGTTTAAAGAGGCTCCTGAGGGAAACTCCTGGTTGCCGGTTTCACCCCATCCTAATCTTAACTTTAGTTGGTTAATATTGCTATTACCTTTTAAGAATGCCTCTTCGGCAATATTCCATGCAACTGCAACTGAGGGGAATATAGCATACTTATTATTGGCGCCGAATTTAGTAGATCCATCTCTTCTCGCCGTAGCCGTAAACAAGTAACGGTTGAGATAATTGAAACCACCTCTTACAAAAAGTGATTGTAACTGATTGGTAGGACTTCTGTACGAAGCTATTTCTCTGGTAGCAGGTGTAGAATACTGCAGATAATCGAAATAGTCCAGGCCCACAAAATTAAACCCACGCCCAAAAGTGATATTGTTATTAAAATTATAGTCCAGATATTCATAACCAGCAACTGCATTAATATTCCAGTCATCGCTCACCTGCTTATTATAAGAAAGTGTATGGGTCATTTGTTGGTTGGTTTCTCCGTTGTTAGATATAAATGCCTGCTCATCATTTACACCATTAGGATCAATAATACCTGCCCTGTAGATGCCTTCGCGGTTACCGGTTTGCCGCATTACACTATATATAAAACGGTACTCGAGGTCGTCGGTAATTTTATAATAAGGGGCCAGATTCACCACCATAGTATTGGTTACCGACCGGTCTTTAAAGGCATCAATGGTTGCCAGGGGATTACGGGTAGAAGCATTGATAAAAGTAAGATTTCCTTTTTCATCTCTCAACGGCCTCGTTGGGTTCCACTGCAAAGCCTGCGATATCAGGTTACCTTCCGAACCAACGGTGGCATTGATAGGTGCATACTGGTTATTGGTTTGCGTAAGGAACAACGAAAAATCAAGTCCTAATCTCCTGCTCTCTAAAAACCGGAAATTACCAGTGAAGTTGGCCGTATATTTTTTCAATTGCGATCCTGTAATAATACCATTCTGATTCAGGTAACCGCCGGACAGGCGATACTTACCATGCTCGGTACCACCTGCTACATCCGCATAATAATTTTGTGTTACCGCATTGCGGGTGATGGCTTTAAACGCATCTACATTGCTTCCAAAATCTGCATTGGTGGCTTCAGACGGCGTATAATATTGTAAGGCTTCCCTAAATCTGGCAGCGTCCAGCACATCAGGATACTCACGCATATTAGATATGCCTGCCGATGCACCTACCGACAAAACGGGGGGACCTGCCTTACCTTTTTTAGTTGTGATGATCACTACACCGTTCGCGCCACGGGAACCATAGATCGCAGTAGCAGAGGCATCTTTTAAAATGTCCATACTGGCTATATCGCCTGGATTCAGGTAAGTAAGCGGGTTACCGCGATCTGAAGAAAAACCGCCTCTGCCTTCTGGCAACGGCGAGTTACCCGACATAGGCACTCCATCTAACACAAATAATGGGTTATTGCTGGCTCTTATGGAAGAATTACCCCTGATGCGCACGGTAACCGATCCGCCGGGCTGCCCGGTATTGTTGATCACCATCACACCCGGTGTTTTACCCTGTATCAGCTGATCGGGGTTCGTCATGATACCCTTATTAAAATTTCTTTCGCTGATCGTTACCATCGATCCGGTAAGGTCTTTCTTTCTGGCCGTACCATAACCGATCACTACCACTTCATCAATGCTTTGAGTAACCGGGGTTAAAGTAAAGTCCACCGTTTGAGCTTTCCCATCTGCAATATTCACCGATTGGGTACCCGATGCGTATCCTACAAAAGAAGCCGTAACCGTATAGCTACCATCTTCTAATTTGCTGAAGGAAAAAGAGCCATCACTTCCTACCGAAATACTTAAGTTTTTTTCCACTATTACTACCGTAGCCCCGGCTAAAGCCTCTCCTTTGTCGGAGCTCACTTTCCCGCTTATGCTACCGGACTGTGCATAGCTGTTAAAGGCGAAAAGAAATTGCAGCAGTAGCAACACTCCGGCAATTTTTGCAGCTCGCCCAATCCATAAAGGTGGTCTTTCCATAATCATTGAGTTTAAAGTTTGAGTAAAAAAAAGATTCATTGGCAAAACATTTATTAATTAATAACTATCTCATGCATTTTTCATTTTCAGGTAAACTCCATTTGTCCACCCAAATCCATCCTGGTTGGGATACTCACCGCCGGTATCTCTGCCGTCATAGTTTTTCACCACCGGGTATTTCTCCATCAACTTTCCTGTTTGCGCAAAACGATACTCCACATTACCCATCCAGTTACAGCGGATGGCAGCTGCCAGATCTGAATCGCCGTACTGCCTGGCGGCCACATATCCCACCCATTGCAAAGGGGCCCATCCTTTAGGTGCATCCCATTGTTGCTCGGTAGCTACATTGGTTGTCAGCAATCCCCCCTCCTTCAGTAAATGTTCCTTTACGAAAGTCAGCACCTGAGCAGCACGCTTGGAAGAGCTTATACCTACATATAGCGGAAATAGCATGGCAAGCGATTTCGATTTTGTAGTTTGCTTTTGCTGGAAATAATAGTCTTTATACACACCCTCCTGCTCATCCCATAAGTACTTTTCTATGGCGTCAATTCTCCCGGCAACTATTGTTTCAAATTTCATTCTCATGTGCCTGTTGTCTGAAACAGTATAAGCATCTAACAAAGTCTGTTCAAGATGCAACATCATACAGTTCAGATCTACAGGAATAATTTCTGTAGTACAAATACTGTGCAGATTCTTGCCATCAGCCAGCCAACGACTCGAAAAATCCCAACCCGACTCACAGGCAGCCCTTAAATTCCTGTATAAATCTTTGTTTCCAGGTGCCTGATTCATTATAGCCAGGTCTAAGGCATATCCCTCCGGGCGGGGTGTATTCTCGGTATCCCAATACCGGTTCATTAAGGAACCGTCGTCCATTTTTACAACATGTAAACTGGCTGGGTGTTCATGTAAACTTTCGGCACCTTTCATCCAGAATGCATACTCTTTCTCCAAAGCTTCCTGGTATTTCACCAGTGCTGCATCTCCTTTAGCATCTCTTAGCAACTTTACCATTGCTGAATAAAAGGGGATCTGTGACCGCGTAAGATAATAGGTGCGGCTGGCATTAGGTATAAACCCAATACTATCGATGAGGTAGGTAAAATTATCGACCATACCCTCCACCAGGTCCAGGCGCCCGCTTTCTACCAAACCCAGCATGGTAAAGTAACTATCCCAGTAATACAATTCATTAAACCTGCCACCCGGAGCAACGTAGGGATGGGGTAGCCCGATCAGGGAGCCTTTATCTGTAGTATTAATACGGGTAAGGTGGTCCCAAAGATTCAGGATATAGTGATCAATATTATTCCCTGCCAGGTTAGAATGAACCCTCAACTGGCCAGGAAAAGAAAAATTTTCCTGCACAAAAGCCAAAAGATCGAAATCGGGTTCGTGCTTTTGATTCGCGTATTTTGCTGCGATATAGGGCAATGAATACAGGGGCTCTGCATCAACAAAAGTTTTCTGATCATTAAAAATATGTTGCGCCTGCACGTCGGCAAACAAAACCCCAATAGCTGAAGCATCTGTAGCAATCATAATTTATATTTTGTAATGAGCAATCGGCAAAGCATGTTGCTACCTGTGGCAATCATTTAGTCCCAGGCCATATAGCAAACATCGTTTCTTCTTTAACAAAAATCATAAACAGGACGATCTGATCATACAACTCTATTCACTTTTTATTGAACTGTATTAATCATTTTTTATTTATATTTAACAGAATAATGAAAATAGAATACGAAATTGTAAAACCAGACAAGGGAAGCTCCTTCCGGTTGCTGCATCATAAAATGGTGCGTGAGTCCGATTTTGTATGGCAATTTCATTATCACCCCGAGTATGAAATTGTATTTGTGCCCCAGGGAAGCGGCACCCGACACGTGGGGAATCATTTAAGTACTTATCACCAGGGAGATCTTGTGCTGATTGGTAGTAATTTACCCCATTCGGGTTTCGGCCTCAATTCTTCCGGTCTGCATGAAGAAATTGTGCTACAGGTAAAGCCTGAGTTGATTCCCCTGCATTTTACCGAAATGGACCTGGTGGGGTCGCTGCTCGAACGGGCCAGGTATGGCATCTCTTTTTCGGGAGTTACCAGGGAGCAGGTAGGTGAGCTGATGGCTACGATGGTCGGTCAGCCTCCTTTTAAAAGAATGATCCTGTTACTGGAGATCCTGGAAAAACTGGCTGGATCCGAAGAGTATACTATTCTTAATAGCAGTATCGTTTCTCCTGCCCTGCTTTCTAAACATAAAGCCCGGCTGCAAAAGGTTTTTTCTTACGTCGAAAAAGAATATGCAGGTGAAGTACAGGTACAAAAAGCAGCGGCACTGGTAGGGCTGTCGGTACCTTCCTTTTGTAATTTCTTCAAAAAAACCACGCAGATCACTTTTTCTGATTTTGTGAATCAATACCGCATACAGAAGTCGTGCATGTTACTACACCAGGACAAAAGCATTTCGGAGGTATGTTTTGAATGCGGATTTAATAACGTAACCTATTTCAACCGGCTATTCAAACAGGTCATGAACGAAACACCCTCAGCCTTCAAAAAGAAAATAAGCGGGTTCAGCGAAGTAGCTTAACCATACTTTTATTTTCAGGAGCATTTATTTTAAATTCTTCACCGGTACCGCGGCAGGTTCTATAATAATTAATGTATTTTAGAGCCGGCGTAATCAGCCCGATATGAATTCACTGGCGCAGGACACTCTTAAAACATACTTTGGTTTCGATCATTTCCGCCCGATGCAGGAGGAAATAGTGGAAGCAGCCCTGCAGGGTAACGATGTGCTGGCATTAATGCCTACCGGTGGCGGTAAGTCACTTTGTTACCAGGTACCCGCACTTGCCAAAGACGGCCTATGTCTTGTTATTTCCCCGTTGATTGCTTTAATGAACGACCAGGTACAAAACCTGCGAAAAAGAAATATTACAGCTTTCAGCATACAAACAGGTATGCAACGAAAGGATGTGATCAGCGTATTGGAAACAGCTGCGCACAGCAACTGCAAATTTTTGTATGTATCGCCGGAGCGACTGGAAACGGCGCTGTTTAAGGAATACCTGCCCGGACTCGGCGTTAATTTCATTGCGGTTGATGAAGCGCATTGTATATCGCAATGGGGCTACGATTTCCGTCCGCCTTATTTACGTATTGCAAAACTACGCGAAGAATTGCCGGGAGTGCCGGTAATAGCACTCACAGCCTCAGCTACGCCGTTGGTGCAGCAGGATATTTGCGAAAAGCTTTCTATTGATGCAGAAAATAAGTTCAGGGTATTTCGACAGTCCTTCGAAAGACCCAATCTTTCTTATAGTGTTTTTCAGACCGACTCCCGTATCAATAAGATTGTCTCCGTATTAAACTCAGTTCAGGGCTCAGCTATCGTATATTGTAAAACCAGGAAACGATCGAAGGAAATTAGTGAACTACTCAATGCTCAAAACATCAACGCTGATTTTTATAATGCCGGTTTGCCCTCTGACGAGAGAACCAAGAAACAGGAGCTTTGGGTCAAAAACCAGATACGCGTAATGGTATGCACCAATGCATTTGGAATGGGCATTGACAAGCCGGATGTGCGTGTGGTAATACATGCCGACGTGCCGGATTGCCTGGAGAATTATTACCAGGAAGCAGGACGTGCGGGACGTGACGGGGAAAAATCGTATGCGGTACTATTATATGATGAGACGGAGCTCGATGCGCTGAAAGCCTTGCCGGATACGCGTTACCCGGGCATAGATACCATTCGCAACGTATACAGGAATGTAGTGCATTACCTGCAATTACCTGAAGGCGAAACACCCGGACATAGCTACGATTTTAACCTGAAGGATTTTATCAAAAAATTTTCACAGGATATACAAACTACGCTTTTTGGTTTGAAAGCGCTGGAGCAAAATGGATGGTTAACGTTTAACGAACAGGTTTTTTACCCGGCCACCGTACGTTTCAATATCTACAAAAACGATTTGTACGAATATGAAAAGAACTTTGCCGATTATGAGCCCATTATTAAGATCCTTTTACGAACTTATGAAGGTATTTATGATTACCCGGTAGCCATTTCAGAAGGATATATTGCTCATCTTTTAAAATATGATATTGCTATTGTAAAAGATCAGCTACGCAAACTACATATAGACAGGGTAATTATATACGAGCCGCAAAAAGAAGACCCACAGGTGATGCTTACCAGAAGCCGTATTAAAACCGCATTGCTTCAAATAGATACGGAAGAGCATAACAAGCGGAAAGCCATTTTTTCTGAACGGATTGATAAGATCATTGACTATATTAAAGACACCAATGCCTGCCGTAGCAAAATCATCGGTAATTATTTTGGCGACGCTAAAATGAACGATTGCGGTATTTGTGATAACTGCCTGAAAAAGAAAAAATCAGCTTTATCGCAGGACATTTTTAGTAAAATTGCAGATCATTTACAACAACTGCTACAAACCCCGTTAACCACCGAAGAGGTTTTCAGGCAATTAAGCATGTATCATAGAGACCATGTTTGGACCGTTATTAATTTTTGGGTGGATGAAGGAAAAATAACCATAGAAAAAAACGGTTCCATTCTTTTCAATTCCTGATCTCGCGATAAATAAAATCATCTTCTAATTCTGCTTAGTGTTTCCTGCGACATGCCAAGGTAACTGGCTACTGCACCCAAAGGAGCACGCAAAATAATGTCAGGCTCCTCCTGCATCATCTGGAAGTATCGCTCTTTAGCTGTCATATATTGCAATGCATAGATACGGCGTTCGAGGTTGATCATTAAAGTGCCCATCACCGAAACCATGAGTTTGGAAACAGATATAGATGTTTCCGCAAATTTTTGAAGACTGTTGAAACTAAGTGTATTGACCACCGATGCTTCCAACGCCTCTATACTATTATGAGAAGGCTTTTCCAGGAAGAGGGTCTCCTTACTTGCTACCAATCTATTTTCTTTGATGAAACCAAGCGTTATATCCTTTCCGTCTTCATTATAAAAAGTACGGAGCAACCCGCTTTCTACGAAATAGATATTCCGGTCCAGGGACTGTTCTCCTCTTAACATTTCGCCTTTATTAAGAACTATTACATGAACATGCTGCAAAAGAAAATCCTTTATATCATCATCTGTTTTGATAATCCCGGATAAGAAATTCAAGGCGTACATTTTTTCTTTTTCCAAAAGTATCGAATATACCGGCATTTAAAAAGCTCCTGCTAGACAACAGGAGCTTTATCAACAAATAATAAAAGAGAAAAAAAACTTTAATCAGCTGCAAGCTCAGGCTCCTTCTGTGCTGCTATCTTTTTCTTTTTAATAACCAGCAGCAGCCAGCTTAGTATGAAAAAAACAACAATCAGAACCAGCAAATGAATGGTGAATGGTTTTGTGAGATAACCCCCACCCCGCTCTACCAGAGATATTTTTAAAATGTTCAGATAGGGTGTTAATGGAACTATTGATGTAAAAGCATTAATAAAAGAAGGCATAGCGATAGCCGGCCATGTAAAACCACTCATTATAAAGGCAGGAGAAGCAATTACCATTAGCACCTGTGTAGCTTTTAGCGCGTTGGGGATGAGTATACTCATAAAAACGGCCAGGAATATCGACGCCAGAATAAAAAGCTCGGAGTTTAGTAAAAACATTCCCCAATTAACAGGACCGGGCACTCTAAATCCAAGTCCGAAAAAATAAAACATTAGCACGTTTAAATTAGAAAACAAAAACACCGGGATGATTTTTATCAACATCAGCTTCAGCTTATTTTCTTTGCCGAACATTTCTAAAAAATCTTTACGCTTAAAGTCTTCCGCAAAACTGACAGCCATGGCCAGCATAATAACCTGCTGCAATACCACCGCCATAATGGCCGGCCACATAAAAACCAGGTAATTGCCTGTAGTATTAAACAGCGTAATGTAGTTGGCCTTAAAAGGTTCATACTTTATACGGGCTGCTTCAGCAGACATGCCTCTTTTTTGTAAACCCTTCATTTCTGCCCCGGCCGAATAAGTGCCCAGCACTGTTTGTATAGATTTCGATGCAAAGTTTGCCGTAAGCAGGTTGGAGGTATTGACATATGTGTTCACTTCAGGATATTTCCCCTGCAACATCATTGCCTCAAATCGTTCGGGTATTACCACCAAAGCCGCAGCATTTCTCCGTATGATTTCATCTTTAATATTGGCGGGCTTTACTGAATATTGAAGCACCTTAATCGTTTTATTATCGTTCAGCATCTCCGTTAGTTGTGTTGAAGCCGGGGTATGGTCATAATCAACCACTATCACAGGAATATCAACAACTTTTCCCTGCCTGTAGGTAAACCCGATAAAAATGGCATAAATAAGCGGAGCCAGAATAAAAACTGATAACAATGTAGTATTACTCAAAAACACCTTAAATTCTCTCTTCACCAGTTTGTTGAAATTTTTCATTGCTTTAATTTTAACTGCTAATTAAGTTGCACGCTCGCATTCACCAATACATCTACAGCGCCGGAGCTACTTACAGGAACGATTTTAATTTCATACACTGCATCTTCTGGGTCATAATCGGGGAAGGCAGTAGTAATATCGGCATACCTGGCCAATTGCTTTATCGATACTACCTGTCCTTTAATTTCTTTTTTGCTATATGGTATCGTCATGCTTACTTCCATTCCTTTTTGATATTTCGACATCCTGCTTTCAGGAATGGTAAATCGGAAATAAGTGGTATGGGGTATATACCCCGTAAATAATGCATAGCCCGCTACCGCCAGTTCTCCCTTATTCAGCGATATGGTTTCTATCTCCATATCATTGGTTGCAATAATATAGCGTTCTTTATAAGCAGTGTTTGCTTCCTGTAATGCACCCGCTGCCTGGCCCGACTGGCCGGCAGCCATCTCGATCTTCTCGTAGCGCGTACCTCGTGTTACATCATGTAATTCGGCATTAACAGCATCCAGCTGTGCCTTGGCGCCCAGGTACTTTGCATATACTTCATCATAATTCTGTGGCGACATTAAGCTATCGCGGTACATATTTTCAGCCCTGCTGAAAGATTTCTGCGCATAGTCGAACTGGTCTTTCAGTCCCTGCTGCTTTGCCTTCAATTGCTTTAGCTGGTCGGAGGTTGCGCCATTGCGGGCCATTTGCTCCTGTGCCCGCGCAGCCGTGGCAGCACCCCTGGCCTGGGTAATTTTAGCTTCCACCTCGGGTATATCAAGCCTGGCCAGCGTATCTCCTGTATGTATCGTTTGTCCTTCCTGAACGTATATTTCAGCTATACGTCCGCTTATTTTGGGTGAAAATGATATCACCTCTTTTTTAACTTTCCCTTCTACTGCGCGCTCTTCCTTTCGCTGTTTACAACCTGTTGCAGTGCTTATTATGAAAACGGCAATTATGGCTATATTTAAATATTTCATGGCTTTTGATATTAAAGTTTGTTGAAGTCTAATTCCTGTGTTGATCTCATCAATTCTATTGCGGCCCGGCGCTGGTTAAAGATGGCCGTCTGGTACTCCAGTTCAGCATTTTCGAGGTCGTTTTCCGCCTCAATATAATCTGCCGATTTTTTAGTACCGTACCTGAATTCCTTTTCAATATTGCTTAAAGCAGTTCCGGCTATCTCCCAGGCCTTCTCTTTCAAAGCAATCTGTGCATTAGCTACTTTATAGTTGCTCATGCTATTGGCCTGGTTTAATTGCAGTTTATCCCGGGCATCTCTTACTTTGCTTTCCAGCACCTGCCTCTCTACCCGCGCACGGGCAATAGCATTTTTACCTTCCTTTCCGTCAAACAGGTCCCATTTAAAACCAACCCCTGCCTGTACCAGGGGTAATACCTGTAAATTATCGGGTCTCCAGTTCAAACGATCTACAGCACCGGGAATGATGTCCCTGGAAGTAGTTATATGGTTATTATAAAGCCCGATATATGAAGCAGAAGCCTTGGCCATCACCTTGGGTATCCACCAGGTTTGTTCGGCTTTTATCTTATAATCTACCGCTTTTATAGCATGATCCAGCGCTCTTAATTCAGATCTGTTAGCAATTGTATGCTGCCCTGTTAAAAATTGAATAGGTTTTAACTGGGGTTGAATGCCCATGATTCTTTCTTCCTCAATGCCGCTCAAAATGGCCAATTGTGCCGTTAACAGTTCTTTCTTACTATTATATTCAATAATTTTTGAATCGAGTGTAGCCTGGGCCAATTCTATTTTTTTGTGATCATAAGGGGTGATCAAACCATAGCCCAGGGCCTTATCGGCAGTCTTCTTCATCACTTCCAGCCGCTCTTTACCCTTTTGCAATACGTTAGCCGATTCATTCAACAATGCAAACTGGTCGTAAATTTTACTGATGAAAGCTATCACATCTTCCCGGCTTTTTTCCATCAATATGTTTTCCGAGTGGTCTTTTTCTTTATTGGCTTCTTTCAGATGTTTTACTTTTCCGCCAGAATACAACAACATGCTGGCTTCAGCACCTGCCTGTACAGAAATTCCTGAAATATTGAGATTATTGTCCAGAGCCCCTTCTGCCAGCGTCATGCCGGGAAAAATATTTGCAACAGCAGGAATAACAATCTCGGGCGACTGCAATTTTGCTGAAGCATACAGGTAACCTGATTTACCGCTAACAGCAACTTTTGGCAGAAATATGTCATTCAGCTTTTCCTGGTCTAAATGAGTTAGCCTGTTCTGTAACTTTTGCTGTACCAGGGTAGCATCCTGTTGCAGCGCACTGTCTACCAGCTCTCTGAGTGTTGGAGCGCTTTGAGCCTGCAAAGCCACTTGTATGCATAAAGCGGATGTTAATAATAGGAATGCTTTTTTCATTTTATTATTTGTTTGTTGACAATGCAAAGGTGAAAAAGATCGCAGGCATAACTTTTGACTTTTGTCAAAAATTGTTTTGCCCGTAAATTATAGTGCGCAAAACACGGTTATTTATGACCGTGTTTTATATCTTTGTAAAGTGCTTGCCGCATAACTTTTGCTTACCCATGCTGCCTGGCACTTATAAAATCAAATCAATGCATTACGGTATCATTACTTTCGGCTCAAGAGGAGATGTACAGCCTTATATGGCGCTGGCCCTGGGATTGAAAAACAGGGGACATTGGGCAGGTATATTAGGAAACGAGAATTTCTCGGAGTTGGTAACAGCACATGAAATAGATTTTTATTCTCTTCCCGGAAATATCGAAGCAATGCTTCAAACGCCCCAAATGACGGGTATTCTGAAGTCGGCGAATACAATGGCATATTTAAAGGAGCTTCGAAAGTTAACCAGGGAAATGCAGGGAGGGATTATTGAAAAGATGATCGAGCACTGTAAAGCATTTGATGTGCTTATTGCCACTCCTTTAACAATGATGTGGGTGTTTTCCGTTGCTGAAAGCTTAAAGAAGCCCTGGGCCATCATTCAGCTATCTGTTCCAACAGTACCTACTGCCGAATTTCCTTTTCCGGGGCTTGATTTCTTTAATAACAGAATATATAACAGGTTTACGTACCGGCTCATTCGATGGTTTTTCTGGAACGAAAATAAAAAGGATATCAATACACACCGGGCTTATTTAGGCTTACCGCCGCTTCAAAAATCTTTAATGCAGATTATTGACGAACAAAACATCCTTCATCTCTACGCCTTTAGCAGATCTCTTATCAGCCGGCCCTCTGACTGGCCGCAGCAGGTTGACATAACAGGGTTTTTGACCGCCAAAGCGACAGCAGTTTCCCAGGAGAAAGATTCGGATAAGATCGCCGAAATTGATGATTGGTTACAGCAGGGTAAGCCGCCTGTTTATATCGGGTTTGGAAGTATCCCGGTGCCGGATACTCAAACTTTTTTCAATGTACTTACCTGCTTACTTAACGATACCGATGAACGTTACATTTTTTGTGAAGGCTGGAGCCATAATATAAAGCTGCCGGAAAACAACCGCTTACTTAAAATCAAATCAGCCAGCCATGCCTGGTTATTTCCTCAATGCCGGTTGGCCGTTGTCCATGGCGGAATTGGTACAATCGGGGCAGCCTTGCTGGCAAAATTACCGGTAGTTGTAGTTTCTGTTTTTGGCGATCAGCCCATGTGGGGGAAATTTATAGAAGAAAAGGGAATGGGCATACATGTACCTTTCAAAAAGCTTACAGGGCAACAATTACTGAACGCTATTAAAAAGGCTGACACGGAGGCTGTAAGAACAGCCGCCCGTTATACAGGAACCCTCATGGAAAAAGAAGACGGCGTGCAGCAGGCGATATCAAAACTGGAAGCATATTTTATATCAAAATGAAATAGTATTAAGTAACAGGATATCATCATAATTGTTTTGATAAGTACATTTTAGCATAAAGAAAGATGTAACAGTAGTTACCACACCATTACATTATATGTATTTTTTCAGGAAAAACGACCCGTTTTCCTTACTTTTAGCGCAATCGGAAAACAAACCTGTTATACATGCTTTTAACGGTATTGGCTGGCTTACTTACCTCTATTTTCATTATTCCATTTGGCAAAATCATCAAATCAAAGTGGAGCATTTTACTCATGCTCCTACCCCTGGGTTTATTTATTTATTATTTAAGATTAGTGCCAAATGTTTCATTAGGAGAAATATTTCTGCAATCTACTTCATGGATCCCCTCGCTTGGTGTTAATCTGGATTTTAAGCTGGATGGACTCTCCCTGCTATTTGCTTTACTGATTACGGGGGTGGGAACGGCTGTTTATTTTTACGCACGCACCTATTTAAAAGGTCATCCTTACTTTGACCGGTTCTTTGGCTACCTGAGCTTATTCATGTCGGCCATGCTGGGTATGGTACTTTCAGACAATATGCTGCTGCTGTTTGTTTTCTGGGAGCTCACCAGTATCAGTTCTTTTTTTCTTATAGGCTTTAATAACAGTGAACTCAGTTCCCGTAAAAGCGCGATCACAGCGCTTTCCGTTACCGGTATGGGGGGCTTTTTTCTTTTAGCGGGTATTATATTATTAGGAAATGTTGCTGGTACTTACTCTATCTCAGAGTTGCTGCATGCGCGTGAAACCATCATTCATCATACCCAATACCCATTAATATTGGGCTTATTTTTCGTAGGTGCTTTTACCAAGTCAGCACAATTCCCTTTTCATTTTTGGTTACCAGGTGCTATGAAGGCGCCAACACCGGTATCTGCCTACCTGCACTCTGCTACTATGGTTAAAGCCGGCATTTACCTGCTGGCAAGATTTGATCCTATACTGGGTAATACACCCATGTGGAGTTACCCGCTCATGATCGTTGGAGGCTTTACCATGTTGTTTGCAGCTGGTCATTCGCTGCTGCGTGTAGACTTAAAAAGTATATTAGCCTACTCTACCATTTCTGCATTAGGTATTTTAACCTTTCTTATAGGCCTGGGCACCAGGGATGCAGTAATTGCTGTGAGCGTTTTCATATTGGTACATGCGCTATATAAAGCAGCGCTCTTCCTGGTTACAGGTATTATAGATCATGAAACGCATACAAGGGATATTACAAAACTGTCGGGTCTCAGGAAAGTATTATTACCCGTGGCTATAGCAGGTTCTCTTGCAGCCCTTTCCAGTGCAGGTATCCCCCTTTCATTTGGTTTTATAGGCAAAGATCTCATTTATGAGGCAACACTTCATGCCCAACCCTCATGGGTAACCCTACTTACAGCACTTGCCGTACTCACCAATATTTGCCTGGTAGCCGCAGGATTCATGGCGGGGATCAAGCCCTTCACGGGCGCTTTGCCTGTTTCTTATGAAAAAATACATCTGCCTTATACCTCAATGTGGCTGCCGCCACTGATCTTGGCGGTTTTAGGAGTATTATTTGGATTGATGCCCCACTATATAGGAGAGCTTTTTTCCCTGCGTGCAGCTAATGCCATGTTTGGCGCAGATACCAGGCTCGATCTAAAAATATGGCATGGCTTCAATACAGTATTGCTTTTAAGCTTGCTCACTTTCGCAGCCGGAACAGTGCTCTATCTCTTTAATAAACCCGATAGTTCAAAAGCCAACTGGCTACAGCGGTTTAAAGTGCTGGCGCCTGAGTTCCTGATGCAACGTCTTACCACAGGGATCTTTAAATTTTCTGACTGGTATACCAGCACATTTCACAATGGGTACCTGCGATCCTATCATTTAAAAATCATTTTATTTGCCGAAGCTTTGTTGGCTTACAAGCTTTGGCTAAGCGGCCCGATAGATATTAATTTCTATAACCTGGCAATGCTAAGCGTTTACGAAGTAGCAATAGTAGCCATTTTAATAGGCGCATTAGCTATGATGATCACTACCAGGTCGCGCCTTACAGCCGTTGTATGTATGAGTATTATCGGGTATTGCATCTGCGTGATGTTTGTTTTTTACAGTGCACCAGACCTGGCTATGACGCAGTTTACCATTGATACCCTTACTACTGTATTATTCGTGTTGGTGCTATATAAACTCCCTCCTTTTTTAAACCTGGGTACCAGAAAAGAAAGGTACAGGGACATGGCTGTAGCATTGGGGTTCGGACTCATTCTTTGTATGGTTGCCCTTCAGGTACACCACGAACCTATAGAAACCGCCACCAGCGATTTTTATGGTTCCAAAGCCTACCTGGATGCCAAAGGGAAAAACGTAGTGAATGTGATATTAGTTGATTTCAGAGGTATTGATACACTATTTGAAACAGTAGTACTAAGTATTGCAGCTATAGGCGTATATAATTTATTAAGACTGAGATTAAAACCCTCAGAAAAAGAATGATATGAGAAGTAGTATTTTACAAACGGCAACGCGGTACCTGCTTCCGATACTATTATTGTTCTCGGTATTCCTGTTGTTAAGAGGGCATTATTATCCCGGAGGTGGATTTGTAGGCGGACTGGTAGCATCTATTGCTTTTGTGCTACATAGTTTTGCCAATGGCACAAATGCTACCATGACATTGCTGGGCAGAAAGCCTCTATCTCTTATTCCTGTAGGATTGGGTATTGCTGCGCTTAGTGTAATGGCCCCGATGTTATGGGGCTTGCCACCTATGACAGGGCTCTGGGTAGAAGGCAAATTCCCCATCATAGGTTCGCTGGGTTCAGCGCTGTTCTTCGACCTGGGCGTTTACCTGGTAGTGGTGGGCGTTGTTTTAACTATTTTGTTTACTATTTCGCTAACAGACGATTAATATGGAGTTATTACTGATATTGGTGCTTGGACTGTTGTATGCAGGGGGCGTATACTTTATACTACGGCGAAGCATGGTAAAGCTATTGTTAGGTATCATGCTGCTGGGCAGCGCTACCAATATACTGATTTTTGTATTGGGCGCCATTGTTAAAGGGAAGCCTCCCATTATAGATGCTGCGGCAGATGTGATGGATCAGTCTTATGCCGATCCCGTGCCACAGGCGCTTATATTGACGGCTATTGTAATCAGTTTCGCCCTTACCGCTTTTGCTATCGTATTACTGAAACGTGTGTATGCATTGGTTGAAACAGATGATTTGGATAACTTAAACACACCGGAGGAGGAAGATATATGATGGGCAATTTTATTTTAGCACCGGTCTTTATCCATTTGCTCATCGCCATCTTTCAACTGATTGCATGGCGCAAAACTGTTACACAACGTATTTTATCGGTGGGCGGAGCCTTGGGCGCATTGGTTGCTGCTATTATATTGTTCAGGCGGGTGTATCTGAACGGTACATTTACCGTTAATGCTTCCAATTGGGAAGCCCCCTTCAGTATTGTTTTTGTAGCTGATCTTTTAGGGGTCACCATGGTATTGCTTACTTCTATTGCGGCTTTTGCAGTGTCTATGTTTTCGGCAACCGGTCTGAGCCGCCAAAGAATGTTGTACGGCTATTTCCCCATATTTCACTTTTTAGTGATGGGTTTGAACGGAGCCTTCTTAACCGGCGACATTTTCAATCTTTACGTTTGGTTTGAGGTGATCATTATTTCATCCTTTGTACTGATGACATTGGGAGGACGCAAAAACCAGCTGGAAGGAGCGCTGAAATATATGTCGATGAATATACTGGCATCCATGTTCTTCCTAACGGGTATTGGCATATTGTATGGCATGACAGGTTCTCTGAATATGGCTGATCTCGCCATCAAAATGCACGACGTTCAGAACCGGTCTTTAGTAGGCATTACTTCGGTATTTTTCATATTGGGCTTCGGCATTAAATCGGCTGTATTTCCTTTATATTTCTGGCTGCCTTCTTCCTACCATACACCTCCTTCGGCAGTAGCGGCAACTTTCGGAGGCCTCCTTACCAAAGTGGGTATCTATGCCATCCTGCGTGTAAACAGCCTGATATTTATTCCTGATGATTTTACCCGCACCCTGTTGATGGTTATTGCAGTGCTTACCATACTTACAGGAACTTTCGGAGCTTTAAACAAAATCAATATCCGCAGGCTATTCTCATACCTTATTGTTTGCCATATTGGTTTTATGGTGGGAGGTATCGCTATGTTTAGCAAACTGGCATTAATGGGCACCTTGTTTTACCTCATACACGACATTATGGTTAAAACCAACATGTTCCTGATATCGGGAGTTATTATGCAGTTGAGAGGTGTTGTTACTATGGAAAAGCTGGGAGGGTTATATAAAGAATATCCCAAAATATCCCTGTTGATTGCTATCGTATTATTATCACTGGTAGGTATACCTCCATTATCAGGTTTCTGGCCAAAAGTATACCTGTTTAGAGAGGCATTTAATGAACACCAGTATTTTTTTGTAGGTGCACTGATCATTGGTAGCCTCGCAACATTATATGTGATTGCCAGGTTATGGGCAGAAGTATTCTGGAAAGAGGTGCCGGCAGATGTAGTAATCGACAATAAATTTGAGCCGATGCCTTTATCCAGGAAATTTTTATTGATCGCTCCCGTAGCTATTCTGGGCATTGTTTCTGTTTATATTGGATTGAATGCCGAAGTAATTATACAGGTAGCGGACAGGATTGCAACGGAGTTGCTGGATACCAGCTCTTATATAAATGCAGTTTTTAAAAATTAAAACAGGAAAAGTATGATTAAGAATTTTCTGATGAACCTTTTGCTATCTTTTTTGTGGGTAGCCCTTACAGGTTCGTTGTCTTACTCAGGCTTCGTCTTTGGCTTTATACTGGGCTTTTTTGTGCTATGGATCATGAATAAGAATGAAGAGGATCGCAGGTACTTTTACCGGATACCCAAGATATTCAGCTTTGCCTTTTATTTTTTGTACCAGATGCTCAAAGCCAATGTACAGGTAGCTTATGATGTGATCACGCCCAAATATTTTTTCAGGCCGGGCGTAGTGCGTTATCCTATGAGCGCCCGATCTGATTTTGAGATCAATGTACTCTCCACATTCATCTCCTTAACCCCCGGCACTTTGATCCTGGATGTAAGTGAAGATAAAAAAGCATTATATATACACGCCATGTATCTTAAAAGCCCTGAAGCCTTTGTCAGGCAGCTAAAAGAAGGCATGGAAAAAAGACTATTAGAAATTTTAAGATGACATTAGCCAACTACTTTGATTTCGTCATTCTGCCCATACTCACCTTGTCGGTAGTATTGGTTTTTATCCGGCTGTTTAAAGGTCCTGCAATAGTAGACCGTGTAATAGCTTTGGACCTCATCATTACCATTGGCATCGGTATTATTACCGTTTACAGCATCAGGCAAAATCAAAAAATATTATTGGATGTAGCCATTATACTGGCGCTTATTGCATTCCTGGGCACTATTGCCTTTTCCTATTACATAGAAAAACAAAAAGATGATTAATATACTTTTAGCCATACTCAGCACCCTGGGTGCATTAGCCATTTTATTCGCATCCATTGGTATTTTAAGAATGCCCGACTTTTACCTGCGTTTATCGGTTACAGTGAAGGCCTCCAGCCTGGGCGTGGGGCTTTTGTTGATTTGTGCCGCTATCATGTTTCCAGGGGATGCTTCAGTAACCACGAAAGCTATCGCTATTATTTTTTTCCTCATCATAACGGCGCCCATTGCGGCACATATGATTGGCCGGACGGCCTACTTTATAGGCACTCCATTATGGAAAGGTACAGTGGTTGACGAGCTAGACGGTATGTACAATAAAGAAACCCATGAGTTGCAAAGCGATCCTCTGCAGGCTATAGATAAATCGATATCGTCTTATGATGACCAGATAGCAGATACAGCAGATGAAACCAAGTAATCCACTGGTACAAAAGAAGAATGGTAAGCCTTAGCTTACCATTGCCTGATATTTTTTCCAGTTATCACCGATCATCCAAAAATTGATGAGGAAAAGCACGCCTGCTATAAGCAGTCCTGAAGGCATAAAAGTTGCATTATGACAAAGTATGCCAATCATTACCGGTAATATCATAATAGCACCCAGCGCCCTGGTTTTAGGAAAAAGGATCAGTATCCCGGCTAACAACTCAATAAGACCCGTCAGCGGAGTTAACCAACTCAGTGTACCAAATGCCTCAAACACGGGCTTCATTTCGGGTGTCATCTCCGGCATCGGCATGTAATGCAGGAATTTATCTAAACCGGCATTAATAAACATCAATGCAAAAAGCACGAAAAAGATTGTTTTTACGATTTTCATTAGTCTGATTTTTTAAAGTGATTGTCTGTTTAGAGATTAATAGTAAAGCTAAAATTTTGTTCTAATTTTCCGAAACATATTTCAGGGCTGCTTCGCCATTGGCAAACCTTCGGGTTTCGATTAACCTGAGCTTTCGCCGGTTAGCACCATTTTTGAAAAGAGGAACACCAGATCCAAAAATAACCGGGTTTACAAAGATCCAGTAAACATCAATGAGGTTGTGCTCCATCAACTGGCCTCCCACACTTGCACTGCCAAAAATAACAATAGAACTACCCTTTTGCCCCTTGGCCTGCCGGATATATTGCACCAGATTATCATGAACAAAACAGGTATTATCCTTAGATAGTTCTGCGGGTGTTCGGGTAACTACTATTTTGGTGGTACCGTTATACCAATCCGAGTATTTTTTTTTAGCCCTGGTAGCGCCGGGCAGCTTACCGGCATCAGGCCAGAAAGAATGCAATAATTCATAAGTAATCCTTCCTGATAAGATGGTACCGGCTTCTCTGCATACCTCACCTACGAAGTCAAGATTATCTTCCCCCGATTCAAAATCATCGAGCTTACCTGCTTTATTAGCTACATACCCATCTAATGAAGTATGTGCAATCCATATAATTTTCCTCATTGTTGCTCTACGTAATTTTTAAACCTATTCAGTACTGACTGGCAAAATTCTTTCTGCAGTTCAATAGCTGTTTGTAATTCGGGCTCAAAGCGTTCCCTTACAATCGTATTGCTATCTATCTGCTGAAATTCAATCCAGGACTGTCTTCCATCCTTTAGCGTATAGGCAATCATTTCAAAGGGGGTAACCTGATTATAAGTACCGGCATGTTCAAATCCTTCACTTCCATCCTTTTTTTCCATAAAAAATTTAAACCGTCCGCCTGCTGTCACGTCGTTCTCAACTTCAGGACAATGCCAATCGTCGAAGGGTGCATTCCATTGCATAATATGCTCCGCGTGAGTCCAGTACTCCCAAACCTCCGTTACCGGCCGGTTGATTAAAACCAATGCAATCAAGCTTTCATGACCCATAGTTTATATCATTGAGTGAAGACCAATAGTGTTACCCTCGCTGTCCTGAACGGTGGAACAAAACCCATACTCGCCAATAGACATTTTAGATTGAACTACTTTGCCTCCCGCGGCTTCAACACGGCTTTCTTCTACCGCGCAATCTTCGCACCCGAAATAAACAGTTACGCTATTACCACCTGCTTTCATGCCCTCCATTTTCACCAGGGTACCGGATACACCGAAATCTTCCATGTTGCCCGGGAAAGAACGCATATTCATTGACTGATCAGTGGGATCAGACATTTGCTCCAACTTTACATCGAGTACTGTTTCATAAAACCGGGTAGCCCTGTTCATATCATCTACATAAATTTCAAACCATACTACCGGGTTTCCTTTTTTGCTTTCCATTGTTGATTATTTTAAAATGATTATTAATTCAATAAATGAGCCTGGATATTTTTGATCTGGTTCAGATGCCTCTGTGTATGAACCTGCACAAAGCGCAGCCACTCGTAGCGGGTCAGGTATCCCATAAAGGGGAATTCCATATCCAAACATATTTGCGATAATTCCTTGTCTTTTATAGTTTTTGTAAGAACTATTTTATTAGCTTTTATTTTTTCAAGCAGCTCTTCTTTCTGATGTGGCGGCAGGTGTGGTGTGACCGCCGGAGCCGCTTTTGCTTTTTGGCTCATATCGAGAAATATCCCTTTTAGCGCTTCTTCATTTTCATCATAGACCCGCTCAACCTCTTTTACATGACTATCGGGTATACCCCGACTGCAAATGGCAATATGCTCAGCCACTTGGCCAATGGTCCAGCTATCTTCGAAGGGCACCCGGTTAAAAAGGTCCTGGGGTATTTCGTTAAGAACCTCAATCACTTCATCAAAGACGCTGCTGATATCCTGGTTTAGTTGTGCTTTTTCCATAATTGAATAATTTTTAAGGGTCAACCGTTATTCAAAAATAGCATCACATAAACGCACATGCGCTTGCCATTTGGCAAGTAATCTAATAGAGATTGCTTAAAAAAGAAATACTTGTCCTATGACAAGTAGATGGGTGAATAAACACTGGTTGGCTGAAGGGTACTGGCGTATTACCCGGCAGGGTAGGTAGCTACTTCTTTCCTGATCCTGCTTAACGATGTATCGGTAACACCCAGGTAAGAAGCGATTTGCTTTAACGGCACATTCTGTATAATCTGTGGCTTGGCCTTCAATAATTTAAGATAACGATTGGTGGCCGTTTCCTGTACCATATCGAGCGACCGTTGCTTGATCGCGAAAAGCTGGCTGGTAAACCAAAGACGTCCCCAATCCACATACGCAGGTATCGTACTGAACAGCGCCTGGAAAACATCAAACTGAATTTTTAGCATAACACAATCCGTGACGGTTTGTATATTTTCGGGAGAAGGGATACGTTGAAATAAAGACGCGGTTGAGATCACGATCTCCCCTTCGGTAAAAAATTCGGTACTGATCTCGTCGTTATTATAATCATAAACATAGGCCCTTGCCACTCCGCTTTGCAGAACGTAATATTCATTGGCAATTTTCCCTTCCTTCAAAAGCAGTGTACCCCTGGGCACTTCCATTAACTCATGGGCATTGGCAATTTGTTGAAAATCGTTATCCGACAAAAGGGGGTGCTGGTAAACCGCTTTTAAAATTTCCATGAGTATTATTTAACAAGCATGTAAGATAGTTATAAAAAGCGTTCAACACATAACCAGCATCATTATTATAACCCCTACGAATAAGGGCTATCAAAATAAGCATATCTGTTCATTGAAACGAAGGCGGAAAGAACTATGATCACTCACCAATGGGCGCATTCCAATTTGTCGCAACTAAGCAAAAAAGTATAAATAAATTTAACCGCTGAGAAGAGAGACTCAAGAGTTTACGCAGAGATCTCTCCGCGTAAACTCAATAAACTCATGCTCTCTGCGGTAAAAAAAGAATGCGACAAATTGGAATGCACCCCCTCGCCAATTGCAAATGCTGATTCTAGCTTTAATAAAATATCTTTGCCAAATGGAATTATTCGCGGAATCATTGACTCAATATAAAAGACTGTTAACCAAAGAGGTAAAAATCGGCGACTTGCTCCTTGGCAATAATCATCCGATCCGGGTGCAAACCATGACCACTACGGATACCATGGATACGATTGCCACGGTAGAACAAACCATCCGTTGCATTGAGGCGGGAGCAGAGCTTGTAAGAATTACGGCACCTTCGAAAAAAGAGGCCGAAAACCTGCTGAACATCAAAAACGAACTGAAAAAAAGAGGCTATACCACCCCTTTAGTGGCGGATATACATTTTACCCCGAATGCCGCTGAGGTGGCTGCCCGTATCATCGAAAAAGTAAGGGTTAACCCCGGCAACTATGTTGATAAGAAGAAATTTGAACAAATAGAATATACCGATGCAGAATATGCAGAAGAAATAGACCGTATCCGCGATCGTTTCACACCACTAGTAAAAATCTGTAAGGAATATGGCACTGCCATGCGTATCGGCACCAATCATGGCAGTTTGAGTGACCGCATTATGAGCCGGTACGGCGATACGCCTATTGGAATGGTGGAAAGCGCTATGGAATTTTTACGTATTGCCAGAAGCGAAAGTTATCACCAGATCATTTTAAGTATGAAAGCCAGTAACCCGCAGGTGATGGTGCAGGCTTATCGCCTGCTGATCAAAACCATGCAGGATGAGTTCGGCGAAATATACCCCTTACACCTGGGTGTTACCGAAGCAGGTGATGGCGAAGAAGGCCGTATCAAATCTGCTGTAGGCATTGGCACCCTGATGGAAGACGGTATCGGTGATACCATTCGTGTTTCTCTTACCGAAGATCCCGAACTGGAAATACCCGTTTGCAGGGATATTGTGAAGCGGTATGAAAATAAAGTTGACCAGTTGACCAGTTTAAAAGTTGAAAAAGACAATACCCCTTACCAACCTATCAACCTTTCAACTTATCAACCTTTTAATTTCAAAAGACAGCAAACAAAAGCCGTTAATAATATTGGCGGAGGCCAGGTACCTGTAGTAATTGCAGACCTTAGCAAGGTAGCACATATAACGCCCGCTTCGCTTAAAGGTATCGGCTACACCTATAATGAAGCAGACGATAAATGGAATATAGCTGATGCGGCCGCTGATTATGTATACATCAATCAACCGGATATTGGCTTTGCATTGCCGGGCACATTAAAAGTAATCACTTCATATGAGCATTGGAAAAATGCGCCGGATGCAAACCAATACTTTCCTATTTATTGTGCTGAACATTTTGCAGCAATAGAACAGCCAGATAGCCCTATTAATTTTGTGATGATTGATTGCCCGCAGGAAGAACAGTACCTGCAGCGGGTTACACAAAAACAAAATGTTGTTTTGTGCCTGAGCAGCACTCAAAAAAATGCAATGCAAACGGTAAGAGCTACTTGCATTAAATTGCAGCAGGAGCATATTACCGCGCCCATTGTATTGATAACCGATAGTAACTGGGATACAGCAGACGAGCATCTTATTCATTACGCTACAGAAACCGGGGCTTTGTTCCTGGACGGATTTGGTGATGGTATTTGCCTGGGCATGACCAACAATGCTTATGCACAAGCAGCCACTTTAAATGCATCAGGAAGAAATTACCTGAACAACCAATCCCCCGAACAGTTCGTTAATAACACGGCTTTCAGCATATTGCAGGCAACGCGTATGCGTATTTCCAAAACAGAATATATTTCCTGCCCCTCCTGTGGTCGAACTTTATTTGACTTACAGGAAACCACCACCAAAATACGCTCGGTAACCAACCATCTTAAAGGCGTTAAAATAGCCATTATGGGTTGTATTGTAAACGGACCGGGCGAAATGGCAGATGCCGACTTTGGTTATGTGGGAAGTGGTCCCGGAAAAATTACGCTTTACAGGGGCAAGGAGGTGGTTAAACGAAATGTAAACAGCGAGGTTGCCGTAGATGAATTGATTAATTTATTAAAAGAAAACGAAGCCTGGGTAGAACCATAGCATTCAATTAAGAGTTTCCTTATTACGAAAACGATCATTTTTATCCGATTTCAAAGAAGTATCAAACGCATTCATTGACAATAACGGTAGGTTCATCGAAAAAACGCATCAACATTTCCTGTGCTCAGCATTTTTTCTAAAATTTGCGCATCCATACGAGGAAATAACCAGTTGGTAAACGCTTACCGTTGCTGACAAAGAAATAGAGAAATCTTAACCACCAACCTTATCTTACGGAACAGGCTATTCTTCAGGGATAGCCTGTTTTGTTTTTTTAAATGAGGGAACATTTTTCAAAACTGCATTCCGAATTATACTGCATTATCTTTACTCAAACAGATCATTACCCCATATGAAACCTGCTTCTATTTTTGGCATCATAGCTATCACCTATTTCCTGGGTATGGCTTTTGAGCAAGACACCCTGCAGTTTATCTTTAAACCGTTATTAGTAAGCTCCTTACTGTACTATTTTATTTTAAGTACCAGACAGGTAACTTCGGCCCTGAAAAAATGGATAGTAGCTGCATTAATATTTTCTATTGCCGGCGACACCCTGCTTATGTTCGCCAATACCAATGAATTGTTCTTTATCCTGGGACTTTGCGCTTTCCTGTTAGCTCACCTTTTCTACATTTATACTTTTCATCAAATACGTACGCAACATCAGATATCGGGTAAGTGGTATGCCGCTATTATTGTAGCCATTTATTATTTCCTGATCATTAATTTTCTACTTCCACACCTGGGCGGTTTGAAATACCCGGTTATAGTGTATGGCCTCGTGATCAGCTTTATGCTGCTGGTAGCCATGCATCTTTATGACCTGGAAGATAATATCACTGCACGGTATCTCCTCACAGGGGCGATCCTTTTCGTGGTTTCAGATTCTGTATTAGCTATTAATAAATTTTACCACCCTTATCCCTGGGGAGGATGGGCTATTATGATTACTTATGTGCTGGCCCAATGGTTATTGGTAAAAGGACTTACCAGGTATATTAATACTGCCGCCATTTAAACCACATCTTTGTATATGATGTCACTACCTCAAAAGCCCGAAACATATTTTTTTAAGGATCAGCGCCTGGAGATATGTGTACCGGAGGAACAAGCCGTACTGGATAAGTATCGAAATAATAAAGACGATGCCTATTGGGCGCAGGTATGGCCCGCCTCTATAGGTCTTTGTCTTTTCCTGGAGCAACATACTCATCTGATCCTCAACAAACGAATACTGGAGCTGGCCGCCGGATTGGGCTTGCCGGGATTATATGCCGCATCCTTTGCAAAGCAAATAACTATTACCGATAAAGAGCCACTGGCCGAAGTATTTATAAAAAAGTCTGCACAGCATCTTGACTTAAAAAACATTATAACCAAAACCCTGAACTGGAAGGACGCTACTAAAGAACCGCTTCCTGAAGTAGTGCTATTAAGCGATGTCAATTATGAACCCGCTGTATTTGAAGAGTTGAAACAAGTACTCCAATTCTTCCTTGAACGCCAGGTAACTGTAATGATCAGTACACCTCAACGCCTGGTAGCTAAACCATTTATTATGGAACTGCTCCCCTACAGCTCTTTACAATGGAATTGTACAGTTTCGTTACATCAAAAAGAAGCAGGCGTTAGTGTTTTTGTATTGAAGTAAGAGAAGTACAACAAATAGCTTTTGCAAAAAGGTAACTCTAGGCGTAAAAAAATATTAGTGCACAATTTTAGTAGACTATTGTAAAATAGTTATATCTTTGTTATATCAAGTTCTTATAAATAGGTATCTTATCAAGAAAGATGGAGAGACAGGCTCGTTGAAATCTTAGCAACCAGTATGTAGATCATAACTATATATAAGGTGCTACATCCTACTCCTGGTCCGCTTTGGCGGCTACAGGAGAGAGATAAGTAAAATCTGCTGCAAGGAACCACCCTTTTGCAAAATGATCTTCAATGTCTTTTCCGATATCACCAACGTCTTTTATTTTTAATGAAGGATGTGGTTTCTCTTATGAAACAAATTATCGGAAAGGGTAAAAGATTCAGCTTCCTTGATCATACCTCAAACCAATTATAGTACAAACCTGAGAAATGAATATTAAAGTATTGAGTTGTTGTTGCTGATCACGCATCAATAGGCAGACAGATAATATCTATCTGGTCAGCATTTAAAGTATTACGAAATCCAGTAGCGTATTGAGTTAGATACAGCCATCTCAACCTTGAGATTGGCTATACTATCCTAATGCATATTAAATGCTTTTGCTTAGAAAGAAGAACATAGAATGTTTTACACTCTTAATTAAATATAATGACTATCCAATCAAAAATCACAGCACTGCTATCTGGTATAGCCTTGTTGTCGGGCGCAGCACTTTACGCCCAATCTGGCAAAGGAACTCCTTTTACTATCAATGGCAAATTAACCAAGATAGAGGATTCGGCAATTGTTTACCTGCAGTATAACCAGGATAAGAAAGCCATCAAAGACTCCTTCCTGGTTCAAAACGGTAAGTTCCATTTTAAAGGAACCATAGCTTATCCTGTAAGAGCTTTTCTCGTATACCAGCGATTAACGAAAAGCGAAAAAAGACAACCTGGTGATTATTTAAGCCTGTACCTGGAAAAAGGTATCACCAATATTAATGGTGGAGACACACTGGCCAAAGCTATTGTAACTGCCGGACCCGTAAACAAAGAATCCAAAGCGCTCTCTGAAACGCTGAAAGAAACCTCTTCAAAAATATCGGCCCTGTACGAGAAACATTATGCACTTAGCAAAGAGCAACGGGAAGATTCTGCCACCGCCAAACAATTTGATGACGCCGTAGAAGTAGTGAAAGCAGAACAAAAGACAGTACTTAAAGCTTTCCTCGACAAACGCCCAGCCACTATTGTTGCCCTCGATGCATTGCAACAGTATGCAGGTTATAATCCCGAGTACGCCACTACTTTTCCTTTGTTCGAACAGCTACCCCTTGCAGTACAACAAAGTTTCCAGGGAAAAACCTATTTGGACCGCCTGGAAAAACTCCGTGAAGTAGGTGTAGGAAAATATGCACCCGCATTTACGCAGGCTGATACATCAGGCGCTGCGGTGTCGTTGGCTTCATTCAAAGGCAAATATGTTTTAATAGACTTCTGGGCTTCCTGGTGTGGACCATGCAGGGCAGAAAATCCAAATGTGGTAGAAAATTTCGAAAAGTATAAGAACAGGAATTTTACGGTTCTCGGAGTATCATTAGACAGGGAAAACGCTAAAGACAAATGGCTTCAGGCAATACACGACGACAAGCTAACCTGGACTCATGTATCAGACCTTAAGTTCTGGGACAACGAGGTTGCCAAATTGTACGGCGTGGGTGCTATTCCTCAAAACTTCCTCTTAGACCCTTCAGGAAAGATCATAGCAAAAGATTTGCGCGAAGATGAACTGGATAAAAAGTTGAAAGAAATTTTCAACTAAAATACAAAGATGGGAATGCGGGAACATCCCCATCTGGTCAGAATCGTAAAAAACAAAAGTCGAATCAATCATTTTTTAAAACGAATCATCAATGACAAAACTAATAAAAAACACACAACCGGGCATTTTCTAAACCGCCCCTGCTAATATCGGCAATACTGTTAAAGACAATCAAGTCTTTACCTATTGTTTTGCTTTTCCGGTGACGTTTTATGGGAAGATGTCTGTTGCAAAGCAACCGGGAAAGCTAATCCTATTTTTTCATTTCGATTACAATCAAACATGAATAGCAAACTTATCATGCTATTGCTGCTTGCCGTGTGCCTGCACCTGCAGGTTGCTGCGCAGCAATCAGGCTTTTCTATAACAGGCACTGTTACCGATTCCTCAGGGCAACAGCTTGCCGGTGCTACCATTGCTTTACGGCCCGCAGGCATTAATACCTTAACTGACGCCAGGGGCTCCTTCTCTTTTAATGATCTGAAAGCAGGAACCTATTCCATAAGAGTAAGTTTTAAAGGCTACGAGAACCTCGTTAAAGAAGTAATAATTCCATCGCAGGGCACCTATCTCCGCCTTCAGTTAAACAAGAACTATAACGTTCTTGACGAGGTAGTAACAGTGGCATACGGTAAATCCAAGTTTCGTGATCTGACAGGTGTAGTAAGTTCTTTAAATGAGAAAGCCATTAAAGACGCTCCTATGGGCTCAACCATTCAAAGTCTGCTTCAGGGCCGGGCCGCGGGTGTAGACGTAGCAATACAATCAGCCTCTCCCACTTCTCCTATCTCAGTAGTGATTCGTGGCGCTTCTTCCCTATCCGGTGACAATCAGCCTTTGTGGGTTATTGACGGAGTACCACAGTATAACGTTTCCACAACCGGTAACATCGCTAATACGCTTTACAATCTTAATATCAATGACGTGGAAGGCATAGACATACTTAAAGATGCCTCGGCAACTGCGCTGTATGGATCGAGAGCGTCGAACGGCGTGGTTATCGTAACCACTAAAAGAGGAAAGAACGGAGCGCCGCCACTGATAGAATTCAGCAGTCGCATAGGATATTCTAAGCTAAACCTTAATGGATATAAATACTTCACAGCACCTGATTATCTCCGCTTTGCAGATGCAGCAGCCAGGGAGGAAGCCTTTGGCCGGGGCACTTTTGATTACTTCACACGCCTGTACCTGGATGAGCAGGCATTCTTCAATTTAAAAACAAGTGAGTTCGACCGCTCCGACTTTAAAACGCTCGATGGGGCTTACTATGAAGGTAATACCAACTGGCTGGAAGAAATGACGCAGAACCCCATCCAGCAACAATATAGCCTGGCGCTCCGGGGCGGAACGAATAACCTGGCCTATTACGTGTCTTTGAACCATCAAAACATGCAGGGTATTGTTAAATCGGGGCAAAGTAAAATATATGGCGGGCGCGTCAGCCTGGAGGCCCGGCTGCGCAACAATATCAAGTTCAGCATAAATCTTGACGGGTCGTCGAGATTGGCTGATGATAAAGATTATATGCTGGATGTGCTGAAGAAAATAAGGCCCGATATACCCGTGTACAATGAGGATGGCACTTTGTTTACCAGGGATCCTTATACAGAAAACCCTTACACAACCATTAAAAATACAGACAGGGGGAACGGCCAGGTATTCAGCGGAACCGCGGCCCTCGAATGGACCATCCTGAAAGGTTTGATCTTCAAAACAGCTTTTACCAATAATTATAACAATGGCCAAAACCTGGAGTATAAACGGAGAGGAAGCACATTCGAGTATACCGGCTCCAGGTCATGGAATAATGCCCGTAGCAATGTAAACGTTTGGGAAAATACCCTTACCTATTTAAAAACCTGGGAAAAGCATGATCTGTTACTCTTAGGTGGATGGACAGCCGAAAAATACAAATCCACTATCTATTCTATGAGAGCATCTGATTTCCCGGATGATGATATTCTTAATAATTTCGGATCGGGTGCTACACTAAGTTCTATGGGGGAAGCTGTTGCCGAAAATGCACTGGTATCGCAGTTTGCCAGGGCACAGTATAAATTTAACAACCGCTATATCTTATCCGGAACTTTACGCAGGGATGGTTCTTCGCGGTTTGGACCCGGCCGCAGATGGGGAAATTTTCCTTCCTATTCTGCTGCGTGGCTGGTATCAGAAGAAGAATTTATTAAAAACAGCTTTCTTTCAAAAGCAGTATCTTATTTAAAATTAAGGGCATCAAGGGGTAAGGCAGGCTCGCAAAACCTGGGCAATTACGATTGGCGCACCCAGGTAACGGCAACACGTTACAACGAATTACCCGCCATCATTCCCTCGTCTATTGGTAATGAAGCCTTACAATGGGAGCAAACCCGCATGACAGATGTAGGTATAGATTACGGCTTCTGGAATGACCGTATTCGCGGTTCGGTTGGGTACTACGTGAAAAACACATCCGACCTGATCTATTCGTCTGTATTACCCCCCAGCAGCTCTTTTTCAAGCATTAACTCCAATATAGCTGCGGTAGACAATAAAGGTTTTGAATTCGACTTAAAAGTAGATGTGGCCAAACGGAACAACCTTACCATAACACTGGATTTTAATGCAGCCAGCAATAAGAATAGCGTGCAAAAAATCAATAATGTTGCCAAGGCGCTTTACTATCCTTACAGCGGCATGCCCGACTATGCTTATATGAAGCTGGAGGAAGGTCAACGCTCTAACCAATGGTGGGGGTATCGAACCCTTGGTCGTTTATTTGTAACAGCAGAAGAAGTGATTGCCCAGCAAGGGCGCACTGCAACCGGCGGCAAGCAACCTTATCGTACAGCCCTGGAAAGCCCGGGTGACCTGATATTTGATGACATTAACGGTGATGGCAAGATAACAGCAGACGATAAAATATATTTGGGAAGCGCTGACCCTAAATGGCTCGGGGGCTTTGGTGCTACATTGATCTGGAAAAACTTTTACGTTAATACCACTTTCACTTACAGTTACGGTAACAAACGCCTCTGGGATATGCCTATGCAGGATGTAGGATATGTAGGCAATTACAATCACAGTAACCTGATTGCAGGACAGAGTGCCACTTTATTGGGCCCTTACGAAGCAACTATCCCAAGAATGACCCAATACGGTGATGGAGGCAATAGTACATTCTCCGATTTTTGGTTATACGATGCCTCTTATATAAGGTTATCCGCACTGAACCTCTCTTACAGGTTGCCTTCAAAATTGTTTCACGGGTCTATCGTTTCCGCAGTTGACATAACCGGACAAGCCACCAACCTGTTTACCATCACTAAATATCCGGGATTCGATCCCCAGGGTAACTGGTCTTCGTCAACCATGGGTACCGGAATGGGTATTGATTACAGCACCTATCCTTCTGCCCGCATTTTTAACCTTGGGGTGAAACTAACCTTCCAATAAAAATTAATTATACTTATGCGCATTAAAATAGTTACAACGGGGTTACTGGCATTTCTGATAACCTTAACCTCTTGCGATAAATACCTCGACCTGGTGCCTCAACATTCACTTACTGATGCCAATGCTATTACCGATGCTGGCAAGGCTGCTAATGCTGTTGGAGGCGTGTACGCCACTTTTACAGGAGATTACTGGGCCGGATCCCTGTATACCGCGCTGGCAACAAAGGCGGGATTTATTGCTTTTAACGGCCAAACAGAATACACTTTATCGTATACACAAAGCAATCCAGGAAACGGAGCTAATTTCTGGGGCCAGTTTTACAAAAGCATTAATGCAGCCAACTTTGCCGTAGCAGGTATTACTCAATTGTCTCCGGCAGCATTTCAAACAGAGGCTGCTAAAAACAATTTACTGGCAGAAGCCCGTTTACTCCGTGGCTGGATCTATGCCAATATTCTATGGAACTTCGGGCATTGGTGGGCAGGGGATGACAGTCCTTACGGCATATTGTACCGCGACCAGGTAGCCAGCTTAACCAATACCAATCAGCCGCGTATTTCGGTAGGAGAAAGTTATCGGAAAATTTTTGAAGACATTGATTTCGCCATTGCCAATGCCTCTGAATTTTCATCGTCCCGATACGTATCGAAGCAATTTGCCAAAGCATTAAAAGCAAAGCTACTGCTTTACCGGGCAGGTTATTCGGGAGGAAGGGAACAGGATCTTAAAACCGCACTAGACCTGGTAAACGATGTATTAAGCAATCACCCCGGGGCATTGGCACTGGAGGCTGATGTGGCTGATGTTTATAAAAATGCATGGGATAGCAAAGAGCTTTTGTTTGGTCGCTATCTCGACAATGATGGCACACGAACTACAAAGGGCGGCTACTGGTATACTTACGGAAGTATTTACCAGGGTAATAAATTGCCGCTGGCTCCCGGAGGAACATTAACAGCGGGCTTGCAATATGGCCTGGATTGGTTTAAGGCCGACAAACGCTGGAGCATTGCCACCGGGGAAGTACGCGCCCCTGAAACTTGGGACGAATCGAAATACTACACATTTAAAAAGCTGAGCCGGTTAGGTTCCTATGCAGGTAAACTTTCTTCACCCCCCGACGAAAAATATACAGCTTACTACCTGCGCCTGTCGGAGCTTTACTTGTTAAAAGCTGAACTGCTTTATCGCACCGGCGCATCTATTGCTTCGGCCATTGCGCCCATCAACCAACTGCGCGCGGCCCGGGCAGCACAGGCATTTGCACCGCTCAATCCCTCAAGCCAACAGGAATTAGCTGATGATATATTTAAAGAAATATTTCTTGAAACCTGCCTGGAAAACGGCAGTGAATTTTACGCTGCACTCCGGTTTAAAAAAGATGGTAAGCCCTGGATTGAAACCATCAAGCAAACTACGCTTGTTGAGAATACTATTTGCTATCCCATCCCCAATGCAGAGATACAAAACAATATTCTTATGATTCAAAACCCTGGTTTAGAATAATACAAAAAATGAAAACGATGAAATTGATCAACAATAATCTATTCGTATTTGGCCTACTCCTATCCCTGTTTTCAGCATGCAGCGATAAAAAAGAGGTACTGATCCCTTTACCCAAAGACATCACTTTTAACGAGTTGTCGCTGGACCGGTTCAGCTATAAAATTTATGATGCACCATTTAAAGCAGGAACGGCATCCACCGGAACTATCACGGTAAATGCAGGAAAAAATGCTGACGGAAGTTTTAAAGGCTTTGCACTATCCAACAAAAACTGGAGGTCTTATCCATGGAACCTAAGCCCAGACTTTGCTCCACCCGGGCTTAGTGATGCTCAAAAGAAAGCATCGGTGGACTCCTGCATTTTTAGTGTATTTACCAATTACCCTAATAAAACCGAAAACTTCCTGGTAGCGGATACCCGAAACGGAGAAGCTTATATAACATTAGATCAGCCTGCAGTTGTAGAGCATATACTGGTAGCCAACACTACCTATAATCATCTCCTGGAAACTTTTGGGTCTAATTATTCCGGCACCCTGAATACTGCAACGCAGGAATATTCGCTAACAGGGACTAAAATCAGGAATATAAAAATCGCAAGCACTTCAACCGATTTATACGGCCGTTGGTATTTACCGGGACCGGATAATAAAAACCTCATCAGGCTGGAAGGTATAGAGCGACTAGCCCAGGCCGCACAAGGTGCCCAGGTGCGTAAGGGTTTTGTTAAGCTGATCGTTACCGGATCGAAAACCGGCACTGCTACGGGCAAGGTTGAGTTTTGGCTAGCCGTACGCCCGGGAATCGATCCCGCTAAAGCTGCCTGGAATGTCATTCTCGGCGACTGGTATACAGTGGACCTCAAAGGACTTGGCCAGGTAGATCGCCTGCAATTCGACATTGACTCTGACTACAAAGACACCAACGGGAAAGTGCTTGTACCAACTTATTTCTGCCTTGATGGTATCCGTATTCAGCAATAAAACAACGTGCAACATAATAAACAAAATAGGCCTATGCCTAAACCGCAAGATCATCCACTTATGATAATCACCGAAAACCATAACCGGGACCAGAACCGCTTTTTACCGTCAACAGGTGGAAGGCGGTTACTATCCCAATAACAGACCCTTCTGAAATGATCCGGATAATTCTTTACCTGCAACTATTAGTCTCAATTTTTATGATCACCTCATGTGCACAGGTTTACAAACCTTTGGTTTATGATGACGAGGTGAAACCTTCCGTAAATTTCCATATATGGTTAACAGAGCCGGACGTCGGAATTTATACCCCGTTTGCTTCCACTATAATCAACTATGAAAGAGTGCAACCCGATCCAGGGCATACCAACGGATCACCTTTTTTGCTCCGCTTAGAGTACCGGGTTCGCAATAATTTTGAAGCCAAACGAATTATAGAGCACTGGTCACATACAGGCAACCTTGTAAAAGTTCAATACCAGCCTTAAATTATAGTCATATAAACCTGTCAGATCATCTTTAGTTTCCACTTAAGTCTCAGCATAAATTTATATCTATTTTCCACCATCCGCGCTACTATTGAATGCTTTCACACAAGCTAACGAATGTTAAACATTCAGGAGAAAAGAGTAAGCGTTAGGCTAATGAAAATTTTCATGTAAGTTTGATGCCACAGAACCGGAACGCTGAGCGAAGCGTCGCCGAGTGTACCATTAGGTACGGGCGGGCGCCTGAAGGAACGGGCAGGTAAATATGCTGCTATATATTCTTCAGCCGGCTCACAAAAATTTGGCAAATGCAACAAGTAGATTTTTTAGTAATAGGAACGGGTATAGCAGGTCTTACTTATGCCTACAAAATGGCTGAAAAATATCCCGAAAAAAAAGTATTGGTAATTACCAAGGCTGCGGCCGATGAAACCAACACCAAATATGCGCAAGGCGGCGTGGCAGTAGTAAACGACCTCGAAAAAGATAGCTTTGAAAAACATATTGAAGACACATTGATAGCCGGGGATGGTTTATGCAATGAGAAAATAGTTGAAATTGTAGTGAAGGATGGTCCCGAACGAGTACAGGAATTGATTGACCTGGGTGCCAATTTCGACAAAGAATCGGATGGCGATTATAAGCTGGGAAAAGAAGGGGGGCATAGTGAGTTTCGCATTATCCATCATAAAGATATTACCGGCTGGGAAATGGAGCGCACTTTACTGGAAGCCGTTGCCCGCTTGAAAAATATTGAAATCATTAAGCATTGCTTTGTAGTTGATATCATTACACAGCATCACCTGGGATACCTTATCACCAAATCTACCCCTGATATTGAATGTTACGGTGTATATGCGCTCAACCTGCATACCAACGAAATAGAAACCATTCTGGCCAAAACCACTTACCTGTCAAGCGGAGGTAACGGACAGGTATACCGTACTACTACCAACCCTGCCATTGCAACGGGTGATGGAGTGGCCATGGTGTACAGGGCCAAGGGCCGGATTGAGAATATGGAATTTATCCAGTTCCATCCTACCGCATTGTTTGAGCCCGGGCTGAGAGGCCAGGCTTTTTTGATAACAGAAGCGGTTCGCGGCGATGGAGGTATACTTCGCAATAAAGACGGCGAAGCTTTTATGGAGCGTTATGATGAGCGCAAAGACCTGGCGCCCCGCGATATTGTAGCACGCGCTATCGACAACGAAATGAAAACCACCGGTACCGAACATGTTTGGCTGGATTGCCGGCATTTTGATACCGCCAAATTCGTTGAGCATTTTCCTAATATTTATGAAAAATGTAAAAGTGTAGGTATCGATATTTCAAAAGATATGATTCCCGTAGCGCCCGCAGCTCACTACAGCTGTGGCGGCATTAAGGTAGATGAATGGGGACAAACATCCATCAGGAACCTATACGCCGTAGGCGAATGCAGCAGCACCGGTTTACATGGCGCCAACCGGCTGGCTAGCAACTCGCTGCTGGAGGCAATGGTATTTGCGCACCGCTGCTTTGTACATGTTTCGCAAAAAGTAGATAACAACGATTTGCCTGAGCATCCTACTTTTAAGCTGAATATACCGGCTTGGAACGCACTGGGAACCAGCACACCGAGAGAATTAATCTTAATTACACAAAGCCTTAAAGAAATTCAGCAGGTAATGAGTGACTATGTAGGTATTGTGCGCAATAACATAAGGCTGCAGCGGGCCATACGGCGTATCGACCTGCTTTGGGAAGAAACGGAGCAATTGTATAAAACCAGCACGCTTTCGCCAAATATTTTGGAACTTCGCAACCTGATAACAGTTGGCTACCTGATTGTAAAAGGCTCCAGCTTCCGCAAAGAAAGCCGTGGACTCAATTATAATACGGATTATCCGCAGAAAAGCGAGCTGCTTCAGAATATTGTTTTATAAATAAGAAAGATAGTAATTAGTTTAGAGCGAACGGGGTATTGGCATTAAACGCTGAATAATCAGCCACGTCCCTATTCACTATTCACCATTCACTATCTACCATTAACTTTTCTCATGTATTATATCGTTTACGGCTTTTTATATCTTTTTTCTTTATTACCACTGAGGGTACTTTACTGGATCTCTGATTTTTTTTATTTTCTTGTATACTATGTAATTGGCTATAGAAAAGAAGTGGTGATGCACAATCTTCAGATTGCTTTTCCACAAAAAACAGTTAAAGAAAGAACAAGGATAGCCAAGAACTTCTATCATAAATTCATCGATTCGATGATTGAAACGATTAAGCTATTATCGGCGCCGGACTCATTTTTTGAAAAACGTTTTACCGGTAACTGGGAAGTTATTAATAAATATTATGCTGAAGGCCGTTCTGTACAACTACACCTGGGACATAATTTCAACTGGGAGTGGGGCAACGTATCATTGCTGATGCATAGCCAGTATAAATTCCTGGGCGTTTACATGCCGTTGGCCAATAAAACTTTTGATAGAATATTTAAAAAAATACGCTCGAGAAGCGGTACGGTTCTGCTAAGTGCTCATCACATGACCAGGGAATTTCTGCCGCACAGAAATACGCAATATTGCCTGGGTTTGGTGGCCGATCAGAGTCCGTCCAACATAGCCAAATCTGAGTGGTTTCATTTCTTTGATCGGAAAACCGCTTTTATTATGGGGCCGGCCAAAAATGCCGCCAAAAATAATACGGTTGTAATTTTTGCTTTTATAAACCGGCCTAAACGGGGTTACTATCACGTAACCTTCTCAGTGGCAGAGGAATTCCCGACTGCCGAAAGCGAAATTGCGCTAACGCACCAATTCGTTAATTACCTGGAAGCCGTGATCAAAGCCAATCCAGATATGTGGTTATGGAGCCACCGGAGATGGAAACACGCATGGAAGGAAGAATATGGTCCGGCAATTCAATAAAAAGTACTATATTTGCAGTCGCAGGTCTCATACGGCCAGCTCCTGTCGAAACTCCCCAGGGCCGGAAGGCAGCAAGGATAGACGGTTGTAGCGGCGCGATGTGAGTAGCCTGCTTTTTTTGTGCCCATCCTTTTCGTTTTAGCTTTATTATACTACTTTAGCATGTCTCAACAACAGTGTGCTGTTACGCGCAGTTTCAAAAAGCAACGCTGCCCGGGCAACACAATTACTACATATTTGATAGCTGGTATAAAAACAAAAAAATAAAATCATGAAATTTTTTATCGACACCGCGAATCTTGATCAGATCAGGGAAGCTAATGACATGGGTATTCTGGATGGGGTTACCACCAACCCGTCCTTAATGGCAAAAGAAGGCATTAAAGGCCATGATGCCATTATGAAGCATTATGTTGATATATGTGAAATCGTTGACGGCGATATTAGCGCCGAAGTGGTAAGCACCGATTTTAACGGTATTATTGAAGAAGGTAAAAAGCTGGCAGCACTGCATAAGAATATCATTGTAAAAGTGCCCATGATCAAAGAAGGCGTGAAAGCCATCAAATGGTTTACAGACAATGGTATTAAAACCAATTGCACCCTGGTATTCAGTGCAGGGCAGGCGATTTTGGCCGCCAAAGCCGGGGCCAAATATGTGTCTCCATTTATTGGCCGTATTGATGACAGTGGTTGGGACGGCGTACAATTGATTGAGCAAATTGCCCATATCTATAACGTACAGGGTTTCAAAACCGAAGTACTCGCAGCTTCTATCCGTAGCGCTAATCATATTATTCGCTGTGCTGAAGTAGGTGCTGATGTATGTACCTGCCCGCTGGAGCCGATCCTGGCATTATTAAAGCATCCGCTCACAGATATTGGCCTGGCTAAATTTTTAGACGACGCTAAGAAGTTTCAGTAATTTATAGTTGAAGAGTTGAGAAGTTGACAGGTTAACAAGGCGCAAGCTGTTACTTTTCAACTTTTCAACCTTTCCACTTTTCAACAATTTTAATTGAACATTTCATCCTTTATTGCCAACCGCATTGCATTCAACCGGAGCCGGTCGTTCTCAAGGTTTATCATCAGGCTTTCTATTGTTGCTACAGTAATTAGCGTTGCGGCAATGATCATTACGCTGGCCTTCGCTAATGGCTTCCAGAAAAAAGTAAGCGAGAAAGTGTTTAGCTTCTGGGGGCATGTACGTATTCAGGAAACACTCCCCTATTCTTCGCTGATCACTGAAGAAATACCCATTATTGCCAGTAATGAAACCCAAGACCGCATTCAAAAAACACCCAATGTAAAAGCAGTATATCCATTTGCTACGCGATACGCTATTCTTAAAACCAAAGACGAATTGCAGGGCATATTGGTAAAAGGACTGGATAAAACCTACGATTTTAATAACCTGAAAGAATTCATAGTAGAGGGCGCCCCGATTCGTTTCAATGACACCACCTATAGCCGGGACATTATGATATCAAAGAAAACGGCACAGGAACTTCACTTAAAGGTGAACGACCGGGTGTCGATTTATTTTATCCGGCCAGACGGTTCAAAAAGGCGCGACAAACTCACCATCAGCGGCATTTTTAAAACAGATATCGGCGACTTTGACAACTCTTTTGCAATAGGAGATATACAATTGATACGCAGGCTGAACAACTGGGAGCCCAACCAGATTGGCGGCTATGAAATAGTGTTACAAGACTTTAAAAAGACAGACTCTTCCATACACCAGATAGCTCAATTACCTGGCTTTGACGAAGACTGGAGTATACAAAATATCAAAGAGTATATACCTAATATTTTTGACTGGTTGAATATGCAGGACACTACCCGAAATGTACTGATTGGCATTATGATCGTTGTAGCAGTCATCAACCTGATCACCTGCCTGATCATCCTGGTGCTGGAGCGCATGCGTATGGTAGGTGTGCTCAAATCCATCGGTGCCACAGACTGGACGGTTCAGAAAATATTCCTGCGTCACAGCCTGATCATTGCACTCAGGGGCATTGTTACAGGCGCTATAATAGGCTTAGGCATTTTATATGCACAGGTAAAAACCGGTTTTATTAAACTGGATGAAGAAGCCTATTACATGGACAGGGCCGCGGTGCAGATCACTGCCTGGGAGGTAATAGCTATTTGCGGGGCAACTTTCCTGATCTGTATGTTGGTATTACTGATCCCTTCCTATATTGTACGAAAGATACAACCGGTTAAAGCCATCCAGTTCCGATAAAATAGGGATGAACCATTTTGCACCCGCTACTCAACCTCAACCATCAGCTATCAACCACTTATCATCTCAGGTGAGAGAGAATGATACCCGTTGCTACAGCTGCATTTAATGACTCAGCCGCACCCCGTTTCTCAATGGTTATCTTTTGTGTAACCCGGTTCATTACTTCGGGCCTTATCCCTTTCGATTCATTACCAATTACAACCAGGCCGTTGGAAATTGCAGCAATGTTTTTCAAAGGATTTCCATCCAGCGCGGCACCATAAAAAGCTACATCCTTATAGCCATCCATCCAGTTTTCAAGATCCGTATATAGTAGCTTTACCCTGAAAATACTTCCCATAGTAGATTGTACCACTTTAGGGTTATAGGCATCTGCACAATCTTTACTGCAAATAACCTGGTTCACCCCAAACCAGTCTGCGATCCTGATAATCGTACCCAGGTTTCCGGGGTCCTGGATACCGTCAAGCATAAGCCCCGGTTGATCTTTTTCAAATGTAAAATGTTCCACTCCCGGCAGGGCTACGATGGCGAGCACCTGGTTGGGCGTTTTGAGCTGTGATATTTTCTCCAGTTCAAAATCGGCTACTACCTCACAATCAATATTTTTACATAATTCCTCATTTAACTCCAGCCATTCTTTCAGGGCATACACCTTCCTTATCCCCAGCTGTGGAGCAACTAAAGCTTCTCCAACTATTTTAGGCCCTTCCACCAGGTAAACACCTTCTTCATCCCTGAATTTTTTTTGGCTTAAACTTTGAATATATTTGACCTCAGATTTATTAAGCATCCTTTTAATATAATTCATCCATTGAATAATAGCATTCAATCATACAAAAATATACATCTTCTTTTCTTACCCCTTATAATGGTATTTGTTTTTTCTTCATGTACACTATTTACAGTGGTGAGAAACGAGCCTCAAAACAAACCCTATATCTTTCAAACTTCTATCAACATAAAAGATAATGATCTGAAAAAAGACGAAAGATCAAGACTTGAAGGAGGGTTGTACGAACAATTAGACGACAGTATTGCTGCGAGGAAACTGGATAAAGTGTTCTGGGAAGTATTAAAGAACCCGCAGCCCCTCGATAGCGGACTGATCAGCAGATCGCTGGAGTTCATGAATAATTATATGGTTGCGGAGGGATACTTTCATGATTCCGTCAATTTTACCACAGAAGTAAAAAAAGTAGGAGACCAGCAAAGAGCGTTTATCCAATTTAACGTATGGCCCGGAAAGCCGACCCTTATTGACTCCCTGGGCTACGACTTACAAAATGATAGCCTGCAATACCTTACTGACAACAATCTGAAGGACGCGCTGATTAAAAAAGGAGACCGATTTGCACAGTCCCCTATTTCGCTGGAAATGGATCGCCTGGTGGAATTATATAGAAATAATGGCTATCTCCTTTTTACACGTAATAATCTTTATGCGCTCTGGGATACGCTGGATATTGAATTGCTGCAACCGGCGCTGGACCCTCTGGAACAGGTAAGCCAGATTCAAAAACTTCAGGAACGAAAAGAGAACCCTACAGCCAACCTGGAGATCAGGCAAAAACAACTAACAGACAGCATTAGCCTGCAAAAATACTATGTGGGTAATGTAACAGTATATCCTGATGTACGGGCCGACACTACCAAAGGGGCAGAAAAGGCCACCACGATCCGTAACGTGACCGTAGTACAGAGATCTGACAAATTCAAACCCAAAATATTCCCCCAGTATGTTTACTTAACCCGTGGCGAATTGTACCGCCAAAGCCGTTATATGCGTACCGTGAACCGGTTTAATAACCTGGGCACCTGGAGGTTGGTAGACATACAGCAAATTCCTCGCGAACGTACCGATACCGTAGATTTTGTAATGCGGCTGACACCGGCGCCCAAGTATAATTTCACGACCAACCTTGAGGGCAGTTTCAGCCAAAGCGTTATTAGCGGAAACTTCGTAGGCCTGGGACTTAATGTAGGGCTGCAAAACAGGAACTTTTTAAAAGGAGCGAACCAGCTTAATACCAATATACGCGAGGGTGTAGAATTAGGAGGGCTTAATTCAGGTCAGTTTATTCAAACGCGGCAGATCAGCTTAAGCAACTCTCTGATATTTCCCCGTTATGTTTTTCCTGGTATGAACAATTTCAGGCAGTCGTTCAGAGGTAATATACAATCGATACTAAGTTTAAATGCCGCTAATACCGAGAGAAGACTGTTGTTTAACCTGACCAGCTTCAATACCTCCTGGGGATATGAATTTGGCTGGCGCTCAAGGGAGTATGCCCTAACCAATCGTTCCTTTAACTTAGGTATTAAAATACCCAATATCGAGTATTCCTATATCAAGAAAAGAGACAGCCTTTTGTCGCTGATCAGGGAAAACCCATCGATACAAAATCTGTTTTCCGACGGTTTAATCACCTCTGTGATCACTAACTTTTCTATGCCCTGGAACAGTGCCAATAAAAGAAGCATTAATGTTTTAAGAATGAACCTGGAAGCCTCGGGCCTGCTTACCGGAATGGTGCGTAATAGCTTTATCGATGAGCAGCTATACCGCTTTGTTAAGCTGGATGCGGAATACGCGAAACTTTTAAAACTATCTCAAAAAACGGGGCTGGTCGTAAGAGGTTTTGCCGGCGTAGGTTATGAGCTGGATGCTACCGCTAACCCCTTAAAGCGATCACAATTACCTTTTTTCAAACAGTACTACAGTGGGGGGCCTAACAGCATGCGTGCCTGGCAGTTACGCCGCCTGGGGCCAGGTTCTACTATCAAGTATTACGAGAACGACGAATCTATCGAAAACGAATTTATAGTACCTGACCGGTTTGGAGATGTGCAGTTAGAGGCTAATATCGAATACAGGTTGCCACTTTTTAACATAGCCGGCCTTCCCATTAATGGCGCTGTTTTTACCGATATCGGAAACATCTGGTACCTTAAAAAAGAAGCCGGGTCGCCCGAAGAGCGGTTTAAATTATCGCGCCTTGGCAAGGACATTGCCATTGGCTCGGGCGCAGGTATCAGGGCCGATTTCAGCTTTTTTGTCATTCGCCTTGACTATGCCTATAAAGTAAAAGATCCTAGTCCCGATGGCCGGTTTGCGGATTACCAGAACAAGTTTTTTGCCTATCCTTTCTTTAAAGGCAGCCAACTACAGATAGGTATCGGCTATCCCTTTATATTCTGATTTTATTTCTTTTCAAAAAACCAGGGTAGACGCCTGCGTCTTTTTATTTTATAGTTAGTAGTAATATATTTACTGATATGATCCATTGCCTCATCAATATCATCCGTCAATAATACCAGGTCAAGGTCTTCCGGAGAGATGGTTCCCTTCTCTGCCATATCCTCGATCGCTACCATCAGGTCGGCATAAAATTCTTTTCCGAAGATTACAATAGGAAACTGTGCAATTGTTTTGGTTTGTATAAGCGTTAAGGTTTCGAAAAACTCATCCATAGTACCAAAGCCACCTGGCATGATAATAAAAGCATAGCTGTATTTGATCAACAGGGTCTTTCTTATAAAGAAATGATCGAAGGTTACCGCCTTGGTCAGGTATTTATTGTAATGCTGCTCAAACGGCAGCCTGATATTACAACCTATTGATGCGCCACCTGCCTCGAAAGCACCCCGATTGGCAGCCTCCATAATGCCAGGTCCGCCGCCAGTCATGGTAGTGAAGCCGGTACCGGCTATTCTGGCTCCAAACTCTACCGCTTTTTTATAGTAAACATGATTTTCTTTAAACCGGGCGGAGCCAAATACCGTGACACAAGGTCCTACAAAATGCAGGGTTCTCATTCCCTTTAAAAACTCCCAGGCTACCTTGAAAAGAAACACAAATTCATATCCCCTGCTTTTAGGCCCTTCTAAATACACGTGTTCTTTAGCTGGTATAATGGGGTCTGCAATTTTCTCGGCAATTTTCTCTTTTTCTTTCATCTTTTTCGAATCGTTTTTCTATACGCTATTCACATTGTATCTGGCGAATATAAATTTAAAAATCATAAACAAGCAACATCTTATTTTTGCCTGTTATATACTTTAAGTAAATTTTATGCGTATTATCAGCTACAATGTAAACGGGATAAGGGCCGCTGTAAAAAAAGGTTTGTTGGATTGGATGCAGACAGATCCTGCAGATATTATTTGCCTGCAGGAAACAAAGGCAGAAAAAGACAATGTAGATTGCACGCCCTTTAACGAATTAGGCTACCACGACTACTGGTTTTCGGCACAAAAGAAAGGCTACAGCGGTGTTGCCGTTTTTACCAAAATAAAACCAGACAATGTGGTGTACGGCACCGGACACCAGGTAAGCGATGATGAAGGCCGCGTTATTCAGCTGGATTTTGGAGATACCCGGTTGATCAATGCCTACTTCCCTTCCGGCACCAGCGGTGATCTGAGACAGGCATTCAAATATATGTGGCTGGACGAGTTCTTTGTCTACCTAAACGATCTGAAAAGAACACACCCCAAACTTATAATCTGCGGCGACTACAATATTGCGCATAAAGAAATAGACATACACGATCCCAAGGGCAATAAGAAGTCCTCGGGTTTTCTACCAGAGGAAAGAGCCTGGATGGATAAATTTGTTGCAGAAGGATACAACGATACCTTCCGTCTTATTCACCCCGACGCAGCTCACCGGTACAGTTGGTGGAGTCAGCGCTTTCCCAGCGTACGTCTCAACAATAAGGGATGGCGCATAGACTATATCACGGTTACCGATCCGCTTAAGAACAAGGTTTCTGACGCAGAGATATTCCCGGATGTAAAACATAGTGATCATTGCCCGATTTACGTTAAACTGGATTTGTAATGGAAAACAATACTGCACTTATATACAATATAACCAATAAGGTATCGCATCATATACACCGCGAATGGCTGGCCTGGATGCAATCACATCATATTCCGGCTGTTTTGGCTACAGGGTGCTTTTTAAAAGCAGTTTTACTGAGGCTAAAAGGTGTTGACGATGAGGAAGGACCTACCTACGCTGTTCAATACCATGCGGCCAGCGAGGCCGATTATGAGCGCTACTTATCTGATTTCTCAACTGATCTTCGCCAGGAAAGCCTTGATCAATGGGGAGATCAGTTCATCGCATTTCGTACCGTTATGGAAGTTGTGAATTGAATGTGAATAAGATTTTATTTGCTGTTTGCCGATTCAAAAAAAAATGTATATTTAGCTATAACCCTTTACAGGTCTGCATTTCAGCGCAACACGGCTGAAACCCTTTGCTGTAGCGGGTTCTGGCAAACGCATACTCAACACGATCTTTTTCAAAGGACATTCAATACTGCGCAAATCCTTACCACACCTGCATTGTAGCGAATTAGTAAATTCTTAATTATAACAAAATATTTTGTTGGTATGAATGAAAAGCCTCTAAATTTGTTGCCAGTTAAAACTCATTAAAATATCAACTATGAACAAAGCAGAATTAATTGAAAAGCTTGCAAAAGACGCTGGCATCACTAAAACTCAGGCTAATGCCGCTTTAGACTCTTTCACAGAGGCGGTAACAAAAACCCTGAAAAAAGGCGACAAAGTAACTTTGGTTGGCTTTGGTACTTTTTCTGTTACAAAAAGGGCTGCCCGTAACGGACGTAACCCTCAAACAGGCGCTGTTATCAAAATTAAAGCTAAAAAAGTGGCTCGCTTTAAAGCAGGTAAAGAGCTTTCTTCTAAAATCTAACAGTAGCAAATCAAACTCTTATAATGCTCCCGCCAACGCGGGGGCATTTTTTGTGGCCGATATAGCCTTTTTTTTGTACGTTTGCAAAAATTTTTTAATTATGGGAAGAGGCGATAAAAAAACCGCAAAGGGAAAACGTTTTAAAGGGTCATACGGCAAAAGCCGCCCTGCAATTTCTCCTGAGGTAAAGAAGAAATTAGCGGCCAAGAAAGAAGTTGCAGCTAACTAATTTGATACTTTAGGGACGAAAAAATTATACAACAGGAACCAAAAGGTTCCTGTTTTTATTTAAACAAACACAATAACTCCTGGGTTTTGATCTCACTATCAGCCTCTTCCAGGGTTTTATGGAGCCTGGTTAACTCGCCGGGAGTTAATATCAGGCTCACGTCCTGCGAAGGAGTCGCGATTATAATGATTTTCGAGTCCTGGTTTACATTGGAGTACGATTGCAGTACTTTATACTTTACTTGTTTGCAGAAGATGTAGAAATCAGCTTCATTTAAAGTAAGCATTGTTGAAATAAAAGCTACCTGGTAGTGACCACACTGTTTGCAGCGCACTACGTAACCTTCTTCGCCATAATAGAGAGACTGAAAATCACAGGCCATATAAATAGTTTTTAAGAAACAAAATTTGCATTTGTTCCTTACTATTACATGCCATATCGGGAATTTAATTTTACGAGATCGGGAATTTTATGGCTAGTTGAACAGTTGACTGGTTTACAAGTTAACAGGGGCCATTTATAAAAATGATATTCGTTCTTACAACTTAAAATATTGCCAGCTTTAGCATTGCGCGTGAATAAACACTTTTAAAAGGAATAATATGATGATGAAACCGTAGGTTATAGACCACCAATAGAAGCCGCAGTTGCCACAACGAAGAATTGAACATCATCCTACACAACTGCTTTACCTGGAAAGCTAGCCCTTATCAACCTATAAACTTATCAACTCTTCAACCTGGCTACACCCATCAGGGCGATAGTCTTTCTATTTTCCAATCTCCGTTCACTTGCAATGTATAAAGCAAACGGTCGTGGAGGCGATTAGGCCTTCCCTGCCAGAACTCAATACGATGAGGCTGAACAATATAACCACCCCAATAGTCAGGCTTCCCGATAGTTTTACCCGCATCCACCTCCGATTGTAAGCTATTAAGCTTTTCAATAAGCAGGTTCCTGTCAGGCAAAACCTGGCTTTGCCGTGAAGCCCAGGCGCCCAGCTGGCTACCCACCGGCCTTGAGAAGAAATAAGTTTCGCTGTCTTCTTTTGAAATCTTTGCAACAGAACCGGTGATCCTCACCTGCCGTTCCAGTTCCTTCCAGAAAAACACCAGGCAAGCTTTTGGATTTTGTGCCAGCTCCTGCCCCTTCTTACTCTCGTAATTAGTAAAAAAAGTAAATCCTTTAGAAGAAAAATCCTTTAGCAATACAATCCGGGCATCTGGTAAACCATCAGCCGATGCAGTAGCAAGGGTCATTGCATTCACCTCCGTTAACTCGGCATGCATAGCCTCATTCCACCATTGTTGAAACTGGTCAATAGCATCAGGAAGCGCATCGGCTTCCAACAAGCTCTTAAGCGAATACTGTATACGGATATCTGCGATAGACATAGTAAGTAAATTTAAATTATGAAGACTGTAAGGAATAATTAAAATTCACTCAAGCTTCACAAATTAAAAATGATCCTCCTCCTGGAAAGGCCTGATTATAATCAATTCCACGCCCTCACAGCTATTAGCTGATCAGGGTACCTACATCTTCGCCTAAGGCTACTCTGGCAAGATTGCCGGGACTGTTCATGTCGAAAACAATGATCGGAAGGTTATTTTCCATGCAAAGAGTGAACGCTGTCATATCCATGATACGCAGGTTATTGGTCAGACACTCCTGGTAGGAAACCGTTTTATAGCGGGTAGCAGTGGGATCTTTCTCGGGGTCTGCAGTGTATACCCCATCCACACGTGTACCTTTCAAAATCACATCTGCTTTTATTTCGATAGCTCTTAAAGAGCCTGCAGTATCTGTTGTAAAATAAGGATTACCCGTGCCGGCACCAAAAATCACCACACGATCCTTTTCGAGGTGCCTGATGGCCCTGCGACGGATATAAGGTTCGGCTATCTGCTCCATATTAATGGCACTTTGCAAACGGGTAAACATGCCCGCCTTCTCAAGTCCTGCCTGTAATGCCATCCCATTAATAACGGTGGCCAACATTCCCATGTAATCACCATGTGCACGCTCAATACCGGTTTGAGCTTCGTTCATTCCGCGATAAATATTACCGCCGCCTATAACAATAGCAACCTGCACACCCAAATCAACAACAGACTTGATTTCTTTGGCATATTGCGTTATCACATCCGCATCCATACCGAAATTCTTATTTCCCATTAAAGACTCTCCGGAAAGTTTTAACAGAATCCTTTTGTATTTAGGCTGCATCTCTTTTATTTTTTAGTTAATTGTTCAAAATTGCCCGGCGAAGATAGGAAACAGTTAAAAAGTTTATAAGTTTATCATTCAAAAGTTTTAGAATGAAGAGCCAACCAGACGCAGTCATTTATTGTTGATCTGTTTAAGGATTAAATTCAGACTTACCCGGAATACAACGCAGCCCCGGCTCAGCAATGGTTGTATATCGGCAAGGTTGTTGAGCGTTTCAATACAGAGATTATTGGTAAAGAGCTATTCAGTTAAACAATTAAAATAGTAAAGGATGAAAAGAAAATTAGGCAGCAGTGATATTTCGGTTACCCCCATTACAATGGGAGCATGGGCTATCGGCGGCTTTATGTGGGGAGGCAACGAGGAAAAAGACTCCATTGCCGCCATTCAGGCTTATATAGATAATGGCGTTACTTCAATAGATACGGCTCCCATTTATGGTTTCGGATACAGTGAGGAGCTGGTAGGTAAAGCCATTAAAAGCTACGATCGCAGCAAGATTGAAATACTAACCAAGTTTGGAATGGTTTGGGATATCGAGAAAGGAGATTTTGCGTTTGAAGGCAAAAACAATGAAGGCGAGTTAAAGAAGATATATCGTTACGGAGGCTACGACCGCACGATCAGCGATGTGGAGCTTAGCCTGAAAAGATTACAAACCGATTATATTGACCTGATACAACTGCACTGGCCCGACACTACTACCCCAATTGACGAAACCATGCGGGCGATGGAGCAACTATTACAGGACGGTAAAGTAAGAGCTGTTGGAGTATGTAATTACAACGCAGCACAATTGGAAGAAGCAGAAAAAACGGTAAAACTGGCCGGTAACCAGGTCCCTTACAGTATGCTGAAACGGGACATTGAAGCTGAAGTTGTTCCTTATGCATTGAAAAACGATTTATCCATTATTGCGTATAGCCCAATGGAACGCGGACTGCTTACCGGGAAATATGAAAACATGTCGGCTTTAGCTGCAGATGACCACCGGAATAATTACTTTAAAAAATTCGACTTCGCAGCGGTAAAGACATTGACCGATCACCTGGCTGATTTGTCAACAAAATACAATGCCACTACAGCGCAGCTGGTGCTGGCATGGACCTATCATCAGCCATCTGTTGCCACTGCCCTGGCAGGCGCACGCAATGCGCAACAGGCTGAAGAAAATTCAAGAGCATTGCATATAACCATCAGTGCAGAAGACCTGAACCTGATTGACGGATGGCTCAACAACAAATTTGCACTTTAATTACAGGAACAATAACCCGAAAGTCTGACTTGCCGGACTTTCCGGTTGAATAACTAAATTAGATACATGAATACGATTTGCTTTGGTGAAATTCTATGGGATATATTGCCTCAGGAAAAAGTTCCGGGCGGAGCTCCCATGAATGTTTGCTACCATTTAAACCAATTGGGGCAGGCAGCGGCCATTATTTCAAAAACGGGGAAAGACGAAAATGGAAAGGGTTTGCTGGAGTTTTTAGAGCAACATCAGGTGGATATTTCGTTAGTGCAGAAAGATGAGCAGCATGCCACAGGTACCGTAATCGCCACGCAGAAAGGTAACGAAATGGAGTATGATATTGTACAGCCCGTAGCCTGGGATTTTATAGATGTAACAGAGCAGTTGCTCAAAAAGGTTTCTCAGGCTTCGTATTTTGTTTGCGGCAGCCTGGCCGCCAGGAGCCAACATTCCCGGAACACCCTCTATCGCCTGCTGGAAGCGGCAAACACGAAAGTCATTGATATCAATCTTCGCCCTCCCCATTACCAAAAGGATACTTTAGATCACCTCTTAAAACAAGCTGATATTTTAAAACTCAACGACCATGAATTGGCGTTAATTGCTGGTTGGTACATTAGTGAAACGGAGTTCGAAAAACAGGTAGCTTTTCTAAGTGATCACTTCTCTATACCAACAATCATAATAACAAAAGGTGCCAATGGCGCAGCACTTTACTATAACAATACATTCTATTACCATAATGGTTACAAAGTAACTGTTGCAGATACTATTGGTAGCGGCGATGCTTTCCTGGCCGGATTCTTATCAAAACATATTGAAAACAACCAGCCGGAAACATCTCTTGATTTTGCCTGTAAGCTTGGAGCCTTTGTTGCCTCGCAAAAAGGAGCATGTCCGCCTTATGATGTGAGAGAGGTTGAGGAAGTTAATTAGTTGACTGGTTGACAAGTTAACTGGTTGATAAGGTCAGGTACTTTGTCAACAAAGGCAACTCATCAATACATAAAATTTGCACTAAGAGGCTATGTTCCGGCCCCGGCGGATACTATGTCTCCTTAAAACTCCAAACATGAATATCGAAGCATTTAAAAATACATTGAATAACCCTGAGCCCCCATCTCATTTTTCAGATCTTCAACAAGGCCTCTGGTATGCGGCTAAGGGCGACTGGGACGCAGCGCATAACATAGCACAAGAGCATGAAGGAACAAAAGACTTTGACCACCTACACGCCCATTTGCATCGGGTAGAAGGCGATGACTGGAATGCCGGTTATTGGTACAGGAGAGCCGGGGTTTCCCTATCAACAAAATCGCTAAGTGAAGAGCTGGATGAGTTGATATTGCAATGGAGCTGATTCCAGCCAGGCTTCTTAGCAATAAAAAAGCGCCTCATTACTGAAGCGCTTTTAAAATATATCCTCAAGGTTTTTATTAACCTAAAGCTACTCTCTTGAATTCTAAAACTTTCACACCGTTTTCTTTCAGGTAGTCTCCAACGGATTTGCCGGCGTCTTTTACGAAAGCCTGTGCAGTTAAGGTTTGCTCTTTAAAGAACGCACCTAATTTACCTTCAGCGATCTTAGCAATCATTTCTTCAGGCTTGCCGGCCATCTTAGGATCTTCTTTCATGATATCCATGATAACCGCCTTCTCACGGGCTACTACATCAGCAGGAACGCTGTCAGCATCTACCGCAACAGGGCTTAACGCAGCAACCTGCATCGCTACATCTTTACCAGCTTCAGCAGCTTCCTTATCTAAAGCAACCAATACACCAATACGGTTAGCACCGTGGATGTAAGATGCTACATAAGGAGCCGTTACTTTTTCAAACTTAGTGATACCGATTTTTTCACCGATTGCAGCCAGCTTATCGTTGATCAATTCAGCAATTTTAGTTCCGTTTACAGAAACTTCGTTCAACTCTTCAGCAGAGTTCACATTGTTTTCGATAGCCGCGTCAGCAATGCTTTTTACGAATGCAATGAAATCTTCATTTTTAGAAACGAAATCTGTTTCGCAGCTTACACATACAACGATACCTGTTGTATTATCCGCTGTAGTTTGCGCGATTACCACACCTTCTTTTGCTTCACGATCACTACGTTTTGCAGCCACTTTCTGGCCTTGCTTACGCAACCAGTCGATAGCTGCTTCAAAATCACCATTTGTTTCTGTAAGTGCTTTACGACAATCTAACATACCCGCACCGGTAGCCTGGCGCAGCTTATTAATATCCTGTGCTGTAATTGTTACTGTAGACATATTTTTTGTTTAAAGTTCAAGGTTGATTGTTTGACGTTTCAAACATAAACCGAAAACGTTTTAAGTAATCTTATTTTATTATTAAGCCGGCAAGGGAATATTTAACGGTAAAACGTCCTCGCCTGTTGGCAATAAAAAAGTTCATAGTTCATGGTTCATAGCTATGAACAATCAACCATGAACTATCAACTTTATACGAGTTATCTTCTTGGAGCTCCGCTTCTCGCGCCGCCACCACCACCAGTGGTTCTCCTGCGCTGACCGCCTTGTCCCTGACCTTGTCCGCCACCACGTCCGCCGCGTCCACGACCAGCTTCTGCTTCCGCTTCAGCCTGTATTTTCGCAGCTTGCTTTTCATTCTCGTCAGAGAAGTTATCTTCTACATCTTCATCTTTAGCAGCTTGTCTTTCAGCTAAACCTTCCTCGATTGCAGCAGTGATATAATTTACTACGATCGCGATAGATTTTGTAGCATCGTCGTTTGCAGGAATTGCAAAGTCAACTTTATTAGGATCGCAATTGGTATCCACCACACCAAAAGTGCTGATGCCAAGGCGTTTTGACTCAGCCAATGCAATATGCTCATGACCGATATCAACAATGAATAAAGCAGCAGGTACACGACCCAGTTGAGCGATACCACCTAATACTTTTTCCATTTTTTCTTTATCACGCGTTAAAGTAAGGCGCTCTTTTTTAGTGATACTGTCGAAAGAACCGTCAGCCAGCATTTTTTCGATGCTCTGCATTTTCTTAACGCTCTTACGTACAGTATTAAAGTTAGTCAACATACCACCTAACCAACGCTCAGTAACATAAGGCATGCCTACTTTCTGTGCGCATTCTGTAACGATATCTTTTGCTTGTTTTTTAGTACCAACAAACAATATTTTTTTACCGCTGCGTGCAATTTGTTTCATCGCAGCTGCAGTTTCCTGCAGGCACTCAACAGTTTTGTTCAGATCAATAATGTGGATACCTTTTTTCTCAGCAAAAATGTAAGGTAACATTTTGGGATTCCATTTCTTTTTTAAGTGACCGAAATGTACACCCGCTTCCAGAAGCTGCTGTTGTAATGATGTATTATTATTTTCCATTTAAAGTATAAGTTTAAAGTTTGAAGTAAAAAGTTTAAAGTTTGCCTAAGGATGCTAACCTTAAACTTTAAACACTTAAACAAATTAACGTTTAGAGAACTGGTAGCTCTTTCTTGCTTTTTTATGACCAAATTTCTTACGCTCAACCGAACGTGGATCACGTTTCAGTAAACCGGCAGCTTTTAAAGCAGGACGGTATTCAGCATTGATATCTACCAATGCACGGGAAATACCCAGCATTGCAGCTTCAGCCTGTCCTTTTACACCACCACCGGCAGCGTTGATTTTGATATCAAACTTATCTGTGGCTTCAATTGTTTTTAAAGGACGCTCAACCTGGTTTTGAAGATACACCAGTGAAAAATAATTTTTATAGTCTTTATCGTTTACAGTGATGGCACCAGTACCCCTGCTGATGAAAATACGGGTAACTGCTTCTTTACGGCGACCAACTGCATTTTTTTGTTTTTCCATTTATTTGAAGATTTTAGTAGTTAGTAATTAGTAATTAGATATTAGACATAGTTGGATTCGCATCTAAATACTAAGGCGCTAAATACTTTGTACTAATTAAAATTTAAGTTCTTTAGGTTGCTGTGCAGTGTGGGGATGGTTACCACCAGCGTATACAAATAATTTTTTGTACATTTTACGACCTAAACGGTTTTTAGGTAGCATACCTTTTACCGCTCTTTCGATAATTACTTCAGGGCGACGCTTTTGTAAGTCGGTAGCCAGTTCTTCTTTACGGCCACCCGGATATCCACTGAAAGTATCGTACACTTTCTGATCCAGTTTTTTACCGCTTAATTTAACTTTCTCACAGTTGGTAACGATGATGTAATCGCCAGTGTCAACGTGTGGAGTGTAAGACGCCTTGTGTTTACCGCGTAAAATAGCGGCAATACGGGAACACATACGACCTACGGTTTGATTAGTACCGTCTACAACGTACCAGTTACGCTGCACAGTAGCCTCGTTCGCGTGCTTCGTGGTGAAATGTTGTTTGCTCATTTTTTTAAAATTCTATTTGTTATAAAAAACCGGGCTATCCCCCGGCCCCTCCCGACAAAACCGGAATTGGGAGTGCAAAAGTAGGCAGTATAGTACAAGAAAGGAACAAAAAAAGGCGTTATTTTTTACAGCACCTTTACAAATAATTGATTTTCAATAAAATTTTTGACACCTATTTTTAGTTCATTCGCTATAACCCCGGTCGCAAAGGCTCTCTAGTCGTCAATTTTCTTAAGGAGGAGGCAAATAAACAGGAAACATAGTATGATTCGTGGGCATCAGACTGTTAGAAAGAGATGATGCATTTTTGCATCTTGCAGGGTTAAACATTTATGTATCTGTGCCTAAATTGGCCTGCCAATAATTAGGCATATCTTTATAGTATGAGCGGCGCATATAAATTATTACCTCATTATACTTATAATGAATGGAAACTCTGGGAGGGCAAATGGGAACTGATCGATGGCATCCCTTATGCCATGAGCCCTTCACCCTTGCCCAGGCACCAAAAAGTGGCCGCTGAATTAAGATATGAGTTTACATCGGCGCTGAAGAAGAGCAAGTGTGATAAATGCAACGCGTATGATCCCTTGGATTATAAAATAACCGACGACACCATTTTAATACCTGACATATTGATTGTATGTGATGAAATTAAAAAACCCTACCTCGACTTCGCCCCTTCACTGGTAGTAGAGATTTTATCGCCCTCCACCGCCCTGAAAGATCGCAATACCAAGTATCAGTTGTACGAGCAACAACAAATTAAGTACTACCTGATTATTGACACCGACACCCGCGAGATAGAGATTTATGAGCTTAAAGACGACAAATATGTATTGCAGCCTTTTAGTACTCCATTTGCTTTTGAGCTTGCAGCCGATTGTAATATTGTAGCGGAACTAGGGAATATATTTTCGTAAGCGATCCCCAAACATTAAACTAAGCACAGCAGAATACTTTCAGCCGCAGCTATTCTTATTCGTTTCTATAAATATTAATCATTACTGCAGTGACGCTATTGCTATCTTGATTTTAAAAAGATCCATTGAGTAGTAGTTCTGTAGCGGAGGAGCTACCAGGCCCGGAATTACTGCATTCTAACATTTGCCTTAAGCAACTGACATATACAGTTTAAGCATGAAAAAGGTGCCGTTGTAACGACACCTATCTGAAAAAAGCCTATTTCAATAAAATTGATCCCCTAGTTTCTTAGAACAGAATACCTCCAGTTCCCCCCATTATTTACGCTTAAAGTAACCGTATAAGTGCCTGCCGAAGCAACCGAAATATTGGAGCCGTTCATCTCCAACATACCATCCGGTCCATCATCTCCCAGGTTAATGTCCCAGCCATCATTAGCCCGGAACTTAATTGCACCGGCAGTTAAAGGCAGCGTAATCGACCATTTTTGAGTGGTGGCATCATAAGTCATATCCTTGTCCACATCCCATGACCCCGTAGCATCACCAATTAGACCAAAGCTGGTGATCTTTGTAGCGGACCAGCTCATTGCGGTTGTATTCACTTTAAAAAGATAAACGCCTCCCGACGCCAGGCTAAAGTTACTGCCATTCCCGATGGTGGTGGCGTCTACCATGCCATAATCACCGGCGCTCCAATCATTACCTTTTACTATTTTAAATTCAGGAGTGTTGTTGCCAAAGTCTATAAATCCTGCATACTCTGAATAAGGTCCTCCTACCGGTGTCATTGCAACCAGCTGCGGTGCAGTGGCCGGCGACCATCCCTGGAAATTGCCCGCTACATTTAATGCCTGTGGATAAACATATTTGATCAAGCGACTAACAGAAAAATCATTTATATATTCCGATACCTGGGTCCAGGTGCCCGATGTAGCTGCAACAGTCCATTTTAAAACCGGATTTACGCTAAAATCGCCATATCCATATTTTACAAGAGAGTCATTAAATTGCTTATGGCTAATAGATAGTAATGTATCAGTACCCGTATTATTGGAGGCCACAGAAAATAATGTGCTGCCGTCCGGCTTCGTAAATGCTACTTTATATTTTATCGCAGCGCCTCCATTTGCCGGGTTAGATTTTGTCCAGTTAAATTTCAACAGGTCTGTAGTAGAAGACGGAGACAGCTCTATTGAAGAAGTAGATGAGGCCGGACCTAACAAGAAAAAGGGAGAAGCACCATCTTTCATGCGATACACTATTAAAGTATGGGCGTTATTGGGCAATACCGTTACATCACCGTTATCTGCTACTACACTCCACAACAATTCAGCACGGGCGCCGGCAGCTATACCGCTGTTCTTTAATGCATCATCAATTTGCTGATAGCTAACTGCTGCAGTGGTGGCTGTACCCTGACTCTCCGAAGCTATAGAAAGAATGGGGCTGGAAAAATTATTAACCGATTTTAATGTGGCAACTAATTTATAAGTAATGGGAGCATTCACTCCTTTTTTAGCAGCACCCCAGCTAAATGACACCACTTTATTGGTAGTAGCAGCATTTAGAACAATTGAGTCTGGACTGCTGGGCGTTACCAGCCTGAATGATGTAGCATCTATACCTTCCCCGGTAGATTTAATCTCCGCCAGTTCAACTTTTTTACATCCTTGCAGAATTAGAAAAGTTGAAATAATAAATAGTATATTAAAGAATTTCATAAGTCTGGTTTAATACGTTAATGTTGAAAAATCATAGGTTGCCCAATCGCTAAACACTGTTGTTGTATTTCCCGGAATCTTTCCACCAAAGCGATACTTTATACGTGTTATTGAGTTTAAATAAGCACTGCCAAATACTATCGATGGCAGAAAAGAATAGCTATAGTTTGTACCAGACCTGGAAACCGAAGAGAAACTTTTAGTAGTGTTCACCTGAGTTTCAGTAACATTATTGCCTGATATCAAAACATTATAAGCAGCTACCTCTACCACATCAACCTGCATCCTTTGGGAGTTAATGCTTGAGGCTAAGGACTGATTGAAGTTAATAGTTACAACATCTTCTTTAGCGACCTTAGGTGGAAAAACTCTAAACTGCGTTTCATTAAATACAGCCGGGTCAGGACGAAGACTTAAGTCCCTGGACTGTGCAGATCCATCCTTTGTTTTAACAAGAAAACCGATTTCAACAATATTGGCGACAGACTCTGCAAAAAAAGTGGTTGGCCTTAACCCAAACTCCCATTTATTGTTTCCCAAGCTTTTCATTTTCAACGTTTCGTTTGAAGAAGTCCAGGAGCCGTTACCGCCTACTACACCATTAGGTGATCCTTGTGATACCGGGTTTGGCGGGTTATTTAGAAAAGCCCAGATATACAAGGGTGCTTTTCCCTCCAATGTACTACCCGTAACATCCATTGTTATAGTAATAGAATCCTTTGCTTTAAAAGAGCCTGGAGAAACAGTAAAGGTTTGGGCATTTGAATTGATTACTATCCCAAATGATAATAACATTACTAAAATGCATATATTTTTCCTCATGATCGTCTATTATGATTTTGTCAAGAAATAGGTGTAAGCAATAACAGAAACCCCGTCCAGTTTTTTCAATATTTTAAACTGCAGTTCTTTCGTTTTAAGAAGCACCAGTGAACCCAGCGGCAACTCAAATGTTGAAGCAGCACCTTTAATGGTTAATGTAGTAGGGGAATTAGGATCATCCAGTTCCCAACTACCCGCCGATAAGGGCAAGAAGAAGGGTGCAGTTCCGGCACTACTGGTAAAAGTCCCCCCTGTGTCGGAAGCTTTCACCAGCTTTAATGTACTGGTAGTAAAAGGTGCCGTATTGGTTACATCTAGCTCTTTATAAGGAAAATTAGATTCAATGGCATCTAAATCGCTCAAGATAACTTTAGTAACTTTCCAATCACCTTCCAGTTCTAAAGTCTTATTTGATATTTCGTTTACCGGCTTGTATGCTTCTTTTTTACATGCTGCCGCCAACAACAAAATAAAAGAAGCTGTGAATAAAAAAATATTTTTCAATTTCATATTAATAAAATTTTCTGGTTTTATAAACAACCGCCTTCTATATTTAATTCAAAATCTTTATTCGCGTTTTTTTCATAATCCGGGAATTGAAGGATAAATCCAGGGCAGTTCCAAGGCGATCTTCTTCTATCCAGTATTTCTACCCGGTTAGCAATATTCGGATCAGCACCGATTCTTTTGATCTGATGCAGCCTGTCTCCTTCGCCAATCATTTCAATTTCCCTTTGCTCCCTTACTTTCTGAAGCAGGAAACCGGCTGACGATGTAGCGGAGATATTTCTTGTTGCATTACCATATGCTCTTTCAATAATCTTGTTAATGTCGGCGATTCCGGTTGCGAGGTTTGTATTTTGCTCCGCTGCAGACTCTGCTCTTACGAGGTACATTTCAGTTAGTGAAACAATGGGTAAAACAAAATTTACAGAATCGTATTTATTGACATAAATATTACCGGCATACTTAGTCGTATTAAGCCATGCAATACGTTTGTCCCCTGTAAAGCCAGTTACATAGTCATATAATTGTTGAGAGATACGTAGATTAGGTAATGTACTTGTTCCGGAAAAACGTCCTCTCAATACACTACCTGGTTCATTTGTACCGGGCTGGTTCATCGTAATAAAAATTGCTTCTGGCGTGCCGGTTGGTGTATATCTTGTAGCTGGTGTAGTTTGCAATGTATATTTGCCTGAACTAATAACAAGATTTGCATAGTTATAAGCCTCAGTATAACTGTTCATTTGAAAATACACCTTAGCCAAGAAAGCACGTACAATGTTTTTATCAGCATAAATTTTAGTTGCATTATAATCTGCTACTTTTCCTTCGGCGCTTTTGAGATCCGCAATAATCTGGCGGTAAACCTCTGCCACAGATGCCCTGACAGGAGCACTAATTGTGCTACTCGTTCTGAGAGGTATACCCGGATGTGAATTATCTGCCGTATATCCGGGATTATGCGCCCAAAGTCTGGCCACTTCAAAATGGCATATAGCACGGATAAATTGGGCTTCCCCCTCTACTTGCGCTCTGTTCGCATCTGAAACCAAATCTAAGTGCTCGAGTACCTTGTTCGCCGTGTAAATGATGTAATAAACCCCGGTGTATAGATCTGCATTATCCGTATTGAAAATAGTGGTGCTTCTGTTAAATATTTCCAGAGGTTTACCGCCTAAAGGAGCCCCGTTTAATGCGTCACCCAACAGCTCTGCAGTTGCCTGTAGCTGGCCGTTATACATATTCGATATACCAATCTGCCTGTAACAGCCATTTAGCAATTTCTTTACATCATCCTCCGTCTTCAGGGCTTCACTTTCCTCTACATTCCCTTCTGGTGGTCTTTCCAGAAATTTACTGCACGATGTAAAAACGATCACGAATGCTGGTAATAAAAAGAAAATCTTATACCATTTATATTTCATAATACAATCGTTTAATATTTTAAAAATTCAGGTTTAATGTTAAGATAAAGGATCTCGCTTGCGGTGGTGTTAAGTAAGTCACATTGGGACTCATATTTCTATCCTGCGCGCTCTGGAAATCCCTGGCAATTTCAGGATCTGAACCCGGATACTTTGTGAAGGTTAACAGGTTCATACCTGTAACAGCAATCTTAGCTCCTTTAAAAAAAGATTCCGTCCGGTTTTTTGAAGGGAAAGTGTATACCACCGTAGCTTCCCTTAATCTCGTATAACTCGCATCATACAGGAACATCGTAGAATTGTAGTTATCATTTGTTCCAAGGCCAGGGTAATAAGTAGAAACACTGGTCGTAAGCCTCGGGTATTTTGCCACATCACCTGGCTCTTGCCAACGATCTAACAAATCCCTTCTGATATTCCACTTGTTGCCCAGGTTCGAATACTTAGCCGATCCGTCATAAATATTTCCACCAATAACATAGGTCCACAATGTTGTAAACTCAATCGTTTTAAATCGAATCGAAGAGTTAATTCCGCCCATATAATCAGGAAGTACATTACCTACCAGTACCCTGTGATCTAAACTGAAGGTCTTGGTTTGCTTCCCGTTTTTATCTAGCCAGATAGGCAATCCGTCAGCAGGGTCGGCACCATAATATCTAACCAGGAAGTTGCTACCAACCGGATAGCCGGCCGCGATACGGGTATCGTTATACCCCCCCTGCAATGCATCAGGGCCCAATGAACCAATCGTTAATACTTCATTATAGTTCTTAGATATATTACCACCAATGCTTACTCCCCAATCTTTTTGATCCACTAGCTTAGCATTTAAGCTAAACTCCACACCCTCATTTAAAATCTTACCGCCTTCTAGGTTACGCCAACTCCTTTGAAAGCCCATAGAGGCTGCAACACCGGGCTGTACCAATTGATCAACCGTTATTTTGTGATAATAAGCGATTTCGCCACTTAACCTATTGTTAAATAAAGAAAAGTCTAGCCCTAAGTCAAAATTCCGAAGTGTTTCCCATTTCAGATCGGGGTTGCCCAAATTACTGGGGCTCCATATGCCTATACCATTATAAGTATTAGAGCTATTATAGCCATAGTAATATTGTCCCGATGCTATTGAGGAGTTTCCTACTATACCATAGCTGGCGCGGAGTTTAAGTACATTGATAAAAGAGATATCTTTTAGAAAATCTTCCTCGTTAATCAGCCAGGATGCCGAAGCAGCCGGAAAAAAGCCTCTCTTATTATTGGGACCAAACCTGGAAGATCCGTCCAGCCTTGCAAGCAACTGAAGATTATATTTATTATCCAGGGTATAGTTGATCCGCGCAAAAAAACTGTTAAAGGTCCAGTTATCCACTGTTTGCTTTTTCCGCTCTCCGCTACCGATCAACGTGTCAAGTCGGTTACGATACAAATCAACATTTCCTTTATAAAAGGGAGCATCTAAACCCCAGGCAAAAATATCACCGTTTGTATTTCTTGTTTCACTTTCCTGGGTTTCAACACCTGCTAAAAAGTTAAACCGGTTACTGGTATTCAAATTCCATTGATAGGAACCTGTAATAGTTGTATTGTAGTTGGTTACCCAAAGCGGATATCTTTTTGCTATAGCCCCCTGCTGGGTATTCCCGGTCCAGGTAGCACTTTCCCACCTGTCGTCCATTGATGCCAGGTAATCAGCAGAACCAACAGCCCGAAATACCAGATTCTTCACAGGCTCATACTCCAGAGTAAGCCCGCCTAATAACCTGTTATCCGCGTTCCTGTACTTTGTTTCATTTAGGTAAGCTATAGGATTATTATACTTGTCAAAGTATTCGCCATTATCGCTGTAAACAGGAAAGAATGGGTAGATATTACTTTGTGCAGCTGATATTGTTTTAAATATATCAATACGGTTATTGATACCCCTGTTGTATGCCGCGTTCAATGAAACCTTAAACTTGTTAGATGCTTTATAATCGACATTTGCTCTTATCGCCTGCCGTTCGTAAGAGTTATTTTTAATGTATGACTCATTCATACTATAAGTAGCCCCTATAAAAGTTCGCCATTTTCCCTTCCCCTGAGTCATAGAAAGATTATGCTCATTAATGTAACCGGTTCTGGTTACCATGTCCCACCAGTCATTATTTGTTTTAGAAGCTTGCTCAAGAGTTAAGCCCCCGGGTATTACTGTTTCATTAATTACACCAGTTTTACCATCATTTTCCCAGGCTTCCTGCAGCAATTTTAAATACTCAGAGGTATTAACAAAATCAGGACGGTTAGCATAGCTTACCAGCCCTAATTTATTGGAATAATTAAACTGAGCTCTTCCACCTTTACCGCGTTTTGTGGTAATGAGAATAACACCGTTGGCGCCCCTGGAACCATATATACCTGCTGCACCGGCATCTTTTAAAATCTCTACACTTTCTATATCATTAGGGTTAATGGCTGCCAGAGGGTTGCTGTTCATACCTCCATCGCTTCCTCTCAAAAAAGGATCTGAGGTCACAGGGATTCCATCAATTACATACAAGGGATCACCATTAGCGCTTATCGAACCAATACCCCGTATTCTTATTACAGATGAAGAACCGGCCATACCACTACCTTGTATTACCTGAACGCCAGGAGCCTTGCCTTGTAAAGAAGCCTCAAAGCTGGGCGCAGGGATCGCCGTAATTTGTGCACCACTCACTTTAGAAATGGCACCGGTAACATCACGTTTTCTTTGAGTACCGTAACCAATAACCACTACATCATCCATAGAGGTAGTTGACTGTCCTAATACTACATCGATAATGCTACGGTCTAACGGCATTTCTTTGGTAACATGCCCTACATATGAAAAACTCAGCATGGTGGCATTTTCAGGAACGCTTAACCTATAATAACCCGTACTATCTGTTATAGTGGCCAGCGTAGTTCCCTTTACTTCGACAGTAGCCCCTGAAATAGGAAGATTCGTGCTTTCTTCAGTAACCCTACCTGTTACTTCTTTGGTTTGCGCATGACTTATCAGCGCGCAAATCACCATTAATAGCGTTAAAAACGCAGGCAATCTTTTCATAAACATAGACAAACAATGTTAATTTTCTCAATCAGTTATGTGTACATGGTACACGATAAATTTTCGATACGAAAACAAAGTTAGGAATACTATGTGTATTAAGTACACATACCCCAATATTTTTTTTAGGCTTTTTTAGAAACCGAAGATTTTGCAGCTTTGGTCTTGAATTTGTGCAGCTTGCCCGGCCGGTGTGTTACGTCCTCCTCCAGCTCATCCAGCTCTAATAGCCAGCTCTTTAAGGCAATCTTTTTCCTGAAGTTCCTGCGGTCAAGTGGTGTTCCTAAAATGGCTTCATATAATTCCTGCAAGGCGCGCAGCGAAAACTTTTCCGGTAAAAGGTTGTGCACAATGGGGTGTTCCATGATCTGCTCCCGCAACATTTTGATACAGGTATCAATAATCTGCTTATGATCGAAGGCCAGCTTTTTAACGCCCTTAACAGCGTGCCAATGCAAATCGTTACTATCAATATTCAGCTTGTGGCTATTAATATCTACCAGGGAATAATAAGCGGTGCTTACCACCCGCCCCGACGGGTGACGGTTGACACTTCCAAATGTATGCACCTGCTGCAAAAACACATCATCCAAACCGGTACGGTCCTTCAACACGCGGTATGACGCGGCATCCAGGTCCTCATCCGGTTTCACCAGGTCGCCCAATAAAGAGTATAAACCTGAAAATTCTTCAAGATCCGACTGTATTAATAATACCTTCAACTCCTTATCTTCGTAACCGAAAATCACACAGTCAACCGACACCGCAATATTGAAATACTCCAGGTGGCTACTTTTCTCTACAGCTGCACTTTTTAACAGGGGATTATTCGTCATGGCTTATACAATGTGTTCTATATACACAAACCTAATATAATTTTCCTAATAAGGCAAACTATGCAAAAATTCTTTTCCAGCCCCGAAAAATAATTAGCTATTTAAAAACTTCCTTACATTTGTGTATCAAATACACATTAGCAGAACTGTTGTTAATATTGCTTTGCCATAGTCAGCTACAGGTGTTATCATTGAACGGCTGGTAAAATCAATACTTATTGCAGATAGCCATGCACTGATAATTCGCTGCTGCCAGCAGACAGATATCTGACCAACAGCATTAATAAAATAAGCAGATGAAACGATTTCTATTGCCCATACTCCTTTTAGCAATAAGCCTGGGCTGTAAAAAAACAAACCCTAACGAGCCACCCGAACCGGAGCCGCAGGTAGTGACTCCCCTTGTACAAACGGGCCTGGTTACTACAGACAAAAATTTTCCGGGTGCTAATGAAATGATTACGATTACATTCAACCCTGGTAAAGGAAACGCTGCACTGAATGCCACTACAGGGGATGTTTATATTCACTGGGGCGTAGTTACCAATAGCAGCAACGGCAGCTGGAAATATGTGAAAAGTGATTTTAATACAGCAGATCCATCGTCAAAAATGATTCGCCAGGCCAACGGCAGCTACTCCATTACAATTACACCACAAACTTTTTTTAATGTTCCCCCGGGAGAACAAATATTGAAAATAGCCATGGTTTTTAAAAATACAGATGCCAGTATAGTTGCGCGTAATACTGATGGAAGTGATATTTATATACCTGTTTACAGCAGTGGTTTACATGTGCGTTTTTTAGGCCCGGAAATGGCTCCCACTTCAACGCCATCCCCGGTTGTAGCTAATGTAACCGTAGGCCAACAGCTGGAAATAAGCGGCGTGGCCTCGCAATCAGCCAACCTGAAGCTTACCCTCAACGATATTGAGTTTGCCAACGCTGCAAATGCCACACAGATTATAGGGAAAGCAACCATCACTACCATTGGTGAACAGGTCATCAAAATAACTGCCAACGGTTCGGTACAGCAATCTTTTAAGGTAACCGCAACCGGCGCAGTGACTACGGCAGCCTTACCGTCAGGCGCAAAACCCAATGGCGTAACATTTTTGAATAATGGCGGCTCCGCTATACTGGCTTTATACGCCCCTCAAAAAAACTATGTATATGCGCTGGGAGATTTCAATAACTGGACAGCAACCGCTAATAGTTATATGAAACGCACTGCCGATGGCAATACCTGGTGGATACAGTTAGATGGGCTTGATCCTAATACAGAATATGCTTACCAGTTCTGGGTAGACGGCACCATTAAAATTGCTGATCCTTATACCGAAAAAGTGTTAGACCCTAATTATGATCAGTACATACCGGCCACCAACTATGCTAATTTTGGTACTTATCCAACCGGCAAAACAACCGGTATCGTCAGTACGATGAAAGCCAGTCAGTCACCGTATAGCTGGACCAATCCGGCTATCACCCGGCCGGCCAAAAATGACCTGGTGATTTACGAACTGCTTTTACGCGACTTCCTGGGAACCAATAATTACCAGATGTTAAAAGACACCGTCAACTACTTAAGCCAGCTGGGTGTAAATGCCATTGAATTATTACCTGTGAACGAATTTGAAGGCAATAATAGCTGGGGATATAATCCGTCCTTCTATTTTGCGCTGGATAAATATTATGGCAGCAAACCCATGCTGCAGGCTTTTGTAGATGCCTGTCATGCCAAAGGTATTGCGGTAATACTTGATGTTGTTTTTAATCATGCCGAGGGACAATCACCCATGGTGCAATTATATTGGGATGCAGCTAACAACAGGCCGGCGGCTAACAACCCCTGGTTTAATGCTGTGGCACCGCATAGCGCTATAAAATTCGGTAACGATTTTAACCATGAAAGCATGGCTACAAGAAATTTTGTCAAAGACGTGCTGAAGTTCTGGATGCAGGAATACAGGATAGACGGTTATCGTTTTGACTTTACCAAAGGATTTACACAAAAAGCCAGTTCGGACGATGCAGCCATGAGCGCAAAAGATGATAGCAGGATTGCTATTCTGAAAGATTACAATAATTATATCAGGTCAATTGATCCCAATGCATATGTTATACTCGAGCATCTGTGCAGCGATGAAGAAGAAAAACTGCTTGCTGCAGAAGGCATGATGCTTTGGAATAACCTGAACCATTCTTTTATGGAAGCCAGCATGGGTTGGCTGACCAACTCGAATTTTAATCGTGGCTTATTTACCACGCATGGCTTTGCCCAGGCTGATGGTTTGGTAAGTTATATGGAAAGCCATGATGAGGAACGCATGATGTATAAAAACCTGCAATATGGAAATGCAGCGGGGGCCTATAATGTAAAGGATCTGAATACTGCATTAAAAAGACAGGAACTATGTGCAGCATTTCTATTCACTATGCCGGGACCAAAAATGATCTGGCAATTTGGGGAGTTAGGTTATGATATATCTATTGATCATAACGGGCGCACCGGGGAAAAACCTCTTTTATGGGACTATAACAAACAGGCAGCAAGGGTGGCATTAAAAAATGCGTTTGCCCGGTTTATTGCTTTAAAAAAGAATAACAGCATTTTTAAATCCAATAACATCGTTGCTAATCTTAGCGGCGCTGTGAAATATATCAAATTAAGCGAAGGCACCAACACGGTTGTGGTGGTGGGAAATTTTGACGTAAATACGCAAACGGCATCTGTAGACATGGGTACTACCGGAACCTGGTATGATGTAGCTAATAATAGCACCATTTCACTGGCAGGCAGCAGCTATATCGCCAATCTTGCTCCGGGTGAATATCATATTTTCTCTAAAGCACTTCTTCAATAGCATAATTAAATCAAGCATAATCAATGCGCCCTTCTCCGGGGCGCATTTTTCTTAATAATACGTTAAAACAATTACGAAACTTTCGTAGACGACTTAAGATATTTATCTTGCTGCAAAATAGTTTATGAGAATATTGACCTGGTTTGCGTGCCTGGCCATCTGTCCTATGTTTTTATGGGGCCAGGATAAAGCACTATACCTCAATCCCGAAAATGCCCTGGGCTTTAAGGCCTCGTTGATATTTTCTGAAGCCGAACTAATACCGCTTGAAACCACCAAAGCCAGCAGTTTCAATAATGTTCAGAATTTTTTGGTAACTCCTTATTATTTTGCGGTGCTCGATAATAATTCCAATGCAGTTTTGTTTTTCAGCAAACAAGGTAAATTCCTGTTTAAGTACAGGAAAAAAAAGTATCGTATTGAGGACATTCAATATTCGGCGGAAAAGAATATCTTTTTTATCAGGTCGGTTAATAAAAACTATACAATACCAGAGCTCAAGGCTCAGCAGATAATAGAGCGATCTACCAGAACCGATTTTTCGAAGTATGTTAGCCTGGAGTTGCTGATGCCGGATGTCAACAACAGTTTTAAGGTGCAAAAACTACCGGTACCACGATATGCACTCAATGAGCTTGTATACTTAAATGGATATTATGTTGCCTTAAACGGGCGGTATAATAAATATGTAAAAGACACTGTAGCATATCATCTCAAACTTATTAAGGATAATAAAATAGTGAAATCCTATTTTCCGTTTGTTAACCTGCCAAAGCTGCCACCATTTTATGAGAACGTAGACTTTACCATCAATAGTACAACCGATGCTGCTGCAATGTTGGTACAAAAACAGTTTGACAATACCATTTACAGGCTTACACCAGACTCGCTCTACCTGGAATACAAATTTGTTTTCCCTGCCGACCAGACTATGACCGGCGATTTTCAATCAACCATGTTTCGAAGTAATATAGAGCATAACGCCGCTATCAATAAAAACAACAAAGTAATATCTGAACTGAATAACCTGGTAGAACATAAACACCTCCTGTTTTTCTCAGCAAGAGCGGTTAACTACGCTCAAAAAAACTACCTGTTTAATTCGACCGATAATAAGCTATATGACCTGGGGAAAATAACCACAGACAGCATTGTTTATAATTTGCCGCCTAAGATTTTTTCATCCATCACCCAGCAGGACGAAGAGTATGTTTATACAAGGATATCCAGTGTAGATCTGCTAAAGGAAAAAGACAAACTGATCGCTCAAAACAAGAACCTGCCTGAAAGAACAAAAGATCTCCTGGCAAAGCTCGACAAGTTCGACAATGCTATCGTTATTAAATTAAAAGTAAAACCATCAACCGCAAAATAATGAGAACTTTTTTACTGCTATGCCTCGTAGTCCTGTTTCCCACGGTGTTGATGGCTCAAAAAACGACGGGGGGTATTAAGGGTACCATTTATGATTCTATTAATGATTACGCCTTACAATCTGCTTCCATATCCGTTTACAAACAATCTGATTCCAGCATTGTAGAGTTTCAGCTTAGTAATACGTCCGGCGAATTTGATATCAAAAATTTACCTCCGAAAGTACCCTTGTATATGGTCGTATCACATACAGGATACCGGCCATTGGTAAAAAATCTTTTGCTCGACAGTTTAAACCTAATTACCGATTTTAAAAAATTGTTCCTCTTCCAGAAAGCAGAAAATGAAATGGATGAAGTAGTGGTAAAAGCGGTACAGCCTATACGAATGAACGGAGATACGCTTGAAATAAACCCTGATGCTTTTAAATTAGATTCGAATGCAGTAGTAGAAGACATGCTGATGCGGGTGCCGGGGCTGACAGTTTGGGGCGACGGAACAATTACCATGAATGGCCGCAAGCTTGAAAAAGTGTATGTAGACGGAAAGCCTTTCTTTGGCGGAGCTGCTCAAACTGCTACCCAAAACCTTCCTAAAAATGCTATTGAAAAAATTCAATTGTACCAGGAAAAAGATTTATCTAAAGTCCAACAGTCTGAGGAGAAAACAGATTCCCTGTATGCCATGAACATTAAGCTGAAAGCCGATAAGAAAAAAGGTATGTTTGGGAAAATTGGCGCAGGCTATGGAACCGATAACAGATACACGGGCGATGGTGTGATGCAGTTTTATAACAAACGAACGCAGGCGGGCATTGCAGCCGGTATTAACAATATCAATAAAGAAGAAGGCACGGGCGAAAATGCATTCATGGAGAACACTTTCAAATCGAACTTCCGGGTATTTTTTGGAGGTCGCGGAGGCGGAGCCGATGGCATTACCAGGCGAACTTATGCCAACGCCAAAATACAGCATAGCTTCTCCGAATCGGATAACTCCCAATTCTATAACCGTATGTCGGCAGATTATGGCTACCTGAATACTTTGAGAAATGTGACAACCAATACCACCAATGTTCAAAACATTACAGGCGACAATAACAACTATAAGTTATCAAATATCAGCGAAAGCAGAGGCATCAACAATAATACGAGCAATAATGTAAAGTTCATGTATGAGAACCGCAAACAATTCGGCAATTTTGTAAACCTGACAGCCAACTACACCAACCAGTTTACAACCAGCGAGAATGAATCCACTACCAATGTTTTCAAAAATGATTCAACAGCAATAAGTACCGCCCTTAACCGCAACAGGTCTACCACTGTAAATGACAACCTGAATATGTTTGGTTTTATACGTTCTAACGATGCCGGACAGTTACAGGACCCCAGGAAAAATTTTATGCTGTTTTTCAATGGAGGTTATAATAACTCGAGTAGCAACAGCAATACCGTAAGCCGCTTTTTGTCTTATATTGACAGCATTCCTTCCGACCTGATTGACAGAAAGTATAACACGCTTAACAGGAATTACAATGCCAGCCTAACCCTCAACTATGACGGTTTCAAAAGCCTGATATTCGGCATTTATAATTTCTTCAATATAGACGTATCCCTGGCCAATGACATCAGCATCAGCAGAAGCGAAATGGATTCCAGGGTTGCTGACCTGGATACCTTAAACAATTTATACCGGGCAAATGACCAGCTGACCAATAACAATATACTCACTAACTTCTATTATAAACCAGGTTTGAGTTTCAGGAAATCCATCAATAAATCGGTATGGGAAAAGTACAACTACTGGTTCTCCATGGGCATAGAGTTAAAATACCAGTTCCTGAATCAAAAAAATGAATCGAGCTTTTTGTTTCGCAATATCGACAGGAACTTCACCGCCTTCACGCCAAACCTGAACATGAATTTTAATTACAACAAGAATAATGCATACAGGATCAACTCTTACCTGTGGGCCAACATGCAGCAAACGCCGGCATCTATTGATCAGCTGTATCCGCTGGTAGATAGTACCAACCGGTATAATATCATAGCAGGTAACCCCAACCTTAAAGCTTCAACCAATACGTATAGTAACTGGAACTTTGATATCAGCCGCGCCAAAATGAATACCAAGAGCAATTACAGCGCAGGTTTAGGGTTAAATTATAACAACACAGCTAATGCCATTAGTGATAATACAGTTTACGATAGTTCGGGCCGGAGTACACGTTACCTGATCAACGTAGATAACCAAAGAGCTATCAGTGGAAACGTGAATGCAAGGTTTTCTACTAATCTTACCAAGATGAGCAATCTGAATTTCTCTTACAGGTTGAACCTGTCTACCAACGAACGTCCGGGATTCATCAACGATGTAAGTTCCAAGTCTACCAACAATTCTATCTCGAACAACTTAAGTGCTACTTATAGTCTGGTAGATAAATTCAATATCACCATTGGAGAAACAATAGCAACAAACAGAAGCAGACAGCAAAGTATCCGTTTTACGGGTAACTCTGTGATACGTAATTACACTACTTCGGGTAATATTAATTACTTTATAACAAAAGAGCTCACCCTGAACTCCTCTCTCAACTACCAGAATAATATTGCAGCAGACGGTAATTCGGCAAAAGCTACCATCTGGAATGCCAATGCCATCTATCGTTTTATGCAGCAGAAGGCCGAAATAAAACTTTCTGCATTCGACCTTTTACGTCAGAACCGAAACATCACCAATTTTATTGAACGAAATACAGCAACAACAACCATTTCCAATGGCCTGCAACAATACTTTATGGTCACTTTCTCCTACTATCCCAGGAAGTTTGGAGGTAGCAACCGCCCCAGTCCACCGTCATCGGGTGGCGCCATTATGATTGTTCGTTAACTCTTTCAAAGCCGTCTTTCACAGGACGGCTTTTTACTGTGCATTAAAAACTTTACTTTTAATTGCTTTTTATCCGTTTATATGTACAGCAAAGAAATTACCATTGCCCTGCAGGAAAATACGCAGGCACTTTTAAAAGACACCCCTGAAACACTTGCCTCCCCGGACAGTACCGAACAGCTGCGCCAGGCATTGCGTTTTCATGAATACCGCTATTATGTTTTAAGCGACCCGTTGATCGCAGACGGGGAGTATGACCAGTTATTTAAATTACTGGAAAGAACGGAACAAGCCCATAAAAACTGGATCACTAAAGATTCACCTACACAAAGAGTTGCCAAAGAGCTGACCGGTAATTTTGTAACCGTACAGCATCTGGTACCTATGTTGTCGCTGGACAACTCCTATAATGAAGCCGATCTGAAAGATTTTGACAGGAAAGCAAAACAACTATCCAAACTGGATACGATCACTTATTGCGTGGAGCCTAAGTTTGACGGGGGTAGTATTTCCCTTATTTACGAAGATGATTTATTGGTTCGCGGTGCTACCCGCGGCAACGGTGTGGCCGGAGATGATGTAACTACGAACGTGAAACAAATCCGCACTTTACCACTCTCCGCACGTTTTAGCGACTACGGTTTGCAGCAGGTTGAAATACGTGGTGAAGTATTAATGAACAAAAACAGTTTTAAAAAATATAACGATGCGCTGGTAGAAAAAGGCCTGGCGCCTTTAGCCAACCCTCGTAATGCAGCGGCAGGTACACTGCGCATAAAAGACCCGGCAGAAGTAAAAAGAAGAAACCTGGAAGCTTTTGTTTATCATATCAGCGACTACACGCTACTGCCCGGAAAAGAAATACCTGAAGAGCTAACTACACATGCAGGCTCGCTGAAACTATTATGGGAACTGGGTTTCAGAAGCCCGGTTAAGGAAATGCGGGTGTTTGATGGTATAGACGCAGTTGTAAGCTATTGCCTGGAATTTGAAACTAAACGGGATGACCTGCCTTATGAAATTGACGGTATGGTTATTAAAGTGAATAGCTTCGATCTGCAGGATCAGTTAGGCATGACCTCTCACCATCCGCGCTGGGCGATGGCTTTTAAATTCAAGGCCAGGCAGGGAACGAGTAAATTATTGAATGTAGATTACCAGGTAGGGCGTACAGGTTCCATTACTCCTGTTGCGAAAATCGAGCCTGTATATATTGGTGGCGTTACTGTAAGCTCTATTTCTTTATTTAACGAAGATGTGATACGTGAAAAGGATTTGATGATCGGAGATACGGTATTGGTAGAGCGTGCCGGCGATGTAATTCCCTACATCGTCAAACCCCTGGCTGAATTGCGTACAGGTGCAGAAACAAAGATAGAATTCCCCCGGGGCTGCCCGATCTGCGACAGCCAACTTTTTAAGGAAGAAGGAGAAGCAGCCTGGCGCTGCATCAATATTGAATGTCCTGCCCAGGTAGTAGAGCGCATGATCCATTACGTAAGCAAGAACGCACTGGATATTAAAGGCTTCGGGGAAGCCAATATCAGGAAGTTTTATGAATTGGGTTTATTAAAAGATATCCCGGGTATCTATAAGCTGGATTTTGAAGCGATTGGAAAACTGGAAGGGTTTGGCGCCAAATCAATTGAAAAGCTGCAGGAAGCCATACAGCAAAGTAAACAGCAGCCGCTGCACCGCCTCATTTTTGCCCTGGGGATCCGGTTTGTAGGTGAAACCACTGCCAAAGTATTAGCGCAGAAATTGAATCACCTGTTGGATCTCAGGAACTTTAGCCAGGAGGCATTGCAGGAACTCGAAGATATTGGCCCGAAAGTAGCGGGCAGCATTGTAGACTTTTTTAGCAATGAGGATAATATTAATATGCTGCAGGAACTGGAAGCATTAGGCATTGAAATGAATAATAGCACCAGGAAGATGCATGGCGGAGGCGAGCTGGAAGGTGTAACTTTTCTATTTACCGGAACACTTCCCACGCTTAAAAGAAGCGAAGCCGAAGAAATGGCGGAAGCCAAAGGTGGAAAAATACTGGGAGGAGTAAGCGCCAAATTGAATTACCTGGTAGTAGGTGAAGACGCCGGCAGCAAACTCGACAAGGCGAAAAAGTTAAATACTGTCAAAATTATCAGCGAAGCCGAGTTTTTGAAAATGATCTCTGCAGAAAATACCGGTTCTTAAAACCGGTTATTGATCTAATACTTTCACACTTCGGGAGAAGCTTTCTTCAAGCGATATGAAAGTTTCTGTTCTTTCTATACCTTTTATCTTCTGAAGCTTTTCATGCAATACATCCCTTAGTTCGGAGATGTCTTTACATATAATTTCAGCAAACATGCTATAATTACCCGTTGTGTAGTTTAAACGTACGATTTCTTTTATTTTATGGAGCTCTTTAGCTACCGAATCATATAATGAGCTTTCCCGCAGGTAAATGCCAATAAAAGCGATTACATCATATCCCAAAAGCTTCAGATCCGGATTTAAACGGGTACCTTTTACCACACCGTCTTTCTGTAGCTTTTTGATGCGCACATGTATGGTACCACCAGATACAAATAATTTCTTCCCCAGGTCGGCATACGAGATCTCAGCATCATCCATCATATGCTCAATGATCTGCAGATCCAGCTTATCAAGATTTAATTTAGAATTCATACTTAAGCAGCTTTAATTTGAAATAATCTAATACTAAACGCAATTTATTGAATATTTACTATATTATAAAAAATATTCTTAAAATATTTGGAACGAACGAGCATTTATCTTTATTTTTGTTCTAACAACGCCTGATAATAAAGGCAAAGTTCTTAAAAATTGTGGGGTGATGAAATTTTTGGCAGACATGCCCTCTTGTCTCGAGGGTGAGGATCACGGAATAAACACAACATAGAGCCGACCGTCAGGCCGACCAGGATTGACCACTAACTTTGTGTTGCGGCTAACCGCCTCGTGGAGGTTCGACCCCTCCCCCTACAGCATATTAAACCTTCGCCTTTGGCGGAGGTTTTTTTATTGCCAACTTTTTGAGGATGAAGACGCCAGCAGCATCTTTATTCATAAAGCGTTCAATTTTGCTTAGCCGTATTAGTCGTTGTATTTTGCTTAGTATCCCCTGCCCATTCATTACACCACAGTAGCCAAATATAAAATTAATTTACTACAAACCTTTCAGAGATAGATACTTATTTTTGTGGCCAACACAAAACAAATATGAAAAAGATACTATTTATGGTTGCCTTTTTAAGCAGCTTAACAGTTCTGGCTCAGGACGAAACGGTAAAAAACTTAAAGAAAGACTCGGAAAGACAAATCAAAAAAGACCCCAATGATACAACAACCAAAACCTGGAAGACGGGTGGATTTATTGGTTTGAATGCTGCACAAGGCTCGTTGAGCAACTGGGCTGCCGGTGGCGATAAGTTTTCTTTAGCCCTTAATGGTAATCTTAGCACCTACGCCTTTTATAAAAAGAATAAACATTCCTGGGACAACACGCTTGATATTAACATCGGGTATATGAATACCACATCGCTGGGAAGCAGAAAGAATGATGACCGGATTGATCTGGTGTCAAAATATGGTTATGCAATCGGCAAAAAATGGAATGTAGGGGCCCTATTCAATTTCAGATCACAAATGTTCAAAGGTTATACCTACGATAGTGATGGAAACCGCACTTTCAGCTCCAATTTTCTATCGCCGGCATATGTGCTGTTAAGCCCTGGCCTTGAATGGAAACCCAATAAAGATTTTTCAATTTTTATGTCTCCTGCTACTGTAAGATGGACCATTGTAAGAAACGATTCCCTGGCAAGTGTGGGTGCTTATGGAGTAGATACCGGCAGACATGTAAAAACAGAATTTGGCGCTTTTGCTTCTCTGAACTATTTCAAAGAGATCAATAAAATGTTCTCCTATAAAAGCCGCCTGGATCTTTACTCAAACTATTTAGATAAACCTAAAAATGTAGACCTTTACTGGACCAATATGATCAACATGAAGTTGACGAAATACCTGACGCTTACCTATAGCCTTGATATGATCTACGACGACGATGTAAGGTTATTCGGAGCTAACAACGAATCGCCTGCAGCCCAGATAAAATCAATGCTGGGACTGGGCTTCCTGGTAAAGTTTTAATTTTTTTCCTTGATGAGTTGTTCCCGGCAGTTATCTAAAAAACCTGCAACCACTTTTCTGAGAAGCAGATCATCCTGGTTAATAAAACCACTGTAAGAAAAGTCCGCTGCTTTTTGAAGCAGGTCTTGCAGATCAAAGTCGCTCTGGCTACCTTTTATAGCAAATTCCTTTTGCATCAGGTAGTCTGCCAGGTACTCCTGCTCAGTTTGCCCTGGTGTAGGTATTAAAATAGATTTTAATCCCAGTGCATTAATATCCATTACAGAGCTATACCCGCTTCTGCATACTATTAACGCAGCAGAACGCATAACAGCCTCCATTTCGTTGCCGGGCAAATGGTTATAAATAACAGCATCAGCAATCAACGGCAGTTCTTCCTGCAATGGTTTGCCCCGGATAACAGTAACCTGTTGCTTAATATCTTTTAATTGTGCAAAAATTTTCTGCTCAAAAAAACTTCTTTGCGGCTCGGGGCCTGAGATAATGAAAAGAATCCCACCCCCTTCATTTACAAAAGGCCTATGACTCATCCTTGTTAAGGGTCCCACATAAGCAACATTTGTAGCAGGCATGGAAGACGGATGCGATAATACACCGGCGAGATTTTGAGTTTCTTTAAAATCAGGCACCCAAACCTGGCTAAAGCGATTAATATACCTGTAGTTGACCCGTTGCGCCATATCATCAGCCAGCTGCCCCAATCCCGTTTTTATGCGTAACTGGTGGGTAATGAAAACAGAGGGGATTTTTGAGGTATACAAGCCAAACCGGTTATCGCTTATTACACCATCAATATGTTCGCGAATCAGCAGTTCTTTTAACCAGCTATTTTCGCGCTTTATGGAAGCAGCAATGCGTGGAAACTGCTGCATCATTTTCCAAAAAAAACCTTTCCCGGTGGTACTGTAAGTAACCCCGTAACCCTCTAAAAATAAAAATTTACAGTGGGGGAATTCGGCTGACAGGACTTTTTCCTGTACTTTATTGCCGGCAATAATAACCTCCGCATCATGTCGCAGTAATGCCCTGATCAACGGTATGCACCGGGTAGTATGTCCCAATCCCCAGTCCAGGGGAGCCACTAATATTCTTAATTTCCGGGGAAAAGGCATAGATATTGCTAAAAATATATCAGATCGCGAACCTTTTGTTTGATCCAATTGTAAAATAAGGTAAATTTACTATTACAGATTTTAGTTTGCCGGCAAAATGAGTAAATATCGGAGAGATATTATTTTGATCATTAAAGATGATGCTGTTTACCCCGATTCAATAGATACACGGGTGGAATGCCTGAATTATGTAATTGCATGTGTAGACAATAAAGAAGGTTTTTGCCAGGCCCATGAACTGGTGAACCGAAACCGGATCACTTCCAATAAGCGAAAAATACTATCAGCGGTTAAAAAAGAGCATTTAAAACCTTTTCGGTTTTTATTGAATAAGAACTAAAAAGCTCCGAAAAATTTCGGAGCTTTTTCATTTTAGAATTTAATTTCTTCTTCATTCGAATCGAAAAAGTGATATTCTGTCAGCTGGTAAGCTGTATCTTTTTCTATCCTGGTTTTCTGACCAAATTTTTTATTCCACTTTGATAATTTACTACTCCACCATAACCCCTTTGTTAAATATCCATACACAATAGGGTGTACAATGAGTTTGAGATTTTTATGCTTGTGTGTAATAAGATAATTGAGATTTTTTTCGATCTCATCTTCCAGCACTAATGTTGAAGTTATTTTACCGCTACCATTGCAACTGGGACATACTTCCTGGGTATTGATGTTTACCTCAGGGCGCATACGCTGCCGGGTAATCTGCATTAATCCAAACTTGGAAATGGGCAACACAGAGTGCTTGGCCCTGTCCGCAAGCATTACTTCCTCCATCGTATCAAAAAGCTTCTTCTTATTCTCCGCAAGCTTCATGTCGATAAAGTCAACCACAATGATTCCGCCGATATCTCTCAGCCTTAATTGCCGGGCAATTTCAGCGGCAGCTTCCAGGTTAGTCTCCAATGCATTTTGCTCCTGGTTGTTGCCTACATTTTTATAGCCGCTGTTTACATCAATTACGTGCAGAGCTTCGGTATGCTCTATAATGAGATAAGCGCCGCTGTTTAAAGTAACCGTTTTTCCAAACGATCCTTTTACCTGCTTGGTAATACCTAAAATATCAAAAACATTTCCCTGCGCCTGGTTAACGATCTCCGCTTTCTCAGGTGCAATTTTCTGAATATAGTTTTTGGTTTCGTTGTAGATATTCTTATCGTTGGTAACAATGCGGTTATAATCTGCGCTTAAAAGATCTCTTAAAATGCTGTTGGTTTTGTTCTGCTCGCTGAAAATTTTTGTGGGGGCTACGGCTCCTCTCAGGTTTTGCTGAACAGTGCTCCAGATATTAACGAGGTTTCCCAGGTCTTCATAGAGTTCCGCTGTATTTTTTCCTTCTGCCGCAGTTCTTACAATTACACCGAAGTTCTTAGGCTTAACGGCTTCAATTATTTTTTGCAGTCTTTTTCTTTCTTCGGAAGAATGAATTTTTTTAGATACTGCTACAATATTATTGAAAGGGGTTATTACAACAAATCTGCCAGGTAAAGAAAGTTCACAACTAAGCCGGGGGCCTTTGGCTGCAATGGGTTCTTTTAATATCTGCACCAATACGTGGGGCTTACCGCCAAGCACTTCGCTGATCTTACCCGTTTTTACAATTTCCGGTTCAACACTAAATTTTGAGAAGTCTATAGGGTTGGCATCTGTGGCTGCCATGGCCATATTAGTAAACTTTAATAACGATTTTGCATACGGGCTTAAGTCGGTATAATGCAAAAATGCGTCTTTTTCAAAGCCTACATCTATAAAAGCGGCATTAAGCCCGGGCATAAGCCTTTTTACTTTGCCCAGGTATAAGTCACCCACAGCAAAGCGGCCATCGCTTTTTTCGCTATGCAACTCCACCAGCTTCTTATCTTCTAACAAAGCAATTTCAACACCAGTGGGAGCGGCATTAATTACAATTTCTTTATTCATTGCATATGAACGTGTGCTATGCCTTAAAAGTAATTCTGACCAACTTTATCGGTTATACATGCAGGCAGAAAAGTATATGGCATTAAAGGATGGAAAATGCATATAACGATAAAGCAGGTAAAACAAATATACTACATAAAACCCCGCAAATAAACTAGGGGGTTATATGTAGAATATATTTCAGTAAAAGAAAGCTTATTTCTTTTTATGGCGGTTTTTTCTAAGTCTTTTTTTGCGCTTATGTGTTGCAATTTTATGACGTTTTCTTTTTTTACCACAAGGCATAGTTAAATAATTTTAAATCTTGTTAATATAATAGTTAATTCTGCTTTTTTAAAGCATCAATCCTTTTTTGAAGCTCAGCCCTCATTTCCGTATGCTCAGTTGCCAGCGGTAATGCTTTCTGATAATATGTTATTGCTTCTTGTTTCTTGTCCTGCTTCTCGTAAATATCTGCCAGCAGCAATAAAGCCTGCAGATTTTTAGAGTCGAGCCTGATTATTGTTTCAAGACGCTCTTTGGCTTTGTCGGTTTGCCCGCTCATGAGCGAACCCATAGCCAATGTCATTTGTGCGTACAAATTAGTACTGTCTTTAGAAACCACTTCCCTGATCTTGGCTATTCCCTCCATAGGAGCGTTGGATATACCTCCAAACATGTAAGTTGAGCCCAACCCTACTTTCGCAGAGTCGTTATCAGGATTTAACTGTAAAGACCTCTCGAACAAATCCTTTGCCTGCAGTGCCATCCACTTTGCCATCTCTCCATTTTCCACATGCTGCAGGTTGTTCAAAAACAAATGGCCTGCAAAATTGAGGTTTTTTTCTGAATTTTCCAACCTTGCTCCTTCAGCCACATACCACGCATAAGGAATAAAGGCTTTTACACTGTCTTTCCAATACATAGAAATCGCTCTGAAGGCTTCTACCTTTTGGCCCTGATCTGGCGACTTTTTGATAATGGATTCCAGCGATGTTAATCGTGCAGTGCCTGCCGGCAAAAGTGTTCCCTTTGCAGCAGTTAATGCACTATCAATTGAAAATGATGAAGTTGAAACGGAACCCGTACCTGGTTTATCAGCGTGATCGTGTTGATGCCCTTCATGTGCATTAGCCTGAACCTTGGGTTTAATGCTCCCAAACGCCCACAGCAAACACAACGCAGCAAGAGCAACAAAAATGGTAATATATTGAGGTTTCTTCACAATCAAAAAAAATTTGGATTGCAAAGTTAACCCCAATACTATATAAATTGTTTAAAAAAGAGTGGATAAAAAACTCAATGGCAGCTACGTTCTTTGTTTAGAACTTATTAATCATCGCCATCTTCTCCGGGGCCATCATCTGGTTTTGGCTCCTTCAGTTTTTTCACTTCAATGCTAAACTCTTTCGCTGGTTTAAATGCAGGAATATAATGTTCGGGAATATGTACCGCCACATTTTTCTTAATATTGCGGCCAATTTTTGCAGCCCTTTTTTTAGTTATAAAGCTGCCAAAACCACGAATGTAAATGTTTTCACCAGAAGCTAAAGTATCTTTAACCTCTTTAAACATAGTTTCGAGTGTAACCAGCACATCTACCTTGGGGATGCCGGTTTTGTCAGATATCTTGTTTACCAAGTCCGCTTTTCGCATAGAATAGAATTAATATTATTTTAACGATTCAATTAAATTGTAAAACAGCTTTTTATGCTTAATACTTCTAAGATATAAACAATTATTAATCCAATTTTTTTTCTTTAAAAAAAATAAATAAAAACTTTTGATCAATTTAACACATAAACAACTGGAAGTCAGCATTTTTTCAAAATTGTTGTTAAAGTGGCATGAAAACGATAATAACCGCCAAATGCCCTGGAAAGGAGAAAAAGACGCGTATAAAATATGGCTAAGTGAGATTATTTTACAACAAACAAGAGTGGAACAGGGGCTGGAGTACTATAATAATTTTCTCCGTAATTTTCCTACGATCAAAGATTTAGCTGCGGCCGACGAGAAAAAAGTATTTAAATTATGGGAGGGCCTGGGCTATTATTCACGTTGCCGGAACCTTATTGCTACCGCCCGCATTATTACAGAAGCCTACGGAGGTGTTTTTCCGGGCAGCTACAACGATATTTTAAAACTGAAAGGCGTTGGCTCTTATACCGCTTCAGCTATTGCTTCTTTTGCATTTAACCAACCCCATGCTGTGGTAGATGGTAATGTTTACAGGGTTTTGGCCCGGGTTTTCGGAATCGAAGAAGCAATAGATAGCACAACCGGCAAAAAGAACTTCCACCAACTAGCCAATGAACTGCTCGATCAAAAGCAACCGGGTAAGTATAATCAGGCTATCATGGACTTTGGTGCTACTATATGTAAGCCCGTTGCGCCCTTATGTGACCATTGCATCTTTCAAAAAAACTGTGTAGCTTACTCTTGTAACAGGGTGCAGCAGTTACCGGTAAAAGAAAAGAAAATCAAACAAAGAAGTCGTTTTTTTTACTTCTTTATTATTCAGCATGGCAGTAAAATTGCCGTAAGGGAGCGAACAGGAAAAGATATATGGCAACATCTGCATGAATTCCCGATGATAGAATTGCCGCAGGAAAACGATACAGATAGCGCTGTTGCTGAAGCCCTGAACCTGAAATGGATCAGCAAGGGCGATCCCATAAAGGCCGAATCCACCATTTACCGTCAAAAATTGACACATCAAAGCATTACTGCAATATTTTTCAACGTCCGGGTGAAGCAGTTACCCGCCTCTCTTAAAAATTACGACTGGAGCGAAGGAGATAAGTTATCCGCTTATTCTTTTCCTAAAATTATCAATGATTATTTGAACAGCAGGGTATTAGCAACCCAATAAGTGCTTTGGTAAACTCTAATGAATATTAAAAAAATATAAGCTGCGTGTATTAATTTTTCAGAATGGGTAAAAAAAATTAATTTTAGTTTACTATAGCTTAATACATACTTACATAAGAAAAATCAATAATTAATTTATGAGAGGAGTTAATCGCGTAATGCTAATCGGTAACTTAGGTAAAGATCCTGAAGTACAGCTACTGGAAGGGAATATCTCAGTTGCCAAATTCCCTTTGGCAACTACCGAAACTTTTAAGGACAGGTCGGGGAAACTGGTATCGCAAACAGAATGGCATACAGTAGTATTGTGGCGCGGTTTGGCAGACCTTGCTCAAAAATTTTTGCACAAATCGAGCCTTGTTTATATAGAGGGAAGATTGCGCACCAGAAGCTGGGAAGATAAGGACGGGGTAAAAAAGTATATCACCGAGGTTGTTGGCGAAAACTTGATTATGCTTGATAAAAAAGCTGAAGGATTGACGCATGAGCACGACGATCCCGCACCAGGTGGACCCGTTTCGGGCGAAGAAGGGGGCTCGGATACCATTAACTTTTAATTTGTTATGGTGCGATCCGACATCTGACAAAAAATACTTCACCAATAATATTTGTTTTGTATACACAGAGCATCATTCATTTACTTTTTGCTGATTTCTTACAGGTAGAATTGCAGGCTACCACGCAAAGCAGTACGGTTTTAGTTGTTGTCTTACTGCTCCTTATCTTTTTATCTTTTTCCATTTCGGGTTCGCAGGCCGCTATTTTTTCGCTGAATGAAAAAGATATTGATGTGTTGAAAACCAAGCAGCAACCTGCTGCCCGGAGGATCATAGACCTACTTGATGAGCCCAAGGAAGTATATACTTCAATGCTTATTTCCAAAACTGTTTTAAACATTTGTCTTATTATTTTAACCAACTACCTGGTTGACGAATACACACCGGAGGAGTATAAACATAGTGGTTATACCATTTTGCTTAAATGGCTGCTTATTGCCTTTCTTATAGTTTTTCCTTTAGAAATATTTCCCAGGGTATGGGCAAGACAGAATAGTTTACGGTTTGCTTATGAATGGCCCATTTTATTGTTTATTGTCGAAATGATCCATTATGTGCTGAGGCGCATGAGCAAAGGCATAGTGGCCGTTGCAGATGGCTTTGGAAAGACTTTGGGCACCGATAATGCCGAGGCCAATAGCCTGCAGGAATTTGATGAAGCGATAGATGTTCAAACTGATGACGAGGCATCTCCTGAAGAGAAAAACATCATGAAAAGCATTGTCAAGTTTGGAAAGATCTCTGTAAAAAAAGTGATGCGCAGCCGGTTGTATGTAAACGGTATTGAGTACAATACTACATTTCCCGAACTGGTTGAAAAAATTAAAGAGCTGCAATATTCACGTTTGCCGGTTTACAAGGGAGATCTGGATGAAATAGAGGGAATATTGAATACCAAGGACCTGATTCCACATTTATACGAGGAAAGCTTTGACTGGCATTCGGTTATACGCCCCCCCTATTTTGTACCTGACTCGAAATTGATAGAGGATCTGCTTTTAGAGTTCCAGAAAAAACGGATGCATTTTGCAGTAGTGGTGGATGAATTTGGAGGCACCAGCGGTATCATAACTATGGAAGATATTCAGGAAGAAGTGATTGGAGACATCAAAGATGAGTTTGATGTAGAAGAGATAGATAATAAAAAAATAGACGACCACACTTATATATTTGAAGGTAGCACCATGTTACGCGATGTTTGCAAAGTATTACAACTACCCGTTAATACATTCGATGAAGTGCGGGGTGATAACGAATCGCTGGGTGGCCTTATTAATGAAATATCGGGAGAACTTCCCAAAGAAGGCGATATAGTAAGTTCCGGCGACTTTGAATTTACTGTGCTCGAAGTAGAAAGAAACAGGGTAAAAAAAGCCCGGATTGTAATTAAACAGTCTTAATAGTGGGCGGCATCCGATAGCTATAGTACTTTTGCACAATGATCATAATCGAAAACAAAATAATAAGTGATGATGTGGCAGAGGCGCAATTTGTTTGCGACCTCAGCAAATGTAAAGGAGGCTGTTGTGAAGAAGGTGATGCGGGGGCTCCTCTTACAGAAGCAGAGCTGGATGAGGTAAATAACAGCTATGAAATTATAAAGCCTTACATGACCAAAGATGCCATCGAGCAGGTTGAAAAAAAAGGCCGGTACCAGTATGATGATGAATTTGGTTGGGTAACGCCAACATTACCCAGTGATAATGAAATATGTGTTTATGCCTACCGCGAACAAAATGGCCTTATCAAATGTGCATTTGAACAGGCCTACAACGACGGCAAAATAAAATGGAAAAAGCCTATCAGCTGTCATCTTTATCCTATTATAGCCTATCCTGGCAAACATGGCGATTATGAACGTTTGAATTATGAGCCACGTAAAAAATTGTGCAGCCCCGCTTGTAAGCTGGGAGAAAAGTTGAAAGTTCCGGTTTACCAATTTTTAAAAGAACCGCTGATTAGAAAATACGGCGAAGAGTTTTACGAGGTACTGGAGCAGGCAGTAACAGCCCACAACCATAGTGAATAGCATTTCATTGACTAACAGTAGTATTAACAGCCTTATTCAAGCATGTCGCAAACAGCCACCCTATTTAATAAAAAAAGTAAAGAAAAAGCAGCAGACAGGGATCATCGCCAGGTGATCAATTTTAATATCGGCAGGTACAATGCCCAGGTGCCCGCAGGCAAAACGCAGTTTTCAGACGTTATGCTGGCGCGTGAAAGGGCTAAAAACCTGAAGTGGAAAGCCATTGAAACGCTGGATACGCAATTGGAGAATTTTGAGGCCCAGGTTAGCAAACGCGGTGCGAAAGTAATATGGTGCGAGGATGCCCAACAGGCCATTGACGCCATTGTGAAGATCTGTAAAGAGAAGAATTGCCGCACCCTGGTGAAGAGCAAAAGCATGGTTACTGAAGAGATCCACCTCAACAAGAACCTGGAAGCGCAGGGTATAGAAAGCATCGAAACAGACCTCGGAGAATACATTCAACAGCTGGATGGTGAAACGCCCTACCATATTGTAACGCCGGCCATGCATAAAAGTAAGGATGACATTGCACGACTGTTTGCCAACAAACTCGGCACTGATCCTTCTTTAAGTGCTGAACAACTCACGCTTATTGCCAGGGATAAACTCAGGCAAAAATATGCCGAGGCAGAGGTAGGTGTAACAGGTGCTAATTTCATTATTTCAGATATCGGTGGCATCGCTATTACAGAGAATGAGGGCAATGCGCGGCTCAGCTGCTCCATGCCTAAAACACATATAGTAATTGCGGGTATAGAGAAAGTCATTCCATCTATGACCGATCTGGCACTGTTCTGGCCGCTACTGGCTACTTTTGGCACGGGTCAGCGTATTACTTCTTACAGCACAATTGTAACAGGCCCTAAGCAGCCGGGTGAAATAGATGGACCGGAAGAAATGTATGTGCTTTTACTGGACAATGGCCGCACCAACATGCTGGCCAACGAAAAAACAAGAGAAGCGTTATATTGTATCCGCTGTGGCGCCTGCCTTAACGCCTGCCCGGTGTACAAAAACATAGGCGGTCATACTTATAACACCACGTATAGCGGACCTATAGGGTCGGTTATCACGCCGCATTTAAAGCCCATGAAAGAATGGAAGCATTTAAGTCAGGCCTCCTCTCTTTGTGGCAACTGTACCGAAGTATGTGCTGTAAAAATAAACCTGCACGAGCTGTTGCTGGAGAACCGGCACGAAGCCCAGCAGGAAGGCTATGCTCCCTTTACAGAAACAGTGGCCTGGAAAATGTGGAAAACAGCAATGCTGAAGCGTAGCTGGATGAATATGGGTAACGGGAATATGAAAACCAAACTGATCAACTCTGTTGCAGGCGCGTGGACCAAAGAGCGCAGTAAACTGGAGTTTCCCAAAAAATCATTTAACGAATTATGGGCAGAGCGAAGAAAAGGAATGTAAAAATTAATGCCTAAAATAAAGTCCGGTTTTTTGAAACCGGACTTTATTTTTATAACGCTATTTAGCACCTGGCGGGCAATACTGCCTTAGGTAATTGGTATACAAAGTTTGTAAATGTGCCGAAGTGCCTTCGCCTTCAGCAATACTGTGAGACCGGTTAGGATAGCTCATCATCTGGAACTGCCGGTTATATTTGATTAATTCATTAAACAACATTTCTGCATTATTATAATGCACATTATCGTCGCCGGTGCCATGTATATAAAGCAGGTTGCCTTTTAAATTTTTAGCATGCGTAACGGGAGAACCTTTAATATAAGGCGTTTCATCCTGTTGTGGAATACCGGAATAACGCTCCTGGTAAATATTATCATAAGTACGCTGGTTACCTACCGCTGCTACCGCGATACCTGTTTTATAAATCTCAGGAAACTGGAACATCAGGTTTAATGTAGTGGAACCACCACCACTCCAGCCCCATACTGCAGTACGCTCGCCATCCAGGTAGGGGTACTGTTTCAACAGCGCCTTTGCAGCCATGGCCTGGTCGTGAATATTCAGGATACCAATGTTCTTGTACAGGGCTTTGCGCCAGGTTCTGCCCTTGGGCACAGGTGTTCCGCGACTATCTATAGACACATATATATAGCCGTCTTTGGCCATATCGCCCTTGTACAAAAAGTTACGCCCGGCCCCATAGCTATCTTTTACAGTCTGTCCCCAGGGTTCGGTATACACATAAAAAACAACCGGGTATTTTTTTGATGCGTCAAAATTAGCAGGTTTCGCCATCCACGCATCCATCTGCACACCATCTTCGGTAGTCACGGTTATAAACTCAACATTAGATTGGGCTTTTGCTGTTGTAGCAGCATCCATTTTAATACCCTCGCCGATTGGCTTATGATCTGCTACCGTAATCCACTCCACGGACGGGTGGGTATAATAGTTAGAGAAGCTGTGCACTGCGTATGTAGCGCCTGGCGAAAGGTTATAGCTATTGGTTCCCGGATAATCGGCAGGTGTTAATCGCTCCGCATTGCCGGCTCCATTTAATTTGGTACGATACAGGTATTTCTGTGTGGCATTTTCAGGAGAAGCATGAAAATAAAGATATCCACCCTTTTCATCAATAGCTGCAATGTCCATCACATCATATTTACCTTTCGTAATTAATGTTTCCTTTTTACCATCCCGGCTTACGCGGTACAAATGACGCCAGCCATTTTTTTCAGCAGGCCACAAAAACTCCTTGCCCCCGTTCAGCCAATCCCAGCCGCCGTTGGTATAGTCCTGGTCCCAGTTGGCTACGATATCAATCCAGGCACTGTCTTTTTCAGTATAAATAGTTTGTACGGCACCAGATGCTGCATTGCATAGCATCAGGTTGCTTTCATTCTGCCTCCTGTTTAAATGCTGTACAATCAGTTCACTGGTATTGCCTGCCCACTCCATACGCGGCACATACGATCCCCAAACGGCATCATCGGCTATATTCATCCATTGAGTTTTAGCATCGCTCAATGAGACAACACCTATTTTAAATACGGAGGGTTTTTCTCCGGCTACGGGATATTCTATCGGGATCAGTTTGGGATAAATTGAGTCGGTATTATTTACCATATTATACACCTTGGTATCCCCTGCGATGATCTTCCAATAAGCGATCTTCTTACTATCCGGCGCCCAGCGGAAGCCATCCCGGCAAAAAAACTCTTCTTCATAAGCCCAGTCGAAGGTACCGTTGATGTTTTTACGGTTACCGTCGGTAGTTAATGCCTTTATGGCTCCTGAAGCCAGGTCTTCTACGTACAGGTTATATTCACTTACATAAGCTACTTTGGTATTATCGGGTGACAATTTCGCAAACATCAGGGACGCTTCTGGTTTGCCTTTTCCCAATTGCTGCAACCGCCCGGAAGCCAGGTCCAGCACCCAGTAATCTCCGCGCGTATCTTCGCGCCAAACCTGCCGGGTATTATTGTAGATAAGTACTTTTGATTCATCCTTACTCACCACAAAACTCCTGACTTCGATTGGTTGGGTACTGCCGGATGGAGTCAGCCTGTTCGCGGGCACCAGAACTGCTTTCGAATGCTGCGGCAGGGTATACTTCACAATAGCGCCATCCTCGATCTTGTAATAAGTATTACCGTCTGCACCCCAGTTTACTGATTGAGCATGGATGGCGATAAAGCCCAACAGCATAAGGCAAAAACAAAGAAATTTCCTGAACATGTATTGGTTATTTTTTTAAAGAGATCAACGAATGTACTGATTGCTTTAGAAACCTCCTTGCAGAAAATGATAAGCGGGGAACCGGCATGGAAGAATGCCTAAACAAGCATCGTATATTCCAAAATGTTATATTACATTTGTTTGCATGCCAGAAAAATCGGGAAAGATATCCTTAAAAGATATTGCAAGGGAAGTAGGTGTTTCTGTTGCCCTGGTTTCCTATGTTTTGAATAACCGTTTTGAGAACCGGATCAATAAAGATGTGGCCGAAAAGATAAGAGCCACCGCACAAAGACTTCACTACCAGCCTAACCAGATTGCCAAAAGCCTTAAAACCAGTAAAACATTTACGATTGGGCTCGTTGTCGCTGATATTTCCAACCCCTTCTCTTCTAGCCTGGCAAGGATCATTGAAGATGAAGGTGCCAGGTACGGGTACACCGTTATTTTCGGCAGCTCTGACGAAGACCTGGTTAAATTTGAAAACCTGACCAATGCCTTTATTAACCGGCAGGTAGACGGTCTTATACTACTGCCGCCATCGGGCTCGGAGCCGCTGTTACTCCGTTTGAAAGCAATGCGGTTTCCCTTTGTAATTGCAGACCGGTATTTTCCTAAACTGGAGGCACATTGTGTAAACGTAGATAACCTGAAAGCCTCATACGATGCCGCAAGTTTATTTATTGAGCACAACAGGAAGGTAATCGGACTCATTAATTATAAAACAGACCTTGCGCATTTAAATGATCGTACGAAAGGCTATCAGCAAGCCTTAAAAGATGCCGGCATTAGTATTAATAAAAACTGGATCAGGAAAGTAGACATTTCCAATAATCCGATAGAAATAGAAAAAGCGGTGGCAGCTCTGCTTACCCCGCCTTCTGTTAATGCCATCCTTTTTGCATCTAACCGTATTGCCGTTCATGCACTGAAATACCTGGAGCAACAGCAAATCAAAATTCCCGGAGATGTGGAGCTGATCGGATTCGATGAAAATGAGGTATTTGATTTTACGAAGCCTCAGCTCTCTTTTATAAGGCAGCCTATGCAACAGCTTGGGCAAACAGCTACCGAACTGCTAATGGATGTGATTGCACAAACCAGGAAAGAACAGTTGATATTTATTGCCGCCGAACTGGTAAAAAGAGGCTCTACCAATAATTGACAGCATTATGCATATTTGCTGATAGCAGGCGAAAAATCTACCGGAGCTTCCTGGCCCACCTGTAATTGAGGCGTCAACAAAAGCTGCTCAATTTCCGTCCAGTTGTGCACACGGGTATGTTTACCGGCGTCCGCCAGCTCATTATGCGGCTGGGTATATAAAATAGTCTTTCCTTTAAAATAATTCAGATTTTTAAAATGATCATCGATCATAATATCGGCCTGGATAATAGTTTTAAAACCACAGAAAACTATTTGTTGCCATTGAATAAAAGGGAAATGCTCACTCAGCCATGCCTGTTTTTCTGGCAGGGACTGCGGAAACTCGGTAGCTGCCGACACAATGAATACTTCAAATTTTTCATTGAGTTTATATAAAACTTCCTGGCTATCGGCTATCACAGGCATGTCCCTGAAAAAACCAGGTTGATATACATAGGTTCTTGCCTTTTCAAATAGCTCATCATCCATTTTTCCGGCGCCGTCTTCCCTTGTCTTTCTCATCCCGGTATCAGCATAATCATATCTGGCAAACTGTTCAAAACAATCGGCCAATACACCGTCCATATCTACTGCTATTCTTTTCATTTGCTTTCGATTTTTTGTTATAAATTAAAGTCCCTGTATGACTAAACGTCAACTCCCGGCTTAGTCGATATACATATTTCGTACAATGAGCGCGCTTCCTAAAAGCCAGGTTTCGGTAAGCGAAAATACATTTTTGTTTAATCGATTAAACATTTTAGCGTAGCTTTGTGTATTAATAACACAACATTTTTATGTTTTGTTATTACAAATGAACCGTTTATGAACAAAAAATTATTTCCCCTCGCTTTGGGCGGACTGGCAATAGGAACTACAGAATTCATTATCATGGGATTAATGCAGGATGTAGCAGCTTCGCTTCAAATCTCCATACCCAAGGCAGGTTACCTGATATCGGCCTATGCAATAGGTGTTATTGTGGGTGCGCCTTTGCTGGTAGCTGCCTCTGTAAAATATAGTCCGAAGAAAGTTTTAATGGCAATGATGGTATTGTTTACCGTATTCAATGGTCTTTCGGCTGCCGCTCCGGGCTTTTACAGCCTCATTGTTGCCAGATTCTTCTCCGGCCTTCCCCACGGCGCTTTTTTTGGCATCGGAGCCGTAGTGGCCTCCAAAATGGCCAAAGAGGGCAAACAGGCGCAGGCCATATCGATGATGTTTGCGGGACTTACGGTAGCCAACCTGGCTATGGTACCGCTCGTTACTTATCTGGGACATCAATTAGGGTGGCGTTTTGCCTTTTTAGTAGTAGCGCTCATCGGCTTACTTACGATCTTCTTTATTAAAATGTGGCTGCCGCCTATACAGCTGAATACCCAAAACAGCATTAAAGATGAACTGCAGTTTTTCAAAACGCCCAAAGCCTGGCTGATCATTTTAATTACTGCTATCGGGTTCGGAGGCCTGTTTGCCTGGTTTAGCTATATATCGCCTTTAATGACCCACATATCGGGCTTTTCTATTCAATCGGTATCGTATATTATGCTGATTGCAGGTGCAGGTATGGTTGCAGGCAACCTGATCGGTGGAATTATGGCCGACAAAATGCGCCCTGAAAAAGCTGCTGCAATATTGTTTATTAGCTTGGTAGCAGCGTTGATAGCAGTTTTCTTCTTTTCAGAAAATCAAACAGTTTCACTGGTACTCACTTTTATCTGCGGGCTATTGGCGATGGCAGTAGGATCGCCGATCAACATATTGATGATCCGTGCAGCAGAAAAATCGGCCATGATGGGCGCAGCTTTTATGCAGGCAGCATTTAATATGGCTAACTCTATTGGTGCATACTTTGGCGGGTTGCCTATTGCATTGGGGCTGGGTTATAACTACCCCTCTTTTGTTGGTGCAATTATGGCATTTGTAGGCTTCCTGCTCAGCATCACTTTTATGATGCGGTACGGAAACGCCCGGAACGCCAAGGAGCTATTACTCAACCAACAGGCTACTACAGGTTGCTGATAATAAGGTTTTGCACCTCCTTCATTTCCTCCCCTGTCAGCGTGAGCTTGGGTTGCAGGAAGTTTAAATCATTGGCGTCATTAATTGGTATCAGGTGTACATGGGCATGGGGTACTTCTATCCCCACTACACTAACCCCGCACCGGTTACAATCGAATGATTTTTCTATGGCCCGGGCAATAGGTTTTGCGAAAACCAGCAGTCCCGACAAATAATTGTCGGGTACGTCAAATATCTTATCTACTTCAATTTTAGGCACAACCAACACATGTCCTTTGCGTAAAGGCATAATGTCCAGGAATGCAATAAATTGTTCATTCTCTGCAATTTTGTAGGAAGGAATATCGCCTGCTATAATTTTTGAAAATATGGTCATAACTACTCAGTTAGTGAAGGTGAAAAATACAATAAACTTGTTGAAAGTTTCTAAATTATAAGTACTTAGATCTAAATAAAAAAACCGGCCGAAGCCGGTTTTTAATATTTGCCATACTGATTGTTATAAACTGATCTCTTCTACCCTGAACTGTATGAGTCCGGCAGGTGCCTGAACATCAGCCACAGCACCTGGCTCTTTCCCCAGTATGCCTTGCCCTATAGGCGAACTAACTGATATTTTACCAGCTTTCAAATCTGCTTCCTGCTCACTTACCAGCTGGTAGGTAACCTGCTTTTTTGTTTTCAGATTAGTGAGTTTTACCTTGGTTAAAATAGATACTTTGCTTGTATCAATTGTACTTTCATCCAGTATGCGGGCATTAGCTAATGCTCCTTCCAAAGCTGCAATTTTGGCCTCCAGGAGGCCTTGAGCCTCTTTGGCCGCATCGTATTCCGCATTTTCTTTAAGATCTCCTTTTTCACGCGCTTCTGCAATTGCCCTGCTGGCTGCAGGACGCTCTACACCCTTTAAGTGCTGTAGCTCTCCTTTCATCTGCTCCAGCGTCTCCTTAGTTACATACTGAATAGCACTCATAACTCGTCTTTTTTTATATTAAACAAAAAAAATAACAACGCCCCGGAAGCTAACCAGAGCGTTGCTATCAATAGCTACAAATATAACGAAAAGATCAGTTTAATTAAAAAACGATTTGTTAAAGAAACTGACCCGAAAAACCGGCCTAAAATCCTAGTTTTCCCAATAAAACAGTTGCCATTTTCAGGAATGCCTCATGGGTATATCCTGCTATATGTGGTGTTACGATAACCCCGGGAAAAGACAGTAATTCAGCCAGTTGCTGCTTTTCAAATTCCGTATAAGTGTTTAGCTTTTCATTTTCCAATACATCGAGGCAGGCGCCTCTTATCTGACCGTTTTTCAATCCATCAATCAGATCCGCTGTATGAATCACCTTACCCCGGCAGGCGCTGATGATCAGTGGCTGCTTCTTCAAACGGGAGAGAAATTCTTTATCAAGAAAATGATGTGTTTCACTGGTAAGTGGTACATTAAAACTAATAATATCGGCATTCTCACAAACCTGCTCTAAAGTAGCCTCTTTGATATACCCATTTTCGAAGCCCGTCTTGTACTTATCATGAGCCAGCACAGTTACTTCAAAAGGCTGTAACAACCTGGCAAAGCTACTTCCTGTATTTCCATACCCGATAATACCCACGGTTTTTCCAAACAATTCTGTTCCGCGGTTTTCGTCGCGTAACCATATGCCTTTCTGCACTTCGGGAACAGCGATGTTCATCTTATTGATCTGCATCAGCAATAGCCCCAGAGAATGTTCAGCCACTGCGTTACGGTTACCTTCAGGGCTACTGGCACATACAATATTTTTTGACCGGGCATAGTCTACGTCAACCAACTCCATACCGCTTCCCAATCGCCCTATCCATTCCAATTGAGGAAGCGCGTCAATTAATTCTTTATCTACTTTGATGCGGGTTGTTAACACCAGCCCGCTAACGCCCTGACCATTGTTTTTAATTTCTTCGTAGGAGATCTGCGGCTGATAAGCAACGTCAAATCCTTTGTCAGTTAGTGTTTGCATTAAAATGGGGTGTGCATTCCCCGTAACAATTACTTTTTTCATTTTATTTATACTGCAATATTATTTTATCCGTTTTTTACCAGCCACAGCGGGTTATTTCGGGTCGAATACCCGCCTGAACGGACGGGCAGGGAACACCTAATTTACATTCTACTGTTTGCAAAAAATTCATCATAGACCTTTCATTTTAAAAGTGAGCGCTGCGAAATCCTGAATTGTTAATTGTTCTGCCCGCTGATTGAAAATGGCATCTTCGAGCTGCTCAGGCTCAAATAAAGACCGAACGGCATTACGCAGGGTTTTACGTCGTTGATTAAAAGCTGTTTTAACCAACAGGAAAAAATGCTTCTCACTTTTCATGGGCTCAATGGTTGCTTTCCGATACATTTTTATCACCCCGCTTTTTACTTTCGGGGGCGGATTGAAGCAGTTTTCATGTACATCGAACAGGTATTTTACCTCGTAAAAAGCCTGCACCAAAACGCTCAATACCCCATACACCTTATTTCCTGATGGTGCTGCAACCCGCTGCGCCACCTCTTTTTGAAACATCCCCACCATCACCGGCACCTGTTCTTTCCACTCTAATATCTTAAAAAGAATCTGGGTAGAAATATTGTAGGGAAAGTTTCCTACAACAGTAAATGCTCCTTCAAAGGGAGGCAATGCGTCCAGGAAGCTCTGATGAACAATTTTATCTTTAAGTTCAGGATAAGTATTGGACAAATAGGCCACTTTCTCATCATCAATTTCCACTGCCTTAAAATCAATACCGGGAATATCTTTTAAGTACTTGGTAAGCGCCCCGCCTCCGGGCCCGACTTCCAGTAATTGGGACAGGGGGTCCTGTTGCAATGCTTCGACAATCTTCCGGCAAATATTTTCATCTTTCAAAAAATGTTGCCCCAAAGACTTCTTTAATGTATACATGGCGCAAAGTTACTTGGCTGTCAACTATTTTTTACTTATTAATTTAAGCGGTGCTTGTAAGCTGCAATTGCAAGGCCTGGCAACAGGCAGCCGGCTTCATTCAGGAAATGTAAAACGGAACAATAAGCAGGCCTGAAAAATAATACTTACTTTTACAGCCTACTTTTTTGATATGAGTACAAATAAACCTGCAATTGGCATTTCGTGTGGAGATATAAATGGAATCGGTATTGAACTGATCGTTAAGGCTTTTTCTGATACAAGAATTACAGAAATATGTACGCCCATCATTTTTGCAAATAATAAGACCATCAACTTCTACCGGAAATTTGCCGGTGAAACCAACTTTAATTTTAATAATGTAAAAGATTTTACAAGAATTAATTCGAGGCAGGTAAATATTTTTAACTGCTGGGAAGAAGAAGTTGCGGTGACACCTGGCGTATTAAACGAAACGGGCGGAAAGTATGCAGTGCTTTCTCTGCAGGCGGCTGTAAAAGCCTTGCAGGAGGGAGCAATTGAAGGACTGGTAACTGGGCCCATTCATAAAAGCAACGTGCAGGGTGAAGCATTTTCGCATACCGGCCATACGCCTTACCTGAAAGAGGCGTTTGAGGCTAAAGATGTGGTGATGATGATGTGTGCACAAAATATGCGTGTTGCGTTGGTTACCGAACATGTTCCTGTTAAAGATGTTGCCAGCCATATAACGACGCAGGCTATATTGAGTAAACTTAACCTGGTGCAGGACTCTTTAAAAAAGGATTTTGGCATCACCAAACCCCGAATTGCGGTGTTGGGTTTAAATCCTCATGCGGGCGATGAGGGCCTGGTTGGTAATGAAGAAGAAACCATTATTAAACCAGCTATCAAAGAGGCCAGAAATAAAAATATCCTCGCTTTTGGTCCTTACAGCGCTGACGCATTCTTTGCGCGTGGACAATATGAAAAATTTGACGCAGTATTAGCAATGTACCACGACCAGGGATTAATACCTTTTAAGTCACTTTCAATAGGAGAGGGTATTAATTATACAGCCGGCCTTGATATTGTGCGTACCTCGCCCGACCATGGTGTTGCCTTTGACATTGCAGGAAAGGGTATTGCAGATGCGGCTTCGTTTCTGGAAGCTGTTTACCAGTGCGTAGACATTATCCAGCATCGGTACGAATACCAGGATCAGCGTTCTAATCCTATTAAAAAGGTAATGCCAGAAGTAACAGCAAAACTTATTGATGAAAAAATTGATGAGTAGAAAAACCCATGACTAAGCCCTGGCGGATTCTTTAAATAAACACCAGCCTGGCTTTGGGGCTTTTGTGCCCTGATGTCACTTTAAGATAGTTGCACAGGTCTGCGTTGTTGTAATTTTCCTCTTCACTTATAACATGAAGCGCGCCCAATACAGCCGGGGTTATAGACGCCATAAGAAAGTTTACTGTTTTGTTGCGAACCTGTGTTTTTTTAGCAATTTCATCAATTGTATCAACAAGCTTAACCCCAAATATTTCTGAGTTAATACCTCTCCCTTTTTCTACAATATGGAGATCATCGCTAAAAAGAGTTGAAAAATTCAGAATAGCACACTCTTTACCAATCTTAAAGATCTCTTCTGTTTTTCTGTTTTGGGAACATTGAAAATTGAGCGCAGCAATAGCAGCATCAGTAATCAGGTATACAGCACTTTCGATAGCTGAAGACGGTTCTTGAAAAAAGTTACTAGCGGAGAGGATCAGGTCCTTTTCATTATTTAATTGTGATATGACGCGGTGCTTGAAGTCCATAACCAATTTCGTAATTGAGAAGCGTTAAAAAAAAGAGGGGCGAACGTTTGACCTGGAAAGGTCCCGAAGCCCACTCTAAGCCCTCTAAACCACTGTAAAAATACCAAGTGGTGGGTTATGCATTTATCAATATTCGACGAATTGGCTGATTTATCAGATGAGTTGCCCTTTTTTATAGATCAGGCCTCTTTCAACTTAAAGCTCAGGCAAAATAGCCCAGTAAAAAACAACCACCCTTCTGCGTTCGTCATTATCGGTATAATCTGTAATATTATTAAAAGGCAGCGCCTGTCCCCTGCCATAGCTTGAATAGCCAATTTTTAATTGATTGTAATTGGAGAACTTCGATGCGCTGGTTTTCATAATGATTTTCAGGTTACGCAATAACTCGTTCGCTCTTAAATCTGAAAGCGCCTGATTCATTTGAACGCTTTGAGGATCAGGCTGCTTCATATAACTCTTTAGCTCATTAAATAATTTAGTGCCGGGAGTAATGGGAGTGGCGTCGGCGTAGCCTACAATTACCAGGTGTGCGGTTCTTTTGATATCGGGATATCGATTAGAGATTGCCGACATGGAGTCTATAGCCGGCTGAAAAGATTGATTAACGCTGCTAAAAGCCGAAGGTGCTATGCGGTAAATTCCAGGTTCGAAAAACGCCCCCATACCATATTTTTGAAAAGCCTCCATTTTTACTGCCTCATCTAAAAGCTGGTAGATACGATCTCTTGTTTTCTTCTGAAGCTGAAATGAATCTAACCTGACAACATAAGATTTAACATCGTCTTCATAATTGTTGGGACGGAAGTTCTTTTTTGTCTCCAGGAAAAAATCTACGGCATTAACCGTTTGCTGAATTTGGCTGAGATCGTCCTGCAAAGTAGATAAAAGGGATACGATCTTTTTGTTAAGCGAACTATCTACCCCCTGCTTGCCTAGTTTCTTTAACATTTCCGCCTGCAGGTCACTTAACGCTACAGAGTCTGCATTAATAGATTCACGGGTAGTTTTGCTTTTTTCTGCTGTAGCAGCAATTCTTTTCTGAGTACCGCAGGATGTCATTAAGGCCCCAATGACAACAGAGGCATATATAAGTTTCTTAATCATGTAGGTTATTCAGGAAGTCGTTTTATAGTAAATCCATTATTAGAGGGTGTCGAGGATATTTTTTTAATCTTGTTCTTCAACATTTTCGAATAGACCAGTTTTCTTTCGGGTGAAGTACTGGTTTCCGGCTCCTCTTCATCTTCCATTGTATTTATAGTAGCATCTCTATTAAGAGAAATATTTATAAGTCCTACACTTTCTCCCAATTGAAGATCCTGAGAAGAGAGCAATAGCTCGTCTGCAAATATACCTTTTGCCTTTAACAAAGCTGTATTAGACTTTGAACTGTCTGCTTCCGTACGCCAGTTGTATAACATTACAATTAAAAGTGCGGTGGCGCCTATCCAGAGCAAAACCAAAGAAGAACCCGCCCTTTTTGTATAAAATGTACTAGTCTTTGGCATTTTCTTTTAATGTTTTGTTGATCAGATTATCAATTTCATCTATAAAGCTATTGCAATTGTCTACTGCCGCTGTCTGTCCGCTATTCAAAAGTTTGCCGTTTTTCATGATGACCTTATACACTGAATGTTCAGGGCCTAAAGAAGAAAATGTCGATTTCATCCTGTGCAGGATCCGGTTAATGGCTTCGGTATCTTTTTGATCAGCAGCCGCCACAAGATCGGTCTTATCTTTTAGCCATTGGCCTCTCATCTCCTTCAATATCTCAGCCAGCACTTCCTTATCATTTCCTATAATGGAGGTCAGATAATCCAGGTTTTCATTGACATCGACAGCTACATCCGTTTTGGGCTGCACCAATCCGGAGACTTCTTTCCCTGTTTGTTTTAGATAAAAAGCCATTTTTTGTACCAGTAGCTCTTCATCTACAGGTTTGGCCATGTAATCGGAAAAGCCGGCTTCGAGGCATTTTTGCACTTCACCCTCTGAAACATAAGCCGTCATTGCAATTACGGGGGTTTTCAAATAAAGTTCTTTGCGTAAAAGAGAAATGGCGGTATAACCATCCATCACCGGCATTTGAATATCCATTAATACCAGGTCAAATACCTCTTTCCTTAAGAGATTTACAGCCTCCTGTCCGTTGTCAATGATACGGGGGCTTAGATTATGTTTGCTAAAAATATGTTTCAATAAGACCTGGTTGGCTTTGTTATCTTCAACAACCAGCACCCGGTAGTCCTCAAATGAGTAGGTAGCGGAGACTTCACTGCTTACCGCCTCTTCAACCCTTTCCGACTTTTCGAGTATACATGTAAAATTAAATTCTGATCCCTCGTTTACATGACTATATACCGAAATAGAGCCGCCCATACGCTCTACCAGGTTTTTTACAATAGTTAATCCAAGCCCTGTTCCCCCATGTTGACGCTGGGCTCCCTGCTCCAGTTGCTCGAATCGCTCGAATATAGTTCCTATTTTTTCTTTAGGGATACCGATACCACTGTCTTTTATAGTAAAAGACAGCTTATAAAACTTCTGCTCCTCGTCCACCCAAATGATGCCGGCACTCACCTCTACCCCCCCTTCTGTTGTGAATTTGATGGCGTTACTGATGAGGTTGATAAATATCTGCTGTAACCGGTCGGGATCGCCAACTACATACTGCGGAATTTGCTCATCAATGAAGTAATTATACACCAACCCCTTATCATGGATAGTGGCTGAAAACATTTTTTTGATCCTGGTAAAAAGATCGTACAGGTTAAAGGGCCGATGCGCAATGGTCAATTTTCCTGCTTCTATTTTCGAAAGATCTAAAACATCATTTACAATATATAACAGGTTATAGCCGCTGGATCTAATGATTTCAACATACTCTTTCTGCTTGGCATTTAATTCGGTACTATCCAAAAGGTTGCCGAAGCCAATCAGCGCGTTGAGCGGCGTGCGCAACTCATGGCTCATATTAGCCAGAAACTCATCTTTTGCATTTTTGCTTTTAAGAGCTGCCAGTTCTGCCTCCTTTAATTCCTCGATTAACTTTAATTGTTGCGACTGGCGGCGTATAATTATAGTAGCCAGCAGCAGAATAGCTATGATTGAAAACACAGCCAGTATGCGGTTAAACAGGGACAACTTACTTGCCTGATCTGTATTGGTATCCAGGGTTTGCTGAAGATCATCCCTTAATTCCCGCTGCAGTTGCATGCAGTTTTTATAAACTTTGTTACCCAGGTCAAGTAATCTAAGAGAATCTACATTTAATTTCAACAGTTGGGTATTGGAACTTTTTACTGCGGCCAGTATTTTTTCCGAAATATTTACCTGAGTATCTATAATACTATTAATAGAATCGGCCCTGGCCTTGGTTGGACCCTCAGAAAACGAACTTAATACATAGGCATTGTACCCCAGGGTGTTTACAGAGTCATGGATCGCTTGTAGCCGCACTTTATCTGCCAAAAAACCTGCTACCCCCTTGAGCTTGCTTTCCAGTTCGAAAGACGTATTTACGATCTCCTGGATACGGTTGTTGAGCCCGAAAGTTGTTACGGCTTTCAGGTTCCCGGTAGTTAACGCATTGGTTGCTTTGTTTGTAAAAAACTGGGTCACCACAATCAATGCCATTAACGCAAGAGCTAAGGTTACTACAGAAAAGAATGCTACATTTTTTTTATTCATGGCTGTGCAAAAAACTGTTACAGCAATTGCAGGCTCTTCAGCAGCGCATCTTTGTACGACTCTGAAATGGGTATGGCCTGACCATGCACATAAACAATTCTATCCTCTATATAATCGATTTTATCAAGGGCTATCGTATAGCTTCGATGAATACGCATAAATTTTTGAGAAGGCAATTTATCTTCAATGGCCTTTAAGCTACCATGAACAACATAGCTTTTTTGAGGAACATGTAGCTTGATATAATCTCCCTTAGCTTCGATCCACAAAATGTCATTCATGTTCAGCTTCCTGATTACTTTGTTATCTTTTACAAAAACAAAATCGCTTGACTCATCTTTACCAATTTTCACGTTTTCATTGCTCAGGAGTTCTTTAGCCCGTTCTACCGCATGTAAAACCCTTGCCAGCGAAAAAGGTTTAACAATGTAATCTACCACATTCAGTTCAAAAGCTTCTACAGCATACCCCTGTTTAGCTGTTGTAAAAATTGTCAATGGCCGTTTTTGCAACATGCGCAACAACTCTATCCCTGTTAGTCCGGGCATTTCGATATCAAGAAAAAGCAGATCAATGGGATTATTCTCTATATAGGTTTTAGCCTTCAAAGGATCATCAAACTCTCCAATGATATTAATACCATCAATTTTGATCAGGATTTGCTGAAGCAACATCCGGGCTACTTTATTGTCGTCTACTATGAGGCAATTTATTGGGCGGTCCATAATCAGTTTTAAGCTAATATACGTATTCCAAAAGTATTAAATTTAAACATATAAGCCCTGTTCCGCAGAACAAGGCTTATTTATTTTCCGAACTACCCTTTCGGGCAACTCACTATTGGCACATTTTCAAGTTTAAGTTATTGCCCGGGCAAGTCTCTTACGCTTTTTTATACTGTGGTATGAGGCTATTGGCCAATTCTACCATTTGTTTCAGGCCATCTTCAGGTAAGTTTCCTTTTTTGAATTCAGCCATCAATTCTGGTAATTTATTTTCCATTTCCAGCAGGAAATGATCTTCAAATTCTCTAACCCTGTTTACAGGCACTTCTTTAATTAAACCGTTGGTACCCAGGTAGATAATAGCCACCTGTTTTTCAACAGTAAATGGAGAGTATTGTGGTTGCTTTAAGATCTCCACGTTACGGGCACCTTTGTCAATTACGTTTTTAGTAGCAGCATCCAAATCACCACCGAATTTAGAGAATGCTTCCAGCTCACGATAAAGCGCCTGATCCAGTTTCAGCGTACCGGCAACTTTCTTCATCGATTTGATCTGAGCGTTACCACCCACACGGCTTACAGAAATACCTACGTTGATCGCCGGGCGAATACCTGAAAGGAACAAGCTCGACTCCAGGAATATCTGTCCGTCGGTGATTGAAATTACGTTAGTTGGGATATATGCAGATACGTCACCCGCCTGAGTTTCAATAATAGGAAGTGCTGTTAACGAACCGCCGCCTTTTACCAGGTGTTTAATTGATTCAGGAAGATCGTTCATATTTTTTACGATCTCATCGTTATTGATCACTTTAGCAGCTCTTTCCAGCAAACGGCTATGCAGGTAGAATACGTCACCAGGATAAGCCTCACGACCCGGAGGACGACGTAATAACAAAGAAACCTCACGATAAGCTACGGCCTGTTTAGAAAGATCATCATAAATAATCAATGCAGGACGACCTGTATCACGGAAAAACTCCCCGATAGCAGCGCCGGCGAAAGGAGCATAGAACTGTAAAGGAGCCGGATCAGAAGCAGAGGCCGCTACGATGGTAGTGTACTCCATAGCCCCGTTGTCCTGTAATGTTTTCATTACACCGGCAATAGTAGATGCTTTTTGGCCAATTGCCACATAAATACAGTATACAGGCTTGCCGGCGGCAAAAAATTCTTTTTGATTGATGATGGTATCCACCGCGATGGCTGTTTTACCAGTCTGGCGGTCACCAATGATCAACTCCCTTTGACCACGGCCTACGGGGATCATCGCATCGATTGCTTTGATACCTGTTTGCAGAGGTTCTTTTACGGGCTCACGGAAAATTACCCCTGGCGCTTTGCGCTCTAAAGGCATTTCATATAATTCACCGGCAATAGGACCTTTACCGTCGATAGGATTACCCAGGGTATTTACAACACGACCTACCATGCCTTCTCCTACTTTTATAGAGGCGATCTGCTTGGTACGACGCACTTTAGAACCTTCTTTAATTCCTTTGCCTTCACCCATTAATACCACACCCACATTATCTTCTTCCAGGTTTAACGCAATGGCGCGAACACCATCTTCAAACTCAACAAGTTCACCATAACGTACATTCCCCAACCCGTAAACACGGGCAATACCATCCCCTACCTGCAACACAGTACCTACTTCTTCTAAGTCTGCGTGGGCATTAAAATTGCTTAATTGTTCCCGCAGTATGGCGCTTATTTCGTCGGGTTTAATTTCTGGCATATACTTTATTTAAATATTGGTTTTATTGCGGCTATTTTTACAGCCTTTATTTTTCAGGCTGCAAAAGTAGGATATCGGTAAATTATAACAAAATAAATAGCCTGTATCCTTGCAGCAGTTTAAAGCTTTTGACCCCCAAAACGTCGTTTTTAGGTCGGGGGACTGATTTCTCCTTATTTTATTACCAAAACGCCGTCGGCCAGGAATCTCAGCTGCTTTTGAGGCTCTTTTATCGCATCAATTTCTGCCTGGCTTTTTTTAGCATCTTTCGCATAGTGCTGTAACTCAGCAACTGAGGTGGTTTTATTGAATGCAATACCGTCTAAAACAATCGATTTACCCACGATATCCATGGGTACAAAAAAGGCATAATCCTTAAATTTTACAAACATTTTACTTTTATCTTCCAGCTCTACCTCCATCCAGCAGCCTTTTTTAGGGCAGGATGCTACTACTTTTCCCGATATTTTAGTTTGCACAGAGTCTTTTTTTGACAGGTCTTTTGATACCTGGGTAAGACTTGTAATTCCTTTGGCGTCTATCTTTTCTCCATAGGTATCGCCGGCGTTAGCAGGACCTGCCGGGGGTTGGGCGTAACCCAACTTCACCATGCAAACCAATAGAAAAAGCGTGATTATTTTTTTCATGTTGTATAATTAAGAGTGCAAATTTATAAAACTATCTATTTTTGCAGTATGAATAAATTAAATGTAAGAGCGGGTGTGCTGTTCGCGATTATTTTAGTAGCTGCGTTGAGCAAGCTGATTTTTTCTCACCTCGGGGTTTACAACCTTTCTCCTTTAGTGGCCATTGCATTATTTGGAGGCTCCCAATTTAAAAATAAACGATTGGCCTATTTGTTCCCCATTGTGGCTTTTTTAATATCTGACCTGGCTTTTTACCTGGTGGGTAAAACAGGCTTTTATGGTGTTAGCCAGTTTTTTGTGTATGGAGCCATTTTGTTGATCACTGCACTGGGAACTACCTTACAAAATCCGAAAGCCATTAAGATTCTGGGTTATTCACTCACGGGATCGGCCATATTCTGGATTATCTCGAACTTCGGCGTTTGGATAGGCAGCCGCATACCCGGGGCTATTGAATATGAGCCGGGCCTTACATTAGGAATGACCTACCTGAGAGCGCTTCCTTTTTACAATGAAGTTAGCGCGCAAATGTTCAGAAACGCTTTTGGAGGGGATATCCTTTACTGCTTCCTGTTGTTTGGGGTATATGCTCTCGCCCAGAAAAAAAATCCGGCGCTACGCTATTCCAATACATTATAAAATTATCGGAACCAACCAACAGCGGTTTACATAGGTTCTTAAAACATTTCAGGCAGCGCTGTAACGCGCTGCTTTTTCTTTGCAACCATACCTATAGCAAGAACATCTTTTAACTTTTTTACGTTATATATCAAATTACCTTTGCAGGCAAGATCAATTACCAGTTATGACAGGAAAGGCTTTATTATCAACGATTTTAGGAATTATACTTTCAACTTCTTTATGGGCCCAGGATGGCAAGGGATTCAATATCCCTATTAACCGCCAGCTTTTCCACGATAATATTATTAAAGAAAAAAACTTACTGCTGGGTAGCGATGGCAAACAGGATGACGAATTTACCCTGCAGGGTAATGCTGATGCCGGCAGACTGGCTACAGCGGCAATTAATAACCAGGTTGATGCTATCCGGTACCTGATAGAAACTGATAGTAAAATTGAGCAGCGACTGAAGCCCGGCTACCTGGTGGGGCTAACAGATATATTAAGACATATGCGTACCGGCTGGCGTAAAAGGGAAGTATTGCCCAGTCACTTTGCACAGATCTTCTCTTTATATAAAAAACTGATCGAGGTAAATTCTGCAAAGGAGTCTATTATTCCTTACGTACAACATTTTCCTTATGATATTGCTTACACGGCTACATTACCCCGTGTGTTTGAGGAAAACCCTAATTATAATGAGCTGAAGGACCTGCTGATCTTAAAATATTCGGCTCAATATCCTGCCAAAACTTTTTACCAGCTCACGAAGTATACTAATTCGAAACATACAGACAGCCTGATAAAAGCAGTTGGACGCCAATACCCTGAACAGCTGTATTCTTATGCCCAGGCTGGTAATTCACTGGGATATAAAATTCGCAGTATCAAGGATGACAATTTTGTAAAAACAGTTGTAGGGCTTTCTGAAATGAAAAGTGGCCAGATTTATTTTCCCTTCCTGGACAATTTGGTAAAAGGAAAAATTACTATGGCTGAACTGGATGCAGCAAAAGACGACCGGGTTAAGTATTACCGCTTGCTGGTTAAAACACAGATGGATTATGCCCGCCGGGCATTAAACGGGGATACGGCAGTAGGTTTTACGGAATTGACCAATCGTTTACAGAAAAAGGCGAGCGATGAATTTGTAAATGAAATTAATGCACTGCATGAAGCCACCAACGCAGTGAGGTTTAAATGCCTGCAGGAGCTTACACCACAGGAATTGTATTACCTGGCAGTATTAACCGATGGCTTAATATATACCAGTAGCTACACTGCAGGTGTATACCCCTTGATGATGCAAAAGATCAATAACCGTGGTGATTCTTTACTACTGACCTTATCTTTTGATCACTACAGGAAGTTTCTCCGCCAGGCTGCAGGTTATAACACCCTTAAAAACTTTTTCGCCACGTTTAAAAGTAAAGATGATGCTACATCTGTAATGACGGCTTTTGTAAACGGATTAGAAAAATCGAAAGGACTGGAAGATGGTGTGGATGTGGCTGACTCTTATGCCAGTCTTTATGAAACGCTTCCCGACCTGGCTAAGCAGATGTTAACCAATATTAAGACCAACTACCAGAGAAACGCAAGAACAGGTAATAAACGAGGCGTTGCTATTTATAATATCCTTGATAAATTATTCCAGTCAGCAGATCCTACCAAGGATATCAATCTTACTAAAGAGTTAGGCATACCCCCGGTGTACAATGTACCTTTTGACAATTTCACTAATGAAAAAGGCGAGATCATTACGCAAATGTTTTTTTATGGCGATGAGGATGGGATGATGGATTTCGACATTTTCGTACGCACTTTCAGCAATGATCCCAAATGGAAACTGGATCAAAGCAACAGCAAATTTGTGGTAGCGAAAACAACTTCGGGCGTACCTATTTACCTCTATGCCAACAGGCCGCTCGCCAATACACCTGATGAAGATTATGTAGCTCAGAATGCGATGCAGGAGTTCTTTGAAAAAAACAATCTGTCTCCTACGGTTACTTTTCACCGCGGGCATAGTTATCATGCGCCAACCAGTGTTAGCTATATTACCCCTACCAACCGGGTGGTATTTATGGGCTCTTGCGGAGGCTTCTTCCTGATCGACTCTATTTTGAAAAAGTCGAGCGACGCACATATTATCTCATCCAAGCAAACCGGTTACCGCGATATTAACCTTCCGTTTATACGTACTTTCCTGGAAACCCTTCGCCTGAAGAAAAATATCGACTGGATCTCTTTCTGGAAAGAATTTACATCGGTAGCAAAAGTTACAGGCATAGAAGATTATATTCCTCCTTACAAAAACCTGGGTGCTTTATTTATCAAAGCGTATAAAAAAGAAACCGGGGAAGAGGATATATAAGTACACAATATGATTAAACACCAAATCATATTAGAAGGGTCGGCTTTATGGAGTTACGACTATGAAATCGCCGAAACAGGCGACAGGTATATTAGCTTTAGCTTAATAGGTGGTATACCTCATCATCACAAAGGTGACATTGTTCTTGCTGATGGTGGTATCATTACCATAACGGGAGACGAGAATATTAAAATCCCTTTATCGTCTATACGGGAGATCTACCTGGGTTTTGATGAGGTATATAAGAATATATATGTAAAAAACTTTGGGATCTTCTGGCAGCCTTTGCGAATCCAATATTATATAACGACTAACCGTTTAGCAACTATTTATTTAGTAGTCGACTATGGTGGCATGTTCAATAAGAATAATAAATGGTATGAAACCATAACCAATATACTCTCCTAACTGTTGTAATTTTTATATCTTGCGTGAATGGAGCAGGGAAAGAAGTTATTTTTTGATGTTTCGAAATTGCGACGCATATTTCAATATGCAGCTCCTTACAAAGGCAGGTTTTACTGGTCGGTAATACTGGCTATTGTTTTAGCAGCGCTAACACCCGTGCGCCCATTGCTGATACAGTTAACAGTAGATCAATATATAGCACAGTCGCTACCTAAAATGGTTATTTACGTAACCATTATACAAATGGGTATTATATTGATAGAAACGCTGATGCGTTTTGCTTTTTCATTTATTACCGCATGGCTGGGACAGGCGGTGGTAAAAGACATCCGGAATTCTGTTTATAAAAAAGTGCTGGGATTGAACCTGCGGCAGTTTGACCGAACGCCTATAGGCACATTAACCACCCGCACGATCAACGATATTGAGTCGATCAATGAAATCTTTTCTGATGGCCTGATTCCCATTATCGCGGATATGCTGTCGATTGTGTGCGTACTTGGCTACATGTTCTGGGTTGATTGGCAGTTAACCCTGATCGCACTGATACCCTTCCCTATTATGATTGCCGCTACTTACTACTTTAAAGAAAGTATCAACAAATCTTTTTTCAAAGTGAGAAATGCAGTAGCGGCATTGAACGCCTATGCCCAGGAGCATTTATCGGGCATGAGCGTGGTACAGGCATTCGCTGCAGAAAGAAACGAGTTCAATAAATTTAAAGCGATCAATAAGCAGCATCGCAATGCGAATATCAACGCCATTTTTGCTTATTCTGTTTTCTTTCCTGTAATTGAAATTGTACTGGCGTTATCAATAGGCCTGGTAGTTTGGTTTACGGCTAAGGAGGCATTAGACCTGCAGCAAAGCCAACAGGGTGTGGTTGTGGCATTTATTCTCTGCCTGAACTTATTATTTCGCCCCTTACGTATGATCGCGGATAAATTCAACGTGGTACAAATGGGAATTATTGCAAGCGACCGGGTATTTACCGTATTAGATAATGAGGATGAAGAAAAAGTGCCGGAAGGTGGATATACAGTGCCTGAAGATCGTGTAAAAGGTCAAATTGAATTTAAGAACGTAACCTTTGCCTATGTAGATGAGCATTGGGTGTTGAAAGATGTAAGCTTTGATATAAAACCGGGTCAAACTATTGCAATTGTAGGGCATACCGGCAGTGGTAAAACCACTATTATCAGCCTGATCAACCGCTTTTACAATATTCAGAAAGGAATCATTGAAATTGACGGCATTGATATTAAAAAGCTGCCACCCGATTACCTGCGTGAAAATATAGGAGTGGTATTGCAGGATGTGTTCCTTTTTTCTGGCTCTATAATGGACAATATTACGCTACGCAATCCGAATATAAGCAGGGAGCAGGTTATAGCCGCTGCCAAAATGATCAATATGCATGATTTTATTATGCGCCTGCCAGGTGGATATGATTATAACGTAAAAGAACGCGGGGCTACGCTTTCTCTGGGCCAAAGACAGTTGCTGTCTTTTATCCGTGCGCTTTTATACGATCCCTCAATATTGGTTTTAGATGAAGCTACTTCATCTATTGACACCGAGAGCGAAATACTCATTCAAAAAGCAACAGATACTTTAATTCAGAACAGAACCTCCATCATCATTGCCCATCGGCTAAGCACCATTCGCAAGGCCGATAAAATATTGGTTTTGGATAAGGGTAAATTAATGGAAGCCGGTACCCATAGCGAGTTACTGGCCAAAGGTGGTTTTTATGCCAGCCTGCATCAGATGCAGTTTGAAAAAGAAATGGCATAATCACACTCTAGTGCGGGATTACCTCTACTAATATTTCATTGCCCGACTTATCATAATAGGTGCAGGTCATTTTATTCATTTCGATTACCCATTTTTCAATACCCGACTTAGCACAGTCGTTGCAGAATGTAAGATAGTCTGTATTACCTTGCTGATGTGCTTTCAGGTCTGCTTTAAATTGTTCCTTGTCAGATGGTTCTGCAATCGCCAACTCAGGGTACTTTGGTTCTGCAGCAATTTGATAATTACTTGTACCGAAGTAATTAATACGCCCGTCGGAAACAAACGCTTCATAGCCCGTCACTCCCAGTTCCTTTATCTCCTGAATATAGGCAGGAAAATCTGCTCCTGATTGTACTTTGCTATGGGCCTGCTTAATTTGTGCTAAAGTAAACATCGTTTCGGTTTTAATTATCGTTCCAGAAAATGAACAAATAAGTTCAGGCTGCAAATATAATACAGTGATTCTAAAGAGATCAGCCCGCCGGCTGCTTATGTTTTTTAGTGGTAAACATAAATTTTGTTCCTACTCCTACCGTTGAATCAAGGCTAATTACGCCACCCATTTTATTGATCAGTTCCTTTACAATAGCCAGTCCCATTCCATAGCCTTTGTCACCGTAGTTATCGTTTGCTTCCTGAGCTTCGAAGAGATTAAAAACCCTCTCCATGAACTCATGGTCAATACCTTTACTATTGTCTTTTACATAAAATGCATATTCCTGGTTATTATCAGCTATGCCTATTTCTATTTCTGCTACCTCTTTATCGTTGTACTTAATGGCATTGGATATTAAATTGATCAATATCTGTTCCAGTGCAATTTTGTTGATATGAATGGACTCGAGTGATGTATTAAAATTGATGATACGTTTATCGTTACATGCAAACAAATCCTTTATTGCTGTTCTTAGTTCATCGAGTGAAACATTAGATGCGCTTTCATGTAGTAATTTATCAGACCGGCTTTGTTCCAGCAAATCGCTGATCAAATTTTTAAGCTTAGAGGAAGAGCCTTTGACAATTTGCAACAATTCTACAACATCTGGTCCTATCTCATAGGCCGTAGTCAATAAGTCGGCCACCCCGATAATATTATTGAGCGGAGATCTTAAGTCGTGAGCTACGGTGCCTACGAATTTCTCAAGGGCTTTGTTCTTTTCATTGAGCCTGTTAGTAACCCCTTCTAATTGAATTTTATTGCGACGTAGTTCAATCAGCCGCATGGCCTGCCTGGATAATGCTTTTAACGACTTTAACTGACTGTCTGAAAGCTGGCTGGGCTGATCGTGTACTACACATAAGCTACCCAAAGCATAACCATTCTCAGTTACCAAAGGAACACCTGCGTAAAAAACAACATGCGGCTCACCGGTAACAAAAGGGTTATCGGCAAATCGCTCATCCTCCCGGGCATCGGGTACCATGAATAACTCTTCCGGGTTATTGATGGCATGTGTACAAAAGGAAAGATGCCGTGGCACTTCTGATCCGGGTAAACCATGGCTGGATTTAAACCACAACCTGCCGCTATCAGCTAACGTGATCTGCGAAATTTTGGTATTGCAGATCTGCGATGCGATCTCAGTTATATTATCGAAGTCCTCTTCAGAAATAGTATCCAGTATATTGTATGAATAGAGTTCTTTTAATCTTTCCTGCTCGTTGGCAGGCATAGGAGGAAACTGCATGTATGTGTTTAGTTATGACTTATAGGGATTATTCAATCACCTGCTGAAGGCAGCGCGATATATACCACAAAGATAGGAAGACGCCACACACTGTAAAATTACATTGTATATAAATGTTTTGCTGCCAGGCTATTTTAACAATAATTGCTTATGCGTCTCAATGAGTTTTATTTAGCAAGCGTTATAGTTGTAAACTCCCGCTCAACCAACTCACCGGTTTTAGTTTTAACTGTTTCTGTTTCAGATCCGGTGTTTGCTATTTTCCAGGCAGTTTTTGCAACCACCTCTTCTACTTTTTTTGTGTCATACAGTTCAAAACCAAATTTCACAAAGAGTAATGTTTGCATAAATGCTTTTTGGGCAAATGTGATATTGAACCAGCCGCCTTCAGCTGTAATCCTGTTTATTTCATTTAACAGCGCTACAGGGTTCTTCCAGAAATAGATGGTGTTCACCGTAAACACTTTATCGAAACTGTTGTCATTAAAGGATGTTTGGTTTCCGTCATATAGAAAAAATGCAGCCTGTTTGTTTTCGACCCATTGTTGATTGAGCCTCCGGGCTTCTTCCGTCATCAATTCAGACATTTCCAATCCTGTATATTGAAGCGCGTCTGCCTTATTAAGCAAATATTCAATATGCCCGCCATTGCCATGGCCAATTTCAAGCACCCTATGCCCCACACGCAACCCAAGCCTGCTAATGGAATGGTGTGTCATGCCAATATTGTTTTCATTCATCATATTTGCTACATCAATACCCGCAGCGCCGTTAGGCTGCCTGAGCTGTGCCGCTAATTGTTCCAGTTCCTGTTGCGTTGCCATTATTACTATAGTGAGTTAAACAAACTTTGCATTGAACAATGTATCAGTCATGCATGATCAATTGCAAATTAGCCATTGTGAAGATTTTCATTGTCATAGTTTAGCCATCTATATCCTCTTAAAGATTAAATGATCACTGCTTTGCCACGGGCGTTTATACCAGTGTCCTGATAATCTGTCCGATCTCTTTTGCTTTACTCACCGTCATAAAATGGCCACCACCGTCTATCACATAATCAGCCTTAACGTTCTTTATAGGTAAGATCCGGTCTTTATTACCATGAATATGGATACTATTGACCGGCATCGTTACATTTTGCCAATTGATAATTTCGTTGATCGCCCATTTAAAGAACCCCGGGTCGGTGTCCTTTAGAATGTCGCTGAGCAATTGTTTTTCCGGTTTTGTTTTCACGCCAAAAAACCAATCGGCTATTGCATTAGGACGCGTTAATTTACGTTCGGGAATCAACTTTCTCAACTTCAATAAACACTTCATCAAAAATCCGTGTGGTAACTCATTTTTTGTTTTTGCAGAAGCTATTAATATGATCTTTTCAACGGGAATCAGCTTGGATATTTCAACAGACAACATACCGCCAAAAGACAACCCCATTAAGATTGATTGCGGCTCTATCCTATTTTCCGCAATGCGTTTTGCATAATGGGTCAGGGGTTCATTGGGTTCTGGTTTAATCCATTCAATATGGTTGATGTCGAGACCATAAAAATCGATGTTTTTAAAGACACGCTGGTCTACACCCAGTCCGCTGAATACATAGATCTTATTCAATGGCTTCAGCAATTTAATTATTCTACAATCTTTTTCAGTCCATCTATTACCAAGCCCCAGTTTTCTGCCGAATGCTTAGCCTTATCATCGTCGTAGTTGGTTTGGGTAATCGTGAGCGCTGTGCCTTCGTCTACCGGCTTTACCGTATAGGTTACAAACAAATAGTTTTCGGGAATATCTTCCTTCCCGCTCCAACTACTTAAATAGGTAAACGAAAGCTTTTCGTTAGGCACATATTCCTGTATAATACCTTTATCGATATAGGTTTTACCCTCATACTCACCCGTCCAGGTAATGGCGCCGCCCGGCCTCCAGTCACCCTGTTGATCAGAACCAAAAAAATACTGCTTTACCAGTTCCGGGTTCGTTAACGCATCCCATACCTTTTCAACCGGTGCTTTGATGATGGTTTGATAAGTAGCTATATGGCCCGTTTGCATGTTGTATGTTTTATGTTTGAAAAGAAGGCTGTTTTAAACTACTAAGTTAAGACAAGCTACATAAACATCGCCAACAATGACACAAGTATATCCCAACATTGTCTTACTTTAATTAAAAGCCTGTCGAAATTCTAATGGCGAAAGATTGGTTTTGCTTTTAAATAATTTGCTGAAGGATTGGGAATGTTCAAAGCCCAGTTCGTAAGCTATTTCACTCACCGTTAAAGCCGTGGTAGATAGTTTCTCTTTCGCTTTTTCGATCAGTTTATTATGGATATGCTGTTGCGTTGTTTGCCCGGTTAGCGATTTTAACAGGCTACCCAGGTAATTGGGTGTCATACGAAGCTGCGCGGCTATTTGTTGGGCTGTAGGCAGTCCTTTGTTGATCAGGTCATCATTAGCAAAACAAGCATCCAAGGCCTGCTCCAGCCGCTCCAGCACCTGGTGCCCGCTCTTCTTACGGGTAATAAACTGCCGCTGGTAGAATCGCTCACAATAATTCAATAACACCTCGATCTGGGCTATAATGATATTTTGGGTAAACTGGTCGATACCTGATTGATACTCCTGCTCAATTCCCTTGAAAAGCCCCATCAATAAAGCTTCCTCTTTTTCAGAAAGAAATAATGCTTCATTCACATCATATCCAAAGAAGTCGTAGTTGTGGATCGTTTTAGCCAACGATGTATTCCATAAAAAATCCGGATGAAAAGCCAGCAGATAACCCGAAGCCTTCTTCACGTGATCAGCAGGTTTATCAATGTGCACATGAATCAATTGCTTAGGTGCTACAAAGCAAACCAATCCCTCATCAAAGTCATATTGCTTTTGACCGTACCTGAACTTGCCCTGGATATCGCGTTTCAGTCCAATAAAATAAAGATCCTGTATCCAGCCAATCTCTTCCTCTTCCACCTGGTATTCTACCTGGCTATAGTCTACCAGGCTTACCAGCGGATGTTGTGGTTTGGGAAGCCCGCAAATGGCATGAAAATCATTTATCGTGTCAATGGTATAAAGCTTACTATTTTTCATAATGATGATTTAAAGGGCGACAGCCGTATTAGTGCTGCCGCCTGTTTTACCTGTGGTTCATTAAAAATCAGTAGACCTGCTGATGGTTTCGTGCTGCGCTATTTCTTCACCCAATGTTTTCAGCGTTTTTCCCGCCAGCTCAAATGCATCAGAACCTAAAAGCAAATGTACAGGAGGATTTTCCATTTCAGCTAATTCTATTAAGGCCACTGCAGCTTTATCCGGATCACCGGGCTGGTTGCCATCAATTTCCTGCTCATGCGCGGCCTGTATCTTCCGGGCTACCGAATAGGCTTCAATCTCATTGGCTGGAGTATTTAAAGATCCGCCCGACAGGAAATTCGTGCGGAAATAACCCGGGTATACTACCGTAGCTTTAACGCCAAATTCTTTCACTTCTGCAGCATAAGACTCTGTAAATCCTACCATTGCGAACTTGGTGGCGCAGTATACACCCCAGCCGGGAAAATCGCCGGTCAATCCGCCTATAGAAGCAATATTAATGACAATACCGCTTTGCTGCTTACGCAAATAAGGAGTGGCTTTACGTATTACATTCAATGCGCCAAATACATTGGTGTCGAAGTTAGCACGCGCTTCTTTATCGCCTAATTCTTCCAGGGTGCCCAGCTGTCCGTAGCCAGCATTATTTACTACCACATCGATGCTGCCCCATTTGGCTACCGTTTTATCAATAGCATTGCCCACACTGCCTTCGTCCAGCAAATCAACTTCTAAAGACAACAAACCCGGATGCTGGCCTAACGCTTTTTCCAGGCCTTGCAAAGTGCGGGAAGTAGCTGCCACCCTGTAACCTTCACTTAATAATTTTTTTACCAGGCTTAAACCTAACCCTTTTGAGGCGCCTGTAACCAACCATACTTTCTGTGTTTTCATTTTTTAATTTTTTGTTTTATTAAATCAACACAGCAAAGATCGGATGGCAAAACAGGTAGCATGTGGCGAAAACAACGGATGTTGTAGCCAAAACAACGATTCGAAAAAAAACAGGAAAATTTTGCTACTGTAACCTGCGGTTACGGGTTAATTCGATCTGGTCGATACTACCTACAGGGGCAATTTTTATGTTTTTATTATTCCCTGTTACATAAAAACAATAAGTACTATTGGAACCGATCAAGTGTACCGGTTCTGTTTTCCCATTTCCAAAGCTTATAGTGTAGTCCAAATTAAGATCGCCGGTTTTTATCTTTTTCGCCTGCCTGAAACCTTCAGCCACACCAATGCCAGAAAAGAAGCCCAGCAGTATAAATACCAGTGTTTTGATAAACATATTAGTAAAATGAATAGCACTTTCTTCATCATTCATTTGTACTCCGGATTTAAGTCCTGCTACTTTTTTCACCCAATTCTTATCCCTTCGCTTAGCTAAATAAGCCGGTAGCCCATAAGCACTCATAGCCATCAGTATTACAACAGCAAAAACAAGCGGGTGCGAAACCAGATCTTCAACCGGGCTTATTAAAATATCTGTGATCGTTGAATACCTCATGATATTAATGCCTAACTGGTAATAGAGAATGCTCTCCTTGAGCACACCCATAACGATCAGAAAAAGATAACCAAACGGTAGCAGCTTCTGTATGCCTGTTGTAAACTTCATGTTTTGTTTTAGTCTTAATGGAAAAGCAAATGTAGGAATCGGTTTTTTCAAAATATCACCTTTTAGTGAGTTAAGTAAAACTCAGTTAGTCATTCTCTGACCATCTCTTTACTAATGGCTGTAAGATATGTTGCCGGATAGCTTTCTTTAAAATTGCCTTATCTTGTATAAAACGTGCCAAGGCAGGAGATAGGTGATAATACAGGTGAACCATTAACCGGCCGGTTTTTGTCTGTTGCAGTACATTGTCGCGGTAACGTCTTAACACCAATACTTCTTCGGCATCATAATTTCCATAACATGCAGTTGCAATAAAACAGCCTTCTGTTTTTTTAAATACGCCGGGAGGCACAATTTTGTCAATATACTCTAGCGACTCTTTCAAACCTTTGCCGGTTTGGTCTTTATAATATTTAACGGCGTGCAGTTTACCTTTCGTACGCGCTATCTCAATAACCCGCTGCGCCATAGTAGCATTTTCTTCAGATCCTGACACAGCAATAGTCGTAGCATCATTCTGCTGACTCATTTGTCCATTATCTACCAGTTGATCTACATATTCCTTACATTGATTCAGGCTCCAACCCGTATTGTCCTTACAATATTTAATAGCGTTCAATTTTCCCGTTGTTTGTGCTATTTCAATGATCCGCTGATTGAGAGTACCTAGATCAGGTGAAGTATTTGCCGGGGGTGTATCGACTGCCCGAGATGCGGTTTTTAGTGGCTGTTCAACGATTTTTGATGGCGCCGCATCAGTATCTGTAGCCTTAAATGTATAACCACAGCTTAAACAGATCAAAGTGAGTCGTCCGTTGCTTTTTTCTGCGGTACTTAATTGCTTAGACTGGCAGGATGGGCAGCGGATATTTAAGAGTTGACTCATAAATCTAAGTTAATCAGTATATGCATCTTTGCCAAACTTAAGTGCTCCCCTCTTCTAAACCGGCTGCTGCAATGGAAACATCTTTCCCTTTACTAAACTTTCTTACTACCCACGGTAAGGTAAGCCCTTGCCCCAGCAAAGAGAAAAGCACCACGGCAATAGAAAGAAAAATAATTTCGTTACGCATCGGAAAGGGATGATGATTATTCACAGTCAATGGGAGACCCAGGGCAATAGCCAGTGAAACAATACCGCGCATACCTGCCCAGGTAATGATCAGGCTGGTTTTGGAATCAAACAACGCATCCTCACTAATACGCCGTTTCCCTTCAAAGGCCTTTTGCAGGTTAAATTGCTGCATAAATACCCTGATCAACCTGATCAGAAAAGTGATAACGGTGATAATACCTGCATAGCCTATATAGGTCCATATCTGGTCGGTCTCCATTCGTTTTAATACCAGGGGAAACTGCAGCCCTATCAAAACAAATATTAACCCATTTAATAAAAAGATATTAACGTCCCAGAAATTGCGCGACTGTTGTTTGATGTGCTCAGGAAACCTGTTCTTGCTTAGCCAAGACATGTTAAGCCCCAGCACCACAACGGCTATTACACCTGACACTTCAAAATGCTCGGCTACCAGGTAGGTAACAAAGGGCATTAACAGCATCAGGCTGATCACCACCATAGAATTGTCTCTGAAAAAACGCAGCACAAAACCTAATAGCTTCGCGATGATGATGCCTACCAGGAAGCCGCCTCCCAGGACGATCAAAAAATCAAACAGTGCTTTCCACCACACAAAAGCCACGCCTGTAACAGCAGCTACAGCAAACCGATACGCTACCAATGCTGAAGCATCATTCACCAGGCTTTCGCCTTCGAGTATGGTTACGGTTTTATGAGGCAACCCCAGCCCCTTTGTAATACCAATAGCTGCAACTGCGTCGGTAGCAGACAGTGTAGCACCCAATACAAACGCCAAAGGCCAGCTCATTCCCGGAATTAAATAATGGGCTACGGCGGCAATGCCCGCTGTAGTAATGAAAACCAGCCCTATAGCCAGTGTACTAATGGTATTGATATTAGTTTTGAAATCTTTGGCAGAAATATTAAAAGCCGCATCGTATAACAGGGGAGGCAAAAAGATCAGCATGATGATCTCCGGGTCCAGTTCTATAGCAGGCATACTAGGCGTAAAGCCCGCAATCATACCTACCACAATCAATAATACCGGCACTGGCACTTTGAGCTTATCGGCAAAAGCGGAAGCACCTAATGTTAATGCCATAATAATAAGGATAATGGTATAATGCTCCATACTGTTATAAAGATAATATTTGCTTTGAATACATGAACATCCAAAGAGCACCGGCAATAACAGAAGCTAGCAGCAGTGTTTATATTGTTGCTATTTGCCGAAATCAATAAATAACAATAACAAAGCAGCCGTTACAACGGCGAAGATGTTTATTTCAATCCAATACCCATTTCAATTACCTTATTTATCCATTGCTTACGCCGATCTTCGTCAGCCGTTTTAATAATCCCGATATAACTTACCTTAACGGGAGTAATACCGCAGAACTGCAACACCGATCGCCTGAGCTGATTGACACTGGGTCTTCCAAACGCAAGCCGGTAATAAATACCCGGCTGATCGAGCGTGGTAATGATATGTGCCGTTTTTCCTTTCAATAGCTTATCCCACCAAACGGAGCCTTCGCGATACTTGAAGGCATAACCCGGTAAAAACACCCTGTCAATAAAGCCTTTGGTAATGGCAGGCAAGCCTCCCCACCAAACGGGGTGTACCCAAACCAGGTGATCGGCCCATTGAATGCTTTCCCATGCAGCAACTAAATCGGGTTCCCAATCTATTCTTTTACGATACCCATATTGCAGGTTAGGATTGAATTGAAGATCAGCAATAATCAATTCCCTTACTTCTGCACCCGATCGAACGGCGCCCTCTTTATAGGCACCCGCCAGTGCGAAGCATAACGATTCTTTATTAGGATGACCATTAATGATTAGTACTTTTTTTGACATATTCCCGGTTTTTCCAGGAAGACGGATTAGGTTGAGATTTATTTTAAATCTTGTCGAATATGTCAGAAAAAAGGGTAACGATTATCATTCTGTTATTTCTACCAGGTTGCCTTCTGTATCCAGCACTACGCTTTCATAGTAGCCGTCGCCTGTGGTACGGGGCTCTCCCGCTATGGTGAAGCCGTCTGCTCTCAACCTTTCAGTAAGCAGGTCTACCTGCTCTTTGCTACCCACTGATATAGCCAGGTGCGTAATGCCGGTCATCAGCCCTCTTTGACCGGTAGTAGCTATAATATCCGGCCGATGCATTAATTCGATACGGGCACCGCCGTCTTTAAAAGAAATAAAATAAGAAGTGAAATTTTTTGTAGGATTATGATACGGTTTGCTTGCTACCATATCAAAGTAAGTAAGGTAAAAATCTTTTGCTTTTTCAAGATCTTCTACCCAAAAAGCTATGTGATCTATTTTCATAGACTAAAAATAGTGATTATCGTAATTGTAAGATAATTGATAATGACGATCTTCCTTCCTTTCTATTATCCTAGTGAACACGCAAAGCTTCTCTTACGTTTCTAGCTGTATTTCTCCTGCCGTAACTCATGCCGGCGTTTCAACTTAATGAGCTGGAGTTTTAAGCCGTCGTAGTATAAGCCGCCTATAAGCAATGCCGCAGGTACCCCTAAAGCATAAAAGCCAAAATAGGTATATAACACCCCTCCCGCTATTCCTCCTAAAAAGAAAAAAGCAATAATTCGCAACCTAAGCCTGATAGTAGCTAACAGTTTGTTCTTTTGTTCTTTCCTTTTATAGAAGAATAATTGGGAGATCTCTATACCCAAATCTGTGAAGAGACCGGTTAGATGGGTAGTTCTTACCATGGCTCCTGAAATTCTTGTTACCAATGAGTTTTGTAAACCCATGGCAAAAAGCAAGCTGCAGGCAATAAGATCAGCATACCCTGAAACCAGGTAAGGTCCTGCCATTGCAACACTCAACAATATCAAACTTTCAAAAAGACCGGGAATAATATAAACAAACCTTTCGTTCTTCCTCATAATCATTTCTACCAGAAGGCTGGAGATAAAAGATCCAAGAAAAAAGAATAAGATATATAAAAAGTACACTAAACTCCGGGACCATTGAAGTTTAAAAACCTCATCTACAAAAAAGGCAAAATGCCCGGTTACATTAGTAGTAAGCCGTTGTACAGATATAAAACCAGCTACATTTACTACACCTGCTACAAAAGACAACAGGGAGGCAATTTTTTTATTATGATTTAACGTTCTGGTTTTTCCGCTGTGTCTAAACATACTGCAGGTTTATCAGCTTCATAGCCAATTACACTGCAAAATTACAGTTTACTGCGCGTATCTTAGCCGGGACTCACAATGCACAGCATTACTGCATTTTATCGAGCCATTGTTTCAGTTGCTCTTCGCTCAACCATTTTTCAATTTGAATTGAAGCAGGCAATGTGGAGAAACTGCGCTGCACATATAAGCCTCTTTGATAGGAAGGTTCTTTTAAAAGGATTACGCGCCGGCCATCTAATGGTTCGATATCTTCAGGGCTGCCTTCGCTCCATATCCAATGGTCACTGTCGCTGTTGCCGCTTTCTTTATGCGATGCGGAAAGTATCGGCCAGGTACACATATCCCATTTACCTGCAACAGAAGCTTCCCCATCCTGCGGTCCGGTGCCATCTACCACTGCAGTAAGTTCGGCATCGATGGCATCTCCAAATTCAGGTATACTCATCAATAACAGCTGTAATTGAAAATTATCAGCAATGCCACTGATCGTACCTGTAAAAGCTTTTTTCTGAGATAGTTCCACCACCAATATAGGCTCATTGAAAAGCACGCTGAATAAGGTACTCAGCCAACTGCAGGCATTGCTCACCTGTATATAGGGCTTTACCCGATCGTATAACAAAGCTTTACCTTTATTAAAAAGTTGCAAATCGCTGCTGTAGGTTGACACCAGGCAGGGGTATATTTTTTCCAGCCAGTCGTCGGCTTTCACTTGATCAGGATGCTCAGTGGCAACCGTCTCCCGCATCTTATCCACTGCTCCATAAGGATCTTCGTCTTCATCATCCGTTGTTTCCATAACCGTTACAGAAGCTTTTAGCAATGGTTCGGCTATATCAAGATTTTTAATGGTTAATCGCTCTAGCGCTCCAATGAAGTGTTTGCCTTCATATCCTTTTTCTACCAGGTAGCCACAAAGCATAATAGCATTCACTGCATTTTCAACAGATCCCGTTTCAAATACTCCTGCCAGCGATTCCATTGCCGCAGCTGCCTCTTCGTTTGCTGCACCTGGTAGCAGATCTAAAAACCAATTGATCGCTGATTTCACGTCGTTGCCATCAGAGGTTGCAGAAGCAAGTGTTTGCGTTAATCTGGCAGCGGCTGCCGGAAATGTTTGCTTTTCAGACATGATACAATTTTATTCTTTTAATGGTTATTACACTAAATTATGCTAATAGTAAATGTAGTTAAAGTAACTTACACCATAGCAGAAGACCTTAGAAATCAGGGAGCTCATTTCTCACTTTAACACCCTGCATCTCTAGCTTGTCCTTAAGCCCTAACCAGGTGTTATCTCTAAGCGTACCGGCCGGGTAAAGATTGTATCTAAAATCTTTTGTTATAACCCGCAGACTATCGGGCATCTTTCCATGCGTTTCAAAAACTACTTCTTCAATATTTGAGAGCCGATAAACCTTTTTTCGCCACCAAAGATTATGATTTTTTACTACCAGAAAAGACGAAGACACTTTAAAATAGTGCATCAGCCATGAATTAAAGAGAAACCAGAAAGTGCCCAAAACGGCGATAACTATCCAGGCCCCTACCCTGACGCTGCTCCCCATCACCAAAAGTCGATAGGCAATAAAGCCACCTAATCCCCAAAGTATAACACCCCGAAACGACATAAATTGGTTGCCTATAAAAAAATCATATGACTCACTAGCCATTTCGTTAGAATCAACAGACTTCAACTCCGGTACGACAAAGTCTCTTTTGTTAATGACAACCTGCTTTAAAAAAGTCTTTAGCTTCCATGAATTCTCATACATATCATCATATATATATTTTATCTGTCCATTTTTAAACCTTAAACTGGCTGCCTCCATTGGATAACCCAACAAATACGGAAAATTCTTCTTCCCTGTATATATTATCTCCTCCAGGTCATCTACTGAAAATATTTCTTTATTAAAACAAATGAAGTTGCAGTCTATACGAATAATGGGCACATTCTTCCAATAAACATAAGCAGAATAAAATCCCGTAAAACAAGTCATGCCATTAAAGACGACAATTAGTATAATTTTTGAAATCGTATACTGATCCTCTCCATGTTTAAACAGAATCAATGGCATCAACGAGCCCAGCGCAAGCAAAGACAGGATAACGACAATATTTACCAGGTAAAATTTGATTTTATGCCTTACTGATACTACAGTCATAATAAAATATAAATGTAATAATAAACTTTATGTCTATTGTATGAGCCAGTTTCTCCCAACTAAATATTTCCTGCACTTTTCACAAAAACCGGTTTCTTCATTCAATGGATTTCGGCCTTCTGCATTCCTCATATAACAGGATTTTACAGGACAGTGTGGTAGCCCAGAGGCATGTCCTAATTCATGAACAGCCAGCTTATATAGCGGTTCATCTGCCTGCATTTTTGAAAGCCTGAAAGTCGATACAATGCAAGAACGGCCGGGCCAGTAGCTTAATCCCATCACACCCCAATCGGGAATGTCATTTTTACCAATGCTAATGTCCTTATCAGTAACACCCAATACTATTACATTTTTATCCGGGTGTTTTACTAACAAAAAATTCAGCAGAGAATCGGCCCGGTAACGTTGCCTTGGTGCAGAAAATGCCAGCTTTGGCAAATCAATTGTTGCACTCACTTTAACAGCATGAAAATGCAACTTTAATCGCTTTGCGATAGCATCTACCTGCTTTTGAGAAATACCTGAAAATGGCTGTACTACGATTGTTGTAGCAACAGGCATTACGTTCTTTTTCTTTTCGGAACAAGCTACACTCAATAAAACGGCCGTCACCATCATTAACCTAAACAACCAATAGATTCGGGGTTTACGCATGCTCATTTGTCCAATATATTAGCCTGTGCCTGCTCCAATAATCTATTGATAAAGTCGAACAATGCTGTTGCCTGGTATTTAAACGAAGTCTGGTACTTGATCCTTATACTGCTACCCGAGAGCTTATCGAAATATACCCAGCCACCGATCTCTCGCATCATATATTTGGGTTGCGTATTCGCATTAAATACGCTATCAGGTTGATAATTTGCTAAAAAGTCTTCATGTATTTGCTGAATGATTTTGAGGTTCTCTACCATCACCTTCCCAATGTTGATATTTTCCTGTTGCCACTCTACATAAGGATCAAAATAAAGATTGCCCTCAAAGTCATAGCGTTGATCGTAATACCCGATAACTGAAGAAAAATCAGGGAACTTAACCGGCAGGTCAGAATGCCTGGGTAGTATCAGGAAAGGCGACAACCTATCGTCGATTATCTCAATAATATCGCCGTCAATAGTTCTCGCAATAGTGAGACCATTTAGCGCCCGGGTTTCTTCGACCACTTCCCAATTCCAAAAATCCATGTAGTCCAAAAAATTATTCTGTATAAAACCGGGATCGGGTTCTTCGATCATTAACAGTTCATTGATGGAGCCAAAGCCTAATTGACCTAAAAAGCTTTTATAACCGTCGGGTAACGAAAATTTTACCGATTGATTTATTTGCTGCAATTGATGATCAGACAGCGGTTGTAGCTTGCCTACTATAAAAACATTTTCGTTCATAGGGTCTATTCTATAAGTTGGTTGAAGCTATTCATTTTCTTCGTTGCTTTTTACCTCTATATAGCTTTCAGGCGTGTATGTTACTCTTGCAAAATTTTTGGTAATGAGTTCTGTAGCTACTACCTCTCCACTTTTAAATTTCAGGATCTTATCTCGCCATATCTCGTTTTTCCGATAAAACTGTCCATCTATCTTTAAAAACCGGTGATCTTTTTCTGTAACATGATACGCATAGTCTAATTCAGCATCAATCCGGAGTTCTCCTTCCAGGCATTTATCTGTAAACCACAAATTAATCTGAAAAGTATGATCGGTATTGTTCGCAAACTGGTAGTCGCGGTAATTATAGAAAACGGTAGCCCCGCTGCCAAAAGGTAAAACCCGCCCATCATCAGGAAACGGATCGAAGGAATGATGATAACGCTCTGTAACCGTTAAAGGACTATGAATCACCAACCAATGAATAAGGTTAGATATCTGGCAAATACCGCCGCCAATTCCTGCTCTCGCTTTTCCGAAGGATAACTCCATTCCCAATAAATATCCCTTTCGCCTGGTGGGTAAGCCTACCAATTTGCAAAAGGAAAAAGTTTCGCCCGGCCGGATGAGGATGCCATCAATTTGCTTTGCTGCAATTTTCAAATTAGTTACTTTATTTACCTGTAACTGCCTGTCGCTGTCGCCCAGCTTTTTTAATAGAACCGATTGATGTTTTTTTATCCTAAAAGGAAGTTTTTCAGTTGAGTGTTTGCGGGTGTATGTTGTAGTATCAAAATACCATTGGCTATAACGCCTCAACCGCCTAACCCAAACGGCGAGGAAGTATAATGCGGGGTGTCGCTGACTAATTAATCTCCTTTTTGTCACAGTATGTTGCATGAATAAGCTAACAAAGGCCAGTATCCTCACTCAATTTTCTTACGCTGCTCATTATAAAGACCCACCAACAGGCTATTACCATTCTTATCTATCTTTACGCCTCCATACTTAGCACTGTCATATTTTTCGGCCTGTCCTTCTTCAAAAAAGAAAGATTCGGCACCTATATTTACGTTCCAATAATCCGGCGCGGTATATGTAATAAGATGCTCTCCTTTATGTAGCGGAATTATATTTTTTTGAAACCGTACCCGGTTGGCTACGCCATTCGAATCTAACCGAACAACGCAATAGCCGCGTTTAGGCATACTGTCAGCATTAAGGTTTTCAGAGATAGCATACCTCAATGTCATATAATCACCCTGCATTAAAGAGCGGGGATCAACAGGGGCCAATTCCAACAAAACCAGTTGCCCCTCTTCCAACAATTGCTCTTTTTTTATAATAGAGTAATTGAAGTAAACCAGTAATACAACCAGGTTCACCAATATAACGATCCATTTAATTTTTTTCATTGGTGCCTAATTTTATGTGCGTGAACAGGTAAATAACAATAAAAAGAATACCCGACGAAAATAGTAATATCGATTTAGTGAGCAGGGTTATATTAAGATCATAATAATATTGTGAGATAAAATAGATAAAGGCCAAAACACCCAACACAAAACCTGTTTTATCATTGATTAAAAAGCTTAGCAGAATAATTAAGATAGCGCCTGATATGGCAGGTGAAGACAATGTAGGCAATAATACCAAAACGGTAAAAACGCTGATCAAAATTTTGTGTCGCATCTTAGTTACATTCAGTATTGCAAATAATTGGAATACTACATAAACAATAGCAGCAATAATAACAACAGAACACAGCCAGCTATAACTAAAGTAAGCATGCACCAACCCATTCTTACCAACCAACACCAACCCGGCAAGAAAAGAGAACACGAGCCCCGTTCTCAAGGGGTTATAGAGCCTGGACAATGCTTTATTGCTGGTAATGATGGCTGCTTCTTTAAGGAAGAGCCAGGCCATTAGCAAGGCCATTACTGCTACATACAAGCTAACCAGGTTGTACTGACGATTAGATAGGATAAGTGTCAGTATGCTTCCGTTTACGATCAATAAAGCCACAAAGGACAGTATATAGGTTTGTACAGATACCAGGGAGCAAAAGGCGATACCAATAAAAACAGTAAAAATAATGTTCGCATTTACCTGCATCTTGTCCAAACCTACCCCCAGTAATACAAAGCCTATAATAAAGAAGGAGACGCATAGGGTGTCCATAATTATTTTATCCGCCTTCCTGCTTAACACAGCAGATCCGGCAATAGCGGCTATTCCTAAAAACAATAAGCCCATTTCAGAATCGTACAGGCCTACCAAAAAAAGAAACCCGATAAATGCCAGGCTAGCCAGTATGCCACCTACAACAGACAGTATTTTCACCGCAATGGATGGATGGACGTGATCATGCTTTTGATACGTAGCAATAATAGCGTCCGCATCATATCGAACCTTTTCGTCGCCGTTAGCTATATGTGCTAACAATACTTCTATATGCTCCTTAGTTTTCATTTTTATCGTTTTCGTGTTGATCTGCTAAACCTAACTGAGATGCCTCATTGTTCCATTGCCGCTGCAATGAAAGGAGCCCCTTTATTACCAGTGTTACACTGCCAATAATAAACATACAAACAAACAGGAGCATGGAACCATAATCTGAGGTTTTGAGCAGTAAAGCAGATAATATAATGATCATGCTGAGTGGAATAATCGAGAGATAAATCAGCTTCCTGGCTTTTAAGCCATACAGTATACCGACTGCAAAAGCCACTATGGTGAATAAAACCAGGAAAGGAAAAGATCCAGCGTTTCCTTCAAAAACGCCTATCACCATCCCGATGGTAGCGTAGGTAACCGATGCCAATGCGATGGTATTTAAAAACCAGCCTGGTGCATGCAAATCTTTTTTATACTTCGACAGTAGGATGAAACCAAATAGCACCAGGGCATTCACAACAAAGAGCAGGGTGAAAATAAAAATCTCGTCCCAGTCTTTCGCCACTTGCTGGGTATATAATATGACAGTGGTATTAATCAATAACAGATACAGCAACCATAGTGGTGCAAAATTTGATACTACTGCCCACAGGGTTATAAACACCACCCATGCTAAAAAGAAATCATAAGCATTGGCTCCTGTTTGGTACACCTGCCCAAATACCGCGAACAGCACACCTACTAAAGCCGCTGCGCCGGTTAGTATAATGTTCCTTGTATTAGCGTTGAGTTTAGGAAGAAATATTAAACCCGTTGTTACCATGATCAGGGCTTCCACCAATCCTATTTTGGCAAACTTGTGCAGGCTGGCCCAGTTGTAGGCAAAAAAGAAAATGATACCGGCCACTGTAAACCCAATGCCCAATGTTATAAAAAACAACTGCAGAAACTTTTGCCAGGCTTCTTTATTGTTGTAAACATGGGCCTCCAACAGACCGGCTACTTTCTTTTTGTCCAGGTTACTATGGCGGCTTACAATATGTACATCTTCCCTTTCTATATTGTTCATATACAAATATGTTTAAAATTCAGGACAACACTTGTTTTAATACCACGATTGAACAGATGATTAACAATATCTCCGATTAGCTGTCTAAATTATAGGGATTGCAGGTGTTATAGTTTGATATTTGTCAAAAAATATGATAAGGCTTTGTCAATTGCTCAATCTCTATTAATATCGTAATTTCTAGCGTCCCTTGCAAGATTGATTTGCGGGAACTACTAAGCATTACTTAACTGCGATGGCGCGAAGACGCCAGGAATTTACAAGGCTTAGGCAGGTTTATTGTATAGAATACAGTAAGGCCAGTTCAATTCCGCTTCAATAAGCCTAATACACATTATCCAGCTTCACCTTTGTCAGCTTCTTCAAACTACCCTTCTGCGTTTTAGTATGCCCCTGCCAGTGATAGGTTTTGCCGCTTACCTGGGTAATGATGCCCGTTTTGCCAGCCTGCTCATATATTCGATACACTGCCGATGCATTTTTAAAAACAACAGCCATATCTCCAGGCTTGTTTTCAAAAGTAAAGTCATGGCTTTGGTACACGGCTTCCAACGGATAAGAAAACTCCACCTCATCCTTATTTTTAAGAACCGCATAGTACAACATACGGTCGTTAAAATTAAATAACACTACCTGCTTACCGTTTTGAGGCACTTTAAAAGATAGTATTACATCCACCCCCTCCTCACTCAGATCAATGCTTTTAGCAGTCGATGCTACCATTCTTTTACCATTCCATTTTTCGACGGTGCTGGTATAAAAAGGTGCATGATATTCTTCTGTAACTATGCTGATTTCTTTAGGTATGTTATTTACTACGCTATACTCCGAAGATTGGTGCCAGCAACAGCCGTCCTTAGTCATGGTGTAGATTTTCTTTTCTTTGGCATCCACGCTAAACATGCCGCAGTTTTCCTGTGCCAGTTTTGTAAAAGCCTCATTAAAACGAAAGCCCTGCCCTGTAGCCAGGTAAATACGAAAGGAAGGTCCATGATAGCAACTGTTCTGTCCATCGCAAATGGCAAAGTCTTTTTTACCATCAAAATTGTAATCTTCGTACATAATGAGGCTTTGCTCACCGTATGGTAGCGACTTGACATTAGCCTTGGCTTTTCCATCGTGTAAGGAAAGTGCCAGCTCTTCAGCATCCACTTTAATCAGCTGTTTATTAGTTTGGGCATTATAGATAGCTACCCAACCTTTACTAAACACTTCGCTTGTATCGCTGATAAAAATTTTACCGTAATACTCTTTTGAAAAATGATCTACTTTAAATACGGTTTGTCCACAGCAAAACACAGAAATCAACAAAGCAGCCAGGGTAGCATTAAATTTCATAAGAATTAGTTGTGTTGCAAATTTACTAGTTATACTATTGAACTATTAAGGGATGAGGACCATTAGGGAGAACGCTTAATGATCCTAAACTTGTTAATGGTTTAATTTTTCTCCACTGCTTCGCCTATATTTCTTGAACCATGAAGGCATTAAGGTTATTAAGAAGAAGAACGCTTAATGATTCTTAACTCCTCTTACCATATTATTTTTCAAAGTCTACTTTATACAGCGTTAGGTACTGCGCAGGCAAATGCAAGGCCGGAGCTGATCTTGAGATAACACAGCCAGAACTATCTGCCCCGCTTTTTATAGTAATATCATTACCTGATACTTTTACCTCAGCAGGTGTTTTAAATAAGAAAAAATACTGCTTGTTTTGATAAACGCTTACGATGTTTAAATCGTTTTGCTTTTCCACCTTTAAAAAATCCGGTGCGCGGCCTCCCATGGATGGAGGTACGGCATAATTGGCAGTGCCTATAACGAAACGCTTATCCTTGCTCAATGCAGTTAATGCTTTCGCTATTGGCTCATCATAATCGTAAGAACTCCCGGTTGATTTAATATTGGTGATCAGCTTCCAGTTTTTGTCATACAGGTTAAAAGCATTACCATCTTTCACTGCTATATAATCAAAGCGCTCTTTATAAAAATGATCCCAGGGCTTTACATCCTCCTTATATTGATATTGTTGCTCCGAAGCGTAATCAGTTGCGGCAGTATTATTATAAATACTAAAAGGAAAATCATACTCGTCAGAATTAATTTCTTTCACCTTCACCATTTTTTTATTGTTTTTAAAAACATAATAATTGCTGCGTTTGGGAAATTCCGTTTTTGGTTCTCTAACTATTTGCGGAGGAGTTAGTCCATTTTTATCTTTTTTGGGAGCAGGCTTAGGGCTTGCATCTTTGATAAGTTTCGGTAATTTTTGAAATTTTGCAACAATATAGTCCGGCCCCAGGTTCTTAAACTCATAAAATTTTTCTTTCAGCGGAATTTGCAATCCAGACTTCTGGCCCTGTAAATATTCTTTCTTATTGTTAGTGATGAATTCAAAATACTCGTCCTGTATATAAACATGATTGGGTTGAAATTCATCATACTCCTTTTTACTTCCGTTGTATAAATGAAACACCAGGGTTTTACCCTTCTTATTTTCAAGAATAGTAAGACTATCAATTGAATTGTGTCTTTCCCAATCTGAGTAAGCAGCTTTTACAACATCATTGCCTTGCACATCAGTAATACCATACAAGCCATTGTGCTGATAAGTGAAATACTTTTGCTGGGCTAAGCCAACAAGGGGCAACATGAGAAACAGGAATAATAATTTTTTCATAAAAGGTTTTGAATATCTATTTTTTTACACAGGTCTTAATATAGCTCTGGTACAATTAAAGTTCAAAAATAGGGATATATTAAATTTCTTTTTAAAACATTAAGGGATAAAGGTAATTAAGAATAGCGCTTGATGAGGCCTGATTTCTTTATAATCACTCATACATAGTAGCTCCCTTAAATATATCAGCAAATAATTTCCAGCTCGCCTCGTTGGCATTTATGTTTTGTTGTGTATTATCATAGTAGCCTTGTATATCTTCAGCATAAGCGCTTATAGCTTCTAAAAAATCTGGCAGGGTTTTGTTCTCCCAACTGTCAGGATTTTCAATAAAATCTCTTCTTAGCTGCTCTATAAATTCTATAAAGGTTTGCCGACTATGTATTTCAAAATCTGCAGTTTCATTCGTCATATTTTAATCTTATAAGGTATAAAGGCAATTAAGAAGAATATCTTACGTTTTAATGCTTTGATTCTATAGGGATCCAAATTTCTTCTTCTGACATAGGATCATTATTCTGGTATTTATCACCCAGCACTTCAAAATGTGGCCTGTTGCTTAAAGTATAGTTGGAACCGGGCAACCATGTTTCAAAAATATACTGAAAAATAGAATTATCTGTATTCAATCCTTTATAGGCAAAAACTGCGTAAAGGCCGCCCTGCAAAATAAAGGTCTCCATTCCTGCTGGTACACTTTCAAAATTTGCCACTTCAACCGCTGCCCATCTTTCAAACTGGTTCGTTGGTTGAAAGTCGATAAAATGTTTTGGGCCATAAATAACTAATGATATCAGATCACCGGTCAGGTTATTAGCTATTTCTTTATGCCTGGGTACAAAGCTTTGCCAGAGCTCACCAATTTTATAGTGAGCAAAACTCATAGTTAGCCGTTTGCCTATTAATTTCTTTTCTGATATTGTTTCAATGCGTGGTTCTATCATTGACTTTAACATTATTTCAACCTATCAATACTCATTAGGATACAAAGACACTGAAGCCACATAATCACCATTCTTATCAACATACCGGGCCCTTAATTCTACATCATTTTTTTTGAACACCGTAAGGTCGGGATTTTTTGCAACTGCTTTTAGCATCGCTTCCTTTTGCACATCTTTGAGCGCCTGCGTATCAATTTGTGTTTTTTCTATAGTAGTAAGCGTGTAGTTATATTGAAAAGTTTTGCCCGACAACGCATTAACACCGTCAAATCTTGTTGTGCTATCAATTATAATAGGTACATGGGCATTGATCTTATTAGCAGCCTGTATTAAATCGTCATTAAAACTGGTATCTGAAGTACCAAACGCTACCCTTAGAATAAAGCTTATAAATGCGACTATGATTATCCCGAATATGATTCTTGCACCAGTACTTGTTTGTTTTTGTATTTCGTACATATAGGTTATTTATTTTTCTCCATTATCAGCAGCTCGAATGTTTCTGGTATGAAGGCAATTAAGAACAACGCCTTAATGAACCTTAACTTCTTAATGTTTTACTTCTTCCCCGTTACCAGCAGCTCGCACACTTCAACACCCAATACCTCAGCAATTTTAAATAAACTTTCAACCGTAGGTTGGTTATCATTGGTGCACCATTTGGAAACAGCAGCTTTACTAACACCCATTGTTTCAGCCAGCCATATATTGGTTTTTTCCTTTTCGATCAGGACAATTTTTATTCGATTGAAGCGTCGTTTTTGTTTTGCCATCAATTGTATTTCAGATGCGGAAAGTGATTTAGAGGCAACTAACTGAAAAAACATGAATAAGCATCAAAAAGAAAAAATAGACCTATTTAAAATTAATTAATTAACTTTAAGTAAACTTTTAATACTTTTGTTAGACTTTAATAAAGAGATAATGATTCTTATAGATACTTCTTAATGATCATCTAAATTTGCAAGCACATAAGTAATTTATAGCGTGTTTGCTTTATTCTCGTTCTCCGAAACTACGACCTTCGAAACGAACCGGGAAATAAGGTAAATCGCTCACGTTCTTGCGTGGGCGTTCTTATTCTGGTTCAGGGTGTCGTAGCCCTCGGAGACGATAAGGACTAACCCACGCATTTTTATTGCGGGGTATCTTATTTACTTCAACACACCTGCAATGAACTACACCACCACCACTTTCAACGAAGCCGAATGGCTGCGTGTATTGTTTTTACTAAGCGATACGGAGCAATGGCTGCAACAACAGCATACCCAACATTTTTACCAATTGCCATTAAAGCAACATAAAAAGCTACTGCGTAATAACTGGTATTTAAGTCCGGCTGCATTGGCCCATATTATAGAGCGGCATTACTATAAAATAAGCCGGCATCCCTGCGCGGGTAAGTTTACCACTAGCATACCCGAGTTAGTGGCTTATATACGCGAAGCCTTTACACAGCCATCCACGCCCGTGCCGGATAGTGTGAACCTGCAACGCACCTTAACCACACCTACGCCTATTGGCTTCGACAACCAAGGTAATACCGTAGCAGCGCTCACCGTAATCAGCAATGCCGGAGGCCGCATTATTACTGCATTTCCGGGACATATTTACTCACCGCTATAAATAACTATGAAAAACCAATACCAGCTTTGCGGCTTACTCAGCCGCGCTACCCTATTTTGTAAAGGCAATCCTTTAAAAGCTGATGCGCTTGCAATGATCCAGGAATTTTTTAGTTATGCTACACCACAAGAGCATTTAAAAGCCATTGATGATTTCTGTACCGCTGCTTTAAAAGACGGCTATCATTGGCAGCAGGGCAGCGCGGCCAATGCCCTCTTTTATAGTGAGCAGCTGGAGCTGCTGCTGGAAGCGGCTTATCTCATTTATATAAAGCCTCAAAAGTATCCTTTTAAAAAACGCGCCGTTGCTAACCTATCCGTAAAGGAGTTGCCTGTATTATTATCGGCTAAAGAATATCAAAACCAGTTGCTGGTGATAGCGCAGTTTTTTAAACAGCCTTTATTGCATTGGAAGCAGTTATTATATGCCTGCACGCATGGCGTGTTGTCGAATAGCTCTGTAGCGGAGGAAGTGGATGCAGCGGAAGTGTTGGGGTTGTGTAATGAGTTGAAGCGGTTGGTGGGTGCGGCTAATTGTATTATAGAAAGATAGCTACCAATAATGTTCCTGCAGCTATAGAGAAATAGTTAGCGCCACTACTTTCTTTGAAGCCTGAAAGGCTGATATGATTATAAAAGACCATCATTAATCGATTGCAATCCCGTAGGGATGACATTATTACAAATCTCTTAAGACTGATAGCATAATATCACCCCTTCGGGGTTTAAACCGCTTTTCTTAGGCCGTGTTATAATTATTTCATCCCTTGCGGGATTAAGATGAATTGAATGAGCTGAACCTGATCTTAAGTATTACCCAAACACATGTAAATTAGATTAGATTAAATACGGATATGTACACCATAGAAAAAAGAAAACTATTGATAATTGAAGAAGTGCTGAAAGTGGATAATGAAGAGGTTTTAAAGGCTTTGGAGGGGATGTTGAAAAATACCAAAACAAAGACGCCTCGTAAGCTAGAAGTAATTCATGGCGATTAGCTGGAAAAGTGGAGATATCAACTATTTTTACATTTCCAAAAAAATCAGTTGCTAATGAGAAGATGCATAGTCTATGTTAGGTTGAACCTGTTATGTCTTTCGCTAATTATTTGTCAGGCCTGTAAGAAAGAAACTAATTCGTCCTCTGCGCCCGTGAATTTAGAAAATTACAGGACATTTCAGCTATCTGCCGGCGATTACAAAAGTTTTGTACTAAAATCTGATCACACCCTCTGGGCTGCTGGAAGCAATCAAAATGAAGAGTTCGGATTAGGCGTCGCACCTGAAGTGAAGAATGGTTTAATTAAGATAATGACTAATGTGTCAGCAGTTTCCTCCGGAATTGTATATACGTTGGTTGTAAAAAACGACGGCACTTTGTGGATGTCGGGTAAGAATGGGCCTGGCCTGGAAGCCGGTGTAGGGTTTATAAAAATAGCCGATGATGTTGTCAGTGCAAAGGCGGTATATGTGACCGGTATAGCACTCGGTGTTTTCTTGAAAAGCGATAAAAGCGTTTGGATGATAAGTGCAGGACAAGAGCCTAAAGTGCGAAAGCTTATGGATGGGGTTTCAAAAATAGAGGCCGGTGCCCGCCATGCATTATTCCTTAGCCCCGACCATGTCCTTTGGGGATTTGGAGAAAATTCCAGTGGACAATTTGGTACTGGCCATAACGACCCCAGAATGCCCAATGGGATGGCCACAACTCCTATCCAGCTAACGAACAACGTAATTGATATGGCAGGAGGCAATTTACACACACTCATTCTTAAAACAGACAAAACACTTTGGGCAGCTGGTAATAATGGTGGTGGCCAACTTGGCGATGGAACAACGACTACCAGATTCTTGCCGGTAAAAATAACGGATAAGGTTATTGGTATTTCGTGCGGCTTTACCCACAGTTTTTACATTAAAGAAGATCTCTCTCTTTGGGCAATGGGCAATAACGGAAGTGGTCAATTTGGCGATGGAACAACTAATGGAAAACTGGTCCCAATAAAAATTACAGATAAGGTAGTTAAAGTAAGCTCCGGAATTTCACAAACTATTATATTAAAAACGGATAGTACATTTTGGGCCGCGGGATCAAACAAATACGGAGAACTGGGCACTGGAGAAACAACATCAAGTCTGACTTTCGCAAAAATGAAGTTTAATGAATAAGATAATTGCGTGCACCGGGTAGCTAAGATCAAATTCTTAAACACTTTACACGCACACGAAGTCCAGCAACGCATAGCCCGCGTATAAGAACTCGGCCAGTAAATAAATAAAAAACCCGGGGGTCAACCGGGTTTTATTTTTCAATTTTTTATTTCTTTACGCTTCGCAGCTCACACAGGTAACCAAACTTGTTACCAGCTCTTTGCTCACACTCTGGCTGCGCTGGTAGTACAGGGTTTTTACACCCAGCTGCCATGCTTCAATCATCAGCTTGTTTACATCTTTAATGGGCAGGTTGCTGGGTATGTTCAGGTTCAGGCTCTGTGCCTGGTCTACATACTGCTGGCGAATGGCGGCCTGCTGTACAATCTCCAGCTGGCTTATTTCTTTAAAGGTTTTAAATACCGATTTTTCTTCAGGGGTTAAACCGCCTACCTGCTGCACGCTACCGTGGTTCAGCATAATATTGCGCCAGGTATCTTCATTATCGATGCCTTTAAACTCCAGTAATTGTTTCAGGTATTTGTTCTGGCGCATAAAGTTACCTTTTGCCAAACCTGCTTTATAATAGTTACTGCTGAATGGTTCAATACCCGGAGAGGTTTGTCCTAATATAGCAGAAGAAGAAGTTGTAGGAGCAATAGCCATGGTAGTGGTATTGCGGCGGCCATAGCCTTTTAATACTTCCGGCTCACCATAAATTCTTGCCAAGTCCATCGTAGCTTTATCAGCTTTCTCTTTAATATCAGCAAATATTTTAGAAGTCAGCTGTTTGGCTCTTAAACCTTCAAACGGAATCATATTGCGCTGCAGGTAAGAGTGCCAGCCCAATACACCCAGGCCTAAAGCACGGTGACGCTTAGCGAATTTGTTGGCGCTTGCCAGGTAGTGATTACCTTCTGTTTTATTAATAAATTCCTGTAAAACCGCATCCAGGAAGAAGATAGCCAAACGCACCGCATCGGTATCTTTCCACTCATCATACAGCTCCAGGTTCATAGAGCTCAGGCAGCAAATGAACGACTCGTCATTGGTAGAAGGCAGCATGATCTCCGAGCAAAGATTGCTGGCATTGATCATGTAGTTCAGATCTTTATATACCTGAGGTTTGTTACGGTTTACGTTATCGGTAAAGAAGATATAAGGCAATCCTTTCTGCTGGCGGCTTTCGAGCAGCTTAGCCCAGATCTCACGTTTTTCTTTATCGCCATCAACCATATCCTGCATCCAGTAGTCGGGTACGCATACACCGGTAAACAGGTTTTGTATGGGGTGACCAATGCTTTTGATCTGTAAAAATTCGCCGATATCCGGATGATCAATATCCAGGTAAGCTGCAAAAGCACCGCGGCGCACACCTCCCTGAGAAATGGTATCCATCGCTGTATCAAACAAACGCATAAAGCTTACCGCACCGCTACTTTTACCGTTATCGGTAACCGAGCTACCACGGCCACGCAGATCTCCAAAATAAGCTGATGTACCACCGCCTATTTTAGTCTGCATGATCACTTCACCCAGCTTATGTGTAATGCCCTCGATATGATCGGGTACATGTACGTTAAAACAAGAAATAGGCAACCCTCTTTCAGTACCCATATTGGCCCAGATAGGCGAGCTCAGGCTCATCCAGCCACGCTCTACCATTTCCATAAACGCTTCTTTCAATTCCGGCTTATACAGGCGTTGCGCTGCTGCTGCACACACACGCTCAATAGCGCCTTCTACGGTTTCACCCTTCAACAGGTAACCGCGGTTGAGTATTTGCTCACTTTCTTCGTTTCTCCACCACATTTTCTCTGTGATGGGCGTTTTTTGTATCATTGGGTCCATTACTTCCATTTTGCTATAGGTTTTAACAGGTTTTAGTATTTATTGTTTAGAGGGCGTAGTTAAGTTTACGGTTGACAGTTGTTAGTTGACTGCTGTCATCTGTACACTGTCATCTATCAACTAAAAAAGATCATCCGCCGTAATACTCTTATCGTGCTTGGTATAATCAACCGGGCGCTTTGCAAAAAAATCGTCCAGGCTGTTGGCAAACACTTCTTCTTCAAACCAGCGCATGGGGCGGTATTGCTCGGCGCTGATAAAGTATTGCGATGGCAGGCCAATTTTATTCAGGCTTTCATCTACACGGAACTTGATAAAATTGCTCAGGTCTTTTTTGTTCAGAATATCTACATCCCCCTCTTCAAATATCCAGTCCAGTATCTGCTCTTCAATAGCAATCGACTCTTTTACCATATCGGTAATGCGCGAAAGCGTTGCTTCGTTCAGCACTTCAGGATATTCTTCTTTTATTTTATTGATCAGGTAGATACCGGCATTGGCATGTATCTGCTCGTCAACCGATGTCCAGGCAATAATATTGCTTACGTTCTTCATCCAGCCTTTAAAGCGGGTAAAAGACAGAATAATCGCAAACTGGCTGAATAAGGATACGTTTTCAATTAAGATTGTGAACAAAATCAGCGCAATACTATACTCCTGCTTGTCGTTCGACTTGGTATTTTTTAAAACATTCGATAAATATTCGATACGTTCTTTAATTACCGGTACTTCTATCAATGTTTCGAACTCATCATTGTAACCCAGCACTTCCACCAGTCTGGAGTAAGCTTCGCTATGACGAAACTCGCACTCAGCAAAGGTGCTCCCCAGGCCATTCAGCTCAGGTTTAGGCAGGTGATTGTACAGGTTGCCCCAAAAAGATTTTACGGCCACTTCAATTTGAGCGATCGCCAGTAAAGCGCGCTTTACGGCGTTACGCTCAGCAGGCGTAAGATGGCTGTGGAAATCCTGTGTATCTGCGGTGAAATCCACTTCGGAGTGCACCCAGAACGATTTATTGATAGCGCTGGTAAACTGCAATACCTCGGGGTATTCAAAGGGCTTATAGTTTACGCGTTTGTCGAACAATCCCATGATCAAAAATTTTTAAAATAAGGTTCTATAAAATAGAAGAGAGACAAAGGGCCTTTAGCATTACCGGTTAAGTAACTGACTATCAAGCATTTCTGCCTTTTCTTCTTTAAAATATAATTTGGATTTTAACTTTCCGTTGTTAATGGCCTGGCTTACATCCGCCTCACACATCTTAACACTACCGGTTAAGCAATTGTTAACTACAATCCGCAAAACCGAGTACAAATTAATTCAATAAAAAACAGAAATAGTAAAGTTGTTATTCACACGATGTGCGAAACTTTGGTTGGATTTTTTGAACGGTTGATAACCTGTTTTTTATAAATTATGGGTACCGGCAAAATATAATTAGTCATTGACACAGTGCTACTTATACAAGTGCTTTATAGGAGAATCATTGCCCTGAAAAGCCCTGTGGAAAAGGGTTTGAACGCTTTTGTTTAAATGTTGTTAACCTGTAACTAACATAGCGGGCTATTCAACACCTAACTGCCTGAAAGCCGTGCCCAGGGCCGTTTTTATTCTGGCCGATCTTACTCTGCGCATGCGTTAACCGTGGAGGATACTTTTATATGTTGGACAAGTCATCAACCGAATTATTGCGGCCGGAGAACCTATGCAGGGGGATTATTGATAGGTCTGTCGCGGTTGTAGATACCTCGCGCGGGGTTGCGGGCCACTTCGTTGGGGTTGGTAAACCTATAATTGGGTCCGGAACCTCAAAAATGAGGCTGCATAACCCTGGGGGGCCAGTAAAAGACCGCGCCGAATATATATTTTATACGATGAGACAGGTAAAAGACCTGTAGGGAGGTATGCAAAACACGTACAAACCTGTTGCGACTAACCAACACCGCTTTTAGCTTGCTTCGCCGGTTGCAAATTCGTCGATTGATGAATAATGTCACCCCTTCGGGGTTCCACTACGCAATACCCTGTTTTCTATAGCAATACCATTCCTTCTGAATTGATCAACATGCCATCCGCTACTGCATAGGTTAAGACCTATTGAAGGGCGCACTGTGGTTATTTTACGCTTATGAGTAAAGTTTTGTGCTTACGAATGTCCGCTCTGCGTTTGCTCTGCGCACTCCTTTTTCTGCGGTTAATCCCTTTTCAATTATAAGGGGGTAAGAAGAAAAGAGATAGTGCAGCGTTATTTAATTTTCATCCTATACTTTCATCGGTTTTTACGGTGTCGCAACTTATTGAATATACTCCGGAGCCCTGGTATGTTTTATGAAAATATAACCATCAAACAGATCAGAAATCTTCATTTCATCACTATACAAAATACCCTTGGGCGGTCCGTAACCAATAAGGCGAAGCGGAAGGGCTGTTGTATCAGTTTTCAACTTATCTAAGCTTATGAAGAATGCTTCGTTTTTTTGCTCAGAGAAAAACTCATCCCATCCCGGCTTTTTTACATCAGGTAATTTATACTTCTGCATTGAGTTGGACTTTGTATTAAACCGGTCTGCCGTGCCGCCATAAGCTCCCTCTGCAGTACCTGTTGCTAACGAATAATAAGCCGGCTCTAGCTGCTTTATGTAACCTCCGCAACCACCCACCATATTATTTTTGAATGGGGATTTTAAGGCCAGATGAACGGTATGTGCCCAAATAATCATTTTATCATTCTTTGCCAAATCAACAGCCATGCGTGCCATATTTTTATCGCGCCCACCCTCGCCCATACACCAGAACTTTACGTTATTGATTGATGCCTGAAGCAGGTCTGACGCAGGCACGTCATTCACCTTCATAAGGCTGTCTATTTGTTTCAGGTTGGAGCGCGTGTTTTGAACACTGGCTCTTATATTAGCCCTATCCACATTTTTCATCTGGTTACTCCAGGCATTGTCATAAAATAAGGCATCTTTAATCAGGTTTTCTGATAGAAGCATCAAATCCTTATTTCCTGTTTTCTTTATTTCCTCGTTAATTATTTTCGCGGTGTTCGCCTGGTAATTAAAATCCATCCCAACAATAGAAATCTTATCAGCATGAGTTTGGTTAAAAGTTCTGATCCATTCAAAAAATGCTTCTACTTCTGCTGTTTGCCATAATGAATTCAAGCTCATCTTCATCCCTTCTTTTACAGGTTTTTCAGAATTGACCCACTGGTTTAAATAGTAAGTATCGCCAAATGCATTCTCAAAACAAATGATCCTGAAACCTTTCTTCTCAACGAATTCTTTAATTAAACTGATCCGGATATCATTAAACTCCTTTGTACCATGCGTTCCCTCTCCCAATCCTACAATTTTATGTTTTCCCATTTCTTCGATCAGCGGCTGAAGCTTTAATATAGTGGCCTTATTATCAGCGATGTTTAAAGGCACAATGCTCTCGTCTATTTTAGGTTGAGCAAAAAGATATAACGTAAAATGCAGTAGGAGAAGTAGCATCACAGGCAGTTTCATAATGTTTTGTTTAGCTAAAAATAAAAATTTCTATCATGTAAAAATTGTTAATTTTCATGATCAATGTTAATAAACAAACGACATGTTTATTTGCAGTAACAATAACTATATTTCTATATGAATCTGAGAAAAATAGAGGCAGCAGATAATGCTACACTTGCTACCATTATACGTAGTGCTTTTGAAGAATTTGACGCTCCCAAAACAGGCACCGTTTATTCTGATGCCACAACCGATGACCTATTCACATTATTCTTAAAAGAGCGATCAGTATTATGGGTAGCTGAGATAAATGGGGTTATAGCAGGATGCTGTGGCGTGTATCCAACGCCGGGACTTCCGCCTGACTATGCGGAGTTGGTCAAGTTTTATTTAAGCAAAGCCGCGCGCGGGCTGGGTGTGGGTCGTGCTTTAATGGAGCAATGCACGCAATCGGCCATAGACATGGGCTATACACATTTGTACCTGGAAAGCCAGCCTAAGTTTAGCCATGCAGTTCGTATTTATGAAAAGCAGGGCTACCGGCTGCTGGACCACCCTTTGGGAGAGTCGGGGCATACGTCTTGTGATATATGGATGGTGAAGGAGTTGAGCGGTGATTCCTAAAGAGACTCACATCGAGGACGGCGAGTCCGCTGGCGCAGAGACTCGCCTGTTGACTCGAAGAGATCAGAGTCGCTAGCCGAGTCTCACAGCAGGAAAGTGTGTGAAGGCGTGGACTCGGCGCAGAACGAGATGTACCCGGTGTTAACGTGTGAGGTCGACATCTGCTAACTCTAAATAATGCAACACTTCGTAACAGCCTTGTTTACCTGTGAGATAATACCCTGCGGAACAATGTATATAGTTAACCGGAGCATCAGCCAACATCCATTTGCCTTTGCAGGGATTAGCATGAATATAATTGAGCTTTTGTCTTAAGAATGCATTGATTCTGCATTCCTTCCAATTAAAAGAATCCTCCCACACTTCATGCAATTTATTTCTTTTCCTATCAGACATGTTTACGTCCCACTTCAGTTTATGCAGCAGCGTTTCTTCGCTCATTGCTTTTAAACGCTTTACAATGCCATAGGCCATAAATCGCTTACCATTTCCCACTATAGTGTTAATCGGTTGACCGGTGTTTCTAAAAGCTATCAGCACATGTATATGATTGGGCATAATTACATACCCTACAATATAATGTCCTTTGCTCTTTAGGTAGTCGAACCACTGATATACCAGATCGTAACCATCTACAATTTGTATCAAAGGTTGCCAGTGCAGGCAGGTGAAGGTGATAAAATACACGCCCTCCGGTTCGGTGATTTTTCTTTTGGTTGGCATAGCATAAAGTTACGACTCCTTTAGAGATCCGACAAGGATAAGAATAGTCGAGCCCAGGTTACACTCGACTGAATAACTAAAAACCCCGCTGTTTAGTACAGCGGGGCCAAATCACGTCATTTAACGTCGAGTCCTATGGAGACTCGACTGCTAATGCTTAAAATGCCTCATACCTGTCAAAACCATTGCCAGGTTGTTCTCTTTACAATAGTCGATAGAGTCCTTATCGCGGATAGAACCTCCGGGCTGGATAAAGGCTGCAATGCCTGCGCTGTGCGCTATTTGTACGCTATCATTAAAAGGGAAAAATGCATCACTTGCTAATACTGCACCATTCAGGTCAAAACCAAATTGTTTGGCTTTTTCCAATGAATGACGCACCGCATCTACACGGCTGGTTTGCCCGGCGCCCTTACCTACTAATTGCTTATTCTTTACCAAAGCAATGGCATTCGATTTTAAATGCTTGCAGATGATATTCGCAAATTCCAGATCTGCTTTTTCTTCAGCTGTTGCAGTACGGCCACCTTCTTCTTTCCACTCAGTATAAGATCCTTCATCAGTGGCTTGTTGCAACACACCGTTTAATACAGACTTAAACTGCACTTTTACCTGTGGCAATTCTTTCAGCTGTAATAGTATCCTGTTCTTTTTAGATTTCAGGATGGTTAAAGCTGCTTCATCAAACGCAGGAGCAATCAATACTTCAAAGAAAATTTCGTTGATGGCGTTAGCTGTAGCTTCATCAATAGTACCATTAGTAACCAATACACCACCAAATGCACTTTCAGGATCACCAGCTAAAGCAGTAGTCCAGGCATCAGCTGTAGTGCTGCGACCGCCTACACCACAAACATTGGTATGCTTAATGATGGCAAAAACAACCTCATCCGTTTTAGGAAACTCAGCGATCAGTTGTACCGCTGCATCCACATCCACCAGGTTATTATAAGAAAGTTCTTTACCATTTAATTTTTCAAACAGCTTGTCGTAATCGCCGTAGAAAATGCCCTGCTGGTGCGGGTTTTCGCCGTAACGCATAATTTTAGGATGCGTTTCTGAATGGAAGAAATATTCCACATCAGTATTGGTTGTATTGAAATATTTAGCAATAGCCACATCATAATGCCCTACTGTTTCAAATGCTTTTGCAGCAAAGCCTTTACGCTGTTCGATAGAGGTTTCGCCATTCTGCGTTTTCAATAATTCGGTAATAGCCGCATAATCTTTTTTGGCAGCTACAACGAGTACATCTTTAAAATTCTTAGCTGCCGCACGTATCATTGATGGACCACCAATATCGATTTTTTCAATAATCGCCTTCTCTTCAGTGGTAGAAGCTACTGTTTCTTCAAAAGGATACAGATCTACAATCACCAGGTCGATTTCCGGAATCTTATATTCTTTCATTTCCTGCACATCACTCTCCAGGTCTCTTCTGCCCAAAATACCACCAAACACCGATGGATGCAGGGTTTTAACACGACCGCCTAAAATAGAAGGATAAGTAGTCAGGTTTTCAACCGGCACCACGGGTATACCCAGGTCTTCAATAAATTTTTGTGTGCCACCCGTGGTATAAATAGTAATACCCAGGCGGTCTAATTCTCTAACAATAGGTTCCAGGCCGTCTTTATAAAAAACGGAAATGAGGGCTGATTGAATTTTTTTGTTCATGATTGTTATGTGATGTGATGTTGTTTAACTTAAAGCAAATGCCACTGCAGCATCTGAATGAATTTTTGTGGTATCAAATGCAGGAATATCTAAATGCTCCTGTTTAATTAATAACGGGATTTCGGTACAACCCAGTATCACGCCTTCTGCACCCTGAGCTATTAATTGATGAATGATATCCAAAAAGCCAGCTCTGGTTTCGTCAGTCACAATACCTTTATACAGCTCGGCTTCCAGCTTTTGGGCAATATAATTCCGGCCTGCCTCATCCGGCACCAGGGCTTCAATACCTTTTTGGGCCAGTTTATCCTTGAAAAAATCACGCTCCATGGTAAATTTCGTTCCCAGCAATGCCACTTTTTTTAGATCTTTTTGCCGGATGGCTTCAGCAGTTGCCACAGCCACGTGGATCAGGGGGACATTAATAACCTCCGCTACCCTGTCCGCCAGTAAATGCATGGTATTGGCGCCGAGCAGAATGGCTTCAGCACCTGCTTTTTGCAAACTTTCGCAGGCATTCTTTAAAATGGAGAAGGTAGCCTCCCAATTATCAGCCAGGTTATTATTATGGATTTCCTGGAAATTAACAGAATAGATGATGCACTCCGCGTAATTAAGACCACCCAATTTTGCATTGATGCCTTCGTTGATATAACGGTAATAATCAGTTGTGGAGACCCAGCTAATGCCGCCCACCAGTCCCAGTTTTTTCATTTAAATTGATCTGAATGAGTGCGCAAATGTACTGTAAAAAAGACAGTAGAGAAAGTTACAGTTATCATTAAATTCACTTGTACCGATTTCAGCCTACTTAACTGCAATAATAAATTGATAATCAAAAAATAATGGCGTCCACCAATTTCAGCTTTTTGTATTTATTCATATAGCTGAGATCACAAAATTTACTGTTATAATAACAGTAAAAAGTTATGATGAATCTCATACATAAACTTAAATCTTCTGCATCGCTAATACAGGCTCATTACAAAAGCGCCTTCTGTAGCCACATTATGACAGGCAATTTGCAGGGAGTCGCAGTCCCGCACCCAATAACGGGCTTTCCAGGCCGGAACAGAGCCGTCAATTACGATTTGTGACGGTTGGACCATTTTTACCAGGTCGGATATATACAACCGTGGGTTACCCGATAGAATCACCAGGTCTGCGGATAAAGAAGCCGTTTCAACGGATTTTTGTAGGGACTGATTAATGCGTATCACCTTCTGATCATGAAAGATGAGCGCATTGCCTGACGGCTGTTCCCATTTTGGGTCACGCCCTGCAGTTATCCGGTGCAAAATGCGCGAAGGATTCAGCACGTAATTCATCACCGATGTATTCGCCAAAGCTTCGGCATCTCCATAATAAGAATAATTTCTCCCATTAATAACATCCATAGCAGCATACCGGTTGGCATTATATACAATTAGCTTTTGCTGTTTGCCAGCATTATAAAAAGAAGTTGCTCTTATCAGCAGGAAAACGCTCAAACTGGACATAGCCCACCAGAAACCAGATTTTCGTTGCGACATCAACCAAAATCCCATACCGGCAATAAAAACAAACAATAGCAAAGATTGAGACAGGCTGATATTGATGCCCGACCAGACCGCTAAAGGAAAATCTTCCATGCGCTCAATAAATGTATTCAACCACCAGATCAACCCATTTAACAGGTGTCCTATAAAAGCTGCAATGATTTTTATGGGAGACAAAAGCACCAACACCAGTGTGGCGACTAAAACAATAGTAGACACCGGCACCACCACCAGGTTGCTCAATAAGAAATACACAGGAAATTGATGAAAATAATACAGCGCAATGGGCGTGGTCAATATCTGTGCTGCGATACTTACCGCCGCCAGCTGCCATATCGCATCGAGTATTTTATTCTTAATGAATAGTAAGTTATAGATAGGTTTATAAAACACAACGATGCTTAGCACCGCTGCATAAGACAATTGAAATCCTACATCCCACAACCAATAAGGATTATAACACAACTGGCAAAAAGCAGATGCGGCCAGTATATTGTAAATAGAGGCGTTGCGATTGATCTGCGTCCCCACTGTAATAAAAGTAAACATCACGGCAGCCCGTACAATAGAAGCAGCTCCGCCGGTTATGAACGAAAAAAACCAAAGCAAGCTGAGCACCAGCACGGCGTGCAGCCATTGGGTCTTTTTCTTCCGAAGAAGTGGCGCAAACAACAAATTCAACAACCAGTATAATAAAGCCAGGTGCATGCCCGATACGGCTATTACATGCACCACACCAGTATTGGTGTACGACTGTAAGAGGCTTTTATCCAGGTCATCTTTATAGCCGATCAACATAGCTTCCGCCAGTCCTTGCTCTTTGGCCCCTTTAATATGCGTTTTAACGGCATTCAGCGCGTAGTTTCTCGATTGCAGCAGCCAGCTTTTATACCATGGCAGATAATTGCTCGGCAGCTGATGATAATCTTTATGCATTAAATATACCTGGTGCGTAATGCCATTAAACAACGCATAGCGCTTATAATCGAAGCCGCCCGGGTTACCCGCATTACGTATTTCCTGGAGATCGCGGTTAAAAAGAATTCTGTCGCCGGCGCGCAAAGTATAATTGAGACTATCCTTCTTTAGATAGATAATAATACTGCCCGAAGCATTTATTTTCTTCCCCTCTTTAAAAACATACATGACAGATGCTGTAGCCTTGTAGGATCTTTCTTTGGCAACCAGCGGTTCATCGATCGTCACCACGACAAGATCTCCGGGTTGGTACTGTTTACCCAACCAATCCCGGTGATTGCGCGTATCCTTTAACCAGGCAAGGATCATACCGCAGGATACAAGCGCTATCATTAATACCCATCCCCGCCAGGGCGCCCATTGCCAGCTTTGAAAATTGCGTAGAGCCCCCATCATAAAAAAAACTAACAATGAAACGACAAAAGCTATGATACTTATAGTCAAAGAGATCTGCAGGTACCATTGAAGCATGATGCCGGCAAGCATTGGTAGCAAAAGCCTTATTATAGGATTGTGCTTTATAAACATAGTTAGCCTATACCCGATGTTTTAGGTTATGTCGTAGGTTATAGTCAGCACTAAGTTACAATAAAAATTAAATATTTTTCATATATGGCTATAATTCTTGAGGACACGAATTAAGGCTATTTGGCAAGAATAAGCCCGTTGGATAAAAGCCCATTTACAAAAAATAAATGCCAGGAGGAAAAGAATCAGGATAGCTTAAAACTAAAACCTTCGTGCTTGAGCGCTTCCTTCAGCCTAGGTAAGGAAGCTTTGCCCATGCCATGCAATTTTAAAATTTCTTTTTCAGAATAAGTGGCTAGTTGTTGCAAGGTGGTAATGCCCGCTGCCTCCAGGGCCCTGCGGGCCGGGGCGCTGAGGGCGGAAAAGAAACCACCCGGTTTGTTTTGCTTTTCACATTCAGGACAAACCGGGCAGTCACTACTTTTATAGTACTGGTGCCCGTTAGGACAGGTTCTTAATGTTTTTGACGAGGCCATACTGTTTAAATTCACGATCAGAACGATTCATCAGTTTTTCTCGGCATAGGCTTTAAAATTATTGAGAATGGCTTGCCAACCCGCCTGCTGCATTTCTTCGGGATTTTGAGACTCGGCCTCAAAATGCTCATCGATTTTTGTTCCACCATCCGCTTCAGTAAAATGAACTTTTACTTTCCGCCCATCGCCTAATGTATATTCGAGGTACTGCGCTTCGGTAACTACATCGAATGTACCGCCGAAATCAAAACCGAAGCTGCCATCTTTGGCTTCCATCCTATAAGAGAATTGACCTCCGGGTTTTAGATCATGTTCCGCTTTGGGAGAGTGCCAATCGGGTGAAGCGGCGTTCCATTGTTGGATATCGGATGGAGTGGTCCACAACTTCCATACTTTCTCCACAGGTGCGTTTACTAATGCTGAAACAGTGATTACATTTGATTTTGTTTCCATAATGATTTTGTTTTGTTACACAAACATACATCGCCTATCTATTTGAAATGATGGACATTAGCGACTAATACAAGGTATTTTGCGACAGCCCGGCACCCTGTTAATCTTCTCTTACGAAAGGATTATTGCGCTTCTCATAGCCAATGCTGGTGCCGCCGCCATGACCTGAGTAAACTTTTGTAGCGTCTGGCAAAGTATACAGCTCTGTTTTTATAGAGCGCTCCAGCTCATCATAGTCTCCGCCGGGTAAATCAGTACGTCCGATGCTTCCGCTGAACAATACATCACCACTGATCACATAACCATCTTTCTCATTATAGAAACTGACACTGCCTGGTGAATGCCCGGGTGTAAATAAAACTTTGAGCTCATTGTCGCCGATACTGATAATATCGCCTGGAAGAAGCCATTTCATTTCTCCATCATAGTTTTCAAAAGGTAGGCCATATATGTCTGCCGATTTAGGCGCGAAACTCAAAACCATTTTTTCAGTTTCGTTCAGGTACAAAGGCAACTGCCAGGTCTCACTAACGAATTTGTTTCCAAAAACATGGTCCAAATGACAATGCGTATTGAGCAGGTATACCGGTTTTAGATTTTTGGACTGTATAAAGCGCATCAATTCATTCCGCTCCTCCTCAAAATAACAGCCGGGGTCGATAACACAGCAGTCCCCATTTTCGGCGTAAAGCACATAGGTATTTTCCTGTATGGGGTTAAAAGTAAATTTATGTACAGATAACATTTTTTGTTAAATTTTTTGATTTGACGCAAAAGTAATTGATGCAACTAAGACGACTACATATTTACAATTTAAAACAATCGTAAATTTGCGGTCGATGAATCTTACCCTAAAGTTTTTAATCCTGGTTATCGGACTGACTAGCTGTACCGTTTCTTTTTCACAGAAAACACTAAAGGGGTTAGTGAAAGATGCCCATAGTGACGAAGCTATCGCATTTGCGTCGGTTATTTTTAAAGGCACTTCAATGGGCGCCATAACCGACTCTGCCGGAAGGTTTGCATTTTCCATCAGTGACTGGCCCTCCGATACACTAATCGTCAGCTATGTAGGTTATGAGACATTTTTCCTCACCATGGATCATGCTAAAAGTGATTTAGATATTACTATTCCCATGGAGCGTGGCACAACCGATGATGTGGTAATCGTAAAATCAAAGATCGATAAAGGATTGTGGCTCTGGAAAAAAGTGGTAGAGCATAAACCACAGAACAACCGGTACAAATTTGACAATTTTTCTTACGAGCTATATAATAAACTGGAGATAGACCTTAAGAATTTTAAAAGTCTGCAAAGAATCACGAGATTTAAACCCCTACGGCCTATCAACGACCTCATCAATCAAAATATAGATACTTCAGAAGGCATCAAAATATTACCCACCTATCTCACGGAAGCGATCAGTAATTATTATTACCAGAAAAAACCGATGAAGCGTAGGGAAGAAATTATTGGCGCTAATACGAATGGCATCAAAAACGAAAGCATGGTGAAGTTCCTGGGGGGAATGGACCAGGTAATTAACGTGTATAATAATTTCATTAATGTTTTTAATAAAGAGTTTATAAGTCCTGTTAGTGACAATGGTGATTTTTATTATAAGTATACTGTAGCCGATACGCAATACATTGCGGGGGAAAGGTATTATCACCTTTTGTTCAGGCCCCGGCGCAAAGGCATGAATACTTTTGAAGGCGATTGCTGGGTACATTTTGGCAGCTTTGCTATTCAGAAAATGAATTTAGCTTTAGACAAAACTGCTGATGTCAACTTCATGGAGCGCTTTAGTTATATACAGGAGTATACACGACTGGCGGATAGTAACTGGTTTGTAAGCCGGGAAAAACTGGTAGTGGATGTTGCACCCGTGGGTGACAAAACACCTGGTATTATTGGCCGTAAAACAAGTACCTATCGCAATATAGTGGTCAACGACAGCTCAGTAGTTGCCCGGCTAAAGCTGAATAAAGAACTGGAAGAAATTGTCACCGTTCCCGGCGCCCAGCAAAAAGACAACACTTACTGGGAATCCGCCCGACACGAGGAGCTCAGCACTACCGAAAAGAATATTGTGAAGATGATCGACACCATTATGAATGCCCCGGTATATCAAAAGCTAACCAGGCAACTGGAGTTTATGGGTACCGGGTATTTTGATGTAGGTAATGTAAGATTGGGATCTGCTTACAACTGGTTTTCGGGTAACGCATGGGAAGGATTCAGGATGCGGTTTGATGTGGCCAGCAATAAGCATTTTAATAAAAAATTCATGTACCATACCTACCTGGCTTATGGCTTTAGCGATAAAAAGTTAAAAGGTATGGGTGAGCTTTTTTTCCTGCCTAAAAAAGATCCGCGCCAGTACTGGGCTTTAACCTATAAAAATGATCTTGACTTTGGGCAGCGTTACTATGGCGAGATTTCATCGGATAATATATTTTCCTTCGCGGTGCGTAAACCTGGCGTTCCCATGAAGTTTATGAACCTGGCGGAGGGTAGCTTTGAATTTTTCAACGAACTGCCTAACGGCTTTTCGGTAAAAGCGACTGCTGCCAACAAAACCTATACACCCCTGGCCAATCTTTTGCCAGCTGATGCATTTGGTGAAGGCTTGAAACGCTTAACGACTACCGAGCTTTCTGTACGCCTTCGTTTTGCTTTCCTGGAAAAATTCCTGGAGTCCACCTTCTACCGGGCGAGCCTGGGCAGCCCCTATCCTATTGTGGAAGCTACTTATACCAAAGGCATATCAGGCGTTTTAAATAGCAGGTACAATTATTCAAAGATATTAGCCTCCGTTTCAGATTATATCAAAACACCGCCATTCGGTATTATCAACTACCAGCTATATGCAGGAAAAACGTTTGGTACTGCTCCTTATATGTTTTTAGATGTGGCACCCGGCAACGAAATGTATTACTACAACAAATATGCATTCAATACCATGATCCGTTATCAATATGTTCATGACCAGTTTGCAGGTATCAACTATGAGCATAATATTGGTAACGGTATTTTTAAGCTGATCCCTAAATCAAAATTCAGGCAGTTCTACACCATTAAAGCATTATGGGGATCACTATCCGATGCTAATAAGGCACTTAATTTTCAACCAGGCCATAGCTTCTTGTCATTAGACGGGAAGACCTACCTGGAACTGGGAACAGGGGTCGACAATATTCTGAGAGTATTGAGGGTTGATTTTATATGGCGTGTACTGCCAGGAGAGCAGCCCACATCTTCTATCAAAAACTTTGGTGTGTTTGGAAGCCTTCGCTTTAATTTTTAAGAGACTTCGTTGCAGCTTACTTTGAAACACATCGTCACATAGCAGTAGCATCGTCTAAAGAAAACATTAGCTGCACAATAGTCCCATCAAAAGTTCTACAAAGTACCCGACGAACTTGCTGTGGTTCTGCCAAACTTAAGTTTCAGGAAGATCATCGTCAGCGACAATACTAATATCAATACATTGGTCATAATAATAACCAGGTCTTTTTTAAGCACTCCGTAAATTACCCACAAAACCTGGTTGGCTGCAGCTATTAAAAACATATTCAGCGATACATCTTTTGCAGACTTTTCTTTTACGGTCTTTATTACCTGGGGTAAAAACGTAAGCGTCGTTAAAAGGCCGGCAACATAGCCAAGTATATCAACAAATTCCATATCAGTGGGTTTAGTATTGCAAAAATAGATATCCTTTATGAGTTGAGCATTTTTATCAATTTGCTTTAGCAGCGGAAAATTAACAGACAACTTTTTATACAGCCACTCAGATTACATTAAATACCTCAGGTACAATGCTCAATACCTCATTTTATGAAGCCTTGTTATTTTATTATATTTCAAAGTTTGCCATCTCGATTATCGTTATTATTTTTCCCGCATGAATAAAATATTCCCTGCCCTTTTATTATGCATTATTGCTGTTAGCAGTTGCAGCAGAAAAATAACTGAGACAGGAAAAGCTTCTTTTTATGCCGATAAATTTGTGGGACGTAAAACCGCCAGCGGAGCGGTATTCAAACAAAATAAGCTAACCGCCGCTCACAAAACCTTGCCCTTTGGCACCAAAGTAAAAGTGAAAAACAAGGCCAACGGCAAAACAGTTAAAGTGCGTATTAATGACCGGGGACCTTTTGTACAAGGCCGGATCATTGATCTCAGCAAAAAGGCTGCTAAACGGCTGGATATGGTGAATGCAGGTGTTTCGGATGTCACCATCAAATACAAAAAAAAGAAGTAACCAGGCTGGAACAATTATTGCGGCCTGAAGCAAAATACTCACCATGAGCCATTACCAGGGAAAGATATTGAGCAGTACCTCTTCAATGGATGATCCTAACTTCGATTCGTCTGTTGTTTTTATAGCAGAACACAATGAACAGGGTGCTTTAGGATTTGTGATCAATAAGATTTTTAACCGCACATTAAATGATTTGGTGGAGTTCAGCGGTAGTCCTGCATTTCCTTTATACGAAGGTGGCCCGGTTGACCAGGAACATCTCTATTTCGTTCATCACCGCAGCGACTTAATACCGGGAGGCACACCTATTATTGATGATATTTACCTGGGCGGAGATTTTAAAAAAACTATCGAACAGATCAATAATAATAGTCTGACATCAAAAGACATTAAGATCTTTATTGGTTATTGCGGATGGGATACCGGCGAGCTGGAAGCAGAAATCGAGGAAGGTAGTTGGGAGGTGAAAGAGTTGGATGTAAGTGCTTTATTTACTGATAACGTAACATAAGCCACAACTCAACTATAGCTTACTATGTTTCTTAATCCAGTCTACTATCAGGTAGCATGCAGGCGCATACACATTACCATGATCAAATCCCTGCAGCTCGTATAACTTTACCTCTTTAACGCCTATACCTTTCAATACCGAATATAGATGCGCATTCTCTTCGTAGCGTGCCATCATTTCCAGATTCTTATCTCCGGTCATCAACAATGTTGGAGGTATGTCTTTACGGACTACATTCAATGGCGCCAACGCATCTACGATAGGTATATCCATCGGCAGTCCACGCTCCTTCCTGATCGTGTAATGGGTGTTGGTCTGTCCGCTTATAGGTAACAGTCCCCGAATACGGTTCGCATCTATTCCAAATTGGGAAAGATATTTTTTATCCAACCCAACCATTAAAGCCAGGTAACCTCCGGCCGAATGTCCCGAAACATAGATATGATCGGCACTGCCGCCCAAAGAATCAATATGTTTAAAAGCCCAGGCCACAGCTTCCGCAGCATCATCTATATAAGCGGGACTCTTCGCCTTTGGACTTAAACGATAATTAGCCGCAATTACAGCAATACCCTTGTTTTTTAATTCCTGCGGGATGCCCTTTTCTCCGCCCTCCAGACCGCCCCCATGAAACCATACTACAGTAGCAAAACTTTTCTTGTCCTTAGGGTAATAAATATCTAATACGCACCTGGATTTCTTATAAGCATCTTTTTCTGTTTTAGATACGTAAGAAATATTCTCTTTAAGAATATAGTCCTGCGCAAAAACACGAAAGGCTATACCGCACAATAACAACAGTAAAGGGAGCTTGCGTAACATAGTTTTACTTATTTTTAGTAATAAAATTATTCCAACACCGGGCTTAACCATCTTTCCGCATCTTCTATACTCATGCCCTTTCTTTTGGCGTAATCTTCCAGCTGATCCCGACCTATCTTACCCAAACCAAAATAATGGCTTTTAGGATGGGCAAAATACCATCCGCATACCGATGCGGGAGGGTCCATTGCCAGGCTTTCGGTTAAGGTAATGCCTATATTATCTGTTACTTTCAACAAATCAAACAGCTTATATTTTTCTGTATGATCAGGACAGGCAGGATATCCTGGGGCAGGCCTTATACCATCATATTCTTCCCATATCAGGTCTTTATTGGTCAGGTTCTCTTCTTTGGCATAGCCCCAATACTCCTTCCTCGATCTCTCGTGAAGACATTCAGCAAAAGCTTCTACAAACCTGTCGGCTAACACCTGGACCATGATCTTATTATAATCATCAAACTCAGCGGCGAAACGGTCAATATGCTGCTTCGCGCCATGAATAGTGACTGCAAAAGCGCCCATATAATCCTGTCCTTTCTCTTTGGGCATCACGAAATCGGCTAATGAGAAGTTGAAGTGTCCAGCTGCCTTCTTCGACTGCTGACGTAATGACTCCAGTTTTACTTCTGCTCCGTTAGCTTCGATGGTTATCGTATCTGCATTATTACTAGTGGCCGGCCAGAAGCCAATAACGCCATCAGCAGTAAACCATTTTTCTGCTACAATGCGTTCTACCATTTTCTGTGCCTCGGCTAAAAGCTTGGTAGCTTCTGCTCCAAACTTCTCGTCACTCAATACCTGTGGGTACCTGCCCGGCATTTCCCAGGCAATAAAGAACGGGCTCCAATCGAGGTATTTTGCTATTTCGCCGAGATCAAAATCTTTAAAGACTTTAACGCCATCTATGGCTGGCTGAGTGGGCGTATAGCTATCCCAGTCCAGTTGCTCTTTAGCAGCTACAGCATCTTTATAAGCAATCAAATCTTTCTTGTTCTTATTGGCGAATTGCTGACGCAGGCCTTCATATTCCTCACTGGTTTTATCTAATAATCCCTGCTTGTCTTTACCTAACAAAGTGCTTACGGCTGTTACACTTCTGGAAGCATCCAGAATGTGCATTACGCCATTATCATACTGGGGAGCAATCTTCACTGCTGTATGCATACGGGAAGTAGTAGCACCCCCAATTAATAAGGGCTGCTTCATATTGCGACGCTTCATTTCATGGGCTACGTGAACCATCTCATCCAGTGAAGGCGTAATTAACCCACTCAATCCAATAATATGCGCGCCTTCCCTTTCAGCAGTATCCAATATTTTATCGGCAGGCACCATTACGCCTAAATCGATTACATCATACCCATTACAGCCTAACACAACTCCTACAATATTTTTACCGATATCATGCACATCACCTTTTACAGTAGCTAACAAAACTTTACCTGCTCCTCCCGCCTGAGCAGATGGATTAGCCAGCTTTTCCTCTTCAATAAAAGGTGTTAACCAGGCAACAGATTTTTTCATCACACGTGCACTTTTTACCACCTGAGGTAAAAACATCTTACCTGCACCAAACAAGTCACCTACCACATCCATACCCGCCATTAAAGGGCCTTCAATCACTTCCAACGGCCGGGGATATTTTTGCCTGGCTTCTTCAGTATCTGTATCGATATAATCCGTAATACCATTTACCAATGCATGTTTCAGGCGTTCCTCAACGGTATTATCCCGCCAGGCATCGTTTTTCTTCTCTACTTTTCCTTCAGATTTAACTGTTTCTGCAAAAGTGATTAGTTTCTCGGTAGCTTCATTGTTATCATTATTTCGATTAAGAATAACATCCTCGCAAAGCTGTCTTAGCTGTGGCTCTATTTCATCATACACGACTAACTGCCCCGCATTTACGATACCCATGTTCATGCCAGCCTGAATGGCATAGTATAAAAAAACAGAGTGCATCGCCTCACGTACCGGCTCATTCCCTCTGAAAGAGAATGACAGGTTACTAACCCCACCACTTACCCCGGTTAACGGCATGAGTTGTTTAATACGACGGGTAGCTTCAATAAAGTCCACCCCATAATTATTATGCTCCTCCAAACCAGTAGCCACTGCAAATATGTTCGGATCGAAAATAATGTCCTGCCCTTTAAAGCCGAGTTGCTCTGTAAGTATCTTATAAGCACGATGACAAATCTCAACTTTACGATCTTCTGTATCTGCCTGTCCTTTTTCGTCGAAGGCCATTACAATAACTGCGGCGCCGTAGTTTTGACAGGTGATCGCCTGTTCAATAAACTTTTGCTCCCCTTCTTTTAAAGAAATAGAGTTTACAATACATTTTCCCTGTACGCACTTCAAACCGGCTTCAATAATTTCAAATTTCGAAGAGTCGATCATCAAAGGTACTTTGCATATATCCGGCTCACTTTGCAGGAGGTTGACAAAGGTTGTCATAGCCTGCACGCCATCTAACAACGCATCATCCATATTGATGTCAATAACCTGGGCCCCGTTCTCTACCTGTTGGCGTGCCACACTCAGTGCTTCTTCGTATTTATTTTCACGAATCAGGCGTGCAAATTTTTTAGAACCCGTTACGTTGGTTCTTTCCCCGATATTGATAAAATTAGTTTCAGGGCGTACAATTAATGGTTCTAAGCCCGAAAGACGGAGATATGGTTTGATAGTTAAACTCATAATTTTATTCTTTGCCACCAAGACATAAAGACGCAAAAAAACACAAAGGCTATAACACCATTCGTTTGATACCGTCTTTAATAAGTGGAACTGTGAAATTAATAATGTATCCCAAATGTTTGTTTGATAGCCGCAAATAACTAAGTAACTGAGCCTCCCATACAGGATGATAATTTTCCTGAGCCTTCAATTCAATGATTATCGCATCTGCAACCAAAATATCAAGTCTCAATCCATCTTCAAACTCAATACCATCATAAACAACGGGTACTCTTTTTTGCTTTATAAAAGATATTTGACGTTTAGTTAATTCGTAACAGAAACAAGATTCATAAACCTTTTCCAATAAACCAGGTCCCAGTGCTTTGTGTATATGATAAGCAATATCGACAACTTGTTTACCTAAAAACTCAATATGATTCCTTTCTTCTTCGAGCATCTTTCTGTCTTAAGTGTCTTTGTGGCTAAGCTTCTTCCACCACAGGTAATACCCTCGGCTGTATTGTTTTTACCGCCTTCGCAATTTCACGGATATGATCAGGTGTAGTGCCACAGCAGCCTCCTACAATATTTACAAAGCCCTGGTTAGCCCAATCGTCAAGAAAAGCTGCCGTTTGTGTAGGTAGCTCATCATACTCACCCATTGCATTGGGTAGTCCTGCATTGGGATAAGCAGATACATAACAACCGGCAATTTGTGATAACTCTTCTACGTGCGCCCTCATTTCCCGGGCGCCCAAAGCACAATTAAGTCCAATACTTAATGGATTGGCATGCGCCACCGAAATATAGAAAGCTTCTAATGTTTGTCCGCTCAGGGTACGCCCCGAAGCATCCGTAATAGTACCGCTGATCATGATCTCACATTCGGAACCCGGATGCTCCCTGAAATATTTTTTGGCTGAAAAAATAGCCGCTTTCGCGTTCAGGGTATCGAAGATGGTTTCAATTAGAAGGATATCTGCACCTGCCTCAATTAACGCATGAATCTGTTCGGTATAAGCCACCACTACCTCATCAAAGGTAACCGCACGATAACCAGGATTATTTACATCGGGAGAAAGACTCAATGTTTTATTCAATGGGCCGATAGCGCCCGCAACGAATTTTGGCGCCTGATCTCCTGTTTCTTTTTGATACTCAAGGATCGCATCCTTCGCACATTGCACAGAAGCTACGTTTAGCTCATGTGCCAATGCCTGCATATCATAATCAGCCTGGGCGATAGATGTACTGCTAAACGTGTTGGTTTCAATAATATCAGACCCTGCCAGCAGATATTCTTTATGAATCGCTTTGATCACATCGGGCCGGGTGATACTCAGCAGATCATTATTACCTCTCACATCTGTGTGCCAGTCTTTAAATCGATCGCCTCTGTAATCTTCTTCGGTAAGCTTATAGCGTTGTATCATGGTACCCATAGCACCATCCAGCACTAATATTTTTTCATTCAATAAATTTCTTATTGTACTCATTCGTAACAATTTAAATTTTGCCTTGTTTTATTGAACTAATTATAAACGTGGGAACCTGAAGAGTGGTCTTACGTTTATTAGTTCATTTTTTTACGCAGGGTGAACAATAAACAAATCCGCCTGCGGGATGCAAAGTTACGACAAAAGTCAAAAATTTGGGTTGTATTGCAATCTATAGCTTAAAACACTAAAAAAAATTTAAAATGTAGTAAAAAACACTAAAAAGCAATAGCCAGGTGTATATACACTTGGCTATTACACTATGAAGAATAAAGAAGATTAGTTACGACCCCGCATACCTCCTCCTCCTCCGCCGCCAAAGCCACCACCTCCGGATCCTCTCCTCTCAAAATTACGGCGTTCTCCACCACCTCCTTCACCCCCCTCTCCACGGCCGCCTCCGCCTCTTCTGCCTCCACCGCCGAATTTTCGTGGATAATAAGAAAGCGTAACCATAAAGAACTGCTGCAATCCGTTAGATACCGTAGTGCTTACATTAGTTAAGCTTGAAGTAGTTGCAATGTTCTGGTTTTTCTTCAATATATCCATCGCAGATAACTTTACTTCTGCCTGCTTGGTTTTTAAGAACCGGTAAGTAGCAAAGGCATTCCATAAAGTAGAGGACTGATTAGTTGTATTGTTGGTAACATAATTAATAGTACTGCTGATTGTCAGATCCCGTATAGGAGACAGGTTCAGGTTCCCCTGGGTAATATAATTAACGGTGTGTAATGAAGCTATATCCTGACGGCTTTGCCGGCTGCTATTAGTATTAATTGCCTGTGAGGCCTGAATATTTCCAATATCTCCCAGCGTATAAAACACTCCAATATTGTAGGTAAGATTATTGGCCTTAGCAATATTGTATAAACCATCTACATAATTTGGAGAAGTGGTATTACTATAGTTGAAAGAATAATTAAACTGAAGCACCTTATTATTTTTCAACTTGAAGGAAGTTCTTCCGGTAAAACCAGCACTATAATTACGTCTTCCGTCCATATTAATTAAATAAATAGTTCTTCGGCTTGTACTGTCGTCGAAAAAGCTACTATCTACTATGCCCCGGTTAACCTGGCTGGCAGCACCATTTAGCTCAAAACTCAGATCTGCTTTACGTGCAGGTTGTTCCCGGCGGTAATTTAAATTGAAGGTAAGACCATTGGTTATATATGGCTTTAGGTTGGCATTACCTAAATTGATATTATATACGTTAGTACTAGTATCAACGATAGGCCGTAATTGATCAACAGTGGGAATTGAAGGATTTGAAGACCCGTTTAAATTTGCTTCAATAGTATATTTATTAAAGCGCTGGTAATTATAACCAACTGATGCTGAAGGTGTGAAGAAGTTAAAAGAGCGATCAATATTGCGGTAATCGAAATTAGACTCATTTCTTTCTGTTAAAAATTGTCCTTGAACATTAGCCGATACATTAATATACCGGTTAAATCGATCTGATAACCGTCTCGTAAAATTCTTGGAAAGCCTTAGAGAGGGTCTGTCCTCGATCCTTGTAACACGGTTATCGTTGGTTAGGGAATCATTAATTATATAATTTGCTGTCAAGGAATCATAGTCACTTACAAGCGTATTAGATTCTGAGCGCGAAAATGAAACGTTATTATTTAAAACCATATTGATGTTCCATAAACTAAAATTACCAAACAGCAGACGCTTTAACGCATTGTAATTCATCCCGAGATTGGTATTAAAGCTTGAGCCTTCGTTATTGTTCTTCCGGTTATAATACCTGTTCTCACTAGGTCGTTCGTAAGAAATAAAATCGGTCAGGTTTTTACTTTCACTTTTTGAATCATTCAGGCTTAAATTATAATTGAGGCCAAAGCTTTTCAGGTTGCGATCATCATCATCTTTGTTTCTGAATGAAGTAGAGAAATTAAGACCGTTGCTGGAGTTCATTGAAGAAGTGGTGCTCTTACTTCGGCTCACGGGATTTCCATCTTCTGTAAAACGTTCAGTTAAACCACTGGAATTTCTTTCACCATCAGAAGAGCTAAAATTCAGATTTACAGAAAAATCTTTATCCTGATCTCGTTTGTTATAACTAAGTCCCGCGTTATGCGAATTATTATCTGAATTACTTTCCTGCAGTGCATCCTGTAAATAGACTCTATTAGGCACTGTAATCCTAGAGTCAGTAGTTGAACTTGTAAAATTCCGCGTATTTCTAAAATCATAATTAGCTCTGAGCTGGTTATTAAAACGGCTGTTATTGGTTTGAGAAAAATCGTATTGCACATTACCACCCAAAAACAGCACCCGGTTAATACCATTACTACCAAAGTTCGCTACGTACCTGTTATTAGGATTATAGTTCCGGTAAGTGCTTTGTTGAAACATCTCCTGCAAACCCGCCGATTTATTAATATTATTCATACTGGCGGCTATTCCGCCCCTTATCCGTTTATTATAAGCGAGTCCCGACGCATCCCCTTCATACCGATCATCGGTACCAATACCGGCACCGGCTTTACCAAAGTAACCGAATTTTTTATCCTCGCGTAACTTGATATTCATCGTCAGCATAGAGTCTGCGGGGTTATCATCAATATTGTCCTTCGTATAATCTGTTTCTTTATACACCTGTATTTTCTCTATAGCATTCTTTGGCAGGTTTTGCGTAGCCATTGCCGGATCACTGCCGAAGAAGGGCTTACCGTCTACATATACATTATTTACTTTTCGCCCGTTAACGGTGATCGTTCCATCACCCCACATGGTAACACCCGGCACTCTTCTCAACATATCTTCTACCACCGCGTTAGAATCTAATTTAAAAGCTGCGGGATTGATCTCCAGGGTATCTCCGTTCATAGTGATCGGAACAACAGCTTTAACCACCACTTCATCCATGGTACCCTGGCTCTTGGCCAACAGTACATTTTTAAAATTGAAACTCCGATTAGCAGAATCTAAAGTGATCGTTTTAGAAAACGGGTTATATCCTGTAAAAGAAAAATTGATATTAACCGGGGTGAAAAACGGTATATCATTAAAGGTGAAAGCACCATCTTCTCCGGTTATATGATAATTCACCAGCGAAGAATCAGATTTCTTATACAGTGTTATTGTTACAGATTGCAACGCATAATCATCAGCCGAGTCCTTTACAATACCTGTAATAGAACCGCTACGCGTGGAATCTTTTTGAGCCAATAGCAAAGAGGGTAAAAAAGCTATAAGCAGCACAGTTATTAGTATCCGCATTATCCGATCTTATTTTTGGGTTTTAATTGAATGATAACCGGATTATCTGTACGGGTACCCTTTTCAAAATATTGTTTAACGGCAGGTTTGTATTGAGGATTCTTTGCCTGGTTATAGTCTCTGTTCTGGAACATTGTAGAAGATGAAGCGCTCGTGTATAAATAATTACCATCGCTGTATTGAATGCTTGTTGATAGAACCGGCAAAAAAGCGTTGGTGCTATCAGCCGTTATTTTACCGGTTGCATAGAAGCGATTGGTAGATTCATCAAACAGGAAGTTCCGGTCTCTAGGGCTACGATTATAATCAAGCGAGAAGAAAAGATATTGTTGCAGTTGATAAACACCATAAATCTTCCATACAAAATTTCCGTTCTGCTCGCGATACAAATCAAAATCGTTTTTAGATCGGAAAGGATTTGCGAAAAAGGATTTTGACAGGGAATTTTCTAGAGGTAATATTAAGGTATACAGCAGGGATGTGCTGTCATTTGTCAATTTATAGATGCCATAACTATAAGGCCGGGTAAATAATAACGCTCCGGGATCGTTGGTAGGGAAAAATGAAATTTGCTCCGGTTTGAAATAATAAGTATCGTTTCGTTTATTATAAGGGAGATACCTGCTTATGTTCTTCTCCCCATCGTACACTTTAAGCTCATACTCTGTTTGATCGTTAAATTTACGGTTTGCAAATATGTAGCTGTACGCCCATTGATTGCCATTAAATATAGTAGGATCAACAAGAGACAAGCTGAATCCTTTTAACCGTTGAATCTTCTCCTTATGAATGTCGCCCAGATCATAGTAAGCCGACCAGGTAAATCTCGCAAAGGATTTATTGGTTGGATCTTCCATCATTTTTTCAATTTCGGCTGGCGAAAAATTGTAGTTCTTATTGCTGCCCGAGATAAAAATGGCATTCTTTGCTTTGTCTAGCTGAATGGATTTAATAATGCAGTTAGGCGGCCGGTATTTCTTTATAAATTTTCCTTTCTTATCAAAGAAATAAATAAAGTTCGTGTCCGCATCCCAAATAATAAAGTATTTGTCAGATACCAATAACTGCCTTATGCGGCCAAAAATGCTTTTTTTGGTTGTTTCGAGAGGTATATAGTCTATTTCCTCAAATACTTTTGACGCATTCGCACCCGATGCAAAACCCGGCTGAAAGTACAGTTCCTTTCCGTTTTGGCCCATAACGGCATAACATGCCGACAGGCAAAAAATCGTTATCCATTTTCTCATAACCCCTTTGACGTTGGAAAAATCATTTTCCTGCAATTTTTAATTGAAAAACCGATATTAATTATCGGTTTGACTATTAAAAGGTTAAAAGGTTTAAAAAAATAAAAAAGGCCCGCTGTAAAAACAGCACGCCTATAATCGATTGCCAAAATAAAAAAATATATGAAAAACCTTAATAGGTTGAAACTACTACATTAGTTAAAAGCATAGCTTAAAGTAACACCGTAAGTACGCGGATCACCTAATACGCCGGCATAATGTCCTGCATTACCACCGGCAGGCAATAATTGTTCAAAATAGTTTTTATCCAAAATATTACGTCCCCAGATGAAGGCCGAAAACCCTTTCGTAGCTCTAAATCCAAGTCTTGCATTCACCAATCCATAGCCAGCTACATTTAAGTAAGCAGATGGAGAGGGGCTGGAAGAAAAACCAGAGCGGGCAAAGAAGTCAGCCCCGATAAAGAAACGATTGGCTCTTCCGAATAAAGATGATGGGGTTGAATATTCACCGCCTAAAGAGCCCGCCCATTTAGAAATTCCTGGTATGGCACCTCCCGAAATATCTTTGAAGGCCACCTGAACATTATCCGCATTGGTTGCGCCTGTTTCTTCCAGAGGCAAAGGTGCGTTAGTGAACTTCACATAAATCCCCTCAGAATAAGCCAGCGCACCATAGAAGCTGAAATGATGGTTTAACCGATAAGACGCATCAGCTTCTATACCTCTTACACGAACTTTGTCTGCATTGGCGATATAACCCCTGTTTACTCCCAACTCGGCCGATTGAACGTTTGTCTGGTAATCTTTGATATCTGAATTGTAAGCAGCTATATTAAAGGTAAGATCTGCTGTAAGGTTCGTTTTAACACCTACTTCGTAATGCTTAGTATACTCTGGCCGGATAACAGCCAAATCTGTTGCAGGCTGACCATTAACAGTTGGCAAACCTGCCACGTTTACACCTACCGGCTTGTAGCTTGTTGAAAAGGTACCAAAAGCATTTATTTTTCTTGAAGGCCTATAAGCCAATGTTACCTGGTAAGTAGCATTACGCTCATATGCATCCGCTTCGTAAAACTGGTTGCTATATACACCGTTTTTTAATGCTAATAATGCAGGATCCGTTGTTTGTAAGCCACCATATGTTTTACGGTCATATACTACCTGCTTTTCATCATAATTCAATCGTATACCTGGCTGAATGTGGAAATGATCAATAAACTCCCAGTCTACGTTGGCGAATACCGCAGCACTTTTAGAACGGATGGAAGAATTAGTTTTGATACCATAGCCTTCAAAAAGACCCGGAGTTTTCCAAAGCGCGCTGGTAGAGCTCTGTGAAAAGCGCCACTGATCGCGACCAGATTCTTCTGTTCCGTCAATCTTTACTTCCTGTCCCAGGTAAAATACGCCTATAACACCGCTCAGCTTATCTGTAATATCACCTGCATACCTGATCTCCTGGGAAATGTTTTTATGTTTGGCCGGGTTTTGAGATTTAGCTAAAGCCTGTAAACCTGTAAAGTCCCTGTCATTAGACGGATCCCAGTTCCAATAACGCCATGCAGTAGTGGCAGTAAGTACTCCTGGTCCTATTTTACTATCGATATTAACCGATGCACCGCCTATTTCATTACCTGAATTCCATGGTGTATCATGATCGATCACACGCATAAATGCATCTACCTGTCCCTCCTTGTTTATATTAGGTAATTTATAATTTAAGTCGGAGGTGATTGCATTAAATTGTCTGTATGCCGGTCTTTTTGTTGTAACTACTCCTGCTACTACCTGCGCATATCCATCAGGTCTTTGCTTATTGTATTCACCTGCTAAAGTAACAGAGGTATTATCGGATACGTTATACAGAAATTGCGTACGTAAACCCAAGTTATTGATATCATTGGTATACTTATCAGTTGCAATATTATGTACTGTTCCATCTCTTTGTGTTCCGGAGAAAGACACACGGGCCGCTAATCTTTTGGTCAGGGGCCCTGTAACAGAAGCTTTGGCCTGTATAAATCCAAAGTTGCCATAGCTTACTTCAAGGTTACCGCCGGGCACAAAGCTTGGCTTACGGGTAGTAATATTGATAGCACCCGAAGTAGTGTTTTTACCGAATAACGTTCCCTGTGGACCTCTTAACACTTCTATCCTTTCAATATCTACAAAATCAAGTGTTGCTACAGCAGGACGTGCGTAATACACCCCATCTACATAGTAACCCACACCCGGATCCAGACCGTCATTGGTCAATCCGAATGGAGAACCCAGTCCACGGATATTAATACCGGTGTTTCTTGGGTTGGAGGTATACATTTGTAAAGAAGGAACAATTTCTTTTACACGGGTAACATTAAATGCACCTGATTCTTCAATCTGCTTGCCTCCTACCACAGATACGTTAATAGGCACATCCTGCAATACTTCACGCCGGCGCCTGGAGGTAATTACTACGGTATCTGTTTGATACAGTACCTGTAGTTTAACAATAAGTGAATCTTCCAGATTTCTCACCGCTATATTGCGAATTGCATAGTTAACCGATGAGACGGTTACAGTGAAAGGTATTTTGGGTACCTGTGATAAAGTAAAAATACCGGCACCGTCGGTTGTGGTTCCCTGTGTAGTACCTTTAATAACTACACTTGCGCCGGGTAAAGGATCATTGTTTTCATTAACCACCTTACCAGCCAGCTGGGCATTCACCAGCGCCGGCAGAAAGACTGCAAGAAGAAATGTTAGTTTAAGTTGGCTCGATCTTTTTTGTTTCATTGTTATGCTTTGATAAATTTTGGCGATTTAGACTTGTTACCCGGGCATGTCGATTATAAAGAAAATGGGCGGCAACAAAGTCTATTGTTTATGTAGACTAATATTGTAAAAAAATAGTTGACGATGTATTAACAGCAACAGCAGCTTTTACCTTGAAAGGCGCTACAACAACAACTTTTATAATACTTCTGCGTATACATACTTTTAAAATGTGAGTGCAAATATAGGTGCATTAAATTAGTCCACAAAAAAAGTAGACTATTTTTTAAAAAAATATTTAGAGGAATATGGCTTTGCAAATGGTGATAAGGCTCATTACGATAACGAGTACGCCGACCACGAAAAACATTTTTCGCACAGGTAAACGGGAGGTTAGCATGGCTGAGAAAGGAGCTGTGATAATACCGCCTATTAATAATCCGGCAACAATATTCCAGTGATGAATACCAATAGTGAAAATAAAAGTAACAGCGCTGGTTACGGTTAAGATAAATTTAGCAACAGTGGAGCTGCCCACCACATAACGAGGTGTTCTGCCATTTTTAATAAAAGTACCCGTTACCAAAGGGCCCCAACCACCACCGCCAAATGAATCGATAAAACCACCGGCCAATCCCAATAAAGGGATATTTGTTTTCTTCTTTTCTATTCTGCGCTCTTTGCTTTTAAATACATTAGTTAGTATTCGAACGCCGAGATATAATGTATAAGCAGCGATAAAAGGCTTCGTTATTGCAGCATATTTTTCACCCACGTAAGTAAGCAACAACGCGCCTATAACAGCTCCTATTATTGCCGGCAGCGCAAGTGCTTTGATGAGCTTTTTATTGACATTGCCTAATTTGAAATGGCTGATACTGCCTGCCGCAGTAGTAAACGACTCTGCAGAATGAATACTGGCACTTACTACAGGCGGAGGAACATTGAGCATCAGCAAAATGGTAGTACAAATCACCCCATACCCCATGCCCATGGAACCGGCTACTATTTCGGCCAGAAAGCCCGTCAGCAGCATCCAGTAAAACAGATGATGGTCTTTATTTAATTCCTGTAAAATCACATCCACCAGGCCAAATGCATACAAAGCATATACACTTAAGCTTACCAATAATACAATGCCTAATATAATAAGGTACCAATTGGTACTTTTTTGAGCTTTGGCTACTACATCAGCAGACTCAACCATTTCACCTGCAGGCTCGGCGTCCGATTCGAAAGCTTTTAAAGCTTCATCCGGATTTTCGACCAGAGAGCGGGTTACGTTATTAAGCACTTTTACCTTATGATCAAAGTCGCCCGATAGCTTATTGCGCAAGGCCTGCATATTATCCAACACATCATCAATCTCGTCGGGTATTGACTCGTTAAGGGTCTCTTTCAAACGCTTGGCAATGGTGGGCGATTTACCATTAGTGGAAATAGCTATTTTAAGATTTCCCTTTTTAACAACAGAGCCCAGGTAAAAATCACAAAGCTCTGGCTTGTCGGCCACATTCACCAGCTTCTCACAAGCCGTAGCATCCACTCTCACCTGCTGTGCTACCTGTAAATCATTTACAGCTGCAATAACGAGGTCGGCCGCCCGGATATCGGCTATTTGGTATGCCCGCTCCTCCAGTACAATGGTATTGTAAGGCTTTACAAATTCACGAACCGCGTCGCTTATTTGTATGGCCACCAGTTTGATTTGAGTAGCAGGAGCATTTCTAACAACAGCCAGCAGTTTTTCCAAGCCGATATTACCTCCCCCAATAATTAAAAGCTTCAACTGCTCCAGCTTTAAAAAAACGGGAAACAGATTGTTGCTAATATCAGCTTTATTATTTGTATGTGCGGACTCGCTCAAGTATGTAGATTGTACGATATAAGTTGTACCATGTACGAATTAAAACTGATCAGCTATATTCAGCAAAACAAGGGTGCGACGCAAGAGAGATGATAGTAGCATCCAGGCCGGGACAATAAAATTATTTATCCTTTTTGGTCGTTTTTAAAATTTTGCTGACAGAATCCTTATGCGAAAAACTGTCTTTATCGGTTACCTCGCTTTGGTTATATACCAAAGAATTAGCAGGTACATTGAACGTTACCCAGGCATTACCACCTATTACACAGTCCCGCCCAATTGTAATATCACCCAAAATAGTTGCTCCCGAGTAAATAATCACATTGTCTTCAATAGTAGGATGTCTTTTAGATTTCTTTTTTGTTTTTGCAGAGTTTAAAGCACCTACCGTCACACCCTGGTACATTCTTACATCATTGCCTATTACTGATGTTTCCCCAATCACAACACCGGTACCATGATCTATAAAAAAGTTTTTGCCAATAGTGGCGTAAGGATGAATGTCGATACCCGTCTTGCTGTGCGCATATTCTGCAAAAAGCCTTGGCAAGCCACGTATACCTTGTTTACGTAATTGGTTTGAAATACGATAAACTGCAATGGCATAGAACCCTGGATAGGTTTGCAATATCTGGCTTACATTCAGTGCCGCAGGATCATTCGCCACAAACGCCGCCGCATCTTCCTGTAAGGTTGCATAAATATCAGGTAAAGCAGTAAAGAAAACTTCAACGGCCTGTTGAGATTTAGCTCCGTCATTTAGCACATCATATATTAATGTGGCCAGGTGACTTTGTAATGAGTAAAAGCCTTTTTCCAGGTCACTTTCCTTTTGATTAACCCCTGTTTTAGGGATAAACAAAAACTGGAAGATATCATCAATAAACTGATGTGCCAGGTCTTTATCGGGCAGGTTGCCCAATTTGGCATTGTTCTGTAAAAGGAGTTTTATAAAGTTCTTACTGCTCATTGCTTAATAGTTAAAATGTTGATGAGTTGATATGTTGACAAGGAAAGTACTACTTTTTAGCTAACAAACATATCAACTTTTTAACTCAATTAAAGAATCCACTTCCTGTGAGAGAAATCGCCGAAGGTTTCATTTTCTTTTTTCTCTTTGGTATAAACCCCAAATAACTCATCGAGCGTGGTCAGTATCTGCTCTTCGTTCAGGCTATCTTTAAACTTAGTGTTTAATCTTTCACCTAACCTATCGCCACCAATGTGCAAATTGTATTTGCCGTAAGCAGTACCTACAAAACCTATTTCAGCGTTTGGAGATCTGCCACAGCCATTGGGGCAACCTGTCATACGCATTACGATATTATCATTGTGCATACTATGCTTTTCCAGTATGGGTTCCAGCTTGGAAATCAGGGTAGGTAAATAACGTTGCCCTTCAGCTAACGCTAACGGACAAGTATTGAACGCTACGCAGGCAATTGCATTTTTTCTTAATGCTCCTGCTTTATCTGTATATTCAATAATGCCATACTCATTTAGCAATACTTCAATAGCGGCTTTATCCTTGGAACTGATGTCTGTAAGAATTACATTTTGATTGGCTGTAAAACGGAAATTACATTTACCTAATTCTGCAATTTTAAGCAGGCAGGTTTTAAAATCAATTCCTTCACCATCTAATACGCGACCATTTTCTACAAATACCGTATAATGCCATTTTTTATCTGCGCTTTGCATCCAGCCATACCGGTCTATCCTTTCAGTGAAAGTATACGGACGGGCAGGCTCTAATTTAAAGCCACAACGCTTTTCAATTTCTTCCCGATATTTATCAACACCCAGTTTGTCTACGGTATATTTTAAGCGAGATAATTTCCGGTCGGCACGGTTTCCAAAATCACGTTGTACAGTGATGGTTTCGTACACTGCTTTCAGTATTTTTTCTTCATCATTCTCCACAAATCCCAACACTGTAGCCAGTCTTGCGTAAGTATTAGGGTTACCATGTGTAGTTCCTAATCCTCCTCCGGCAGCCAGGTTAAAACCTACCAGCTTATCATTTTGAATAATAGCGATCAGCGCTATATCATTGATGAATACATCTACATCATTATTAGGAGGAACCGCTATACCAATCTTTAGTTTACGGGGCAGATAACGATCTTTATATAAGGGATCTTCTTCTGTCTTCTCTCCTATTTTTTCTTTATCGATCCATATCTCGTACCAGGCCTGTGTTTTAGGCTTCGCCATTTCGCTGATCTTAGATGCGAATTGAAATACTTCGTCATGAACCGGTGATTCGCCAGGATTAGAAGTACAACAAACGTTACGGTTTACGTCGCCGCAAGTAGCAATAGAATCTAACCCTGCCAGGTTAAACGACTGCATAGTAGGTTTTATATGCGACTTCAAAATTCCGTGTAATTGCACGGTTTGCCTGGTGGTTATTTTAATGGTTCCGGTAGAATGCTCTCCCGCCACATGGTGCATCGCTACCCATTGTTCGGGTTTTAAGAAACCTCCCGGTAAACGCAGGCGCAACATAAAAGAATACAGCCACTCCAGCTTCTTGGCACTACGTTCCTCACGTCTGTCCCGGTCATCCTGCTGGTACATACCGTGAAATTTGATCAGGTTCGTATCATCTTCACGCACGGCCCCTGTATAGCTATCCGACAGACTTTCCTTTAAAGTACCACGCAATCCGTTACTGGCAATTTTTATCTTTTCTACTGGTGATTGTTCGCTCATTTAATTTTAGTTGATTAGTTAACAAGTTGATTAGTTGACGGGGTTACACAAAATCCCTTTTTAACTTTACAACCTATCAACCAGTTACCCTTATTGAATACAAATTACTTTTTCTGCTATAATTATATGTCATCTAAATTACAATGTCTCCCTGTACCATTGAGGCCCGCTCGGTATATTGCCTCTGTTATATATCTCAATACACCTATTCGTTCGTCTTCTATATATCGCCGCTATGCGGCTCAAAACCTCTTTTATTTCATTTCCCCGGATTTTAATCCGGGGCTATTTACATTTGACCGCTACGCGGTTGCCTTGTTAACTTTTAACCCTATAAACCAGTTAACCTTACTCAATACACATCCTTCTCCCAACGTCCTTCTTCTACTAATTGGTGCAGGTATTTCTCTGCCTCTTCTTCCGTTTTATTACCATGCTCTTTAAAAATTTCTACGAGCATTTTCTCGACGTCTTTACTGGTTGGTTCCCGCTTTCCACTGATGTACATATAGGCACCATTGCTGATCCAATCGTACAACTCGGCACCTCTTTGTTTCATACGATGCTGTACATATATCTTTTCTTTCTGATCGCGTGAGAACGCTACATCCAGGTTGGTTAACACACCTGTTTGCAAATAATCCTGCAATTCTGTTTGATATAAAAAATCTGTGACAAAATGTTGCTCTCCAAAGAACAACCAGTTACGGCCTTCAGCACCCTGCGCATCTCTCTCAGCAATAAAAGAACGGAAAGGCGCAATACCTGTACCTGGTCCGATCATGATCACATCCTTATCATTAGCGGGAAGCCTGAAGTGCTTTTGCTTCTGTATGAAGAATTCAAACTCAGTACCTGCCGGATGAGTTGAAAAGAACTCACTGCTCACGCCGGTACGCTTATCGTCTTCCACATAGTATTCATCCTTACTTACCGTAATATGTATTTCGCCCAAACCATGGCTTCCGGGAGCTGAAGAGATAGAATATAACCTTGGCGCCTGGGGCGTTAAGATCTTTATCACTTCTTCAAAGGCTGCAGCAGCCTTTATTGGATACTTTTTGAGCAAATCAGGAATGCTCAATCTTAATTCTTCGGGGATCTCATAACCCGTTATAGCCGCATATTGTTTTATGGTAGACTTAAGCGGGTATAAGATGTTCAGATGTTTCTTTAATAACTCACGAACCGGCGCCTTCACTTTAGCGGTTTGTATTTCCAGTTCCGGATTTACACCTGTTAGAGCAATGATTTCTTCTACTGCCGCATCACTGTTTACCGGTATTAGCCCCAGCGCATCGCCGGGTAAATAATCCAGATCCTCATCGGTACTGATCTCTACGTGATAAGTTTCTTTGTTGCTGCCTCTATCGTTTAAGTTGATGTTGGTTACGATAATGCCATTGTAATGTTTTTTACCGGCAGGTTTCTTTTCTTCAACCAATGGAGCCGCAATAGCCGGAACACTTCCTACGCTGGTTTGCAATACAGTGGCTACATTGTCGATCCAATGAAGTGAATCTTCCTCGTAGTCTACATCGCACTTTTTCAGCGGTAACATGCGATGAGCGCCCAGGGCTTCCAGCCTTGCATCGATATCTTCCCCGGTTTTACAAAATTGCGCATAAGAGGTATCGCCAAGTGCGAGTACGCCGAATTTCATTTTTTTCAACTCGACAGCCTGCTCGTGTAGCTGGTCATAAAATTTCTTAGCCAGCAAAGGAGGCTCTCCTTCACCCTGCGTACTGATCACTACAAAGAAATACTCTTCTTTAGTCAGGTCTGTAAACCTGTATTGATCCAGTCCGGCCAGCTTAACACCAATGCCTTTCTTCTTGGCAATACCCGCCAGCTGTGTAGCCAGCTTTTTGGAGTTCCCTGTTTCTGTGCCGTATGCCAGCGTAATTTTTTTGTTTAGTGCTACAGGCGCCCCTGATGAGGGAAGCGCGCCCTGCAATGCGCCGGCCTGCCCAGCAATATAGCCATTCAGCCAGATCAGTTCTTCCCTGGAAAGTGTAGAAGTAAATTCTTTAATCTTCTGCAGTTTATCTTCAGATAACATGCTTTATTGGTTTATTAAGTTCGTTGATGTTTTGGATTCCTTCGCTTACGGGCACAAAATATTGCTCCTCGTGCTCACTATTTTTCAGCCATTTAAACTGTTGATGTAACGCCACCACTTTCCCGATGATCACCAACGAGGGTGAAACAAATTTCTTTCCTGCCAGTACCTGGTCGTAATCATAAATATTGCACTCATGTATACGCTGATAACAGGTAGTGGCCTGCTCTGCCACTGCTACATGCACATCTTTCTGAACACCGAAATGCTGAAGCTTTCTTACAACATTTTCGAGTGTGCCGGATGACATATAAAAAACCAGCGTATCGTTAGTTCGTGCCAGATCCTGCCAATGCTCATCTGTTACAATATCCGATTTATAATAGGTCAAAAATCTTACTGAAGTAGCATAACCACGTGCTGTTAAAGGTATACCTGCGTAGGCCGCGGCACCCAAAGATGCCGTAACACCCGGTATAATTTCGTAAGGAATTTTATTGGCGATCAATACCTGCAGTTCGTCTAAAACATTAGAGAAGATAGATACATCGCCTCCTTTTAAACGAACCACCCGTTTGCCTTTCAATGCATAATCAACAATCAACTCATTGATCACCTGTTGAGGTGTTGAAATATTGTTGCGGCATTCCTTGCCCACTCTTACTATTTCTGCACCGGCCGAAACGTAACGGTGTAATATTACCTCGCTTACGAGGCGGTCTATCAAAACCACTTCAGCCTCGCGTAGTGCATTAGCAGCTTTTACTGTGATCAAATCAGGGTCACCAGGACCTGCAGCAGCCAATACCACTGAGCCTATGCCGTCCTGTGGCGGGTTTAAATGACTTGTTGTATGATGAGAAAGAATCATTGGTTCAGAGTGCTTGTTTAGGATAATAAAACAGCAGCTACAGTACTATTGCTGGTTTCATCCACCAATATCGCATTACCATAGTCACTGATCTTATCAAACGGATCATATACCAAAGGTTGTGCGGTTTTAATTTTAGCTTTCACCACCTCGTTCAGCTTCACATTATCGGTAACCCCGGTATGCTCTAAAGTATTCACGTCCAGCTTGTACTCAATTTCTCTTATAATCGTACGTATTAACCGCCCTTTGTGTTGTAAGAAATATTTATTGCCCTGTACCAGTGGCTTGTTGTCCAGCCAGCAAAGGATCACTTCTATTTCGCTCTCAGTTTTAGGCTGATTATCACTGCGAACAAATGTGTCGCCGCGACTTACATCTATATCATCGGCCAGGTGCAGCACCACGGCCTGCGGTGCAAAAGCTTCTTCTACTTCCTCACCCGCAATTTCAATCCTGGAAAGCGTTGTTTCTATACCTGCAGGCAACACGGTGATCTTGTCGCCTTTTTTGTAAACACCGCTTACTACCTGGCCTGCATAACCTCTATAGTCGTGCAACTCTTTGGTCTGAGGACGTATTACATATTGTACCTGAAAACGGGGGTCGGAATGATTAATATCCTCAGACACTTCTACTTCTTCTAAAAATTGCAGTAAAGGTTGCCCTGTAAACCAACTCATTTTAGCCGAAGGCTCTACTATATTATCACCATGCAGAGCAGCAATAGGTATGTAGGTAACATTAGTTAAACCCAGCTGAGCTGCTACTTTTTCGTAGTCCGCTTTAATCTCATTGTAACGCGCTTCCGAAAAATCAACCAGGTCCATTTTATTGATCGCTACCACAACATGCGGCATTTTCAATAAAGAGGCGATGATTGAGTGACGGCGTGTTTGTTCTATTACACCTGAACGGGCATCTATAAGAATAATGATCAGGCTGGAGTTGGATGCCCCGGTGATCATATTACGGGTGTACTGAACATGCCCGGGCGCGTCAGCAATAATAAACTTCCTTTTGGGTGTGTTAAAATAGCGATAAGCTACATCAATAGTAATACCCTGTTCTCTTTCTGCACGTAAGCCATCGGTCAATAATGCCAGGTCAATACCATCAGCATTTTTATTCTTGGATTGCTTTTCCAAAGCTTCCAGCTGATCCACCAGGATGCTTTTGCTATCGTATAATAAGCGACCTATTAATGTGCTTTTACCGTCGTCTACACTACCTGCGGTTATGAATCTGAGAATGTCCATTTTTGTTGATTAGTTGAATAGTTGACTAGTTGATTAGTTAAACTTGCTATTTCTTTCCATTCAGATAAGTAATGTAACCGTTAAGTAACCTACCAACCTCATCTATTCGTTTTCTAAAATAATTTATCTGTTCTTCGGTTATGTATTCTTCATCAAGGGCATCAATCAAATGATTCAAGGTTTCACTTAACGAGCCTCTTGCAATAACACAAAACCGTAATCTATCTGGTATCGTATGCCTTCCATGCCCCTCAGATATTTGTGTCCCTACACAACGGGAACTTCTTATCAGCTGGTCCGAAAGTCGAAATCTTTCTATATCCGGAAATGTCTTAGTTAACGCTGTAATTTCCTTTTTCAAAACTCTGGCGGCTTTCCAAACTTCCAGATCTTCAAAACTTTGGTACATTTGGTTGATTAGTTTATTTGTTGATTAGTCGGTTCGCTTGTTTTCCCTGGTCAACCAGTTAACCAATCAACCAGTCAACCTCTCAACCTTTCAACCAACCCTAAAAATACCCCCCCTTCTTCCTGTCTTCCATTGCTGCTTCTGTAACACGGTCGTCAATGCGGGTTTCACCACGCTCAGATATGCGGGTGGCCATAATTTCGTTCACCACTTCATCCAGTGTAGAGGCGCTCGATTCTACTGCGGCGGTGCAAGTCATATCACCCACCGTACGATAACGTACGCGCTTGTTAACAATCACATCCTCTTCATCTATAGTAATGAAATCGGAAACAGCAATTAACTGACCTTCGTGCACCAACACATCCCTGTTGTGGGCAAAATATATAGAAGGCAGTTGTACTTCTTCTTTTTTAATATAGCTCCACACGTCCAGCTCTGTCCAGTTACTGATGGGGAATACCCTTACGTTTTCGCCTTTGTGGATACGGCCGTTATAGATATTCCACAATTCAGGACGCTGCAGTTTAGGATCCCACTGACCAAACTCATCGCGAACAGAAAAAATACGCTCTTTGGCGCGGGCTTTTTCTTCGTCGCGGCGTGCTCCGCCAATACAGGCATCGAATTTAAATTCTTCGATAGTATCTAACAGGGTGTGGGTTTGTAACCAATTACGGCTGGCGAATTTGCCTTTGGGTTCGGTAAGCTTTTTCTCGCGGATGGTATCTTCTACTTTCCGTACGATCAACTCAGCACCCAATTCTTTCGCCAGGTTATCGCGATAGGCCAGGGCTTCAGGAAAATTATGCCCTGTATCAATATGTACTAAGGGAAAAGGAATTTTACCCGGCGCAAAGGCCTTTTTGGCTAATTGAACCAGGGTAATAGAATCTTTACCGCCGCTGAAAAGCAAGGCTGGTTTTTCGAACTGTGCAGCTACTTCGCGCATGATGAAGATGCTCTCGGCTTCTAACTGCTCTAAATAGTCTAATTCGTATTTGCTCATTTTTATTTTATTAGTCTCCCAGCTCCCATTTCTGCAGGAGAAAGGAAGACGACAATCGATTGTATGTTTAGATGAGCTTTAAACCGGACTCCTTCGACAAGCTCAGGATAAATTGCGACCGATAGTTGCCATATAACCGGGGCGATCAACCGAGCGTGGCAAAACCGATGCTATCTATTCTTCGGCCGGGCTCATCATTATTTTAGCTGTTAACATGAAGGCCGCATTCTTTATGCGACACTTCCCACCACCAACGACCAGCGCGCGCGTCTTCTCCCGGCTCAATGGCCCGGGTACAAGGTGCACAACCGATGCTGATAAAACCTTTATCATGCAGTGGATTATAAGGAATATTGTTTTCCTTTATATAGTCGATCATCTGCTCGTAAGTCCAGTGAATTAAAGGATTGAACTTGTATAACTGGCGGGCATCATCCCATTCCAGCATTTTCATCTCTTTCCTGTTATCCGACTGATCGGCTCTTAAGCCGGTGATCCATACTTTAGCCCCCTGTAAAGCCCTGTTCAGTGGCTTCACTTTACGGATAAAGCAACATTGCTTACGATTTTCAACAGACTCAAAAAAGGCATTTACACCCTTTTCATTTACAAATTGCTCCACATCCGCCGCCTCAGGAAAATACACCTGAATATTGGTTTTGTAGCGTGCATTTGTTTTTTCGAGTAGTTCGTAATGTTCGTAAAAAAGACGCCCGGTATCGAGCGTAAATATTTTTACAGGCAGGTTATTGCGGGCAATTACATGAGTAAGCACCTGGTCTTCCTGGCCTAATGAAGTCGAAAAAACAGTTTCTTGCGGAAACTGCTTCGACACTATTGCTATAGCTTCTGCAACAGAAGCGTTTTCGATATCCTGTATTTGTTGTTCTGTAAACATTCCGGGTTCATGGTTAATGGTTCATAGCACATTGAAAGAGCTATGAACCATCAACTATTATCTATGAACTATAAATTAGGTTGTGGGGTGTAACGCAGGTAAGGTTTTACCACTTTTACACCTTTAGGAAATTTTTGAATTGCATCTTCAGTGCTGATAGCAGGTACCACAATTACATCTTCACCATGTGTCCAGTCTGCAGGAGTTGCCACGCTGTGGTTCGCTGTCAGTTGCAGAGAATCCAATACCCGCAATACTTCCGTAAAGTTTCTACCCGTTGAAGCCGGATAAGTGATGATTAATTTTACTTTTTTATCGGGACCAATAATGAATAAAGAACGCACCGTTGCTTTTTCAGAAGCATTTGGGTGGATCATATCATATAAAGTTGCGATATTCCTTTCAGGATCGGCTAAAATAGGAAACTCAACATTGGTATTTTGAGTTTCATTAATATCATTGCGCCAGCCGAAATGGCTATCCAATGGATCAACGCTTACAGCTAATACCTTGGTATTGCGTTTTGCAAATTCCTCTTTTAACAAAGCTGTTTTTCCTAACTCAGTAGTACAAACCGGAGTGTAGTCTGCAGGGTGAGAGAATAAAATACCCCAACCTTCGCCTAAATACTCGTGAAAATTGATTTCACCTTCGGTTGATTGTGCCGTAAAGTCTGGTGCGATATCGCCTAATCTTAATGACATAGTGTTGTAATTTTAAAAGTGGAAGGCAAATATAAGTCATTTCTCATAACCCACCAACTTAGTAGGGTATTATCCCAAAAGTGCCAGTTTTTTGGCTTATTTTTTAGAAAAACTTATAACAATTGCCTGAAAAGTAATACTTTTTTCTAAGTTTCGGTTCTTAACGCACCCGAAGTACCTTAGCTAAACTCATTACTCATTTGACACAAAAGTGGTAAATGATGGCCGGGAATGATAATGCATTGCGACGATAATGGGTCTCAATGTAGTTAATCTCTCAAATCTGCCAGTGTTTTGCTCTCAAGCACCGCCAGTGTAGCATCCCGTACTTCTACCATAGCATCGTGGAGGCCGCAATGCTTTTCATTACAGTTATCGCAGCGCTTGTAAAAGTATAGACTTACGCAGGGCAACATGGCGATAGGTCCGTCTATAAGGCGGATAATTTTTGCCATTTTTATCGTCGCAGGCTCCACTTTAAAGAAGTAGCCTCCCCCTTTTCCCTTTTTACTGTCAAGGATATCTGCTTTTTTAAGCTCCAGCAGGATATTTTCTAAAAACTTGAGGGGTATCTTTTTTTTTTCGGAGATCTCTGAAATCAACACAGGTCCGTCCTTCTGCCTGTCGGCAAGGTAAGTAAGAGCTTTAAATGCGTATTGAGATTTTTTGGTAAGCATATGTAATAGTCTACAAATTTACAAGAAATTTCTCATTTGTAAATTGTTACCGGATGAATAGAACGTTTCACCACGGTGTATTAAGGAAATGAGTACACAATTACACGTTTGAAATAACGCTTTCCCTCTGCAGTTCCGGTTCACCAGCTTAATTTGTTCGAGCAGAAGTTCATCAGGATTCTTTACCGAGCTTCTTTAATACTTTACGTTTAAGTCTTGTATAAAACTCTTTATTAAACAGATTAGAATCGTGCATGGCTTTGTAAATCAGGAAAATACCCACCGGAACCAGTACGAAAGTGGAGAGCCACATCCCCGAAAAAGCGCTCATTTCCATTTCTTTAGCCAGCTTTTCGCCGCGGGTGGAAACAAAATAGAACACCATGAAGAAAATAATGGCAAAGATCATCGGCGTGCCCAAACCACCTTTCCTGATAATTGAACCTAAAGGCGCCCCAATCATAAATAATACGATACAGGCCAGTGCTAAAGCAATTTTTTTATGCCACTCTATCTTATACTTCTGTAATGTTTTTTCCTGCTCTACAATATTGTTTCCGTTCATCTCCAGGTTATTACGGAAACTTTCCAAACTCGTTAATGCCCTATCCTGTATCTGCTGCCGTGCACTGTCCGGTAGCAAAGCAGTAAAACTATTAGGATCTTTCTTAACCGGCTTCACTTTCGCAGCAGCTTTGGCCACGCTATCTTTTTTAGCAGCTGAAGTATCTTTTTTATTTTTCGTCGTATCTTTTGCAGAAGCTACCGTTCTGGCGGCAATGTCTGATCTTTTATTTTTAACACTGTCCCTGTTACCGCTCCTTTGAGGCGGCGGAGGAGCCAAAGGCTTCAGGCCCATTTTTATGGAGTCTCTTCTCGCCTTACGCCGGGTAGAATCGGCTGTACGCTTAAAACGGATAGAGTCTTTCCGGGCCACACGTTTCAGCGAATCAGCTTTCAGCCTCTGCCGGGTACTATCCAGTTTTGCCCTGGCTCTTGCCGAATCCTTCTCTGCCTTTGTGCTATCTTTTTTAACGCCCATGTAGGCGTCTATATTGGCTTTGAAATTGAGTATGGAATCAGGGATCTTAATGTCCTTAGTAATACTGTCCCTATAGTTTAAGATCATGAAGTTGGCATAGATCGTAGCCTCGAAATTTTTGGCTATTTCTCCGTTAAACTTACTGATGGAGTCAATAGCTACATTTAATTGCCGCATATTGTACATCCGCTCATTATTAACGTTGGCGCTGTCGTCCGTTTTGGTAAACTTAAAGGAGCTGATGTCCATCTGCATTTTATACTCCTTAAAACCAAGTCGTATATAGTCTGTAGTAGAATCTTCTTTGCTTCCCCGTTCCTCGTATCTCCATCCATTTTTAAAAACAATATCCAGGAAACGCTTATCAGGCGAAGGTTTCATCACGCCATCGCTGGCAATCAAAAACGCATCCTGCAAGCTATTATCGCCCGCCTGGTAAACAATTACGTCTCTGATAATAGAATCATTGGCTTCCTTCTTTCCTATCTTAATGGCAAACTTGTCAATACCATCAAAAAAAACACCTTCCTTAATAGCAAACGCAGGTTTAGCCAGTACAATATCGGCCAATAAGGTTCGCGACTTAAGGTTGGCTACCGGTATAACATAATTGGAAAAAAGAAAGGCACCCAAAGCAATACAGGTGGCTACAACAAACAGAGGTCGCATAAAGCGCATGAGCGAAATACCTGCGGATTTAATGGCTACCAGCTCAAAGCTCTCCCCAAGATTGCCAAAAGTCATCAGCGAAGACAGCAATACAGATAAGGGTAAAGCCAAAGGAATTAAAACGGCACTCTGGTACCAGATGAATTTCATGATCGTACCGGCATCCAGCCCCTTACCCACAAAATCATCAATCCACAGCCAGAAGAACTGCATGATCAATACAAACAGCGTAATGAAAAAAGTGGCCACAAACGGGCCTATAAAAGCTTTTATAATTAGTTTATCTAACTTCTTCACCTGCTTAATAGTATATCTTTACCTGATGCAATCAGCAAAAATAAGTCTTTCACCCCAGCATATAAAGCTTGTTACCAATGCCGACTGGATTTTAACAAAGAATGAAATTCTGCTGCACATTAAAACAGCATTTGAAGATCTTTATAACTGGCAGCAGTTCATCATAAAACAACGTTCATTGCCTGCCGATGTGCTCAAACCCGGAGGTAAAATATCACGTGGTGAAAATTATCTTGGTTTGCCCTGGATAGTTTTAGACAATCCCCGCCACTTTGCAAAGGGAAATATTTTTGCCATAAGAACCTTATTCTGGTGGGGCCGGTTTTTCAGCACTACGCTACATCTTTCCGGCCAGTGGCTACAAACAATGGGACAGAAACTTGTAAACGCCTTCGAAAGCCTGCAAGGGGAATCTTTAAAAATATGTTACAGCGGCGATGAATGGGTGCATGATATCAACAACACCTCTTACAGCTCCTTAAGCACTATAGATCGTGAAAGTTTCGAAAAAATAATACAGGAAGCCCCTTTTGTGAAAATTGTGGCGTATACCAGCATTACAAATATCGAAAACTCAATAGAAATACTAATGCAGCAGTTTGAGTTTTTAGTAACCATACTTGAAAATGACAGCTAATTACCGTCATCTGTCAACGTACACCTGTTACTTAATTAGTTTCCCAGCCTGTGAAAAAGGTCTTTCACCTGGTAGTCCCAAAGCTGGCTTTGATCCTTTATTTCTCTTTTTTCGGCAAAATCGGTGATCACCAGTATAGTTTGGTTGGTTATTTCAGACTTATCTATTTTGAACTCAAAATATTCTTCTTTGGGTGAACCTGCCCATTTAAAACGAATATAGCTCTCTTCCTCCTGCTCCAGAACCTCAGCTTCCTCGTAGGTCCCGTTCCAGCCGAAATAAAACTTACCGTCACGTTCATCTACGTGCTCGGCAAACCATTCTCCCAACCCGTTAGAGGTAGCTAAAAACTCATACAATATAGTTGGGGAGCAGCGAACGGGATACTCCAATGTGAACTTCTGTTTACTCATCGTCACGAAATATTATTAATCAATAAGTCGCAATTATATAAAATTTATCAAACAAACAAAATTTATTTTTATTTGGCCGTCTGCGGTGCTACTATGGTACACTCTTGCCTGCCCGGTCGGTACAGGCGGGCGCCGCACACTTCTGCAGGGGTGCTACTATCATCAAAAACGTCTAAAAGCAATATATTTGCATCCATTTTTCATTATTATAATCATTCTACAGGGTAGAATTATTTTTATATTCTTATGTTCAACAATCTACAGGATAAATTAGATACCGCCTTTAAAAACCTGAAAGGCCAGGGAAGGATAACCGAACTTAACGTAGCCTCTACCATAAAAGAAATTCGCCGTGCATTGGTAGATGCGGACGTAAACTATAAAATAGCAAAGGATTTTACCGATAAAATCAAGGATACGGCTGTTGGGGAAAAAGTGATCAACGCTGTTAGCCCCGGACAGCTAATGGTGAAAATTGTAAAGGACGAGCTAACCGAACTGATGGGTGGCGAAGAAGCCCCTTTTAATGCTAAAGGCAATCCTGCGGTAATATTGATCGCCGGGTTACAAGGTAGCGGTAAAACTACTTTTAGCGGTAAACTGGCTAATTTCCTGAAAACCAAGAAAGGATTAAACCCTTTACTGGTAGCAGCAGATATTTATCGCCCGGCGGCCATGGAACAGTTGCGTGTTTTGGGAGAACAGATTGGTGTAGAGGTTCACATTGAGTCGGAAAATAAAGATGCGGTAAGTATCGCGCAAACCGCTGTAGCAAGCGCCAAAAGCAAAAATAAGAATGTAGTTATTATAGATACTGCGGGACGTTTAGCCATAGATGAGCAAATGATGACCGAGGTAGCGAATATCAAAAACGCGGTTAATCCACAGGAAATTCTTTTTGTGGTAGATAGCATGACCGGTCAGGATGCGGTGAACACAGCCAAGGCATTTAATGAGCGCCTGGACTTTAGCGGAGTGGTATTGACCAAATTAGATGGCGATACCCGTGGTGGTGCAGCCATTTCCATTAAATACACCGTAAATAAGCCGATTAAATTTGTTAGTAACGGCGAAAAAATGGATGCGCTGGATGTGTTTTACCCGGAAAGGATGGCACAGCGTATATTGGGAATGGGTGATATTACGTCGCTGGTAGAACGCGCCCAGCAACAGTTTGATGAAGAGCAGGCAAAGAAAATTGAGAGTAAGATCCGCAAAAACAAGTTTGACTTCGCTGATTTCAAAGCCCAGCTGGAAATGATCAAAAAAATGGGGAACATGAAGGATCTGTTGGGTATGATTCCCGGTGTAGGAAAACAAATTAAAGATCTTGATATCAGCGATGACAGTTTTAAGGGCATCGAGGCTATTATCGACTCAATGACGCCGGAAGAGCGTAGTAATCCGGACCTGATCAACGGAAGTCGTCGTAAACGTATTGCCCTGGGCTGTGGTAAAGACATTGCAGAGGTAAATGCATTTATGAAACAGTTTGAGCAGATGCGCGATATGATGAAAAATATGAATAAAATGGGGGCATTCGGCAAAATGATGCCCGGAGGACTTGGAGGAATGAAAAGACCATTCTAATACTTTTAAACCCATTTTCACGATGGGGCTGACCAAAAAGGTCAGCCCTTTTCTTTGTGAGAAAGGGGCTGAGTTGTAATTTTAGTTACCACACAAAAATTACAATGGCTAAAGTAAAAACTTCTGTAGTATTTAAGCAATATAGTCCTCAACAAAATTTATTGTTACCACCTTCACTGGAAGAGTTAATAGGCAAGGATCACCTTGTAAGGGTGGTTAATGAGATAGTTGAGTTGATGGATATCAGCGACCTGATCAACTTATACAAAGGTGGCGGCACCAGTAGCTATCACCCCCGGATGTTACTAAAAGTGTTATTATATGCCTATTGTGTAAAGATCTATACTGGCCGCAAGATAGCCAAGGCACTGAGCCAGGACATTCATTTTATGTGGCTTTCAGCTATGAACCGTCCTGATTTTCGTACGATTAATAACTTCCGCAGCAGCAAAGCCAAACAGGTAATAGAAGCATTGTTTAAAGAGCTGTTGGAGTTTTTGGTAGCTCATCAGTATATCAAGCTGGAAAATTATTTTTGCGATGGAACAACATTGCGTGCAGATGCCAATCAGCATAAAATGGTATGGAAGAAAAATGCAGAGCGGTATGGTCTGAAGGCTGTAGAAAAATGCCAGGAGTTGTTTAAGCAAATAGATGAGCTGAACCGGCAGGAAGATAAAGCCTATGGGCAAGCTGATCTGGAAGAACATGGACAAGCTGCTACCGTGAGCCGGGAAGCAATAGCCCAAAAGGCAGCTACACTCAACGATGTCATACGCAATACTGTTGTAAAGAGCAAACGACGCAAGGCCACCACACTGAAAAAGAAGTTAAAAGATGCTGAAGGCAAGATAGAAAAGTATAACAATCAGATTCAAAAAGCCGGCAACCGTAGTGGTTACAATAAAACTGATACCGATGCCACAGCTATGATGATGAAAAATAAGGTAGAAGTACTGCCAGCCTACAATGTACTGGCAGGTAGCGAGGATCAGTTTATTACCGGGGTGAGCGTTCATCAATCGACCAACGATGGAGCCTGCTTTAATGATCACCTGCACGCCATAGCCAGCCAACAACCTTGCCAGCCCGACAGGATTATTGCTGACAGCATCTTTGGTACAGAGCAGAATTATGAACTGCTACAACAAAATGAAATAGCCAGTTATATGAAGTTCCCGCTATATCACAAAGAACAAACCAAAGCTTATCAGCAAAATTCTTTTCTAAAGGACAACTTTATCTATGATATACTCACAAATACTTATAGCTGCCCTAATAAGCAACTACTTATTTTTAAAGGCAAACACCAACAAACGCATAAACGTACCGGTTACAAATCAGAGGTAAAAGTTTATGAATGTAATAATTGCTCCGGCTGTCCTTTTTATCAACAGTGTTGTAAATCGACTAAAGGGGAGAACCGAAAGATAGAGATCAACGAAAAACTGGAAGCCTTTAAGCAGCAGGCAAGGCAAAACCTTCACACAGAACTGGGACAGTCCTTGAAAAAACAAAGAGGCACAGAGATCGAAAGCTGTTTTGGAGATATAAAACACAATATGGACTTCCGTCGCTTCCACCTGCGAGGTCTTCAAAAAGTAAAAACAGAGTTTATATTGGTAGCTATGGCACACAACCTGAGAAAAGTATCAATAAAAAAACTCAATAAAGCAGCCTGATAAACAAAAAAAGTACGTTTATCACTCATAATATCCCCTATTACTGCAGATATTATTGTGAAACCGAAAACTTAAATAAATAAAGTACAGCCCATATAAGTGAACTGTACTTTTTCAAATATTGAGACGTTTGACCTTTTTAGTCAGCCCCGCATATCCGGGCCATGTAAATCTTAACAAATCGTAAAAACTTAAAATTATTTTATTTTTTAAAAGGGTTTGTGTTCGGTTTACATAAAAGTTTATATACCTTTGATCCCCCAAATCAACTGATAAACCCATTTGGTTTGGGACTTAATAATTATTTTTTAACGCCTTAAATTTCTATTTAAAATGGCAGCTAAAATTAGATTGCAAAGACACGGCTCTAAAAAAAGGCCCTTTTACTTCATCGTTGTTGCTGACGCCAGAAGCCCTCGTGATGGTAAATTTATTCAAAAATTAGGTACTTACAACCCTTTGACTATCCCTGCTACAATTGAGCTGGATCGTCAAAAAGCATTGGAGTGGCTGAACAAAGGTGCAACACCTACAGATACTGTTCGCCGTATCCTGAGCTTTAAAGGAGTATTATACCTGAAGCACTTATTACGTGGTGTAAAATTGGGTCTGTTTGATGAAACTGCAGCAATGCAGAAGTTCACAACATGGAGTGCAGAGCATGAAGAGCACATTAAAAGGCGCCAGCAGAAAGCTATCGACGAAAGAAGAGCTAAACGCAGGGTAGCCAGTGCCGTTCCTCGTAAAGTAGCTGAACCTAAAGCAGAATCTCCTGCACCTGAGGCAAATGCTGAAGGCGGAGAAGCTTAATAAGCTTATGGAACAAAAAATTAAAAGCGATTGGGCGATAAACCCGATCGCTTTTTTATTTTCCCTTATTTTGCAGCATTATGGCACAATCGCCAAACAACAACTATATCAGCATTGGTAAAATTGCCGGCACACATGGCCTTAAAGGCGATGTGGTACTGAAACACGCGCTTGGTCAACGAACAGCGCTTAAGGATCTTAAGACCCTGTTCATCAAGGATAAAACAGGCAGCTACCTGCCATGGTTCCTGGAAAGCGCGAAAATTAAAAGTGAAACAGAAACCTTTGTAAAGCTCGAAGGTCTTGATAGTGTGGAAGCCGCCCGCCCCATTGTGCAAAAAGAGGTTTGGCTGGCTACCGCCGATTTTGATAAGCATGCTGCTAAAAATTCGGTGATCAGCTTTATCGGATACACCATTATTGACAATGGCAAAGAAATAGGACGCATTGAAGAAATTATTGAGCAACCGCACCAGGTTCTGTGCCGGCTTTTGGTTGATGGAAAAGAAGTATTGATTCCCCTGCATGAAGAAACGCTGCAGAAAGTAGATGCCAAAGCCAAGATAGTTTATGTATCCCTTCCCGATGGCCTGCTGGATATTTACTTATCTTAACTTAAAAATAAAATACCGGCAGGGTATATCAACAGAGCTCCCGTACATTTGTCAGTATGAACATCAAACAGCATATTGCTCACCACCTGGTAGAAGTACACAGAGGGGGCAACTGGACGGACGTTAGCATTACCGATACACTAAAAGATGTGAGCCGGCAGCAGGCATTGACCATTACCCCCTTCTCTCCCAATAGCATTGCCATGCTATTGCACCATATTACTTACTGGAACCGTATTGTAGCACTTCGCGGACAGAACATAGAACCGGAAATTAATGAACAGAATGGAATGAATGCTCCGGCATTAAACAGTGGCGAAGATTGGGAAGAGTTGAAACAAGACAATATCCATTCGGCAGAAGAACTGGCTACAATTATTGAAGGTTATGACATCGGCAGCCTGTACAATCCCATACTACCCGGCCATTCCAGCGCTTATAAAAATTTCCAGGGACAGGTGGAACATGTCCATTATCACTTGGGACAGATCGTAATGATCAAAAAATATATACTCGATACCCCATCTTAGAGATCGCGGCAGGTGGCTATAACCCTGGTATCTTTCACATCATTCCAGTTATTGATCTTTATCGAATCACCTGCGCAATTGACTCCATATTGGGGAGGTGTCACATCACAGGCTACACAACTGATACTGGTATAGTAAATAATTTTTGACTGGTACATGCCTTTACCCAGGTAATGTTTAAATTCAGGACTACAACTGGATACCATTTCCCATTGCTTCTTCATTTTATTGATCCACAGCGCATCACAGTCGGGGTTACTTTTTTTTGAGCAGGCTGCGAGCAATGCTATAGTCAACAAAAGTGGCAAGTACAGTTTCATCTGGTTGGTTTTAAAACTAAAAACGGGTAAATGTTTCTCTGCGCAACAAAACTATAAATTTTAATTTTGGCTATTGAACAATCCAAAACCCTATATCGCCCATTTCGACCTGGATTCTTTTTTCGTTTCGGTGGAGCTATTGCTTCAGCCCGAACTGAAAGGCAAGCCGGTGATTGTTGGCGGATCGGCTAACAGGGGGGTTGTATCCACCTGCAGTTACGAGGCCCGGAAATTTGGTGTGCATTCTGCAATGCCAATGGCTACTGCGATGAAATTATGTCCACAGGCCATTGTATTGAAAGGTACTTACCAGCAATATAGTTACTATTCCAAAATGGTAACAGATATTATCGCTTCCAAAGTGCCCCTATTTCAGAAAGCTTCTATCGATGAGTTTTACTGCGATCTTACAGGAATGGATCGTTTCTTTAACGTAAGCCAATACACCCAGCAACTCCGCACATTTATTATAAAAGAAACAGGATTACCCATTAGTTGCGGACTTTCTTCTGCCAAATTCATCAGTAAAATGGCCACGAATGAAGCGAAGCCCAATGGTTTCCTCGAAATTCCACACTGGAAAGAAAAAGAATTTCTATGGCCCATGGGCATTGAAAAAATTAATGGGGTGGGTAAGCAAACGGAGCAACGACTGAGAAATATCGGTCTGCATACCATCAAAGATATCGCGCAAACACCTGTTGCCATACTAGAGAAAAAGCTGGGCAAATGGGGCCAGGAGTTATGGCAAAAAGCACACGGACTGGGCAGCGCCGAGTTAACCACCGAATGGAACCAGAAAAGCATGAGTCATGAAACCACTTTTCATGAGAACCAAACCAATATAGCGTTTATCCATAGCCAACTGGTTAGACTTACTGAAAAAAATGCCTATGATCTCCGGCAGGATGAAAAACTAACAGGCTGCCTCACGGTTAAAATAAGGTATGACGACTTTGAAACAACTAATAAGCAGGAAAGCATTCCCTACACTTCTCTAGATGATGAACTGATAGAAAAAGCAAAAGATATTTTTGACAGGTTTTACCAGCGAGGTCGCGCTGTCAGGCTAATTGGTGTCAGGTTTAGCCAATTGGTCGATACCGGCATGCAAATGAACCTGTTTAACGATCAGCACAATAAATTAAACCTGTACAAAGCCGTGGATGATATTAAAAACCGATTCGGCGATAAGCTGGTTTCAAAAGCCGTGGTAAACAGGAAAAAGCCGGAACAATAATACCTATTCCCCGAATATTAGTATTTTCAGGGATCGTATTCCCCAAATATTAGTGTTTTTGGGGAATAACCCTGCTTTTATGTATATCAGAAGCATTCAGAAAGAGATCGAATCTAAGTTCGGAAAGAAAAAACTATTATAATTTTTGGTCCAAGACAGGTTGGTAAAACAACACTCATTGAGTATATACTAAAAAATGAGTCTTACCTATTTTTAAACTGTGACAACCCCACTACCAGCAGCCTTTTAACGAATATTAATACAGAACAGTTAAGAGCTCTTATAGGGAATTACAAAATTGTTTTCATTGATGAAGTTCAAATATGAACGACTGAATGCACATCCCTATTTCTGGAGAACGGTACAACAACAGGAAATCGATTATGTAGAAAACGGGAATGGCATCATTGCAGGATACGAGATAAAATGGAATCCCAACGCCAGATTAAAGGCTTTCTCATCTTTTAAAGAAACATACAATGCCGATGTTCGTTTGATCCATCACCAGAACTTCAGAGATTTCCTTTAGTTCCTGCGCAACCGTTTGTCTTTATACTGTAGCCAAAAAGCTTTTTATTTGCATTTCAAAAGCTTTGCAAATCCAATAAAATATTCATTTTTAACCAGGAAATATGAACGAAAAATTTACCCAGCGTATCGCTGGTGAAGTGGAAGAAATAAAAACCTCCGGATTATATAAAAACGAACGTGTGATTAATAGTCCGCAGGGCGCCGAAATTGAAGTAAATGGCAAAACGGTGCTTAACTTTTGCGCTAATAACTACCTAGGCCTCTCCTCCCATCCCGATGTGATTAAAGCGGCACATGAAGCCATCGACTCTCACGGATATGGTATGAGCAGTGTGCGTTTTATTTGCGGAACACAGGACATCCATAAAGAGCTGGAAAAAAAGATCTCTGAATTCTTAGGCACAGAGGATACGATTTTATACGCGGCAGCTTTTGATGCCAACGGGGGCGTATTTGAACCCCTGTTTAACGACCAGGATGCTATTATTTCTGATGCTTTGAATCACGCCAGTATTATTGACGGTGTACGCCTTTGTAAAGCCCAACGCTTCAGGTATGAGCATAATAATATGGAAGACCTGGAAGCTAAATTACAGGAAGCAGCCGGCTGCCGTAGCCGCATCATCGTAACTGATGGCTCATTTAGCATGGATGGCACTATTGCCCAGTTAGACAAAATTGTGGCACTGGCCGAAAAATATGATGCGGTAATTATGATAGATGAATGTCATTCATCGGGTTTCCTGGGTAAAACCGGTCGTGGTACCCACGAGTATCGTGGTGTAATGGGCAAAATAGACATCATCACGGGCACTTTAGGTAAAGCATTGGGCGGCGCATCAGGAGGTTTTACTTCGGGCCGTAAAGAGATCATTGATATGTTGCGCCAGAAATCGCGTCCTTACCTGTTTAGCAATACGGTAGCACCCTCTATTGTTGGTGCGTCTATTGCAGTACTCGATATGCTTTCAGCCTCAACCCACCTGCGCGACAAACTGGAGTTTAACACCAAATATTTCCGGGAAAAAATGACGGCGGCTGGCTTCGAAATCAAACCAGGCGACCACCCCATTGTGCCGATCATGCTGTACGACGCAGTACTGGCAGCCAATTTTGCAGCAAAGCTATTAGAAGAAGGGGTTTATGTTATTGGCTTCTTCTTCCCTGTTGTTCCCAAAGGCCAGGCTAGAATACGGGTACAATTGAGCGCCGGTCACGAACAGGAGCACCTGGATAAAGCCATCGCGGCTTTTACCAAAGTGGGTAAAGAACTGGGTGTATTGAAATAACTAAAAAGACGTAGTATTATATAAAGTCATGGACAAGCGTTCATGACTTTTTTTGTTAAAGACATTACCCTAACTGGAAACAACAGATTTCATCTACTTCTTGAATTTTTCGAAGTTGTTTATAGTGATATGGGTTGCCTTTAGTTCATGCATCATATTATACAAACCAAAAAAGGTTCGGTTCATATAAATAAAATGCCGGGACCCCCTGTTGGTATTAAAGTTTCGCATCTCACTGAGTTTGGCATATTGCTGCCCTAACGCAGCTATTTCTCCAAAAAATTGTTCGTCCGAAAAATCGAAACGCTCCACGTTAAATGGCCGGGTAAATAATTCTAACAGATCGTAAAACAACTGTTTAAAATATGCTTTTTCTTCGGGTGAGTCCTCAGCTGTCAGTATCTCCAGTTCGTATAATTTTTCTTCGAACAAGGAAGAATTTTTCAGATTTTTCTGGTCGGCTAACTCAAAATAGGGTTTGTAAAAGTCAGCGGGAATTTCTTTAATACAACCAAAATCAATCACCAACAATTCGTTGTTGGGGGATATTAGAAAGTTACCCGGATGCGGATCGGCATGCAATTTTCTGAGTACATGCAGTTGATACATGTAGAAATCCCAGAAGGTTTGTCCCAGCAAATTCCTATCTGCCTCTGTCTGCTCTTTTCGAACGTATTCTGAAAAGTGAATCCCATCCATCCAATCCATCGTGAGAATCTTCTCGCAGGAATACTCCGGATAATAATCTGGGAATTTTATATTTGGTAAATGAGCGCAATCTTTTGCAAACTGCCGGCTTCGCTTCAATTCCAGCACATAATCGGTTTCTTCAAAAAGTTTTTGCTCCACTTCCTCAAAGTATTTTTCAGAACCCTCTTTCCGGATGTTGAACATCTTCATCGCAATGGGTTTTACCATTTTAAGGTCAGACGAAATACTTTCCTTTACGCCGGGGTACTGAATTTTGACAGCAAGCTTTTTACCGCTTTTTGTAGCCTGGTGCACCTGCCCGATACTGGCCGCATTGATCGACTCCGGCGAGAAACTATCAAAAATATCTTCAGGATTTTTACCAAAATACTGCCTGAAGGTTTTACGCACCAAAGCAGCTGAAAGCGGCGGAACCGAAAATTGTGAAAGTGAAAATTTATCTACATAGGCCGCCGGCAATAAATTCTTTTCCATACTCAGCATTTGCGCAACCTTTAATGCAGACCCTTTCAGCTCTTTCAAACTATCGTAGATATCCGTAGCATTTTGCTCATGCAGGTTGGCGCGGGCTTCAGCTTCATCTTTGGTCAGCTTCTCCCCATAATATTTAATATAATTAATCCCCACTTTAGCGCCTGCCTTCAACAAATTACCCGCACGTCCTATTTTGCTGGTGGGTATTGAATTTAATGTTTTCATTCGCTCACATCATTTATTAAGAAAAGCCTCTGCTTATCCCATTTGAAATTTTTCTTTCCACAGAAATTTGCCTAAATCCAGCATCTTGGTCAGTACCGGGTTATTCACCACATCAAAACCTGTATCAATCGTTTTCTCAATGTAGAGATCTGTTTTCTCAAACCCAGGTGATTCGTCTTTTTTCCAGAACTCCAAAATACTTAGAAAGTGTAACCACAAAATACCCTCCTTCGATTTCCCGTTAAACTGTTTCACCAACTCAGGCGCCTTTTCAAAAATATTTTCATTATCAAATGAGAGCGTTTGTACGAATTGCCGATGGCCGGATTTCAAAGCATGAAGCAGTTGTTGCTGCTGCATCAGGTTTCCTTTTAGTAACAACAATACCAGTGACCGGTTGAGTTTGAAGTTCTCGAAAAGGATAAAGTATACATTGAGTAATTTTTCTTTTGCCGGCATCGTTTCAAAATGCTCTATCTGGCCGGCCAGCTCTAACGATTTGTCGAAGAAGTGAACCAGGTAGGCCTGTTCCAGGGTGTCGAACCCGGAGAAAAAATCATAGAAGCTTGCCTCTGTTAACTGGTGATTTTTCGCAAACAGGTATACGCTTTCAGGCCGCTTCCCATGCGTCAAAAGGTATTCGCTATACCACTCCATTAAAGTGGTTTTGTCGATGGGTTTTGCTTTTGCTTTATTTACATTTTTCATAATGGGTTGGATTGCTTTTGATATTGGGAACAACAGGCTTGTCAAAAGTACGCTGTATTGCTATAACTATTTTGCTTTTAAATACTCACAACTGCTATCCGGCACCTTTAAAACAGGCCTTACCAGCCACTTTATAAACAAAAGAAAAACAAATAAGGTTGAAACAACAGTCATGATTTAATTTCTTTAACGGAATGCTGTAAATTTAACTTCACCTTTAAACGTGTTCTCTCACGTTTGGTATTACAAAGATCCGGGACTTCTCAATGTTTATAAAGCAGCTTATATTTTTCTTTTTATTGATTGCCCTACAGCGGGTAACAGCTCAAACCAATACACAACTCGCGCAGTACCCCTCCCCTATGAAAGAAACAGTACGCAGGCACGAACGGGTTGCGTTTGAGATGGAGTTTTCAAAGACGATAGTACTTAACAACCTGTTACCTAAACCGGTAACTATATATCTTCCGGCCAATACCCATAAATTAAAACAGGCCGATTTGCTGATTCACTTTCATGGTTTAGCACCAGTGGTTGCTTATGCCGCTCATCAATATAAGCGGCCTATAATCGCCGTTTCTGTCAACCTGGGATCGGGTTCGTCGGCGTATGCGCAACCTTTCAACAATGATTCAACCTTTGAAAAACTTAGGAAAGCTGTTTTAGATACCGTGATAAAACATCTTGGATACCCGTTGACAGCTGGAAAGATTATTTTAAGCGGATTTAGCGCCGGCTATGGCGCTATCAGGAGCATTCTTTCCCAACCTGTTTATTTTACAGGTATTGATGCTGTTATTCTGCTAGACGGCCTACACACCAGTTATATCCCTGAAAGAAAAGTACTGGCAGAAGGAGGCCTGATCGACTCTGTATCTCTTGAGCCTATTATTCAATTTGCCAGGAAAGCCACTAATAAATTGTCGGGTAAGAAGTTCATGTTTACCCATTCAGAAATTTTCCCGGGTACATTTTCCAGTACCACAGAAACAGCCAATTACCTGCTGAACAAACTAGGCATCAAAATAAAGCCCGTTTTAAAATGGGGGCCTTTAGGTATGCAGCAGATCAGTGAAGCATCGAAGGGGAATTTTTATGTACTGGGGTTTGCCGGCAATACCGCCCCGGATCATATCGATCATTTTCATGGTCTGTTTCATTTTTTACATAAGCTATAAGCGTCCAGGCAAATCCATTAAATTACTGAATACGATCTGCAACGGTCATAGTCATTTCTTTACTGGAATACTGTAAATTGCCTTATGTTAAAAAATACCGTTCTACTCATCTGCATCATCGCGGCCTCAACAATGGGCTATTCTCAGGATACCAAATCCAAAACAGCAGAATCGGAAAAACCGCAAATAACCAAAAACAGCAGTCCTGATCTGAAATTTGATCCCGACGCTACAGTGGTTACTTATCACACGGTTAATATTAACGGTAAAGCCATTCCCTATAAAGCTACTACGGGGACATTACCGGTTTGGGATGCCGATGGGAAGGCTATTGCAGGTGTTTTCTTCGTATATTATGAAAGAACAGATATTAATGACAAAACTACGCGGCCTTTAACTATCTCTTTTAACGGCGGGCCGGGCTCAGCATCAGTATGGATGCATATTGGTTATACGGGGCCCATATTCTTAAATATTGATGAAGAAGGGTACCCGGTGCAACCTTATGGCTACACACACAACCAGTATTCTATTTTAGATGCCACCGACATTGTTTATGTAGACCCTGTTAATACCGGATTTTCGAAGATGGTGGGCAAAGACGTTGCCCGTGAAAAATTCTTTGGTGTTAACGCCGACATTAAATACCTGGGCGACTGGGTGAACAGTTTTGTAAACCGGTACGACCGCTGGGCATCGCCGAAATTTCTCATTGGAGAAAGCTATGGGACTACCCGCGTATCCGGTCTGGCGTTAGAGCTACAACAATCACATTGGATGTACCTGAACGGCGTGGTGCTGGTCTCTCCTACCGACCTGGGTATAGAACGCGGCACTGCTACCGACGCAGCTTTACTGCTTCCCTACTACGCAGCTACTGCCTGGTACCATAAAAAGCAACCTGCAGACCTTTTACAAAAAGACCTGACGGCTATGCTGCCGGAGGTGGAGAATTTCACGATGAATGAATTAATACCGGCGTTGAATAAGGGAAGCCTTTTAGAAGATGCCGCTAAGCAAGCACTGGCAGCCAAAATGGCCCGCTATTCAGGTATTCCCGAAAAAGTAATCCTTCAAAATAATTTATCAGTTAGCACCAACCTATTCTGGAAAGAGCTGTTGCGTAATGAAGGATTTACTATAGGCCGTTTAGATTCGAGATACAGGGGCATTGATAAACAGGATGCCGGTAACAGCCCCGATTTTAATGCTGAGTTAACTGCCTGGCTACATGCTTTTACACCGCCTATTAATATGTACCTGAAGAAAGATCTGGGTTATAAAACCGACTATCCCTATAATATGTTTGGGCCGGTTCATCCCTGGGACACTAAGGGCAATCAAACCGGTGAAAACCTGCGCCAGGCCATGGCTACCAATCCTTATTTACATGTACTCGTACAATCGGGGTACTACGATGGCGCCTGCGATTATTTCAATGCCAAATACAATATGTGGCAAATGGATCCATCGGGCAAGCTCAAAAACAGAATGAGCTGGGAAGGCTATCGAAGCGGCCATATGATGTACCTGCGAAAAGAAGATCTGAAAACCAGTACACAGCACCTGCGTGAGTTTATAAAGAAAGCTATTCCCGCTCCAGGTACACCAGCTAAATATTAAGGAACGCGATAAACGGGATACGTTAAATATGCTGGCTCTACCCAGGGAGAGTTTTGATAAATAAAGTTCAACTGGGCACCTGCACTTTGCGCAAAGGTGGTATCCTGCCTGCGCCTGGCTTCCAGTTTCTGCTGCAGCTCACTGTTTGATTTTAAATAGCCGGCGGCTACATCCTCAAAATGATAATCGGAGTAGCCTTCTTTTTGCTGAAGAATAGCATCGAAAAAATTCCATTTAAAATAGGAGTCTTCTGCAATAGGTTCTAATGTCTCTATTAAGAAACGGTTAGCTACCTGGTTCATGGGAACATACCAGTCTCCCTTGCGAAATGGGATGGGCTGGGAAAAAATACCCAGCCTAACTTCCGAATTAGGATGATGTCCTTCATACGGTCGCTGACTGGTTTTATAATCTTCAATGCGATATACCCGCACATTAATAATTGTATCATTATTAATTGGCTGCATGGCTACGTTATTAGCTCTCAATCGTTCAACCACCTTCCACCAACCCTGCGGAATGATATATGCTTTGGGTTTGTTAACAACAGTAACTGACTGGTACTGGTTGTAAAAAGGTACCTGCAGTGTATAGGGCTTTGTTCTGTCGTAGTACAATCTCGGCAACCCGGATATTTCGCTGGGCTTATAACCACTTTCATACCCTTTAAAGGTAATCATTGTTGAACTCGCTTTATCGAGCTGCCAGCCAATTGTAAAACTGTCTTTTTTGATCACTTCTTCTTTGGCACGGGCTCTCAGTTCCAGTATCTGGCGTTGCTCGGCACCGGCAAACTCAATAAAAGATCTCATTAACTCGTATGTAGATTGCACGCGTTGCGGATAGGGTTTCAACATATGTGTTTCGGGCACAAAAGCAAATGTGTTCCATAACGTCGCATAGCCACTACTGTAACGCGGCGCATCCCAGAAAGCATCCCACCCTTTTTCTACCTTATCCCTGTGATCAAAATTTACATAAGGAACCAGGTCATACCCCTTCTTTTTCATCGAGCTATATAAAGCAGGCTCCATCACTTCATTGAGGTATTTTCCCATAGCGCCGCCGAGCTTATCATGCTGCGATGTCAGCAAAGTCATCACATGCTGGTAATCGGCGCCGTTACTTACGTGGTTATCGATTAATATATCCGGATCAGTCAAATGAAAAATCTGAGCGAATGATAAAGCTTCTTTAGAATCGGCCTTAATAAAATCCCTGTTCAAATCAAGATTCTGCGCATTACCCCTGAAACCAAAGGCTTCGGGGCCATTCTGATCTACCCGATAATTGTTACTCCGGTTTAAACAGCCACCAATATTATAAACCGGGATAATTGCCAGTACTACCTGCTGAGGCAACTTCAGCTTTCCTTTCGCAATATCTGCGACCAGCAACATACTCGCATCGATTCCATCCGGTTCACCGGGATGTATACCATTGTTGACAAGAATGATCAGCCTTTTATCTTTTTTTATTTGCCTGTAATCGCTCACGCCATCGTTACTAACCGTCACCAAATGCAAGGGCAAGCCGGCATCCGTTGGCCCCATGGTTCTTATTGATATTTTACCAGATGCTTTATCTGCTTTTCTCCACCAATCAATAATCTCATCATAAACAGCAGTCTTTTTACCCTGAGATTGTTCAAATACGGTTACAGGCAGCTGTGCAAAAACAACACAGGAAACCAGCAGGCAATTTAATAAAATCAGTTTTTTCATTTCTGAGATTTGAATCAGTTTTCTTTTCCTAATGCATTATAAATGCTGGCAGCCCATCTCCGGGGCAGGGCGCGTATAATATTTGACGTAAACCTTGCGGGTTTACCCGGAACAATGATCATTTTACCTTTCAAGGTTTTTTTAATGGCAAACTCGCCCACCCTGGCTGGAGGTACTTCCATAAAATCGCCAAACCAACCCAGCTTCTCTTTAGTGTCCTTAACTATCTCCGGCTTGGTATACACAGGCCCCGGCGTCAGGCAACTTACGCTCACCCCTTTCTTTTTTAACTGGTACCTTAACGAATAACTGAAAAAGGTAAGTGCCGACTTAGATGCAGAATAAATATTTTTTACAGGGATAGGACTAAAACCCGCCATACTACTCACATTTAAAATATAAGAGGGCTTATTCTTTTCAAGCAATGGTAAAAAATATTGCACCATTATCACCGGTGATTCCAGGTTAAGTTGAATCATATACCTGACACTATCTGCCGGGAGCTTTAAAAAATCGTTAGTACCGCCCATTCCGGCTACATTGCACAACATTTTCAACGGCAGGTTATTTTGTTCGCTCCAGCGGGCCAGCCGGGGCGCCACACTATCATCCGTTAAGTCTGCAGATAAAATCTCTACCTGCACTGCATATTTTTCCTCAAGCAATTTTTTTGCATTCCTGAGCGGTTGCCCGGTGCGGGCTATCAGCACCAGATTGTACTTTCTTTTGGCTAATGCTTCAGCAATGGCATAGCCGATACCCTTACTGCCCCCGGCTACAATGGCAAAAGGCTGCTTATTTTTATAAACCAATGGGGAAGACAACTCCTGGGCATTTACTGTAAAAGCCCAAAAGCTTAAAACCTTAACCAGCAACAGGATCATTACCTTTTTGAATATAAAGGCGAACGATCGCACAGGCGCACCCGGTGATTGATTTAACGGGATCATAGAAAGGGGCTTTCTACAAATATTGCTTTTTATTTCAAACATTGGCGATATTAATTACTTTTGTCGCCGCTTTCATGGTATGGATACCTTAATTAATCAAATCGACAGAGAAAATCTCCCCCAACATATTGCCATAATAATGGATGGCAATGGACGTTGGGCGCAGGAACAGGGAGAAGACCGGCTTTTCGGCCATTATCATGGCGTTGAAAGCGTTAGGGATATCGTGGAAGGCTGCGCCGAAATAGGCGTCCGGTTTCTAACCCTCTACGCTTTTAGTACCGAAAACTGGGACCGCCCGGAATACGAAGTGGTAGGTTTGATGGAACTTTTAGTGTCTACCATCCGCAAAGAAGTAGAAACCCTGCACAAAAATAACATCCGCCTGCATGTAATAGGCGACATGAGCATGTTACCGGCCTATGCACAGCAGGAATTGAACGAAGCGCTGGAAATTACCGCAGGCAACAGCGGCCTTAATTTAATAATGGCATTAAGCTACAGTGGCCGATGGGAATTATTAAATGCTGTAAAAAGCATCGCTAATGAAGTCAAAAACAATCGTTTACAGGTAGAAGCCATCGACCAGGATGTACTGCAGAAATACCTTTGTACCAGCGAGTTTCCCGACCCCGAATTGATGATCAGAACAAGTGGCGAATACCGCATCAGTAACTTTTTATTGTACCAGCTGGCCTATGCAGAGCTTTATTTCACTAATGTACGATGGCCCGAATTCAGAAAAAACAACTTGTACGAGGCAATACTGGATTACCAGGGAAGAGAGCGCAGATTTGGTAAAACTTCCAAGCAAATTGAAGAATCTAAGTAATATGTGAAAGTTTTACCTAAATAACCTCAGCTTAGGCTGCCGCCGTTGTATCAGCCTTTTTTAACATGAGTTTTCCAATTTTTACCTTTAATTTGCCGCCGCAATGGGAATGATGTGTAACAGTGTGGTGATAAAATAATAACTTCCTGCTTTTGCAAAAACAAAATTGATTACCGATATTTAAATCCTTTATGCGTTTTTTTCTTTACAGGTTCTGCGTTACAATTATATCATTAACAACGGTAAACTATGTTTTTGCGCAAACAGACACCATTCCTGATGGAAATCTTTCTCTGGAAATGCAGGAATGGCAAAATCCAAGACAGCCCAAAGAGTATACTATTGCCGACCTCAAAGTAACGGGAGCCAATTACCTGGACTCTACCATTATACTTTCGGTAGCAGGCTTACAAAAAGGTCAAAAGTTTACCTACCCGGGTTCTGATATTTTTTCCCGCGCTATACAAAACCTATGGAGGCAAAAGCTGGTAGCCGACATTAAGATTTATGTAACGAATATTATTGGAGAAAATGTAAGCCTTGAAGTTGCTGTTAAGGAGATGCCTCGATTGGGAGACTATAAATTTGAAGGCGTTAAAAAAACAGAACAGGAAGAATTAGTGAAAAAAACGGCTATCGCTAAACAAACAACTATCCTTTCTGAAAATACCCGCCGAAACATTATTGATGTTACCAAAACCTTTTATGAAGAAAAAGGATTCTCCGGCGTGGAGGTAGAACTGGCAGAAAAACCAGATCCTGTATTTAAAAACTCTAACTCCCTAACCATCAAAGTAAATAAAGGCAAAAAGGTAAAAATAGACGGTATTAACTTTTTTGGCAATGAAAACGTAAGAAGCGTTAAGCTGAAAAAGCAAATGAAGGGCACCAAGGAAATGACCAAAATGACCTTATTCCCCTCGCCATATGTAAGCACTTACGGACCTATTAAAAGATATAGCTTTGGAGAATACATGAACGACTGGGGCTTTTTAACCGGCACCAAATCATTAGAAGTTTTAGACCCTTATTTTAGATTCAAGTTCGCTTCATCCAAGTTCAACCAGAAGAAATATATTGAAGACAAGGAAAAAGTACTAAACTATTTTAACGAGAAAGGCTACCGCGATGCCCAGATACTGGCAGATACCCAGGTGATACAGAACAATAAAATGTATGTAGACATTAAAGTGAGCGAAGGACGGAAATACTATTTTGGTAATACTGTTTGGAAAGGAAACTCGGTTTACAGCGATACTATTTTAAATGCTATCTTAAATATTAATAAAGGAGATACTTACGACGGGAGTATCCTGAATAAAGCTTTAGGTATTGAACCCAGCCAGGACGCACAGGATATTCAGACAGCCTACCGTGACAAGGGGTATCTCTTTATTCAGGTAGTTCCGGTAGAGACCCGGATATACAATGATACCATCGACCATGAGATAAGAGTGGCAGAAGGCCCGCAGGCCCGTATTAAAAATGTAAACATCCGTGGTAACGAACGTACCAAAGAGCACGTTATACGTCGTGAAATGCGTACCTATCCTGGTGCTCTTTACAGCCAAAGTGGACTGATGCGTACTATTCGTGAGCTGAATGCCTTAAACTATTTTGAGCAGGAATCGATTAACCCGCAACCGGTACCTAATCAGAACGACGGTACGGTGGATATTAACTGGAACCTGAAAGAAAAATCTTCAGATCAACTGGAGCTTTCTGCAGGTTGGGGCGGTGGAATTGGTTTGACCGGTACCCTCGGCGTTACCTTTAATAATTTCTCCATTAAAAACATCTGGAAAAAAGAAGCCTGGGATCCATTGCCAGTGGGTGATGGCCAGAAACTGAGCCTTCGCGTACAATCTAATGGTCGTGCCTTCCGCTCGTACAACGTTTCATTTACAGAGCCCTGGTTAGGTGGTAAAAAAAGGAATTCATTAATCCTGTCTTATAATAACAGCAAATATTATAACCTGGCAGGCTTTACATCTCGTGGAACCTACGAATACGATAAAAATAAATCACTTACCGTAAACGGGTTTTCAATTGGTTTAGGAAAGCAGCTCAACTGGCCTGATGACTATTTCTACATGACCACAACTGTAGGTTTAACCCGTTACAATGTAAAGGAAATGGGATATATTTATCAGCTTCCTTTCAATACAGGAGAGTCTAATAACCTTAGTTTAAAATTTGCGCTGCAGCGTAACTCGGTATCAGATCCTATTTTCCCCCGCAGTGGTAGTGACCTGATGTTTAGCGTACAAGCGACTCCTCCTTACTCTTTGTTTGGCTCCACTGACGACCAATTCAAATTTGTGGAATATCACAAATGGCGTTTTAATTCTACCTGGTATGTGCCTTTGGGCAGAGGTAAGGGTGAGAATAAAGACAGGCAGTTTGTACTGAAACTGGCTGCCAAATATGGTTTCATGGGCAGGTATAATAAAAACATCGCCTTCTCTCCGTTCGAACGTTTTCAATTGGGTGATGCCGGCTTAAATAATACTTTTTCCCTTACTGGTTTCGACATTATTGCACACAGAGGTTATCCTATTTACAATAATTCAGACCCTACTGTTAATCCTGATAATACCAGCCAGGGTAACTTCAATAACTTCTTTACCATCTTTAATAAGTACCAGGCAGAGCTTCGTTACCCACTGGTAACCAATCCAAGCAGTACCATTTTCGGTTTGGCATTTTTCGAAGCTGCCAATGGTTGGAAAGACTATAAAGAGTATAATCCATTCAAATTACGTCGAAGCGTAGGTTTAGGTATGCGTTTTTACCTGCCTATGTTTGGTTTACTTGGGTTTGATTATGGTATAGGTCTTGACAGGCTGACTCCTGGTGGCGGATTGAAAGGAGCTGGTAAATTTACCTTCATGTTAGGCTTTGAGCCAGAATAAGATAGCCTGGCCATGCTCTTGTAAAGATTTAACCTTTTTTGCACTTTCTTTGAAGCAACTATACATTTGTCCGGTACGTCACACTTCAGATACTAAATCTTACTATTAAAAACACGTCCTGCCGGGTTATTGCCGGGGACAATAAAAAAATAACAAGATGAAAAAAGTTTTTGTTTTGGGTATTGCGCTTTTATTCGCCTGTGCAGGCGCATTTGCACAGAAATATGCTGTTATTGATACCCGCTATATTTTTGAAAAAATGCCTGACTACAAACGGGTACAGCAACAGGTAGACGCGCAGGCTGCTGCGTGGCAAAAAGAAATTGACACGAAGCAGGCCGAGCTGGATAAATTATACAATGATTACGATGCTGAACAGGGCATGATGAGTGAAGATTTGAAAAAGAAAAAGGAAGACGAATTATTTAACAAAGAAAAAACACTTCGGGACCTGCAAAAGAAACGCTTTGGTTTTGAAGGAGAACTGTTCAAAAAAAGACAGGAATTAATGGAACCATTGCAAAAGAGGGTGGCTGAAGCGGTAAACAGGCTGGCTAAAGCAAATGGTTACGATTTGGTTTTCGACAAAAGTGAGGGCAAATCCATTATCTTTGCCGACCCTAAGTTGGATAGAAGTGACGACATCTTAAGGGAACTTAGATTGAAATAATTTAAAACTTAAAACAAACTCAACTGTGAACGGGCAGGCTTTGCTTACACAAACGCATTTGAGTTACCAAAAAAGAAAAGAAAAAACAAAAAATGAAACAAGTAAAATTTCTTGCGGTTGCGTTAGGTTTGGTATTAGTGAGCGTATTGTCGGCCAATGCACAAAAAATCGGCTATGTTAGCGTAGACGCTTTGGTAGCTAATTTACCTGAAGCACAACAAAAGCAACAAGAACTTGAAAAATGGCAGCAGGATTCTATCGGCGGTACTTATACCCGGTTATACCAGGAGTTTCAGGAAAAAGATAGCGTACTGAAAAAAACAACTACGGCTTCCGTTAAACAGGTTTTAGAAAAAGATTTAGCACAATTAAGTGAAACATTAGGCAACTGGCAGCAAATTGCGGGTCAGGCTTCTCAGGCTAAGCAGGCTCAGTTGTTCAATCCTTTATATAAAAAAGTATATGATGCTATTAATGCGTATGCGAAAGAAAAAGGATACACTTATGTATTAACCCAGGATGCTTTTGTAGTGGCTCCGGATAGTGATAACCTAAGTCTTCCCATTGCTACTAAATTGGGAATTAAGGTAAATCAGCAAGGCGGTACAACTCCTGCTGGTGGTGGCGCAGCTCCTGCATCTACTACGCCAAAGAAATAAGAATAAGCAATTACAAATAATATTTCTCAAACCGTCCGGATCCGGACGGTTTTTTTATTTTTGATCTATAACTACAAGTCATGCCACAAGAAGCCCCTATTGGCGTATTTGATTCAGGGTACGGAGGGTTAACAGTTTTAAAAGAACTGGTAAAACGACTACCCCAATACGACTATTTATATCTTGGCGATAATGCCCGTGCGCCTTACGGTACGCGGTCTTTTGATACCGTATATCATTACACGCTGGATGCTGTAAAATGGTTTTTTGACCAGGGTTGTCAGCTGGTAATACTGGCATGTAATACGGCTTCGGCAAAAGCATTGCGTACCATACAGCAAAACGACCTTCCTGTTATTGCTCCCGACAAAAGAGTTTTAGGCGTGATAAGACCTACTACTGAAATAATCGGCAAATACTCTGAAACCAGGGAAGTAGGCATACTGGCAACCAAAGGAACCGTTGCATCTGAATCTTACCCGATCGAAATTGCTAAATTTTACCCCGATATTCAAACCTACCAGGAGGCTTGCCCCATGTGGGTACCAATTATCGAAAACAATGAAATGGAGAATGCGGGAACCCATCACTTTATTAAAAAGAACCTGCACCATTTATTTCAAAAAGGCGATAATATTGATGTAATTCTGCTGGCGTGCACCCATTATCCGCTCATGCTGAAACAAATAAGAGAGTATGTACCTATACAGGTAAAGCTGCTCACCCAGGGAGAAATTGTGGCCGAAAGCCTGGAAGATTATTTGAAAAGACACCCGGAAATAGATGAGCAATGCAGTAAAAACGGGTTGGTGCAATTTTTCACAACTGATGCTGTCGAAGATTTTGATGAAAAAGGATCTGCATTCTTTGGTGCACCGGTTAAAAGTAGACATATAAGTATGTAAAATAGTGAGTCTATAAACCACGTTCGATAATGAACCACGATCTTTTACTTGCCAATATTGCCAAACATATTCAGCTGAACGATGAGGAAACAGCTCAGTTCACCTCTTTGCTCAGCCACAAGAAACTTTCTAAGAAGGATTTCTTTTTGGAGGAAGGTCAACCCTGCCATCATTTGGCATTCGTTCACTCAGGAGCATTAAGGGCCTATCATTTGGATCCGGCAGGTAAAGAATCTACTATTATGTTTGCGTTGGCAGACTGGTGGATAACCGATATGTATTGCTTTTTGAATCAAAAGCCGGCTATGGTATTTATAGAGGCCCTGGAAGACAGTGAAATATTCCTGCTAAGTAAAGAAAATCTCGACAAACTGTTTGATACAATGCCCAAATTTGAACGATTCTTTAGAATTCTGATGCAAAACGCCTACACCCGGGAGCAGCTAAGAATTATAGAGAACCTATCCTTGCCTGCCGCTAAAAGGTACGACAACTTCCTGGCTAAATATCCGCAGATCATCAGCCAGGTTACACAAAAGCAAATTGCCTCTTACCTGGGTATCACTCCGGAATTTTTAAGCACTATCCGGAAAAATAAAGCCCGGGGAATTATTTCTTAAAGTATATTAAGAGCGGTTGCCATTACAATCAGTTTCTTTGAGCCATCAAAAAATAATACAATGCTCATACTTATTGCAGGACCCTACCGAAGCGGCACCAACGACGATCCCCAGCTCATGCAGCAAAACTTAAATAACCTTGAAGCGGTAAGCCTCTCCCTGTTCAGAAAGGGTTATACTCCCATTATTGGCGAGTGGGTAGCACTGCCACTCATCAGGTTAGCCGGCTCAACAAAACCCGGAGATGATGCCTGGAATGAAATACAATATCCGGTTGCTCACCGGTTACTGGAAAAATGTGACGCCGTTTTTCGCATTGCCGGTGCATCGAAAGGTGCAGATGAAGATGTGAGAATTGCAACAGAAAGAGGCTTAAAAGTCTTTTACCAGTTGGACGACGTGCCTGTACTTCCATAAGTACCCCACAGTTCCGTTGGGTAAACTCATGCGAGCACCTTAGGCCCGGAGGGTGGTTGCTGTAAACTTTATACTTTTTAAACCTCGAACTTTAAAATTTTCCTTACCTTTGCCGTCCTTTCACAAACAGAAGATGTGGTGATCTTCTGTTCCGAAAATTAAACCGGCATGTTCTCCCATGCTATTAATTCAAAAGTGAAAAAATTAAAATAAAATGAAACGTACTTTCCAACCGCACCGTCGTCGTCGTAAAACTGTTCACGGTTTTCGTAAACGTATGCAAACTGCTAATGGCCGTAAGGTTTTAGCAAGCCGCCGTGCCAAAGGCCGTAAAAAGCTTACTGTGTCTGACGAAAGAAGACTGAAGTAATCTTTGATAAGCTTTCAAATTATTCGTAGCTCCGTTTTTCGGGGCTATTTTTGTTTTTTGAAGTAACTTCAACTATCTATTATGGAGCATAAAAAAGCCGGCAGCCGTGGCGCCGAAATAGTAGAGCAATATTTTGCTTTTCTCGACCATCACCTGGCAGATTTATTGGAAGACCGGGTGGATGACATGCTCACTATTACGCAGATTGCCCAATATTTATTCATTGCGCCGGGGCATTTAACCAATACCCTTACCAAAGAAACCGGCCGCCATCCCTGTTATTATTACGACCTGAAGATCATTGAGGTCGCTAATAAATTATTGCTTACAACGTCCTTATCTGGCTCCGAAATAGCCAGGCGCCTCACTTTCGACCCGTCTAATTTCGTCAAATTCTATAAAAGCATTACGGGCATCACACCTGCTATCTTCCGAGAGAAAAAAGCTTTGCCATCTGTATTGCCTATTGAGCAGAAAAAATATACCCGATAGCTCAGATTCTGTGACTGTCACCATACCTGTTTGCAAACCGTAAATGAATTTTGTGTCATCTTTTAACCCAAATACAAAAAATGGCAAACAGAATTGCATTAATAACGGGAGGCAGCAGGGGGCTCGGCAAAAACGCAGCCCTGGCATTAGCTCAAAAAAATATAGATGTTGTACTAACCTACAATAGTCAGCAGGCAGAGGCAGACCAGGTTGTAAAGGAAATTGAAGCATCGGGGGCCCGGGCGGTTGCTCTTCAACTGAATGTTGCAGACAGCGGTAGCTTCGATAGTTTCATAGAAAACCTGAAAAATAGCTTAGCATCAAAATGGCAAAGAGAAAACCTGGATATTTTAATCAACAATGCAGGTATCGGCATTCATAAACCCTTTGCTGAAACCACAGAGGAAGATTTTGACATTTTAGTAAATATCCAGTTTAAAGGGCCTTTTTTTCTAACCCAAAAAATGCTCCCACTGTTAAAAGATGGAGGAAGCATTATTAATATATCCAGCGGCCTGGCCAGGTTTGCTACTCCCGGCTATTCGGCCTACGCCGCAATGAAAGGCGCCATGGAAACGTTGACCCGCTACCAGGCGAAAGAACTGGGCGCCCGTGGCATCCGTGTAAACATAGTAGCGCCCGGTGCTATAGAAACAGATTTCGGAGGAGGCGTTGTAAGAGACAACCAGCAACTTAACTCTTTTATTGCTTCTCAAACGGCTTTAGGCAGGGTGGGCTTGCCCGATGATATTGGCGGCCTTATTGCATCACTTTGTATGCCAGAAATGAGCTGGGTAACTGCACAAAGAATTGAAGCATCCGGCGGTATGTTTTTATAGAACTGCGCGCCTGTGGTTTACTATATTTTGCAAGGCTCATTTACAAGCATCCATACCTATACTATTGGTAATAACGCGTGAGGACACGCGCTATTACTTAATATCCGGCGACGGTATATTTTATAGAACTATCCGGTTGAGTTTTATGTGTTTTTGTAAGGCCCATGGCAATCGGATGTATATAGACTTTATTTAGACAGTGGCGCGTGTCCCCACGCGCTGCCAGCTATATTTCCAATTCCATCCTTAGGAATGTTGCAGGTTTTATATCTTTACAGCCGCAATAAATGCTCGTACTCCAACAATGCCTACTCATATTTTTCCAAAATCGCAGCGACTCAAAAGCCGGAAAAGGCTGCAACAGGTTTTTGCTGAAGGAAAAAGTGTACGCACCAAAGATCTTCGATTGGTGTACCTGGCAGAAAAAAATGAGACAGCTGATGTTAAATGTGGCGTAGGTTTAACAACAAGAAATTTTAAGCACGCTGTTGATCGTAACCGCATCAAAAGATTACTGAGGGAAGCCTACCGGTTGCAACAGCACGATTTGAAGAACTATGTACAGGATCATCCCTTTGATCTATCATTGTTTTTGCTTTACACCGGAAGAGAATTACCCCTATACAAGGATATTTATGAAAATGTTGGGGTAGTTTTACAAAAATTACAGAAAGCCTTACATGCGGCAGTTCCTGAAAATACTTAGCTGGCCTTTTATCGGCCTTATCAAAATATACCAGTGGGTAATTTCGCCCTGGCTGGGACCCAAATGCAGGTACACACCTACTTGTTCGCATTATTCTTTACAGGCATTTAAAAAATATGGCCTTTTTAAAGGGTTCTGGCTGTCTGTAAAAAGAATTTCCCGCTGTCATCCCTGGGGAGGAAGTGGCTACGACCCAGTTCCTTAAATGTTCAAACTTTAGAAATTGAGGATTCAAAATAGTTGCGATCCTAAACTTTAAACTCTAAATCTCGAATTTTAAACATTGAACCTTAAACTTTAAAAATGATTACCGGTATTGGATTAGATGTGATTGAAGTGGAGCGTGTTCAACAAAAAATAGAAAAAGAACAGGGTTTTAGAGAACTGGTTTTTGGACAGGAAGAGATTGAATATTGTGAACCTAAAACGCATAAATATGAACACTATGCGGCGCGCTTTGCTGCTAAAGAAGCTTTATTTAAAGCACTAGGAACAGGCTGGACAAATGGTACTGCTTACAATGAAATTTTGATACTCGGCGACGAGGCAGGCAAGCCCGAAGTTCATCTAAGAGGCGAAACCGCCCGGACACTCGAACAAATCGATCTTTCCAAAGTTAAAATATCCATCAGCCATCTTAAAAACATAGCGGCTGCTGTGGTTATTATTGAATCTTAAGGACTTCGGCAAAAGTGAACATAGTACAATGATTATATGTCGATTATGAGCTGAATAACCGGAAGTGCTTTAAGTTTCGGGTAAATAAAATGCCAAGAACTCCAGCTTTCCTGACAGGATTGACCGCTGGTATAACTCAATACTACTTAACCCCGCCTGCTGCAGTCGGGCAGGCGCGAGGACGGGAAGACGCCAAGAATTTTAAAAGGATTAATGAATTGTTGTGCAGAATGTTTCAAATCTTTTCCTCGCGCCTTTGCCCTGGCGGTTTAAATAATATCCGGTTGTCGCAGTAAATAAGTCCCAGGATCAATGGAATACTTGTCAACTAAACAGCATGCCCTAGTTAGTCTGCTTATTACCGTTATTATTATTTTCCCTTCTTCTTTGAGGATTTTGTTGCTGGGGCTTATTGCCGGCATTACGTTGCGGCTGCTGGTTTTGGGGTCTGTTATTACCCCTGTTTTGACCTTGTTTTTGTTGTTGTCCAACTGCCTGGTTGGCCGCTACGGCCTGGTTACCTTGCGATGGACCAGTTCTGCGTTGCTGCTTACGTTTTTTATCCGCTCTTTCCAGGCTACGTAATGAAATTTGTCCAACCACATCTACGAATGCAGGTTCCACTTCTTTGGGTTTGGTGGATACTACTTCAACAGCCTCCAGCTCTTCAGGTACAATGTTCTGGCGGTTTAAAGATTTGATCTTTCTAACCCTTTCTATAGTTAACGGATATTGCTTATTGCTGTCGGGTAACGAATACCACATCAGGTTTTTAAAAATATCCTTTTTGATCAGGTAAGCTCTTCCTTTTGCTACTTCCAACTGGTCGCAGTCATTCGGAAAGCCTTGTAAAGCATCAAGGTAAGTATCCAGCTCATAGTTCAGGCAGCATTTTAAACGCCCGCACTGGCCGCTTAATTTTGTTTGATTAATGGAAAGATTCTGATAACGCGCTATTGATGTATTCACCGATTTGAATTCTGTAAGCCATGTTGCACAACACAATTCACGACCACAGCTTCCGATACCTCCTACCTTTCCTGCTTCCTGCCGGGCACCTATCTGCCGCATTTCTACTTTTACCTTAAACTCAGTAGCATACACTTTAATCAGTTCTCTAAAGTCTACACGCCCGTCTGCTATATAATAAAAGGTAGCTTTTCTGCCATCCGCCTGCATTTCTACCTGGCTTATTTTCATATCCAGTTTTAGCTGGCGCGCTATCGCCCGGCTCCTGATCACCGCTTCAGGCTCCCTCTGTTTATTAATACCTCTCTGTTCAAGGTCTCTCTCCGTAGCTGTTCTCAACACTTTTTTCATGTCGGGATTGCCTTCCTTCACCCCATATTTCTTCATTTGCAGGCGAACAATTTCACCCGTCAACGATATCTCACCTACATCTACTCCACTCACTCCTTCCACTGTAACCAGGTCGCCTTTTTCAAAAAAATGAACCGTCGTATTCCTGAAAAAATCCTTTCTGGTTCCTTTATTAAAACTCACCTCCACCACGTTGCAATGACTGTCCATATCTGCAATTGGCAGATTACGCAACCAGTCGTACGTATTCATACGATTGCAGCCACCTGTACTACAGCCCCCGTTGCTCTTGCAACCACCCGGCTTGCTGCCATTAGCAGTACCACAACTTGTACAACCCATTGTTTGTAAAATTATAATAAACGGAAAAGTGCAGGCAGAAATATGGCGTACAACAAAATACATCCAGGAAACAAGCCCTGTGTATTTAAAAATAAAAAACTGTAAATCAGTTTATTATAAAAATCTTACCTAAAAGTAAGATAAAATGCACCCACGTTTCTTCTCCCTCTACACCATTCGCTTTCCTCTAAAAAAAATTATTTAACTCCTCAAACCCTACTACCTCAATCATTCAAAAGTACAACATTGTCCTGAATGATATGATATATTTTAATGGTGAGCGCCATGAACAGCATCTTACCATTAGCATTTCTTTCAATATAATAAGCGGCATGATCCAGCTCCTCTATGATGGCCTGCTGCTGCTCGATACTCGTGATCCTGTTCAGCCGCAGTGCAAAATCGCGCTCTTTGTCCGGATACTGCTGAGCCAGGTCCGGCATCACCTGCAACCTTAAAGCCAGCTGCAACAGGTGATTAAAATACCGTAAAAATTGTTTCTGTCCTTCGCGGCCTACCTGCCCGATTTCATCTACCCATTTCGACTGTGCTACCGGTCCGGTTTTCATAATACTGTTGAGCCAGTCACGCAATAAATTCTGCCAATCTTCATCAGAGTGCTGCATAATTTGCAGGGCCTCCCTGTAATTGCCTTCACTGATCGCAGCTACACGTGCCGCTGTAATTTCATCTGCCTTATTACGACTCACCAGGGCTTCTTTTATTTCTGCATCTCCGGGCAAGGGTACTTTTATAAGCTGGCAACGACTTAGGATCGTTTGTAAAATCTGTCCTTCGTTTTCAGCTATCAGTAAAAACACAGTCTTTTCAGGAGGCTCTTCAATCAGTTTCAGCAGTTTATTACCCTCATTACCCAGGTACTCGGGTAGCCACATGACCAATACCTTGTAACCGCCCTCGAAACTTTTTAGGTTCAGCTTCCTGATAATATCATTGCACTCGTTGGCGGTGATATTTCCCTGCTTATTTTCGGCACCTATAAATTGCAGCCAGTCATATACATTTCCATAGGGATAGGTTTTAACGAACTCGCGCCATTCGGTAATATAGTCGGCACTTATGGGTGGGGTTCCGGCTTTTTTGGTCACAACCGGGTAGCTGAAATGAATATCAGGGTGTGCCAATTCCGAGGCCCTCTGGCAGGACGGACAAACACCGCAGGCATCAGTCAGTGCTTCCGGCTGAGCAGCAGGCAGGTCATCACCAAACAGCGACGGCCCCGGGTCTTTAGGCACGCCGTTAGCCTTTTCGCAAACAATATATTGTGCAAACGCCAGCGCCAAAGGCAAACCTCCCGCTCCTTCTTTTCCTAACAGCAGCATCGCATGAGCCAGGCGATTTTCCCTCATCAATTCGGGCAACTCATTCTTCAGGTGCTCCTGTCCGATAACATCTTTAAACTGCATGAGTGCAAATGTAAAGAATGAAAAGCCAGGTCTCTCTTTCAATTTTTATAGTGCCACAACAAAAGAGCCCCATTTATCTATTGGAGCGTCATGACCGAGCACCTTCATCTCCCCGGCCAATGGCCCACAATCTCCTTTAATAACCTCGGCCGAAAAATTAATCTCCTTCGTCCCTGCTTTCAGTTTGTAACCATTCGCTCCCAGATCAAAGCCTAATACACTAATCGTCCGCATAGTATCACCATTACTTACATAAACATAGAGTGATTTACCTGCACTATTTACTGCGCTTATTTCCGAAGCCAACAAAATGCCGGTAGCCAGCATGTCCTTATTGGTTTGGGCATCCATTAATCTGAACTTCATAGACGGTGGAGGCGGCGCACATAAGGGTTGGTTGGTTTTATTGCAGGACACAAGAATTAAAACGAGGAATAGGAGGGTATTTCGCATACTTATTAGTTTACATTATTGGACGCCTACTTGCTGAAATTCGCAACACCAAAACAGAAGCTACCCCTATCCGGCGGACAGGCCTCACAAATTTGTTAGGGCCTGTTCTGATGCCGGTAAACAAAAAAAGAGGTTATTTGTAATAAGAAAGCAAGTAGCATTATGAAGATCGAACAAATTTATACCGGCTGTTTGGCGCAGGGCGCTTATTATATTGTTTCCGGAAATGAGGCAGCTATTATTGACCCTTTACGGGAAGTAGCACCTTATATCAGTCGCGCTAAAAAGGATGGCGTAACCATCAAGTACATTTTTGAAACGCATTTTCATGCTGATTTTGTGAGCGGGCATGTAGACCTGGCCGCTAAAACCGGAGCTCAAATCGTTTTTGGTCCTACTGATGCTGCTATTGGCTATGATGCGTTGATTGCTGAAGACGGACAAATATTTGAGATTGGTACTATTAAAATAAAGCTGATACATACACCAGGACACACACTGGAAAGCAGCTGCTATTTATTACTGGATGAAAATGGTACAGAAAAAGCCCTTTTTACCGGCGATACCTTGTTTATTGGAGATGTAGGCAGGCCAGACCTTGCACAAAAAGTATCAGCTGATTTGACCAAGGAAAAGCTGGCGGGGATGCTTTTCGAATCGCTTCGCAATAAAATAGCACCTTTGCCAGACGATGTGATTGTTTATCCCGCCCACGGAGCCGGCAGTGCCTGCGGTAAAAATATGAGTAAAGAAACCAGCGATACCCTGGGACGCCAAAAGAAAACGAACTACGCCCTGAATATGGCCTTAAGCCAAAAAGATTTTGTGGAACAGGTTACCGATGGCCTGACACCCCCGCCTCAATATTTCCCGCAAAATGTGCAAATGAATATTGAGGGGTACGATAATATTACTGAAGTGATCGAGCGGGGCACCCAGGCGCTTGCTCCAGACGCTTTTGAAGAAGCAGCGAACCATACAGGTGCCGTGGTTTTAGACACCCGGAAAGCTGATGATTTTTCGAAAGCATTTGTACCCAATTCTATCAATATAGGCATTGACGGCAGTTTTGCGGTTTGGGTAGGCACATTAATACCCGATGTAAAGCAGGAATTGTTGATCGTTGCCGATGAAGGACGTGAGGAAGAGGTAGTAACCCGCCTGGCCCGTGTAGGCTATGACTACAGTATCGGTTATTTAAAGGGAGGGATTGAAGCATGGAAAGCAGCAGGTAAACAGCTGGACCATATAGAAAATATTTCAGCCGCAGCACTCTCGGCTATGAAGGACGCTAATATTATTGATGTAAGAAAAGAAACCGAATTTGAGCAGGAGCATATTCAAAACGCTCAGAACGTACCATTAGATTATATTAATGATCATCTTTCGGCAATCAACCGGGATAAAACCCAGTACATTCACTGTGCAGCAGGCTACCGCTCAATGGCTTTTGCCTCTATTTTAAAGGCGCGTGGCTTTGATAACGTGGTAAATGTAACCGGCGGCTTTAACTCAATAAAAGAAAGTGCTCAGTTTGACATAGTGAAAGGTGATATTAGTGAACCGGCGCATTAAGACTGCTTGCGCTCCAGGTAGTCCATCATGTGTTCCAACTCAATGATGGGCTTCCCGTCTACATCTTTATTATACCAGTAGATCCATGCAATCACTTCATCTCCGGCTTCGGTAGTAACAGCTACCAGTTCCCTTTTGTAGTAAATATCCTCACCATCATCCGGGTAGAGACCCTCATAGTCATCCAGTTGTGCCAGTATGAAAGACAACTCCTTAGGATTACGGATTTCGTATAACTCTCCTCTGATAATATGCCCCGTATCATTCGAGGTGCCTACCGGGAAAGTTCCCATGTCATAGATGGTTCCTTTTACAGAAGCGTTTCCCCTTAACTTAAAGTATTTAGAAATGTATTCGTATGCCGGACTTTTAAATCCGCTGAGGAGCGAGCCGTAAACAAAAAGAAAATGACTATGTGTTTGCATAAAGTTTCGTTTGAAATGAACTGCTGTACCGGATCAATTTTTATCATCTATCAAAAAAACATATACTTCTTTCGGCCCATGTACTCCAACAACCAGGGTTTTTTCAATATCAGCAGTACGACTCGGGCCCGTTGCAAAAGTAATCAGCGAGGGTAGTGATGCGCCGTACTTTTCCTTAACCCCTTCGAGGGCTTCTTTTACATCATACACCAATTGGCTCGTATAAGCAATACAAATATGTACCGGGGCATACACGCTGGTATTGCGGCCACTTTGTTCAGCAGCGCTCATTACAATACTGCCGGTTCTTGCTACCAGGTATTCGCAACCGGTAACAGCTACATCACAACCTGCCAGGCTGCTAAAATCATTTAAAAAGTTGAGTCCGCCCCTTAAAATACCAGTGATATTATTGTCAATACAATAAATAGCTTTCCATCCTTTTTCTGTAGCAAGCTGGTTAAATTGCTGCACCAGTTCTTTTTCGTCGAAACAGAAAGCAAATTTGCCTTGTAACGCTGTAAAGCGTTCTGCAAATTCCACTTCAATATCCTGCTCTAGTGGCGTAAATACAGACGACTGTCCTTCACTTTTTGGAAATGGGATAGGCGTTGGTTGTGCCAACGCCTCTCTTATTTTTTTTAAAATATTTCCCCTGGCAGACTGCACTTTATTCCTGGTTGGGTGAAGCCGTGTTTGTGTTATTGTAAGGAGGTAATGCGCTCACATCTGCGTCTCCACTGGTAGTGGGTAATACTACGTCTGCCAGTGCTTTTTTCTCTTCAAAAGGACGCTTTCCGATCAATCGCTCCAGGTCATCTTTAAATAACACTTCTTTTTCCAGCAATGCTTCTGCAATAATGCGCACTTCTTCTTTCTTTTCTTCAATCAGGGCTTTAGACCTTGCATAAGCAGTATCAGACAACTTTTTCACTTCCTGGTCGATCAGCTTACCCGTTTCCTCACTATATGGTTTCTGGAAACTGCCCTCGCTCTGAGGATCGTAGAACGAAATATTACCAATTTGCTCATTCATACCATAAATACTAACCATTGCATAGGCTGTACGCGTTACCTGCTGTAAATCGCTTAATGCTCCTGTTGAAATTTTCCCAAAGAACACCTGCTCAGCTGCACGGCCTCCTAAAGTCATACACATGTCGTCTTCCAGCTCTTCTGTAAGCGTCAGGTATTTCTCTTTAGGCAGGTATTGTGCGAAACCTAAAGCAGCAGTACCGCGCGGTACAATGGTTACTTTTAAAAGCGGATGTGCATGTTCTAAAAACCAGCCGGTTACCGCATGGCCAGCTTCGTGATAAGCAATTACCCGCTTTTCGTCTGGTAAAATAATTTTATTTTTCTTTTCCAAACCTCCAATGATACGATCGATGGCATCATTAAAGTCCTGCATCTCTACTTCAGTCTTCCCGTTTCTGGCGGCAATTAAGGCCGCTTCGTTACAAACATTCGCAATATCGGCACCCGCAAAGCCGGGTGTTTGAGCTGCTAATTTATGTATATCCAGATTTTGTGAAGTTTTGATCTCTTTCAAATGCACTTTAAATATCGCTTCACGTCCTGCCAAATCCGGCTTATCAATAGATATCTGCCTGTCGAACCTGCCCGGCCTTAATAAAGCGGAGTCCAGTACGTCTGGCCTGTTGGTAGCTGCTAACACAATAATACCCGAATCGGTGCCAAAGCCATCCATTTCTACCAGCATCTGGTTCAGGGTACTCTCGCGCTCATCGTTGCTCATCATGGCATTTTTGCCACGGGCACGACCGATAGCATCAATCTCATCTATAAAAATTACACAAGGCGCTTTTTCACGGGCCTGCTTAAACAGATCGCGTACACGGCTGGCACCCACACCCACAAACATCTCCACGAAATCGGAGCCACTGAGGCTGAAGAAAGGAACCTGCGCTTCACCCGCCATAGCCTTGGCCAGCAAGGTTTTACCGGTACCCGGAGGACCTACCAGTAAGGCACCCTTAGGAATTTTACCTCCAAGACTGGTGTATTTTTTGGGATTGCGGAGGAAATCCACAATTTCCATTACCTCTACTTTCGCCTCATCTAATCCTGCCACATCTGCAAACGTTATATTTACCTTGGTTCCTTTATCAAATAAAGTGGCTTTTGATTTACCAATGCTAAATATGCCACCCGGACCGCCAGCGCCGCCTGCACCGCCACTCATTTTGCGCATCAGCAATATCCAAACGCCCAGTAACAATACAAATGGTAGCAGATACCCTATTGCTTTACCTAAAAAGTCGTTGTCACTTTTAGTTTCTGATATAGGTTTTGCTACTCCCGGATGAGCTTTGAAGAAATCATCCATCTGGTCGATAAATTTATCACCGCTGGTAACCTCAAAATAAAACTGGGGATTTTCATCACCGGCCTTCACCATTGTTTTTTCGGCATTGGGATAAGTAGCCAAAGAATCTGGCTTGATCCATACGCGCACAATGTCTTTATTATTTACGATCGAATATCTGGCAACATGTCCTTTCAACACCATATTTTCGAATTGGGTGATGTTGATCTCCTGCCTCGATGATCCCAGGGGATTCAGGAACTGGAAGGCCAGCATAATCGCCAGTATAATGATGAAAGCCCAATAGCTACCGAATTTCGGTCCCTTTTTCGGCTCTCCCGGTGTGTTATTGTTATTATTATTTGAAAACGGGTTTCTCTTTTCCTGCTTCGCCATTTTTTCTGTTTGATGTATAAGGTAAAAACCTTGTAAATTGTTTATTAAGACTTTAAATAATTATTGATGCTCTTCCACCACAGCATCGCTCCACATTTCTTCGAGATTATAAAATTTACGGGTTTCGGGCTGCATAATATGTATCACCACATCCACGAAATCTACCAGTACCCATTGCATACTTTGAAACCCTTCTTTATGGAAGACGTTCTCGCCGCAATTTTCCTTTACGCGCTCCTCTATATTATCAGCAATAGCTTTTACCTGCGGTTGGCTGGTAGCCTCGCATACGATAAAAAAATCAGCTACAGCTTCCGGAATTTTCCTTAAATCCAGTGAAACGATATTCTCTCCCTTCTTTTCCTGTATGGCGGCAATGATGGATTTGAATAATTTAGAATTTTTTGTAAGCTTTCCAGATAAATTTCTGCGTTTTGTTAGCGAAGCCAATGGTTCCAATAGAAGATGCGATTTTAATTATAAGAAGACATTTAGTACCGAAAAGTGAAACATTAGATGTGACGGCTATTTCCGGCTCATCACTTTATTTTATCCGTGTTTCAGGATTCCTTATTTAATTTGCTCAAAAATAGCGAATATTGGCACAACAATCAGCAGATAATTGCCCTTTTCCGCCTGTAATCGAACTTTTATCCATCGATAGCACCAATAATTATGCCCTAAGCCTGTTAAAGCAGGCTGACCTGACGGAGCGTCAGGAAACCCTGCAGCATGGATCGGCGGTTTTTGCGCATGAGCAGTATGCAGGTAAAGGTCAGCGGGGCAAAACCTGGCAGTCGCACAAAGGCGAAAACGTTCATTTGAGCGTGGTACTAAATCCTGAAAAAATAGGTTTACATCAGCAATTTTCACTGGTTGCATGTGTGGCATTAGCCGTAAGAACTGTTTTTGAACGATATGCAAAAAGCGATATAGCTATTAAATGGCCCAATGATATTTATTTCAGTAACCGCAAAGCATGTGGTATTTTAATTGAAAATATAATCAGCGGCAGAGACTGGAAATGGGCAGTGGCAGGTATTGGAATGAATATTAACCAGGTTGATTTCTCTGAGGTGACAGATCGACAACCTGTATCGCTGAGGCAGATCACCGGAAAAAGCTTTGATTGCCTCCCGATAGCCTGCGAGTTGAGGGACGAAGTATTGCAGCGATACGATCAGGCAGATATGACCCAACTGATGACTGAATACAACCGTTTCCTGTATAAAAAAGACGAAACAGTATTTTTTGAAAAGGAAGGCAACAGATTTGCGGGTGTAGTAAAAGGAGTGTTACCTGATGGCAAGCTCCAGGTTCAGGTTGATACTGTGATGCTATCGTTTGACTTTGGAGAAGTACAGTGGCTGATACATTAAATACATTTAAATTTACATTCCAAACATGAGCTTATGAAAAGGCCGGCCATCGCTGCTTTATTACTTACTTCGGGTCTCACTTTAAACGCACAAAAATATAAAGTCAATATACAAGCGGGCGTTAACACAACGTTTATCTCCAAATTTGACAATACCAATGTGTACGCAGAGAACTTTTCAATACCAGGGTATTATCAACTTAATACAGCCGGCCAAATAAGAAGTATGTCTGCGCGCGAGACCCGTATTCAAAAACGGCCGGGATTTTTTGCAGATATTGCGGTAGAAAAAATGCTTCAAAACAATTGGAGCCTCAGCCTGTCGCTTGGGGTAAATCAGGTTTATTACACTTACAACGGATTTATTGGCATTCCTGAATATTCAGGCGCACCAGGTGCAGGAGACCAGGTTAGGCTTATTGATTTAAAAAGTATTGAACCTGATTATGGTGATACAAAAATGTTATATCTCACATCCCGCGCATTTAACGTTTCAAAAAAGTGGAGCAGGTTTACCGTAACAGCAGGCCCACAGCTTAATTATCTATTGAGTAAAAAATACACGAATACTATACTGCTCGATACAGACCCATCGAAAGAGGGATATGAAGATGGCATTTTTGAGGCCAGGGGTGACGCGAACAAATTACTGATCGGTGCAACGCTTTCAGCAAAATATCATATAACGCACCGCCTGTACCTAGTGGCAGGTGGACAAAAATGGTTCAGTTCACTTTACGAAAAACAAAACACATCAGACGATGTTCATCGGAAAAGCCGGCCGATCCAGGCAGAGCTGGGTATTGGCTATAATATCACCGGGTTTTAGTTAAGAAGACGCTGTAGTAGCAGCGGTTGTTGCTGCAATAGCCGCCGCCGACGCCGCTATAGCTGCAGCATTTGCCTGGTCCTGCGCTGCGGCACCGGTATTGGCATTTGCAATGCTGATAAAGCTATATCCCCAACCTTTCAATTCATTTTTCCAGCGGAAAGAGCCATCCTTTGCGCTCAGGCAAAGCAATATGCCTGATACACCGATATAAAGCTTATCGTCTTCTAGAAAGATTTGCCCAACTGCATAGCTCATTGAGGTTTTAATGTGCTCCTTCAACTTCACCTCCCATGCTATTTCACCTGTTTTCTTATCAATAGCAGCTACCCTGCCATTGCTCAAAATAAACAACTTGTTATCTGTTCTCATATTTTCTAAAGTTATGCAATTGGCAATTAAAGGCCTTATTTAGAGAGCTTTTTCAGTAGCAGCTCTGGTTCGTTTGTGGTAATAAAATCGATACCCTGTGCCAGGAAATCATCCATTATCTTTTCATCATTTACTGTCCATGCGTTTGTTTTTACCCCCAAAGTTTTGGCATTTTTGATCCAGTTTTTATCTTTCTGAAAAACGCTATAGTGATAGTCCGCATCAAGCTTATCTGCTTTCAACTTTTCGGCAGATGCATCCCCATTTAAATATTGAACGGGCGCGCGGGGCTCCAGCTCCCGTACTTTCTTACATACGTCGTAATCAAACGCAATGTAAACCGTTTGTGCCTGTCCTTTGAACCTCCGAACCAGTTCCACTACTTTGGTTGCCAGGCGTAGCGATCGATCCTTGCTAACTTTCGATGTTTTTATTTCAGCCACCATTATGGTTTTCTTTTGTCCGTACCCCTCCTTTAAATAAGCTTCAAGCGTAGGAATTTTTTCTCCGTTCGGTAAGGTTTTGGACAATAACTGCTGGTAGGTATTGGTTTCTATTTCCATGCCCAGAAACTTATCATCATGATTTACCACCAACACTTCGTCGCTGGTCATGTGTATATCGAACTCGGTACCACCACAACCCATAGCTATGGCCGCTTTCAGCGAGGCAATAGAATTCTCGGGAGCACCGGTATTCTTGAAAGCACCGCGGTGCGCAATAACTTTATTCATAAAGGGAATTGATGTGGTTACTGCGGCCTTCTGTGTAGAACAACCGCTAACAAAAACCGCCACCAGGAGGGACAGGAGTATATGCTTCATACAGCGAAATTATATTTTGAAAAGATCGAACCAGTCAGCAAGATAATTCTTTATAATTTGATAATGCACTTTTTGGTACTGATTGGCTAGTCATGGATACTGTTACTTGAAATGATGAATCGACCTTCAATAGTTTCATCATTTTCTGCGGCCCTTGCCTCGCATTCAAGCCCGCACTTATAGTACCCTACTTTCAAGGTTTGCCAGAGATAGACAGCAATAAAGCGAAGAAAGCCCAGACGCTTGTATTGTTCGATATGCTTTAATTCATGACGCAGCCATCTTTGGTTATTAAGGAAGGTCCCTTTTGTAACGCCATATAAATGAATACGGCTTCCCAAAACGATCGCCACGTTTTTGCTGCGCAACTTTCGGGCAGCCAGCTTTGCTATAAATGAGTTTTCTTTTATGGTGAATGATTGCACTGGCATAAAACTAAGAAAAATTTACGTCTGTATGGTCAGACCGGGACGGTAAGACATACAAAAACGGCCTCCGAATGGAGGCCGCTTCTTCTAATTTCCCTTCTTATCTATTAAGCTTCTTTTACTATTTCGATATTCGCGATCAGTTTAACATCTTCGCTTACTGCGATACCGCCTGCTTCTGTAACAGCGTTCCAGGTAAGACCAAACTCTTTACGATTGATTTTACCGGTAACTTCAAAACCACCTACGGTTTGTCCATACATACTCAGGCCAACGCCACCGTGCTCTACATTAAAAGTAACCGATTTGGTAACTCCTTTTAAAGTCAGATCACCCGTAAGCTTGTAATCATCGCCATCTTTTTCGATTGCTGTAGAAACGAATGTCAGTTTAGGGTAGGTTTCTGCTTCAAAAAAATCAGCACCTTTTAAGTGTGCATCTCTTTGTTCAACACCGGTATCAATACTGTCCACATCTGCGCTAAACGTAATTTTAGCATCAGAAAAATCATCTTTCTCTGCTACCACTGTTCCCTCAAAATTTTTGAATTTCCCCGAAACCGTTGAAATTACCAGGTGTTTTACTTTGAAACCTACTTCTGAGTGCATTGCATCTATTGTCCAAGTTGCCATAAAATTTATTTTTTGTGATTTAGAACACAAAGCTACATTTCATTGTTGCAACAGCAATTAATGTAGGTTAAGAAAATCCCGCAATCTGATAAAACAACGTTAAAGCTAGCCCAGGGCATTGTTTAAATAATTATTGAGTGGCAGCAGGATCTCAAAAGCTCCGGTAACTTTTGTCAGCAGGGCTTTGCTGGTCAGGTCCGCATCAGCAATATTTGTAAGTGCCACAAAACTTTTATGTTTCAGGTATTCGGCAGCGGGATTATCGGTCTCGTATCCTTTGGGTACACGCGATAGCACCTGCCCCTCTTCTACCGACAGGCTGCCATAGGTTGTTTTAAATTTCTTGGATAGAATGATCTTTTCAAAATCGGCAAGGTTATAATCTATTTCCTGTCTTACTTTGGCCAGCATATCCGCCGGTGGTTGCCACATACCGCCTCCGGTGAAACTGGCTCCTGGCTCCAGGTGAAAATAATAACCGGGAGTCATCGATTTTTTTCCTTCGCTGTTAATAAAGGCCCCGAAGTTGGTTTTATACGGCGTTTTATCTTTCGAAAAACGGATGTCCCTGTTAATGCGAAACATACAGTCTTTCGCGGCCAGGTGTGAAATTGATGGATCTGTTTTCGAAAACTTTTGAATTACCGTATCAATAAACGCAGCAAAGTCCTGGCGAGCCTTTTCATAATTTTTGCGGTTGTCATCGAACCAGGATTTATTATTATTAAGCTTTAAGTCTTTTAAAAACTGCAGGGTAGATGATTGTAACATAGTCGAATTGTTTCGGCTAAATTAATCAGAATAGCAGAAAACAGCTACCTCACTCCTACCCTTTTATTTTTTGAAACACATAGATACCGTATCCGGCTATGGTAAATAACAGGAAATAAAGGGTTGAATAAATGATAAGAGTATCTGTTGCAAGATCTCCATCCCTTGAATAAAGCATACTGTAGCTATAGGGACTGAAATAAATGTATCGCCATTTTAAAGCCGTAAGCGTCATTACAATGCCGGCCAGCCCTAGCCCCAGGGGTGCAATAAAGTTTTTTATGCGAAAGCTGATTATGTATTGAAGCGTGATAATAGGAATACAGGACAGTAAGTAATATCCGTTTACCTTTAAAAAATGGGACCATGGTATGGCCTGATCGGGGAATCGATGATCGTAAACCAGGCAGGGTATTACTGCAGAAAGAATGATACCTATATTGAAATACAGGAAGAACTTAAATGTCATCAGCAGCAGCACAGATAACTTAGCCGCGTAAATAGTACTATACTTTTGGGGTGTCACGTTGAGCTGCTTCCAGGTATTATTTCTAAACTCCACCTGTGCTATCAGGCTGGCGGCAAGCATTACACCCATCGGGAGCAGGAAGAAAGACATACTCATCCAAAGCTGTTTAAAGTACACCTGCCATATATCCGGATTCGTTTCTCCATTAATACTTTTGCCCGTTCTGAAAAAATTAATGCAATAAATCAGCGGGATCAGGAAACCGCCAATAATACATAACCAGGATGCGGCACTGTTTTTTGTTTTTAGCCACTCGCTTTGTATTGCATTTAAAAATGTTGCCATTTTAACCGGTTATAGTTTGCATAAATATGGTTTCCAAATCATCCGCCTCAATAGCAACTTCGTACACATCAATATTTTCCAAAACAAGATCGCGTGTTAGTTGTGCCGTTATTTCTTTTTGCTGAAAAGGAATTTTAACCGACTCCTTATTTTTTTCAAATGGGATACCTTTCCCGGAAAAGATACCGGCTACTTTTTCTGTATTATTAGTCCTGTAAATAACGGAAGAAGTCCTGGTCTTTTTTGCCCTGAGCTCGTTCATCGTTCCTTCAAACAGCATTGCACCCTGGTGTATCAGCCCTATATGAGTAGCCATTTTATCTATCTCAGAAAGTAAATGACTAGATACTAAAATAGTTGTTCCCTGATCCCGGTTCAATTGCTGCAACATTTCACGTACTTCAATAATACCGTTCGGGTCAAGACCATTAGTGGGTTCATCGAGTATGAGCAACGATGGATTATTAAGCAATGCTATAGCAATAGCCAGCCGTTGCTTCATCCCCAGTGAAAACTGTCCCGCCTTTTTATTACGGGTATCCCCAAGACCGGTAATATTCAACACTTCTGAAATTCTCGACCGGGAAACCTTGTATACATTTTGAAAGACCTTTAAGTTATCTGTTGCTGAAAGATGCGTATAAACAGAGGGAGACTCAATTAAACTACCTACTTTACGAAGAATACCAATCCGGTTTTGACTAAAATCCTCTCCCAGTATTTTTACGGTTCCTTGTTGCTTACGGATCAAACCAAGTATAAGTTTTAGCGTGGTAGTTTTTCCGGCACCATTAGGACCTAAAAAACCATAAATGGATCCTTCAGGCACTTGTAAAGTCACGTTATTGAGCACGGCTTGCCCGTTCCCGAACCGGTATACCAGGTTAGAAGCTTCGATAGAAAACATAGATTGTGATTACCTGGTTTTAGCAGATTAAGGATAGGTCATTAATTGTGTCGATCCCTTCTTTATTTTAAAAATTTACTGAACCTGTAGGGCGCATTAAAAAATGATGCTTCAGATATATGCCCGCTTAACGTATCAATAGCAACCGCTTCCGAAAAATTAACAGTAGACTTTCCGTTTAAGTTAAGCTTTAGGTTTTTTATATTTACCTGGTCTGCTATCTTGATAGATGCATTATTGGCGTTAATGGTTATATCTGAGAAAAGCGTCTGCAGTTTTATGAATTTCTTTAGCGACTGGTCGTCCATTCTTCCCCATTGATCTGCACTAAGCCTCTCCACATTTAATATTGCTCCGTTAGATAGTTGAAAGCTCATAGCACCCAGCGCTACGGCACTAGTATCGATGTTCACAATAACAGTAGCACCATTTGCTATAACAGGAACCGCATGGGGAATAGTTATATCTATTTCAACGCCATTAAAATAGTTTGAAGAATTAATTTTGTCGAATGCTTTAAGATCATAATTGACTACAATTGTATCGCCCGCCCAACTGATCCTGCAGCTATCAATCCTACCCTCTTCAGGATGATTCTCATTATAGTTATTGATTGAATACCCAAACTTTTCCCCATATATAATATTGGTTCTTAAACCAATATCATTGCTTGCAGGAACATTCCCGTTAAGCTTAATAGCAGTAAAGGCTTTCACCTCTTTAGGTTCAGATACTTCATAACCTGTATTGCTTCTCACAACATAGTGGTTGTTCTTTACAGCAGCTTTAAAACCCATCATTAGTATTAATGGGAGTGAAAAAAGCAGTAATACAAGGCCTATTAATAATTTATTACTCGTCTTCATCGTAATCATTTAATGTACTATGAGTACTGTTTTTTAAATTTTTCGTATTTCTGTTTCAGATCATCGGGATCAATCCCCAACAGGTACATATTCCTGAAGAGCGACGGCAATTCTTTTTCCAGAAATTCCTGCTTGCGATACGCTGCAGCTGTTTTAGCTCCCTCAGCCGTAATAAAGTATCCTATACCTCTTTTGTCCTGGATAATCTCTTGCTGTTTCAGGAAATCATAAGAACGCGCAACCGTATTGGGATTCACTTCCAGCTGCATTGCCAACTCCCTCACACTCGGGATCTTGGCATCCGGAGGCCATTCTTTCAACAGTATTTTTTCGCACACATAATCTGCTATTTGCAGGTAAATAGCCTGTGCATTATTATCAAATTGCATAAATATTTATTTCAATAGGGATGAATTAGATTTGTTTTTCTTTCAGCTTAACCCAGGTAATCAACCACATAAACGGTGCTATCAAAAATTGAAGGAAGAACTGGATACTTTCTTTGATAACCGGCGATAGGGTATATTCTTTATACGTCTCTTCACCCCGGACGTAAGGATCTCTTAATGAAAAAAGATTCCAGTTATAATTTGCTAACGCGCTGTTGGCGATCTTTGAAACATAGTAAATAAATAAAAACAGGAAAGTCGCAATAATCACAATGGTAATAATAAATGAGAATCGCTTAAAAGCAACAGAGCCTAATAAGAATGCTGCCTGCACTGCAAAAAAGGCGCTGATAAAGTAGGGCAAAACCGCGTTAATTCCATTCTTATTATTCCAGTTCAAACGCTTATAAGTATACTTCACATGATCCTTGTCAATCAATGCCTGGATATAGGACTCAACACCTGTTTTTAATAGTAAAAAACAAACCAGGTATACAACGGAGAATACCAAAAAATTAAAAAACCAGGTAGCCAGGAATTTTTCAAGGTGACTGGCTGGGAAACTGATCCAGTAGATGCCTTTATCCTTACTTCCTAACATGTTAAAAGCAGTACTCGCGAAAATTGCCCCCGTTATGAAAAGGCCAAATAGACCTATAATATATGCCGACTCTTCATTATAATTAGAGCCACCGTTCACAGCCCAAAAACCAAATACAATACCCAACAATCCCATCAAAGCCAACACAGACATAAGGTACATACGACGGTTTTCGCCCCACTGCTTTCCAATCAATTGAATGATTCTTTTAAAACTGAAATTTGCACTCATACAGATATTAAGGTTTAAGGTTGGTTTTTGAATACGGTATTAACATTTTTGCCGTTTGTAACAACTGCTTTGTACAGTAATTCAAGATCTATTTTGGAGTCTTCACGATAGGTATTAGCGGCTACAATTACATTGCCTTTTAAAGATTCTTCTTTATAAAAAGCATTCCGGGTATCTTCATCGTCAAATGAAATTCTAAACGAAAGTTTAGAGCTGATCTCATCCATAGTCTGATCAAATAAAATATTCCCCTCATCAATAATGGTGATCCGGTCTATCAGGTTTTCGAGGTCTTTTACCTGGTGCGTACTAATGATCACACATTTATTATCATCGATCGCACCGGCTATTACCTTTCTAAACTGGCTTTTACTCATAATATCCAGTCCGTTCGAAGGTTCATCCATTAACAGGATGGAAGTATTGCAGGCCAGTGCAAAGCTAATCAGTACCTTCTTTTTCTGGCCATAGCTCATTTGCTGTAAGCTGTTCTCCAGCGGAATATCGAACTCCTGCAAATACGTATTGAACTGCTGCCTGGAAAATTTTGGATAAAATGGCGCATTGCATGAAACAAACTTTTCTATAGCAACATCAGGTAAATAAAATTCTTCCGGAACAATAAAAGCGTCCTGTAAAAAAGCAGGCTGTCTTTTACCTGGCTCATAGCCCAATGCATTAATTTTTCCCTGTCTGGGAAATAAAGAGCCTATTATATTTTTCAACAAAGTAGATTTACCGGTACCGTTTTTACCAAGCAAACCATAAATATGCCCCGGCGAAAATGACAAAGAAAGACCATTAAAGATTTTCTTTTTTTTGTAAGAAAAGTGGAGGTTATTGATCGTTATCATAACTAGTGATTTGGTGTACTATTTATGTAGTACAGTACAAATATAGCGCTAGTTTTTAGCTTTCCAAATTTTCTTTTTAAAAAACCTTCATTTTCCAATTCCCTTTTTATCAGCTATTTTTGTCTACTGTGTTAATAGGATAAAAATGAGTGAAGATTTTATCAAGTTTCTATTCAATAGAAATTCCAGGTGCTTTTCCGGTTTCCCTGATAAAGGGGCAGTGGAGAGCTTTATAGATGAGTTGTATACCGTACTGTTTCTCCCGAATGATATTGATCATAAATGCGAGGCGCAGCTAAGAGACCAATTCACCTCTCTGAAGGATAAGTTTACCCATTTGTTGCAGGATGTAATTGAGGTTCCTGAGGTAATACAGGATATAAGAGATAGCTATTTTGAATCACTGCCGTCTCTCTTTAGCTTGCTGTTAAAAGATGCCGAAGCCCTTTTACAGTCTGACCCCGCGGCAAAATCGCTCGAAGAAGTAATGGCCGCCTATCCCGGGTTTTACGCTACAGCGGTTTATCGGCTATCGCACCAGTTACACGAGCTCGAAGTGCCTGTATTACCACGTCTTTTCAGCGAGTATGCCCATGGTAAAACAGGCATTGATATACATCCCGGCGCAACAATAGGTCATTCCTTTAGCATTGACCATGGCACCGGTGTTGTAATTGGAGAGACATCCCTTATAGGCAACCACGTAAAAGTTTACCAGGGCGTAACCCTTGGTGCATTGAGTGTGGCTAAAACCCTGGCTACCACCAAGCGCCATCCTACCATTGAAGACAATGTGGTCATTTACTCTGGTGCAACCATATTGGGTGGCGATACTACAATAGGAAAAGATAGTATCATTGGAGGTAACGTTTGGTTAACGAATAGTGTACCACGCAACTCGGTGGTGTACCATAAAAGCGAAATAAGCGTTAAAGATCTTTTACCACCTGATGATTCGGTATTAAATTTTGTAATATAAACAGAGAATCGTTGACAGGCAACTGCCGCGATAGCTACTCCTTCAGTCAACTAGAATCTGTAATCAGTCAACTTAAAAAAATGAAAGCGCAAAACATCCTGCAAACGATCGGCAACACGCCGCATGTTCAAATCAATCGCCTTTTTGGCAATACTCATAAGGTATGGATAAAACTGGAAAAAGCTAACCCCGGCGGCAGCATTAAAGACCGTATTGCCCTGGCAATGATAGAAGATGCTGAGCAAAAAGGCTTATTACATAAAGACTCTGTTATTATTGAACCTACCAGTGGGAATACAGGTATCGGATTAGCCCTGGTTGCTGCAGTAAAGGGATATAAATTAATACTGGTGATGCCTGAAAGCATGAGCGTGGAACGCAGGAAGCTGATGAGCGTGTATGGAGCCGAATTTGTATTAACGCCACGCGAGAGAGGTATGACAGGAGCTATTGAAAAAGCCAATGAGCTGGCAGCCACTACCCCCAACGCATGGGTTCCGCAGCAGTTCAATAACGAAGCTAATACAGCTATACACCGCAAAACAACAGCAGCTGAAATACTGCAGGATTTTCCGGAAGGGATAGACTACCTGATCACGGGCGTGGGTACCGGCGGTCATATAACCGGCGTTGCAGAGATATTAAAAGAGCAATTTCCCAATCTTAAAGTATTTGCTGTAGAACCCGAACTATCACCCGTTATCAGCGGCGGCGCACCGGGTCCGCACCCCTTGCAAGGTCTGGGAGCAGGTTTTATTCCGGGCATATTAAAAACCGAAGTTCTGGACGGCGCTATTACTGTAGGTAAGGATGAGTCTTTCGAATACGCTAAAAGATTGGCCAAAGAAGAAGGAATTTTTGTAGGTATATCTACGGGCGCGGCATTAGCTGCGGTTGCGAAAAAGCTTCCTGAAATTCCGGAAGGAGCTACAGTACTCACTTTTAACTATGATACGGGAGAAAGATATTTGAGCATTGAAGGACTTTATTAATTACTCTTGCTGGCACCGATTTTATATGTAGCATAAATGTTTTTTTTATATGATGCTGTTAATTCGGCTTACCCTAAAGTGACATATAAAATATTTACTTTCTGAAATAATAGTCAGCGAGCTTATTGGCTATAGTACGGGGATTGGCTTCATCGGTATTCGTGAGAATAATAATCGAAAGTCCATCGTTTGCGAAATAAGTAAATACCGATCTGAAACCTATATTAGCACCTCCATGCTGAATTAAATGATATCCTTTATATTCTTCCACAAACCAACCCAAACCATAGTATTCTTTTGACTCCGCTTTATCGGAGGCTTTGATATAAGGTTGCCATAATTTTTCCCAGTTGGCTTTTTTGAGAATGGTTTTTTTCTCCCGCATAGCTTTTTCCCATTTAATCATATCAGATGATGTGGAAAGAAAACCGCCGCTAGGCCGTATGGCATACATGGCTGTTGCATTAACGAGTGTGTCTTTACGGTGCATATACCCATTAGCCCGCCGGGGAATGATTTGATAAAAATCAGTAACGTAACTATTGTGCATTCCTGCGGGTATAAATAACGCTTGATGAATATAGTCCTGCCAGGGCATTCCACTCACCCTTGTTATAATTTCTGCCAGCATAAAGTAACCCAGGTTACAGTACTGGAACTTTTCACCAGCTTTAAATACAAGTGGAAGATCGTAGGCTGATCTTATAATATCAATATCCGGCTGAATTTTGTTATTGTCATAAGCAGGCCCTTCTCTTTGCAGACCAGATGTGTGGGACATTAGGTGTTTTACAGTGATGGGCCGCCAGCTTTCCGGGGCGTCAGGAAAAAACCGGTGTACAGAATCATCAATACTCAATTCTCCCTCTTCCATTAATTTTAGAATAGCGGTGGTGAAAAACTGTTTGCTTACAGAGCCCAGCCGGATTACCGTTTCTGAATTTACAGGCACCTCTAATTCTGCATTAGCCCAACCGTACCCTTTGTTAACAACAGCTTTACCGTTTTTGATAACCGCCAGCGAAAGCCCTACAATTTTTTGCTGCTCCATCATTTGCTTAACAATGATATCGGTACTGTCAACCTGTGCAAAAGACAAGGCGGGTAGTAGCAGACAAAGCAGTAATTTGTTCATTTTAGTATATGTTTAATGAAGGGGAATAGATTCCCGGCAAAAAACTAATTGATAACCTTAGTTGCAATTGGGCGATCTTGTTGCGCCAGCCCCCTTTGCTAATGTAATCATTTTTCCAGTATGGATTGTTTTGCATTAGCGGCAATCAGCGTTGCGTACCTATAGCACGCGCATCGTAGCGTTAAAATTCAGATACCAATAGGTAGTCCCTGATGGGACTTAGATCTACAGAGAGATGTCAGATGAGTTTTCTTCTGAGAATGTCTTCTACTTTAGCTTGTAGCATTTCAATTAATTCTGGTTGCATATAATCATAATCGTCTGGAATGTATAAGCAGACAATCTTTTTGTTTTGGTAAACATCCGGAAAGTGTTTTCTTATATGATTTCTGTGATGCCTTTCCATAACTATAATACTATCTGCCCAGCCTAATATTTCTTGTGACAGAACTGTATTGGCCGTTTTATCGGTTCCTGCTGATCTTACTTCGAATCTCTTATCTTCTCTAAAGATAGTATCAGCTGTAGCACTTCTCATTCTATTTATTGTACACACGAAGAGTAGTTTAAGTTTGGGCGACCGCGCTCCGGTTGAGTTATCAATAGTATCGGTAGTGATCATCAAATCTTTGTACTCATAAAACTTTTTCAAAACAAATACTGCTTGCCACATTTTCGTACGAACCATAATTGGGGATGGTTTGATAACCGGTTTTTTGATAAAGCCTGATGGCTTCGGTCATTTGCTTACCGGTTTCTAATACGCACTTTTTATACCCCAGATCTTTGGCCCACGCTTCCAGCTCTTGCAGCACGGCCATAGCAATGCCTTTGCCCCTCATGTCGGGCTGTACAAATATTCTCTTTATTTCCATGGCATAGTGGTCATAGGGCTTCATAGCACCACAGCCTGCAGGTGTATTGTCGCTGATAGCTACAACAACATTTTTAATCAGGTCTGTTTTATTGAACTGTGCAAAGAAATCGTTCGTATCACCGTTTCGTTTGGCCAGGTCCTTGTCCAGCTCGAATACTAAATTCAGGAAATCTTTATTTTCCGAGTTCGTTCTGCAAATCGTAATCATGTATTCTTTATTCTTATCTGAGTATTGCCAGGGTAAATTTATGTGTTTCGCTTTTTAATACCGTTATAGTAATCCTTTTAAGTAAGGGCGCGTCACGGTCCAGCCGGCTTATTCATAATACCAGTAGATAAATACACTGTCGGCGTTTCTACAGATGTCTTCTACCGGTTCGTTTTTAATGTTTTCATAGGCTTCAAATTCGTTTAATATTTTTCCGATTTCGGTTGCATATTTTTTATCCTTTGTAGCTGTATATTTTTCACATAAACATGTAGCAATGTCCATTTTTGCATTGTGATAATTATAGCCTTCGTGATCACGCCCGAATACCGACTTTTTATATTTGCTGTCACAGTCCTGAACTTTAATGTTTGTGGCTATATCCGGGTTTACAAATCTAAAAACCAGGAATAGACATAAGATAACTGCGGCTATTTTAAATCTTTTCTTCATTTTCATAAGCATACAATTGATGACATACGGTCTATAACGTGCCAACGGCTGGTATCATTCGTTCCAGGTCCAACTGTTTAATACCAGTTCATTAACACTTAGCACAAAACTATCATTCCCGCTATTTCGGCACAAACCCCGCAATACTATCTCTTACTGTTACATGCAGCCAGTTGCCCGATATTGCCTGCAATTTAAGTGGTTCATTTTTATTGAGCTGTATGATTATGGGATATTTAGTGCCGGGGCCTTTGCGAAGCGGCCCGCTGCGGGCTGGTTTAGCATGTGGATCGATGGTAAATACCTGATCGCCAGGAATAGGCAACTCCTTTACAAAAGCCAAAGGATCAACCGCACCGCCATCGCCATATATGCCGAAATGCAGATGTGGGGCACCTCCCGCAGCATTACCCGTACTACCTACGAAACCCAGTGTGTCGCCAAGTTTTACCGCATCACCACTGTTTACTATAAAGCTGTCGAGGTGGGCATAATATACATTAAAGCCGGCAAGGTTTTCACGCAACCATACCTGTTTGCCTCCCAGCCCTTTTTCACCCGCAAAACCAATGCGGCCATCGGCCACCGACACTATAGGTGTACCTCTTGGTGCAAAAATATCAATGCCCTCATGTGAGCGTACTCCTCCATCACGATTGGCTCCCCAAAAACTTTGAATAGCATTGTTGCTTTTACCGGCTACAGGAAATTGGTAGGCTGGTTGTTTATAGAACTTGATGTGATAAATACCTGAGTCATTTATACCCGGTTGCAAACTGATGCGTACACTGTCATCATAGCGAGCAATCCAACGCGTACTGCCGGCCTTTTCCGGCAATTCGGTCAGGAGCCTTTCACCTGCAGCAGCATTGCCGTTGAAAAACTCCAGTATAAAATAGCTGGTATCAGCCGGCTTTCTGATTTCAGCTATCAGCTGTTCTCCCTTTTTTACCGCCGCAGTATAAACCAGGGCTGAAGCGTCAACATGTTTTATTTGTATGCTTGCAATGTAGGGTAGCTCTACCTGCAGCGGGTTTGCCATGACACGCTTGTGTGATGCTTTCCATAATTTAAACAGAATGTCCTTTTTGCTAAAGCCGCTTTCATATTTCCCACGAACCGTAATATGCAGCAACGGGCGTATTTGCTTGCAGGCAGGGATGAGGAAGATCAGCAATAAATAAAAGGGCCAGCGTTTCATACGCTTTAAAAATACAAAACTGTGCCGGAGATGTAGATAGAAAGCAGATGACTAAATTTGCCTTTTTAACATATAACCTTCAACATTGAAAATTACATTCTTCTCTGCAAAACCTTACGATACAGAAAGCTTCCAGCATGCCAATGAAGTATACGGATTCGAACTTGAATTTTTTGATACAGAGTTAAGTGCACCTACGGTGGAAATGGTGCAGGATAGTGCAGTGATTTGCACTTTTGTAAACGACAAACTGAACAGGCAGGTATTGGAAGCCCTGGCTGCAAAAGGGGTAAAAATGATAGCGCTGAGATGTGCCGGTTTTAATAACCTGGATATAGAAGCTGCGCATGAACTCGGCATCAGGGTGTGTCGTGTACCGGCTTACTCACCTGAGGCAGTAGCTGAACATGCATTGGCGATGGTGATGACGCTAAACCGTAAAACGCATAAAGCGTATAACCGGGTACGCGAGCAGAACTTTTCCTTGCAGGGACTATTAGGTTTTAACCTTTATCAGAAAACCGTTGGAGTAGTCGGCACCGGTAATATAGGGAAAGCTTTTTGCCGGATGATGTTGGGGATGGGGTGTAAGGTGCTCGCTTTTGATTTGATTGCCGATAAAAACCTGGAAGCCGAAGGCGTAGTTTTTCTGCCGTTAATAGAACTATTACAGCAGAGCGATATCATCTCCCTGCACTGCCCGCTTACAGAGCAGACCAGCCACCTGATTGATAAGCAAACGATTCCGTATATGAAAAAAGGAGTAATGATCATTAATACGGGTCGCGGTAAATTGATCGACACCAAAGATGTGATAGATGCTTTAAAAACCGGGCATATTGGTTACCTGGGCATTGACGTATACGAGCAGGAAGAACAACTGTTTTTTAAAGACCTTTCTACCCATATTATCCAGGATGATATGATACAACGCCTGATGAGCTTTCCCAATGTGTTGGTAACTGCCCACCAGGCTTTTTTTACCAGAGAAGCCTTAGCGCAGATAGCGACGGTAACGCTGAGTAGTATAGCAACTCTTGATAAAGGTGAGCAGCCTGCTACAAAAGGAGCCCTTGTTGTGTAGGCCTTAAAATAACGACCACCCGCCGCCTACCTTTCCTTTAGCGCCCGAAGGACGCAGGTTATAAGTAAAGGTGGCCATAAAGTACTGACCTATAATATTGCTATAAATGGTACGCACGGTATTTTGATTGGGGATGATATCTGTATTACGGGCCTGATTGAGAATGTCGTTGGCAAATATTCTTAATACGGCCCTTTCATCTTTAAAGAAAGTAAAGTTGACGCCGGCATTCCACATAAACATACGGCGATACTCTGGGTTGGCAAATGCATTATTATTGAGATACCGTAACTCGCTATCGAATATCACATGCTTGATATAGCGCATGATGGTTTCAATACCTATAGTTTGATCAAAGCTGCTTTGCGTTGTAAATAATGGATTAGTGTTCTTCACCTGCATATAAGAAAAAGAGTAGGCCGGAATAACTTCCAGTTTATCATCCCAGTTAAATCCTATGTTGCTCCATATATTGCTCAGCAATCTTCTCTGCTTACTTTCCTGGTTATTATAGTAAAACGGGTTTTCCCTGTATTCTGTCCAGGTGCCTACATTCCAGGAGAAAGTAAAACTGTTTTTGTATTTGATATCCTGGTTCAGACCAAAATTGGCGGCGATGCGCTTGCTGCCATCAGCGTTGATCGGTTGGATAGTTTGTAACCCACTCGCATCCATAATAATACTCTGCACTACATCGTTGTTCGCTACCCAGGCCTCACCCCAGCTCCATACATTCAGATTGTTTTTGGGGTTAAAGGTGTTAAGATTCACATTAATCCTGTCCATTACGGCAGGCAACAGATCGGTATTGCCCAGGTTTACCAGGTAAGGATTGGTATTGTTTCTTACGGGTATCATGTAGGTATAATCTGGCAACACAATATCTCTGTTGTAATTTACCGTAAGCTTACGATAGGTGATCTCTAATTGGGGCAGCACATTATTTAATCTTTGTACTACCGGGTTTGCAACAAAAGAAAGTTTGTTATCAAACTGCTGATATTGATACCTTACGCCTGGTGTAATAGCCAGGTCTTTCAATTTTAATTCCAAACCGGTACTTAAGAAATAACGATTACTGTTCCTTGAGAAATCACTGCTCAGGTCATTATTGCGTGTATTGTAAACGGTGCCCTGTTTATCCAGGGTAGTAATATCATTCTTTAGGTTTTCATATTCATAACGGGCTCCGGCACGCAGGAAAAGCTTTTTGGCAAGCGGTTCCCGGTAGTTAACACCGGCATAGGCAAACCAGGCGGGTACCCGCTCCTGTCTTAACTGGTTAATAAGACTATCATATTGCCTGGGCTGGCGATAATTAATTTCAGCATCGGTGTAATTATCCACAGACCGGCTATTCCAGGTAAGGCCCTGGACTAATGAAATACGTCGCCCGGCTTTCTTCTTGGATAATCGGGTAATGGAAAAGCTCTGTCTTAATATATTGTTGCCTGTTTTGCCATTAATACCTACAGCGCCTTCATTCAACAAACCCAACAGGTTATTCTCACCGCTTTGGTTATTAATGCTGTTGGTTCTTTCGGTGGCCAGTATATAATTGGCAGTAGCATTAATGGTGGTAACGGTATCCGGCTTAAGGTTGATACCCGCGCCGAATGTATGGGTTAGTCCCTTCACTTTCGCATCGTACAAAGACTTGTTGGTTATGATCGTGTCTCCATTGGAAATTCTGGTGGTGGTGTTGCTTTCCACATCTGTTTTAACTCCTCCCAAATAATATTGCGCGAAAAAGGCTTTTTTATTATTAGGAGAATGATTGAGATTAAAACCCAGGCCATTACTGGTAGTTACGCCTCCCATGCGGGACATACCGCCGAAGTTAATGCCGTTAATGGAAATAGTAGATCCAAAATTAGAATTATTGGTATTGTTGTTACCGCCGCCGCTTACATCACGATTGCGTTGCAAGCCGCCGGTCTGCATCAGGTCAGCCCAGCCAAATCCCGGGCGGTTCAGGTTATTGGTATATCCCAAAAGACTTACCTGCAGGGTATCCCTGAATATATTAGCAATAGCGCCGCCCTCATAACGGCCGCCGTTAATACCTGATCCGCCACCGCCATAGGCCTTACCAAACATACCTTTTTTTACTCCTTTTTTAAAGGTGAGGTTGATCACTTTTCCTACGTTATTCAGGTTATCATCACCCCGCTCCAGTAATTCATCTTTATCATCGGTAACCTGTATTTTATCGATCACATTGGAAGGAAGATTGCGCGAAGCCATTTTGGGATCGCTGCCAAAGAAGTTCTTGCCATCCACTAATATCCGGTTCACACGTTTGCCATTTACCATAATATTACCCTGCTTATCTACCTGTACACCTGGCAATTTTTTAAGCAGGTCTTCCACCATTGCATTGGGTAAAGTTTTAAAGGCATTGGCGTTAAACTCTACCGTGTCTCTCCTGATCACCATGGGCGGCCTTTCAGCAATTACCAGTACTTCATCTAATTGGGTGGCAGCAGGCTGCATGGTTATGGCGCCCAGGTCTATATCTAACGAATCTGCCTTTAACTGAAATTGCTGGCGATGTACTGCATAACCGCTAAAAGAGACAATAATACGATAGGGTAAGTTTGCCGCAAGCCCCGGTAGTTTGAAACTTCCATCTTCACCACTCAGCCTGTAAGTAACCATCGAAGTGTCAGCAGCTTTAAAAACGGTAACGGTAGCCATATATAATGGTTTTTGGTTGGTACCATCTACCAGTTTGCCCTTAACAGAGCCCTGGGCAAAAGAAGCGCCGGAAAAGAAAAGGCACGCAACCGCAGTTAGCAAATACAAAAAATGTCTCATTAGTGGTTTGGATACGATAAACATAATTACTAGTAATCGTAAAGAGTTCCAGAATGTTACAGTTATTGCTCCAACTTTTTATAAATGGTGTAATTTTCCGTACAAAAGGTAGTATGCATAAAGATATTGAATCATATAACGCTGCACAGGCTGCCGACGATGCAGCGATCTGTGCTGAATTGGCGCAACAAATAGATAAAGGGTTGCCAGACGCAGAAAGTAAGATATGGCACGCGCACCCAGTTTGGTTTTTGGAGGGTAACCCGGTGGCAGGTTATAGCAAATTAAAAGCAGGACTTCGGTTAATGTTTTGGAGCGGGGCAGATTTTGAGGAACCGCTTTTGACGCCCGGAACAGGAAAGTTTAAGGATGCGTCTATTACTTATACGTCTAAAGACCAGATTAATATAAAAGATTTGAAACGTTGGTTGAAAAAAGCCAGGGAAATACAATGGGATTATAAAAACCTGGTGAAGAGAAAGGGAAAACTAGAGCGACTGAAATGATTGGGAGTATAATTAGAGCCAGGCAAACATCCCGGCTCTTTTTGTAAATGATTTACTGTAACAGGCTTTTTATAGCCTCATGCACCTTTTCAAAATTGAAATCGCTCACCGCCTTATCCATCAAACTCTTTATTTCTTTTGTACAAAGGTTTTGAATAGACCCTTCATGTGGATTGCTGACGGGAGTTTGTTCAGGTACTGTATAAGTACCATCTTCTACCGATCTGCCTACTTGTATATAGGCGTCGCGGAACGTAACGCCCTGTAACACCAGTTGATTTACCAGGTCTACCGTAAACAGGTATTTATACTTTTCATCTGCCAGTATATCTTTTTTGATATCGATATTGGAGAGCATCAGGCCCGCCATCTCAATGCAGTCTTTTAATGTTTTGAATGCGGGGAATAAATGTTCTTTCAGCAACTGCAGATCCCTGTGATAGCCCGATGGCAGGTTAGTGGTCATCATTGCTATTTCATTTGGCAATGCTTTAACGCGATTGCAATGAGAGCGGATGAGTTCAAATACATCAGGGTTTTTTTTATGCGGCATAATGCTGCTGCCCGTAGTTAACTCAGCAGGAAAGCTTACAAAAGCAAAATTCTGGTTCAGGTACAAGGTCATGTCCATGCTCAGTCTTGACAATGTGTCTGCAATATTGGCCAGCGCCTGCGCCACAATACGCTCCGCCTTACCTCTGCCCATCTGAGCATACACCACATTATAATTAAGACTGGAAAATCCCAGCAGGTTGGTAGTCATTTGCCGGTTGATAGGGAAAGAAGAGCCGTATCCCGCAGCCGAACCGAGGGGGTTTTTATTTACCACTTCAAAAGCTGCTTTCAGCGTCAGCATATCATCTACCAGTCCTTCCGCATAGGCGCCAAACCAAAGACCAAATGATGAAGGCATAGCTAATTGTAAATGCGTATAGCCCGGGTATAAATGTTCTTTAAATTTTTCACTCTGTGTTTGCAACAGGTCAAAAAGAGGGAGAATCGCATTAACAATCGTTTCAATTTCACTACGTAAAAACAACTTGATATCTACCAAAACCTGGTCATTACGGCTTCTGGCGCTATGTATTTTTTTACCGGCATCGCCCAGTTTTTGGGTAAGCATCAATTCTACCTGTGAGTGAATATCCTCTACGTTATCCTGTAAGGTAAATTCCCCTTTTTCTATTTGCTGATAAATTTCTTTGAGGGCTGCCTGCAGATCGGTGAGGTCTTTTTGATCTAACAAGCCTACAGATTCCAGCATACGGGTATGGGCCAATGATCCCAGCACATCAAACGGTGCCAGGTATAAATCCATTTCCCTATCCTTACCTACAGTAAAAGTTTCTACTTCTTTAAGCGCTGCTTTATCTTTTTGCCAGAGTTTCATTTGAGTTACAAGTTTCAGGTTATTGGTTTATCTCATCGGAAGGAAAATTATTCCAGTTTTTATTTACCCATTCGATGAACTTATTAATTTGTTTGCTTAAGCCAATATATTTTTCTTTCAATTTATCATAAAGATCTTTATCAGTAAAGGACCTTGTTTCATACAACAAATCCAGGTGCTCCATCGTTTCATCACATTCCGATTGAGAGAAGGTGAGATAACGTATAAATTTCCCTTTATGTTTTCTTCTTCCATACCCCTCTACAATAGCTTTGGAAACTGCTTTTGATGAGTGTCTTATCTGACTTCCCTCTTCGTATAATTCAAATTTAGGTAAAAGCAAACTTAGGCGATGTACTTCGTTTGCCAGCCCATGTGCTTCTTTATAAATGTTTAAGCCTTTACAGCTTTTCATAAGGCATGTTTAAAGTCTGTAACCTGCAACCAACAACCTGTAATTAGAATATTAACCTCATTATTTCAATATAATCTTTTATTCCTTTTTCTATTTCCTCAAGATAAATGAATTCATCGGCAGAATGACTGCGGGCGCTGTCGCCGGGACCCATTTTTAAGGCAGGAAAGGGCATCAGGGCCTTGTCTGAAGTAGTGGGAGAGCCATACATTGTTTTACCCATGGACAGGCCTGCTTTAATGATAGGGTGGTCTGTAGCAATAGAAGTAGATTTTAAACGTGTAGACCTGGGTTTGATCTCGCTTTGTACATGCTGCCCAATTACTGCAATTACTGCATCAAAAGTGTACAACTCATTCACGCGTACATCTACCACATATTTACAGATAGCGGGCACTACGTTATGTGCTTTATTTTCTGTTTCAATTACAGTAACCGACATTTTATTAGGACCTAAGAGTGGCGATACTTTATCGAACTGGTACGTATGAAACCATTCAATATCCTTTATAGCTTTGCCAATGGCGTTTTCACCCTCGTTGCGGGCGGCATGCCCGGCTTTGCCATGAGCAACGGCATCTAACACCATCAGGCCCCGTTCCGCAACTGCCATCTGCATTAAAGTGGGTTCGCCTACTATGGCAAAATCAATGGGTGGCAATTCTTTTACTACAGCCTCAATACCATTGTAACCAGATATCTCTTCTTCAGCGCTTGCTACCAACATCACGTTATAAGGCAGCGAAGGCTTGTCATAGAAATGAATAAAAGTAGCAATTAAGGATACCAGACAACCACCTGCATCATTACTTCCCAGTCCAAATAATTTCCCTTCTTTTTCAATGGGATCAAAAGGATCTAAAGTATAATTGGGGTTGGGCTTTACTGTATCATGATGCGAGTTGAGCAGTACAGTAGGTTTAGCAGGATCGAAAAATTTATTTTTAGCAATGATATTATTTCCCCGCTGTTCGGCTGTAATACCAAATTGCAATAAGTGCTGTTTAATATGTTCCGCTGTCTCCTGTTCTTCTTTACTAAAGCTGGAAGTTTGTATTAATTGCTTTAATAGTGCTACCGCACTCGTGTATAATGTTTGCTCATTCATTAGCGGGTAATTAATGTTCCTTCAGTTGCTTCAGTAGTATTTTTAACCAAATCGGCTGCATGACCAATCAATACCTCTTTTACACCGGCATTGATAGCGTCAAACGCATTATCTATTTTAGGCAGAATGCCTTCAAATAATTTGTTCTCTGCCAGTAGTTGCTCGTACTTTTCTTTGTTGATATTTCTTATTACAGAGTCTTCGTTATTCACGTCTTCCAATACGCCCTTCTTTTCAAAGCAGTAAATCAATCGTACGTCATACAACGATGACAAACCCACTGCCAGCGTTGAAGCGATAGTGTCTGCATTCGTATTTAAAATATGCCCCTGTCCATCGTGTGTAAGTGGTGCAAATACGGGAGTAAGTCCAGCCTCTATTAGTAATTTTAAGTTTTGACCCTCAAACTTTGAATGGTCTACATCACCAACCCAGCCAAAGTCAACGCTTTCGCCATTTATGATCTTTAATGGTCTTTTTGTGGCAGGTATCGTATTAGCATCAGCACCGGTCAAGCCAATGGCATTGGTTTGCAAGGCCTGTAATTGCGCTACTATTTTTTTATTGACCATTCCGCCATACACCATCGTTACAATATCAATAGTATTATCATCTGTAATGCGTCGACCATTAATGTATTTAGATGGCACTCCTAACTGGTCTCCTATTTTGGTAGCAATCTTGCCGCCTCCATGGATTAGTATCTTATGGCCTTTCACCATTGCAAAGTCTTTAAGGAAAGCCTGCAGCGCTTCAGGGCTGTCAATAACGTTGCCACCTATTTTTACTACAAAGAGAGTTTCTGACATATTTCTTTCTATATAAAATTACTTCAGTTGAGTTCCTGGGTCAGTGTCCCAGGAATTGAAAGATGATCCATAAACACTATTTTTTTAACAGCTCACTCAACACCGCCTGTGCTGCCCAAACCCTGTTACCGGCTTCCTGTGTAACGATGCTGTTAGAGCTGTCCAATATTTCATCGCTCAATTCTACATTTCTGCGCACGGGCAGGCAATGCATTACTTTAGCATTATTGGTAAGCTTTAGTTTTTCCTGCGTCAGCATCCACTCGGGTTCGTTACTGTAAATTTTCCCGTAATCATTATAAGTGCTCCAGTTTTTTACATATACGTAATCGGCATCTTTCAATGCTTCATCCTGATCGTAAATAATGGGTGCATTGCCGGTGAATTTTGTATCCAGTTCGTAGTCTTCCGGGTGCGTTACAACAAAATCTACTTCACCCCATTCCGTCATCCATTGTGCAAAGCTGTTAGCCACACATTGTGGCAACGGTTTTACATGTGGAGCCCAGGTTAATACCACTTTAGGTTTACGTTGCTCCTTAAATGTTTCTTTTATCGTAATTACATCGGTAAGACTTTGTAAAGGATGGAGCGTAGCGCTTTCCAGGCTTACTACCGGTAAGCCGGCATATTTAATAAACTGGTTGATGTATAATTCGCTGTAATCATCTTCTTTATTAACTAATGAAGGAAATGTACGAATAGCAAGTATATCAAAATACTTTCCGAAAATAGGCGCGGCATCTTTCACATGTTCCACTGTCGTTCCGCTCATGATGGCCTCCTCTTCAAATTCCAGTTGCCAGCCCTCATTTCCTACATTAAATACAATTGCCTCCATGCCCAGGTTCTGCGCCGCAATCTGGGTACTTAAGCGGGTACGCATACTTGGGTTCAGGAACAGGCAGCCAATGCGTTTACCTTCTCCCAGTTTTTTATCAGTTAAAGGATCTGCTTTATAAGCAAGTGCTTTCGCTGCCAATGCGTTGATGTCGGTAACATCTAATGCACTGATAAATGTGTTGCCTTTTAAAAGTGACATGATTGTATGGATAAAGTTTTATATACTAATTACTGATAAAAAATAATGGTTCGTGTGTGTGCACGAACCATTGTAATATTCTCCGATGTATGCACAAAAGTACAAGAGTGCGCCGCCCGCCTGTACCGAACGGGCTGGCAAGACCATTGATAGCAGCACCAGCGATCGCTACATAAGTCTTAATCTGCTGCTACAGCAAATGCCTCAATCTCTTCTTTTATAGCATCAATAAACTGTTCGGCATCTTTCTTTTTCAAAGCGAGAGAAGGAAGCAGCCTGATTACATTGGGTTTTGCTTCACCTGTGAAAATCTTTTGATTCGTCAGCAGGTTTTTCTTCAGAGCTGCAATTTCCTGCGGCACATCAAAACCGATCATTAATCCGCGTCCGCGCACATTTTGTACCTCAGGGATAGCGTTTAATTCATCACGCAGGTATTTCCCGGTCATTACAGCATTGCCCATCAGTTTTTCTTCCTTCATTACTTCCAACACCGCCATGGCAGCGGCACAAGCCAGGTGGTTGCCGCCAAAGGTGGTTCCTAATTGAAAATGTTTAGGCTTGATATGAGGTGCAATGATGATACCGCCAATAGGAAACCCGTTACCCATGCCCTTAGCCATTGAATAAATATCAGCATTTACACCGGCGAAGTCGTGGCTAAAGAACTTACCGGTACGGCCATAACCGCATTGCACTGCATCAGCAATATATACTGCGCCGTATTTGTCGCACAATGACCTGATCAATTGCAAAAAAGATTCACTGGCAACATTGATGCCACCAACACCCTGAATACCTTCAATGATGACAGCAGCTATCTCCTTACCATGTTTTGCAAAATGAGCTGCCAGCGCTTCTTCGTCGTTAAACGGAAGAAAATCTACATTTTCAGTTTCATTTACCGGCGCTACGTAGTTTTTATTATCTGTTACAGCTACAGCCAGCGAAGTGCGTCCGTGAAAGGCTTTGCTGAAAGCAACTATTTTTTTCCGGCCGGTATGAAAGGATGCCATCTTCAATGCGTTCTCATTTGCTTCCGCACCAGAGTTGCATAAAAAGAGGTTATAATCTCCTTTTCCCGATACCTCGCCCAGCTTTTTAGCCAGGTCTGCTTGCAGGGGATTTTGAATAGAGTTGGAATAGAATGCTATTTTCTCCAGCTGCTCTTCAATGCGTCGCACCCAGTGAGGATGTGTATGGCCAATGCTGATCACAGCGTGCCCGCCATAAAGGTCTAAATACTGGTTGCCTTCACTATCCCAAACATAAGAGCCTTTAGCTTTGGTGATAGTTACGTCGTTGAGGGGATAAACATCAAATAAGTTCATTCTTTCCTGTAAATTGAAATAAAAAAATTGCCCCCGGCACTGGCGGGGGCAACGAAATTACTTAAAATATTAATGGGTATGCCATAAAATTATTGTGAAACCTGGCAGTTTTGCCTAGTTCAACATTCCCGGTTCTTTTACAATCTTGGCCTTTTTCTCCGATTGAATGGCTTCCCAGCCGCCCAGCACCACCCGCAGATTATGAATGTCCTGCTTTTTTAAGATAGTTGCAGCTAAAAAAGCTTCATCGTCATTTTCGCCTACAATGTATAAATTGTCATTTTCCTCGATTGCAGAAATTCTGAGCGGATCATTTATTTGAGCCAAGGGCAGGCTTACAGCATCTTTTAAATGGCCATTGCCAAAATTAACGGCGGGTCGGATATCCATGATTACCAGGTTTTCATCAAATGGAATATCCATAATCAATTCATCTACCTCTACATCAATGATCAGATCTACAGCACCGCCGGCTTTTTCCCAGGCCTCAAATCCACCTTCCAGATAACCTTTGACGCGGTTACCTGGGCCGTCAGGTAGTTGTTTTAGAAACGGCTCAAAGTCCTGAATTGCATCGCCCACTAATAAAACAGGGTTAAAGCCCGAGCTAAGTGAAAAACCGGCCAGACCACCGATATAAGCACCGAAAACTGACGGCGAACAGAGGGAAATACTACCTTTTACAAAGCCCTGCTTCAACAATTCTACATTTCTGATATCAATGACCGTAAGTCCCTGTTCTGCCAATTGGCTAAATGCTTCAACGCCGAGTGCTGTCATGCCGCGAAAATATGGTGAAAAATTAGGATAAAAGTTCCCCAACAAATTTGTTAAGGTCTTTCATACGTTGGGTATTTACCGTATAGTAGATAAATTTCCCGTCACGCTCCGTTTTTACAAAGTCTGCTTTACGCAGAATTGCCAGGTGCTGAGAGGCTACAGATTGTTCAATTCTTAATTTTACGTAAATTTCGGTAACTGTTACTTTTTCCTGATTATCAATCAGTTTAAGTATCTGTTGCCTTAATTTGTGATTAAAAGCCCGCAGAATTAGTGCCGCTTTTTTTATGGCCAGCGTATCTAGAGTTAATTCTTCTCCGGGGCTTTCCTTTACCCCAAATGAAATGTGATAATTGCTCATTTAAATGATCGTGTTTAGAGGGTTTAAAAATACCAGCTTAAAAATGATTTAATGCAATGCTATTTATATTTCTTTTTTAGATATATATACATCTTTAACGTAATATGGTTCACAATATGCAACATCTGAGAAATTTTTTTCCTGATAATTTTTAAGCGATAGTGCTATCATGTTCCGCGCATCAATGTTCCGCTCCACTATTTCAGCGTTAATATGATCTTTTATCAGCGATCTGAACTTCTCGCTACCGTTGCCGGTGAATATAATATGATCTTCTTTTAAGATATCTGAAAAACTGTCCTCGTTGAGTATTGTGGCAAAGGGCTCTTTTACCTGAGTTAAGTTTTTATCAAATAGCGCTGTAAACACTTCCATACGGCGCGCGTCAATCATGGGGCAAATATAACGTTTGGCTTCTAACTCTACTGCAGCTGCAATAATTTGTAGTGTATTGATGCAGATTAAAGGCTTGTTTAATGCATAACAAAGACCTTTTGCGGTTGAAAGACCTATTCTTAAACCGGTGTAGGAGCCGGGACCATTGCTTACCGCTACTGCATCCAGCTCACCGAAATCCAGGTCATTTTGTTGAAAAGCATGGTGAATGGCTTCGTGCAGCCAACCCGCTTGTTCGTTTCTGCTTTCGGTCATTTCAAAAGCGATCACCTCGTTATCCCTGCTGATGCAGAAGGACCCTTTGTCAATTGCCGTATCTATATTTAAAAAAAGCATTCCTGCAAAAAAAATGAATATTGTTTAAAATATGTCGTAAATACATTTAAAGTTTTAAAAACCGGGTTAAAGCTATAGAAATTGTTTATTTAATGGTTCTTTTGTACACTTGCAAAGCATCTTTCAATTAATATTTATGGAAAAAATAATAATAACTACTGCTAATGCCCCCGCACCCATTGGCCCTTATAATCAGGCTGTTTTCGCCGGCGATACCTTATACGTATCCGGGCAAATCCCTATTGATCCGTCGACTGGAGAACTCAATAATGCTACTTTGCAGGACGAGACGCACCAGTGTATGAAAAACCTGCAGGCTATCTTAACTGAAGCAGGACTTCATTTCTCTAACGTGATCAAAACCACGATTTTTATCACCGATATGAAGCGGTTTGCCGAGATCAACGAGGTTTACGGGCAGTACTTTACCGACAATTTTCCTGCCAGAGAAACGGTACAGGTGTCGGCCTTACCAAAGTTTGTGAATGTAGAAATCAGCATGATAGCGGTGCGGTAGCTGTAAGTTGACAGAGGACGCTTGTTGGTTATAAGTACCTGTCAGCTGTCAACTGCGAACTGTCACCTTTCGTCCCCTTTGTCAGCCCTTCGTAAAATTAAAGAGTCCAAGCATGGAACTTTCGTACCTTTGTGCCCCAATTTTTGAGGCATGAACAGAACACAGGAAGTTTTAAAGGATGTAGTTATCAAATTTGCGGGTGATAGTGGCGACGGAATGCAGTTGACGGGCACCCAATTTACTACCAATACCGCTTTACTAGGCGCCGATCTTTCCACTTTTCCCGATTTCCCGGCAGAAATAAGAGCCCCGCAGGGTACTATTCCGGGAGTGAGCGGTTTCCAGTTACGTTTTTCGTCAGATCATATATATACGCCCGGCGATGAGTGCGATGTGCTGGTAGCAATGAATGCTGCAGCATTGAAAGCTAACCTGAAAAGCCTTAAAAAAGGCGGAAGGATCATTGCCAATACGGATGGTTTCGACTCCAAAAACCTACGCCTGGCAAATTATCCGGATGGTGTAAATCCAATTGAGAATAACAGCCTGGATGGTTATGAGCTCATCAAAATAGACGTAACCAAACTTACACGGGAGGCTTTAAAGGAGTTTACCCTTGGTACCAAAGAAAAAGATCGTGCAAAAAATATGTTCATCCTGGGATTTTTATACTGGATGTACAATCGCGATATGGAGAACACGATCAGCTTTTTAACTGAGAAGTTTTCCAAAAAGCAGGATATTTTAGATAGTAATATTAAGGCCTTAAAAGCCGGTTATAACTATGGAGACACTACTGAAACATTCACCACTACTTATAAGGTTGAAAAAGCAAGGATTGAGCCCGGAACCTACCGTTCTATTATGGGTAATCAATCGCTGGCACTGGGTTTAATTGCCGCGTCTACCAAGAGCGGATTACCGATGTTCCTGGGTACTTACCCTATTACGCCTGCCAGCGATATCCTGCATGAGCTGAGCCGCCATAAAAATTTCGGCATTCGTACTTTCCAGGCGGAAGATGAGATTGCTGCTATTACCGCAGCTATAGGCGCTTCTTACGGCGGCGCCCTCGGTGTTACCACCACTTCCGGACCAGGTATGGCATTGAAAGCAGAGGCTATGGGCCTGGCTGTTATGCTCGAAATTCCTTTGGTGATTATAAATGTGCAGCGTGGTGGACCCTCAACTGGTTTACCTACCAAAACCGAGCAATCGGACCTGTTACAGGCCTATTATGGCAGAAATGGCGAATGCCCGATGCCGGTAATTGCAGCAAGTAGCCCTGCCGATTGTTTCGATGCAGTTTATGAAGCGGTTAAAATAAGCGTGCAGCATATGACCCCGGTTATAATGTTAAGCGATGGATATATCGCCAATGGTGCAGAGCCCTGGCGTTTTCCAACAGAAGAAACGCTGGCCCCCATTCATGTGAAGTTCAAAACAGAACTATGGGATCATGAAGACAAATTTCAACCTTACCTGAGAGATGAAAACCTGGTGCGCCCTTGGGCTGTGCCTGGTACACCCGGACTGGAACACAGAATCGGGGGTCTCGAAAAGCAAAACATCACCGGTAATATCAGCTATGACCCGGATAATCACCAAACCATGGTAAGAATCCGCCAGGAAAAGGTGGATAAAATAGCAGAGCATATACCAGATCAAAAAATAGATAGCGGTGATCACAAAGGCAAAGTACTGGTGCTGGGCTGGGGATCTACTTATGGTACGATCAAATCTGCCGTAGCAGAATTGCAGGCACAGGGTAAGAGTGTAAGCCATGCGCACATACGCCATTTACGCCCCTTCCCCAAAAACCTGGGCGAGATTATACGCAATTTCGAGCATGTTATTATTCCTGAGATCAATAACGGACAGCTGATTAAAATTATACGCGACCAATATTTGGTAGACGCTAAAGGTTACCACAAGATCATGGGCATACCTATTACCAAGCATGAACTGGTAGAAGAGCTGGATAAATATTTTGTGGTAGAACAGGTGGTATAAAAAATATAATCCCTATCAATATATTAGCAGGCCAGGTTTAAACCTTGGCCTGTTTTTATTTTACCGACAGGCTATATATTTCGCCCCTGTTGATAACAAGGAGTGAACGATCCCCGGTTTTGAAATCCATAAGCGCATCGCCCCCATTTAATATTTTAAATTTCCCTGGAATACTGTTAAAATCTATTTCATAATAATAATACCCTACTTCCCCGTACACGGGTATCGAAGGAATAAAATGATTACCGCCGCCGGTGGTATGCCAGGCTTTACGCATCATGGCGTAACCTGTTTCTTTGATATGAGGATGCCTTTCTTTTAGCTCTTCGGCTCTTTGCAGGGAGTTTTTCACCGGCGCCAATTCCCGCTCCTCTTTTACTATAGCCGGACTTATCTTTCTTTCCAATACATAAGGTATCTGGGTAAGGATGAAGTCGGTGTCTTTGGTTTTTATATAGTAATCATCGCTTGCCACCTGCTGATTAAAGGGAATACGCCCCTTATCCAGCTTATATTTGGTGTAAAAATACCCGATGAACAGGGAGTCGATAATCGCTTCGTTTCCTGATGCTGTATCTGTATAAATTTTATACACACTGTCTTCAATTTCCCTCAGCCTTGCTGATTCATCAATCATTTTAATGGGATGGCGTTCAAATAAGCGGTCGTCAACCGTAAAGTAGTGTTCTCCTTCTTTTAGAATAAAGAGCCCGTTTGCATAAATAAACTCCGTTGTGGGGAAATGTTTGGTTTGCTGATCATGGAAACGATAAACGATCATAGCAGCGCTATCTCTGCAAACCAGTACGGAATCATTATAGTAGTAGTCAGAAACCCTTTCCAACAGTTTTTTAACCACCAGCTGATCATTGGTGGTTGCCGGGAATTCAGGGATTTCAGGATGGAGGTCTTTGCCCGTTTTATTCAGGCAGGAGCCCAACAATACTATAACCAGGCACAGGCATGCCGCACAACTACGAAAATTCAAGCTTCTACCTATTTATTGAGTGATTCCTTCCAGTTTTAGTAAAAATGAGTATCGCAGTGCATCCTCTTTCAGATAGTCAAACCTACCCGAAGCGCCACCATGGCCAAAATCCATATTGGTGCGCAGGAAGATCATGCTATTATTGGTTTTCAGATCACGGAGTTTGGGCACCCATTTGGCCGGCTCAAAGTATTGCACCTGGCTGTCATGCAGGCCGGTAGTGGCCAGTATATTGGGGTACGCCTTTTTTTCTATATTCTCATAAGGCGAATAGGATTTCATATACAAGTAAGCCTCTTTACTGGTTTCGGGATTCCCCCACTGGTCGTACTCATTGGTAGTAAGCGGAATGGTAGCATCAAGCATGGTATTCACTACATCCACAAAAGGCACATCTGCAATAATGCCATTAAACAGCTCGCCGCCCATATTGGCTACAGCGCCCATTAACAGGCCTCCCGCGCTGCCTCCGTTGGCATATAAATGCTTAGGCGATGTATAATTTTCTTTTATGAGCCAGGAAGCACAATCGATAAAATCGGTGAAAGTGTTTTTCTTCTGCATCAATCGGCCATCTTCATACCATTGGCGGCCCATTTCCTGTCCGCCCCTGATATGTGCAATGCCATAGGCAAAACCCCTGTTCATCAGGCTTACCAGGTTGGCATTGAAATAGGTTGGATAGGAAAAACCGTAGCTACCGTAGCCAATCAGCAAAAACGGTTGTATACCATCTTTTTTAAACCCTTTTTTATAGGCAATAGATAAAGGAACTTTAGATCCATCTTTCGCCGTTACATAAACCCTTTCGGTAGTGTACTCCTCTTTATTATACCCGCTCGGTATTTCCTGCTGTTTCAATAATGTCTTTTGCCCGGTTGTTAAATCGTAATCATAAACGCTATTGGGCGTTACCGGAGAACTATAGCTATACCTGAGCTGAGTGGCATTGTAGTCTGCATTGGAAGAAAAAGAAGCGGAATAAACGGCATCTTCAAAAGGTATTAATTTATTTTCTTTACCATCTTTGGATAATAGCTGAAACTGGTCCAGGCCGTTCTTCTTCGACTTCACAATCACAAAGTCTTTAGTTAATGCTATCTCCTCCACCAATACATCAGGCCTATGCGGTACATAGTCCTTCCAATGCGATATATCTGTTGCATTGAATGGTGCAGTAGACACTTTAAAGTTCAGTGCTTTGTTATTATTAACGATATAAAACTGTTCAGTATCAGCATCCACTTCATACAATACGCTATCCATTCTTTCCTGGAAAACATTGAATTTGCCCGAAGGGGTATCTGCTGCCAGGTAGCGGATCTCAGCATTGGTAAAATTGCCGGAGCTGATCAAAATGAAATTATCCGCCTTGGTTTTATGAAGGCTCAGGTAATTATTATTGCTTTTCTCTTCATATACCAATACATCTGCTGATGCAGGCTGGTTAACGGTATGACGCCATACTTTTTCAGATAACAGTGTAAGCGGGTTGTTGGAAATATAGAAGATCGTTTTATTATCGGCTGCCCATACATAATCGGAGCTGGTATTAGTAATCCCTTGCGGCGTTATAGTTCCTGTGGCAAGATTTTTAACCATTACCGTATATTGCCGGCGGCTTACAGTGTCTTCTCCAAAAACCAGCCAGCTATTATCTGGACTTACCGCAGCGCCTGCTACCGAATAATAAGCATGCTTTTCAGCCATAGCATCTACATCCAGCAGTATTTCTTCAGGTGCAGATAAACTGCCTTTTTTCCGGCACAGCTTGTAGTATTGCTTCCCGGTTTCCGTGCGGCGATAATAAAAATAACCGTTCTTAAAATAAGGCACCATTTGATCCTGCTCTTTAATGCGTCCGCGCATTTCTTTAAAAAGCGTTTCCTGCAATACCCTGGTATCAGCCATCATATCATCCAGGTACTTGTTTTCTGCCTCCAGGTATTGTACCACTTCGTTGCTATCAGCCCCTTTTTTAAAGTAGTCGATCATCCAGTAATAATCATCATTCACCTGCTCTCCATGTATATCTCTTGTATGCGCTTTTTTAGCGGGAACAGGATGTTGTATATCCGGCCATTTTACAGTGGTCATTTGTGCACTTGCTTTTTGTAAATAAAATGAAGCTATAAAAATAGCTAATATAAAATGAGCCCGTTTCATATATTATTTTTTGTTGAGAAGAATAGCAGCTCTGGTCCTTTAAATATACTTTATTTTATAGATGCCGGTAATTGATAGCTAGAATTGGCGATGTGCATTTCAGGCAGATATTTTTATCTTCAACAGGTAAAGCGCACAATACCATTTAGATGAAAAGGTCAGAACACAAAAATTAAGCCTCCCGCAATGTCGACACGTAAAATAACCGTACAGGACTTCACGAATAGTCCTAAAGTACAGAATAATTTAAAAAAACTGAGGGAGGCTTTTGGCCCAAATGGAAAGCCTTTTGTGGTATCTGATGTGCTGGACGCAGAAGGCCATCAATATGTAAACCTGGTGCAAAAGGGAGGTGGAGTGCTGGGTGTAGCACTGGTAGGATACACTTATGTTTTGGAACAAATGGGCATCCGGTTTTTGAGAATGGCCGGCACTAGCGCAGGAGCTATTAATACGGCTATGCTAACGGTGATTGGCAAAAAGCAGGAAGAGAAATCGGGTCGTGTGCTGGATGCGATCACCAATCTCAATTTCTTCGACCTGGTCGACGGACACCCCGCTGCCCGTTGGGTCATTAAAAAGTTTATCACCCATAAAAAATATTTTCAGCGGGTTCGTAATGTAGCTATTGGCATTATTGCCTTGTTTACCTTACTGCTTACCGGCAGCATTGTTTCGTTAATTATGGCGCAAAAAAATGAGGGGTTGATTACCTTGAGCCGCTCTTTATTGTTTGCGCTCGTGGTAGTAATGATATTAATTGGAGAACTGGTACATTATATTTTAAAGTTGATCAGGAAATTTAAAACGTCGGGCTATGGTATTAACCCGGGTCATTTTTTTTATAACTGGATTGAAAAGCAAATGCGTGATAATGGGGTATTGAACACTGCCGACCTGGTGAATAAAGCCGGTCAGGATATTCCCGGCCTGCATTTACGGCATGATCACCCGCAGGGTGTAACCGATTTGAAAGGTGACATTACATTGATCACTTCCGAACTGGTAACCCAGAATAAAATCGAGTTCCCGGCAATGGCTGGGCTATTTCGCAGCAAAGGGAAAGACGACCTGCACCCTGCTGGCTTTGTTCGGGCATCGATGTCGATCCCGATGTTTTTTGATTCCTACTTTATTAGAGATATCCCTTGCGATTTGCCCGAAATAAGAAAACATTGGAAAGAAATTTTTGATGAGGATGATCCGCCTTCTGTAGCGCGTTTTGTTGATGGCGGTATTCTTTCCAACTTCCCGATCAATATTTTTACAATCCTAAAGTTACGGTGCCAAGATTGCCGTCTTTTGGTATTGACCTGGATGATGCTGCGCCGGAGGATAAAACCAAACAAGCTGGCAGCTGGACCATCATGGGGTATTTCGGGCGTATCTTTAATACCATCCGCAATTACTATGATAAAGACTTTCAACTCAAAAACAAAGTGTATTCCAGAGGCGTAGGCACTATTCCGCTGGCTGAGTATAACTGGCTGAACTTTTTTATAACTGATGCTGAGAAGCTGGCTATGTTTGAAAGGGGCGCAGAAGCCGCTACCAATTTCCTTTTACAATTTAGCTGGGAAGAATACAAGAACGACCGGGCTTTTATGAGGGCCACTATTGAGGGAAATAAAGGGTAAAAAGGTACATCACATTTTTAAAATTAACACTGCCGGCAGTTGCCGTGTCGCAAGGGGCTTTGCTTTTTTTAAAAGCAATATCATCGTTATTCTCTTGCTTCATAGGCCCTCGCAGTAAAATAAGATGTATCTTGTAAATACAAAGTTGAACATGCCTGCCTGGGGAATAACCATATTGATCGTACTGGCTGTCTATGTTGGCATCAGCATAGCTATTTATTACCTGCAGGAGTATTTTTTGTTCAAACCCGAAAAGTTACCCAGGGATTTCCGGTTTTCTTATGAGAACCAGCAGGTAGATGAGTACAATTTAGAAACCCATGACGGCGCGATAGTAAACGGTCTTCATTTTAAAACACAAAGGCCCAAAGGCGTTGTGCTTTATCTCAAAGGCAACTCCAAAAGCATTAAAGGATGGGGGAAGTTTGCCGTTGATTTTACCCGGCATGGGTATGATGTGATTATGTTCGACTACCGGGGATTTGGTAAAAGCACCGGCAGGCGTTCGCAAAAAGGCATACAGCAGGATCTGCAAATGATCTATAATGAGATGAAGAAAAAGGTGGATGAAAGGCATATCATCTTATACGGAAGATCACTAGGCTCCGGCTTTGCCACCAAGCTGGCATCTGTCAATAACCCGCTCATGCTGATACTGGAGTCTCCCTACTACAGCCTTAAACAGGTGGCCGCGCAATTTGTTCCCTTTATGCCTTTATCGTTGGCTATGCGCTTTCCCTTGCCCTCCTATAAATGGATCAAATACGTAAAGTGCCCTATTTTTATTATTCATGGAACCAACGATAAACTGATTCCCCTGGAGTCGTCGGTGAAATTATCGCGCATTAACCCGGATAGAACGCGCCTGTATACAGTAATTGGCGGAGGACATAAAAACCTGAGTAATTTTCCACCTTACCATAAAATGCTTGAAGAAATTATTCATTATAAAGAAACACCTGTTAACCTCGAAGGCAGCAGTTACCGGAAGGACCATCAGAAATGAAAAAGCGCATCATAAAAATAGCAGTCTGGTTTTTGGGGATATATATTACAGCAATAATTGGTGTAGCAATGCTTCAACAAAAGTTAATATTCAGGCCGGAGAAGCTGGATGCGGCTTATCGCTTCTCTTTTGATCAGCCTTTTAAAGAGCTTAACTTTAAAAGAGAGGATGGTGCATTGTTGAATGCACTTTATTTTACAGTGCCTGACCCCAAAGGTGCCATCCTTTATTTTCATGGGAACAAGGGTAGTTTAAAACGATGGGGGGCTATTGCTTCTTCATTAACGAAATATGATTATAATGTGTTGGTAATGGATTACCGGGGGTATGGCAAAAGCACCGGGACGGTGTCGGAGCTAAACCTGCAAAACGATGCCCGTTTCTTCTACAAGGAATTGTTGCAACAATTTACTGAAAGCCAGGTAATTGTTTATGGCAGATCTTTAGGAACCCATTTTGCCACCCTGGTTGCATCTGAAAACCACCCACAGCGATTGATATTAGAATCGCCGTTTACCAAGATGATGGATGTGGCCCAGACCCGTTTTCCCATTCTCCCGATAAAGTACTTTTTAAAATTTCCTTTTAACAGCAGTCAGTGTATCGGGAAGCTTAGCTGCGCTTTAACTGTTTTTCATGGTACTGATGACAAGGTAGTACCTTATGCATTAGGCCGTCAATTATTTGAACAGGCAGGTGGTACTAATAAAACACTGATCACGATACCTGGCGGTGCACATAATAATTTGGCTGAATTCAAGGAGTATACTACTGAGATGGAAAGGGTGCTGGGAAAAATTGCATTGAAGCAGGATGAATAATTAACATGTAGTCTTTTCTCCGCTCGGTAATATGAGATTCCTCGACTTTATCCCCAAGGGATTCCGCTGCCAATGACGATCCTTTTACCCTCGTGCTTTCACCAACATCAATCCTCTCCCATATCATTATCCTGCCCTAAATCCAATTTTGCCTGCTGAAAATCTTTCGGCTTGTTATAGTTCAACAGCGACTTCATTTTACCCGCCTGCGAAAAGAAATTATCCTTACCCATATGTAGCTGCTTCACGGCGTCATCGTATTTGCCACGTGCATTGTCCAGGTGCTTACCCACCGCATCCAGGCTTTCCACAAAGCTTACCAGCTTATCATACATTTTTATAGCACGATCCGCAATCTCCATACTATTGCGGTCATTGCGTTCGCGTTTCCATAAGTCGGCCAATAGCTTTAGTGCCGCGATCAGGTTGGTCGGGCTGATCAATAAAATACGCCGGTCATACGCGTATTCCCAAAGGTTGGCATCGCCCTTCAAAGCTGCAAAATAAGCCGCTTCGTTCGGTACAAACATCATGACAAAATCCATCGACTTATCGTAGTCGTCGTAAGCTTTTGTATGCAGTTGATCAATATGATTCTTCACCGCACGTGCGTGTGCCAGCAGCTCTGCTTCCTGTGTTGCTTCATCTTCTGCCTCGGCATATCGTATAAACGCATTCAGCGATACCTTGGCGTCTACAATTACATGCCGGTTATCGGGGTATACAATCAAAGCATCCGGCCTCATTTTTTTACCGCTAACAGCGCTTAGTAAGGCTTTACCGTCAGGTCCAAATAATTGATACTCCATAAAGAATTCTTCGTTCTTACGTAGTCCCGATTTATCCAGTATTTTTTCCAGTATCATTTCGCCCCAACGGCCCTGGGTTTTCGATTCACTTTTCAAAGCCCTGGTCAAATTTTGTGCCTCTTTGCTCAATTGCTGGTTTAGTAGCAACAGGTTCTTTACTTCGTTTTGTAAAGAAAAACGTTCGTTGCTTTCCTTGCCATAGGCATCCTGTACCTGCTGCTTAAACTCGCGGATGTTCTGACCCAGCGGTTCCAGCAGGTTTTTCATATTGTTTTTATTCAGCTCGGTAAAAGTGCTGGTTTTGGTTTCCAGTATACGGTTGGCAATGTTCTCAAATTCGGTATTGAACTTTTTGCTCATCGCCTCCATTTCTTCTTTCTGCGTTTGCAGCTTTTCAGCCTGTGCTTTATTGGTAGCCAGGGCCGTAGCTAATTGCTGGTGGAGGGTTCCCTGCTCACTCTGTAAATTTTCGTTGAGCGAACGGGCTCTTAAGTGCTCGTTATTCCTTTCAATTAAGGTTTGCCGGGTTGTATCGTAAGCCGCTTTAACGGTAGCGTATTGCTGGCGGCTGTTATCCAGCTCGGTGCTTAAGGCCAACAGATCCTCCTTAATAATATTATACTCTTGCTGACGATCAGCTAGTTGCTGCTGCGCAGCCGCCAGCTCAGAAGCTGAAGTAGCTTTCAGGGCAATCAGTTCCCTGTCCAGCTCGTTATATTTTATTTGTGCTTCATCTTTAACGGTCTGTATGCCAGATGTAGCGCGGCTTTTACCCAAAAGCCATCCAATCAGTAAGCCTGCAATAACGCCAATCGATGTGTAAATAATCAGTTCCATTCTAAATAATATATGCTGTCTACGAAAATAAGTATTGCGATAGCAAAACCGCTACGGTTTCCCGCTTTTGAATTTATTTAACAGAATACCCGGTGTATTTGTTTTTTCAGGTGTGGTTTTTGGACCACTTACGACGACAACAATACTCTATAACCTTAAAACTCTAAATAATGAGCAAGAAAATAGCCATTTTGGCCACCCACGGTTTTGAAGAAAGTGAATTAAGATCCCCCAAAGAGCATTTGGAGCAGCAGGGCTGGGTAACGCATATTGTAAGCCTGGAGCCCGGCACTATTAAAGCATGGACCGATAAAAATTGGGGGCAGGAATATATAGTAGATGTAACTATCGACCAGGTATCTGCCGATGATTATGATGCCTTAGTATTACCCGGCGGTGTGCTTAACCCCGATAAGCTAAGGGTAAATGATGCTGCTGTAAGTTTTGTACAGGCCTTTTTCGGGCAGGGCAAACCGGTAGCCGCCATTTGCCATGGCCCGCAGGTATTGATCAACGCAGGTGTGGTAGAAGGCCGCCGAATGACCTCTGTAAAAGCCATCAGCCTTGATTTAATCAATGCCGGCGCCGATTGGGTAGATGAAGAAGTGATTGTAGATGAGGGTTTGGTAACCAGCCGCACACCCGAGGATCTTCCTGCCTTTAATAAGAAAATGGTTGAAGAGATCAATGAAGGAGTACATGCCTGACAAAAGTCTCAATCAAACTATTTTAAGTATTCTTTCATAGCCATGTTTACGAGGGATAATATCCGGGATAAGCATGGCTTTATTTTTCTTCTAATTACACGCTCCTCACTCAGCAGCCCGGTTATATCTCTCACAAACACATGGATATCCGGCATCTCCATTTCATCCGCTACCGAGCTGATACCAAACACAGCATACGTAAACGGCTGTAGCCTTTGTCAGGTCCAGGCTAACAACCGTTGTATTTAAGACCTTACATCATTCGCGCGTTAGTGGCTTTTAAAAAAAATCTGCTTCGCTACGTTTCGCGTGGAATGATGATTCGTTATTCCTCCTTATTACGAAATCTTTCAACCACTTCATCGGTGGGTAACCCCAGGGCCTGGGTGGCATTATAGGCTACCAGGTAATCGGTATGGTTGCAATAGTTGTGGTGTAGTTCGGTAATACGTTTGTTGTTGAAGTCTGGCAAATGATACAAGATATCGATCAGCTCATACGGGTTAGTTATGATCGGCATAGTGCTTAAGACAATGTCGATCATTTGGGCATCCTGGCATATCTGAAAAATGGAATGTGCAATCGTTACTTTCATGGGTCCATTGCTGTTGTGAAGCAGCTCATACAATTTCGGCAGTGCTGCTTTGGATTGTATATGCCCTAACCCGATTACCGGCCAGTCGTCTCTAAGGCTTAGTGCATGTATTAATTCTGTTTCCGCTATTTTCAATTCTTCCTCTGTTAAATTGTTCAACAGGTCAATCGGAACACCGTCCTTTCTTTGTGCCCAGGTATTGGCTTCTAAAAAGTCCTTTCTAAACAGATCGATCGTTTTCATCGCTTTTTAATAATGCGGTCTGCGTTTTTATAGTTATTTCAAACTACCCGTATTTATTATCGCATACTGGTGGTTAAATTAGCTAAAGTATTTGCTTGGCTTAAGCTGGCAGCAGGCCTTTACAGATTTAATTTTTTGAAAATAGTTGGCATGGTTTCAGAATCTAAAGCGTTCATATCAACCAGGTTTAATGAGTTGACCATTTTTAATGTGGATGTTTTATAATGCTGGAAATGGGGTGTCTTCAAATGAGCTTCGTAAGCGTCCTTACTTGCATAGATCTCCAGAATTCTTATTTCGTTAGCTTGCTTTTTTTGAAACATAGGATAAATTGCAATAACGCCATTTTCTAACCTTAAAGATGCTTCGGCTTCTTCTTTAAGTATAGCAATATATTCTTTAAGATACTTCGGGTCTATCTGTATTTCCGATATTCTGATTATCATATTGTCGTAGTTCTGTTCTTCTTTTTTACTACAGGATGTAACGATAAAAACAATTATGGCAATCCCCCATGAATGTATTAATCTTTTCTTCATAATTTTTCTTTTATAAGATTTGCTCAACTGCCTAAGGATAGTAGTTGTTACTTTTACTGTTCAATTAAATCATCAATTTGATCAGCCACCTTTCTGGTATCTCCTGTTTCGTGATACCAGGCAAAAATGGTATCCCCTAATTGTTTGTCATGCGCGCTCACCGGCAATAGTACTAAATGGTCGCCACTGCCATTAGAAGCAATGGCTATTGCCTCAGCCGGAAAATTACGCCAGTTTCTGGCCTGCCTGGTTTCTAACCCAATATGATTACAGGTTCTGCTGATTCGTTTATGATCTGATTTATCGAAGAATGGGTATAGGTGCCAATAATCGTCTTTGGTGGCTAACGGCCCACCGTTTTCTTTTATCATTTTTGCTTTAAAATGTACCGGAAAAATAACTCCAAGCTCCTGCTCGGCTTCAGCAATATATTTGACGTCTAATGGAAACGGCATTTTTTCTTTTTCAAGATTAGTAATAGCATTTTCCGCTTATAATTCATAGCTTAGATTCTATGCCGAAGTTTGCGATAATGCAGCTTTTACATTATAACAATCAAAGCAAACAAAATTGTAGATTACCATACAGTCAGCAAGGTCAAATTTGTCACCAATTGAATCCACCTGAGCATAAAAGGTCATCGTCTTCTTACAGTTTTCACATACAGGGTATTCGCTCTCCGACAGTCCTTCGGGCTTTCCTCCAAGGAAATGCCTTGTCCCGGCAACTTCGTTCCATTTATATCCAATTATCTTCCTGGCTTCCGCGGTCTCTGGTTGTGCTATCAATTTAATTTTAGGTATTTCCATAACGTCTGCTGTCTTAATTTTTTAGGGTATAAAGCAATATCACTAATATACTAATTTTAATAGAAGTAAATTAGGGCTTCGATCATTTACGTATTTATAGCTATTGAAAGCATTGCTTCGCCGGTGTCGGAATAACGTTCGTATGGAACTGCCGTTTACGATAAGGACAATCTATAAATAAACTCTTCTATTTCCATTTGCCGGGCATTGGCAAAACCTCTGTCAGTGCCTACTTTAGTAAAGTCACATTTTTCTAATACTTTTTGCGAACCAAAATTGTCAAATGCTACCCGTCCATAAATGGGTCTTGTTAACTCTTCTTCCAAAAAAATTTTCAGCGCCCGGGTAGCAATGCCCTGCCCCCAAAATTGTTTGTCTAACCAATAGGTGATTTCTGCATGGCCTTCCATCATAAATTTAGCAACGCTGCCTGCAATAGAATTGTTAACCAATATGGTTTGATTTTTGGTAGTAGGGTCGCACAAGATGTTCGTGTATTTTTCCAGGTATGCTGTTTTATTGGTGGGATCTTTCGGTGTAAACGCGGCCAGGTGCTGGGCTTCGGGGTCTAATTGAAACGCAAACAGATGGCTCAGGTCCGCCACTGTTGTCGGTCTAAGTGTAATGTCAGGCTTATGTTGGTTCATCTTTTTGTGCTGATCGTTCTTTAACATCTAAGATACGGCTTTGGATTTAGTGGTCATCTGCCTATTTAAGGAAACACTTCATTCGTGTATTAGTGGCATCCAATAACCACCTTGATGGAATTCCTGACTGCGCTCCGCTACGCCCGGAATTTGCAGCAAGCGTATTATCTGTATATCAGTGGCATTAAATAATACGCTAAACGCGCCCGGCGCTGCCCTGTGCCAGGCGGGCGTTGTCATTCTTTAATTAGATCTACCCTTTATAATGGGCATCAAACTCCACCATCCATTCAATGCCATACTTATCTCTGAACATACCAAAATAAGTTCCCCAGGGGCTGTCTCCAATGGGAAATTCAACCTGTCCACCAGCGGAAAGGCCGCTAAATAATTGGTCCGCTTCGTCCTTGGTTTCCGCAGTGATAACAATTTTACTCCGGTTCTCATTTTCGTTGGTGGGACCCAGCATTTCCGGAACATCATTGCCCATCAGCATACCCGTTTTGCCGATAGGCAATGCAATGTGCATGATCTTATTTTTTTCATTTTCAGCTACCGGGAAGTTCTCATTTTCGAGATCTTTGAAACGAATAATTTTTGCAAACTCGCCGCCAAATACCGATTGGTAAAAGGTAAATGCTTCTTCTGCATTTCCGTTGAAGTTAACGTGTGGATTAATGAGTGCCATAAATAATCATTTAGTATTTTTTAATACTCAAACCTACTGCTTAAGCAGGGAATAAATAAGTAGGATTACGTCAAAAATGGGTCGGTTCGCGCCATAGTGGTATTTCATATTCAACGCGCCTTTCGCGATATCTTGTGAGCTGCCGGGTGTTCTTCTGGTAGTGTTCTTTTTACCAGAATTTCCACCAGGGCTTTGTTGGTTCTGGTTCGTTATTTTCGGCGGTCAAAGCCCGGCACTCTTTATTGCAGAATAGGTTTGTAAATTCTTTTGTAACCGTATAAACATAAGAATATATAGCGTCTTCACTTCCATTTTGATATCGCTTCATAACTTTTTGAACTGGCCAGATTTGCACCTCATTGGGGAGTTTTAATGATACATTAATTTCTCCTTGCGGGTCGTTGTCATCTCGTAGCCACCTATCCGGAAAACTTCCGGCGTGCAACAGCTACGTAACCTAGTTCCCCATAGCCGCTTCGTCCAGCATCCAGATGGCCGTACCTTTTTTAAGATCTACCTCCTGAACAGGGAATTTAGCTGTAGCATTCTTTGAAAAAATATGCTTCACTACGGGCGCCTTAGCGGCTCCTGCTACCAGGAACATGGCTTCTTTGCTGTTATCAATTAAACGGTAAGTAAAGCTTAAGCGAAAGGTTTGCTTGCTCTCTACCCACACTTCTTTAATATATTTTTTCTTCTCGTTCAAAATATCTGTACCTGGAAATAAAGACGCGGTATGACCATCATCGCCCATGCCCAGCAAGGTGAGATCTATCTGCATTTTTTTACCTAAAGTATCTGCTATCGCCTTTTCGTACTGCATCGCGCAGTCTTTGGCTTCACCTTTAGTAGGCATCGCTAATATATTCTTACGTGGCACTTTAACATGATCGAGCAATGCTTCTTTTACCATGCGGTAATTGCTGTCCTCATGCGTATGAGGTACAAACCGTTCATCACCCCAAAGCAGGTGTACATTTTTCCAATCGATATTTCTCGAAAATTTCGGGGTAGCTAATAGCTGGTATAAAGCTTTTGGTGTACTGCCTCCAGACAAGGCTACTGTAAAGCGACCTGTTTCTGCAATGCTTTTATTGCTGCGTTCTACAAAATAATGTGCCGCTGCTATGCTCAATGCTTCAGCATTTTCCCAAATCAATTTTATATATTTCATTTACTTCTTTTTTGTGGTTTTTGTTTTTGTTTCTTCCGGCAGCATCAGCCATTTAATTTTACCTTCTTTTATCAGCTCATCTGCTTCTTTGGGCCCCCAGCTACCGGCCCTGTATTTTTTCATATCGCCTTTTTCTTTGCTCCAGGCATTCAATATCGGCATTACAATACTCCATGCCGTTTCTACCTGGTCGGCACGTATAAACTGTGTAGCGTCCCCTTCCAGTGCATCCAATAATAAGGTCTCATAAGCTTCCGGCGCTTCTTCAATGAAAGAGTCGTGGTAACTGAAGTCCATTTCAAGCGGCTTTAATTTCATTTCAAGCCCGGGTACTTTGCCTTCAAAGAGCAGGCTTATCTTTTGCTCGGGCTGAATACTGATGACCAGGCGGTTGGGGACTACATCATCTTTAAATATTTTATGCGGACTGTCTTTAAACTGCACTACGATTACTGAAGATTGTTTCTCCAGGCTTTTACCGGTTCGCAGGTAAAACGGAACGCCTTTCCAGCGCGGATTATCAATCCATACTTTCATGGCTACATAAGTTTCCGTAGTCGAGCTACGGGCCACATTAGTTTCTTCCTTATAGCCTACCTGTTCCTTGCCTTTCACTTCCCCCCTGGTATATTGTGCTCTTACCACATCCTGTATGGCAGTAGCAGTTGTAAAAGGTCTTACTTTTTTCAGCACTTTTACTTTCTGCTTTCTGATGTCTTCTGCATCATAGTTGCCCGGGCACTCCATGGCTACTAAAGACAACAGCTGTAGCAAGTGGTTTTGTACCATATCTCTTAAAGCACCACTTTTGTCGTAGTAGCTGCCACGGGTGCCAACACTTACGCTTTCGGTAACGCTTATTTGTATCTGGTCGATAAACTTGTTATTCCACAGAGGTTCGAAAATATAATTAGCAAACCTGAACGCAGCAATGTTTTGTACTACTTCCTTACCCAGGTAATGATCGATGCGATAGATCTGGTTCTCGTAAAAGAGTGTATTAAGCAGGTCATTTAAACCCTTGGCCGAGGCAAGATCTGTTCCAAACGGCTTTTCTACTACAATACGGTCCTTGTCTCTTTGAGAAGCAATATTATGCCTGGATACACTGTTGGAAATAACCTCTATGAAGCTGGGTGCCACTGAATAGTATAATAGCCGGGTAGCACGGGTCCTCCATTTTTTATCATTCTCATCCAGCGTAGCTTTAAGCCTGCTGTAGGTTTCGTCTATCGTAAAATCTCCCTGGAAGAAGTATAGATTGTCTGTAAATTTTTTCCATTCTGCAGCTTTGGCTTTACCTCTTCTTGAAAAAAGATTCACCCCTTCCAGCATATGCTTTTCATAAGCACCTTCAGGCAGGCCCTGGTAGTGAACGCCATAAATAGCAAATTTGTCGGGCAGGTAGCCACTGATATACAAGTTATAAAATGCGGGGATCAGCTTGCGCCAGGCAAGATCTCCAAATCCGCCGAAAATAACGATGTTGGCAGGTGTATGTTTAAAAGTCATTTAGATAAAGTTGATAGTTAATAGTTAATGGTTGATAGTTAATGGTTCATAGTTGATAGGTAATAGGAGATAACCCATGATTTCTATCATCTACATTATAAAGGTTAATACTTCTTTGTGTAGTGATTTTTAACTGTACCTGAACATTCATCTCCGTCTTTTATTCCGGTCAGCCATACTTTAAGCTTTTTTGTTCGTTCCTGCGTCAATTGGGTTAGATATATATACCAACACATGGGCTGACTACTTCCATAATAACCTTTTTCTCTATCCGGATATTTGGCCTTCATCTCCGCATCGCGAAATTGGATCCATAATTTTTGGGCAACTTTAAGGTTTTTAATAAAAGCAGGATCTTTTTTATAGTCCGCCAGCACTTTTTGGTAAACGCCATTTAATTCCTTATCGGCTTTTTGATAAACTCTCGCTGCTTCAGTATTCATTTCACTTTGCGACTGTCCAAAAGAAAAACAACCCACCAAACAGAATAAGCCTGCTAATAAAAATCGAAACATACCTATGACATTAAAAATTTTAAATTCTACATTTTACGTCCCCGGAGTCCAATCAGTATGGAACGTGCCTTCCTTGTCAATACGTTCGTAGGTATGTGCTCCAAAATAGTCGCGCTGCGCTTGTATCAGGTTGGCTGGCAGCCTTTCCTGTACATACGCATCAAAGTAGCTCAATACCGCAGAGAAAGCCAGTGCCGGGATACCAGCATCCATAGCCGTTTTCAGGAAGTTAACCAGGCCGGGTCTTTTCTCTTTTAACAACGAAACAAATACCGGTGAGGCGATCACATTTTTTAATGTAGCATCTTCAGAAAAAGCTTTATACAAATCGTTCAGCATCAGCGAACGGATAATACATCCCGCACGCCAAACCTTGATAGCTGTGGGAATAGGGATATCATATTTGTAAATAGAGGAAGCTACTGAAAGTAATTCCAGACCCTGGGCATAAGCCATCATAAACCCAAAATGCAGCGCGTCGCGACAGTCTTTCTTTAATGCTTCTACATCTACACCGGTTTTTTTATTTTGATGGTTGTATAAACGCGCAAACTGCGTACGCTCTTCTTTCAGTGCAGACAGGTAACGCATGGATACAGACGTGTCGATAGTAGGAAGCGGTACATTTAATTCCAGTGCGCTTTGAGAGGTCCATAATCCCGTGCCTTTTTGTTTGGCCTTGTCCAGTATCATGTCAATCAGGTCGTTACCGGTTTCAGGATCTTTTTGTTTAAATATATCGGCAGTTATTTCAATCAGGAAAGATTGTAGTTCACCCTTGTTCCAGGTGTCGAATAACTGATGCAGTTCGGTGTTGGACACCCCTTCATTTCTCAACAAGCCATATACTTCACTGATCATCTGCATCACTGCATATTCAATACCATTATGTACCATTTTTACATAATGGCCCGCAGCGCTGTTCCCCATAAAAGCAACACAGGGTTCCCCGTCTGCCTTGGCAGCAATCGATTCAAATATATCCTGTACCAGTTTATAACTTTCTTCGTTACCCCCCGGCATCATGCTCGGGCCAAACCTTGCGCCATCTTCACCGCCCGATACGCCCATTCCTATAAAGTGGATACCAGAACTTTGTAAGGCAGCATACCTTCTGTCGGTATCAATAAAATGAGAGTTGCCGCCATCGATCAAGATGTCGCCTTTCTCCAGGTTGGGTAGTAATTCGTCAATTACAGCGTCTACAATTTTACCCGCCGGAACCAGGAACATGATAATGCGCGGCGTTCGCAGGTTTTTTATTAAATCGGCCGATGAAGAAACAGTTGTAACGGGCCGGTCTCCGGCTTCTTCGTTCATGCGCCTGGTCTGCTCTTCACTACGATCGTAACCACATACTTTAAACCCGTGATCTGCAATATTTAAAACAAGATTACGGCCCATAGTTCCCAGGCCGATCATTCCAAAATGTGCGTCCATAAAAAAATTTTTTTAAAGATAGGATTGCATTAATGAAATCTTAAAATATTATTCATTGTTCACACAATTTTAAAGCCTTGTTGGCGTTTTACGATGAATTTCGTTACTTTCACATTACGAACGGATATATTAATAAGGACCATTTTAGTTAAAGAAAAGATCAGTATATACGATGTTTATCAAAAAAGCATTACCGGCTTTGGCATTGTTGGCTTTATGTGCTTGTGGTAATAAGCCACCTCAAAAAACCAACGTTCTAAATAGAAACCCTCAAAAAAATACAGCTACCAGGCCGTCTTCATCCGGCAATCAGCCTAATCAGACCGTTTTTACAAAACCCGAACAGGTTACAAGAAATAACCAGCAGAATAATACTCCGGAGGTTACCAAAAGGCCGGAAAGAGAAAAGGAAACTTATACGCCCCCGCCGGCTAGCAACGATGCAGCAGCATATTCGTATCGCTCTCCGCAATATTATAAACGTATTACAGATAGTATACAGTTTTATGCAAAACCTTCCTACGAAAAGACGGTTGATGAAATTATTAACCAGATAGCAAAAAATCCTTCTCAAAAAAAGAATCCGGCAGTAAATGCACAGTGGTATGCTTCGGTTAACTTTAATATAAGAAAGCCCAATTTCGTAGTATTACATCATACTGCGCAAAATTCAGCAGAGCAAACTTTATTTACTTTTTCTATTACCCGAACACAAACCAGCGCTCACTATGTGGTGGGCCGTGATGGTGTGGTGTACCAAATGTTAAATGATTATGTACGTGCCTGGCACGCGGGTAATAGCAAATGGGGCAGCATTACAGACATGAATTCATGCAGCCTGGGTATTGAAATTGATAACAATGGAGAAGAACCGTTTTCGGATGCCCAGATCACTGCGCTTATTAAGTTGCTCGACTATTTAAAAGATCAACACGGCATTCCTCAATCCAACTTCATAGCACACTCTGATATTGCACCCAGCCGCAAAAGTGATCCCAGCAAGTACTTTCCCTGGAAACGTCTTGCCGACGCGGGTTTCGGCTATTGGTACGACACCTATAATATGCAAACACCTCCGGCTGATTTTAATGCTTTACTGGCCCTCCGGGTAATAGGTTATGATATCAGTAACCAGGCTTCAGCAATTAAAGCCTTTAAACTGCATTATATTCAAAACGACGTATCGGGTACCCTTAGCGAGTACGATAAAAAAGTGCTATATAGTGTATATCGAAAATTCTGATTTTCAATAGCCCAATCAACCAATAATGGCGTAACTACCTTCTTTTACGAGGTAGTGCCCAATGAATACTCCTTCTGAACATGATTCCCATGCACATAATGTGTATAGCGCACATATTACTTTAATTGTTATATTGCGGGGAGGCATAGCTTTACTGGATGAAGTGAATGAATTTGTAAACACCTGCAGGTTGTGTTGCAGGTTATTAAAAAGAGATTTTAAAAATGACAGAAGAACATAAAAGGTTACAGGAGAACGCTAAAAAAGCTGTACCGTTAGAAAAATGGGGACCCTATGTAAGTGAACGCCAATGGGGTACTGTGCGCGAAGATTATAGTGAATATGGGGATAGTTGGGGATATTTTCCTTTTGATCATGCTTATTGCCGGTCATATTTCTGGGGTGAAGATGGACTCGCCGGTATTTCAGACTATTTCCAAAACCTTTGCTTTGCAATAGCATTGTGGAATGGAAAAGATCCTATATTAAAAGAACGTTTGTTTGGTGTGGGTAACTACGAGGGTAATCATGGAGAAGATGTAAAGGAACTCTATTATTATTTGGATAATATACCCAGCCACTATTATATGGAGTACCTGTACAAATATCCCCAACAGGCTTTTCCTTATGATCAGCTAAGAACAGAAAGTAAGAACCGCTCGAAAAATGAGCCGGAGTACGAAATATTGGACACAGATGTATTTAAAGATAGCCGGTATTTTGACGTAAATATTACTTACGCCAAAACCAATAGCACCGATATTGGTATTAAAATAAGTATCACCAACCGGTATAAAAAAGCGGCTGCTATTACGGTGTTACCCACGCTTTGGTTTTATAACCGATGGACGAAGCACGGCAGCTTAAAAACAAAACCCAACTTTTCGCCTGCCGGAAAAAATACAGTTTTTGCTGAACACTCACGCCTGGGTAACTATTATTTTTACTACCAGGAACCGGATGATGCCTTATATACCGATAATGAAACCAATACGCAAATAGTAACGGGGCAGCCCAACGAAAGTATATTTACAAAAGATGCCTTTCACCAGGCTATCATTCATAAGACAAATGTGAATGAACTGAGGCAGCGTAAATCGGGCACAAAGTTTTCGCCCGTTTATAACTATACTGTGAAGGCCGGTGAAACGATAGACATCTATTGCCGTCTTTCCGAAAAGCAGCAAAAAGATCCTTTTGACAGTGATTTTGAAAAGTTATTTGAAAAAAGGAAGAAAGAGGCCGATGATTTTTACGCAGAGATATTTCCCAAAGGTGTAAAGAGCGATCTGGCTAAAGTGCAGCGACAGGCATTAGCCGGTTTATTGTGGAGTAAGCAATATTATCATTACGATATTGAAAAATGGTTGTCTAATTCTGATGGTATTGCACAGAACAACGACAGGCGTAAGAATGGCAGGAATAACGATTGGAAGCACCTGAAAAACCAGGATGTAATTTCGATGCCGGATAAATGGGAATACCCCTGGTATGCTGCCTGGGATCAAAGCTTCCAGTGTATTTCGATGGCCGTGGTAGACCCGGTGTTTGCCAAAAATCAGCTGCTGCTGCTAATGCGGGAGTGGTATATGAAACCCGATGGTCAACTACCTTCTTACGAATGGAATTTCAGTGATGTAAATCCCCCGGTACAAGCCTGGGCCGCAATGGAGATCTTCGAGATAGAACGAAAGACTACCGGGAAAGGCGATATCGATTTCCTGAAAAAAGTATTTCATAAACTGCTGATCAATTTCACCTGGTGGATCAATAGAAAAGACCGGAAAGGAGACAATATTTTTGAAGGTGGCTTTTTGGGACTGGATAATATAGGGGTATTTAATCGCAGTTATCACGACCAGGGCGATATACAGCTGGAACAGGCTGATGGAACTAGCTGGATGGGCGTATATGCGCTCAGCATGATGGATATGGCTCTTGAGATTGCAATGGTAGATAGCACTTTTGAAGATGCGGCTACTAAATTCTTCGAGCACTTTATTTTAATTGCTGAAGCATTAAACGAACATTTCTTATGGAATGAAGAGGACCAGTTTTTCTATGATGTTTTATGCATGCGCGACGCGCCTCCGCAGCCGCTAAGAATACAGTCGATTGTGGGATTGACATCCTTATATGCAGTAGCTACCATACGTAAAGAGGTATTTGAAAAACTGCCCGATTTTGCCAAGCGTTTTGACTGGTATAAAAAGTACCGGCTGAAGAATAATCGCTTCTGGCCAAAAGAAGAGCACAGTGATGGGCATGAGCTCCTGCTGTCAATGGTTCAAACAGACCGTTTGAAATCGATGCTTAAGCGTCTTTTTGATGAACAGGAGTTTTTATCCGGCGGCGGTATCAGGGCTTTATCCAAGTATCATGAAGCTCATCCTTATTCCGTTACGATTAACGGGGAAGTGCATACGATTCAATATGATCCGGGCGACTCGACTTCCGATATGTTTGGCGGTAATTCTAACTGGCGCGGACCGGTCTGGATACCGATCAATTTTATCATCATACAATCCATCAGGCGCTTAGGAAAATTTTATCATAACTCATTAATGGTGGAATATCCGACAGGGTCGGGCCACCAGATGAACCTTTTCAATACTTCAACAGAGCTGGCCAAGAGGGTGATCAGCATGTTTGAAAAAGATAAAGACGGTAACCGGCCTATTTACGGGCCGTATAACTGGTTTTACCAACAGCCGGAAAATAAAGAACTCATATTGTTTTTTGAGTATTTTCATGGGGATACCGGCCGTGGACTGGGCGCTAACCACCAAACCGGCTGGAGCGCTCTGGTGGCAGAACTGATAAGCGAACTGGCTGATAAGGAGTAGTAATTAAATAGATATTTGTAGCAAGCGGTTGTGCATTGTGCGCAACCGTTTGTCTTTTTGATACATTCTACAACAACTTCCCTTATTTTTATTACTTCATCATTATTAAAATAGTTGTTTATGAGTGTAGCCACACAACCTGGTTTTAAGAAAAATTATATGGTTCCGCTGATCACGATCTGCGCGCTGTTTTTCATTTTCGGGTTTATTACCTGGGCGAACGGAACGTTGATCCCTTTTTTCAAAATGTCTTTCAGTCTTAGCGACGGAGAGGCTTTTTTGGTGGCAACTGCATCCTATATGGCTTATTTTTTCCTGGCTATTCCCTCTTCATGGATATTAAAGCAAACAGGTTTTAAGAACGGTATTGTCCTGGGCCTTGTAGTACTTGCCCTTGGCGGATTAATATTTATTCCGGCCGCTAATTCGCATTCCTTCGGGTTGTTTCTTACCGGCATATTTGTGCAAGGAGCCTCCCTGGCATTGCTGCAAACAGCGGTAAATCCTTATTTGTCCATCATCGGTCCTATCGAAAGTGCTGCTAAACGCATCAGCATGGCCGGTATTTGTAACAAGTTTGCCGGGATGATTGTGCCATTTATTATGGGCACGTTGTTCCTTAAGAATGCAGGCGAGGTAGAGGCGAAGATACAAGCCGCAACAGGAGATGCGAAATTGCAATTACTGAACGATGTATTATCCAGAGTAAATACACCATATATCGTTTTAGCTGTTATCTTTATCCTGTTTGCTGTTTTTGTTAAGTTTCTGAACCTTCCTGAAATACAGCCCGAAGAAGATGTGGTTGATGAAGCCAGCGGGCAAGTCATTCAGCATAAAAGCATTTTCCAGTTCCCGCATTTGTTTTTGGGCGCACTTTGCATATTTGTATATGTTGCCGCTGAAGTGATGGCAGGAGATATCATTGGCGTATATGGAAAGGAGTTGGGTATTAGTCCTGATATCTCCAAATACTTTACTTCTCTTACGCTAACGGGTATGTTGATTGGTTATGTAATTGGTATTATAACTATCCCCAAATACCTGTCGCAACAAAAAGCACTTAGAATTTGCGCTCTTTTAGGAATATTATTTTCTGTCATTGCCTACCTGAGCAGTGGTTATACCGCAGTGGTATTTATTGCTTTACTGGGACTGGCTAACTCTTTAATGTGGCCGGCTATTTTCCCCCTGGGAATAAATCATTTAGGTAAATTTATCAAACTGGGTTCGGCTATTATGATCATGGGTATTGCCGGTGGTGCTATATGGCCATTGATATATGCCTGGTTAAAAGATACAGCAGGGCTTGATTTTCAGCTGGCATACTTTATAACAGTATTGCCTTGTTATCTATATATCTTATATTTTGCTATTGCAGGGCACAAAGTAGGCCTGAAAGGGAAATAACGAGCGAAACCAATATTATCTTAGTAATAACTCACAGGGCTTTAGCCCTGTTTGTTTTTTAAAGGCTGTGCTGAAATGAGAAATAGAAGAATAACCCAGCATCATCGATACGTCTGTAACATTCAGGCCTTTTTCATATAAAAGGTATTTGGCATGTTCCATGCGCTGGTTCTGATAGAAATCGAAAATGGTGGTGCCATACATTTCCTTAAATCCTTTCTTAAGGTAGCACTCGTTCATGGCTACTTTACGGCTAAGGTCTTTGATAGTTATAGGCTGGCCAATGCTCTGGATCAAAATATCCCGCGCAAGCGTTATTTTTTCACGATCAACATCGCTGTTCAGGAAACGGCAGGATAAAACCTCTGCTTTATCAGAAATCCAATCCATGCTGTACAATAAAAGCATCTGTAATTGGGCATTCACATAAATATTTTCCAGGCTACCGGTATATTTATGGTTCACCAATGCTTCAATTACTCCACGCGTTTTGCAGCAGAGCGGTATATTTTTCTGAAAAGAGTCTTTTTTACTAAAACGTAATAGTAAATCGGTTGCAGTAGAGTGGGCTTTACTGTTTGCAAACTGAGAAAGCTGGGGGGCAGAATAATCAACCGCCACCATATCGTAAGAGGGGATGCTTTGCGCACAGGCTTTTGTATTACCCGAGGTACATTTTTGACAGACATCAGCGCTGCAATACATATTACCGGCAACACAAAATCTTAATTTAACACCATTTTCATCGCTGCTTTTGCCCTTATAATCGTAATTAACAATACCAATATCCTCTGCACTATTATCTTCGTCACGTATAAAACGCCTGATGGAATAATTTACAGATCCTGGAATATGCTGCTCTTTACAAACAATAGGTTGTAACCCTTTTAATGTCTGTGTCCAGGGACCCGTGGCTGTTGTTATTTCGTCTTGCTTGCTCATTAATTAAGTGCAAAAATAATATTGTTTGTTAAAATATTCAACTAACGGCTATTAGTTATAAATTTGGAGGCTTTATCGAGCCAAAATAATAGCAGGATATTATCAAATCTTTAATTTTGCACGCCGCCATGCGGTGATTGTTCAAAATATTTAGCGTTCGAACGGCAGAAAGAAAATTTTACAGCTTTTAATGATACATTTCAACTCATACATACATCCGGACGCAAAAGTGGCGACCAATGTTAAAATAGACCCCTTTACAGTAATTCATCCAAATGTAGAGATCGGAGAGGGCACCTGGATTGGATCCAATGTTACCATACAGGAAGGAACCACGATCGGTAAAAACTGTAAGATATTCCCGGGTACTGTTATTGGCTCCGAACCACAGGATAAGAAGTATGCAGGTGAAAAGACAACAGTAGAGATTGGAGATGATTGTGTTATACGTGAATTTGTTACCATTCACCGGGGTACCAGTGATAAATGGAAAACAGTAGTGGGAAAGGGCTGCTGGATATTAGCTTACAGCCATATCGGACATGATTGTACGATTGGAGATTATTGTACCTTAAGTAATAGTACTCAAATAGCCGGTCACGTAGTATTAGGTGATTATGTGGGTTTTGGAGGAGTAGTAGCCGTACACCAGTTTGTAAAAATTGGTTCACACTCATTTATAAGTGGCGGATCGCTGGTAAGCAAAGATGTTCCTCCATTTATTAAAGCAGCCAGGCAGCCTTTAAGCTATGCCGGTGTAAACTCTGTGGGCTTAAAGCGCAGGGGCTACAGCATCGAGCAAATCAATCATATCCTGGATATTTACCGCGTTCTTTACAACAAGGGATTAAATGTTACCCAAGCTGTTCAGATACTCGAAGAAGAGTTTCCTGTAACAGAAGAAAGAGACGAAATACTCACTTTCATCCAGGAAAGTACACGCGGTATCATCAAGCGGTACAGCAAAGCCAATGGCGATGACGATTCAATTGCATAATGCCGGCAAACGTTATAACCGGGACTGGATCTTCCGTGGCCTAAATTATACTTTTCAGCTGGGGAAGCATTATGCGATCACCGGTTCTAACGGAAGTGGAAAAAGTACTTTATTGCAGATTTTGAGCGGTGCCGTCTCCATTAACGAAGGTTCCTGCAACCATTTCATTAATAATGTACCCCTTCCTGTCGAAAAAATATTTAATCATACCTCGCTTTGTGCTCCCTATCTTGAGTTGGTAGAGGAGTTTACACTCACCGAGTTTTTAACGTTCCATCAATCTTTTAAACCGTTTGTCAATGGGATGTCTGTTGGTGCGGTAATAGAAGCGGCTCATTTAACGCACGCCCGGCATAAAAAAATAAATGAATACAGCAGCGGTATGAAGCAAAGGGTGAAGCTTTCCCAATGTATTTTATCAGATACACCTCTTGTTTTACTCGACGAGCCCTGCACCAATCTTGATACTGCCGGCATAGAATTATACAATCATCTTATTAAAACCTATTGTTCAGAAAGACTGGCTGTAGTAAGCAGCAATGATATAGCTGAATACGGTTTTTGCGAAGAAGTACTGGATATTACCAGATTCAAGTAGTTTTTTTTATATCTCAGGCAAGGTTAGCCTTTTACGTTTTGAATAGATTCTGATCGCTACCACCAATATTACACAAATACTCAGGTCAACACTGCGATTGAAGTCAAAGTATTTATTAATAAGAATAAAAGCAAGACCCCCAGCGGCGCAGGCGGTAGCATATAACTCGCCTTTGCGCAGTAGCAAGGGCGGGTAACCACAAAATATATCGGCAATCAAACCGCCAAAAGTGGCCGTTATGATACCCATAATGAGCGAATAAAGGTTATTGGTACCTGTTTGGATGGCTACTTCTATACCTGCGGCCGTAAAAAGACCAATACCAATGGCATCGGTAAAAAAGATAGTTCTTCTGAAATTGTTGACCTTATCTTTTACTAAAAATGTAACAGCCGTACCGGCAAATACCAACCCGAAGGCCAGGTTATCATTGATCCATGTGAGCGGTCTCACGCCCAATAACAAATCCCGCAGCGTTCCTCCTCCATAAGCCGACACAAAAGCTACTACCAGCCCGCCAAAAATATCCAGTTTGGCGCCACGGGCTTTAAAGGCTCCGGCAAGCGCAAACATGAAAATACCCAGGTAGGTTATAACAGTTAAGAAAGTCACTTCGCAAAATTAATTGAGCTGTTCATACAATAGATGATACTTAAACTATTTTTATAGACAGATGTAATGTATTTAGGCAGTGGCTTTTTGAGCGGCTTTATCTAAATTTACCATCCGTTAATTACATTTTGTAAAAATATGCTTATGTCATCTGATATAATACTTTTCGATGTTCAGGACCACATAGCTGTTATCACTATTAACAGGCCTGACAAGCTCAATGCTTTAAATAAATCAGTATTTGACGAGTTAGACAGGTTAGTAGACACTATTATTGACAGGCCGGACATCAGGTCGGCCATTATAACCGGGGCAGGCGAGAAAGCCTTTGTTGCCGGTGCCGATATTAGTGAGTTTAGCAGCCTCGATGCTCCGTCTGGCGAAGCCCTGGCCCGGCGTGGACAATTGGTTTTCGACAAAATTGAGAACAGTCCCAAGATCATTGTTGCTGCGGTAAATGGCTATGCGTTGGGCGGTGGCTGCGAGCTGGCAATGGCCTGCCATTTCAGGGTGGCAAGTGATAATGCAAAATTTGGGCAGCCTGAAGTAAACCTGGGGCTGCTGCCGGGTTATGGAGGCACACAGCGGCTTACCCAATTGATAGGTAAAGGAAGGGCGATCGAATTGTTAGCTACCGGTAATATGATTGATGCATTAACCGCTTTTAATTACGGACTGGTGAATCATGTGGTTGACAGAAGTGAATTGATCTCCAAAGCCAGGTCAATACTGGCCGTTGTTAATGGGAAGGCGCCTCTGGCGATAGCAGCATCAATTAAAGCAGCTCAACAGGCATATGACGTGAATAAAACAGGTTATTTGACGGAGGCACAGCTATTTGGTGAATTATTGCAGAGCGAAGATTGCAAAGAAGGTGTTAATGCATTCCTCGAAAAGAGGCCGGCAGTATTTAAAGGATCATAAAATGAGACGCAGGAGCAAAAACTCTCTATTTTAAAAAACTGGAATAGGATTTGCATTGTATGGTAAAACGCAACAGCAAAATGATGCCTATTCGCGACAATGGATGCTATTGCTTCACCTTTGAGACTATCGATACCGTAGATATTTTCACAAAAACTATGTATAAGCAGATCATTGTACATAGCCTGAACCATTTTATTGATAGCAAGGGTTTGATAGTATATGGATGGTGTCTGATGTCAAACAAATTATATTTTATCGGCCAATCTTTGGAAAACATTTCTTTAAAAGAACTGAGAGATGATTTTGTTATGTTTACTTCCCGCAAGATCGTAGAAGCCATTCAAAGTGATCCCAGTGAGCGCAACACCTGGCTATTAAGCCACTTTCAGCAATCGGGGGTTGGAGAAGGCGATCTTGATCAGCAATCCTGCTGGGGTGATATTAATACAACTGCCCAGATAGATATGAAGCAGCCACAAAGCATGGCAGAACAACTGGAGTTTATACATAGTTTACCCGTAAAAGAAAGGGTGGTTCAATATTCTTCTGATTACATTTATAGTTCTTCCCGCGACTATGTCGGTATGCCCGGACTAGTAAAGATTACCAGGCCCGCAAGTGTGGAAAGCGAGCTCTATGAAATTGAAAGCCGTAAAAATGGCTTTCGTACCAATTATAATCAGCAGTAGATTCTTTTTACCTTGTTAAAATTATTGATAGCCAGGCATCTGCTACAAGGCATGTAATATATTTGTATTCACGTACCATGCCGCGTAAAAAGAAATACAACTACAATAATATCAAGCTAATTGTTTCAGCAGTTGTTGTAGTGGCATTAGTCGTAGGCCTGCTTCAATGGATCAATTCTCAAAAAGTAAAGTTTGTACACTATGAGGCATTCGGCATCGATATGCCTGTGGCATTTTCAATACACGGTATTGATGTTTCGCGCTACCAGAAGAAAATTGCCTGGCAGGGTGTAAAGGAGATGAATGTAGCTAACATCCAGCTCAATTTTGCTTTTATAAAAGCTACTGAGGGGGTAACGCTAACGGATAAGCAGTTTAAGTATAACTGGCGGCAATCTAAAAAACATCAGGTGCCGAGGGGTGCATACCATTTTTTTGTGCCGAGCCAGGACCCTGTTAAACAGGCTGAATATTTTATTTCACGTGTGAAACTAGAAACAGGGGACCTGCCGCCGGTGCTGGATGCAGAAGTAGCGGGTATACTGCCCGTAAATGTGTTTCGCACGCGCATACAGGCATGGCTGGATATAGTAGAAGCGCATTATAAGGTGAAACCTGTTATATATACCAACGCCGCGTTTTATGAAAAATATATGGGTCCGCAGTTTAACGAATATCCTTTATGGGTAGCCCACTACTACGAGCGTAAAAGCCCCCGGATCAGCCGCCCGTGGACCTTCTGGCAACATAACGATAAAGGAAATGTGAACGGTATTGATGCCAAAGTAGACTTTAATGTGTTTAATGGCGATATTATAGCCTTCAATATGCTACTCATCAAATAACTACCTTCGGCCGGGATAAACCGACAAACCTACTGATAACAGAAAGTTGCGGGACTGTACATTATAGGTCCTGGTTTCGGCAGGAACACCGTATTCATTATTGTCACTTTTTGAGGTGGTGAAGGGGTCTGTTGAAAAATTAAATCCAAAATCAAGCTTTAACCAGTCATTGTTTTTAAAGCCCGTTTGTAGTAGCAATGATGGTTCAAACACGCCAAAAGTATGTTTCCGGGCGTCCCTGTATCCCAAAATGATCTCCTCTGATTCGGTATAGTTGGTTTTTACGTTGTTAAGCCGTAACAATGAAAACCGTGGTGCTACCGACATGCGCATATACTCGTTGAAGAAAAAATTAAAAGAAGGGTGAAAGAAATACTTTAAGGTATTGGCCTCATAGCGCCTGAGCCGGGCGGCATCGGCAGGACTTACCATATCAGTGGAAGACATTTTGCCAAATCCCACTCCTACAACACCATTAAAATATACCTTTTCGCTTCTGCCCATCGGGGTGAAAAATCCCGCTCCAAAATCGAACATGTGACGATTATATCTCACATCTGTTTTGCGGTCAATGTTCGACAGGTCGTCATCTTTAAAACGATCTTTCTCATCGCGGTAATTACCACTGGCGGTCAGCATAAAATGATTGGTTACCGCTACCGCAACCTGGCCATCAAATCCTGCAGAGTGACCCAGGGATTCATCGTTATCATCATTATCAATGCTGGAAAATATTTTAGCCGGATTACCTGCTCCGGCTGCGGATATCTTAAAGTCTCCCTGTTGCCTCAGGAAGGCTGCATTATGTACGGAAGGTGAGTTAATATAACGTGGGTTAGAACAGGCTGCTAAAAGCAGAACGCTTAACACCAGCGCCAGGTGAGGGCTATTTTTTTTCATATACAAGTTGATATTATAATGTAAGAAGGCAATTGGTCAAATTCAATCAGGAACCGATTCCATCAACAATACTCTTAATAAAAAGTCAGATTACTATTCTTCCCATTCTCCTGCACCCATCCTGATTACTTCATAAGCATCGTCAACACAGTTAACGATCGTGGATGGCTCACTGCCGCCAATACCACCGTCTACTACAATATCTACCAGGTTTTTATATTTTTCGTAAATAATTTCAGGATCAGTGTAATCCTCTACAAAATCACCGGGAAGCGTGGTGCTTAAGATGGGATGGCCCAGTTCTTTAACCAGCTCGTGGACGATCTTATTATCGGGTACCCTCAGGCCGATAGTGTCTTTTTTGCTCTGCAGTATTTTGGGTACCTGCTTACTGGCGGGTAGAATAAAAGTGTAAGGGCCTGGAAGATGCTCTTTTAAAACCCTGTAAGTGGTATTGGATATCTGCCTCGCAAAGTCACTCAGGTGGCTGAGGTCACAACATACAAAAGACAACTGGGCTTTCTTGGGATCTATTTGTTTGATGCGACAGATCTGCTCAATGGCCTTGGTTTGATAAATATCGCAGCCCAAACCATAAATGGTATCAGTTGGATAAACGATGATACCGCCATTACGCAGGGTTTCCGCAACCTGCTTGATCAGGCGTTCCTGTGGATCTTTGGGGTGGATACGAAGTAACATATCTCAAAGTTAACCAAAGTTTACAGGTTTAAAAGTTGATAAGTGTAGTTTCTTATCTGAATACACCTGTTAACATCTCAACCTATTCAACTCTTACTGTACCGTCCAGGTTTCTTTACCTCTTAATAAAGCGTTCAAATCCGGAGCTTTACGTGCAATAGCATCTTCCAGCTGCAGGCTCATCATTTCTTCGTAGCAAGGGCGGTCTGTTTCGTAAAATACACCAAATGGTCTTGGTAAATGCCCTTCAATTGCAGGATCGTCAAAAATGCGGGTTAATATCTGTGCTTTGTAAATATCCTGTTCGTCATGTATCCAAAGGTCATCTAAACTATATCCTTCGCCGATGGTTACCACCTGCGGTTTAAATCCATCCAACCTTAAACCTTTATTGCCCTCTGCTCCAAATACCAAAGGCTTGCCTTGTTCCAGGAATAAAGTTTCCAGTGGTTTGGTGCTTTTTTCAGTGAAAATTTCAAAAGCGCCGTCATTAAAGATATTGCAGTTCTGATAGATCTCCAGGAATGAAGCTCCCTTATGCCCGTTAGCTCTTAAAAGCATGGCTTGCATATGTTTAGGATCGCGATCCATGGTTCTGGCCACAAAAGTAGCATCAGCACCTAAAGCCAGTGCGGCAGGATTGAATGGGTGGTCAATACTACCAAAAGGGGTTGACTTCGTTATTTTGTTTTCTTCTGAAGTAGGCGAATACTGCCCCTTAGTTAAACCATATATCTGGTTGTTGAAAACCAATAAATTAACGTCGAAATTGCGTCTTAAAAGATGAATGGTATGGTTGCCCCCGATACTCAGGCTGTCTCCATCACCACTCACAATCCAAACGCTCAGCTCAGGCCTTGATGCTTTTAAACCGCTGGCAATAGCCGTAGCGCGGCCGTGAATGGAGTGCATGCCATACGTATTCATATAATAAGGGAAACGGCTGCTACAGCCAATACCCGATATAAATACAATATTTTCTTTAGGGATACCGAGGCCCGGCATAATACGCTGAACCTGCGCTAATATGGAGTAATCGCCGCAACCGGGACACCACCTTACCTCCTGGTCTGTAGCGAAATCTTTTGCTGTTAATGTGGGCGCTAAAACTTCTGACATCTTATTTTTAAAATCGAGCGCAAAGGTACGATTAAACAGGGGATTGTTAGCAGGCTTGACAATTGCATGACCGTTTTTGTGTAAATTGCCGGATGCTTCGAAAAAAAATATCATTTGTGATGCTGGCAATCAGCTGTTTGCTGATGGTGGGATTTGTAAACACGCGGCCCTATAAAGAACGCAATCTGAAGGTATTGCCCAAGGATTTGAGCGATGAAAAATTAGATAGCCTGATGCTGACTTACAATAAGGGCCTGGGTGTAACCTGTGATTTCTGCCATGTACAGGAAATTAAAAACGGCGATACCACCCTGAATTTTGCATCAGATGATAACCCGGTAAAAGAAGAAGGCCGGCGCATGATGCGGTTAACAATCGATATCAATAAAAACTATTTTAACTACGATACCAAAGTGCATCCTGCTTTTTTGACCCGTATCAGCTGTAATACCTGCCATAAGGGAAATGCGTATCCCGAGGGAGATTAACCCCTTGTGTTGTCAGAGAATCAACTATTCTTCCTTTTTCACAAAAACCATTCTTGCCTGGTCTGCCTTGTAGATCTTATTATAGAAATCTACAAAACTGGTATAGTCTTTAGCAGGAAAAGTGCCCGCGTTGCGTTCGTAGCTGCGTATCAGTAAAATAGAACGGCCTTCAATTTTATAAGAAACATGGTAAGCGCCAAACTGATTGTTCAATTTTACCGGTGGCGGCATAGATTCTATCTGGTAACCTTCAGGAATGGTGATGTTTACAGTGTCCCTATCAACAAAAGCATAAGTACATACGATATCGTGCGTTCTTTTTTCGGTTTCCGCGAGTTTGGATGTATAGGTGGAAACAATATTCGGACGCAGGAATAAACGTTTGCCCGTGATGCTGGCATAATCGTTTGCAACCAACTCCAATGTCTCATTCACGGTTGGTACAGCGGCTTCCCTGTTTTCCAAATAAGAGAAAGCCGGCACTTCGTAATTAGACAAAGTGAAAATACGCTGTAATCTCTTCTTTTGTTCGTCGGGGGAACTGCTGTTGATCAGCGAATGCAGATCGTCCTGTTGCAGTCCTGTACTGGTTGTACTCACTTTTGCGGTGAGTTTGCCGTTAGCGTCAATGCTAGCTTTTACCTGGCGCACCTGCAAATTGTTTTCTTTTCTATAAGCCGGTGTACGAACAATAGCGCTGCCATTTTCACTTACCAGAAGCGCTTCCCTGTTCCCGGTAAAAGAGCCCATATAACCAGGTGCTACTGTTTGACTGGTGCATTCCAGCCAGGTGGTGTCTTTACCCGCGGGTACACAAACCACAACGTGATTAAACTGGTTGGAAGGAAAATCACTTAAAATAGCCGTTTCATCTTCGCCAGCTTTTATCAAAACATTGTTCGCTTTTATCCCTGCTTCTTTAAGTAAGGCCACCATGTAGTTAGACAGCGCCTTACAGTCGCCATATTTATTTTTGGCAACATAAGTAGCGTCCAATGGCTGCCAGCCTCCAATGCCCAGCTGAATACTTATGTAATGCGTATTATCCTGCATAAAACGGTACAGGGTTGCTATCTTTTCCTGGTTGGTTTTTAAATGATCTGTAAGCTGATGTACTTTGGCTTTAATATCAGCAGGTAGTACATCGCGACCACTGTAGAGCGATAGCATGAATTTGCCAAAGTTCTGCCAGTTGCTCATTTCACCATTGTAGCCCCCGAATTCAAATTGCGAAGGCGCTATAATAACACGGGTAGATATATTGTCCCACTCAGGAGCATAAGCTTCGGTTGGTTTTGCAGCCTCGTTGTTGAGTTGCCATTGGTAGATCTTATCCGATTTCTCTTCTTTGATAAGTACATTACCTGAATATAGAAGTTGCTTATAACGTAGCGTATAGTCTTTAGGCGTAATAACGGTTAGCGAAGATTTTTCCACTGCTATTTCCGGGGCGGACACAGGTTGCCATTCGGGTAAATTGAAAATACCTTTCATTTCACCTTCAACCTCGTACTCTACGGTGTAAGGATAGTTTTTGTGATAAAAATTATGCACCTTGTAACGGGCGTCATCGGCTAAATTATTTCCGCTGGTGCCGCTTTCATCAGCGATGTCTTTTTTCTTTACATTTTTTATTTTATTACCCGATGCATCGTACAACGTACCGGATATGCTGTTGATGTCCCTGAACTTATCATAGTAGTCAACAAAATAGGCATAGCGCTCCGCTGCTTCGTTCATGATCGTATAAACATAATGCCTGTAATAATAAGCCTTGCCAGGGTTTTTAATATCCACGCGTATATTGTCCAGTCTTTTTACCAGGTGGGCGTTTAAGGTTAGCGCCTCCGGTATGTCTTTAACCGCATATTGCGCCTGGCTGTTATACACCAGGCTGATTATAGTAAGCAGTGCCAATATTTTTTTCATAAGCAGTAAAAACTATTTTATTTTTTTCAAAACAATTTGTTCGCTTTGTTTTTTGGTAACGTAGCCAAAGAATTCGCGAAGTGATTGATAGTCTTCAGCAGGAAAATTAGTTTTTTTAATATCGATCCTGCAGTTCAACATTATTTTTTGATCGGTGGCCGATACCAGATATTCGAACATGCCATCGCTTTCGTTCAACCTTACTCTGGCTGATTTGGGTATTTCATCAATTTTGTATCCTTTAGGAATGTCCATATTGAGCACATAGTTTTCTGAAATTTTAAAAGGCATTTCTACCGGGTATTTTCTATCGGCAGCGCTAAAGGGATTCTTACTGGTTATTTCAGAAAACATCGGGTTCAGGTATACGATTTCCTGGTCTTCAAAATCAAAGCTCATGTCATAACCTATTGTTACGGGATAATCAAACTTGTTTAATGAATCCACAAATGGTTTTTTGATGGTTACAGGGAAGGAATAACTCTTTTTGATATCCTTTACAAGGTCGTCCATGCTTTGCGTCGCTAATTTATTTCTAAGATTGGTAGATCCATAGTAACCGGGGATAGATTTAAAAATTCCCTTAAGGCCATTCTTATCATCCTGTGTCAAAAAAATCATAGTAACCTTACGTTCAAGAACAGAGTCGGCCTCAAAAGAAATATTAACCGGCTGTTGCTTTACTACAAAGCCTGCTCCATTATAACAATCAGGCGATAGTTTTCCAAAGCCCATTTTCGGCCGGGAGGCGTCCAGGTAAACGGGCTGTCCATCTACAAATGTCTCACATACCAGGTAATTATACTTGGTCATCAAGGGGTAAACAGGATGAGCCCATCCATGCCCCCGGGTGCTGATCATAACCGGATTGGCCATTGCTCCGGCATTACGTAACATAGCTATCAGTAATAAATTGATCTCTGCTACGTTACCGCTTTTTTTCCGGAAGATATCTTTCAGGGTTGTATTGTCGCTGAGAAATAGCCCGGAGTTATAAGTAGCGGTAAAATTATCCCTGACAAAGTCATACAGTCGTCTTATTTTTTCGGCGTTAGAGTTAGCACCTTCCGTAATAGTTTTGATATCGTCATTCAACCAGAGGTTGGCCCTGGTAATTTCGTTACCAAAGTCCTCTCTTTTCAGCATGTTCTCAGCGGCCTTGGCCCAGCTTCCGATATATTCTGTAGGCGTTTGCCCCGGAAACTCCGTTTGTTTTAACTGGAAGTCGATTTTTGATAGGTGATTTTCAATGGTTGAGGTATAACTCTCTTCTTTTAACGCAGGTACATCCTGGGCGATCCAACGGTTAGTATTTTCGTAGCCGCTCAATGTAAATTGACTGGACGCTTGTGTACCATTTCGCTCAGATATATTAAAAGACTGCATTTTGCTGCTGTTCTCACTCTTTAGCGGAATGTATCCCTGGGCCAGGAACACATAGCTAAAAAACTGGGGAATTTTCACGGTATACTCAGAGTAAACCCGTGGCCAGCTGGTGCCCTGGAACTCCCATGATCTTAAATGCGAAAGAAAGTCTGATATGACGGTATAAGTGTATTCCACTATGGATCCTTCTTTTACATTGGGAAATGTAAACTTCCTTACCACCGTATTTTTGCTGAGTTTTTCCTTAAAAATACCGTTGCTTTCCAGTTTGGTTTGTTTTACCTCGCCGTTTTCGAGGTTGTAGGTTATAGCTTTACATTCATCCAGCTTTTCTTCGGCATCGCCGGATGTATATAATGAGATAGATACGTCGGCAGCATCCATTCCTTTTTTATTAATAATTTTTACACGTCTCAGGTGTGTGTATTTGAGCGAGAAAAATCCTTTGCTATTTCCTTCCAGTACGGAGCTGCCCACATCGGCAAGGATAACGGCATTGCTCGACGTATCGATTGCAGGTGATGTAGTATTGAAATCTGCTGCGGATACTTTTCCGAATTTAATAGTGTTTTTGCCCTGGGCCGAAATTTGTTGTATAGCAAGACAGCAGATGCCAAGCATCGCTACACGAATTATAGATATCATAAGTTATCAGTTAGTTATATTCTACTTTAATTAGCCTGGCAAAATTAAATAAAAACCGGCTGCTTCCGGTAATTATTTCAAACCTGCTTTCAAACCCTGTAATAAGCTGTCCTTTAATATATCCGAAGGTGTGAGCCAGCCACCCTCGCCATACTCATTCCAGGCATAGAGTATACCGAGTTTTTCTTTAGTAGTGCTAGCAGGGTTATCCAGTATCCATTTTTTGATGGCTTTAACTGAGTTTTCAACGGAGCTTTTGCCAAAACCGGTGAAGTATTTTTCTGTCAGTGGGGTGGTGCTCCAGGGGCGTACATCCCAGTTAAGTGTGGCCACCGGAATATAATATACGCCCGAGTTGATAAATCGGGGCCATATAACATTTGCTTCTGCATTGGTCATATTGGAGATAGGTGTTGCTATTTCTGAAGAGAAGCCGGAGCTATGGTAATTATATCCGCTCAGGGCATCGAAGCCTGCGGCCACAGCGCCCGATATACCATTAGCTGAGGTGGAGGGGCAACCGGCAATTACAGCGCCTGGAAGCCCCATAGCTTTTAATTCATCTCTGAAATTGTTGAGCATATTTTTCAGTGGTTCTGCTCCTCCAAAATTAACCACCAGGTTAGAGGGGTCAAAGAAAATGATCAATGGCTTACCATCCACTCTTAAGTAAGCCGAATCTTTAAATGCATTTTTCCAATGCTCTTTCAATGCAGGCCAGTTTTGCGGGTTGATCCGGTATCCATCATGATTAGCCACCAGGAAACAAAATTTTAGCCGTTTTTTATTCGGGGCATTTCTAAAAAGCGTGATGGCATTATTGGCGGGACGGTTTTCGGTCAGGTCCTGTGTATTAAAATACCAGCAAAAACTAAAAAAATAAAGGCCGGCATCTGCAGCCAAATCAATCTGTGCTTTCATTGCATCTGCTGTATTAGTAATCCAGCCCCAGACAGGTCTTCGTTCGGGAAAGTCGTTTACCAGTGCCGGCTTTATATGACTCGAACCTTCATACCAACCGCCAAAATAATAAGCGCCCAGTTTTACCAATGGCGTGTCTATTACCGGGGGGTCTGGTGGCGCCGGAGGAGGAATATCATTCTTTTTGGAATTGTTGTTACAGGATGCTGCAAATAACATCAATACAATAATAAGGCTGTTAGTAAGGGTTTTCATATTGTAAATAAATATACTTATAAGCAGCTAAAATCATGCTACAAAATTGCAGTGATACAGGATGTTTACACTGTGAGACCTGTTTATCTCGAGCTTATTGGGCGATAAAAAATGCCGGTTTAAAGTAAAACCGGCACCTGTTAGTTATATTAAACGCTTTCTAAAAATGATATTTACCCGAATTTAAAGCAGCATCCGCAATTCTTCTGCGGGCAGCCTTAGTGTTAAATGGCTCTGCTTTGGTAAAGCGTTTCAATCCCATTAATATCATGCGTTGTTCGTCGCCTTCGGCAAATGCATTGATGGCATCTTTCCCGCTTTTATTAATCGCGTCAGCTGCATCGTACAAAAAGGTTTGCATGATATCGATAGGTAGGGCAGCTTTCTCAGTTCCCTTCTCTTCAACAATTTTCATTACCCGCAATAATGTGCTTTCCGCATGAAAGGTCTTGATGGCCATATCAGCAATATTCATCAATACTTCCTGCTCGCTTTCAATCTGCATCATCAGTTTTTGAACTGCAGCTCCGGAAACCATTAGTATCGCTTTTTTAAAATTGGATACCAGTTTTCTTTCGCTGGCAAATGGTGTATCATCATCACTGCCAAAATCGGGTATGCTCATCAGCTCCTTTTGTACTTCCATAGCTGGTCCCATCAGGTTCAAACGCCCCTGCATCGCTCGTTTCAGCGTCATGTCCAGGGTAAGCAAACGATTGATTTCGTTGGTGCCCTCGTAAATGCGATTGATGCGGCTATCCCTGTAAGCCCGCGAAATATTGTACTCGGCACTAAAGCCATTCCCGCCATGGATTTGAACACCTTCATCTACTACAAAGTCTAGTAGCTCACTGCCATACACTTTCAATATAGCACATTCTATCGCATACTCTTCGGCAGCGCCCAGCAATGATTCATTAAATGGTTTACCGTCCTGCAATAATTGTTGCTCCCACTCATCAATCCATTTGGCAGTGCGATACAAGGCTGATTCAGCTGCAAAAATACGGATGGCCATTTCTGCTATCTTGTGTTTGATAGCACCGAAGTTGGCGATAGGCTGTTTAAATTGTTCTCTTGTTTTGGCATATTGAACCGATATTTCAAATGCCATTTTAGCACCACCCAATGCTGCCGCGCAAAGCTTTAAACGGCCTATGTTCAATATATTGAAAGCGATCTTATGCCCTTTGCCAATTTCGCCCAATACGTTTTCAACCGGTACTTTGGCATCCTGGAAATATAATTGTACGGTGGACGACCCTTTAATGCCCATCTTATGTTCTTCCGGGCCATTAGTGAAACCCTCTGTTCCGCGTTCAACAATAAAGCCGGTAAAACCCACCTGTCCGTCATCTCCAACCACCTTGGCAAACACCGTATATACCTGTGCAAATCCGCCATTGGTGATCCAGCATTTTTGCCCGTTCAGGATATAGTGCTTTCCATCCTCACTCAGCTTCGCGGTAGTTTTTGAGCTCAATGCGTCACTACCCGCGTTCGGCTCGGTTAAGCCATAGGCGCCCGCCCATTCGCCCGTGATCAGCTTAGGAATATATTTTTGTTTTTGTTCTTCTGTTCCAAAATATAAAATAGGTAAAGTGCCAATACCGGTATGAGCAGCAATAGCTACTGAAAAGGAATGACCGGCTCCCAGATATTCGTTAATGATCGTAGAAGTAATAAAGTCTTTGCCCAGCCCGCCATACTCTTCCGGAAACGCACCTGCAAGCAGACCCTGGTCTCCGGCTTTTTGTACCAGCGACTTCATTAAGCCCTCTTCGAGGCTGTCAATCCGGTCTAAAATAGGCATTACTTCTGCTGCAAGAAACTGCGTACACATGTCGCGGATCATCAGCTCCTCTTCATTAAACTGTTCGCTGGTAAAAGTGGAAGCGGGCGAAGATTCTTTAATCAGCCATTCGGCTCCTTTTATTAATTCTCTGGTATCATTGGCGGCACTCATAATATGTAGAATTTAATATGTTGGAATCAATTTATTTTAAATTTTCGTAAACCTGCTTTAGTACTACTCTGCAGGTTTCAATATCATCCAGGCTCACTCCCGTTAATGCTTCTTCCACGGTTTCTGCTGCAAATCCGTGACACTGATCCTGGATAGCTTTTGCCTTATCAGTTAAATACACAAGGTTTTTACGACGGTCGGTCTTCGATGCAATTCTCCTCACCAGGCCCGCCTTTTCCAGGTTATCCACCAGCCGTGTCATACTGGGCTTATCTCTGAAAGTAGCCTGACAAAGATCCTGCTGACTAATGCCATCTTCTTTCCACAAATGATAGAGTACGCTCCATTGCTCTATAGTCAGATTCAGATCCGCATTATTAAACTTCTTCTGTAGTCGTCGTGCTATGGCCGTGCTTGCAATACCCGTTATAAAGCTATACAGCTCACTTTTCTTAAAATGGTTGTTTGGCATATAGTTGTTTTAACAACTAATTAAAGTTAGGAAGATTTCTGAATTACAAAAACTTAAAATTATTTATTGATCTCGCTTAAGAATGCGCGGCAGCTTCGTTGAAAGCAACGATTTTTCGTTTATTAAATAAATCGGGTAAATAAAAGGTCAGACTTTAGTTTTGCGACATGGTTTTTTTATTCGTAGCAATATTAATGTTATGGGTTTTATATGCGGTAGTGATCTTTTATTATAATACCAGCTGGCGGGCTATGCCTGAATATTCACCCAAAAACATTATGATACCCGGTACTGGTTTTTCAATTATTATTCCTGCGAGAAATGAGGCAGATAATATAGGGCCATTGCTGGATAGCATACTGTCACAAACCTATTCGCGCGATTTATTTGAAGTGATTGTTGCTGATGATCATTCAACAGATGAAACTGCAGCGATAGTGAATCGGTACGAAGGGGTAAAACTGGTACAGTTAAAAGAAGACCGGATTAATTCTTATAAGAAGAAAGCCATTGAAACAGGGATTGCAGCTGCCCAAAACGAGTGGATCGTATGTACCGATGCGGACTGCGTTGTAACTCCTGACTGGCTGCAGGTATTAGCTTCTTTTATAATGGATAACAAACCGGTTTTTGTAGCAGCTCCGGTTAGCTTTATTCCTGCAGCTTCAAAGGGAAAAAAAGAATCGGTTCTATATATTTTCCAGGCGTTGGATTTTTTAACACTGCAGGGTATTACCGGGGCTTCCGTTGCCGGTAAAAAACACAATATGTGTAACGGGGCCAACCTGGCTTACAAACGGGAAGTGTTTTATGAGGTTGATGGATTTAAAGGAATTGATAATATCGCATCGGGTGATGATATGCTCCTGATGCATAAAATATGGAAAAAATACCCGGGGCAGGTAGGCTATCTCAAATCAAAAGCAGCCATTGTTGAAACAGAAGCCGCGCCTACCTGGAAGGCCTTCTTCAACCAGCGTATCCGGTGGGCCAGCAAAGCCACCAGTTATGATGATAAAAGAATCTTCGTTGTGCTGCTATTAGTTTATTTGTTTAATTGTTCTTTTCTGGCACTTTTGGTATTGTCATTTTTCAATATCATATACTTATATGCCTTTTTAGTTTTTATCGTACTGAAAACCCTGATCGAAATATCTTTTGTGGGGAGGGTGAGCCGGTTTTTTAATCGCAGGCATCTCTTAAAATATTTCTTCTTTTTTCAGCCACTACATATCGGGTACACCATTATTTCCGGCTTTCTGGGAACCTTCGGTAGTTACGAATGGAAGGGAAGAAAGGTGAAATAAATTCATTGATTGTCACCCGTAAGTTTTAGCTAAATCATTTTAGTGTTTTAATTACATTTGAGAATAATGAACAGCATATTTAAAAACCCCGCCTGGAAAAGGCTTAAAAAGAACAAAGGTGCTATGGCAGGGTTGGTGGTGATCATTTCTGCTGTTGTTACCGCGGTGTTTTGCTATTTTATTACACCAGACGGCTCGCCTTACGCTAACAGGATTATTCTTGAAATGGGTGGTGAAAAGCCGGGTACTAAACAGCAGTTCCTGCAGGTTAGGAAAGAAGCTTATGAGTCGCGTGGCTTTTGGGGTAAATTATTTTATGGTCAGCCCGATACTTATCATTTTATACCGATCAATACATACAGTGTAAAGGGCGATAGCATTATTGCGGAAAAATACATAGACGAAGACGTAAGTGAGCGGATCAGTTACGCAAAAGCTGCTCTTGCTGACAAGCCCGTGACCACGAAAACCTATTGGGTGGGGACGGATAGTTATGGACGTGACATATTAAGCAGGCTAATTGTAGGAACCAGGGTAAGCCTGAGTGTGGGACTGATCACGGTGATCATCTCTATCAGCATCGGGCTTATATTAGGATCGCTTGCCGGGTTCTATCGTGGAAAGACCGATGATTTGATTATGTGGTTCATCAATGTGATATGGAGTATACCCACATTATTACTGGTATTTGCCATAACACTGGCATTGGGTAAAGGTTTTTGGCAGGTATTTATTGCAGTAGGTCTTACCATGTGGGTGAATGTTGCACGTTTGGTACGCGGACAGGTATTAGCAGTGCGGGAACTAGAGTATGTGGAAGCCGCCAGGGCATTGGGTTTTAGAAATATCCGGATCATTGCCGTACATATATGGCCTAATATTGTAGGCCCTGTATTGGTGATTGCTGCAGCTAATTTTGCTTCAGCTATAGTTATTGAGGCCGGCCTGAGTTTCCTGGGTGTAGGTGTGCAGCCTCCCATGCCCAGCTGGGGGTTGATGATCAAAGAAAACTACAATTTCATTATCACACAAAACCCTATGCTGGCGCTCGCTCCCGGCTTCGCCATCATGATATTGGTACTGGCGTTTAACCTGTTGGGCAATGGGTTAAGAGATGCACTGAATGTAAAAGGAAAGTTGTAGGAGGTTGATAGCGGTTAGCTGATAGTGTGTAAATTCATCACCATGTAAAACGCATCAAAAATCTCATGCGTGAAACCCAATGATATGCCTGTTATTGAATTAGAAACATTTATTCATGCTGACATTAAAACCTGCTTTGATCTTTCGCGAAGTATCGATCTGCATACCCTGTCCACCGCAAAAACCAAAGAAAAGGCTATTGCAGGCAGAAAGAGTGGTTTGATCGGCATGAATGAAACGGTAACCTGGCAAGCCACCCATTTCTTTGTGCGTCAAAAATTCACGTCCAGGATAACAGCTTATAATCGCCCTTTTCATTTCAGGGATGAACAGCAGAAAGGTCCTTTCCGGTCATTTGCGCACGATCATCTTTTCACCGAAGCGGATGCCGGAACTCTAATGAAAGATATTTTGTGTTTTCAATCGCCAGCGGGTGTACTGGGAAAATTAGTGGACAGGCTTATAATGACCCGTTATCTCAAACAGTTTTTAATTGAGCGCAATGAGATGATCAGGCATTTTGCAGAAACCGGCAAAGGAGCAGCCTTATTACAATAAATGAATAACTAAGACGGAAACTATAGCACAGCCCTTTTCCTAACAGCGCTGCATTGTTTTGGAGGTTGCGTACCTACGGCACGCAAGGATTCATCAATCATTACAGCTACCAGGATTTTGTCCTTACAGGACAAAGAGCATCGTACCTCTCACACTGGTTTCATAGAGTTAGCCCCTGTTGAATCTTTGTTAATTAGCAAAATCTAAACGATCTCCTATTTAAGCCGGTAATATTTTCGGCGGAAATATTACCAGGATGAAAGCTTATCATTGCGTTGCTCTTTTATTTTTTACGTTGTGCTGGTTTGCCTGTAAAAAGAACGACACGTTGAAAGGAATTGACAAAGCGGCGCTGTTTGCCCCGCCCGCTACAGCAGAAATTGATGCCGTAGAGCGTAGCTGGATGCAAAGAAACCTGGTTCCGCAGGACATTACTATTGTGGAAACGCAATCCATCACCCCGAAATTATCAGCATATATTATTTCGTTCCATTTGGGAGTTATTAAAGAGTATGCAGCTGTATTAGTACCCCTAACCACTGAGCGGGTACCACTATTATTTTATGCAGGTGGATTCGGTATTGATGAAGAGCCGGTAAGCTCGGTAAAAGTAAAATTGCCGGCAGAAGACCTGACATTTATATACGTAGTACCTGCTATGAGAGGACAGTATGTAAGCCTGGAAGTGAACGGTAAACTATTAAAATCTCCTTTATCCGGGGGATCCAGGTTCGATGCTTTTGATGGCGCTACTGACGATGTGATCGCCTGCCTGAATGCTGTAGGTGCCCTGTTTCAACAGGCTGATACCGGCAAGGCCATGATCAGGGGTGGCAGTCGTGGAGGAACTGTGGCGCTTTTGGCCGGCATACACGATCAACGTTTTAAACGTGTGGCTCCTGTTGCATTTAATTCAGATTTTGTAGCGCTGACTGCCCAACTCTACAATGATCCTACTTATAAAGCGCAATTCCTTAGCGGTCTGCTTAGCGGAACTTCCACAATAGCACAAACCAGGCAGCTTATCATTGCATCCTCTCCCTTTTATTTCTCCAAACGGATTCCTAAAGCGCAGCTCCACGCGGCTCAAAATGACCGGATCACACCGGCGTCTCAGGCAGAGCTGTTGTTTAACGAGATGAAGAAACAAGGCATTGGCGATCGTGCCACCTTATTCATTTATCCTGATCGCGATCACAGTAACATCGCCACCGGCAACACCGAACTGGAAAGCCGCATCAATACTTTTTTTAGTGAGCCCTGGTAACCTAACCCCCGATATTCATAGCCTTATTATTTTGTCCTAAACATTATAGCCCTATGTGTAATTTTGGCCCGAAAATTTCATCGGGTTTATGCAATGAAAGCGATAATAATAGGCGCAACCGGCGCTACGGGAAAAGAGTTACTGCAATTATTATTGCAGGATGAAAGCATTACCGGAGTAGTTGCTTTGGTAAGAAAGTCTTTACCCGTGCAGCACGAAAAATTGCAGGTTCATGTCATTAACTTTGACCGGCCCGAACAGTGGCAGGGACTTGTTGCAGGCGACATGGCCTTCTCCTGCCTGGGTACCACTTTAAAAGCGGCAGGCAGCAAGGATGCCCAATACAAAGTAGACTATGGCTACCAGCTGGCTTTTGCACAGGCGGCTCGTCAAAACGAAGTCCCCCGCTTTATCTTAATATCAGCGGGTATGGCCAATCCAAAATCACTGGTATTTTATTCCCGTATGAAGGGAGAACTGGAGCAAGCGATCAGGGCTTTAAACTTTGAAAGCTTAACAATACTCAGACCCGGCCTGCTATCAAGACCAGGCACCGACAGAGCTGGTGAAAAGGTAAGTGAATCGGTATTACGATTCTTTAACAAGCTGGGCCTGTTTAAAAGGCTGGCGCCGCTTCCGGTACGTAAACTGGCGATGCTGATGCTGCGTTATGGTAAACAAAAAAACAAAGGTGTTCAGCTGCTTGAGTCAAAGCAGATCTCACGAGAGGTGAAACAACTTGTGTGAATACTATGCCAACACTTTCTCAAACGCTTTCCTCGGCGCCCCCAATAAAATAACTTCACCACAATAAATATAGTCCAGCTTTTCCAATACCCTTAACATAGCCGGATTGTCAAAATTAGTGTCTACTTTAATGCTGGGAATATGATGAGCAATCGCATGTTGCTCTATTGCTTTAAATAAGCGGGTGGCGATTCCTTTGCCGGCTACCCTGTCAGATACTGCCACGCGATGCACCACGAGGAAGTCTCCGAGGGTTAACCAGGCGCCATCTATCTGGTCATAGGCGGGTTCATCATTTAGGATCAGCGCGCTGTAAGCAATCACTCCCTCTTCATCCGCAAGTACAAAACCCCAGCCATTTTCAAGGTCGTTCTTAACCGTATCAGGATTGGGGTAACCCTCCTGCCATTGCCGGCTCCCATCGAGCCTGCGGCGTTCAATGGCCTGCTGTAATATCTCCCAGATACGATCTGCGTCAGCGGCCTCGGCTTTCCTGAAAATAAAGGTTTTGGCCCGTTCTTTATTAATCCCGTCCATAGCTGCAAATTAAGCCTATCAGCCCCACATCTCTTTTGTTTCTTTTAAAGACTGCCGGATCATTTTTTCGAGTATGTCCAGGTTCAGGTCATCAAGCTTCTTAAAATAAATACAGCCTACTGCTTTTTTTATTTTGCCCAGCTGATCGACCAGTTTGCTTTGAACCGGGCTATCGCAGCTCAATATATATAATGAAAACTGGGCTTTGCGTGGTGAAAAGCCTATCCGGCACATGTCACCCTCATGTCCGCTGGCGTATTTGTAATGATACCTGCCAAACCCGATAATGGATGGTCCCCACATGGTTGCTTTTTCCCCAGACAGGCGTTCCATTATTTCGATCAGCTTAAAACTATCTTCTACTTTTTTGGGATCGCTCTTTTCAATAAATGCGGCTACATTTTCCGAAGTAGCTTTCGTTTTAATTTCACTCATAACGCTTGATTTTAGATATGGTGCTCTCGCTTATTGAAGGTACATAAAACGATCTGTTTGTAAATAGTTGTATTTTGATGTATGAAAAATCGCATTTCCTCTATTGACATAGTAAGAGGCCTGGTGATGATAATCATGGTACTCGATCATACCCGCGATCTGTTTCATGAAACAGCGCTTACTCAGCAACCTACTGATCTGGCCACCACTACCCTCCCCTTATTTTTCACCCGGTGGATCACTCACTTGTGCGCACCCACTTTCGTGTTCTTATCTGGTGTATCTGCCTGGTTATCTCTGCAAAATAAAAGCAGTATAAAAGCACACCGGCGCTTTCTTCTAAGCAGGGGCATCTGGCTGATCATCCTGGAGCTAACCCTGGTCAATTTTGGTATCTGGTTCGATATTCATTTCAGCGTTATACTGATACAGGTGATCTTTGCTATTGGCTTCGGCTTTGTTATTTTATCTCTTTTATTAAGCCTGCGCGGCATTGCGATATTGATAACGGGTATTGTGATTATGGTATTATCAGGCCTGCTGCCCTTGTTAGCTTTGCCGCAACAAAATACAGTAACCACGATTCTGAACGTCTTTTTTCAGCCTGCATTTATACCACTTAGTGAAAAGCATAATGTTATTTACGGATACCCACCCCTGCCCTGGCTGGCCATCATGCTGGCAGGATTTGGCTCCGCCGCTATATTCGTGAAGGAAGTTGCTATCGTTCGAAAGATCTGCATACAGGCAGGTATTGCATTGATCATTCTTTTTATGGTACTCAGGACCATTAATATTTATGGCGATGCTACGCCCTGGTCCTGGCAGAAGAACAGTGCATTCTCATTTATTTCATTTTTGAATGTGACCAAGTATCCACCTTCTTTACAATACACGGTGCTGTTCTTAGGCTTTATGTTTTTATTGCTGGCTGTGTTTACCAATAAACAAAATCGATTTTCAGATATATTAGCAGTATATGGCAAAGTGCCTTTATTCTTCTACCTGGTTCATTGGTACCTGATACATGCGGCCTTGATAGCAGTTATACTGTCAAACGGCTTTTCTACCAGCGATCTTGTCTTTGGCTTTAACTTTGGCCGGCCACAGGCTTTTAAGGGCTTTTCCCTGCCCGTTGTTTATGGCGTATGGCTGCTGGCGATCCTTGTTTTGTACCCGCTATGCAAGTGGTACGGTCATTACAAGGCTGCCCACCGTACCAATAAATGGTTAAGCTATCTCTAAAGAAAAAAATAATTATTAATTCACTTGCTAAATCTTAATTTGGTATTCTAAAAAAATTGCAATGGGCTTATTCGACTTTATTAAGAACGAACTGATTGAAGTAATTGAATGGGTTGATACTTCAGATAACACCATCATCTGGAAATTCCAGGATAAGGGTAACAATATAAAGAACGGTGCTAAATTAACCGTGCGCGAAAGCCAGGTAGCTGTGCTAATGAATGAAGGTGAGTTTGGCGACGTGTACAACCCGGGCTTACATACTTTAACCACCAGCAACATGCCGGTGATCACTACGCTCAAATCGTGGAAATATGGCTTTAACAGCCCTTTTAAAGTAGATATTTATTTTATTAATACCCGCCAGTTTACCGATTTAAAATGGGGAACCTCAGGTCCGGTTTTAATGCGCGATCCGGAGTTCGGACAGGTACGCATCCGGTCTTTTGGCAATTTTGCCATCAGCATTGTAGATGCCAAATTATTTATTACAGAATTTGCAGGTACTAATCCTTTTGTGCGGGTAGACGCGGTAGAGGAAACATTGCAGGGCATTGTTTCCAGCAAGTTTGCAGAAGCACTGGCCCAGGCCAATGTAACGGCTTTAGATCTTGCAGCTAATTTCCACGCTATTGGCGAGAAAGTAAAACCGGCTTTTCAAAAAGAACTGGACAGCTATGGTATTGCACTCGAAAAATTCTTTATCGAAAATGTATCGCTGCCGGAAGAGGTAGAAAAGATGCTGGATAAGAAAACCCAGCTGAATATATTGAAAGGGAACCTGAATGATTTTAACCAGATGCAGGGAGGTATTGCGCTGGAAAAATTAGCAGAAAACGATGCTGCCGGTAATATGGGTGGAATAGGGGCCGGAGTGCTGTTAAACAACCTGATGGGACAGGCAACTCAGCCTCAACAACCCCAGGCTGCCAATACGGGTGAAAGCAAAACGGCCATCCTGGAAACGCTGAAACAATTAGGCGAACTAAAAACACAGGGCGTGCTTACCGAGGAAGAGTTTAACGCGAAAAAAGCAGAATTGCTGAGCAGGTTATAGTATGCAGGTTTTAAAAGAACACCCTTGTCCTAATTGCAACTCGGAACTGAATTTTGATGCAGACAAAAACGCGCTGAAGTGCTTGCATTGCGGTGCGCTATTTCCCATTGAAAAAAGCAGCGAAGTTGTAGAAGAAAACAATATCCAGATATTTAAGGATGCGGCTTCCATTCCGCTGGCCCCCGTTACCACCGTCATCTACAAGTGTAGTAAATGTGGCCAGGAAACACAATCAGGAGCCGATATCGCTTTCTTTGAATGCCGTAATTGTGGTAATAATGTATTGAACCCCGAGGCTTATAAAACCCGTACCATCACTCCCACGGGTATTTTACCTTTTCAATTATCGAAACAGGAAGCATTGGATGTTTTTAAACAGTGGATCGGCAAAGGTTTCTGGAATGATAGCAGTTTAAAAGAACTGTCGCTGACCGATAAACTGGAGGGGCATTATGTTCCTTTTTTTACCTTCGACTGCTACACTTACAATCAGTGGGAGGGGTATGCCGGCACCTATTACTATGAAACGATCCGAACTAAAGATGCCGATGGCAAGGAGGTTACACAAAGTGTACAGCGAACACGCTGGTACTGGCGCGAGGGTTCTTTTGAATGCTTTTTTGATGATATACTGATCTGCGGCAATAAAAGAATCACGCAGGAACAGATCAATAAGATCTATCCCTTTAACCTGCAACAGGTAGAATTATTTAACCCCGAGTATTTGTTAGGATGGCATGCCCAGGCATTTGATAAGGCATTGTCTGATACCTTTAATGCCGCCCGTAACGAAATTGATAACCGTGTTCACCAGGAAGCAGCGCAACACCTGGCAGACGATACTTACAAAGACCTTAGCGTTCAAACCCGTTATACCAGCGAAACCTTTAAGCAGGTGATACTGCCGGTTTGGTTATGCCAGTATCTCTTTAAAGGGAAAACCTATCACTTCATCATCAATGGGCAAACCGGCGCCATTAGTGGCAATAAACCGCTGTCGACTTCCAAAATCGTGATCGCCATCATTATTGCTATTATCGTAATAGCGGTGTTGTATGGCATGAGCCAATAAGAAATAGCAGCATATGCTCAGTTGTTGAAACAGTACGCTTTCCCCTATTAGGCTTATAAATTTGAATTTTAGTGTACATCTTTGAAGGTAATGTATACTAACTTGCAAAAGTGATCAAAGCATGGCGGAGATCTGCTCCAAAATAAAATCAGCCCGGCTGGTTACAGTGCCTTTAGGTATGTCTGCCAAATCGTATCCATAGCTCATGTAGACTTCTTTCATAGCTTCATAAGTTCTCACTGCTTCTGCCCAGGTTTGCTTGCGTTCTTTATCGGTTTGATATATTTCTCTCCATGGCGGTAATATAAATACGCGACGGTTATAAGAACATAATTTCACCCATTTGTTTACCTTTTTGGTAACAGGCAGATCTTCCATCATCATGTAGCACACTGCATCCACTATACCACGATCGAAGAAAACAGCTTTGGCAGAGGATGTGCTGGTTGTGGCCTCCTGATAAGAGCGCATGCTTTCTTCCAACATTAATTGTGCATATAGCTCTTTGTTATCCCAGGGCAACCCTTCCCCGTTGATGGCAACCTGTTCCTGTATGATACGCCTGGCGTCTTCTGGAATGATGGTAAATCCACGCTTTTCTAATTCATTTAATAAAGTTGTTTTGCCAACACCGGGTCCGCCGGTTATTACAAAATAGTTATGCTGCTGCATGTTACTGGTCATTAAAATGTTCTCTGATATACTGTCGTGCTTCCATCTGAGTTAGCGCCGAAAAATTTCTATAGCGATGATGTACATCAATGATCTCCTCTAAGGCATCGGCTACCAATTGCCGGTTATCCCATGTTTTTAGATGAGCAACCACAGTTGCCAGGCAACCCTTTTTATAAGCGATCTGGCCTATAACATGCACTAATGTATTTCTTACCCTGGCAGTTTCATCATGCTGCAGCTCTATCAATAAAGGCAAAATATCTTCGGGGTGTTTCCTGCCTCTCAATTCAATACCATGGCATATTTCGCGTCTTATTTCTTTATCCTCGTGGTGAAGATATTTTCTCGACCAGGCCAAGACCGGTATAGGGTTCACTTCGCCCATCTTTTTGATCGATCCGATAACAGCGTTCCTGGGGGAGTGATGCACATCAAACAAACCTTTATCGAAAAACTGTTGTACGATGTCAAAATCGCGCTTTCCTATCTCACCGGCAGCATTGATCGCGGTTTGCCTGATTTTAAAATCTTCTTTTTGTAAAAGGAGATTTAATAAAGTAATAACCTGCAGTTGCAAATGTTGCTGTTCGAAATAAATACGTCCGATAGCCAGATAGCCGGCTTTGCGGATATAAGTATCATCGCTGGAAAAATAAACAGTAATACCTTCCGTTGCCGATGAAGAAAGGGCCTCACTGATATTTTTTTTTATAGCAGCTGATAAAGCAGCTCTTTCATCTTTTTTCAAATCATAAAATGCCATAATTTTTATTACCTATATGAATAGATAAAATTAACAACAAGAAGAATAGTCTTCGATATTTGCAGACCAGGCACAAAAAAAATACAAGGAATCTGTGTGACGCGGCAATGCTAGTGGTAGAGTTCCAGGGCTTCATTGTTTACACCACTATCTTTTCTATAAGAAAAAGCAGGCACTTGCGCTGTGGGCAGTGTGAGAGAGAATGTTGTTCCCTTATCTGCGCGGCTGGTAAAATTCAGTTGCCCACCCATTTTCTCAGCAAACTCCTGACAAAGCATCAGACCCAGGCCGGTGCCTTTTTCCGAATCCGTGCCTCTTCTTGAGCCAGACTCTACTCTAAAAATTTTGGTTTGCATGGCATCCGGAATGCCAATACCGTCATCTTTTACCACTATAATACATTTATCAGCTTCTGTTATAGCCGTGATCCATACATGACCACCCTTACGTGTAAACTTGATGGCATTCATTAACAGGTTGCGGATCACCAACGCCAGCATCTGCGCATCAGCCTTCACATGAATATGGCGGGGAAGGTCAACCCCTAAAGATATATCCTTTTTAAGACTGATACTCCGGGCCAACTCTACTACGTGGGTAAGTACTTCTTTTACACCCAGTATCTGTAGATCTGCACTAAGACGTTGCTCCTGGGCACGGGTCCATGCCAATATATTGGAAAGCATAAATGAAGTATTGCGTGTCATACTTAGCAATTGTGCATTCATTTCCTTCTGCTCCCGTTCCTCCAGCTCAAAATCTGCCAACAACTCAAGATATCCCTGGAGTGAAGCTAACGGCTCTTTGAGGTCATGGCCTAAAATAGACAAGAGCTTGTTTTTGGTATTATTGGCTTCTTCAAGGGCAATTGATTTTGCAATCAATTCCTCGCGTTGCCGGTTGTAAGATCTCCTGACGAACATCGTTACAATAAAAATAAATATAACAATTCCCAGGTAGGAGAAAAAAACATCAACAAACCTGCTTGTCGTATCACGATAGGTTAATTCAATAAAATTGGGGTTGGTGTACTCGGCCATCATTATGCCGGAGAGCAATACTATATTAAGCGGTAACCAAATATAATACTGCTTTATTGGAGCCGTTGCCGCTGAAATAAAAAAAGCTACGAGAAATATAATATGGTTCGGGCCGTTAATGCCTGCATTATAATAATAATTTACTACTAATGCTATATTTAGAACAATCTGAAAGAGTGTAGCGCTTACCCGCGAATGACCTTTAAAACGGGATAAATAGTATAATACACCTACTAAAAAAGCCATGCCAACCAATATCAGGAATAGCTCCATCGTCAATAAAAAATAAGAGATAGGCGTATATAAGAGTACGCATATAATAAGTGCAACGCAGGTAGCGTTAAATATCCTTCCTTCTAAGGCAAAATGATCCTTATCTCCAATCAACCATTTCCAATAACGAACCATACTAGTTTTTTATGAGGGCTGAAGCAGCGTCAGCTTTTAGAGGGCATTGTAGCTCTACCAGCGACAATTTAAGCCGTAAAGATAGCGGTTTTGCCGTTCATTACCCACGCCACTATAAAATCCAAAACAAATTTGCAGCACCGGGTGAAGCCTGGTGCTTTTTGCAAAAAAAATGAGCATACTTAATCTAGATTAAGTGACAGAAAGCCAAAGCGCTTTAGCTTCGCATTTCATATCAAAAAATAATTCATACATGAAGCGCTATTTATTTATCGCAGCCGCATTTTTAGGCCTTTCCGCATTTACGTTTAATAATTTATGGAAAAATGATCCGGCTCATTCGCAACTGGGTTTTACTGTAACGCACCTGGGTATTAATGATGTTTCAGGATTTTTTAAAGATTTTACGGTGTCTGTAGAATCAACTAAACCCGACCTGAGCGATGCAGTAGTTACTCTTTCTGCAAAAGCAACATCCATTGATACGAGGATCGAAGCAAGAGATAATCACCTGAAAAGTGCCGATTTTTTTGATGCAGAGAAATTCCCTGAAATTTCTTTTAAAAGCACGGGCATTAAAAAAGCAGGAAAAGATGCTTACAAACTAAGTGGTGATTTAACACTTCATGGTATTACCAAGCCTGTTGTTGTAGACCTGCTTTATAAAGGCAAAACTCAAAACCCAATGAGTAAAAAGGAAACTATTGCCTTCCAGGTTACCGGCAGCATTAAGCGTTCAGATTTTAAAGTAGGTGAAAAATTCCCTGACGGTATGGTGAGTGATGTAGTACGCATTAAAGCTGATGGAGAATTTGCTCAATAGCATATTAAGAGTTTAATAGATAACAGCAACCTACGGGTTGCTTTTTTTATTCTTAATAATCACACTTAACCTACATTATTGCCGGGATATACAGAAGCAGGTAAATTCGTAGTGTAAAAAAGGAGTAGTTATGAAAACATTAAAAGCTTACGTGGTTGCAGATAGCAAAACCAACATGGATAGCTTTAAACAAATAGCCGGAAAATTCGACGGCCTTGAAGTGCAGTATGAAACAGATGTAGAGCAGGCTATCAATACGTTCAGCCTGCAAAGCTTTGACTTGTTGATCATTGACAAAGGCTTATCACACGAAGATTATAACAAGCTGCATAAGGTAGCAGACCTCTTGCATCCCGATGCTGCACTGGTAGCATTTGTAATGACAGATGACGAATTTATTCATTACAAGCTGGCTGGATTATTAGCTAAATGGGCCGATGCTCATTCTGAAAGTAAAACCAATTTTATCGATAACCCTAAATTGTAATCATCAATGAAACCTGAATTTGAAGATATACCCCTGGTGCAAAACGAAGCCAATTCGCGTTTTGAAATAGTTGTAGATGGGCTATACGCTTTTGTTGAGTACGAGGTGGACGAAGACGGACTGGTTGCTTTGGTGCACACCGAAGCCGATCCGGGCTTAGCGGGAAAAGGCGCTGCCGCTGCAGTGGTTGAAAAAACATTATTGCAGTTAGAAAAAGAGGGAAAGCAAATATTACCCTATTGCCCTTATGTATTTGCTTATATAAAAAAGCATCCTGAGTGGAAACGTATAGTCCACCCGAGCTTTCCGGCTTATCACCAGTTTTAATTGGTTACTTTTAGCATAGCTTACTCGTTGATACTATGTCAAATATTGGAATGATACATGAAGAACAGGCGGCTAATATCGGGAACTTCCTGGCAGATCGCTTGTTACCGTTCCGGCAAAAAAGATCAGTAGGGTCTTTTGTATTTATCGACCCTATCGAACCGGTACCAGCAGGGATCAAATAGAAATAGCAAAGCTAAACGAGCAGGAGCAAAACCTCGCCGCTTTTCTCAAGTACCGGGCAATGACCAGGAGTTGGTACCCTTACCCCAACCAAAGCCGGGACAACATCAAGATACTCTTCAATAGCTATATTATTTTAACCATTGGTATAAAGAGAAGTCTATTATGTCATCTCTTGTGGCACCTGTTACTTCTATGGCAATGCGATTATTCCATTGTTTGATCAGGGGCATAAAGGAAGACAGGTTAATATCATCCCAATGTCTCCTGGTTCTTACATCCTTTTCCTGCCATACCAGCTCACCATTGATAAAGATCTTTACATCACCTGAAGCGTAGAGCTTTAAGCCCAATCCTTCCGGCACTTTGCCAAAGTCTATATCCTGGTATAAATAAACATTGGCTCCTTTCTTCACTTCAACAGGTTGTTTACTTTTTTCAAATTTAACAGGCCCTGTTAGCCAATCTGCTGCTGGTTGCTGGTGCGAAGAAAAAATAAATGGCCGGTCCGTTTCTGTTCGCTGATTTACAAAAAGAATACGTCCATCCGCATCATTATAAACGGGCTGATGCAATTGTTTTAATAAGGTTTCGGGAATTTTTACTACTTCCCTGTCGTAGGTGAGCAAGCCATTCACCTCGCCTTTCACATCGGTTGTTTGCGTATAGATAGCAGCCGATAATCCACGCTTTACCATCAGCACCACATTATGCATCAATTCGGTATACTCCTTAATGAGTGTATCGCTTTCGGTATAGGTTTTATATCCCCAGTTTCTTTTATTAGGATCCCATATATGATCTTTTACTACCAGGCCTAATCCTCCAAATTCGCCCAAGACCATCGCCCGCCAGGGATTTTGATCCACCACTCCCATAGCCGGTCCCGGGTACTGGTGCACATCCAGTACGTCGCCTACGCCGCGGTCAGTCCAGCCACTGGGCGCATCCACCAAACGGGTGCGATCATATTGCTGCGTCCATGCCGCGATCCTTTTCGTATCGTATTGTCCCCATCCTTCGTTAAAGGGTACCCACATAGCAATGGACGGGAAAAAGCGCAGGTGGTCTATAATAGCCTTCCATTCTTTTTCAAACTGAACAGCCGATTCCTGAGGTCGAACCCAATCTTGAGGATTATCATGTTTAACAAAAGACGGATGATCGGTTCCCAGGAACCCCGAAGGCATATCCTGCCAAACCATCATCCCTATCGAATCGGTCATGTAGTAGTAACGGGAAGGCTCTACCTTTATATGTTTGCGAATGGTATTAAATCCCATTTCTTTCAACTTAACAATATCATACATCATCGCAGTCTCCGATGGTGGCGTCAATAACCCATCGGGCCACCAGCCCTGGTCAAGCGTACCCAGGTGGAAAACCGGTTTGTTGTTCAGCGCCAGGCGCATGTACCCATTCTTATCTTTGATCATGTTGATCTTGCGCAAAGCAAAATAAGTATTGAACTGGTCAACGATCTTTCCTCTTTTTTTAATGGTGATGGTAGTATAGTATAACTGAGGATTGGCAGGAGTCCACAGTTTAGCATCAGGTATCGGAAGTATCAAACTGTTCTGAAAGAAAAGCGTAGTGTCTTTTACAACGGTATTGCCATTTTTAATGGAGATGTTTAGCTCGTGCGACCTGGTAAGGTTTTCTGCCTGGAACGTAAAATAAACCCGGCTACGATCTACATCAGGCATGGGATATACGGTAGCAATATGTTCTTTCGAAACTGCTTCCAGCCATACGGTTTGCCAAATGCCAGATACCGCTTTATACCATATTCCTTTAGGATCCAAAGCCTGCTTGCCACGTGCCTGTATATCGGTATCTGTAGGGTCCCAAACGGATACTACAATTTCCTGTTCGCGGTTACTTTTTAGGTAGGGAGTGATATTTACCTGGAAAGGATCAGAGCCTCCCTTATGAGTAACGACCTGCTTGCCATTTACCCATACTTTGGTTTCCCAATCCACTGCTTCAAAATGCAGGATAATATTTTTATCGGCCCAATCGGCCGGAATGGTAAAACTGCGGTTATACCAAAGCTCCTGTTCGGGCAACAAAGGCTTGCCAACGCCGGATAAAGAAGACTCAATAGCAAACGGCACTAATATTTTTCCCTCATATTGGGTGGGTTTTGCAGCTCCCTTTTTCTGCACACTATAATTCCAGAGACCATTCAGGTTTTGCCATGCCGCCCGTTGCATCTGCGGCCGGGGATGTTGTTGCCAAACATTGTCGGGGGTTACTTCACGTCCCCATTTGGTAGAAAGCGAAACCGGTGCCGGTTTATAGTCCTGTGCCTGCGCAGCTAAAACTGCCAGGGCCAATATACTGGTTAAGAGTTTGTGCATTAAAACGGTTTTAAGCAGGGCTTGTCAGAAGTAGCTGGTTATTGTCAACGTTGGCCGGTTACCTTTACAGGCTAACGATGTCCAACACAAAAATACCGGCTATCATCCGAAATATGATAACAATTTACTGCAAAATACGGGCCTGTTTATGTTAGCCGGAAATTAGCAGAGAGATAAGCTGAACTATATCAAAAGAAAAGCGATCAATTGCAGATCCCTGCTAAAAAATACGAAGACCCCAAAGCCCGGAGTGGTATGTTAATTACCGGCATATACGGTATAAGCGACCGTTGTACTTATTTTTGAGTATCAATCAAGCATTAAAATTTATGACCGACAATAATAACGGGCAGGCAATAAACAAAAAGAATAGGCAACACTTTATACGAAAACATGGATTTCCCATTTTGATGGGATTGATCATCGTTACTCTTTTCGTAAGCCCGGAAGCAAAGTCGTGGACCATAAGGCAGCTGATGCGTACGGGCCTTTATAATGTGAACATCGAAAAAGATATGACGATGCTGCCACAAATGGAGACAGGCTTTGATTTTGAAGATGAAAAGGGAAATATTCAAAACACATCGTCTTTAAAGGGAAAAGTGGTGTTCATCAATTTCTGGGCCTCCTGGTGCCCTCCCTGCCGGGCAGAGTTTCCATCTATTGAAACACTATACTCGAAATTCAAAAATGATCCTGATCTTTTTTTCCTGATGATCAATGAAGATGATAATCGCGCAGCGGGCAGGGATTACCTGCAAAACAAGGGCTATATTACCCCCATGTTCAAAACCAGATCAGTTGTTCCCGCAAACATCTACAACGGAACGTTACCCACCACATTGGTATTAGATAAGAAAGGAAAAGTCGTCTTCAGGCATGAAGGCTTCGCCAATTATGCTTCGGAGGATTTTATCAGCCAGATTAATACGCTCATCAAGGAGTAACTAAAAGAAACCCCACTCGCAGACCTGTATTGAAGCTATGGCTTTACTATTGCCCAACCTTCATATTGCCGCAAAATAATTTCACCATTAGCACTCGGTACATAATGCACAAAGGGGTACAGCTCCTCCCGCGATATGCCACGACCTGTTAAGGTATTCATACATTGCACAAACACCACACCTTTATCAACCAAAGGTTGCAAGAGCGTTTCGTAATTATTAGCCTTAAGCAACATTTCTATACCGTCGCCAAAAGCCAATAGCTCAATAAATAGCTTGTCCTCCAGCCGGGGATCCTTCAATACATTGGTTATATTGCCAATAATACTTTTTATTTTAGGTCCTGCCTCACTAATCACATACAACGCATGATACTGTTGCAAAGGAGCCGCGGCTATACTAAATGCACTACCACCGGTTTCATGTAAACTATCCATAATTAATCTTTCCCTTTTAAATGTAAATAAAGTGTCATATCATGCCATATTTCCCCACCATGAGTGGATTGAGATACACCCAGGTCTTCAAAGCCGAATTTTTGGTAAAAGCCTGTCAGGTGTTCCTTACAGGTTAATATAACACCGCTCCTGTTTTGCGCTGCTGCCTTTTCAATAAGATGTTGCATCAACTTCCCGGCATACCCGTTGTTCCTGAATACCGGCGCTACTGCCAGTCCGAACACAGATTGCCAGGCTCCATTTTCATCGTGTAATGCTGCATGTTCAAACATGGCATCGTTAATGGTTTTATGACCGGTAACCATACCATTAATATATCCCACTATCTCCCCTTCAGCTTCGAGCAACCAAAAATGTTGCGGAAAAACCTCCAGCCTTTTGACAAAAGATGAAGGCGAGGCCGCTTCGTTAGGTGGGAAACATATATTTTCAATCGCACTTATTGCTGCCAGGTCGTTGATCGTTGCGTTTCTAAAAATCATATAACGATATATGATACAAAGTTACAAAAACCAGGAAAGGTGAGAGCCGCCGCTAACCTGTTCATTGCCGCAACGCTTAAATAGCATTATCACAGCTTGTACATTATTACCGGGCAATAACGGTATAATACTGCCGGTATTTTTTGTATATTCGGTTACCCGATTCCCTCTTATTTAACCCTGCTAGTTATGCTGAACTCTTTATGGTGGATGATCTTTTATGTACTGCTCCTGTTTACCTCTTTGCTATTGGGCATACGTTACGGAACGGTATATAAGAAGAAACGCTCCTGGGAAAGCTCGGGTATTGAAAATGCCATCATAGGCATTTTTGGTCTTATTATTTCCTTTACTTTTTTGCAGGCGGGCAATGCCCATAAGGAGCGATCGGCTAACCTTCACCGGGAAGTTAATAATATTGATATGTTGTACCGCTATAGCCGGGAATTGCCGGACTCCATGTACCAGTATACCCGGCATATGCTGGGCAACTTTTTACAATACCAGCTTGCTTATGAAAAAACGGACGACATCACTACCTTTAGTAATGCCAAAAAGATCAGCGATACTTATTGGCAAAAGCTGCAGCGTTTTAAAGCGGAAGCAACGTCTGAACAGGTAGACATTGTGAATAAAATTGCCGGGTATTTTGAACAGATTACCGCCGCTGTTACCTCATATGCTTATGCCAATTATGAACGAACACCCGTTTTCATTATTTTTTTATTGATAACCGTATCCCTTCTTATTGGCTTTTTGGTGGGCTTTATGAACGGCATCAAAACCCGTGTTCATTACCTGGTTCCGCTTATTTATTTTGTAACCATCTCACTCACCATGCTGGTCATCAGCGATCTCAATAATCCGCGGATTGGTTTGATCAAACCGGCCTACCATCATATACAGGCGGCATATGACTTTATCAAACAGCAATAATAGTGTTGCAGCGTGCTATCAACCATCCGTTGATGCAGATAATACGCAATGACAAAAGAGGATCGTCACTTGGAGCGGAGCGCAGCAAAGTCGAAAGGTCTAGTCTCAATGTTATTAATGCCACAAATGCACGAATAATCCGCCGCCGTTAATACAACAATGTCAGCCCTTTAGTAACGTCATCCCGACTGCAACGAAGTGGAGCGGAGGGATCTCCTTCAGGAATACGTACCGCCCAATACATAAAACCGTATTTCATTTTACAAAAAACAAGTACATTAGCAAAATTGATTGGGGGCCCTATCGAACACTTATTTTGGAGTCAATCAAGATTGCTCATAACCAGAAAAAACAAACCTATATGATCTTTCGAATCCTTCCTTTCCTACTGATTTTATTTACCGGTTGTCAAACTGCATCGAAGACAATTCAAACAAAAACACTGGCTGAAGACAATAAAGATATTGTAGTGCTTTCTTATCTTATAAAAGATTATATGCGGAATACGCGCAGCATTAATTTCACGCTTGACGATATCATAAAAAAAGACACTTTAGGACGGATTACAAAAAACTTTTCCAGTTTAGAGGTGGGTGATTGGCCGGATCCCTGGAGAGGTGGTTATGCTGTATATTTTAAATTCGCAGACGGAAGAAACAAAGACTCCGTTAATCTAACGCAGGATGAAAGGATTCCGTGGAAGGTAACCACTAAAACAAAAATTGGCAGGAACAAGGCGCAACTTGCCAAAAAATTTGACGGTGAAATTCATTTTCATTTTCCTGAAAGAGGGTACCATATTAATGAGATCATACTAAAAAGACCTATGTAAGCTGTAAAGAATCGACCATAGTGACAAGCTTTATGTGGTAACAAATGAAAACGAATGCAAGTCACCTGGCGCCGTCATTCCGATACTTGAGAAGCTGGGGAGGAGTATTTTTACAGATAGTAAAACCACTACCCCCCACAAATAACCAGACGGACATATGCTAATAATCTTACCTCATAGGTGAAACGAATGAAAGTCCCCGTATTGTCATTCCATATAATGAACTTTCCAAAGGAGTTCTTCGAACCTTCGAAGAGCATGGCGGAGCGAAGTCTCCGCCCGGATGGCCCGGTCGCCAGCCCGACACGATCATTCTGGCGGGGACGAGGAGGAATTTTGCTCTATTTTCTGCCTAAACTTTGGAGTTAGTGGTTAGTTAAAAAGACCCCGTATCCATAGCAACCATTTACTGATTATCTGCATCTTAAAGGGTATATAAAAAAATCATGAAAAAGATATGCACGATTATTGCGTGCTGCGCCGCTCTGATGCAGCTAAATGCTCAAACAGTTGTAGTTAACTCTAATGGAACACATTCGATTGTAATAGGGGAAGGATCAGTAAAAACCATCGTCAACTCCAACGGAACGTATTCAACCGTAATAGATAACGGAGGCCCCACCAAAACCATCGTCAACTCTAATGGAACGCATTCCATTTTGATTGATCATGGAGGTTCAACCAAGACCCTTGTCAACTCCAACGGAACATACTCTATGTTTATTGATCAGGGAGGCCCCATCAAAACCCTTGTAAACTCTGATGGAACACATTCAACCGTAATTGACAATGGAGGTTCTACCAAGACGATAGTCAACTCCAACGGAACGCATTCAACGTTTATTGGTCAGGGAGGCCCCACCCAAACCCTTGTAAATTCCGATGGAACGCACTCAACTGTAACCGATCACGGAGGAAGCACAAAACCGATTGTAAACCCCAACGGAATTCATGCAACTGTAATCGACCAAGGCGCAATAAAGACAATTGCAAATCCTAACCGAGCTTATTCATCTGTAATTAGTCATAGAACTGCAGGAAAGAATATTCCTGTCAACAAAACTCATTCAACTACCAAAAAAAGAAAAAAATAGAAAGCACTGCTAATATTTACGCTTTCGTTTGGCGGTAGTAAATGTAAGGGAACCATATCCCGTTTTATAAAATGTAAGTACATTAGCAAAACTGCTTTGGGCAGCCAACGCTTTTTAAAAAATTAAAAAAAATATTTCCGAAATATGCATTTAAATTTTGGGGCCAAATGATCAAATACGTTACCAGCTTCATACTGATGTTGCTGCTCTTTTCGACCTCTTTTAGTCAGATACTCAGGCAGGAAGACTTTATAGAGATTGAACCTCCGGCTCCTGGAACTACGGAGTGGTACCCACTTAACCAAAGTGATCGGGTGATAAAAGTTACTATAAAAAAGGGTGCATTACAATTAGAGCAAACCAAAGCAATGAATGGAGATACGGAATACCAACTTCCCGGTGGACTGTTGCTTTCCCGGAACGGCGGGGAGTTTGGAGGCGGGCTTTTTTATAAACCGTTTGACAAGAGAATTAAAAGGATATTTGTTAATAGTGAATGGAAGGATGAGCAGGTAACGCCGACGCTTCAATTTTACTCGGCCCCTGTGAAAGAAGGGTATAGCAAACCTGAATATTTCAGGCTGCCGGGGGGCAACATCAATTCTTTTTTCAAATTTAACGACACAGTGTTCTTTACAGCCGGTCTGGCACATTTAAGTTCCAATGACGGGGCCTTGTTAAAGCTGGCCATTTCTGGAAAAGATACATTTACTATATCAAAGGTGCTTGACTTAGAAGGTGCTCCTATGACGGAAACGGTCGTTAAAGACACAATAATCTTTGTAACTCACGATGGTTTGCTCGTTGTAAGAGATCTTCAAAAAATAGCCCGTTTAAAAAAGCAGTTCTGGACATCGCTTGCGCCCCAATCTGTTGCTTATTTAAATAGCCATAACCTGTATATTGGTATGAGAGGTTGCTATGCGAAAGTAGATCTGGTTACTAGCTCTGTGAGGTGCTTTAAACTAAAACGGTAAAACCAACCCGTAACTTTTACAAAAAATAACTACATTAGTCCGATAGCTAGTAATAAATACTATTGACAGTTAGAGCAAACTATCCATAGATATATCATAAGCATTTGGAAAACTTTTTCGATTAATACCGGATAAGCGTTCGCAATATTTCGGAATTGCAGGCAGTGCTTTCCGACACGATACCTAATTACGTAAACGACTCATGAGAAAATTTATATACCTGTTTTTTATCTTAACTCAAACAAATGTTTTCGTTTTCTCGCAGACGCAAAACGAAAAGATCGATAACTTGGTTCAAGCTTATACCAATCTGAATAAATTTAGTGGCAATGTTTTAATAGCTGAGAAGGGTAAAATAATTTTTGAAAAAAGTTATGGATTTGCTGACAGAGAATTTGATGTTCCAAATTCAAAGAATAGTAAATTCCGTATTGCCTCATTGACTAAGCAGTTTACTGCTGTTTTAATTATGCAGCTTGTTGAATCAGGTAAGATTGAACTAAATGCTACAATTACCCAATATTTGCCTTACTACAAAAAAGAAATTGGAGACCGGATTACAATACATCAATTACTAACACACACATCAGGGCTCGCCGAATATACAGAAAGAGATGATTTCTTTTCCGACATCAGTAAGCATTCGTATACACATAAAGAGTTCGTTCAGAAATTTTGTAGCGATAGTCTTTTATCAAAACCCGGAACCCAATATAAATACTCAAACACAGGGTATTATATTTTGGGAACCATCATCGAAGAAATTACTAAAAATAATTATGCAGATGTGTTACAGAAAAACATCCTGGATGTTGCTGGAATGAAAAATACTGGTGTTGAAAATTCATCAACAATTATTAAACAACTGGCAAAAGGATATAATTTCAAATCTGGCATTTATTTGAATGCCGACTATATAGACATATTATCTACTATTTTTTCGGCCGGGGCTATTTACTCAACAACCGGCGACCTGTTTTTATGGGATAAGGCATTTTATACAGATCAATTACTTACCCAAAAAAGTAGAGAACTAATGTTTACGGCTACTTTGGCAAATTATGGATACGGAGTGGGAATAACCAAATTTTTTGTTACAGACTTAAACAAAGAAATGCACTTTATTTTTCATCAGGGAGCAATTAATGGATTCCGATCTATAATGACACATATTGTCAATGAAAATGTTTTAATCGCAATGCTCTGCAATAATTTTGATACCGACTTAAATCCAATTAGTAATGGAATATTTTCCATTCTTCATAACCAACAATATACAATTCCGAATGAATGAACCTGTCAACCAGTTAAGGCTACCTGTAACATGGTATTGGCAATAGTAGGGCTGCAGAAAAATGCTCGACATTGGTATTTCTATTGTCGCACCATCGTAATCCCGATTATTCCTGGTCAATAAGTTTTTCACCTGTAATGGAAGCCATTTTGTTCTACAAAAAATAACTACATTAGCAAAACTGCTTAGGAAGCTAATGGGAACACCAAAGATTGCCCAGGAGCTATTAACAATATTATTCACAAATAAAGCGGGCTCTACGTAGCTTCATAAGTATTTATCACCGATTAATAGATATTTGTTTCGCATATAAACGAGTTGTGCGTCATTTTAAACCGACATCCTTTTCAAATTTTAATTCATAAAAATGGCTTGGAATAAATATTACATCATTATTAAGTCACCCAGGTTGACAGACACTAAAGAAATTTTGACAAAATTAAATCTGGGACAATACGAACCGAAAGAAGAAGTGCCTTTGCATTATTCCAACAAACCTGATACGCTGTTTACCGGCTTTTACAATGACAACTTTATTGTTGTTCATCCTGACTTAGCATTTCACTTTTTTGGCAAGACACAAACAGAAACTGAAAAAGTATTCATTGACACATTTCCTGACAGCGAAATTGCAGTACTTGTAGAGAACAGCACCGTTGGACTGTACAGTTATGCAATTATTGATAGTGGAGAAAAGATCCGCATGAAAGATGGTTGCGATGGAGAAATTTATAATGATACCGGCGACTTGCTGCCAGAAGAGAAAGAAATTTTAAGTCAGAAAATATTTGAAGACGAAGAAGTTGAAGAAATGAAGGAAGACGGTATGACCGATGAAGAAATAACAGCAATGATAAATCACGAAGCAAGTGGGAGAGTTCCAAACTTATTGACAAAACGTTACTTCGGCCAAACAGTCGGTTCTATTGACACAGACAAAATAATGTTGACTAAGTACGAGTAACACAAAACGAACGCACAACATTGGGTTTATGCTTACTGGCTGACGAATCACGGAATACCAGCACTGCAGAAGCCATGGCCGTTGGCAACCAATAAGTTTTTCTATAGTAGCAAATTACAGGAAGCCTTATTTCGTTTTACAAAAAATAACTACATTAGCAAAACTGCTTCGGGGAAACTAATGGCAACACCAAAGATTGCCCGATAGCTGCTAAACAATATTATTGACAATTAAAGCGGCCTCTTCGTAGACTTAACACGGACACCTATTTCGCATATCTCTAAGTTGTTGGCAATTTTATGACATCCTGAACAAGCTAAGAAACAATGGCATATATAATGGTTGACGTAGAAAGTGATGGCCCTATTCCAGGCGACTTTTCTATGATATCTTTTGGAGCAGTTTTAGTTGATGAAGAACTTGACAAAACATTTTATGGAAAACTGAAACCAGTTTCAGACAAATTTATTCCAGAAGCCCTTGCTGTTTCTGGATATTCAAGAGAAGAAACGCTGGCATTTGGAGAGCCCAAAACTGTTATGACAAACTTTGCAGATTGGATTAAAATAAATTGCAAAGACAGACCCATTTTTATTAGTGATAATAACGGTTTTGATTGGATGTTCATTTGTTGGTATTTCCACCACTTCATAGGAGTAAATCCATTTGGCTTTAGTTCTCAAAATTTGGGCAGCTTATATAAAGGAATTGAAAAGGATACTTTCAAGACATTTAAACACTTACGGAAAACAAAACACACTCATAACCCGGTGGACGATGCGAAGGGGAACGCAGAAGCATTATTGACAATGAAAAAAGAGTTTGGACTAAAAATAAAATTCTAATGGCATATTCAATTAAGAAAAATGAAATTATAGATTATCCCCTATAAATATTATGGCTTATGAATAAATAGAGGATTTTAAAATCACTCTAAATTAAACTTCAAACTCAATGACAAAGAGTATTATAGAATTTACTTGTTTTGAAAATGATGATCCCTTAGAAATACAACTTGAGCCTGAGGCTATTGTTTTCATTGTTAAGAATGGCAAAAGTTTAAAGTTTATTGGAACAAGTGACATTAACGATTTCCATTGGGCTGTTAGAGTTGACCACAAGGCAAAAGGAGTTCAACTTTTCCCAGAAAGTTTAGGAAACTATTCAATAGAGATATTTGAAAATAATGAGCTTCTTGAAGACTGGTAGAAGGATATGCGATGGAAGATAACAAACACACAACAGATAGGCGTTATTGTGGTTGGCGAATATATTCTTAACCTTTTATTCACTATTAGCTTATTCTAAATTAACATAAACAAAATTCTAACTACGTAAGTCGGTGTGCTGTTTTACATTAGCAAAACTGCTTGGGAGCCAATGGAAACGCCAAAGATTGCCCGAAAGCTACTAACAATATTATTGACAATTAAAGCAGCCTCTACATAGGCATCGCAAGTATTTATAAACGATTAGTGGATACTAGTTTCGTATATTTCGGAGTTAGCTGCTATATTCTGACCAACCATAATTCAAGAAACGAGAATGAAATTATTTGATTTTTTCAGAATATTTAGACAAGAGACCACATCAAGAAGTAAAGTTAAAATAGACAGTTACCTACCTTCATTTTGGGAGGACGACTATTGCCAAATCGAAATTGTTCCGATTGAAAATAAAGAATACATCATAAAGACGATTGAACAAATAAACGACCTTGCTGACAAGTCAGGAACAGATTCTGGATTTACTGAAACATTTGTACGAGGACAAATGCCTACTACGACTTTTTCAAAAGAAATTCGAACAGACTATCTGCAACAACTATTGACAGGCTTTGAATTTGAAAAAGCAAAAAAAATCAACTATGACAGTCATAAAATTCTTGACTGCGAAACAGGAATAATCAAAGCATTTGGTTTCTCGAACTTCACTGTATTTTTTGAAACTCAAGAGGACTTTGTGAGAAATATTTGGCTCTCAATTAACTTAATAGTTTCAGTAAAACAATACGACTTGATTAAATCAGCTTTACATAGTTTAGGCGAAGAATGTGAGATGGTTTTAGTTGACTGGAATAGCTTGGAATTGTTCGACTTGAGAGACATAAATCTGATTGACAAATATTTGATGGACTATTGGAAATAATACAGCAACTAAAAAGAGTTTTCTCGCCACGGTTGGTTTTTCGCCTACTGCTCCATTGCCTGATTAATAATTTGCCAATAAAATGCCTGCTCGTAACACACCTTGGAATCGCAAAAAGGGCAAACATAATTTAATATCTAAAAGCATATTCCGGCAACACCGGAGGAATAAGCTTGTTGTACAGGTCCCGTCAGGGACCATCCATTGGTAGAAAGCCCAAATAGCCAGGTTATCGCGTGCCGTAGGTACGCAACCCAATAAGCTTCTCGCCGCAGTTCGTGTTTTTCACCAACTGTTCAGGTAAACAATAAAGATGCTTGCTGGTGAGCAACACCAGCAAGGACGCAAAGAAACCCCAACACTGCGGAAAGCCTTTCGGCTCGCGGTTTATAGTGAGCGCAATATGGAAGAACGTAGCAAGCGGGGCTGTATGACGTTTGTGATCCATTTTGATGCCTTTGTTGGTGTTTTTCACCAACAAAGTATTTTCGGTTATACAGCTGTTTTTGGCCTTTGGTAAGCAAAAGAAAGCGAGCGTAATATGGAAGAACATAGCTAGCGGGGTTGTATGATATTTGTGGCCCATTTTAAAACATTTTCGATATAAAATTAGCATGTTAAAGGGCCGGTTTATTTTTTTGATCCCTTTTGATCCCTTCTGATCTCTTGTGATCTCTTATGCCCCTTCCTGATCCCTTATGATCCCTCAACGCACGTTTTCTGTATCCTTTCTGTATCCTGGCTGTATCGTTTCTGTATCGTTTGTATATCGCTCCTGTATCCTGGCTGTATCGTTCGTGTATCCTTTCTGTATCGGTAGGGGCCGCATTTGGTGTTTTTGTATCGTCCTAAATTAGCTATACAGGTTAAATAATAAGTCCTGATATAGTTATACGAATATAATTTTCAATCCTGTAATGACTATACAGTTGCTTTTTCAAAATTATAATTTTGGTTATAGTTCTTCCATCTTTTATTAATCTTTCCGGATTTAAAATGGGCTTGATCAGGGGTCATGTAGTCGCAACTGGCATGCGGCCTTAAGCTATTATACGCATTGATACTTTTATTGATAACATAATTGGTCTGCTCAAAACCAAGCTGGTTATTATACAAATTAAATTCCGTTTTTATTATTCCATTTACTCGTTCTGCCAATGCATTTTCATATGGATCGCCATTTTCAGTCATGCTGATTGCTATTTTATTTTCCAGCAACAGGTTTACATATTGATGGGAACAATATTGAGAACCTCTGTCAGAATGATGGATAAGCTGCTCATTATATATTCTGTTATTTAAAGCCATTTTTAAAGCTTCTATACACCCCTCAGCGGACAGGTCATTGCGGAAGCTGTAGCCCATAATTTTCCTGGAATAAGCGTCTGTAATTAAACTTAGATATCCCCATTGATTACTTATACGGATGTAGGTAATATCACTGACCCAGATTTGTTCGGGCCTGGTTATTGACACAGACTTTATCAGGTTGCCATATTTACGCATCCAGTGCCTTGAGTCCGTTGTAATAACTTTTCTTTTTCTACGACGGATCAACAGCATGTGCTCTGCCAATAAATCAAAAAGATAATCTCTTCCTATACTGATTTTATGAGAAACAAGCCTGTGCTGTAATAGGTAATGAAGTTTGCGGGTACCTAATGCCGGTAATTCTTTGCGGATATTAATTACTTCCTGGATAATAACATCTTCTTTGACCAGGCAGTTTTCTTTGCGCCATAATGCATCGTAATAAGCATGTCTTGTTTTGCCAAACAGTCTGCATAACACAACCATCCCTTTATCCGGGTGATCCTGTTTCATTTTTATGACTGCCTGGCACCAGACTTTTTTCTAATATCAATTTTTAATTGTTCTTCGGCCACATCAATTAAAGTATTCAGCGCTTTTATCTTTAGCTCAGCCTCTTCCAATGCTTTTTGCAGAGCCGCTGTTTGTAACACTTCTTTACTTTTTTTCTTTTTACTCATGGACTCATGCTTTTCTATACAAATCTCTACGTTTTCTGCTTTATATTGATGAAGCCATGACCTGATGGTGCTTGAAGAATTGATTTTATAGGCATCCTGAGCTTCTTTGACGCTCATTCGTTTTTGCTCGATAGCACTGACAATGGTGCGTTTTTGAAGTTTTGTATATGTTTTTCGCTTGATATGCTCATGATAATTTGTTGAACCATATTTTTTTAACCAGATATTTAAGGTGGATACTCCAAAACCATAAATTCGCATGGCTTCTTTTCTGGGCAATCCTTCTTCCACTTCTTTTACAATTTTTAAAATCAATCGTTTGTCATAACGTGACTGTCCGTCAGATCTGGAAACATAATTTGTTGGTTGATTTGATTCCATATACACTTGTTTGGTGTATAGCTATCTTAGGACAAGACATTTTCACCAACTGGCCAAGTGCACAATAAGGACGCTTGCTGGTGAGAAATACCAGCAAGGGCCAAAAACCGGTTTAATAATTTAAGATAGGGGTAGCTATTACCTTTTCACAGGCATTATGGTTAGGCGTTTTCATGAACCCTTTCGCTTGCAGATAATCAACTCCTGATTGTTTTTGTCTGATATTTCTGTAGGGCGCAAACCAGGTGGCGCAATCACAATCTTCAACAAATCTCCGTTCAACTCATAAGCAATGTTGACAGGCGCCGAAATGTTAAGCGTTTCATCTGGCTGAACAACAATGAACCTGAGGCTGCCAGTAGTGTCCAACTTGAAAGAATAGGTAACCTCCTTCCCGGTCTCGTCTGTAAAAAAAAGTTTATCTCCTTTGAAGACATATAGGTAAGATACATTCCATTTCTTGCCGTTTTGACTTTCAGATTGCGCCAACCAGGCTCCTTGTAAGTTTGCCTGGTCGGTAGCTTTTGCCGCATCCCTGGAGACGCCGCAAGACAAAGCGCAAACGAGTAGCAGTATAAGGAGGTAGATCTTCATAATGTTTTATTACCAAACGCATAACTATATGCAATGTTACAAAATTGCAATTAATATGGAGAAGACACTACATACTGCCCAACAACACAGCACGCAACATGGGGTTTGCCAAACCGCGGGTAGGCACGGATGATGTGTCGCCGTTAACAAAACGAATGCAGCCCCTTAGTACCGTCATCCCTCCGCTACCGTCGTTCCGAGCGCAACGCAGTGGAGCCCCCGCCCGGATGACCCCTTCGCCAGCCCGACACGATCATTCTGGCGGGGACGGGGAGGAACCTCTTCAGGAATGTCTCTGATGCGGGGATTACGTATCGCTGTAAACAAGAGATGTCAGTCTGAGCTTGACGAAGACACAAAAAATAAGTACATTAGCAAAACTGCTTGGGAAGCCAATGGAAACGCCAGGGATTGCCCGATAGCTACGGCACCATACAATGTAAAAACAATGAATCGCTTACTACTAATAGTTTTAATAACAGGCTTACCTGCAACTGTGTGCTTTAGTCAGACCAAAGCAACTAAAAGTACATTGCGACTATTGACATACGGCCTCCCGAACTTTCAAAAACAGAACGCAGAAAATGTCGTTTCCGATAAGTGGGGAATTGAATTTTATGCAGTTGCTGGCTGTGACGTGTCTAAGGAGCTACAGGACAGCGCGGAACAACATAATAAAATTATAGAGCCGCTTATTGAAAAGAAATACGGAAAAAACTGGCAGGAAAAATTTAACAGAGAAGTGGATGCCGAATTTGAATTAGAGAAAAAAGTAATAGCCGTAGTTGATAAACTGGATTATATCGAGAAAAGACAAGCCGAAATGGCAAAGGAAGGTAATGGGTTGCATTATATTATGACGCCCATTCGTAACTCAACTAAATACAATGTTTCTGTACAGGGTTGGGGTAAGTGGAACGATAACGATGAGTGGGTTACCTATTACCAACTACTGGTTGATTATAAGACAAAAGTCGTAAAACTGGCAAGTGATAAAATAATGCTGCCACGAATACACGAATGATGTCGTTGTATAAAACGAATGTCAGCCCTTTAGTACCATCATCCCGACCGCAACGGAGTGGAGTGGAGGGATCTCCTCCAGGAACGCCTGCCGCCCCAAATACGGAAAACCGTATCTCCTTTTACAAAAAATAAGTACATTAGCAAAACTGCTTTGGGAAGCCAATGGAAACACCAAAGATTGCCCTATAGTTAATAATAATTTTCAATTAAGCAAACTAAAGTAAGTGATGTGAATATTTACACGAGTTTTGGACGCGGCTAATAGACATACCGCTTCTTAAAAATCAACAGTAATACCTAAACAACAAAATCATGGCTAAGACTAAAGATGAAGAAACGACAGGAACACCTGAAAAGAAGGCTAGAAAGCGGAGAAATTTTCCAAATGTTGGTTTCCAGGATTGTTTTGACTTTGCTAAAGTTATATATCAATTAGGAGCGGGGCAAAAAGTAAGAAGGCTTACTGTATTTGAAAAAATTGAAAAATCACCGGACAGTGGACCTAGCCGAACGTTGGTTACTAATACAAATAAGTATGGGTTAATTATTGGGGGTTACCAAGCCGATTTTTTTGAACTGACAAAAAATGGAGGATTAGCCACTAACGATGATATTGAAGATACAATTCAGTTAAAGGCTAAATTCGATTTAGCCTTTACTAATTTTGAAGTATACAATCAACTTTATAATAGATTCGTCAATAACAAACTTCCAGCACACAGTGTCATCGCAGATATTTTAAGTGAATTTATTTCAGATATAGAAAAAGATGAAACAACGGCAATTGTTGACACTTTCATTGTCAACCTGAAATATTTAGGTTTGTTAAGAACGATTTCGGGTGCTGAAAGAATCATTAGCATCGAACATGCTATCGACGAGTTGCCCAAGACCTCTAAATCACTCGTAACAATACCTGATGATCCGACCGCAAATGATACTGTCGACCTAGTTCATGTTTCTTCAGGTAATGGTGTAAACAAGTATGAAAACTTTGAAAATTTGTGCTTCTATATCACGCCGATTGGTGAGGAAAATTCGGAACAGAGAAAACACTCTGATTTATTTTTGGAAGCAATTGTAGAACCAGCCTTAAAGCAAATAGATTTAGAAGTAAAGAGAGCAGACCATATCGATAAGCCAGGCACAATTACTAAACAAATAATCGAATACATTTCCAAAGCTAAACTTGTAATTGCTGATCTATCATACCATAATCCAAATGTATTTTATGAATTAGCTCTTCGTCATGCCTTTAGACTTCCAACTGTTCAGATAATAAGAAAGGCAGATAGAATACCATTTGACTTAAACCAAACAAGGACAATAACTATTGACACGACGGATATATATTCTTTAGTTCCCAAAATAGAGACATATCGTTCCGAAATAGCAAACCAAGTAAGACAGGTTTTAAGTGATCCAGATGCAGTTGATAATCCAATTGTAACCGTGTTCCCCAAATTAAGTACTAAACTTCAATAACATTAAAGCTACGAGCTACATAGCAAGTAGTAGTAAACTATAACTATGGTAAAACTTAAAAAATTCGCAATCATCAACTACCGATCTTGTCTAAAGTCAAGCATAGATTTGCAAGAAGACCTGACTTGTTTAATCGGCGTGAATGGTGTTGGCAAAACGAACATCCTTAATGGAATTCAGTTACTAAAAAAGATAAGAGGTGGATCGAAAATAGCAAATCAAAAGCAAAAAAATGTTGGATCTCAAACTACGATTTCTGCAACTTTTTTATTTAACGATAAGAGTATTGAGATGAAAGGTGTAATCCTTTATGAGACAGATGATCGAAACTATGACGAGGTTTTAGGCGCTAATCTAAAATTTAATCTTTCTGAATTTACAGGATCTAACAAATGGATTGAGATATCCTCTGAAGTTTTGCAGTATATGGATCAGATAAAAGGCGGAGGTCGAAAAACTTTTTTAAAGTATTTTTTTGATGATGCGTTTTTCGAAATAGAAGATCAACTAATAACACCTATTAGAAATTTTTTGCGACGTATTAGCTACTACAGCGCTAGCCAATTTTCTGATCCGACAAAATGCCCTATATCATTTGAACTCGAAGAAAGCAAACCGTTCAGGCAAAGTCGATACAATATTTATCATGAAAAATTTCTTAACGATCTTTACTTAACCTACAAAAGAGACAAAAAACTTTTTTCGAAATTCTTAACAACTGTTAATAAAGAAGGCATAGGAATAATAGATAACTGGTCATTTTCAGAATACGACATGCCTTCGAGTTCTTACAATGTTAAGTCGGGGGGCAAAATTGAAAAGATTGAAAAAAATAGACAATTAATTATACCATATGTAACTGTCGATTCGATTGAATTATCACCTAATCAGCTATCTGAAGGAACCTTCAAGACACTTGCATTGATATTTTACATTATTACAGATGACAATGATTTGTTGTTAATCGAAGAGCCGGAAGTTTGTGTTCATCATGGGCTCTTAAATAGTATAATGTCTCTAATATTAACCTACTCGACCCGCAAGCAAATAATTATTAGTACGCATTCTGACTTTGTGCTTGATAAATTAAAACCCCATAATATACTTATTGTAAAAAAACATCCTAAAAGTGGAACAAATGCGAAGAGTATATCAAAATTGCTATCAAAAAGCGATTATAAAGCCTTGAAAGATTATTTATCTGAAGTTGGTAATCTAGGGGAATACTGGAAAGAAGGAGGTCTTGAAAATGAGTAGATATCCAAAAAAAGTAGGGTTAATTGCTGAAGATGAAAGTGATATTGAATCTTTAAAAGAGCTACTTAAAAAGGTTGTAAAACAAGAAAATATTGGCTTTAAATCTTTTGTAGGTAGAGGATGTGGAAAAATTAAACGTAAGGTCGACGATTGGGCTAAACAGCTTAAACTTAGAGGCTGCAAAGTGCTTATTTTAGTCCATGATCTAGATAGAAACAATCATGACACTTTATTCAAATCGATTCGTGATAGTATTGAACCTTTTACCATAGCCGATACATTTATCAGTATTCCTGTTGAAGAAATGGAAGCTTGGTTTTTAGCCGATCCTAATGCAATAAAAATTGCACTAAAACTTCAAAAGAATATAAAAACATATCATCATCCAGAAAGAGTTAAGTCTCCTAAAGAAGTTTTAGGAATGGAGATAGAAAAGGCATCTAAAAATTCTAAAATTTACATTAATACCAAACACAATCCATTAATTTCGAAACAGGTCGATATCGAATTACTAAAAAGCAAATGTGATTCTTTTAATCAACTGTACGAATTTGCAGCCAAGAAAATTTAGCAATAGTCTATTTCTGTCGATTCAAAAAAAGCCGTAGTAATGCAGCTCTTGTTACCAAGTGGAGATTTTTAGATGTAGTCTTGGCAAAGAGAAATTAATTCAGTTCGTCATAGCTGCCATAGTAATAAAATCAGGTGTACTAAGATTTTAAATACGGTGTATTGTCTTGAAATAACTTTTATCATCAAGTAATATTATGAACCTAATTGCGCATTTCATAAAATCTCATTCTTCCAGCTCAAAATCAAAATCCAATAATTTTTTTGGATGTATTTCCAGGCCCCTTGCCAGCTCCAATAGGGTTAGCATCGTAATGTTAGCTTTTCCCTTTTCTATCTTACTAATATCGCTATAATCTATATTGCAATTTTGCGCCAGCTTTCTATAGCTAAGATCTTTTTTCTTTCTTAGCTTTTCGAGCTGCTTGCCCAACTGGGTTAAAAAATCGCTTTCTACAACTTTAGTCATTATATAGATTTATGGCAAGGTTAATTTCTGTGGAAAAATATATGTGGGAAATAATCCCTACATATTAATATTTCTACGTACTTTAGTTGTAGAATTTATATTTGCGATTACTTCATAAAAATATTTGAAGCATTCGCTTTGAATCTCGCTCTGAAACCTGAGAAATTTCATTAGCAACGAGATGATAAGTAGAATAGCTCACGGCCTGGGCGTGAGCTCTCTTATCCGTTGCACGGCTTCTCAGGGCCTCAGAGCGGTAAGTTGAGCGCCACGCCTTTTTTGTGCGGGTGCTTTTAAAACCACCTGTTATGAACGCCGTTACTACACCTACCACACGCCACCCGTTTAACGAAGCCCAATGGCTGCGTATTTTATTTCTCATTGCCGATACGGAGCAATGGTTACAGCAATTGCATAAGGATACCTTTTACCAGCTGCCACTCAAACAGCATAAAAAGCTGTTGCGTAATAACTGGTGGCTGGGCGCATCGGTATTGGCACATATACTCGAGCGCCATTATGCGCCTATGGCCCGCCACCCCGGCGCCGGTAAGTTTACCATTGGCGTGGAGCGCATTGTTTTCATCATCAAAGAGGCTTTTGCAGCCATTCCGCAGCCGGTGCCGCAAAGCTGCAACTACCAAAGGGTTTGGGATGCCAACAGCATCATCGGCTACGATGTTTGTGGGAGTGCTACGCAGGTGGTTACGGTTATTGCGGATGCGGCGGGGCGGATTGTCACTGCGTTTCCGGGCATTATTGTTAATGTGATGCATGACGGTTCGGGCTCACCGTGATGGAGCGGGAAAGGCCGCGCTATGTTGCGGATTGCAGATGCTTGCTGGATATAACTAGGCGTTTCCCCCTTGTTACTTTTATATATCAACCAGCTGAAGCATTTCGCTATTATTTGGCTTTTCAAGGTTAAGTTTCTTTGTTCTTTTTTGCTTGTCCCCGTCCGAACGGAGTTCATCCGGGCGGGCAAAAAAGAACGAAAAAAAGACCCCCGGCGGCACTTATCCCGAAAGCATTCGGGACCGGGAAGGGTGCTACCCCGCCCGAACGTGCCGTTCGGTACGGGCGGGTATCATCTGTGAATATAGTGGTGTGTTCGCCCCTATGTACCTACCGTGTTATGGGCGAACGCTGATCTGTGAATACCTGCCTGACGGCAGACAGGGTGGCTTACGCACGCAGACTTCCTAACCAGTAATGGCATCTAAAACACATTTAAGCCAAACGGATGCCAGGCGGCCTTGATGTATGAGCGTTAAGAAAATGAATGAAGTGGAGCGTAAAAAATGCCTGCTGTCTGAGCCCGCGTGAACCTGGTAACTGCCTCGCTCTGCGAAGCGAGTTCAGGCATTTTAGCGCAACGCAATTCATTTTTAGCGAAGACATCATAGCCTTGATTTTTGGCTCCACCTTTTTATCAAGAAAAAGGTGGAAAAGATTAATAGGAAACAAATTCTATAACACTGTTGATAATGAAGCAAACATATATTGATTTATTTATGAAAAATACCGACTCTAAACATGGTTCGTCGAGCTCACCATGACATTGCAATGTAAAACGGCCTCATTTTCCTAATCTGCAATACAAATCTTCAATAAAACACCATGAAAAAGCATCCTCGTGTTAACCTAAACCGCACTGCGGCATCCCACAAAAGCAATCCGCTGAAAGCATCTCCGCTAGGGATATTGAAGGAGTTTTTCAGCTACGCCAGTCCTGCCGAACACGCCAAAGCCTTTGATGAATTCTGTAGGGCAGCGCTGAAAGAAAAATATTGCTGGCGAAGGGGCAGCCCGGACAACGCCCTGCATTATGCCGAACAACTAGAGGGATTAATAGAAGCGGCTTACCTGCTTTATAAAGACAGGCACTTATACCGCACCAAAACAATACCTGCATCGCTTACCACTGCGGCGTATGCTGATGCTTTATCATACTTAAAAGTATTTTTCAGACAGGCCTCACCTGCTAAGTGGAAAAAATGGCTGCATATTTTTACTACCGCAGCCCTGTCTCACCAATCAGCGGCTGATGACATGAAGCCTGTAGCCATCTATACCTTTATTACTCACCTGCAGCAGCTGTTGAGCGTGGCTGCAGCTATTGTAAACAAAAATGAATAGTAGCTAAATCTATTCGAGCCAAAAACCTTTTGGTACTCCGTATCTTTTTAAAGGAACTTCTAAATAGTCAAAAGGTACACTGTCTATAATACTTACACCATTTTCATTAAACAGATCTGCTCCAACAAACCTGTAAGCCTTATGGTTTTTAAGTAATTGCCCGGTTCTGTATTGTGCCGCAATCAATTTACAAAGTGTATCATAAGCGGATCTTATGCTTGTATCTGTAAAATAATGATCCTTTTCCTCTCTACCTAGATTTAGGATGGTAAGATCTTCTGTTGTAATCACTGCATTAAACTGCCTTTTGGGTTTAGAGGTTTTAGTATTACATGCAACAATAGTAACTAGCAATATACTATACAATAACCGCATTTTAGTTTCTCTGGAATTTAGCATTTTAAAAAAGTACATTGTTTGACTTTAAGCAATTACTTCCCAATGCAAAACTTGCCAAAAATCGTCCCCAGAATATCCCTGTCTACCTCTACCTGGCCGGTAATCTCCCCCAGGTAATGCAGGGCCCGGCGAATATCGATGGTGAGCAGATCGCCACTGAGGTTATGTTGCATGCCCTCCTCTATAGCGTCAATACTTTCAATAATTTTTTGAAGCGCTTCGTGGTGGCGGGCATTGGTTACAATAGTACTTTCGGTATTAATTTCTTCACCAATGGCTTTCTCATACATGGCATCTTGCAAGGCTTCTATATTGTTCTTCTTTTTAGCAGATATAGATATTTGATACCTGATGCTGGATACTGGTACCATATCTGCCTTGTTCAACACAGTTATGGTTTTATCTTCGAACTGCTTTAACCAGGCAAAATCGTTCTCCTCTTGATCGGTAGCATCTATCAAGTGAATGATGATATTCGCTTTTTCTGCATTCTGCTTACTGCGCTCGATACCCAGGTTTTCAATAGTATCGGTGCTATGTTCACGTATACCGGCGGTATCTATCAAACGAAACAATACACCCTGTATGTTCAAAGTTTCCTCAATGGTATCCCTGGTGGTACCGGCAATATCACTTACAATGGCACGCTCCTCATTGAGCAAGGCATTCAACAAGGTGGATTTACCAGCATTGGGCTTGCCAATGATCGCCACGCTGATGCCGTTTTTAATGGCGTTGCCGAGTTTAAAAGAATCAAGCAGGTGGGTAACCCTCGATCTTAGGTTATGGATCAGGGTTCTGAATTTGTCCCGGTCCGCAAACTCCACATCCTCATCACTAAAATCCAGCTCCAGCTCTATTAAAGCCGCAAAATTGATCAGTTCATCCCTGAGTATTTTCAGATCGCTGGAGAAGCCGCCTCTTAACTGGTTGAGCGCCGTTTGCTGAGCAGCCTTGCTGTTAGCCGCAATCAAATCGGCCACTGCTTCTGCCTGCGCCAGGTCCAGCTTGCCGTTTAAAAATGCACGCTGGGTAAACTCGCCGGGTCTTGCCAATCTTGCACCGGCAGCCACCGCCACTTCAATGATCTTTCCCAGGATATAAGGTGATCCATGTCCGCTGATCTCTACCGTGTTCTCGCCGGTATAGCTTTTCTTGCCGAGGTACAAAGAAACCACCACTTCATCAATGACCTCATCCCCGGAAATAATATGCCCGAAATGTATGGTATGAGAGGCTTGTTTTAGCAGGTTCTTCCCTTTAAATATTTTATCAGCAATCTGAATGGCATCGGCACCACTCAGCCTTATAACGCCTATTGCACTTACACCGGGGGCTGTTGCCAGCGCCACGATGGTATCATCCAAACCCGGAAGCATATTCATGCCGCAAAATTATGTATTCGGCAGCACTCCTGTATGCGCCCTTATTATATACGGCCGATGGATTATATTTACAGCTGTTTTATAAAAGCTCCTGTTAAATCTTTTTTTGCCATGACCCGCTTACAACATACGCTACTGCTTTGTCTTATTTTTCTCGCTACAACAACCCATGCGCAGAAGAATTTGCGCGAGTACTACCAGCTCACTACTTACCATTACAGTTCGGCTACGCAGGAAGCTGCCTTGAACGATTATTTTGAAAAAGCCCTGTTGCCCACCCTGCACCGGTTGGGTATTACCCGGGTAGGCGCCTTCAGCAACCTGGCTAACGATACGGCAAAGCAAAAGAAAATGTATGTATTGATTCCCTTTCGGGGGCCGGAGCAATGGATCAACATTAACGACAAGCTAAGTACCGATGCCACCTACCAGCGCGCGGCGGCGGCTTATATGAATGCGCCTAACAAAGCGGGTGTGTATAACCGCATGGAAACTGTTTTGATGAAGGCATTTGCGAATGCACCGGTATTGCAAAAGCCGGGCATTACCAGTACCAAAACCGATAGGGTGTATGAACTTCGGAGTTATGAAAGTGGTACCGAAAAGCTGTTTCATAACAAAGTACAAATGTTTAACCAGGGTGGGGAAGTAGATATTTTCAAAAGGCTGGGATTTAACGCGGTATTTTATGGGGAAGTGATAGCCGGGGCAAGCATGCCGAACCTGATGTATATGACCACCCATGCGAATATGGAAACCCGGAACAGCAACTGGAAAAATTTTAGCAATGATGCCGCATGGAACCAGCTTAAAGTGGACCCCGCGTACCAGGATAATGTATCGCGTATCGAGATCAACTATTTGAAGGCACAACCTTATTCTGATCTGTAAACAAAATGACGATTGCCGCTGTTAAATAAAAGCATTAATTATAATATCTTTCTCCCCTATTAAAATAGTACACATGAAAAGATGGATGACTATAATAGCTATAATGTTGCTGGGTAGCTTAGCCGGTTTTGCTCAGGCTGATGGCGACGGCTCAGCAACAAAAACGGGCGACAAGGTGCCGGCCTTTGATTTTGAAACAGCAAAAGGCAAAAAAGCGAGTATTGCCGACTACAAAGGCAAGCTGGTGCTGATCAATTTGTTTGCTACCTGGTGCCCGCCCTGCCGCAAGGAGTTACCCGAAATGCAAAAGCAGGTATGGGAGAAGCACAGCAAAAACGAGAAATTTGCGCTTTTTGTCTTTGGCCGTGAAGAAAACTGGGATGTGTTGGTACCCTTTAAAGAAAAATTCAAATATACTTTCCCTATTCTGCCCGATGTGGACAGGGGCGTTTTCAGCAAATTCGCCACTCAATCTATTCCGCGTAATATATTGATTGATGAAACCGGCACTATCATCTACCAGTCTATTGGTTATGAACCCGGCGAGTTTAAAAAGCTGGTGGAGCTGATTGATGCAAAGCTGGCCAAATAAGAGAATAAATTTTTTAACCGCCAGGACGCTAAGACGCGAGGAAGCTAAAACTCAGGTAAATTTGTTGTACAGAATGATATTCAACCTTTTTCCTGGCGCCTTCGTGCCTTAGCGGTTAAATAACATCCGCTCGTGTAAGAATGTCGCCCATTAATCAACAAGGTTTATTTTTGCAGGATGACTATTTATTATTGTTATGATGCGCATTGTGGCTGGTGCTATGGTTTTAGCAAAGTGATCAGCCGTTTTGCAGTTCAATATCAAAATCAATTTCATTTTGAAGTATTAAGCGGCGGTATGATCCCCAAAGAATCGGCCAGGCCCATAAAAGCCATGGCGGGCTATATTGGCGAAGCGTACCATAGAGTGGAAGAGCTGGCAGGTGTGAAATTTGGCGCAGACTATCTTTGGCATATTCAAAATCCGGATGATAGTGATTGGGTGCCCGAATCTTTAACACCCGCAATAGCGCTCTGCATTTTTAAAGAATATCAGCCCGAACAACAAATAGCCATAGCAGCCGACTTTCAAAAAGCACTATTTGAAGAAGGGCGTGACCTGAGCGACGGAGAAGCTTACCGTCATTTGCTGGAACAATACAATATACCTGTAGATGCTTTTTATGAAATGCTGAAAGATCCTGCTTATGCAGAAAAAGCGCGGTATGAATTTGCCCTTTGCGCACAGCTGGAGGTAACGGGTTTTCCAAAATTATTATTGCAGGTAAACGATACTAAATTTTATCTGGTAGCTGAAGGCTATACACCTTACGACACACTTACAGCAAGAATCGAGAAGATCTTGCAGGAACTATCAGCCACTAACCAGGTAACCACCCATTAATTTCAGCACTGCTATATACACAATGACTACTGAAGACTTACAAACTATTGATTTCGCTGAAGGCGCTGTATTATTGATTGATAAACCACTGGACTGGACCTCATTTGACGCGGTGAGAAAAATTCGAAACCTGATTAAGATAAAAAAAGTAGGACATGCGGGAACCTTAGACCCATTGGCCAGCGGCCTGCTGATTGTTTGCACGGGTAAGTTCACCAAAAAGATCAATGAATATATGGCCCAGGAAAAGGAATACACAGGAACCTTTACCCTGGGGGCTACGACACCTACTTATGACCTGGAAAGCGAGCCCGTAAACATTCAGCCCATCGATCACTTATCGGTTGATGACATACAGAACGCTACTGCAGGTTTCCTGGGAGAAATTGACCAGGTACCACCTATTCATTCCGCCATCAAAATAGATGGTAAGCGGGTATACGAACTGGCGCGGAAAGGCGTGGATGTAAAGCTGGAGCCAAGAAAAATAACGATTAAGGAATTTGAAGTGGATGCTTCCGCCTTACCCATCGTATCATTTAGGGTAGTATGTACAACGGGTACTTATATCCGCAGCCTGGCCAATGATTTTGGAGCGGCTCTTGGTTGTGGCGGCTATTTAAGCAGCCTGCGCCGCACCCGTATAGGTTCATTTACTGTTGCTGATGCCTTGTCTATGGAAGATTTTGAAAAAGCCATGCGCGAACGAAAAGCAAAAGCCGCGGATCAACAACCATAACATCCTTTTAATTTCTTAAACCAGTTTAAGTTTTGAAAGCGTTGTAATATTGATCTTCGATTTATCAATATGCAACAAAAAACTTCATACACCAACCGGGTACAGCTGATCTTCAGGATAGCTATTTCGCTTACCTTATTTTCTGCCGTTGCAGACCGGTTTGGCTACTGGGGTGATCAGTCTACCTGGGGCAACTGGGCCAATTTTAAAGCCTATACCGGCCAGTTATTGTTTTTTCTGCCACAATCATTGGTAGCGGCTGCTGCTGTGGTTGCTACTATTTTAGAAATCGTTTTTGGCGCTTTACTATTAATAGGGTACAAAACCAGGCCTATAGCCTTTTTAAGCGGCAGCCTGCTTGTGCTTTTTGGAACCAGTATGGTGATGGCCCTGGGGGTTAAACCTACCCTGGATTACTCCGTATGGGTAGGCGCTGCAGGCTGCTTTTTATTGGCGGGCATCCCGCATTACTCATTCAGCATCGATCAACTAAATAATAAAAAATGGAAAAAAGATTAAACATTGCAGAGACAGAACCTGTGGGTTATAAAGCCATGCTGGGATTGGAAGGTTACCTGGCTACCACTCAATTAACAAAAACACATAAGGAGCTGATCAAAATACGAGCTTCTCAAATAAACGGTTGTGCATTTTGTATTGATATGCATACTAAAGATGCCTTAAAAAACGGGGAAACCAACCAGCGTATCTTCCTGTTAAACGCATGGCGGGAAACAGACCTATTCTCCGCCGAAGAAAAAGCAATACTGGCGATTACTGAAGAAATGACCCTGATCCATCAGCATGGTTTGTCTGATGCCAGCTATCAACAAGCTTTACAGTTCTTCGATAAAAATTATGTAGCGCAGATTATAATGGCGGTGGTAACGATTAATGCCTGGAACCGTATTGCTATCAGTACTCAATTGGAAGTACCGAGGTAGATTGTTACCGGTGATACTTCTGCGACCAACGATACAGGACACCGGCTGATTCGCAACTTTTTAAACAGTTAGGTGGGAGACACATTGAATTTAGTGATAAGTGCAGCAGCTTTCAATTTTAAGCGAGGCATGAACCTCCGGCTTACAGATGCAATCTCATGTTGGCTATTACAGGCTGACATAATCAAAGCAATAACAGATATTCTCCCTGAACTATATCGATCAACTCCAGATAACAATCTCGCACCTAAAATAAAAATGACTTTGTGGAGGTAAGTAATTTATATATAGGAGACCTAACCGCCAGGAATACGTTGAGTCAGGTAAGCTGATACTAACATTTCTATTCCCGTCTGGGCTTCCTCGTGGTTGTTAGCAACCAACCATAAAACAATTTTAAAAAACTGATAAAAATTAATACCTTAACATAACTATAAAAACTATTTCGTTTTTTTAAGCGTCAGTCAATTATCATTAAATTTGAAGTAAAGAATAATTTATAGGCTATGTTAGAACATTTGATAGAAAAAGAGGAGATCAGCAGCTACACCATCCTTCCTGCGGAGGAGGACAAGTCTGCGTTCTGGAAAGAAAAGCTGGAGTACGCCGTACGACTGGGCAATGAATTTAAAAGCAAAACAAGCATTACTTTTAATACCAGCGAAGGGCCGCGCACCGTGCACACCACAGTTTGGTCGCTCACCGAAAATTATATAGTTTTAAAGGCTGGAACCTTAATTCCTTTAATAAGCCTTATAGACGTACATTTTTAAATACATAAAAAAGCTGGTTAAAACCAGCTTTTTCTTTTTCTGCTTCCACCGCTTAGCCCGATGGCACCGAGCAGTGAGCGTACAATAGTATTACCGGCGGTACGCGCCACACTTTTCACAATAGGGTTGTCAAAGAAGCCCTTTTCTTCTTTTTGTGTCTTTGCTTCTTCTTTCTGCTGCGCTATCTCTTCTTTTTGAGTGGCCGCGGCTTCCAGCTTTTGAACTAATATTTCGTAAGCGCTATTGGAGTCAATCACTTCATTATAATGCCTGGCTATTCTAGAGTTGTCTACTATAGTATTTAATTCGGCATCTGTTAACACATCCATGCGGCTCTGCGGCGCCCGCAACATACAATGCACCAGCGGTGTAGGTACTCCTTTTTCGTTGAGCATTGTAATAAGGGCTTCCCCAATACCAACCTGGGTGAGCAATTCGTCTGTTTTATAAAACGCACTTTCAGGGTAGTTCTCTGCCGTTTGCTTGATCACCTTTCGGTCTGCCGCAGTAAAGGCACGCAATGCATGCTGTACTTTCAAACCCAGCTGCGATAGTACGGAAGCCGGTACATCCATAGGATTTTGCGTACAAAAATAAATACCGATGCCTTTAGAGCGGATGAGTTTTACAATCGTTTCTATCTGCCTTAATAAAGCTTCGCTGGCTTCATTGAAAATTAAATGTGCTTCATCAATAAACAATACCAGCTTGGGCTTGTCCATATCTCCTTCTTCAGGGCTGGATGCATACAACTCAGCTAACAATTGCAGCATAAACGTCGAGAAGAGCTTAGGCCTATCCTGCAAGTCGGTAACCCTGACAATAGAGATCATACCCCTACCATCGTTACTTATGCGCATCAGGTCTTCTACGTCAAAGCTTCTCTCGCCAAAGAACAGGTCGGCGCCCTGCTGCTGCAGTTCTATTACTTTTCTTAGAATGGTTCCGGTTGAGGTAGTTGATACTTTGCCGTAATCTTTTTCCAGTTCAGCCTTGCCTTCATCACTTACGTATTGCAGTACTTTTATAAAATCCTTCAGATCCAGCAAGGGCAATTTATTGTCATCGCAATATTTAAAGATCATGGCTACCAGTCCGCTTTGCGTATCATTCAGATCTAGTATTTTAGAAAGCAAAATGGGACCGAATTCGCTTACCGTTGCCCTTAGCCTGGTACCCTTTTCATTGCTTAATGTGAGAAACTCTACGGGGTAAGCTGCCGGCTTAAACTCCACACCCAACTGCTGGCAACGGGAAGTTATCTTTTCGTTTTCCGTTCCCGCAGCCCCGATACCGCTCAGGTCGCCTTTTATATCCATCAACACTACCGGTATACTGGCATCACTCAACCCCTCGGCCAATACCTGCAGGGTTTTGGTTTTACCGGTTCCGGTTGCCCCGGCAATTAAGCCATGCCTGTTTAATGTTTTAAATGGTATAAACACGTCTGCGCCATCCACCACCTGGCCATCCAGCATAGCACGGCCTATCTTAAAATTTTCTCCTTTGAAGGAGTAGCCACTGTTTACTGCTTCAAGAAACCCGGATGTATTGGACATAGATTTTAATTTGAATATAGTTTTGTTTTATCAAAAATAAATATTTCAATCATATGATTATGAGTGCTTTTTTAATGGCATGATTTTTACATCTTTAACAAAACATTCATGCACTTATTATTTATGTATTAAAACCATTAACTTTATTTGTGCTAGAAAACATTAAAAACGAATACAATGGAAGCAAATAAACCACATATTTTGTTATGCGAAGATGATCCTAATCTTGGGAACGTCTTGAAAAATTATTTAGAGCTGAATGATTATGACGTAACGCTTGAAAGAGATGGAAGGCTGGGTTTAGCTGCATTCCAGAGAGAGAAATTTGATCTTTGCCTGCTGGACGTGATGATGCCGCATATGGACGGTTTCACCCTGGCAGAAGAAATACGGGATATTGATGCGGACGTGCCCCTGTTCTTTTTGAGTGCTAAAACCATGAAAGAAGATATTATACAAGGTTACAAGCTGGGGGCAGATGATTATATTACCAAGCCTTTTGACAGCGAAGTTTTATTACTGAAAATTAAGGCTATTTTAAAGCGTAATGAGGAGCTGAACAAAGAAAGCGAGAACAAAGAGTACAATTTGTCCAGCTATCATTTTAACCCGAAGCTGCGCCAGTTAATTCATGGTGATAATACACAAACGTTATCTCCCAAAGAAAATGAATTGCTGAAAATGCTGGCTGAGCATTTAAATGACCTGCTGCCACGCGAACAGGCCCTGAAAAAAATATGGGGCAGCGATACTTATTTCAACGGCCGTAGCATGGACGTATATATTGCCAAGCTACGTAAATACCTGAAAGAAGATGATAAGATAGAGATCGTGAATATTCATGGGAACGGCTTCAGGTTGGTAGTACAGCCGTAAAATAAATCAGAAGATATTTGGGGCTGACCAAAAAGGTCAGCCCTTTTCTTTGTGAGAAAGGGGCTGAGTTGTAATTTTAGTTACCACACAAAAATTACAATGGCTAAAGTAAAAACTTCTGTAGTATTTAAGCAATATAGTCCTCAACAAAATTTATTGTTACCACCTTCACTGGAAGAGTTAATAGGCAAGGATCACCTTGTAAGGGTGGTTAATGAGGTAGTTGAGTTGATGGATATCAGCGACCTGATCAACTTATACAAAGGTGGCGGCACCAGTAGCTATCACCCCCGGATGTTACTAAAAGTGTTATTATATGCCTATTGTGTAAAGATCTATACTGGCCGCAAGATAGCCAAGGCACTGAGCCAGGACATTCATTTTATGTGGCTTTCAGCTATGAACCGTCCTGATTTTCGTACGATTAATAACTTCCGCAGCAGCAAAGCCAAACAGGTAATAGAAGCATTGTTTAAAGAGCTGTTGGAGTTTTTGGTAGCTCATCAGTATATCAAGCTGGAAAATTATTTTTGCGATGGAACAACATTGCGTGCAGATGCCAATCAGCATAAAATGGTATGGAAGAAAAATGCAGAGCGGTATGGTCTGAAGGCTGTAGAAAAATGCCAGGAGTTGTTTAAGCAAATAGATGAGCTGAACCGGCAGGAAGATAAAGCCTATGGGCAAGCTGATCTGGAAGAACATGGACAAGCTGCTACCGTGAGCCGGGAAGCAATAGCCCAAAAGGCAGCTACACTCAACGATGTCATACGCAATACTGTTGTAAAGAGCAAACGACGCAAGGCCACCACACTGAAAAAGAAGTTAAAAGATGCTGAAGGCAAGATAGAAAAGTATAACAATCAGATTCAAAAAGCCGGCAACCGTAGTGGTTACAATAAAACTGATACCGATGCCACAGCTATGATGATGAAAAATAAGGTAGAAGTACTGCCAGCCTACAATGTACTGGCAGGTAGCGAGGATCAGTTTATTACCGGGGTGAGCGTTCATCAATCGACCAACGATGGAGCCTGCTTTAATGATCACCTGCACGCCATAGCCAGCCAACAACCTTGCCAGCCCGACAGGATTATTGCTGACAGCATCTTTGGTACAGAGCAGAATTATGAACTGCTACAACAAAATGAAATAGCCAGTTATATGAAGTTCCCGCTATATCACAAAGAACAAACCAAAGCTTATCAGCAAAATTCTTTTCTAAAGGACAACTTTATCTATGATATACTCACAAATACTTATAGCTGCCCTAATAAGCAACTACTTATTTTTAAAGGCAAACACCAACAAACGCATAAACGTACCGGTTACAAATCAGAGGTAAAAGTTTATGAATGTAATAATTGCTCCGGCTGTCCTTTTTATCAACAGTGTTGTAAATCGACTAAAGGGGAGAACCGAAAGATAGAGATCAACGAAAAACTGGAAGCCTTTAAGCAGCAGGCAAGGCAAAACCTTCACACAGAACTGGGACAGTCCTTGAAAAAACAAAGAGGCACAGAGATCGAAAGCTGTTTTGGAGATATAAAACACAATATGGACTTCCGTCGCTTCCACCTGCGAGGTCTTCAAAAAGTAAAAACAGAGTTTATATTGGTAGCTATGGCACACAACCTGAGAAAAGTATCAATAAAAAAACTCAATAAAGCAGCCTGATAAACAAAAAAAGTACGTTTATCACTCATAATATCCCCTATTACTGCAGATATTATTGTGAAACCGAAAACTTAAATAAATAAAGTACAGCCCATATAAGTGAACTGTACTTTTTCAAATATTGAGACGTTTGACCTTTTTAGTCAGCCCCAATCAATGAGACAGAATTATACTCTTTCTTTACTATCCTTAACTCCTTCATGGTTACTAAATGAATAGCATCTTTCTAAAACCAAAGGGAATATACTATTTTTAAAAATTCAGCTCCAAACTGCTTCCACCTCTGTTGGGCTTCTTTCCTAAATGTTCATATGCTTTATGTGTAACCTCACGGCCACGGGGTGTACGTTGCATAAAGCCCTCCTGTATCAGGAACGGCTCATATACCTCTTCAAGTGTACCGGCTTCTTCTCCTACGGCAGTGGCAATAGTGGTAATGCCAACAGGTCCTCCTTTAAATTTATCAATAATCGCCAGCAATATGCGATTGTCCATATCATCTAATCCATATTCATCTACATTCAATGCTTTTAAAGCGTGCTGCGTAATACCCAGGTCAATTTCGCCATCGTTCAGCACCTGTGCAAAGTCGCGCACCCGGCGTAACAAGCCATTGGCGATACGGGGTGTGGCACGGCTGCGTTTGGCTATTTCTCTGGCCGCATCGTTGGATATAGTAGTGCCCAAAATTTTCGCCGCGCGTAATACAATTTTAGTCAATGTTTCGGCAGAATAATATTCCAATCTTGATTTGATCGCAAACCTCGAAAGAAGCGGAGCGGTTAACAATCCGCTACGGGTAGTAGCTCCAATTAATGTAAAAGGGTTAAGCGAAAGCTGTATGCTACGGGCATTAGGGCCGCTATCAATTAATATATCCAGCCTATAATCTTCCATTGCTGCATACAGGTATTCTTCTACTACGGTGCTTAACCGGTGTATCTCATCAATAAACAATACATCATTAGGCTCCAGAGAAGTTAATAAACCTGCCAGGTCTCCGGGCTTTTCAATTACGGGTCCGCTGGTTTCTTTGATATTAACGCCCAACTCATTAGCCACTATACGCGACAACGTTGTTTTACCCAGGCCGGGAGGTCCATGAAACAACACATGATCCAGCGCTTCGCCCCTGATCTTGGCCGCTCTTATAAATATCGTGAGGTTTTCAATAAGCTGTGGCTGCCCGGCAAATTCTTTAATCTGCCCGGGCCGGATGGTATTTTCAAACTCACGTTCAGCAGCATTCAGCCCCTGCTTCTCTTTGTTTAAATTGGGATTGCTCATTTGTACGTCAAAGATAAATACGAATATCTGAACCGTAACTTATAGGTTACAACAAAAAACCGCCTCTTTGCAGAGGCGGCTCCATTTATGGGTTAGTAGTATAGCCTTTTATTTCACCGCTACTTTCAGGTCAACTCTTCTGTTTTGTGCCTTACATTCAGGAGTGTCATTCGCTTCGCAAACAGGGAACTCAGGACCATAACCTTCTGCTTCCACTACCTGTTTGGCATCAGCACCCGCTTTTACCATTTCCTGGGAAACAATTTTAGCGCGCTCTGCAGATACTTTTTTGTTGATAGCAGCATCGCCTGTATTGTCAGTATAGCCACCCAATTTAATTGCTGCTTTAGGGAAGTTTTTAAGGATGGACGCTATATTTAATATTTGCGCAGCTGATTCGGCAGTTAAAACCGACTTGCCGGTTTCGAAATACACACGATCTAACACTACCCAGTTGGCGGATTTATTCACCGTATCAACCGTAAATACGGCATCGTTAAGCATATGGTACAACCGCGCTTCGGTACTGTTTTCCCCTACTTTTAAGGTGGTACCGTCTGCCAGTTTAATCTCAGTATCGGCACCAACATTGTAAATGTAATTGCCGCTAGCCGTATCTAATGTGCCGCTGGCTGTTGTAGCAGGTGCTGATGCAGCCGCCGTATCTAATGGAGCCGTTGCAACAGTATCAGAACCAGTAGTGCCCTCTCCTTGCTTACAACCTTTACCCATTAACCACCACAGTAAAAATGCAAGTGCTGCCAATAACAAAAGCGGGAGCAGCCATTTCATTCCACCACCGGCTCTTTCTGCCTGTTGCTCTGCATAATTATAAGTAGCTGTAGAAGCCTGCTCTACATTTTCTACCGCTTCACGGGCAGTACTTCCCAATGACCCCAGGCCAAGTGTAGATGCCAGTGATCCTAATCCCGAAGGCAATGCACTTAAAATATTAGATTTTTGAGTATTTAAAAAACCCGAAAAGCTACTGACATCCTGGTTGCTTTCAGTTGCGTGTTTTCCCAATAAACCCATAATTAATGGCGTAACCATACTAATTAATGAGTTGGATGATGACGACTTTACTCCGGCAAAATTGGATATAGTATCAATAATTGTATTCGATTGTCCACCAAAGATCTTATTAAACCAGCTGGTTCCCTGTGCCTGTAAATCGGCATTACCGAAAAAGGAGCTAAGATTACCTAGTAAACCCGAGCTGTTCGCTTCTTTTGCTGCATTGAGCAATTGTCCGGCATCGGCTTCCGACTGTGTTCCTTTTGCCACTACACCGCCTAAAATTGAAGGTATTAAACCAGAAAGCGCTTTTGAAATACCGCTGTCACTTTCACCAAGCAATGTGCTGGCCCTAGAGATCAGATCCGGTGAAACATAGTTCTTAACAAGATCTACGATGTTGATTGACATAATTGTATTTTTAATTATTGAAATTTTGGTTTGAAAATTTATGAGTGCGAAATTATAAGCAAGTCTTTTACAGATTTTAAAATATAGCCGTAATAACCTTGTTTATCGCTCAAGCCAGCAATTATATCGCCCAATATCCCAAACACCCTAAAATAAATGGCTTTCAAAATTATAATAACCTATCATATGGCGGACAGGGTTCAGAGCTTTCGTAAAATACATTGACACAAAAACTATTCCTAAATTACAATAAAATATCCAGTGAAAAACGATAAATAATTTAGGGGAGCCAGCCTTCATTACTTCTTAAAGGTGTAACTGCATTCTAGCTGTGACGGAATATGTTGTATATTGAAACCTGACTCACTCCATAATTATGAGAAAAATTACAACACCAATAGCTGTAGCGCTATTTGCTGCTACTTTTTTCCTTTCGTCCTTTTCCTCCGACCCCAAACCCAAAACAAAAGATCTGGCGGGCATCTGGGAGATGCAGATCAATAACCGGCCTACTGGCTTTTTAAAGATATTTGGCACCGGCGGCGATGTTACCAATGTAAGACTAACACCGCTTGGATTTGTGAAAACCCTTAGCGGCTCCTACGAAATACAATCCGACTCTACTTATATTGAAAAAGTAGAGGAGCATGAAAACGCTGCATTGAACAAAATAAATGTTGTATTGCGGTACCAAATGGATAATCCCAATACACTTACCATAAGTTATACCATTAATAACTTTCAAGGTAAGGAAACCTACAGACGTGTACCGTTTACTATAATTGTAAATTAACAGTATAAAAAAATCTCCGTCTGTAACGGAGATTTAATAAAGCATGTTGAAGATTAACACAGTTATACAACTATATTAACCATTTTATTTTTGATATAGATGATCTTTTTAGGTGTTTTACCTTCTACCCATTTTTGAACCACCTCGTTACCCAATACTAATTGTTCTACTTCCGCCTGCTCTGCAGTTAAGGCTATAACCATGGTAGTACGCATTTTACCATTGATGGAAACGGGGTATTCTTTACTGGTTTCTACCAGGTATTTTTCTTCCAGTTTAGGGTAAGCTGCATTGATCACCGATGTGGTATGTCCTAAAGTATGCCACAACTCTTCTGCAATATGTGGGGCATAAGGCGCCAGCATGATCAGCAAGGATTGTAATATCTCCTGCTTGTGGCATTTAAGATCGGTTAACTCATTCACCAGTATCATAAAGCCGCTCACGCCGGTATTAAAGCTGAAACGTTCGGTATCATCTTCAATCTTTTTAATAGCGCGGTGTAACACCTTTTGCTCAGCATCCGACGCTGCATCGGTGGTTACCTGCCATACTGATTCGCCGGTATTCGTTTCTTTATAAAATAAACGCCATAGTTTTTTAAGGAAACGGTGCACACCCTCAATACCCTTGGTATCCCAGGGCTTGCTCATTTCTACAGGTCCTAAAAACATTTCGTACATGCGGAACGTGTCTGCACCATACTTATTTACCAGGTCATCGGGGTTAACAGTATTGAACTTGGATTTGGACATTTTTTCTACTTCCGCTCCGCAGATGTATTTACCATCTTCCAGTACAAACTCAGCATTAGCATACTCTCCGTTACGCCATTGCTTGAATTTTTCTATATCCAACTCAAAACCGTCAACGATGTTTACGTCAACATGCAACTTCACAATCGGAGAGAAATTAATGATGTACTCTTTGTCCTGTAGCTTTTCATGAACTAATTTATTGATAGCCGCATGATGCTTGAAATCCGAATCGGCTTCATTGAGCTCATCAGTTAGCTTCGTAGCATAATTACTACTTAAGATCAACTGGAACTCTGTTTTCTCTCCCGTGGTTTCTTTGGTTGCGATAGCCTGCATTCTGTATACAAACCGGCTGCTACCTTGTATCATACCCTGGTTCACCAGCCTTTTAAAGGGCTCATCAAATCCGATATGGCCCAGGTCGTACAGGGCTTTTGTCCACAGGCGGCTATACAACAAATGACCTACGGCATGCTCGGTACCACCAATATATAAATCAACCTGGTTCCAATAGTCAGTAGCTTTACGCCCTGCAAATTCCTGGTCGTTCTGCGGATCCATATAACGCAGGAAATACCAGGACGAACCGGCATAGCCCGGCATGGTGTTCGTTTCGAGGTGCTGCGATGTCCACTCAGCAATATTGGCCAAAGGACCTTCTCCTTCAGGGCCAGGACTATAAGAGTCTACTTCCGGCAGGGTTAAAGGTAGCTCGCTTTCGTCCAAAGCATAGGCCACCCCGTTGATCCATTTTACAGGGAATGGTTCACCCCAATAGCGCTGACGGCTAAAAGCGGCATCACGCATCCTGTAATTCACCTTACGTTTACCTATGCCGCGTTTCTCAATTTCATTGATCACCAACTCCATCGCTTCACGCATAGGCACACCGTTCAGGAAGCCAGAGTTACTTAAAACTGCATCTTTGGTAGCATTCGCGTCCTCCCCGTTAAAATGTTCACCAATAATATTGGTAACAGGTATCTTGAACTGCTGGGCAAATCTATAATCACGCTCATCTCCGCATGGCACGGCCATAATAGCTCCGGTTCCATATCCTGCTAAAACATATTCGCTGATCCAGATAGGAATATGTTTGGTTTCATCAAAAGGATTTACCGCATAAGCACCGGTAAAAGCACCCGTGATGCGCTTTTCGGCCATACGTTCACGCTCGCTTCTGCTGTTCACATAATCGATATACTCATCTACTTCTTTCTGCTGTTCTTCGGTAGTGATCTGCCTTACCAGCTCATGCTCCGGGGCAATTACCATAAAGTCTACACCCATAATAGTATCAGGTCGGGTAGTGTATACAACCACATTAGCCTTATGATTGGCGATCTGGAACTCGATCTCAGCGCCTGAGCTCTTTCCAATCCAATTGGTCTGCATTTCCTTCATGGCTTCACTGAAGTCTACCGTTTGCAAGCCTTGCAACAGGCGATCTGCATATTCAGTAATACGCAGGTACCATTGACGTAGTTTCTTTTTTACAACCGGATGGCCGCCGCGCTCGCTTACGCCGTTCACTACTTCATCATTAGCCAAAACAGTTCCCAGCGCTTCACACCAGTTCACTTCGCCATAGCCACAGTAAGCCAGGCGGTATTCCATTAAAATATGCTGGCGGGTAGTTTCATCAAACGATTTCCAGTCTGCCGCGTTAAATACATGCAGCCCGAAATTAGCTACCTGGTATTTTTCATTAGGAAAAGGATGATGCCGGTTTCCTTCTGCTTCAAATATTTTTACAAGCTCATCAATGCTTTCTGCTTTTTGCGTTTTGCGATTAAACCAGCTTTTAAACAGCTGTAAAAATATCCATTGGGTCCATTTATAATACCGCGCGTCGCTGGTGCGTACTTCCCGGCTCCAGTCGTAACAAAAACCAATATTATCCAGTTGCTGGCGGAAAGTAGCTATATTTTTATCGGTTGATACCGCAGGATGCACGCCATGCTCAATCGCGTATTGCTCAGCAGGCAACCCAAAAGCATCGTAACCCATGGGATGTAGTACATTAAATCCTTTCAGGCGCTTGTAACGTGCATAAATATCGCTGGCAATATAACCCAGGGGGTGACCCACATGGAGACCAGCACCACTTGGATAAGGAAACATATCCAGTACATAATATTTAGGCTTTTCGCTGTCGTTGCTTACCTTATAAACCTGGCTGTCCTTCCACTGTTGTTGCCACTTTTTCTCGATCGAGTTAAAATTATAGTCCATGTAGTACTATTGTTTTGATGATGCCGCATGCACAAACTCAGAAATACGGTTATCCTTAATGTCTTTGCAGGATAGCCTTTATAAGCCTACGCATTAAAAGGCGCAAATTTAAGCATTGTAGACCGGATACACTAAATTTGCGAGACGGTAAAATTTAAAGTTAAAAGCCCGCCTGACCGGACGGGCAGGTCTGATGTTTAAAGGTTCGCTTCACCGGCTTTCAATTAACATTTGAACTAAACCTTAAATCCCAAACATTCGAACATTGAACTTAAATAATTTATGGCGGGCAAAACAAGAGCAGTAAAAAGGGGAAAAGCATCTTATTTCATGAGTATACTGGGCGTAACCCTGGTGCTTTTCTTGCTGGGTGTCATTGGCTGGCTGGTGATTAACACCCGCACTTTAGGGCAGCATTTTAAGGAAGAAGTAGAGGTAAATGTTTACCTGCGGGAGCCTTTGGCAGCTTCCGACAGTACTGCTTTGGTTCAGTACATCGCATCCAGGCCTTATATTAAAGAGTACGTATTTACTACGAAGCAAATGGCTAAAGCCAAATACCTGGCCGATGGCAATGAGAGCTGGGAAGGTATTTTAACCGAAAACCCACTGCCACAAAGCATTGATTTTAAGCTCAAATCGGAGTATTTGAACGCCGATACGCTTAAAAATATCCGGCTTGACCTGGAAAAACAAACTTATGTTACGGAAGTCACTTATCCGGAGCTTTTGGTGGGAGGTTTAGATAGCAAAATAAGTGTTTTAAACTGGATACTACTCGGTGTTTCAATTCTATTACTGTTAGCTGCTATTGTTCTCATCGACAACACTATCAGACTTGCCATGTTTAGTAACAGGTTCATTATCAAGACCATGCAAATGGTGGGTGCTACCCGGTGGTTCATCGCCAAACCTCTTGATATAAGGGCCATTATCAATGGAGCAATCAGCGGTGTAATAGCAATTGTAGCTGTTTACGCGTTAATACGTGTTTTGATCAACAGGGTACCTTACCTTAACACCATCCAGGACAATGCCCAATTAGGCCTCCTGTTTGCATGTATGCTGATCCTGGGCATTCTCATTACCCTGGTGAGCACGCACACCAGTGTTTTGAAATACCTGAAGAAAAAGCTGGATGACCTTTATTAACGGTTATTTTGAAAAAACAATACTAATATTGCAGTTCTAAATATTTTATATGTCTGAAAATACGGTTACTACATATTCAAGCAGTCCTGCTCTCTTCGACAAAAGCAATTATATATGGATGTTGCTGGGTGTGGTGGTTATTGCTTTAGGTATGTTTTTAATGGCGGGCGGCAGAAGCGAAAATCCTGCTGAATTTAAACCTGAAGAAGTGTACAGTACTACACGTATTACTATTGCGCCTATATTGATATTTATAGGCCTCGCTATAGAATGCTATGCCATTTTCAAAAAATCAAAATAGATCCTGATCTTAAAATATATACAGGCGATGCAGCAGTATCGCCTTTTTTTATATAGTACGAACCCATACTTATGAATCTGATTGAAGCTATTATTATCGCCATTGTAGAAGGAATTACCGAATATCTCCCCGTTTCATCCACCGGGCATATGATCATTGCCAGCTCATTTATGGGCATTGAGAAGGAAGAATTCACCAAACTGTTTGAGGTAGCAATACAGCTGGGAGCTATTTTGGCGGTTGTAGTGTTGTACTGGAAAAAGTTTATCGACCCTATTAAAACCGGCAAGCTGAAGTTCTACTTCAAACTTCTGGTAGGCGTTATACCTGCTTTACTACTGGGTTTTTTATTTTCTGATAAAATAGATGAGCTATTGGAAAGCCCTACTACAGTAGCTATTTCTTTATTGGTTGGCGGCGTGATCCTATTATTTATAGATAAGGCGTTTAAGAATCCTAAAATTCATTCGGAAAAGGAAATTACTTATGGCAAGTCATTTTTAACAGGTCTGTGGCAGTGTATTGCAATGATACCCGGTGTAAGCCGCAGCGCCGCTTCTATTATTGGTGGTATGCAACAAGGCTTAAGCCGCAGTGCCGCCGCTGAGTTTTCTTTTTTCCTGGCAGTGCCTACCATGGCTGCAGCAACCCTTTACTCATTGTTTCTTAAAAAATGGGATATCGGCGGTGTTGAACACAAAGGATATGAGCTGATCACCCAGTCTTCGGACAATATGATCGCCTTTGCCGTAGGCAATATCGTAGCTTTTATTGTGGCGATCCTGGCGATTAAATTTTTCATTAATTACCTGAAGAAATATGGATTTAAGATCTTCGGCTGGTATCGCATTATCGTCGGTATTATATTGCTAATACTCTTATCGCGGGGAGTTATCGGGTAAAACCTTCTTCCCTCAAAACCCTTACACTGCCCTTAATACACCGTATATGAAAATATTACCCGTTCTTGTTTTGGTGGCTGTGATCCCTGGCTGTACCTCTACGCCCAAGCAACCGGAAACAGTTACAACAGATACCTCGATTATCGTAAGTACACCGGTATCAGACACCACCTCAATTATTAAGCATATTAAAGAAGTATATGCTAATATAAATAAGGAGCAGCTTACTCAAAAGTCATTTGAATGGGAAGCCGATACCACCTGCGAAGCCCCTCCGATGGGCGGTACGCTTACTTATTTTTACAGGAATAATGAACTGGTGAAAATGCTGAATGCCGGTGGTGAAGACCACGGATCCTGGAAAGAGGAGTATTATTTTGATAAGCATCAGCTGGTATTTATTTACCAAAACAATACTTACGGCGGAGCCGCCAATCCCGATGAGACCAGTTATCAGAACCGCTACTATTTTTCCAATAATCAATTGATTAAAAAAATAGAAAGTGATTCGGGGGTGCAATTAGATGCCAATGCCATCGGTGACCTTTCAAAAACCATCTATCGCTTAAAAGAAGCAGGTAATAGCGCCGCTATTTCGCGCATATTATCTTGTAACACTGAAGAATAAATTATACCAATCAAAGGTTCGAAACGAGGGGGTATCCTTAAGAGCAACACCACTCCCTGGCGGTAAAAACAAATAGGCGTTCCAGTCATTTTTAAAATTAATATAAAACGGAGATTCTATCTTTGAAACAATTAAATTTTATATGACGCAACAAACTGCTTCAAAAAAAGTAATTAATGGTTGGGCCATGTACGACTGGGCCAATAGCGTGTACAACCTGGTAATTACAACCACCTTCTTCCCCATCTACTTCCTGGCGGTAACCAGCAACAGGGCCGACCACAAAGTGAACTTCCTGGGCCGGGAATTTGTCAACTCTTCACTATACGACTATGTACTGGCGGTGGCCTATCTGCTTATAGCTTTACTATATCCCATACTTACCTCTATTGCCGACACCAGGGGCAACAAGAAAAATTTCATGCGCTTCTTTTGCTATATGGGTGCATTGGGTTGCAGTGCTTTGTTCTTTTTTAAAGCCGACACTCTTGGCCTGGGCGTGTTTGCTTTTATGCTGGCCGCTATGGGTTATGTAGGCAGCCTGGTATTTTACAATGCTTATTTACCAGAGATTGCCGCGCCACAGGACCGGGACAGGGTGAGCGCCCGCGGCTACTCTTTTGGCTATATAGGGAGTGTAATTATGCAGATCGTTGGCTTTGCACTAATATTGATCATGTCTGACCAGGGCCTGGCTACAAGACTTACCTTTTTGCTGGTAGGTATCTGGTGGTTTTTGTTTGCACAGATTAGTTTTTCGCGCTTACCTGAATCTGATTCAAAGCCCGAGAAAAAAGGCAATGTGATAAAAGAAGGATTTGGTGAAATACGAAAAGTGTATGCTGAAATAAAAAAAATGCCTGTTTTAAAACGGTTTTTACGCGGTTTCTTTTTTTACAGTATGGGGGTACAAACCGTTATGCTGGCTGCTACTATATTTGGTAGTAAATTGCTCAAGCTGCCCGATACCAACCTGATCATAACAGTGGTGATCATTCAGGTGGTAGCTATATTAGGAGCCTGGGGCATGTCGAGGCTATCGGCCATGTTTGGCAACCTGAAAGTGTTATTAGCTGTGATCATCTTCTGGATTGCAATATGCGTACTTGCTTATTACACAGCTGTGCTGGCCGAAGGTGGTTTCAATGCAGAGTACCTGTTTTACGGGCTGGCAGTATTGGTTGGTTTGGTAATGGGTGGTATACAAGCGCTTAGCCGGTCTACCTATGCCAAGCTCATGCCGCCCACAAAGGATACGGCATCATTTTTCAGCTATTACGACTTTACCGAAAAACTCGCTATCGTAATCGGCATTTTCACATTCGGGCGTATTGAAGAAGTTACAGGAAGTATGAAGAATTCAGTATTATCGCTGATCGTATTTTTCGCTATTGGCTTCTTTTGGTTATACGCTGCTTTGCACAAAGAAAAACAAAATCATTTAGCGTCATGAACCTTTATTCTGTTAACCACGGTCATTTTAAATTAGATGGCGGCGCGATGTTTGGCGTAGTGCCCAAAAGCATCTGGAACGAGCTTAACCCTGCTGATGAAAACAATATGTGCAGCTGGGCTTTACGTTCTTTATTGATTGAAGATGATAACCGCCTGATATTGGTAGATACCGGTATGGGTGATAAGCAAAGTGAGAAATTTTTCGGGTATTATTATTTGCACGGCGATGACAACCTGGATAAAAGCCTGGCTGCATTGGGCTTTCACCGGGATGATATTACCGACGTATTTTTAACACACCTCCATTTTGATCATTGTGGCGGCGCCATTAAACAATCGGGTGGGCAGTTAGTGCCTGCTTTTAAGAACGCAGTATACTGGAGCAATAGCGATCACTGGAAGTGGGCAACCGAGCCTAATCCCAGAGAAAAAGCATCTTTTTTAAAAGAAAATATTTTACCCATACAGCAAAGCGGTCAATTACAGATGATTGGCAACCGCATCAGTAATAAAGCTTCGCTGGATACTGCGGCTTTTTCTGCACATATGCAGGTACGTTTTGCAGATGGACATACCGATGCTATGATGTTGCCACAGCTCAGCTATAAAGGAAGAACCATCGTTTATATGGCCGATCTGCTGCCTTCCCTGGGACACCTGCCCCTGCCGTATGTAATGGCTTACGATACGCGGCCGCTCATCACCATGACGGAAAAAGAAAGCTTTCTTCAAGAGGCGCTTGATAATGAATATATCCTGTTTTTTGAGCATGATCCTGTAAACGAATGCTGTACCCTAAAACAAACAGATAGAGGAATAAGAGTAAACGAAATTTTTAAATTATCAGATATATAAACAAAAAGCCCAGGACTCGTACCCTGGGCTCTTTATTATTGTTTATTGAGTTTCTTACTTAACGGTAAAGTTTACTTTATTATCGCCCCATAAGAGCGTAACCACACCATCTTTGCCTGCAGTAATGTTTAATTGTTCAGAAAAAGCAGGAGCTTTCTCCGATTTAACAGTAATTCTCAAAGCATCGTCAGCTTCTTTATACTTAAAGGCACCAAACTGATCCCATTTTTTATTAAATATAACGGTCCAGTAGTCTCCATCAACCAAAGTAAAAAGCGCATATTTTCCGGCGGGTAAAGGCTTGCCTTCTACGGTTACATCTTTGCTTACTTCAAATACGGTAGCTTTATTAGCGCCTGTGCGCCAAACCTGTCCGGGTAAAGGTTCCAGGTCTTTACCAATGGTTCGTCCTTTTACAGACGGTTGACTATAATTAACAGTAACCACTGTGCCATTGCTTAATTCAGTCTTAACCGTAGCAGGCGGACTTTTGGGGGCAGCTTTATCCTGCGCATTAACCAGCACAACAGCTATTAAACCTAATGTTAACAGTAAAAACTTCTTCATTGTATAAATTTTATTAATAACGCTTTACAATTTTGCAAATAACCTGCCAATTACAAACGTAAAAAGCTGCAATTTAGTATAACCCTGTAAAGCAATTATTTATTAGCAGTAATAGAAAAGCTAATATTCACTTCGGGCCTGATGAATTTATCGCCCAAAGACTGATCATTTCCGTAAACCAGGCCCCAGTCTGTACGGTTTACATTGAAATTAGCCCTCGCTGTAACTGTAGCCGGTGTTACTGTGATAGCTGCAGGGAAAGTTACATTTTTAGTAACGCCTTTCAAAGTAAGGTTACCCTTTACAGTGTTAGTAGCTCCGTCTAAAACGATCTTATTAGTACTATCCGGTGTATAAGGTTCAACACTGGTAATTTCAAAAGTAGCAGTTCCGTTATTGGCTGCATCAAAGAAATCAGGAGATAACAAATGTCCTTTTAACTTATAAGCCCCTGAAGTATCCTGGTCGGTTACCTGTAGACTATTAATATCAAATACCAGTTTACCACCCGTTACCAAAGCATCATTTTTTACAAAAAATTCACCTTCTTTGATGTTAAAAGTACCCTGGTGCTGGCCAACAGGTTTGGTACCAATAAATTGTATGGTTTGCGTGGTGTCAACTTTATAAGATGCACCTTCAGCTGCTGCTACTTCCTGCTGATCTTCAGTTTTTGCTTCATCAGCTTTAGGGGCAGAATTGCAGGATACAAAAGTAATGGCAGCCACTACAAATGATAACGATAGTATTTTCTTCATAATTTGATTTTAAGTAGTTTAAGATTTAGTTTACAACAAAGAGTATTTTAAAAGGTTTAAAAAAAACAGCAAATTTTACGCCGGGAATTATTAGATCCTATTTTAGTATTTTTATTCATATTATTTTAACCAATGCGAAGAAAAACTGCCATTTTCAAACCTGCCGTTGTAACAGCAATACTGTTTCTTTTTTGTTTTAACAGCTTTTCCCAAAATAAAATATATACCTATTACCTGAATGACAAAATGGAATTTGTTCCCAGGGAACAGGCGTCAATTATCGGGAAGGGCTCCAAAAGAGACACCAGTTTTGTAGTACAGTTTTATACACTTACTGATAACCGGTTGATTTTATTGGAAACATTTAAAGACTCTACCTTAAATATCCTGGATGGCTATCATGTTGCCTATTACCCTAATCGCAAAAAATCGGAAAGCGCGTATTATAAAAACAATGCATTGCATGGTCTCTCCCTGAAATGGGATAGTTTGAGCCGAACTACCGATTCGGCCATGTACTACGAGGGGATGCCCACCTACCTGGTTAAATACCGGTTTAACACCAATGGCGGTAGTGAAAAACTGCATGAGTTTGACAATACTTCTGCAAAAAGAAGATTGACGGAAAACGATATCGTAATAATGGATAACGGAGCCGTAATAGACCCTAATATATGGCAGGCTCTGGTTTACAATGGCCGGTATGCTTTCAGGCAGGACAAAGTAAGCTCCAACAAATTCCTTGTTTTTAGATTTAGTGAAGCCTATTATGGCAGTATCGTATCTAAAGATCCCAAGCCTAAAGAAAGCGGCTTTTTTAAAACCGGCCAGGAGTTTAACATAAACGAGGTTGATATTAACGGCAACAAGCTCAGGTCGAAAGATCTGAAAGGAAAAGTGCTGGTGCTCAACTATTGGTTTATTAACTGCAAACCCTGCCGCATGGAAATGCCGGAGCTGAACGAGCTCGTAAAAGAATATAAAGATTCGGCCAATGTGAAGTTTATAGGCATATCACTCGATGACCGCTCTGCCATCAGGGAATTTATAAAATTGTCGCCCTTCAACTACCAGCTGGTAGCCGATGGGCAGACTGCAGCCCATAGGTATGGCATAAGCGCTTACCCCACGCATGCTATTATCGATGGAGAAGGTAAAGTGTATTTTCATACGGTAAGCTCGCCCCGCCAGCTATTTTACTGGATGCGAAAAACCATTAACGAGCTGCTGGAAAAACAAAATCAAAAGCCGCAGATCTAGACGTAGTTGGGTTACCGGAAAACTATGGACCCGCTTCACCAACTGATCACTAAGATATTTGCTAATTTTAAGCCCATAACTGTTAATCGATGAGAAAAAAATTTTTATACCCATTAGTAATCCTCACCTTTTTATTAATAACTGCGGGCACAAAAGGTGTAGCTCAAAACAGGGTGTATACCTACTACCTGAACGCTAAGATGGAAAGCGTTCCTAAAGAAAAAGCAGTGATAGTGGGAAAAGGACGAACACTGGACACTGCTTACCTGGTTCAATACTACAGGCTAATCGATAATCACCTGCTGTGGCTGGAACAATTCAAAGATTCTACATTAGAAATTTTGCATGGCGACCGCGTATTATATCACCCTAATAGAAAGGTTGAAGAGAAAACTCATTTTGAAAACAACAGGCTGAATGGTCTTATGATAAAATGGGATAGCACGGGCAATATGACCGACTCCGGGTACTATAAAGAAGATCATTTACTTTTCGGAGTAGAAAAGCGGTACGTCCGCAACCGGTGGCTATATAATTCGGTGGAAACAGATAGCATCAATAATACCATGAGAGATACAGATTATGATTCACTTGGCAACAAATTAAGAGAGATTGCTTTTGTGGGCAGTAACGGCACCTGGACAGAATATAAAAAAGACGGCTCGGTTGAGTCGGTTGACAGCGTTTTTACCAGGGAAGACAGAGATGCAAAATTTCCGCCCCAGAACGGTGGCTGGCGCACTTATCTTGAAAGAAACCTGGACGGGATGGTACCTATTAGAAACGGAGCAACGGGAGGTCAGGGTACGGTAATTATTCAGTTTGTTGTTGAAAAAGACGGCACACTCTCCGGCATGAAACCGTTAACCAAAATTGGTTACGGAGCCGAGGAGGAAGTTTTGCGTATTCTAAAAAAATCACCTAAATGGATTCCGGCCAGCAGGTATGGAAAACCTGTGAAAGCCTACCGCAAACAACCTATTACTTTTAATATACGTGGTTAACATGGGGCTACCGTAACGCAAGCGGTGTATAATCGCACGCGCTCTATCATGGCAACAGTTCAAAAACGTTACGCTATTGAGAATAAAAAAAACCTCACGGCAAATCCATGAGGTTTATAGTAATTTATATCAGGGCTCATTACACTTTATCCATCTCTTCTTTTACAAATTCCATCAGGCCTTTAATATGCGCAGGCGACAGATCAAATTTCAAACCGGCTGCTTCAAACAATTGAGGTAAAGTACGGGTACCGCCCAGGCTTAATGCATTAGTATAATTATTTAAAGCCTGCTCCTTATCTTTTTGAAATTGTTGCCACAGGCCGATAGCACCTAATTGGGCAATACCATATTCAATATAATAAAAAGGCACTTCAAATAAATGCAACTGGCGTTGCCAGCTATAATTACGATATGCCTCCAAGCCGGTAACGTCAAGCGATGCAGGCGTGAACTCTGTTAGTATTCTTTGCCAGTTCTGCAAACGCTCTTCATGTGTGTGGCTGGGATTTTCATATACCCAATGCTGAAACTTATCGATAGTAGCGATCCAGGGGAAAATGGTTAATACCCTTTCTAACTGCAGCTCTTTCGCTCTTCTCAGCTCCTCTTCTTTCTCAAAGAATACGCCCCATTCGTTCATGCTGAACAACTCCATACTCATGCTGGCTACTTCAGCAAATTCAGTGGGATATTCTTTAAACCCGGTTAAAGATAAAGGGTGCGACAAAAACGAGTGAATAGCATGCCCACCTTCGTGTACCATGGTAATTACATCATTCAATGTACCTGCGGCGTTCATAAAAATAAAAGGAGCACCGGTTTCAGCCAGCGGGCAGTTATAGCCTCCCGGGGCTTTTCCTTTCCGGCTTTCCAGGTCGAAGCGTTTTAGCTGGCTCATCTTTTCCAGGCAGGCGGCAAAAAACGGGTTCAGCGCCTCAAAGCAGGTTACTGTTTTTTGTAGCAGGTCACCGCCGGTTTTAAAAGGCTTCAGCGGCTCTATGCCTACAGGCTCAGCATCTGTATCCCAGGGGCGTAAGCTATCCAGGCCCAGCTTCGCTTGTTTCTTTTTATAGATCTCGTCAACAATAGGCAACACATATTGCTTTACCGCATCCTGGAATTGGAAGGAATCTTCTTTGGTGTAATCAAACCGGCCCAGTTCTGCAAAACGATAGTCCCGGTAATTTTCATAGCCGGCGTTTAGCGCCACCTGGTTTCTCTTTTTTAAAAGGCCATCATACAATGCATTCAAAGTATCTTTATCCTGCAACCGCCTTTCGGCAATTTTGCGGTACACTTCTTCCCTTACATTTCGATCCGGATCCTCCAGAAATTTAGCTGCCTGTTGCAGTGTATATTCTTTTCCTCCAACCTCAATGCTCATTTTGCCACTAATAACACCAAATTGCTGCGCTTCTACTGCCAGCTCCGATTGCAGGGGAATATTTTCTTCCCTGAAGAGATCTATACTCTTCTTTACATTTCTTAAATACGTAAAATAAGCAGGCTCTTTTAATTCCTGTGTGAAAGGATTTTCCACCAGCTTCCTGTTCAACAAATCGGAGTAAGGTTGAATCTTTGGCTGAATTTCCATCATAAAATAATTGAATGATTCGGCCAGTTGCGGATTCTCGGTATCGCAGGTCATCTTTATTTGCCGCCAGCAGGCATCTTCACTAATAACAGCTTCCAGCTCACTAAGATCTTTTAGCCATTGCTCTAACTCTTGCAATGAGCTGATATTACGCTCTAACAACTCCTTAAAATAGGGTTCCAGCGTTAGCCAGTCCGTTACCTGGAAATCAGCAGGTAATAATTGCCTTGGGGTAGGTTGAATATCTGCGGTCATAAGTTTTCGATGGTTAAGTCTGTAAGTCGGAAAGTCCGCGAGACCGGAAGATCAATTGCTTAAATGCATTAACCTGCCGACTTCCGGACTTCCCTGAATTTAGATGCTGTGTTAAATATTATTCCTCTGCTTTTTTCTTAGCAGGTGCTTTCTTTTTTGCAGCCGCCTTTTTAGGAGCCGCTTTTGGAGCTTCGCCATCAGCGCCTTCTTCAGTCGCTTTCTTTTTTGCTGCCGCCCCGCCTGCCGGACGGGCAGGCTTTTTAGGAGCTGCTTTTGGAGCTTCTTCATCACCAGCTTCATCAGCTACTGCTTCTCCTTTTAAAGCCTCAGCTGCCATTTGTTCGGCTGCTGCTATATCTTCTGCCGATGCCTCAGGTTCTGCTTCTGATAATTTAAGCTCTACTTCATTCTTCTTCAATATGTCGAACCATTTTACAATTTTCTTCATATCACTATTGTAAACACGGTCGAAGTCCATAACAGGGAACACTTCCTGGAAATAAGCTTTTACAGCTTTATCGTCTTTGGCATCCGGTAAGGCCGCTGTGCCTTTTTCCATTGCCTGAAATACCTCTACAAGGTTTACATTTTCTCCGGTAGTATAAATTTCAATACTTTCCAAATGCGAAAACTGGTGAATACGTGTTGACGCAAATTTGGTTGTTTTATCCTGTAAAGACCGCACGATCGCACCATCCTTTTTGCTGCTTACCAATTCATACAGGCCAGGTAAACCTGTAACCGCAACTAATTTATAATATTCCATAACAAAAATATTGAGTGGCGCAAGATAAATATTCTAAGCCATTTAATTGGTAATTTTTGCTTTTTTATAATGAAACGGGACAACGGATGCCAGATGCGGGATGATTGGTCTGTCGTCTGTAATCTACTGTCTAAAGTCTAAATTCTTACCAACAGCGAAGGATTGCCCGGTTTTGAGCGTCAAAAGGGCTAATAAAATTTTTTATGAAGTTAGCCGGTTTTTTGTCATTTTTCTTGGTGTTGAGCATTGTGGGGCAGTCCCAAACCATTAAAGGTACCTTAATGGACCCTGTAGAAGGCATTGTAGTAAAAGGCGCCACCGTGCAATTACTCAACCCAACTGACAGCAGCAGTATCCGGTCTGCCATATCCGACTCTTCGGGAACTTTTCTTTTTACCAATATAGACAAAGGCCACTATGTATTAAAAGCTACCTCTATCGGGTTTGAAACCTTCCTGAGATCCATTGCTTTAAACGACTCTACCCCGTCCCTCGACCTGGATGATGTATATATTCCTAAAAAAACCACTACATTGGAAGGTGTAGTAATTGTGGCCAGCGCACCGGCAGTAAGCCAGAAAGGGGATACGACCCAGTTTAGCGCAGGTCAATACAAAGTAAATCCTGATGCTACCGTAGAAGACCTTATTAAGAAAATGCCGGGCATTACGGTTGACAGAAGCGGTAACGTAACTGCCCAGGGTGAGCAGGTTAGAAAAGTGACCGTAGATGGTAAAGATTTTTTTGGAGAGGACGCTACTATGGCTTTAAAAAACCTGCCTTCAGAAGTGGTTGATAAGATACAGGTATTTGACCGCTTGAGCGACCAGGCGCAATTAACCGGGTTTGATGATGGTAATGCGGTAAAAGCTATCAATATTGTTACCAAGAGCCAGGTTACCAATGGCCAGTTTGGACGTATTTATGCAGGTTACGGAACGGATAGCCGTTACCAGGGCGGAGGTAATGTTAGTTTTTTCAATGGTGACAGAAGGCTTTCGTTCGTAGGTAATTTTAATAATGTAAACCAGCAAAACTTTGCTTCGCAGGATTTACTGGGTGTAACCAGCAGCGGCGGTGGTGGCGGTGGCCGGGGCGGTGGTGGTGGCGGCTTCGGAGGCGGAGGCTTTGGTGGTGGTGGCAACAACTTCACGGTTGGTATGCAGCCGGGCATTAGCAAAACCAATGCCCTGGGTATTAATTTTAGTGATAAATGGGGTAAAAAGAAAAACCTGGATATAGCTGCCAGCTATTTCTTTAATAACTCCAACAACACCAATGAGTCTGAAACCTTTAGAGAAACTACGCTACGTATGGACTCTATTTTATACTCGGGCAATAAGTACCTGAGTAACTCTAACAATAACAATCATCGATTTAACTTAAGGCTGGAGTACAAGCTGGATTCTAATAACAGCATCTTCATCATCCCTTCCGTTAACTTTCAAAATAACAATACCTACTCCAACAATTCCAGTTATTCTTACTACAGCCAGTCTGACTCTGTAAACAATGCAGCAGGTAATTCCAGCTCTCACCGGGATGGATACAATATCAGCAACAATATTATGTATCGCCACTCTTTTGCAAAGAGAGGCCGCACACTTTCTTTAGGCCTTCAAACATCATGGAATAAAAACGACGGCTATTCCTATAATTTTAATCAATTAAGATACTACCAGCCGGTAGAATCAGATTCTTTATTGAACCAATACCGTTACAACAATACCAACGGCTCAAGGTATGCTGGCAGAGTTACCTATTCGGAGCCGGTGGGCAAGCAGGGGCAGTTTGAAATTGAGTACCAGCATGAAGTACAAAAAAATAAAGCTGATCAGCGCACATTTGACCATGACGGAAATGCATATTCAATTTTTCAACCGGAATTTTCCAATGAGTTTGACAATACAATTACTACCAACACAGCCGAATTGGATTACCGCCTGGGACGTAACAGGGATAATCAATTATCCGTGGGCGTTAATCTACAGAATTCAAAACTGGAAAGTGAAAGAATATTTCCCACCAATACCCAGGTACGACAAAATTTCAATGCCATCCTTCCCAATTTAAGATGGACCAAAAAAATAGGATTGAATAGTAATGTAAGAATTTTTTACCGCGCAAGAACCGATTTCCCTTCCATATCCCAGTTGCAGGATGTGGTATCTATTTCTACCAATACTTTAAATGTAAGCAGTGGTAATCCTGCCCTGAAACAGTCTTATACCAATTTCGGATCTGCCAGGTATTCCTTCGTGAACCGAAAAAGCGGCAACAGTTTCTTTGCTAATATTTTCGGACAGTTTACGAATAACTATATCACAACAGCTACTTACATTCCCGGGGCAGACTCTACTATACAAGATGGCATTGTTGTAAAACGAGGTTCACAGTTCTCGAAGCCCATCAACCTTAACGGGTATAAACAATTGAATTCTTATTTCGTGTATAGCTTTCCGCTTAAAGCTGTAAAGTCGAACCTGAACCTTAACGCCGGATTTAATTTTACTGAGCGCCCAGGGCTAATCAACTACCTGGAAACCAAGACTACTTCTACAACATTAACCGGGGGTATCGTTTGGGGTAGCAATATCAGTGAATATGTCGATTTCAATCTTTCTTACAGCGCAAATTTCAATAACTCCGTTAGCACCGCTAATAACGTAAATAATAAATATATCAATCAGCAGGCTGGTGTATTTGTAAACCTGCTTAGCAAAAATGGCTGGTTCCTTCAAAATGATGTAAGTAACCAGAGCTATAGCGGTCTTTCCCAGGGCCTTAACCAATCGTATTGGTTATGGAACGCAGCTGTAGGTAAAAAATTCCTGAAGAATAAGGCCGGCGAACTTAAGTTATCAGTTTTTGACCTGCTGAAACAAAATCAAAGCATTTCAAGAACCATCGACGCCAACTATATTGAAGACTCCAGGAGCATGGTACTTCAACAATATTTCATGCTGACGTTTACTTATAGCTTAAGAAATTTTGGCAAGGGCAAAGCAGCTTCTCCCGCTGCAAATGAAGAACGCAGAGACTGGCGGGGAGGTGCTCCCGGCGGCGGAATGCCTGGCGGTGGTGGCCGACCGGGCGGAGGACCAATGTTTTAAATGCTTTCACAAATCGTATAGGAAAAATGTAGTAATATCGCTGCCAGAATTTTGTATCAAACTAAAACTTTTGGTTAGCGAGGAAATACTGGTAGAACAATTAAAGAGAGGAGAAGAAGCCGCCTTTAAACAGGTTGTAGACAGTTATCAGAACATGGTCTACAATACCTGCCTCAGTATCGTGAAAAGTGAAGAAGATGCAGAAGACCTGGCCCAGGAAGTATTTGTGCAGGTTTACCAGTCAATAGGCTCTTTTAAAGGAGAATCTAAACTCTCCACCTGGTTGTATCGCATTGCCACTACCAAGTCGCTGGATCATGAGCGGAAAAAGAAAAGAAAAAAGCGTTTTGGTTTTGTGAAAAGCATTTTTGGTGATGACGCACAGGTTGAAGTAAATCCGCCTGATTTTAACCATCCCGGAGTGGTGCTGGACAAAAAGGAAAATGCAGCCATTTTAATGAAAGCCGTAGACAAACTACCTGAAAATCAGAAAATTGCATTTATTTTAAATAAAATGGAGGGACTGAGCTACCAAGAAATAAGCGAGATTATGCAAACAACAGTTTCCGCCATTGAGTCGTTGTTGCACCGGGCGAAAAATAATTTAAGGAAAATATTAGAGACATAAAAAGCGTTATTTTACAAGGAAAATGAAAAAATAGCGTCAAAAAGATATAAAGACATGGGAAAGCCTGGCAACAGGCAGGTGATTTCCCGGCGACTATAAAAACCCGTCTGCGGTATGCAGGCAAAAAAAATTACGGATGAAGAGATCCAACCTGGAAATAAATGAAATTTTAAACAGCCTGGATGGTGTGGGACGCGCTGAAGCACGACCTTACATGCACACCCGGGTTATGGCCAGAATCCGGGAAGAAAATAATTTCTGGACAAAAGCAGTTGGTTTTATAGCACGGCCTGCCGTGGCGATTGGATGTGTTTTGGTAGTATTAATGGCCAATACATACACGGTAATGAATTCAAATTATACGGAGCCCGAGGTGTCCAACATAACTGCCACAGTAGTAGCAGATGGTTTACAGAATGAAAACTATATACTGGCCGTTAACGATGTTAATCCCTAATAAATGACGCAAAGCCGATCCAATAACAAAGTTCTCGTATTTATTATTTTTCTTCTTCTATTGACCAATATAGCTGTATTGGCCTATTTTCTTTTTTTATGTAAAAAGCCTGCAAAAAAACCAGACAATAAAGACGGATTTGCAGCTGTATTACGAAAAGAAGTAGGTTTTAATGATGAGCAGGTGGCAAAATTTAACGAATTGAAAAAAAGCCACTGGTCAGATGCAAAAGCAAAAATGGACCAGATCATACATATGAAGAACATTCTTTTTGATCTGACTAAAACGCAGGATACAGTAGATACTACTGTGATTAAGTGGGCCGATTCGATCGCAAGCTTACAAAAACAGGTGGAAATCAACTCTTTCAGGCATGTGGTACAAACCAGGAAAATTTGTACCCCCGAGCAGCAGGTGGCTTATGACTCTTTGATGAAGAAGATCATCAACAAAGGAAGGAGTCGTAAACCTGGTGATGGCCCGCCTCCCGGAGACCGCTAGACAATACCTCTTTGCAACTTTTGCGGGATTTTAGCCTCTTATAGGTATAGAATCTTTCAATATGAAACCAGGCATGACCGACTTTAAGCACACTACCGGCAGCAATCAAGCTGCATATTCAGCCCTGCATGAGTATATAAATGGGCGTAATAAGGAAGAATTTAAACCTTTAAAAAGTTTACGGATGAAAACCAAAACAGCATTCGTTGTACTGCTTTCTATTCTCTTGGGCTATGCACCACTTAGTGCTCAAAATAATGCATCAAACGAAGATATCAAAGCAAAAGTAAACGTTGCTGTGGAGGCGTTGGATGAAGCTTTTAAACTGGAGAAATCTAAAAAACAAAATATTGAAGAAATCTTCAGCGAGTTTTACCAGGATCAGCAAAAACTGAAGAATAATATACAGAGACCCGCCTCGGGCCTGGCGCAGGGGCTATCCAGCCAGGACTTCCAGAGTGTAAGAAAGAGAAATGAAGCATTGATCAGTGAACGTGACAACCGGCTTAAGAAGGAGTTAACCGAAGATCAATACAAAAAATGGAAAGGAGATATTGAGCCTTCCCTTCACAAACGAAAAAGTAAATAGCTGTATACCTATCGAATTGTAAAAACAGTCAACTTATCAGTTCCTGCAAGGCTTTCATGGTCCTGAACAAGTGCCAGTTTGTTTCCATTAGCACTCCATACAACTGCATGCAGGTCTTTTGCAGAAATATCCATTTTCACCCGGCTAAGGTCTTTTGTATTTACCAGGTATCCCTCCATGTTTTGCGTAAGATAAAACAGGTACTGGCCATCCGGGCTTAAATATCCCCGGAAATAATCAGGGGGCAGCGGCCTTCTTTCTACAAGGCGCTCTTTTTTATAACTTACTATATAATTGGTATCCTCGGCCATGAAATGCTCATCATCTAAAAATAAGAGTTCCTGGTTGGCGTTCACAGCAAATTTATAGTTCAGGTTGGTGAACTTACGAATGCCAAAATCTTGCAAAGTGTCTTTCTCTGACAATAGTAAATGCCGGTATTCGCTGGCCATACCACTACCTGAATCAGCGGGGCTGTAAACGGTATATGTCAGTTGATTGCGAATGAGGTAAGGCTCCCCCATTAACTCAAATAAACGGTATTTGATGCCTGGCTGGCGCACCAGTCTTGTTTTTTTGCTCGCCAAATCTACTTCGCTAAAAGATACAGCGCCGCCATATGGCCCGTTTACCCGGTCGCCTGTTTTATACACCAGCTTTAAGGAATCAACAAAAAAAGGATCCAGCAGGTAATTATTAGACGGCCTGGCTACTTCCTCAATTTTACGGGTAGACTTATTAAAGATCTTTATAGTATTACCCTTGTATGTTTCAGCATACAGCTTATCCGGCCTTTGTAAGGGGGTTAGCTGAAATGCGTAAGCCAGGCGGTTATCGTTGGTAGAAAACGCTGGTCCCCATCCATAATCAACCAGGGTAAACTGGCGGGTCTTGTAGTCGAAGATACTTATTACCGGGTCAAATTGCCGGGCAGCGGGGCTATTTTGCGGGAGATAATTTGCTGTAGCCCCTGCTAAAAATGTTTTTTGCGGGTTGATACTACTATCCCTGCCACTTAACCTTCGGGCAAATGCTATTTCGGTGGTGGTTCTGCCAAAAGCCGGGTTCAAAATATAATATCCCTGCTGAAACCATTCGGCTGTTTTATCCACTTTGGGAGGCTGTCCATACAAAAAGTTTCCGGCAAGCAGCAGCAAAGAAAAAGTCAATACACACACATGCTTCATCATTCTGATATCTGTCAATTTGTAGTAAAACGAATTTTTAATGAATTTATTATCCCATTTATGACAGCAGAAAGGGGTAACAGTTTGATGTTTGTTACTAATTTAACAAATGCTTGGCCGGCTAGTACAATTCTGACCTGCTTCCTTATTTCCTGCCCACCTGATGCTTTAACCCATAATAAGGTGGGTGAAGATCATTAAGACTTACTGATCTCACTCTGCAACGTTTTCATCAAAACTACTCTCCTGCAACAGGCATTCTTTAGAAACATTCAGACATGAGGGATATTACGATTCAAATTACCGGACGCCCACCCATGTTAAATTTTTAACAGATAGCAAAATTTAATATTAAATAATTGTTATGTTTTGTAACTTTAGAATAGTTGCTCATGAAACAGTTGCTACTCATATTATCGCTTGCTTTGCTGTCTTTTTACACATGGGCTAATGACAGAAATGTTTCTTTTAATTTTTATGGAGACAAGATTTCGTTTACGTTCAACGACCAGCAATTTGTAGAGTTCAATGAAAAGAGCTTTACCGACGCGTCTATACAGCAATTTTATAATGAAGCATCAAAGGAAGATTACAGCAGTATATTTACCATGCTGGCCAACTACAGGCAAACACAAAAAGCTGATGACTGGCTTTTTTACCAACTCGTTAGAAAAACAGCAGAGCAAATAAGCCCAAAAGCAGAGAATTATCTCAGGTACACTTTATACAAGTGGTATTTTATGGTACATTCTGGCTATGGCACTATGCTGAGCCAAAACAACGGAAGGCTATTATTTTATATTCAGTGTGACGAGAATATCTATAATATCCCGTACCGTATAAAAGATGGCAAACAGTATGTATGCCTTAACTATCACGACTATGGCAGCAATATTAACTTTGACAAGGAGCCATTTAAGCCCGTAGAAATTATACTGCCGGCCTTTAATAAAACCTTCTCGTATAAAATAGACAGGTTGCCTACTTTTAATGACACGGATTATATTGACAAAGAGCTCCAGTTTACCTATAATTCTTCCGACTATAATTTTAAGATCAAGATCAACCCACAAATCAAAAACCTGTTTAATAACTACCCGGCCGTAGAGTATAAGGACTTTATTAATATACCACTTAGTAATGCTACTTATCAGTCGCTGATTACATTGCTAAAAAAACAATTGAAAGGATTGAATGTAAAAAGCGGGGTTGATTACCTGATGCACTTTACCCGGTATGCATTTGCGTTTGATGCAGACACCAAAGTATATGGAGACGAAAAAAGATTATCACCGGAGCAAACCCTATTATCGCCTTACAGCGATTGCGAGGACCGGGTAGGATTATTCTTTTTCCTGGTGAAAGAAATATACAACCTGCCCATGATCGTTCTCGCTTACCCCAAGCATGTTACCATCGCCGTAAAATTTGACAAACCTATTGGCAATACCATCGAGTATAACGGGGCCAAGTATTCTGTTTGCGAACCTACACCGCAGCGAATGGAGCTGGAGATAGGACAGCTACTGCCAGAGCTGAAGAAAGAACACTTCGAGGTGGCTTATGCATATATGCCGGATAAGTAAAGTAGCTATGATTGCTTAGGTCAACTTCAATGTTTACTATACTCAATGAACTTGTTTAAACTTGTAGATTGAATGATAATATGTCGCCTCTACGAGGCTTCATGTTCGTAAATGTATTTTCTCTACTACTACCAATATCTTGTCCCTTCGGGACTTTACATGGGTAACAACACTGGTGAACTAGTTTGTTAGAGTCCCGTAGGGACGAGACATTGGAGAGGCTTAAACTTTAATGTTTACTATACTCCATATTAAAGTGGCCCGAAAAATCATTGCTTTGCTCACCAGAACTTTTCGCAAACCTTTCCTCTCTTTTTAAGGTGAAAGAAAATTTCCCGGCAATCTGTTTTGATTTCGCATCAAACGCAGTAATTTCCAAATGATGTGGTTTATCCATATCAATCAGATGATTGTCTATTATCACATCTCCTCCCAGCAAATTCAGATAGACAGCATTAAATTCAGTTATAGTACCGGTGCGCTCGGGTTGGTTCAATTGAATAGCAATATACTCTTCACCCTTACCGTATAAAAAAATGGTTAACCGATTCTCAGAAGTAAGGTTTGAACTGAATTTGCTGGCAGGCCAGGGCTGGTTGTTCTTTTTAACCTCGACAGTATTTATTTTATCATCTGTTTTCACTTCTTTTTTACAGGAAATGGTGGTACATAATGCAATAGCCGAAACAAGTACTAGTAATTTCATAAGTTGATTTTTTAAAGTGTATTATTTGATTAAACGATATATATAAACTTAATAAGCCGCCTATTTACTGCAGGACCACAATAACTTCCTGTCGCTGATTTTTGACAAGAAGACCGTTCGGTTAGCGCCCTCTGAACCCGGAGTGTTTTTACCATCTTCGTTATAGTAGGAGTGTGCACATAAGCATGCCGGCCCGGCACAACCCACTTCATAAACAGTGCTCCCCTCGTATTTGGCTTGCCATATAGAAGGTATACAGCCGCAGTTTGCAGCCCTCTCTTCTTTTATCTTTTTCAGCCAAACCAGGTCTTCAGTAGGGTCGCCCGTTTTCTTCGGGTCGTTTGATTTGTTACAACCTAATAGGGTTAACATAGTCATTGCAGCCAGTAAAAGTTTTAATTTCATATTTCAGCTTTTTTATATTCAAACGGTGTGGGGTTCTGTTTCGCAACAGCATTCGTGTTAAATAATTGTAACCGGATTTTATTACAGGTTGCAGGCATCTGCAATCAGTGCCGCTGCGCACAGCAACTGCTTTACACTTTCAACAAATACATAAATATCCACCGCCTTCATTTCATCCGCTGCTGAGCCTTTAGCTATAGCTGCATGTGTAAAAGCCCGCAGCCATGTTTTCCATTTTTTCAGAGAAGCCTGGCTAAAGAAATGGGTTAAAAAATGGGAGGGGTTTGCATACTCTTTATTCATTACTGATAGCGACGTTGCATACGTTTTAAAATGGACGGGATGCTTAGGCGGCTTTATATACAGCAGGTAGGCCGCTTCTATCAATAGCTCCAGCTGTTCGCTATAATATAGCGCGTTGGCCGGACTGCCCCTATGCCAGCAATACTTTTCTTTCAATGCTGCTCTGCAGAATTCGTCAAATGCTGTTATATGCTCGGCAGGTTGAGCATAGTTGAAAAACTCCTGTAGTATCCCTACGGGGAGGCTTTTAGTGGATTGCCTTTGTGGGTTGCCGCAATGCGGTTTAGGTTGACAAAGTGTTTTTTCATGGTGTTTTATTTGAGATTGTTTTGCAGATAAGGAAAGTCAGGTTGATTTAAATATCAATGTCATGGTGAGCCCGCCCGGATGATTGGTTGGACGGGTCTGACGAACCATGTCTGAAATCGAAAACAACTTTGAAGTTCTTAAATCACTAACGTGCAACTTGTATTTCTATCTTAGTCGAAATACAAGTTGTGCAGTTTTTTGCCTCCACGCCCGGCGGGGCGAGTAACTGCACCGGCACTGATTTTTGTTCTTCCGCCTTACGGCGTCTGGCGCCTTCGCACCACCGAACAAAAATAGGTACCTCATGCAGTTACTGATAGAAGAGTATAGCTCAAGCTATAGCAGGATGCAGGATCGGCCTTGAAAAAATGGCGTTAAGAAAACAATTGCGTAAGCCGTTAAAAAGCCGCCACTGTCCGAGCCCGTGGAGACTAAGTAACTATCAGTAACTCCGGGGCGAGTTTGGCGGGTTTAGGCTTACAAAATTGTTTTTAGCCAATTTTTTCACAGCCTTGATTTTTGGCTCAACCTTTTTATCAAGAAAAAGGTTGAAAAAGCAAATAATAGCAGCTGTCTGCTTCACTTAAAACCTTCGTTCCTTCCAAAGTACTGAAGGTGTTCTTCGAACCTTCGGATACTGCAACAGGTAGACGCCTGCAAGCACTTGCCATCCACCGCTCTTATGCACACCCGCATTATCAAGGCGAGCCCGACCCCTCATGCATAGCATTCCCAATAATGCCCGGAAACGCCGTAATAATCCGCCCCGCGGCGTCAGCGATAACCGTAACCACCTGCGTAGCACTCCCACAAACATCATAGCCCACGATGCTCCCCGCATCCCAAACCCTTTGGTAGTTGCAGCTTTGTTGCACCGGCTTTGGGGTGGCTGCAAAAGCCTCTTTAATAATGGAAACAATACGCTCCACGCCAATGGTAAACTTACCCGCGCCGGGGTGGCGGGCCATAGGCGCATAATGTCGCTCGAGTATATGCGCTAATACCGAAGCGCTGAGCCACCAGTTATTACGCAACAGCTTTTTATGCTGTTTCAGTGGTAGCTGGTAAAAGATATCTTTATGCAATTGCTGTAACCATTTCTCGGTATCGGCAATGAGAAATAAAATACGCAGCCATTGGGCCTCGTTAAATGGGTGGTGTTGTGTTGTAGGTGTAGTAACGGCGTTCATAACAGGTGGTTTTAAAAGCACCCGCACAAAAAAGGCGTGGCGCTCAACTTACCGCCCTGAGGTACTGGTATACCCGCAACAGATAAGAGAGCTCACGCCTAGGTCGTGAACTATTCTACTTATCATCTCGTTGCGTTAAAAATTACCAGTTTTCAGTTCGAGATTCAAAGCGAATGCTTCAAATATTTTTATGAAGTAATCGCGAAAATAATTTCTATTACGAATATAGAAAGAAATATTCAATTGTAGCTCATAAAGACTACAATATTTTTTTAAACTATTCACACCTTACGGCAAATAATTCAGGATGGATAATATAGCTGATCAATTTCTTTCAGAACTAGGGAACAAGCTGGCCTTTTATCGCAAGAAGAAAAATTTAAGTTACAGAGAGCTGGCTCAACTATGTAGCGTTGATCATAGTAAGATCAGTAAAATTGAAAAGGGTCAAGTTAATATCCAGGTATTAACTATTCTTGAATTGGCCAAGGGACTGGGCATTCAGCCTAAAAAATTGTTTGATTTTGAAATAGAGCTGGAGGAGTAAGAGTTGAGCACTCACAAATCATTGTGTCGAAGCCTGTATCCAATTGAGCACTGGCTATCTGACCTACGTTACCCACCTGTAATTTTCCAAAACACAAGCATTACTTCCATCAAGTTTCACCATTCGTTCATTGCTCAAACAAAACTTAATAATCCATTGTTGGTTGGGGTATACTTATCAATGTTGCTTTATTAAACCAATCTTGGTACTGTCAGTAATGGTCACTTTGGGAAATAGATCATCCCTGGTATTGGGAATTCCATCCTGGCCCGATGAAAACAATAGATATTTATCACCCATCTTTTCATAGTTAAAGTAAGAAATACCTTTTGTATTCATTCCTTTTGATGGGTCATTAATGGGCGCCAACGGATCATCCTCCTTTAGTTGCTCCAACCTGTCGGGGTATTGCCCATGTGATAATTTATAAAATTCGATATCTTTCACTAAGCTGTTTAACTGCATTTGTGAAATATTTTCAAATCCTTTTTTAAAAACAGAGGCGTGTGTTCCTGCATAAAAAAGAGATGAATAAATAAGCACTGTCCATAAGATACCGGCTGCCCCAATAATGGAAAGCCATTTATCTTTATATACTAAAAGTCCATACAATAAAAGTCCCAGGCCTGCAAATGCTCCAACTAGCGGAATAAGGCAGATGAGCCCCAATAAATACGGCGGTTTTGACCTGGTTGTTATTGCATCCATATTTGAACTAAAAAAATTTTAGCAGTTCACTTCAAGCAGTTTCGCTAATATACTTATTTTTTATAATACACAATAACAGCTTTCCGGCACTTGTATATCGAATTGCTTTCGTCGGGTCATATCAACATCTGTGTTTCAGTGGCACTAAATAACATTAACGGGAGACCTTTCGACTCCACTGCGTTTCGCTCAAGGTGACGATCCTTTTTTGCCATCGACCATTGATGGTGCTACGAATCATTAATTGAGGCAAGACGGCTCCGGAACCATCATTTACCACATAAAGCAAAAAGCGCCTCCGAAGAAGCGCTTTAGTATAATTATATAGTTGATCAGGAATTAGAATTTAGTCCACCCTTTGTGCCAGATAGCATATTCACCACCGGCTGCTAAACCACCTACAAAGCTCACTTTAGCAATAAAAGGACGGGCTGCAATAAGGGCATCTGTAAAATCAAAAGGTGCTGTAGCACTTACTAATGGAGAGTTACCCGTTGGAGTCCAGTCTGGATTAGAATAATCAAACGGACGGGTAAAGTTTACTTCAGGTGCTGTAGTTACCACCCTGTTGCCAGAAGCCAGGAACCAGGTATTTAAAGTAGCAGCGCTCATACCTGTAGGCGTACCATTAACAGTATACCCCATTGCAGTTCCAAAGCTCGAAGTAAAAACAATGTTACCTCTTAAACGCAAAGTACTGTCGTTACCAGCTGCTGACCCAATATTTAAATCGGTAGCACGGCCTGTACCTGCATCAATTAAGATACCATTTGTCCAGCCAATGATTGCTGAGTTATAGAGAGATAAAGATGAGTTACGACGAATTTGAATAGCAGAACCCAGATAGTTACTATTACCTACACTGTTTGCATTAGCTCTTGGACCAAAGATGGAGATATTGCTAAATACGGGCTTTGTTTGAGGCGTTAATGTAGTTCCCTGTGCATCATTATCACTTTCAAAACCTTCTGATTTAGATACGTCGGCAATAGAAGAATCGCGGATGATCAAGCCAAACTGAACAGAACCGCTGTAGCCGTTATCAGTATCAAAGTCATCATCCTGTGTTTTATAAGCAATAAGATATTTACAGTTTACAGTACCGCCAAACCACTCAAACGCATCATCTTTTGCATAAGATACCTGAACGTGATCGATAGTGGTACCGCTACCTACAGCAGCCATTGTAAGGCTGTTAATTTCCTGGTTAGGTAAATAAGCATTACCTGCATACTCAATGCGAACATATTGCAAAGTACCTGAGTTATCATTGTCCACTGCAGCTGGCGCTACCGCATCTCCCCAACCTGCTACAGCACCGTTAGTTGAGTTACTAAATCCACCTTCCGGAGCGTATAACCTGGTAGTAGTACCTGTACCGGCATTGTTAGAGTTGATAGAAGCTTTACCTAAAAGTACTATACCTCCCCAATCGCCCGATACAGGGTTAGGATTAGATGACGTAAATATGATAGGCTGAGACGCGGTGCCTGCTGCCATAATTTTGGCACCCCTTTTAATAATCAATGTTGAAGCTTCGCCACTCAGGTAATCACCTTTTACAGTTGTACCTTTTTCAATAGTAATAGTGGCGCCATTATCAATATATACAAAGCCAGAAATTGTGTTGTTATCAGCAGCTCTTAACGTTGTGTCTTTAGTGATAGTACCTTTAAGCGTAACTGTTTTTCCGGTTGTACCACCAGTACCACCGCCTGGCCCCGGAACTTCAATTATTATGGGTTGGCCATCCATTTCTATTTTGCGACATGCTGTGAAACCCAGTACAGCAAGCGCAGCTACACCCAAAATATACTTTTTCATATTTCTTTGTTTTAATATAGTTTTAATTTTTACAGAGAATAGTTGAATGATAAACTGAACGTTGTACCATATTTACGGGTAAAACGGTAGGCGTCAGTGTTTTTTTGAAAAGAGGTTTTGCTATCAGCGTTTTGGTAGAAATACAATGTTTTGTTCAGGATGTCTGATACGTTCAATCGTATTTCTCCTTTCTTCTTTATTATTTTTTGGCTAATCTGCCAGTCAAGAACCGGTCTTGGAGCTTCCCATATATCCGGGATACCACCACCCGTTGCATCAAATGCTCCAAGGTAATAGATCCTTTGCCCGATTTGGTTAAATAGCACCGTAGTATTGAAGCCTTTTTCTTCAAGGTCGTACATTAAAGCCAGGTTGATCAGATACGGAGACTGGCCCTGCATCGGTCTGTCGATTTCACCAGCCTGGTCTTTTACCCTGCTATATATATACGCTCCGTTTGCCTGGAAAGTAAAGTTGCGTAATGCATCTACCACATCCAGCTTTTTTCTTAATTCAAGCTCTACACCATAAGCAGTAGCTTCGTCCGGGTTTCTAAAAGTGAACATTGCGCCGCCCTGTTGCAGCTGCTGTTCAATAGGGTTTTTAAAGTACTTATAAAATACACCAGCAGTTATGGCTTCGCCAGAACGTGGGTACAACTCGTAACGGAAATCTAAGTTGGTTACTTTAGTGCGTAACAGCTTGGGATCGCCCGATACTGCCGCGTTCAGCTCAAAGTCGTAAATAGTCAGGTCAACCAATTCGCGCAGCTCGGGGCGGATAACTGTTTGAGAGCCCGACAAACGCAAATTTGTTTTGGTATTGATTTTATAAGTAGCATTAAATCCAGGCAGGAAGTCCAGCTGCTTGGTATGGTTATGACGTTTGTCCCATGTTTTTACACTACCAATCAACTGATCATAATGTTCTGCACGAACACCCCATACCATTCTGAACTTATCTGAGAACTGGTTATCAAATTGTATAAATCCTGCGTTAAGGATGGTATTGGCCATGTACCTCATGTTCTCATTATTAATGCTACCAAAAGCAAATTGGGTACTGGTGTTAGATGCATCACCGAAGTTACCGGGGGCAAAAATCTGGTCAATAGGTAAACCGCGTAAGGTAGCATTATCTCTTGGCAGGTAATTTGCAAAAAGAGAGGCATTAAACAAACGATCTTTTGCCTGGAACATATATCCACCTTTTACCGTTTGCTTTTTGCCAAAAAGATTAAAGTTATAGGCAAGGTCGCCACCGGCGGTATATATATAATCATTTAGCGACTGGAACAGGCGGCTACCGCTCTCCGGTGTTACCGTATTACCTATCTGTAGTAAATAAGGATTGGTAGTGCCCGATGAACGGAAGTACATATATCTTGTCTGATCAGGACTATAGCCATCTAATATGTTAAACGACCCATACCACTTTAACTTTAGCGGTGTAGCCAGGTTGTGCTCACCGGTAAGCTGTGTTGTAAAAAAGGTGTTCTGCTTAAATGTGTTTTCACCGCCATATCCTTCCTGATCACCCATTACAAAGTTCTCACCACGACGGTTGATGGTATAAGCATTGGTATTTACGTTTACTATAGATTTAAGACTAACCTTATTGTTGTTATTGAACTGCATTGACAAACTAGCCAAACCACCTAAAGTTGTTTCCTGGTTATACCGATCATCATTATAATTGTAGTCGGCGCTAAATACTCCTTCAGACAGGGAGTTAAAACGGTTCAACATCTGTATCCACCTGTTGGTTCTGTTGTAATTTACGGCAAGCGTACCACCTACTTTTTTCCCAAACAGTGTACCAGCAAATCCGCCGTTGGCCTGGAAGTTTACGTTAGGAGATACATTGCCTGCCACTGCTCCCCAGTTGTTGTTCATTTCTTTACCGATAGCTGTTTTTTCAGCCGGGGTAAGCATATTAAACTGGTTTTTTGTTGTATAGCCTTTTGGCAGGTTACGATAACCATCATCTATGCCTAACCAATCCAGTTTTCCACCCTTGGCTTTATAAAAATCTTTCCCGATGGCTTGTGCGTTAAAGCCAGTACCAACCTGTATATTTAAAAAGTTTTTTGTGGGAATATCTTTGGTATTAACCTGTATCAATCCACCAGCCCACTCACCGGGCATTTCCGGAACAAATGCTTTATTGATAACGATATTATCAATCATTGAAGAAGGGATAATATCAAACGAAAAAGTTTTACGATCGGGCTCGGTACTGGTTAGCAATATACCGTTTAACATAGCCTGGTTATACCTGTCGGCCAAACCACGCACTACAAGAAACTTACCATCCAGTAAGCTGGCTCCTGGTGTGCGTTTTAGCACTTCACCCGTATTTCTATCCGGAGATCTTCTGATTGTTTCAGCTGAAACAATAGAAGCCACGGTATTCGTATTTTTTTGAAACTGAATGGCTGAAGCAGCAGTCTCCATTCTTGCAGTAGTTCTTCTGGCGGTTACGGTAACGCCCTCCATATTACCGGCTTTAACCTCTAATGTAATATGCAGCTCATTAAAAACCCCGTTTACTGCTTCAATATCTCCAATAATCTTTGGTTGATACCCAACCGCAGAAACTTCTATTTCATATTTTTTACTGTTGTTGAGCCCTAAAGTATACCGGCCTTCAACATTGGTGCTTACACCTTGGTTAGTGCCTGTAATTTTTACAGAAGCGCCCACCACAGGTTCATTTTGACTATTGGTTACTTTACCGGTTAAAGATTGTGCGTAAGATAAACCCGAAATAAAAAGCGTTAGTATTGTAGCTATAAACAACCTTAATTGCATACATTTAATTTGCTGCAAAGGTGAATCGGCTATGTTACCATACCGTTACGGCCATGTTACGAAATTGTAACCCTAGTGTTACGCCAATATTAATTATGCCTATTTTTGTGAAGAACCTTATGTGTAAGGATGATTTGAAACAGAAAGCCCCGAGAAATTTTCAAATTCAATATTAAGGAATTATTAAATCCTCTATTTTTAAGTAATAGAAACATCTAACAAGTACTTTTGCCATCAATTTAAAACAATTTGTTATGGGTCTTAACTCAATACTTAAAATTTTCACCCCTGCCAGCACTGTATTTTTTGAACTTTTTGAAAAGATTTCTGAAAATGTTGCCAAATCGGGCGCATTATTAAAGCAAGTGGTTACCGAACCGGATTATGATAAACGTAATACCCTGGTTAAAGCGCTGGAAGATGTGGAGCATGACAGCGATGAATTGACCCATAATGTATTTACCGAACTAAGCCGCAACTTTATCACCCCCTTCGACAGGGAAGATATACATGCGCTGGCTGCTGCCCTCGACGATATTGTTGACTTTACCTACTCTGCCGCTAAAAAGATCAATTTCTACCGTGTTAACCCTAACGATATGGGCATACAAAAAATGGCGGAATTAATTGAGCAGGGCTCTCAACACGTTAAAACAACCGTAGGCGAACTGAGAGATATGAAAAAGATCAGGTTAATAACAGAGGCCCTTGTAAAAATAAACAGCATTGAAAACCAGGCAGACGATGTTTTTGATATGAGTATTGAAAAATTGTTTGATAGTGATATAGATGCCAAAGAACTGATTAAAAGAAGGGATATTTACCAGGTAATGGAACTGGTTACAGATAAATGCGAAGACGCAGGTAATGTAATTGAGTCTATTATTATTAAATACGCTTAATCATTGTGTTCAAAGTCTAAATGTTTAAAGTTCAAAGTGGGCAACCGGAAAAGAACCTCAAACATTAAATTATAAACTTTAAACATCCTACATGTTTACTTACCTCGTTGTCATCATAGGACTAGCGCTTATTTTCGATTATATTAACGGATTTCATGATGCAGCCAACTCTATCGCTACTGTTGTATCTACCAAAGTATTAACTCCCCTCCAGGCTGTAGTATGGGCCGCATTTTTTAACTTCCTGGCCTACTTCATTTTCGATCATGGTGTAGCCGAAACGGTAAGCCAGATCGTTTATCCCGAGTTTGTTACTTTAAATGTATTATTTGCGGGTATTTTAGCCGCTATTCTCTGGAACCTCCTTACCTGGTGGCTGGGCATTCCGTCTTCCTCTTCACATACCCTCATAGGCGGTTTTGGAGGAGCAGCTATTGCCCACGCTTATATGTCGCATACCGGCGACGGACTGGGTATATGGGAAATAGTAAATAAAAGCAAGATATTGCCCACCGTAGCCTTTATTATACTGGCTCCTTTACTGGGTATGATCGTTGCCTTTTTCATCTCTATATTCTTCCTTCATTCGTTCAAAAAGGGCTTACCGATGAAGGTATTATCAATTGCCATCATTATTGGCTCCATTTACCTGTTTACTGCAGTTACCCACAGCCCTTCTCACGAAATACCGAAGCTGCAAACCGAAGCAGTAAAAGCGGCCACCAAATACGAGGAGACAGCCTTGGTGATCAGCCCTTCTGAAACGGATATTTTGAAGAAAAGAGAGCTGGACGTGTCGAAGGGTAAGATGATGAAGACCAAAAAAACGCTGGAAAATGCCGAGAAGCTGATCAACAGCAATAAGCCTTATTTTTTAAAATACATACTGTTTGGTCACAATATGAAATGGTTCTTACTTACATTTATTTTGGTAAGTATTGCTACTTTCTCCTTGTTTTTAAGCTCACTGAACTTTTCCAAGGCCGAGCGCTGGTTTAAAAGAATGCAGCTGGTATCATCGGCAGCATTTAGTATTGGCCATGGTGGTAACGACAGCCAGAAGGTAATGGGTATTATTATGGCGGCTTTTGTTGCCTACGACTCCTCTACTTACAGCCTTGACATGATGGTTTACTGGGTGCCTTTAGCCTGTTATACCATGATTGCATTAGGTACTTTAAGCGGCGGCTGGAAAATTATTAAAACCATGGGTACCCGTATTACTAAAGTAACACCTTTTGAAGGGGTTGCAGCCGAAACCGCCGGGGCTATTACCCTGTTTGCCACCGAAATGCTTAAAATTCCGGTTAGTACTACCCATACCATAACCGGCTCTATTATTGGAGTGGGCGCCACCAAGCGTTTATCTGCTGTAAGATGGGGTGTAACTGTAAACCTGATCTGGGCATGGGTATTAACCATCCCTATCAGTGCTATACTGGCCGGACTGGTTTACTTTGTAGTACGAATGTTTTAGCAACTAAACTTCTCATTGATTTTTCAATAAAAAACGCTCACCTTTGCGCCGGCTCAAGCGCAAAGGTGTTTTTGTTTTCAGCTGGTTGCCGTTATTAGTATTGATACTGCCCGGATAGGATTTGTTCAGGCTAATATAAGACTTCAGCTGCGCTGCAATAACCTTAAAATGCGTGCAGCTATCATTATCTACATAAAACATACATCCATATGGCAAAAATTTTAGTAACCGGAGGTTGCGGTTACATTGGCTCTCACACGGTAGTAGACCTTATTCAAAATGGCTACGATGTTATTTCCATCGACAACAACAGCCGCTCGAACCCTGCGGTTTTAAAAGGAATTGAAACCATTACCGGCAAAGCAGTAAAAAACTATAAAGTAGATCTTTGCAGTTACGACGATACCTATGCCGTTTTCCAGGAAAATACTGATATCGCCGGCATTATACATTTTGCAGCCTATAAAGCGGTGGGTGAGTCTGTAGAGCAACCATTGATGTATTACGAAAACAATCTTAACTCTCTTTTGAATATTTTAAAATGTGTGCGGGAGTTTAAAGTGCCTCACCTCGTATTTTCGTCTTCCTGTACAGTTTATGGCAACCCCGATAGTATACCGGTTACAGAGCAAACGCCGGGTAAACCCGCCGAAAGCCCTTATGGTGCTACCAAGCAAATGGGTGAGCAAATACTGGTAGATTTTGCTAAAGTTGCCGCAGATACCAGCATTATTTCATTAAGGTATTTTAACCCGGTAGGCGCTCACCCGTCTAACGAGATTGGCGAACTGCCTATTGGCCGGCCGCAAAATTTATTCCCGGCTATTACACAAACCGCCATTGGCAAATTGCCTAAAATGACGGTTCACGGAGCTGATTATGACACCCGTGACGGAAGCTGTTTGCGCGATTTTATACATGTAAGCGATATAGCTCATGCACATACCCTGGCTATTCAGTTTGCCGAAAGCAACAAAAATGAGTCTAACTACGAAATATTTAACCTGGGTACCGGAAATGGCGTAACCGTATTGGAAGCTATTCATGCTTTTGAGCGGGTAAGCGGAGAAAAACTGAACTACGAAATAGGTCCGCGCCGTGCGGGTGATGTTATTGCCATTTATGCCAATAACGATCACGCCGTGAAAAGCCTGGGCTGGGATATACAATACGGCCTTGATGATATGATGTCTACTGCCTGGGCATGGGAAAAAAAATTAAAGGACCAGGCGGAAGTTTCTTCCAACTAGCACATAACTATATTATCCGAAAAATAAAAGCCGTGTAATTAAGATGTATCTTTTACACGGCTTTTTAGGTTGTATGAAGAGCAATATCATTAATTTTCACAAAAGTTTTATTAAACTTGGTTGAGTTTTAACGATTTTGTGTCCTCCCACTCCACCATATGGTGGTTCAAAACAAATAGAATGGCGATTATTTGCTCCACTCTATTACAAACACAACAAACTGAATGAAAGTATTATTGATAGAAGACGAGCCAAGCGTAGCCAGCGTAATTAATAAAAGCCTTAGCGAAAGCGGGTACAGCATTTCCATTGCGCCCGATGGAAATACAGGTCTCGACTTTGCCCTGACCAACGATTTCGACGTAATCGTTCTGGATATCATGCTACCGGGTATCAATGGTATGCAGCTTTGCAAAACGATCAGAGATCATAAAATTGATACACCCATTCTGTTTTTAACCGCATTGGGCACCACCGAAAACATTGTAGCAGGCCTTAATGCAGGTGCAGATGACTACCTGGTAAAACCATTTAAGTTTGTTGAACTGGAAGCACGTATAAGAACCCTGGCCAGGAGAAGAGGCGCCCCTATTGAGCAGGAGGACACCTTCAGAGCCGGCGACCTTTATGTGAACCGCTCATCCAAAATTGTAAAACTGAAAGACGAACCGGTTAGCCTCACTGCAACCGAATTCAGGCTGCTTGAATTTTTGGTAAGAAATACGAACAAAGTGGTATCCCGTATTGAGATATTGGAACATGTGTGGGGCATCAACTTCAACATGGGCACTAATGTGGTTGATGTGTACATTAATTATTTACGCAAAAAAATAGATACCGACCCTGCTAATAAACTCATTCAAACAGTAATTGGCATGGGCTATATGTTTAAAGTGTAGCAGCATGACAATACAGTCAAAAACCACCATACTATTCACGTTATTAACAGCTACGGTTTTCACAATACTGTCGATTGTTGTTTATTATTTCTCGAACAAATTTGCTTATGCCGATTTTTATAAACGGCTGGAACTAAGGGTACATATCGCCTCCAAGTTTAGGTTTGAGGAAGATCATAATACTACCGAGTCATTTAAAGTAATACAACGGCAGTTCCTGGAACGTTTACCTGATGAGAAATCCTATATTGTTCCCTTATCAACAACCGGGGAGCCGCAACCTCCTTTCCCGCCTAATGTTCCGGAGTCCTATTTATCCAACATAAAAAAGGCCAGGGGGGAAACGGTGTTTTACCAACACCGGCTGGATCATTATGCAGGTATTTTTTATAAAGATGAAACGGGAGATTTCCTGGTTATAGAATCGGCAGCCAATGTTTACGGTGGCGAAATCATCAGGCAATTAGGTTATATATTATTAATTACGCTGATTGCTTCAGTTATTATTATTTATAGCGTAGGTCTTTATTTTTCTAAAAGAGCGTTCAGGCCATTCCGATACATAACCGAAAGAGTTAAATCTATTAGTGAAGGTAACCTTCATTTACGTTTGAAGCAGCAGCCAGGCAATGACGAAATTGCGGCCCTGGTAGATACTTTTAATAATATGCTGGATAAATTATCGACAGCTTTTGAAGCACAAAACAATTTTGTAAGCCACGCATCGCATGAGTTTCGCACACCGCTTACCACTATTATAGCCGAAGCTGATTATGCCCTATCGCGTGAGCGCAACCCCGAAGACTATAAACAGAGCCTCTCGAATATTGTACAGCAATCAGAAAAGTTGCAACGCCTTACCAAGGGATTGCTGGCGCTGGCGCAATCTGGCTTCGATGGCAAAACCCAACGATGGGAGAAGATAAGACTGGACGAGCTTATCTTTCGTATTAAAGAGAATGTAACAGATGTGGAGCCCGAAAACAAAGTGCAGATCATGCTACCGGATTTGCCCGAACACGAGGACGACATCAGTGTTTATGGCAACGAGGAGTTGCTTAAAGTAGCTCTCGATAATATTGTATTGAATGGTTGTAAATACTCTGGCAACGCTCCCGTAAAAATTGAGTTGCAACTGGAGAAAACACAGGCTATTATTATTGTTACCGATAAGGGCATTGGTATTCCAACCAACGAAGTTAAATATATCTATGACCCGTTCTTTAGAGCTTCCAATACGTCGAGGTTTGAGGGATATGGGATCGGCATGCCTTTAACCCGCAACATCATGCGCATGCACAGGGGCAGCATAGAAGTTATTTCTGCTGAAAACGAGGGAACTACAATAAAGGTATTTTTACCATTGGCTTCAAGACGGAGCACTACATTAAAACAAGATTAGAGCTTTGCGCATTTTTTAATCTTACTCTAATTTAATTCTAACTGCAATCTAACTTCAATCTTAAGACCTTTTAATACCGAAACCGCAGCTTTGCTATAACAAAAAACAGCAAACTATGGTTAATATTTTAGTTCCAACCGATTTTTCGCAAGCATCTTTTCGCCTGGCCGAACAAGCCGTTAAGTCCTTAAACAAAGAGGTAAATATTATTTTGTTCCATATTTATGAAATGCCTTCGGGTATCAGCGACCTGATACGCCCGGAGCCACCCTATGCGCAAATGATCAACGATACGTTCAGGCAAAACTGCAAGTACCTGAAGTATAAATACCCCGACCTTATCAATAAAATCTGCTTTAAATATCTTACCGGCAACACGCAATCTTTATTCAATCATTTTACCGATGCTAACGATATTGGCGTGATCGTTTGTCCTGAAGATTATGTATTTGTAAAGGCCAGCAAAACAAGTCTGGATCCTATTCCATTCTTCAAAAAAAGCAAAATAGCATTGTTGAAAGACTTTTCTAAAAACAAAGTGGCTGAACCTGTTAAAGCAACAGAGGAAATGCAACTGGAAACTGCACAAGTTGCTTTGGCAAGTGCATGATAGTACCGGTTCGAATGGCAGAAGTAAACAACTACAGAAAATAAATATCGCAATGTTACTGAAGAAAAATATACCATTTAAATACGTGTTCGGGAAGATCAAGTACGAGATTATTGCGATAGCTGTTTACGCTACTATTATTGCGATACTCTACAACTATTCCCATATAACAAGAATCACTATTCCGTTGGCAATCCCCGCGATACTGGGAACGGTTATTTCTTTATTACTGGGTTTCAGGAGTAACCAGGCCTACGACCGCTGGTGGGAGGCCCGTCATATATGGGGTGCTATTGTGAACGATTCCCGCAGCCTCTCCCGCCAGGTAATGAGTTTTACCTACAATAATTACCATAGTGAAGATGTGGAAACCTTCAGGCAGCGTATGATTCGCCGCCAGATCGGGTGGAGCTATGCATTGGGACATCATTTAAGAAAACAAAATGCCCTTAAATCGCTGGACAAATATATTGACCGGGATGAGTTTGAAGCCCTTAAAGACATTGAAAATATACCCAGTGCTTTACTGGATAACATGGGATCCGATCTGCACCTTGCATTGGATAAAGGCTGGATCAACAGCTACCAGCAGGTAGAGCTGGACCGTACTTTATCAAGGCTCACCGATTCGATGGGGAAATGCGAACGTATTAAAAATACAGTGTTCCCCCACACATACAGCCTGTACATACATATTGCATTGATGCTTTTTATTGCATTGCTACCTTTTGGAGTGATTGAGTATTTTGGTTATGTAGAAGTTCCACTGGTAGTAGCTATTTCTGCCAGCTTTTTACTGATTGAAAAAATGGCCATACACCTGCAGGATCCTTTTGAGAATAAGCCCACCGATACCCCCATGACTACCATTGCCGGAAGTATTGAAAAGAATCTGATGCAACTATATGCCAAAAGCAGTATTGATAAAAAATATAAAAAGAAATTACCCGTTACAGATGCCGTTGTTAGCCCTCTGGCCAACCGTAAACCCGTTGATGAACCCGGGCAGGCGGAAGTGGCTTCCGCCTATGCTTCCAATAAAGAGTATTATATATTGTAGCCGGATAGCGTTCTAAACAAAACGCAAAAAGCGGGGCATTTGCCTCGCTTTTTTTTTAAAATATATTCCATCCCCTGTACTAAAAGAAAAAGCATCGTGTTTGTAGCTTCAGAATCAGTTTCCCAATTCCCGTCGCATAAAACCCGATGCTTTAAATAGCTTTAGCACTGTCATGTAGAGTAGATATCGATTGATTTAAGTAAGCATATTGCTATGCGAAGTTAAAACATCATCAACCCACAGAACAATTGGCAAGGCTTCCGCTAAATGTTTGCTTCGGCATTTACTGAATTTCGTATCTCTTCATTGAAACACACAGGCATTGCTACCTTTTGTTATTTCACTGTTGATATACGTTTGCTGGTATAGCTTTAGCATTTACAGCTTCATACATCTACTTTTGTATGCCCGACCACAACCGGAAATAAAGACAAATTTGTGTTTATTGCCAAATTGAAGTTTCGCGATACATTTGTCAAAGAATCTGCTGCGATCACAATTGTAACTTAATGTTCTTTTGAATAGTAATTTATCAACTGTGCATTATGAAGATACGACGCCGGAAACCCCATTTCAAAATTTTTGAGCAGTTATATACGCACCTGTTATGAACAGGTTTATGCACATCCTTCCAGCGGATAATGCACATTACTGGCTGGCTTATAAAGAAAAATCGACCGGAAACGAATAGTTTTAAACATCAATGGCGTCTAAAACCTAAATTACTTTCAAAAAATAATCAAATATGTATCTATACCTGGTCAAAAAAGGTTTGCTCCTTACTGTTTTAGGGGTCGGAACTTTAGCTGCCGGCGCACAGCTGGGTCAAAAGGGATTTATTGACAAAGCCAATATGGACTTATCCGTAAGTCCTGGTGATGACTTTTATACTTATGCCAGTGGCAAATGGGTTAAAAACAATCCTATTCCGCCTAAGGAAACCCGGTGGGGCAGCTTTAACCAGCTACGTGATTTTAATATAAATGCCGTTAAAACGATACTTGAAAAGGCGGCTGCCGATAAAACAGCACCAGCAGGCTCGGTAACACGTATGGTGGGCGATTTTTATGCAGCCGGGATGGATAGCCTGTCGATAGAAAAACTGGGTCATGCCCCTATAAAAAAAGACCTGGCCCGCATTGCTGCTATCGGCGACCTGCCCGGCATATTGAAAGAAATGAATTACCTGCGGTCGAATGGCATTGCTTCACCGTTATACGGGTTCTCTATCGGACAAGATCGTAAGAATGTTGAAAATTTAGTACCCCAGCTTTCCCAGGGAGGCATAGGACTATCAGACAGGGATTATTATTTAAAAGACGATGCCCGCTCACAGGATATACGGGCAGCCTATTCCAGATTTATTGTGCGCTTATTTACTTTAACCGGTACATCAGTAACAAAGGCAGAGGAAAACGCGAAAGCTATTTTTAATATTGAGAAACAATTGGCAAACGCGCAATTGAGCCGGGTAGAAATGCGCGATGCCTATCGCACTTACAATAAGTTCAGTCTTGTCGATTTTAGCCGCAAAACCCCACAGCTTGAATGGCAACAAATATTGCCTGCGCTAAAAGTAAAGGGACAAGACTCTATACTTGTAAACAATCCTGCATTCTTTGTTACTGCCGACTCCTTATTGCAAACAGTGCCGGTAGCACACTGGAAGACCTACCTGCAGTGGTATGTGCTGCGTGGAGCAGCTCCCTACCTGAGCAAAGATTTTGTAGATGCTAATTTTGCTTTTAACCAGGTAATTACCGGGCAAAAAATAGCCACACCGAGGTGGCAACGCATTTCTTCCTTAACGGATGGAAATATAGGAGAACTGCTGGGACAGCTGTATGTAAAAGATTACTTTAAGCCGGCCGCAAAAGCAAGAATGGAAGAATTGGTAAGCAATCTTAGAAAAGCTTATGCCAACCGCATTCAACAACTCGATTGGATGAGCGATGCTACCAAACAAAAAGCATTGGCAAAACTGGCCGCATTCAGACCCAAAATAGCCTATCCTGATAAATGGCAAACCTATGATGGACTGACCATTAGCCGCAACAGCTTCTTTCAAAACATGAGGAATGCCGATGCCTGGGGCTACAATTATATGGTTAGCCGGTTGGGTAAACCAGTAGACAGAGAACGCTGGGGAATGACACCACCTACTGTTAATGCTTATTATAATGCTACATTAAATGAAATTGTTTTCCCTGCAGGTATTTTACAGTTTCCGTTCTTTGATCCTAATGCTGATGATGCGGTTAATTACGGTGGTATTGGCGCTGTAATAGGCCATGAAATGTCGCACGGCTTTGATGATAACGGCAGCAAATATGATGCAGATGGTACTCTTAGAAACTGGTGGACAGATGAAGACCGTAAGAAATTTGATGCAAAGGCAGACGCGCTGGCTAAACAATTTGATGGGTACACGGTATTGGATACCTTACATGTAAACGGCAGGCTGACGCTGGGAGAAAACATAGGAGACCTGGGAGGACTAAATGTTGCTTACGAGGCCTTTAAAATGACGAAGCAAGGCCAAAGCAATGAGAAGATTGATGGCTTTACTCCTGATCAGCGCTTTTTTCTCTCCTGGGCACAGGTTTGGCGTACCAACACCCTGCCACAAACAGCGGCTCAGTTACTAAAAACCGACACGCACTCGCCCGGACAATACAGGGCTATCGGCCCATTGGTGAATATGGATGCCTGGTACAAAGCTTTTGATGTGAAAGAAGATAACAAACTGTATAAAAAGCCTGAAGACCGTATCCGGATCTGGTAATAAAAATTATTCTTTATGAATAAAACGAAGAAAGCCGCGGAATGCGGCTTTCTTTATTATAAACATACATCAGTTTAATCAGCTCTATAGGCAGTTATAACCTTTGAGGCTGATTTCTTTCCATCTTTATCTACCTGCACAATTCTTACAAACAATTTGCTTTCGCCACTTACATCTACCTGATCGCTGCTTTTGCTGCAAGATGCAAAAGTAAGCCCGGCTCCCAGTATCATTATTATTGAGAACAAGCCCTTATTCCTCCTATTGGTAAGCAGCAAAATTGCGGCTAAAGAGAACAATGATATTCCCATAACGGCAACCGGAAGATCAACAGTTTTTGTAAAGCTATACTCTATTGTAGCGTCTGAATTACCATTTGTAGCTTTTGTGGCAACGCTACCTATATTAACGAATTCCTTCCCGTTTTTAGAAACCTCGATATCGAAGCGTGCATTATTTGTTTCAGACAAAGTACTCCAATTCACAATCAACTGATTGCCCTGTATACGAGCTTCTATTGTGTTATAGGTTACAGGGAGAACAGTGGTTGCAGGAAAATAACTGGATGTTAAATCAGCTAATCCATCGTTATTGGCAGTGTTGCCTGGCCCCTTAATAGTAACAACACCGGCCTGCACACCACTATTGATATAATAAATACCACCGTCTGTGGGGCCCTGTACTGCTACATAAAAGGTTCCGGTGGAAGAAAGTGCCAGGCCTGTAACAAGCCCCTGGAAGTTAACACCGCTTTCATTTTTAATGATATACTTTGTTGTAAGGTTTGTAACTGAAGTTGGGCCGGTTGCAGCAGCGAGGGTAGCAGCCGATACATGGTAGATAACAGCATCTCCTCCTGTTGCGTCCAGGTTTACGAGGATATACATATTACCCGCACCGTCCAGTACCAGGTCGCCATTATTAAAATTAGGAGAAAGCGGTGTACCATCTAAAGTAATAGTGCCCAGGTTCTGAAAATTACTGGCAGCGCCGGTATTGCCGTCTGTTAAAAACCTTGAAAGATAAATCTGTCCGGTAGTTTCCTCGGTGGTAACCATGTACGCCCAGCCATCGGGCGATGTACCCAGTCTTCTGAAATAAAGAAGATTTGTGTTAGCCGCACCATTTAAATCTTCAGACAATACTACGCTACCGGCGGTAGGGGCAGTAGGTACACCCGGGTCCGGGAAAGCCGGAATAGAACGCACGTCGAAATTTCCGGTATTCGTAGTTTGCTCAATATAATAAATAAATTTTCCATTGGCAGACATGGCCATTGCAGCCGAGTTGGTTGTAAAATCACCGGTGGCATAGTTTGTAGAAGTACCATTAACAGTAGCATTATTAGGATCAACGTTACTAAGCTGGGTAATACCTGTCCCTACAGAAAAATCGTTATTAATAGTATAAAGAATATCAGTTTGGGCTATCGCAGTAGAAAAAGAACCCAGGACAAGACTCAAAAAGAGAAAAACATTTTTCATAAGATGAAATTTTTAATAATAAAGAAACATTTAGAAGTTTTGAAATTTATTTAAAAGGATATAGAGACATTCGGCGCCAATACAACTCAAGCGGACCGTAATGATTTTTGTTTAACCAGTATTTTGAAAAAAGTATTTGTCCAACCGTAACAATTGTAAACAATACAACTATGGAAGTGGTTGATAAATAAGCTGCCCCGTTTAACGCAAAAGGAGCAAATAAAATACCACCTATTATTGACTGTGATATATAATTCGTAAGGCTCATTCGTCCATAAAAACGTAAAGGAGAAAAATAATATGCCGGAAATATCTGGTAAATAAATATGATCAAAATAATATAAATAAAAGCAAAGGATAGACCTGACCAATTAGACAGGAGTAAGGTTACTTCTTTGGCAACGGGCGTTTCAAGAGCATATTTACCAAACATCATACTCCCGATGATGATCAGAAACGGTATGATCAAATAACGTAAGTTCCTGGTTCCTCTGCCGATAAATACTTCGAAACGGCCACTCTTACCCAAATAAAAGCCCAATAAGATAAGCCCTATTGTCTGGCTAATTCTCCCAACCTCCAGTGCCCACAAAAAATTCCCGATCTGCCCCTTTGTAAGGTTCGTCCATATAATGTCGAGAATAGTGTCGTTGGCAATTGTAGACTCCACATCCTTAATGTAAGAGGATGAGTTATAACTGATAATAGAAAAGTTTCCATCAAAAAGATTAATAACCATTTGTATCCAGATCAATGGTTGTAAAAGAAAGAAAACAGCGATGTAAGGCAACCATTTCGACGGCAGTTTGACGAACAATAAGACAATCAACCCCACCATAACATACAAACCCAGTATATCGCCATCAGGAAAAAAAATGGCATTTAAACATGCAAAGGGTATAAGGCTCAATAAACGTTGAAAAGATCGTGTCGGCGATTTTTCACCAGATGATTTCTCTACCAAAAACATGGAAAATCCAAACAGCAACGCAAAAATCGGGTAGGTTTTATCTAAAAGAAAATGGTAGTCGGCAGCCTCAATAAACCTGTCGATTTTTGACAAAAACCGGTTGTGCGCATGTGTTCCATAGCTATAATCAAACCTCGAGATAAAATGCCTCAGGAAAATACCCAATAAGGCGAAACCGCGAAGAACATCTACGACTTCAATCCTATTGTTATTGTATATATTTGTTTCAGAACGTCGCATTTAGAAGTAGAGGGCTAATTGCTAATCAGATGCTAATGTAAGTTATTTAAAAAAAGCGTTTTGCTGTTTTTTAGACGAAACCGGCAATTTTATCGATGAATACCCTCATTTTTTAGTTAAATCACATAAAAAAATGATTAATATTATAGCAATCGACCTGGATGGGTCTTTGTTAGATGACAACAAAAATCTACCGGATGATTTTTGGGAAACGGCTGAACAGGTTTTTAAAAAGGGGATCAATATGGTCATTGCCAGCGGTCGTCCCTTCCATAATATAGCATCTGTTTTTGAGCCGATAAAGGACAAATTATATTTTGCCTGCGATAACGGGGCTTATGTTGTACACAGCAATGAAGAATTGCTTGTGAATCAATTGAACACAGATGCCATCAAAAATTTCGTTGAAATTTCAAGGCCCATCGAAAATGTATACCCTGTTTTATGCGGTAAACACCTGGCTTACATTGAGGATACAGATAAAGTGTTTACCGATCAGGCATTAAAATACTACCAGGAATACAAAATAGTGGATGATCTTACAAAAGTTGACGATGTGATTCTTAAAATTTCGTTATGCGACCTGGCCGGATCGGAAACCAACAGTTATCCTTTTTACAAACAATTTGAAAATAATTTCAAAGTTGCTGTTGCCGGACAAATATGGCTGGATATTACCAATATCGATGGCAGCAAGGGCACCGCTATAAAAACGATACAGAAGAGACTGGGTATTTCACCTAATGAAACTCTGGTTTTTGGCGATTACCTGAACGACATGGATATGATACAGGAAGCGGGCTTTAGCTATGCGATGAAAAATGCTCACCCGAAAATTATTGAAGCTGCCAAATACGTTACCGAATTAGATAATAATCACGGAGGAGTAACCTATACCATCAAAAAGTTGTTGGGTATTTAGGCAAACAACTTTTCCATACTTTGAGGTATGCTTTTGCTATAATCTATTTGTAGCGGCTGGTAGTTGTTGACCCATCTTTCAAAATCATGGGTAAAATTTCCGTTGATTTTATCTAACGTCATCACTCCCATATCCCTCAGGGCGGCAGCATTACAACATTGTTCATACTGCCCCCTGATGGGGATAGCCATTACTTTTTTTCCCAAATGAATAGCTTCGGAAGGTGTTTCAAAACCGCCACCGGTAATGATGGCCGTACAATGGATAAGGCTGTGGTTAAACAGATCTTTGTCAACTGGTTTAAATGTTATATTACCAACTGTATGGTCTTGCCGGCTTTGACGGCTGAATATTTGAAACCGGTGATCTTTAAAAGGCGAGAATATATTGATCAGCTCTGGCTCACAATAAGACGGTAAATAAACAGTTATGTATCCCCCATCTGTAGGTGTTGCTTCCCTGATCTCTTTTTTTATAACCGGGGTGATAATAAAATCATCATAGTTCTTAAAATGCAACCCGATATAACGGTCTGCCTTTGCATATCGCTTTAGCAGCCATTCGCCTGTTTTACTTTTTTGTGGAGGCCTTGGCACTTTCATTGATTGAAAGCTGGCCTGGTGCCCGAAGTTGACTGAAGGAATTTTTTTGGCAGCACAGGCAGACGCTGTAATATAGTCATAATCATTAATGACGAGGTCGTATTTCTCAACCGGCAGTTCCCTGATCTCTTTCTTGAGGGCAACAGGGTTAATTGCTTTGGCAATACGCCAGTAATCCAATGCACCATTGCAGGTGTAATAAAGGCTTAAACCCTTACTACGATAAGCTATGGGTGCATCCAGTTTCAGGTTACTGTTATCCCCGCTTAAAAAGATATCTACCTGGCCGTATTGCTGTAAATAAGGAAGCAGCTCCATACTACGGCTAATATGCCCGTTACCGGTTGCCTGAACGGCGTAAAATATCTTCATATTTATTTGGCTAAAGAATGTAGGTAAAAAGCTATTTCGCTGGTTAACACTTCGGTTTGCGGCACTTGCCTCACCGGCTTCTCTGCAATGATCTCTTTTTCGTTGTAGGTATATAAATTCCACTCACCATCGTAGTATTCCAGGGAGGTCATGTTCTCCACCCAGTCTCCGGAATTGAGATAACAAACAGAACCCTTTTCATTGGTAATGATCCTTTTCTTAGGTTGATGTATGTGGCCGCAGATAACATTGTCAAAACCCTTTTCTATAGCGATCCCGGCTATTTTTTGCTCATACTCATCAATTTTAATAAACCGCTTATTAAACTGTTGCATGATCGTTTTGGCAAGAGAAAGTTTCTCTTTACCAAAAAGCTGCATAATAAAATTGGCAACTTTATTAAAGCCCAGAAGCACCGCGTAACCGTTGCTTCCTAATTTCCCGAGAAATTTAGCCTGCCTTGAAGTGGTGTGGTCAAATACATCTCCATGAAATATCCAGGTCTTTTTGCCGTTCACTTCTATAGCAACCTTATCGGCTAATAAAAAATTGCCCAGCTCCAGGTCGGAGTATTTGCGGAAAGCATCATCGTGGTTACCGGTAATATATACCACCCTTGTACCACCGGAAAGCTTACCAAAAATTTCTTTAATGGCGAGTATATGGGCTGGTGGAAAATATCTTTTATTGAACTGCCATCCATCTATGATATCTCCGTTTAATACCAATAGCCGCGGCTCGATACTTTTTAAATAGGCAGCAAACTCCTTTGCCCGGGAGGCATAAGTTCCAAGGTGCAGGTCCGATATCACCGCCACTTCCACCGGTCTTTTAATCATGGTTTTTAGAGTTTACCAAAACTCCACCATTCTTATAAACTAATTGTTACGATAGCATTACGTGATTGTTACCAATTCCGGTCCCTGATTTCAACCAGCTCTTCTTGAAACGTTTATATATATATTATTTACACACCAGCGCCTTCTTATCTTTCCAGTACAGGAATTAAAAACCTGCTTACCTCCGGCGTTTGATGTTCCTTTTTCATGATGGCTTCCATTTTCGATACGATATCCGGGTGTTGCTGTGCTATATTTTTTTGCTCTTTTATATCCGTTGAAAGATCATACAGTTCGGTTACTATATTGCCTTTCATCAGGTTCATACGCACCGCTTTCCAATGGCCCATTCCAACCGCCTGCTGCCCTCCGTATTCGGGATATTCGAAATACAGGTAATCGTGTTGTTTTTGTTGCTTTTCGTTTCCTAAAATTTCGGGCAGCATAGACACGCCATGTACTCCGGCTGGTATCTTCACCTGCAATAGCTCACAAAAAGTAGGCATCATATCGATAGTTGCCGAAACCAGGCTGGACGAAGAGCCCGCCTTTATTTTTCCAGGCCATTGCACAATAATGGGCGCCCTGATGCCTCCTTCACGCAGGTAGCCTTTTCCCCAGCCGGCGTTGCCTTTGAACGGCCCTGTGCTGTTGAAGAATACCGGATCTACCCCGGCATTACTTGCGGGTCCATTATCACTGCAAAACATGATGATGGTATTTTCATAGAGCCCGTTCTTTTTGAGCTGCGCCACAATTTGCCCCACCTGCTCATCCAGCAAACTAATCATTGCAGCATAAGTGGCCCTTGGGTAACGGCAGGGAAAATAAGATCCACCCAGGAAGGGCTTTTCATCTCCAAACTTTTGATGATAGTAATTGACCAGCCTTTGTGGAGCCTGTAAAGACACATGGGGCAATGGAGTTGGATAATATAAAAAGAATGGCTTGCTTTTATTTTTATCGATAAAGCTCAAAGCTGCTTTTACAAGATAGTCCGGAGCATAATATTTTTGCTGGTACACTTCATAGTTCCGCGGATCCAGTTGATCCAGGCTGTCAGGAAATCTGACATCAGGATCCACAATTTTATTATCTATAGCCACCCGGTTTTCATTTTCCCATAAGTGCTCGTTATAGTAGGTATGGTCCTGTCGCTGACAAATATATCCATAGAAATAATCAAAGCCCTGGCGGTTGGGATGGCCGGTGCTGAAAGGCGAACCCAATCCCCATTTACCTACCATTCCTGTAGTATAGCCGGCAGTTTTTAAAACTTCTGCTAAGGTAAGTGTGGAGTCAGGAATTGGAAATTGTCCTTCTAAAAAAGGATTCTCTTCCATTGCCTTGAAATCCCAAACGGGCCCGCGTTCTCCCCATTCATGATTTCCGCGAATGTAAGCGCTCCCCGAGTTAATTCCGGTCATTAACAGGTACCTGGAAGGAGCACAAACCGCGAATGCATAATGTTGGGTAAACTTCTTCCCGTTTCTTGCAAGCGCATCAATATGGGGTGTTTCAATCTTTTCCTGGCCATAACACCCGATATCTCCATACCCCAGGTCATCTGCAAGTATATAAACAATATTGGGTTTGCGCTGAACCTGCTTTTGCGCGGTACTATTATTAATCGATAAAAACAGGCCAAGCAAAAAGCAAAAAAGTTTATTGAGCATAACAAAACGTTGAATACTCAATAAAAGTAAGCCATTCACGGCTACCCATTTTGCGCAAACGTTTGTATTACTTTGTGATTCTGAACCAATCGACATCGATAAAACCAGCATCATTGATCTTTACATCGCTGGTAATAAACAGTCCTACTTTAGAACCAATCCATTTCCCCGGCGTTGCTTTTACCGAGCCGGCCTCAACAAATTTCTGACCATCGATACTATAGCTAAATACACAGGTCGTGTCTGGCTTGAATTGCATGCGGAAGTACACATCCTTCTGTGATAGCTTTACCAATTCTTTCTCGGTTTCTTTTCCTCCACGATCTGCTTTTTCACAGGCAGTAAATACAATATAAACGCCATCCGTTTTACGTTTAATTGCAATATTGCCATAGCTCATAGCCATAGTGGTAAGGCCGGCTTTTTCGCCCGTAAATTTTTCGCTGGCGCGGAAATTGATTTTGGTGGTAGCCGTAAATGCATCATGCGGAAATTTCTGTAATAAAACATGAGGCGTATTCCACAAAGACTGATCCTTTTCTACCGGGTGCGCAAACATTCTCAAGCTTCCTTTCTGCGTATTCATAAAACTCCAGGTAGCCTGCGGATTAGCCTGCCATTGCCATTGCAAGCCCAAACCCAGATCGTTAAATTCATCGGACTCAACAGGGTTTTCTTTAGCATACGTTTTACCAACATTGGGCTTCTTATACCGCAATACCGGGTTGCCATTACCGTCGTTGTCTTTGTCTTCGCCAATAACCGGCCAGTCATTCACCCATTTCATCGGCTGCAGGTGCACCACTCTTCCTATTGCTTCTTTATCCTGGAAATGGAGAAACCAGTTTTCCCCGGTTTGCGTATCTACCCAGGCGCCCTGGTGCGGACCATTTACCGGCGTTTTACCCTGCTCCATTACCACTTTACGCTCATAAGGACCGTATATATTTTTGCTGCGTAAAACCAGTTGCCAGCCTGTTGCAACACCACCCGCCGGTGCAAATAAATAGTAGTAACCATTACGCTTGTACACTTTAGGCCCTTCAATGGTTGGATCGAACTCGTGCCCATCGTAAACCATTACGCCGTTAGTGGTAGTTTTTGTGCCTTCAGCATTCATCTCCTTTATTACTAAAACACTTTTTATACCTGCACGGCTTCCTGCATAGGCATGTGAGAGATATACTTTGCCATCTTCATCCCAGAAGGGACATGGATCAATCAAACCAGCACCACCTTCTACTAAAACAGGGTCGCTCCAGGGACCTGTAGTTTTCTGTGCTTTGGTAACATAAATACCGAAATCAGGATCGGGATAATAAATGTAAAATTCGTTTTTATGATAGCGAATAGCGGGCGCCCAAACGCCATTGCCATGCTGTACTTTATTAAACACGTCCAAAGGAACCTGGCGCTGTAATGCATGACCGATCAATTTCCAGTTTACCAGATCCTTAGAGTGGAGGATGGGCAAGCCAGGTACCTGGTCGAAGCTTGATGCAATCATATAAAAGTCATCTCCTACACGTATAGCGTCAGGATCAGAATAGTCTGCATTCACAACCGGGTTGCTATAAGTACCATCGCCATTATCGGGGCTCCAAACCTGCGATACATAAGGTTTTTGTGCGTGAAGGCCGCAACTTAAAATCAACAATCCCGCTACTAAAAATTTTCTTTTCATTTTAATCAGTTTGTTCAGATCAATGTCTTTTATATAGTTATCTACTTGCCGGTATTCCAACCACTCAATATATTTTTTGCTGAATATTTCTTTGCCTCTTCTTTACTTAACTGGCTTGACCACCTTGCCCTTTTACCAGTTGCGGCTCCCTCACCTGTATTTTTATATTCGGCATACTGCACTGTTTGCTCGGCTGCGGGACGGCCCCAGTTATGCCAGCCTTCCGGCTTAATAAAGGCGGGTAACTTTGATTGCATGAAGACCGTCTTTGCAAAATCGCCCCAGGGACGGCCCAAATAATACGACACATCATTTTCACCGGTAATGGTGCATTTAAAGAACACCATACCATAAGCTGCTTCTTTAGGCGTGTTGGCCGCGGTAATATAACTGCCTCCTTTTTTACAATAGATGGTGCAGTTTTCAAATAACACAGTTGCTGCGCCGAAAATAAAATCAGTAGTACCTTCTATGTAACAGTTCTTGTAATACTGCCTGCTTTTAGCGCCGGCACCATGCACATACAATGTATCCTGGAAGCCCAGGAACCTGCAATTCTTAAACTGTATGCGATCGGCTGAAACCCTTACCGCTACTGCCTGTCCAACCGGACCCGCGCTATTTTCAAAAGTGATGTTCTCCGCTGTAAAACCATCTCCATAAATAAAAAAGGACGAGCTTCCTGTAGTACCCATATTCACACCTTTCCCGTTCTGCTTACTGGCATAATCATCGTAAGTGAGTATTACTTTATTAACATCTTCTCCCATAAAACTTACATTGATCTTTGTTACAGGCAAGGTCAGTTTCTCTTTATAAGTTCCGTTTTTGATAAAAATGACTGTTCTTTTATTGCTGGAATCCTGAACTGCATTAATGGCTTCCTGAACAGTTGTAAAATTCCCGGTCCCATCTTTGGCTACTATGAAATCGGGTCTGGCAGCAAATGCAGCCGTGCTTATGCATACTGCAAGAAGATGCAATAAAAATGTTTTGATCATGGTTTTATTTAAAGGGTATTGGTTTTAAAAAATTCATTTCCTTTAACCAGGATTGTAACAAGGGCAGCCACAGTTCCGTTGAACCCGGATTTTCGGTAACCCGTATGCCATGCCCGCCCTGCGGAAATGTATGCAGGCTGGCATTAACGTTATTATCAATAAGTGCATTGTAGTATAGCAGGCTGTTGCGCACGTTTACGGTTTTGTCATTCACAGCATGAACGAGGAAAGCCGGTGGGGTAGCAGCAGTAACCTGTTTTTCCATTGAATATCTTTCGATTCGTGCTGCGCTGGTATCGCCACCCAGAAGATTTCCTCTGCTTCCTTTATGTGCCCATATACCCATGGTAATTACGGGAGACAACAACACTGAAAAGCCCGGATGGTAATTAACCGTGTCCAGCACATCATTTACTTTAGATACATCAGCGCTGTTCGTAGACAGCATCGCAGCCAGATGACCACCCGCGCTAATGCCCATAACACCCAGCCTGCTGGTGTCAATCTTCCATGCCGAAGCATTAGCCCTTATAAACTTAATAGCACGCTGTGCGTCTTGCAAAGGGGCAATAGCAGGTTCTTTGAGATTGGCCTGGTGAGGCAGGCGGTATACCAGCACAAATACATTAATGCCCAGCGTATTGAACCAGCGCGCAAAGTTGAAACCGTTGTATACATACGATGCGCGCTGGTAGCCACCTCCGGGACAAATCAAAATACTGGTTCCTGTATTCTCGGCTTTGTTGGCAGGAAACGCATAAATGCCCGGTACGCCTACCTTCCAGGCACGTTCGTCAGCAATACTATCCTGTATCGTAAACTTCTGGTTGGGCATCTTTCCCTTTTCCCAGATGGGCAGGAACTCCTGGGCTGAAACTTCGACAGATCTTGCCAGCAATAAAGAAAGCAATATTACTATGCTCCTTAAAATATCGATTGGCTTACGGCCCGAAGAGATTACTCCGTTCCGCTTCGCTTCAGTCGGAATGACGGAGTCGTATTCTATTATTTCTTTACCGGCCATTCAAAAGGTTTTAATGAAGTTTGTTTGAACCAGTCTTTTTCACCGGGCAGATCGGGGTTGCTGCCAGATGCAAAAATGTTTTCAATCGTGTAAGCAGCTGCCTCTTTATCCGTAAGTTGTTTTGACCATGCAATTCTTCCTGCCGCATTGGCACCGGGTCCCTTGGTTTTATACTCAGCGTATAAAACGGTCTTTTCATTCTCAGGATTCCCCCAGTTATTCCATCCTTCTGCCACAACCTGCGCAGGCATTTCACAACGCACAAAAACAGTTTTAGCATGAGCGCGCCAGGGTCGTCCTAGAAAAACTTTAGTTGCCTCATCGGTTGCGGTTATTTTACAATCTAAAAAAACATAGCCAAATTTTTTACCAGGAGTAGTGCTGGCTGCGGTAATATAAGAGTTGGTCTTTTCTTTGATCGTGCAATTCTGAAAAACAGCTGTAGATGGGCCAAAAATAAAGTCGGTAGTGCCTTCTATATGACAGTCCACAAACAACTGCCTGGATGTTTCTCCTGCACTGAATATCGTATCCTGGTCGCCAATGAATTTGCAGTTTTTAAACACCGCTTTATCAGCATCAACATATAAAGCTACTGCCTGCCCTACACGACCCGCATTATTAACGAAAGTGATGTTCTGTGCTGTAAACCGGTTGCCTGATATTTTAGCCGTATAGGAAGCGAAAGTGGTCAGCCTTCCCCTGCCCGAATAATCATTAAAAGTGATGACCGTTTTATCAACATCTTCACCAATAAAGGTAACATCGGTATTGTTGGCAGGTAGTTCAATCTTTTCGTTGTATACCCCGTTTTTGATATACAGCGTAATGGGAGCCAGGGGATATACCCGCATAGCGTCAATCGCCTCCTGTATATACTTATAGTCGCCGCTTCCATCTTTGGCAACGGTAAAAGTATATTTATATTTATCAGCATTGCCGGTTTGCGCTTTAGTAGTAACTACAACTAACGCCATTCCAATCAACATCAAAAAGATCCTGGTTGCATAATTATACAGGGTTATTCCTTGCGGCTTTATTGCAATACTATATGTATGCGCAGTTATTGTTCCTTCCCTCTTATACATGGTCATAATGAAAAATTTATCTTTAAAAAGTCGTCAATATATTTTACAGTTGGTGTAAACCAGGGTTCAAAAAGGCAAAATGAATGTGGGCTATTTTCAAAAGTATACACCCGGTTCAGCACGTTTCTTTCCTGCAATATTTTCATATAATCATCACGACCGGCATGCATGCGTTCTACCGAGCTGTTCAGAAATAATACCGGCGGACTAAAGGCAGCATAGCTTAACGGAGATGCATTTGCCCACAAAAGTGGATTATCCCTGGGCGTATACCCTAACCAATAAGCTGATGCTCCTTCAGCGGAAGGATTTTTTTGCTCGCTGCTTTCGGCATGTACAAACGAAGTAGTACCATCAATATCAATGATTGCCTGTACTTTGGTGCTGATTCCTTTTTTTTGATCGTAATTTTCGAAGGTAGGCATATCACCTGTGCAGCCTACCAATGCCGCCATTTGTCCGCCGGCCGAAAACCCCGCTACTACCAGCTTTGAGGAATCAACATTAAAGTCCTTCGCATGTACCTTAACCCATTTGATAGCTTCTTTAATATCAAAAATAGCGGCGGGGAAATAAGCTTCCGTAGATAAGCGATATTCAGGCGTAAAGCAGGTATAGCCATTATTCGACAATGCCCTTGCCAGGTCGTGATGTTGTGTGCGGTTACCCGAACGCCAACCACCCCCATGTATAATAACGATGGCTATTCCATTGGATTGTTTCTTTGGATAAAAAGCATCCAGCTTTAATTTTCGCTTACCTATCTCGTAATAGGTAAGCTCCATTTTTTGTGTCAGACCTGAAACATCTATTACCGGCATTTCAATGCCAGGATGATATTTTTTTTCTTTCCGAAAGGCCGCAGGATTATTAAAAGAAGTATCCCTGATACCGGTAAGACCTGTTGTTATTTGCGCAAAACAACAGCCGAGATTGATCATCATTCCGAAAAAAATAAAGAAGGGTTTTTTCATCATGGACAGTTTATTTAACTGCAGGGTTTTTGATCCGGGTTGCCAGTTCAGGAACCAGCGTACGAATATCTTTCAAAACTATTTGCGCAACCTTCCTGGCGCCTAGTTCGCTGAAATGGGTATCATCCACTTTACCCGTCGGGTAGTTGGGATGCTCACCCGGCTGCAGGTGCACGAATAAAAGTTTAGAGGCTTCCACACCTAGTTGCTGATACAACTGCTGGGCCTGAACATCCAAATCAATTAGGGGTGTTTTTTCAAGGGCAGCTACATCTCTTACAATTTGCGCGTATACATCATGCGTTCCGACTACCTTACCGGTACTGTCAAATTTCCTGCGTGCCACGGGTGTAATCAGTACAGGAGTACCACCTTTGGATCTTGCCTCTTTCACATACTGCACCAGGTTATTTTTAAACTCCGTTTCTGTTGTGGCAGATTTTTTTGTAGGCACTTCGTCGTTATGCCCAAATTGAATAAAAACATAATCGCCCTTCTCACATTCTTTCATGATCTTACCCCATAACCCTTCTCTTTTGAACGAAGAGGTACTACGGCCATTTTTTGCCAGGTTAATTACCTGCACCGTACTATCCCAGAAGTAAACAAAAGGCATACCCCAGCCATTTTCCGGGTAAGCCTTTATATCTTTTATGGACATGGTTGAATCTCCGGCAAGAAAAATTTTTACTTTTTTAGGAGGCAATACAAAAGCTGCTGCCGATAGTAACAGCAAGGGAAGGATAATTTTCAGTTTCATTTGTCTATTCATTTTTTACTTAAGTGCTGTACTATGCTGATTTATTTGCTTTTGCCATTTCGTATAAGCATCCAATGCTTTTTGCGGAGCATAGGTATACCAGGCGTATCCGTCGCGGCGCTCTCTGTCCACCTCTGCCAGCGAGTATACTACTTTGCTGTCGCGATTACAAAACAAAGGGCGATGTGTTTTCAATTCGTAAAAGCGCGTCCAGATAGGTGCAGCTGTACTGTCTGTTTCAACCACCCGATCGGTTTTAGAAACGCGGAAAGGCGTATCCATTTTTTCAGCTTTCACCGTCTTTACTACCGTATTGTAAATTTTGGAAACTTCGAACCACTTCATGGCTGCATTAACGGCACTCACAATACGCTCGTCAGGGTGTTTTATGCCCATTAAAAAAAATACGATTCCCACGCTTTCGCCATTGCAAATACTGGGCGGTTCAAACTTCCTGGCCCATGCCGGTTGCAGAGTTACTTCGTCATATTGCTGGCACCATGCGGTTAGTGTGCCGTTATCTACTATCTGTGTATTTAAAATACAATCAATTCCCTTTTTATACGCTGTTTCCAGTTGGCGCCTCAAACCAGCGTCGATAAAATCATACAAGGGATCTTTTTCGGCAATGTTTTTCAGTAAGTCAACAATACCCGTCATGCCACCGTCGTTGAAAGTGATATAGCGACTGTAATTTTTTTCGAGGGGATAATATTGCGGCCAGCCTCCGTTGGCATATTGTGCTTCAAGAATATATTTCAATCCTTTGAGCGCTGCGGTCTTATATGCTTCATCCTTTACCGATGCATAAGCGATCGCCAAAGCTCTTATCTGGGTATAGCAGGTTCCGTTATCAAATGTGGTATTCAGTGTATTTTTTTGCGCCGCCACTTTCTCTTTTTGTTCAGGTGTAAGTATGGCAAACATGTCATAATTTTTGGGCCAGCCGCCGTTCGCTTTTTGAAAAAGCAGGATATTATCTGCGACCTGCTTCAAATCGGTAGACCTATACCGGGGCCTGTCTGCACTGGCATTGATCATATTTCTATTATCATAGATGCTATACCAATGCCCGGCGTTATCGGCAAAAGGCCGAGTATCTATTTCAACCGGTACCTGCTGTGCCTTTGCCATTGAGAAAAGCAAAACAAGCAGTGGGAGACAAGCTATACGTTTTATCATGGGATCACTTTTTTATTGGAATGGACCGCATACTTACTTCACCAACCCATTTATGTATACCTCGATATTGGTATATTCTTTACTTAATTTATAATCGTTGTTGTCTGCCCGTTCAGGATTCAATCCATTCTTAAGCTCCCACTCGTTGGGCATGCCATCTTTGTCTGTATCTACAGGAGCTTTTGTGTATTGATACACCGGCCAGCCACCGGCTTCTGAAGCATCATTGATAATGCCTTTTTCACCGGATACGGCCTTATGCGATCGGGCCTCAGCTATCAAACGCTGATCAACAGCATCATACTTTGGTAAAGAGGCTCCCACTTTTTTTAACACCAACTGGTAAGCATCACGGGCCGATTGCCGGGTTACCGGCTCGGCAATGGCGAAAGCTGCGGTGACCAGCGCCAGCTTCCTGTATTGTTCAGGAAACTCTGCCAGATCAATACCTAAACTATTGTTGGCAGAAAGTTTTTTATCCCCTTCCATCACATTACCATTTAAATACCACTGCCCGAACCCTTTGGCCTTTGCGGGATTGTAATTAGCTTTTATAAATTTTAGTTCTTTAGGCGTAGCCGGTCCCGGGATATAGTAGTTATTAACCAGGTTGATATTGGATTTCCCACCGGGTATATCCACCTCGCCCCCATAACAGGCATTAACACTTTTCCAGTTAAATATAACATTGTTGCTATAGTCAACTATTGCTAATGTATCATGTGCCCGGGCACCGTTGAATCTCACTGTACGGCTATTCTGATTCGAAATAAGGTTATGGTGATAGGATGCGTTTTGTCCACCCCACACACCTCCGTAAGCTCTCAATCCCTTGTGATGATTAGCGTTATATAACCCCTCGCTGATAATGCTCCATTGCACCGTCACATTTTTGGTGTCATACATAGCGGCACATTCTTCATTGGCCCAGGTAAATGAACAATGATCGATGATGATGTTCTGGCTGTTTTCCATATTAAAACCGTAAACGCCATTGGCAATTTTAGCACCAGGGCGCGAGCGCAAATACCTGATGATAATATTTCCTCTTGCTTCACTTTTATCTCCGGCGCAATTAATAATAAATGAATTTCCTTTTAAGCATATTCCATCACCAGGCGCCGTTTGCCCTGCTACTGTAATGTTAGAGCGGCTGATCTTAAGAGGTGATTTTAATTCAATAATTCCTGCTACTGAAAAAACAATGGTGATGGGCTCGCCGGGATACTCCTTAAATGCCTGCCGAAAGCTTCCAGGTCCGTCGTCATTTAAATTAGAGACCGTTACCACTCTGCCTCCCCGGCCACCGGTGGCATATTTGCCAAAACCTTCTGCACCGGGAAATGCAGGTGTTTGGGCATTCATTCCTTTTACTGTCAATACACTTAGAACGATATATAGAATTTTTTTCATTGAACGAGGCTGTTGATATAAACTTCAATATTTGTATAAGATTGATGAACACTGTAAAGGGATGCATCATTGGGATCTTTTATATTGAGCTTGTTCTTTATTTCCCATTCGTCCGGCATGCCGTCTTTATCAGTATCCATAAGCGGTGGCTGCTGCTTTAAATAAGGCCAGGCCTTTACCGTTTTTTCATATACTGTACCATGCGAATATCCTCCCTGTACATCAATAAACCGTCCTGTTCTGTTGACAACTTCGCTAACCACTCTCTGGTCCAGCGTATCCCTTTTCGGTAATATAGCCCCGGCATATTTCAATACATCTTTGTAAGCATCCAGTGCCGACTGTTCTTTCAAATTAATAACCAGAAATGCCTTAGCAGCTATCGCCATTTGTTTTTCCTGGTCTGTTGCAGCTTTATCTGCATGTATACCCAGGTAATTGTTTTGGGTAGTAGCCTCATTATCTTCCACATAATTTCCCGCTACATAAAACTTACCATACGGATTTGCCGCATCGGCCGTTCTGGTTGGGTTCACAATTCTGCCCTGCACATTTTTTTTTGTTTCCGGACCGTACTTGTAATAATTATTAACAATATTGTACTTGCCATTTTCTCCGCCGTATACATTGTTATGCCCCCAGTTATAAATAACATTATTCCTGAAATCAGCCAGCTCATCCGTTTCTCCTAACCGCACACCATTAAATCTGGGCGTACGGCTATTGCAATGGGCTATTAAGTTATGATGTGCGCTAAAATGTGTTCCGCCCCAGATGCCGCCGTAACCATGATGTTCAAAATCCTTATCACCTTTTTCAAAGTGATAAGAATAATTTAAGGGTTCGGTGATCAGGTTCCATTGAAGGGTAGTGCTATCCCCCTTATAAACGGAGCACACTTCATCGGTACTCCAGCTCATGCTGCAATGATCTATAATGATATTTTTTCTTCCCGATGCACTGAAAGCATCATCAGCACCGGCTCCGTCAACCATACCGTTGTTCTGGTAACGATCTCCCATCCGGAAACGGAGAAAGCGCACAATTACATTGTCACCTGAAATAGAAACGGGATAATCGGCTACACATACACCACCGCCGGGAGCTGTCTGCCCGGCAATGGTTACGTCACCTTTGATATTTAACCTGGATTGTAAGTGAATAATCCCCGACACATTGAAAACAACGATACGTGGGCCTTTGGCAGCTACTGCTTTTCGCAGGCTTCCTTCTCCGTCGTCGTTTAAATTTGTCACTATCAAAACACGGCCTCCCCTACCGCCAGTAGTGTACTTACCAAATCCTTCGGCGCCGGGAAATGCAACCGGCTTTTCTTCAACAACAGGTTTCATTACCAAGGCACTTTGTGATTTACAGGAAAATAAAAATACCTGTCCGACCAATAAATACCATATTAACTTAGTCCTCATCTTTAATTTTGTTAACGGTAAGAGGGGATTATAAAATATTACAATTTCTGCTTGTCAACAATAGCTTGCACCAGGCTATTCAAATACATTTCAATGTTATCATAATCAGTATCTAAATCCCTGTCATTGGCATTCGCTTTTCCCGGGTCCAGTTTATGGGCGATCTCCCATTCATCAGGCATACCATCATTATCTGCATCCTTAGGTGCAGGTAGTGATTTCAATTCGGGCCATCCGCCTACGTCGCTTTGCGTATCAATAATGCCGTTTTTACTACCGGCAGATCCATTTGCTGTAAAAGAACCTCGTTTCACATCATTGAGTACTCTCAAATCAACAGCATCTCTTACGAGGGAGGCTCCTGCAAAATCCACCACCTGCGTATAAGCCTTACCGGCATCATAAGTAACGATATTGTCATTTACAGGGTGCGGCACAAGAGACTTCATCGCTTTTCTTTCCTCGTCGGTAAGATCAGGGTAGTTATGTTGCATCTGGTTATATACACCATAGGTCCAGTTATCTTTGGAACTTTGCGTACTTCCTTCTACATAGTTTCCGCTGATATAAAACTTACCCCATTTATTATATACCGGAGTTCCCGGCTTCTTATTTTTATCGGGCGAATAAACCCTATCTCTTTTTAAGGTGGCCGGTCCTGGTTTGTAATAGTTATTAATGATATTGATGTTCATGCCTTCGCCACCATAAGCACTGTTATTACCCCAGTTGTAATACACATTGTTACGAACATCTGTCAGGTCAGTTAATGCAAACTCATGGTTGGCATGTTCGCCATAGCGCGGAACGCGGCTGTCGTGATGCGCCATCAGGTTGTGATGAAAAGTAGCGAACTTACCACCCCAGATACCGCCATAGCCATGTGCACCTTTATGATGGGCTGAATTGCGTAGACTTTCAGAGATAATGCACCATTGTACCGTAGTGTAGTAATTATTGTATACAGACACACATTCATCTGTACTCCAGCTCATAGAGCAATGATCTATGATGATATTGTTCCTCCATTTGCCCCCGATGGCATCACCCTCCTGCTTCGCTTCATCGCCCATACGAAAACGCATAAATCGAATAATAATATTATCAGCGCCGAGATCTACCGGATAATTTCTAAGCGTAATTCCGTCACCGGGTGCAGTTTGCCCTGCAATTGTAATATCACTGTTATTGATGCGCAAATTAGACTGCAGTGCGATGGTACCCGAAATTTCAAATACGACGATACGAGGTCCTTTCGTTTCCACGGCCGCACGTAAGCTACCCTTACCGCTATCATTAAGATTGGTAACTTTTATTACCCGGCCCCCACGGCCACCGGTAGTAAAGCGTCCAAACCCTTCCGCCCCGGGAAAGGCAATAATGGTACTCTTTGGCTTCGGGAGTATTTCGGGCTGTTGCGCAATACAGTTGCCTGATATCAACAACAGGGGTATCAATAATTTTGAAAGCATATTTAAGCGTCTCGGGTATTTATGAATCATTATTATTTTATAAAAAAACGGCATCAATTTTACCGAAATGCATCCGACTGGTTTTTTAGACACAAACCTCAGGATGCCCTGGCCAGTGTCTCCACTGGCTGGAATCGGAGGGTAAACTATATGTAATAATAATTTTGATACCTGTTTATTATTAAGCATTGCTTTAAAGAAATAACCTGAAGCCTCCACCACCGGTGAGCCGACTTCAGGTTCAGTTTTATGAAGAAATTAAAATGCTCATCAATCTACATTTCATTACCGCCAGCGGGGATCTCCTATACCCTTGGTATAGATCGGGTGATTTAATACTTCAGGCGTATTCTTGAATTTCAGGCCTTCAACATTATAAATATGGGCATTTACGTCCCAGGCGGCACCTATCTTTCTGCCTTTCGGATAGGGATCTACCATCAGGTTTTCCGGGGCAATTGGTGTTGGGCCGGTGACTACCTTTGTTGCTTCCAGGCCCCCTACATTTAAAGCGCCTCCGTTAAATCCGGCACCTCTGCTGGTATGGCTAAATGCCTGGTTATTGAAAATTTCGGCAGAGGTAAAATAGGTAACGGCTCCATTTGCCGACTTTGATGCGGTAGAATAGTTATCAGCAATATCAAAACTTAAACCCGGACGATAGGTTCTGAAGTCCATCCCGCTCTGAAAAAAGTCCCTGCTATCTCCCGCGGCCTTTACAGAAATGAACAGGTTTTTCTTAATAGTATACTTGCTATTGGCCGGTGGGTTCTGATGTTGTATCAGGAAACGGCCGTTGGACACAGAGAATGCGTTCAGGAAAGTGTTATTTTCAATCGTTACATTCCAAACCACGCTTGAAGCCCAGGCCAGGTTGGCATTTTCACGTACCAGCTGATCCCAGCTAATGCCTACAAATGAGTTGTTTTTAATAACAACGTTGTTAAAAATATTAGTTCTTTCTGACTTAGCTTCTCCTGTAATAAACGGATAGCCACGCCCATTCACATCATACATACCCGCATCATGGAATAAACAATTATCAACGGTGATATTTTCGATTACCTGGCGGTTTGAACCCTGTGTTCTGAACCAGCACCTTACCATACCCTGGAAATTACAATTACGCGCTTCCAGCCTGGAGCAGGTAAACGGCATAGATGCTGAATGCTGGTTGATGAAATAATTTCCGTTTATAGCCTTACCGGGGAATAGCGATTGGTTGAAGAAGTTAACCGCCAGCGGAAGTTCGAAGCTGATATTATCAAAGATCACATCGCCCATAGTAATACTGCCGATCTCACCTGCCTGTGCCGGGCGCCCGAGCTGGAAATTATTTGCATTAGATCCATTATTGGCAGCATTGTAACCCAGGCCCATATATACAATAGCTTTTACACCGGGCGAGTTTGATTTCAAGGTTAAACCCTTGGCTAATACTACACTGCTGGCTATATAATATTTTTTGCCTGCTTCCAGCATAAATACCGTTCCTTCAGCCAATGTGTTATCAAACAGGAAGTTGTTCAAAATTGTATCTATACGACATGCGTTATTTTGCTGTGCCCATGTATTGGTAGCATCTACCACATGTGAAATCAAAACAGGGTCGCCAATCTTTCCTCTCATGCGAACCATGCTCGTATTATATAACCTGTCCCAGTAACGAGGCACCTTGCTGTTCAGCCCGTTGACTACATAAAGAGAATTCGGGCTTAATCCTGAAACATCCACAAACCCCCGGTTCTTATCTTCCTGCGTAAGTTTGATCGTTTGCGAAGGCAGGTCCCTGTTCACTGATGCAGGTTGAACCAGTATTTCATCTATCAAAAATTTTCCGTTCTCATATTGAAAGCTTGGGTTTAAAACAGTTGGGTCCGTGCTGCCAACCGTTAAATCGAAAAAAACACGCATAGTGGTTTCAGTGACGCTTCCAACAGAAACTACATCTGGGATACCCTTACGTTCTCCTGTTTCCCATTCGGCACGATCATCGTTATGAGAACCATCGCCATAACCATACCACCTGGAATGATATGCTTCTCCTAAAGGAGACAAGGTTTGTATGGCAAAATTATGTTTGGTGGAATATTGCAGATCCTCTTTGGTTATTTTCAGTACATCAGGTCCTACAATAGTGTCCCAAAGTATATCCGCAGGATTATCCCAGGAACCCGACTGTACTTTCATTTTAAGACGATACCCTGCAGCACCGTTGATGCCGTTCCAGGTGAGGTACATATCATTCGTATTAACCACCTGGCTGGCCAGGGGATCTCCTGCTTTACCGGTGTTTCCCTGGTGGCGAAACACGGCCATGAAAGATTTATTTTCTTCCTCATCGGTAACCTCCCGCTGATTTTTTCTACAGGCATTTAGCACCATCGTCAGCAAGCCGGCTAAAGCAATGTTTAATATCAAAATTTTAATTTTCATATTGTATATTTTTAATACGATAAATTAATAACCATAATTGTTTTTGTATGCCCCATTACTCATGACAATGGCTTGGTTAGGGAAAGGCAGTATATAACGTACCGGCGGCAGGCTATTCCGGTTTAAGGACTCCCAGTTGCTATTGGAGCCACCCCTGATAAAGCCCCGGAACGAATAAAAGATCTGTGCCCTGGGCATCGAAGTGTTTTCATCATACCATGCATAAAAAGTAGCCATATCCCAGCCGGTACCCGGGTGCAATACACCTTCCCAGGGATTATAAAACTCAATAACATTTAACGTAGTATTGGGATAGATGTCTTTATTGCCCGGATTCGGTATACGTTTATAAAACTTGTTGAAAGGAAGCGTCTGGTATTTTTCGGAGCCCTCCATAAAATCGCCTCCCACCATTGAGGCTACGATATAATACTCCATAAAGGTATCATATACAACCTTCGAATATAAATTCCATCGAACCAGGTCTTTCCAGCGGATATTTTCGCCACCAAACTCCCATTTACGCTCATTTACAATTGCATTAAAAAATGATTCTTTTGACGCTGCTACGGTGTTGGTATAGGCGTCTACTTTCTGCGACTGAACTGAATCGCGGAATGCACGCCTGCGTACCTGTTTGAAAGCATTTTGCGCTTTGGCGCCATGCGTACCCGTTACGCCGTTCTCCACTTCATTCACAGCCTCTGCATACATCAGCAATACATCCGCGTAGCGCATATACGGGAAATTAATGCCCGTGTTACCTGTGCTTTGATTACCCAGCGCTTTTCCGGGATCAGACCATATTTTGGACCACTTGTTATTGTACATGGTGTAGTCAGTCAATACCTGGGGCGTTCCGGTAGCATCGTAACTCCATTGACCTACTACATAGTCTTTACGGATATCAGCCCTATCAAAAGAATAATGATAAAAAGCATTCAATCGCATGCCGCCGCCTGATACACCCCAAACATGAGTAGTAACATTTTCAACGCCAGATACTGCCGGACCCGTAACACTTCCTACTGTTCCACTACCGTTTCTTAAAAAAGGGATCTCAAAAACAGGGTCATCATTATTCGTCACCACGTTATTGGTTTCATCAATAAATACATTCCGGTACGATTTATTAAGATTATGCTTTCCGGATGTAATAACCGAATCAGCATACTGCATGGCAATTGCGTAGTAATCTTTATAATCAGGCATTCTTTTCATAGTACCCTTTGCCCCCTCGGGATATAAAGCATAACCACCCCTGCTTAGTGCTATGCGGGCAATCATCCCCTGGCAGAATTCTTTAGACGCGCGTTCAACGCCCTGTGCTATTTCATTCGCACTTTTCATCCCAGGCGCAGCTTCCATCAAATCATCAATCAGGAAGCTCAGAATTTCATTACGATCAGTTACAGGAATTACAAATGCTGTCCCTAACTGCATGGTGGGTTTTGTGTTAAAAGGCACATCACCAAACATTACCACCAGGTCGTGGTAAAACATTGCTCTCAGCACTTTCGCTTCACCCAACTGCTGCGTAAGATCCCTGTCGTTTTTGCTAAATACAGGACTCTTTTGAATGCCATCTATAAAAATATTGGCACGCTCAATACCTTCATACATTTTGTCCCATAGCCTCTGAACAGTGGGGGCATGCCTTGCACCATCAAAAGCTTTAAAATCTTCTCCGTTCACGCTTGGCAATTCACCGGCGAAAGCAGTAAATTCAACATCGCTGTTTAAGGCAAACGTATTAAAGAAGGCGTTCCCATAAGCGTCATTGCTCATAAGCGAAGCGTATACCGCTGTTAGTACCCTATTTATTTCCTCTTTGTTTCCAAACACATAGTCGCCTTCATATTTTGAATCAGAGCTCACTTCGAGGAAGTTTTTGTTACAGGATACAAAGCCTATCAATAAAGCACTGAGAATGATAATGTATTTTCTCATCTTATTTAAGTTTAAACCAGATTAAAATGTAATGTTGATGCCCGCTAAGAAGTTCCGGCTTCTTGGATAACGATTGTAGTCAATTCCCGGCGTCAATGATGTTTGCACATCCACCTCAGGATCATATCCGGTGTACTTAGTCAACAGGAATAAGTTATAGCCACTGAAAAATATCCGCAGGTTATTAATCTTCATGCGGTTGAGGAGGCCTTGTGGCAATCGATATCCTAACGTTACATCTTGTAAGCGCAGGAAAGAACCATCTTCTATGAAGTAAGAGTGAGTAACTTTTTTCCCGATATCTACCGGATTAAAAATGGTAGCATTGGCATTTACTTCCTGGTACTGAGTAACATAATTGGCATTACTCACCATCCTGTCTCCATACACATCGTCTGCATATCTCCAACGTTTGTCTGAGTTAAACTCAGGCAGTATATTGAAGTAGTTATTAACGTTGCCTTCAAATGATGACAGGGTATAGCGTGTTGCGTTATTCACATCAAACCCATACATGAAAAAGAAGTTGGCCGACATATCGAAGTTTCCCAAGCCACCTGACAGGTTTAAACCTCCGCTAAACTTGGGGTTGGTATTTCCTATAACTACTTTATCTCTTTCATTGACAACGTTATTTTCGCCCTCGGCATCTACAAAGTTTTTAAATTTCGGCCGGCCGGGTTGTGTGCCAAAAAGCGCATCGTTATTTACCGTTCCTGGTTTGGCCACATAGTTAAGACCTTGCAGGTCGAACTCATCAAACCTGTAAATGCCATCATATACATAACCATATATAAGGCCCAGCTGATCGCCCACTTTAATCATATAGTCAGCATCAGATGAATTCCAGCGTGGCGATGTCATCCATATAACATCCTCAGTTCCGTTTAACTTGTCAATCGTTTTTTTGTTGGCACCAAAGGTGAAGGTTGTATTGAAGTAGGCTTTTTGTTTCTGGATGATCTGCGCATTGATGGTTAGTTCAAAACCGCGGTTGGTTACCTGGCCTATATTCTGCATTTGCTTTACATAGCCCGTGGTTGTAGGAATATTGCTTTCATACAATAAATCCTTGGTCGTGTTGACATAATACTCCGGCGTAATGGTGACGCGATCTTTAAAAAGCCCGATGTCGAGTGCCAGGTTACGCTTGATAGATGTTTCCCACTTGATATTAGGATTGGGTAGTGTAGAACCGCCTGTGTTGGTGTAATACTCATACCCTGTTTCATTGGTTTCACCCCAGCCTGGTCCACCACCGGTATTAATTCTATACTGGTAGCGCCACATATCGTCCTCAATTTCATTATTCCCTGTAAGCCCGTATGCAGCGCGTACTTTAAGCTGCGAGAATAAGTTTTGCCGCTCCATAAACTTTTCGTTGGTTGCTATCCAGGCACCGGAAACAGCAGGAAAATGTCCCCATTGATTGCCTGGTGCAAACCGGGTAGATCCATCGGCCCGGTAGGTAAGCGAGAGCAGGTATCTTTTTTCAAAATCGTAATTCACCTGTGCGAAATAAGATGAAAGGCGCACCGGTGAGCTCATAAATGATGTTGCCTGCCATGGGGTACCCAGGCCTAAATTTCTCAAAGCCCTTTCAGGTTCAACATCTTTTGGAAAATAGCGGGAACGCTGGGAAGTTGTAAATCCCTTTGAACTCAGAATTTCCTGACCAGCTACTACCTGATAATTATGTTTGTCTTTCGAACCCCGATACTCTAATGTGTTCGACCATTGATACCGGCTTCCTCTCGACGTACTCATTTGTGTTAAGGGCAAACCGTTATTAGTGATCGCATCCCGCGTTAGATCGCCCCAAAATTGATCCAGGTAACCAAAGGACATATTTTGAGAGCCGACAGAACGGAAGGTCAGGTTCTTTAATATCTTCCAGTCAAGCATAGCCTGGTTAGAGAACGAGTAGTTATTATCTCTTAAGTAGTTTTGCTCCAGGTCTCCACGGGGATTATTGTATTCAAACAGTCTTTCCTCATCCGGATCGATATCTTCTGGCGGCAGGTGCGAAAATTCGCGCAACCCGTTGGTAGGACGGTAACGAAGTACACCTATTAAACCGCCCGCTCCTACTGCACTTGCTCCACCACCTTTTCTCTTTGTATAGGTAAAACGGGGCACGATCTGCACTTTTACTTTTTTAGAAAGATCGGCTTCAAATTTCGTAAGCACATTGGTTCGCGAAAAGCCGGACCCCATCAATACACCATTCTCTTCGTGATGGGTTACACTGGTATTGTACCTCATGGTTTGTGTACCGCCATTGAGTGTTATGTTATACATATGGCTCAACGGGTTACCTCCCAAAATCTCATCCTGCCAGTCATTCCCTTCGAAACGTTTATAAAGATCGAAATCCATTGGGTTACCGAAGTTTCCGCGGAATCGTTGGCGGTTGGTATTATTACCGACTACCGCTTCATACTGAATTTTTACAAATTCGTAAGGATCCATCACTTCTATTTTTCTTGCCAGGGTTCTTACCTGTGTATTATGGTTGAATGTCACCGTTAATTTACCTGCCTGGGCGCGCTTGGTGGTAACCACCACCACCCCGTTACCACCACGGGCGCCGTAAATGGCCGTTAAAGATGCATCCTTAAGGATGTCGATACTCTGTATATCTGTTGGAGGTATATCATTAATATTGGGCACCTGGAAACCATCTACGATAAAAAGAGGCGCATTACTTTGGGTAACAGAAGTACCACCCCTGATTCGAATATTGATCTCGGCACCGGGCTCACCATCTGCTACTGTAACCTGCACGCCCGCAGCCTTACCCTGCAGGGCTTCTGCTGCCGATGATACCGGAACGCGGGCCAGCATTTTTCCGGAAACGGAGGAAACAGAGCCGGTCAGGCTTTTTACAGATGTGGCGGAGCCGTATCCGATGATTACCACATCATCACCGGCAACAATATTTTTTACCAGGGACACATGCATTCCCTCGGTTGCTATTACTGTCTGGCCCATGTAGCCTGTAGAAGAAAACACCAGGTGGGCAGTATCCCCGGCCGGAACATTAATTGAGAATTTACCGGCAGCATCCGTTTGAGTTATAGCAACGCCGTCTTTTACTGCAACGGTAACACCTTGCAAAGGAAGTTTGTCGTCATCCACTACCGTACCTGAGATCTTTTTTGTTTGTGCATTCACTATCGTGCAAAAAAAGACCGTCAATAGCATAAGCAATAATCTGTTCATGTGGCTTTTAATTTTAGTTTTAAAACTCCGGAATCACAACAAATACGCAATCGGTTTCATTTTTAGACCGGAGAATACTCAATCGTTCAGCAAGTGTAGTTCTTTTTTTTCTGAAGCAGGTTGGTGCAGGATAGATTTATTTACGCAAACGTTTCCGTTCCTGCCTGATAAGCTTTTTTTGAAAAAAACAAAGAGGTGCGGTTTAATAAAACAGTAATTTTTTAGCACCCGATATACGTTTAAAGCGCCTGCCAATCTACACTTCACGATATGTCAGGTAACACACATTAGTACCATGGCTTTATTAAAAAAAACGCATGTATAACATTGAGAAGTAAGAACACCCGATTAAAAAATCATAAACAGAGATAACTCCGTATTACGCTACAATATATTTAGAGTTGAACCGAACCGAACATTGGTTGCGTTCTTTCAACCCCAAAAATGAATAGTTTATAAAAACGGTTACAAAATCTGTTTTTAAACCTTACTTTTAAACTTTATTTACAAACAACGATCGCCCAAATAGATTTAATCTCACTTTTTATAACAATTATGCATCACCCCAAACCCTCCCTGCTACTTCTTTTATTGCTGGCGCAAATCCTGTTATCGCCGGTACATGCACAAACTCCTGCCGATGGCAGATCAACATTATGGTACAACCGGGCGGCATCCAACTGGAATGAGGCATTACCTATAGGTAACGGCCCGCTGGCGGCGATGATATTTGGCGATCCGCTAAAAGAAAGGATACAGTTAAACGAAGAAACAATATGGGCAGGAGAACCGGGCAATAATCTATTGCCTGAGGTGGCAGCGCCTATTCGCGATATACGTGCGCTCCTGTTTAAAGGAGCGTATAAGGAAGCCCAGGACCTGTCCAACCAGGCATTCCCCCGTCAGGCGCCGGCTAACGCCAATTATGGCATGCAATATCAAACAGCGGGAGACCTGCTGATACAATTTCCAGAGAAAGGCGCTATCACTAACTTTCGCAGAACATTAGACCTGAAAAGTGCGGTGGCGACTGTATCCTACACCAGCAATGGCGTTAATTACAAAAGAGAATATATCGCGTCTTTAAAAGACCGGGTGATCATGGTACGCATAACTGCCGATCGGCAAGGCAGCATTGACTGCAACCTTCAGTTATACAGTCCTTTTAAACAATACACAAAAACGGTACAAGGTAAACAACTAAGCCTTTCCGGAAATACTTCATCAGTAGATAATAAAACAGGAAAACTTCACTATGAAGTAAGGGTGTTACCCGTAATTGAAGGCGGTAGTCTACGCGCTAACGATAGCCTGCTCTCCGTATCAAAAGCAGATGCCCTGACCGTATTTATTTCTATAAGTACCAATTTTATTGACTATAGAACACTCGGCAATGATCCCGTACTACTCAATAATCAACGACTCGATGTAGTTAGCGGTAAAACTTATACCAGCCTGAAACAGCAGCATATTGATCTTTATAAAAAATATTTTGATCGCGTGCGCCTTGACCTGGGCAGCAACGATGCTGCCCATCCACCTACCGACGAACGTATCAAAGCATTTTCGCAAACCAACGATCCGGCATTGGTATCCCTGTATTTCCAATTCGGCCGTTATCTGCTTATCAGCAGTTCGATGCCGGGCAGTCAACCTGCCAACCTGCAAGGAAAGTGGAATCATTTGCTAAGTCCGCCATGGGACAGTAAATACACCGTGAACATCAATACCGAGATGAATTACTGGCCGGCCGAAGCAACCGCTTTACCTGAAATGCACGAACCCCTGTTTAAAATGCTGGAGGAGCTTTCTGTAACCGGTAAGGAAAGTGCCACCCAAATGTATGGAGCGCGTGGCTGGAACCTGCATCACAATACCGATCTGTGGCGAATTACAGGCCCGGTAGATGGTGGCTTTTATGGCATGTGGCCGATGGGCGGCGCCTGGCTGAGCCAGCATTTATGGCAGCATTATTTGTTTACGGGCGATAAAAATTTTCTGAAAAAATATTACCCCGTTCTTAAAGGAGCTGCACTGTTTTATGTAGATGTATTGCAGGAAGAACCTAAAAACAAATGGCTGGTGGTAGCACCGTCTATGTCGCCTGAAAATACGTACCAAAGCAGTGTGGGTGTCAGCGCCGGTACTACCATGGATAATCAATTAGTATTTGATGTGTTCAATAACTTTTTACAATCTGCTAAAATACTGGCCAGCGATGTTTCACTCGTGGATACGGTGTCAGGTATGCTAAAACGCCTTCCGCCTATGCAAATAGGGCAACACGGCCAATTGCAGGAGTGGCTGGAAGACTGGGACCGGCCCAACGACAAGCACCGGCACGTATCGCACCTCTATGGATTATTTCCCGCAGCCCAGGTTTCGCCTTATACAAATCCTCAATTATTTGAAGCGGCCAGGAACAGCCTGGCATACCGCGGTGACAAATCTACCGGCTGGTCGATGGGATGGAAGGTAAATTTATGGGCCAGGTTACTCGATGGAGACCGGGCTTATAAACTAATAGCCGACCAGTTGTCTCCTGCACCCGTTGAAACAAAAGGACAGAACGGCGGTACTTACCCCAATCTCTTTGATGCGCATCCACCTTTTCAGATCGATGGCAATTTTGGTTGTACCTCAGGCATCGCCGAAATGTTATTGCAATCGCACGATGGAGCGCTGCATATTCTGCCTGCCATCCCCTCCAACTGGAAAAATGGTGCTGTACAGGGATTAATGGCCCGGGGAGGTTTTGTGGTGGACATCAAATGGGCCGATGGAAAAGTCACTTATCTTAAAATACACTCACGTTTAGGCGGTAATTGCAGGTTAAGACTGAGCCAGCCACTAAAAGCTATTCATGCATCTGGTGAGATGCTGCAGGCTTCCGGCACAAACCCCAACCCTTTTTATTTTGTACCGGAAATCACGAAGCCTCTGGTATCAGACAAGGCTCCATTAAAGGGCAACTCCATTACTGAAACCAACTTGCTTGACATTAAAACGATGCCGGGAAAAACATATGAATTTGTAAGTAGATAACTAACATAATATAAAGGAACCGGCCCTGATACACAACACGTGCTTATTTGTTAAAACCCTGGTATCGCAGCACCGATCACCGTATGCTGTACATAATTCTATATCTTCGCAGCAAAGGTGTGATGCCTGTATGAAGTTTGAAGCTGCTACCATAAAGGATATTGCCAGGGCTTTGGGACTGTCTACTTCGACAGTGTCGCGTGCGTTGCGGGACAGCCACGAAATCAGTGAGGCCACGAAAAAGAAGATCAGGGATTATGCCGCTGAAATCAATTATCGCCCTAATCCTGTTGCTTTAAGTTTAAAGGAGAAAAGAACCTTATCTATCGGTGTAGTGGTATCGGAAATTGCTAATACTTTTTTTAGCCAGGTTATTAATGGCATTGAGTCCATTGCCTACAAAAACGGCTATAATGTGATCATTACCCAAAGCAGGGAATCGCTGGAACGGGAACAAATGATACTGGACTATCTCACCTCCAGGTCGATTGATGGATTGATCATTTCCATTTCTTCTGAAACCAATGATTTTACCAGCTTAAGGCAGTTGCACGAAAAAAGATTGCCCATTGTATTTTTCGACCGGGTGGTGGAAGAAATCAATACCCATAAGGTTATTACAGATAACTTTCAGGGAGTCTACCAGGCAACAACGCATCTCATAAAAAACAAGTTTAAGCGTATTGGCATTATTGCCAGCAATGCTAACCTGGCTATTACGAGGGAACGCCTTGCGGGGTACCTGCAGGCTCTGGCAGATAATAAGATGGTAGTGGATAAATCGCTGATCCGCTACTGCTCTCATGGTGGTTCTGATGTGGAAGAAGTGGAAACTGCGGTGAAGGACTTATTAAAACTGAAGAAGAAGCCCGATGCACTGGTTTTGCTGGCTGATAAAATTACTACAGAGACTTTCAGCATTTTAAAAAGGGAAAAGATCCAGATACCAAAAGAGATGGGCGTGATCGGCTTTAATAATTCCAAATACACATCGCTTTTTGCTCCGGCGCTTTCTGTGATCCGGCAGCCCGCTTTTGAAATGGGAGAAAAGGCCGCCACACTATTGCTGAACCTGATTGAAAGTAAGCGTGCTGTGACCGATTTCAGGCTGGAAAGTCTCACCCCGGAGATTATCATCAGGGAGAGTAGCCAAAATAGCCGTTAGATACCCGAATCTTTATTATATTTGCACCCCTTTCTGCACCAATGCAGAAAATGGACCGGTAGTTCAATGCCTGCCCGTACCGAACGGTATGTTCAGGTGTAGATAGAACAGGAGTTTCCTGACTGCCAGGTACAGAGTTCTTTTTTATATATTATTGGCCCGGTAGTTCAATGGATAGAATAGGAGTTTCCTAAACTCTAGATACAAGTTCGATTCTTGTCCGGGCTACAAAAAGGAATGATCCCGGTCATTCCTTTTTTCGTTTCCCTAAGCTCCTTTTAATAGTCCCTTTACCGCAAGATGGAATTACCATAATGACATCAATTTAAGCAGAAGCAATTATCCGGTATTTTTTGAAGAGAAGATAAAATTTTCAGAAACTTTAGATACAAGTTCCCTGCCCGACTGCGTCAGCAGGCGGGGATTCTTGTCCGGGCTACAAAAGGAATGATCCCAGGTCATTCCTTTTTTCATTTCCCAAAGCTCCTTTAATAGTCCCTGTACCGCGAGATGGAATTACCATAATAACATCAATTTAAGCAGAAGCAATTATCCGCTACTTTTTGAAGAGAAGATAAAATTTTTAGAAACTTTAGATACAAGTTCCCTGCCCGACTGCGTCAGCAGGCGGGGATTCTTGTCCGGGCTACAAAAAGGAATGATCCCGGTCATTCCTTTTTTCATTTCAAAACACCTTTTTAACACTCTCTTTTTTTTGGCTGCAAGTGCAGATGACAAGATCCTTTTAAACAGAATCCATCATCTGCCATTTAACAGTATTCCCCTGAAAATGCCGAAAGCCCCCGGGTTTCATATTAGTCCTGGCCTTTCATGAACTAACGGCTTCACAAAGAATACGGGAACCCGTAATTGCCCCCCAACTTTTAAACCTATTTTATACAAAAAATGTAACATGCATATCCGTTGGCCGGCAGAGCAGCTTATATTTACGAGCAGGTTGAATGTTGCTGCAAAAATTACATTCAACAAAGAAATATGACATAAATTAGTTTAAAGCAAGCATATGATATCTTTTCTACCCTACCACGAAAAAACTGTTCAGTATTTTAAGAAACAAATAAAAGCCTGGCAATTTTTCTCTTCGGCTCAACAAAAGGAGGACCAGGTTAAAGACCTGCGAAACGAGCTGCTAAAAAACACGTACAGATTTGATGAAAGTTATGAAACCGGGTCATATAATAAAATAGCAATAGCAAAAAACAAATTGGGTCTTACGATTCCTGTGGCGGCTTACCAGGCGCAGCATGCAGAAGAATTGAATGCAACTGTTGCATTCATTGAAGGCGAAGCCCATATTGTTTTCAGCGGAAACCTGATCGAATTACTGGACGAAGAAGAACTCCTTGCAGTGATTGGTCATGAATTGGCTCATGTACAACTTTACGCACAGCTGAACGGAGACCTGGAAGTAGCAGACCGCATCGTACACGCTGTGGTTAATAACCTGGCAAGCACCCCGGCTCATTACGAAACGGCCCGACTTTTTAATCTCTATACCGAGATTTTCTGCGACAGAGGTGCTTGTATGGTCACAGAAAATTACAAACCAGTAATCAGTTCACTCGTAAAAATCGCTACAGGATTAAAAACAGTTAACGCAGACAGCTATATAAAACAGGCAGAAGAAATTTTTTCATCAGATGCAGAAACCAAAACAGCAGGTATCTCCCATCCGGAAAACTTCATCAGGGCAAGAGCGATAGGCCTCTGGCACCAAAAAGGCATTGAAGCAAATAAAGAGATCACTCAAATGATAGAGGGGAATGCCGGTATTGAGGAATTCGACCTCTTCCGGCAAGAGCAAATTACTCATATTACCCATCAGATTATAGAGAAAATAGTAGGTCCGGGATGGATGCAAACAGCCTCAACAATGGCGCTGGCTCAACAATTTGACACCGACATTCCAATAGCTGAAAAAGTATCACCGACGGATGGCTTGAACCTGCAAATAGAAAGACTGCATCAAAGTGCAAAAGATTATTTGTCTTACGTTTTGTACGACTTCACTACTGTAGATGCCACACTTGAAGATATACCATTGGGTTACTGCTTTCAACTGGCAGATGAGTTCCATCTTGGCGCAGCCTTTTCCAACACTGTAAAAAAAGAACGTAAACTAACTGATAAAAAAGTAAGCAACCTTAGGAAGCAATCGCTTGCCTCCTTACAGTCGCATCAAACAAATTCTCTTTAACCGATCCTGTTAATCCAAGATATTTTATGTCCACGGTAACCACCTTTCAACAATACCTGCAATCAGCCTTTGTTAATGGCCCTATGTCGACCGATGAAGTGGTAGAGTTTGTATTACCGCTATTTGAAGAAGTGGCAAGCTTTCATGAAAACGGCATGGTTGGTTCATTCGAAAATCCCGACACGGTGTTTCTCACCAATGGCAGGCTTGATATCGATGAAAACTATACACATGCGCCCGTAACCAACTTTCAGGCCTTGCAAACGCTGCTTGAGCAAGGGCAGATAAATGGCTATGCTATCACGGAGCGCACCATGGTAGATACAGATGTATCACAGCATTCGTCTCTAACCAGTAACCTGTATATTCAGCCGGATGCCCATGCGCCGCTTAACCATCCGGTATACCTCAGAGGCTACCAGTGTTATGAAATGAAACTGGGCCATCATGATGCACAAACTGATATTTTTTGCCTCGGACTGATACTGGCAAGCGCTGTGATGGGGCTTGATCTGTACAATATAGAAGATCTGAATCAATTCGCTGTATACCGGAATCAGCCTGCAGGTTTGAATGCAAGAATACATCCTACACTTTGTGCGCTGGTTACAGAAATGACGGAACTTAACCGGGATGAGCGGTATCGTGACCTGGAAGAAGCCATTCAACAGTTGAAATATTACCGCGACTATGACCCACAACGTCAAACAGATCTTTCAACTATTGCTGCTTTTCAAACTAAAAAAAATGCTGATCGCAAAACTTTTGTACTTGATAAACTACGTAATCGTTTATTCGATACAAGCCGGCGTAACCGTCTTTTATATTATAAAGCCAACAGCCGGTTCTGTAATCTTACGGTAAGCAGTGTACCGATGGTGCTACATTATCAAAGCATTAATCCTCAACTGCTATTTACCTGGAATGAAGAAGTATCAAAGCAGATCATTTCTATGAAGGACATTTCCTTAAACAAATACCTGCGGTTTGAAGATCATCCCTATCTCGATACACAATTAAACAGCATCAGGCTTCAATCAGAAAACGATAAAAAAGAATTTGGGTTTAGCCAGCTGAAACTTGTTGTGGCTTTTTTACACTGGCATAATTTAAAAGAAAATACAAACGAGCGCATTCAAAGCCCGTTATTGTTACTACCTGTAGAAATAGATAGAAAAAAATCGCTGAAAGAAGAACGGTTCACCTTACACATTATCGATAATGCAGCCATTATCAACCCGGTTTTGAGCAATTTTCTTAAAGACCTGTATGGAATAGAACTGCCTGAAAGTATTGACTTTGACGATGTGAGCATGCAGGCGTTTTTTGAACTGCTTCGTTCGAAGATCGAAGCAGCCAAACAAGGTGTTAAAATCAACTACATTGAAAAGCCCAGAATAAAGATCGTACACCATATTGCCCGGCAAACTATTAATAACTACAGGAAACGACTAAAGCTAAAAGGCAATCCATCATTTCATCAAATAGATTATAGCTATAGTAAAGACGATTTTAAACCCCTGGGGCTACAATTGTATCAGCAAAAAATAAAACCACTTGCAAGTGATTTAGAGTTTTTACTAAATAACGATATACCGGCACCCAATGTTTCGAATTTTGCCGCTTCTTCAGCAGTAAAAAGCACGTTTGCATTGGCTGATGGTGAAAACAACCCTTATAGCTGGGACTTCGATGTTTGTAATATGGTGCTGGGGAACTTCAATTATAAAAAAATGAGTTTGGTGAGTGATTATAACCTGGTCACCACACAGCAAATTGAACACCCGGTTTTTAACGAGTTATTTAGCAGCGAACCCCGGCAATTAGAAGATTCGCCATCTTTACCCAATGCGCCCGAACAATGGCATCATGTAATTGAAGCGGATCCTACCCAGGCAAGAGCTGTATCTAAAAGTCGCGAAGGAAAGAGCTATATTATTCAGGGCCCTCCCGGTACCGGCAAAAGCCAAACCATTACCAACCTGATCGCCGATTTTCTGGCCAATGAAAAAACGGTATTATTTGTTTGTGAAAAACGCGCCGCCCTTGACGTAGTTTACCACAGGCTTCAACAAAATCAACTAGCAGAACTTTGCTGCTACATTCACGACAGCCAGGGTGATAAGAAAGAATTCATTAAAGATCTGAAAAACGTATATGAAGACTTTCTTAAAAACAAAATGGACCTACACGCCATAAGTGAAGAAAGGGCAGAAGTATTAAAGAGGTTAATAGCTCATATAAACATTTTAAAAGAGTATCATGAACAGCAGAAATCTGTATCAATTGACGCGGGCATTGCCACACGAAGCCTTTATGATGTGCTGATGCGCCTTAAAGACCAGATTCCGGGTATTGATACGAAAGGGCAGGACATACCTCAATACGCCAATTGGGTTAGATTTGGTGAAGTAATAGAGCAATTGGGAAAAACATTGGATGATACGGGTGCAGAGCCGGCTTTTGCCAGCCATCCTTTTCATAACTTAAGCACCGGCCTGATTAATGCTGACAATCCCTTTGGTTTGATGAACAGCATCCTCAATCATGCACAGGAGTCGCTGCAACAGCTTCAACAATTGAGCCGGCAATATGGCATTCCACCCGCTCATGCTACAAAGCTACAAAGCATTAAAAATCTTATTGAAGACGCGCTGGTGCTGGAGCCATTGGCGAAAACAGGTAATCTGAAATTAGTAGATATACAAAATAAAGAGTCCAGGGAATTTGAAGATACCTACAGGCAGTATCAACAATTAAAAAATGATTACGAACAGATGCTGACCAGAAATAGCAAATGGCAAAACCGCTTTGATGAGCAGGAAGTAATGCGCGCCATGGATATAGCGGCAAAACATGAGAAATCCTTTTTCGGGTTTCTGAATGGAGACTGGAGAAGACTAAAAAAACAGTTGAAACAATCTTATGATTTTGCAGCCCATCAAATAAAACCATCCTTTTCTGAAGTGCTGCAACAATTGCAGAAAGAATATGAAGCCAATGAAAAAGTCGGCTCTCAAAAAAAATCGTTGGAACAAAAGTACAACATACATGAAGTAGAGCAGGTATATGCCGGTATTGAAACATTACGTGGCAAACAGGGAGACCAGGAAGTTGATTTCCTGCTTCAGCATTCTGAAGCCAATGGCCTGGTATTAAAATTGAGCCAACTCAACAATTCATTGCACCAACTGGAATTGGAACTGCAACAATGCCTCTATGAATATGAAAATAAGACCTGCAACGAGCTAAAGGATGAACTGGCATCGATCAGTAACAATAGCGGCGCGCTTAAGGATCTATTACCTACACTGAAAAAGTTTTCGGCTTTACCCGAAGTAATGCAGTCGTTTATACGAAAGGTGCCGGTAAGCCCCGTACAGGCGGAAGCGCTTATGGCTCATAGAACATTAGAAAGGCTTGTAGATCGCAACCCGCAGTTTGCATCCACAAATTCCACTATGCTTCGTGATACTACGCGGCAAATTGGTGATGATTATAAAAAGTTATTAAAGCTAAACAGCGACTATATTCGCGCCAAAAGAAGAAATACTTTTCTTAAAAATTATGATTTAAGTAATGCGGCCATCTCTACACTTTCAACAGAAGAGCGAACTATAAAAAAAGATTATACCGAAGGCCGTAAAATTTTGGAGCGCGAAATGGGCAAAACCATGCGGTATAAAAGCATTCGGGAAATGGCTTCCAATGAAAGTGGCAAAGTGCTTAAAGATATTAAGCCGGTTTGGCTGATGAGCCCGTTAAGCGTAAGCGATAGCCTGCCAATGGACACCGGCTTTTTTGATGTGGTTATATTTGATGAAGCCAGCCAGATAACGCTTGAAGAAGGAATACCGGCCTTGTTCAGAGCGCCTCAATGTATTATAGTAGGAGACGATAAACAAATGCCACCCAGCAATTTCTTTTCTGCAAAAACGCAGGACCCGGAAGATCTCGAAATCATTGAGGGGGAAGCTGCAGACGAAATTCTAAGTTCAGAGTCGGATAGCTTATTGATGCAGGGGGCCAGGAAACTCAATAGTACTATGTTAAGCTGGCATTACAGAAGCCGGTTCGAGACATTGATCAGTTACTCTAATCATGCATTTTACCAGGCAGGTCTGCTTACCATTCCTGACAGAACTACCCAGCCTGTTGAAAAGCCATTATTGGAAGTACAGAAACCCGATGAAGGACTTGAAAATGCAGGGGCCTTGTTAACCGGTAGTATTAGTTTTCATTATTTGCCCAATAGTATTTATGAAGCTCGAAGTAATGTACATGAGGCTAAATATATTGCTTACATGGTTAGCAGGTTATTACTGGATGAAGTAGAAGACACCATCGGAATTGTAGCCTTTAGCCAGGAGCAACAAGGCATCATAGAGGAAGCCATTGATCAGCTTGCCTTAAGTGACAAAAAGTTGGAAGAGGTACTGGAAAAAGCTTTCAACAGAAAAGATAACGGGCAATACACCGGGCTATTTGTTAAAAACCTGGAGAATGTACAGGGTGACGAACGTGATATTATCATCATGAGCGTATGCTACGGCCATGACGCTAACAAAAAAATGCTGATGAACTTTGGCCCCATTAATAAAAAAGGGGGAGAAAAAAGATTGAATGTAATTTTTAGCCGGGCAAGAAAACACATGGCTGTAGTGAGCAGTATTCGTCATTACCACATCACCAATGATTATAACGCCGGCGCCAACTATTTCAAACGGTTTCTACATTATGCAGAAATGGTGAGCACCGGCAATATGAACAACGCAGTAACTATATTAAAAAGCCTGAACGCGAACGAGCAACATAATACACGTCATTTGCCTGCTGAAATTTCTGCTGTAGCGGCTGATGTAAAAAGAGCATTGCAAAACAAGGGATATTTTATAGAAGAGAATATTGGCCACAGTGGTTTTAAATGCTCGCTGGGATTGAAGAAAAGCGTACAGGATAATACATACAGCCTGGGCATACTGGTAGATGATGAAACGCATTACCGAAATAATGATCTCATGGAGCAGTACTATCAACGTCCACAGGTTTTGCAAAATTTTGGGTGGAGTGTTTTTCATGTATATGCTAAAGACTGGTGCGAAGATAAAGATCTGGTTATTGCACAACTGGAAAAGACATTAAATAACACGCCGTCGGACCTACCCCGGCAAAAACAACAATCAGAACCGGATACAAATCATAGACAGACGAATACCAGCGACAATGACTACCGTCGATTTATGTCTCCTGATAATGAAAGGTTTTGGGAAATACGTGTTCAGGCGCTTCAGTTATTTACCCGCACCGGGAAAACCGGTAGCAATGGATTGATACAGGTTAAATCATTTGACACAGAAGAAGCCGTTGAGTTAGCATTGAAGGCGGCAATAGAAGAACAGGAAGCAAACGGATATACAGAAAAATAACGGCCTATTCGTTTAGCTTGTAATTTGGAAAAGCAATCGATCAAACGAATAAAATTCATCCTACAGGAATAGCTGTACCATCGGCTATTCCTTTTTTATTCTAGCACATTAGAACAAACCGGCATCAATTTTATTGAAATGCATCCGACTGGTTTGGGAGACACAAACCTCAGCATAGCCCTGGCCAGTGTCCCACTGGCTGGAAGGGGAGGGTAAACTATATGTAATAATAATTTTGATGCCTGTTTATTATTAACTCTTCCTTTATAAGATTTCCCAAATGAATTTGGCGGGATTTTGATTACATTCACATTACAAAAAATCAACACCGGTAACCACAGATGAAAACGATGGTCAAACAATTAATGCTTGGACTATTGATACTGACGCTATACGCCTGCAGGGTTACCATGGGCAAAAAGACGAATGTGCTTAGCCAATCGCAGCAAAATACATCTGTTACAGGCCAGCAGGTTGCTAAGGAAAAAGAAAACCCGGCGCCGACTGCCCATAAGCGGCCCCGGCATGCGCCCTTTAAAAGTAGTTTGCCGAATACAGGCTCGTCCGAATTGGTTTACCGGTCGCCCCAATATTTTCTTTATAAAGCGGATAGCCTGCAAATTGCATCTGCCAGGGACAATTATTTTAAAAACCTTGATACAATTATTGCACAGCTTTCTGTTACGCCGGACAGCAAATCAAATCCTGCCGTTAACACCGATCAATGGTATGCAGCAATTGACTTCAATATACGCCGGCCCAACTTCGTGATCCTGCATCATACAGCACAGGACAACGTAGCGCAGACCCTGTTTACCTTTTCCGTTCCCCGGCCGGGGAGAGAGTCCAGCGCTCATTATGTTATAGGCAAGGATGGAAAAGTATTTCAGATGTTGAATGACTATGTAAGATCATGGCATGCCGGTGCCAGCAAATGGGGCAGTATCACCGACATGAATTCCTGTAGTCTGGGTGTCGAAATAGATAATAATGGTAAAGATGAAGCTTTTACCGACGTCCAGATCAATGCTTTAATTATATTACTGAGTTACTTAAAAGAACAATATAAGATTCCACAAGCTAATTTTATAGCACACTCCGATATCACACCCGGCAGGAAAGAGGATCCGGGCTTATTATTCCCCTGGAAGAAGCTGGCGGATGCTGGTTTCGGCTACTGGTATGACAGCAATAATTTAAAAGAGCCGCATCCTGATTTTAATGCCACCTGGGCTTTACGCTTAATTGGCTACGATGTCAGCGATCCTTCAAAAGCCATACAAGCATTCAAACTGCATTACCTGCAAAAAGCCAATACTTATAGCCTCACTGATTATGACAAAAAAGTGCTGTATAATGTGGCGTTGAAGTGTATGTAGTGCTCTTAAAAAATTATTAATCTGCTTTAAAAGCTCATCTAATTAAGGTAACCAGCCTGGCTCGCCGGTTTATAAAAACCTGCTTATTGCTTTCACGGTTGGACAACCACGTGAAATTTACACAAGCCTTATCAAATTCACCAACAGAATAATTGCTAAGGGAAGTATAATAAAAAATAGGATCGCCGTTAATGATACCGCACCTAACCCATTTCGTTTCTCTTTTCGCCCATAACGAATGATGCCAACAAGCCACACCACAAATAGGGCAAGAAGAAAGAAACTGTTCACAAGCTTTTGTTTGGTATGAAAATAATCAAATTCTGTCAAGACATATTATTTGAATCGGCCTACCCTTTTATTTTAACAAACCCCTTATTCTTTACTCATCTTTTTTGCTTATACTTGCTATAATAGCATTATTACTAATGCCTTAAAAACTGAACGATGGTCATAAAAAATTGCTTTCTCCTGTTGGCACTCACCATTCTATCTTTTAACGTCTTTTGTCAATCGCCTGTAGGCACCTGGAAAACCATTGACGACAATACGGGAAAAGAGAAATCGCAGGTACGCATATACGAAACGAAAAGCGGTAAGCTGCAGGGCGAAGTAGTGAAAATACTGGAGTCTGGGAGGGAAAACGCTATCTGTACTACCTGCACAGGAATCAGGAAAGATAAACCCGTAAAGGGTATGACCATTTTATGGGGTTTAAAAAAAGATGGGGACGAATGGACCGGCGGACAAATACTGGATCCCGAAAAAGGGAAGCAATATAAATGCACTATTAAACCGAAGGGAAAAAATGAATTGGAAGTGAGAGGATATATAGGCATTTCATTGATCGGCAGAACCCAGGTATGGCAACGTGTTCAGTAGTCACGGTTTTGCTTTAAACATACTTATTTATATAAATGCAGGATTGGCCCTGTTTATGCTATAATTAAATTATTATTTATTCAGATAAATTTTTTACTGTATGATCATTCAAATTAACGCAGACAACAACCTAACCGTAAGCACCGAATACCGGGAGAAAATAGAAGGTGTAGTATTAGCAGAAGTAGATCGTTTTATAGAACACTTAACCCGTATTGAAGTTTATCTTTCAGATCAGAATTCGCATAAAGATACCGGCGCAGATAAACGTTGTAATATCGAGGCCAGATTAAAAGGCAAACAACCTATTGCTGTTTCAGATGATGGAGAAAACTATGATATTGCTATCCATGGTGCTGCTGGCAAGCTATCTACTTCGCTGGAAACGATTATCGGAAAAATGAAAAGTCATTAATCCCGGTAAAATTTTTCCTTCAAAAAAATAATCAGGTTGGCTCACGCCAACCTGATCTGCTTTAATATTTATCTCCAACCGCCTCCTAAATCCTTGTATATATTTACCACGGCACCCAGCTGATTTTTCTTCGTCTCCGCCAACTCCAACCGGGCCTCCAATACGTCACGTTGTGTAGTCAGCACTTCCAGATAATCAGCTCTTGCTGCTTTATACAGTGCATTAGATACATCAACCGATTTGTTTAACACTTTTACCTGCTCTTGTTTTTGCTCGAATGTTTGTTGCAGGTTGCTGATGTTCGACAGCTGATTTGCCACCTCTATATACCCGCTTAATATGGAACGCTCATAATTATATACAGCCTGTAGTTGCCTCGCATTGGCTGTAAGGTACTGTGCTTTGATCGCGTTCTTATTAATTAAAGGCCCTGCCAGGTCGCCAACCAGGGATGTGATCAATGATTCCGGGAACTTAACCAGGTAGCTGGGATTAAAGGCGTTGAAGCCGATCATCGCCGATATATCGAAAGAGGGATAAAATTGTGCCCTTGCTACCTTCACATCCAGTTTAGAAGCAGCCAGCTCCAATTCTGCCTGCCTGATATCAGGCCGGTTGGCCAGCAACTGCGAGGGCACGCCGGTGCTGACTGGGGCCAATGGCAAATCCATAAAACCAGTTTCTTTCCTGGCTATGGGCTGCGGATACCTTGCCAGTAAAAAATTGATCCGGTTCTCTGTTTCCTTAATACCCTGTCGTATCTCGAACTCCCTGCTTTGGGTACTTTTTACTTCCGCTTCAAATTTTTGTACCGCCAACTCCGTTGCCCTTGCTGCCTGCTTCTGTACTTTTACAATCTCAAGTGCATTTTTTTGCAAGGCAATATTCTGCTTCACAATATCCAGCTGATAGTCGAGCGATAATAATTCATAATAAGAATTAGCTACTTCTGCTATAAGGTTGGATAGTACAAAATTCTTCCCTTCAATAGTAGACAGGTAACGGTCTACTTCCGCATCTTTCGCATTATGTAATTTGTTCCAGATATCTACCTCCCAATTAGCGTTGATACCTACAATAAAATCACCAAGGTAGTCAGGTACTTTTTTACCGGGTGTAATTTCGGTAGATGCGTCGCCCGCACCCTGGCTGGTATACCGTCCGGCTTTGTCTATACCAACACCCGCCCGATATCCGACACTTGGCAACAATTCTCCTTTTTTGGCCCGAACCTCATTACGTGCTATTTCTATTTCCTGCAACGTAATATTCAGCTCCTGGTTATTTTTTAAGGCAGTATCTATTAAAACCGCCAGGTTTGGATCGGTAAAAAAGTCGCGCCATTTTACCAACCCTGTATTCAATGTGTCCTGGTCAACCGAATAAGTTTCCGGCACTTCTTTATTTTCCTGCTTTTGAGCCACCTGTGGAACATGGCAGCCTGCATAAATCATGCAGGTGCCAATCATTCCTAACGTAGCAAATATGTTACGAATTTTCATCTTCTTGTATTTTACTAATGAGTCAGGTCTTCCGATAACGGATTCTCGTCTTCTATTTTGATCAGTTTTCTTTTGGCGGCAATGGTTCCAAAAATGTAATACAACCCGGGTATAACAATGACCCCAAACACAGTTCCGAAAAGCATCCCTCCTGCAGCCGCCGAACCGATAGTCCGGTTTCCGATCTTGCCCGGACCGCTCGCAAACACCAATGGAATCAACCCCGCAATAAAGGCAAAGGAGGTCATTAAAATAGGACGGAACCTTACTTTGGCACCCTGCATGGCCGATTTTAAAACCGTCATACCGGTACTATGTTGCTGGGCGGCAAACTCCACAATCAGTACGGCATTCTTACCCAATAACCCGATCAGCATTACCATAGATATCTGTGCGTAGATATTATTTTCCAATCCTAATAGTTTCAGGAAAAGAAAAGCGCCGAAGATACCGGCTGGCAGGGAAAGGATCACCGATAATGGCAGGATAAAACTTTCGTACTGGGCAGAAAGTATGAGGTACACAAAACCCAAACATATCAGGAATATATAAATAGCTTCATTACCCCTTGACACTTCATCTTTTGAAATACCTGCCCAATCGATACCGAAGCCTCTGGGTAACGTTTTCTTCGCCACCTCGTTAATGGCGTTAATAGCTTCCCCACTACTGTAGCCCGGCGCAGCCGAACCACTGATCTCTGAAGCGTTGTACATATTATGCCGGGTAATCTCCGAAAGTCCATATACTTTTTCCATTTTCATAAAAGCAGAAAAAGGAACCATTTCATCATGATCATTCTTTACATAAAGCTTTAGGATATCATCTGGCAATGCACGATACTGTGGTAAAGCCTGTACGATCACCTTGTACTGCCTGTCGAATTTAATAAAGCTGGTCTCATAATTACTTCCAATGAGCGTAGACAAAGTATTCATGGCGTTATCTATCGTAACGCCCTTCTGCTGCGCCAGGTCGTTATCTACCCTCAGCATATATTGTGGAAAGCTGGCGCTATAGAAAGTAAATACCGATGAAAGTTCTTTACGCTTATTGAGCTCTTTCACAAAGTCATGGCTCACCGTTTCCATCTTCTTATAGTCCCCGCTTCCGGCCTTGTCCAGCAAACGCAATTCAAAACCACCGGCAGCACCATAACCCGGTACAGCAGGAGGCTGGAAAAATTCTATAGCTGCCCCTGGTATACTTTTAGACTTCTCTTCTAACTGCTCAATAATTTCCTGTGCAGATTCTTTCCGGTCTGTCCAGTCTTTGAGGTTGATCAAACAGGTGCCTGAGTTAGCGCCCGTACCTTCTGTCAGTATCTCGTAACCCGCGAGGGCCGAAACAGATTTCACACCATCTACATCTTCTGCAATCCGTTCCAGCCGCTCAGATATTTCATTAGTCCGTTCCAGCGAAGAGCCCGGTGGCGTTTGGATGATCGCGTAGATCATTCCCTGGTCTTCGTTGGGTATAAAGCCCGAAGGAACACTGCCACTCAATAACCAGGTGCCTGCACAAAAAGCGATCAGTAATCCAAAAGTGATCATACGCCTGCTTACCACACGGTTGAGGAATCTCATGTACCGGTTCGATAAAAGATCGAAGCGTTTATTGAAAGCGTCGATAAACCGGTCTACTAATGATTTCTTCTTAAGCTTTCCATGATGGTTCTTCAACATAATGGCACAAAGCGCAGGTGTTAAGGTTAAGGCTACAATACCCGACAGGATAATACCCGTGGCCATGGTAATAGAAAACTGCCGGTAGAAGATACCTACCGGGCCCGACATAAAGGCCACCGGTATAAACACTGACGCCATTAAGAAGGTAATGGCAACTATAGCGCCGCTTATCTCCTTCATCGCCTGCTGTGTAGCCTTTAATGGAGAGATATTGCTTTTCTCCATTTTAGCATGAACCGCTTCAATTACCACAATGGCATCATCGACCACCACCCCAATAGCCAACACCAGGGCAAATAAGGTAATGAGGTTTAGGGTAATGCCAAAGAACTGCATAAATACAAACGTTCCAACCAATGATACCGGCACCGCTATAATCGGGATCAGGGTAGACCGCCAGTCACCCAGGAAAACAAATACTACGATCCCCACTAAAATAAAAGCCTCTACCAGCGTATGAATTACTTTTTCAATAGACGCATCCAGGAATTTAGACACGTCGTAGCTGATCTCGTAATCCATCCCTTTGGGAAAATTATCTTTTAATTCCTTCATCTTTTCCTTTACATCCGCTATTACCTGACTCGCATTACTTCCGTAAGACTGCTTCAATACAATAGCTGCCGAAGGTTTACCATTCAGGTAGGAATAAAGGTCATACATAGAGCTTCCGAATTCAATGTCGGCCACATCTTTTAACCGCAGCAATTCGCCATCAGAACTCGACCTTACAACGATATTCTGGTAACCTTCTTTTGTACTATAGCGGCCCGGGTACTTCAACACATATTCAAATGACTGAGATCTTTTACCGGAACTCTCGCCCGTTTTACCAGGAGAAGCTTCCAGGCTTTGCTCATTTAAGGACTTCATTATTTCTTCGGCAGATATTTTATAGGCCAGCATCCTGTCGGGCTTCAACCATATACGCATTGCATACTCGCGGTTACCCAATATATCTGCAAAACCCACACCATCAACACGCTTTAACTCCGACAGTATATTGATATCGGCATAGTTGAACAGGAAGTTCTCTCCCATTGATGTATCCTTTGTATACAGGTTGATATACATCAGCATGTTCGACTCTTCCCGGCTGATCTTAACACCTTCACGTATTACCAGCGGCGGTAACTTATTGGTTACAGCAGCTACACGATTCTGCACGTTCAGCGAAGCCTGGTTAGGGTCGGTGCCCAGGTTAAATATCACCTGTATTACTGCCTCACCATCGTTACCGGCATCAGATGCTATATACTTCATTCCCGGTACCCCATTGAGTGCACGCTCCAGCGGAATAACTACTGATTTAATTAAAAGTTCGTTATTGGCTCCGGGATACTCTGCCGTGATATTAACCTTGGGAGGAGACACGGAGGGGAATTGTGTTACCGGCAGATGTGTTAACGCCAATATGCCCAGGAATACAATAATGAGCGATATGACGATCGATAAAACCGGTCGTTTTATAAATTTACCAAACATAAAATTCTCTTTAAATAATTACTCTGCTTTAAGATGAAGGCCATTCATTACCTGGCGGGGTTGTTCATAACGGTATTCTATTTTCTGGTCTTCTTTTACGGTTTGAACACCTTCCAGCAATATTTTGTCATCAGCAGCAAGACCACTGCTAACGATGTACAGATCGGGTAATTCGGCACCTACATTAATCATGCGGGCTCTTACCATGTGTTTATTATCTACCACAAAAACATATTTACGATCCTGCAACTCATAAGTAGCTTTTTGCGGAATAACCACTGCGTTTTTAAGAGGTACTGTCATCCTTACTTTCCCGGTCTCCCCATTTCTGAGCAGTCCGTCAGGGTTAGCAAACCGGGCCCTGAAAGCGATATTGCCCGTTTCGCTATCGAACTCACTTTCTATGGTTTCTACTTTTCCCGGAACGCCTAAAGCATCACCATTAGCCAGTATGAGATCAACATTTTGCTGTGCATTTTTCCGCAGGTTTTTCTGGTAATTCAGGTACTCGGGCTCGCCCACATTGAAATAAGCAAAAACCTGGCTGTTGTCCGACAGGCTGGTGAGTAAAGCCCCCTCGTCAATAAGACTTCCCTGCTTTAAAGGAATACGATCTATGATGCCGCTAAAAGGTGCACGTATTTCTGTAAATGATAAATGGGCCTGGGCCAGTTTGGTTTCTGCACGGGCCTGTTCCAGCTTAGCCTGGGCAAGCGCCTGCTCGCTTTTAGAAACAATATTCTGGTCGGCCAGTGTTTTAGCATTCTGAAGCTCAATGGTAGCCGCACTGGCTTCTGCTTTTGCCTTCATTAATTCAGCTTCATACACCTGCGGCATAATTTTAAATAATAACTGCCCGGCTTTCACATATTGTCCCTCATCAACGTATATCTTTTGCAGGAAACCCCTGCTCTGTGCTCTTACTTCTATATTGCGTACAGAACGTATCTGTGAAACATAGTCTTTATTAAGAGCGGTATCTATTTGTAAAGGGTTGGTAACAATGTATTGAACTTCTGCTGCCTTTTCTTCGGCATGTGACTTACAGCTTGTTTGGTATATCAATGCGCATAACGCATAAATGATTACTATCCGTTTCATTTTTTAGGAAATTATCTATAAAGCGGAATTCCGGACCTGGGGCCGATGCTTTATTTCAGGAAAGAAATTATTGAAAGATTGAATTTAAAAGTATAGGATAATACAGCAGTAGTGCAGGTAGTGCTACACGAATGGTTGATCCCGACCTTATGGGCCAGGGTTAAAATAGTTAAAGGTTACTGCTGACAGGCGAATGGTATCAGATCCTAAAAACGCAGAGTTGATTACGATTTAAAGCGGGTGGGTATTGCGCTTCTGCCAAATACCAGCCATTAGCCAGCTCATCATCTATTTGGGCTAAATAGGCAGAAAGAAAATAAGCTAGGATGCTTTGCAGCTGTTTTCTTACGGGCGCTGAAACCGGAAGATCATCTTCCTCGTCGTTGGTACATATAAGCCGCTCCGTCAGTTGCTGGTCAACTGCGTTGCCGATATGGCGCTGTTGTCTTTGATTCTGTTGTACTAAAAGATAGGCTTTTGAGGCGTTTGTCCTCGTGTTATCACAAACATTACGGCTCTTTGCAAAAGCAGGTAACCCTGTATTTAACAGGAGTGTACATAAACAAATACAAAAAATAGCCCACCTCATTGCTCAATAAAATTGCTGTTCAAAATTAGTTAAAGATGCAAAGACAGATCTTTAATCATACAGCAAAAAAAGGTTAAATTTTAAATATAACAAAACCACTTCCGATATTTCAGGATTTATTAATAGTTTGCATACGCACTAAACCCGGCCTTTCATCGCTGTCTTTCGAACGGGATAATCAATAACCCCGTCATAAAAACAACACACTGATAATTAGATCAACACGAAGATTTCCTCACCTTAAAACATTCATCTTATGCCTTCCGACACTCAAAAAGTAAGTCCCCAAGAGCTGGAAAAAATTGATGCCTACTGGCGCGCTGCCAATTACCTTTCGGCTGGCCAGATCTACCTGAGAGATAATCCCCTGCTACGCGAGCCACTACAACTCGACCACATAAAACAGGTGTTGCTGGGGCATTGGGGCACTACACCCGGACAAAACTTTATTTATGCCCATCTGAACCGTATCATCAATCAGTACAACCTGGATATGATCTATATATCCGGTCCGGGGCACGGCGGGCCCGCATTGGTTGGCAATACCTATCTTGAAGGCACCTACAGCGAGATATACCCCGAAATCACGCGGGACGCGGAAGGACTGAAAAGACTGTTCAAACAATTCTCGTTCCCCGGCGGTATTCCCAGTCATGTTTCACCTGAATGCCCGGGTTCCATGCATGAGGGTGGTGAACTGGGTTATTCGCTAAGCCACGCTTTTGGGGCTGCATTCGACAATCCGGATTTAATGGTGGCTTGTGTAATAGGAGATGGGGAGGCCGAAACAGGGCCTCTTGCTACAGCATGGCACTCCAATAAATTCCTGCATCCTGTAAAAGATGGTGTAGTTATACCCATTCTGCATTTAAATGGGTATAAGATTGCCAACCCCACCATTTTTGCCAGGATAAAAAAGGAAGAAATGGATAACCTGATGAAAGGTTACGGCTGGAAACCATTTTGGGTTGATGGCGAAGATCCGGCTTACATGCACCAGCGCATGGCAGCTGTGCTGGATGAAGTAATCGCTGAAATTAAAACGATCAAAGAAACTGCCGTTAATAATGAACAGTTCGATCGTCCCACCTGGCCAATGATCATTTTGAAGTCTCCTAAAGGATGGACAGGACCTAAAGAAGTTGACGGATTAAAAGTGGAAGGCAGCTTCAGAGCGCACCAGGTACCGCTTTCAGATCCCGCTCACAATCCTGAACATCTGGCACAACTGGAAAAATGGCTGCAGAGCTATAAACCTGAAGAGCTGTTTGATGAAGAAGGTAAACTGCTTGCCAAATGGCAGGAGCTTGCTCCCAAAGGCGACAGGCGAATGGGAGCCAATCCACATACCAATGGCGGTGCATTAATGCGGGACCTGCATATGCCCGACTTCAGAACCTACGGCCTGGCCATCAATGCCCGCAGTACGCCCGGTCCCGGAGATACAAAAGTGCTGGGAAGCTTTATACGAGATATCATTAAGCTCAACATGTATAACTTCAGGGTGTTCGGCCCCGATGAAACCTTATCCAACCGGTTGAATAAGGTATTTGAGATAACAGAGCGACAATGGGTAGCAGATACTTTTGAAGATGATGAATTTCTTGGGAAAGCAGGCCGGGTATTAGAAGTTTTGAGTGAGCACCAATGTGAAGGCTGGCTGGAAGGTTATGTGCTTACAGGAAGGCATGGCCTATTTAATTGTTACGAAGCATTTATACATATCATCGACAGTATGTTTAACCAGCATGCCAAGTGGTTAAAGATGACCTCTGAAATCAGCTGGAGAAAAAAACTGCCGTCGCTTAATATACTTTTAGCATCACATGTATGGAGGCAGGATCACAACGGTTTTACGCACCAGGATCCGGGCTTCATCGATCATGTGGTTAATAAAAAAGCTTCTGTGGTAAGAGTATATTTGCCCCCGGATGCGAACTGCCTTTTATCAACAATGGATCACTGTTTGAAAAGCCGGCATTATGTAAATGTTGTCATTGCCGGAAAACATGCATCGCCGCAATGGTTAAATATGGATGAAGCCGTTACACATTGTACCAAAGGCATTGGTATCTGGCCATGGGCCAGTAATGACGAAGGCGTTGAACCCGATGTAGTGATGGCCTGTGCCGGTGATGTACCAACATTAGAAACCCTTGCCGCGGTATCTATCCTGAGGAGTAAATTACCGGAGCTAAAAATACGCGTAGTAAACGTAGTAGACCTGATGCGCCTGCAGCCCGCATCCGAACACCCGCATGGTTTAAGTGAAAGTGATTTCGATGTACTCTTTACTAAAAACAAACCGGTCATCTTTGCCTTTCATGGTTACCCATGGCTGATACACCGGCTTACTTACAGGCGCACCAATCATCATAATATACATGTAAGAGGATATAAAGAAGAAGGTACTATCACCACTCCCTTTGATATGACAGTGCTTAATCAAATGGACCGTTTCAGCCTGGTGCAGGATGTATTGAACAGATTGCCGCAGCTGGGAGAAAGAGCCGCCTACATAAAAGAAGATATGAAAAACAAACATATCGAACATAAAAACCACATCAGAAAACATGGTATAGATATGGATGAAGTACGCAACTGGAAATGGGAACTTTCCTGAGTAAAAAATAACCGACATCTATATAAGCAAAATCCCGCCGAAGAAATCAGCGGGATTTTTTAATTCCTCAGCCGTGCCCTTACCAGGCTGGGATTCGGGGTAAAGGTATATAACCACTATTGGTAAAAGCTAACCTTTGTCAGGTATTGCAATGACATGAATCAACCCGGATCAACACCAGGGTCAGCCTATTCTTTTTTCATTTGTTACAGCTTTGTTAACACAAAACAGAAAAACAAACGCAAATGAAAAAGATACAATTAGCAGCACTGTTCCTATTAGGTTTAGGTATAAATGTCTTCGCCCAGGACAGTTATAAGCTGGTGGAAAGCAAGTCCAGAAACATGGTAACCGGCACCTCAACACTGCATGACTGGAGATGTGTAGCAGAAAAACAATCCGGTACCGCTGCAATTAAAACCGGTGATGTTCTTGAAGTAAAATCATTAACAGCCCGTATAGCAGCTAAGTCTTTGAAAAGTATAAAAGAGAATGGCAAATACTACGACGATGCTATGGACAAGAATGCCTACAAAGCACTGGAAGCCGATAAACATCCCGAGATCGTGTATACATTAACCGGTACTTCCAATATGAAAACGACCGGTGCTACTTCTACCTTTTCTGCTACCGGAAACTTAACCATCGCCGGCAAAACAAATAGGGTAACCTTCCCTGTGAAAGCTGTAGTGAACGGCGATAATATAACATTTACCGCCACCGTCAAATTCAAATTGACTGCTTTCGGAATTACCCCTCCCAAGGCGTTGATGGGTACTATTAAGACGGGAGATGACGTAGCCGTAGTATTGAACTCAACCTTTGCTAAATAACCTCAACCAAATTTTTCATTTTAAAAAAAATGTTTATGAAACGCTTATCATTAGCGATAGCCCTGATCGGATGCTTTACCCTGGTACATGCACAAGACGATAAATCTATCATATCCAAACTGCACCCGGACGTACAATTTACCAGGCCGGGAGACAAAACAGGTTTAAATATGTTTGAAACAGGCAAGGAAGAAATTATTCCTTACGATGGCCTGAAAGTAAGGTTTGGAGCAGGTTTTTCCCAACAATTCCAAAGCCTTACGCACAGCAACTCCGGAGCCGTTGCACTTTACCCGAGACTAGCACCCGGCTTTGGAATAGCGCAGGCCAATCTTACAATGGACGTGCAATTGTATGATGGTATTAAATTAAACCTTACCAGCTACCTGGCTGCAAGGCACCATAACGAAACATGGGTGAAAGGCGGTTACATTCAATTTGACAAGCTTCCCTTTAAAGGCGCAGGCTGGGACAAGCTGATGCAGTATGCGACCATCAAAGTAGGGCATATGGAAATTAACTATGGCGATCAGCACTTCCGTCGCTCCGATGGTGGCAATACCATTCACAATCCATTTATGGAAAATTATATCATGGATGCCTTTGCTACGGAAATTGGCGGAGAGTTTTATCTTCAAAAAGATGGCGTAATGGGAATGGTTGGTGTATCTAATGGCCTTATCAATGGCACACAGCAGTCTCCCGTATTAGCCGTAGGCACCGATACTATAGGTTACCACCGTAATCCCTCTTTTTATGCCAAAGGCGCTATAGACAAGCAATTAGGGGACATAAGAGTGAGAGGAGCTGCATCTGTGTACTATAACAATAGCGCCGGCCGTAGTACATTGTATGCCGGAGACCGCACCGGTAGCAATTATTTCTTTGTAATGGAAGGTGCTACCGCCACATCTAAAGACAACTTTACTTCCGGCCGTTTCGACCCGGCCCTTACCAACCAGATCCTGGCCTTTCAATTAAATGGTTTTATAAAAGCCAAAGGCCTTGAATTGTTTGGTACTTATGAAAATGCCAGGGGCCGCAACATTAATGAGAAAGTGGCCAACTTCGACAAACGCAGCGTAAACCAGCTTGCTGCAGACATCGTTTACAGGATTGGGGCTAAAGAAAAAGTATTCATCGGTGCTCGCTATAATACCCTGCGCGGACAGTTATTAGCCAGCAATAAAGATAAACAAAGCGTTGACAGGATTGCAGTTGGAGGAGGATGGTTCCTTACCAATAACATCTTAATGAAAGGTGAATATGTAGATCAAAAATACAACGACTTTCCTGCTGCAAACAGAATGGCAGACGGAAGATTCAAAGGTTTTGTAATGCAGGCGGTAGTTGGTTTCTAACAAAGCAGGAGGGTGGGCTACCTGGTGTAGCTCCGCTCTCTTCACAAAAAAACAAAATCATGTTACTGTTAAAATTTATATGGCTGGGCTTTTTTTATTGGCTGATGCCTACCCTGCCTGCTCAAACCTATCAAACCACTTTAGCCGACGGCAGCTCTTTCATCTTGAAAGGCTCTTCCAACATCAATAAATTTGAATTGGTTTATACCGGAGACCTGGGAAAGACTAATAAGGTACAGGTAGAAAGAGAAGATAGTAAATTGAACATGAAATCGGGATCGGGCGTCAACTTAAAAGTTGATGACTTTAAAAGCTCCAACAATTACATTACCAAAGACTTTAGAAAAATGCTTCGGGCTGACACCTACCCTGACCTGGTGATTGAACCTGTAAGTGTATGGAAACCGAAAGGACAAACAGGAATGGTGTGTGTTTTGGTCAACTTAACCGTAGCGGGGTGTACACGCCAGGAAACGATCAGCCTGAATCTTACCAAGCAGGATGCCACAGCATTTCAGTGCAAAGGCAGTCATAAAATATCTCTTAAAAGATATGCCCTTGCTGCACCGAAAAAAGCACTGGGAGTGGTGCAGGTAAGTGATGAAGTAGCCATTGACATGTTGCTTAAACTACAGTACAGGAAAATAAAATAACAATAACGCTGATCCATTATTATCTAACGATTAAAAATCACTATTATGATTATTCAATTACACGCAGACAGAAGCCTGAGTATCCATGAAGCATATGCATCGAAACTAAGCGGTGTGATTTCGAGAGAGCTGGACCGCTTTGCGGATCTGCTGACCAGAGTAGAGCTGCATCTTGCTGATGAAAACGCACAAAGAAAGACAAAGGAGGATAAGAAGTGCACTATCGAAGCCAAACTTAAAAGCAAACACCCGGTTGCAGTTACAAACCACGGTGATACTTACGACAACGCAGTAACAGGGGCCATTCTCAAACTAAAAGCAAGCTTAAATACGATTATTGGAAAAATGCAAAACCATTGATCGTTCCTGCTCCAACAAAAGGCGGTTTACAAGAGCCGTCTTTTTTTTTGCGGGCATACTATTTTTTTGTGGCCTTTGCCTTTATACCCATTGCGTATTGTATACCACCCAGTACATGCTTCAAAAACAATGGCTCGGTGTAAGATTCGTCGGTATGTCCCAAACCGGTATAAAAAGCACGGCCGCCTTCAAAGTTGTGGTACCAGGCCATAGGATGAAAATCACCGTTCTTTCCACCTTCATAACTTTTTTCGTCAATAGTGATAAGCGTTTTTACATCCGGGTTGATATCTTTAAAATTATACCACTCATCTTTACGTTCCCATATACCGGGTAAATGTTGGGTAGAAAGATGATCTTTATCTTTTACTATCAGTTTTGCAATCTGTTGTTTGGGGTGACTGGCAAACCAGGCGCCCACCAGCTTATTATACCAGGGCCAGCCATATTCTGTATCCGCAGCAGCATGAATACCAACAAAACCTCCACCGCCACGTATATATTTTTGTACTGCCGCTTTCTGATCTTCATTAAACAAGGTACCGGTGGTACTTAGAAAAATGATTGCAGCATATTTTTTCAGATTTTTGTCTGTGAACATGCTGGAATCTTTTGTTACGTCTACGTCAAACCCATTTTCGGCACCCAGCTTTTGAATAGCTTCAACACCCTTTGGAATAGAAGCATGATAAAAGCCTGCAGTTTTAGTCATTACCAATACCCTGGGTTTAGCAACCCTGTTAAAAGAAATGGCAACAAAGGCAAGAATTAAAAGGGTGAAAAAGGCAAGTTTTTTTGACATGATACATATTGTTTAAATAGATATATATATCGACTAAAGTAATGTAAATTATTATTACTATCCACATTTTTTAAACCATAAATCTTATGAAACCGAATACTAGTAAGACTTTAGCTATATTTGCAGCGCAAAACGCACCTATATTATTAAATATAAGATGAAACGCCCCACCAAAATATTTGGCGCATGAGAATTAAAAAAAGGCGTTACATCCTTTAAAAAATGTAAAAATTAAAAACATACGGATGAAAAAGATCACTTTTACACTTCCCGCAGAGGCACTGGGTAATGCAACCGGAGCCGTTTTACTTGGAGACTTTAATGATTGGAACTTTGATAAAGGCATTAGCCTTAGTGTACAAGCCGATGGCACTTTAGCAGCCACTGTTGAACTGGAGGCGGGTAAAAGCTATCAGTACCGCTTTTTATTAAGCGACGGTACATGGGTAAACGACTGGGCTGCACAACAATATGTACATGATGCAGCATTTGGAGTAGAGAATTCTTTGATTATCGTTCCAACAGAAACAATAGTTGAGAAAGTGGCTACCATTGCTAAAAAAGTAAAAGCAGCGGTAACTTCTAAAGAAGAAAAAGAACCGGCTAAACCCAAAAAAGAAGCCAAAACAGCTGCGTCTGCAACAAAAAAAGAAAAAGTAGCCACCGTTGCTAAAAAAGTGAAAGCTGAAGCTGCACCTAAGGCAGAAGCGGTAAAATCACCAAAAGAAGCTAAAACAGCTGCGCCTGCAACAAAAAAGAAAAAGTCTTAGTAGCGTTAAAAGACTACCCTGGTAAGATGGAAGGAACCGGCAGTAAATTGCTAATTGTTAGAAGCAGACGGTATTGATACCTAGCCGCTTTAGCAAAAGCAACTGGTAAGATATGGAGCACTATTCTTGAGGCTGCAGCTGCAAGATGGGATGAGCTGGCTGCTTTACAGGAGAAACTGATCGGAGGAAAATAAAATTCTAATAAAGTAAAAAGTAATACGGCCTTGTATCGTTTTACTTTTTACTTCATTCTTCTCTATCTCTTTTTAGCGCTGTAAAAGTAAACCACCTGGAAGCCTATCAGTAAAAGTATGCCTACCAATTGGTGAGAGATGGCTAATGCTAATTTATCAGGAGTAAGATAATTGATCAATGTTAGTATGCCTAAGGCTACCTGAACCAGGGTAATAAACAAAGGCATATTACGTAATTTATACACAACAGTTCCTCTGGACTGCCTGTAGAGCAGTATGGTGTATACAATTACCAACAATGTAAGGATATAAGCTACACCGCGATGTACAAACTGTATCGCCAACAGGTTGTGCAACAAACCTCCATCGCTCATATCAGGAATAAATTGTCCGTTAATACTGGGCCAGGTGATGGATGATTTGGCCGCATGCGTACCCGCCATAAAGGCGCCGTAAATTAATTGTACGGTTAACAGTACAAACAGCAACCAGGTAAAATTGCGTATGGAAGGGATATGCGCTTTTTTAAAATCAGGTACCGATAATTTCATCGCGAACCAAATTACATACACCAGCAAAACAAGGGCTGCTATGAAATGAGCTGCTAGCCTGATATGGCTTACATAAACCAGGTCTGTGCCTACCCCACTGGCTACCATGATCCAGCCAATGGCTCCCTGCAAAGCGCCCAGTACAAATAAAATAACCATGGGCCACAGCATGCTGCGATCTATTTTCTTTTTATATATAAAATAGGCGAAGGGAATAATAAAAACCACGCCCATGAACCGGGCCCAGTTACGGTGCAGCCATTCCCAGAAATAAATAAATTTAAAATCGTGGAGCGAAAAGTAATTGTGGATGTACTTATATTGCGAAATCTGTTTATATTTTTCAAAAGCAATATTCCAGTCATGGTCATTCATAGGTGGCAATGCACCTAATATAGGCTTCCACTCCGTTATCGAAAGACCGCTGCCGGTAAGTCGTGTAATTCCGCCCAGTAATACCTGGATAATAATCATGCCCGCACCTATAAACAGCCATATAGCAACGGGTCTGTGCTTTTTCAAATCCATAATTGGCCGCAAAATTACGAGGCAAAATTGGTTATGCTTACAGATATTTTTTGACGCCGATCGCGCATAATTACAACCTTGATAGGCAGCCCTACACCTAACAAAAATATCATACCTTTGCAAACTTTTGCGTAGCTGATCTATGGTGACGCACATTACATATACTACCTGTTGCAATAATTTCTGAATTCGAAACATGAACAAAAAAATATCGTTTCTTGCTTTTCTTGTTTTACTGATCTCTCAGCATCTTTTTTCACAAGCCATTACAGGCATTTACACCGACTTTAATTACAACGGCCAGGGTTATTGGCATGGAACTGCGTCCAACAGCCCAGGTATTCCTAATAACAGCCACAATCTGCTGGCCTTTACCTGGAATGGAACAACTTATTCTACCGGAGTTAACGATGGGGTGTTACCTGCTATTGCTGGACTACAAACTGCGTCTTTCCAGGCATTGCCTGTAGCATCTCTGCCTCCGTTAACCAGCAACACGGGCACTTTTATTGGGGTAGGTACCAGTTACAACATGAATACCGCCAACAATAGCCTTACCTACTATCTTACCGACGGAGTAAAAGGGCTGGATTTAGGCACAGGTATTTATAATCTTCCCAGCGGAAGTGTGAGCAAATACACGGTGGCTAGTGTTAATCCTGCCGCTTTGTTGTCTGGCCCTGCTATCATCATTACACAAATTGGCAGCTATTCAGGCACTGTGCACGATGAATTTTATTTTACCGATGAAAGTGGAACCTTAATACCCGGCAGCCTCAGAAAAACAGTGGATTTTGGTTCATCCTTTCCAAGGGTGGGTACTGCCAGCTTTAAATTCTGGACCGTAGCGATTAATGGAACTTTAAACCGTAGTTCCGGAACAGATGGAACACGTACCATCGCTATGGCGGCTTTTTCACTGGCGGACTTCGGCATATCTGCTACCAATATGACCCAGATCCGCCAATTTCACCACAGGCTATCCGGCGTAAGCGACCAGGCATTTATTGGCGCTTTTAATACTTCTGTAATACAGGTATATCAATATGTAAGCGGCTATGTATATGCGAATGCAACTGCCACCGCCGGATATGACAGAGCAACTGTAAAATTATTTAAAGATGGATCAGAAGTAGGCAGTACGGTTACCAACCCGGCAGGATATTACACGTTTGGCGATCTGGCCCCGGGCACTTATACCATAAGACTTACTAAGCCTGCGGGTCAAAACATCTTTAATGCTTCTGATGGTAATACCGATACAGATATTACATTTACCATAGGAAGTACCCCGGTTACCAATACCTACTTCACATTAACCCCCATTGCAACACCTGTAACTTTCGGTGCAGTATCGGCAAAAATTGCAAACAGCCAGCTTTGGGTAAACTGGTCTACCCTGTCCGAAGACAACAATGACCATTTCAATATTGAAGTATCCAGAGATGGTAATAGTTTCATACCTGTAGGGTCTGTAAAAACTAAAGCTGTTAACGGAAATGCAGACGAACCAATCTACTACAGTTTTACTGTAGCTAATGGAACTGTTTACAATACGCTGGGAATCTTATTTTTTACTGTTGCATTAGGTTTATTAGTGATGGGTTTAAATACAAAAAGATGGATACCGGCATTAATGGTGCTATTCTTCCTTAGCTCTACATCCTGCTCCAAAAATACTACAGAAGATATTGATACTGAAACCTCTGTTTATATACGCATCAAACAGGTAGATAAAGATGGTGTATTCAAATACAGTAAAGTAACGAAAGCAGAAACCAGGTAACCTATTCTTAAAAATTTCAAACAAACGGGAGTGTGCACAAAACAGGTTCCCATTTCTTATACCGCCCCGACTTAAGCCATAACCCTTTATCTTTGCGCCCTGAATTTAAGCGCCCGGGCGACGGGCGAATGAAATAAATAAAAACAAAAAATGAAAGCATATACTTTTTTAATCAGATACAGGCTGCCCATCTCTATTATTGTTTTACTGGCCGGCATATTTACCAATTATGCAGCGGGTTTCTGGCCTGCATTTCCCCTGTACCTGATTGCAGCCATCCTGATTTTCAGTCATTTCTTTTTTGGTCCGCTCAGGCTGATTCAGGAATATATGGAGAATGGAGATATGGATGGCGCCGAGAAAGTGTTGAACTCTATCAAATTCCCCAACCTTTTATATAAGCCCATCCGATCTGTTTACTACACCTTAAAGGGTAATATTGCTATGAGCAAACAGGATTTTGATAATGCGGAAACGATGATGAAAAAAGGATTGGACTTAGGTATGCCCATGAAGGAGGCCGAAGGTGCAAGCATGTTACAAATGGGTATGCTGGCTATGCAGAAAGGTAATATCAAGCAGGGTGAAAGCTATATTCGCCAGGCCATCCGGAAAGGCTTACCTGATAAGGAAAACGAAGCAGCAGCTTACCTGCAAATGTGTAGTATTATGATGAACAAGCGTGAGTTTCGTGCAGCAAAAGATTTTTACAGGAAAGCAAAAGCCTGCAATCCTACTACTCCTCAAATAGTAGATCAGTTAAAAGAAATTGGCAAGTATATTACCCGCATGCCGGGCTAATAAACCTGTAACCGTTATTACAAAAAAGAGATTGTCGGGCGACAATCTCTTTTTTGTAATCAAAATATTATATAGCATTTATCTTCCCATTTTTATCTCAAAATCGGTCTCCCACTGATTAGGTTTTACATTTAGTTTCCGGTCTATATCCACAATTAATTCCGGCTGCCGTCGTTCTCCAAAGAACTGACCTGCATCCCATTTCAGATTTTTGTTCGTGTCGTACAATATTTTCATATCATAATCACCGGGGTTATACAGCTTCAATTCAATAATCCGGTTCGCCGGTATTGCAAAGGAGTTGATCGTTGCATCACCCTGGTTGATCAACAAAACCGGGTTACGGGCCAGGTCAATATCTACAAAGTTGATCTTTACCTGACCGTAATCGTCCAGCGACTTGGTTCTGAACTTTACCGTATCCTTTCTTACGATCTGCCGGTCAATGCTGTCTGACGCAAAATCTTTCTCTAAAACCAGGTAATAGGTAGTGTCCGGCGTCCATGCCATATTCATAGTAACAATATGTGCGGTGCTGTCCAGGGCCAGCTTATATCCTTTCGCCCGTGTTAGAGTACTATCCATACTCAGCAAAACTTTACTGGTATCGAAAGTCTTCAGCGGATTTTCAAAGGTCATAGTAAACGCAGAAAGCAGGTCCTGCTTGCCGGCATCCAAGCTGTTTTTATATTTTAACCGTTTTTCTTTCCTGTCTATTTCCTTTTCTTCGGGCTCTGTCTGTTCCTTAGGTTTTTCTGCCTGGTAAGCCCACATGATAACCGGGGTGGGAGGTTCGGGCGCAATGGTTACTATGGAATCGGCAAATGCAAAGACCTGTTCACCATTATATAAATAGGAGCCGCCTTCATCTTTCATAGCAAATAACCGGTATTTGCCGGGAGCCAGGTAGCGGAAAAAGAAAATACCACTGGTATCTACCGTTGTTACATATCTCGGGCGCTCTTTTACCACAGCGCTATCATCCAGGTTGCTGTACAGCATCACCGATAATGTGGAGTCGGCCTTTCCCGTTTTAGCCATTTTAACCCTGCCGCTTAGCTCCATCGAATCGATATAAGATCCGGTTGACACCACATATAACAGGTCTTTTCCTTTATTTCCTTCGTTCAGGTCCTTAACCGCATTCGCAAAGTTGTAGACATAAGTTGTATTGGGCTGTAGGGTATCTTTGATTTTAACGGTTACGGTTCTCAATTTGCGGGTAACCTCCGGCATTATTTTAGGTAAGGGGGAAACGATCAGGTTTTTATAAATATCATTCAACTCTACATATTCATCAAATGCGATCTTGATCTCTTTCTGATCGAAGTTGAGCGTTTTATTTTCAGGGCTTACCCCTACAATTACCGGGGGTAAAGAATCTCTGGGCCCGCCCGATGGGGGCACCACGCTGGCACATCCCGTTTCTGTTACTAAAAAAGCAAAGGCCGAAACCACTACTAAAACAATAGCCAATAAATTTGTAGCGCGCATATAAAAGCAAACATAAAACGTTTTTAGACAAACTAATTCCCAATTTTCAATTTTTAATTTTCCATTAGCAAGCTCAATTTATCTTTGCAGGATGCAATTTTCGTCTGCACTGTTAGAATCCGCTGTTAATGAATTTTCACACCTTCCCGGTATTGGTAAAAAAACGGCCCTCCGCCTGGTATTACATTTATTAAAGCAGGAGGAAGGCCAGGTGATCCGGTTTAGTGAAACCATAGCACGCATGAGAAGTGAGATCCGCTTTTGCAAAAGATGCTATAATGTAGCCGACGGAGAGCTGTGCACCATTTGCAGCAATAACTACCGGCAGCAGCAGGTTATTTGCGTGGTTGAAAATATACGCGATGTGATTGCCATAGAAAGCACCCAGCAGTTTAATGGCACTTACCATGTGTTGGGAGGCGTTATCTCGCCCCTTGACGGAGTGGGGCCCGATCAGCTGAATATTGATGCCCTGGTAGAACGAATTGATCAGGAGCAGACCGAGGAACTGATATTTGCCCTGAGTCCCAATATCCAGGGAGACACTACTATTTATTATGTGCAGAAAAAGCTGAGCGGTAAAAATGTGCGTATTACCACCATTGCCAGGGGTATTGCTTTTGGGGGAGAACTGGAGTATGCAGATGAGCTTACATTAGGCCGCAGCCTGCAAAACCGGCTGCCGGTTGAAAAATATATGAACCGGTAACTTAATTAATTGCCGCTCCGTCCTTCATTTTTTGTAGTATGGGTTCCCATTTGGAAGCAATACTCAGCTGTTTTTCGTTAGCGTTTTTTATGGCCAGGCTCTCCATTTCAATTGCCTGCTCCTTGTTTCCCAACCTATAAAGTAATAATGCATAGGTATGGCGGTTCATGTAATCGGGGTATAAAGCTACACTTTGGGCCGCCCAGTTAACAGCTCTTTGCAGATACTGCTTTTCTCGGTCTATCCTGTAAAAATAGTTTGCTGCGCTGTTCAGATAGATTGCCTGAGGGCTTCTTACAGGTACTCCCACCGCCCTGGGAATATTCAATTGCCGAAGTCTTTCAGGTATCTCCGGGTCGATTGCACCGGTACTATCAGTGGTAGTCTTAATACCAGCCTGCTTAGATGCAACGGCGGCATAATCATCATTAAATACGGCAGCTATTTCCATATAGCGGACCGTATCTCCTGTATGAAGATAGTAGTTCATTAAAACAGTTCGCTCTGCGTATAGTTTATCTTTTTCAGTGTTGCAGGTAAATCTTGCGAATTGAACAATCCTCTTCATATAATTCACGTCCCGGTTAGTAATAGCAATATTAGTAGACTTTTTGATGATCCGCTGGTTGATATCAACCCGTTCCTGCAAGCTCATAGGCCACCATGCTTCTGAAAAGTTCGGGTTATTTACCGCCTTCTGGTACGCATTGCTGCCAAATGCAGGGCTTTGTCTCATCAGGAAACGGACAGACCCGGTATTAAAAGAGTCCGGGGGAAGAAGGTTAATGAACTCCGTAAGTAATAATTTGGTATCCAGGCCGAGATCGGTTTTTGCCTGTATCAATTTTTTCAGGTCCTCAATATTTTTATTACCCTTATCAAAATAAGTCTTTTCAATTTGTTGCACCAATGCCCGGTTCTGATAGGTTTTAAGTCCATACTTTATTACAGAATCCATTGTAACCGGCATCGGCGATTTCAAAAAGGGAAGCAGGCTACCTTCTTCATCTAAAAAATAAAGACTAAAAGGAACTTTTTGGCTTACCATATCCTGAAGAATGATGCGATCCTTACTCTCCAGCGAAACCTTGATGCTGATAAAGCGATCGTTGATCAACCGGGCTATATCAGGTTTTGAAAGTGCTTTAGGGATGGTCTCATTCCATTTCTCATTATCCTCCATCTCGTAAAACAAAAGAACAGGCTTTTTGAATGCTGATGATTTTTTAAGTGCCTGCTTGTAGCTCAAATCCTCAAACAACTTTTCCTGGGCTTTGGCTATTGAAGAAAAAAAACAAACTAATAGTAGTAAAACAAGTTTAGATGTTTTCATACAAATCAGCGTTTATTAATTTGAGCAAATGTTACAGGTTGCCTGCGGTATGCTTTTACCTTTCGATTATGTTTATCCGTTGCCGGATTCCATTTTCTGCTGTTTCTGACAATGCTTAATGCAATCTGATCAAAGGCGGGATGAAAAGGTACACTGGTGTACGCATCCTGTATATTACCTTCGGTATCCACAATAAAATCTATTACTACCGTAGCCCTGTCCGAGTTCTCAATTTTGTAACCTTCGGGCAACTTTAAGTTTTTCTCCAGGTATTCTCGCCATGCTCCTGCACCGCCGGGAAAAGAAGCACTCTGCTGTGTGTTCGTCGTATCGGTAAGCGCTAATCCGTTTTCGTCATAATACGTCCTGTTAATAAATTTCCCGTTTTCGTACTCCTCAACAGAACTTTTGTTACCATTGGAATGATAGTAGACCCAAGTTCCGTTTTCTTTTTTTCCTTCACTATAGGCCCCCGTAGCCGACAACTTTCTATCCGCGTACCAGAATACGCCCGTGCCCGCCCCGTTCTTATCTAATACCGTAGAATCAATTAAAACGCCGGCATCGTTCCAGCCGAGGTTTGTACCATAAATCAAATCATTTTTATAAATAGCAGAATCTGCCAGGCGACCATTTTTATGATAGCCCATCCAAAGCCCTTCTTTTTTATGATGATTAAACTGACCGGTTCTTTGAAGCCTCCCGTCCGGATAGTAATAGGTAAAATGTCCGTTTTCCGATTTACTGCTGGTATCAGCATACAATCCTTTTCGATATAGTTTTTTTTCCTGTACATAATAGTCGGTCCTGTTCCAGCCAGAATCTGTTTTAATCATAGAACTATAGTAACGTGACTGTACTGGGTCACATGCTTTCCAATTCATATCGTAAAAGCGCTCTAAATGCTGGGCGATTAACGATTGGCTCATTAATAAGGTAAGCATTAGTAAAATATATTTCATGTGTTAGAATTTGGTCGTGTAATTCAGATACAAAGTAAACGATTTACTGCGGCACAACCGTAAAAGCTACCCGGTAGTAAAAAATTAACGCTGTTTCTTATACAGAGGCAATGTTTTGCCCCCTATTTTTGCTAAACTCATTTTTAACAATAATGGTTCTTTAAGCATGCGGTATCAGCTTCCGAACTTTCTTTCTGCTTTTTTCCTTTTGCTTTTTTTTGCCGCATCTGCCCAAACCAGGCATCAGTTTACTATTATTACAGAAAATGACAGCTATCTTTCGGTGAACAACGATGGTTATTATACCAACGGAATTAAACTGGCTTATCAATGGCGGTCAACAGCTTCCACTAAGAAAAATAACGAGCGGATTAACAGTATATCTGCGGGTCAGAATATTTATACTTCCAGGTTTTCGGGCGAAATCAGGGTTGACAGACTGGACCGTCCCATTGCCGGATACCTGTATGGCAGTTATCACCAGTCACTTTACAATAACAAAGAGCGATTGCTGAAATGGGGGATAACCGCTGGTATTATTGGACCGTCCTCCATGGGAGAAGACATGCAAAAGCTGGCACATCGCCTTATGCAGATCTATAAACCTACCTATTGGGAGCGCCAGCTGCCCAACTCGTTTGGTGTAAATGCAGAACTGGCATGGTCTCCACAATTGGGCCCGGAGGAAAAGTTATCTAAATGGGATTTTAAACCGTTACTCTCCGCAACAGCAGGAAGTATTTTTACCAACGCCGGGGCGGGAGGAGCCCTGGTATTCGGAAAGTTTAATAAAAACAGTGTTTCTGCATTCTGGAATAATCATAAAGGCCAAACGAAAGCTGAAAGAGAATTTTTTGCCTATTTGTTCCCTATGATTTACCTGAAAGGATATGATGCTACCGTACAAGGCAGTTTATTTAATAATGAACCCAACCTGATACCTGGAAAGTTAAACCCTGTTTTCCTCCAATCTAAGCTGGGCCTGACCTATGCCACCAATAAATTCTCTTTTGGCGCTGCTGCTGTTTATGAAAGCAAGCAATCTCTTACGCAACGATCTCCCCATTTATACGGAAGCTTACAGGCCGGCCTTATGTGGTAAACCATAAGCTAATCCGTGAAAATATTTGGAAAATAAAAAACAAATGCTATTTTTACGGTGTACTAGCCAATTAGTACACTAATCAAAATATGGCTTACCAAAACTTACTGTTGACCTTATGCGAATTCAAGACAAAAGACAGCTTTTACAAATTATAACTTATTCATTACAAACCTTTAGAAATCGTTAACAATCATACTGCTTATCTTCAAACTCCAAAAACTAAAAATATTTTGAACAAGAAAGTATTGCTGCTTATGTCTCTGCTAGCCAGCATTGCAGCTTATTGCCAACCGAAAAAAATTTATTTGAGCCCTAAAGCTGCAGGAGGAGCCAACCAATCGGTTTTTATAGATTCGCTCCGATTCTATCCCCTGGAAAAGAGCCAATCGGCTTCATTGGGAACCTATAACAACCTGTATGTTTCAAAAGATTACTTCATCCTTGGCAATTACACAGACAAGGCTCTTAACTTTTATTCTAAACAAGGCAAATTCGTTCGTCGTATTTCATACAAAAACCTCGGAGGAGATGGTTATCCTAAATATGACAAAAACAAACAACAGATATCCTTTTTTATGCGTAACAAAAATTACGTTCTTACCCAAAGAGACATGATAAAGGTTAAGGCTGATTTTGCTAATAAAAAGAATAAAAAATATTTTAAAAAGTATGTTATAGATCTGAAAGACAGCAGCCTTACCATACAAAAAGCGGAAGTATCGAACTTTGACATTCTTGATGCGTATAACCTGACAGGCGATTATTACTGTACTTACCAGATACATGTAAGCAAAGACTACAAAGACACTCTTGATCATGAAGTAAAAATCTACCAGAATGAGAAACTGGTGAAAGCTTACTTTCCTTACAATAAACAAAATGAGCCCCGATATCTTCACTCCAGGGGGTCGGCGGCTATAACATTCGAGAGCGGCAAACCTGACACTTTTTATATTACGAGACCTTTTACCGATACAGTATATGCCCTGTCCAATGATATTGTTACACCTATGTACCAGGTAGTACTACCTATGGAAAATGGGCTACCCAAATCTTTCTTTGAAACGCGTTTTAAAAATACAACAGAGCGGGATAATTTTGAACGGAACAATGGCTGGATGCTGAACCAGATATATAGCATGTATGAAGCTAACCGTTATACTATAGTAACGATCGGATTTTTTAGTAACTATGGAGTTTACCTCTATGATAAAAAGACCAACACTTCTTATAACACCAGTAAAATAAAAGCCGATAGTACCACCTATAATTTACCCCTTATCGGCGATTTCAGTGGAGAGCGGGTTGGCTCCAGGTTTTATCGCATTGTCACTGCAGAACAATTAAAGAAAGTGTATGAATTAAAAGATAAATCGGCAACGTTCCCTAAAGAATTACAAGACTGCTTTAAAGACCCTAAAAATCCCACTCCCCTCATTGTAGAATATACGATCAAAAACTAACTCATGAAAAAGTTCTTATTATTTTTCCTGCTTTTTATATCTATGAAAAGCTTTTCACAAACAGGTGTCATTAAAGGTACCGTTAAAGACTCCTTAACCGGTGTTGCACTGGAATCTGCAACCGTAACTGTTTTGAAAAAAGATTCTTCGCTGGCTAATTACCAGCTTTCAGATGAGTATGGATCTTTTCAGCTTACAAAGCTGCCGGTTAAAACAGATCTTATCTTAAATATTACTTATGCCGGATTCAAAAGCTTTTATAAAAACCTTCAGCTGGATTCAGCAGAACATAATATGATCGTTCTGTTAACACCTGCTTTTGACGACTCGCTGAATGTTACGGTTACAGCCCAGGTTCCCATTCGCATGAACGGGGATACGCTGGAAATCAATCCTGCAGCCTTTAAAATGGGACCCAATGCTGTGGTAGAAGATCTTTTAACGGCAGTACCGGGTATTACAGTCTGGTCAGACGGCAGCATCACTCTTAATGGTAAAAAAATACCCAGCGTGCTGGTAGATGGTAAGCCTTTCATGGGATCAGATGATGCGAGGATAGCTACCCAAAACCTGCCCAAAGATGCTATTGATAAAATACAGGTATACCAGGAGGTGGACAGAACCTTAAAGCCTGAAGAACGGCGACAAAAGGACTCACTGCTGACCATGAATATAAAGCTGAAAGAAAACAAACAAACGGGATATTTCGGTAAAGCCGCAATAGGGTATGGGACTACCGATCGTTTTGAAAGCGACCTATCCTTTCAGATGTATAACAAGAAAACCTCATTTGGTATTGGCGGGGGATATAACAATATCAATAAGAATATTGAAAATCTCAAGGAGATGTTTCAAAATAATACCTACCGAAACTACAACCCTAACCTAAGAAACGTGGGTAATTTTAATACCGAAGGAATTAACCGGTATCATTCCATCGGGGGTGTATTCACCCATAACTTTATTGAAACCACCAATAGCCGGCAAAACGACCGGATTACTGTCAACTATACAAAATCAGGTAACAACCGGTATTTAACCAATTTATCTCTGCAGAACAGAACAACACTCGACAATCCGCAACTCATAGAAGATCGTTCAACTACAAATGGCATTAATACGAACCATAATGTAGGCATCAATTATATTAAAACAAATAGTTATTCTGATAACTTTACGATCAATGCTTCCGCCAATACCTCCGACAACAACAATAATTCTATAAGAAATACTGACATACGGGACACTACCAATAGTATGATTAGCAGGAATAATGTAGATAGCCGGGAAGATCGCAGATCCAATAGCCAATCTTTGTCGCTTAATTACTCAAAGTACAGTAATGATAACCCGCTTGCTCAGTTCAATGCCAACCTGAATGTGAATAACAACAATAATGAATCGGAGCGATACGTAAAAAGCGCTTTTCAATCCTTTGTAAACAGTAATGACGACACTACTTATAACCGAAAATATGGGAACAATTCCTCCAACCTCAGTATTGGCGGTAACCTGGGGTACAACGGCCTTAAAAGATTACTGTTTGGCAGGTTTAATCTTTTTGGAATAGACCTGAGCCTGGATCAACGTTTCAATTACAACAAATCAAAAAGAAACGACCGGGTATTTGATTATGACAGCATTACCGCAAATTACGTAACCAATAACCGGCTTACCAATAACAATATCAGCGAAAAAATCGAGTATACTCCTTCACTAAGATTTAGTAAGTCGGCCTTTAAATGGGCCGATACGTACTACCACAACTTTAGTGTTAATGTAACGCTCCTGGAAGATTTTAAACAGGATAATAACAATTCGTCGTTTGCTATACGTAACCTATCCCGATCTTTTACATTTTTCCGGTATGGCGGTGGCTTATCCTATAATTACAACCGTAGAGATCGTTTTTACTACTATATAAGTGCCGGTTATGATAAAGACTTTGATTATGCACAGGTGGACCAGTTATATACCATCACTGACGATGTGGACGTATTTAATGTGCGGATAGGTAACCCTAATCTAAAAAACAAAGTAAATCACTCTTACAACTTTTATAGCAATTTCAACACCGAAAACTCTAAGTCATTGTATTCTTTCAACGGGGGCCTTAATGGTAATTATGTGAAATCATTAAATCCGATATCAGATAGCTTAATTAACGACTCATCAGGAAAACGGACCTATTATTATATTAATGCGCCTCGAAGCGAATCGTATAATATTAGTTATAATTTCAATATATCCCGTCGTTTCAAAAAAAGTAATCTTCAGTTAATGTATAGCGGTTCTTATAACAACAACCGTAACCCCAACTACATCGACAACATCTTTTCAGAAACCAATACATCGGGTTTTAACAACAACATCAACCTCCAGTTTTCCCTGCGGTCTATGATCATTTTTAATGTCGGGAAAATAATAGGCCATAACAGAACACTTCAGTCGGGAGCGGGGTTAACATCATTTAAAAACCGTTCGGATATATCCAGGATCGGGCTTACGGTAAACCTTCCCAAAAGCTACACGATTAGCTCTACGTTAGATCATACCAAAAACACAGGCCTGGAAAAACCGATCCTATTGTGGAATGCTTTTGCCAGCTGCCGTATTTTAAAAAACCAACAGGGCGAACTGAAGTTTTCGGCTATGGATATTTTGAAGCAATTTCAAAATGTAAGTAATACTGCTGACCGATTTGGTACTACTACCCGCATTACAAATGGCTTACAACAATACTTTATGCTCACCTTTGCCTACTATCCGCGGAAATTTGGAAAGGCAGAGATCAAAAAAAGGGAAGTAAAAGAAGTTTGGTAATAACTACTCCTGTTTAGCCAGCTTCTCGGAGTTCTCGGCGAACTGCAGGTTATCAATAAACTCCTGTATTTCGCCGTTCATTACGGCATCCAGGTTGTAAGAAGTAAAATTGATACGGTGATCAGTAACACGTCCCTGTGGATAGTTATAGGTTCTGATCTTGGCACTGCGGTCACCCGAGCTTACTAAACTTTTTCTATGGCGGGAAATTTCTTCTTCCTGTTTACGTACTTCTTCCTCGTACAATTTGGTACGCATCATCTGCATGGCTTTTTCCCTGTTGCCTAACTGGGTACGCTCTGTTTGACAAATTATTACGGTACCCGTTGGGATATGGGTTAACATTACTTTGGTTTCTACCTTATTTACATTCTGCCCACCGGCGCCACCACTCCTGGAGGTTTCCATTTTCACATCCGCTTCGCGTAATTCAAAGTCAATTTCTTCGGCCTCGGGCATTACAGCCACTGTAGCAGCAGAGGTATGCACACGGCCCTGGGTTTCGGTATCCGGCACCCGTTGTACACGATGCACACCGCTTTCAAATTTTAAAGTGCCGTAAACATCATCTCCCCTTATCTCTATTTGCACCTCTTTATAACCGCCGGATGTGCCTTCGCTCTCACTAAGCAATGCGGCCTTAAAACCTCTTTTCTCACAATACTTTAAGTACATTCTATATAAATCCCCGGCAAAAATGCTGGCTTCATCACCACCGGTTCCGGCTCTGATCTCCATAATCACATCCTTGCCGTCCTGCGGATCTTTGGGAATCAGTAGCTGGCGAATGGCTGCTTCCATCGCCTCTTTACGCTCCTGCAAATCAGCGGTTTCCAACTTGGCCAAATCCCGCAATTCCTCGTCGTCGCCATTCAGGGCCTCCTTGTTAAAGTCAATATCATCCAGCAACCTGGTATAATCTTTATACGCATTTACGATCTTTTCCAGCCCACGATACTCCTTACTGGTAGCGGCAAATTTTTTATTGTCGCTCACAATTTCAGGGTTAGTTAATGCCACGCCCAGCTGATCGTATTTTGCCTTTATAGCTTCCAGTTTATCTAACATATAAATTCTCTTACTTTTACACGGGCTACCTGCCCATACCGAACCAATACCCGTTCGAATAAATTCCTTCGGGCGTGCAAAGTTAAATCATTTTACAAGATGCCTTTTAAGAAGTTACAAGCAGATTTATTATTTGATGGACACCGTTTCCGGGAGCGCCAGGTTTTAGTGCTGTCGGAAGATGAAATAGTGGAAAATATAATCGACTTAGACCAGGCCGGGAGCGATATTGAAAAAATAGAAGGCATTTTATCGCCGGGTTTCATCAATTGCCATTGTCACCTCGAATTAAGCCATCTCAAAGGTCACATTGATGAAAATACAGGTTTGCCTGCATTTGTAAGACAAGTAGTGCAAAAACGGAATTTTTCAGAAGCAGATATTCTTGCCGCCATTGAAGCTGCCGAAGCAGCCATGCTACAAAACGGGATAGTAGCTGTGGGCGACATCAGCAATACGCTACACACGCTGGCGCAGAAACAAAAAAGAGCTATTTACTATCATAATTTTATTGAAGCCATGGGCTTTAATCCCCAGGTAGCCGATTCAAACTTTAATTCTTATCAGCATATATATAACGGGTTCGCCGAACAATTTGGGCCCAAACAGGTATCCATTACACCGCATGCACCCTACTCAGTGTCGGAGCCGTTATGGCAAAAAGTAATTACTCACGATAATAATGGGTTACTATCGATCCACAACCAGGAAACAGAAGAAGAAACACTATGGTTCCAGCAAAAAACCGGCGGATTTGCCGATATGTTTAAGGCCATGGGGTTAAATACAGACAGTTTTACCGCATCGGGGAAAACCAGCCTGCAGTCCTATTTTCATCGTTTTCTGCCACGGCAACAGGTTTTATTGGTACATAACGTATATACAACCAAAGAAGATCTTGCTTTTATCCGCCAAACCGGCAACAAAGTATTCTGGTGCTTATGTCCCAACGCTAACCAATACATCAGCCGTGCACTGCCTGATATAGCTATGTTTATAAAAAACGAAGCAGCTGTGGTGTTGGGAACCGACAGCCTGGCCTCTAATCACCAGTTAAGTATATGGGAAGAAATTCAGACCCTGCGTAAAGCTCACTCCAACATACCGTTGGAGCTAATGCTGCAATGGGCTACCAGCAATGGCGCCAAAGCGCTAAAAATAGAGGATCAATATGGTAGCTTTGAAAAAGGTAAACGGCCGGGGATGGTGCAAATTATCAATAGTGAGGCGCGCAGGCTTTATTAGTTATTAGCCTCCCTTGCTTTTCAAAAACAAGGCGGTTGTTAATCCCCCGATACCAGCTCGGATAATGGATATTTTATTCATATATCAGCTAAACGCAGGCAAGGGTATTGATTGGCACAGCAGCAAAGCTTTTCATTTCATTAATCGCCAATATTTGGTCAAACTGTTTCGAAACAGGAACTTTGCCTCCCCGGAAAACGAATCACTGAAGAATGAACTCGCAGCGTGAAAGCAAAAATTAAAAGAGGATATAGAATTGCCCGCTACGTGGCATATAAGGAAACACTGATTGACCGGAGAGAACATTTCTGGTCTTTTCTAGGCGCTTTTTTTGGAATTGGCACTATTGCCCTGCTACAAACAAGGCTTTCAGAAAGTGATAACCTGTTCCTGATCGGCTCTTTTGGAGCGTCATCCGTTTTAATTTACGGAAGTATCCAAAGTCCGTTGGCCCAACCCAGGAACCTGATAGGTGGCCATGTCATATCCGCCTTGTTAGGCGTAACTATTGCCAAATTATGTCCACCGGTTATTTGGCTAACGGCTCCGCTGGCTGTGGCTTTTTCGATCATAGCCATGCAAATAACCAAAACGCTTCACCCTCCGGGTGGCGCCACCGCTTTGATTGCCGTGATAGGGTCGGAAAAGGTAAAAGCCTTAGGCTATTGGTATGTATTATCGCCTGTTTTAACAGGTGGGCTAATATTGTTATTAGTGGCGCTTATTTTTAATAATCTTACGCCTAACAGGAAGTATCCGACATACGGACGCTTCTCGCGCACATTTAAATGGGTAACCCAACCAACCAGGCATGTCATGTCTAAAATAAACCGGAAACGCAGAAAGCGGTAACACACTACCTCATAATCTCTTTCAAAATAGGGAGGGTTCTCATATTGCCAAAATCCTGTACATGCAGGCTGTAATATACTTCCATCAAATCCAGTATTTTACGCCTGGCTTCTGCATTAGCATTGATTTCTGATAACTCTCCCGGTTGACGCACCTGTAAAAGCTCAGCCAGTATGGAGGCATATTTTTTTTCGAGACTTAAATGGTGAAAAAGCGGGGCATCGGTAAAAATGCCTTCCTGTACGTCAAATACCCATTCGCCCGACTGATCGATATCAGGATTTATACCCTGGGGTAAAAAACCTAGAAAATGGGTAAGCTGTACTGCAAAAAAAACAGGAAAATTGGCCATTATCTTATCATCGCATTGGTCCAGGGCTATAAGACAGTCTTCAGCAAAAGCAAATAACCCGTAATTATCTTCCGGTTGCTTTAAACATTTACTTAATAGCTCTACCATATAGGACGCAACGCCATTTTTAAGCACATCAGTAAAAATTTGTTGGTACACTGTTGCAAACCTGTATTCTTTTATACGATTCAGTTGCTTAAATTCATTGTGGTACACTTCCATATCCAATATTGCTCCCGGTTGAAAAAAACCTATCCTGGAGCCTCCCTTCTTTGAAGCACTGCGTATGCCGTTTAATAAATAGGATTGCACCCCGAATAATTCGGTGTACACCGATGCAATGATGCTGGTTTCCCCGTACTTAACAGTACGAAGCACGATGCCTTTCGTTTTATGAATTTTATCCGTCAATTATAAAAAAATAGTACTGCAAGGTAAATTTTAATCATTGGGTTGTCAAAGAATTGATAGTACTCTTACTGATACATCTCTCAAAAAAACTATGTGTTGGCATTGTTTTTTCTTTTTCTTTGCCAATATCGCAATAGAAGTTGTTTACAACAACAGTTTAAAAACTAAACATCGTCTAAAAAACACAATAAATATATTTTATGTGGGAAAAGCTGGGTAAAGCCATTATTAAATACAGGTTCGTTCTTTTAATATTACTAACTGCCGTTACCGCCGTCTTTGCTTACTGGGGAAGTAAAGCAGAATTGGGATATGAGTTCACCAGGGCTATTCCTACCGACCACCCGGTTAATATAGCTTACCAGGAATTTAAAAAGAAGTACGGGCAGGATGGTAACCTGATGGTTGTAGGAGTTCAAACCGACCAGTTTTTTACCGAAAAAGTTTTTAATCCCTATGTTTCGCTTCAGAATAACCTTAAAAAAATACCCGGCGTTATTGATATTATAGCGATTCCCGGTGCAGTAAACCTGGTAAAAGACTCGGTTAGCGAAAAATTACAGGCCAGAAAGATATTCACCACTACACCGCTCAACCAGGCGCAAATTGATGAAGGGGCCGCCGGTTTTCTCAATTTACCATTTTATAAAGGCTTGCTGTATAACCCTGAGTCCAAAGCCTATTTGATGGGATTAACCATGGACCCAGAAATTATTAACTCGAAGAAAAGAGATGCTACCATTAACGAAGTAACGGCTCAAATAGCCAATTTTGAAAAAGCAACCAATGTAGAAGTAAAATTAAGCGGACTGCCTTATATACGAACGGTACTGGCTACACGTATAGCCAATGAAATGCGTTATTTCCTCACCGCATCTATCCTGCTTTCTGCGGTTATATTGTTGCTCTTCTTCAGGTCAGTAAGTTCCATGTTATTGTCTTTGGGTGTGGTGATCATTGGAGTTCTTTTCTGTTTAGGTACCATACATATACTGGGCTATAAAATTACCCTGCTAACCGCTTTAATACCGCCATTAATAGTGGTGATTGGTATTCCTAACTGTATTTACTTTTTGAATAAATACCATACCAGCTGGAAAAAACAGTCTCATGTAGGTGATGAAGTTCCGGTTCAGCAGAAGAAAAGGAACGCCATAGTAGATATGGTAAGCCGCATGGGTGTAGTAACGCTGTTTTGTAACCTGGCAGCGGCTATCGGGTTTGCAGTTTTTGCATTAACCAAGAGCGCTATATTAAAAGAATTTGGAGCAGTGGCAGGTATCAATATCATGCTGTTGTTCTTTATATCGCTGGTATTGATTCCTATTGTGCTATACTTTTTACCTCCTCCAAAGGAAAAGCATACCAAATACCTGAATAACCAAAGACTGAACCGCTGGCTGGACCGTTTGGAAAAATGGTCTTTAGCGCACAGAAAACTAATTTATATAGTGACAGTTATCGTTGTGGTAATTGCCGCGGCTGGTACGTTCAGATTACAAAGCAATGCATACATGGTAGATGATGTACCCAAAACCGATAAGATCTATACTGACCTGAAGTTTTTTGAAAAGAACTTTAAGGGAGTTATGCCTTTAGAGATCGTTATAGACACTAAAAAGAAATTTGGGGTAACCAGAAACTTTAAGAACCTGGTAAAGATTGATTCGTTTACGCAATATCTGTCTTCGAGACCAGAAATAGCGCGGCCCCTGAGTCTTGTAGAAGGTTTGAAGTTTGCCAAACAGGCATTTTATGATGGGGATAGCGCCAATTATTCGATGCCTTCAGAATTTGATTTACCTGGCCTGGCCCAATACCTGAATATGAAAACCAGCAGCCCTGGCGACAGTAGCGGAAGCGATGATTCGTTTACTAAGCTGGTGTCCCGGTTTATGGATAGTGCCAAGCAGGAAGCCAGGCTAAGTGTAAACATGGCCGATGTAGGTACCCATGCATTGCCAGGTCTTTTAGCGGGCATAGAAAAAAGAGCCAATGAAATATTTCCGAAAGATCAATACAATGTTTCACTTACCGGTAGCAGCATTGCTTTTTTAGAAGGTGGTCGCTTTATCATTAACGGACTGAAGGAAAGCATTTTCTGGGCTTTTTTATTGATAGCTCTTTGTATGCTGTACCTGTTTAAGTCGTTTCGCATCCTGTTGTGTTCCTTAATTCCTAATATTATCCCTTTGGTTATTACCGCGGGTATTATGGGCTGGGCCGGTGTACCGCTTAAGCCCAGTACCGTACTTATTTTTAGTGTAGCCCTGGGTATCGCAATAGATATTACCATCCGGTTTCTGGTTAATTATAAGCAGGAGCTGACCTATCATGATAACGATGTGCAAAGCACGGTTATACAAACCATACATAGCACCGGTATCAGTATCATCTATACCTCTTTAGTATTAATTGCGGGATTTGTCATTTTTTGTTTCAGTGGTTTTGGAGGTACCGAAGCATTAGGTTGGCTAACATCAATAACGTTGATTACCGCTACTGTTACCAACCTTATTTTATTACCGGCATTATTGATTAGTTTTTCTAAGAAAAAGGATAAAAAGTAAACATATTTCATTTCTCATATTTTAACAGTTTACAATATAAAAAACCATTAAGGGTTAAGATTATTAAGTTCAAAGGCCCGTACAAACCTTCATTCTTAATGTTCCTCAATTCCTTAATGTTTTTTAAGGTGATTATATGGGAAAAGTAAAGCTGCACTTTATCAGGAGAAGGTGACTGAATATTAAACCAGCATTTTACTTTAGCAAAAAGATCACCGGGTATTCACTGGGTTTTTCTATTGGCTTCGCTGATCGTCAACGGAGTACAAATTGCGGCATATTTTATTCAGAAGACCATTCTCTATCAAAAAAACAGGTTGATGAGATTAACCCATCAACCTGTAACATATTCATCTAAATACTTTCTATTAGAACCCCCTGCTGCTGGTGGCCTCGTATTTTTGCAAATTAGGGCATTGAGCCGCCGCCTCCTGGTCTACCAAAACATAGAAAGTTGGCACTCTCTTAGTTAACCAATCATCCAGCGCTTTTTGCTTTTTTGTTTCTAAAGCCATGCTGGCAATTTTATTATAATCGTCGTTCAGGTTCATTTTGTGTGGTTCTGTTTTCGACTTCAGGTACAAAATTCTTACACCCTGCTTACCTTGTTCATTAGTAAAAGTTAAAGGTTGAGAGTAGTCGCCCTCTTTCAATGTTGCTAAAGCCTGCACCATATCTTTATCAGGTAACTGATCTATATGTACATAAGTAGATCCATCGGGATTTAAAACAAAAGGACCATAGCTTTTTACCGCCTCATCTTCACTATACTTGTAGGCCGCATCTTTAAAAGATATCTTTCCTGAAACGATCTCTGTTCTCACAGAGTCTAATTTGATTTTCGCCGCATCCAATTCGGTTTTAGTTACAGGAGGTATTCTCAATATCATTCTCACTTTAGCATTATCGCCACGCCTGCTTTCTGACTGTATAAGGAAGTACCCGAACTTATTTGATTTTACCGGCATCGACAATTCGCCTGCTTTCAGCCTGAATGCTGTGGAGAGAAATACAGGATCGAGCTGATCCTTATCATTCCTGTTTACTTCATAAGCACCGCCTCTGTCACGACTACCCGGGTCCTCTGAATATTTTTTTGCGGCTGCTTCAAAACTTAATGTTCCTGCTTCAATCTGCTTCCGGTAGTTCATCATCTCATTATAAATATAATCTTCCACCTCTTTAGCAGCTTTAGGGTATACATTAATCTGGCCTATCTCTAGTTCAGACTCCAGAAATGGTACACTGTCCGAGGGCACCCTGTCAAAAAATGCTTTTACCTCTGTAGGGGTGATATGTACATTTTCTACTATTTTCTGTTTCATTCTGTTAGATAACATCTGCTCTTTAATCATGTGGCGGGAGTCGTCTTTTAGCTGGAAAATAGTTTTGCCTGCCACATCTTCTACTGCCTGCTCACTACCAAACTGCATTACCCACCCACGCACGCGCATGTCGAGGTTCGCCTCTACCTCCTCATCACTTACCGGGAGCGAATCCCGCTCCGCCTGCAAAGCCAGGATTTTAGATATCAGAGACTGCTCCAGAATGGAACAGGCAGCGCCTTCGGGAAGTTGATCGCCATTACGTGATGCATCCAAAATAGCATTTTGTATATCTGATTGTAAAATGATCCTGTCCCCGACAGCTCCTAAAATTTTATCAACCACCAGTTTTTGTGATTTTCCCTGCGAAAAAGCAGTTACACTCAGGGTTATAGCAAATAAACCCGCAAGAAAATATTTGATCATAGCTCAAAATTAATCAGCCCCCCATACAATATTGAAGCTGAAGAGTGCATTTAACAAAAGTTTGTTTAAGAAAAAGTAAATGGGGAATAGCCAGCAGTAAGTAGGTGAAGCTATATATATTCTATTTCCCTACTTACTACTCACCACTCCCCATTGTTATTACAATGTTCTCTTTATTTCTTCCAGTTCGTAAGACTCTACGATATCACCTACCTTAATATCCGTGTAATTTTTGATAGTAAGACCGCACTCCATACCCGTCAGCACTTCTTTCGCATCATCTTTAAAGCGTTTCAGAGAGCCCAGTTCCGCCACCGCGTTTTCACCAATCGGGTAAATCACAATACCGTCGCGTATCAATCTCACCTTATTATCACGCTTGATCTTTCCATCTAACACCACGCAACCTGCCACTGTAGCTTTATCAAACTTGAACACCTCTCTTACTTCAACATTCGCAGTAATCTTTTCTTTCACCGTTGGCTCCATCATACCTTCCATCGCGCTCTTCACTTCGTCGATAGCCTGGTAAATTACCGAGTACATCTTAATCTCGATACCGGCATTATCTGCCAGTCTTGAAGCCTGGGAAGAAGGTCTTACGTTAAAGGCGATCACAATTGCATCAGAAGCCTCTGCTAACACAATATCACTTTCATTGATCTGACCTACACCTTTATGTATTACGTTAACCAGGATCTCTTCTGTAGAAAGTTTCTGTAAGGAGTCACTCAGTGCCTCTACCGAACCATCCACATCACCTTTAATAATGATGTTCAGCTCCTTAAAGTTACCCAATGCCAGACGACGTCCGATCTCATCCAGCGTAATGTGTTTCTTGGTACGCATACCCTGCTCACGGAGAATCTGCGCCCTGCGGTTGGCTATATCTTTAGCTTCAGACTCGTCTTCGTATACTTTAAATTTCTCACCAGCCTGCGGCGCACCATTTAAACCCAGTATCACGGCTGGTGCAGAAGGTCCTGCAGTATCCTGCCTTTTATTACGTTCGTTGAACATGGCTTTTACGCGACCAAAGTACTGTCCGCTCACTACCAAGTCTCCTTGCTTTAAAGTACCATTCTCAACCAGGAGGGTTGCTACGAATCCTCTGCCCTTATCCAATGATGCCTCAATAATAGTTCCGGTAGCTTCTCTTTCAGGGTTGGCTTTCAATTCCAGTAACTCTGCTTCCAGCAATATTTTCTCCAGTAACTTATCAATATTCAGCCCTTGTTTGGCCGAAAGCTCCTGGCTTTGGAATTTACCACCCCACTCTTCTACTAAAATATTCATTTGAGATAGCTGCTCGTAGATCTTAGTTGGGTTGGCGCCATCTTTATCGATTTTGTTTACCGCAAATATCATTGGTACGCCTGCTGCCTGTGCGTGGCTGATGGCCTCTTTTGTCTGAGGCATCACCGCATCATCGGCTGCTACAACTATAACTGCAATATCAGTAACCTTGGCACCACGCGCACGCATAGCTGTAAAGGCTTCGTGACCCGGCGTATCGAGGAATGTAATTTCGCGTCCTTCACCTACCTGAACACGGTACGCACCAATGTGCTGGGTAATACCGCCGGCCTCACCCGCTACCACATTCGCATTACGGATATAGTCAAGCAATGATGTTTTACCATGATCCACGTGACCCATGATAGTTACGATAGGGCTACGAGGTTTCAGGCTTTCTGCGTCATCTTCTTCATCCTCATCATCCTCCATCTCCATTTGTTTTTCCATGTCGATGAACTCTACATCATAGCCAAACTCGCTCGCTACCAGCTCAATAACTTCTGCATCAAGTCTCTGGTTAATAGATACCATGATACCTAAGCCCATACATTTGCTGATCACATCTGCAAAGCTTACGTCCATCAGGCTGGCTAACTCGCTCACACTAATAAATTCAGTTACCTGTAATTTATTATCGCCGGCTTCAATATTCATTGCATCTTCCGCCTCATTTCTCTTATCTCTACGCGCTTTGGCTCTCATCGATTTCTGCTTATTGCCGCCGCCACTCAATTTAGCCTGGGTTTCGCGTATTTTATCCTGGATCGCTTTTTCGTCAATTTGCTTCTCTTCTCTGGGGTGTTGATGATGTCTTCTGTCTCCACCTCTGAAGCCGCCGCCTCCGGCATTGTTATTATTATTATTGCCACGCTGATCCCTGTTACCGCCACCGCCTTGCTGGAATGGCTTTTTGGCAGCGGGATCTGGTTTCACCTCTTTCTTCTCAATAGGAATACGCTTGCGCTTCCTTTTCTCATCACGCTTAGGTCTTGTATCGTTATCTACCGGCAGTTCAATCTTGCCTAAAATTTTAGGGCCTTCAATTCTGTCGGCCTTTATTTTAGTAATTTCTGGTTCGGGTTCAGCAACCGGTGCAGGTGTTGGCGTGGGTACTACCGGTGTAACAGGAGCGGGATCTTCCTGCTTTTTCTCCTGTACAGGTTCTTGTACCGGCGCTTCTTTCTCTACTACAGGCTTTTCTTCTACCACCGGTGGTGCTGAAGGTTTTTTGGGCCTGGTTGATTTCTCAAGAGCAGACAGGTCAATCTTATCCAAAATTTTCGGGCCTTCAATTTCAGGCGCACCAATTTTAATAATATTCGTTTCCTTTTCCGGCTCCGGCGTAACAACTTCTGCCTCAGGAGCAGGCTCCACAACAGGAGGTGTTTCTACTATTGGCTCAGGCATAGGTGCTGGTTCCGGCTGGGGTTCTGGTTCTGGCTGAGGCGTTGGCTCCAGAGGAGCTACTTCAACTTCAGGCTCAGCTTCCACAACAGGAGGTGCTTCAACAACAGTCTCCGTTTTAGCCGGCTCTTTCTTTGGTACCAGTTCTTCTTCTTCCTTGCGTTTTTTAGCCTCGTTGCCCACTCCTTTTGGAAGGTCAACCTGGCTGCTTTTTAGCTTGGCAGCTTTATCGTTCTGAAATCCCTGTTGCAGCGCCGCATACATAGCTTCGCTTAGCTTCGAAGACGGTTTTAAATCGTCTTTCGGAAAGCCTTTGCCAACAAGAAAATCAACGAGCGTATCCTGCCCAATGTTAAATTCTTTAGCTGCTTGTAATAATCTTGGAAGTTTGATTTCTGACATATAAAATTTTCTCTCCAATTGCCCTCCCGGGACAATTTTTAATTTACCATTCTCACAAAATATTGTTGCCCTTAAGGGTTATTCTCTTTCTAATTCTTCCTGCAATATTTTTCTTATATCCTCTACGGTCTCTTTCTCCAGGTCGGCTCTTTTTTCCAACTCATACGGCGACATTCTCATTACACTGCGGGCTGTATCACAACCAATTTTCTTCAGTGCATCAATTACCCATCCGTCAATTTCATCACTAAACTCTTCCAGGTCCACATCAAACTCTTCTTCTTCATCTTCAGTATCCCTGTACACATCCAGCTCATAACCGGTAAGTTCAGAAGCCAGTTTAATGTTAGCTCCGCGCTTCCCGATCGCCAGTGATACCTGGTCGGGTTTCAGATAAATACTGGCGTGCTTACCTTCCGAGTCTAAACTCATGCTGGTTATTTTCGCCGGTGTAAGCGACCGTTGTATTAATAACTGGGTATTGCTGGTCCAGTTAATCACATCAATATTTTCATTTTTCAATTCTCTTACAATACCGTGGATACGGCTACCTTTCATACCTACACAGGCACCCACCGGGTCAATCCTGTCATCATAAGATTCTACTGCTACTTTAGCTCTTTCTCCCGGCTCCCTTACAATTTTTTTGATGACGATTAAACCATCAAATATCTCCGGCACCTCAATTTCCAACAATTTGGCAAGAAAATCCGGAGAAGTTCTCGACAATATAATTACCGGGTTATTATTTTTTAGATCGACACGGGTTACAACAGCCCTGATATTTTCTCCTTTTTTAAAATAATCCTGCGGAATTTGCTCGCTTTTGGGAAGAATTAACTCATTTCCTTCTTCATCTAATAATAAAATCTCTTTTTTCCAAACCTGGTATACTTCCGCGCTTATGATCTCACCAATTCTATCTTCATACTTCTTAGCCAGTACATTCTTTTTCAAATCGCTGATACGGCCAGCCAGGGTTTGCTTGGCAGCAAGGATCGCACGGCGACCAAAGTCAATCAAATCAATCTCCTCGTATAAATCTTCGCCTACTTCATAATCCGGTTCAAGCTTTATCGCTTCAGAATAAGCCACCTGTGCCAGTGGGTCTTCCACTTCTCCATCTTCTACAATAGTACGGTGACGTACAATTTCAAGGTCCCCCTTCTCTGCGTTCACGATTACATCAAAATTGTCATCGCTGCCATACTTTTTGCGAAGCAGTGTTTTGAAAACGTCTTCCACTACTTTCATCATCGTGGGCCTGTCAATATTCTCCGCGTCTTTAAAGTCCTGAAACGCTTCTATAAGATTAATACTTGCCATAGCAATTCATAATTTAAGTATTGCGTTTTACCTGTTTGGGTAAAACATATTTAAAATTTAATTTGAATTTGAGTTGATTTAATATCACTAAAAGCAATAGTGTGTTTCACTATTTCGGCTTTTTTCCCCTTTCCAACCGTTTCTTCTACCACTATTCCTGTTTCATCTACCGCAGTAAGCACTCCTTCTGTTTTGTGTCCTTCCAGCTGTGTTACTTCTACAAACCGGTTCAGATTTTTTACATACTGGCGGTGCATTTTTAACGGCTCTCCCAACCCGGCAGACGATACCTCAAGAGAAAAATCACCTTCGGGGAACAGTGCAGCTTCTTCGAGTTCTTTATACAAAGCACGGTTATATTTAACCAGGTCACCTATTCCAATCCCGTTATCGCCATCAATAAAAACTTTGATATTGTTGGTGGGTTTTACTTTTATCTCAACCAAAAAATGCTCAGGATTTGCAGCCAAAATATCCTGAATTTGTTTCTCAACTCTTTGAATTACAGCTTCCATGTTGTGTATGCCGGTAAAATAAATAAGGGAACGCCACCGTTCCCTTTTCTCAAAATCTTGTGCAAAGTTAAGATTTTTTTATTAAAAATGTTACGTTAACTTTAATTTAATTATTGATGGGCTTGCGGTAAAACATTTTAGCCAAATGACCGTTTACCTTAGTAAACAAAGTTTTTCATAATGAGCGCGATAGGTTTTATTTTCTTAGGTATTTTTTTGTGGATCTTTTATAACCTGTTTGTAAAGGTCATCTGGCCTGTTTATAAAACTACCAGCCGGTTAAAAAAGCAGTTTCGGAACATGGCTGAACAACGCGAGACTCAAAACCATTCAACAGCTTCTCAAAATATCGAAACGCCTAAGGAAAAAGTAGGTGAATACATTGAGTTCGAAGAAGTAAAGTAGCCTTTCCTTAACTGGAGTGATCCTGAACGATGAGCCATTTACCGTTAATCTTCCTGATAATAAGGGTATAATGTCCCTGCAGATCGCCAATTGTACGTGTAAGGTGCCATTTCCCGATTACATTATATACCTGACCAGATAAAGACTCAATCCTGATAATGGTAAACTTCAACTGTCCCATGGCCGTTTTGTCGGGATAGCCTTTCCTGTAATTGTCGAGCGTGTTTTGCCAACCGTAAGTAACACCATTTTTTCCAACAAAAACCAGTGAATCGCTCTTCCAGTACGTTTGCATGAAGGCGTTGATATCTCCTTTATTCCAGGCTTCCGTTTGCTTTGCAAGAATCTGCCTGATCGCCGATTCCTGGTCTGACTGCGCCAATACGGCGATAGTCATTACTCCGAAAACCATAACCATCAGAAAACGTTTCATAATTTATGTTTCAGGAAAGATACGCTGTTTGGGTTAATAGTGATCATGATTACAATCTGTATCATGCGCATGATTATGCACCCTGCAATACCGGTAGTTGATCAGGTGTGCTGCCACTATTAATATAACCGCAGGAATCAGCAAAATAGTATGATAGGTTAGAAATACCTGCTTAAGCACCAGGAAGGATATACCTATTGAAAAAAGTATTAATGGCGTTTTACTGTGGTGATGCCATTTATAGCCATGCCACAATGCGTAGCACCCGATTACGAATGCCAAAACGATCATTCCTATTTCAAACGCAAGGTTTTCGATAATATTTACCCCGAACATCGGCAGCGCAGCCAAAAATAAAGGAAGCACTGCACAATGGATAGCGCATAATACAGAAGTAGTAATACCCAATGCGTCCCAATTAATTCTATTTTTCATTCAGCTGCAAAGATAAAAAAAAGCAACAATGTTGCAAATATTAATTTGGCAGCATTTTGTTCCCCTGAGATTCTGGCTTACTGATGCTTATAAATATTTGCGACAAGTTTTTTTAATTCTTCGATCTGGAGCGGTTTTTTCAGAAGCTTTACTACATTTCTGTCCGACTCGGCCCTGACGATATCTCTTAAATCGTCTGTTGAGGAGATCATAATAACATGGCTCTGTGCTTTGAACTCGTTAGGAAAGGTATCATATCGTTCTAAAAATTCGAAGCCATCCATTTCAGGCATTTGAATGTCGAGAAAAATGATATGGGGAAAGATTTCGGGATTGTTGATATTCTCAGCAAGAAAATCCAATGCAGCTTCGGCCGAAGAGAAACATACAATTTGTTTGAAAAGTTTGGTATGGCTGGCAATGCCCGAATTGATCCGTAAATCGAACGAGCTGTCGTCGATGATAATGAGCAAATTAGGTGTTTGTAATGACGCCATTATTAGATTTCGCGGTATTAGAGGATGAATCTATAATTCGTTGGGTATGCGTAAAGTAAATTTTGTTCCGGAATTCACCACCGATTCTACAGAAATTTTCCCGTCCAGTTTAGCTAAGGCTTCCCGCACAATAAAGAGTCCCAGCCCGGTTCCCTTTTGGTTATGCACCCTGAAGAATTGATTGAATATCTTATTTAAGTGATCATTGAGTATACCCAGGCCATTGTCGACAATGCTAATAATAGCATCCAGGCGGTTTACTTTTACGTCTATCCGGATCAACTTATTCTCTTCATCAGGATTCTGGTATTTTATCGCATTTGAGATGAGATTGCCAATAATAATCTCAATACGAAAAACATCACCTACAAATCTTTCGGGCTGATCAATATTTACTTCAAACTTTATTTTGTCTTCTACATTGTTAGCTAGTTTATGCACCACTATCAGGTCGTTAACGAGCTTCTGAAAATCGACCTCTTCTTTTATGGTACTGTACCGGCTATTTTTGTAATACTGTAAAGTACTGGTAATATTATAATCCAGGCGGGCGCAACAGTCTTCTATCAATCCCCAATATTCATGGCCCTTTTCTGATTCGCTGTAAACATTATCCAGCTTGGCAAGGTTAATTACTCCAAGGGCAGAGGCCAGTGGCGCTCTCAGTTCATGAGAAATACTATAAATAAAACGGTTGAGTTCGTCATTCGTTTTCTCCAGTTCCACCACCTTATCCTTTAGCTCTCTTCTGGTTTTAAAAACGTCATAGGCGTTCTGAATACCATTGTTCAGCTCAATTTCATTCCAGGGCTTTGTAATATACCGATAAATATCGCCCTCATTAATAGCTTCAGCCAGGGCTTCAATATCAGTATATCCTGTAAGCAATATCCTGATGGGCTCAGGGTATAATTTTTTGACTCTTTTAAATAGCTCTACTCCTGTCATTTCGGGCATGCGTTGATCTGAAATCACTACATGCACTTCCGTCTGCGACAAAATATCAAGAGCTCCCGCTCCGGAGCTTGCCGTGTATATTTCATACAACCGTCTAAAATTTGCTTTAAAAGAGCTTAGGTTATTCTCTTCATCATCAACATATAAAACTTTAATAACGGTCATAAAAAGATATTGAAAGCGCTCAGGCTAAATATTTTACAGGTAAAGTTATGATAAATTCTGCACCATCTCCAAAATTTGATACCACTTCTATGGTGCCGTTGTGGCTATCTATAATGCCTTTTACAATCGACATTCCAAGGCCGGTTCCTTGTCCCACCGGCTTTGTGGTATAGAAAGGTTCGAATATTTTCTCACGTACACTGTCCTTAATCCCGGTACCATTATCCTTGATCGATACTTTAACATGCCCATCTTCGGAAGAGGTTCGGATGTTTAAAATGCCTGTGCCCGGACTGTAAGACTGACGCTCTATAATAGACTGTAGCCCGTTGGTAATAATATTCATAAACACCTGATTGATCTTACCTGGCGTACACTCTATTTCGGGTATATTGCCAAACTCTTTGTTCAGAACAAAATCTGTAGGAAATGAGTTTTTAACCAACATTAATGTCGACTGCAAGCCATCGTTTAAATTAGCATACTTTATATTGGCTTCATCTATTCTCGCAAAATTCTTTAGGTTACTTACAATTTCTGCCGTACGGTGAGCCCCATCTTTTATACCCGTCAGTAAGGTTTTAATTTCCTCGTTGATATAATCCAGATCAATTTGTTTCTTATAGGAGTCGATAGCTTTAAACTGCTCTTCCACATTTTGTGATACGTCTATTTCCTCATACTTCTGAATCACGCTGAGCAGGTCAGATACATCCAGCTCAAGTGGCTTTATATTGGAGGTTACGAAATTAATAGGATTATTGATTTCGTGAGCGATACCAGCTGTAAGCTGCCCCAGGGACACCATTTTTTCCGATTCTACGAGTTGACTTTGTGCATTTTTTAACTGGGAGAGTGTATGATTCAGATTCTCATTTGCATCTTCCAGCTCCTGTGTACGCTCGTGCACCTGTTGCTCCAAAATAATATTCTGATCTTTTACCAGCCGTTCATTTTCCAGGGAAACCCGTAAAGCTTCTTTTCGGGCCAGCTCCTGGTTACGGCGGTAAGTATTTATCCGGTCTGCCAGAGCTAATGAAAGTAGTACTGCCTCTACAGCAGATCCTATTTGCAGGGCATAAAAAGTGAGATAATTATAAGGAAGAATACCTACGTTTCTTAATACAAAAACAATCACGCTGCACAGGAAAATCGACCAGGCGATGAGTAAGGTTTTGGCGCCATGAATTTGCTTTACAGCCAAAAACGAACAAATGCCAAGCACATAAAAAGCGGTACAAAAAGCGGTTAATTGAACAGCAATCTGGGCACCCCTGAACATTCCCATCAATCCCAGCACCAACGATATACAATAAAATCCTTCAAACAGGAAAATGCCTCTGTTGAAGCGACGCGATACGCTTTTCAGATTTAGAAAGTTACGTATGAATTCCAACGCTGCTATCCCGTTAAAAAATGGTACGAGAAAAGCTGCGTAATTATTCATGGCCGGCGTATCGGGCCAAAGAAACCGAAAAGTATAACCTTGCAGCTGGGCCTGTGTTACTCCCACAAACACCATATACAATACATAATAGAAATAGCTGCTTTCCCTGGTAGAAAAAAACAGGAACAGGTTATATAGTACCATAACCAATATCAAACCGATATAGAGCCCGAAGATCAGGTCGTTGGTGGCTATTTTCTCAAATGTTCTTTCTACATGTCCTACTGTAATGGGTATGAGCAGCTGCTCAGAGGCCCTCATTTTTATGAAAAAGGTTTTCTGTTCGCCCTTTTTCACCTGTGCATCAAACATATAAGTTTGATAATTATACTTCCGGTTTACAAAAGGTTTAGCTTCTGTAAGGGCCATTGAATCAAAATGACCGGATGCTTCATCTTTATAATATAAGACTACATCATCAATTGTAGCGTGCTCCAGGTTAATAATCAGGTTTGGATCATCTGTGTTATTCTCAATAATAAACTTAACCCAGAAGGAGGAGGCGGAAACAAAAAAGCCCGGTACATCCGAAGGGCTTTTTAAGAACGGACTGGCAGCCGCTTCATTTATTGACAGGGTGTTTGTCTTGTCTTCCAGGTACTGAATATGATCTTTAACTACGCCGTATAGCGCTCCCTCATCGCTAATTTTCAGCGGGGCTTGTGCATACAAACCTATACCTGCATATAAAAAATAAATAAGGAAAAAATAAATACGCATCGGGAGCCTTATACTTTTAATAAATAATCTACCAGAAGTTCCCCTTTGGGTCCGGTTTCTGTTATGCGGCTTTGTTGGGGATTTTCGAAGAGTTCGAAAATCTTTTTCCGCTCTTTTTCATCGGCGTTCACAAGAGTTTTGCTATCGTTAATAACCATTGCGGTAGCAACGAAATCGTCTTTGGGGTAAAAGAAATTGCCTTTATCTCCCAACGAAGTTTCAACGAGGCCGCCGATTCGTTTTCCAATACGTACGGTAACCGGTGCACAAAGGAAAAATATCTTTTCAACATTCAATTGCATCGCTACTACCACTCCTACACGTGCCATGAAAATACTTCCAATACCCAGGCCTGCTACCTCCATTGAATTCCACAGACCACATATTTCTGAAGTCCCGGGCGACGCCTGCTGATGAATGGAAGGATCATACTGCCCGATTGCAGTTTCAATAGGCAGGGGAAGCACGCCATCCGCTACCTGAACCCTTGCGCCGCCATATATTTTCTCGCGGTCCAGGCTTTCAGCCACCACCACGAACGTATTTTCATGATGCATCCAGCTCGTATTGCTCGAGGTAATTTTCGCAACCCCGAAATGGGCTTCCAAAAGACGCCTGTGCCCTTCGATAAACTTAAGGCAGGTTTCGGGATCCGTTGTGGCTTTAAAGGCTCTGATAGCTACTTCCACTCAGCATTTTATTTAATTAATTCCTTAAAATCGATATAATATCTTCCGGAACTAGTTGTTTCTGACAGCAAAATCCTTCTACAGGTGTCAGTAACCATTGCACCACCCAACACCACAGAAGAGGCTAACTGTGGCCAGGTATTAATAGTTTTTCCCATTTCACCAAGCGAATATTTCATCCTGTCGGAGAGGGCCGACAGGTTTACCATTGCATCCAGCATAGGTAATTTTTCCTGGCTTGTGAGGTCTTTTAATTTCGTTAAATCGATCCCTTCTTCATTCAGATTACCATGAAAAAGCGGTCTTTCGGGCTCCAGGTCAAAACGCTCCACATCTAACATCCCGCGGTCATTTGTATCCATAACTACGGGAATGCCCTTTTCACGGGCTTTCACCCGGCTTAGTATCTTTACATCTATACTATCACACTCTTCGATCAATATATCCAGCTGAGCGCTGTCTTCTCCTAAAAAGGAATCAATATTATCTGCAGTAATCCCATCTGTAAAACAGGTCACTTTAAGAAAGGGGTCCAGTTCCGCAATTTTTTGCGCTGTTATAACCGCTTTAGAGGCGCCCAGGTTATATACATTGCAATTACTTAACCGGTTCATATTACATAATTCAACTGTGTCGAAGTCTGCAAGGTACAGTTCACCGCAAATCCGTTCGGTGGCAATGGTCATAGCAATCGATTGGCCTACCGATAGGCCTATAATACCCAGTTTTTTTGTTTTGAGAATCTCAAGCTCTTCAGGTTTAATCTTGTAAAGATTCCTGCTGGTTCTTACCTGTACAAACTCTTCTTCATCAAGCAGGTGAACCAATTTTTGCGACCAGGGATAATACACCCACACACCATAGTTATCGGGGTCTTTCCCATCCAGATAACGGGCAACCTCAGCCTTGTATTCATCCGCAGTTAGCTGTTTCTGAGGATTATTTATTTTTGCTAATTCTGATAATTGACTTTCAATAGTATCGTATATTTGTATGGACGGGGTTTGTGACAAAAGCTCTTTCAGCCTCTCTTGCCCACCGCTCTCTGCCAATCTGTAATATACTGGTTTGTAATAACTATTGTATTGTTCAGAAGCCCGATAGCCTAAAAGCATGGTTTTGTTTTGATGATTTAGCAGGATATAAATATAGAACAGAATTTTAACAATATATAGTTTTTTATATGGCAGAAAACAATATTTATAAGAATATCTTGTATGTTGATGATGAAATACATAACCTTAACTCTTTTCGCGCAGTATTCAGAAGATCATACAATGTATTTACTGCTCTTTCTGCAAAAGAAGGTAAAACTATATTGGATGAAAACACGATACACCTGATTATAACAGACCAGAGAATGCCTGAGACAACGGGGATTGAATTTCTCGAATCCATTATTAAAGATCATCCTGCAATTCCAAGAATTTTGCTGACGGGCTATACAGATATTAATGCCGTTATCGATGCCATTAACAAAGGGTCTGTTTACAAGTATGTTCAAAAGCCCTGGTCTGAGGACGAGCTTCGCGAAACTATAGAAAATGCATTAAAAATCTATACTAATAGTAAGAATAAAGAGCAGCTTACAGAAAAATTGATTACAACCAACGAGCAGTTAGAGTTTTTACTCCGTCAAAACCTGCTATCCTGAGTTTACTTTACATTCATTTTTTCTTTTCTGAGAATTTTCAGAAGAACAGTTTCAAGCGGCGCGGGATCACCGCCGGTTTTAGTTAATGTGCCGGATTGAATATACTTCAACAACCGGGTGTCTTCATACATAGCTAACACCAGGGGGTGTATATAATGGCTTTTACAAACCGACCTGGTATTACCCAGAGTTGCCGCCACACAATCGATAGCCTCAATTGTATTACGTTTCATTTCAGCCTGTGTTTCAAATCCGCCTATTTTAGTAAACTGGCCTATGCAATCTACGGTACCCGTCCAGGTTCTAAAATCTTTACTGGTAAATTCACCCCCCGAGATCTCCTTTATATAATCATTTACATCACCGCTATTGATACTGTGCCGGTTGCCCGATTCATCTATGTATTGAAACAATTCTTTGCCCGGGATTTCTTTGCACTGCTGTATAATTTTTGCCAGGCGTGCGCTTTTCAGAGAAATGTTTTGATAAACACCTTTTTTACCCCGAAAGCTAAATTGAACCTTGTTGCCGTTTATTTTTATATGCTGATTTTTTAATGTAGAGAGCCCAAATGATCCGTAAAGTTTTTCATATATATTATTCCCCACGCGTATGCCGGTTTTATCCATAACGCTTACCACTGCCGCCAGTACTTTTTGCCGGGAAAGATCGCGGCCGGATAAGTGGGCCGAAAGTTTTTTCCGGATACCTTTTAATGCCTGTCCGAATTGAAGCAACCGGTAAAACTTTGTTTCCTTACGAAGCGCATTCCATAGGGTGTGATACCGGTATTGTTTTCTTCCCATGACATCCACGCCTGTGCATTGCAAATGCCCGTTTTGCAGGCTGCAGATCCAAACATTTTGCCATGCCGGAGGAATCACCAGGCTTCGGATTCTGGAAAGTGTATCCTGGTCAGCTATTTTTTTGCCCCCCTTTTTGTACGAAAAGGATTTTCCATTTTTCACTCTGATAATTCCTTCATCAGAATCGCTTACATAAGTTAATTTAACGATGCGGGCACTTTCCTTTGCATCGTTAATTACATCTACCAGCTTTTGCGGAGAAATATTTACTACTATATCAGCAACTTCTATCTGCATCAAACTAGCTATAGAAAAAAGAATGCCAATTCAATGCTTACTGTTCGTCAGGCAACGGCCAGTTTATTATATTTGTTTTTATACTCAATAGGTGTAAGGCCGGTGATCTTTTTAAAAGTGGTTCTAAATGCCTTTGTATCCGTATAGCCAACATCATACATTACCTCATTGATATTTTTCCGGCTGCTTTCAAAGCTTTTCTTTGCCGCTTCTACTTTTACCCGTTGAATGTATTCCAGGACCGAGTTGTTGGTGGCCTGCTTAAACCGGCGTTCCAGGCTTCGGCGGCCCAGGGCAACCACTGCTGCAATATCATCTATGGTTAATCGCTCTTCTATATTCTTTTCAATATAGTCCTGTGCTTTTTTCACTTCCTCGTCATTATGATTTTTTTGAGCCGTAAACATAGCAAATGCTGATTGACTGCTCCGGTCAATATCAATTGCAAAGTATTTAGACACCAGGATAGCTGTTTGCCGGTCGGTATATTTTTCTACCAGGTGTAATAAAAGATTCCAGTAAGATGTAGCACCTCCACTGGTATAGATGCGATTTTGTTCTGTAACAATAGAGCCGTCCTGCAATATCACCTCAGGAAACATTTCCCTGAATGCATTCATATAGCCCCAGTGCGTGCTGCATTTTTTACCATTAAGCAAACCTGCAGAAGCCAGCAAAAAAGCGCCGACACATAAAGAGGCTATTTCTGCACCCTCCTGATATTGCCAATTCAACCATTTGATCATTGTAGTATTGGCCGCTACGGCTTTCTCCATGTCTCCAAAAAGTGCGGGTGCTATAACCAGATCGGCCACTCCGGTTTCTTCCAGCAACTGATCAACCGTTACAGAAAACTGGTTGCCACTAAATTGTACCTGCTTACGGGCACCCACCAACTTAATATCGAAAAGCGGCCCGTTCCCGCTTACCTGCAGAAATTCATTTACTGTATTAAAACAATATTGGGGATCGGCCACAGCTTGTAATACAGCATGTTCCGGCACTAAAATATAGATCGTTTTCATACGCAAATGATTTGTTACCTGACTTATTTATGTCAGGTTTTAAAAATAGAATACGGAAAATTAGTACTATTTGAGCGATTCCCGAAAAGGCTACTTTAAAAACTGTCCTATGACAGGTAATTGGGCAAATTCACGTTTTTCAACACGTAGAATAAATAAAAAATAAAGGAGGAATAATAGGGTTGCTACGCCGTAGTTCACCCAGGATACCGGGAACTGCTCTTTCACAAAATAGTGAATCACATAACATATTACGGCGATAATAATATATGCAATCAGTTTATTCTTTGCGTAAGGAATACGATAGTTCTTTTGTCCCCATACATAAGACACAACCATCATGATACCGTAACAGGCAAATGTAGCCCAGGCACAGGCAACATAGCTATAAGCGGGGATGAATAAATAATTTATTAATAATGTAACTCCTGCTCCTATAAGTGTAATGTAGGCTCCGGCAATAGTTTTATTTCCCAGCTTATACCATATACTTAGATTATAATATATCCCTAAAAACATATTCGCCAGTAATAGTACGGGAACCACTTTCAGCCCAATCCACATCGAGTGGTCGGTTATAAAATATTTCCACAAGTCAACATACAGCATAACGAAAAGAAACATCAGGCACAGTGTTATAACAAAAAACTTCATCACGCGCGCATAGGTTCGCGGGGCGTTTTCACTGGTGGATTGTTTAAAGAAAAACGGTTCTGCCCCCATTCGGAAAGCCTGTACAGATAAACTTATTAATAAAGAAAGTTTGTAGCAGGCGGAGTATATACCTACCTCGGCCTTTGCAGCATCTTCCGAGCTAACGGGAGCCCACCATCCTAACATAATACGATCGAAGGTTTCGTTGATCATGCCTGCAAATCCTGCAATCATTATGGGAAGACCGTATAATACCAGTTGTCGCCAAACAATCTTATCGAACTTAAAATTAAAGCTAAAAAACTCCTTAGAAAGCAATAATAAAGTAACAATGCTTTGAATAAGATTGGCAACAAACACATATCCTACCAGCCACTCCTTATCAAATAAAAAAGCTATCAGGCTATCGGGCTTCTCTTTAGCTATCTGAGGACAGATACTTAAAAAGAAATAAAGCGACCCCATATTTACAAGAATCCCGGAGATCTTGACAAAAGCGAATTTACGGGGTTTGCCATCCAGCCGGAGCTTTGCAAAAGGAATAGTGCTCAAAGCATCAAAAAATATAATACCTGAAGCTAAAAGAACGTACTCGGGATGGGCCTCTACCATCAGAATCCTGGAAATAGGCACATGAAACCCAATCAGGAGCATCGATAACAAAAGGGAGGAAGAAAGCAAAGAAATACTGGAAGTGTTGAATACCGTTTTTTTATCCTGAATTTGTGTGAACCTGAAAAAGGCCGTCTCCATTCCGTACGTGAATACCACATTCATAAATGGTATGTACGAATAGATCAACGATTGTTCTCCATACCAAACCTTGCCTAACATCAAAATCAGGTAAGGTGTCAGCAGGTAATTAATAAACCTTGCTGCTATAGAACTTGCTCCATACCAAATAGTTTGTCCTGCCAGTTTCTTAATGCCGCTCAAACGATAAAAAATTATTCATGCAAATTTAAAGTACTTAAAATAAAACAGCGAGTTAATATACCTTTGCGGCAGATCATTTCTCAAACTCAAATACATTTTATGTTGAAGCAACTGGCAATAATAGCAGGATTGGGCATGTGGGCTACCAATATTTCAGCTCAGGCATTTGAAGGAAAAGTAAAAAACGGCAAAACCGAAGAGCCTGCGTTGGTAATGGTATACGATTATCCAGAGACGATTGTGGAGAGTGCATTGCTTGCTAAATTTGCAGATAAACAACTAACAGGAACCCTTACCAAAGAGTCGTTCAGGTTATACCCCAATGTTGTAATTGATGAAGTGAGTAAAAGCAAGCTCGATTATTATTTTAAACTGGAGGGGAATGGTAAAAAATCAGAGCCAAAGACAACTTTATACTTAATAATGCATGGATCGGGAGATATAGAAGGCGCATCAGAACTCCCCAGCAGGGGTAAGGCTTTCCTGGAAAAAATGACGGCGAACGTAAAACGAAGCAGTGATATTATGGAGATCAGAAAACAGGAAGCCATACTGGTGGATGAGGAAAATGCACTTTCTGACCTTCAAAAAACGCAAAAGGAGCTGGAGGAGCAACTGCAGGCTAATAAAGCGAAGCAGGAGACTCAGCAAAAAATAATTGCCTCTCAAAAAATGCTGCTGGACGATCTTAAGGCTAAAACCAACTAGTTAACCGACTTTAAAGTGCCATTGAGGTACTTCAAATAATACAATTTCTTGTTTTCATAGTGGCTTATTTTGCCGTTCAGGTAATCTGGCTGTATATCCATATCAAAGAAAGTCCTGTATTCCGATCCGGCAAGTTTTGTATTAATATCTTTTCCATAACGGTTCAATAAATGACCGAAACGGTAGGTAAGCCCATAACCCCTGAAAACCAGGTCACTGGGCGCGGCATACATTTTCTTCTTGTAATATTCACTTATCGACCGGCTGGCAGCATCTGTCCTTGGATTGAAAAAGGGCGTGCTATAAATAATTTCCACACCTTTATACTCCGGCTTTGCAATACCGATATTTTCCCAGGTGGGCATGCCGATAACAGTTACTGATGCATAGTTTTTAATGTTACTGGCCAATTGCTTAAGTACTTTGCTTCCAAACTCTGTATCCAGTGAACCAACTACATATAATCCTGTCTGTGTTGGTTGTGTAGTAGTGCCCAGTGCTTTCAACGCAATATCGTCGTTAACTTCCTGGAAGCGGATCTTTACTGAATCTTTGTAATACTTATTCAATGTTTCCAGTACCGAACGGATATACGAATCTGAACTTGTTTTTCGGGTAATTACCGTTATCTGCCGCCCGGCATAATTCTTTTTCATGTAATTATACAATCCTTCCAGTTGAGTTTGTATCGTTGGATTCAATACCACGAAATAAGGATTGCTGGTTGCATTAGCATCATTGGGCACCGTTGCATTTAGTACCGTTATTTTTTTATCAGCCCCCAATCTTGCCAGGGTCGTTAATTCGGCAAGGCTGCAGTTAGCAATAATCAGCTCTACGCCATCGGCGGCGCATTTGCTAAACTGCTGTTCCAGTGTTTCCCTGTTCGACTTGGAATCGTATATGTATACATCCAGGGGAATATTTAATGCGTTCAGGGAGTCAATGGCCAGCGCCGCACCATGATAAAACTCCAATCCATTTATAGACGACTTTGGAAAGGTTTTACCGGAATACCTGTAGCTGCCAGCATTATCAAAAGCCTCATCTATATAAAGAGGTGTAAATATCGCCAGCTTGTGCCGGGTACCATTTGTAACCGGCTGCGCGAAAACTGAAAAAACAACAACAAGAGCTAAAAAACTTAGAAGCGTTTTCTTCATGGTAAGGTTTATTTGTTTACTTGCCTTTCACGCCATCTGTTTTACCCTGTATACAGGTACAGATGATCATGTAAACCAGCAACTGCCGGTTCAGGCTCATGTACTTTGTTTTTGGGGCAGCAAAAGATGCAATCCCGCAACATTTAAGAACATCCACTGCTATTCCCACTCAATAGTAGCGGGAGGTTTGCTGCTTATATCATATACTACGCGGTTTATACCCCGCACGTTATTAATAATTTCGTTACTTACATCGGCCAGGAAATCGTAGGGCAGGTGCGCCCAGTCTGCGGTCATACCGTCTACACTGGTTACTGCACGTAAGGCCACTGTAAATTCGTATGTACGCTCATCTCCCATTACACCTACGCTTTTAACCGGTAATAAGATCGTTCCCGCCTGCCAAACCGTTGCATACAATCCGGTTTCTTTTAAAGCATTCGTATAAATATGATCTGCTTCCTGCAATAATCGCACCTTTTCTTCAGTCACTTCTCCCAGTATCCTGATCGCTAAACCCGGACCTGGGAAGGGGTGACGATCAATCAGGTTGGCGGGAATACCCAGCTCACGACCTACTTTTCTAACCTCATCTTTAAAAAGATAGCGCAAAGGCTCTACCAGCTCCATTTTCATAGTAGCCGGTAAACCACCCACATTATGGTGCGATTTGATGGTTACAGAAGGACCATGTACTGATACACTTTCTATCACATCAGGATAAATTGTTCCCTGACCCAATAACTCAATATTTTCTAATTTGGCGGCTTCCTGCTGAAATACTTCAATAAATAAGCGGCCGATAATTTTTCTTTTTGCCTCCGGATCGGCGTTGTCTTTCAGCTCATCGTAAAACATCTGGCTGGCATTAACACCGGTAACATTCAGGCCCAGTTGCTTATAGGTTTCCAATACATCCTCAAATTCATTTTTACGTAGTACCCCATTGTCAACAAATATGCCGTGCAGCTTATCACCAATAGCCTTATGAATTAAGGTAGCCGCCACTGTACTGTCTACGCCACCGCTTAAAGCCATAATTACCTGGCGATCACCGATTTGCTGCTTTAAAGCTTCTACTGTATCTGTAATAAAATGTGCAGGTGTCCAATCCTGGGCACAGCCGCATATATTTACGAGGAAGTTCTTTAAGATCTGTTTTCCTTCGGTGCTGTGGTACACTTCGGGGTGAAACTGAAGTCCATATAAAGGATTGGTATCCTGTTTGTTTTTAAAGGCGGCAACAGGAATGCTGTCGGTAGTAGCTAAAACCTCAAATCCCTCCGGCAATTCCAGGATGCTATCTCCATGGCTCATCCATACCTGGCTTTTAACGCTTACCCCCTGCATCAGCACATCTGTTTCGTCATTTACTGACATAGATGCACGACCATATTCTCTTTTGCTGCTCTTCTCTACACGTCCGCCATAAGTTTTGGCAGTAAGCTGTGCCCCATAGCAAATACCCAATACCGGCAACTGTTTTACGATATCTTTTATGCCAATAACAGGTGCATTTGGGTCGTTTACCGAAAACGGAGAGCCCGAAAGGATAATTCCTTTTAAATTGCTATCGATTTCGAATGGTTTTGAATAGGGTATGATTTCGCAGTAAACATTGGCTTCACGTACTGCCCTTGCAATAAGTTGGGTATATTGAGAACCAAAATCGAGAATAAGTATCCTTTCCGTCATAGTGCGGCGAAGGTAATATTAATTTGATATTCCAACCCGATCAACCAGGGCAAGTTTTTCAATTTAAATTTGATTTTATAAATAATAAATATCTTAACACTTTCGATAACTCTTAAACAGATGACATGAAATACTTAGGCTTAATATTAATAATTGTTTTTGCAATCAGCTCCTGCAATATTATTGATAGCGAACGCGTTAAAGGCAATGGCAAGCTTACCACAAAAACCTATGATCTTAAAAACTTTTCTAATCTCGACCTGGGCTCGAGTATGGAGGTGCATATAACCCAGTCAGACAACTACAGTGTAAAAATTGAAACCGATGAAAATCTTTTTAATTACCTCTATGTTAGGGTAAACGATGGCAATACTTTAGAAGTGGATGTAAAAGACAATATTAATTTGGATGCCAGTGGAGAGGTAAAGGTTTACATTTCTGTTCCATCATTAGATAAGGTCAATCTTTCGGGAGCAGCACAGTTACAAACGGAAGGCAAATTCGTACAGGAGAAAAAGATAGAATTCGATCTTTCAGGAGCCTCAAGCGGCAATATTTCGGTTAGAGCGCCGCAGGTCGACCTGGAAGCATCCGGCGCCAGCACCCTAACGGCAGACGGGGAATGCAGGGATGTAAAAGCCAGCGCCTCGGGTGCCTCTACTATTAACTCCTTCGACCTTAAATCAGAAAATGCCGAGGTCGAAGCGTCTGGCGCAAGCACGGTACGTGTATTTAGCAGCCTGAAACTGAATGCCAGGTCGCATGGTGCCAGCTCGGTTAAATACAGGGGCAACCCCCAGGTAACGCAGGATGTTAGTGGCGCCAGCAGCGTGGGAAAGGATTAAGGAGAGTACAGGTGACAGGGGACCGTTAACGGCAGTAGGAATGTAATATTAATTTTTATCAGAATGGCCCAGGCTCATGCCTGGGTTTATTTTATCCCGGAGCAGTTGTTTCAGTTCCTTAACCTCGCTAAATCCCCCATTTGATTTACGATCAAATACCAGGTTATTATCTATATAAATCCTAAATACCCCGCTGATAGCACCTGGTTTCAGGGCAACAGCCTCAACATAACCCGTAAATGTGGTTAAAAATTCCTGCGCCATATAAGCAGCCCGCAGCATCCAGCCACATTTAGGACAATATTCTATAGTAATAGTTGGTTTCATGGTGTAAATTTAAATTCTAACCAGATTACTCCCATTTCTTAATCAAATGACGTATTGGCTAAATGTGTGTTGCCTCGAAGGAACAACTAGAATAGGTTTGTAAAAAACTAAAATTGATATGAAATCCACCCTGCCATTTCTCTTATTGTTGGTTTTATCCATAAACGGATATAATATATCAGCACAACAAACGGATATGATCCGCATAGGTCCGGTTTGGGTAGAGCGTACGGATCATAATCTTAAATCGCTGCCCTACCTGAAATACGATGGAAATAGCATTATTGATATACGATCAGCATCTGCAAGGGAAAAAGCAAATGCCTACCTGTATGAAAAGCTAACAACGATAAATGGCGAGAAAAAATGGTATGATGCTTACTCTGCCTTTGGTGATCCGAAATCTGCTATTACTGCTTCTTTTGAAGACAATAAGGATGAAATTTTTGTATCTGAAATAACCGGACGGGGATTTTTGGTAAACGGCACAGCCTATGTAGAATTTTCGGATGTGCTTATCGACGAACGTAATGCAGACAATTACCGGTACCATGTTGTTAAAAATGACCGTGAAGAGATTGTGCCCTGGACAAAGCCAGACCAGTTCATTAAAACCAATGATGGAAAGTTCTCCTATGCTTACCTGGGCAAGTTCCCGGGAAAGCGAGGCGAGAAAATAAAAATTGAGATTTATAATATCAGCAATTATGCTGACCGCTCTTCTATGCTTACAGAATGGATTGAGGTGCAAACTCCTGAGATTTCAGGTACAGTCAGGTATCAAATAAAGAGACAAACAGGTATTTTTGATGCTTTAGTGATTGGAGTAAACCCTTACTACAAAAAGCGCTTCCCTGGCTACAATCCTGAAAAAGAAGCATATCAATATAATTTTATTAAAGCTTTCAACGCAAAGCATATCGCAATTTATACAGCAGACACTTTGTTGGATATGTCACTTACAACCCATAACGATCCTTCAATTTCAACACTTGTTTACCTGGTAAAAAAGGAAAATGGGAAAAAAATCCGTACGTTGATAGGTGGGAGAGATACTAAAAAAGTAAGTATCCCAAGGGCAATGTGGGACAAGCCTGGCGAATACAAAATTGAATTTGTTCCCTATGCCATAGTAAAAAGGAGCGACAGAACTAATAAAACCGGGATGTATGAGCATGAATTTGCCGATAAAAAATTTGTTTATGAGCTGACTGTATTACCCGACAAAAATCAAAGCCTTAAGATCGGTATTAGCGCCATTATTTTTACAGCGATCGCATTGATACTGCTGGGGCTATTCCTTCTTATCCTGAGCAGGTATCGTAACAGGTTAAAGTTCGAAAAAGTACAAAGAAGAGGAGAGCAGGCTCAAAGTCAATTGCAATCAATAAGGTCTCAACTCAATCCTCATTTTATCTTTAATGCACTCTCGGGCATTCAAACACTCATGAATAAAAATGAAATTGATACAGCGAATGAATACCTTTCCAAGTTTGCAAGATTAACCCGGCGGGTTTTGGACGATGCCGGTAAAGACCAGGTGAGCCTGGCTGATGAAGCAGCTCTTTTAGATGACTACCTGAAGATGGAACAACTGCGATTTGGTTTTAAATATAATATTACTATTGATAACCGGCTCAGCGAAGATATACAGATACCGGTTATGCTTTTACAGCCATTGGTCGAAAATGCGGTAAAGCACGGGATTGTTGATAAGAAAAAAAATGGTCTTATCGAGGTCAGCTTTTTAAAGGCCGGCGAGGATTTGATTTTAAAAGTGAGGGATAATGGTGAGGGATTTGATAAGGAGAATCTGCTTCGCGGAAAAGGACTGGAACTTACCCAAAACCGGGTATCTTTATCGAATACCATTTATAAAAATACCCCGTTGAGTTTTGATATTGAACCTACAACTGCCGGCACTACCGCAACCATTATTCTTAAAAACTGGTTATCATGAATGCGATTATTGTAGACGATGAGCCACACAATATAGAGAACCTGCAAATCCTGTTGCAAAAGCATTGTCCCGATATCAATGTTATTGCCACAGCAGATAACATTGACGAAGCACTTGATATAATCACCACCCAACAACCAGATGTGGTTTTCCTGGATATTATCTTAGGAAAGCAAACCGGGTTTGACCTACTGGCACAATTAGCCAAAAGAGACTTTGAGGTGATTTTTGTTACCGCTTTTGATCAGTATGGAGTTCGGGCTGTTAAATCTGCTGCATTAGATTATTTACTCAAACCAGTAGACATAACCGAATTAAAAGCAGCTGTTGACAAGGCCACCGAAAAAATAAAACAAAAGAAAAAGAACACACAGCTCGACTTTCTGATGGACTATATTACCCAGCAGGGAAAAGCGCCGGCAAAAGTTGCCTTGCCCCTGCGAAACGAAGTGCGGTATATCGAAGTCAACAATATTGTACGCTGTGAAGCCACCAATTCGTATACCTGGTTTTACCTAACCAGCAAGGAAAAGATACTGGTATCGAAATCATTGAAAGAGTATGACGACCTTTTTAACGCACAAGGCTTTATTCGTTGTCATCAAAGTCATTTGGTCAACGTTGCTTTTGTAAAAAGCCTGCTCCGCGAGGATAGCGGGGTTCTATTGATGCAGGATGGTGAAAAAATACCTATATCGAAGGCGAAAAAAGAAATAGTAAAGCTGGCGCTATTAAAAAGTTCTTAATTATACCTCTGTTTATAATAAAAAACTATTCGCTAAATAGTAAAAAAGGTTGATATGTTGACCGCAATACACCTGTCAACATATCAACCAGTTAACCTGTTTACTAAAATTTATTTCCTGCTATAATTAGGAGCTTCCCTGGTTACCACCACATCATGCGGATGACTTTCGTTCATACCGGCATTGGTAATGCGAACAAACTGCGCTTTTTTAAGATCAGCAATGCTCTTCGCGCCGCAATAACCCATTCCGGCCCTTAACCCGCCTACATATTGATAAATAACTTCCTTTAAAGAACCTTTGAAAGCGACGCGGCCCTCAATCCCTTCCGGTACAAACTTCTTTACATCGTCTTCCGGATCCTGGAAATACCGATCGCTGCTGCCGGTTGCCATAGCCCCTAAAGAGCCCATACCCCGGTAGGATTTAAACTTACGACCTTCAAAAATAATAGCTTCGCCAGGACTTTCTTCTGTGCCTGCAAACACACTACCCATCATTACACAATCTGCTCCCGCTGCCAGGGCTTTAACCATATCTCCGGTATAACGAATACCTCCATCGGCAATCAATGGAATTCCTTTTTTAGAAAGACTTTTAGCCGCCTCCATAATCGCACTCAACTGTGGCATACCTGCACCGGCTACAATACGCGTGGTACAAATAGAACCCGGTCCAATACCTACTTTTACCGCATCGGCACCCGCTTCAGCTAAAGCAAGCGCTCCGGCTGCGGTACCTACATTACCTGCAATTACGTTTAATTTTTTGAAGTTCTTTTTTACCTTTTTCAGGGCATCAATAACACCTTTTGTATGACCATGTGCGCTATCCAATACCACCAGGTCAACTCCTACTGCTGTTAATGCACTAATGCGATCTAATACATCTGCTGTAATACCTATGCCCGCGCCTACTAACAATCTTCCAAAAGAATCTTTGATGGCATTGGGGAAACTCGTTACCTGCAGGATATCGCGGTAGGTAATTAATCCTACCAGTTTGCCCTGCTTGTCTACAACCGGTAGTTTTTCAATTTTATGCCGGCGCAGTATGGTTTCTGCTTTTTTCAGATCAGTGCCGGCCGGTGCTGTTACCAGGTTTTCGCTGGTCATTACTTCTTTTACCTTCCTGGCGGGATCCTGTTCAAAGCGCAGATCCCGGTTGGTAAGAATACCTTTTAATCTATGATTACCATCGATAATAGGTATACCACCGATCTTGTTTTCTTTCATCAGCCTCAACGCATCACCAATTGTTTCATCTTCTAAAAGCGTAAGCGGATCTAAGATCAAACCGCTCTCACTTCTTTTTACTTTACGCACATGGGCAGCCTGCTGCTCAATGCTCATATTTTTATGTAGTATGCCCAGTCCGCCTTCACGTGCCATAGCTATTGCCAGGGCAGCTTCAGTTACAGTATCCATCGCTGCGGATAAGATTGGTGTATTTAACGTAATGTCTTTGGTAAGACGGGTACGTATGTCAACATCTCTTGGTAACACTTCGCTATAAGCCGGTACCAATAGTACATCGTCAAACGTTAAACCTTCTAATGCTATTTTGGGGGAATTTGCAGTTGCTGCAGGATTATTTCTTGTTGCCATGTGCAAAATTAAGGGAATGACAATGAACTGGAAAATCGAAAATGAAGAATGCACATAATTCAGCAGGCAAACAACCTTATGGCTTCCATTTTTGTTATTGATCAGTTGCCTCGGAGCAACAGGCATTTGTCAGGCTTTTCTCCATCTTTTGTATAGGCTTTATATTCTCGAACATCTAACCTACATTTGCCGGATAACAATGTGTTGATACACTCTTTTAAGAGTAAAACCTTTAGCATGCAAAGAGATTTAGAAAACAGAAAGCCCCAGGCAACCATTCTTTTTATTTTTGGCGGCAGTGGCGACCTTAACCAACGAAAACTAACTCCCGCCCTGTTCAATTTAAGTATAGATGGACTGATGCCGGAAGAATTTGCCATTATCGGCACCGGTAGAACGGATTATACCAATGAGAAATTCAGAGACCATTTATTCGGTGGAATTAAAGAGTTTTCCCGTCGTAAAGAAAACCCTCCTGGCAGCTGGGAAGCTTTTTCCGAACATATTTCCTATTTAAGAATGGATGTAGACCAACCGGCATCTTATGAGCCGATCAAAGAAATTATCGGTAAGTATGAAGCAGATTGGGGAACGGCTGCAGAAGTGATCTTCTACCTGGCTGTAGCACCACAGCTGGTTCCTGAAATCACCACCAACCTGCATAGCCTGCAATTAGACAAATCGAAAGATTGCATGCGCATTGTGGTAGAAAAGCCTTTTGGTCATGACCTAAAGAGCTCTAAGGAATTGAATAAATTGCTTACTGATATGTTCGACGAAAGCCAGATATATCGCATCGACCATTATTTAGGAAAAGATACGGTGCAGAATATCCTGGCGCTTCGTTTTGCCAATGCCTTGTTCGAACCTTTATGGAACAGCAACTATATTGATCATGTGCAGATTACTGCTTCAGAAACAGTAGGTGTGGAAGATCGTGGAGGCTACTATGAACGCTCAGGTGCATTGCGTGATATGGTACAAAACCATATTTTGCAGTTGTTGTGCATGGTGGCTATGGAAGCGCCGGTATCGTTTAACGCCGACGAGATCCGTAACAAGAAATCGGATGTACTGAACGCTATTCGCAAGATCAAAAAAGAAGACGTACAGAAATACGCTGTTCGTGGTCAATACTCACAGGGATGGATGCAGGGCAAGGAAGAAAAAGCCTACCGCGAAGAGAAAGGCGTAAACCCTAACTCGGGTGTTGAAACATTTGCTGCTGTAAAATTTTATGTAGACAACTGGCGTTGGCAGGGCGTACCTTTTTATGTGCGTACCGGTAAATTCTTAAAAGAAAAAACCACGCTGATCACGATACAGTTTAAAGAAGGGCCTAAATATGCTTTCCCTCCGGAAGCATCTGAAACCTGGCGCTCCAACAGGTTAACTATCAGCATACAACCTGAAATGGATATCCGCCTGAGGTTCCAGGCCAAACGCCCGGGTCAAACTATGTCATTGAACCCGGTGAACATGGTGTTCAGCTATAATGAAACCTTCCAGGAGCCTCAACCCGAAGCCTACGAAACACTGTTGCTCGATGCGATGATGGGTAACCCTACACAGTTTATGCGTGGTGACCAGGTAGAAATTGCCTGGGAAGTAATTGAACCCATTTTGGATACATGGGAAAAACGCCCGCCGGTAGACTTCCCTAATTATGCACCGGGAAGCTGGGGACCTGAAGATGCCGAGGCACTGATTGCGAAAGACGGCAGAAACTGGATCACCTTACCTCCGGGAAAGAAGGAACACTAATACTTTAATTTTGGCATATTCTAAATGGCAGCAACCTGGCAGTTGCTGCCATTTTTGTTTTTACAATAACTATTATACTTGTCAGTAAATGTTAAACCAACTTTTTCTCCTATATTTTAACAAAATAGCTTTCTTATTCATCTGTAACTTAGTTGTCTAAACTACTACCGATGAGACATTTTGCTTTCCTTTTTGTAACGATATCACAGCGATGTTTAAACCAGCTTTCCCTATTTATTATACAGTATTGTAACTTTAATCCAGCTTACACGAAATAGCTGTAATGAGAAAATTTGTCTTAACAACCCTGCTGGCTGTTTTTGTTATTACCATTACTAATGCAGCTAAAATCCAGGGATTTATTAAAGAAGAGCATGGAAGCCCTTTGGCATATGCCACTGTAACGATAAAAGGAACACCAACCGGCACCACCGCCAACAGCAAGGGCTTTTATTCATTAGACTTAAAGCCTGGCAACTACACATTGCAGTTCGAATACGTGGGTTTTGTTGCTGTTGAAAAAATAATTGAAGTAATGGATAAAGACCAGCAGGTGGATGTAGTATTGATAGCCAACCAAAACCTGATGGGAGAAGTAATTGTAAAAGCCAAAGGTGAAGACCCGGCATATCGTATTATCCGGCAGGCCATTAAAAAAAGACCCTATTACCAGCAGCAAACAGACTCTCTATCAGTTGATATTTATCTGAAAGGCATTATCAGAACAATCTCTATCCCGGGCAAAATCTTTGGTCAAAAAGTTGAACGGGATGGTTCAGACGGTCTTGACTCTATGGGAAAAGGTGTAGCGATGTTATCCGAATCGAATCTCCTGTTAGACGAAGTAAGACCCAACCAATCGAAAATAACGGTGCGATCCAGTTTTAGCCGGGGCGATAATATGGGGCTGAATTTCTCAAAAGTCACTTCTTTCTACACCAATAACGTAAACATATTTGATGTCAACAGCTCATCGCGGGGCTTTATATCACCTATTGCAGACGGGGCGTTAAATTTCTACCGGTATAAACTCCTGAATACTTATACAAGAGATGGCGTTACCATTAAAACCATCAGGGTTATCCCTAAAAGAAAGCAGGAGCCCCTGTTTTCGGGCAATATTGAAATAGCCGAAGGCAGCTGGCGTATTTACAGCTTAGATCTTCTGCTGACAAAGGACTACCAACTGGAGCTGATAGATACACTAAAGATCAAACAATTGCACGGACCGGTTACTCCGGATACCTGGAAAACAAAAAACCAGATCATTTCTATTGGATTCGATATGTTCAATTTTAAAGGAGTGGGCAGCTTTGTAAATGTTTATAGCAATTACAACCTCCATCCCCGTTTTTCTCAAGGATACTTTGATAATGTTGTTATGAAATATGACACGGGTTATTATAAAAAAGACTCCAGCTTCTGGACACAAAGCCGGCCTGTTACCCTGGAAGATGATGAACAACGATATTATACTTTCAGAGACAGTATGAACACGGTTAGGGACAACCGGCCCAAATCATATTATGACTCGTTGAGGCGTAAACAAAAAATTAAACTAACCCATATATTATGGAGCAATCAGCATTACAGGTGGTACTCCAACAATTCAACCGCTACCTATCAGTTAAAGGGTCTGACCAAGGGCTTAGAATATAATACCATAGAAGGAGTAGCATTAAAGGTAAACCAGTACTTTAACTATATGCCCAATAAAGGCCCCTATAACTATCACTTACATTGGAACATGCGGTATGGTTTTGAGAACCGGCATTTTAATAGTTTTGGAACGCTTACCATTGCCTCTAAAGATGATACTTATCGTAACCGGTATTTGAGTTTATCGGGTGGCAAAAGAGTAAGCCAGCTTAACAATGATAATCCCATTAACGCGCTTACCAATTCTCTCTATACCTTATTCGCCAAAAGAAACTATATAAAGCTATATGAGAACTGGTTTGGGAATGTTCAGTACAACAATAAGTTTGAAAATGGCTTTACAATAAATGTGGCCGCCAGTTTCGAAGACCGGGTTCCCCTTAACAATACTTCACTCTATTCATTTAGTAAAAGCGCACGACCATTCACTCCTAATCATCCTGAAGAACTCGCGGCCGTTGGCTTTGATCGCCACCAGGCGTTAATAGCAGACATCGCTATAAGCTATCAACCAGGCCAAAAATATATTCAATATCCCAACAGAAAAGTATCAATAGGCTCTGATAAGCCGGTATTTACGCTCAACTACACGGCGGGCATACCCGATCTTTTAGGGAGTGATGTAAAATATAATAAATGGAAGCTATCAGCTACCGACAATATGAACCTCAAATTGGCGGGCCTTTTCAAGTATAATATTGGTTTAGGCGGCTTCCTGAATGCAGATCGTTATTCGATTCCCGATATGAAGCATTTTAATGGTAACCGTACTTTCTATAATATGAAATACCTGAATAGCTTTCAATTAGCTCCATACTATGCTTACAGTAATGTTGCTAAATTCTACGGTGAAGCCAATGTCGAGCATCACTTTAACGGTCTGTTGACCAATAAAATTCCCTTATTTAATAAGCTGAAATGGAACCTGGTTGCTGGTGGAAATGCCTTTTATGTAAAACAGGATCAATATTACGCTGAAGCCTTTGTAGGCCTGGAAAATATATTTAAGCTCTTCCGTGTTGATTTCATTGCCGGATACCAGCCCCTGCTTAAAACCCAATTAGGTGTACGCGTAGGTTTCGGCGGATTTTTAGGGGGTGCCTTCAAAATTGATTAATAAAAAAACGGGGCTGGAAAAACCAACCCCGTTTGAAGACATTTTAGAATCCTTCCATTAATCTCTTCTTCCTCCCAAATAAATCATAATGTACTGAACCAGGGTAACCACTGCGGCCAGCGCTGCAACTACATAAGTTGTAGCAGCCCACTTTAATGCATCTTTAGCCTGAGGATACTCGTTGTTATTGGTTATATTGGTATGTTGCAGCCATGCCAATGCCCTTTTACTGGCATCAAATTCTACCGGTAAGGTGATTAAGCTAAAAACAACAGTAATAGCCATTAATATGATACCTATTAATAAAAGTGTAGTGCTGCCTGAATATGCCATAACCACCCCTGCTAATAACACCCAATTCACTATAGTAGAGCTGAATTGAACCGCAGGAACGAGCTTACTACGCATTTCCAGCGGGCCATACGCAGTAGCGTGTTGAACCGCATGGCCGCACTCATGTGCGGCTACGGCAGCAGCCGAAATACTTCTGCCCTCGTAAACGTCCGGGCTCAGGTTCACCGTTTTTTTTGTCGGATCATAGTGATCAGATAAAAAACCGGGCGTAGAAATTACCTGTACATCATAAATGCCGTTTTCCCTCAGCATTTTTTCCGCTACCTCTTTACCACTCATCCCGTTCGCCAGCGGAATTTGGGCATACTTTTTAAATTTACTTTTCAGCACCATTGAAACCAACATACTGATGCCGACAAAAATCATTGAAACTAAAAAAATGGATGAAGTCATCTATAAAATATAATTTGTTTATGGAAATCAATCAAATCCGGAACCAAAGGCAAATTACTCTAAAAAACCGACTTTTTGTCATGTAGAAAAATTTTTGGGGCTTTTTTAACCCTTAGGCTAATTTTATTATCTATTAATTATCAATTAATTATAAAAAAACTATTCAACCTGCCATCCTCATTTTATAATTTGTTAACCTGCCGGATCAATAATTTCATTTTTTAGTGTTAATCTCAATTTGTACCTTAGTACCAGAATTTAATGGGTTAGTAAGTAAAAGGGCCAAGCGTAAGCAAGGCCTTTTTGCTTTATATACCAGTTTGATAAAAATAGATCTCATAAGCCCATCTATTCTTCGCTACTCTTTTTTTAATAAACACGTTAATCGATACCTTCTGCGGTATTTCAATACTTGAGTCATTCATAAATGCGCTCTTCCTTTTTATACAGATCGTTGAACTTACACGAGTGGAGCTGTAAACTTCATTACCTAACTTTACCGCATGAGTAAAGTGAAGAAGTCTTTTTTCTGCCAGAACTGTGGTTATGAAAGTGTAAAATGGGTAGGACAATGCCCCTCATGCGGCCAGTGGAACACTTTCGTAGAAGAAGTGATTGAGAAAGCCAACGGCAAACAAAACTGGGATGATTATACAGCTAATGAAAAGAGAGGATCGAAAGCAGTTGCTTTATCACAGGTAAAAAGTGGTGAGGAAAAAAGAATAAACACCACGGATGCAGAACTTAACAGGGTTTTAGGTGGGGGCATTGTCAGCGGCAGTATTATATTAGTAGCGGGCGAGCCGGGCATTGGCAAAAGCACCTTATTTCTTCAAAGCGGCCTGCAATTACAGGATCAGCGGGTGTTGTATATCAGCGGAGAGGAGAGTGAGCAACAAATTAAAATGCGTGCCGACAGGTTATATAACAACGGGGCGTCCATTAATAATGATAATTTTTTCCTGTTAACAGAAACATCTACACAAACTATTTTCCAGGAAATAAAAAAATTAAAGCCCGATGTTGTTATTGTAGATTCGGTTCAAACCCTGCAATCGAATATAATAGATGCATCTCAGGGGAGTATTTCACAGATCAAAGAATGTGCAGGCGAATTTCAGCGGTATGCCAAGGAAACCAATACCCCTGTGTTCCTGATCGGGCATATTACCAAAGAAGGCGGCATAGCGGGTCCTAAGATACTGGAACACATGGTAGATGTGGTATTACAGTTTGAGGGTGACCGGCATTATGCCTATCGTATACTACGCACACTCAAGAATCGCTTTGGAAGTACCAGCGAACTGGGCATTTATGAAATGACGGATAAAGGCATGCGTGGTGTAGCCAATCCCAGCGAAATACTCATTACCCAAAAAGAAGAACAGCTTAGTGGCATTGCTATTGCAGCTACACTCGAAGGTGTACGGCCTTTGTTGATAGAAGTACAATCGTTGGTAACACAATCGGTTTATGGCACTCCTCAAAGAACAGTAAGCGGATTCGACCTGAGGCGTTTGCAACTATTGCTGGCCGTTTTAGAAAAAAGAGGGGGCTTTCACTTTGGCGTAAAAGATGTGTTTTTAAATATTGCAGGGGGCATTAAAGTAGAGGACCCCTCTATTGACCTGGCAGTGCTTTGTGCCTTACTCTCATCGTATGAAGATGTGCCTTTGCCCCAAAGTATTTGCTTTGCCGGTGAGATTGGTTTAAGTGGCGAAATACGGGCGGTGAACAAAATTGATCAACGTATAGCAGAAGCCGAAAAACTGGGCTTTGAAAAAATAATCGTATCCAAATACAACCAATCGGTAAGACAAAGCCGGCAGAAGTTTAATATAGAAGTGGTCACAATGGCCCGGGTTGAAGAAGTATACCAATATTTATTTTAACTTTATATGGAAGGCAAATAAGCTAAGCACTTGCCTGTTGATCAGATAAGTATACCGCCCCTGCAAATGACCAGAGTTATTTGCCAGGTACAACCTATTATTAAATGTAAACATCTAACCATGAGCACTCTTACGTTAATTAAAGAGTCTCTTTTGCAGCTCTTTTACCCGCATTTATGCGCGGGTTGTGGCTCAGATGCCCTACCTCCCAGTAGCCAGCTCTGTATAAAATGCATTTATGGTTTGCCTTTAAGCCGCTTTGAAAAGCGGGCTAACAACCCTATAGAAAAAATATTAGCAGGTAGAATTGAATTTGAAAAAGCAACTGCCCAGTTATATTTTACCAAGCATTCTGTCTTGCAACATATGATGCATGCATTTAAATACAAGGGTAATAAGGACTTGGGGTACCAATTAGGCTTAATCATGGGTAATCAATTATTGGAAAGCCGTCGCTTTGGAGATGTAAATGCGTTGATACCACTGCCATTGCATGAAAGTAAACAAAGAAAAAGAGGATACAACCAGGCTGAAATTCTGTGTAATGGCATGGCTGAGATACTGAGAATTCCGGTTATTACCGGTGCCGTGGTAAGACCAGATGCCACTGAAACTCAGACGAAGAAAAACCGTACTGACCGATGGAAAAACATGGAAGGCAAGTTTGCATTAACCAGCGAAAACCTAATTGAAAACAAACACGTACTTTTAGTGGACGATGTAATTACTACCGGAGCAACACTGGAAGCCTGCGGACAAGAACTTTTACGGGCACCAGGTGTTAAACTAAGTATTGCGACGTTGTGCTATGCATCTAAAATTTAATTCATTAAACAGTTAATCATTCTACAATGAAAACTTTATTTCTTACATTATTATTATCGTCTACATTATTTTTTGCGGGCAATATTTACCAGTTTAAGGTAAACGGGTTAAGCGGTGGCAGCATTAACTTTAATGACTTTAAAGGCAAAAAAATACTGGTGGTTAATACGGCCAGCAAATGCGGGCTTACTCCTCAATATGAAGGATTAGAAGCATTGTACAAAAAATATAAGGGTAAGCTGGTGATCGTAGGATTTCCCGCCAACAACTTTAAAGGTCAGGAGCCCGGAAGTAATGAAGAAATATCCGAGTTCTGCCAAAAAAATTATGGGGTAACATTCCCAATGGCTTCAAAAGTTTCTGTATCCGGAGATGATGTAGCGCCTATTTACAAATACCTCTCTGAGGAAGCAAAAAAGAAAGGCTTAGAAAATCCATTAACCTGGAATTTTGGAAAATTCCTGATTAATGAGAAGGGAGAACTGATTGCAACTTTCTCTCCGAAAACTCAACCTATGAGCGATGATATTCTGAAGTATCTTAATTAATATCTCAAGCGCACGGAACTTAGTCATCGGTATATTCCTGATTCTATTGATTATTATTTACAGGATTAAATATACTACCATGGCCGGCACATTTTCACAGGTTTATGTTCAGGTGGTTTTTTCCGTTAAAGGCAGGCAAAGCCTTATTGATCAAACATGGAGGGATGAGCTTTTTAGATATATGTCTGGCATCATAACAGCTAAAGGCCAAAAATCAATTATTGTAAATGGTGTGGCAGATCATGTACATTGCTTCATTGGGTTAAGGCCGGTGATGTCTATTTCTGACCTGGTAAGGGATATTAAGAACAACTCTTCAAGATTCATAAATGAAAAGGGCTTTGTTAAAGGCAGATTTGAATGGCAGGAGGGCTACGGAGCTTTCTCCTATAGCCATTCACACATAAAAACAGTTTACGAGTATATTCTAAATCAGGAGGAACATCACCGGAAGCAAACCTTTCGGGAAGAATATGTTGATTTTTTAGAGAAGTTTGAAATCGAATACCAACCAAAATATATTTTTGACTGGATTGAATAATATTACCCCCTTCGGGGCTGATGTGTCGATCGTTTAATGCTTTTTTATAAAATACCATTCCTTCGGAATTGCTCGTTTATAAGTTTAGAAAAACCATATCTTCTATAGCCATAACTGGCATCCAGCAAGGTAAATCCGAAGAGTTGATATTGTTATAGAAAAAGGACAGTTGTAACAATGAAACCCTGAAAGGGTGGAATAATATCACCTCTGTGGGGGTACCCTCATTTTTTATAATTCCTATTTTATAAAAATACCTTTCCTTCGAAATTATCGATTTATACGTTTATAAAAAACATATCTCCTATAGACGTGACAGGTTTGTAACGAGTTTTGTTTACACCACAATACATGCGACCTGGAGGTATTCGAATTTTTTCTCAAAAAAATCCCATAAACCCGAAGGGTTGCTATTTTTTTAGAAAGAAATATAGACCAGCGATAAAACCCTGAAAGGGTGACATTATTGATGACGGAATAATATCACCCCTTCGGGGTTGACATATCCCTCATTTAAGGCTTTTTATAGGAACGCCATTCCTTCGGAATTAGTACAGAACACATACCAAACCCTAAAGGTTATTGTTATTGCAAGAAGCCTGGCATTGACTATTTTACAGGCCACATCAACATAACAAAGGAGCCGGCTCTAAAAAGGCCAGCTCCTTTCTTTATGCAGAAGTCTAATATCTACACATCATACGTAGTTGATGCCGTTTCACCTCCACGACCCGTCCAGTTGGTATGAAAGAATTTACCCCTTGACTCATCTATTCTTTCATAAGTATGAGCACCAAAGTAATCGCGTTGTGCCTGGAGCAGGTTGGCCGGCAATCTTTCGGTGCGATAACCATCATAATAATTAATTGCAGCACCTAAGCATGGCGCCGGTATACCATTCAGAATAGCGGTTGCTGTTACCTTTCTTAATCCTTCCTGGCAAGCCTGTATTTTTTCAGCAAAATAAGGATCCAGTAAAAGATTTACAAGCTCAGGGTTCGTGTCAAATGCCTCTTTGATATTACCCAGGAAGCGCGAACGAATGATACAACCACCTCTCCACATCAACGCTATATTGCCATAGTTCAGTTCCCAACCGTATTCCTTAGCTGCAGCACGCATCATCTGGTAACCCTGCGCATAAGAGATCACTTTGGCTGCATATAATGCATCTCTTAGCTGATCGATAAACTGTTTTTTATCACCATCAAAAGAAATTGACGGACCTGCAGTCAATACTTTAGATGCTGCCACACGCTCATCTTTGACCGCGGATAGACATCTTGAGAAAACCGACTCCGTAATTAATGTAAGCGGAATACCTAGCTCCAACGCAACCGTACCGGTCCATTTGCCGGTGCCTTTCTGACCAGCGGTATCCAGGATCTTATCGATGGTAGGCACGCCATCTTCTTTGTGAGCCAGTATATCCCTCGTAATTTCAATCAGGTAGCTATCCAGCTCACCCACGTTCCACTCTTTAAATACTTCGTGCATTTCATCGGCAGACATGCCTAATACATCTTTCATGATCTGGTATACTTCACAAATCAATTGCATATCGCCATACTCAATGCCGTTATGCACCATTTTTACAAAATGGCCGGCGCCACCATCGCCTACCCAGTCGCAACAGGGCGATCCGTCAGCAACTTTTGCAGCAATACCCTGGAATATAGGTTGTACTTCGGGCCATGCAGACTTAGACCCCCCAGGCATAATAGATGGGCCCAGCAATGCACCTTCTTCACCACCTGACACACCTGTACCAATATAACGCAGGCCCTTGCTTTCTACATATTTTACTCTTCTTTCCGTATCAGGAAAATGAGAGTTTCCACCATCAATAATAATATCTCCCTCCTGTAAGTGAGGCAACAATATCTCAATAAAATCGTCAACAGGTTTTCCTGCTTTTACCATTAACATTACTTTACGCGGCGATTTAAGTGACCCCACCAGCTCTTCAATGGAATGCGCTCCTACGATATTTTTTCCTTTGGCCCGTCCATTGATAAAGTTGTCCACCTTATCTACCGTACGGTTATAAGCTGTTACGCGAAAGCCCTTGCTTTCCATATTTAAAATAAGATTTTCGCCCATTACTGCCAGGCCTATAACACCTATATCTGATAATTCTGCCATATTACTTGTTGGTTTAATCGTTAGAAAATTTTTGATTTAAAAACAGAGTGCCAAATTTAAACCGCTTCTGCCTTACAACCAATTAAATCTATAGACTATAATAAAGCGGCGGGAACCATGGCTATTTTTTATATTCGTCTTAAATTGATTATTATGCGTACACCGCTGCTCTTCTTAGTCTGTGCCGTTCTCATCACCAGTTGTCGATCAAAGAAAACTGCAGACCTTCTCATTTATAACGCCACTATTTACACCGTTGATTCACAATTCAGCAAAGCAGAAGCAATGGCCATTGCGGATGGGAAGATACTTGCTACCGGGGCAAAAGCTGAACTTACCAATACCTTCAGCTTTAAGGATAGCCTTGATGCTGAAGACAAATATATTTACCCGGGCTTCATTGATGCACACGCTCATTTTGCGGGCTATGCTCAGTCGCTTACGGAGATCAATCTTTTTAATACAAACAGCTGGGATAGTATCATAGCGCGCGTTGCCCGGTATCAATCTCCAACAGGAGATACCAGTGGCTGGATTGTAGGCCGCGGTTGGGATCAAAATGACTGGCCCGTAAAAGCTTTTCCAACTAACGAACTGCTTAATGCCCGCTTTCCTGATCGACCTGTTTACCTGGTTCGTATTGACGGTCATGCAGCTATTGCCAATAACAAGGCATTGGAACTGGCTGGTGTTAAAGCCGGCGATAAGATCAGCGGCGGCGAATTTATAATGCAAAACGGGAGGTTAACCGGGGTTTTAGTAGATAATGCGATGGATAGAGTAGCGGCCCGCATACCATCCCCCACGGATAAAGATTTTGAAAAATCGCTGCAACTGGCCCAGCAAAACTGCTTTGCTGCCGGCCTTACCACTATTCATGATTGCGGGTTAAACTATGAGGTGGTTGAAAAGATAAAATCTTTCCAGGAGAAAGGCTCCTTAAAGATGCGGCTGTTTGTTTTACTGAGCGATGCAAAAAAGAACTACGATTATTTAGCTTCCCGGGGAACGGTTAAAACCGAACGACTCAAGGTAAGCGGCTTTAAATTATATGGTGATGGAGCACTAGGCTCGCGGGGCGCCTGCCTGCTAAAAGACTATTCGGATCAACCTGGCTGGAGAGGGTTTTTATTGAGCAGTGCTGCACATTTCGATTCTATGGCGGCCCTGATTATAAAAAATAAATGGCAGATGTGCACTCATGCCATCGGCGATAGTGGCAATCGTGTTGTACTCAATATTTACGCTAAATATTTAAACGGTAAAAATGACCTTCGCTGGCGGGTTGAACATGCGCAGGTAATAAACGAAAAAGATTTCCACTACTTTAAAGACTACAATATTATACCATCTGTACAGCCTACACATGCCACATCTGATATGTACTGGGCAGGAGACCGGTTAGGAAAAGACCGGCTGAAAGGCGCTTATGCCTATCAACAACTATTACAACAAAACGGCTGGATACCCTTAGGCACCGATTTCCCGGTTGAAGACATCTCTCCTTTTAAAACTTTTTATGCTGCGGTCATTCGTAAAGATGAGAAAGGTTTTCCGGCAGGAGGATTTCAGATGGAAAATGCATTGACCCGCGAGCAGGCCTTGCGTGGTATGACGATATGGGCAGCCCGTTCGGCTTTTGAAGAACCAGAAAAAGGAAGTCTCGAGGCTGGTAAACTAGCTGACTTTGTTATCCTCGACCAGGATATTATGGCAGTACCTGAACAAAGCCTGCTGCATACGCGGGTGCTAAAAACTTTCCTGAACGGGGAAATGGTATATAAAAATTGATACCGGTGGACAGCTGAGTTATTGTGCCAACTCCTTTAATAAGGTTGTCGCCCGTACCGGTTTAAAAGGGCCATACTTTTTTGCTTTCTGTTCTTCGATCCTGTCGGTAAATAAAGTGCCGAATAAATGATCGGTTTCGTGCTGGAAGATGATGGCGGAAAAGTCTTCCAATACCTCTATATGCTGAGTACCCTCAATATCAGTGTAGGATACCATAATGGAGAAGTTGCGCACTACATCTCCGCGGCCCTCGAAAGAGAGATCTCCTTCAGGCCCCTGGCAAAGGATGGATGAACGCCATACTATTTTAGGATTGATATAGAACTCAAAAGGCTGACCCGGCTTATCAAACCGCTGCACCCAAATAAGATTACGGTTAATACCTACCTGTGGAGCAGCTATACCTACACCTCTTCGACTGCTATCCAGCACCGACTTCAGCATTCTGTTCTTTAATAAGGGAAGTAACGGATCATTAAAAGCAATATCTTTTGACATAGCTTTTAAAGCTTTGGCCCCGGCCGGTTCGGTAAGAGGCGTTACCCTAAGCATGGAACTGGTATCACCACCGAGAATAATTTTTCTTTCTGTTTCGGTGAAGTTTTGAGCATTGATACCGTTCGCTATAAAAAGTAGCAAAAAAGGGAATATTCGCATACTGCTAATCTTTTTGCAAGGATTTTGAAAGCTTCAAAATAAACTCGTCGATAGAAATAATATTCACTTTAGGAAAATTAATAGTTTTTAATATTTGAAAATTCTTGTCCTGAGTTACCAAATAGTTTGCTGATCCAGCAATAGCACAGTCAACATATTTATTATCATCTTCATCAATAGATATTAAATGCCATTTGTAATAGGTATTTTGAAAGCGCACATTAGGTAATTCTTTAAGAAGAGAAACTAAGGCGTTAGCCGTAGATACATTGTATTTTCTTTGGATGACCTCTTCATATTCCAGGAGAATTTCTCCAGAAAGCACCAAGGTATATTTTTGCTGGATAAGAGACTTGTAAATAATATGATACGGAGACCTGGATGTAAGGCTCATAACAAAAATGTTGCAATCAATAGTCACTACCATTTTGTCATCCGGCTTTCCTATAATGCTCTTCTTTCCATCGATCAAATATCTCTGCAGTATAGCTTTGAGCATCGAATGACTTATCTGCTTCCCGAATAACTTTATCAGCAAGATACATGATCAGTAAAGATTTGATCTCCTTTAAATCTTCTTCGCTTTGTTCTTTTGCAAAAAGATTTAATATTTCCAGCTGTGTATTATTTAACGCCGCTTCCATAATCAGGTTTCTTTATCCTGCAATTTACAAAATTTATATCACACCTTTGGGGACCCTATTCGCGTCCCTATGAGCAAGCAATTCTATTGCAAGCCAAAGAATGCAATAATTGTTTTTACAAAAAATATCTTCTAATGTGCCTCCAGCCAGTTTTCTCCCTGGCCACATTCTGCAATAACAGGCACGCCAAAAGGCAGTGGCAGTGCGGCTTCCATATTTTCCAGGATCAATGGTCTCAGCTCGTTTACCTCCTCGCGTAATGCATCAAAAATCAACTCATCATGCACCTGTAAGATCATCTTACTCTTCATACCTGCTTTTTGCATAGCAGCATGTACTTTTTGCATGGCCAGTTTGATCATATCAGCCGCTGTACCTTGTATCGGCGAGTTAATAGCGTTTCGCTCAGCAAAACCTCTTACGGTAAAGTTGCCTGAATTGATATCTTTTAACCAACGCTTACGGCCCATCAATGTTTGCACATAACCATGCTCCCGCGCAAAATTGATGGTATCGTCCATATAACGCTGAATACCGGAAAACTCTTTTTTATAACTATCAATAATCGCTTTGGCCTCTGTGCGGGAAATACCCAGGTTGTCTGCCAGTCCGAAAGCACCCTGGCCATAAATGATACCGAAGTTGACACTCTTTGCTTTATAGCGCATCTCTTTAGTTACATCCTCAACGGCCACATTAAATACCTGCGCCGCTGTTGCCGTATGAATATCCACACCGCTTTTAAATGCCTTCACCATGTTCTCGTCGCCACTGATACCCGCTACAATCCTCAGTTCTATCTGGGAATAATCCGCCGATAATAGTATGTGATTGGCATCACGCGGAATAAAAGCCTTTCTTATTTCTTTACCCCTGTCAGTTCTTACAGGTATGTTCTGCAAATTGGGATTATTACTGGCCAGCCTGCCCGTAACGGCAACCGCCTGCCCGTACGTGGTGTGCACCCGCCCGGTTTTAGGGTTGATCAACTGGGGCAATGCATCTACATAAGTAGATTTCAATTTGGTCAGCTCCCTGAAAGTAATGATCTCATCTGCAATAGCATGTCCTTTGGCAGCCAGTTTCAATAAAACATCTTCCCCCGTCTGGTATTGACCTGTCTTTGTTTTGCGGGCTGAAGCATCCAGTTTTAGTTTATCAAACAAAACCTCACCCAACTGTTTGGGTGAAGCCAGGTTAAAACGAACACCGGCAATCTCAAATACTTTTTTTTCTGCCTCAATCGCATCTTTCTCCAACTCCTGCGAGTACGCCTTCAGGAATCCTTCATCAATTCGCACCCCTTCAAACTCCATGTCGGTCAGTACACGTAATAAAGGGTTTTCCACTTCATCAAAAACACGTTGCACTTCTTTCTTCGTTAAAAGGGGTGCAAAAGTTTCTTTTAGCTGCAGGGTAATATCAGCATCTTCCGCTGCATAGTCGGTAATCTTTTCCAACTCCACATCACGCATGGTTCCCTGGCTTTTCCCTTTTTTACCAATCAGTTCGTCAATGGGAATGGGCTCATAACCCAGGTATTTGGCACTTAGCTGATCCATGCTGCGTTTACCATCAGGCTCAATAACATAATGCGCCAGCATCGTATCAAACAGTTTACCCTTAAATTCAACGCCATACCATTTCATTACCAATAAGTCGTACTTCAGGTTTTGCCCTATCCATGTTTTAGATGCATCGTCGAACAGCGGGCGAAAAGCTGTCAGTATGATATCTGTTTCTGCACGATCGGCAGGACAAGGAACCCAATAGGCTTCTCCCGGCTTTACTGAAAAGCTCATACCTACCAGTTCGGCGAGGTTCGCATCAATGCTCGTCGTTTCTGTATCAAAACAAATTTCATCAAATGAAGCAAGCTGCTGCACCAGGTTGTTAATAGCATCTACACCAGTAATGGCGGTGTACTCGTGCGGTACATCACTTAACTTTTTCAAGGTTGAAAAAGAAGGAACATCATCAATTGCTTCAATTACCGGGGCCGGTTGTACTTCCTCTTCGCCGCCTATTACATTACCAAACAGATCAATTTGCAGGCTCTTACCGGCAGGCTTTTTATCCCCTGAAGGGGCAGCACCTGCAGATGCGTCCACCTCTTCGCCCAATAACCTCTTGGCAAGCGTTCTGAATTCCAGCTCTCCGAATATCTCTTTTAGTGCTTCTTTATTCCAGTCTTTTACTTTAAACTCTTCCTCGTGAAATTCCACCGGCACATCGGTGATGATGGTTGCCAGTTTTTTGGAAAGAATGGCCAGGTCTTTACCCTCCACTACTTTTTTTCCGAGAGCACCCTTAATATTTTCGGCATTAGCTACCACGTTTTCCAGGGTCTCATACTCTGCTAATAATTTGGCTGCAGTTTTTTCACCTACTCCTGCAATACCGGGGATATTATCCACCGCATCACCCATCAGTCCCAGCACATCAATTACCTGCGACACATTTTTAATATTCCATTTGGCACATACCTCTTCGGGGCCCATAATTTCTACATCGCCACCCTGGTAACCAGGTTTGTAGATCTTTATTTTTTCGGATACCAATTGGCCGTAATCTTTATCCGGCGTAACCATGTATACATCATATCTCTCTGCGGCAGCCTTTTTGGCGAGGGTGCCAATCACATCATCTGCCTCGTAACCATCGGTTTCTATACAGGGAATATTAAACCCCTTAATAATGCGTTTGATATCGGGTACAGCAATTAATATGTCTTCTGGCGTCTCCTGGCGGTTAGCCTTATACTCGGCATAATCGGTATGGCGCTCAGTAGGTTCATGCGTATCAAAGCAAACGGCCATATGAGTAGGCTTTTGCTTATTCAACAGTTCTACCAGCGTATTGGTAAATCCAAACTGGGCATTGGTATTTTTATTTTTACTGGTAATGCGCGGGCTGCGTATTAAGGCATAATAGGCGCGAAAAACCAGGGCATAAGCATCTAACAGAAACAACTTCTTCTCCATAAATGCTAAGGTAGGAGATTTCAGTTTGATGATTTCGGATTTATGATTTAAGATTTGTGACAGGGGCAGGCTGCCATATCAGATTATAATAAGCACCGGCAAATCCATAAAAATTATTTACGTACCGGCCCTAGTGTTTATTTTTGCGCCAAATTGATTCATAATGTTACAAGTAAATGTGATTAGGCAAAATGTGCAGGAAGTGAAAGAACGCCTGGCCGTAAAGAACTTTAAAAATCCCGAGCTCGTGGATTCGGTGATCGCGTTGGACGATCAGCGTAAAAAGTTACAACTGGAATTTGATACAACCCAGGCTTCGGTAAACAGTGCATCGAAAGAAATTGGTGGCCTGATGGCTAAGGGAGAAAAGGATGCGGCAGAAGCCAAGAAAAAAGAAGTAGCAGAACTGAAGAATAAATTACAACCCATCCAGGAGCAGCTTTCTTCCACGGAAGAAGAATTACAGCAGGCATTGGTGCAGTTACCTAACCTTCCATCTGCTTTAGTACCGAAAGGAACCAGCCCGGAAGATAATGAAGTAGTACGTGAGGGCGGTGTGAAGCCAACCTTATATGCCGGAGCTAAACCACATTGGGATTTAATTAAAGAATATGATATTGTAGACTTTGAAACCGGGGCTAAATTAACCGGAAGTGGCTTCCCTTTGTATAAAGGGGCCGGAGCCAAACTGCAGCGGGCACTGGTACAGTATTTCCTGGATTACAATATTGAAGCAGGATATACCGAGTATTTACCTCCTTTCATGGTTAATGAAGCATCTGCTTATGGCACCGGTCAATTGCCCGATAAAGAAGGACAGATGTACCATATGCAGGCAGATAACTTTTATATGATCCCTACATCTGAAGTGCCGGTGACCAATATCTACCGGGATGAAATTGTAAAAGCCGAGCAACTGCCCATTAAGATGACCGCTTATTCTCCCTGTTTCAGAAGAGAGGCCGGCAGCTTTGGTAAAGATGTGCGTGGTTTAAACCGGGTGCATCAATTCGAAAAAGTAGAGATCGTTCAGCTGGTGCATCCCACTAAAAGTTATGAAGCATTGGAAGAAATGGTTGCTCATGTAGAACAACTATTAATTGCTCTCGAACTACCTTATCGCATCTTAAGACTTTGCGGAGGAGACATGAGCTTTACTTCTGCATTAACCTACGATTTTGAAGTATACAGTGCTGCCCAGGAACGTTGGCTGGAAGTTAGCTCTACATCCAACTTCGAAGGTTATCAAACCAATCGCATGAAAATCCGCTTTAAGGACGAAAATGGTAAAACGCAATTGGTACACTCGCTCAACGGTAGTTCACTGGCACTGCCAAGAATTGTGGCTTGCCTATTAGAAAATAATCAGGCAGAAAACGGCATTCAATTACCAAAAGTGTTACATTCATATTTCGGAAAGGAAACTATTAATAAATAACTCATTTTCAATATGAAGAAAACTATTCTGGCAATAACCATCCTGGCTTCTGTAGTAGTGGCTTGTACGCCTAAAGCGTCTAAAACACCCCCACCGCCGCCACCGCCTGCACCTGAAGTAGCTGCAACAGTTACGGGTTCTGTGGAAGCGGGAGGTATAATTATGGCTTCTGCAAAGTGTACCAAATGTCATGGTAATGAAACCGGGCATGTGCCTAAGCATACTTTTGCAGAACAGGAAAAATTAATGCAGGCTATGGCCAAAAAAGCAAAGCTTTCTGAACAGGAAACAGCAGACCTGATGGCTTATGTAAAAGCAAAGGCCAAATCATAGTTTACACCATAATGTCAATTTATATTTAAGGGCTTGCACATGCAGGCCCTTTTTCGTGCATATAATTCATATAAACCTCTGTTAATAAATAATTACCGGGTGTTTTTTGTACGATTCTTGAACAGGTTCTTAAACTTTTGATAACTGTTACGGTCCTATAAAAAACTGTCGCATGGAAATCTCTAACCAGTTAAAGAATCAGCATCTGTTATGGCGTGCAGGCTTCGGACCTGCAGTTGAGCAGTTGAACGACCTGTCTAAATACTCGCCGCAAAAATATTATAAAGCATTAGTAAAGGCTTCTGCTAAAGAGCCCACCTATATCAATGTGGCGAATTCTGAGTTGATTGACCTTTACGAACAGCAGCAGGATGCGGAAAAACGTAAGAATATGGATGAAATGCAGCGGAGGGAAATCAACCGTATGCAGCAAGCCGCCGTTCGCAACCTGAGCCTTTATTGGTTGAAAGAGATGGTAACTACTTCGGCGCAGCTACGTGAAAAAATGGCCTTCTTCTGGCATGGTCATTTTGCAAGCCGTAACGGCAATATATTTTATAACCAGCTTTTGTTAAATGTATTCAGAAAGCACGGCCTGAGCGATTTTGGCACTTTGCTGAAAGAGGTATCACGCTCGGCTTCTATGCTTTACTTTCTAAATAACCAGCAAAACCGGAAAGGACGGCCTAATGAAAATTTTGCACGCGAGGTAATGGAACTTTTTACTTTAGGTCGTGGTAATTATACTGAAAAAGATATAAAAGAAGCAGCCCGCGCTTTTACCGGCTGGACGGCTACAGGCAAGGGTGAATTCGTATTTCGTGAGAACAATCATGATACCGGTGAAAAAACAGTACTGGGTAAAACGGGCAATTTTAATGGCGATGATGTGTTGAATATTATTTTAGAGAACAAGCAAACAGCGCAATTCATCACTCAAAAAATATATACTTTTTTTGTAAATGAAAAGATCGACAAAGCAATTGTTGCTAAATTGGCCGATCAGTTTTATAACAGCAAGTATGATATTGCAGCGCTGATGGAAACTATTTTTACCAGCGACTGGTTTTATCAGCCTCAAAATATCGGGGCAAGAATTAAATCGCCCATCGAATTGCTGGTTGGCATTCAGCGTATGCTACCTATGAAACTGGATAATGACTATGCACTGTTTAATATGCAAAAAATATTAGGGCAGCAGCTACTTTATCCTCCCAATGTTGCGGGCTGGGCCGGTGGTCGCTCCTGGATCGACAGCAGCACCCTGATGATGCGTTTGCGTATTCCACAGATGTTTTATGACAGGGATGAACTCAATGTAACACCCAAACAAGACGACGATGTAATGATGGGGCGGAAAACAGATGGAACTGCTGCTGTACCCGTCAAGTCTGCTCCGCAAAAAAAGCCATACGGTGCAGTTGACGCCCAGATTGACTGGCCGCAGTATATCAACAAATACGAAAAAACAAAACGGGAACAACTTTTAGCTACTATAAAAAGTAACCTGCTACAGATCGACTCACCCAGGGTACAGGAGGTCGTTAATAAGAACATCGATGAATCATCCCGTGAAGCATTTATACGATCGGCCACGGTGCAGTTGATGAGCACGCCGGAATACCAGTTGTGTTAGAGTAGCGAGTCAGGTATAGTGAGAAGTGAATAGGCAATAGAGAATAGTCAATTTTCAGATACCCTACTTACTACTTACTACTTACCATTCACTATTCACAAAAAATATTATTATGTTAATCAAGCGTAAAGAGTTTTTACAGATCGGATCATTAGCCACTGCATCTGTCATGATGCCTAAGTTCCTGAAGGCTTTTGAGTCGCAGGCCCTGGTGCCACCGGGAAATAAGGTGGTAGTGGTCTTACAGCTGAGTGGCGGCAATGACGGATTGAATACAGTCATCCCCGTTCGTAACGACATTTATTACAAGCTACGACCCGGACTTGGAATAAAAATGGATAAAGCGGCAACGCTTACCGATGAAGTAAGCCTGCATCCTGCCCTTACCGCTTTTAAAGGTTTGTATGACGAAGGGAATATGGCCATATTAAATAACGTAGGTTACCCTAATCCTGACCGCTCTCATTTCAGGAGTATGGATATATGGCATTCGGCCAGTAAAAGCAACGAATACTGGAACACCGGTTGGATAGGCCGCTACCTGGATGCACAATGTGCGGGCTGCGATAAACCAACGCAGGCATTGGAAGTAGATGATGTGTTGAGCCTGGCCTTAAAGGGCGACCAGGCCAACGCCATTGCCGTTAAAGATCCCAAACGGCTATTCGGCACTTCTAACGAAAAGTTTTTTAAGGATGTGATGAAGAACCATGTCCATGACCATCACGATGAAGAGCCTGTAGAATACCTATACAAAACCATGGCGCAAACCCTTTCTTCGGCTGATTATATTTTTAAACAAAGTAAGCTACATCCAACAGGAGCTACTTACCCCAATACCGACCTGGGAAATGGATTTAAAACTATTGCATCACTGATCTATTCGGAGATCAATACTAAGGTATATTATATTTCCCTGGGCAGTTTTGATACGCATGTGGGACAGGATGCACAACAGTCCCGTTTGTTTACCCAGATGAATGATGCCGTAAAAGCATTTACCGACGATTTAAAGAAAAACGGGCGCATGAACGATGTGCTGCTTTTTACTTTCTCTGAATTTGGTAGAAGGGTAGCACAAAATGCCAGCAACGGCACCGATCATGGAACCGCCAATAATATGTTTCTGATCAGTGGAGGATTAAAACAAAAGGGCATACTTAATGCCATGCCCGATTTGGCCAACCTGAATGAAGGAGATTTAAAATACAATGTAGATTTTAAGGATGTGTATGCCACTATTTTAAAAAACTGGTTAAGCGCAGATGCCGGTAAAATCTTAGGAGGCCAATACAATACACTGGGATTTGTATAAGCCCGGATTTGAATATCACCCACCTTATGCAAATAACAAACCCACTGCTTAACAAACAGTGGGTTTTAGGTTTAAAGGATCAATGGTTGGTATAAGGGGATGATTATTCCCCGTTAACACGAACAACTTTTGAATAGGTTTTAGTACCATCTTTATCGATCTGTGCAATGCGGATATAATAATTTTCAGAATTGGCAATACTATCCTTGTCTTTTTTACAGCTTACCTGTATAAAAGCAACAAAGCTGATAGCAACCGTAGCCAATACCATTGTTTTTTTACGGCATACGAAAAGAAGTAAGATCAAAACAAACGCAAGGTAGGGCAGCACAGACAAACTCATGCCGGCGCTACCCGTCCACTCATAATTTAGGGTAATATCACTATTGCCATTCTCTGCCTTTGATTTCAGAGTGCCAATAGTAACGAATTGTTCCCCATCGGTAGACCCTTCAATTTCGAAATGATCATTATTTACTTCTTTTTCTGTGGTCCAGTTTACATGTAAATTGCTTCCTTTTATATGCGCATCAATAGTACCGAAGGTTACCCAGAGCGCAACGTTACCGGTAACTGATAAAGGAGCTGGCGAAGCACAGGGAGCGGCCTCCAAAGGGTCCCAGTCAAAAACAGTGCTGGCGGTGCCTGGAGGTTGTTGTGTAGCAGCACTGCTGGTAAACATAACATAGCCTCCGTCAAGGGTAAAGAGCCAAAGGTTTTCGGTATTGTCCCATTCTATAGCTATCTGAACACCTGTATTTCCGGCTACGGTACCCGTTCCTACATAATAAGGTTTGCCGTCGATTAATGCAGGATTAGTACCCTGCGTTAAAGTCACCGGTCCGGCAATACAGGCGCCATTTACAGTTATGGTTTGAGCGTTTATCGCTCCATACAACAGCAGGGCTATAATGAGCGCATAAAGATTTTTCATGTTGTGGTTCTTTAGGGTGATCGTGTTTTTTATTTTACTTCAGATGCTCCGGCATTTAATACCCAACTGGTTTTCGGCATAAATTATTTCTTTCTGTTTTAATGCTTCATTGGGTTTGCAGAAAAAAACCTCCAGGGTATCGGCATGTGCTTCGGTAAGGCCCTCTAACGAGGCAATCAAATTATTATTTACATATGCTTCTTTCAGACGGGTGAGTTTTTGAAGAGGTTTTAAAGAACTGATCTTATTGGATTGCACATATAGTTGCTCCAGATCAGCAAGCTCTTCAATTCCTTCGAGGCTTTCTATTTCATTATTAAAAAGAAAAAGCGATTTTAATTTTTGGAGCACCTGTAACGGTTTAATATTACTTACTTGGTGATGGGTTACCACCAGTATTTCAAGGTCTTGAAGATGCTCTATCCCCGAAAGATTGGTCAACTCAAAAGTCATATTTGGATAGGGTGCGCGCGGGCCTGCCATTCTTATAACTTTTGAAGAAAAAAGCCGCTCCATTTCCAATGCATCAGGTGTATTGGTATGACCTAATATCGTAGTGCCAAACGCATCCTTCCATTGTTGCTCTAACCCGTTCCACACCGTTGTATCTGACATATTGTAGCTTAATTTTTCTTTAGTTTGACGAAGGGAATATTCCAAATAATGAAATGCAAAAATTGAGAGTGAGGGTAGGCTGAACAATGGAAAAAGGTGCCGGGCTGCCACCTGAAATGCTCACTGTTGCCACATTCATCTGTACCGGCCCTGTTAACGCGGCCTTATATTCTTTATCCAATCCACCGGCATTTGCAAGATAAGCGCCTGCAGGCGCGCTGGTATCACCTTCATCTGACACGGCTATTATAGGGTGATTATGTACCGGCAATTGTTGCGTTAATAATGTAACGGTTTCTGTACCAGCCTTTTCTCCGATAACTCGGGGGGAAAGTCCTACACCGGTACCCAGATGCAAGGGCACTCTTCCGCGTAAATCAGGTACCGCAAACGTTGATTGCCCATCGCCGCCATAGGTAGTGCCTATTAATGTAAAAAGCGTTTCATACTCAGCAATTGAGAGCAACTGGCCATTACATAGCGCCCATCCAACGGGCACCCGGTTAAAAGCAAACATGGCAATCATTCCTATTAATGGGTTCATTGATTATCTTTTTAAATTTATGTAGTAGTGTGATTCAACCACCGTCCCCAAAAGTGCATCTTCACCTAACCAAATGAAGGGAAAATGCCCTCCATAGCAATACAATAATTCATCGCCATCGAGGGTTGCATGATTGAAAATGCCGTATTAGAACCGGTATTGCCCACCATCGACGCATTCATTTGCACAGTAGTGGGTGTCGCTATAGTGGTTTTATACTCTTTGTCAAAAACCCCGGTATTGGCCCTGTAAGCACCCGCCGGAGCCGCCGTATCACCTGCTGCAGATGATGCATTGATTAAATGATTATGCGCGGGGAGGTTTGACAATAACAAAGTGCTGTTCGACGTTCCCTCCAGCATACCAACTGCGCCAGACGCATTTTCCTGAGAAACCGGTGCTCGTCCTCTAAGGTCCGGAAGGGCAAATGTGGTTTGTCCGTTCCCTCCGTATTGCGTTCCTATAAGTGCAAACAGTATCGTATTTTGTTGCAAGCTTAAGATCTGCCCCTCGCAGGAAGCCCATCTGCGGGGAGGAAAATTAAAGCCAAATATGCAAATCATTCCTATAAAAGGTTCGGTCATAATATATTTATTTAAATTTTCTTTGGAATTTCTTTTTTAAGCGTTGGCATCTAGTTCCGTGAAGGGTATACGCCCTGCATTGCAATACAATAATTCACTACCAAGTAAGGCTGCATAACCGAAACTGGTGTACCGCTACCTGCATTAGCCATCATTGCGGCATTCATTGCTACCTGGGCTCCCGACGTTTTATACTCACCATCCTTAAGGCCCGTATTGGCAAAAAATGCACCTGCCGGACTGGCTGCATCACTTGCCTCCGAAGAAGCATTAATAAGATGCCGGTGTTGCGGCATGTTGGCTATGGTCAGATTTACAAATTCTTTCCCAACTATCTCTCCAAGACTATAGGAGGGAAGGCCCAAGCCCTGTCCAAAACCAATGGCGGTTTTGCCTCTAAGATCTGGAAGGGCAAAAGTAGTTGTCCCATTTCCTCCGTAAGTGGTTCCTAAAAGTGAGAACAATGCCTGATTTTGAGCAATAGCCACTAACTGCCCGTTGCATAGTGCCCAGCCTTTGGGAGCAAAGCCAAACGCAAACTGCATGATCGTAGCGAGGTAGGTTTCCATAAAAATATGCTTAAAGATTAATTATGCAAGTACACTTGCTGGTTTTAAAACTTTGAATTGAGTGGTAATATGATTGTTGACCCCGACATTAGTGTGCGCTGTAAATAGTTTGACTCCGTCATTATTTAGCTGTAAAAAAGCCATTAAGCAATTGGCCTCGTCTTTTGTTTCACACAGAGCCTTCATCTCAAATTGATTCAGCGTGCCAACTGCAACATCTTCTTTGTAAAAATTTATGATTACATCTGAAGGCTTGTTTTTGTTAGTAGCCCAGTATATCCATATCGGTTGTGCTACTATGTTATCTCCCGGAAAGTAAACCAATTGTCCTTCACGAGGCTCATGGCCCTGGCATGCCACAATTTCTCTTTTAGCTTTTAACACACCCGAGTAAGTTTTGGCAGACTGTTGCCGGCAGAAGTCCTCCCAATTCTTTTTTAAATCTGACACTAAGTTATTATGGGTAAATAGACCGGTGGCATTACTGCCAAGGGCTACCCCTGCGGTTAGAATAGCCAGGCTACCTAAAAAACCTCTTCGGCTTGCTTGCAGTGCGCTCACGTTATTTGGTTTAGTCGTTATAAAGTCATCAATGGAGGTAAGAGTAGTTTGGGCTTTTCCCTCCGAAGGTGCATTTTCAACATGAAGGTAGAACTATTTTAACTAAAAATTAAACCTTGTTTAAACTTTTTCGAGCGATGCTTGTTTTGCTTTTAACCATTTAGAATTATGAGCTCAGCATTAAAGGATCTTAAGATTTTCATGAAAATTGCTTTCCTTGAAGGCATCTCTTATTTATTATTGTTGTTGATAGCAATGCCTTTAAAATACCTGGCCGACATTCCTGAAGGTGTGAAATACATAGGCTGGGCGCATGGCGTATTATTTGTTCTTTTCTGCGCTTACCTGCTCAAAGTATGGATTGGCTTAAAATGGAGCTTTGGTAAAGCTTTTCTGGCATTTGTTGCTTCATTGCTTCCCTTTGGCACTTTTATTTTAGATGCCCGTTTAAAAAAGGAATACCCACAGGTAAACGCACAATAAGGCCGGTTTATACTTGATGAAGTAATAGGGTTGCCTCATTGAGCAGGCCTTGCCTGTCGGTATCGGTTCCTCCCCCACTGTACATATTCATGTCGATAGTTGCCAGTAGCTGCAACAACTCTGTTTGAAGGGCATTGGGAATATCTTTGTCGGCCATTGCCTGCTGTAAAGACGCATTGCTGTAGAAGTTTGCCGGCAAGTTCCACCGGGCCCGCAGGTATTGTATAATACCCTGTTTCAGCAACTCACTAAAGCCGCTCCCTGTTTCGTGCATTTTTTCAGTAGCAGGTTGCAGCGCTGCTGCTACAGAAATAGTATTGTTACGAACGGGCGTGTTTTTAACCGTTGCTGCCGGTTGATCCGGAACAGGCTGAACCACTTTTCTTTTGTTCTTTGAGCGATTCACCCATACAAGGATAATGGCAATTATTACCAGCAGCGCAATACCTCCCCCAATAAATATGGGCCGGTTCTCATCATCAGAAACCTGCGGAACATAGGTGGTATTGCCCCTCTCGTTTACTACACTTATTTCAACCGGAATATTGGTGATGGTTTTATAGCGGCTGCTTTGCGCATCAAAAAAAGAAAAGCGAATAGAAGGAATGATATATTTGCCTGGCGCATTAATCGTAAAAGGTATAACAAACGATTTATAACCGCTTCCATCTTCCTTTTGCGTTTTGTCCTCATCCACCCGTGCAGCTAATACATCTGCCGCTTCGGGCCAGTCTATTTCGGGTTGTTCTATTTTACTGAAATCTCCTCTGCCGGTAAGCATAATAGTTAATTGCGCCTGCTCTCCCGGTGCCAATAACTTTTTAGAAAGCTGTACATCCATTTTAAAATCGCCTACCAGGCCCTTAGATTGCGATGGTGTAGCGGATGGCGCGCTTCCGGGCAGGGCGGTTACCAAAACTGTGAGTGGCACTGATGATACAGGCAAAGTAAAATAGCCGTTATTCAGTGTATAGCCTTCTTCCACGCCATCGAGTATGGGATCTTCGTTGCCTCGGCTATCTACCAGCTTTACCCGGTTTCGTACGGTGAGGGCTCCGAGAGTTAATTTGCCGGCTCTTCTTGGGGTTAATTGAAGTTTCAATAAGGTGTGCACGTCAAAACGTACTCCATCGACAGTTTCCCGGGAGGCAATATTATCTGAGCCCCCCTTCAGGTCTTTCACATCAAAACCATCGAAGTAAGGATTCTTAATAATGCTCGATTCGGTAGCCAGTGCGCTATAGAGCTTATAGGTTACAATGATCGGCTCCCCCACGAAGCAATCCGTATTACTGGCCTCTACTTTAAGGAAGATATTGCTTTTTAAACGGTCCTGCAACGACACATAGTCTTCGTCCTGCGCATTGACAACAGCAAAAAATAAGACCCATACAAAGGAAATAAGATACTTCATCACCCAAACATTTTTAATATTGAATACGTTACAGGTCACCCAACTGGGGCCGCAGTATAATATCTTCCACACAGGCAGCAAACGAAAGTTTAGATGCTGCCCATATCATTTCAGCAACATCGGTTACTTCCATAATACGTTTGGCGCTATTGTCAAATCCCTCCCAGGAGTCAGTCAATACAGCGCCGGGAAAAACCGAAGTAACTTTAATACCCTGTGTTTTCAACTCCTCCCGCAAATTAGTACTGAAACCATGTAGGGCATATTTGCTAATGCTGTAAGCACCACCGTTGGGATAAGCCTTTAAAGATGCAATAGAACACATATTGAAGATATGACCGCTTTTTCCCTGCTTCATGGCCGGTAGTAATGCCCTGGTTACATGATAGGCACTATACAGGTTGGTAGCTATCTGGTTTTCTAAGGCACCGTCTGTCTCATCACCAATATTACCCGGTTCAAAACTGCCGGTATTATTCACCAGTATTTGCGGTGTAGCATATTGCAGGCACCAGGCACCAAAAGCAATAGCCTCCTCTTTAACGGATAAGTCAAATGCTTTCGCCCTGATCTCAATGGTATCGTATTTTGTTTGCAATGTTTCCATTGCCTTATATAAATTAATATCGCTGCGCGAAGTAAGCAGGAGGTTATAGCCGTTTTGTGCAAATATTTCGGCAATGGCAAAGCCGATACCCCTTGATGCGCCGGTAATTACTATAGTCTTCATAATATTATCTTTTCTTTATTTGCAATAAACATACCGCATAAAGTTCTGTATTTAAGTTTTAGTATTTTATTTTTACAGCTTATGGGGCCAAATACGACACACAAATGAAGTATAAGCATTTATTTTTTGATCTGGATCATACACTCTGGGATTTTGACGCTAATGCAAAACTTACTTTGCTGGATCTTTACGAAACCCTTGAGCTGAAAAGCAGAGGGGTGGATGATTTTGAATTGTTTTACCGCAATTACCTGGCACACAATTTAAAGCTTTGGGCCCGGTACAGGAGCGGGTTTATCAAACAGGCAGAACTGCGTGTAAAAAGAATGCGGTTAGCATTACTGGACTTCAAAATTGCTGATGAAGCATTGGCAGAAACAATGAGTGTACGCTTTCTTGAAATGCTGCCCACCCGCAATGTATTATTTCCTTATGCGGTGGAAGTACTGGAGTACCTGCATAATAAAAACTACAAGTTACACCTGATCACCAATGGTTTCGAAGAAGTACAGCATCATAAGATCAACAACTCAAAGATCAGTCATTATTTCGACCAGGTGATTACTTCGGAAGGCAGCAATAGCCTTAAGCCGAATAAGGCAATATTTGATTATGCATTGAACGTTTCTAAAGCCAGGCTCGAAGAGAGTATTATGCTGGGAGACGACCTGGAGGCTGATATTTTAGGTGCTCACAAGGCAGGCATGGACCAGGTATTTATCAATCATATCGATGCCGTGCACGAATTTAAGCCTACTTATATGGTACGCTCGTTAAAGGAGCTGGAAACGATATTTTAAAACAATTTACCCTGTCCTTTATCCTTGTCGTTATCCGGCATTTGAGGAATATGCAGGTCAAGATCCAGCACCTTGTTTAGCTTTTCAATAAAATAGGCCGACAGTAAAGGTGATGATAGCTCTACATTTTGATGCACAAAAAAGTATAGTTTCTTTAAGCCTTCTTCATGCCATTTTTTAATACGCTTGAGCCAGTCGTCCAGCCTTTTTTTATCAATGGCATCATCATTACAGCCCACAAAGCGAATAAAGGCCTCGGGGCTGGTTAGCCTCATGTGCACCATGTCTCTTCTTCCTGCCGTATCCACAATGATGTTGGCCATTTTCTTTTTTTGCAGCAGGTCGCAGAATGCAGACCAGTGTAGCGGGTCGGCAAACCAATTTTCATTTCTGACTTCCACAGCCAAAGGAATACCCTTCGGAAAGTGTTCGATAAAGTTGGTGAGCTTTTCAAACTCTTTAGGCGAAAATTTATCGTGTAATTGCAGGAAAGCCATTCCCAGCTTCTCTTCAAAATTGGCTATGGCATTACAAAATGTTTCTGCTACAGGCAGGCTATCCGGAGTTAATCTTTTAAAGTGGCTGATTGAATTGGTAAGTTTGGGAAAGAACTTAAATTCCCGGGGTGTTTTTTCTTTCCACTTAGCTACCTGCTCCGCCGTAGGCATGTTGTAAAAAGTGGCATTCAGCTCAATAGAATTGAATTGGCCTGAATAGTACTCCAGCTCATCCTTCACGCCTTTGGGATAAAAACCTTTCAAATCTGTCTTATTCCATTTGGCACATCCTACAGATACTTCAAAGCCCTTGCCTTTGGCTTTAGATAATAGTTCAGTAGTTGCTGCCGGATCTTTGGGCAACTTAAAATTAATACCGCCGGGATCGGCTACCTGTCCGAATTTCATACAATCGTTTTATTTAATGTTTTTCACTTTTTCCCAGATCTCGGGAATACGTTTGATCCAGGCGATCTCTTTCATTTTTTCCCGCGCCTCTGTAACCGGTGAACCGAAATAAGTTTTATCCCCGGCTAAAGAAGACGGCACTCCGCTTTGGGCATTAATTACAGCTCCACGACCAATAGTCAGTGTTTTGCTAATGCCTGCCTGCCCCCAGAGAATTACTTCATCTTCAATCACCGCAGCACCCGCAATACCCACCTGCGCGGCAAACAGGCAGTTCTTACCTATTGCGGTATCATGGCCAATATGCACCTGGTTATCCATCTTGGTACCTTCCCCAATAATAGTATCACCTGTTACACCCCGGTCAATCGTACACCCCGCACCTATTTCCACTCCGTCTTTAATAACTACACGTCCACAGCTGGTCATCTTTTTATAATGAACATCTCTATTGGTTTTCTTATTGTAGTAAAATGCATCACTACCAATAACAGTGCCGCTTTGTATCACTACGTTATCTCCGATAACACAATGATCTAAAATGGTTACGTTGGGAAAGATGATGCAGTTTTTACCCACTATAACATTATTACCCAAATATGAGTTAGGCATTACCACAGAGCCTTCACCTACGATGGCCGACGCTGCAACTGCTTCCATAGAAGGTTGAAAAGGCCGGTGATAGGCTACTATTTTAAGATATGCTTCAAAAGGTTCCTCTACTACCAGTAAGGCCTTGCCTTCGGGGAAACTGGTTTCCTTATTGATGATAATAAAGCTGGCTGCCGAGTTAATGCATTTGTCGTAATATTTGGGATGATCTACAAATGCCAGATCGCCTTTTTCTACTACATGAATTTCATTAATGCCGGTTGCACTGGCGCCTGTATTACCTAAAAGCTTTGCATCAATAAGCGTGGCTATTTCCGTAAGAGGAACAGGGTGATCAAACTTCATAAAAACATTTTATCAAACGTACATGAAATTATTCATCTATAAGCATGGCAGCTAATGATTGATCAACACATTAGAACGCTATATAACAGGTAACACGCATTCTTAACTGTATCGCTTATTAAAACCGAATAATTTTTTTGATGATAAAAATATGTCACAACAAGCCATATCATGTTATAACATGCTGCAATCACTACTGCAACAGATGCAAGTTTTGTTATAGAACGATTTGGCTGAAGCCCTTTATTCATCAGTGTTTGATCGAACAGCTTCTGATGCAATAAACTTAAGACAAGTGCATCATCATTTATAAAACGCTGATAAAAATTGTAGAAGCCGCCTGGATATCCACAAGCGAAATTATTATTTGTTAATAAAATTTTTTGTAAATAATTTTTGTATCGTTGAAATAATATTTAATATTGTGTCAGGAAATTTATTTCCTGTACTTACTAACCCATCTATATAAAATATCCCTTCTTCATTTGAAGGGATTTTTTGTTTTAATAACCTCTTCTTTTCATCTTTATATTTCTTATCTCATCAACAATAACACAGCCTTTTTAAGATGATACTTGTTTTACTTAACGGGAGTGTATGTTGATCTTAAAGACTGTTAGGTTATACCATTAACGACTTGTTCATCTTGTATTGTAGTACCCGTTGCAAAACGAAAAAATAAGCAAGTATAAAAATATACCTGACAGCGGTTTGCAAATATTATCTTTACACAAAACAGGTATATGCTCAAATCAATGACAGGCTTTGGCAGGGCGGAGAAAATCATCGGCCGTAAAACTTTTTTAATTGATATAAAATCATTGAACGGAAAGCAGTTCGACTTATCGTTGAGGCTGCCTGCTATCGTTAAGCCCTTTGAGTTTGATATACGTAAAGTATTGGCTGAAGGACTGAACAGGGGCAGCGTAGATTGTACCATCAGCCTGAAAGATACCGGGGATGCCAAGCCGGTTGTTATCAATACCGATCTGGCCAAAGCGTATTATCATTCTTTGGTGGATCTTTCTAATGAGTTGGGCATTGACACATCAAATATCCTGAATGCATTGATCAAGCTACCGGAAGTTATTACTCCCAGCAGCGAGTCTCTGTCTGATGAAGACTGGGCACAGTTGAAGCTACTGATTGGAGAGGCAGTAAACGACTTAAATAAGCATAGAGCCAACGAAGGCAATATATTAAGAGAAGAATTGGAGAAACGAATCGATAATATTGCCCGGCTGCAAACAGAAATCAACCCTCTTGATGCATTAAGGCAGGAGACCATGCGGGAAGGCCTGGTTAAACTGCTGGAGGAGAAAGTAGGAAAAGACAATTATGATGTAAACCGCCTGGAGCAGGAGTTGATCTATTATATAGAGAAAATAGATATTACCGAAGAAATGGTACGATTAGATAACCACTGCAACTATTTTAAAGAGATACTGGCCGAAGATGGAGACAGCAAAGGCAAAAAGCTTTCTTTTATTTTACAGGAAGTAGGTCGCGAAATAAATACCACGGGGTCCAAGGCCTATGACGCTGCTATACAAAAAATTGTGGTGATGATGAAGGATGAGCTGGAAAAAGCCAAGGAGCAGGTATTAAACGTATTGTAACTGGCTTCTTAACTTCACTTACTTTTGCAGCAAAGTTGTAAGTGTGCGTTACTTTTTAATTTTTACTTTAGTTATTTCTTTTGCATTTTCCTGCAAACACATCAATGTATATGAAAAGCAGGTAGACCTGCCCCGGCATGAATGGAAGAAAAACCAGAATGCCGTAATCAGGTTTGACATTGACGATAGTACCAGCCACCAGCTATACCTTGTAGTAAGACATACACAGCAATACCCTTTTAATAAGCTTTTAGTACGATTGCTCATACAGGACACGGCGAAAAGAACTATTGGCTCTATGCACATCAACGCACCCTTGACTAATAGCGACGGTACCTGGGCCGGTACTTCAATGGATGATATTTATTATAGCAGGATCAGGATCAATCCCCCGTTTTTTCTACGCCCCGGATCTTATCGCTTTGTTTTGCAGCATGCCATGAAGGAAGAAACCGTCCCTTATATATTAAATGTGGGTATAGCATTGAACCAATAGCGTCAAAGTATAATAGGCAGTTATGGAAGAAAGATTAAAAGCCCGTTTAAAAAGAACCACTGTAAAGTTCTGGATTTTGCTATTTTATATAGTTGCCGCTTTGGTTTGGTGGTTTATTTCTTTAGAAAGGCAAAGCAAAGAGATGTATATCTATCAGCTGAACCATTTAAATACTACTATTGATAAAGAAAAAGACCCGGTGCAATACCAGGCCGAATTAAAAAAGACAAAAGAAGATTACCACAGTAACACCATAAAATACGGGGGAGAAGGCATTGTATTTTTAGGACTGATCATTTTGGGAGCCACTTTTGTATACCGGTCTATGCGCCAGCAAAAGCAGATACAGGAACAACAGCAAAATTTTATGATGGCAGTTACACACGAGCTGAAAACGCCCATTGCCATTGCCAAACTTAACCTGGAAACACTGCTAAAGCACCAAAAGCTGGATGAGCAGAAGCAAAAAAAACTGATTCATGCTTCTTTGGAAGAAACCAAAAGACTTGATTTTTTAACCAATAACATATTAGTATCCTCCCAATTGGAAGGTAAGTGGTATAAGATGAATAAGGAGGAACTCGATTTCTCCAACCTGCTGCAAGACCGGGTATTCGAATTTGCACAGCGCTTTCCGGAAAGAAATATATCAAGTAACATTGAAGACGGAATAGATATAGAAGGAGATCCACTTTTACTGGAAATATTGGTCAATAACCTTTTGGAAAATGCCCTGAAATACTCAGAAAAAGATGAAGCAGTAAAAGTAACACTTAATAGAAACGAACAAGACATCACTATGCAGGTAATAGACGAAGGGCCCGGAGTTGCGGTGGAAGAGAGAAAAAAGATCTTCTCCAAGTTTTACCGCATAGGAAATGAAGCCACCCGTAAAAAGAAAGGCACAGGCCTGGGACTGTATCTTTGCCGCAAGATTGCAAAAGATCATAATGCAGACATTTTAATGACAAATAACAATTTAAAGGGAAGTATTTTTGCCGTTAGATTTTTTCTTTGATACGTTATAATTTGATGAACCTGTATTTAGAATGGAAGAAAGAGCCGTAAACATATTATTGGTTGAAGATGAAGAGAACCTTCATGAAGCATTAAAGTTAAATCTTGAATTAGAAGACTACCAGGTCACTTCCGCCTACGATGGCAATGAAGCCATTAAAGCCGTTAAAAACGAATATTTCGATCTGATCATACTGGATGTAATGTTACCCGAGGTAGATGGCATTGCCGTAGCCGAAACCATTCGCATCAGCAATAACGAAGTACCCATTTTGATGCTAAGCGCTAAAAACACAAGCGCCGACAAAGTACTGGGATTAAAAAAAGGCGCTGATGACTATCTTACCAAACCGTTTAACCTCGAAGAACTTTTAATAAGGGTTCATAAGCTGATTGAAAAAAACTTAAAGCTGCAGGACAAAAGCACCCTGGGTAATTCGTACACATTTGGAGGCAATGTGATCGATTTTAAGGCCCAGGAAGCCAGTACTAAGTATGCAGGTAAAGTGCAGCTAAGCAAAAAGGAAGCGATGCTTTTAAAGCTCCTGATTGAAAATAAAAACGAAGTGGTTACCCGCGAGAAGATACTCCAGTATGTATGGGGATATAACGTATACCCCACCACCAGAACAATTGATAACTTCATCCTCAATTTCAGAAAATACTTTGAGAAAGACAGCCGCAATCCCAAGTTCTTTCACTCGGTTAGAGGTGTAGGGTATAAATATTCTGAATAACAACCAGTTTAATGACGCACTATTGTGCGAGGCCGGAAGAACTAATTATATCTTTTGGGAGAATTCCGAAAAATGCCTCCTGCTCCGCGGTTGTACTTCGCTTTGTTTATTTTTTTCGTCCAATGTTTCCGGATCGCCCAGGTAACCCCATGCAATCATGCAAACCGGTTTCTCATCATCCGGTAACGACAATGCCTCCCGCACTTTATCGGGAAAAAATCCACCCATCGGATGTGGATATATATCCATAGATACCGCCTGCAAAAACATAGTAGCATTGCTCATGCCCAAATCGTGCTCTGCATGAACATTGTCCCGGCCATTTCTTATAAACTTCTTACGGGCAATGGCTACCATTAATACCGCAGCCTGTTGAGTCCATCCCTGGTTGCCTTCCATGAGGCAATTCCATAATACTTCAAATCCCGGCGTTCCTTTCATCGCGTATACATATTTCCAGGGCTGTTCGTTGCTGGAGCTGGCAGCCCAGGAGCCCGCTTCCAATATTGTATGCATGTCCGTTTCACTTACAGGCTTATTGGCAAAAGCCCGGGGACTCCAGCGCTTCTGTATAAGATTCAGCACAGAAAACTCTGTTTCAGCGGTTTTTATATGCTTATTCATCTTGTTAATTTGAATTTATAATAATAGCAAAAATTTCACCGTAATCAATTTTTTTGCCATTAAAATATCATATGATCTTTTTATTATAATTATTGATTAAATTGTTTACAGTTTGCTTTGCTATCCGATTCCCTGGCAGAAGCCTCTGATCGGATTTTTCTTATTTAAACCAATTTATAACAACTCAAGTATCAGTTATGAAAAAACTTAACCTTGCTGTATTAACAGCGTTCGCCATGTTATGCCTAAGCGCCTGTCAAAAAAGCGATGGAGTAGATTCAACGCCTTTTGAAGAACCAGAATCGGAAGCTATGGCAATTTCACCCAGGTTTGCCAACCTGCATGTTTGCACAGAACTATATCCAGAAGGCACTGTTCCAAGAGGTGCCACCATAAAAACCAAACAATGGTCCAACGGTACTACACTAACCGTTAGTCTTAACGGAGGTACAGCCTTTGTTCGTAATAAAGTAATCGCATTTGCCAAACAATGGGAATCTTACGCGAACATTAAATTCAACTTTGTTACCAACGACCGGAAAGCAACCATCAGGGTTAGCTTCTCACCCGGTGGATCCTGGTCGTATATTGGTAACGACGCCAACTCCATTAAAGGCGGCAAAGCTACCATGAACTTTGGCTGGTTCGATAACACTACTCCTGATGAGGAGTTTAGCCGTACTACCATTCATGAATTTGGGCATGCATTGGGGATGATTCATGAACACCAACATCCGTTGGCAGATATTCCATGGGATAAACCTGCCGTATATGATTATTACAAGCAAACGCAAGGCTGGACTACCCAACAAGTGGATGTTAATTTGTTCCAAAAGTATTCCACATCTCAAACCAACTTTAGTGCTTACGACCAGGCTTCTATCATGCATTACCCGGTAGAAGAGGAATTAACTATTGGTGATTTTTCAGTGGGATGGAATACCGTTTTATCTCCGACTGATAAATCCTTTATTGCCAGTGTTTATCCAAAATAAGAAATCAGATTAAATAGCGCCCGGTCAATTTTACATGGGTGCTATTTACTATCCTGTATTTTTTTGATCCGGCTTTCAATATGATCCTTCTCTCCGACAGTTGCTATCTCGAGTGTTAGCGCTTTTTGATAATAAGGCAAGGCTTTTGTATACTCCTTCTTTTTGAAGTAATAATCCCCGGCGGCTACATAACTATTATAGTAATTGGGATTTTCAGCAACGAGGCTATCCGGTATGATCGTAGCGCCATCCATTGCTAATTGTTTGTTCATCCTGAATTGTTCAAACCGTTTAAAAGTGGGCGTATAAATAAAGCTATCTGCTTTAATATTGAGATCCGCTTCATATATTTCACGGTTATTCTTCATACCCTTAAGAGCAAATACTTTATTCAGGTCGTAACATACAAATTGCCCCATTTGCCAGGGAGAGGTAGAAACCCATACCTTTAATTGCTGCGGCTCAAATACAATAGCATGATGAGCAATAAACTGGTTCACTGCTTTTTCATTACCCAATCCAATATCAGCATTGTTAACGCCCTTGTAATCGCGTAAAATGTTGATGGTTTTTTGAACCGTGTTAGGACCGTTTTGCTGAAGCAGCTGTGTAAGCCGCTGGTAACGATATACCGATGCGCTGTTTTGCCTTTGCTCCACATTAGGTTCGCTGTTCCAGAAATCGCTGCTCTGGAAATGGTTGGTGCATAAGATTTCATTCTTATTAGGATCGTAAATAGAAAAAGAGTCGGGCGTTTTTTCAATAACCACGGCTTTATTATCCATTGCAGAGCCTACCAAAAAAGACTCACTTACAAACATCTTTCGTTTCTGCGCAATAGCAATTGCTTCTTTTATATTCTTTGCATACTGAACAATTTCCCGGACCACCAGGCTTACCGGGGTTGCTGATCCACTGGGAATACTACTCTTAGCTGCATTAATGGTAACGGTCAATCCTTTTTCATTCATGCCCGATACCACACCCACAAAGCCGCCCCAGGTAACACTCATAAATTTATACCCCGACGAAGGGTTTACAAATTCCACTATTTTATTCTTAGCAAAATTATCGCCCACCCAAAAATCAAAATTGCGGCCAATGATCATGGTGCTGTCCTGCGAAGCATTACCCCATGTACCAAAGGAAGTACAACCCACCAACATCATGTTTTGTAAGGCATGGCCAATATCGTGCGCCGAGTGATAATTTAAAATACGGGAGTACTTAGTACCAATATAAGTATAACCATCTGATGCCGATTGGGATACACCATAGATCTCCTGCTTATACTCATCCGTTACATTCTCAGGCAGATTGCGGTTGAACCAACCGATAAAGTATTTTAAAAAATGCAGGTACGATTTTGAAGGGATCATTTTATTGATCTGCTCACTGAAATAGTCCTCCTGCTTCTTAACCAATTCTTCGCTTAGTTTACCATTGACAGTACCCAGCTCATACGGACTTCCTTCTACATACATTTCATACAAACCGGAATTGCTTTTCCGGAACCAACTGTTTTTGATAGTATATAAACCCGTATCCGGCTCTTCCCGTTGCAATTGCAAAGCAGATAAATCGCTGACCTTTGGCGGGTTGATCTTTGAAACCCAGGCCAGGTAGGCAAACAATAATCCAAAGAGCAATACCATCACTCCTATCACCCGTAAAAACCTTCTCCAGAATCTTTTGCTCATTTGCTTTTAATAACTCTTTAATACTATTGCACTCCGTACATCGTACATCGTACATTTTACATCGTACATGGTACATCACACATCCTACATTCCATCATGCTTCCCTTATCCTGTCCACCAGTCCCTCATCTCCTGTTAACATAACACAGGTTAACACTGCACTAAGCGAAGTGCCTAAAATGCCATGCAAATTTAAATTTTGCCCTGTTAAAAACAGGTTAGGAATTTTTGTTCTCGGGCTGATCATCGTTTGTAATGGATCATGATAGTCTTTTTGAATACCATACATGCTGCCTTCTGCATCGCCGATATAATCCCTGTTCGTAAGCGGTGTAGATGTATAATAACTTTTAATATGTGCTATTATCAAAGGAAAACGCTCTGCTATCAAACCCAATAACACCTGTGCCCTGTCTTCTTTAAATTGTTCATAAGCAATACCCCTGCTACTTTCCTTACCCACCCTGTTATAGGTATCTGCCCACTTACTTACGTCCTCATATCGCATCGGCGTAAGTACTGAAATGGTAGCTGAAAAACCCGGATGCAGTTTATCCTCTGTAAAATACAGGCCATAACCCAGCGGCCAGTTGTCTTTTTTGTAATGATTCAGTTGCCACACCTGCCCCTCTTTGTGAAAATAGTAATTACACTTCTCATAGGGAACGGTCTTTTTTTTAAGCACAATATGAAGAGAGAAAGAAGAAACACTTTGCCTGAGTCCCGTAATTCTTTTTTTGTACAGACCTTTTAGTAAGACCGATTGCGTGATCGCCAACGTAGCTGCCGGATGCATATTCGAAATAAAATACTCGCCCTCAACCTTTTGACCGTCTTCAGTAAGCACATGAGTTACTTTACCTTCTTCCTCCATAATTGATGTTACCGCCATGTTCCTAAGGATCTCCCCACCATTTTTCCGGATAGAAGCCACCAGTATTTTCGCTATTTGCGATCCGCCTCCAATACATTTCCAACTGCTTTCGATATAGCTATTAACAATTAACGCATGAACATGAAAAGGTGTTGTATTGATATCTCCGGCATATAAAAGATTATTACCCGCCAATACTGCCTGCAACTTTTCATTTTGTGTAAAGGATGCAATTACCGACGCAGCACTTTCATTATTGCCTCTATATAACTCAGCGGTTTGAGGTTTTAATGTAAGATTATATAAAGGAAAGGAATTACACACTTCTTTAATCTTCTGGCAGTAGGCGATAATGCCCTCCCTTTCTTCGGGAAAAGCCTTAACGAGGTTATTTTGGAAAGCTTCATATCCCTGCGCCTGAGCATACACCTGCCGATCTCCTTCGATTAGTATCCGGTCGAAGCATTCCTCCATTTTTTCCAGCTTCAAATGTGCCATTAACCCCACATACTTAAATACCTGGTGAAGCGTCTGACCTTTATCAAGCCCTCCGATATAATGCACGCCCGTATCAAAAACCTGCTTATCGCGGGAAAAAGTTTGCAGGTTACCACCAAATTGCTTGTTCTTCTCCAGCAAACAGACCTTTAGTCCACGCATAGCCAATAGGTTAGCACAGAGTAAACCACCCAGGCCACTTCCAATTATAACTACATCATATTGTTTACCGCTTGCCATCGAACATGCAAAATTCGTAGAAAACAAATTGTTTTTTAACAAAAACGGAAAAGGAATGTTAGTACCTTTGCGTTGCAGATGAAAAAAGTTACACTGTTCATATTACTTTCATGCTATATGCTGATGACCACGGGAGTGGTTGCAGTATCGCATTACTGTATGGACCGTTTGGCATCAGTTAGTCTTTTCGCTGCTGAAGAAAAAAAATGCGGTAAGTGTGGAATGGAAAAAGAGCAGCATAGCTGCTGCAATGACCAGGAAACACTGGTGAAAGGAGATACTGATCATAATAAAGCTCCTTTATACGTCTATAATCTTCCGGCCCTGAATGAGATGCCGGTAATAATAACCGACTTTTTGCTGACCACCCTTTTAAATGGTAACAACCATTTAGATAATCAAAGTCATTCACCGCCTTTGCCGGATAACGATCTTTATCTGGCCAATAATGTTTTCAGAATATAGGATAATTATTCCCATACACCCTAAAGTGTAACCGGGATCGCTGTGTTTAGTCAATACCTCGCAGGTAGCGATGATCCTTATTATTCTATTTTAAAATCAAAATTTTATACAATGAAAACATTACAAATATTTCTATTAGCATGTCTTTTTACCATAGTTTCAAATAATGATGCCGTAGCTCAATCTAAAAAAACCGAGACTTTTGATGTTTCGGGTAATTGTGGTATGTGCAAATCGAACATTGAGAAAGCCGCAAAATCAGCAGGTGCATCTTATGCCGCATGGAATGCAGACTCTAAAAAGCTGACCGTTAAATTCGCTAACAATACAAGTACTTCAAAAATTCAGCAGAAGATAGCTGAAGCCGGTTATGATAACGCAGGAGCCAAGGCTTCTGATGAGGCGTATAATAAACTGCACGGATGTTGCCAGTATGAAAGAAAGGCACTAAGCGCCAAAGAAAAAACGGACTGTTGCAGCAACCCGGCAGAACAGGCTTGTTGCAAAGAATCTCCGGCTAAAGACTGCTGCAAAAAATCATAAGCAGAGCATAATGTCATTAGTTTAAGATTGTATCCTTCGTATCTCAGGATTTGCCAATGGGAAACGCAACAGGGCTTCTTAATTAATGACATTAACACTATTCTATTCACTATCATTATTGGGTATACACAGGCGGGTATTTCCCGGGTTGAACCACTGTTCTACCGGGAAGTATTGCAGCCTTATACCAATCCATGTATATTAAAATATTTGAACAATGAAAAAAATGATTTTTTTCCTGATCATCGCCGTAGGCGCTATGCAGGCTAATGCACAATTCTCAAAAGCAACCTTACAGGCCAATGGGCTTACCTGCGCCTTATGTAGCAACGCCATTAATAAATCACTTCAAAAAGTAGGTTTTGTTGAATCGGTAAAGTCGGACATAAAGAATACAGCTTTTAATATCCAATTCAAGCAAGGCAGTGAGGTAAACGTAGACCAGATTCGTAAAGCAGTTGAAGAAGCCGGGTTTTCGGTAGGCAGCTTAAAACTGACCGGCGATTTTAATAACCTGAAGGTGGAAAACGACAAGCACCACAAAATAGGCAACGCCAATTTTCACTTTGTGAATGTTAAAGACCAGGTGTTGAATGGCGAGCAAACCATCACCATTGTTGATAAAAATTTCGTGAGCGATAAGACCTTTAAAGCAATAAAGGCTGCTACCAAAAAAGATTGCATCAACACAGGAAAAGCGTCTCATTGCTGCAGCGATGTAGCACAGGGAGAGCGGATCTATCATACTACGATTTAACGGGCCTGTCTCCGTTACATACCGGTTTCATTACGACCCGGATAGTAGTCTTATTATAACAAACAAAGCACTTCAATATAATGCCGGTGGTAGTGTCTTCACTACCACGGGTTAGCGTTGTGGCCTTTATATGGGCAATAGTCATCCATGATTTTGAACCTTAAAATTAAACAAGTGAGATATATTATTTTGTGCATGTTTTTACTACATGCAACGTGGGCAACAGCGCAGGAGTTATACATTTATACCGAACCCGCTTCCAATATCCCTGCTAAATCAATCAGCGCAAAGCTGAGCGCGAATTATGCTGAAGGTATGCGCCGGGGTAGTGAGGGAGTGGTGCAACGTTACAGACCCGAAGTGTATATGGGACTCTCAAAAAATTTTATGCTAAGAGCGTCGGGAACATTTGCCAGTATGCATACCGATGCCTTTAAATTTGAGTCGGCATCTTTATACGGTAAATACAGGTTCTTATCGAAAGATGAAGCACATCGTCATTTCCGAATGGCGGCATTTGCAGATGCTTCCGTCAGCAAAGCCCCCTTCAGGTATGATGAAATTGCTTTAACGGGCGATAAAACAGGTGCAGAAGCAGGAGTAATAGCTACACAGCTGATCAATAAATTAGCCATAAGTGGCACCGTGAGCCATGTGCAGGTTTTAGACAAATCAAGATTTGATGAAGCTCCCTTGAACCTGCCTTACCAGGCGATGAACTATTCTTTATCCGCCGGCTATTTGTTATTCCCGCGGAAATATGAAGATTACCAGCAGACTAATTTTAATATCTATACCGAAATACTGGTGCAGCAAACATTGGATACGAAAAGGTATTATATCGATATGGCCCCTGGAGTGCAGTTTATTTTCAACAGTAACTCCAAACTTAACCTGGGTTACCGTTTTCAATTAGGCAGCGATATGAACCGGATGGCGCGTAGCAGCATACAATTGAGCTTTGAGCGGACATTCTTTGGAGTGCTTTAAGCTATTTCCTGACAACCCATATAACATTAGAAGTGTATTTTGTTTGATCTATTCTTTGCAAAGTCACTTCTTTTTTTATAGCAAGCGCTTCAATCATTTTACCCGAAAGAAAATGAAGCTGATTTGTAGTTTTATTGAAGGAGAATATTTTTGTAGACAACAGTTCTGTGAATTTTGTCCCCCTGTGTTTTTCTTTCAGGTCGGCATCTCCGTCCCGGATGATCAGCATACCGCCAGGCAACAGGCTATCGATTGCCCGCTCAATTACCTGCTCCTGTGCCACAGGCTGTAGGTAGTGTAGCACATCGCTAATGATAATACCATTAAATGTCCCCAATGGATAGGCCGATATATCCCCTTGTACAAACTGAAGTGCTGCTGTCCTGCTAAAACAATGCTGTGCCGTAGCTATTTTATCTTCATCATAATCCACTCCGGTAAAGGCTCTCTTGCCCTGGCTGGCCCAATGCAGGGTGTAGCACATAAACCCATAGCCACATCCCAGATCTAAAAACCGGCCTTCAGAAGGCAATAGTTCGTGAAAGGGCTGGTAATAATTTTCCAGCTTCAGCTTTATTTTCAGGTACCATTCCAGCACCGGTCCTTTATAGATATAATTAAAAAACAGATGCTCTTTAAAGTAAGCCGGCTGCTCCAGTTCTTTTGTTAACGCCTCATGCTGCTCTTTAAAATACCTGGAAATATTTTTAGTCCTTTCCTGGTAAGTGTTGCCCCAGCGTTCGTCATCCGCTTTGATCCTGGGCAAATATTTTGCGGTTATGGGCCCATTCTTCAGCAAAAAGTCTCCCTTGGTCATGGTATAGCCTAACCCATGAAATAATACCGGTACAATATCCAGCTTCAATTGTTCTGCTAAGTAAAATGCGCCCTTATGAAAACGCTTCATAGGTGGTTGAGATGTCCGCGTGCCTTCAGGAAACACCGATATAGAATACCCTTGTTGTACTTGTGTATTCAGTAGTTCCACACTGTTTTCTACGCCGTTAGCAACGGGATAAAAGTCTGCCATTTTAATAGCCCATCCAAAAACCGGGGAGTTCCAAACCCAACGATTAGTTAATAAGATCAAACGCGGGTTTAACATGGCCATTTGTAGTATGTCCAGGAAGGACTGGTGATTGGCAATTACCACAGCTGGCTGATCGAAGTTCTCTGCCTGGGGGTTGATCTGCCGCTTTTTGAAATTCCCCATAATGTATAATACAGACATGCAGAATTTGGATAGCAGGTAATGGTAAATGAACTTGCCTCTTTTATGCCCGGTAATTTTAAGCTTTATCAGAAACAAACCTAAAATGGTTAACAATACACTTACAAAACCAAAATAGAAGAAAGAGAATACAGAACGGCTCCAGCTCCAGAGTGTCCAGGGATGAAAGCCTTTATCAATCCTTTTCTTAATCACCAAGGAAAAGAAAAACGGGATTAAGATCTGCGACATGATCACCACGCAAAGAATGCCGGTAACCGATATAAATGCAATAGACCTTAGTGCCGGATGTTTAGCAAAGATCAATACTCCCAGGCCGGCTACAGTAGTAATAGCAGACAGCAGTATAGAAGATTTATAGGAAGCCAGGTTTTTCTTTCCTGTTTTATATTCATTCAGCAATCCGTCCATTACAAACAAGCTATAGTCATCTCCCAAACCAAAGATCAAAGCTGAAATAATGATATTCACGATATTGAACTGGATATTACAAACCGACATGATACCCAATATCCAGATCCAGCTAATTGCCATCGGGATAAAAGACATCAACATCAGTTCTATTCGTCCATAAGTCAATAGCAACATTGCGGCTACTATAATAGAGATGATCCACGCGATGCGATTGAAATCATCATTAACCATTTGTGTAAGCCGCGAGGTAAGGTACTGCCTGTCCAGCACTGTAGCATCCGAACGTTTCTCCAGTTCAGTCAATACCTGTGGCTTATACTGTTCAGGCACTTTAATTAAAGTTACAACCGAAGCCTTATCGCCTTGCTCCGTGATGTAATCATCCAGGAAGCTGTTGCGTAACGGTTGTAGCTTTTGAGCAGTAACCGGCTCATAAGAACGGTTCAGTAAGGTTTTGAAATTATCAAGGCCATCTATTGTAAATCCCGAAGCAGGAGCCAGTGTTGCAGCAAGGGAAAGCACCTGTTGCTTTTTCTCTTTTGTCCAGTACGCATTCCACCTGTTGATCCTGGACCGCTGAAGACTATCGGACATAAAAAGATCGGTTACACCAGAACTGGTATTGATCCATCCTTTTGCTTTCAGGCCGGCCACCTGCTTTTGTAATGATTCATTTTTTTCTAAAGCATCATCAAGATTTTTGCCCTCACTTACAATGTATACAGACTTTAATGCCGCGCCGCTGATGCTATTCATTTTGGCCTCTGCCTGTTTTAGCCTGGGCGACATATAATTCAGCTGCATCATATCGGGCTCAAAGCCTACTCTTTTTGCAAAAGGATAGAGTACTATCGTGATAACAATAATACCTGCTACCAGCCATTTATTAGTCTCCATCCTGATAGAAGAAATGGTATCAAGCCAGGATGCCTTTACGACAGTTTTTTTGTCGGAACGAATAAAATGAGGTAAAAATACCAGCGAACATACTGCCGCGCCAATAAGACTAAAGCCTGCAAACAGCCCCAGGTCTTTCAACATATCTGATGCCGCGTATTGCAAACTGAGAAAGCCCAATATGGTGGTAATACTACCAATCGTAAGCGGAAAGGAAAGGTCCCTGATCACTTCTTTAATATCGGGATGATGGCGGCTATGATTGAATACGTGTAAAGAATAATTAACCGCAATACCCAGCACAATAGATCCGGTGCCCAGCGCAATTACCGAAATACTTCCTTTAATAAAATAGATCGCGGCTAACGAAAAAGCGGCACCATAGATGACGGGCAATAATATCAATAACGGCGCCCGTTTTTTTCTAAAGTATATGCCCAGGAATATTACTAAAAAAAGTACGGTAACGCCCTGTGTTAGTAAAGTATCACTTCGCAGCTGAGCTGCATTGTTTTGCGATACTACGGCTCCTCCAAAATACTGGGTTTGGATATTTGCAAAACCCGCTTTGTTCAAACTGTCAACAGTCCGATCGATGATCTGGAAGAACTGCTGATTCTTACCCGTATTGCCCGCTGCAAAAGAAGGGGCCACGAAAAGAAGCAGTGTCTTTTTATCTTTTGTTACAAAATGATTGTTATGTAATGTGAAATTATCTTCATACTGCAATTGCTGCAGCTTTTTTAATGCCAGGAATGAAATACCCGAAGGATCATTCAACACAATATTTTTAATAGGACTGGAAGCAGGAATACCCAGAATAGAGCTGCTGCGGCTCATGGATTTGCTTAACTCGGCCGGCTGCAACAGCGTATCTATTTTTTTATAATCATCTTCTGTTAAGAATACCGGTAAATGTTGCTGTATACTTTCAAAAAGAGAATAGGTAAATGCTTCATCAATTTTGTATCGTATATTTTTTATAAAAGGTTCCGCCTTTTGCCTGAGCGCTTCAGCAAATATATCTGCATACTTTACTAATTGATCGGGTTTTGCCGCGCTGCTGTCTTTCAGCGATACCATCACAACGAGCTTGTCAGCAAACTTCGAATTACCAAATACCTCGGTGAGTTTTTCTGTTTTCTCATCCTTAGGAATGATCGCATATACATCTTCCTCGAACTTTACCCGCAATGCAAAAAATATAAACAACGCCAATGTACCAACGAATACGGTATACAGGGCGGCTTTGTTCCGGTAGAAGAAGTGATATATGGCTAAAAAGATATTTTGCATGCTCAAAACAGCGGCAAAAATATTGAATGTAATTGGTTTAAGTGCAAGGTTAACTTATAGATTGCAGCTACCCAAGAAACCACCCCAATTATGAGCTTTTAGCGCTCCGGTACACCTTTAATAAAATAAAAGTAAGCAGCCAAAAAACCACCGCAACAATTAGGGCAAGCAACAGGCTGCCATATATGTATTGCTCCAGGTTTTGCCCTATTTTAGAAAGAGTAAGCTGCTTGTTCAATGAAATATCCACCGCCCGGCTGCCCATAAAAGGCTTACCCATTTTATAACTAAAAAAAACAATGACCGGGATCATAGGCGCAAAACTGATATGTGCTGCCAGCACGAATAGGGCTTTATTCAATTTAAACAGGTGAGCCAAAAAAACACCTACCAACAACTGAAAGCCCCAGATCGGAATAATACCCATGAAGCCCCCAAACGCCATAGCATTTGCTTTTTTAATGTCTGTTTCACCAGGCTTCAGCAGCATTTGCCTTAATTCCTGTTTCCAGTTCTTGTTTTTATAAAACTTCCTGAAAAAATTCCGTGGCCAGATATAAAAAAAGCAGATGGTAACCAGTACCGTGTTTACAATACTGATACGGGTAAAGTCTTTAAACGGTCTGAAATGGCTGATTCGCTCTTCTTTGGGCGGATAATAAACAGTTATGGGTACCGAGCATACCTTTACTCCAGCCCATGCCAGCCTTACTATTACTTCAATTTCAAACTCGTATTTACGGGTAAAAAACTTCATTTTACTGATGGGGCCTAAGGGATACAGCCGGTAACCGGTTTGCGTGTCAGGCAATTCAATACCCGTTTCTACCTTATACCAAAAATTGCTGAACTTATTGCCAAAGCTACTTTTTCCAGGTACGTTATCTGCCGTATCCATGTTGCGGGCACCCATAATCAGGGCGGGCCCTTCAGTTTTAAGTTGCTCAATAAAACGCGGCAGGTCTTTAGCAAAATGTTGTCCATCCGAATCTATAGTGATCGCATATTCGTAACCTAAGGCAATAGCTTTTTCAAACCCCGTTCGTAATGCCATTCCTTTACCCCGGTTGGGCAGGTAAGACTCAACAGTTATTTCGGGAAAACTATCTAAAATATCAACCGTATTATCAGTAGACCCATCGTTTACTACAATAATGTTCCCGGTATACCGCAAAGTGTCAGAAATAACAGTGGCAATAGTAGCCGCATTGTTATAGGTTGGAATGATTACGCATACCCGTAAGTCTGAAAAAGACCGAAATGTTTGATCTGATATTATGGTTGGTTCGTTGTCCACAAAGCATCAAAAATAATGTAACTGGCAGATATGGACTTTACGCATTAAAAACTTCTTCGAAAACTTATGCCCGCATACGGCGCAAAATCTGTGTTTGAATTGAATTGTTGGGTTCTTTTGCCAAGTAACCTGGTCATGGGTCTCACATCCACACTCATATTAAAATTACGCCCGGATTTATAATCTATTCCAAGTATCGGGTAAAAGGCGGGAAAAAGCCGGCCTACCGCGGTACCGTAGCGTATTTGCCTGCGGGTAGCATAAATTGCAGCAGCGCCCCCGCCAATAAAGGGTCTCAGGCCGGTTTCGCCGATGGGGAAATGGAGTTGGTAATTTGCAGAAAAGCTAATATGATGTGTGGATTGAGGATAATCGCTGCGGGCGCCCCAACCCAGGTTAGCTTCAATTGCGCTTTTAGCGCTAAAAAATCTTTTGTAGGAAACTGCAGCAAAATCAATATCGGAAGCCGCTTGGTGCTTCCCTACGAAACCTAAACGTCCGCCGATGGCCTTCCCGTAAGACCTGGTGCCGGTTTGAGACCATCCGTTGATTGAAACACATAAATACATAAGCAATATCGCCCGGGATGATAGCTTTTTCATTCTAGGTTGTTTAGTATCTTGTAATAATAGATTTTAGGGTAGCGTCAGCATTACTGGTTTGCGACACTTCTATTTTTTTCATAAACGGCAATGTGAAGGAAATTACCGGAGCCTGGATGCATATAAGGAGATCGTTTCCGTGTTTATCCCCGGCAGACCAGGATTTTTAGGGTTTTGTTTTTCGATGCTATACACCAGATTTTTATTAGTAAGCGAAAGAACTTTATATATTTCCCGGTTGGTAGCATCTTCCATAAACAGTTCATTGGTAGCGCCATTGAAAGAATAACGACCCGGTATGATTTCCAGGGTATCACTTTTTCCGCGAATTTCAAAACTTACATAGTAGTACTTAAAAGTGCCATTATCCAAAAAATAAAAGGTTTCTTCTTCCGAACCGTCGTTCCCGTCTATTTCTTCTTTAACCAACTTGTTATTCTCGTACGCCTGGTAAATAGAAGAGTCAACCTTCCAAGCGCCCAAAATATTTGCCTTATCTGTTTTTATACTTTCGGTTTTATTGCATCCAACTGTTATTGCTGCTGTAAGCGCTCCCAGTAATATCTTTTTCATTGGTATTTTTAAGTTTTAGTAGTTAAAAGCATTCAAATCACCAAACAATAATAAACTGATTTTTAACATCTTACGAGGTATAGTGACAAAAAACAATGCTTTTGTGACAGATAGCAATTGCTTGTTTTGCTCTGCAACTTTTGAGTGACGGGCATACACTATATTGCAGGAAATTCGAAAGGATTACTTAACCGATTGACAATAATCGCTCCTGGTTTGTTTCAAAAAATAATCGCCATATTAAAGCAACCGCATCCGGGTTACCCTAATTTTTCAGGGTATTTTAAAACCGTGGCGGCCATCAGTATTGTGGTATTTTTAATACTAAGCTTTTTGCAACCCTTCAATATAGGTCACCAAAATATAGAAGGCAACACTTTTCTTACTGCCTTGATCTATGCGTCGGGCGCCACAATTGTTATGAGTATAAATAGTTTGTGGCTTTTATTATTGCCTTCCTGGTTTAAAAACTGGACATTAGGCAAAGATCTCCTGGTACTGTTCTACCAGTTAATGAGTATTGGTGTAGGATTATGGCTGATAAACAGCTATGCTGAAGCATCAGCCAGGCAAGGCTACACGCGGGCCATCTTTTTAGCATTCGCCATAGGTATTTTACCCTATGCTATTGTTACTGTTTTTAAGCATAGCCGTTACCTTCGGGAGAGCTTAAAGCAGGCGGAGTTAATGAACCTGCAGCTGAAAGCAGTGCAGGCAGAGCCTCCCCCGTTGTTTGCCAAGCCTGAGGATAACCTTTTATTCCTGATTTTGACCAAGCCCGGAATCCGGATTCCCGTACCTGCTTTTTTATATGCCGAATCTAAAGGAAATAACCTGCATGTTTTTTGGCTGGATAAGGAGGAGCTGAAAACGGAAATATTCCGTTGTACCATTCATGAATTCACCGAACACAACACCATCTACAGTTCTTTTTTCAGGTGCCACCGTTCTTATGTCGTCAATATTGATAAGGTGCAGCAAATTCAAGGTAATGCGGCGGGCTACCAATTAATCTTACATCCCCAACTAATGCCCGTTACAGTAGCCCGTTCTTATGTACAGGCATTTAAAAAGCATCTGGAGCAATGATCACATGTCCGTTCAACGCATTGAGGCTATGACTTAAAGCTATTTAAAAACTATATCTCACGGCCAAACCCAATGTACCTATCTGTATAGGTAAAAATGCTGAAGGAGCAGAAATATAAACAGTAGGTCTCCAGTCTGCTGTTACATTTATAGGCGATGTTTTAAACTTATAATCAATGCCTGCAGTACCAAATATGCCGGTTCCAAACCCATTATATCCGTTGTTTTTCGAGGATATATTGAAGAAATTAAGACCGCCACCTGCAAACCAGTGTAAGTTTTCATTTGTAGCAGTTTCAATTAATTCATGGTATTGGTAAGAGCCCGATACACTGTAACCGGGAGAATAGCTGGTGGTTCCTCCTGTATTGGGCACTATGTAGTTCTTTCCACCATAACCCAGGTTCAATTCTAATGCGCTGTGATCTGAAACAAATGTTTTGTAAGACAATGCCACCACATCAAATGTGGTATGAGACGTAAACCTTAGGCCAATTGCCTGTTTATAACCGCTTTGCGCATTAACTAAAATTTGGCAGTACAACAAAGCAACCACCAAAACGATTTTTTTCATCTTGATCATTATAAAGTCTTTTAAAGTGGAAAATATCTAAAGACTTCATTTCAAATGATAGTATTTAGAGGGCATTATGTTAATAATGGTTCGACAAAAATAATACCGAAGTAAACATAAAATGTATTGTTTCACTTTATTCAGTGTAAAAAGGGTATATTCTATAAATTTGCAGACTTCTATATGAGGGTACAAATGAAACTAATAATCGGTTGTCTTATTGCTTTTGCAATAATGTCTTTTGCAGCGCATGCTCAAACGGGATCTGGCAAGCAGGCTTTTTATACTGCAATGGCATCCAGTAGCGCCGCGGTTTGGAATAAGCAGCTGGAGGAGATCAATACATTAACGGGTAACGACAAGAACGCTTTCCAGGGAGCGTTGCTGATGCGAAAATCAGGCTCCCAGAAAACACCCGGGCAAAAACTTTCCATGTTTAAGCAGGGACATAAACTACTGGAAGCAGCGATTAGCCGGGAAGCAAAGAATCCCGAGTTTAGATTTTTACGCTTGATGATACAGGAAAATGCCCCCAAAATAGTGGGATATAATAATAATATCGCTGACGACGCCCGGCTTGTAAAAGCTTCTTATAAATCTTTTCCCGAGACCGTACAGAAAGCCGTTTTATCATATAGTAAAACATCTAAAGCACTTAAGGGGCTGCAATAGTAATATTTATGGGAAAGAAAATTTTAGCCGTATATTTTTCACAATCAGGACAAACAAGGGCCATTGTAGAGAGCTTTTTGCGACCCGTTGTTACAGACGGCAGTGAGGTAGAATACCTGCAAATAAAAACGGTTCATCAGTTTCCCTTTCCCTGGTCGGTACCTGTTTTTTTTGATACAGTACCTGAATCAGTAAATATTATTCCAACAACGCTGGAGCCCTGGCAAACAAAATTGGAGCGATATGACCTGGTAATATTGGGCTGGCAGCCCTGGAATCTTTCACCCAGCATTCCTTTCAGCTCTATTTTGCAGGATGAAAAATTCAAAGCGCTGATTAAGGGCACACCGGTAATTACGATCAGCGGGTGCCGGAACATGTGGATCAATGCGCAGGAAAAGAACAAAAAACTGTTGCAGGCAGCGGGAGCAAGGCTGGTAGGCAATATTGCATTGGTAGACAGGCATCTGAATCATTTAAGCTATTTTACTATATTTCATTGGTTGGGAACCGGAAGAAAGGATAGAAAATGGGGCATATTTCCCAAACCCGGTGTATCAGAAAAAGATATTAGCGGGGCTTCCAAATTTGGAAACGTGGTGAACAATTATTTACGTTTAAATAACTGGGAAGGGCTTCAACAGGATTTAAGCCAGATAGGAGCGACACCCGTGAAATATTCGCTGATGTTTATTGAAAGAAAAGCAGGTAAAATATTTCAGAAATGGGTGGATCTGATTAATAAGTTTCCTCAAAAAAGGAAAAATATACTTGTAGTATATAAATATTATCTTGCCGTTGCGCTTTTGGTAGCATCTCCCATTATTTTAGCTGTAGATTTTGTACTTTTCCGGCCCTTTTCGCAGAAGAAGATCAGGAGACAAATGCAGTATTACAAGGGCGTAGAGTATAGAGAACGTATCTGATAAGTAGGTTGAAAGTTGATTTCCTGATACAGGTAAACGAATTAGACCAGAACGATAAAACGAGCCTGCCCGAATGGTACAGGCGGGCCTGGCAAAGCGATAACTTATTTTCGTCAGCCGGGCTCTAAAAAAGGACCAAAAATTATGTCATTGAACGAAGTTTATATTAACCGTACCTCACATTATTTTCCTAATAATCCGGTGAGTAACGATGAGATGGAGGAATACCTTGGCTATATTAATGGCAAGCCATCTAAGTCGCGCAGAATTGTTTTAAGAAACAATGGTATTACCAACCGCTATTATGCACTGGAAAAAGGTGGGAAAGCCACACATACCAATGCGCAATTAACAGCGGAGGCAATAAAAGAACTATTTAAAAGTGACCCGGAAGGAATCAGGAATGTGGATGTGCTTTCCTGCGGCACTTCTTCGCCGGATCAGATCATGCCCTCGCATGGTGTGATGACGCATGGCTGGCTGCCTGAGTTAGGCAAGTTAGAGGTTGTATCTCCGAGTGGTGTTTGCTGCGCCGGTATGCACGCGTTTAAATATGCATATATGGCGGTAAAAACCGGGGATGCCGATACTGCTGTGGCTACCGGATCCGAAAGATTCTCTGCCTCACTGGTAGCCAACCAGTTTGAAGATGAAGTGCATAAATTAGAAGAGCTGGAGCAGAACCCTTATATAAGCTTTGATAAAGAATTTTTGCGTTGGATGCTATCCGATGGTGCGTCTGCCTTTTTGCTGAGTAATAAACCTAATACGGAAGGCTTGAGTCTGAAAGTAGAATGGGTAGAAGGCATTTCTTATGCCGATGACATGGAAAGCTGCATGTACTGTGGTGCAGAAAAGCTTGAAGATGGCACATTGAAAAGCTACCTGGAATTTAGTCATGAAGAGCTGAACGAAAAATCTATCATGAGCATCAAGCAGGATGTTAAGCTGTTAAGCCCCAATATTGTTCCGTTAGGAGGCAAACCACTGCCTGAGCTTTTTGAAAGAAGAGGTTTAAATCCTGATGATATTACCTGGTACTGCCCGCACATGAGCAGCAATTTCTTTAAAGATAAAATTTATGAAGAGCATATTAAATTAGGCCATACCATTCCTTATGAAAAATGGTTTGTGAACCTGAGCTATGTTGGTAATGTAGGAGCTGCTTCGGTATACTTTATGGTGGACGAATTATTAAACAGCGGCAAACTGAAAAAGGGCGACAAAGTATTTTTGCTGGTTCCTGAAAGTTCCAGGTTCAGCTATATGTACGCATTATTGACAGCTGTATAAGATCATTAAAATAAATCATATCGAAAGGCGGAGGAAGTAATTCTTTCGCCTTTTTTATTTGCTCATTGTATTAAAGAAAAATCCTCCCTACCGGCTGGCAGGGAGGATTTTTGAATCAATAACAATTATATTAATATCCAAACAGCTCTTCCAGGTTCAGTACTTTTAATGCACCATATTTGGAGAGATCTTCCTGCTTGATATTTTTTTCGTTCCCGATAATAGTATAGCTATACTTTTTGCCCGAAAGCTCCTGGTTGTGTAAAGACTGGATGTCTTTAAAACTCATAGCCTTCACCTGGTCATATTTTGCTTTACGCGGATCACCGGTTAAACCTTTTTTCTGATTCGCAATATAGCTGTAAATAATGCCCATTTTTTCAACGCGGTCTGTTTCCAGGTCTTTCAATAAGCTGCCCTTTGCCTGTTCAAACGCATTAGCCCTGTCGGGTAATACATTGATCAGCTCGTTCATCGCAGTTACTGCTTCGGGTAATTTATCTGCCTGGCTGCCTACATATCCGATGAAAGAGAAGGCATCTGTTTTCTTGGCAGGCGTACCTACAAATGCGTAAGTAGAGTAGGCCAGTGCTTTTGATTCCCGGATAGTTTGGAAAACCAGGGAGCCCATACCGCCGCCAAAGTAATTATTAAACACATCTACCACGGCTTCTTTTTTAAAGTCATATGGCGCCAGGTTCCTGGCCCAGCTCATTTCTGCCTGAACCATATCATAGTGGCTAAAGAATACTTTATTTTCGTCTTGCACGGCCCTTGTAAACTTCTCTGCTGCCGGTATTGCCGCCCAGCTTGCAGGTGTTTTATGCACTTTTTTAACAGCCGCATTCAAAGCCGCAGGGCTCAGCGGACCATAATAAAGCACCTGGTGCTTAAATGAAGGCATACTGTGAATGATAGTTACCAACTCCTCGGCAGTTATTGCATTCAATTCTGCATCGCTTAAATTATAGTTGAATGGATTTTTTGAGCCGTAGGTAGCCTGGTTAACCAGTCCCTGCATAATAGCGCCTTTATTGGCTTTCGCATTAGCACGTGCTTTCAGCATCCGGTTCTTCAATCCTTCGAGCGCAGCAGCGTCGGGTTTGCAATTGCGCAACAGGTGCTCTAACAGTTCCAGCGCCTGCGAAAAATTCTCGTTCAAACCGTTTAATGAAATACTACTCTCTTCGTTACCTGCACTGGCGGAAAAGCTGGCAGCTAACTGATAAAATGCTTTACTGATCTCTTCTGAAGTATATTTATCAGTTCCCAGGTATTGCAGGTATTCAAGGGCAAAAGGCAGCTTTTTATTATTCCATTTACCCATTTCATACCTGAAATTCAAATTGAACAAGCCATTTTGTTTGTTGGCTACCTGCATCACTTCAGCATTATCTATCTTGCCTTTCTGAATGGCTGTATTGTAATCCAGCCAAACAGGTTTAATTGCCGCCAATGGCATCGCATTGATGTTTTTTACAAAAGGCGACTCCTTGCCTGCATTAGTTTCAACGGGAGTGATGGCTGGCTTATCAACCTTTGTAATGCTTTTATCTTCACCTTTTCTTTTATAAACAACTGTGTAGTTGTTGTCTTTAAAGAACTGGTTGGCGAATGCCAGTACTTCTGCCTTCGTTACATTGCCCATGGCATCCAGGAAAGCAACATCATCCTGCCAGGTTGCCGCCTTTGTTTTAATGAAATTGTCTACCATGGTATTTACACGCACCGTATTATTATCCTGGGAGCTCAGCTTGGATAATTTATAATTAGCCGCAATAGCTTTAATGAGTTTGTCATCGAAGTTACCCTTCTTTAACTCCTCAACCTGGCCCAATAAAAGCGCTTTTACATCATCAAGGGTTTGCCCTTGCTTGGGAGAAGCTTTTAACTCGAAGATGCCATAATCTTTGTATTGAGAAAGGGTAGACCCGGCAGAAAGCACTTTTTGTTGTTTATTCAGGTTCAAATCTAATAAACCCGCTTTACCGTTAGCGAAAATGCCATCTATTACGTTCAGCATCAGCTTGTCTTTCGATGTTTCGGCTCCGCTTCTGAATGCGATTGTTATATTTTCTGCACTCGGACCGTATACTTCCGATATAACCGGGCTGGTGATGGGTTGCTCAGGAGCCGGATTATATTCTGCTACGGCTTTAGGCTTCATGTAGCTGAAAGCGGCGTCAATCTTTTTCACCAGTACATCCGGATCGAAATCACCAGCCATGATCACAGCCATATTATTGGGTACATAGTACTTGTGATAATAGTCCCTGATTGCTGTAAGGGAGGGGTTCTTTAAGTGCTCAATGGTACCGATTGTTGTTTGCTGACCATAATTATGGGTTGGGAACAGGTTACGATAGGTAGTTTCGAGTACTTTCCATCCATCGTTATCCATAGAACGGTTCTTTTCCTCATACACGGCTTCCAGCTCGGTATGGAAAATACGTAAAATAGGGTTGCGGAATCTTTCTGCCTGCACTGCCAGAAATTTGTCCACGGCATTAGCAGGAATATCTTCCTCGTACACCGTTTCTTCCACCCAGGTATGGGCGTTGGTGGACTGTGCTCCCATCGCCGTCATCATTTTATCGTATTCGTTGGCAATAGAATATTGAGAGGCACGCCCCGATACAGCATCAATCTGTTTATAGATCTCCTTTCTTTTTTCAGGGTCTGTGGTTTTACCATACACTTCATAAAGTGCATCGATAGAATCAAGCTTGGGTTTCTCTTTGGCCCAGTCAAGACTACCATACTTGTCAGTTCCTTTAAAAAGCAGGTGCTCCAGGTAGTGTGCCAGCCCTGTATGATCTTTAGGATCGGTATTACTACCGGCCCTTACCGCCAGGCGGTAAGCAATGCGGGGCTCTTTCTTGTTAGGACTTAACATAACGGTAAGCCCGTTCGACAGCGTATAAATGCGCACGCCCATGGGGTCGTTGGATACATATTTATAGGCGTACCCGTTCGCAGATTGGGTTTCTTTCCACTGGTAGTTGTTTTGGAGCTTTGCTGTCTGGCATAATACGCCACCCAGTAAAAGCGTTAAAAATAGTTTCTTCATTAAAATGAATATTGATTAGGGTAAAATGTGATGCTAAATTTAATGATTATAGTTTTCTGTAAGCGAATTAATGGGATGAAAAGACAAAACAATAGATGGATGGCATTTAAACAGGTTTTTTTACTTTCGTGGCAGCATGAACGCAGTACTTATAGAAAATCTTTCTTTTAAATACAAAGACCAGTCATCGTTGATAGAGGCATTGAGCCTGCAAATTGACCCGGGTGAGCGGTTTGGTATTTTCGGTCCCAACGGCGCCGGGAAAACTACATTAATGAGCCTGATTACGGGCTTACTTCCCTACAAAGAAGGAAATATTAGAATTTTCGGGAAGGAAATTGGTTCAGAAAAAGAGGAAGTAAAAAAAATGATCGGGCTCGTACCACAGGATTTTTCCTTTTATGATGATCTGAGTCCGGAGGAAAATATGGAATTTTTTGGGGCCTGGTACGGTTTGGATAAAGCTACTACCCGCCAAAAAACCAAAGAATTGCTGCAGGTAATGGGCTTAACCTCGGTGGCCAATAAACCGGTTAAAACCTTTTCTGGAGGGATGAAGCGGAGGGTTAACCTCGCTATCGGTGTCATGCACAATCCCAGAATATTGTTTTTAGACGAGCCGACGGTAGGAGTAGACGTACAATCGAGAAATGCTATTATTGATTTTTTGAAAGAAATCAATAAAGCGGGGACCACCCTAGTGTACACTTCACACCAGTTAAACGAGGCCGAAGACCTGTGTAATTCGGTTGCGCTTTTCGACCAGGGGGCTATTATTGTAAAAGACAGTTTAACCAACCTGCTGCAACAACACCGGCAGGAGGGGCTTGAAGGATTATTCCTGGAGCTGACGGGGCGCTCCTACCGGGATTAACTTTTTAAATAAATTTTAATAAACGGGGTTTTGGCAAAAAATTTGATGTAACTATATTTGAATTTTAATCACTGAAAAATAACATTTTATGAATAAACTACTTACAGGTTTTGCCCTTGGACTGATAGTGGGCGTTTTATATGCTCCGGATAAAGGAACTTACACGCGCAGAAGAATTAGTGATAAAGGCAATGACCTGAAAAACCAATTTGCAGATTTTATTGATAGTGTTGCGGGTAAGTTTGAGCATACTGCAGATGAAATCGAAGACTACGCAAACATTAAAGCCGAGAATATTCGCTCCGAAGCTATTTAAGCAAGAACTTAACTATTAAACCTTATAAAAGTTAATGATAGCCGCCCACCCAGGGCGGTTATTTTTTTAATATAACCTATACATTTTACCTGGCATACCCTGAATTACATTTTTCATTTCGAGGTTTAAGATGCTTACGGCAACCATACTGCTATTTAAGCCACTTTGCAGGTTAATATCATCAATACTGGCTACTCCCTTTTCATTGATCAGGCCAATGATTACTTTTTCTTCGGGCGTGAGACTGATAAATAATTCCTTTGCAGCCGGCGGCTCCGGCTTCCTGGTACTGGTCCACCCCATCGTTTCCAATAATTGTGAGGCATCAGTTAATAATATCGCTTTGTTATTTTTAATAAGATGATTGGACCCGCTGCTTTTCTTATCTGTTACCTTACCAGGTATTGCAAATACATCTTTATTATAACCATTAGCCAGCTCGGCAGTAATCATACTGCCACCCTTGATATCTGTTTCTATCACTATAGTTGCATCGGCCATACCCGCTACAATACGGTTACGACTGGGGAAATTATGCCGGTCTGGCAATGCTGTATGCCTGAACTCGGTAAGTAATCCTCCTTGTTTTATCATCTCCTTCGCCATTTCCTTATGGCTGTTGGGATAGATTTTATTTAACCCATGTGCCAGCACACCTACTGTTGCCATTTCATTTTTTAAACAAGCTTTATGAGCAATGGAATCTATACCATAGGCCAGGCCACTCACCACCAGCACATTTTCGCCCGAGAGGGATGCTACCAGCGTTTCAGTAATAGCTTTTCCATAATCGGTATGCGTACGGCTACCTACTATTGAAATAATTTTCGATTGATTCAGGTTGGCATTGCCCCGGTAATACAGCAATATGGGCGCATCGTAGCAGTTCAACAATCTTTTAGGATAGACTTCATCCTGTATAAAAAGCGGCTGTATTTTATATTTTTCAATAAAAGCCAGTTCATTTTCTGCTTCGGTGAAATTATTAAAGCCCCTGATACTCCTGATCCTTATTTCTCCCAGGCCGTCTATTTTTTCAAGTAGTCGCTTAGGCGCTTTGAATATATCTTCAGGTTCAAAATGCTCGAGGAGGGCGCGGCTTTGTATACAACCAATATTGGGAATAAGCGTGAGTGCTATCTGGTATAATAGTGAGTTGTTCATAGTGATTTAGCATATTAAACTTACGTAAAATATTTCATATATCAATGACCAACCAGGTTTCTACCGGTGTTATTAACCGTAAAATACTTTGATAAATAACCAAACAGCGGGAGCTGCAAATAATACAGAGTCAAACCTGTCGAGAAAACCGCCATGCCCCGGCATAATGCGGCCACTGTCTTTCACACCGGCCATCCGCTTCAATTTTGATTCAAACAGGTCTCCAAATGTTCCCGAAATGGCAGTGATAGCACTAATGACTCCTCCGATAATCGCAAACGGCCATATTATTGTATGAAAGAAGATGAGAGAAAATAGCAGCCATGTTAACGCAGCGCTCAGTATGATGCCGCTAATGGTTCCCTCCCAGGTTTTTTTAGGAGATATTTTGCTGAGCGGTGTTTTACCTATTACAGAACCTGCCAGGTAGGCCATGGTATCGTTGATCCATACGCTGCCTATAACAAATAGAACCAGGTGTTTTGCCCCTATTACATAAGAGGTGTCATGCAAATGAATATCGTATGTGCCTGGAATTGAAAAGCTTTGTAGCATTCCTAATGGTACCGCCATATATAATAAACCACCCAATAACCATAAGATCATTTTCTTTGAAATGATCTTTGTTTTAAAAATACCCAAAACCAGCAAAATAAAGCCGGCAATTAAAAAAGGAAGGCTGAAGTTTTCCCTGATGCTGTAATCGCCCAGCCGAATGGAACCAGCGCCGAGCAGCAGAACCAGGTGATATCCGATCAGGGCGATACCCAATTTCATATAGGGATCAATAGGATGCCCCGTTATTTTTTCAACCAGACGGCCATACTCCCAGGAACAGCCAAAATAGATCGATGTAATCAAAAGAAACAGGCTCCATTGATTATACAATAGTCCAAACATCATTACCGCAACAAATATCAGTGCAGTAAAAGCGCGAGTCCAAAATGTTGACCAGTTAAACGCCATCAGGTAGAGTTAGTGAGGTTTTGGTATTCTTCCGGTACTGTACAAAAAGGAAAATTATAACCGGTAGTGCCAGAAAGCCCAAATAGCTGCCTTCTTTATCACTTAATACCGCCTGCATTGATTTTCCATCCATTTTTGCCGCATACATCACCAATACCGCTGTTGCATTATTAATAAAATGAGCTAAAATGCTGAGCCACAACCTGCCACTATATTGGTATAACAAACCCAGGATAATGCCCAGTGCCAATCTTGACAGAAAACCATAAGCTGAGAAATGTACCGCGCTAAAAATAACACTTACTATAATCACACTTACCCATAACCTTCCGGTATTGCGGTATAAATAATTCTGTAACCCTCCCCTGAAAAATGCCTCTTCACAAACAGCAGGAACCAGTGCCAGCACAACAATAGAAATAAGCAATTCCGGGATAGAGTCCAGGTTAATAATACCTGCAGCAGTTTCGGCATAACCTTTTTCCATTTTGTCAAAAGCAATGCGCCAATCAACCGGAAAAGGAAGTTTATACGTAAAATAACCCAGGGCGCCACTTAAGGCAAGCGCGGCAATGGTAATAAAAATGGTCAGGAGCAAATCCTTCCCGGCTATAACCCCTTTAAATCCAGTCAGTTTCATGGGGCTTCGGCTTAAGCGGGACGCCGTAAATAAGGTAGGTAGCAAAAAACCAAAAACAGCCGAAAATGTCTGAATGACCTGCATTTCTCTCAAATAGGTGCGATCGCCAGTCAGTTTCGAAATGTTTTCGGTAATAAATGCAATGCTTTTGCCACTTATTGCTGCGGCAACCGGAATGCCCAGTAATCCTCCCAAAATCATACCTCCCACACCAAAAGCAATCAGCATAAAAAAGCCCGCTAAATAAGATAAGCCTTTTTCTCCCATTCCCTTTCCTTGTGTATCATGCAACAAGGCACTCCTGTTTTCGTCTGTCATTTTTAAAAAAGTGTGTATTTTTGCCCGCCCGAACACTTCTGCCCGATATAGGCAGGCAGGCGCAAAAATAAGATTAAAAGTTTTGATTAGTTATTGTGCAGGCTTTTTTGAAAGTTAATGGACCGGGGCTCACCACATTGCAAATATGTATCAACATATCGCAGCAATTAAATATTAAATATGGTAACAATAGGCGATAAAATATCACTTCCTGATTTTCCTCTTCTGCTGGCTCCAATGGAAGACGTAAGCGATCCTCCTTTTCGTGCGGTTTGTAAAGATAATGGTGCAGACCTGATGTATACAGAGTTTATCAGTAGTGAAGGCCTGATACGTGATGCGATCAAGAGCCGCCGTAAGCTGGATATTTTTGACTACGAACGTCCTATAGGTATACAAATATTTGGGGGAGATGAGGAAAGCCTGGCACTTGCGGCTAAAATTGTTGACGTTACCCAGCCAGATCTCCTGGATATCAATTTTGGTTGCCCGGTAAAAAAAGTGGCGCTGAAAGGTGCTGGAGCCGGCGTATTGAAAGACGTGGACCTAATGGTAAAGTTGACTGAAGCGGTGGTGAAAAGCACATCGTTGCCGGTTACTGTAAAAACGCGCCTGGGTTGGGATGAGGGCATGTTGAATATTGAAGAAGTAGCTGAACGTCTGCAGGACGTAGGCATCAAAGCCCTCGCCATTCATGGACGTACCCGCGCCCAGATGTACAAAGGAGAAGCGGACTGGACACTGATTGGTAAAGTGAAGAATAATGCACGTATTAACATCCCTATTTTTGGAAACGGCGATATAGACAGTCCTCAGAAGGCAGTGGAATATAAAAACCGCTATGGTGTGGATGGCATTATGATTGGCCGTGCTGCTATTGGCTATCCCTGGATTTTCAGGGAAATAAAACATTTTGTTCAAACCGGTGAATTATTAGCGCCGCCTACTGTAGCCGAAAGAGTGAACGTAGTGCGTAAGCATTTACGCAAGAGCCTTGAATGGAAAGGACCCATTGTAGGTATTAATGAAATGCGCCGCCATTATGCCAATTACCTGAAAGGGCTACCTAATATTAAAGAATATCGTACCAAACTGGTTACTTTAAATAGTGGTGATGATATTGAAGCTATACTGGATGAGATCATTGTTCGCTACTCCGATTATGAGATCGAAGCGACCCCAATTGAGCTGATCAACTACCATGAAAAGTGCCCGGTAAACTAGTTTATTAAACCTATATAAACAGCTATTAGTAGCTTTTCCTTATCGGTGTCACGGTCATATTTTATTAGCTTTATCAGTGATGCTGATTACTGTCGTCTCAACCGTATCACCCTTAGTTTGCTCAATATTAAAACAATCGGGTAGGTAGGATCAAACTCAAACCATTTTTTGGCAAAATTTACACTATTGGGGCTTTTGTGGTGATTATTTTGAAAAAGCTCTCCCATCAGTAAAAAGTCGAGGGGCAATGAGTTTTTACTGTGGTCATGGTTATCATAATTCGAATAACCATATTTATGGCCGCACCAGTTCACAATGGCCCCGTGTATAGGGCCCATAAAAAAATGAATGGGCAATAGTAAAAACATCCACCATTGGGTGGCGAAAAAAATGTAGAATAACAAATATCCGATTCCAAACAAGATCCTTACACTCCACATATTGCTGATCTTATCCATCAACGGCCACTCGGGATATTTTCCCTGGAAGGGTTTTTCCGGCTCAACCTTATACTTTGCGTAATTCAAATAAATGTCCTTTGTACGCATGGTCATCTGCCAAACATCTTTAAAAAAATGAGGGGAATGGGGATCTTTTTCGGTATCACTGTATGCATGATGCATCCGGTGCATAATAGCATAAGCCCTGGGATTTAAAAAAGAAGACCCTTGTAGTAAAATGGTAAATCCGTAAAAAAAACGCTCCCAAAAATGACTCATGGTAAACATTTTATGAGAAGCATAACGGTGAAGAAAGAATGTCTGACAGAAAAGAGATAAGAACCAGTGAGCCAAAAAGAAAATTAAAACAGCCATTGAATTTGTTTAAACCTCCAGTAATCACGCGTTGATTTTAAACCGTCGGTTGGGCCTGATATATTCAAAGGCCGGTTATTGCACCTTTTACCGGATCTTAAGAAAACGAACACGTTACTTTAAGCAAATTAAAAAGTAAATAAAAACATAAGAAGGACTTTGCGCCCTGTCTCATTTGCGGGGCCGAATATACAAACATTCTCTCCTATATTCCTTTTATTTCCGCGATTATTCACCGATAATGGATACATAATATTTAAAACCGCACACACAACATTTAATATGCATAAAAAGGTTTGATTGAGCAGCAGAAAATACGCTGGGAGCACGGTACAAGTACTTTGAGGAAACTTCAAAACCTGCATCCATACGCCTGTTCACCTTCTCGGTAAGCTTAAAAAAAGATCATGTTCAGGTTATCAATCAGGACACCAATTTATCTTTCATTACTTTTACTAAAAAAGATGGAGCACACTTCAAAAGACCCCTTACACGGCAAAAGGCTGGATACCATTTTGGAGGAGTTGGTAGCCTATTACCAGGGTTTTGAAAAATTGGGGGAACAAATACGTATCAAGTGCTTTACAGACAATCCCAGTATCAGCTCTTCTTTAAAATTTCTAAGGAAAACACCCTGGGCGCGAACCAAGGTAGAAAGCCTGTACCTCTATGTATTAAGGCAGCAAAAGAAAGCCGCAAAAGGTCATCAATAAACTTTATAAGGTACGCACATCATTGCCGAAATTGATGCCAGGAATAATAAACGCCCGAATATCTGTATTACATGGTATCCAGGCTTTGTAAAAGGATGTTAACACTGGTTGTAAAAGCCCGGATCTATACCTGCCATGCATTATTCTTAGTCGCATTCTTTATTTTTACCGTATATGAATTCTACCATTTACCAGGAAAAAGCTGCCCGCTTTCACCAAAAGTTTAATACACTGAAGCAAAAATTGGGTTGGTTAAGCTTTGTTCGATTGGCATGTTTCCTGTTGTTTGTATACCTGATCTTTTTGTCTTCCCAAACGGGTTCTGGTTTTAGTATAATAGGAGCCTTATTATTCTTTGCAGCCTTTCTGTTATTGGTAAGATGGTATGGACGTGTGCAGCAGGAAAAACAGTTCTACCTGGCACTGGCCCAATGGAATGAAAGGGAGGAGGCTTTTTTACAAACCAATAACTCGGGTTATGATACCGGCAAAGAATATGAAGATCCACATCATCCGTACTCTTACGACCTGGATCTTTTTAGTGAAGGAGGGTTGTTCTCTTACCTCAATCGCTGCAGTACTTCTTTTGGCAAAGAGGCTTTAGCCAATGATCTGCTCGATCCGGACACTACTGCTATCAAAGAAAAGCAGGACGCTATTAAAGAGTTATCAGGAAAAATAGACTTCAGGCAACAGCTATATGCACATGGCAGTTTGCATCAAACCAAAAAGAAGGAGCTGGAACGGCTGATACAATGGATCGACACCGACACGCAGTTGATCAGCGCTCCGTGGTATTACGGGTTAATGATCTTTCCATTGGCCACCATCGGCAGCCTGGTTTATTATATAGCAACTGAAAATGAGTCGGCCTTTTCGCTTTTTTCAAAACTGTTTGTGGTTAACCTCATTATTGCTTTTTCCTTCTCCAGGAAAATAACGGCTCAATTATCCGTTTCAACCTCTGTTACCAAAATATTACAGAACTATAGCAACCAGCTAAAGCTCATTGAAAAAGAAAATTTCCAGTCTGCACTATTACAGCAATATCAGCAACAATTGGGCAAAAATGGGTTGACGGCTTCAAAGCTTATCGGTCAGCTGGCGTCTCTTTTCAATTACCTGGAAACCGTAGTGAACCTGGTCGTTAGCCTGCTGTTAAATGGCCTGTTTCTTTTTCATGTGCATATTTTATACCGGTTGGGTATCTGGAAAAAACAACACGCGCATCACATAAAAGGCTGGTTACAACTAATAGGAAAATTTGAAGCCCTGGGAAGCTTGGCCAATCTCTCGTATAACAATCCGGCATTCTGTACGCCGAAATTGAGTACAGCACCAGCTTTCAGCGCTTCTGCCTTAGGCCATATTTTAGTTGAACCGCATAAAAGGGTTTGCAATGATGTATCATTTAACGATCAGAAGTTTGTTATTCTTACCGGCTCCAATATGAGTGGTAAAAGCACTTTCTTAAGAACCCTGGGTACTAACCTGGTTTTGGCCAAAGCCGGATCGGTTGTGTGTGCTGTTAAGTTTGAATTTTATCCTTTTGATGTTTTTGTAAGTATGCGCATCACCGACTCTTTGCAGGATAGTGAGTCTTTATTTTATGCAGAGCTGAAGCGGCTGCAATCTATTATTAAAAGCCTGGAGGGTGGACAGCGGCATTTTGTAATACTTGACGAAATTTTAAGGGGTACCAATAGCCATGATAAACGCAACGGTACCATTGGGCTCATCCGCAAGATGGCGGGCTTTGATACTTTTGGGATTATTGCTACTCATGATATTGTAGTAGCAGACCTTATTAAAGAATACCCTGCTTTTATTGCAAATAAAGCTTTCGAATCAACCATTATTAACGACGAATTACTTTTTGATTATCAACTGAAAGACGGCGTTTGTAATACTTTAAGCGCCAGTTACCTGATGAAGAAAATGGAAATAATTTAGTAGTCCCCATCACAATTAGATATCTTCGCATATATAATTATTATACTATGAGGCCCCTGCTATTCATCTGTTTTCCCGTATTATGTATGTTGTCATCTGCCGCGCAGGACGGAACCAGCTTTTCGGAAAAGAGTAACCTGGTTAAACTAAATCTTACATCACCTTTTTTAAAGAACTACTCTATACAGTACGAAAGAATCATTAACAAGCGGGTATCTGTTGCTGTTTCCGGAAGGCTGATGCCGGCATCTACCTTACCCTTTAAAAATGCCATCCGGAAAGAGGTAATCAAAGAAGAAGATGACCTTATTACCGACGCGTTTAACCAGGCCAAATTCAGTAATTATGCTATCACACCCGAAGTAAGGTTTTATCTGGGTAAAAAGGGATATGGCCAGGGATTGTATATAGCACCTTATTATCGTTTTGCAAAGTATACGGTAGAAGAGTTGCATTACACTTATGAAGACCTTAACCAGGATATTTCTATTAAACTTACCGGAAATCTAAAATCGCATACGGGTGGCTTTTTAGTAGGCGCACAATGGATGTTAAGCAATACAATAGGACTGGACTGGTGGATACTCGGACCTAATATCGGTGGTGGCAGAGGTCATATAACCGGGGTTTCCAATCAACCTATTGACCCTGATGTTCAGCAGGATATACGGGAATCGCTGGAGAATGACCTGGATATACCGTTTACCAAAACAACCGTTGATGTAAATGCCAATGGCGCTAATTTAAAATTAAGCGGTCCATGGGCAGGGGTAAGAGCCGGGCTATTACTAACGTTTAGGTTTTAAAATTATTCTGAACTTGCCTTTGCACCAGGCAGCCTGCTTTTCAGCCATGCGATCTGGCCTCTGTGATTCGATTCGTGTTCACATACATGAAACCATTTCCAATAAGTGTTAATGGATCTTTTCTCATTGGACCATTTCTTATCTATTTCCATCAACCATTTGTCGTCTTTCTTCTTTAACTCACGCAGCGTTTTTTCCCGTACTTCTGTTATCTGATCTATATAATATTTCAGCTCATGCCCTTTAATATTTTTACGGCCGGCATCACCCAGATTCATGGCATCGTCCCATAATTTTTTTTCAGTGTCATTAAAATCCTGCCTGCCCTCGAAAGTATTAGCCTGGTAGAAAACCTCCGTAGCTCCCAGGTGCATGATCAAAGCACCGATGGTATTGGCTTTGGAATCATGCAGGTAATCGAGCTGCTCAATAGTAAGTCCTTTTGTGATAGCGATAATGGTGGATCGATTATAATTAAGCATGGAGACCAGTGTGCCTACCTGGGGAGAATAGCCTTCTTTGGGCCCTATCATCATGAGCTCATCGGGAGGCGTGGATAATGTATTACTATGAACTAATAAGGGCAATGAACCGAAACTACCTGCTGTTAAAACCGTTTTAATTAAGAAGTTTCTGCGGTGCATAAAGCGTGCTTTAGTTGTACTAATATACTAAATATTAACCGATCAGCTTTTTGAGCAATCCCAACCGCCCTTTAAAAGACGGGTAAGCCACCGGCAGGTCGGGCCAGGTAGCGGCTTTTAAAACAGCTTTGGCATGGCTAAAAGTTTCCATCGAAAACCTGCCATGATAACGCCCTATGCCGCTATTACCCCGCCCGCCAAACGGCAGATTTTTATTCAGGTAGTGCATGGCTACTGCATTTATACAGGCACCTCCGCTAGGCACTTTCCGCAGCCACCGATCCGCTTCTTTACTGTCGTCTGTAAAAACATAAAAAGCTAATGGATTCGGATTATGATTGATCACATCCAACGCAAAAGCATCATCGTTATAAGTAAGAACAGGCAGTAAGGGGCCAAAAATCTCTTCCAGCATAATGGGGGCATCCATTTTAGGTGCGTCGATCAACGTAGGAGATATATAAAGCAGCTCTTCGTTATGTGTGCCTCCTGCCAATAAGGTATTGTTTTGCAGGTAGCCCATTAGCCGGTTAAACTGCTTTTTGTTGATGATGCGCCCGTAATCATAGCTTTCTACGGGATGATCACCGTAAAATTGGGTAATGGTTTGCTTTAATGTTTCAACAAATGCTTCTTTAACCGATTGATGTACTAACAAATAATCCGGTGTAATGCACATCTGGCCTGCATTGGAGAACTTCGCCATAGCAATTCGTTTAGCAGCCAGTTTAAGGTTGGCCTTTGCCGAAACGATACAGGGGCTTTTCCCTCCCAGTTCTAAGGTTACAGGTACCAGCTGTTCCGCTGCCAGTTTATAAACAGCCTTGCCCACTGCAGTACTGCCGGTATAAAAAATATGGTCGAAGCGGAAATGCTGCACCATCTCAGGCACCACCCTGGCGCCATCACCCGATGCAAAACTGATGTACTGCGGGGCAAATGTTTCGGCCAGTATTTTTTGAATAACAGCTTCCGTGGCTACTGCTACTTCGCTGGGCTTTAGCACGGCGCAGTTACCGGCAGCTATTGCTCCAACCAAGGGAATCAATGATAACTGAAAAGGATAATTCCAGGGGGCTATGATCAATACCACACCCAATGGTTCATACATGATATAACTTTTGCCCGGCAGGTTCAATAAATTGGTGGCTGTTTTTTGAGGAGCGGCAAGATCTTCGAGGTTTTTTAAAAAATAACTGATTTCAGATAAAACCAATCCCGTTTCAGTAATCCACACTTCTTCTTTACTTTTCTTCAGATCGCTGTACAGTGCATCATTCAGTTCTTCTTCATATTTAATAATTGTTTCCCTAAGCCTTTTCAATTGTTCTTTTCTAAAGCTTAATTCCTGCGTAGCGCCGCTGTTAAAAAAATGCCGCAAAGATTCCAGGTTGGGTATATAGCTCATGGCAATGAATTAAGATGATAAAATGATAGCGAATAGATACGCTTTATTCTATTTTTGTTTGAAGATAAAAAACAAGTGATAAATGAGGGATGAAACGCAGGTATTAGATTTTTTATATTTAAAATGCACCGCGTTCCTGCCGGCCAAATAATAATACGGATGTACACAGACGAATACTTTATGCAGCTGGCGTTAAAGGAAGCCATGTTAGCTTTTGAAGAAGATGAAATACCCATCGGGGCCATTATAGTGCAAAATAACAGCATACTGGCAAGAGGCCGCAATATGACGGAAAAGCTCACCGATACAACAGCCCATGCCGAAATCATTGCGCTCACATCTGCTTTTAGCGAGATTGGCGCTAAATATTTACCGGAGGCTACTTTATATGTAACCGTAGAGCCCTGCGTGATGTGCTCCGGCGCATTGTACTGGAGCAAAATAAAGAGAGTGGTTTGGGGCGCTTCCGATCCCAAAAACGGCTATACCCGCATTCAACCTGCAGTATCTCCTTTTCATCCTAAAACAGAAATTACCACGGGCATTATGGCCGATGAGTGTGCCGCTTTAATGAAAGCGTTTTTTAAGGGGAAAAGATAAAGGCAGCCTTTGAAGACTGCCTTTTAAATATCAGTACCCTGGGTTTTGTTGATCTCCAATACCAGGATTAGCATTTATTTCTCCTATCGGGATTGGTAGTATAGCTTTTTCAAAACTGCGATCTATTGTTTTAGGACGCGTTGGAATAGTAAGACCTAAAATCTCATCATTAAAAGTGATCGGCCTGTTCAGGCGGAGCATATCAAAATAACGATGTCCTTCTGCAAACAGCTCCTTACTCCTTTCATCCAGTATCATATCCTCTGTAATGGTGGCGGCTGTTGCGGCAGCGAGTCCGGGAGCCCTGTTTCGTATTACATTTAAATAAGTAGCCGCTTTTGTTTTATCCGTTGGGAAAGCGGCTTCTGCTGCAATCAGGTAAATTTCCGATAACCTGATCACTTTAATGTTAACAGCGGTTACCGTTGCTTTCCCGTCACCGGTTAGTGTTGTGCTACCACTATATTTATAACAGGCGCCCAATCTCGGATTAGCAGTAGTTGATATTTCATCTGCCAGCATCACACCCCAGCGAACATCGTTGGGATCTTGTTTAAGCCTGCTCAAAAAATAATCGCTTGCGCCAAACCAGCCTAAAACATTGGAGTTGCCGTGAGCACGTCTTCTTAAATAAAAACCCAGCGAAGCAGTACCCAGGTCAGATTCATTAGGAAATACACCCAGCTCAAAAATAGACTCCGTACCAAATTGCGACCGCCAGGACGCCACCCAGTTAGCAGGTGAATACAGGGTATATCCTCCATTAGTGATTACGTCTTCAGCCGCTTGTAAGGCAGCAGCATAATCACCCATAGTCAAATACACTCTTGCCTGTATAGATCGGTTGCCATAATAATTGAGATAGCCATTGGTTTTTGTTTTTGCAAGTAAAGGAGCCGCATCGGTTAAGTCTTTTACAATTTGAGCATAGGTTTGCTCTACGGTGGCTCTTAGCGGCTGCGCAGAGGCGCTAAGAGGTTCGGTAGCTATCGGAACTCCGTAAGAAGCTTTATTATCTGCATACGATTTACCATAAATACGCACCAGGTCGAAATACATTAAAGCCCTGGCGGTTAAAGCCTGTCCAAGAGAATTGTCAAAATTTTCTGTGGAACCTCCTGCTTTTAACTTATTAATATTTACAATAAGGCTATTAGCCTGTAGAATATTGTTATAAATAACCGACCAAAATCCACTAAAGCTGTTAGAATTGGCTGTATGGTTAAATGTATACAATGCATCCAGTCCGCGACCTTGCGAATAAATTGTCAGATCGCCGCCTTTAGCATCGCCATAAAGAAAAAAGTTGCGGCCATAATAGTTGGCATCCGTCATGTTACGCATAATACCATTAATCATTACCCTGGCATCTGCCGCCGTTTTTACGGCATCCGAAGCGTTAACAGAATTCGTGGGTGCCACATCCAGGAAACCTTTCCCACAGGATGATATGATTGTAATACCTCCCGCCAACATCATTATATATATAATAGAATATTTCATTTTTAACCTGTTTTTAAATTAGAAACTAACTTCAATTCCGAATGTGTATGTTTTGGCAAATGGAGTTTCCCAACCCCTTGTAGCATATTGATTTACTTCCGGATCTGCTATTTTATATTGGGCAGTGGTTAAAAGATTCGTACCATTAAAAAATATCCTTGCATTGCTTACGCCTATTCCGTCTAAAATGGTGCGGGGAAGCCGGTAAGCCAGCGTTGCATTCTTAAGCCTTAAAAAGGAGGCATTATGTAATTGGCGTGTGCTGTATTGCATTGGGTCGGTCAGGTCGTTACCGCTCAACTTCGGCTGCGTCCCGCTGGTATTATTATCAGTCCACATATCCTGGTAATAAATTTCTGACCGAATCCGTTCCCAGTAATAGCCATCGTCTGCTACATCTTTATAGGCACCATCATAGAGCTGGCCTCCTATTTTATAAATGAAGTTCAGGTTTAATGAAATACCTTTCCATTCCAGGTCTGTATTAACGCCACCATATAATTTAGGAATACCATTGCCTATGATTATTCTATTGGCTTTGCTGTAAGAATAAGTGGCCCCGCGTCCGTTAAAGTCAAAGTCCCCGGCATTGCGGTCATTGGCATCATTTACATACCATACATTTTTCCCATTTTCAGGATTTACACCCGCCCACTCATATCCATAAAAGGCAAGGGTAGATTCGCCTTCACGATAAATGAACTGCGCTCTTGCATCTCCCCCGGTAGGGTCGTTCCATATAATGTCCTGTCCTTCAGCGGCGGCGCCCTGCCTGTACAGTTTGGTTACAACAGATCTTAAAATGGTTCCGTTTAAACTAAGGTTCCAGCGTAGATCTTTTGTTCGCACAATGTCTGCGCCAATATTCATCTCCAGCCCGCGGTTATTGATCTCGCCCACATTCCTTAAGGTACTTGGAAAGCCTGTAACCATTGAAATGGGCACCGATTGCAGAAGATTTCCAGAGTTCCTGTTAAAAAATTCAACAGAACCCGTTAACCTTTGCTGTAAGAATCCAAATTCCAAAGCTATATTGGTATTGTAATTACGTTCCCATTTTAGGTCAGGGTCAGCAAGCGTAATTACGCTACCACCTGGCTGTTCCATGTATTTACTGGTGAAACCTGTCAATGTTCTCCATCCATAGTCAAGGCTGGGCAGAGTTCCGTTGGTTCCATAAGACCCTCTTAATCTTAATTCGCTCAACACCTCATTATTTTCCAGGAAGGATTCTTTATGAATGCTCCAGGCTCCTCCAAGCGACCAAAAGTTATCCCACCTGTTTTTCGGCCCAATACGTGAGTTTCCATCACGGCGAAACGATGCGGATAAAAAATATTTCTCCGCAAAGTTGTATTCCGCCCTCGATAATATGGATTGCATATTTTGTCCCCAGCTAAACGCATTCGCATTGGTCTGTCCCGCCGTATTTACTACAGGTAGGGAACTTGATGGAAGATTAGTTCCTGACGAACGCATTAAATCTGTAACATTCTTTTCTGCCTCATACCCTGCCAATACGCCGATATTATGCAGGCCAAAACTTTTATTATAATTCAGGGTAGTGGACGAAACCATTTTATTATAGTTAGTAGTGATCTCATGCACCGCGCCATTGGTATTTTGACCATTAAAATGAAGAGCGCTGTAATACAGGTGTTCTTTTACCTGTGAATTATTGTAGGAAAAAATAGTTTTAGCGGTAAGACCTGAGGCCAGGTTAAGGGTAAGTGCCTCCACGGCAGAAACATTTAATGTCCCGGCTGTATTATCCCACTCCTTATCATAGAACTCATTGTTATAGGCGAGGCTTCCAAACCTGGTAGTAAACGGTAATCCTGTTTTGTAATCGGTTGGCCAGTATAAGGGCCAAAGCAAATTCCGTGACTGATATAAATAATTAGTTCCGGTATTACGGGTATCATTAAATCCAGACTTATCGTCTTTTGTGATGCCGATATTGCTCGAAAGCTCCAGCAGCTTTCCTATTTTCTGACTGACATTCAGGCGGCCGGCAATGCGCTGAAATTCATTTACTGCAATACGGCTTTTATCCTTTGTATAGGAAAGGGATGAGTAATACCTGGTTTTATCTGTACCACCACTTACCGAAAGATCATTCGTATTAAAAAAACCTGTTCTAAATAATACGTCGTCCCAATCAAAATACTGACCCTCGCGGTTTACCATTCCGTCCGTCACTCCCTTAATGGCCACATTTTGATATCGATCAGTACCATTGGTCTCGAACTTATAGCCATGCCTGTTAAAGCGTGTATTTAAGCGATTCAGGGCATCTGTATTAGCAGCTTCCGGCGTTTTACCTCCTGTAATGTTCAGATCATAAAAGACCTGGTATAACATATTTACCTGCTCCTGTACACTGGCCGCTTCGTAATTATCGGTGGCCCAGGAAGGAGTAATCCCTAAGGAGGTTTTAAAGCTGATAACCGGAGCGCCGATTTTTCCTCTTTTAGTGGTGATGATCACGACGCCGTTTGCTGCCCTCGAACCATATAGAGAGGCTGCCGCCGCATCTTTCAAAACAGTAATGGATTCTATATCATCGGGGTTTATATTGGCCATGATATTATTGCTGGTGAGTAGATAATCTCCCATTTGTCCGCCCGAACCTGAGGTTACCGGCACGCCATCTACCACATACAACGGATCATTCGATGCGTTCATAGACCCTATACCCCGAATACGAAGAGAAGGTGTTGAGCCGGCCTGACCTGAAGACTGGGTAACCTGCAGTCCCGCTACCCTTCCGTTAAGCGCCGCCTCGAAAGATACATTAGGCGGATCTTTAATTTGATTCGCATTTACAACACTGGCGGCTCCTGTGTAGGTACTCTTTTTAGCTACACCATAGGCTACTACAAACACTTCGTCCATTTTTGTACTGCCACTTTCCGACAGTATAATATTAACAACTGCCTGAGTGCCTGCGTTCACTTCGGCATCCTGGTAATTAACCGCCGATACAGTAAGAACAACGTTTGCGCCGGTAACTGTAAGTGAGAACCGTCCATCTTCCCCCGCAACCGTAGCATTAGCGGCTCCCTTTTGACGCACCGTAGCATTAACAACCGGTTCACCGCTGCTGTTCTTTACAGTTCCTGTTACCTGCCGTGTTTGTGCCAACAGCATGAGAGGACAACAAAAAAGCAACAAGAAAAAAAGTGTCTGGATTTTTCCATTCATAGATGCAGATTTTTAGTTTAAGGATAATGTTAAATATAAGTTATTAAAATGATAAAATATATCCACAGCTTTTGGAATAGTATTTGACCCAAATCCGGTAACAAATTCAACTATCTCGTTCTAAATTTGTTATATTGCCAGGCAAACCGTTATTTTTTTAATCATAATATAAAATTGTACAATCATGGCTTTTACCTTACCAGCCCTTCCATATGCGAAAGAAGCATTGGAACCACATATCGACGCGCAAACGATGGAAATACATCACGATAGGCACCACCAGGCTTATGTAGATAATTTAAATAAAGCAATTGACGGAACAGAGCATGCCGAGAAATCTTTAGAAGATCTTGTAAAAAATGCAGGCAGCATTTCTCCGGCTGTTAGAAACAACGGAGGCGGACATTGGAATCACACTTTTTTCTGGGAAATATTAACGCCCGGTGGCGCGACTGAACCAACAGGCGCATTAGCAGACGCCATTACTGAAGCTTTTGGCTCTTTGGATGCTTTAAAAGAAAAAGTTAGCACAGCAGGTGCCACACGTTTTGGTAGCGGCTGGGCATGGGTTATTGTTAAAGATGGTAAACTGGAAGTAACTTCTACTCCCAACCAGGATAATCCTTTGATGGACGTTGCCGAAGTAAAAGGTACTCCAATTTTGGGTATTGATGTATGGGAACATGCTTATTACCTGAAATATCAGAACAAACGTCCGGCCTATCTTCAGGCAATCTGGAACGTTGTGAATTGGGATAAAGTAGCTGAAAAATTTGAAGCTGCTAAATAGGCATACTTAATAAAAAGCATAAAAAAACAGGCCACGATTTAAACCGTGGCCTGTTTTCATGTAAAAACAACGGACCTACAAGATCTCAAAACGAACCATTACGGTAGCCTCTACTTTCAGGTTCTCAAAATTCAGATCGGCCGCACCACCTGCAACATCTGCCTGTTTCATCATTACATTAGCCATCGCATAAGGCCGCTCAAAAATTTGCTGTTCCTGTATGTATAAAGCTTTACCGGCTTTTTGACCAATACTTTCGCAAAGCAGGGCGGCCTTGTCTTTGGCTGCTTTAATAGCTTTTATTTTTACCTGCTGGCGGTACTCTTCTATTTTGCTGCTTTCCAGTTTTTCAATGCTGGCATTAGAAATGCCTATTTCCTCCAGCGCCAGGAACACAAGACCGGCCGTTTTACCATCATGCACAATAATTTGATATTGCTTGCTCAATAAAACATCTTTCGAAAGAAAACCTGTTTTAAGGTTACTGGCCAGATCTTTAATCATGACATCCTTCTTGATGTCAATGCCCAAAGATTGCAGTTTTTGCAGCATCTGCCTTTCCTGCTCGGGGATTGCATTTTTATTTTTACTGTCCTTTTCGGTAAGCAGCACCTGGATGAATATTTTATCGGGTGTAAATTCCATTTCTGCTTTACCGGTTACCTCGATATAATTTTTGTCAATAAAGTTTTTTTCGCCCACTTGTGCAAAAGCGGTTAATGAAAAGAAAAACGCCAATGCGGTTAAAATTTGTTTCATGTGATAAGATTTTAAAATGATCAATAATTTGCTATTAAGATGAGAAGAATGGCTTCGTTACATAGCCCTTTACAAAACTTTAGGCTTTAAGCCTTTAATTCATAATTCTTTATAAAATCGAAAATAGCATGCAACCTTTTTAATTACAACACACGATGGTTTTAATTGCACCAGTTACAGAGCAATTTCCATATCTATTGAGGAGTAAAGCTGTTGGAAAATTAGAAGATCGGGGAAAGAATGATTTTAGCGGTATTCAACTATTTGAAAGCTTATGGGCTGTATCCTATACGCTTTTACCAGGCGACCGTACTGAACAGCAGGTATCCAGTTTTTACTTTTGGTAATAATCTCAAGCGCATATTGATCAAGTGTTTCATGTCCTGAACTTTTGCGTACACTAACATCTATTATTTTACCCTGCGAATCAACTACAAACTGGATATGTGCCTGATATTGACCCTCCCCAATTTTTCTCAACGTTTTTTGGTTTCGGCTCAATACTCTACCTACATTGCGGCCTATGTAATCTAACCATGCCGATAAACCACCAGGGTAATCCGCTTCTCTTTCATAATAACAATTTTCTCTTTTGGGAGAGCCGTCTTCTGAAAAGCATTGAAAACTCATAGGTTTATCCTCTTTAAAATGCGCGATCATGCCCGGTTGCCTAGTGCCCGGATAATAAAAATGCCATATCCCATCTCTTACCCCATTTTTATAATAACCAGAATCATACAGAACTCCTAACTGGTATCCGATATGCATACCATTTAATTTTGTGAATGTAGAATCACTGTTTTCATCAATATCACACATATACATTCCTATATCTTTGATTCGATATTTATAACGAACCCAGCGATCACCTGTTTTAAATTGCTTAGTAAAGCACTCTGCAGTGTCTTTGGCTTCTATTTTATAATCATGATTGCTATAAAAATATAGTGTATCATTTTTTTGTGCATCTAAATTGATTTGAAAAAACAGGCAGATAGCCAATATCCACATTTTCATAAATAAGCTTTACCAGCAAAAGTATAAGATTGTTATCAATTAGTAGGCTTCGTTTGTCTACAACAGATGTTGCAACAAAGTCTTTTGAGATTTATTATTTTAAAAATACTTTTGTATTTATGAACAGAGTGGTGATCACAGGTATGGGTATTTATTCCTGCATTGGTAAAAACCTGCAGGAAGTAACGGAATCGCTGAAAACCGGCCGTTCGGGAATTATTTTCGACCCGGTACGTAAAGAGTTTGGTTATCGTTCGGCCCTGACAGGCTGGGTGGACCGGCCTTCGTTAAAAGGGCTGCTGGACAGGCGTTCGCGTATTATGTTGCCGGAAGAAGGAGAGTACGCCTACATGGCTACTATAGAAGCGTTGAAAAATGCCGGCATCGACGAATCTTATATAGCTGAAGTACAACCTGGTATTTTATATGGTAATGACAGCTCAGCTAAGGCAGTAATAGAATCTACTGATCTGATCCGGGAAAAGAAAGACACAATGCTGGTGGGTTCTGCTGCGGTATTCCAAACCCTGAACTCCACCGTAACCATGAACCTTTCTACCATCTTTAAACTGAAAGGGATCAATTTAACAGTAAGCGCTGCATGTGCCAGCGGCTCGCACGCCATAGGATTAGCTTATGTATTAATAAAAATGGGTTTACAAAATTGCATCATTGCCGGTGGCGCGCAGGAAATCAACCATCTTTCTATGGGAACTTTTGACGCCCTTGGTGCATTTTCTATAAAAGAAACCGATCCGGAACTCGCCAGTCGCCCCTTTGATAAAAATCGTGACGGGCTGATTCCCAGTGGCGGCGCTGCTACCGTGGTAATCGAAAGCCTGGAGAGCGCCCAAAAGCGGGGAGCTACTATTATTGGCGAAATAATTGGATACGGGTTTTCGTCTAACGGAGAACATATCAGCAACCCCACCGTGGCAGGGCCAGCCAAATCACTAAAAATGGCCCTGAATGATGCGGGATTGGGGCCGGAGGCTATAGATTATATCAATGCCCATGCTACCAGCACCCCGGCCGGTGACGCCAGCGAAGCCCAGGCTATACACCAGGTGTTTGGGACTGCTCATACACCCGTAAGTTCCACTAAATCAATGACCGGGCATGAATGCTGGATGGCAGGAGCCAGCGAGATTATTTATTCCTCTCTGATGATGCAAAACAATTTCATCGCCCCTAATATCAATTTTGAAAATCCTGATGAGGACACGCAGCACCTCAATATCATAAAAAATACCACAGACAAAAATATAAATGTATTTTTGTCCAATTCTTTTGGGTTTGGGGGAACTAACTCTACCCTAATCGTCAAAAAGTGGTAAATATGGAAATGCAGGAAATAATTGCGAGAACTAACGCGTTTTTGGTTGAAGAATTTGAAGCAGATGCTTCATTAATAACCCCCGAAGCCAGCCTCAAAGAGGTGTTGGACCTTGATAGCCTGGATTATATCGACCTGGTGGTAGCCCTCGAAAGCAATTTTCACTTTAAAGTACAGCCCGGCGACTTTTTGCCCCTGGTTACCTTCCAGGACTTTTACAACTATATACAAGCCCAGATAAAAAAGAAAGAAACCGTTTCTTAATTTTTTCACGCTACGTTTTATATATTCTACCTTACGAGATCACGCCTGGTAAACGCAGGGCGCCTGCTGCTGCATGCTATTGTCATCCATTTTTGTTTTTTATAAAATTTTTTATAACAAACCGGCATCAATTTTATGAAATGCACCCGACTGGTTTGTGAGACACAAACCTCAGCATAGCCCTGGCCAGTGTATCCACTGGCTGGAAGGTGAGGGTAAACTATATATAATAATAATTTTGATACCTTTTTATTATCAATAGGTTAAAACTATAGAAATATAGATTTAATCGATTTTGATTATACTTGTGTTGTCATAAGTTTGTCTGGCTGAAAATCAGCATTCTGCTTACCAATTATTCAATCGCGAAAACTTATTAAATGGAACATTCTAACGACATCAGCAAATGCCCGTTTCATAACGGCACATTAAAACAAAACACCGGTGGCGGTGGTACCAAAAACAGGGATTGGTGGCCCAACCAGTTAAAACTGAACATCCTCAGGCAACATTCTTCGTTGTCAAATCCAATGGATAATGATTTTGACTATGCGGAAGCTTTCAAAAGCCTGGACCTGGAAGCAGTCAAAAAAGATCTTCATGCTTTAATGACTGACTCGCAGGATTGGTGGCCGGCCGATTTTGGTCACTATGGCCCTTTATTTATACGTATGGCCTGGCATAGTGCAGGTACTTACCGGGTTTTCGATGGTCGTGGAGGAGCCGGCTCTGGTCAGCAACGTTTTGCACCATTAAATAGCTGGCCCGACAATGTGAGCCTGGATAAAGCGCGCCGCCTGCTTTGGCCCATTAAACAGAAATATGGCAACAAAATATCCTGGGCCGACCTGCTGATACTCACCGGTAATATAGCCCTTGAGTCGATGGGTTTTAAAACTTTTGGATTTGCCGGCGGCCGGGCTGATGTTTGGGAACCCGACGAAGATGTGTACTGGGGTGCAGAAAGTACCTGGCTGGGGAACGAAGAACGTTATGCATCGGGTGTGGAAGGATCGGACAAAAACCATGGTGTGGTATCCTCTGATGAAGACGCCTCCGGAGCAATTCATTCCCGTCACCTGGAAGAACCGCTTGCAGCAGCCCACATGGGTTTGATTTATGTAAACCCTGAAGGACCAGACGGCAATCCTGACCCAATTGCTGCGGCGAAAGATATTCGCGATACTTTTGGTCGCATGGCTATGGATGATGAAGAAACCGTGGCCCTGATTGCCGGGGGGCATAGCTTTGGTAAAACACACGGCGCCGCTCCTTCCTCTAACGTAGGGAAAGAGCCCGAAGCCGCGGGACTGGAACAGCAGGGCCTTGGCTGGAGCAATAGTTTTGGCAGCGGTAAAGGCGCCGACACTATTACCAGCGGACTGGAAGTTACCTGGACCACTACCCCTACACAATGGAGCAATAATTTCTTTGAAAACCTGTTTGGCTTTGAATGGGAATTAACCAAAAGTCCGGGTGGTGCCCACCAATGGGTAGCAAAAGATGCTGACGATATCATTCCTCACGCATTTGATGCAGGTAAGAAACAGAAGCCTACCATGCTGACCACCGATCTTTCTTTAAGATTTGATCCCGTTTACGAAAAAATATCCAGGAAGTTTTTGGCTGATCCAGACGCTTTCGCAGATGCTTTTGCAAGAGCCTGGTTTAAATTAACTCATCGGGATATGGGACCTCGCGCCCGCTACCTGGGTGCAGATGTGCCGGCAGAAGTATTACTTTGGCAGGATCCTATACCCGAAGTTGACCATGCGTTAATTGACGACAACGATGTAGCTGCGTTAAAGGCTAAAATACTTGACTCGGGATTAACTGTATCTGAGCTGGTTACTACAGCCTGGGCATCGGCTTCCACATTCCGTGGGTCGGATAAAAGAGGCGGTGCTAACGGGGCGCGTATTCGCCTGGCGCCGCAACGGTACTGGCAGGTTAATAATCCCACTCAATTGCAAAAAGTATTGGGCGTACTGGAAGGCATTCAGAAAGAGTTCAACAGCGCGGCCGCCAATGGCAAAAAAGTATCTATCGCCGACCTTATTGTTTTGGCAGGAGCTGCTGCAATAGAAAAAGCAGCTAAAGATGCGGGACATACTATACAGGTTCCGTTTACAGCTGGTCGTGCCGATGCCACCCAGGAGCAAACGGATGTAGAATCAGTAGCTTACCTGGAGCCTTTAGCCGATGGATTCCGTAATTACCGCAAATACAAATCGGGTGCAACCACCGAGTCATTACTGGTGGACAAGGCACAACTCTTAACCTTAACAGCGCCTGAATTAACGGTGTTAGTAGGCGGTTTGCGCGTATTGAATACCAATTTTGATGGCTCGGCGCATGGTGTATTTACCGATAAGCCTGGGCAACTCACCAATGATTTCTTTGTGAACCTGCTGGATATGAACACGGCCTGGAAAGCAGCATCACAGGATCGCGAGCTGTATGAAGGCACTGACCGGGCCACCGGCGCTGCTAAATGGACCGCTACACGTGCCGACCTTGTATTGGGTTCCAACGCAGAACTAAGAGCCATTGCAGAAGTGTACGGCAGTTCCGATGGAAAAGATAAATTTGTGAAAGACTTTGTGGCAGCCTGGAGCAAGGTAATGAACCTCGACAGGTTTGACCTGAAATAGCATTACTCTCGATTTTTATGATAGGCCGTGGCAGGTTTCTGCTGCGGCTTTTTGTTTTTTAACTGGTCGCTATTTTACAGCTAATGCATACACCGCAAAAGAAGCCAGCCAATGCTCTCCGCCATAGCCCCCGCTGAATATTTTAGGCAGCGATTCATTTAAAAACTGCTGCGCCGTATTTTTAAACAGTTTTTTATAACGATGATTAGCCGGTAATTTTTGCGCAATGCCTTTCATGCACCAGGCGCGGCTAAAACTAAGCCCATCCAGGTGCACGATCTGGTAATCGTTGCGGTCGCTGATAGTAGGCGCCTTGCAAATCCGTTGAACTCCTGCCGCATTGTAATAGGCATCCAGCCATTTTACAAATGCAGTTTGAGATAAAATTCGCTGCATCAGGTCGGCAGCCATCAGGCTGGGAGAGAAAAAGTCAGCACCATCCGGCTCCAGGTGCGCCGGTATATTTTTATTATTCAAATAAAAATCTTTTGACCGTTGAATGATCAGCCGCTCAAAGGCCGTGTCTTTTTTAGCCCGGGCCCAGTCCAGCGCAAAACAAAGTCCGAATGCAGTGTTGCCATGCACCCCGGTTCTGTTGGGATAAGTTTGTTTGGGTAAAAACTCCTTCCACAATAGTTCTATTTTTTGTGTAAGGGGCTGCATAGCCTCGTGCCATTTTTTACCTAACGGATCATTCCAGGTTAGCAACTCTTCATCAAGCTTTAGCAACCAGGCCCAGCCATAGGTTCTTTCATATCCTTTGGAAGCGGTGTATTTACCAAAATAGGCCGCTTCCTGCTCCATTTTATTTTTTTGAAACGACTGTTCCAATACCTGTATGATACTGTCTCTGCCTGCCAGTTCTGGAAATTGCTTCAGTAGCCTGATCAACATCCAGTGGCCATGTACGCTGCTATGCCAGTCCAAACAACCATAAAATACCGGGTGCAGTTCATGAGGTAGTAGCCGGGCATCTTCAGGACCGTCGCTTAAGTGGGAAGTTTTATTAGGAAATTCTGTAGGAATGCAGTGTAACGGCAACTGGCTCAACCTGGCCGCCACTGCTTCAGTAAGCCTGTTTTGAGAGAAGCTATTCAGAGTACTTAAAATGAAGAATAATATCAGAATCTTTTTCATTGATCGATGGTTCATTATTTTTATGGTACTATCGGGTACCGGTTCGATCCGCTAAAAATAATAAATTGTGCCCTCTTTGAGCAGTAAGTACCATTATGATTAAACATAAGTTTCTCGCTATCGTCTTTCTGATGATTACCATCAGCAGCTTTAGTCAATATACTATTGAAACTATTCCCGATCCTAAACAGCAAGGTCAAAATTCCTTTGTCAGTGATCCTGACGGCATTCTCGGATTAACAACCGTAGATGCCCTTAACCAGATTTGTGTGGATATTGAACAACAGAGCTCTGCAGAAGTCGCTATTGTTGCTATTGATGATTTTGAAGGAGCCAGTGATTTTGATTTTGCTTATGAACTGTTTAACCACTGGGGTATTGGTAAAGCAGGTAATAATAACGGCCTGCTGGTTTTTATAGCCAGGAACCGGCGCAAATACCAGTTTATAACAGGTTTGGGTATGGAAGGATCACTGCCTGATGTAACGCTAAGTACGATTGGTGAACGTTACCTGGTGCCAAAGTTTAAACAGGGTGATTATGGCGGAGGGCTTATTGACGCCATGAATGCGATCAAAAACGTTTTAGAAAACCCGGAAGTAATAAAAGAGTTAAAGGTAGAAGCTCAAAAGAATTCGTTCTTATTTAAAAATGGAGATGATCTTCTGTCCTCGGCCATTGTTATCCTGGTGTTTGTTGCCATATTTTACTGGCTGTCGTCTTTTAAAAAACATCTTCCTCTATCAACCGGTAAGAACAATTACAAAGATTTTATAGGCGGTTGCGCTATTATATTTGTTATTGTTTTTTTTGGCTTTTTTGTCGTGACTTTTTTTGGCATCGATGCTGAAAAGCTACTGACCATACAGGCAGTACCCTGGATTGCCTTTGTATTGGGTACCATCTTTTTATTGTCCAAATACATCAGCCAGCGACAGAACATTATTAATGCGTATAAGGATGAAGCAAATATCGTAGCCGCATTAGGACGTTATGAAAAACGGTATTGGATATTGGCGCTGATTTGTCCTTTGCTGATTTTCTTCATTATTAGGTATCTCAGAAGAAAAAACCAGCTAAAACAAAGGCTACAGCCCCCTGATCATTCGGGCAAATGGATAAGATTGAACCGCGATGAAATCAAAGGTATAACGGCTTACCTCAGCGACGGGCAAATACAGGAGGAAAAAATACGGTCAGTTAGCTATGAAATATGGCAGCAGCTGGATAATGCATCAATCCAACTGGTAAAATGGAATGGCAGGAAGTTTAATAGATATGAGGACTGCCCCCGGTGTGAAAACCGTACGCTTAATAAGGTGTATACTAAAACGATTACGGCCGCAACTTATAGCTCAACAGGACTGGGAGAAAAAATACAGGATTGTACCTTTTGTAAGTATAAACAATCATTCGGCACAGTTATACTTCCCAAACTGCAAAAAAGTTCGTCATCAGGCTCGGGTGGCTCCCGCAGCAGCTCATCCGCTAGCAGTGGTAGCTGGGGTGGCGGTCGCAGCGGCGGTGGCGGGGCTGGAGGTAGCTGGTAGTACTAATGCCCTTTTAAAAAATCGGGGGTAAAAAAATCTCCCACCCTGGCCTAACCAGATAGGAGGAGGTTTTCTTGTGTAAGAATTTTACTTTGCTTTTTTAACAGCCTCTTTCAGATCTTTAAAAGCTTTTTTCTCCAGCTCAGAGATCTCAATCAACCGTTCTCCCATATTATCATAATCGGCCTGTGTACCCAGCCTGCCTTTATAGATACCGGATGCCTGGATAGCGGCATCGCGCCACTTGTCTCCTGTAGCGGTAATCTGTTGAGATATTTGCAACAGTTCATCAATTGGTAAATAAGCATGTGCCTGTTGTAGAAAAGCACCGTAAATAAAACGGAAGCCGCCCCCACCGGTACCGATTTCTTCCTGCATGCGCACTAGCTGAGCCAGGTAGCCACGGGCTTTTTCATCACCCAGCTTGTTCTTCCATCCTTTAATTTGCCTCCCGGTGTAAGCAATTCCCTTGGCTCCTCCAAAAGAGCCGGGAATCATCAGCATATCTCTGCAATTGCGTTTAATACCTGAAATGATACCATTGCGTATTTGCTCATCAGTAGCCTCGTTAAGATCATCGCCCGGGTAATACATTTGCCCCCGTGGCGCAAATGCGCCTTTTGCAAAACGAACTCTTTGTAATTCATAACTATTCATCGAAACCAGGGTTTCCATAATGGGATCGCTGATAATATAATCATCGCCCTGTTTGTCTACCACAATTAAATTATGCGCATTAAAATGAAAGCGGTATTCTTTAGGGAAATAAGTAAGGTAAAAAACCCCCACCTGGCAAGCTGTTGGTTTGCCTGCTATAAGGCGTTCATCCAACTCCTGCATCGCTTTTTGAGGAGACGCATATTTTTTACGCGTTACGGGAATACCCAACGCCTTACAGGTGCGTTTAAAAATAAGACCCGGCATGGTTCTGAAAGAGATGGCTGGCCCACCATTTACCTTCATAAAAGGCAATTGAATATAGAAAAGCCCGGAACCGATACCAAAAGCCATAGGTTCGGTTAATTTATGAACGCCGTAATGTTTTAATAAAGCAGTAGTTACCCCATTTTCGCAGTGGGCTGCCTGCAAATGATGAAAACCATTTGCCACGGTTGATTGATTAATTGAATCCAAAATTATATTGATTTCTTGTTGTTAATTTAAAGACCGGCTGATGAAATAAATAAATGATCAACCAAATGGTTTCTTCAGTTCTTCCACGCTTACTTCAAAAAGCGCTGCATATTTTTTTAGTTTTTCCTCCGGAAGTTTATTAAACACCGAAGGTTTCATGTGCTTCTTAATGGTCCATTTCCAAAAACCGGTATAGGCCGATAGTATGGAAAGGTCCATGATCTTTTTTTCCATGAAGTATAAAACAGGACTGGCTTCACCGCTCAATACTTTTTGCCGGGCGTTCTCAATCTTATTATTTACTTCATCCCAGGCCACATTTAAAGCATCCGTCTTTACATCCCAGCCCGAACTTTGGGCTGTTTCATATTTACCATCTGCACCCACCACGTAAGTCACTTCTTTCGCTATGCGGCCCAAAGCGCCATCATCCTGAGGAATTTCGTCTTTTTTCATGGAGAGATTTTTACCGGGGCAAGCTAATAAAATTTGGTGAAATGAAGATCGCTGAAATGGGTGATGTTTGTTGGGGTTGTACAGGATTTATGTTTATTAAGAATGTATAGCCGCTATGCGACTTACTCATATTTATTATATAAATATCTATTCATATATATATATGTCGCTACCTAGCAGCTTCGGGCTCATAGCGAGCATATTTATAAACCGGACCTACCTAATAACTTAAAGTTCGGATTGAAATTTTGGACGGAACAGACAATTGATCTTTCTTTGAACTATACGCCTTATGACTAAAAAAGCCATTTATATTTTATCAGCTATAGCCGCCTTGTTACTCATTGCATTTGGGCTACAGCCACTTAAAAGAGGAACGGGGTCTGATACAAAAACAATCTATCAGCTGGACAAAAGCTGGCCTGCATTGCCAGAATCTTTAAAATTAGGAAACCCCACGGGTATCGATCTCGATACCAGCCAGCACGTTGTAGTTCTGCACCGGGCAGATAGAAAATGGCCTTTAGCAGGCCCGATGCCACAGGAACGGATTCAGCAAAAAACAGTATTATTTCTTGACAAGGATAATGGACAGCTTCGTCATAGTTGGGGCAATAACCTGTTTATAATGCCGCATGGCCTTACAGTAGACCATGATAACAATATATGGATAACAGATGTAGGTTTACACCAGGTGTTTAAGTTTAGCAGCGAGGGAAAATTGTTATTGAGTTGGGGTGAAGCTGGCGTTGCAGGCAGCGACAGTACTCATTTTAATATGCCTACAGGTGTTGCGGTTGCCGATGATGGAACGTTTTATGTGAGCGATGGTTATGGAAACAGCCGGATAATGAGGTTCGCTGCGGATGGAAAGTATTTATCCGAATGGGGCAAAAAAGGAAACAAAGCGGGCGAGTTTAACATTCCCCATGGCCTTGCCCTCGATCATCATGGATTTGTTTATGTAGCCGACAGGGAAAATAGCAGGATTCAGGTGTTTAGCGCCACAGGTCGTTTTATAAAGGAATTATCTGGTAACTGGGGAACGATCAATTCGGTTGATTTTGACCCCCTGCGATTGCAATTACTGGCATCTGATGATATTGCCTTTTTAAAGTTGAAACACCGGGGGTCTGATATTTTAATTTTCGATACTGCAGGCAGGGTACAAACAAGGATAGGCCGGAGCGGCTTTTACAATGGTAGCACGGCCTGGTACCATGATCTGGCAACAGATAAAGCGGGCAATATTTATGTTAGCGACATACAGGGAAACACTATTCAAAAGTTTAAAAAAATAACCAAATAGAAACCTGGTAAAATTGTATCATGACGAAAAAAGTTATACTAGACCTGGCAGTAAGCCTGGACGGATTTATTGAAGGGCCCAACGGAGAAATTGATTGGTGTATTATGGATGATGATATGAATTTTGATGGGTTTTTAGTAAGCATAGATACCATCTTCTATGGCAGGGTAAGTTATGATGCCTGGGGAAATTACCAACCGGATGCCAATGCATCGGGGGCAGAGCAAAGCCTTTGGAAGGCTGTACATGAAAAGAAAAAATATGTATTCTCCAGTCAAATAAGTGAAGATAGGAACGCCACATTTATTCAGTCAGACATAGCAGCTGCGGTATCATCCGTTAAAAATGGAGAAGGAAAAGACATCTGGCTGTACGGAGGCGCCAGTCTTATAAAAACTTTTATTCGGGAAGGTTTGATCGACAGGTATCGCATATCTGTTCACCCCATTGTGCTGGGTGCCGGCAAGCCTTTGTTTGAAGATTTAAAAGACAGGATTGCCTTAAAGCTGATCCAAACCAATGTGTTTAAATCCGGTGTTGTGCAATTGATCTATGAACCCTAAATAGTGTATTAACTCGTCCGGTAACACTTCTTGGTACGCTCTCTCATTACCGCTATCGCCTGTTCCCGGGTATCAAACATGCCGTTGATATTGACGAGGTTGTCTGCCAGCTTATGATACTGCTTGGTCATCAGGTATATAAAAATGTGCAGGTAATGAATACCATCAAATACGATCGCCTTTTTACTGGCAAACTCATCTTTTCGTTTTAAAAACTCTGCAGGCATTTCGGTATAATGCAAGCCTGGCCTGATGTGGTGGATAATATGGTATCCATCATTCCAGCAGGTATGGTTATACACCGTATTAATGCAATTAATAGAGTTAGTATATAAGTTATCCGGATCCTGAGCATCTATAAATGAATGTTGAGTCCAGTTACCTAACATCATTACCAGCCTTGCAAACAATAACGGAACAATAAACACCACCATTGTAGCTTTGAAATTTATAAAGCACATAGCAATGCAAAAAACCATGTATACATATTCGCCTAACGTAAGACGGGTATATAATTTCTTTCTTTTGCGATTGAACAAATACTGGATAGTATTAATAACACCCAGAAAAATAAAGTTTAGAAAATACTTGATGAAATCAACTACACTATCCCGCTGGTAATGCATAGTACTGCTGGTATCTTCTTCATTATTATTTTCTACATGGTGCATACCCATATGATGACTAAAATAACCTTCAGGAGCATGACCGAAAAGCGGGCATAGTATCCAGGTGATATAGAAATGAAATTTGCTTTGATAGGCCGGTTTAAAGGTTTTGCGATGACAAAAACAATGAAACATCAAACCAAAACGACCCTTAAAATAAAACTGGGCTACATAAAAATATACCGCTGCCACTGCCCACCATACCCAGCCCGTAAGAAGGTTTGTAAACAAAATGATAGCCGCCGGAAACACCGTGAGTTGAATAAGGGTTAATAAATGAATAAAGGGAAGATCACGCTTATCATTCATCAACTTCAACCAAAGCCTGTCATAGGCGTTTGGCTGATAATCAGCATTATATACAGGATCTGTAAGATTTTGCAAAGACTTCATTTCGGTAAATTAGGTAAATTAAACGTGAACAGCGCATTTATTAAAGCAATAGTTTGGGCAGCAGTGCAAACTACTGCTAATTATATGAATAAACGCCACATATATGTTAAAATAAATAGACCAAAATATTGTTTTTTTAAAAAAATACCCCTATATGGTACTATAATCGTATCTTTGTATGGTTAATTTGAGTTACTGCTCGTTGTAAACACCTAGTGTTCCCACCTTTTGTTTTACAAGTTTGTCATTTCCTCGAATCTTTTTACAACTAATTAAATATCACAAAATGAACATTTTCGTGTCCAATCTTGGGTACAGTTTCAGCACTGAAGACCTTAACGAATTATTCTCTTCTTATGGAGCTGTAGATTCCGCCAGAGTTATAACAGACAAATTTACTCAACAGAGCCGTGGCTTTGGTTTTGTAGAAATGTCTGACGAAGACTCAGCCTTAAAAGCCATTAAAGATTTAAATGGTACTATGCAGGACGGCCGCTCTATTAAAGTAGCAGAAGCACGTCCCAAGGAAGAAAAAACCGGTTATTCTAACCGTTGGTAAAAAATTGCCGGTTATGGCAGAAAATAAATAAATTGCATGGATAACTTATCAATCGAAAAATTCCTGGAAACAAAATCGAGTGCCCGGGTGGTAAACGTACATTTTAAAGACAGGTCTACCGTAACCGGCCTTTTTGTCAACCTCAGGGATTACGACGAATTAAAAGCCAAGAACTTTTGGCGTGTAGTAAATGTTAAACATATTGAGCAATGGGAACAAACCGGGAATATGGAATTGTCCCGCCTGTTCAACGGAGCTTCATTTACAAAACTTACCGCATCGGGTAAGCAATAACTGGTTATATTTTTTAATCATTTTTAAACAATAAAACATTTTAATGGGAGAAACCTGGAATAAAAGGGAAAGAGAACAAAAAAAGAGAAATGCTAAAAAGCAGAAAGACGAAAGAAAACAGGAGCGTAAAGAAAATACATCCAAAGGCAAAAGCCTGGATGAAATGATGGCTTATGTTGATGAATTCGGAAACTTATCGGATACGCCTCCACCGAAAGATAAACGCCCGTCATTGCTGCCCATACCGCCTACGGTTGCCAACAGCAGGGAACTTAACGAAGAGGTAATTACTCAAAGAAATGGTGTTGTAACTTTCTTTGACGGTAGCAAAGGATACGGTTTTATAAAAGACACCCGTACACAGGAAAGCATTTTTGTGCATATCAATTCTTCGAATGTAGAGCTGCAGCAAAATCTTAAAGTAGTTTTTGAAGTGCAGCAGGGTCCCAAAGGATTGGTTGCTGTTAATGTTTCAGCTGCTTAATACGCTTACCTATCATCTTATATTAAATCAAAAGGCTGCAACAGTTGTTGCAACCTTTATTTGCTATGGAGTAGTAGTAGTTCTAATTATTCCATAGCATCCATGTTAATTCCACCCTTAGCTAACTCTGTAAGTAACGCATCACAATTCTTTTCTTGCTCTAATATGGTGAGCAAATGGTCCAAAGCGGTGTTTTCACCTAATGCTTTGGCATAGGTAGCTAATGTACCGTAAGTAGCAATTTCATAATGCTCCACTTTTTGTGCGGCACCAATAATGCCGGCGTCACGTACTGCACCGGAAGAAGTCTCTTTAATGATACTGTCGGCTTCTTCCACCAGCCCTTGCATCGCATCACATTTCTCAGTCTGGGCTCTTTTGCCAATTGAATCGAAAACCGCTTCTACAATAGAAACATGCCCCCTGGTTTCTTCCAGATGAGTAGCTATAGCATTTTGTAAGTCGGGGGATGTGGCATTCTTGTGCATTTTAGGAAGCGCTTTTGTCAGCGCCTTTTCGGCCCAGTAAATGTCCTTCAGGCCATGCTCAAACAGCTCTCTCAATTCTGTAGCTGCATCTTTTTTAGGTGCTGTTTTTTTTGACGGAGCCCCGCCTGCCGGACGGGCAGGTTTCTTCGCAGCAAGTCCGCCAGCCGGACGTGCCGTTTTTTTAGCGGGTGATTTTTTTGCGGCCGCCCCGCCTGCCGGACGGGCGGGCTTTTTCGGTGCTGCCTGTTTTGCCTTTGCCATAATGATAAGGTTTAAAGATTAATGAGTTAGGATATTATGGTAGTTATGATAAAATGTAATTCCTGAAAGTTTGTTCCTACTAATGTTCTTAAAAAGCTCCAACAGGATATATTTCCAGATCATCATGTAATTTATCAGTAACAATACGGGTGCGTCGCCCGTCAATTACTTCTTCATGCCATTGCCATTCGGACAGGTTAATCGAAGTATTGATATTTGTTAAATAGGCTATTGAACTTCCGGTAAATAAAACCGGGATAATGGGACCATTTTCCTGGTCGTTATTAGTATTATTATGAAAAATACGCATGATCTAAAGTTGAGTTTGTTAAGAAGATGAGAGAAAGGCGACGATTTTTCGCCGCCCGGTTTATATGGAGTTTGCCTAATGTACAACTGCATCACGAAGGCTCCTGATTTGATCGTGAGAAGCCTTCAGTGCCGATTTTTGCTGACGGATCAATTCTTTGGTGCGAGGCATAACATCTTCATCATCCAAAGCCATTTGGTAAGCCTTTTGCGCCGCGTCTTCGCCCGCTTCACAGTTGTTTAAAACAGTTTCTCTGTCACCACCCGTAAAAACGGCTTTTACATCCATCCATGCACGATACAGTTTTCCCGACACCGTTGTGCCGTCTGCAGGCGATCCGCCATATTCTGTAACAAGGTCCTCCAGCTCTTTTTTGTAAGTAGTACTTTCGCTAATCATATTACTAAACAAAGATTTCAGATCTGCATCCTGTCCATCTTTCAGTTCATCAATTCCTTTTTGGTATCCTACAATACGATCATTATTAATCTGGATAAGATCATTTAATGCATCAATGCAAGCTTTGTGTTCCATTTTTAATTGTTTTAAAGGTTACTTAATTTTAATAGGCTACTGATTACGATGTAGTACCAGTTCAATTAGTGTACCAGAATTGCCTATTTTTAACGTCGGCCTAAAACGTCGGAGAGCCCTGGGGGACAAGGGTTTGAGTAAATTTTGTGTGGATTTTTTTCTACTGTTATACATACCCGGACGACAGGTTTTAGACTATTCCCTGATGCTGCTGGCTTTCAAGCCTTCCTATTTGTTTTCTTTAGGTAGCAAACTGTGCAAATAGCGCCACACTGCTTTATCGGGAACTGATTTTATACAGTTGAAATCAGGCTTGGTTTTTCAGTAATTTTTAAAAAATAAATTTTTAATCTGCAATTAGCCACATAGAGGATGCAAGAACCAGTGAGGGAATAATGGCTTTGGAACTTGTGAAAAAGGAATTTACGAAGGTGGATCAGAAGAGAGAATAATCAACTCAAGGCATACTTAACTGGTATATTTCGAGCCCCTCTTTCCCCAACGCATATAATTTTCCCTCTTTTAGCAAAAGCTGCCGGTAATTAAGCATGGTTTCGGGGATGGTCCATTCGTCGTATTTTAAAGTGGATACATTGTATCGATACAATTTGCCATTGGCAACGCCAGTGATCAACTGATCGGCTACCCTTAAATGGTTCCAGCGGGTAATATCTATCCTGTTTTTGTAGGCTCCATAATAATCGAAAACAAAAATGCCCTGTAGCGAATCGTAGAGATAAACAAACCGGTTTTGATCAAAAACCTTTACCGGTGCAAGGGCCTTATCAAACACCTGTCTGAAATCAGCCGTTTTGAAGATGACTTTCCCCTCATCGTCCAGTTTCTTCAACACATTGTCCATATCGTCGTACATCCAGATCTTTCCATCGTATGAAAGACCTACGGCTGTTGCATTAAAAATATTTTGCCTGCGCAGATCGATCGTGTTCTTCAGGTTGAGCATGCCATCTAATATAGCTACGGTTGAAAATCCTTTATAATACAGGAGAATTTTCACCGGGTTAGACACATCCACCAGGCTGGCTTCGCCAAATTTTTTAATATCATTGAAAACGGAAATGGAGTCTCCGTTAGCATTTAGCTTTTTGAGCTGGTTGGTGGCACTCAGTAAATAAATATTATCGAGGTTGTCCACCGAGAAAGAGATATAATTGCCGGGCACGGTTTTTAACTTGGGGCCCGGGTAGGTCACCTGGCCGGCAGCCCCCCAGCCTGTTGCAAAAAAAGAAAATAGGATCATTAAAAGCCTCAATGGTTTCGTATTATTTTATGATCATTGTGTTGATAAGATAACAGCTGTATATTATTTCCATCAAATACGGCGTAAGTATAAAAACTGATCCAGTCGCCCAGGTTGATATAACGGCTGTTTGAAGTAAGACGAAAATCGATCGGCAAATGTCTATGCCCGAAAATAAAAAAGTCGAAATGTTTTTCCTGCAGCTTTTCTTTACAGTATTGTACGAGCCACTCTTTTTCTTCTCCCAGAAATATTTCTTCTGAGCTGCCGGTTTTAGCACGGCTCCTGCGGCTCATATAATTGGCTACACCCATGCCCAGCTGTGGCGGTAAAACACCAAATGCCCATTGGCACACGGGGTTTCTAAAAACTTTCTTTAGTCTTTTATACCCCTTGTCGCCAGGTCCCAGTCCATCGCCATGACCAATTAAGAACTGTTTGCCGTTCCAGCTAAATTCTTTCGGCTCAAAATACACCGGCATGTTTAATTCCTGTTGCAGGTAGTCGGTCATCCACATATCGTGATTGCCTACAAAAAAATGAAGCTTTATACCTCTGTCAGAAAGTTGTGCCAGCTTACCCAGCAATCGTACGTATCCTTTGGGTACTACATATTTATATTCATACCAAAAATCGAACATATCACCCACGATAAAGATCTCCGCTGCCTTATCTTCAATTTCATTCAAAAACTGAACGATCAGTTTTTCCCGCACCAGGCTATCAGCATGAGAAGGAGTTCCCAGGTGAAGGTCTGATAAAAAGTATATGTTTTTTTGCTGTTCCAAAATAACCGGATGTAATTGGTAAAATTAGGGAGATGTTTTCACTTAATTCCGACGCCCTATTCCATGGGTGTGCTTAGCTTTTTATCGTAGTGGCTGATACCCAGTCCGGCCAACACCATCGCTAAGCCGCCAATGGTGAAAAGGCTGATTTGATCTCGCATTAAAACAGCTGCGATAATGATACCGAATATAGGACATAAGAATAGCCAGAGCCCGGCTTTTACAGCATCCTGTTTAATCAGCTTCAGCCATAACAAAACAGCAGCAATAGATACGGGGAGCGCCAGCCAAAGGGTACCGGCCCAGAAGCCCGCCGAAAAAAGATTGGACCCTGATTTATAAGTTAATAGCATAAATGGCAGCAAGAAAACACCTCCCAAAAGTGTTTGCCAGCCATTAATAGTGAGCAAATGCAAGCCCTCCCATTTCCGGGAGGTAAAATAAATGGTACCCAATGCATAAGAAAACATACTTGCCATTAATAAGGTGAGACCGCGAGCAGTAACGGATGCATCGGCGAATAGAGGCCAGGCTACCATTACAAAGCCACTGATACAAACCAATAAGGCCAGCAAAATGCGCGGGTTCATCGGTTTCTTTAAAAAGATCAATGATAAAAAGCTAATAAAAACCGGACTGGCGGCAACTGTCAGTGCACCTACACTGGCGGTTACTTCTTTCATGGCTACTACATACATGCCCAGGTAAACAGCAATATTAAGCAGGCCATAAATAGCCAGCTGTCGCCACTCTTTGCGTTGGGGCAACCTGTTTTTTAAAATAAAGTGCGAAACAGACAGCATGATGACGGCTGCTATACCAAACCTGAACACCGCTACAACCAGCGGTTGCGCATCTTTCAGGGCCACTTTAGTTGCCGTGGCTGCTGATGGCCAAAGAATGGCGAAAATAAAACCGGTGATCAGCCAGGACTGCCTGCTCTGTATGTTTTGCTTAGTCATACCTCGTTACACATTGCCTGGTTGCAATACTCCAGATGCTTTTTTTCACGCAAAGGCGCGGAGTTTCGCAAAGAACGCAGAACTATATATCACTCATAAGAACTGCAGGAGAATTTAATACAACCTTTCGTAAAGTGGCGCAAAGGTACAATTTATAGCTGCAAATTTGCTGATCCCCAATCATGGCAATACTTTAGTTAACGCACCATTCCTTCTATCTTCACATTATCGATGCTGAATGTTCCACCCGTGGCTTCTGCATTAAACCCGTACCACCTTATTCGGACCGCGGAGCTGATATTGGTAAAACCAGCTCCCGGTATCACTATACATCCATCCTGCGCCGCAGTGGTAGCATCGGTTACCTGGAAAACGTTGTTCCCTGTAACCGATAAATTATCGTTCAATGGCGAAACAGAGGCCGCCAGGTTTGCAGAAAAGCCATCCATATCTGAGCGCAATACAACCTGCCTGATGCCGGTTCCCGAACGTTGAAGCGTGAATGATATTTTAGTAATGTCAAACTTTTTACCATTATGCGGGGTTAAAATTATTTCGTAATACCTGTTTAAATCGGGTGCGCCCTTTAAAATATCAGGCCCTGTAGCAGTGTCGAGGGGCCAGTTGGTAAAAGAAAACCTGCCTCCGGCGGAGGAATTGGCGCTTAAGCCTGCTGCGGAAAAAGGACTAAAGTTTAAACCATTAACACCCGGAGGATGACCAGGGTCTATCGAGCCTGATACATTGGTAACACTGCTAAAGTCATATAGCGCCACAAAATAACCGCCGGTGCCACCCGTAAAATCATTGGAGTCGCGGAGCGTGATTTGAGTTTCAAGCGGAGCCCCGGCGCTCGTGGATTGGAATAGGGAAACATAACCTGTAATACTGGTGGCAGCGGCAGGCATTGTAATACCCGCAGTATTTCGAACAAAAGTGGTAAGCTCTCCCGTCCCATCTGATATAATAAAATTAGAGCCGATGTTGTTAGAGATACCGGTAGTTACATTTATATCACTAATGGTTACTAAAGTAGATTCCCATGCTCTTTGATTGGCCTTAATATCCGCTATTGTTACGGGTCTTGGCGTAACAATCCCTGTTCCTGATTTTGCAACCATACTTACATCATTAACCTGCAAGCCCCCGTTATAGACAGATAAGGAAAGTCCGCCAACCGTTACCGTTAGTGAATCGCCCACTGTGGCAGCAGGGTTGGCATCCTGAACAAAACGCAATTGGATGCCACCGCTGGCGTCCTGCAAACGATAATTTCCGGCGGCCTCGTTCTTTGAATTGGATATAACAACTCCTTTAATAGAAACTCCTGCGGGGATGGCTGAATCTCCCGTTGCGTAACCCTTTAGGTCGGCGATGCTCTTTATAACGGGTGTTTGCACCTGTCCATTGCAACGGGTTCCCGTAAATTGTACATCTGTTGTGTCACGAATTGTCAATTGCATGGTGCCATTAAAAATGCCGGGAATACCGGTTATCATACCATTTCCATCAGGAATATTAAAAGCGGCAAAACGCGCATAACTGCTGTTTCGTAATATAATGCTTTGCTTTTCACAGGTGGTGAGGTTAAAGTTCACCGCACTTACATTAGTAGACGGATCAGCATAGGTTTTATTAATGTCGGCGTTTCTAAACTCAGCATTGCCGATTTGTACCAGTGTGCTTAACAAAGGATCGTTTATAGTTTTGGTAAAATCTGCCGGCTTCACCATTTTAGGCGTAATGGTATTATTAAACGATCCCTTTACAATATACTGATCAAACAATGTCTGAGGAATGCCTTCCAGGTTCAGAAAACGACCATCGTCTGACCTTGAGGAGTCTATCCCAATCTGTATGGTACCGCCATAGTCTCCCAACATCATTCCTTTTAGTAAAATAAACACCCTGCGACCTACAGGATATTGGGTATAAACATTATTTGCATCCAGCAGTACCGGTATACCGCCTGTCTCATCCTGTATAATTATTTGCTTGTAAAAATTACCCGAGCGGTCTTCGGCAATTACGATGCCCGAAATAATATGCTCTTCATTAATACGTTGAAAATCGCCGATCGCTGTATAACGGGCTTTTAAATCCCTGATAGACAGGTTAGCGTCAATTTCCGGATCTGCATTAGCGGGAGGTATATCAAACTTCCTGTTGCAGGAGGTTGCCAGTACAATTACTATTAAAGCAGCTATCCACTTATTCAATAATTTATTTTTCATAGCAGAGCATTTATTTAAAATCTTAAACCAACACTGGCGAAAAAGTTGAGACCAAACGCATAATAATATTTGGGCGGAAACTTACCGGGCTCTTTTCCTTCAAAGTCAAAGCGCAGTTGTTCAAAGCCCCCCGATCGCATGTTTTTGTTGTTAAGCAGGTTACCTACGCCGAGGTTGAATAGAAAGTAAGTTCTCCTGTTATTAATATAGTAATTTCTCGGCAGTAGCCTGCTCCATCCTCCAAAAAAATCAAGGGTGAACTGGCTGTCAAATTTCTCTTGCCGAAGGATGGCCTGTTTAACCTCATCTGCCGAAGGGTTTTCCGGATCTGTATCTGCAATAGCGTCAGCAGTTCTTCTCAACGGGTTGGGGCTTAGCCACATATTGCTGAAATAATTACCGGTGATGCTGGCATACCAGAATTTAGGAGAACGATAGAACCAACCTGCACTATACGCATTCTGAGGAGTCGAGGGAATACGGTAATTCTTTAGATAGATAGTTTGCTTCGCCAGCGTTTTAGCGCTATTATCAACAGTTACCAGGGCACGTTGCCGGCTATCAAAATAATAACGACCCATTGAAGCAGCTCCATTAAAGCTTAAAGTTGAATTAAGTTTTAGTTCCACACCGATTTCTCCGCCGAAAAAAACCTTGTTGATACCGCTTAATGCATAGTTTACAAAATTCTGGTATTGGTCATGGTAAAAGGTCAGCACGTCAACACCATTGGTGAACTTCGTATAGTAGGCAGTAAAACCAAACCTTAATCGGGGCGCATTTAATTTATAACCCAACTCAGCAGAAACAATGGTTTCGCTTTTAAGATTTTCCTGTACCGTATTTCGCGTACGTTGGGAGATATAGGCATTCTCAAAGAAGGGAGCAGTGGTTCTATAGCTCCCGTTGACAAAAAAGTAATTTCTACCATTCATTTTATAGGTGGCGCCGGCCTTAACAGTTGGATTATTAAAACGCTGCCGGGGAGACCTTCCATAGGAAAGTTCAGGGAATAAGCCGTTACGATTCAATCCTGTACGATAAAAAGAGGTAGCAGACATTTCAGCAGCTGCAAAAAAATCGAAGGATCGCAGTTGTAATAGTAGTTGTGCCCATGCAGCCATCTGCTGTATGGTTATTTGATAATTGTATCCATATTGCTCTCCTGCTGTGATGATGCGGTTGGGTTGACCTAAATCGTGCTGTACCGCATCCGGGTCTGTTGGAAAATCTCTTTCAGCAAATTGATTAATATTGACCCAAAAATCGCCACCCAGCAAGTCCTTCACCTCCTGGTAGTAATGGTTTACCTGTTGCTGGTAATTTGCGCCCGCAGTTGTGGTAAGCGCATTCGTTAACTTACCATTGTAAACAATATTGCCCATTAACCTTCTGATATCATTTACACGGTTGGATAAGATATACACAGATCGCTTGCCACTGAGGCTATTCCCTGCTACTCCGTCTGCATTATTAATAGTTCGTGTATTAGCACTGTTGGCTTCGTATAGTTTTTCCCATTGTATTTGCAAATCCTCAGGATGTTGCTGGTAATGGGTTAGTAAAGACTGGTATGTAGCCTGATTCGTGGCTCTATAATAGCTGGGCAAATAACGATAATAGTCGGGTCTTGGGTCTGGCGCATTATACCAGTCCAGGCCCGAGTTTTTTCTTTTCCCTGACGTATATGCAAAAGCAGTGAAGAGCCGGCTTTTTTCATGGGGCCTGTAATCATGTGCAACCATCCATACAGGCTGATAGGTTTGTAGTACATTAGCATTACGCTTGTTTCCATTTTGATATCCCCAGGAAGGATTGTAATAGTGGGAACCCGCCAGGTTCATCGCTTCCTGCACAGATGGTCCTTGTCGTCCGCTTTCCGTAGGTGCGCCAAAAGTGATGAAAGAAAAAGTATTGTGTACCCCCATTTTCTTATCGATGGCTGCATAGTAACTTGCGCCCTGGTAATAAGTACCAGGCACATACCCTTCTTTAGCATACCTGCCTGTAAGAGCCCCACTATAAGCCCAACCTTTTTTATTGAAACCTGTGCTATGTTGAAGTGTAACCCTGTGATTATAATTCCTGTTAGAAAATGCATATCCCACTTGTGTTTGGGCTCTTTGTGCACCAGCGCGCATATCTACATAGGTATTTAAAGCAATAGACCCTATCGAAAAATCATTGGCCTGCAGGCCGTAACTATTTTGTTGCGCCCGCATAGCATTATTTAAACCGCTCCATAAACCGAAAGGGGTAAAGCCGTTGTCCATCCCATTAAAATCGATGCCGTTGATGTAAATAGCATTCCCTTGTGTTTCATATCCCCGTAACCGGAAACGCGCCGGGCTGAAGTTAAATTCAGCTGCCGAAAGAAACGGATCGCGCCCCGCCGTTAAAATAGAAGACACGACACTTGATCCTTCATCATCGGGATCTTCCTCGTTAATTACAATAGTGGGCAGGTTGTCACGAACCTCGCTTTTGATATCTACAACAGTAGAATCGCTTTTAGGTAAGCTATCTTTTACAGGCAGTGATTGTGCATAGGCCTCACAGGCTGCCAGCAAAGCAGATGCGGTGATAATGTGCTTTATCATATGGTTATTATGCGTTATAAAATTACATAATTTGTGTAATAAAAAGTACAATCCTGCCTATTAAATCTTAATTTTATTTTCAGTTTTTAACCAATCGTATAACCATATGAAACACATTTATTTACTCGTATTCCTGTTGGTTTCAGGAACAGCGTCCTATGCCCAAACCACTTACCGTTCGGCTATTGTTGGTTTTTATAACCTGGAAAATTTGTATGATACTATTTTTCATGGTAGTAATGATGACGTAGCCTTTACACCTAACGGAGCCAAAGCCTATACCGGTAAAGTTTTTAATGATAAGCTGGCTAAGCTTGCCCGGGTATTATCGCAGATCGGCACGCATATCAACCCGGACGGCCCTGCTATTTTAGGTGTTGCTGAAATTGAAAACAAATGGGTGTTGGATACTTTGCTGCGTCATCCGCTTATAGCCGAGCGAGGCTATCGTTATGTACATTATGATTCAAGAGATTTCAGGGGAGTAGATGTTGCGTTGATTTATAACCCGAAATATTTTACAGCAGAGCGCAGCCGGCCGGTGTTTGTAAAGATCCCTGCGGGAACAAAAGATGCGGCATACACAAGAGATATATTATGGGTGAAAGGGTTGCTGGATGGAGAACAAATACAGCTATTCGTTAACCACTGGCCCAGCCGTTCAGGCGGACAAAAGCGTTCAGAACCCGCAAGAATGGCGGCTGCCACAACCGTCAGAAACTGGATCGACTCATTAGAGATTATTGATCCGGGGGTTAAAACTATTGTGATGGGTGATATGAATGATGACCCTACAGACAATAGCATTATTAAAGGTTTAAAGGCTTATGGTGACATCCAAAGCGGGGAGCCCGATGAGCTTTATAACCCCTGGATGGCCATGTACAAAAACGGCATGGGTACGTTGGCTTACCAGGATGCCTGGAGTTTATTTGACCAGGTATTATTATCTCGCTCTTTTCTTGGTAAAAAGCAAGCTGGATTCTTTTACTATAAACACTATATTTTCAAGGCTGATTATATGATTGAAAATACGGGGCCCTACAAAGGGTACCCTATGCGCAGCTATAATGGTGATGTATACCGCGGTGGTTACAGCGATCATTTTCCGGTGTACCTGGTATTACTAAAGAGATAAACTTACTGGTATACCCTTACATAATCCACCTCCATCCTTAAGGGAAATATGGTGTCGTCCACGCCTTTTTGTCCGCCCCAGTTACCGCCTACGGCGATGTTTAAGAGCAAAGACATTTTATTATCGAAGGGCCAGTATTCATAACCCTTTTGCTCATTGGTACAACTAAAAAATGGTTTGCCATCGATAGATACGGTGAGCAGCTTTTGGTCCCACTCTACCGAATAAATATGGAAGGCTTTTGAAAAATCGGCGACAAAAGTTTTAGCCGTTTTTTGTGTGCCTATAACATGGTTGTACTTTTTACTATGTATGGAGCCATGTACCCAGCCCGGATCGTAACCCACATGCTCCATAATATCTATTTCGCCGTCATCGGGCCATTGCTTCATATTTTCTGCCAGCATCCATATAGCAGGCCAGGAACCGCGCCCGGCGGGCAGTTTAGCCCTTACCTCTATTCGTCCCTGCGACCAGTAAGCTTTTCCCTTCGTAACCAGTCTTGCCGAAGTGTAGTTAAACTTTTCGATTTTCTCTTTACGGGCTTCTATAATTAAATGCCCTTTTTCAACTCGCGCATTCTTTTTATCCTTTGTATAGTATTGCAGCTCGTTATTGCCCCAGCCATTTTTGCTGCCTAAATCATAATCCCATTTGGTACTATCGGGCAAACCTTTATAATTAAACTCATCACTCCAAACGAGTTTTCGCGGAGCGGTTTGGGCTATGGAAGTAATAACCAATAATGATAGGGTAGTTAGGCAGAGCAATCGTTTCATGATTATTTTTTTATCGGTCTTTTTAGTAAGCGAGAGCAGGTAATTAGTTTTACCCGTTTTATCAGAACCAAATTACTAAAGTATACAATATAACAGGTGAATATAATGAGACATATTAAAGTTCAAGACTTTTGGGGTATATTAGTTCAAATCATTTTACTTCTTTTACACTTATAATAATAATGCTACAATTAGTAGCGCTTATGTGATTTCATTTTACCTTCGCCCTTTATGATAAAAAACATACTCTTCGACTTTGGCGGCGTTTTTTACGACCTGGACTTCAGTAAAACTTCTGAGGCATTTAAGGCTTTGGGATTTACCGACTTTGATAATCAGTTCACTCAATACCAGGCAGACACCTTGTTTCAGCAACTGGAAACAGGAGCCATTGGCCCCGAGGTGTTTTTTGGTAATATCCAATCCCTATTACCCGCTCCTGTCACCCACGAACAAATACGCAATGCCTGGAATGCACTATTGTTAGGCTATAGATCAACCAGCCTGGCCTACCTGGCTGAACTTAAAAAGGAATATCAACTCTTCCTGCTGAGCAATACCAACCAGATCCATTACGACTATTTTACAGCCCAACTTTTGGAACAAACGCCATACCCCTCACTGGAATCCTTCTTTACCAAAGCCTATTACTCGCAACAGGTGGGACTTAGAAAACCGGACACTGAAGTATTCGAGCATATTTTAAAAGATGCCGGTATAAAGGCTGAAGAAACTTTGTTTATTGACGACTCTTATACTAATTTCCCCAATGCCGAGAAATTGGGCATGAAAATTTATTTGTTGAAACCAGGAATGCTGATCGAAGACATTGATTACAAAAGCTTCCATTAACAACTATAATCTTAAATCCGTTTGGTCATGGCAGATGTGCTGATCCCGCTACTCACCCTTATTGCGCTTGAAGTTATTCTGGGTATTGACAATATTATATTCATATCTATACTGGCCGATAAACTGCCGGAAAACCAAAGAGCTAAACTGAGGTTATGGGGTATTGGCCTGGCTATGGTAATGCGCCTCATTCTACTGGCCGTAATTTCATGGATATTAAAGCTGGATCAAAACCTGTTCACGCTTTTCGGCATGTCTTTCACAGGTAAGGAGCTGATACTTATTGCAGGTGGCTTGTTTCTATTATATAAAAGCACCAAAGAAATTTATCATAAAACCGAAGAGCCTAACCCGAACGACCCGGTTAATGTAAAAACAGGCAGTTTTCGTAAACTACTTTCTGAGATCATTGTGCTTGACCTGGTTTTTTCTATCGACTCCATCATTACGGCGGTGGGTATGGTGCAGGAATTATGGATCATGTACACAGCGGTAGTAGTTACGGTGATCATTATGCTTATTGCCGCCAAACCCATCAGCGAATTTATCAGCCGCCATCCCTCCTTTAAGGTGTTGGCACTCTGCTTCCTGATGCTGATTGGCGTTGCATTACTGGCCGAGGGCTTTGAAGTAAAGATCCCGAAAGGCTATATTTATTTCGCTATGGGCTTTTCCTTCCTGGTTGATCTGATACAGATGAAAACCGTTGGAAAATCTAAACCCGGCATCCATAAATAATCCAGCTATTAATCCACTAAGCATAAGACCCGAACACATCATCGCTATCAGAAGATAAGCGGACAACTTCTTTGTTGATAACATATAAATGAGGGAATACCCCAAAATAAACAGCGGCATAATTAAATTGGGTATGGTGACCAACTCCACAATGGCCTGCCCCAGGTGACCAACATCAATTTTATATTTTTCAACCAACTGCATTGCTGTAAAATATACAGGCGAGAAAATAGCAGCAGCTAATATCAGCTTTTCATTAATCAGAGGTTTTGATTTCATAATTTACGCTTATGGATGCTAAATTATAATATATGCTTACCGGGCGTTTTGATAATTATCAAAAAAAGGCGGCTGTAAGAAAATGCGTTTATTGACAGCGGGATAGTTGAGCGGTTATTAAGGTGCAAACAAAAATCCCGGAGCAAGCTCCGGGACTCAAAAATATATTCATTGCGGGAAACTAGTGACCTTCACCCTTAGCAGGCTCTGCTGCCGGAGCTCCTGAGTGAGATTTAGGCATGGTAGTTTCTTCAAAATGTTTATCATATTTGTTACGCAGGTTTTTATAAGACTGACCATCAGCAAGGAAAGCGATGATGAACCAGACAAATAAAGCTAAAGGAACAACGATTGTCATAATAAAATTGCGAATCTCATCGCCCAGGTGCATAAACACCGAAACGATATAATAAGCTTTCGCCAGGGTTAAAATACAAACGATTCCTTTCAATAATAATATAAAGAAATAAGGTGGCTCTCCCTTATGTAAGAAGTAAATTAAAAAACCAATAGCTAACTCAATGATGGTGATAACAGACAGAAGCATCGTAGTCTTCCACACCTTCTTTTTAAACGTTGCGTCGTCAGAATGATGATGAGACACAGTTACCTCGGGGTAAGCCGCTGAAGGAGAAATATCTTTTGTAGGATCGTAATGATTACTCATAACTTTTATAAAAAATCTTTAATACAAAATCAAATTACACAAATACTGTTCCTGCTAATGTTAGATCAGATAGAAACACAGGAACACAAATACCCAAACCAGGTCTACAAAGTGCCAGTACAAACCAGCTTTTTCAATCATCAGGTAATGCCCTTTATTTTCAAACACATTTCCTCTGGTCATTAACAACATTACAATGTTGATGATCACACCGCTAAATACGTGGAAACCGTGGAAACCTGTAATACCGTAGAAGAAACCACCAAATGCAACCGGACCTTTTTCACGAATATGAACTGCATCGCTATTGCTGATCAATTGTACCAGCTGGTCTTTAGGAGTTGTTAATAACTCTGCATGAGAAGCCGGGGATAAATGATGCTCCCCTACTAAAGTAGCCAAAGTTTCAATAGAAGAATTTTGTAATGCCGCTGTTACTTCAGGACCATGTACCAGGTTACCCCATGGATTGTGACGGGTAGTCTGGCTGATCAATTCTATTTTACCATCAATTAACGTAGCATGCTCTGCAGTTAACAGGTGATGCCACTCTAAAGCCTGGCAACCTAAAAACGCTAAGCCCCCTACAATGGTCCATAATAACCATTTTTGAACATCCGCTTTATTACGGTTATGACCTGCATGCACAGCTAATACCATGGTAACAGAGCTGATGATCAGGATAAAGGTCATGATACTTACGAATACCAATGGCAGGTTAGTGTGACCCGCACCCGGCAAGGCGTTAAATACCACGTTTGGATCTGGCCAGAAGTTCTGGCTAAACCGGGTGGTACCATAAGAGATAAGGAACGCGCCGAACGTAAAGGCATCGCTCATTAAAAAATACCACATCATCACTTTTCCGTACTCGATATTAAAAGGGCTTTTCCCTCCGCTCCACCATTTGGTACGATGTGTGTTTACTGTTGCTTCGTGTGCCATTCCTTAGAAAAAATTTTATCCAACAATTATAAAAAATATTAATAAATACAACCACAAAAGGTCTACAAAATGCCAGTACATGCCCATTACTTCGGCAGGAACCGCACTATATAATTTACTCTTTCCTATTAAAGACCTTACCACCATCACAATCAATGCTACAACGCCGCCTAATACGTGCAAACCGTGCAAACCGGCAATTGCATAAAAGAACTGGCCTGCACCGGATGATCCTTTAAAGCGTATATTCTGATCCCATAACTCACCAAATCCCATCACCTGGCAAATTACAAAAGCCAACCCTAATACTACCGTCACACCCATCAGGGAACGATAGCGCTGCATTTCTCTGGCTTTAAATGCTTTAATAGCCATTTGCATGGTTACGCTGCTTGCTAAAATTACGACAGTTGAAACCCAGAATATTTTGGGTAATACAATCGTTCTCCAACCTGTAAGATTACTTTTTACAATAAAAGCACTCGTAAGACCCGCAAACATCATAATGATACTTGCTATGGCTACCCATAAAGTAAATTTATGAGGATGTACTCTTTTATGCTGCTCGTTGCTCACTATATCCACGTTCAAATTTTTTAATATAACTTTTAGGTACTAAACCTTTGCCAATAATAAGGCCAGTAAAACAACCGGTAAATACATATAGCTTCCAAACATCACATTTCTCGCACTCTTCACATCCATCTTACTATACAAAGTCACACACCTCATGATCATAAAAAGATTGGCTATAATGATCAGCACCAATGCAATAATTCCTCTTACTCCTGCTGAGCTGCTAATGCCGGTAAAAAAAGGAGCTACCGTAATGGGCACCAGTAACAGCGAATAAACCAGTGTTTGTAATGCCGTAAACTTGGTTGGACCTTTGTCACTCGGCAATAATTTGAAACCAGCTTCACTGTAATCTTTATGCGCTACCCAGGCAATGGCCCAGAAGTGTGGAAACTGCCATAAAAACTGGATACCAAACATTACCGCACCACCCAGCCAATCTATTTCCTGGCCTGGTACAAATCCAGCCACCCAACCTATTAAACAAGGAAGAGCTCCCGGAAAAGCGCCTACCAGAACAGCGATAGAGTTTACCTTTTTTAGCGGCGTATAAACAAAGGCATATAAGAACAAACTAAATGCTGCCAATGCTGCCGCTGTCCAGTTAAAATAAAAGCCTAAGATAAATACCCCTAAAGCGCCGGTAAGTACTGCAAAACCCCAACCCTGCTCGGGCGTTATACGTCCGCTGGCAATGGGTCTTTTAGCCGTGCGTTTCATCAAAGCATCGGTATCCTTTTCAACCACCATATTGATGGTGTTGGCACTACCCGTAACCAACATTCCACCTGCAAAGAGCAAAACGATCCGCCACCAGTCAATCAGCACATCGGGCACCAGCAGGTAACTGATTACGCTGCTAAATACCACCATTATACTTAAAGAGGGCTTTACAAGTTGTATATAATCTTTAAAGCCGGTTCTTTCCTGTTTCAAATTGTTCATGGTTCATTGTTAATGGCCATTAGGCTAAAGTCCGTCGACCATTGACTATTGACCATTGACTACTTCTCTTCTTAATGCGAACTTTCTTTTTCTCCTATCGGCTCAGTCTGAGGAATGAAATCTCTTCCGTCTTTACCATAGTCGTAAGCCCAACGGTGAACTTCAGGAATTTCACCATCCCAGTTACCATGACCCAGACGGATAGGCGTAGTCCACTCCAATGTAGTAGCACCCCATGGATTCAGTGTTCTTACCCTTCTTCCTTTATAGATAGAATAAAAATAGTTGAATACGAACATGAGCTGAACTGCAAACACTAATACTGTTACCACTGTGATCATAGCATCCAGACCATGGAACTGGCTGAAGCTCACCCAGCTGCTTTTATCCAGGTACCTTCTTGGCATACCGGCAAAACCCTGGTAGTGCATGGGCCAGAATATAAGGTAGGCACCTATCAATGTAACCCAGAAGTGGATATAACCTAAAGTATTGTTCATATACCGGCCAAACATCTTGGGGAACCAGTGATAAATACCGCAGAACATACCAAAGAATGCGGATACACCCATTACAATGTGGAAGTGAGCGATCACAAACATAGTGTCATGCAGGTGAATATCGATAGTTGAGTTACCCAGGAATATACCGGTTAAACCTCCGGAGATAAATAAGCTAACAAAACCAATAGCAAAAAGCATAGCAGGTGTAAACCTGATATTACCACGCCATAAAGTAGTTAACCAGTTAAATACTTTGATAGCGGAAGGCACCGCAATTAAAAGCGTCAATAATACGAATACCGATCCGAGGAAAGGATTCAGCCCCGTGACAAACATATGGTGCGCCCATACCAGGAAGGCGAGTACGCAAATAGCAAACATAGAGAACACCATCGCCATATAACCAAAGATAGGCTTACGTGCATTTACCGACATTACCTCCGATACGATACCCATGGTAGGTAAGATAATAATATATACCTCAGGGTGACCTAAGAACCAGAATAAGTGCTGGAACAGGATGGCACTACCACCTTCGTTTGCCAAAGCTTGTCCGGCAATATAAATATCACTCAGGTAGAAGCTCGTACCCAGGTGACGATCAAAAATCAATAATACCACACCTGATAATAATACAGGGAATGACAATACACCCAAAATAGCAGTAAACAGGAGCGCCCAGATAGTCAACGGCACCCTGGTCATACTCATACCTTTGGTACGCATGTTCAATATGGTTGCGATATAGTTCAACCCACCCAAAAGCTGGGAAATAATAAACAACGCCATACCAATGATCCAGTAATCCATACCCGCTTTAGAACCTTCTGAAGCCTGGCCCAGGGCGCTCAGCGGAGGATAGATCGTCCAGCCACCGGATGCAGGTCCTGTCTGGATAAACAAAGAAGCCAGCATTACTATACTTCCACCAAAAAAGAACCAGTAAGATAACATGTTCATCATAGGAGATGCCATATCTCTTGCCCCAACCTGCAATGGAATAAGAAGGTTCGCAAAAGTTCCGCTCAAACCGGCAGTTAATACAAAGAATACCAGTACCGTACCGTGCATAGTAGTTAATGCATAGTAAAACTCAGGTCTTAGCTTTCCACCCTCAGCCCATTTTCCGAAAAATGTTTCCAGAATCGGGAAGCTTTCATCAGGAAAACCTAACTGCAACCTGAACAATACCGAAAACAAACCACCAATAATCGCCCAAACAATACCCGTAATAAGGAACTGCTTAGCAATCATTTTATGATCCATGCTAAAAATATACTTCGAAATGAAAGTCTCTTTGTGATGCGCATGCACATGATGATGATCATCTGCATGGTGACCGTGGCTTGCTGTTTCCTGGTGGGTATGTAAAATATCGCTCATAAAAAATTTCGTCTTTAATATCGATCTAAAGGTATATCAAATTATTTTGCAGTAGCAGAATCGGGTTTAGCAGCAACCGCAGCGCTGTCTGCCGGTTTTGCCGCTGAAGAATCTTTGGCAGCAGCCGGAGCCGCAGCAGTTTCTTTATCAGTCACTGCAGTCTTGTATTGCGCTTTCTGGCTTGCCATCCACTGATCGTATTCTTCCTGGGTTTCAACAATAATTTCTCCGCGCATGCCCGTATGTCCCGCTCCGCACATCTGATCGCAGGCAATTTCAAATACAAAGTTCTCCTGGCCTGTTTCTTTGATCATCTCTTTGGTGGTCTTAATAGGAGTAAACCATAAAGTAGTAGGCGTTCCCGGTACCGCATCCATTTTCAGGCGGAAATGTGGTAAACCTACACTATGAATCACATCTTTAGCGCCAATTACCAGTCTTACAGGTTTGTTTACTACCAGGTGCAAAGGACCACCCGATACAATATCATCATGGGTAGCTTCATCATCCCAGATCAAACCTAAAGAGTTATCATTGCTCTCATCAATAAATTTGTAGTTCTTTTTACCTAAAACGCCATCCTTGCCCGGGTAACGGAACTCCCATTTAAACTGGCTGCCGGTAATTTCTACTGTAGCAGCATTTTCAGGAGCAGCACCGGTAATCTGGAACCAATACACTAAACCAAATGAGATTAATACTGTTAAAACAATGGCAGGAACAACAGTCCAGATCATTTCCAGCTTATTGTTATGCGGGAAATAGTATGCTTTTTGATTTTCTCTTTCCTGGTATTTAAAAGAATACCAAAACAACAATACCTGAGTTAATACAAACACAATACCCGTAGCAATCAGGGTATATTTCAACATCCTGTCTACTTTGATACCATGGTCAGAAGCAGAGCTGTCAAAACCTAATGTTTTATCAGCCAGGGTATGATGCGCCCAATACACACCAAAAAGACCTACAATCAGAAACACTAACAACAAAAATGCATTGATCCTGTTAGACTGCTTTCTGGTTCTTTCCTCCCCTTGTACTATTGATACAAATTCAGTCGCCCTTGCAATCTGAAAGGTGATAATGAATCCCAATAATAAAATCGTTATTAGTAAAAAAGTATGCATACGATGTATTGTTCTGTTATGTTATATCTTATTTTTTGTGATCAGCCATGTGCTTCTGTCAGCTTTGTTGCGTCGCACTCTTGTACTGATGAATATATCTCAACTATTCTTTAAACCGCTTTACGTTTATTAAGTATGGTGAATAACACTCTCTTTCGCAAAAGGGTGATTTTTTACTGTCAAAGGATATTTACTTAATGTACGCGCCACCAGCAACATAATCAATCCTACAAAGAACATAGCAATGCCCATATCGAAAATAATAGACGGAACTTTATCAGGAGACACTGCTGGAAATACCATCTGGTAGAAATCAAGCCAGTGACCGAAGATGATCAATATTGCCACAAATGTTACGATAGTGTAATTACGTTTCGAATCGCGGCTCATGAAAATAAGTATTGGCCCAACGAAATTGATAATCAGCATAAACCAGAAGATACCGGAATAAGGACTTTGTCTGGCACTGTTACCAATTCTGTTTACGAAATAAATAGTTTCCTCAGGTTGGTTACTATACCAGATCAACATAAACTGGGAGAACCACAGGTATGTCCAGAAGATAGAAAACGCGAACATAAATTTACCCAGGTCGTGTAAGTGCTCCTGGTTTACTGCAGGCAGTAAGCCATTATTTTTAAGAAATACCACATAAAGAGCGATCAGCGCAATACCCGCAACAAAAGTACTTGCGAAAGTATACCAGCTATACATGGTACTGAACCAATGGGCATCAATACTCATTAACCATAACCAGGGTAAAGATGACATTATCGTTAAAGCAAATACAACCAGGTATAAAGCTGCCATTACGGTGTTATTCCATATAAACTTCTTTTTGGCTTCTACTGTTACCGGAGGGTTTGTATCCAGGCTGCGCGAACGTTGTCTCATTTTCCAACCCAGGAACGACCAGAATACTACCGTTAAAACAGTTACGCTCACATAAAATCCTTTATTCAGGAATCCTTTTTTAAAGTTCAGGATCTTGTCGTGCTTCACATGCTCTGTGTCAGTCCAGTGATAAATAGTATGATTATCACCAAAAACAATCGACAGCAAAATCACAGCGGCTATAACACCGATTACAGGAACTGCCGAAGAAACGGCTTCTGTAACCCTTGAAAAACCAATTTGCCATCCACCCCATGCTAATGTAGTGGCGCACATAAAGAACATAGCTGCATTCACTACCAGCAAAAAGTAAACGCTATTTTGTAACAGGCTTGCCCAAAAGCGTGCGTGGCTTCTGTGTACTTCTTCCTCACTGCCGGTTGCGCCATGCGTTGAAATATACAGCGCAATAGTCGCTACCAAACCTACGGCCATTAACACATAAGATATAGTGTTATACTTTTTTGTAGGTAAAAATTTTTCTACTGTTGACATTCCTGATCTTTATTAAATAAGTTCAAATAAATTAATTCTTTGCCGTTGCTGCGCTATCTACTGGTGCAGCGGCGGCCGGAGTAGCTGCCGGGGCTGCTTTCTTTTGCTTCGATTTAATATAAGCCACTACTTCCCAGCGCTCTTTGGGCGTCAATTGAGAAGCATAACTACCCATTTGTCCTTTACCATAAGTAATAGAATAAAACATGGTACCGGGAGCCATCGCCTCATAAACCGCATCGCCAACTAAAGTGGCAGGTTTTGCAGAGTAAGGACCTTCGCCACCTTTGAAAAGAGGACCGTTACCATCCAATGCTGCACCATGACAAATACCGCAGTTTACCAGGTACAATCTTTCAGCTTCTTTCAGGTTTACGGTAGCACCGCTATCCAACGGATTCTTCAGGCTTGCAGATTGCGCATACCCCGTAGAATCGTGTTTCAGATTAAAATGAAACGCAAGATCTTCATTTGTAGAAACGGTTCCTGCAACAGGAAGCCTGTTGTAATATATACCAGAATCTTTCAGCTCTTTAGTAGAAGCATACGTTTCGTAAGCTTTACTGTAATACATATCAGGCATATAAGCAATACCAGGCTCTTTACCTGCGCCACAACCAGCGGCTACTGCGCTAAGCACCACAACTGCTATATAAAAATATTTGTTCATCTGTTTCTTTTCCTTGAGTTGATATTAATTAAACCTGGGGTACTTTCTTTCCAAATCTTACTGTTTCCCTGTCATAGCGGCCAATCCACCAATCTGCTTCACGATGCTGAATTTCTACACCTTGTGCACCAACACTTTGCAAAAAGGCAATCGCCTCTTCTTCATTTGTTTTGTCAGTACATTCAATAGCCATTGTAAAGGTATCGTCTGTACTACGCAGGTTAAAGTGGTCTTTTTTCACAAACGGAGCCAGTTGGCACAGCCAGCAAAAAGTAAGCACCATACCCACAGCAGCAAATAGTACTGTAAGCTCAAACATAATAGGAATCCATGCCGGTAAAGAGAAGAACGGCTTTCCACCAAAGTTGATCTTCCAGTCGAACGCCAGCATAAAGGTGATAAAGCCTATGGCGGTAGAAGTACCTGTGATACCGTAAATGAAACCGGCAATATGAAGATCAGTATCCTTTAGTCCCATCACTTTGTCTAAACCATGGATAGGAAAAGGCGTATACACATCGTGTATTTTGTACCCGGCACGACGAACCTTCGTTACCGCCGGAAACAAAACCGTCTCTTCGTAAAAATTACCTACAACAAATTTTTTAACGTTCATATATTTTTTGTTACTGGATTCTGGTTACCGGATTCTGGTAAATACCGACCCAAAAACCTTGTCAACTTATAAACCCTGTCCGCCGACAGGCAGGTTTTCAACTTACTATTAATGATGATGGCTTTGCTCGTGCTCAAACGCATCATAGCTTTCTTCTTCCTCTTTGCTATAACCAGCTTTGTAGCTGTCACCGTTTTTCTTCAGGATATGTTTGATCTCAGCGATCGCAATTACCGGGAAGAATTTAGAGAACAGGAAGTAGCAGGTAAAGAACAAACCAAACGTACCCATATAGAAACCAATCTCCCAGATTGTTGGAGTGTAATAAGTACTCCATGAGCTTGGTAAATAATCGCGATAGATAGAGGTAACGATGATCACAAAACGCTCAAACCACATACCGATATTTACTAGGATACTCATAAAGAAAGTAACCAGGATATTACGTCTCATTTTACGGAACCAGAAGATCTGCGGAGAAATTACGTTACACCCCATCATCAGCCAGTAGCTCCATCCATAAGGACTGTTCAGGTTCAAACGGTTTTCTTTAAAAGCAAACCACTCGTAAGGCGAAGCACTATACCATGACATGAATAACTCTGTCAGGTAAGCGATACCTACAATGGAACCGGTAAGAACAATAACCTTGTTCATTACATCGATATGCTCTATAGTGATATATTGCTCTAAACCTAGTACTTTACGTGTGATCAATAAAAGCGTTTGCACCATGGCGAAACCACTGAATACCGCACCCGCTACGAAGTAAGGAGGGAAGATAGTAGTGTGCCAACCTGGTATAACCGAAGTTGCGAAGTCAAAAGATACGATCGTGTGTACTGAAAGTACAAGAGGTGTAGAAAGACCGGCTAATACCAACGACAATGCTTCATGTCTTTGCCAGTGTTTGGTACTACCCGTCCAGCCAAATGCCGCCAAACCATAGAAGAACTTACTCCATTTTAATTTAGCACGGTCACGTAATGTTGCCAGGTCAGGCAATAAACCAGAGTACCAAAACAAAAGAGATACCGTAAAATAAGTAGAGATCGCGAATACGTCCCAAAGAAGTGGTGAGTTAAAGTTCACCCACAACGGACCACGGGTATTGGGATAAGGCATTACAAAGAAAGCGTTCCATACACGACCCATGTGCCAGATCGGGAACTGGCCTGCACACATTACCGCGAAGATCGTCATTGCTTCAGCCGCACGGTTTACACCGGTACGCCAGCCCTGGCGGAAGAGCAATAAAATGGCAGAGATCAGGGTTCCCGCATGACCAATACCTACCCACCATACGAAGTTGGTAATATCCCAACCCCAACCAATCGTTTTATTCAGGTTCCACTGGCCCGTACCATACACTACATCCATATATATGGACACTACACCAAAACCTAATAAGCCCAACGATATAATGAAACCAACCCACCATAATTTGCTGGGTTTAGCCTCCACCGGACGACAAATGTCTTCCGTTACATCGTGGTAGGTTTTATTTCCCTCCACCAATGGCGCCCTGGCCTGCGATTCGTATCTGATTAATGACATAATTATCTATAAAAAATTCTAAAAGTCAAATTCTAAATCCTGATATTGTTTTGCCCTGTTACAGAGGTTGCGTCGTCTATTAATGATGCGCTTCTTCTGCGGCAGGCTTAGCTCCATGTCCTGCTTCAGCGCCATGCCCTGCAGCTTCGTGCCCCTCTTCATGATGCTCATCCCCGGCAAGCACTTCGTCGGTATTTCTAACTTTAGCCAGGTAGCTAACATTAGGTAATACGTGCAGTTGCTCCAGAGAGTAGAATAAACGCTGAGGATTATTCTGCCTGTCCTGGCTTACACGGCTTGCTTTATCATTAATATTACCAAACACGATCGCGTCTGCATTACAAGCCTGCATACAAGCTGTTTTTGCTTCTCCGTCGCGTAAAGGCCTGTTTTCTTTTTTAGCTTCCAGCTTAGCGTGTTGCGTACGCTGGATACAGAAAGAACATTTTTCCATTACACCACGGGAACGTACAGTAACATCCGGGTTCAACACCATGCGTGTTAACGGATCGTTCATCTGGAATATAACCGGATCTAATTTACCAACGATCGTCTGATCCTGGTTGTGAGGGAAGCTATCTGCTCCTGTATAATCTAACCAGTTAAAGCGACGTACTTTAAACGGACAGTTATTAGCGCAATACCTTGTACCGATACAACGGTTATAAGCCATTTGGTTAATACCTTCTTCACTGTGGTTGGTTGCAGCTACCGGACAAACGTTCTCACAAGGAGCGTTATCACAATGCTGACACATCATAGGCTGGAATACCACACCTTTTAACTCATCTGCATTGTTCTCGTCGCTGATGAAATAGCGGTCGATACGAAGCCAGTGCATATCGTGGTACCGAAGCACTTCACTTTTACCAACAATAGGTACGTTGTTCTCAATATGACAGGCTACCACGCAGGCACCGCAACCAAAACAGGCATTCATGTCTACGTTCATACCCCATTTCAATCCCGGAGTTTCGTGTACACCATATAAAGTAGCTTCTTTTCTGAAGTCGCCGGTTGTTGCAGCGAAAGTTTCTACCAGGTGATCTCTCCACTCTTTGATCTCATTAGGTCTTTTCTTGAAAGTACCGAAAGTAGTTTCTCTCAATACTTCAACACGGCCTTCATAAGAATTGTGTATCTGTGTTTGCGCTACTTTTTCTTTTCTTCCGGCATCAGTTACCGTAACATTCGGATTTACGAAGCTTACTGTTGTTCCGTTGAATGAAGTGAAAGGAAATGCATTAGCACCTACACCAGCTGCGGTACGGCCTGTGAATTCGGCACGACCGTATCCCATCGGGATCGCAATCGTATTCGCATTCATACCAGGCATTACCAGTATCGGCAATTCAATGCTGGCTTTACCGCTTTGTATTTTAATTACCGGCTTTTCAGGGTAATATTCATAATCATTATCTAACTCAATGCCTAATTCTTTTGCTTTTGCAACAGAAATAAGTGCGTAGTTACCCCAGGTAACACGCGTTACCGGATCTGGCAGCTCTTGTAACCATGGGTTAGTGGCTCCAACACCAGTACCAACACCCACGTTTCTGTATACCACCAGCTCATCTTTACCACCTGCAGGCGTAGCAGATACAGCAGCAGCAGCAGCAGCAACAGCAGCACCGGAGTAAGAGCCTCCTGTAGCAGCTGCATTTTCAATAACACCCGTTTTTAAGGCATTAAGGAAAGCTATTTCACCGCCCAACTTAGAAGTCCAGAATTCTTTATGGTAATCATGATACTCTGTGGCATTACCACTCAACTTTAATAAAGTATCCTGGTATGCTCTTGTTTTAAACAGAGGATTGATAGTAGGTTGCAGAAAGCTAACGATGCCGCCTTTAGGCTCTGCATCTCCCCAGCTCTCCAGGTAATGGTGAGTAGGTAATATATATTTTACTAACTGCGTTGTTTCGTCCATTCTTTCGCTGAACGATACAGAAGTATTTACTTTTTTAAGTGCATTGGCAAAACGGGCACCATCGAAATAATCGTAAACCGGGTTTGCGCCGTGAATCAGGATCGCTGTTACCTGTCCGCCTTCCATTTGGGTCAGTAAGTCAGCGAAATCTTTATCAACTGCCTTTGAAGTATTAGATGGTCTGGTAAAGTCGATGGTAGAGCCATAAGCACCAATAGCGCCGTTGATTGCATTTACCAGCGTTTGTACGTTTACATCGTTGCTGCCCGATACTACCAGGCCACGTGCACCCGCCGCTTTCAGATCGGCAGCCGCTTTGGCAATACCTGCGCTTAATTTAGCATCCAGGGCAGGAGCGGTAGCGCCGCCACCCACTGCTGCCAATAAGGCTAAAGCAACAGCACCCGTTTGTGAAGGACGATGCGCAAAACGCTCATCGGCGTTAGAACCAGTCATACTTAAGAAGCCCTCAAAATGATAATGCTTATTCATTTTAGGATTCTTCTCGTCTATTTTCCGGCCTTTGGAATATCCTGAAGCCTGCTCAATTGGGTTTAACCATGTTCCCAGGAAGTCTGCACCCAGGCTTACAATTACATCCGCATTTTCAAACCTGTAGGTAGGTAAGTTTCTTCCAAATCCTGATGCTTCGTTGGCCAGCAACATACCGCTGTAGTTAGCAGGGTCGTATTGTACCAAACGGATCTTTGGATTTTTCGCAATAATATCTAAAGTAGATGGAGATGTAATAGTGTTAGAAAGTAAAACAATCTGGCCGGCGCTGGCTAACTCGGCAGCAATTGTTTTATCTAAATGTTCGTAAGTACTTTCTTCAAATTTATCGCCTACTTTTCTTTGGGGAAAACGAAGGCGGTGTGTATCGTACAGATCTAAAACAGATGCCTGAACTGCTGCAGAAGTACCTCCGTTAGTAAAAGTGGCTTTATCATTTCCTTCGATCTTAATAGGACGGCCATCTCTCACTTTTGCCAATACCGGAACCACTTCTCCACCCTGTACATAAGTAGTAGCGTAAAATTTTGCCTCACCAGGTACAATACTCTCTGGCTTAAAGGCGTAAGGAATGGCTTCGCGAACCTTTGTTTTACAGCTGGCTGCTAAGGTTGCAGCGGCAGTGCTAAAACCAAGGTATTTCAAAAAGTCCCTGCGCGGGGCTTTTGCGTCTAATAAGCCCTTGCTGTCAAAATCTTCAAAAGGCAGCTCTTCGCGAAACTCGTCGCTCACTTTCTTCTGAAAATTTTCAGGATCATTTATTTCTCCGAAACCTTGCCAGTACTTTTTACTCATATCTTTATCTAATGTGATAATTTGCTAATGTGATAATTTGCTCTTCGCTTCAGCGTTCGTACTGATGGAGTGCATCAGCACAATAACTGACTACTATTAATAGTGACATTTTTGACACTCCAGGCCTCCGATATCTTTCACCGTCACACTATCCATTTTGCCCGATTTGATGTCATTATGAAACTTCTCGTAAATGCTGTAAAACTGATTTCCGTTGGTAGAATCTACATTGAAATTCACCTTGGTTTGCCTGTGACAGTTCACACACCATCCCATGCTCAACTCAGAGAACTGGTATACTTCGTCCATACCGGTGATTTCACCGTGGCAGGTTTGACACTGAACATTACCCACTCTGATGTGTTGGCTGTGGTTAAAGTAAACGTGGTCAGGCAGGTTGTGAATTTTCACCCACTCAATTGGTTTCGCTTTTGAAGGATCCCATGCATCTGGTTGAGCCGGGTCGAAGCCTGCATATTCATATAATTTCTGGATCTCACGGGTTCCGTCCACCAGGTTACCATTTCTGTCTTTTAACTCAGGACCGCCATACTTCTGAATGGTTTTGTGACAGTTCATACACACATTTACAGATGGGATAGCGGCTGTTTTGCTTTCCCAGGCGTTACCATGACAGTATAAACAGTTGATCTGGTTTACACCCGCGTGTACTTTGTGAGAGTAGAAAATAGGTTGTGTAGGCTCATAATTAATCTGCCTGTTTACGTTAACCAATCCTTTGGTAGTGAAATAACCACCTATTATAAAAAACACGATCGCGAAAATGGCTATATATGTTTTATTGCGGTAAATAGGTAATGAAGGAGCCGATTTTACATTTTCTGCATCACGGGCTGCTTTTTGTAGGTTGAAATTTACATAAATCAAAACCAGGGCAACCAGGGCCAGTATCAATGAAACCACACCGTACATCAGGTTATTCTGGCTGGATCCGCCGCCACCTGCTGCTGCCGTACCTGTCGCTCCGTCTTTTGGCGTATCTAATTTACCAGAAGCTTTTGCATCGATATAGGCAAGAATTGCATCTATCTGAGGATCAGTAAGATCAGGGAATGTAGTCATCGCCGAAGCGCTGATTTTTGACGTTTCAACAGCTTTAGGATATCCTGAAGCAATCAGCTTTTGGTTATTACGTATCCACTCATGTAGTTTTCCGGCATCTTCCCAACGTCCCTGAACACCGCCTAAAGCAGGTCCTGTGCTGTTCGACTTCATGTCGCCGGCATGACAGCTCTGACACTTACCTATAAATAAAGTCTTTCCCTCCTGAACGGCGGCACCATCCTGCGCAAAAACGGGGGCAACGGAAACAAGCAGCGCTATTATAAGTAAGGTTAGTTGGTTAAATAAATACTTATGATTGTTCATAAAACGCATAAAATCTAAAATGTGGATAAAAACCTCTGAACGACTGCAAAAATAAGGCGCGGCGTTAACATAACAGCAACAATTTGCAACTTTTTTAAACCCGCGTCCAGTCTGAGTTTCAGCCGATTTTTTGTCCTTTTTTTTTGAAAGCAAAATTTGTTTGTCATTAAAAAGTCATCCAAGCTTGCACGGTTTTGATGTGAATATCTGGGGTTTCAGCAGGTGTTATACCTCATTTTAGCTTATTTGGAAATTGTGGATTATTTTGCAGGATCAGTATGCTCAACAGGCTCAGGCAAAAATGGAAGGTTGGCCCGCTGCAGTTATTTTTAATACTCTGCACTTTTGCCGTTGGCGGCAGCCTGAGTGGGTATGTTGGCAGGCGGCTGATGTTGATACTACCAATCGACAATAAGGTTCTCTATACTATTATATATATAATACTGGTAACCTTAATCTGGCCATTAATGGTTTTAGGGGTAAGTATTATTTTTGGCCAATATGCTTTTTTTAAAAAGTATTTAAGAGAACTGTTCAGAAAAACTACAAGAAAACGGGCCAATAATGAGTAAGAAGGTCGGTTATGGATCAAATAATAAAAGATGAAACAAAAAATAGCTGTTTTTGCCAGTGGCGCCGGCAGTAATGCCCAGAAAATTATCGATCATTTCAAGGCAAGCGAAATTGCCCAGGTAAGCCTGATAGCCTGTAACAAACCCGGAGCCGGGGTATTGACAATTGCCGAACGTGAGCAAATTGAACAGGTAGTGATTGAGAAAGAACAGTATAAAAAAGATGGATATGCGGCTTTTTTAAAGGAAAAAGGGATTGATTTTGTTGTTTTGGCCGGTTTTTTATTGAAAATTCCGCAACCGCTGATAGATGCCTATCCCCGCAAAATTGTTAATATTCACCCTGCATTGTTACCCAACTACGGCGGAAAGGGCATGTATGGCGCCTTTGTACACCAGGCTGTGATCGCCAACCAGGAAAAACAAAGTGGCATTACCGTTCATTATGTTGACGAACATTACGATCATGGAGATATCATCTTCCAGGCTACCTGCGATATTGAACCCGGAGACTCGCCCGAACAACTGGCCCAAAAAATACACCTGCTGGAACATGCACATTTTCCGGCGGTAATAGAGCAGGTGATCCAACAACATTGATATTAATTCCGGCAGGATCAAGAAGTTGAACCATCAGTTAAAGTAGTTGCGATTCTCTTTGTAAATAAATATATTTGTCATTTATACTATTATAAATTGCCCCTGCTATGAAACGATTGTTTGCCCTGATGGTGCTTTGTTTTTTTGCGGCAACAGGTAAAGCCCAGCAACCAGCCAACCGACCCGATTCGGCCTATATTTTTGCCTATTCTCCGGAAAAAGGAAATTCCCGCACCGGTTTGGCCTTTGCATGGAGTAATGATGGATATAGCTGGCATCCGATAGGACCTGAACATTATTTTGTATACAGCGATTATGGTACATGGGGCGCTCAAAAAAGAATGTTGAAGCCATTTCTTTATGCCGGCGACGCCGGAACCTGGCACCTGGTGTGGAGCCTGAATGCCAACGAAAATGTATTTGCACACGCAGCCTCCACCGACCTGGTATATTGGGGACGCCAGAGTTATCCGCAAACCCCTGCAGGCAGTAATGTAATAGAACCGGTTATATCACCCTCAAATGGCAAATATGCGGTGACCTGGCAAAGTAACACCAGCACCAGTCAGGTATTTTCCCTGGTAACGGACTTTAAAACCTTTCCCACAGCTCAAAAGGTGAGTGCCGGGCAGCACCTTAACAAACGTACGGAGGCAACTATTTTAGGACAAAGGCAAACAGGAACAGCGCACAAAGTAGCTTTTAGCCTGGTGGAAGGACTTTTGAATGCACAAAAATACGCGCAACATCAATCTGCACTTTTAGCAGAATCTGCAGCCACTGATGTACAGCGGTTTGCCGGTTTAAAACCAGTAGATGTGGTACTCACACCCGTTCCTGGAAGAAGCAAAAAGATCAGCGACCTGCTGATCGGAGCTTTTTTTGAAGATATTAATTATGCAGCGGATGGTGGCTTATATGCAGAACTGGTACAAAACCGCGATTTTGAATACCACCCTGCTGATAAAAAATACCAGGACAAAAACTGGAATCATCAAACTGCATGGCGGGTGGGCCTTGGAAATTTGTCCATAGACTCCGTCTCGCCCATCCATCCCAATAACCCGCATTACGCCGTGCTGAATGATGATCTTGGAAACCCGGTGCTGATCAACGAAGGTTTTAGAGGCATCGCTGTTAAGGCAGGTGAACAATATGATTGCAGCGCTTTTGTCAGGATTCCTTCCGGAAAAGCGGGGCAAATCACCTGGAGACTGTCAGATAAAAATGGAAATACACTGGGTGCCGCTTCCATAAAAGTTCCGGCCGGCACCAGCTGGAAAAAGCTTTCGGCAGTAATAACGGCTAATGCAACTGTTGCCGATGCCTCGCTTGAATTAGTTGCGGGGCAAAAGGGAAGTATCCATTTCGATATGGTATCGCTATTCCCTCAAAAAACATTTAAAAATCGTAAAAACGGCCTGAGAGCCGACCTGGCGCAGGCATTAGCAGATATGAAACCTAAATTTTTGCGATTCCCCGGAGGATGTGTTGCCCATGGAGACGGAATTGCGAATATTTACCGCTGGAAAACGACGATTGGCCCGCTCGAAACCCGGAAACCCATGCGCAATTTGTGGAATTATCACCAGACAACCGGTTTGGGTTATTACGAGTATTTCCAGTTTTGTGAAGACATGGGGGCGGAGCCCTTGCCTGTTTTGGCAGCCGGTGTGCCCTGCCAGAACTCTTCCGACGGCGGTGCGGGTCAGCAATGTGGTATCCCTATGGCCGATATGGATGAATATGTACAGGATATCCTCGACCTGATCGAATGGGCGAACGGCGATGCCAAAACAACCCATTGGGGCAGGATCCGTGCCGCATCGGGGCATCCTAAATCCTTTAACTTAAAATACATAGGTATTGGTAACGAGGACCTGATCACCGATATTTTTGAAGAACGGTTCACGATGATCTTTAATGCCATCAAAAAGAAACACCCTGAAATAAAGGTAGTAGGAACCTCGGGGCCGTTTTATGAGGGCACCGATTACGTAGAAGGCTGGGGTATCGCCCGCAAGCTGGGTGTAGACCTTATAGATGAACATTACTATGTGTCGCCAGGCTGGTTTATTCACAACCAGGATTATTATGATAAATACGACCGCAATGGCAGTAAAGTATACCTGGGCGAATATGCCAGCCATTTACCCGGCAGGCCTAACAACCTGGAAACGGCTCTCTCTGAAGCACTTCATCTCAATAATTTGGAGCGTAATGGGGATGTGGTTGCAATGACTTCTTACGCACCTCTTTTTGCAAAAGAAGGCGCTACCCAATGGAATCCCGATCTTATCTATTTTAATAATACCGAAGTAAAACTCACGCCCGGCTATTACGTGCAGCATTTATACGGCAACACACCGGGTGATGAATACATACCAGCCGACTTACAATATTCCAGCAACGATGCAGGCGTAATCAAACGGGTCTCCACTTCAATCGTAAAAAATACAAAAACTAACGAGTTAATAGTGCGTGCAGTGAACCTGTTACCGGTTAATACAAACATCCGGCTGAATTTGGATGGAGTATCCGGTAATCAAAAGGCACAAAAAACAGTATTGAGCGGTAACCCGGCCGATCGAAAAGCGAAACCAGTAACGGGAGAAATACAATTGAAGGCAAACACACGCGAAATTTTACCTCCCTATTCACTCACAGTATGGCGGATTAGACTCTGATTACCAGATATCTGTTATTTTTATCAAAGCATTTGCAAATAGTTTGCTTGTTTTGCCGTCCTATTAACTGATTTGAAGCGTTTTTCTCTCATACTACTTATTCTAACAGCTACGGCGCTGGCAGGCGTGCAGGCGCAGATTACTGTAAAGGGAACAGTGTTCGACAGTTCGGGCACTTACCCGGTTCAGGGCGTGTCTGTTTTATCTACCAACGGAACCGGCACCAGCACCGATGCCAATGGTGATTACAGTATCCGAGCCAATGAAACCGACTCCATCTGGTTCAGCTATCTCAATAAACCTACCCGTAAGTTCCTGGTGCGCAGCATTAAAACACCCTATGCTTTTAATATTTCGCTGCAAACATTTATCACCTTATTGCCGGGAGTAAAAGCCCGGGTGAAGGATTACAAGCGGGACTCTATTCAAAACCGGCAGGATTATGCCAAATATTTCAATTATGAAAAGCCGGGTTTGAAAGTGAGCTCATTAAGTGACGGATCTGTTGGATTTGATCTGAATGAGATCATTAATTCCTTTCGGTTTGGCCGCAATAAACGTTTGTCGATGTTCCAGAACAGGTTGATCACACAGGAGCAGGATGCATTTATTAAGCATCGCTTTAGCAAGGCTTTGATCAGGCGTATTACCGGAGCCGATAACGACAGTACCATCAGCGAGTTTATTATTTATTACCAGCCCTCGTATCTTTTTACTTCTACTGCAACCGACTATAGCTTTCATAAATATATTAAAGACTCTTATGAGCGTTTTACCGCAGGTTTGATGCCCTCCCCGCTCTGGCTGGAAGGAGCAACAGATGACGAGGAAGTCATTTACAGGAGATTGGGTAGCAGGCCTTAAAAGCCGGATTATGCTTAAATTGCAGTATGCGCCATTTAAAACTATGGATCGTCCTGCTGCTTTCTTATCATGTATGCCCTGCACAAACCAGCTGCGATATCCTCATTAAAAACGGGAAAATTATTGACGGCACCGGTAACAACTGGTATTATGGCGATATAGCCATAAAAGAAGGTAAAATTGACCGAGTAGGTAAATCATTGCCTTATATAGCTAATAAAACCATTGATGCAAAAGGATTGATTGTTGCTCCCGGGTTTATAGATGTTCATACCCATATTGAAGGGGATGAGGCCAAAAACCCGACTGCGGATAACTTTATTTATGATGGCGTAACCACTGTAGTAGCAGGCAATTGCGGCGCATCGAATGTAGACATAGGCAGGTATCTGAAATGGATAGACTCACTGCAACTCTCGGTAAATGTAGCTTCGCTGATCGGGCATAATGATATACGCAAAGCCGTAATGGGAAGAGCTAACCGCGATGCCACTCCGCAAGAATTATCGCAAATGCAGGCCCTTGTAGAAAAAGCCATGAAAGATGGCGCCGTGGGGCTTTCTACAGGTCTTATTTATATACCGGGCACTTATTCCAAAACACCAGAAATAGTAGCGCTCGCCAAAATAGCATCCCGTTATAATGGCGTTTATGCCTCACACATGAGAGATGAGGGAGATAAGGTAACTGATGCGATCAATGAGGCCATTACCATTGGCCGGGAGGCTGATATACCGGTAGAGATATCGCATTTCAAATTAAGCGGCCAGCAAAACTGGGGCAGAAGTAAGGAAACGATTGCGATGGTGGTCAATGCGCGTGAACAGGGATTAGATGTAACCATTGACCAATACCCCTACACCGCCAGCAGTACCTCCATCAGTACATTATTACCCGATGATATATTGGGCGACGGGCAGGACAGCATCGTAGCAAGACTTAAAAACCCGGCCATAAAGAAAAGAGTGGTTGATGAAATGCTGGCGAGATTAAAGAAAAGAAAATTGAAGCATTTTAGTTATGCAGTGGTAGCCAGTTATCGGCCAGACAGTAATTATAATGGCAAAAGCATTGAAGAAATCAACCTGATGATGGGCCGCAGGCATAAGGTGAAGGAAGAAGCAGAAACGATTATTGATATTATGATCAATGGAGGCGCCAGCGCCGTATTTCACGGTATGGGAGAGGAGGATGTAAAACGCATTATGCAATACCCTTTTAATATGTTTGCCAGCGACGCTTCTATCCGCGTTTTTAACCAGGGTGTACCACATCCCCGGGGCTATGGCACCAACGCCCGGGTATTGGGTAAATACGTAAGAGAAGAAAAAGTAATTTCATTAGAAGAGGCCATCCGGAAAATGACTTCCCTGCCGGCTCAAAAATTCCAGCTAAAAGACCGGGGACTTTTAAAAGAGGGAATGGCAGCAGACATCGTAATCTTCGATGAAAAACAGGTAATCGATCAATCCATCTATAAAAGTCCGCATGCCTACTCGAAAGGGTTCCATTATGTATTGGTAAATGGGCAACTAACAGTTAATCAGGAAAAGCATTTGGGAACAAGGGCGGGTAAGGCCTTATATCATTTGCATTAGTAAATACAGCGCATGGCATTCTATTCAATAGAAATCAGCTCTTGTGTGCCCCATTTGGAAGTACTTTTTACTATGCCAAAATCGGGTACAAACCATTCGGTCATTTGCATTTTCATGGGAATAGCAATACCCATATTCATGATTATTTTTGAGTCGTAAGTAATTTTATAAGCGTCCCAGCTGCCTGCTGGTGTAGTGATCTTTTCCTTTGCCTCTACTTTACGGTTAGTAACATCGATGGTAACATTGGCCATCATACCCGACTCAGACTTCATATCCATGTTGAAATTGGCATCGCTTAGCGACTGACCAACGCTTAACGATGAAGGATATTCCATAAACACGCCCTTACCATCTACATCTGTATTTTTAAACTGCTGCGCCTGCTGGGGATTCATCATCATTTTCATATCAATCATTAGTTGTCCGCTCTTGCATTGCATGGTGCCGGCACCGCCTCCCAGAGACTTCCCCTTTTTGTCAAACACCTCCGATTTTACTTTGGCACTGGTGGTGCCTCCTGCTTTGGCTACACCCGATACCTTGTAAACATATTTCCCGTCCTGGTTACCCTTTCTGTCGTACATAGCCATGGTAATCGTTTTATTATTTTGTAAATAATAATAGTTACACTGCGCATAAACACCTGAGCTGATCGCTAACAATAACATTAAAATAAGGACTCGCATAATGAATAGTTTTATACTGCAAATTACTTTGCTTCAGATCATCCGGCCATCGCTTAAATAGGCGAGCGACAGTATGATCATTGGATGGATCAACTATAAACCAATAACGGCCGCCCAGGGCGACCGTTATCCTTACCAATAAACCCAAAACAAAAAACACTAATTCAACACACCATACTTCCCATTTTGAAATTCTTCCATCGCTTCATAAATTTCAGCCTGTGTATTCATTACAAAAGGACCATAACTGGCAATAGGTTCTGCAATGGGCTCACCACTTAATACCAATACCACGCTGTCTTTTGTTGCAGAAAATTCTATCTCTTCACCGTCATTTTTAAATAATATAAAGCTATGCTCCTCAATTTCTTTACCATTTACAGTAATACGTCCTTCTATTACCAGTAATGCCGTATTATGACTAGCAGGAATAGTTGTTGTTAAGCTGGCGCCACTATTTAGCTTTACGTTGAAAAGATTGACATCTGTATAGGTTTCAGCAGCACCTGTGTTGCCATTAAAGTTACCGGCAATAACATTTACTTCACCACCATTGTCAGGCAACACCGTTTTACCGATCTTCTCTTTTGTCAGGGACTGGTAATGTGGTTGAGCCGATTTATCTTTTTTAGGCAGGTTCACCCACAACTGTACCATTTCAAAAACACCACCCCTTGCGGCAAAAGTCTCTTCATGATACTCCTTGTGCAAAATGCCGGCCCCTGCTGTCATCCACTGTACATCGCCGGGATGAATAACGCCGCTGTTACCTGCGCTATCATGATGTGCTACACTTCCCTTATACGCAACGGTTACTGTTTCAAATCCTTTATGAGGGTGCACATCAACACCGCGGGGTTTGTCGGTGGGTGAAAAATTAAAAGCAGCAGCAAAATCAAGCATTAAAAAAGGACTTAACCTTTGTTGGGTAACACCGCGGGGTATGAAATTAAAAACCCTGAATCCGTCGCCCACCATGCCTGCTTGCGTGGGGCGGGTAAGCACTCTTTCTATTGACTTTTTCATTTTGTGATCTCCTTTAAAAGCAAAGCTAGCTTAAAGAAGAGGCGGGCACAATAACACGGATTAAGTAAAAGAGTTAATCCAGGTTAAGTGAGAAAGGCTGGAAATAATGTAATTTTAAGAGATGTTCTGTTTCCCGCAGAGCGCGCAAAGGAACGGAGGCGCAGAGATTACAGGAACGTAGAGTGTTATATATCCCTTCGATGCTAACCCTAATAGCTGCTTGCCATCACCTACTAGCTTGTTTCACGCAGGGCGCACAGAGGAACAGAGGCGCAGAGGTTAATGTATATTGCTTATTGAAAATTAAATGTTGTCCATTTCTTCGATGCTAACCCCTACTAGCGACTCACCATTCCCCTACTAGCTACTTTCTAGCCCTTCTTCATCGGCTGACTCAACATCTTACTCATAAACTCGGGGGTAATGCCAATATAAGAAGCCACATATTTCTGTGGGATGCTTTGTATAAGCGAAGGATATCTTATGCAGAAGTTGTTATATCGTTCAACAGCGGTAAGACTTAAAGCATCTATCAATCTTTGCTGAGATGTAGCCAGAGACCGTTCTGCCAGTATCCTGAAATAGCGTTCCATTTGAGGCAGGGCCTGGTACATATCTTCTATTTCCGATTGCTTTATTAAAAAAACTTCGCTGTCTTCTATGGCGTCAATACTCAGGTTCGACGGCGCATTATTTAACAGGCTTTGCATATCTGCAATCCACCAGCCGGCAGGAGCAAACTGCAAAATATGTTCTGTTCCGTTTTTATCAATAGAATAGCTACGTAAACAACCGGAGTTAATAAAGGCTATATGCTGCTGTACATCTCCCTCCTGGTATAAAAAGGTTTTCTTCTTCAGTTTTTTGGTTCTGAAAAAAGAAGTAAATGTTTTTTGGTCTTCTTCGTTCAGTGTTACCCGCTTTGAAATGCTTTGTAGTAATAGTTCGAAAGACATTGTTTAGTTGATAGTTTATAGTTGAGCCGGAAAATACCGTAATTAAAAATTCAGTAAATTCTGAATGCATTTTTCTAACCGGGCATGGGCCATAAAATTTGCTTCCAGTTCTTTATTAAAAGGCACTGGTGTATCCAAAGAGGCGCATCGCATTACCGGCGCATCCAGCCGGTTAAAGCAATGCTCACCAATCCAGGCCGCTATTTCTGCACCAATACCACCCGTCAAAGTATCTTCATGCAATACCAGTACTTTGCCGGTACTTTCTGCAGCTTGTTTGATTGCATCATAATCCAGCGGCAAAAGGGTTCGCAGATCCAGTATAGCTATTGATACCTCGGGATGTGAGGCTGCATATTCTTCGGCCCAAATAACACCCATTCCATAAGTAATAATAGCGATATCATCTCCTTGCTGTACCCACCTTGCTTTACCAATCGGTATCTCAAAGCTTTCATCGGGCACCGTAGCAGCTATACTACGGTACAAAGTTTTATGCTCAAAAAACAATACCGGGTTGGGATCATTGATGGCCGAAATCAGCAACCCTTTTGCATCAGCAGGAGTAGAAGGATATACCACTTTCAAGCCGGGCACATGCGTAAACCAGGCTTCATTGCTCTGGCTGTGAAAAGGCCCTGCGCCTACGCCTCCGCCGGTTGGCATGCGTATGACCACATTGGCCTGCTGTCCCCAGCGATAATGTAATTTTGCCAGGTTATTCACAATCTGGTTAAAAGCCATGGTAGCAAAATCTGCAAACTGCATTTCCACTACCGATTTGCAGCCTTCCAGGCTGAGTCCCAAAGCCGCTCCCACCACCACGCTCTCACAAATAGGGGTGTTACGAATCCTGTTTTTTCCAAATTCCTCCAATAGTCCTTCCGTCACTTTAAAGGCGCCACCATATTCAGCGATATCCTGTCCCATAATCACCAGGTTATCGTGTAACCTCAGCGATTGTTGAAGACCCTCCTTAATTGCTTCTATAAAACGTTTTTCTGAAACAGTACTATCATCCGTATTAAGCTGATCATCTCCCTGCTCGTGAGGAGCATACACATCGTCTACTTCAACAGCTGTATCAACTGCAAGAGGGTATGCTTTTGCTTCCGCCTGTTTTAACTCCTCCTCTATCTTAGTTTTAAAACTATCCCTTATTGAGACGATCTCTTCTTCCGTTAATATACCTTCACCAATGAGATATTGCTCAAAGTTGGCTACAGGATCTTTTTTATCCCAAAGTTCAAATAACTCCTTGGGTACATACTTGGTACCACTGGCTTCCTCATGTCCACGCATGCGAAAAGTAGAGCACTCAATTAAGTACGGCTTTTGATTTTTGATGCAATAATCCCTTACACCTTTAATGGTATCATAAACAGCTAAGATATTATTACCATCAATGGTAATGCCTTCTATACCATAGCCTTTGGCTTTATCTGCCAGGTTGATACAACGGTATTGTTCATGGGTGGGAGTGCTGAGCGCATAGCCGTTATTCTCTATTAAAAAAATTACCGGCAAATCCCAGACAGCTGCCAGGTTTAAAGCTTCATGAAAATCACCCTCGCTGGTACCGCCCTCTCCTGTAAAAGCTAGCGATACTTTTCCTTTCTGACCCAGCTTATTAGCCAATGCAATGCCATCGGCTATAGCAAGCTGCGGACCTAAATGTGAGATCATGCCGCAAATATGATGTTCCTTGCTTCCAAAATGAAAGCTTCTTTCGCGGCCTTTGCTGTAGCCGTTCTGGTTGCCCTGCCATTGGTTAAATAATTGGTGCAGGGGCATCTGCCTGGTAGTAAAAACCCCCAGGTTTCTATGCAGGGGCATAATCCACTCATCCTGCTGAAGCGCCAGTGTAGCTCCCACAGCTATCGCTTCCTGGCCGATGCCGCTAAACCACTTACTTACTTTCCCCTGCCTCAGCAATACCAGCATTTTTTCCTCGATAAGCCTCGGATACACCAGGCTTCGATACATTTGTATGAGCTGTGCATTAGAAAGATTTTTCCTGTCGAAAAGCATATTACAAACGTAGGCTTTTTTGGTGTACGAAGTGTGCAGTGCTTATTGATATACGCTGCCTATTGTTAAATACAGTTACCGGAAACCATTTATGCAAATAGTTAAAAGCCAGAGGCATAAAATATTTGGCATGTAGCTTGTTTTAATTATCGTATTTTGTAATACCATCATATGCTAAAAGCCATACTGTTCAGTTTTCTTATTGCCACAGCTCTAAACTTACATGCTCAGTACAGATCTGAACGGTATGACACCAGCTATTATGTTTCCTATCGCAATAAATTAACATTAGGTGCTATCGCTGCTAAAAAGAACACAGTTTTTAAAACAGATGCTTCCAGTGCCGAAAATTCCTTAAAGTATTTATCTAACAGCCCCGGTCGCCTGGGTATTTCGGGCTCTCACGATTTTGTGGGATTGGCAGCTACATTTGGCGTAGGCCGGCTTGACCCTTCCTATAAACCTGAAAGAGGAAAAACAAAACAAACTAACCTGCAGCTGAGTATTACAGGCCGAAAAGTGTTAGCTGATATTTATTTTCAGAATTATAAAGGGCTTTATGTAAACAGCGGATACAATATTGCCCCCGTGGGTATGCCCAACTATACCCGGCCCGATATTGAAACCCGGCTTTATGGAACCACGGTGAACCTGATTCAAAACAGCAGGAAATTTAGTGCACAGGCTGCTTTTTTACTGGATGCCTGGCAAAGAAAATCTGCCGGCTCTTTATTGTATGGCGGCGAGTTTTTTTATGGTTCAGCCAAGGGTGATAGTGCATTTATTCCTTCCCAGCTAAAAAATGAGTTCCCCCACCCAAATGTTTCGAAGCTGGATTTTATTACGTTCGGCCCCGGTATTGGATACGGTTATACGCTGGTAGTTAAAAAGCATTTTTTCGCTACGGCAATTGCTTCGTTCAATGCAGATGTGAGTTATATTAAAGAACAGAATAATAACAATACGCAGCATTCGTTCTGGAAATTAAATCCTAACCTAAAGGCAAAGGGGGCCATTGGTTATAACAGCGAAAACTGGGGCATTGCTTTTTCTTACGTCTCCAACCGCTTGTTCTTTAAAGGAATGGATGGAGACTCGCGGTACCTGAACTATAACGACAATTACAAATTAATGTATGCCAGGCGTATCAATGCCGGTAAAACCATTCCGAAAATTACCAGGTTTGCAGGAAAAATGATTAATAAGATCGGATTGGGTTTCCTGATTAATTAGAATGCATTTTTAATAGGCCTGAATTAATACCTCTGCAGGTATTTGTAGTTTTTCTCTGATCTTACGGATTATAGTGAGGTTCAGCTTTCTTTCCCTGAAAGAATTTCCGACTTCCTGGATCTGTAACCCAGTATATCAGATAGTTCCCCTTCAGACATATTCAACTGCTCCATTCTAAACTTAATAGCATCCAGTGGATTAGGCTGTGGCACAGCATGGTTTTCATGCTCGTATTCTTTAATGAGTATCGAAAGCACTTCTAATTCATCAGACTCTTTTGAACCTGTTGTTACTTCTGTTTGCATCAGCATATAAACCCTCTCAAGGGCATCTTCATATTGCTGCTCACTTTTTATGGGTGTTAACATAACTCGGTTTTTTAACATGAATTGCGCTTTCTACACCACTACCAACTCATAAAAATCCCCGGGTAACAAATACTTATTGGCTGTTTCCTGCAATTCGGCAGCAGTAATATTTTTTATATTGGAAATATAGCGGTTGAAAAATTCGTCGTCAAGATCATTGAGAATGATATTTTTCCAACGGGCAATCATCTGGAAAGGCCCATCCAGGTCTCCTAATATAGATCCCATCATAAAGTTTTTCACCAGCATTAATTCTTCTTCATCTACTGCTTCATCACGCAGTATTTCCATTTCTTTATATACTTCGGTAATGGTGGCTTCGCTTACATCGCGGCCCGCTTCGGTGGTAATCATCCATCCATTTTCCCGTTTATTACCCATCAGGTAACTATGTATGCCATAGGTGTAGCCTTTATCTTCCCGGATATTGTCCATCAGGCGACTGCCAAAAAATCCGCCCAATACCACGTTCAATACCTGAGCTTTCAAAAAGTCGGGATGGTGGCGGTTTTCAAAAGGCCTGGCGATCCGGATAGAGCCCTGTGCACTTTTCTCATCATTGATCACCCTGTGCTTTTTTTGCTGGTCCGGCGCAATAACATGCTTTTTTTCTGCAGGTGCAAGGTTATCAAAGTCTCCAAAATACTGATCCAGCAGTGTTTCTATGGTGTCAGGTAACTTACCTGCTACGAATATTTTAAATTGTCCTTTTTTATAATACTGTTGATAAAAGTGGAGCAGCCCATCCCTCGTCAATGCGTCAAAGTCTTCGTGCCTGCTGAATTGGCCGTAGGGATGCTGTTCCCCAAAAAGATAGGTATCTATCAGCCGCCCCGCCACAAAGCTGCTTTTCTTCAGGTTTACGTCCAGTTTTTGTTTCATGTTCTGAATCGCAATATCCATTTCACTCTGTAACAGGGTAGATTCGGAGAAAATGTCTCTCACTACCGGCAACAGCTTTTCAATATGTTTTGACAGGCAATGAAGTGCTACTGAAGAGTACTCTGATCCGCTGTTACGGTTTAAATAAGCGCCATAGTACTCAAAATGATCATTAATTTCAAAGGCGGTTTTAGAAGTAGTGCCGTTCTTCAACAAAAAATTGGTAACACCGGCCTCCAGGTTTTTCTCTTCAAACCAGTTGCCGGCATTAAACACCCACTCTATTTGTAATACCTCCTCGGAGCCCGCATCTATGGCATATACTTCTATGCCGTTTCGTAAAACGTATTTTTGATAGGGTTGTAACTGAAGATTAAAATTTACCGCGTCAACAATAGCCGGCGCTATAGTTCTGTTAAGCATTAAATGAAAATTGAGGCGACAAACGTACATTAAATTTTTCTCTGAAAAGTTCTTTTTTTCTATAGACCTAAACTCTATGACAGTAATAATTCATCACATTTTTATGCTGTTTCGTCACATCTGTCCTCTAATTCAGCAGGTAGCTATGTAATCTTGCATAACAAATAAATAAAAATGAAAGCGAAAGAGATATATAACAAAATTGAATTCTGGCTGGTAACCTTATTAGCTGCAGTATTTGTTTTTACATTATTGGTGATGAGTAAAGACGCCAATGATGGCAGTCACAGCTATTGGAAGTTCCATGAATATAATATCCGCTTCAATTTTTATAAGCACCTTTTTGTTCCCTACCTGGCGCAGATCATTATTTACTATTCAGCATTTGTTTTTCTAACAAAGTATGCAAGCGAAATAAAGGACGAGTGGACTAAAACCGGCTCTGTATTTGGCTCGTTCTTAATTGTTGCCACGCTCATATCCATCACCAATACTTATATAGATGGGTGGAAATTTGCACAATTTGAAACAAGAGACGAAGTATACAATGATGTATTTACAGATAGTTTTACAACCGTCGCCATTATTTATATTCTTTTTATTGCCTATTACACATTAAAAGAACTGTTATTTAATGTGTTAAAAGGCCGTAAAATAAGCTCAAACGGAAGGAAGGGACTTTTATTTACCTTCCTGGCGCTGGCTTGCTGGATCTCAATTTTTGCGATCCTCATGTCTAATCATGCTCCGGAAGTGGCCGCTTTCTGGATGGTGGGTGTTCCTTACGCAGCACTGCTTATATTTTTACACTTCCGCTTTTTAATTCCCCTGACAGGTGAAAAAAAGTACAAAAGCCGGTCTTACTGGTTACGTATTATTCCTATTATCTTCCTTTTAAACCTGCTGGCTGCCGGAATTGCTTACGGCATTGCCGGCCATGGCGAATACGGTGCTTACCTTGCAGTTTTCCTGGTTCTGGGATTTTTCTTCGTCATTCCATTAAGCTGGTATATTGCCCGCAATCAGGTTGAAAAAGAGGTTTTGCAAACAGCGCTGGGCTCATCACAAGCCAATCTGAGTTTTTTACGTTCCCAGATCAATCCTCATTTTTTATTTAACGCATTAAACACGCTTTATGGCACCGCTTTACAGGAAAATGCAGATCGCACAGGTGAGGGCATTCAAAAACTGGGCGATATGATGCGGTTTATGCTGCACGAAAACATGCAGGAAAAAATATCGCTGGCGCGGGAAATAGACTATCTGAATAATTATATCGATCTGCAAAAGCTGCGTACTGTTACAAGCCCTAATATTTTGATACAAACCAATATTGAAGAGCAACTCAATCGCCTGGATATTTCTCCTATGCTGCTCATCCCTTTTGTTGAAAACGCCTTTAAGCATGGCATTAGTTTACAACAACCTTCATTTATTAATATTTCTTTACACACCAAGGACCAGGTACTGTACTTCGATGTCAATAACAGTGTGCATTTAAAAAGCGAGTATGATCCTGAAAAAATGAAAAGTGGTATTGGTTTGCAAAATGTTAAACAAAGACTGGCATTACTCTATCCTAAAAAGCATGAACTGATCATCAGGGAAAGCGCAAAAGAATTCTTCATACACTTAACGATTAATCTATAACTCAATCTTAAATTCTTTTTATGAAATATCTTCCCTTTATACTATTGCTGATTGTATTTAGTTGTTCTATCAATAGCGACTATGTAACACAAATTGAAACAAAAAAGGTAAATAATAACGGAGTTGAATCTAGTGTGCGTGTTACCAAGAAACTGCGCAAAACGGATAAGCTTCCTGTCTCTATTCTGGTAGAATCAAAAAATGAAGAAGCCTCATTTGAGGGGCTGGACAGTATTTATTACGATGCGCGGGGTAATACCACACTTACCCGGTCTTTTGAAAAGAAAGATGGTCGCTGGGTTTTAGTCAAAAGCCATTGATCTGATAAAGCAGGCACGCACTAAAACACTTAACTTTAATATTAAAAATTTTGATCGCCATAGCCATAGATGATGAGCCAATAGCCCTGGAAGTAATTAAAAGCCATGCGGCCAAGGTTCCTTTTGTAGAGTTAAAAGCAACCTTTACAAATGCTTTTGAAGCCATCGACTTCTTACAAAAAAATAAAACGGATCTGTTATTCCTGGATATTAAAATGCCTGATATCAGCGGCATAGAGTTTTTTAAATCGTTAACCAATCCGCCGATGGTTATTTTTACGACGGCCTATAGCGAACATGCAGTGGAGGGTTTTGAAGTAAGCGCTATAGACTACCTATTAAAGCCATTCTCATTATCAAGGTTTTTAAAAGCTTGTACAAAAGCCAGTGATTTATTAGCGCTGAGATCCGGAACACCCCGGCACATAGATCATATCTTTTTGAAAGATGGTTACGAGCAGGTGAAAATTATGTTTGATGATATTTTATACATCGAAGCATCCGGAAACTACCTTAATATTTTTTTAAAAGACCAGCAAAAACTTATGACCCGGTCTACCATTAACGATCTCTCGCTGCAACTGCCGGAAAATGATTTTACACGGGTGCACAGAAGTTATATCGTTAACAATAAAAAGGTAGAGAAATTTAACAAACAGGCCGTATTTATTGGATTTTCCGAGATCCCTATCGGTAATACCTACCAGTTTCCGTTGAAATAAAAAAGGCTGGTCTTAAAGGCCAGCCCGGGTTTCTTTTTATATAATTTTTGCTAGTCGCTAGACAGGTAATATAATGTGCAGCTATTCTCTTGCGACAGTATATCTTTTGCTGCCTTATTAATAGCAGCTACAGTCACATCTGCATATTTCTGCAATTCTGTATTCATCATATTGGCATCTCCCAGTAACTCGTAAAAAGCCAGGCTGGTAGCGCGGTTAAGCACGCTCATATCTTCGAAGGCCATCATGCTCTCGGTTTTATTTTTTACTTTTTCCAGCTCCTCGTTGGTTATTAAATTATCTTTAATATCCTGTAGAATAGCTTCAACGGCGGCTTCTGCGGCTTTGATATCTACCCCTTTTACCAGCTTACCCTCGATGGTTAAAAGACCGGGATCAATGCTGCCAAAATGATAGCACTGAATACTGACAAATAACTGCAGCTCCTTCACCAGCTTCTGGTATAATCTTGACGACTCCCCGCCCCCCAGGATATCTGTCAGGAGATCCATGGCATGATATTGATCGCTCAAGCGTCCTTCGATATGCCAGGCTTTATAAAAACCATCTAAAGGCACATCTGCTTTTACCTCTTCTGTTCTGGCTGCGGCCTGTGGTGCTTCTACCGGCAGTTTACGTTCTGTTTTTTCTCCGGCTTCTATATTTCCGAACCATTTTTCAGTTAAAGCTTTCACCTGGCCGGTTTCTACATTTCCGGCAATTACCATTACCGCATTATTAGGGCGATAGTGTTTAAAAAAGAAATTTCTTACGTCTTCAAGCCGGGCCTCTTCAATATGAGAAAGCTGCTTGCCAATGGTCATCCATTTATAAGGATGGTTTTTATAGGCGAGCTCCCGCATTTTAAACCAGGCGTCTCCGTATGGTTTGTCTATATAATGTTCTTTAAATTCTTCGCAAACCACTTTGCGTTGTACTTCCAGGCTTTTTTCGCTAAAAGCCAGTGAAAGCATCCGGTCGCTTTCTAACCAAAAAGCGGTTTCCAGGTTTTCAGAAGGTAATTGTATATAATAGTTGGTTAAATCATTGGTTGTGTAGGCATTATTTTCTCCACCGGCCATTTGCAATGGCTCATCATACTCGGGTATATTTACCGACCCGCCAAACATCAGGTGTTCAAACAAATGCGCAAAACCCGTTTGATCAGGATCTTCGTCCCGGGCACCCACATCGTACAAAATGTTCATTACAGCCAGGGGAGTCGATTTATCCTGGTGTACAATCACCTTTAAACCATTCTCTAATACAAACTTTTCAAATTGAACCATTCAGCGAAAGTAAGGGGATTTGCAATTCTTTACAATATCAGTTCAACACAAAAAGGTACAGATAAGTTCAACGGCCGATAGCTGCCGGTTTAAGGCGTTACGGTTGCTTCCTGAAATTGTAATCGTCGATGCCACCTACACGTATCTTAAACCCGTCTCTAAAGTCATTGGATATGGTTTGGTTAGGTATTGCTTTACCATTGAGTATATTAATTACGTTCATCTTCTTCACCAATAAAGAGTCATCCCTTTTAATGATCACTTCTACGCGACCATAAACAGCCTGGAGGGCGTGCTTTAATTCATTCAGTGTCATACCAAATTTTTTATTAACGGCGAGCACTTCGTCTCCGGGTACCAGGCCGGCAATATCAGCGGGCGAACCTTTGGGTATGTCTCCTATAACCGCATTGCCATCTACCAGGTAAAGCTCCAGGCCAGAGTAGGCGTAATCAAACGGGTCTCTGTAAAATTTATTCGGTAGAATATGTATTTGCCTGTTTCTATAATTGAGGATGCAGTTAAAGCGCCGGAAAATATCATTTCCAATAAGCCCCCCGTAGGTTGGATAGGAAGTGATATTATACTCATCATCGAAAATATTGATCGGTACATTTCTGAATTTATAGGGACCTATTTTTAGCTCCTTCATCACACTGAGATCAAAAGAAACTTTTCCACCCAAGCCCTCTCCCTGTTTTAAGTACCGTTTACGCTTGCTTTTCAGTAAGTTTTTTTCTTCCATATAGTCTTCCGAAAAAAGAACGGTGAGACCGGCACCAATATCAAATAGATAATTAAAATCCTGCCTGGATGCATCTTTCACCTCCGACAAAAGATAGGGTATAGTGGTTAAGCGCGGACGCATGATATAACCCCCTTTTGGATATTTCATTGTACCATTACTCCAGAACGATATCTCCTGGTTCTCATAATCTATTTTTAGGATGTACCGGCTTAATAGCGAGTATCCTATGATACCATCTATTTTTTCGCCGTATAATGCAGATAGTACCTCATAGTCTATAATATGAAAATTGAGGCTGTCTACCACCAGGTTATTGAGCCTTAGCTGCCGGTTTTTTAAAAAACCAACTTTTCGCGTACCGCCAATACCTCTGATCATACGTTCGGGCTCGGTGGGTTTTAGTCCCAGCAATGAAACTGTAGTTGAATCGAGCGAAATTCCCCCGCTCCCGGTGTCCAGCACGAATGTGAGAGAGTCTTTAAAGTGATCCAGCAATGCCTTAAAAACAATCACACCACCTGTAAATTGCGTAAAATTAATTCTTGTAAGCTCCCGGCTGGGTGGGTCAACAAACTCTTCCTGCCCACGTATGGTATGTGTTGTAAAAAAAATAATGAGCAGCAAAAGCAGTACATTTTTCATTATAGAAGACCGTTCTCCTAAAGTTAGTACATTTTTAAACCTCCCTTTGTATTTTGGTATAAACGGTAGAGAGCGCCCGTTTTATGACCATCGCCAGGCAAATAAGCCTGTTGATGCGGGGCCTTTGCTTTCGGTACAATACAGGCTTATGCGTTAATAACCTGCTTTTCGTACCTTTGTATATAATTTCGTTCCTACTATGGATTTAAGTGATCTCTATAAAAAAGCAGCCGCTTTTGAATTTTTAAGTGTAGAAGAAGGCGTTTTCCTCTATCATCATGCTCCCCTAAGCGAGTTAATGTTTATTGCAGATGAGTTGCGCAAGCAGCAGGTACCGCATGGTAAGGTTACCTGGCAAATAGATCGCAACGTAAATACAACCAATGTGTGTATTGCTAACTGCAAGTTTTGCAATTTCTTTCGGATACCGGGGCATGCCGATGCTTATATAACTGATATGCCCACCTACCGTAAGAAAATTGAAGAAACCATTAAATATGGTGGCGATCAACTTTTGTTACAGGGCGGTCATCATCCCGAGTTAGGCCTGCAATTTTACGTAGATACTTTTAAAGCAATTAAATCCGAGTTTCCTGATATCAGGCTTCATGCCCTGGGACCACCTGAAGTGGCGCATATCACCAAGCTTGAGAAGAGCACACATCATGAAGTGCTAAAGGCTTTAAAGGAAGCGGGCCTGGACTCCTTACCGGGTGCCGGCGCAGAAATATTGATTGACCGTGTTCGCCGCCTGATCAGCAAAGGAAAATGTGGGGCGCAGGAATGGCTGGATGTAATGCACGAAGCGCATAAACTGGATATTACCACTTCTGCCACCATGATGTTCGGGCATGTGGAAACCATAGAAGAAAGGTTTGAACACCTGGTAAAAATCAGGGAAGTTCAAAGCCGTAAACCGGAAGGAACCAACGGGTTCCTGGCATTTATTGCATGGACCTTCCAGGATGTCGATACCTTATTAACCCGCATTCGTGGTGTTCATAATCTTACCACGGCTGATGAATATGTGCGCATGGTGGCTTTAAGCCGCATCATGCTGCCTAATATACTCAACATACAGGCCAGCTGGTTAACGGTTGGACGGCCAACGGCGCAGCTCTGCCTCCACGCCGGAGCGAACGATTTCGGAAGTATTATGATTGAAGAAAACGTGGTAAGTGCCGCCGGTGCCCCACACCGTTTTACTTACCGTTCGATGCAGGATGCTATAAAAGAAGCGGGCTTTGAACCCCAGTTACGCAACCAGTTATACCAATGGAGAGATATACCTGAAACCATTGAAGAGCAGGTAGTGGATTATTAAAATAATGATCATGAGTTTTAACCAGACCCTTTTTTTACGTTTCCTCGTTGCACTCCCGTATGCCGGCCTGGTTTTTACCTCATGTAAATCATCTCCCAAAACCGGCGACAAAGAGCAGGCGGACTGGGATAAGGCAAATATTGTACAGGTTGATCCAACAGATTCTGCCTACCGGCAGCAATTAAAAAATGTGCAGGACAGCATCGGCTTTTTTGTTACTCTTTTAAAGTCTAAAGCGGAAAATCATTTTGATTTTTTTGCTAAAGCCGAATTTATTGATGGCGATAAAGCCGAGCACATGTGGTTTTCGGCCGACAGCCTGGTTGGCAATAAAATTGCAGGTCTTTTAGACAACGAACCCGTAGAATTAAAAAATGTTATTTATAAAGACCGGGTAACAATAGATCTGAAGGATATTGAAGATTGGGCAATTTATGATAAGGATTCCCTGGTTGCGGGGAATTTTATTACCTACGAGTAGAAAAGCATGGTAACAAAAACCGGCTACACAGCAATCATTAACGACGGCAGGCCTTATATATTTAATTAAAACCAATGGATATGAATGCATCGGCTGTAAAAAAAGTGATAGTAGTTGGCGGTGGATTTGCCGGCGTTAATTTTGTAAAAAGGTTAGCTCAACACAAAGAGTTTGACATTACCCTGGTAGACCTTAACAATTATAATTTCTTTCCTCCTTTATTATACCAGGTAGCAACCGGTTTTCTCGAACCTTCCAGTATTAGCTATCCCTTCAGGAAGTTTTTAAGAAATAAGCCTAATGTACGTTTTCGCATGGCGGCACTCAAACAGGTTGTGCCCGCTGAAAACAAAGTTATACTCTCCAATGGTGAGCTGGATTATGATTTGCTGGTGATGGCTACAGGTGCCACCACGAATTACTTCGGAATGGAAAATGTGAAACAACATTCCATTCCAATGAAAACATTGAGCGATGCCCTGGCCATGCGAAACCTGCTGCTGAATCGCCTGGAAGAAGCATCGCGTACCACTGACAGGGAGGCGAAACGAAAATTGCTGACCATTGTGGTAGCCGGCGCCGGCCCCACCGGTGTGGAAGTATCGGGCATGTTTGCCGAAATGAGACAAAGCATTATACGGAAAGACTATCCCGAGTTGGGCAAAGGTCTTAGCGAAATTATATTGGTTGATGGCGGCGATGCGGTTTTAGGGCCCATGTCTGTTGCGTCGCAAAAATATTCCAAGGAGTCGCTGGAAAAGTTGGGTGTAAAAGTGATGCTGAATAACCGCGTGAAGGATTTCGACGGCGAAACAGTGGAGTTGATCGATGGTAATTCCATCACAACTAAAAACCTGATCTGGGCGGCCGGTGTATCAGCCATAGCTTTCGAAGGTTTTCCGATAGAAAGCTTCGGGCCTGGCAAGCGCATGTTGGTGGATGCATTTAATAAAGTACAGGGCACCGAAAACATCTATGCCATAGGCGATACCTGCCTGCAAACCACCGATGAGAAGTTTCCTAAAGGCCATCCGCAGGTAGCACAGGTGGCCATACAACAGGGTCAGTTATTAGCTAAAAACCTGCCTAAAGATGTGTCGTTGTGGAAGCCGTTTTTGTATAATGATAAAGGCTCCATGGCCATCATTGGCCGTAATAAAGCCGTGGCAGATATTCCCAAACCTAAATTTCATTTCAATGGATTTTTAGCCTGGGCGGTGTGGTTATTTATACACGTAATGTCATTGCTTACGGTTAAAAACCGTGTCCGCACTTTGGTGAACTGGGTCATTGCCTATTTCAGTAAAGACCAGTCCTTCCGTATGATCATTCGCCCGCAGGATAAGGATAAGAATGTAACAGCGTAGCAGGTAGGCCCGGGACGGCGGTTTACCAACATTTTCTTAAATTAGAACATGCTTGAGAAAAACCTGCTTCTTGTTATTTCCCTCCTGTTTATTATTACCCTGCTCACTATGCTGGGCAATAAACTGAAGGTAGCGTACCCTATCTTCCTGGTTATAGGGGGTTTGCTTATCAGCTTTGTTCCTGGCGTTCCCGATCTGCGCATCAGCCCGGATATTGTTTTTTATATTTTTTTACCCCCTGTGCTGTTTGCAGCTGCCTGGCAAATACCCTGGGCAGACTTCTGGAAGTTCAGGCGACCCATTGCCAGATTTGGCTTTGGCCTGGTGTTCTTTACTTCAACAATCATCGCATTTCTTTCACAGGCTTTGATACCTGGATTCACGCTGGCATTGGGTTTTGTTTTAGGTGGCATTATTTCTCCTCCCGATGCGGTTGCCGCGACATCTGTTCTGAGAAAACTAAAGGTTCCGCGTAATATTGTAACCCTGCTCGAAGGCGAAAGCCTGGTTAACGACGCTTCAAGTCTTATCGTGTTTCGCTTTGCATTGCTGGCAGTTACTACCGGACAATTTAGTTTTTTAGATGCGTCGCAAAGCTTCGTGCTGATGGCTCTGGGCGGCACATTCGTAGGCTTAGCTATCAGTAGCATACTCTACCTGATCCACCGTTTTTTTCCCACCACTACAGCCATTGATACCGCCCTTACATTAATATCCCCCTTCGTAATGTACCTGGTGGCAGAACACCTGGGTTTTTCGGGTGTATTGGCCGTTGTTTCAGGCGGGTTGTTCATCAGCTATCATTCGCACCGGATATTAACTTATAGCTCACGATTGAATATTAATGGTGTTTGGGATACATTAACTTTTTTATTGAACGGGTTCATATTTATATTGATTGGGCTACAGTTACCTTATCTCTCCCGGCATTTTACCGATAATACTATCAAAGACGCATTATTTTATGGCGTGATCATTAGCCTGGCTGTTATTGCGATCAGAATAATATGGGTGTATAGCATCAATTATTTCCGCATACTTGTTAATAAACGAAAGCCACTTAAAGATGAGCTGCTCACCAATAAAGAGGCCTTTCTCATTTCCTGGTGTGGCATGCGCGGGGTAGTGTCATTGGCGGCGGCTTTATCCATTCCTTTTTTTGTCCAGGGAGAAGAAATGTTCCCCTACCGGTTCCTGATACTCTTTATCACTTTTGTTGTAATACTCATAACACTGGTCATTTCCGGCCTTACAATCGGCCCTTTACTAAAGTGGCTTAAAATAGAGGATAAGCAGGCCAGCGAAAAAAAGAAAAGCGAACAGCTGATCAAGTTAAACCTGGCACAGGCCACACTCAATTACCTTGACCATCATTTTACAGATGACTTAGCAAAAGATGAGCATTTTAGAGCAGTGCATCACCGGTATGAGCGAATAATTCAATTGAGTAAACAAAAACTGGAAAACATTGAAACCGGTGGTGCAAAGAGTAATCAGAAATCTACCCCCCGATTAAAAAGAATGCTATTGGAGTTGATTGAGCTAAAAAGAACAGAACTGGCCAAATACCTGGCTAACCGCACTTTTGATGAAGAACTGATACGGGAAAAAGAAAGGGAGCTGGACCTGGAAGAAGCGCGTTTAAGAAGTAAAGAGAGTTGATACATTTGCCTTTATTTCCCGACTTTTGCGGCCCTAATCTCCCGTTTATATGGAAAAGTATTTTATAGACACTACTTATAAAAATGTTGACTATACTTTATCAGCGCCGGCATTTGGAGAATATGAAGGCTGTACTTTCCAAAACTGTAATTTTTCTAACAGCAACCTTGGTAAGATATCGTTTATAGATTGTGTATTCAATCATTGTAATATCAGTAATGCACAGCTAGCGGAAGCCATTATAAGAGATGTGCAGTTCAATCATTGTAAAATGATGGGCTTACATTTTGAAACCTGCAGCGATTTTCTTTTTTCTGCATCATTTACCCAATGTACCCTCAACCTGTCTTCTTTCTATAAACTGAAGATGAAGAACACCGCGTTCAACGATTGCACCCTGCACGAAATTGATTTTACTGATACCGACCTTACCGGAGCTTCTTTCACCAATTGTGATCTGAAAGGAGCCACATTTGACAATACTTTACTGGAAAAGGCGGATCTGAGCACGGCTTATAACTATATTATCGACCCCGACAGAAACAAGATCAAAAAGGCAAAATTTTCCAAAGACGGGCTACCGGGACTATTAATGAAATACAATATCGTGGTGCGATAGCCTTGTTTTTCCCTTTTTAGTAAGAAAGTTTTCCGCATTTAGTAAACATACGGGGTATAGCGGTAATACTTTCGCGGAAATTTATTCTGATGAGAAAGATATTATTGTCTTTAGTAACGTTACTATTATGCCAGCTAACCTGGGCGCATGCCATTTGGATTGAGACACTGCCAACCGGTAGCAAAAACAAAGCCCAGGAAATAAAAGTATTCTTTGGTGAATATGCCGACAAGGACATCACTGCTGCTGAAAAATGGTTTTCCGACCTGAAAGATTTTAAGATCATTGCCATTGCTCCGGATGGCTCTATTGAACCATTATCTACAGCTATTGGCACAGACCACTATAAGAGTAGCTTTACCCCCAAACAGGAAGGCATCTACACCATTAGCCTGCAACACCCGGTAAAAGATTTATATCATGGTACTAAGATTAATTATTTCAGCAGTGCTACTGTTAAAGTAGGTAAAGTTGATACAGGAAATGAGCCTACGCTTAATAAAAACTTTATCAGCCTTACATCAAAAGATGCTGCCACAGCTATAGCCAATAAAGAAGTTAAAGTGATCGCTTTGTTTGAAGGCAAACCGGCAGCAAAAAAAGAGATACAGGTTTTTGCACCCAATGGCTGGAGCAAAACCTTGTACACCAATGACGCCGGCGAAATTAGCTTTACGCCCTTATGGAGTGGCAAATACCAGGTAGAGTTTTCGCATACTGATAATACCGAACGCGAAGAAAACGGCGATAAAATAACTAAAACGTTTAACGGGGCTACTTATATGCTCTTTGTGAAATAGTTTCCCCGGCCGATTGCTACACTGTGAAATGGCTCTGAATCCACTTATTGCCTTCGGTAATACCTTAAAGTAAATCTTTGTTACGGTCGTCTTCGTTTAAAATAAGCATATTTACAAAAATAGCTTAGCGTGAATCAACCGTAATGAAGATTTCTTTAAAAAATAAATTGCGTAAAATAATGTGGGTGCTGCTATCCGCCATTGTCATCATCATTGCTGCAGTGATGATCTTTATTAACCAGAAGAGTTTTGGAAAAGCGCCCTCGGGCGAACGGCTCGAAAGGATCAAAAAATCGCCTAACTACCGCGACGGAGCCTTTCAAAATCAAAGTCCCACCCCAAATTTTTCCTCCGACAAAGGGTTTACCGGAGTTTTATATGATTTCTTTTTTAAGAAGGTAAAAGACCTTCGCCCATCCAAAGATATTCCCACCATCAAAACCGATTTGAATGGATTGGGCACAGAAGATGCCCTGGTGTGGATGGGACATTCTGCTTTGTACATGCAGGTGGCGGGCAAAAAATTCCTGGTTGACCCGGTATTGGTTTCTGCCTCGCCTTTGTCAGCTTTTAATAAGGCCTTCAATGGTGCATCTACGTATCAACCCGAAGATTTGCCCAATGCCGATGTATTAATTCTGACGCACGACCACTGGGATCACCTGGATTATGAAACCATGATCAATTTGAAGGACAGGGTAAGTAAAGTGATTTGCCCGTTAGGAGTGGGAGAGCACCTGGAATATTGGGGCTTTGACAAAAATAAAATTGTAGAACTGGATTGGAATGAACAAACTTCGGTAGACGGCTTTACCATTACCGCTCTACCCGCCAGGCATTTTTCGGGTCGCGGCCTTACCCGCAATAAATCTTTATGGGCATCCTTTATGTTGCAATCTCCTGCAGGCGGTAATATTTACCTTGGCGGCGACTCGGGCTACGACAGCCATTACACGGCGATCAAACAGCGTTTTGGCACCATCGACCTGGCCATTTTGGAAAACGGGCAGTATAATGATGCCTGGAGATATATTCACCTGGTACCCGAAGACCTGGTAAAAGCCGTAAAAGAGCTGAACCCGAAAAGACTTTTTACCGTTCACAACTCTAAATACGCTTTGGCCATGCATGCCTGGAGCGAGCCACTGGAAAACATTTCCAAGGCAGCCGAAAAAGATAGCATCCATCTGATGACACCTATGATTGGCGAGGTCGTACACTTAAAAGATACCTTACAGACCTTTAAAAAGTGGTGGCAGCAAGACTAACCCTCTCTTAAAATACCCCGAGTAACAGATCATTCGTTTCGGCAGTTGGCTTTTTTGCAACAACGTAGCTATTATTCCCCGGTACTCCTGTCAACTTTGTTACTATTCACTTGTTAGTTTCATTTGTTATTTGTAGTCAATCTGCTATAAACTATTTAACCTTTAACAATTAAACCGACCACCACATGAGTACGAATGTAAAAGCTTTTGGCACCGAAGCTGCTGATGCAGATCTTCAACCGATGAATATTGATCGCCGTGATGTGAGCCCACAGGATGTGGAAATTGAAATATTATATTGCGGCGTTTGTCACTCCGACCTCCACACCGCCCGTAACGACTGGGGTGGCTCCAAATACCCTTCTGTTCCCGGACATGAAATTGTGGGAAGAGTAACCAAAGTGGGCAGCGAAGTAACCAAATTTAAAGCCGGAGACCTGGCAGCAGTAGGGTGCATGGTGGACAGCTGTAAAACCTGCGACAATTGTAAGCAAGACCTGGAACAATTTTGTTTGAATGGTTTTACCGGAACTTATAACGGAAAAGACAGGCATTCGGGTGGACATACTTTTGGCGGTTATTCCGAAAAAGTAGTGGTAGACCAGCATTTCGTCTTAAAAGTGCCTGAAAACCTGGATCTGGCAGCGGTAGCACCCATTCTTTGTGCGGGTATTACTACCTGGTCGCCGTTGAGACACTGGAAAGTAAAGGAAGGCAGCAAAGTGGCAGTAATAGGTTTGGGCGGATTAGGCCACATGGCTTTGAAGCTGGCTCATGCGCTGGGTGCAGAAGTTACCTTGTTTTCAAGAAGCGCTGGAAAAACTGAAGAAGCCAAATCTTTAGGAGCAGATAATGTGATTATTTCTACGGACGCGGCACAGATGAACTCTGTGAGAGGCAAGTTCGACCTGATCATTGATACCGTGCCTTATGTACATGATCTGAATCCTTATATTCAAACCCTGCATACCAGCGGCACATTGGTTTTGGTTGGCTTCCTGGGTAACTTGGAGCCTATGCTCAACACAGCTCCATTAATATTAGGTAGAAAATCCATTACGGGATCTTTGATCGGCGGTATTGCAGAAACACAGGAACTGCTCGATTTCTGCGGTCAGCACAATATCGTTTCAGAAATAGAACTCATCAAAATGCAGGACATTAACCAGGCTTACGAAAGAATGCTGAAAAGCGATGTTCGTTACCGGTTTGTAATTGATATGCAAAGCCTGAAAAATTAATAACATGACATCTGCAGAAAGAGGTGATAACGAATGCTATCGCCTCTTTCTGTTTTATAACTTCCCGGGCTCTTTTGAATTATTCAGCACGCGTATAAATTATCGGTGCTGGTCAATCAAAATAGGGTTGCCATCCGGATCGGTAAGGGTAATATAAGCCGGGCCGGTTGTTGTTTCATCCGCCTCGGCAGTCAATTCAACACCCTGCTCTTTCAGGTGCTGCTGAACCACACGCACATCATCAAACTCCTCCAGGTGTTTGGCTTCCTGGTCCCAACCCGGATTGAACGTGAGCATATTTTTATCAAACATACCCTGAAAAAGACCAATGACAGATGTACCGTTCTTCAGCACAATCCAGTTTTGATTGATATCGCCGCCTTTATATGTAAACCCCAGCTTTTCATAAAATGCTTTTGAAGCATGAATGTCTTTTACCGTAAGACTTACTGAAAATGCCCCCAGTTTGATATTATCCATTTGATACTTATTTATATAATAAATGTATCGAAAATTTGTTTCCTTAAAAAATCATCGCAGTTGCCTTCAACTTACCACGAACTTGTACCGGATTTTTTTACCGCAAAGAGCGAGAGAAGCGGAGATAACGCGGAGGGGTTGCATTACCTATTCCAGGTTTACTTTACCGGGGTTAGCACATAACCTCTGTATCCTTTGCGTCCTCGTTTCTTCGCACCTGCCCGACTGCAGCAGGCGAGGTTAAGAGAAATAAGCCGCTTTTTAATTATATTTATCGTATCGAAAACTTTAAGGGCTTTTCAGGCCCTTATGTAATATCTGCATACATGAAAAGTTCACGCCGTTCGTTCATCAAAATTTCGGGAGCCTTAACAGCGCTGGCCGCCTTGCCCAGTTCGGTAAAAGCATTCTACCAGGATGTAAAAAGCTTTTTTGTTCCTCCCAAACAAACCATCCCGCTCGCCATCAACATTAATAAAAAACCGTATAAGGTAACTGCCGATACCCGCACTACTTTGCTCGACCTGCTAAGGGAGGAATTGCAATTAACCGGCACTAAAAAAGGGTGCGACCATGGCCAGTGTGGGGCCTGCACGGTGCATATCAACGGCGAACGGGTGCTTAGTTGTCTTACCCTATCGGCACAAACGGTTGGCAAAGAGGTTACCACTATTGAAGGTTTGGCTAGTGGCGACCAGCTACACCCCATGCAACAGGCATTTATAGAATGCGATGGCTTCCAGTGCGGATACTGCACACCGGGCCAGATCATGTCGGCCGTTGCCTGTGTACAAGAAGGGCATACCAAGTCCGTTGCAGAGATTAAAGAATTTATGAGTGGTAACCTCTGCCGTTGCGGGGCTTACAATGGTATTGTTGAATCTATACAAAAAGTGGCAGCTATATGAGACCCTTTAGTTTTAATAAAACGGAAAATGCGGCGAAGGCTGTTGCATCCAAGAAAGATCAGGCCCAGTTTATTGCGGGTGGTACTAACCTGGTAGACCTGATGAAAAAACACATTGCCCAGCCTGATGCATTGGTTGATATTACCGGATCTCTTTCCGATAAGATAGAAATTGCTAACAAAGGCATTCGAATAGGTGCAATGGTTCGAAACAGTACTTTGGCTACTGATAGTAAAATACTTTCGCAGTACCCGCTAATAGCAAAAGCGGTACTGGCCGGCGCTTCTCCCCAGATCCGGAATATGGCCAGTACCGGCGGCAACCTGATACAACGCACCCGTTGTCCTTATTTCTATGATGTAACCAGCGCCTGTAATAAAAGAAAACCTGGATCGGGTTGTAGCGCCCTGAAAGGCGAAAACCGGATGAGCGCGGTGGTGGGTTATAGTGATCAGTGTGTAGCAGTTCATCCTTCAGATCTATGTGTGGCACTTGCCGCCCTGGATGCTTCCGTTAATATCATCAATCAAAAACAGCAAAAAATAACTATTGCTTTTAAAGACTTTCACCGGCTGCCCGGCGATCAACCCCAAACAGATAACAAATTACCGGCAAATGCATTGATTACCTCTATCGATATCGCATCGAACCCCTTTCATACAAATTGTGCTTATCTAAAGCTGCGCGATCGCGACTCTTACGCATTTGCCTTGGTTTCTGTTGCTGCGGCGCTTCATTTACAGGATAATAAAATTACTGATGCCCGTTTGGCCTCAGGGGGAGTAGCGCACAAACCATGGCGCTGGTACGCTGCCGAAGCTTATTTAAGGGGAAAGGAGGCGACCCCGTTACATTTCGAAAAAGCGGCTGCGATTGCTACAGAGGGATTAAAACCCTTATCCGGCAATGCTTTCAAAATATCCATGTTAAGAGGTGCGATAGCAACGGCGCTGCAAAATTGTTTGTAGGCTTAATATTGACAGCGGCAATGTATTCATGACAACTTTTTATCTTTGAGAAAACATTCTAATGAATTACGCAGAAAAAAATATTGTTGAAGCTTATGCAAGGTTGATGGAAAACTTAAGTTCCATTGGGAAAATTGAACTACTCGAAAAACTTGCTAAATCTTTAAAGAAAGAAAACAAGTCGAAAGAAAAAAACTTCTTTAAGTCTTTTGGCGCTTTTCCTTCAGAAAGTTCTGCTGAAGCTATCATTAAAGAACTTAAGGAAAGCAGGAAATTCCATGAAAAAGATATAAAACTGTAAGGGCCATGCAATACCTCCTGGATACAAGTACTTGCGTTTTCTTTCTGCGGGGAAAGCTCAATCTTGATGAAATAATCCGGCAAAAAGGTGTTCTAAATTGTTTCATATCCGAATTAACAGTTTTTGAATTGATGTATGGCGCCGCTAATAGTGAAAATCCGGTGAAAGCAAATGAAGCCGTTAAGGGCTTTGTCGATGGCCTTTCAATCATTCCTATCATTGGTTGTGTCGATAAATATGCTGAGGTCAAAGTAAACTTAAAGAAGAAAGGTAAACCTCTGCACGACGAATTTGATTTAATTATTGGAGTAACAGCGCTGGCAAATCAGTTGACCTTAGTAACAGATAACGAAAAAGACTTTAAGAATATAGATGGTCTCGTTATGGAAAACTGGTTTCAGAGAAAATAACATTCTCAGGCGACCTTTAAAGTTGTATAGGCTTTCTTTTGATAAGTATTTAATCTCTTTATTATGGCATTTTTTGATGAACCTTTTGATATGCTTGCGCCTCCCGAAGGACGTGTAGAGGGCGTTGCAAAAGTTACCGGGAAAGGAAAGTATGCAGCGGAATATGAAGTGCCTGATGTATGCTATGCGGTATTGGTAGATAGTTCCATTGCCTCAGGCACTATCAAAAATATTAACCTGCAAAACGCGAAGCAGGTTGCCGGCGTGATCGATATTATAACGCATCAGCATAAACCGCTGGTTCCCGGCCTGGCCGATGAAACTAAAATAAAAGAATCCAGGTTTGGTCTGCCTGTTTTTCATACCGATAAAATTTATTTTAAAGGACAGCCCATTGCAATGGTGATTGCCGAAACCCTTGAAGACGCCACTTATGCGGCTTCACTGGTTACCGCTGATTACGACGCTACACCTTTTAAAGTTGACTTTGAAAAAGAGCATCCCCTAAATCAGCTGGCCAATGCAGGTAAGGATAGAGGATCTTTGGATGCCTGGAGTAACCTGCCGCATATCGTAGAAGCCTCTTACAATATAAAAGCGGAAGTGCATAATCCCATGGAAATGCATGCCACTATTGCGCACTGGATCAGTAACGATCAGCTAAAATTATTCGATAAAAACCAGGGCGTTAACAATGTACAACGCAGCTTTGCCCGGCTTTTTAATATTCCGGAAAAGAATATAGAGGTGTTTAGCGAATTTGTAGGAGGTGGCTTTGGCTCGGGTTTAAGAGTATGGCCCGGCGCCCTGGCCGCAGTAATGGCAGCGAAGCAGGTGAACCGACCCGTAAAGTTGATGTTGACGCGCCCGCAGATGTTCCATTCTGTAGGCTATCGCCCGGCATCCTGGCAAAAAGTAAAAATGGGTGCAGATAACGAGGGCAATATTACCGGCGTATGGCATCAGGCCAAAAACGGAACCTCTGTTTATGAAAGTTTTGGAGAAGGCATTACCCGCGTTACACGCCTCATTTATAAATTCCCCAACCTGAAAACCGAATCAGCCATTGTACCGCTGAACCTCTCAACACCAACCTGGATGAGAGGTCCTGGCGATTGCACCGGCGATTTTGCCATCGAAAGCGCTATTGATGAGTTAAGCTACAAAATAGGAATGGACCCGGTACAGCTGCGGCTTAAAAATCTTGCATTGGATAAAAACCCCGATTCCGGCCTGCCCTGGTCTACCAACTATATCCATGAGTGTATCGAAAAAGGAGCATCCCTCATCAATTGGTCTCAACGAAAAACAAAGCCCGGCCAAATAGAGGATAGAGACTGGAGCACCGGTTACGGCATGGCAGTAGGCATGTGGAATGCCGGGAGGGGCAATGCCAGCGCTGGTATTGAAATGCGTAAAGACGGCAGCATCACGGTACAAACAGCTATGACAGATATTGGTACCGGAACAGGAACGGGTATGTATAATATAGCACACGAGATTACCGGTATTCCTAAAAGCAAAATAAAAATAGAGCTCGGCAATTCCACATTGCCACCGGCGCCCAGCCAGGGTGGTAGTACCGGCTTGTCTTCCGTGAGTGGTGCGGTAGTGGCTGTTTGCAATGCTTTAAAATTGAAGCTGGCTGAATATGCAGCCACTGTTAACGAAAAATACAAAGGGGCTACCGCCGCAGATATATGGCTTTCAGACAACGGGGTCTCTCTAAAAACAACCGGTAACGAGTTGGTTTCTTACAGTCAGATCTGGACCAAAAATAACCTGACCGTTATTGACCTGGAAGCCAGTTCTGGCCCCGGCGAAGAGCGTAAACAATATGCGTTCTGCTCTTCGGCTGCTCATTTTTGTAAAGTACGCGTCAATACCAAAACAGGAAAACTGAAAGTGGAAAAGCTGGTTTGCGTTGCAGACGGCGGTAAGATCGTAAATGAAAAAGCTGCTGCCAACCAAATGTCGGGTGCAGCTGTAGGTGGTATTGGAATGGCATTGATGGAGGAGCAGGTGGCCGATGAACACCTGGGTGGGCTGGTAGGCAACGACCTGGCCGGCTATCATTTTGCGGTAAATGCCGATGCACCCATTATTGAGGTGGCCTTTATCGGCAAGCCGGATGTGAATATAAATCCAACAGGTGCAAAAGGTTTAGGAGAAGTGGGCATCATTGGTGTAGCGGCCGCAATTTCTAACGCCATATACAATGCAACCGGCAAACGTTTGCGAGATTTGCCGATTACACCCGATAAAATACTGGATTTCTCCTGAATATTTATTATTGTTGTTAGCCAGGAGGAACTATGGATGAAAAATTTAATGTCCGTTTATCTTAAAAGAAAGTTACATGCTTACAGCTATTCATCCCAAATTACCCATGCGCAATAAGCAGGCTACAAAAGCTTATTATATCGACCAGCTTGGTTTTATAGATTGCGGTGCTGCTGACTATGACGGCTACCTGATGGTAGAAAAAGAGGGCATAGAAATTCATTTTTTTGAGTTTAAAGAGCTGGATCCGGCAGAAAATTTCGGACAGGTTTATATACGCACCAATGATATTGATGGGTTATATCAGTCCTTATTAGACAGCCGGGTTGTTATTCACCCCAATGGTCACCTGGAAACCAAACCCTGGGGACAGAAAGAATTTTCGTTACTGGACCCGGATAACAACCTGCTGACCTTTGGCCAGCACGCTTCCTAGTGCGGAAGCTTAAAACCATTTAGGTATAAGGCTATTAAGCCCGCAACAACCTGATATTCTTCCACCTGATTCATTTTATTTTTTCCAAATGATATCGGGCAGATGTTATATTCTCCTTGTATCATTCATATAGTATTAAATGAATTAAAACAATTCGGGTATTTCCTTTTATCCTGTCGATTACCTTATTTCTGCCTTCCTTTTGCCAATATAAAGTTCATTACATTTGGTTCTCAAAACCAACCAACCATGGCGATCAGGATTTTTATTACAGGAGGCACTTTCGATAAGGAATATAATATGCTAAACGGTCAGCTCTACTTTAAAGACACCCACCTGCATGAGCTGCTGGAGAAAGGCCGTAACCTCGTACCTGTTGAAATAAGAACATTGATGATGATCGATAGCCTGGAAATGACAGAAGAAGATCGCGAGTTGATTGCTTATCAATGCGAACAGTGCGAAGAAGAACAAATAGTAATCACACATGGCACGGACACCATGGATAAGACCGCCAGGGTATTAGCTGAAAAAGTAAAGAATAAAACGATCGTTATTACCGGCGCCATGATCCCTATTAAATTTGGCAGCTCCGACGGTTTATTTAACCTGGGTAGTGCTTTGGCATTTGCCCAAACCCTTCCCCCCGGTGTTTATGTAGCAATGAATGGCCGCTATTTCAACTGGGATAATGTTCGCAAGAACAGGCAATCGGGCATTTTCGAAGAAATTAAATAAAAACCAAACAAGCCCTCGCTTTTGTACCTATAGTTTTCGCATCTTTGCAGGCTCAATAAACGAAACAGAAGAGTCGCTTCGAGGTATTCAGGACACTGAATAATTGCGTTGTAAATTTCTTCCGTGTCAAAATAAAAACCAATCGGATGAAAACTTCGAAAAGCGCTGCCATAGGCTTTATCTTCATTACACTTACCATTGATGTTATCGGCTGGGGATTGATTATACCGGTGATGCCCAAGCTTCTTTCGGAACTGAAGCATATTCCAATAAATGAAACGAGCACCTGGGGTGGCTTACTGGTATCTGTTTTCGCGTTAATGCAATTTTTATTCGCTCCATTAATGGGTAATTTGAGTGATCGGTTTGGCCGAAGACCTGTTATTCTTTTATCCCTCCTAGGATTTTGTGTTGACTACGTCATACTAGCGCTGGCACATAATTATGCTTTGCTTTTTGTAGGCCGGGTATTGGCTGGAATTACAGGGGCGAGCTTCACCGCTGCCAGCGCCTATATTGCAGACATAAGTACTAATGAAAACCGGGCTAAAAACTTTGGCCTGATTGGCGCTGCTTTTGGATTGGGCTTTGTATTAGGTCCGGCATTAGGTGGTTTGCTGGCTGGCTGGGGCTTAAGGGCTCCGTTTTATGCAGCAGCAATCCTTTGCTTTATCAATTTCTTATATGGTTACTTTGTACTTCCAGAGTCACTGAAGCCGGAGAATCGCAGGCCGTTTAGCTGGTTGAAAGCCAATCCGGTAGGATCGCTCTTCTTCTTTATCAGACATAAAGAAATAACAGGCCTTGTAGCTGGTTTTATTTTTATTTACCTCGCGGCTCACGCGGTACAGAGCAACTGGAGCTATTTCACCATGTTTGTATTTAACTGGACAGAAAAGCAGGTGGGCATTTCTTTGGCAATTGTTGGGGTATTGGTAGGGCTGGTACAGGGAGGTTTGATACGTGTTATTAATCCTAAACTCGGTGATGAAAAAAGCACCTACCTGGGGCTTATTTTATATGCTGTAGGTTTAACCTTATTCGCTTTTGCCTCTAAAAGCTGGATGATGTATGTATTTCTGATTCCGTATTGCATGGGAGGTATCGCAGGCCCTGCTCTTCAATCTATTATTACCAAGCATATCCCTAACAATGAGCAAGGAGAGCTACAAGGTGGTTTAACGAGCCTGATGAGCCTGACCTCCATTTTTGGGCCATTAATTATGACAGGTTTGTTTAATTATACCACGCATAAAGAGTCTGCTATTCACTTTCCCGGCGCCCCATTTCTGCTGGGTGCCTTTTTTATGCTGATCAGTGTATGGATAGCCCGAAAAGTTCTTCAAAAAGAACGCAAGGAAAATCCCGAACTGGCTAAACGCCTGGATGAACCGGCAACAGAGCCAACGATCACACATTAACTACATAACAAAACACTAAAATCTCCGTTTAGTACCATTTTTGGTCCGAAAAGCAACATAAGTATACCACGATCCGGGTGTAATTTTGCATTGTATTACATTAGCTATGACAAAGTTCCCGGTATATAACATCTGCAATATCAGCGCTTCGCCAACGCCACCGGATGAGGATATTCTTGTAGAAGATTTTGCTCAATATATCAGTCGGCACTATGCAAAACTGAACTATCCGCACCGGCACGCTTTTTATCATATTGTATTGTTTACCGCAGGACAGGGAACTCATACCATCGATTTTAAAACCTTCCCGGTACAGGCGGGTCAGGCATATTTTATGATCCCTAGCCAGGTTCATGGCTGGCAGTTTGAAGGAAAAGTAGAAGGCTATATCGTGAACTTTTCAGAAAGCTTTTTCAAATCGTTTTTATTGAACTCGGCTTATTTGGACCAGTTCACCTTTTTCAGCGGCAATTGTGACGAAGGAGTCATTCAGCTAAATGCCCCGGCATTTAAGGAGGGTGAAAGGTTAATGGGTCAAATGCTGAAGGCTGCTGAAGATGGGCAGGCTCATGAAGACCTGATCAGGGTATTACTATTACGTTTCCTGATCCTGGCCGATGAAGCATCCGGGAAAAAAGTAGCTAATACCGTTCCCCATCAAAAGGTATTGACATTAAAAACGTTCAGGAACCTGATCGAAAAAAATTATCGGCAATTAAAGTTGCCAAATGAATATGCAGGGCTGATGTACATTACGCCGCATCACTTAAATGCTTTATGCCAGGACTTGACCGGTCAAACTGCCGGGGAACTGATACGCGACCGCGTGGTGCTGGAAGCAAAGCGGCTTTTGGTAAACGACGAAATGACAGCAGCAGAAATTGCCTGGAACCTCAATTTTAAAGACGCTTCTTACTTTAACCGCTTCTTTAAAAAAGCGACCAGACTTACACCTTTCGAATTTAGAAAACAGATTAAATAGAATTGATCATGCATACACAAACAATTCCCTCCGTTCAACAGTCAGAAGAAAACAAACCCAGTTTTTTAAAAGTGCTGCAATGCAAATGCCCGCGCTGTCGCAAGGGTAATTTGTTTGTCGAACGGAACCCGTACAAGTTGTCGAGCATTATGAAAATGAACGAACCCTGCCCGGTTTGCGGGCAACCTTTTGAGTTGGAAGTGGGCTTTTACTACGGCAGCGGTTATATCAGCTATGGCTTATCAATTGCGTTAAGCGTTGCCTCTCTTATTGCCTGGTGGGTATTTGTCGGCCTGAGCGTTAACGACAACCGCATATTTTACTGGTTGATTTTTAACGCCGTTTTACTCCTTTCATTACAACCATTGATCATGCGCTTAGCGCGCGCAATATGGCTTTCTTTCTTCGTTAGATACGATAAAAACTGGCGAACCAACCCGCCTAAACAATCAGAGAGATTGAATAAAGAGCAGGGAGCCAACTGGTAATATTATTTCAACGCTTCTTTAAGTGCAGCTATATTTTTCTTTTCGCTGCCAATAAAAATTTGATCTCCCAGTATAACTACCGGGCGCTTCAGGAAAGTATCGTGTTCCAATATATAGTTTTTATACTCTTTCTCTGTAAGGGTTTTATCTTTTAAACCCAGCTCCTTGTACTTGAGCGCCCGGCGGCTGAAAAGCGATTCAAAAGATCCTGCCAGTTTTTTCATTTCGTCCAATTGTGCTGATGTCATGGGCTGGGTTCTGATATCCTGCAACTCAAAACCCGTTTGCTCGCTAATATTTGCTTCCTTCATAATTTCTGCACAGGTGCTGCAGGTGGACAGGTAGTAGATCTTTTTCATCAGCCAAAGATAGCAGTTGATGGCCGCCTTACAAATAAAGAGACCATTTCAAACTTTTGAAACGGTCTCAGAGAAGAGCAGAAGGGAGTATTCGGTGATTATTTTCTTTGCACTGTTTTACTTTCGCTGCATATATTCCGGATCTGGCTTATAATATCTTTGGATATATTGTTAAAAGTAGGCGCCACAACAGCAGACCCTCCGGTATTATTGGCGATAAGCTGTAGCTGATAATTAGCAGGATATAAGGTATTACCGCTAAAAGTGGTAAGCAACACGCATTGCACACCCATACTATTGGCGGTTGCGGCCAGTGCTTGTAAAAAGCTGTCGTCGGTTGCGTTGGCATTATCGTCATCGCCGCTGGCCGGCGCATCTGTAATAATAATTGTGAGTTTCGTTATATTTCCGTTGCGCCATGTACCCGCAAAGTTGTTATTCAAAATTTCATTCAACAGTAAATCTCCCGGCTCAGGGCCGTTAATGCCCCAACCCATGGGCATATTGGGGTTGTTATTTAGGAAAGAAAGCTGTGTGCTAAAACTGGTCGAATTGGCCGGTGCAAATTTTTCCATCATCGTAAGATGCTGATCGGTAGCAGTTCCTGTTGTCACTATCTTCTTTTGGGCAGCGGGTAGCGCTGTATAAGCCGGACTTGCTATATAAGACGGGCCGCCTTTTTTAGGGTATTCGTCGAAGATACCCAGCGCCAACCGGTAATCACCGCCAGATTCAGCCATAATAGTGTTAACAATCGTATTAACCTCACTTTTTATGGAGTCAATTGCGCTGCCCATGCTCCCTGTATAGTCTATCAAAAAGGCAACATCCATTCCTGCTGCACAACCGGTAGGCGCTTCGTCGTAGTCACACAGATCTGCGTTCTTTTTGCAGGAGACAGTAGTAAACATGGCAATACATATTAATAATATAGTAAGTGATTTTGTAGAAAGCGTTTTCATAACAAAAATTTTTAAGGGTTGAAAATGGGAGGCTGTTTGAAAGCCTCCCGGTTAGGGCTAGCGGTTATCGGGACAGATTACTTTAATTTCGGTACGGCGATTGATCTGATGCTCAGCTTCACTGCAATCCACTCCATCTTTACAACGGTTCAGTAATCTTCTTTCGCCATAACCCACAGGGATCAATCTTACTTTTTCTATGCCCTGCAATACAAGGTAATCTACAGCTGCATCCGCACGTTTTTGAGAGAGTGTCATATTATAGGTATCCGAAGCCCTGGAATCAGTATGTGATGATAATTCTACCTTTACACCGGGGTTATCTTTCATAAACTGTGCGAGCTTGTTCAGCTCCGGCTTGGCATCCTCTCTTATAAAGAACTTGTCAAGATCGTAGTAAATATTTTTAAGGATAATGGCCTTACCACAGTCTGTTTTTTCCATACATACTTCCAGCTTAATAAACAGGGTTTTATTGCGGTCGAAACTTAGAGTGGTGATGGTTTCTGTCTGCGAGAAATAATCATTCTTTTTAGCATATACCGAATAAGTAGCATTTTGTAAAGCATGGAAAATGAAAGCGCCTTTATCATTGGTATGGGTTGTTTTTTGCTCTGCCTTTACCGTGTTGGTCAGCACTACAGAAGCTCCTGTCAAAGGATTGGCTACATTACACTCCACCACCTGCCCGCGAAGTATAAAGCGATCATCGGTATACAATATCTCTTTCTGCAACGTTTGGTTAGGTTTGAAATCGTTTTTATTAGCTGCAGTACCCTTCAGATCAACATCGAACAGTTTTCCTGCAATTGAATAATTATCAGGACGGATATTACTAAATACGATCACACCATAATTATTCGTGGTACCGCCATGAATAATTTCTCCGTACACATTTTTAATCACTACATCCGTATTGGGTAGTACTTCATTGGTATACTGGTCCCTGGCCGTAACTGCCAAAGCGTAATTGTCGCAGGTATTGCAATCTTCTTTAGGTGCGGGCTTCTTTTCTTTTTTAGGTAATTGAATGCTAACACCTGCAAAAGCACCCAAAGAACTAATATCGCAATTGCAGGCATTGCTACGCTGCGCCAGCGAAGGTTGTGATCCGGCATTATCTCCGGCAACGGGCAGGTAAGCCGCAGAAAATCCAAGTTTGGCATCAGTGAGTTCCGGTGTTTTAAAATGCCTCATGTAATAAATGCCTGCGTGCACGCCCACTGAGCGGGTAAAATAATAGCTGAATTGTGCCTGTGCCTTGGCAGATAATACATTTTTGGCGTCATAACCCACATGGTAGTTCAACAATTGAGCAGGCGAAGTAGCTGACAAATTGGTATACCCGCCTTTTATACTGGCCAATCCGCCGCGAAGAAACAATTCAGCGGCAAACCTATCATTGCGTTGGTATTTTAAGGAAGGTCCGATACCGTAAAACATACGGGTAATCTTATCTTCTTGCAAATTCAATGCGCTGCCGGCATATGCACCTGTAGGGTAATTACTTTGAGGGCGGTTCTGGATATAATCAAAATCGCCTCCCAGCCCCAGCCACCCCCAATAGTAATTGACGCTGGCTCCTGCAGCGGGTCCGCCTTTATAATTAATATAAGGTGTATTGTTGTTATAGAAGGGCAGTGCATCATAACCTCCTCTTAGCGAAGCCGCAAAGCGATTGGGGCTGGTGCTGTTGGAGTTGATTTGTGCTGTTACAGCAATCATCATTGTTTGTAAAACACATAATAAAATAATCATCTTTTTCATAATATAACTGTTTTTAGCGTGAGGCCTACTCTGGCAGTTTTCGGCATCCCTGGGTGAGTTATTTACAGGTATATCAGATGTCTGGAGCAATTGTTACCCCTGATCAGGATTTTATTTTGTTGAAGACATGGGCGCTGACCCGTGCTGGTGCTTTATGTCAGTTATGCGTTCATATTGTACCCTGAGCAGCCGCTGCCAGCTATCGTCCGCCAGCCGATAACATCCTGCCCAAAATCCCAACCTTTCCTCAAAAGATTTGTTATCTTTGCATACTAATTTTCAGAATTATGATTAAAACAGGAAGTCCCGTTATCAGCATATATACAGAAATGACACCGAACCCGGAAACCATGAAGTTTGTTGCCAACAAGCTTTTGTATCCTGGTAAGAGTATCGATTTCCCGGATGCGGAAAGTGCTAAACCTTCACCGTTAGCCACAGAATTATTTGGTTTTCCGTTTATTAAAGCTGTTTTTATAGCCAGCAATTTTGTTACACTTACTAAAACGCCTGATGCTGAGTGGATGGACGTAACACCTTCGATCCGCCAGTTTTTGAAAGATTACCTGGAGGAAGGTAAGGAGGTAATTAACGAAGATGAGATTGTTGAAGTTAAAAAAGAAAGCAGCAACGAAGTATTGGCTGACGATGATGATGTAGTAAAACGTATTAAAGAATTACTGGAGAACTATGTAAAGCCTGCTGTTGAAATGGACGGTGGAGCTATCCAGTTTAAAAGCTATAACGATGGGGTGGTGAACCTGATGATGCAGGGTAGCTGCAGCGGATGCCCCTCATCAATGATCACTTTGAAATCGGGTATTGAGGGCATGATGAAGCGTATGATCCCGGAAGTAAAAGAGGTTGTAGCTGAAGCAGAATAATTTTTTCAATTTTTGTTTTTTTTGAAAAGCTGTGCATTCAACCGCACAGCTTTTTGTTTAAGCTTACTTTTGAAAAAATCTACGTTTGCAGGAATTTTTTAACCAGTTGATCAGCGGTCTCAAAGCCACCACCATTCCGGAGTATATAGCCGTGCTGGCTGGTATTGCCAGTGTTTGGTATAGCCGTAAAGAAAATATCCTGGTTTATCCTACCGGATTACTTAATACCATTATTTACATCTGGTTGAGCTTTAAATATCATTTGCTGGGTGAAGCTTCGGTAAATTTTTACTACACCCTTATGAATATGTATGGCTGGTATTTATGGACCCGCAAAGATAAACAGCAGCAAGCCATTATTCAGGTTCGTTTTTCATCGGCAAAAGAATGGCTGGGGCAACTATCCTTTTTTGCCTTTTTCTACCTCAGCATTTTTTTTGCATTGAGCTATTTGAAGAAGGCCTTTGCACCGGGTGCTATTCCCTGGGCCGATGCACTGGCTTCAGCAAGTGCCTTTACCGGTATGTGGCTGATGGCTAAGAAAAAAGTAGAAAGCTGGTACTGGTGGATTATTACTAATATTTGCGGCATGCCTTTATATTTTGTAAAAGGGCTGGTATTTACATCCGTTTATTATTTTGTTTTACTGATTTTAGCAATAGGAGGACTGACGGAGTGGCGAAGAAGAGCTTATCTAAATAGGAGTAATGATTAAAAAAATTGTAATTATAGGACCGGAGAGCACGGGGAAAAGCACACTTTGCGAACAACTGGCAGCTCATTATAATACCGTTTGGTGCCCCGAATATGCCCGGGAGTACCTGTTGCAAAACGGCACCAATTATACATTTGATAATCTGGCTACCATAGCAAAGGGACAGGTGGCTTTGGAAGATGAATATGTGGGTAAGGTCGAAAACCAGGAAAGTCGGAAAGTCCGTAAGCTAACAGAATCAGGCTCCGTACTTCCGGACTTACCGACTTCGGCACTACTTTTTCTCGACACCGATATGTATGTGATGAAAGTATGGTGTGAGTTTGTTTTTGGCCAATGCCACCGGTTTATACTGGATGAAATTGTGGCGCGTAAATATGATCTGTACCTGCTTTGTAACATTGATCTGCCCTGGACCAAGGACGAGCTGCGGGAATACCCCGACCTGGAAAGCAGGCAAACCTTGTTCAAAATGTATAAGGATATTCTTATTAACCAATCAACGCCCTGGGTGGAAATTAAGGGGAGTAATGATGATCGACTGAAAATAGCTATTGAAGCCACTGATAAATTAACGTATGAACATCAGCACTAAAAAATATTCCGGTATTTATATTTTAAAAGCAACACAGCAGTTGAATGCTTCACTCGCTGATGCCTGGAATTATTTCGCCACGCCGGCCAATCTTCAAAGTATAACACCTGAAAATATTGGCTTTGAGATCACCTCGGGTAACGATGGTGAAATGTATCCTGGTAAACTCATTACTTACCAGATATCCATCTTTCCTTTAATAAAAAATAAATGGGTTACAGAAATTACGCATATCGCTCATCAAAAATATTTTATCGACGAACAACGTAAGGGACCTTATGCCATGTGGCACCATGAGCACCATTTCGAAGAAAATGCGAAGGGTGTATTGATGACAGACCTGGTTAGCTACAAGCTGCCTATGGGTTTTGCGGGTCGCCTGGTTGCAGGAAATTTAGTAGCTAAAAAACTACACGGTATTTTTTCCTTCCGCTATAAAACCCTGCAACAATATTTTGGTTAATGTGCTGCATTAGATCTTAATACGCTCTCTAATTCTGCCAGCGGGCGTACACCTGACTGCCGCCAAACCGGTTTCCCGTTTTTAAAAACAATCAATGTTGGCACTCCCTGTACCTGGTAGGCATTGGCAGCTTGCGGACTTTTATCTACATCAATTTTAATGATCGTAGCAGCATCGCCTATTCGCTCTTTTAATTGCTCCAATACCGGCGCCATCATTTTACAGGGACCACACCACTCTGCAAAAAAGTCTACCAATACCGGCTTATCCTGGTTGATAATTTCTTTAAACGTCATATTTTGTTCTTTTTGTCTACAATAAATAACCAAAAAGCAGACCACCAGTTCAACGGCCTAAGTGTGGTGATATGGAGTAACGATTCGCCTATTTGTCGCTAATAATTGCCTGTATATCCCTGTCGGGCCGTAAAAAATTCATCTGCTGTACAATCTTCTTACTGCGCGCAGATACATAGGGGCTCATGGGTTTTACTGAATATTTTTTAGGATTGGGTAATGCTGCGGCTATGGCTGCGGCCTGGCTTTGTGACAGCTCTTTCACCGACTTTCCAAAATACGTCTGAGCAGCTTTTTCCATACCAAAAATACCTTTCCCGGTTTCTGCTACATTCAGGTACACTTCTAAAATCCGCTTTTTTCCCCATATTTTTTCGATCATAAAGGTAAAGTAGGTCTCAAGGCCCTTTCGTATCCAGCTACGTCCCTGCCATAAAAAAACATTCTTTGCCGTTTGCTGGCTGATCGTGCTGCCTCCGCGCACGCGCCCGGGCTTCTTTTGGTTGTAATCCAACGCCTTTTGAATACTCTTCCAGTCAAACCCGTTATGATCGGGAAAGAGCTGATCTTCAGAAGCGATAACTGCCAGTCCTGCATTTACCGACATCTCACTTAAGGGAACATATTCTTTTTCGATGCCATGCTCCTGGACAAGGCTAACCAGTTGGGTAATGGTGATGGGCGGGTTAATCCATTTTAATGCTACAACATAAGCAAGCTGGGCAATAAAAAGAACAATGAACGTTCTCTTAAACCATCTCCATATTCTTTTAATCAGCTTCATGCCGTTGCAATATATAGAAAAGTTTAATGGTTTATATGTTGAAGACAATGAACCTTCTCATAAAAGATAGTGAAATAGTGCGAGGCTAGTGTGGTTTATAAAGCAGCAGGCCTACAACCAGTGCAATGGAAAAGCCAATTAGTATGATACCATTGATCCGGTTAATCAACTGGATATTGTGTGGTGTAAGCCGATTACGAATTTTACCGGCCAGCATTACTTTAGTAATATCTGCTGCCAGCACAATTAATAAGCAGGTAGCGAAAATAACAACCCGTTCCTGTATGGTGTGGTTGATTACGGACGATGAGGCCATGAGCCAATATAAAAATACAGAAGGATTCAGGGTGTTCATTAAGAACCCCGAAAGGAACATTTTAGCATAATCTCTTTTACGGAAATTGATCTGTATGGCTTTCCCCTGCTCGTTGATCTTTACTTTTTTAAAGAAAAGAAAGTAAATGCCCAATGCCAATAAAAACAAACTACCCGTTATGCCTATGCCCTGTTTGTATTCGCTGATCTCCAGAAATAAAGCGGAGAATACATTGCTTACCAAAGCAAAAGTAATGTCGCTGGCAGAAACGCCGGCAACAAATGCGATCCCCCCCTTATGGCCCACATTGATACTGTGCTTTATGATAGAAAAAAGTACGGGGCCAACCGCTATGCTTAACAATAATCCTAAGGTTAATCCTTTAATTAAGCCTTCAATCATAGTGCCGGCAAGATTAATGAAGTTTTTTTAAGGAGCGAAGTTAAATTTTACCTGTGGCCAGGAACTTATCCCAGTTTTCGAGCATATTGCCCTTCATTACACGGGGAAACTTATTTTGACTACCCAGCTTACCTCTCAGTTCCATAAATTTAAGAAATTTTTCTTCGGGTAAAATTTCAATAAAGATATCACTCAGGGCACTGGTTCTTTCTGTTGCATAGTCATCATTGATCGCCTTCAGCGTATCGTCAATGAATTGCAGCAATTCGCCGGAATCCACATTATCATCGGTAGCTATATACCATTTATGAGCAAAGTAATTTTTGTAGGGGAAACCGGTTACGGTATATTCGGGAATACTGATATTAAAATGATTGTTGGCCTTTTCGATGGCACAATTCATATTATCCACGCTTAAATGTTCTCCTACCAGGCTTAAAAAATGTTTGGTTCGACCGGTTATCACCACTTCACATTTTTCCACATTCAAAAACCGGATCGTATCGCCGATGAGGTACCTCCATGAGCCGGCGTTGGTGTTGAGCAAAATCGCATAATCTTTGCCATATTCTACCTCGTCTATAAGTAAGGCCTCGGCATCTGGTTTTACATTCCCGTCTGCATCGAAATTGTTACTGTCGAAAGGAACAAATTCGAAAAAGATATTATTATTGGTAATCAGCTGCATGCCTAACGCATGCTCCTTCATTTTATACCCTATAAACCCTTCGCTCGATAAATAATTTTCAATGTAAACTATTGGCTTACCCAGTAGCTTTTCAAACGACTTTTTGTAGGGTTGAAAAGAAACGCCACCATGCACAAAAACCCCGAAATTCGGCCAGATCTCATGAATGTTGTTGACCTTATACTTTTCAATGATCATCTCCATACACATCTGGCACCAGGCAGGAACACCGACGATATAGCCAATATCCCACTCCCGCGCATGCTCTACTATCTCTTTGAGTTTTTCATTCCAGTCTTTTAACGCGGCAATACGTCCGCCGGGTTTATAAAAGGTCTGGAACCAGAAGGGCCGCTTCTTAGCCAGGATACCGCTTAAATCGCCCGCATACCAACCAATATCGCTTTTTTGAAGATCGGTAGTCCCTCCTATCATTAAGAAGCTTTTTCTCAGCGCTTTTTTATTGGCTTCCTGGTAAGAAAACACACTTATCAGTTGCCTGACATAGTTAATGGTATTACTGCGTAACAAATCTTTGGTAACAGGTATGTATTTACTGGCAGCTTCGGAGGTGCCGGAGCTTAATGCAAAATATTCAATTTTCCCCGGCCAGGTTACATCCGGAACGCCATCCAACGTCCGGGCCCACCAATCGTTGTAAATCTTATTATAATCGTGAATGGGTACAGACTGTTGGAAAGATTTTTCAACATTTTTGCTTAACAGCACCTGGTCAAAATTATATTTTTGACCAAATTCAGTAAATCTTGCCTTTTTAAGCAGCTTTTTAAGCACTCTACGCTGTTGCTTCCGGGCATCGGAGGTAGGAAGCCCCAAAGCCCTGGCAATCGCTTTCGGTATTTTAAAATCAATAATTGAAGCCATAAAACTACTACCTTGTGGGTGCAGCAAAGTTGCAAGATACGATTTTGTGAAAAATGGGTTTTTCTGATCGTTTTTATTCGATCCCGAAAATCCCTTGAAAGAGACTATTATGGTTTAGGTTTATACAAAAACAACCTTCAAATCTCCTCCTTTCAATATCTGTGTTTGCAAACAAATATAATGATTGCACCCTAAAAGCAGGGATATACTTTGCTTGGGATAGAAGTTTTATTGGCGGTACAACAGATTTTTGAGCGGGGTCAATAAAATGATTCTGATGGATTAATAAGCTGGTTAGGGCGAGATAAGCCGCATCTTAAAGAAGTAAATGCCTCCTGGCAAACTGTTTCACTTTTCAATAAAGAATAAACATAGAAATCACCAATAATACAAAGAGAACGAATATACCGGCTAAAAAAGATACACCCAGGATAACCAAAAGCTTATCCTTTTTGCCCTCGGTTGCTTTTCCCCTGTTTTGCTTCAGGTTTTTTAATGCCTCCTGTAATTTTTGAGGCGTTTGCTCATTGGTAAGGAAACTGATCATTGTGCGGTTCATTATTGTGGTATTTGAACGAAAGGCAATATTATCATTCAAAGAAAGCACAAAACTAAAGACAGGAAAAGGGTATTTTTCCCGTATTTTAATGACCCTCTGTACCGCTTTCCTATCTTTGCCGCATGTTAAAAACCGTTTTACACGACGCCATTATGGCCGGAGGCGAGCAGGTATCGAAGTATTTTAACCAGACCTTCGAAATAAAGTACAAGGAAGGACGTAATAATCTGGTTACAGCAGCCGATCATGCATCAGAAAAAGCAATACTTGAAGTAATACAGAAAGCTTACCCCGAGCATTATATACTAACAGAAGAAACAGGGGCGCTTCCTCAAAACTCTGATTATAAATGGATCATAGACCCTATTGACGGCACGATCAATTTTGCACATGGCATTCCGCTTAATTGTATATCCATTGGTGTAGAATTTAAGGGCGAAATGATTTTGGGCATGGTGTATAATCCCCATATGAATGAGTTATTTTTTGCCGAGAAGGGCGAGGGAGCTACGCTAAACGGGCAAGCCATTAAAGTTAGCGCCGAAACAGATGTAATGAAAAGTTGTTTAGTTACCGGCTTTCCTTATACTTATATACAACAAAATAACGGACCAATTGAAGTATTCGAACGTTTTGTGAGAGAAGGCGTTCCGGTTCGCCGATTGGGTGCTGCCGCCATTGACCTCTGTTGGGTGGCAGCAGGACGTTTGGATGGATTTTATGAGCATAAGTTACAACCCTGGGATAGTGCTGCCGGCTTTTTGATTGTTGAAGAAGCGGGAGGAAAAGTGACCGATTTTGAAGGTAACAGGTATAGTCCTTACGAGCAGCGTATCGTATCTACCAATGGACTGATACATGAGCAGTTGCTTGATGTTATTCATGGGGTGAAGTAAGTGTACGATGTACGGGTTTACGATTGTAAAAATAGCCTGTGTTACGCAATATACACATATAATATGCGCCGATTTTTGCTAATGAAAAACACAGTATATGGATGCTGAACAGCGGAAGCAAAGACCCAAACAGTTTGCAATAGATGTTGCAAGGTTAACCCAATCCCTGCCTGAAAACAGGGTAAACAATGCCTATTGTAACCAAATTGTACGGTCGGCAAGCTCCACTGGAGCCAACTATAGGGCAGCGCGAAGAGCTAAATCAAAAGCAGATCATATCAATAAATTAAAAATAGTAGAAGAGGAGCTGGGTGAAAGCTTATTTTTTCTTTAATTACTTTTGCTATTTAATCCTCTTTTTGAAGAAAAAATAAATAGTATTTACAAAGAGGGGGAAACTTTATTAAGAATAATCGTAGCGACTCTCATAACATTAAGAAACAATTAAACAATAAACGGACCGCGTCTATCGTACTCCGTACATCAAACATAAAAATGTCAGAACGTACAGAAATATCCGATTTGGGAGAGTTTGGTTTGATAGAACATCTTACCAGGAATATTGAACTTCAAAATGCATCGTCTCTACTGGGTGTAGGCGACGATGCGGCCGTAATAGACCATTTTGGCAAGCAAACCGTAGTTACTACAGACCTGCTGCTGGAAGGAGTACATTTTGATTTAATGTATTCACCTCTCAAACACCTGGGCTATAAAAGTGTGATCGTAAATCTTAGCGATGTATACGCCATGAATGCTACGCCTACACAAATAACCATAAGCCTGGGATTAAGTAACCGCATCAGCCTTGAAGCCCTGGATGAGTTTTATGAAGGCGTTTATGCCGCCTGTAGTCATTATGGGGTTGACCTCGTGGGAGGCGACACAACAACTTCGCAAAAAGGTTTTGTTATTTCAGTAACAGCTATTGGCGAAGTGACACCAGATCAGTTTGTAAAGCGTAGCACTGCCCAAAAAGGTGATCTGCTTTGTGTAAGCGGGGACCTGGGTGCCGCTTATATTGGTTTGCTTTTTTTAGAAAGAGAAAAGAAAATTTTCCTGGAAAGCCCGGGTGTACAGCCAGACCTGGAGGGAGAAACTTATGTGGTAGGCCGTTTATTGAAACCGGAGGCCAGAAAAGATATTGTTGATTTTTTTGCAGAACAGGAAATTTTGCCCACTGCAATGATGGATGTAAGCGATGGGCTCAGCTCTGAAATTTTGCATATTTGCAAGCAAAGCAATCTTGGCTGTGTGCTGTATGAAGATAAGCTACCTGTGGCGGAAGAATCACGCCTGGCGGCTTTTAAGTTTGAAATTGACCCCACTACCTGTGCATTGAGTGGCGGTGAAGACTACGAACTGCTGTTTACGGTGTCTCAAAATGATTATGAAAAAGTATCAGCCAATGCCAATATCAGCATCATTGGTTACATGACCGAAGTCGGAGAGGGTTGCACTATTATCACCAAAGGAGGTGGCAGGCATGCTATTACAGCCCAGGGATGGAACCCGTTGAAATAATAGTTGATGGAGTTACCGGCACAGGAACAGAAATCGTCCTTATCGGTTAGCCGCACTTATGCGTACAACAGAGGTATGTATACTGTGTATAATTACCTTGTGGGCTTACTGTTATTATCCCTTCTTTTATTTTCCTGCGGTAGTGCTCGTAAAACTTTTAATCCTAATAAAAAGTTTCCTGCCGCTCAGTTAAAAGAGGATTACCGGTTATTTCAAACTATACTGGAGCAAAAACATCCCAGCCTGTATTGGTACAGCACCGAACATCAAATGGATAGTGCTTTTGATGCTGGTGGCCTGTTGCTAAAAGATAGCATGACGGAGTACGAGTTTCGAAGAGTGCTTGCTTTGGTTGTTGATAATATTCAATGCGGACACACATCTGTCAGAGCCTCCCGAAGCTACCAGAAATATTTTGATACGTTATCGGCCAAACGCAGCTTTCCACTTAATATTAAAACCTGGAGCGACACGATTGTATTAACGGCTCCTGTCAAAAACACGCCGTTGTTACGTGGTGATATTATTGACGCTATCAACGGCATATCATCAAAACAGATCATTGATACCTTGCTCCGTTTTATTCCTGCAGATGGTAATAATATTGTTGCAAAGAGCCAGCTACTGAGTGGAACCAGCTATTTTGCCTCTTTATATACAGGGGTCTTTGGCTGGCCTAAAACCTTCCGGGTTACTTACAAGGACAGCCTGGGACAACCGCAACAAACCATCATACAGCCCGTTGTTGTGCCTAAAGACAGTCTATCTAAAGCCGGGAAGAAATCTGTCAAAAAGGATAAAAAATCAAAAGCTGATAAGTTGAAGGAACAGCGTAATCTGCAGCTATCGGCTAAAAACGGATATGCTGTTTTGGAATTGAATACCTTTTCCGGCAGCCCTGGCTTGAAACGGTTTTTCCGAAAGTCATTCAAAAAACTGGGAGATTCGGCAATTGGCAATCTGGTCATCGATCTGAGATTAAATGGTGGGGGAAGGATCAGCAATTCAACCTCATTAACACGTTATCTAGCTAATAAGCCCTTTAAAACCGGCGATTCCATTTATGCGAAAAAGCCCTCTTTTAAGTATGGGCAATTCATTAAAAACAATTTTACTGAAACCATTTTTACCCGGGTATCTACGAGAAAAAAAGCCAACCTATATCATTTCCGACATTTTGAGAACAAGTATTATAAGCCCATAAAAAGAACCCATTACAACGGGCAAGTTTATGTTTTAACGGGTGGTTACACCTATTCAGCAAGTGTTTTGGTTTTAAATGCCTTGCGTAATCAGCCCAATGTAACTATTGTTGGCGAACCATCGGGAGGAGCGGCCTACGGTAATACGGCGATGATCATTCCGGATGTAACCTTGCCTTATACCAAAGTTCGCTTCAGGTTACCCCTATTCAGGCTGGTAATTGATAAAGACATTACCAAAAATGGGAAAGGGGTTGAGCCGGACGTATTTATAAGTGCTACACCGGAAACAATACGAAAAGGTGTGGATGCCAAAATGGAAAAGGCATTGGAATTGATAAAAAAGAGCTTTAAATAGAGGGCCCAGGCTTGAGATGTAATTCCCGAAAATATTCGAGGCGAATAAAGGTAACGCGCCGGCATTGTATTTTCTTAATTTTCGTTTTGCACAAATTCATATTTTATGGCTTTTGCCTATCTGTAAAGCAGTATTTTTTACATCAGATTTTTCTAAAAGGCTCTTGCGATGGGTGTTTACGGTGGGAATACTAATAAATAGTTTTTCGGCCATTTCAGTATTGGTGAGACCCTGGGCAATCAGTGCCAGTATTTCTTTTTCCCTGCGGGTGATGATGGGTAATTGTTTATCTGTTTCTTTAATGGCAAGTACCGCCTCATAACTTAAATATTCCTTTCCCTTGAGTACCGCAGCAATAGCTTCGGGTATTTCCTTTTTTGAAGCATTTTTTAGTAAGTAGCCCAATGCGCCGTTGTCCATCATATTGCGTATAACTGCCTGCTCGTTAAAGGTACTCAGTCCCAACACAAATACAGAAAGGATACAATTGTTTTACCTCCTTACACAAATCAGTTCCGCTTTTGTCAGGCAAATTGACGTCCATTAAAATAATATCGGGCTGCCGTTGCTTTAAAAAACTCAAACAGGATGCGGCATTGGTGACATGTCCCATCCATTCATTTGCACGCTCGTTTTGCAACAAGAGCGTATGCCCTCTATTACCATATAATGATCGTCTACTATAAAAACACGTATTGCCATCACCTAGTAATTTCTATCATTACCGATGTTCCGTTACCCGGCACAGATTGGATGTCCAATTTTCCTTTTAAAAAATCTACCCTGCTTTGGATATTTTTCCATCCTATTCCATTTGCTTTATTCAACAGGTTTACATCAAAGCCAATACCATCATCTTCTACAGTTAGTGCTAATAATTTTTCCTGCCGATGTAAATGAAGCTGCACTAATACTTCACTTGCTTTACCATGTTTGATGGCATTGTTCACCAACTCCTGTGCTATGCGATAGATAGTTACCGAAATCGTTTGTTCAATACTTTCCTTATCAATGTCAATAGATTGATAATTTGCTTTTGTGGCGCCACTTCGGGTTATTTCAGTACAAAACTCTTTCAATGCGGTATCCAATCCATATTTTACCAGCATTTCGGGCATCATATTGTGTGCTACCCTGCGCATTTCACTAATGGAAGAATTGAGCATATCAATGCTTCGTTCAAACGCCTGTGCGTTGTCCGGTGTCATTATTAAATTTTCTTTCATACTGCTTAAAGAATGTTTTACGCCACTTAGCATACCTCCTAATCCATCATGCAAATCTTTAGCAAGACGACTTCTTTCCTGCTCTTCTCCTTTAAGGACGGCTGCCGTGGCGGTGAGTAATTTTTCTGTTTCGAGTTCGTCAATTTTTGCCTGTTGTAGCTTTTGGCGGTGTTTGTAGTTGCGATAGCCAAGTAGAGAAATGAGAAGTACTGCTGCCGTTCCGGTTATTAAAAAATAATTGAGCGTAGATTTTTGCCGGAGTTGTGCTTGTTGAAGTTGTATCTGCGAATCCTTTTTCTCGGTTTCATATTTAGTTTCCAATTCTTCTGTATAAAAATTCAGCTTTTGAAGATTTGCCGCCTGTATAATGGAATCATGTTTGTAAGAATAGTTGCTGCCTTCTTTAATATTTCCCTGCAGAAAATAAAAGATAGAAAGAGCCTGATACAGGTTCTCTAAAGCATCTGTATTATTGTGTCTTTTTGCTATATTCATACCGCTATCCAATTGGGCTTTGGCTAATTGGTATTTTTGCAGGCTCATGAAGTTTAATGCAGCGGCGGTATGCAGCTCTGCTGCTACCTGGCTATCGGGCATGTTTTTGCTATAGCTAGTCAACTCTTTAGTATAAGCCTCCAAAGCAGGCTTATTTCCTGCTTTAAAACTATTATGACACAAATTAATAAGCGCATAATTAATGTTGATGAGGTCTTCCTGTTGCCTGGCTAATGCCAGCTGTTGTTTGCCAATAATAATGGCACTATCGAGCATATGAAGCTGTGCATAGCTTGCCGATAAATTGTTTAGCCCCATTGCCACAGCAAAATCATTGTTAAATAACTTTCCAAACCCGTAAGCTTTTTTAGCATAAAATATGGCTTTATCAAACTGTTGCAGGTTGTAATAAGTAACCGAGGCCGTAAGATTTCTTACAGGAAAGCTGGCGCTGTCTTTTGTTTTTTCAGAAATATCCAAACATTTTAAAATACAATCAATAGCGGATTGATGATTACCAAAACGGTTATAAACTGCAGCAAGATTGTTATAGCTTTTGGCAAGCAATTTCATGTCGTTTTGTGCTGTAGCAAACTCTTTACCTTTTAAAGCATATACAACTGATCTCTTATAATCGCCTTTGTAGTAATAATACTCAGAGTATCCTGCATAAATATAAAAATCCTGTGCAGCAAACTTGATTTTTTTTGAAAGCAGGTCGGCCTGTTGCAGGTAGTAATAAAAACTGTCGTAGTTTTTGTTGCCAAATTGTTTTCCAAGCTGTAAAAGCAGTTTCACTTTTATGCTATCAACTTTAGTGGTGCGTAAGGCAAGCAGCAAGCTGTCCTTTCCACCCGGATTTTGCGCCAAAAGCCGAAAACTGCAAAGCGCCGCTACAAGTATCAAAAAATATTTTTGCATTCGGTAAGAGATCATTCTTTTACAAAAGAACCTTATTTCCGATTTGCTACCCATCCTCTTTTTTAATGATTTTTTGAAACCATGATTTTTAAAAATCATCTTTTTTAACGATAACTCAGGGCGTAGCATGAAAGTACTTTTACATTATAAAATTACAAACAATGAAAAAAATATTGCCCATCATTTTGGTAAGCCTTGTATTGTTTGCCTGCTCAAAAGAAGATTCGCAAAAGCAACCACCACCGCCTGTTATTGACTATAGTCTCTATAAAATAAAAACAGCCACTCATTCAGTAAGAAACTATAACGGCACGTCTTCAAACCTATCCTTCGACACAACCAACTACCTATATGAAGGCAATACCTACCGGTACACCCGCCGCACCTCTATGGGAACTGTGCAGAGCTATACGCATACGCTTAGTAATGGCATCTATACATCTGAGCAGTATAACAACGGTACCTTATCAAACTCAAAAACATACGATCAGCTGAATACCGCAGGATATGTAGATAGCAGCTGGATTTTGAACAACGGAACGGTTACACAATCTTCCAAATACAACTATAATAAAGATGGTACGCTGTCTGATGCGGCTAGCTATTTCTCCGGTTATATCAATAAAGCCAAATATTATTATACAAACAATACAGCCACCTATTATATTTCGGAACGCAGAGGCATAAGCCCTGGCATTCCTAATGCATTAGATTCTGTGGTGTATGAGTATGCCGCCAATCTGCCCTATCGTGCTGGTTTTTATAGTGGGGGGTTGCCGGTTTCTTTTTATGGAAAATTCTCAAAAAATCTGCTGCAAAAAACTACTTATTACGATAAACTCAACAACAAAGTCATCAGGCAAACAGTAGAATACCAATACCAGACAGATGATATAGGATTAGTAACCAAAAGGGTATTGAATATATATACACAACCCGGCAGTACGTTGATTCAAACGGATACTACGGTTTATACTTATTACAACAAATGAGTTGTATAAAAAGGTGGTGTAGGTATTGTCCCATATTTAGAAGTGGCAGAAAAATTCGTTTTGCTTGGATAGGAATAATTAAACTTTAATATAATGATGGTAAAAAAACATATCATCGGCAGCCTTATAATTTTTCTTTTGCTTTGCGCCGATGCAGTGCAGGCACAGACTCCCGACGACTCGCCCGCTGCAAGAGAAGCTGCCATTGCAAGGCTGAAAAAAGTTACAACATATAAACCCTGCGAAGATGCATCTGCCATGACGAGGGCATTTGGCACCACCTGTAATAGCCGTGAGTTTGCAGCGCCACCTATTTTAGCGGCACCTAAAATTCAATGGGAAATTAATCCAGGCTGGTGGAGTGTTTGGACACCCTTTGTTACTGCAAATTACGTGCTCACCGGCAGCTGTAACAATGAAACCAATGCAGGCTTATCTATTATTGATAAAAAGACAGGAAAAATTGTTTGGCGCATCAGCGATATCTGTGCTGTAGGAAACAGGCGTGGTTCGATGGGTGCCATCCAGTTTTTTGAGTTACCATCGGGCGAAGTATTGATGCTATTCAATAGGGAGGACGGTGGCGCCGCAGACTATTATGTTATTAGTTTGAAAACGGGTACAATTGTCCGCTCCTTAACAACGGCAAAGCCCGGCGCACCCCTCAGAAATTATGGAACTGTTTTTACTGCCGTAACACAATCCACCAAAAATGGTTATAGTATTTTAAGTGGCTTAAATACCAACCTTGACAAGGTACTTTGGGAAAATACCAGCTTCAGGTTGGCTATGCCTGATAAATTAGACCCACACTATCAACCTACTTTCAGTGCCGGCGCGGCAGAAGACGACCTGCTATTTTTATCAGCAAGAAGTAAAGATCAAACCGACCCGCCTACCAGGCAATTACACGCTATCGATTTAAAAACCGGCAAAACGCTCTGGCGGCATACCGATCAGCCTGTTACAGAAAAAACCGGCAAAACAGCTTACAAATCGGATGACGGTATACCCATGATTATTGACCACAAGGTCATTATTAAAGTGCAGGGGTTGAACGGCCCGGTAAGCCCCGGCAATAATCCTTATGGTGAAGGGTTAAGGGCCATTGATAAAATAACGGGTAAAATTTTATGGACCACCAAAGCGCATCCGAAGCAACAAATTTTAAACCGTGCAGGTGCCGGAAGCATTATTGTAACCGAAGTGCAAACGGGTAAAGAAAAAGAAATATGGGGATATCATACAAAAGATGGAAAGCTTGTATGGAGGCGAAAAATTTCGAACAATGCTGCTTTGCTTTGTGCATCAGGCGGCGCATTTTATGTGGGCGAAAGAATAGTGGATGAAAACAATAAATGGAAAGATACCCAACTACAGGGCTTTGATGGCGAAACAGGAACCTTACTGTGGACCACCAGCCTACCCGAAAGATTTTTTCAATACGATGTAAATGCACCCTGGAATATTGAATCGCCAAAGGGAGGTTATCCTGTTTGGACCATTGCCCATGATGGTGCTATTTATGGCGTTACTTTAAAGGGCGCTTATAAACTGAAATAAAGCAAAAAATCATCTTTTTGAATGATATCAATGCGAAGGTCAGCAGTGTATTTTTAATGCATAAATTTTAAAAAATGAAACGATTATTCACTATTATCAGTGCCTTGTTGATTACAGCAGGCCTAAAAGCCCAAAGCAGCAATGTGCAAAAAGAAACCACCCCGCCCGTTGCACGTATGAATACACCCACAAAAGAGGTCAACAATGCAGCGATAAAGAATACTACAGTAATTAAGAAGGTTGAAGCAAAAGATGCCGGCTTTAAAAATGCAGCAATAAAAAATGTCGCCTCTAAAAATACCGAAATAAAGAAGGCGGCAGTGGTAGCGGATAAAGCGGCTCCTGCTAAACAATAAATAATATACACATGAAAAGAATTGTATCCGTTTTAAGCAGCTTGCTGTTTATTACAGCGCTTAAAGCCCAAACTACCAATGCCCAAAAGGAAACCCAAAAACCTGGCAGTAACCAAACTGCGGTTACAACAACAACTCCAACCTACTCCAAGGACGCTGCTGTGAAAGAGGCAAAAGAAAAACGGGAAGCAGAACAAAAAGACGCAGCCGCCAAAATGGCCGAAATGGAAGCAGCTAAACAGGCTGCACATAAAGATAAAGGCAAAGAGCAAACTGTACCATATAATAAAGAAGCCGCTGTAAAAGAAGCAAAAGAAAAATGGGAAGCTGAGAAAAAAGCAGCAGCAGCAAAGCAGGCCGAAATGGAAGCTGCAAAACAGGCTGCTACTAAAGGCAAAGAAAACACAACACCCTACTCCAAAGAAGCCGCCGTAAAAGAAGCAAAAGAAAAACGGGAAGCGGAACAAAAAGCCGCGGCGGCCAAACAGGCCGAAATGGAAGCAGCCAAAAGAGCCCATACAAAAAAGGATAACTAAAAGCAAACCCGTTAAGCCCTATGCTATTTTTCAATAAAAGAATTGTTCAGCCTACAGATATTGAAGTGAAAGAAAGCCCGCTTCATGGCAGAGGCGTATACGCAAAAAATAAAATTTTTAAAGGTAGCCTGATCGAAAAAGCGCCCGTTGTTTTTTTACCGGCAGCAGCAAAAGAAGCCTTGCGTTATACCAAACTATTCAATTACTATTTTTTAATACAGAACCAGGAAATGCCTGCTGCTTTTGGCTTTGGCTATGCATCGTTTTATAATCATTCGCCCGAAGCCAATGCTTTTTATTCGTTTTCAGGTAAAAGGAATACGCTGAATATTTACGCGTATATTACCATTGAACCGGGTACAGAAATCACTATTAATTATAACGGCCATCCCCGTAACAATCAAGCGGTTTATTTTCCCCAACTAAACAAGGAATGAAGCAATACTTATACCTCAAGGAAGTACAGGGCAAAGGACGGGCTGTTTTTTGCAACCAGGATATTGCAGCAGGTGATACCATTGAAGTCTGCCCTGTTATTGTTGTGCCTGCCGATGATTTTGCGCTGCTTAACAGCACTCCATTATCCAGCTATTGTTTTTATTTTAATAAAGAAGAAAATACCTTATCGCTTGCCATGGGCTTTGGCTCTATGTATAACCACCGGCTATATCCCAATGCAGTATACATATTGGACCGGGAAGAAAAGCAGATGGTATTTACCGCTCATGAGCCCATTCCGGCCCACACCGAAATCTGCATTAATTATGGCGGCGGCTATGGTGAAGACTATAGCAAATGGTTTTCAGACAGGGGTATTGCTCCTTTGTAAAAAATCATGCTTTTTAATGATAACAAAGGGCATAACAGCAACGTATTTTTAACCCGAAGTAGCTTAACCGTTTTAAACCACATAGACACATAGCTTTTCATAGTAGTAAGATGGTATCAGATAAGCAATAGTTTTCATCGAAGATGAAAAAATTATGATGTGCTACTGGTATTCTCTTTCAAACTACCATTTCTATGTGATTAGAATTTAAACAAGCTCTTCATAAAAATTTTATTACAATGAAAAAAATTTTTATTACCGGCCTGATGCTTCTGTCACTGTATCAGGTAAAAGCACAGGAAGTTTTTGGCAAAGCATCTTTCACCGTACCTACAGGTTGGCAAATAACCAGGACGGCTAACGCTGTATCGCTGGAGAAGGCTGCAAAAAAAGGAGTGGTATGTAAAATCATTATTTCGGCAACTGAAAAAGGAGCGGTAATTACTGATGCGGAATACCTGCAGTATCGTACACTCTATGGTGGCACAGGCATTAGCTATCAAAATCAAAGAGGAGCTGTTACCAGGTATGAGGCCGGCGGACTAATAAGCTTTTTTTCAAAAGGCAGTTCCACACAACAAATGGCCCCTGTACAAAGTTATTTTTATTCGTTGAGTAATGGCCAACAAACACTATACTACCAGCTGCTTACTAATAATAATACTTGCATCAGCGAGTTTAACCAGTTTATGGCAACGCTAACAATGGAATTGGAAGAAGCAGCAACTTCCGGACAGACTAATTTAAAGGCCACAACGGGAAGAGCGAAAAAACAACCTCCGGGTGCACCTGCCGCACCTGCCCCCATGATGTAAAGTGTAATTGTCAACTATCATAAACCTGTAGTCATGCAACTGTTTAAAAAATTATTGGGTTTCCATTCTATTATATTGATGAGCTTATGCAGCTATGCACAAAAGCAAAGTTTTGACGTGGTGAGCTACACTGCGCCCAAAGGATGGCAGCAACAGCAAAACGAAGGCGGTGTACAGTTATCAGTTGCGGATAAGAAAACAGGTGCTTATGCTATAGCACTTGTTACCAAAGCCACCGCAAGCAATGGCAATGCCGTTGAAAACTTTAATGCCGATTGGGATAAGCTGGTGAAAGCATCGGTGCAGGTAAACGATGCACCTGCTATGCAAGAGCCTGCACACGAAGATGGCTGGGAAATTATTTCCGGCACGGCTAATTATATAGACAGTGAGCAAAAAGGATTGGCAACATTGCTTACTGCTACCACTTACGGACAAATGGTCAGCGTGGTATTGATGACCAATACACAGCAATATCAAAGCGATTTGCTGGCTTTTGTTAACTCGTTGGAATTAGCAAAGCCTAATCTAAATGAAACAACTAAAACTGGCCCTGCTGCCAATAATACCAGCATTGTGGGTTTATGGGTTGATTATACTATTGAAACAAGTGGCTACTCAAATGGATTTCCGCAACCATCGGGCGGCTATTTTAGAAAAGAATATGCTTTTAATAGCGATGGCACCTATTTGTTCCGTATGAAAAACTGGGCCGTATTTGTAAAAGAAATACAATACGTTTATGAAAGCGGCAACTGGAAACTAAATGAAAATAAATTGACCATTACACCCAAGCAAGGTAAAGGTGGATGGTGGAACAAGGCAGCCAGCAACAGAACCAGCGAATGGGGAAGCCTGGCAAAAACAGGCAGCTGGAAAATGGAGCCCGTCACTTATACAGTAGATCTTAATTATTATATAGGAGGAGATGAGAAAAAAATAACACTTCAATCAAACTCCCGAACAGAAAGAGAAGGAAAACAGGAAAATAACAGAATTGTTCTTAGTTCCCGTACATCGGGTAAATCACTTATTGATGATCCACCAGAATTGTCAACACCCATAAAAACAAAACCATAAAATATATTGTTATGTTGAAATTTTTTACCAGTGTTGCCATTGCATATATGCTGCCAGGTATTGCCTTATTTGCCCAAAAGCAAAACTTTGATATGGTGAGCTATACAGCACCCAAAGGATGGCAGCAACAGCAAAACGAAGGCGGTGTGCAATTTTCTGTTACAGATAATAAAACCGGCGCTTATGCCATCATCCTTATTACAAAGGCCACAGCAAGTGAGGCAAGTGCCACAGATAATTTTAATGCCGATTGGATAAAGCTGGTAAAAGCATCGGTACAAGTAAATGATGCACCGGCCATGCAAGCACCTGCAAAGGAAGATGGTTGGGATATTATTTCAGGCATTGCACACTATACTGATGGTGCGCAAAAAGGATTAGCTACCCAGCTTACAGCCACTAGTGGCGGGCAAATGGTAAGTGTGGTATTAATGACCAATGCACAGCAGTATCAAAGCGAGTTGCTAATGTTCCTACATTCGCTGGAGCTAACGAAGGCTAGACAAAGCAATAATACAGCTACTACTACACCGTCTACTAATATCATTAACGCTTCGCTTACCGGAAAAATATGGGAAGCCCAGTCGCTGGAAAAGCAAGGAGCTGCCTTTGGAAGCATGAGTGGCTTTTATACCGGAGGTTTCTGGCTATATCAATACAAATTCAACGCAGATGGTACCTACCATTTTGTTTACAATGCAGCATCGGCCATGGCAACCAACCCGGTAAATGTATTGCAATACGAAAACGGCACTTATACCGTAAATGGCAATAGCATAACCATAACTCCTTTAAGCGGTGCAAATGAAGAATGGAGTGTAGGCAAAATCAATAACGGCATGAGTGCAGAGACTATAAGAAAAGTGCTGCAAACAAGGGTAAAGCGACTGAAGTCAACAACAAGAAAATTGGAGAAAATAACTTATCCCTTTACTGTTGAGTATTGGCAGGGTAATAATGCCAATGCACTATGCCTGAAACATACACAAGATACACAGCGGGAGGGAAGCCCGGGGCAAAATGATCAGAGTTGTTTTTTTGAAGTAGCACCCACTAAGACGGCAATGCCGGCAAATGCTTTTAAATAGAGAGTGAATGAAAACAAAGGGTATTGAAGATTTCCAATCCAGATTCTATCCGAAAGATGGCTGTTGCAAAAGCTTACGCCTTCAGGAGTTGTATCAGAAAATTTTAAACTCATCCCCATCCTCCCAAAAAGGGAAACGACTGCGAACGTCATTGAGATGATTCTTATCGAGTGTGATGGTGAAAAGGTCTTCCTCATCTTTCTTATGGTATAAAACTTCACCGAGGGGGTCAACCACCATACTGTCACCGCTATGATAAATGTTGTTGCCATCTGTTCCCACACGGTTCACACCTATAACATAGCATTGGTTCTCTATGGCACGAGCTTGCAATAGTGTTCGCCATGCATGGCTGCGTCGCTCGGGCCAGTTGGCTACATAAATCAACACATCGTATAAACCGCGCCAGTTTTCACCAGCAGTTTGCGGTACCTGCCTGGCCCATACGGGAAAACGCAGGTCATAACAAACCTGCAGATTAATCTTCCAGTCTTTAACCGAAGCAATCAGGCGTTTTTCTCCCGCGGTATAATGATCATGTTCGTGGGCATACGCAAATAGGTGGCGCTTGTTATAAACACCAAACTGGCCATTGGGTAGCATCCATACCAACCGGTTAAAATAGGTTTCATCGCCATTATCTGCTACCTCTTTAATAATAAGGCTACCCGTGATTATTTTCCTTTGCTCCGCAGATACATGCTTCATCCATTCTATTGAAGGTCCTTCCATGGTCTCGGCGAGCAACTCCGGCTTCATGCTAAAGCCTGTTGAGAACATTTCAGGCAGCACCACGATCTCCGTTTTATCGGGAATGCTTTTTATTTTCTCTTCCAACAATTGAAGGTTGGCAGCTTTATCTTCCCAAACCAACTGCGTTTGTACCAATGTGACCGTCAAAGCATCTTTCATATTAATCAGTTGACGCGTTAAATAATCGATTGATTAAATGCGATTCAAAACCTTTCTGTAAAAGGTAGTCGGTTGTTTTTTTCATTTTAGCAAATCGGTTCGGCGTGCCCTTAAGACTTTCCCATTTCTGTGTAAATAGCTTTTGAAGCGTCTGCTCATAATCATCTTCGTCAATTTCCTTCAAACCTGTTTTGATACAATAAGCACTTATTCCTTTCTGTTTCAGGGCTTGTACAATTTTGTTTTTACCCCACTGTTTGATTCTGAAGTGTCCCCCGGCAAATGATTTGGCAAAACGCTCTTCGTTTAAATAATTCTCCTCTATAAGTGTTGCAACAATTTCATCATGCTCTTTTTTCCAAACACCCAGATCGTACAATTTGCTTACCACATCGCTATGACAACGTTCGGCATAAGCACAATAGTGCCTTAGCTTTTGCAAGGCTTGTTCTTTTGTCAAATGTTGTTTCGATATCTGTGGCTTTTCATCCATCACCCAATATTAAACCTCTTCCAGCCTGGCAATACAGCCAAACTCATCTTTTAAATAATCATCATAGTGATCAGCCTGTTCAAAAAGGTTTTTGAATTCGGCAACGCCCGTTTCTTTGGTCATATCCAGGTCGTAAATTAAGCGGCTTAATACAATATTATTTTTTACACAGCTTAACACGAGCCCGCTAGGCTTATTGTTTTCCTGCAACAAAAACTGGTACAAGGGCTTAATTTTCAGCGGATCTAATGGCATCTGGCATAAATAAGCATCACCGGCTACAAAATAGTTCTCGGGATTATAGCTGATTTTTACTTTGGCAGATCCGGCTTTCACGCTCCACATATTCGCGCCATCCCTGGCCAGCCGCACGTCCTTACCCAACTCCTTTAAGATGTCCTCAATTATTTTAGCTACACCCATCAGCTCCACTTCTTTCTCGGGGAGTTGAGGTAGCTTCACTTCAGATCCGCAGCTGGGACAATATTTGTTATTATCAATCGTCTCTGCAGTAACCAGGTAATCGCAGTTGGAACATCTTGTAGCGGCGTTACCTCTATTCGGCAGATACAGGTCGAGCGCCTCTTTTAACGTACTCACTGGCAAAGCAAACCCGAGGTTGTCGCCACCTTTGATAATAAAGGAATTGACCCCAATTACTTCACCCGCATAGTTTACTAATGGTCCGCCACTGTTACCGGGGTTAATCGCCGCATCAATCTGTATGTATTTTTCACCGTCACGGATGCGATCTACTTTAGAGATCACGCCCTGTGTGGCAGAATAGTTCAATCCATAAGGATGTCCTATGGCTATTACATTATCGCCGTCCTTCATTGCTTCGTAATTACCTAAGGAAATTTCAGGTAATTCGGCTTCTGCAGGCGGCTCCAGGAAGGCCAGATCATGCTGACTATCTGTATACCATACCCTCGATAAAGCCTTGTCGAAGGTTTTGCCGGCAATGGTTACTTCCGGGTTATTGGCAACCACATGGTTATTAGTAATAATCAGCCCATAGTTCTTTAAATAAAAACCTGTGCCGGTACCCGATTGGGTAGCTATCTGTATAATAGCGTTTTGATATGTATCGATAATTTCTTTTGAATTCATTGTTCATTCCAGGTTTAACATTTCACTCTTCTCTTTCCTCATTACAAATTACTCATTATTCAGGTTCAACAATTCTATCTGGTTGGTAAAGCTTTGATTAAATCTCAGCAAACTGTTATAAGCGATCTGATCGGTATTAAAATTCATCAACGGGTATTTTTGTCTCCATTGGTGCTGGATCTGCCTGACACGCCCCGCGATTACATCCTGCTCGAATTTGTTAGCCACCGGCATATAAAGAGCCTGGGTGTACCCCAAAGCCTTAAAGTACTCGGGATAGTTCACCTGCATAAATATTTCAATCAACTGGGTAATTGGTTTGGGCAAACTATAAGAGTATTGGCAATAAGTAAGGCCGTATTCAATGATCTTATTGGCAAAGTACTCGTGATTATTATCCCGGTACCATAACATATTATGATTGGCCTCATTAATGGCATCTGCTGTGGTTTTATGCGGTTGAGGTGTTACAATAGAGAAAGTATACCTTGACCGGAACAGGTTTTTAAAGACTTCTTCCTTCGGCTTATCCCGTAACTTTTTAAATTCCTCGATCATATCCCGGTTCTTTTCTACCATCTGGCGGTCATCTTTTTTAAAATAGATACCTGATATTTTCTCGAGATCGTTCAATAACTGACCTTCAGGAGCAATCAAAAAGTCGATGCGGTATACCAAGGCCAATAGTAAATAGCAAATTCCCCCAGAAAACTTATCGGCGTCAACCGTTGCAATTTTGTCAAGAGCTTCCGTGATCCAGGTTTGTATAGCTTCGTGTTTTACCTGCTTCTCTGAATCAGGAATTTCGTAAATATGCTCCTCATCAAGCCTTTCCAGGAACGAAAAATCCTGAACCAGCAGGTCGTCCTGTTTATCACTTTTAATGGCCAGCTCTTTCAGCCCGTAATACAATTTGCTGGGGTTGGCCGTTTCAATATTGGTATCGAATCGCATGCACAACTCATTCTCCTGGAGTGCATAACGGCTGTAATACAGTCCGAAATTCATCTCCAGCAGGCGGCGCATTACCGGCACCGAGGGCTGGGCCATTTTGGCCAGTTTTACTTCTGCAGATAATAGCCCGTTTTCCATACGGCCGCGGATCACCTTCGATCCCTGGAAAAACTCAAAGTTAAACCGCTCATTATCACCTGAGAAACTGACATTCTTTTGTTCGTCATCCTTTAAATAATCAAAAAAGGCGTTAATGGACTCTATATATTTTTTTTCCTTGAACAGGTTATCGGCGTCTGTCCACCTGGTTCCTTTAGCTACCGATTTATTATTGTCAGAATAACGCCCAAACGGAATGCGCACCGCTTCAGCGGCGGGGTCGCTTTTCCCTTTTATAAGGTTGATTAGCTTGTTAAACATGCTGTCCTTTTTTTTAATAGAGTGGCGGAAGATACAAAACCTTTTGAGAACGAATTCATATACGAAATCTTAAATCCGGGCCTCAATAAGCAGTTCTTCGCCAGCAGCAATCTGGTCGGGGGAATCTGGCCCGGTAAGATGGAAATTTACATGAACCCAGGTAAAAATAATGTCTCCAAAACAGGTAGGATGAGATGGCATACAGGCTCAATCTCAGATAATAAGAGGGAAAATGTGGTATTATTATAAATAAATTATATTGCGCTCATTCTTTTTTATAGTAGCTTCGCTGCACCCAAAAAACGGATAGAACAATAAAATTTTTAAACGGATGAAATGAGCAATAAAAATTCCTCATATTTAGAGGGATAATTATTTTGCGAATTCCATCTGGCCACTAAAAAAGATATAAAAACAGACAGATGAAATTTATAGCATCATCGAACGCTTTGCTTAAACAACTGCAGAACCTTTCCGGCGTTATTAACGCTAATACAGTATTGCCTATTTTGGAAGATTTTCTTTTTGAAATTGAAGCCAATAAGCTGACTATTGTAGCAACTGACCTTGAAACGGTGATGAGAACGGAGATGGAAATTGAAGCAAAGGATAACGGTCGTGTTTGTATCCCGGGTAAAATACTGATCGATTCATTGAAGAATATACCAGATCAACCGCTGACTTTTAATATTGATAAAAATTTCAGCGTTGAAATTACGAGCGATAGCGGTAAGTATAAAGTAATGGGAGAAAACCCCGACAATTTCCCCAAAGAACCTGCGGCAGATGATACCACTTCCTTTACAATGACTTCTTCGGCCCTGGTAACAGCAATCAACAAAACCCTGTTTGCTACCAGCACAGATGACCTGCGCCCGGCTATGACAGGTGTTTTCTTTGAGTTGGATAAAAATGGTATTCAGTTTGTTGCCACCGATGCGCACAGGCTGGTACGCTACAAACGTAAGGATGCCCAGGCAACAGGCGGTGATAATTTTATTGTTCCGCGTAAACCGCTGAACCTGCTAAAGTCTGCGCTACCTGATAATGATGATATTATCACTTTAAATTATAATACCAACCACTTTTTCGTAACCCATGGTACTACCCGCCTGAGCTGTCGTTTAATTGATGCCCGCTTCCCGGATTATAAAGTAGTAATTCCAACCGAAAACCCGTACAGACTTACAGTAATCCGTACAGATTTCTTAGGAGCGCTTCGTCGTGTTAGTGTATTTAGTAACAAAAGCACTTACCAGGTGGCGTTAACTATCAGCGGCAGCGAATTACAATTAGCAGCACAGGATGTTGATTTCAGCTTCGAGGGTAATGAGCGCATGAAATGCCAGTACAACGGTGAAGACCTGCAAATTGCTTTTAACGCTAAGTTTTTGATCGAAATGCTGAACAGCACACATAGCGAAGAGGTATACTTAGAATTGAGTACACCAACTAAAGCAGGTTTGATTAAACCGGTTGAGCAGGATGAAAGTGAGGAGCTGTTGATGCTGGTAATGCCGTTGATGCTGAATCAATAGTTTTTATCTATAATGGCATCGATTTTGCCTTTCAGGGATTTCCCGGCATAACCGGGTTATCGTTCCATTATTATGACAGCACTTTTTCAACAATTTCGTACAATTCGACACGCTTCCTTAAAGTGTGGCATCTTCTCCAACAAATGGTATTTGTTGGCAGGTTTCATTATATGCTTATCATCGGCATGTAATTCTTCCGGCAAAGTCAATAACACTGCTGCAAAACGAAAAACGGAAACGAAAGTAATTCTTCCTGCACAACAGGTTGCAACCCCGGCCGGTATCAATTACGTATACGATTACGAAAACATATTTACACCCGGTGAAGAGAAAAAACTGGATTCCCTTGCCAGGGTATTTGAAAAAAGCAACCTGATCCCTATCCGAATTACAACCGTAAACGATCCGGCAGTAACCGCCGAAAACTTTGATCAGGGTAATAAAATCTTACTCGATGAGTGGTCGGGTATTCATGGCAAAAGTGACCGATGTATGTCCGTCAGCATCAGCAAACAGTTACGACGTATCAGGATTGATTATGGTCCGTTTGTTTCGCGGCTGCTTAGTGATGATGAAGCCAAAGCTATAGTTGAAAATCAATTCAAACCCTCATTTAAGCAGGATCAATTTTTCCAGGGTAGCTGGAACGGTTTAAACGCCCTGATGGACACCATTCGTAAAAACATTAAGTTTTAGAATATATTGACTTTGAGCTGGTAGGAACCGCAGAACGGCTCAATATTTGCTTTTTGGACATTGCTGATAGTTTTTAACCCCTAAACTATTTTTATGATCCAACGCATCCTCAACACCCTTTTGACCTTTTGGGCATGCTTCATTTTTATTGTTCCGGTCTTTTCACAAACAACTCCAGATATTGGCTACCAGCCCCTCATATCCGGTGGTGGCCTAACAACTCCTATCGATATTGTTAATGCCGGCGACGGCAGTAACCGGCTTTTTGTAGTGCAACGTGGAGGCACCATTCGTGTATATGACCAAAACCTCAACTATATCCAGGATTTTCTTACCGTTAGCGATGTTGGTACGGCGGGTGAGGGAGGCTTATTAAGCCTGGCATTTCATCCCAATTACGAAACCAATGGCTTCCTATTTGTTTACTATACCCGCCCCGATTTTAGCCTGGAAGTAGCACGTTACAGTGTCAGCAGCGGCAATAGCAACAGTGCAGACCCCGCCTCAAAGCAAATCGTCATTAATATTCCGCATCCCACTTTTAATAATCATAATGGAGGCAAAATAGTGTTTGGACCCAATGATGGCTTTCTTTATTTAGGCACGGGAGACGGAGGTAGCGGCGGAGATCCATCCAATAATGCACAAAACGGTAATAGCCTGCTGGGCAAAATGCTTCGCATTAATGTCAATACACTTCCCTATACTATTCCCCCCGACAACCCCTATGTATCCGACCCTAATATAGCAGACGAGATCTGGGCTATAGGCCTGAGAAATCCATTCAGATGGAGCTTTGACAGGGCCAACGGCGATATGTGGATTGCTGATGTTGGGCAGAGTGCCCAGGAAGAAATTAACTACCGGCCGGCCGGCTCCACCGGTGGTATCAATTACGGGTGGCGTTGCTATGAAGGACTGGCTTCTTATAATACTGCAGGATGCCAGGCAGCATCTAATTATATTGAGCCAATCTACACCTATGGGCGCGATAATACTGTCGGCGGGCAATCTGTTACAGGCGGATTTGTGTATAGAGGTACCGAATTCCCGTCCCTGGCCGGTTATTATATTTTTGCAGATTATGTGTCCGACAACCAATGGGTAATCACTCCCGACAGAACTCAAATGCTTCAACTACCGGATGCGGGTTTCCCGGCTGATATCGTGGCTTTTGGTGAGGCCGAAAACGGAACGCTTTATGCAGCGTCATTATCTGGTAACACTATTTATAAAGTAATAGATAACGCTGCATTGCCCGTAACCTTTGGAACTATTAAGGCCACCCGAAAAGAGGCTAACTTATATATTAACTGGACAACGCAGTCTGAAACCAACAACAGTCATTTTGAGATTGAAGGATCGGTTGATGGTAAAACCTTTGCAACAATTAAAACGGTGGATAGCAAAGCCATTGATGGAAATAGCAGCAGCACTATAAACTATGCAATAACGCTTGGTAAAGACAGCCTGGGCATGATGTTGGGAATTTCACTTTTAGCCGTGTTGACTATTGCCGGATTCAGGTCTGGTAAAAAATGGGGTCAGGTATCTCTGCTGGTATTAGCCGTATTTATTGTTGTCAGCGCTTGTAACAAAAGAGATGTAGCAAAAGGTCCTGGAGATAATACCTTATTTATACGCATCGCCCAGGTTGATAAGGATGGAACCAAACGGTATTCACAAACCGTGCAGGTCGTAAATGAGTAAGTAACGTTTTAAGTCTGATAAAACCTATACTCTTCTTTTGAAAAGCTGTAATCCTCTTATAAGATTACAGCTTTCTCTTTTATCCTTTTATAATTCATCTCCTTTTCTTTAAAAAATACACCTACCTTCGCGCCGCATTGGTTCAATACGCCTTCCGGGCGCTATTGATTAAAAGGGAATCAGGTGCAAATCCTGAACAGTCCCGCTACTGTAAGTTCTAAAAAACATTTTGACAAATCTTAGCCACTGTTCTGAAAACGTTGGAACGGGAAGGCTGCTCAAAATGAGAACAAGTCAGGAGACCTGCCAAAGCAGACAGATGTTAAGCTTTCGTGGACTGAAGCTTGAACGCAAATGCTTTTTATAGCAACATATTTGTTTTCAGTTGTTCGCAAAGCTGTTTGATTCATTTAATCAAATAGTTAATGCAGTATGTTTTAAAAGCCCTGGCAGGCTTATGTTTATTGCTGTCGGTACTGTTATGCCCCAAAGAGATGGGTGCACAAACAGGCGACAGCATACTTACCCGTGAGTTGGAAGAAGTTCAGGTAAACGGCACTAAAAAAAAGTCCCTGGCTGCATCTGTTTCGCCCGTGCAAGTGCTATCGGGCGAAGCATTACAGCGTTTAAACAGCTTCTCTGTTGCAGATGCCATCCGTTATTTTTCAGGTGTACAGCTAAAAGACTACGGAGGTATTGGCGGGCTGAAAACCGTGAACGTGCGTGGCATGGGAACACAACATGTGGGTGTATTTTATGATGGCATGCAACTGGGCAATGCTCAAAACGGCATCATCGACCTGGGTAAGTTTTCACTGGATAATGTTGAAGCCATCTCATTATACAATAGCCAGAATCCTGATATATTTCAGCCTGCAAAAAGCCTTGGCAGCGCATCCTCCTTTTATATAACAACACAGCAACCTAATTTTAAAGATAGTCAATCGTATCATTTAAAAGCTGCGTTAAAAACCGGCTCCTTCGGGCTTGTTAATCCTTCTGTTTACTGGCAGCAAAAAGTAACTGCCAATATAGCCACCACCGTCAGTGCCGAGCTCATCAACGCACATGGCAGGTATAAAACACGTTATAAAAAATGGGCTTACGATACCTCCATTGTACGGCAAAATGCAGATGTTGCTTCGCAAAGAATTGAGCTGGCTATACAGAATCTCAATAAAGACACGACCACACACTGGAAAATACAAGGGTATTTTTACAACTCCGAGCGAGGCTTACCCGGGGCCATTGTTGCAGAGCGTTTTTATAATTCACAACGGCTATGGGATCAGAACTTTTTCACACAAGGCTCTTTCCAACACCGGTTTTCGCAACGCTACAGAACGCTACTCCGGTTTAAATATGCAAATGATTTTACCCGTTACTTAGATACCACTATTAAAAAGATAGGAGGGGCGCCACTCAATAACAACTACCGGCAACAGGAGTATTACAGTTCATGGGTGAATGAGTTTACCATCAAAAAATGGTGGAAGTTATCATTGGCAACCGATTGGGCGATAAACCGCATGCAGGCGAACCTCGATGACTTCGCCTATCCTACACGTAGTACAAAACTTGTTGCTATAGCCACGGAAATGTCCTGGGCTCCCATAACCATATCAGGCAATTTACTGGGCAGCTTTATTAACGAAAAAGTAAAGCGCGACGATGCAGCCACCGAAAAGCAGGAACTAACTCCGGCGATCAATATTTCCTGGAAACCATGGAGTAGCATTCCCCTTAGCTTTCGCTCCTTTTATAAACGCATTTTCAGAATGCCCACGTTTAATGATTTGTACTACACTATTGTTGGCACTACCACATTAAGACCTGAGTATTCAAACCAATACAATATTGGCGCACAATACAACGAATATTTTTTACCGCTAAAACTGGGCATCACCCTGCAGGCAGATGCCTATATCAACAAGGTGCAGGATAAAATTATAGCCATCCCTGCTAATAATTTATTCCGATGGAGCATGATCAACCTGGGCGCTGTTTCCATCAAAGGGATAGATATCCATACATCATACTTCCTTAAGCTAAAAGAAAAACTTGCATTAAATGGCTCGCTCAATTATTCGTACCAGGAAGCCATTAATAAAACAAACGGGCAACGCTCGTATGGCCACCTGATCCCTTATGCGCCCAAACACAGTGGTTCTGCAACTTTGCAGGCATCTTACCAAAACTGGGGAATTAATTACAGCTTTATCTATACAGGCGAACGATACATGCTACCGGAAAACGATCCGCAAAATTATTTGATGCCCTGGTATACGCACGACCTCTCGCTTACTAAAAAACTGGCGCTTCGAAAAACTTCTGTTGTTGTGGCTGCCGAGGTTAATAATCTTTTTAATCAATACTACGATGTGGTCATCAACTACCCTATGCCGGGAAGGAACTACCTCGTAAAACTTTCGTTCCATTTATAATTCTACTTCTATGAATCAAAAACAAATTAACACGCTACTCTTCTTTACCCTATTGGTCCTGCTGGGATCCTGCAGGAAGGACCATGAGTATACCCCGCCGCCACAGTCAACCGAAGCAGACTCTACCAGCACCGGCTTCTATCTTTTAAATGAAGGAGGATGGGGCTATAACAACGCTACCCTTGACTACTTCGATGTGCACAATGGTATCTACACAAGGGATGTGTTTACCAAAGACAACCCCGATGCAGTGTTGGGCCTGGGTGATACGGGCAATGATATTGGCATATATGGCAGCAAATTGTATGTGGTGATGAACTGGTCAAAAAAAATTGAAATACTGAATGCTGCTACTGGTAAGCGAATCAAGACGATTACCGATAATACACATAAAGCGATCGAAAATGCGCGCTATATCACATTTGCCAATGGCTCTGCCTACCTGAGCTCTTATACCACGTCTGAAAAAGGAATGGTGCTTGAAATAGATACCGCTACACTAACCATCAAAAGAACGGTGGAAGTAGGCCGCCAGCCAGATGAATTGGAGATAGTGGGTAATAAACTGTATGTAGCCAACAGCGGGGGCTATAGCCAATCGAACCTCGAAAACTATATTTCGGTAGTAGACCTTGCTTCTTTCACCGTTGTTAAAGCCATCACTGTTGCCCCTAACCTGAGACGATTGAAAAAAGACAGCAGAGGTACTTTATATATCTGTCCCTGGGGAACTACCAATAAACTATATGTGGTAGATACAAAGACTGATCGGCTGGCCGATTCTATCACTGTAAAAGTGGAAGATTTTGCTATTCAAAATGATACCGCTTATGTATATGGTGCTGACTATGGAGCCAAGAACCATTCATTTACCCGTATTGACCTTAAGACGCAAACAGTATTACCCGGATCCTTTATTACAGACGGAACGAAAATAGAAATCCCTTATGGTATCGCTGTTGATCCTAACAATGGGAACATTTATATAGCCGATGCGCGGGACTATGTGGAAGCTGGCGACCTGTTTTGCTTTGATGCGCAGGGAAGGTTAAAAAGCACGATTAAAAAAACCGGTATTATACCAGGGCATATTGCCTTCTTTAACCGGAAATAATAACTACAATATTTAAACACAAAAAAAACACGAATGAAACATTTGAAACTATTGTCGATCCTATCATTTTTCTTGTTGCTCTTAAACAGTTGTTCTAAAGATGACGATATTCCGGCGCCCATTATAGAGTTATCTGTAACAGAAAAAACTATCCAGACAAAAATAAAAGAAGCTGTTACTATTACTTCCCGCATTACTGTTGGCACGGCGGTAAAAGAAGAATGGCATGTTGGTAATGAACTGATCTCGACCAGCAGTACATTCAATCACATTTTTGAAGTGGCGGGTAATTATAAAATTTACTACCAGGCCAGTAATAATTATGGTATTTATAAAGACAGCTTTGATGTAAAAGTAGAGGCCATCCTAAGAGAAAACGGTACCAACCAATATGTCACTTCTTTGTTTGAGTTTGTGCCGGCTCCGGGACAGTTCATTAACAAAGCACCAGGCAACCTGGTAAGCGCAGAAGGTCTTCTTGGAAAAACGGGTATGGTGAGCCTGGGCGCCTGGGGCGGTTATGTAGTCTATGGCTTTGATCACAGTGTTCCTAATAAAGATGGCAATGATATAGATGTAACAGGCAATGCGCTTACCGAATGGAGTGAGCCGGGCATCATTTACGTAATGGTAGATGATAATGGCAATGGCAAACCAGATGATACCTGGTATGAGCTGGCGGGTAGCGAGTTTGGTAAAACTGATGGTACTTATATCCGCGATTACGAAGTAACTTATTTCCGCCCGGAAACCTTAGATAAAGACATTGCCTGGACTGACAACAAAGGCGGTACTGGCTTTGTAAAGCGAAACACTTTCCACAGGCAGGCTTACTTCCCCGAATGGATCACAGCCAACAGCTACACGTTAAAAGGCTCCTGGCTGAAAACAAAAGTAGATCCGTCAAGGCCCACTTATGTCGTATCTCTTCCCTACGACTGGGGGTATTCTGACAATCAAACAGAAGCTAATGGTGGCGGAAAAGTAGATATCAGCAACGCGGTAAACGTCACTGGAAATAAAGTGAATCTGAAAGCAATCGACTTTATTAAAATTCAAACCGGTGTACTTGGTGATGGTGGCTGGCTAGGTGAAGTATCTACCGAAATAACCGGTATCAAAGACATGCATTTCTCTGCAAGCAACACAACTAAATAAACAAAATTTTAATTGATGACTATTTTCAACAACAAATACCTGTCCCGCTTATCGATAACAGCTGCAATAGCTATCTCCCTTACAGCCTGCTCTAAAAATGATGACCTGCCAATAGGTGGTCCTGACCAGGTTGAGAGAGCACCTTATGCCAATGGCTTCTTTATTATAACTGAGGGCTCCTATGGTCAAACCTCCGGAACGGTACAATTTTATCGATATGGCGCAGACACTGTTGCTACCAAAGTTTATGAAAAAGAAAACCCGGGTAAGATAACATCGAATGCCGCTAAAACGAGTACGCTGCAATTTGCAACCATGTACAGTGGTAAGCTTTTCCTGATGAGTAAAATAAACGGCCCTCTTATCCGGTTGGACGCAGCAACATTAAAAGAAGAAGTGCGGTTTAACCAGGAAACCAGCAATTGGAGAAGCCTTGTGGGCATTAAAGGTGCCGAAGGGTTAGTTAGCGCCAATGATGGAGTGTATGCCCTCAATTTAAATACTTTAATACCGCAATATAAGCTAACATCAGTATCGGCAGTTAATACCGGAGATATGCTGGTTTCGGGTAACTATGTTTTTTTACTTCAGAGCAATGGCGCCAAAATTATATCTACCAGCAATTATTCTTTTGTAAAGGGATTTAGTAATATCAGCCGCGGGTTTGCCAAAACACCCAATGGAAAAGTTTGGGCGGCTACCGGGAGCAGGCTGATCGCCATAGATAAAAACCTTGACACAACTGGCGTGATGCTACCGGTTGCAGTAGGTTCTTTCGGGCTGGATGCACCAACCAGGCTTACAGCCTCTACCAAAGAAAACGCAGTGTTTTATCACTCCGGAGCTAACATATATAAATATGTTGACGGTAATGCAACATCTTTAAGCCAACCTTTTATCTCCATTGACATTGCGCCGTTTATGGTATATGGATCTGTTCGCTATGATAGCAACAAGGACTATATTATTGTAAATGGCATACAAGGCTATGGTGGTGCATCGGGTGTAAATTATTTGCTGATCTACAATGCAAGTACCGGCGCATTAATAAAAAATATTAAATACGGTAACGACGGATCTGTGGTAGACTTCAACCATATCTACTTTCCGGGCCTGGCTGTATTTCATTAAATATTGCTGAGGATCCTGTTAAAATGCCGCGCGAGTGCGGCATTTTTTATTGTCTGGAATTGCGCTAACTTTAATATATGAATTTTGTAATTGCCGCCGTATTTGATAACTATATCAACGCACATGTAACCATGGGACGCCTGCAGGAAGAACATATTAACTGCTGGCTGAAAGATGAAAATACCGTTACCATCGATCCCATACTTACTAATGCGGTGGGAGGTATTAAGCTTATGGTGGCCGAACCGCAGATCGAACGGGCATTAGCCTTAATAGCAACTGACCGGCAGGAGTACCAGCAACAGCATCCCTGCCCTCAATGTGGTTCGGAAAATATCGACCTGGTAAGCACTCCCCGTAAGCCGGGCAACTGGTTAGGCACCATCACCAGCGCGGTATTAGGCATTGGGTCTGCAACTCCCATTGATAAAGTGTACCACTGTTTCGACTGTGGTAAAGAGTATGAGATGGAGTAATGGACTGGGAAAGGATTTATTTGTTGTCATTTGGCAAGAGCAATTGGTACTTATGGCAATTACCTTTGAGTTTCCTATTTTTTAATAAAACCAAATTGACTTAAAATGAAAATCCTAAAACGCATCCTCTTTGTAATACTGGGGTTAATTGCCTTACTATTAATTATTGCCTTGTTTGTAAAAAAAGATTATGCCATTACCAAAGAGGTTGTAATCAACAAACCGGTAGCCGAAGTTTTTAATTATGTCAGATACCTAAAAAACCAGGATAATTATAGCATCTGGAACCAGATAGATCCCGGGATGAAAAAAGTATATACGGGTACAGACGGAACTATTGGCTTCATTTATGCCTGGGACAGTAAAAACAAAAATGCCGGAAAAGGCGCCCAGGAAATTAAGGCCATCGACGAAAACAAAAGGGTTGATGTAGAAATACGGTTTGAAGAACCCATGGAAGGAACCAACCAGGCATCGGTTATTACAACGCCCATAGATAGCAACAAAACAAAAGTAGAATGGGGTTTTTACGGGAAGAGTCCTTATCCGTTTAACCTGATGAACTTATGCATGGACGCACTGGTGGGTAGCGATTTGCAAACGAACCTGGAAAATCTTAAAAAAGTATTGGAAAAATAAGTATCCCTCAAAGCTATTGTTAAACCCGGACTGTCAGTGATGGACCGGGTTTAATTTTTTTGTAACTTTAAGAAGGATGAGGATACAGGACCAGTTGTCCTCCTTGCCGGTAAACGATCGCCGATGGAAAAAGTTATTGCCTATTTTTCGACATTAGAACAACGCCCTTTGGAACGCATGGCCTTTCTTGTGGGCGGTCTTCTTTTTTTCTGGATTATCGAGGGCGCCATTCCGCTGGTAAAACTACAGTACCGGAACACCAAGTTCAGGCATGCACTGGTGAATTTTGGATTCACGATAATGCATCTTATTATACATACCGGGCTGGCTGTTTTCATTGTATTGTTAAGCGATTGGTGCCGGAATGCCGGCTTCGGCATGGTTTACTGGTTCAATGCCAATGTATGGGGCGCTATCTTAATTGGCGTGCTGGCGCTCGATTTCAGCAGCTGGCTGGTACACTGGGTTATGCACAAAAACCCTTACTTATGGCGCTATCACCTCATTCATCACAGCGACAATAAAGTAGATGTAACTACCGGTTTGCGCCATCACCCCGGAGATAGCCTGTTAAGAGGTATCTTTTTTTGTTGTTGATCTTTATCAGTGGCGCACCCATGTATAGTGTGATGATCTACCAAACACTGGTGGTGATCACCACGGCTTTTACACACGCCAATATTAGCTTACCTCCGCTGCTGGATAAAACCCTGAGTTATGTATTAGTTTCTCCCAATATGCACAAAGTGCATCATCATTGGATGCAGCCTTATACTGATAGTAATTATGGCGCCGTATTTTCCATCTGGGACAGATTGTTTCAAACATTTTCAACCCTGCATCCATCTAAAATAAAATATGGGCTTGACCGGTACTATCCTAACGAAAAAGATGAGGACTTCCTGGATCTTTTGAAAGATCCGTTTCTACATAAAAAGAAATGGTGAATTGCCGGTGGTGAATAATGAATCGATTAGCTATCGCCGCAATAGACTATTAACTATTCCCCATTATCTATTCACCATTCACTATTTTTGGCACATGAGTAAAGTAATTGCCATGATACCGGCGCGCTACGCGGCTACACGCTTCCCTGCTAAATTGATGAAAATGCTAGGCGATAAACCGGTTATTGCGCATACTTACGAAGCAGCCATGCAAAGTGGATTATTTGCTGATGTATATGTAATCACGGATAGCGATGTGATCTATGAAGAGATTACCAGTCGTGGTGGCAAATGCATTATGAGCCTTACTGAACATGAAAGTGGTACCGATCGCATTGCAGAAGCTGCACGCAACCTGGATGTAGAGGTGATCGTGAACGTACAGGGCGATGAACCCTTTATTCAGAAAGAGCCTCTTGAAAAACTGGTTCGTTTATTTGATAATGAACAGGTACAGGTAGCCTCCTTAATGCGAAAGATGGAAAATGCTGCTGAGGCAACTAACCCCAACATGGTTAAAGTGGTGACTAATAAAAATAATAAAGCGCTTTATTTCAGCCGCAGTATTATTCCCTTTCAGCGTGATGCAGATATTGCAGTCGACTACTTCCTGCATATAGGCGTATACGCTTTTCGAAAAAACGCTTTACTCAACTTCACGACTTTGCCACAGGCCCCACTGGAGCAGATTGAAAAGTTGGAGCAATTACGCTTCCTGTATAATGATATTGATATTTACATGGCGGAAACCAGTTATAAAAATATCGCTATTGATACACCGGAAGACCTCGAAAAAGCAAAGGAGCAAATTAACAATACCCCTTAGGTTATTCAATAATCGCCACAGAACATATAAGCATTCGGGCAGCGTTGCCCTAAGCAAAGAATCATTTATACCCCGGCTGAGCTATCATCAGTCATATCAAAGTCAGCTATTTGCTGATTCAGCTTTTTAATCCACCGGGACCAGAGTTTAGAAGACAGGATGATGAGTTGAACAACGATAATGGTGCTAAACAAGAGCAACAGCCACTTTTCTTTTGTAAAAACTATGGTAGATGTAAAAAATATAACGATTGAACTGCTGTATAATAAAGTTACCAATAAAGAAAAAAAGGAAAGCCTCTTTACCCGTGCTAAATAATCCATTACCGACTGTTTAAGATTAGTGTTTCTCACGGGTCTTGTCAGCGAGATATAGCCAACTATATCATTCAGCAGATATAAAACCAAACCGGCAGTCAAGGCCAGGTTAGCATAAAAGGGTTTCTGGTCGCCATCGAACCAATCGTAGTAAACAAACAAACATATCAGCAGTATAACTAATTGGATAACCAGCCTGGTCTTTATACGTTTTACTACCGGATGGTTCATCATCTTTGTCATTTTCTCCAGGTCTTTCTCACTTTTTAAGTGGTTGCCTGTATTTTTCCAGCCCGATCTTAATTCACTTAGTTCCATAACTTCTATTTTAATATTTCTTTCAGCTTATTTTTGATCCGGTTGAGCCTTACGCCGATATTTGTTTCGCTAAGGCCTGTTATTGCTGCCATTTCCCTGTAACTAAATTCTTCTAAATAAAGAGCCACAATAGCTTTCTCTGCATCACTTAATATCCGGAGCGCTTCAAACAGTTGTTCCTCATTTTCAGACTCAGCTTCTTTCTGCAAGGGGTGAAGGTGCTGAGGTAAATCTGTGTAATGCGTAACTCTCAATCGGGGTTTACGATAAATAGCAATGGCGGTGTTTAAAGCAATACGATACATCCAGGTACTTGGTTTTGATGCACCCCTGAAATCGGGATATGACTTCCAGAGCTGGTATACAATCTCCTGGAACAGGTCTTCCCGGTCCTCCCTGTTATCGCGATACAATGCACTTACTTTGTAAATGATACCCTGGTGGTCGTGAATGAGTTGTAGAAACTGCTTTTCCATATTCCCTCAGTTTTTATATCTGCCTGGTTTGTCTCGCATATTACATAAGTAGCGTAATTAGTATAAAATCTTACAACATCTAAAAAATAATTATCTTTCTTGCATGAAGATGCGTCCTGAAAAATATTTGCGCTACCTGTTTTTACCTAACCTGTTAGAACTTTTCGGTACAGAGCGCACTAAAGAGATTCTTACGGTAAATCCGACCATTATTCCTATAAGGGAGGAGGCGGCTACTGTGATCATTAATGCTTATGTTTATAACAAAGCCGAGGTTAAAGAATACAAAAATATTTCGATAGAAGAGGCGTTATCACTGAAATGCAACGACCATATTATCTGGATCAATATAGACGGGTTACGAAAAGACGATGTAGATCAACTGGGAGATCAATATGGCATTCATCCTTTATTAAGGGAAGATATTCTCAGTATCAATCAGCGACCGAAGGTGGATGAGATCGACGAGATCCTTTTCTCGCTGATGAATATTCTTTATTATAATGAAGAAAAAAACTCTATCGGGCAGGAGCAGATCAGCCTGGTATTGGGAAAAAACTTTGTGATCACTTTCCAGGACGACCCATCAAGAGATTTGTTTAATGCATTGAGAGAGCGGCTAAAACTTACTACCAGTAAAACCAGGGGTAAAGAAGCCGAATATCTTTATTATACCCTGATCGATACAATAGTAGACCATTATTTTATTGTAATGGACAAACTGCGCGACCGCATTGAAGATGTCGAGGAGGAAATTGTTCGGGGAACCAATAAAAGATCCCTGGCATTAATTAATGTGTTGCGTAAAGAGCTTATTGTTTTAAAGCGAAGTATTTACCCGGTGCGTGATGTGATCAGTGGCCTTATTAAAAGCGACAGTGAGCTGCTTACCGATTTTAATGAACGTTTCTATAAAGATGTGTATGACCATGTGGTGCAGGCCATAGACCTCGTGGAGAACTATCGCGATATGATCATGGGCATGCAGGATCTTTACATCAGCAACGTCAACCTCAAAATGAATGAAGTGATGAAGGTGATGGCGATAGTAACCTGTGTGCTGGCCCCGGCTACCGTTATTGGTGGCATTTTCGGTATGAACTTCCAGGTTATTCCTTTAAGTGGCCAGCATTGGGGCTTCTGGATTGCGGTAGGAGCCATGTTGATCATTCCCGCATGGATGCTCATCTTGTTTAGAAAGCGTGGTTGGTTTTAGGATATTTTTTCCTGCGGTATCAGATAAAATATAAGTACATTCTGATAAAAAGCAGCCAGCTTTTAATGTAGCTGTTTGTTATTTTAGATTCTTTGTTCTGAAATAATAAATGATCATTATGAAGAAATTTGCGGCCCTGCTTTTCAGCATTTTTGTTTTTACCTTTTCTTTTGCCCAATCTATTACCATAGAAGATTACAACAGGGCGGTTAGCTATTTCAGAAATAACCTGGCTAAGAAAATGATCTGGAATATCAGCCTTACCCCCAGCTGGCTAAGAGATAGCAGCGGATTTACCTATTCTATTCAGGATGCCAATGGCACACACCGCAAAAAATACGATTTTAAAACAGGTACCATATCCGATACGCCCGACGAAACGCCCAACCAACGTGCCTGGGAGGGCGGCAACCGGCGCCGCAACCAGGAGGCGGCTTCGCCCGATAAAAACCAGGTAGCATTTGTAAGAGATTATAACCTGTACCTTAAAGACGGGAAAAGCAATAGCGAAAAGCAGTTAAGCAAAGACGGGGCAAAAAATTATGAATACGCCAGCTACTATGGCTGGGGAGAATTAATAGAGGGAGAGAACGGCGAAAGGCCTGCTCACTTTGCTGTGAATTGGTCTCCCGATTCGAAATGGCTGCAGGCTTATATCTGCGACTTGCGGAATGGTAAAAAAATGTATTTGCTGGACTGGAGCATCGACTCTCTCTATAAGCCTAAGTTACTGTCCTACTATAGAGGTTCTCCGGGTGATACAGATATGGTGTATATGATCCCGGTTGTGTTTAATGCAACAAGTGGAGAGGCGCACCGGTTAGATGAGTTCAGGAATGTAAATACGGTAGGTTTTGAGTGGATCCCAGGCACTTCCAAAGCTATCATTTATGAGCGGGAACGAGGTTATCAGAAAATCAATTTGTACCTGTACGATCCCTCTGCGAAAACAAAAGAACTTTTGTATACCGAAAGAAGCCCAACCAATATCGACAACTTCAACTACCGGCTGGTTAATGAGTGGGGTCAGGTTATTTTTACCTCTGAGAAAGATGGCTGGAAGCAATTATATGCATTGAACCTCAAGGATAGAAAGCTTACAAGATTAACACAGGGAGACTATTATATTAATGATATTAACGGGATTAACGGAAAAACAGGTGATATTTTCTTTACCGCAAAGGGAAAAGAAGGTACTAACCCTTATTATGATTTTGGCTATAAAGTGAACGTTAAAACCCGTAAAACAACCTTGCTTACCCCCGAAAAAGAAAATCATGAAATCAGCTTCTCACCCGATGGCAAATACCTGGTTGATAATATTTCAACCATGTCGAAACCGAACCGTGCTGTGTTGCGCGATGGCGCTACCGGAAAGATCCTGAAAGAGCTATCACATACTCAGGTTAACCTTGCGGACGGCAAGAGGCATCCTTTGCCGGAAGAATTTACAACCCTGGGACGGGACGGGTCAACAACTATTTATGCCGCCATCTGGAAGCCCTCCAATTTTGATCCGGCTAAAAAATACCCGGTTATTGATCAAACCTACACAGGCCCTCATACTTATATGTACCCCAATGGTTTTGCCAAAGCCCTCGGCAGGGGCAACCAGGCCTTAGCCGAATTAGGATTTATAATAGTAGCCATTGACGGGCTGGGAACAGCAGGGCGGTCTAAGGCCTTTCATAATGTATCTTACAAAAACATGGGGCAAAACCTGCTGGACCATGTGATCGCTATTAAGGCTATGGGAAGGCAGTTTTCGTGGGTGGATACGACCAGAGTTGGCATTTTTGGCCATTCTGCAGGCGGTTATGATGCGGGGCATGCGGTTTTAGAATTTCCTGATTTTTACAAAGTCGCGGTAGCCAGCTCTGCTGATCATGATTTCAGAATGGAAAAAGACTGGTGGCCGGAAATGTATATGGGCTGGCCGGTGGATAGCAGCTACCATAAGGTTTCCAATATTACCATGGCGGGCAACCTGAAAGGAAAACTACTGATTGTACATGGTGGTATTGATGAAAATGTAAACCCTTCTGCCACTTTTAAGCTGGCTGAGGCACTGGTAAATGCAGACAAACAATTTGATATGCTGATCCTGCCCAGTCAGCATCACGGCTATGTAGGGAAAGCTTCAGACTATTTTCAGAAAAAACTCTGGAACTATTTTGTTGAACATTTGAAGGGAGAGGAGCCTATCTGGGACTTTAAGCTCCGATAACTATAAAAAAAGAGGCGAAAACAGCATCAACTGTTTCCGCCTTCATTATTATTAAATATTGGTCTTTATTGTGAAATCACCGAAACCACGCGGCTGAATTTTACGGAGCCGTCTTTATCTACCTGCGCAATTCTTATGTATTTAATATTATTGTCACTGCTATCCACCCCGGTCTGACCTCTTTTCTGGCAGGCGATGAAAATGCCGGCTGCAATAAGCATGGTAAGCATCCATCTTCTGTTTCTTCTAAAGCTAAACAGCGAGAAAATGGTAACCAGGGCTGCTCCCAAAGAAACCACCGTTCCTGTGTTGGCAATGGCGATATTATAGCTCAGGGAAGAAAGGGATGTGCCGTTGGCAGCCTTACTGTCTACTTTAGCAATTCGTGCAAAATTTTCTCCATCAAAAGAGGCTTCAACAAAGAAGTGATCATTATTGGTTTCGCTTTCTGTTGTCCAGTTCACCAAAAGTTTATCAGTTTTTATTTTCGCGCTCACGCCGGTAAAAATCACCGGTAAAGCTCCTTCAATACTCACCCAAAAATCTTCCGTCTGACCAACCAGCAACGCACCGCCTGGTCCAAAATTACTGTTATTAATAAAGTCCGCTCGAACCCGCATCCGCAATAATTGGTTTTTAGCGGTTCCAGCGGCGCTCAATTTCTCTGATGGAATTTGCGCAGCATGACTATAAACACCGGTGCCTGCAGGTGTATTACTATTTAAAATAAGCTCGTCACTGTCGAATGTACCATTATTATTGAAATCAATCCATGCCTTACAAGTTTGCTGGTTATTACCGCCTGTTGTAACCGTTAGCGTGGGACTCGAAGCAGAAGATAACGTAGTTCCAAAATTGCAGGAATTATCCTGGTAAAATTGCTCATCGTCATCAACAAAACCATAAGACTGGTAGGTCAGGCTACCCAGCGTTACATTCCAGGGACCAATGCTGGTAACATTATTCAAAGAGTTGTTTAAGGGCGCCTGGGTGGTATTGGCTTTAACCGTAGTTGCGGGGGGTGGTGTAGAAGCCACCGAAGTCATTAAACCGGCCCGGGCAATATTCAACGCAGCTATCATTCTTGCGCTTTGCCCGGCTGTAAACCGGTCAAGGCAACCGCCATAACCCATTATATTTTTCTGAATACCATTGTAGGGGTTATTGTTGTAGCAGGGATTAGGATCGGTATTCAGTATGGCACAGGCGCCTCCCTGCAGCAGGCTCTTTACCGGATCGGTATCGCAAACCTTATCTCCAATTGTTGTGCAGTTCGTTCCATCTGTCACAGGTGGACAGTTGGTTTGATCACCACCTTCAAAAGTGTGATACAATCCAAAAGCATGTCCCAGCTCGTGTGTAAGCGTAGTAGAAGAGGAAGATATAAGTTGCGAAGCTATAATCATCATCCCTTCCTTTACAGAGGCCGGATAATAAGTTGTCTCCAAGGGCAAATTGGCATAACCACCTACAAAAGTTCCGGCGGGAACATCTGCCGCAATTTTCCAAACTACCCAGATATTGTATGCAAGATTATTCTGCCAAAAGCTCAGGCTTCTGATGGCCTCATTATCAGCACCCGTAACACTTGCCGGAGAACCGGGTACCACTACCCCATTTGCATCATAACCGGGAACACCGCTGCCACTTACCCTTACAATGCCCGTACTTGCGTTACAGTCTTGTGTTCTTTTAGCCAATGTAAATTTTATTGGCGTGGACGCTCCAACACTCCGGGTACTGGTTGCGGCAAAGTCGGCACTTAACCGGTCTATTGCCTCTTGGATCTGCAGATCTGACGGGTTTACCCAGCCCACAGGACTGCCCGATGGAGCAATCACATGTACAACGACAGGTATTTCGTATACCGGCCCCGGTAATATATTTAAGTTTTGAAACTGTGCTCGGGTTTTAATGATCCTTTCAACATCCTGCTGGATTTTGTACTCCGTAGCAGCTAATTTTTGGACATAATCAGGGCTTTTTCGTAAGTGCTGATTTACAAAATCGAACCCACAAATTGCTTGTTGTGAAATAGACCTCGTACCGAGGAACATGCTGCTGATAAGCAGAAGGAAGCGGAGAGCTCTCATGGCGCTAACTGATTGGTTTAGGGACTAGAAACTATTGATTTAGATAGCCAATGCTAAGTTAGTTCTTTCCTTAATAACTCCATGCAGCACGCGGATTTTTTATACACTATTCAAAAACCGCCGGGTTCCAGCAGGCAGCACAACCACGTTATAACGCAGTAATTAAAGTAATACAGGACGGTTTGCCAGTCAGTGGTTACCTTTTTTTGAATACAGGAACAGTGCTGCAGGGTTCTCCATACATCAGGCTTTTTACAACAGGTAAGAGAACGCGGGTAATATCGGCATAGGCTTCTTCTCCAATACCCATATCTCCACAACCCTTAATCACTACCCGCTTATCCTCGTAGTCTGCTGTATTAATAGCGTTGATATTGTTTAACAGTAATCTCTTCTTCACTTCCTCAGTATTGCCTGCTGCCACAAAACGCACCACCGGCTGCAGGTAGGTTATAATGAGCATATAAGCCCAAAGCGGTATAATTGCATCAGCGGTACAGGTAATACCTACTGTTTTACCAGCATATTGCTGCCAATCGTGCTGCTTCAATGCCTCGCGGAAGTTCTTTTCTTTTAAGATCATTTCCATAAATAAATAATCTTTGATATCGAAAATAACTACCTCTTCCCGTGGGTAAAAATCCTCAAGGTTCAAGGTAATAATTCCGCTTTCAGCTACTTTGTTCCTTATTATTTCTTCCATACTTTAAAATAACATATTAGTTTCTCTGGTTGTTCAATTATCTCAAAAACAAAAATCCCGGCTGGCGCCGGGATTTGATATATCTTATAAATCAATTCTATTAATAGAATTTACTACGGAAATCTTTGATGGTCGCGTCTTCTCTTAATGCCTGCAGCGATTGGAACTGGGCTTGTTGCTTCGCCTGCATAAAACGCATTTTTCTTGCTTCATCCACATTAGCCGCCTGAACCGGGGTGTTGCTTAAGTTGTCAACTCTTACAACATAAACACCCTGTGTACCTGCTATGGGTTCGCTGATCACTTTATTGACGTTCGCTTTGTTGAATGACGCACCAATTACTTTGGGTTCGAAGCCTAAAGTCATTGAAGGCTGTCCGGCAAAACGAAGGCTGTCTGCAACTTCAACAGGCTTTTTCAAAGCTGCTGCTGCTGCCTCTAAAGTGGTTACTTTTCCAATCTTATTAGTAATGATCTCTGCTTTCTTTTGGTTTACCAATAATGGTTCAACCATCATTCTTGCTTTTGCAGGGCTCATAGTTCCCTCTTTATTGATCTCTGTTACCAAAGCCACTACATAAAAATCACCAACACGTTCAGAAACTACGTTGCCAAGATCTGCATTGTAAACGCTTTTTACCAAAGCACGCGAAGCGCCCAGCCCCTGGATCATAGACCCGGTTGGAGGTAAGTCCTGCGCTACTGACTTAAAGATGCCTTTCTCTTTTTGCAATTTTGCTGCGGCCGCATCAAAAGATTTTTGATTGGTAGCTTCTGCTGCAAATTTGGTTGCCGCTTCATTTGCTACACGATCTGTTTCCTCGCTGGCTTCAATAGGTTTGTGTATGTACGCTATTTTGTAACCCGTTGCGCTACCTTTCTGAGAAAGGATTTCTATATAGTGGTATCCAAAGTCTGTTTTTACCACGCCTTTTGAACCAACAGGATTTCCAAAAATAAAGTCGTTGAAGGTAGGTACCATTTCCCCCGAAGGAACATTATCATACACACCGCCATTATTTACACTTCCCTGGTCGGTAGAAAATTTAACCACTAAAGAATCGAAATTAGCACCGTTACGGATAGCTAATGCTACGCTATCGGCCAGTTTTTTAGCAGTAGCTGTATCCCTGATAGGAATTTGCTGGCCACTCTGAGGATCTGTTTGAGCAGTACCAATTAATATGTGCCTGATTTTTACAGTATCAGGGATGGGCCTTGCCGCTACAATTTTAGCCAATGTGTATGATCCGCCATCCAGGTATGGTCCGTAAATATTACCAACACCTACTTTAAAGATAGAATCTTTCATAGGTACCTGAATACGGTTACCGCTGATAAAGCCATCATAATAGTTATTGGTACCCTGGGTCATCAGGTAATCTTTCATATTTTTGGCACTATCAAAGGCTGGTTTTAAAGCCAGGATATTTTCTCTTGCCTGTACACTGTCAGCACTGTTAGGCTGCGCATTAAAGGCTACATAAGAAATACTGCGGCTCTCCATCTGCTTAAAGTCTTTTTTATGTTTGTCGATATAGCTTTGAATATTGGCATCCGAAATCTTTACTGCAGAATCAGAAATGCTTGTATATGGCTCTCTTACGAAAGAAACCTTAGAGATCAGGCTGCTTTGAGCATTTTCTTTATCGATCATCCATTTAGGAAAGTTGATGCTGTTAGTTAGCAGGCCATCATATTTTTGAGCCAGGCGCTGAAATACCATCTGGTCTAAAAAGGCATTCAGCTGAGCTTTTTGCTCTGCAGTACCCTTTGTTTTAACCTGGTTGATTTGTTGCTGAGCTATAGCGGGGTTGTAAACTCCTGTCTGAGGATCTGTAAACGCCTGTTTTAACTCCTGGGGAGGATTGTTGCCAAATAGCAGGTCATTAAACTCTTTCTTACCAATTTCAATACCCACTTTTTCTGCTTCCTGGGATAATAATACCCGGGCAATTTCCGTGTTCCAGGCACTTTCGTTAGCCTGCTGAGAAAGCATTTCGCCACTGGCGCCCATACCTCTCTGTTGCATCATTTGGGATTGCTGCTCTACCTGTGCATTGAAGCTGGCAAAATCTATGCTTTCGCCATTTATTTTACCGATGGTAGTTGAGTCGCCTCTAAAAAGGCTGCCTCCGTTCTCAAAAGCAAGCATTATTACAAAGACCACCAATGCCAAAGCAATAATTACGGCCATAACCTTGCCGTACTTGTCCTGGATTTTTTGAATAACCGACATAATATATTAATACATTAAATAAAAGGACGGCAAAAATAGGGTATTTGAAAGTATCAACAAATTGTGGAAAAATTAGAGCGCAACTGCCCGAACTTTTTTGTTTAGCCGCATAGTAGGTGTGTGGTTGCCTTGATTAAGAAAACGGTATCTCCTGTTTCTTCACGTCACCCTGTCTTCACGGTTAGATTTTTCTACCTGCAATTTAAGTAAGTTATACATAAACCGGATAAGAGCTGCCTCCAATAAACTCTATTTCAGCAGACACTAACCTGTTTAGCCGGAACAATCTATTTCACAAGGCCGTCAATTTTTTGGGCCAGTTTATGGTCTTTTTCAGTTACCACATCTCCTGCATCATGCGTGCTCAGCCAAACCTCTACGGTATTATATACATTCTTCCACTCGGGATGATGATCCATTTTTTCTGCCGCAAGCGCTACCCGGGTCATAAAGGCAAAAGCCTCGCTAAAGTTTTTAAACTCGAATTTCCGGTACAGCTTACTTTGTTCTTCCTGCCACATAGTGTTGATTTTTAGAAGATGAGGTATTCTTTGTTTTTAATTTTTTCATTAGTAAGCTCGGTTACTAATTGTACTCCCGGAATGTTTCGCAACATCGCCTTGATCTGGCCGAGGTATTCTTCTGTAACCGTATCATTTTTCATCAGCCACAAAAAATCAAGGTTTTTAAACTCCGGCAAAAGATACTCTCCGTCATACAAATTATTATACAGGTAGTGGCAGAGCGCACTGTTTGGCTCATGATATTCATATACACTGAAAAAATAGTGCCTCTTTTTACGTTTAAGATTGATTTCAATATCATGGTTGATCCTGAAACTCAATCCCAGCAAATTATTAAGGTTCCAGCAAAAACGGTAATCTTTAACCGTTGTTACGATACCCAGTAATTTGGTATCGTCAAAAAAGCTATCAATAATTTCCTGGGTATCCAGTTCTAATTTAAGAACGGCCATTATTTTTCCTTTACTGTTCGCAAATGGGTATGTTTGGGGGTAAAGGTAGATAAAAGATAATAGGGTGAATATTTAAAATTGCCATAAATCTCCGCATTTCGTAAACATATTTAGGGTATTGGCGGTTAAATTTGCGGTTTTACATATTGAAAAATTCAATGTTACATATTGCATTAGCAGGAAATCCCAATAGTGGAAAGACCTCTTTGTTTAATACGCTTACCGGATTAAACCAAAAAGTTGGGAACTTTCCCGGGGTTACTGTTGATAAAAAAACGGGCTCCACCTCATTAAGCCACGGTACTGCCGAGGTAATTGACCTGCCGGGCACCTATAGCCTATACCCCCGCAGGCTTGATGAGGAAGTAGCTTACAAAGTTTTACTAAACCAGGATGTGCATGTTGTGGCCGATGTAATTGTAGCCGTAGCCGATGCCAGCAGCCTGAAGCGAAACCTCCTTTTTTGCACACAAATTATAGATCTGAAGCGGCCTGTAGTAGTAGCCCTTACGATGATGGATATTGCACGTAAGAAAGGTATACAGATTGACGTTCATGAAATGGAGCGGGAACTGGGCGTTCCGGTTGTAGCCGTGAACCCCAGAAAGAACAAGGGTATAGCAGAACTCAAAAAAGCGATTGAACTGGTGTCTGGTAAATTGTATAAACCCGCTGCCCGGAATTTTATTGATGTAACGGCCCTGGCGCCGGGGGCTATTAAACAGGCCCAGCAGGCAGTTCCTCATGTAGGAGATTATGAAGCCGTTCACTACTTAATTAATCATGAAACTTTTGCCCTGCCAGATGATGTGCAGGAGAAGATAGAACAAGCCGAGGTTGACAACCAGTTTAATCCTGCCCGCACCCAGGCCGAAGAAATATTACAACGGTATACACGTATCAACCATATTCTGAGCCAGGCAGTAACTTTTCCCGATCCGCAGAAAAGATCTAAAATAACCGAAAGGCTCGATAATGTTTTCCTGCACCGGTACTGGGGATATGCTATTTTGTTAACCGTATTATTCCTGTTGTTTCAATGTGTTTTCCTGCTGGCATCTTATCCAATGGATTGGATAGATGGCGGAACGGCAGCATTCAGCGGTTGGTTGGGAGATCTACTTCCCGAAAATCATTTTACCGATTTATTGATAAATGGCCTAGTGGCCGGACTGGGGGGTATCGTTATTTTCATCCCACAGATCATGATCCTCTTTGGCCTGATTACCCTTTTGGAAGACACAGGTTATATGGCACGTATCAGCTTTTTAACCGACCGGGTAATGCGTACTGTTGGGCTGAATGGTAAAAGCGTGATGCCCATGATTAGTGGGTTTGCCTGTGCCGTACCGGCTATTATGAGTGCCCGGAATATTGAGAACCGGAAAGAGCGCCTTCTCACTATACTTGTAACACCGCTAATGAGTTGCTCAGCACGCCTGCCGGTTTACATTATTTTAACCGCTATTGTAATACCTAAAACCTACATAGCGGGTTTTATAAGCATACAGGGCTTAGTAATGATGGGGCTCTATTTGATCGGGGTTGTTTTTGCAATGGCGGTATCGTGGGTGGCCAAATGGTTTATAAAGATAAAAGAAAAAAGCTTTTTTATTCTTGAGCTACCGGTTTACCGGGCACCGCGCTGGAAGAATGCCGTACAAACAATGATCGAAAAGGCGAAAATATTTGTGCTGCAGGCAGGTAAAATCATTTTGATTATTAGCCTGGTGCTTTGGTTTTTAAGCTCATTTGGTCCCGGAGCGCGCATGGAACGGGCGCATGCACAATATGAGCAACAATTGGCGCAACCCAATGCGGATACTACGCTGATCGAAGAACAATACAGTACTGCCAAACTGGAGAACTCTTATGCCGGCATTATGGGTAAAGCTATTGAGCCCGCCATCAGGCCATTAGGCTACGACTGGAAGATTGGCATTGCATTGATTACCTCATTTGCTGCCAGAGAAGTATTTGTAGGCACTATGGCCACTTTGTATAGCGTAGAAGATGACGGGGAGGAAAACCTGGCATTGCAGGAAAAAATGCAACGGGCCACGTTCTCCGATGGCACTAAAGTTTTTACTTTAGCTACCGGCGTTTCGCTGATGCTGTTCTATGTTTTTGCCATGCAGTGCATGAGCACACTGGCCATTGTAAAGCGGGAAACAAAAAGCTGGAAATGGCCTATGATACAACTGGGCTACATGACCTTTTTAGCATACGTGGTAAGTTTGGTAGCTTACCAGCTATTAAAATAGATGTTGACTCTTGTTATCCCTCCGGCAATGCTTTCCATCTTTTTACAACAGACCCATTGATAAAAAGCCGGTCTTCCGCTCCGGAGGCATTGTGTTTTTTATAAGACCAGTAGTTACTGCTTTACAAATTCCACCCGCCGGTTATTGGCTTTTCCTTCGGCGGTAGTGTTAGGCCCTGCAGGTTGAGATTCGCCTTTCCCATCTGTTGTCATCCTGCTATCGCTGATCGAAAACTGGGTAGATAAGGCTTTTTTAACCGCCTCTGCACGTTTTTTAGAAAGGCTCAGGTTGGCCGCTTCATCACCATCGCTATCGGTGTGGCCTATAATTTTTACGTTCACTGCTTCGTTCTCGGTTAAAACGCCTGCAATATCTTTTAATACACCATAGCTTGCCGGTTTTATCTTATCGCTGTTTACGTCAAACAAAATACCGGTGGTAACATATTTTCCTTCTGTGATCAGCTTGCTACGGGTATCAGGGGCTCCTACCGCTACTCTTATATTGCTTATATAGTATTGGTCGGCATCTGAGTTAGGGCCATCATTTCTGAAATACAAAGAAGATATACCGATACCGTCTGTGAAGGCCCTTGGAATATCCCATATTTTAGCTTCATCAACATATACTCTTATACGGCCTTTTTGTCTCCAGATGCTTACCCGGACATTGGTGTTCCCGGGAGCTGTTGCAAACGACCGTTGCTCTATCTCATTCTTTATGTTTTCCTGGCCACTGCCACCAGAGTATAGCACCGACATTCCTCTTTGACCCCCTGCACCGGTGGGGTGCAGCGCTACCTCAACTGTTAGCTTGCTCTCCTGTTGCTTGTTGCCATATTTCTGAAAAGTTCTCCAGTTTTTACCTACGTTAGCATCGGTAAACCCAATGACAAAGAAGCCACTATAAAAACTAAATTGGGGGGTGCTGGCCAGGTCAAATTCCAGCGTAAAATTTTCGGGAAGGTTAGATACAAATTCCGGGTAAAACACCGTTTCGGTATTGGTCATCAGGAACTTGTTAGGTAAATTATTCAGCTTTGACAAAGTGCCTGCACCATTGGTATTCCACCGGGCCGGAAAATCACCAAGAGCATCCTGGCTAAAATCTTCAACCGCTATTATTTTACTGCCGGGAACAAAATCAAATTTACTGTAACTTGAAAAGCTTCCTGAACCTTTGCTGTTGTTCTCAGGTGATGCTTCCCCGGATTCATCCCCGTTGTCTTCTGTTTGCGAAGAGGGAGATGTTTTTTTACCAGATGAGCTGTTACCAGAACCTTTTTCCTTCTTTTTAAAAATACTTCCTATCCCTTCTTCTACTTTATCCAGACCCTTGTCTATTCCCTGATCTACTTTTTGGTTAGCCCGATTTTCAGCAGCACGCCTTGCGGCTCTTTTAGGATCGATGATTTGTGCACTTATACTGCCAGCGCAAAACAGCAGAAAAATAATCGCTGTAATTGTTCTTTTCATCAGTTTAATTTTTATTTATAGGATAAAAAATTCAAGGGTTTACGCACACAACATTACTTAGTCTACGGCAACAGTTTAATTTTAAATTACATGTAAAAATAACTCTATTAGAAGGCCAACGCCGCACTATACCTCAAATTAGTGAGGACTGCTAACTGGTGCACAGGCTTCTAAAATGAACCGGGTGCTGCAGTATTAAAGAACATACAGGCTCCTGTAGTACCACCTGCCTAATACTACCGGCAAAACGCTTAAGGGCCTATACAACACATTATATGTTTACTTTTGCTAAAATTAATTTTTGATGATCCGTTTTTATAGTTTTGCTCTTGTCGCTCTCCTGGCCACGGCTTGTAATAATGGTGGTTCAGAACCTGCCGAACCCGGAAAGTCTTTATCCGATAGCTTGCTGCAGCAGGTTTTAGACGGACATGATGTGGCGATGCCCAAAATGATGAAGCTGCAGCGTCTGCAAAAAGATGTTCAGACAGAAATAGATTCATTGAAAAAAACATCAGGCAACACCCAACGCATTGCATTATTAGATAGCACTTTGAAAAATTTAAGCTATGCAGATGTGGCCATGCATGAATGGATGGAGGGTTTCAGGTACGATTCTTTGAAGGACAATGAGCCGGCAAGAGTAGATTATTTAAAAATACAGTTAGCATCGGTAAATGAAATGAAAGAAGTAGTGCTCTCGAGCATAGCAAAGGCAGATTCGGTATTAGCTAAATAGCTTACAAATAGAGGGGCTGACCAAAAAGGTCAGCCCTTTTCTTTGTGAGAAAGGGGCTGAGTTGTAATTTTAGTTACCACACAAAAATTACAATGGCTAAAGTAAAAACTTCTGTAGTATTTAAGCAATATAGTCCTCAACAAAATTTATTGTTACCACCTTCACTGGAAGAGTTAATAGGCAAGGATCACCTTGTAAGGGTGGTTAATGAGGTAGTTGAGTTGATGGATATCAGCGACCTGATCAACTTATACAAAGGTGGCGGCACCAGTAGCTATCACCCCCGGATGTTACTAAAAGTGTTATTATATGCCTATTGTGTAAAGATCTATACTGGCCGCAAGATAGCCAAGGCACTGAGCCAGGACATTCATTTTATGTGGCTTTCAGCTATGAACCGTCCTGATTTTCGTACGATTAATAACTTCCGCAGCAGCAAAGCCAAACAGGTAATAGAAGCATTGTTTAAAGAGCTGTTGGAGTTTTTGGTAGCTCATCAGTATATCAAGCTGGAAAATTATTTTTGCGATGGAACAACATTGCGTGCAGATGCCAATCAGCATAAAATGGTATGGAAGAAAAATGCAGAGCGGTATGGTCTGAAGGCTGTAGAAAAATGCCAGGAGTTGTTTAAGCAAATAGATGAGCTGAACCGGCAGGAAGATAAAGCCTATGGGCAAGCTGATCTGGAAGAACATGGACAAGCTGCTACCGTGAGCCGGGAAGCAATAGCCCAAAAGGCAGCTACACTCAACGATGTCATACGCAATACTGTTGTAAAGAGCAAACGACGCAAGGCCACCACACTGAAAAAGAAGTTAAAAGATGCTGAAGGCAAGATAGAAAAGTATAACAATCAGATTCAAAAAGCCGGCAACCGTAGTGGTTACAATAAAACTGATACCGATGCCACAGCTATGATGATGAAAAATAAGGTAGAAGTACTGCCAGCCTACAATGTACTGGCAGGTAGCGAGGATCAGTTTATTACCGGGGTGAGCGTTCATCAATCGACCAACGATGGAGCCTGCTTTAATGATCACCTGCACGCCATAGCCAGCCAACAACCTTGCCAGCCCGACAGGATTATTGCTGACAGCATCTTTGGTACAGAGCAGAATTATGAACTGCTACAACAAAATGAAATAGCCAGTTATATGAAGTTCCCGCTATATCACAAAGAACAAACCAAAGCTTATCAGCAAAATTCTTTTCTAAAGGACAACTTTATCTATGATATACTCACAAATACTTATAGCTGCCCTAATAAGCAACTACTTATTTTTAAAGGCAAACACCAACAAACGCATAAACGTACCGGTTACAAATCAGAGGTAAAAGTTTATGAATGTAATAATTGCTCCGGCTGTCCTTTTTATCAACAGTGTTGTAAATCGACTAAAGGGGAGAACCGAAAGATAGAGATCAACGAAAAACTGGAAGCCTTTAAGCAGCAGGCAAGGCAAAACCTTCACACAGAACTGGGACAGTCCTTGAAAAAACAAAGAGGCACAGAGATCGAAAGCTGTTTTGGAGATATAAAACACAATATGGACTTCCGTCGCTTCCACCTGCGAGGTCTTCAAAAAGTAAAAACAGAGTTTATATTGGTAGCTATGGCACACAACCTGAGAAAAGTATCAATAAAAAAACTCAATAAAGCAGCCTGATAAACAAAAAAAGTACGTTTATCACTCATAATATCCCCTATTACTGCAGATATTATTGTGAAACCGAAAACTTAAATAAATAAAGTACAGCCCATATAAGTGAACTGTACTTTTTCAAATATTGAGACGTTTGACCTTTTTAGTCAGCCCCTGCTAATAATATTAATACAGTAAATTATTCTCCTTTATTGTATTCATCTATCGCTGTGCTAAGGTTTCCAAAAATATCATCCACGGAACCCTCACCTGGAATTGCTTTAAACTTATCGCTTTCTTTATAGTGCTGTGCTACCGGCTCCGTTTCGTTGGTATAAACCTGGAATCTTTTCCGGATCACTTCTTCGCTGGTATCATCAGAACGGCCGGAAGTTTTACCGCGTTCCAGAAGTCTTCTTACTAACTCTTCTTCATTCACCTGCAAAGCCAATACTAAGTTGATCTGGTTCTTTTTCAGCTCCAGTAATTTATCCAAAGCCTTTGCCTGGGTAATGGTTCTTGGAAAACCATCAAACAAAAAACCATTGGCTCCTGCATTTTTTTCCAGGCAATTATCAATAATGCCAATTACTACTTCGTCTGGAACCAGCTGACCGGCATCCATTATTTTTTTGGCTTCAACACCCAATGGGGTTTTATTTGCTATTTCGCTTCTGAGTAAATCTCCCGTAGAAAGATGAACCAGTTTATATTTTTCAATAAGATTGGCAGCTTGTGTACCCTTGCCGCTACCGGGAGGGCCAAATAAAACTAAATTAAACATTTACGTAAATTGTTTTGATGTAACTCAACAAATATACGTATCAAAACTAATTTAATGCTGTTACCCTGAGTTTTATTGGAAAATGTGAAAATTGCCTTATGACGCAATCCCTGGCAACTTTTTATACGTATTATTTGTTTAAATTACCAGTTATGAAGTATTTTTTACTGATATTAGTAAGTGTTTGCTGCGTATTTCATCAATGCCAGTCTCAAACAAAATCATCCAATCCTAAAGACACAACAAAAATGAATAAAGAAAATAACTCTGTTTACTCTCGTACGGATACGTCGAAGGTGAAAATCAGTAATGAAGAATGGCAAAAAGTATTACCTGAAGATGTTTACTATATTGCCCGTCAAAAGGGAACGGAAAGACCCTGGACCAGTAAGTACGAAAATTTTAAAGAAATAGGTACTTATTATTGCGCCGCCTGCGGAAATCCGCTTTTTAAGAGCGACACGAAATTTGAAAGTGGATGTGGATGGCCCAGCTTTTATGAACCCATCAGCAAAACAAGTATTATTTACAAGGAAGATAAAAGCCACGGCATGGTGCGTACCGAAGTGGAATGCGGACGCTGCGAGGCGCACCTTGGACACGTTTTTGATGACGGCCCTCCCCCCACAGGGTTACGCTATTGCATTAATGGTGTAATACTCGACTTTGAAAAAGCGAAAGAGGCTGAGAAAAAGTATAAAGAAGAAGATAAAAAGTAGATAGTAACACATAAAAAGCAAATGCCCGGAAATTCCGGGCATTTGCTTTTTATAGAGGCTTTCTAAAATTCAATATCGTCTGCCACATTACCGCCTTGCTCTGCCGCAAATTTTTCTGCATATTCTTTTCTCTTCTGTTCCTGGTAGTCCATATAATGCGTCAGCTTCGCAGAGTCGAAATTCTGGTTCTGCGCGGTCATCCAATCCATAGCTACTGCCTGGAAATCGCCCAGGCTAATCCCATAATTATCTACAATCCATTGGGCGCCATCTAACCCATATTCGTAAGCTGCTGTTCTTGCCCCGCAAAGCTCTTCGTAGAAATAACGATCTGTTTTCAATTTCTCCAAATTGCTATTCTCCGAGCCTAACCCAATATTAGGCGCAAGACCTGTAAGTTTAGGATGTTGAGGGGCAGCAGCAAAATATTCCCCATACTTAGCCATAATACCATAGGTTGGATCCTCTTTCATGCGCTCGGGCCACAACACGTTTACCTCGCCCCAAACAGCACTGTCTATGCCAAAAGCTTTCAACAACTCTGCTTCCGTAATTCCCTGCGTCATACCATGCGCTATAGCTGCATAATCATATAAAGAAATACCGTGAATAGGCTCATATAAAGGATTGCCCTCTTCTTTTACCTGGTCGAAGCCCGATGTAACATATCCAGTTAATTCCAGGGAATTGGCCATTTCAAATTTCGCCAGCTGGTCATAGTCGTGGCCGTTCCAGTCCATATACACTTTCCTGTAAGCTTCCCGCTTTAAGTTGTTCTTATCCTGCTGACTTAAAGGTTCATCTTCGCCGTCAAGATATTGCTCGTACAGGTTGTTGGCAACGGTATCAAAGTCCTCCTTACTGTAATGCGTTCCGTGATGTGTCACCGGGTCAAACTGGTATTGCTCTTCATCCTCCGCATCTTCGTCTTCCTCCACTTCTTCATTTAAGTTTTGGTTTACCGGTGTACCGGCACTGTAAGGCGCCGACTCCTTCTTTTTGTTGTCTTCTTCGTTACCTAATAAATTATTCAAAAACTTTTTAAACATAGGACCTTGTTTTATTGATTAAAAATTTATGCGATGGTATTATTAAAGTCGGCCAATAATCTCTGATAAAACTTTTCATTGGAGTGCGCCATGTCCGGAACAATACTGTTCCATTCATCAAACATAGTACGCAGGTAATGGCGATATAGTTCAGGACGAGGGTTGATATTGTACTCATCCAACAAGTAGGCCGTTCGCTCTTCTGCCAAACTCCGGGCCAGGTGCGGCAGGCTTTGTGTAAGCGAGCTGGGTTGAAAAGTGTTTTGGGTACTGCAGGCGGAACATTGCAGGTAAGTGGGTGTGAAATATATTTTTTCGATCTTGATTCCGGCGCCACATTGCTGGCACTTAAACTTACCTTTCACCTGTTCGTGCTCTTCCAAAATGCGCCTGTAAGCCGCTTCATTGTCCGGTTTAACGGCTTCATCTAACTGTTTTCGCCATTTATCACGCATTGCCTCAAACTGGTTTTGTCGTTCGTTACAGGCTTCCCTGAAATCGTAAGCCATAGCGCCGGGCAATTTTGCATCATACAGCTGGGTTAATAGCTGCTTATAAAAAGGGTATACCTGCTGCTCATACACGTCTCTTATTTTTCCTTCCATCTGAGACAACTGGCCCACAATACCTGTTTGCACCTGGTGCAGGTCGCGATCAAAAAGATCTCCTGATTGCTCGCGCATCGCCTTTAGCTCTGTTACACTGGCGGAGCATAACTCTTCCATCCGGTCTTCCAGTTTTTGCAGAAAGGAGAACCAGCGCTCTTTCATTTGAGTCGTTTGCTCTGCCCACTCACCTGGTATAATATTTTCTCTTTCTTCGTTTTTCTTTCCAAAAAAATTCAACATACGATCACCTGTTACTTTATGTTAGCTGTCTGTCAGTCTTACAAATGCTCCCTCGAATTATCTTCCTTTTTAATGTTAAGCCCATCGGTCAGCTTCACCTGCATAAAGGCATGGCCGCAATAGGCGCAATGCGTTACCCCGTCTTCTTTAGCCCTGCCGGCGCCGCAGTTAGGACAGGTATTCGCACCCATATTGGCGTCCTGCGCTTTTATTTCGCCTCCATATTTCTCCTGGGCCTGTGCTTTTGCCTTTAGTTTTTCTAAAAAAGAAAGTCCTTTTTTTTCTTCCACTATAACTGGCTTATTAGTTCGGCTTTCTTGCTCTTGTACTCCTGCTCATCAATCAGCCCGTTGTCAAATAATGTTTTTAACTTTTGTAGTTTGACAGTAAGATCATCTGCCGGTGGCGCCGGGTTAGGTTGATGATTGTTGGCTTGTTGCATCTGGTTCATCATCGCGCCCATGGCCAGCGCGGTTTGCGTTGCATCGTTTAAGGCGGTTCCCTGCTGACCGATAGCATTGGCCGTATTGAAACGCGTAAACTTATCCATATCCGTTACCATATTCATATTGGTAACCTTGTCGTAAAAAGCAGTTACTTCGTCAGGAAGGGTAACAGAGGTCACCATAAATTGTGTCAGCTCCAAACCGAATTGTTCGAAATAAGGCCTTAACAGCGGCTCGATCTTTTTACTGAGCTCCGATATATTTCCCGCAACATCTGTAATGGTAATATTTTCATTGGACAACACTTCGCCAAACTTAGGCGCGATATAGTCTCTTAGCTCGTGCTGTAATTCAAAAATGGTAAACTGTTTAAAGGAGCCCGCGTATTTGCGAAAGAAGGTTGCCACATCATTAATGCGTATATCAAAGCTTCCGAAAGCTCTCACCCGCACCTGGCCAAACTTTGGATCGCTCATTAAAATAGGCGCAGGCGTTCCCCATTTATTATTCACAAAATGCCTGGTATTGAAAAAATAGATATCTGCCTTAAACGGACTTTCAAATCCGTATTTCCATCCCTTTAACCTGGAGAGTACCGGGATATTTTCTGTACTGAGTTTATGACGCCCGGCTGTAAACACATCTGCCAACTGGCCTTCGTTCAGGAACATGGCTGCCTGGCTTTCCCTAACGGTAAGCTGCGCTCCGTTTTTTATTTCCTTATCAGCATCGGCAAATTTCCACGTCAGTAAATTCGGATCCGGTGTAATTTCTTCTATGATCTCTATAAATGGTAAACCCATCGCTTTATTTTTTACAAGAATAAACCTGCGATGCATTCATGTTCACAGGTTTGGTTTTTAAATGATATCAGGGATGAAAATACAATCTTTTGGTAACGGATACAGCTATTTCACTTTTGTTGACAAAAATTTTACATCTTCTGTAATATTTTTTCCGCATTATTAATAATTGTTGTTTTTACATTTTTTCTTGCTAACTTTCCTTCGCTTAAATAATTGAATAAAACAGATTGCTCATGTCATCCAGAAGAAAGTTTCTTACCAATAGCTCTATGCTGGCCCTTGGTGGGTTTGCGCTACAGTCGTTCAATACACAAAACTTCTCCGGCATTATTACCAGTGCCGCTGATCAGATCAATATTGGTGTGATTGGGATCAAAGGAATGGGCTGGTCCAATACCATGTCCATACTAAAAATCGCAGGGGTTAACCTGGTAGCACTTTGCGACGTAGATCAATCGGTATTGGACGATCGCCTGAAAGAACTGAAGGGAAAGAATATTGACACCGGTAAAATCAAAACCTATAAAGATTACCGCGGCTTGCTGGATAATAAAGATGTGGATGCCGTTATTATTGGTACACCCGATCATTGGCATGCGCTGATCATGATAGATGCCGTACGCGCCGGAAAAGATGTGTATGTAGAAAAGCCGGTGGGTAATTCTATAGAAGAATGTCGCGCCATGGTGGCCGCCCAGGAAAAATACAATAAAGTGGTGCAGGCCGGGCAATGGCAACGGAGCCAGCAGCATTTTAGAGATGCGATTGCTTTGGTGCACAGCGGCCAATTGGGTAATATAAGAACCGTAAAAGTAAATTGCTACCAGGGTTGGATGAAACCCGCACCGGTAGTGGCCGACAGCGCGCCGCCTCCTGGTGTGGATTATAAAATGTGGCTGGGCCCTGCTAAAACAAGGCCTTTTAACGGCAGCCGTTTTCATTTCAATTTCCGTTGGTTCTGGGATTATGCCGGTGGCTTAATGACGGATTGGGGCGTGCACCTGATGGACTATGCTATTTTTGGAATGAACGCACCGGTGCCTAAAACAGTTTCTGCTTTAGGTGGCAGGTTTGCTTATCCTGATTTGTACCAGGAAACACCGGACACATTGACCGCACTGTATGAATTTGATGGCTTTAATATTGTTTGGGACCATGCCATGGGTATTGATAATGGCAACTATGGTAAAGATCACAGCATTGCCTTTATTGGTAATAACGGAACGCTGGAGCTGGACCGCGGCGGCTGGCAGGTAATAGAGGAAAAGCGGAGTGAAAAGAAAGTTTCCGTTCCGCGTAAAAGCCCCACCGATAACGGGTTGGATAAACACATGGAGAACTTTGTACAGGTAATCCGCTCCCGTAAAATGGCTGACCTTAATTGCTCCATACAAACAGGGGCCCATATTGCCACGGTTTGCCAAATGGGTAATATAGCTTTCCGCAGCCAGGAAAAAGTAACCTGGGATAAAGCAGGAGCTAAGTTTACTAACAGCCAACTCAATAAACAGTATATGATGGCACCTTACCATAATGGGTATAAGCTGCCGAAGTTGTAGGTTTGTATAACTCAGATATTAAACAACGCCGCCTTCAATAGTATTGGAGGCGGTTTTTCATTTCGGGCCACGCCTCTTAGCTCGTCATTTCGATGAGCGCCTGAAAAGGCGCGAAGATAAATCTCTAGGAAAGGCCATCTTTAAAATAACCTATCTCCACGCTTTTCGCCTGTCGGCCGACAAGCAGGCTTGATTACAACCTATCTCTCATTTAGTTTATATTGTAGTGAATTAACTAATTTGTTGTTTATTTTCAACAAAATGATTAAATTTGTTGATATTATACAACATTATGCAGTCAAAAAAACAAGTATTACTTCCCCGCTTTCAGAAAATACTAGAGACAATGGGAGAGAATGTCAGGTTGGCCCGCAAGCGTCGTAAACTGACCACTATGCAGGTTTCGGAACGGGCTGGTATTGATCGCACTACCTTGTATTATATAGAAAAAGGTAATGCCAGTGTCTCCATAGGGGCTTATTTCAACGTATTGAGAGTATTGGGTTTGCAGGATGATTTTTTAAAGCTGGCGGCAGATGATAAGTTGGGCAGGAAATTGCAGGATTTAAAATTAATCGCTAAAAGTAATGACTAGCACGATAGATATATGGGTTTATGCAGACTGGAAGGGTATGGATGCACCTAAGAATATAGGTGTGCTATCGGCCCAGCAGGCTAAGGGAAGAAAAGCATTTAGTTTTTCTTACAACGATGAATGGATTGCATCACAGGAGCAACTATTACTCGATCCTGATATTGCATGGTTTAGCGGCCAACAGTATCCAAACGGCAAAGAAAATTTTGGCGTGTTTTTAGATTCCATGCCGGATACCTGGGGCAGGACTCTAATGAAACGACGAGCCGCACTTAATGCAGCACTTAACGGTAAGCCAACCCCAACTTTGTATGATATTGACTACTTATTGGGCGTTCATGATTTGAGCAGAATGGGCGCTTTGCGATTTAAAACGCAGCCGGATGGGGACTTTATGGATAATGACCCCATTTCGCCAACACCTCCCTGGGCCAATATACGCGAGCTGCAATACGGAGCTGCTTTAATTGAGTCGAATAAAGATACTGCAGAAGTTCGTAAATGGTTGACGATGCTTATGGCTCCGGGATCATCCTTAGGAGGAGCAAGGCCCAAAGCCAATATCGTTGATGAAAAGGGAGACCTTTGGATTGCCAAATTCCCTTCGGAAAATGATACTATTGATAAGGGTTGCTGGGAGTACCTGGCATATCGTTTGGCTATTAAAGCTGGTATAGAAATGGCTGATTGCCGTTTAGAGAGAGTTGCCGGCAAGCACCATACATTCTTCACTAAACGTTTTGATAGAGATAAGCATGAACGTATCCATTTTGCATCTGCAATGACGATGACGGGCAAAAATGAAGCGCTTATAAAAGATGCCCATCCATCTTACCTGGACATTGCTGAGTTTATCCAATTCTCTGGCGCGGCCGTTGACCAGGATTTGCATCAGTTATGGCGTAGAATCATTTTTAATATACTCATTTCTAATACAGATGATCACCTGCGCAATCATGGGTTTATTTTAACTGACAAAGGCTGGCGGTTATCTCCCGCTTTTGACATCAACCCATCTGTTGATAAAGACGGACTGGCATTGAATATCGATATGGACAATAACACGCTTGATTGGGATCTCGCACGAGGTGTTGGTAAATATTTTCGATTATCAGATAAGGAAATGAATGTGATATTTGATGAAGTAACTTCGTCCGTTAGTGGCTGGCAAAAAATAGCGAAGGAGATAGGCATTTCGCGTAGTGAACAGCTTTTAATGAGCGGAGCTTTTAGGATTTGATCATTTACCGATTGTGTTGAAGCAGGAGAAAAGAAGAAATTGCTTAAAGAATTGGCAGTGATTGCTGAAAAGGGAAAGCGGACGGGGAAAAGCAAATAAATATTTACAACATCAACATATAACCAATATGAAAAAAATAGAACTCAAGCTATCCCTATTGATCGTTTTGGCTTTTTTTGCAACCGTCGGCAATGCGCAGGTTCGTTATCCGCAAGGCGGATTGTTAAGCTACCTGGCTTATAAAACGGCAGAAAAAGAAATGCCCGAACATGGCTTTTTGCCGGGTAAGAAATTTCCTACTTATGATTTGATAGGCAAGTATAATTTTTCGGGAAAAAAGGTTAAAGTGATTCTTTACGACGATAGGGATGCGCTGCATTTGAAGAAAATTAACTGCTCGAATGAAGAGCTAACGAATCAAACGGAATTTAAGAAGGATGAAGGTATAGCCAAAGTCTGGCTCTATGTAAATAAACTGTTCGGTAACGCCAATATAGTTATCGACTCATCAGCAAGTGACAGCATGGAAATTAGATTGCAAGCGCTCGACTGCCGGGAAATTGGGTTTGGAAAAGTTTCGGTACATGGTTTGTGCCAGGTCGCGGTAACGCGTAACGGTTCAACTTCGACTTATTGTACAGATCTTGCAGACGGCGATAAAACTTCTCCTTTGGGTAAATCGAGTTTCGTCACAAGAAAAACAGCCATGCGGTTTATGGTGTCTGCTGCCATAAGGGATACTATTGAGGAAATATTGATTGGAATGAAATGAGTGAGATGTTTACGCTTAACAAATGAATAATATAACAACACCAAAGGGATGGCTTATCCAGGGATAAAAGTTTGCGGGAGCCGTTTACATAGCAATCAAAATTGATTTACTATAACTTATGAACTTAGACCGATATTCATTTGAGACCAATGAAAGTTTTCTTGATTTTGAATTTGAAAGCGATGGTCCAAAAGGCAAGATCAAGAAGGTGGTGCGCTTTAGCCCGCAAAATGCTAATGGTATTACTTTCTTCAACCTCGGCTTCGGAGATGTAAATCCGGAAACCGGTAATGTTGATGATTTGTCCAAATCTAATAATGGGGACAGAGATAAAATACTGGCAACTATAGCGCATATCGTGCTCAACTTTACCGAGCACTTTTCAGACGTAATGGTTTACGCTCAAGGTAGTACTACTTCCCGCACAAGACTTTACCAAATTGGAATAGCTAATAATTTTGAAGAAATAGAGCCGATTTTAAAAATCTATGGTTTTTTTGATAATACCTGGCATGCTTTTAAAAAAGGAGTAAATTATGAGGCTTTTTTGGTTGTTCGTAAATAGTGATATCTTTGTATTATGAAAAATAACGAAAATAAGAAGGTGGGAAAACAACCTAGTCCTGTTCGAGATTATGGTAATGATCCTTATTTCGTAAAAAAGGCCAACAAGTCTAAAGCGTTTTTGGAGAAGCATGGTTTCCCCAGCGATTTAATGAAAGCAAGGAGTAATTCTCATTTACCGCAATGATAAGTTGCATTAAAATATTACACAGTTAAAGAGCCATCTTCTCATAGAGATGGCTTTTTTGTTCGAAGAAGTTAATCAGCAAGAATACAGTTGAGAACAATACCCCGATAAGTTAAAACCTCGAATGGAATTACAACTACTTCAACCCAAACTAATAAAGCCGTTTGAAAAGCAGGTGAAAGCGTCTGTTAGCAAATGTTGGGAGGAAATAGGATTTGTTATAGGAGATTTAAACCACTACATGCTGTGCAGTGCAGTAGCTTCTTCGCAAATAGAAGGCGGCACGCTGGATCTGAATAGCTTCTTTGTAAGCAAAGCCAATAATAAAAACAGCAAAGAGGTAAAAGAAATTGAAGATTTATTAAAGGCCTACCAGTATGCCAAAAGATATAGCTTAACGCAAAAAGGATTATTGAAATGCCATGAGCTACTAGCCGCAACATTTAGCAACCTGAGCAAAGGTCAAAAGGGGAAGTATCGTAAAACCCAGGTGGGTTTAAGAGGCTGGCAGGGGCTGGTGTATTTAGCTATAGAACCCGAGAACGTGCCTGCTGAAATGAATAAATTATTTTCAGATATTGAAATACTCCTGGGGGAAAATTTAACCCTGAAGCAAACCCTCTCCTATGCGGCTTATATACATTTTGCATTTGCAAAAATACATCCGTTTGTAGATGGCAATGGCCGGGCGGCCCGCCTGCTGGAGAAATGGTTTTTAGCCGAGTGCCTGGGCACATCCGTTTGGGGCCTACCTACCGAAAAATATTATTACGATAACCGAAAGGCCTATTATAACGGCTTAAACATTGGCCGTGATTATTACGAAACGCTGGAGCAATCAGATAAAATTTTGCCTTTCTTAACCTTGCTGCCTAAGGCGGTATGTTATAAACCGGCGGATTAGGAATTATTTTGCCAACCGCAATCCTTATATGTTTGCAGTAGTTTGTGTATTAAAAAATCGAAATGGGAGAAAAGAAGAAATTGCTTAAAGAATTGGAGAGAAGGGGAAGAGGACCGGGAAATATAAATAACATCATTACCATTTTTGAGTGATGATTTTTAATCGGAACACTGCAGATATCCTCTCAATTTAAATTTGAATTGCAACTATTTCAGCCCTCTTAATAAAGCTATTTGAAGGTAGATTAAGACAATTGGTGAAATAAAACAAAAGACCTCCAAATTAGAGGTCTCTTGAGGGTGTCTATTTAAAATAATTACTATTGAAGCAACTATAGAAAGCGAACTAAAGTGATTGCTCTGTACATTATTTGCTGAAAAGCATAATGCCATTCTTTTAAGCAGTGATAAAGTGGTGCGCAATACGGCCAAAAAGCGTTTGATCGATTATCATGGTATGCTTTGGATTTTTGACCGGTTGGTGGCCGCCGGGCTATTGAGCAAGGGAGAGGCGTCTATTAAGCTACAGCATCTTATAAAATCTAACATCGTTTTTCAGAACAACCGGGAATTGGTGGCTGAAATGGAAAAGCGGTTGAAGGAGTGGGGCGGTGGATAATGTGTTATTTGTTTATGTTGTCGGTGGTAGATTCAGAAGAAATATTCTCCGCATCGTTTTATTAATGCTTTGAGGTTAGTCTATGCATAACATAGAACACTTATCAAAGTGCCTCTGCTAGTACTTAAAAGTATAAGAGATCATCAAATAAGCCCATATCGGTACCCTTTTATGATGAGTTAATTTTTTCAAATATTCCATTTGCTTTTGCGCTATAAAATAAGAAAAGCCCTGGTTGATTTCAAGGTTTTTGATAGGCGTAAGCCTCACCGACAGATCATTTTCAAATCCTAAATATTTGTTTTCGTTCAAGCCCTGGTCGTTTACCAGCGGATGCTGTGTATAAAACAGGTGATAGTCTGACCTGACGGCTACCTTTTTACCCAGCGGGAAGAGGGCGAACAGGTAAGGGTTAACCAGCCCCTTATTGTTTACGTCTGCCGGAAACTTGGTAAAAAAGTTCATATTGCCCATAAACTTCCAGGCCACGCCATAAAGCACATCGAAATTATTAGATTGATAACCGGAGAGCGTTCTGTCGCCGCTGAGTACTTCTGCACCCAGCCGCAGGGTAACGGGTTGGTAACTTAACCTCAACTCCGGCTGCAGGTAGTAGGCATTCAGTTTTTTGTTAGCGCTTGCTTTGCCATATTGGTAATAACCACTTACAGTAATATAAAGCATGTCCTGCTCCCATTCAATACGGCCACCGCTTGTAAACCGCTGGTAGCTTTTCTGGGTTTTGAAAAAGTCTACCGCATTGATAGTTGTAACCGTTAAGGCTTCGGTGGGACGATAGTTGAGGTGGTGAATCAGCAACCATTTATACCTGTGTTCCGCAACCGGCGAAATATTTTTGTCAAGCCAGGGTTTATATTTGCGGGTTGCTAATGTAAAAAGATCAGTAGAAAGCTGAGCGTTGTTATAGGTCAGCCTGAGGCCTTCATGCGACCGGCTTTGTTGTGCCCAGGGGGCATCCGAAAAGATTCTACCATTGTCCAAAAGAACTCCTTGTCTGCCTATTTTAACCATAAGGTTGCTAAGGATTTTTTTCTGAACGTATAGCTCAAAAGCATTAATACCACCGATAGACGAGGGCTTACCTCCCTTTCCCCATAAATGAATTTCCTGCAGGGAGGTGTGAAACAAAAAGTCCTTTTGAGCATAGCTTACACTGAGCCTGTTGCGCTGGCTGGCATATAACTCCGATTGAACGCTATCATTGATAACGGTGCTATAGTTGCTCCTGTATTCAGCGCGAGGTCTTATCTCCAGGCTGATGGATAGTTTTTTTTGTTGAATGGTGTCCTGCGCAAAACTACCTACCCCTTGGAAAATGTATATCCCCAGGCAGAGGAGGCTCTTCAGTAAGATTTTTACGTTTTCCATTCTAATAAGTCTGGAAAAGTAAAATCAAATTATTAATCTACCAAATTAGTAGATTATTTGGGCCGCCGGGATAAGCATTAAAAAAAAGCGCCTATTTATTGGATATTTGGTTGCCTGCTACGGTAATTTCTGGAATTGTGTAATGGCCAGAATATGCTGCCGCCCACCTCCCACAAACGGAGCCCGCCTGGCTGGACGGACAAGCAAGATCGATGCCCTATATTCTTAAGATGGGAGCATAAAACAATAGGGCTGCCTACCATTACAGGCTGCTGCTTTATGTAAGCGGTTGTCTTTGGGTTTTATGGATGTAGATGCGTCTTCATTTTTGCACACCATTCTTCGGAATGCTAATGGTAGATTCTCCCAATAGGTCCAAAACGTGCTGTCTCCATGCTTTTATGGGTATTTCTGGATAAAAATATGGGTATAATGTGTAGGAGAAGGAACATACCGCCTGGCTGGTCAATAAAAAAGACCCGAAGACCACCAATGTCTTCAGGCCCGATGATATGATTTATGTAAAATGGATTAAAAGCTTAAACGGCTAACATGGCGACCGCTTGCTGACCCTTATAGATGTACTGCCCGAGGCACGACTTCACTCAGCAACCCCCTTTGGGAGGAATGCGTTTATAAATCATTTTACCATCCCTTTCTACGTATGCGCCGGTTACTATTGCATAGGAGTACTTGGGAGCGTGCGATACAGCATGGCCCCTGATGATTATTTTGTCGTTCACCTTCAGGCTACGCAATGGCTCCAACTGAGACTTTTCCGGAGTAAAATTTAGGATATAATCATCACCCTCAATTCTCACCATCACTCCGAAGCCTAACCGCGAGCCTGGCGGGAGCGAAAGACTCGTTACAACCGCCTCCATACTGGTAGCATCAACAATATGCCTGCTTATTTTAGCAGCAGTAGTCAGCACTTTTTTACCTTCGGGAGACGCCGTCCATTTTTTGTAAGCGATGCCGCCGGGGGTGGACTCCCATTGTTTTATTGCTTCTGTTTTTGCTTCAGCCGCAGAAAGTGGCTTTGGAGCTGGTTTTTCAACGTTTTCATTTTTGATTTCGCGATTGGCAAATACCAGTCCGCTTGCCACTACCAGCGGTACAATCAGCGCATAAATAACTTTTTTCATTTTTTTACGGTTTTAATTAATGAGAATCAAGCGCCCGGTTAAATCAGGATCTGCGTAAAGCATCTCCCTTATTTCCATATGCTGGTTGCCCGGGATACAGCTAAGCTACTTTGATCCTTTCAGCTGGACGCGTTTGTATTGTAAATTAAAATGTAAACATTGTAAATTATTGTAAACGCTGTCTTAAGATATTACAAATCAGACACTTAACAGGCAGCCTGAAGCAACCGCCCCCAAGTGCAACAATAATGTACCAGCCTTTACAGATGCTAAGATTAAAGCCTTATTTGCATAAGATGGACGCATAAAAGTAATACCGCACAGCCTAAGATTACAGGCTGCTGCTTAACCGAAGCAGAAAAGAAGGCAAAATCGTGATGAGGTTATTTTCGCCCCGTTTTCCCCAATTGACTGAAAAATTTCTATCGTCTATCTTTTTTATGATTTACAATTTTGCTTTTGCTTCAGCTGCTGTTACGACTTTGCCAATAGCGCCAAATTCATGCAGATCTCCGAATACTTCAATCCTGATGGACTGGTCTATACCACCGACTTTTACGGCATCAAAACCGCTTTCTGCAATTAATTGCTCTATGGTTACGTCAATAGTATTGTCGTCTGTTGCATAAAACAGTACTGCTTTTTCTGGTGTCTGGGCGGATGCCTTTTCCAAAGAAACGGCTCCCAATGTACCGAAGGCTTTTGCCAGTTTTGCCCCTTGCGGAAGAATGGCTGCATTCAACTGTCCTGCCGATTGATTTTCGTCTATAATTTTTTTAAACCCTCCTTTTTCGTCCGGTGCGATGGGATTAGATGGGTCGATAATGATTTTGCCCTGAAGCGCTGTAGCATAGGTTTTGAAAAACTCCTGAATGGTACTGAACCAAACAGATAAGATGATCACATCTGCTTGTTGGATCGCCGCTGCAGTATCTGTAGCGGTTGCCAGGCTACCTAATTCAGTGGCCAAAGCCTGCGCGTCGGCTAACTTTCTGCTGGCAATAATCATGGGCTGGTTGCCCTTTACCAAATTTTTGGCTACTACTTTGCCAATGTTTCCTAAGCCAATGATGGCTACTTTTTGATTCGTTGTCATTACTATTTCGTTTAAGTTGTGATTGAATTGTATAGTGCAAAGATGCACCCATACAATAGCCCACTCCAATGAACTGTGTCAAGAAATAGTGTTGATATAGTTTAAGACTTTAGACGTTTATTACGAATGCGACTCAGAAATTCGGGCGTAATGCCGAGGAAAGAAGCTATTTGAGTTTGCGATAGTCGATTGAGCAAATGTGCATAGGTATTTAAAAATAAGTCGTAGCGCTCATCTGCCGTAGAGCTGATACTTTGCAGCATTCGCTTTTGTAAGCCCACATAACTATTCTCAATCAATACTCTAAAAATACGGTCAAATTTTGGGGCTTTGGTGTAAAGCGCTATTAAATGCTCGTGACTAATTTGGAGCAACATTGTGTCTTCAAGCGCGTCTATATTGAGTTCGGAAGGCGTCCTTCCATGAAAGCTGCCAATATCAGTTGTCCACCAATTTTCTGATGCGAATTGAATAATGTGCGTATTTCCTTTTTCATCAATTTTATACATTCTTAAGCAACCGCGCACTACAAAATTTATGTGGTTGCATACGTCTCCTTCCTGTAATATGTACTGTCTCCTTCTATACAGTCGGGGTTTGAAAAGCTCCATTACCAGTTCCTTTTCCTCTCCATTCAAGGGAATTAGTCCCTCGAAGTATTGAATGAGTGGATCTATAGAATTTTGCTGGAACTCGGCTTTCATCGAACAAAAATATCAAAATTCCCGGAGGCTCTGAACTTGTACCCATATTGTTAATAGTTGAGGGCAGATAATAATAGGTAGCCATCAATAAAAAGGGCAACCTTTAATTGCCCTTTTTATTACTCCTTAGCCAGGGAAAGTATCGTATTAAAAGAGGCTGTGTTTCTTATAATCCCTTAATTGGCGTTATCTAAAAAAGCTTTACATGATTCTATTTCGTCACTAACTGGTAAACCGTTACCGACTGACATTTTTCCACGGGCGATAAAATATACGCTTACCTTCTTCTTTTCTATCATCATTTAGGAAGCTTGGGGTGTATCTCTGTTGAAGTTGTTGTAGAATAACTGTTATTGCCAAGCTGGTAAACCGTTACCGACTGAAATTTTTCCCCCGACTTTAAAACCGTTGAAGGAAAATTGGGATGATTGGGCGAATCGGGGAAATGCTGTGTTTCAAAGCAGAAGGCCTCACGGGCATTGATCGGATTGCCATTGCGGTCTTTGTCCACGCCTTTCAGTGTATTGGCTGTAAAGAATTGTATGCCTGGCTCTGTGGTAAACACTTTCATGGTGATACCCGACTTAGGACTGAATGCGGTAGCGGCTAATTGAGACGTCTTTGTTCCTTTTCTTTTATTCAGCACAAAATTGTGATCGAAGCCGCCGCCGTATTGTAATTGCTGGTTAGGCAGATCTACCACAGAACTAACAGTGGTAGGCTTTCTTAAATCGAACGGTGTATTAGCAACGGATGCTATTTCGCCGGTAGGCAGCATGGCTTCATTTACAGGTGTGTATGTGTCGGCATTTACAGAAACTATGTACCCCGTTACAGTACCACCGCCTTCCAGGTTGAAATAACTATGGTTGGTTAGATTAAGCACCGTTTTTTTATCGGTTGTTGCAGCATAAGCAATCTTCAATTCGTTTTGATTGTTTAAAGAAAAGGTGAGGGTTACTTTTAAATTGCCGGGAAAACCGTTTTCTCCATCCTTAGACAAATAGGCGAGTGTTATCAATTTATCAGAAACTTTTACCCAGTCCCAAACCTGCTCGTTAAAGCCCATGGGGCCGCCGTGCAGGTTATTACCATTATTATTCAATGGTAATTGGTAAGTTGTTCCATCCAAAGTAAATTGTCCCTTTGCCATGCGGTTGGCATACCGGCCTACTGTAGCCCCATAATTACGACCGGTTGCCTTGATATATTCATCAATAGAATTAAAGCCTACTACAATATCCACGGGCTTACCGTTTTTATCCGGCACAACAGCGCTCACCAATCGTGCTCCGTAATTGGTAACGGCTACCTGCATGCCCTTTTTATTACTTAAGAAAGCAATACCTGTTTTTTTACCATTTAATTCCTTCTCAAATTTTGCCGGATCCAGGTAGGCGGGTCGCGGTTTTTGAGCGGTTACCACTAATGTCAACAACATACCAACAAGGATACCAGATAACCGTACGATAGCTTTTGTATAGCTTACAGGGGGCAAAGCAATTTTCATTTTGGCAATATACATCATCATGAGCATACTTGGTTTTTACAACGTTTGAATAGGATGGGTTGGCGCTCTTTCTACAAACCGCCACCGGACTGATCTGCCAGTTAACACAATAAAACCTGCCGTTTACCGACTTGGTGTTTCCCTGGCCCTGTTTGCGGTCTAGGTTTGCAGCATGTCAAAAAACCCTACTATATACAGCGCCCTGTTGCTGATACTGCTTACTTGTTTTTCTACTGCTTTTGCACAGGATACAAACCTGGTTATTATAAAAGGAAAAGTGGTTGATTCATTACAGCAGCCCGTGGCATGGGCTACTATTAAGCTTATGAAAAAAGATTCTGTTATTGCCACAGGGGCTGCCAACGAGCAAGGTGTTTTTCAATTAACTGCTAAAAAAGCCATCACCGATATTCAAATTACCAGTACATCCTATGCGCCTTTTACCAAAGTCATCAGCATTGACAAAGAACAGCATGCAGCCCTTGACCTCGGCGTGCTTAGACTTTCAAAAAACAGCGGTGAGCTAAAGGGTGTAACCGTTACTGCTTCAAGGCCATTAATTACGCGCGAGATTGATAAGCTGGTGTACAGCACAGAGGCCGACCCCGAAAGTAAGTTCAGCAGCGTGCTGGAGATTATGCGCAAAGTGCCATTCCTCGCAGTTGACGGACAGGAAAACTTAACCATGAAGGGCAGCAGCAGCTATCGCATCCTGATCAACGGAAAGCCATCGGGTATGGTGGATAACGATCCGAAAAGTTTTTTAAGATCGCTGCCGGCATCCAGTATTCAAAGTATTGAAGTGTATACCACGCCTCCGGCCAAATATGATGCGGAAGGATTGGGTGGTGTGATTAATATTGTTACCACCAAAAGAGTAGGAGAGGGTTATAAAGGCAACATTAACCTCAACGGCGCTTATCCCAATGGCGGACCGGGAGCCGGTTTATCTTTTACGGCCACCCATAAAAAATTTGGTGTTGAATTATTTGGAGGCAGTAATCTTTCTTATAACCCATCGGTTGAAGGCACAACTTACAGATCTACCACCGGTACAGTGCCATCAACACTAAACGTTACAGAAAACACCCAAAGAAATAGTCATGGCCGGTATATCGGCACCCAGTTTAGCTACGACATCGATTCTCTTCAATTACTTACGGCTCAACTCAATTTCAACGGATCGTTGAATAAAAGTAAGTATGGACGGTTCTCTCAATTACTGGCAGAAGATGAAACACAACAGTTCAGGCAGCGTACGGATAGCAAGGGTAATGGCAATGGCTTTGATGGTGGATTGAACTACCAGCTGGGATTTAAAAAAGACAAAGCAAAATTGCTTACCGTATCGTATCGGTATATGCAGTATAAAACCCGCAGTAACGTTGAAAACGCTTTTTATGATACGATCAATTATGCGTTGCCCGATTTTAATCAGATTAACAACACCGCTTTTATTGAACAAACCGGCCAGGTAGATTATGTGCAAAACATTAAAAAAGTAAAAATGGAGGCAGGTATTAAAACCATCTTCAGGGAGAATAACAGTCATTTTAATACACTTGAATTCGATCCCGTTCTGGAACAGTTTATAGCTGATGGAGACCGGCAAAACGAATTTGAAAATAAACAGTCTATACTATCGGCATATAACACCTACTCCTTTGCTTTAAAAACCTGGGGCTTTAAATTGGGTGCTCGCTTGGAGCAAACCTATAATGATATCGATTTCAGCTCCACACAAACCAGGCTAAAAAATAATTACTTTAACCTGGTTCCTTCCATCGTTATTAATAAAAACAACAAGAACGGCAGCTATTTCAATATTGGCTATAATCAACGTTTAAAACGCCCGGGCATCAACCGTTTAAACCCCTTTGTCGACCGGTCAGATCCCAACTTTATTGAATCGGGCAACCCCAACCTGCAACCATCGCTGATGCATAGCTTTGACCTGGGCTATGGTATCAATAAAAAACAATCGGTAAACCTGGGACTGATGTACGCCTTTGCCGATAACCTCGATCTCAAAACATCCCGGTATGATTCTGTATCGAGGATCACTTATACCTCTTTTGAAAACTCCGGTAAAATTGATGCGTTAATGCTGAATGCCAATTTCAACCTGGCAATTACCAAATCGTTGAGAACCGTTATCAATGGTAGTGTTTCGCATTTCTGGATTGAAAGTGCCGTAGATGTTCGCGATATCAAAACGCAAAGAACATTGTACAACGCTTCTGTATCGAATACTTATACCTTTAAAAAAGATTGGCTAGCTACCGCTTCCCTTAATCTTTACAGTGATAACCTGGCGCCCGCTCAAATACAGGGAACCGTTAATGGTTATGTGGCTACTAATTTTAGTGTGAGCAAATCCCTGTTGAATAAAAAACTTTCGCTATCCGCCTACGTAAACAATCCTTTCAACACCTACCGTAATAACCGCACTGAAATTATCTCTTATAATTTTATAGAGATCAATACCAACCGCGACTATTTCAGAAGGTTTGGAATGAGTGTTAATTACAAGTTCGGAAAACTAAAAGATGATATCAAGAAGAACAGGCGTGGCATCAATAATAATGATGTGTCGAATTAGTGGCTTGCAGCCGGCATTTTTTTATAAAAGTTACGCATCAATGAAAATCTTTATTCTCTCCATCAGTACTCTTTTGATGGTTAACAACTCTTTTTCGCAGGTTGAAAATAATACCAATAAGAATGTAAGTTCTTTAACAGCGGCGCCGTCCATTTTCGATAACAATAATGAAATTGAAAAATGGTTAAAAGATCTTCATGTTCCAACACTGGGGTTGGGAATTATTGAAAATGGGCAACTAAAGCAAGTAAAAGTTTTTGGCGACATCAAACCGGGCTTTTCTGCTCCTTATAATACCATTTTTAACGTTGCTTCACTCACCAAGCCAGTGACCGCAATGGTCACATTAAAACTGGTGAGCCTGGGCAAATGGAGTTTAGATGGACCGGTTTATAAGTACTGGCTCGACCCGGATCTTAGTGACGCACCACAGATTAAAAAACTAACTACCCGCCATATTTTAACGCACCAATCAGGGCTCCCTAATTGGCGATGGATGAACGCAGATAAAAAGCTGAATTTTCTGTTTGAACCAGGGACAAAATATCAATACTCGGGCGAAGGAATGGAGTACCTGCGTAAGGCTCTAGAAAAAAAGTTTCATAAGTCCCTGGAGCAACTGGCCGATGAATTGGTCTTCCATCCATTAAAGATGCGGGATACCCGGTATACCTGGAGCACTAAAGTGGACTCTGTAAGACTGGCGATTGGCTATGATCCCAAAGGCAATGCTTATGAGCCGGTGAAAAATAAAATCCCTAATGCGGCTGACGACTTGTTGACAACCATTGAAGATTACGGAAGGTTCCTTGTTAGCATCCTCAATAAGAATGGGCTCTCCGAAAAAGTGTATGCGGACATGATCAACTCACAGGCCTTGATTAAAAAAGGTTCTGCTTTTGGCCTGGGCTTTGTCGTTTACGATCTGGGGAATAACGAGATCGCTTTATCGCATGGCGGAGCCGACCAGGGCGTGCAAACCATTTTCTTTATACTTCCTAAAACAAAGCAGGGCTTAATCATTTTTACAAATGTCGATGACGGCTACAAAGTTTATGAAAAATTAATTACCCACTACCTGGGTGATGCGGGTAAAAAGATAGTGGATATTGAAATGAAATAAGATGATAACCTCTCGCCTGTAACTGTATCTATTCACATTTTAAAAAAGCAGGTTTGTGCCTAAGAGCTCCCGATTGTATTTTTTGTATTTGCTCTCTAACTATTATTGAATATTCACTTTCTTCATGCCTTCTCTTCCATAAAAAACGGGGAAGTACATCATTTCAGCCTTGGCCGGGTTGAGATTATATACCCCTGAATAGCGGGGCATTAATTCGATATCAAATACATATTTGCCCTGGCTGAGCTTTGTACAAAAAATAGAGGTCTTGTTTTTAAAATATTCCCGGTGGGTTTCTACACCCCAGAAGCTTTGCCTTTTGTTTTCATAGTTACAGCCTGCGGGTATCGGCACTTCTACCATCACATACTCTGCATCGGCTCGGGCGGTTACTTCTACACGCAGCAGGGTCGTCTTACCCCCCTTTAACTCTTTCGCTTCAAAACCGTTCTGCATAAAATAAGATTTTACCTCGAAGTCTTTAGATACTTTTTCAGGTTGCCTGTTTTGAAATTGCTGGTACGCCGTAAAGTATACCGGCATATTGCCTTGTTTACTAACGGTAATTTTTTCTCCTGCGGGGTACTGTTGTTCAAAGGGGAACTGGTTGATTAATTGTCCATTAACCTGAGCCGTTGCGGGTTTTGGTTTTTCGCCTTCTTTTAATAAATCAGGTATTATAGTTTCCAGAATCAAGGATGATTCATAAGTATTACGCCACTGGCCGTTTCTGCGTTGCTCTAAAAAGTATTGTCTTATCCTGGCTAACTCCTTGTCGTGACCTCCATCGGCTCTTAAAATTTTGTAGGCCATTAGCGTGTTTTGTATACTGTTATTCCAGAAATGGTATCGCTCTATACCCCAATACAAACCGCCGAACATAGTTGTCTTTTTATACTTTATTAAAGAATCCATTGTTACGGGTACTCCTGCCATTTGTTTGAGCTGTGCCATCTGCATCCACTCATATAAGCTCTTCTGCCGCTTCTTATATACCGAATCTGTTTCTTTCAGCTTTATCCAATCTTTAATACTATGGTTGCGATCCACCACCTGCAGTAATCGGATCATATTGACATCTGCCATTGCCCCGGCGTCTGCTACTTTGCCCAGCAGGTATCTATATAAAATGTCTTTGTTGAGTTGTATATTATAGCCCTGCTCTTCTGCCATTAACAGCGCCTCCACTACATGCAGGCTGATCCAGGGCTCTTCGGATGTTCCCTGCCACCATCCCCACAGGTTTTGCATGCTCTTATTTTCATTGAGTCTTTTTATAACATCGAGAATGTGTTTTTCATATTTGAACTGTTCTTTTAAATAAAGGCGTAGCTTCTTTTCTAATAATAAGGATTTTAGTTTAGAAGCCAGCTGTTCATTACACAGATATTCATAATCGCGTAAATGGCGCATTTCATCTAAAAGTACCGGGAACACCGATGCCTCCGCTCTTACCGTACCCATACCCTTATTTTTGTCAAAGACATATTGTAGGGTCGTGTCACTTTCCAGGTAAAAAAAGCGGCCCTCTGTTTCTTTTACCCCGATAGCGTAAACCGGTACTTTTCTTTGCTCGCCATCAAAATAACCATTGGGTTGTTGTAAAGTATATTCAAAATTGAGACTATCCGTTCCATTCACCTTCACCATAAGGGTATCAATATGAGCATTGATGACATTGATACTATCGCTACGTAATTCCTGGCCATCAAATTTAAATATCCTTTTTACGCGCTCTGGCATCGGCGTATAGTTCATCAGCTTACCTATCACGTTAATGCTATCGCCTTCTACCGCAAACAAGGGCGATGTAAAATTGGCGCTTAGCGTTTTAAAAGATTTGATGGTTGTTTCCAGGTAACCGCTTTGTTGTTGACCGTTAATAGCAATGACTCTTGTCTTCCAGCTGGTAATATCATCAGGGAACGTAACCGCAAAAGAAGCTTCTCCTTTTTCGTCAGTTATCAACCTGGGCTGCCAGAACCCTTCATCAGAAAAACGGGTACGCATTCTTTGTGCTCCGGGTTCCAGCGTCCCTGCCTCATTTACAATGGTGCTTCCTTTTTTGGTTTTAATGATGACCACTCCGTTAGCTGCACGCGATCCATAAATAGCAGTTGCATCTGCTGATTTGATAATGTTTAGCATTTCGATATCATTATGGTTTAAACTATTGATATCGCCATCAAAAGGAATTCCATCTACGATCATTAAGGGCTTTTGGTTATTATCGATTGTGCCGGAACCTCGTATCATTACACCAGCGGCTTTCCCCTGTAAGGCAATCGTTACTGACTCCAAAGACACTTCTTCCAGTTCACTGCTTTTTATTGTTGTTGCGGCCCCGGTAAAAGATATTTTTCGCTGAACACCAAAACCTACCACCACTACTTCATCCAGGTTACCGGCAGCGGTAGCTAGTTCCACATCTCCTATGTTTCCATTAGTAGCCTTAAGGGTAGTAGCGAAATAGCCAATCATTGAAACAACGATTTTCCCTTTCGCTGGAACATTTAATCTAAATACTCCTTTATCATCAGTAAGAACCCCTTCCGTAAGACCATCAATTGCCACGCTTGCGGCAGCTATTGGTTTTTTAGTTGCTGCATCTATAACACGGCCGGTCATTGTTTTCGTAAGCTTTGATACATCAAAAACCCGGCGGTTAAATAACTGTATGGTTTGCCGGGGTACTACCACAGCATAGTTTCTAAGGTGCTTCTCTGATTTGATACTGGCATCCAATTGTATGCTGAAAGGATCGGCATTATTCACCTTCAGCATTTTCCAGCCGTAATAGTTGATGCCTCCCGGACGGATTTCTACATCTTCTACTTTCATATACCGGTTGTCCTGTAAAAGGAAGAGTATATCGTATTTTCCGGCAGGCAGGTTTTGAACTGTGTGATCATTCCCGGACAGGATCAAAAGCTGGTGAGGTTTGGCAAGATTGCTGATCAATATGTTTTTGATATAGGGTAGTCGGTTCCTAAATGCCGTATCTATATCATATTGCAACCGTCCGGAGGTAGTATCCATGTCCAGGTTTCTTTGATACAATTGTGTGGTGCGGCTTCTTAAATTCAGGAACTCATTCCATATACTGTCATAGTCTTTATTTCGCAACACCTGCTGTTGATAGTTTTCTGCTAAAGCATGTTGTTTGCTTAATACTGTGTCAAACGCATACAAACCTTTATAAGACTTTTGTTTGATTAATCCCGGCGTAAATGTATAAGTATAGCCGGGTTCTTTGAAGAAGGAATGATTGACTCCTGGTGATTGAAAATAAAGTAGGCTGCTTCTTAATGGCCCAACAAGATGATCCTGTGCCCTTGAATTTATAGCAGTTGGTGGATTTAGCCATAGCCTGGTGCTGTCATCATGTACAAAGGTTCTGGCGCCTTCAAAATTATCTGCCACCCTGATCATATGCCGGTTTAGACGGGTTGCTTCCGATTCATCTAAAACAGGTTTTCTTTTTACTACATGCACCTGGCGATTAGTTGAATCGGCCCATATGCTAAACGTGGTCTTTACACCCTTCCTAAAGAACATTTCTTTTATCCATATTTCGTAGCCGGATGTACGTAAACGGATACTATGCACACCCGGTGTGATAGCAAATGCATACTGCTGCAGTTGTTGCGCGTTATAGTAAAAAACCGGCACCTCGTCTACATAAATAATATTTACTGCTTCAAAATCTCCATCCCGCATTACGAAGGGAGCAAATTGTGTAACGCTATCCCTTGCGGCTTCTGTTGTGATAAATAATGGGTTGGGGTGAGTGAAGCGGTAATAGGTCATAGTATCCAAAGCCAGCTCCCTGGCCCATTTTTGCCAGTTTAACCCGATGCTGCTATTGGCATACAATTCATCGCTTTCAAACTCAAAAGATTTTATTTTTCTCTGGTAGAATACTTTTCCAAATCGCGGGATCTGTGGTGCAGCGCTGTTGAATTTAGATGTATGTGCATAAGCGGTTACATCTACATCTGGCACAGGTTTTTCTTTTGGATCGAGCACTCTTACTTTCATGTTTACCTTTTGCCCGGGGTAAACCATGTCTGGTGCCAATAGCTTTATATCAAGCTTATTGGCATTATAAAAAGCACTCACCTCTTCGCTTTGTTCTTCACCATCCCAGAAATAGTTGATGCGGAAATGAGCCGCCTGTTCAGCTGAATGTTTCACAACTGTGTCCAGGCGGTTCGTATATCCCTTTAACAACACTTTATTGCCCGAAAACACCGTATACCAGAAAGGAACTTTATGCGGGTTAACAACGGCCAAATGCAGTTGGTGTTCCTTTTGAACAGCCATGGGTTGTATATCGGGTGTAAAGTGGCTCAATGCAATGACAGTATCGATCCCGTTATCCAGCGTCAGATCATAATCTTCCGACCGGTAATCGACTGGTATTGTTACCGGGAGTTGCACGCGTTGCGAGTCGATGATGGCACCACTGGCTGCATTTTTGTAGAGCCATCCGGTTTGCTTTTGTTCTTCGCCTGAGTCAGTAAAGCTAAAACTCAGGCTGTCTTTGATAAACTTCGCAGCAATCTCCTTTGTAGGCTTAGCTTTCCGGGCATCAAAGTCCAGGTATTGGTTATTGTATCTTACTTCATTGTTGCTGTTTAACATTTTTATGCTTAATGAAAACGATAATGCCGCATCAGGGAAAATACTATCGGGTACGATCAACTTTGTTTCGCCAACCGGATCAAGTACCATATTGTGTGCCCATAAGGTATCGCTTACAAAAACAGCGTCTCCATAAAATGCGGTAACCTGTTGAAGCCTGGCAACTATTTCTACACGGGCATCAGGTGCGGCGAGTTCATTCTCGTCTGTTGCCTTCATAAAAAGCGTTATCGGCTCGCCAAGATGATGCGTGGCTTTATCGGTTCGAACATTAAAGCTTAAAGACTTCAACTCGTAATCTTCATACCTGAACGATCCGGACACAAGCTGTTCTGACCGGTCATTGACTGAGTCGGTAAGGTGGATGAAATAATCCGCATCCAGCCTTAATCCCAGGCTATCCGCCAAAACAAACTGGTATTCGTAGCCGCCGGGCCGGTAGGGGTCCAGTAAAGCAATACGCTTAGGTCCCTGCGGACCATCCAACATAATATTTACTTTTTTAGTGGGTATATTCTCGCCGTTAGCATTTAAAACATAGGCTTTAAATTTTACCGTGTCATAAGGCTTATAGCGTGGCTTGCTAAACACCATGAAGCTGCGATAAGTATTAGATGACTGTTTTGATCGATACCGCTTCTTAGAGAATCGTTTTTTTATTTGTTTAACGGAAAATATATGGGCTATTCTTTGGGTGATGGTTGGTTTGGTACGGTTGGTATAGTTATCACCTGCATCATAGGTAAAATAATTGCTGATACCGTTGTGAACGATCTTTATGTATCCGGCTGTTTCAGGATACCTACTTTTAAAAAGCCCGCTGTTGGGGTCGTATTTTATCCTTTTTCCCTTAGCGTTGGTTGCCTTCGCCCCGGTTATACGATTTCCCCAATAATCGGTTAAGGTAAACTGGAAGTCTTTACGATTATTGATGAATTGTAACGTCACATTATTCTGCGCAATCAGCTGATACTCGAGCTTATTTTTGACGGGGCGGGCCCGCAGGTAATTACCGAAGGGAAGCTTCTTGCTTTGTTTAACATTGGTGTAACTATCTGCCAGGTCATGAAAAAAGGCATCGGTTACTGCCTTAGGATCCTTTATAAGGATCTCCGTTTCCTTATCCGTAAGCCGGTACATTTGTGTAACTGGTCCCCATGTAGGACTATTACTTAAAGTAGTTTGCGAACGCGCACTAAAAACTATCAAAAGCAGAAAAACAAGGCAGCAGGTTATTCTCATAACAACAATTGTATCATCATGATGCAATTGCTGAATACATTACATAAAGATTTTTTCCTTTTTCTTTATAAGCCCACATCTTTCTTTACTGTCAATCTATTCCTGTTTTCTTTTTTAAACTCTCCTTATTGAGCTCTGACATAAACGAAATCTTATCGGCACCTATATTTCCTTTCTGATCTATTACAATATAGGTTGGATATCCTCCTTCGGCGTTCAGTTTTTTCCGGAATTCACTTTCCAGTTTCTCGTCAATAAAAATATGTGTTCCAGGGGGCCTCAGTGTTCCAATTCTTGTTTTCCATGTTTCTATATCAGACCCGCTTGTTGTGCATAAATAAATATATTCAACAGGTAAATCTTTAGATTCATCGTGCAGCTTTTTGCTATTTGTAATATCTGCAATACAGGGACCACACCAGGTAGCCCAGATATCAATGACCAGTGCTTTGTTTTTAAATTTAGATTTCAGGTTCACTATAAACTGATCTATGTTATCAATACTGTCTAGTGTATATAACCTGGCTCCAAAGGGTAGGTTTGCCACTGCATTGCCAATGTAATGCTGATCTCCGGACAACTTGCCTGCCGACATAAACAACTTATTGATTTCATTTTTCCTGGAGGTAAACTCATTCAATTGCCGCTGAACTAAATTTTTTGTCCAGCCCGTTTTCATAGTACTGCTTATAAGCGGATAAATTACAGAAAAATTGTCTTTCCATCGCTCCATCAGCGATAGCTTTAAAATATCTGCCCGTGTAACATTGGCATTGTTCTCAATAGACCTTAACGCGTCCAGGCAATAAATTTTATCTATTTCTTTTTTGAACAGTGTATAGCGTTTGGAATACAATTTATCAAGCGATTTCTTTTCATTTTCGCCGGTTAGCCCCCGGTAGTAATTAATGGAATCCAATACCTCTTTTTGAACAGATGACATTTCCCCCGCATAAAGTAATTTTTGAATATCCGGTTCATCGCCGTCTTTCTTATTGGCCAGGTAAGAAGAAAGATTCCTGTAAAAACCAGCGCCGCTGTTGCTCATAAAATAAGGTTTATGCCTGATCATGTCTTGATAGGCTGCGCCACCGGTTTCTTTATCTCCTTTTAATCCAACAACCAGCCATTCGTAAAACGCAGATTTTGTTTCGTTTTTCACCGCCCATTGGTACCCCTGGTTTTCTATAAAAAACTCTGTGTCTATTTGCTGCATTGCGATATAAATAGAATCAGCTGTCTTTAAAAAAGGCTCCTGCGCTAATTTTCTGTTGGCCGCGTCAATACTGATATCCACCAACTTTCCCATAAGTTTTTCCCGCTCCCTTTTTTTATACAAGATGTGCTTGCAAAGGATATTATTTAGCCCGGCATCGGCTCCTTTAAAAGAAATATTGTCGCCATATATATAGGTTTCCTTTCCGGATTTACCCGCATCGATTATTATTTCCAATCCGTCGTTTACCAATACACCGGTATAATAAAGCCCCTCCACATTTAGCCAAACCTGCTGGTAGGGCAGGTTCTCGGTTAGCAAAATCTGTACGGTTCCGGTAGCATCAAGCCGGCTAAAATTTTTTGTTTGCATTTCCGCTCCTATGTGCACTGCGGAATATTTTACTTCTACTCCCTCCAGCGGGGTCTTACTATTGATTACCCTTACGGAGAGTTGTGGAATTTTCCGGAAATTAAGATATTGCGTTAAGTCTGAATCTTCTATTGTCCGGGGCCTGTTCTCTTTTTCCTGAGCAAAAGAGGGCAGGGTCATTGCTATTGCAACGACAAGTGTAAAAAGCTTCATGGTTTCTTTATTTTAAGTGAATTAATGCTTGCGTTAGAATTTCTTTCTTGCTTCTTGAAATAGGAATTTCATCTCCATTGTCCAGTATGAGGTAGCCACCGTCTTCTTTTACCCAACTTTTAATATGCTCCTTATTGACGAGATGTGACTGATGACAACGTATAAAATCAAACCCTGCCAGTAACTCCTCGTATTCGTAAATAGGCCTGGACACAATAATTTTTTCTCCGGACGAAAGGAAAAAGCTGGTATAGGCGTTTGAAGATTCGCAGCGGATAATATCCCGGGGATTTACAAACCGTGTTTCTTTTAATGTTGGCAGCGCCAGTTTATGTGTCGATTTTTGCTCCCTGTTTTTTATTAGTTGCAGCAGGTTTTCTAATTCATAGTTTTGCATTTTACTTTTTACACGGCTTTCGGCTTTTTGAACGGCAACTTTTAGTTCTTCTATATTTACAGGCTTTAGCAGGTAGTCAACTGCGGAAAATTTTATGGCCTGTATTCCATACTGGTCATAGGCTGTTATCAGTATGATTTCAAAACTATAATCGGGTAATTCTTTCAGCATTTCGAAGCCTGTTTTTCCCGGCATTTGTATATCCAAAAAAACGAGCTGGGGTTTTAGGTTCTGTATCAGCACTATCCCTTCATCTGCATTGATAGCTGTGCCCAATATATGCACCTGAGGACAGTACAGATGTAACAATCCTTCAAGATTTTCTACATTATTTTGTTCGTCGTCTATTATTATAGTTTGAATCACAGGAGCCAGTTTTTAAATATAAATATTACCCGCGTATAATGATCTTGCTGCTTGATTTCCCAGCGGATCTGGCGGGTTTTGAGGACGTCATTCAATAAATCGATTCTTTCAGCTGTTAGCTTCAGGCCCATTCCCTTTTTGGCGTTGGCATTAAATGCGCCGCCATTATCTTCAACAACAACTAATATGTTATCATCTGTTGCCGTATACCTTATCAGTAATTGACCCTCTTTATACAATTTAGAAATACCATGTTTTACTGCATTTTCTATAACCGGTTGTAATAAGAGCACCGGCATTTCTGTTGCATGTTTATCAATTCTTTCATCAACTTCTATATCATAATTAAATCCAAACCTAAGCTGCTCAAGCTTCAGGTAGTTATTAATTAATTCAATTTCTTCCGACATACTTATAAACTCGTTCTCACTTTGATTTAGGGAGTTCCTGAGCAGCATGCTGAAATCGTTCAGGTATTTATGTGCCCCTTCCATATCATTTTTAGTAACCAATCCCTGGATAGAAGTAAGCGCATTAAATACAAAATGAGGATTAAACTGCGACTTAATAGATTTGATCTCCGCCTGAGTTACTTGTTGCTGTATTTGCTGCCTTCTGATCCTGGCGTGTTGCCTGCGGTTCTTTATCAAAAGGAATACTGATAATAATGCCAGAAGCGATACAAGCGCCATTATTAACTTAAACCATACGGTTTGATACCAGGCTGGCTTTACAGTGAAGACGTATTCATTAACTGTTTGCCTTTGAAATGCATAACGTAGTAAGAGTTTATAGTTTCCCGGAGCCAGGTTTTGTAACCAGATCGCATTAGGGTTAAAGGTATTGGATTGCCAGCCCAGGCTGTCCCTGCCTTTAATAAGATTGTATTCTACCAATCCAACCGACTTTACTTTGTCCCTTAGGTATAGAAACAAATTATTTTCATCTTTTTTAAACACATGTTTTATGTAAAGCAAACTATCAACAGGTTGCAATTCTATATCCCCATAATAGGTGCTAGTATTCGGTTTGCTAAAGTCGTGCTTCCACTGGTATTTATATACCTCCATAAAATCTTTTAATGTGGATGTGCTAAAGGTTGCAATTACAGAAGGTGCCCGTTTTATCCACACTGCAGCGATTTTATAGGTCGTATCCGGATCCAACAGGTTTTTTACCTCTATTGTAATACTGCTGCCTACGGGTGCCTTAAACTCACCCAGGTAAGCCATTTCTGTCTGTTCCGATCCATCTACATTATAACGGTAATGCATAAAAGCCGGACTGAAGAATACAACCTTTCTCCAGCCCACTATTTCTTTTTCTTTGTTTTGTAACACTCTAAACCGGTACATCTCAACGTTGCCCTTGCCTATGCCGTAGGCCGTTACGATTACAGGAACCGAATCAAATAAGGGCACAGCCAACGATGAACGATAGTCTCCCCTGATAGCATACCCCTTCATTTCGGGAAAATTGAATTTAAATGCCTCAAGCTCCTTTAGTTCTTCTTTTAAATTTAACGCTGTTCTTGTATAAAGGCTTTTTGAGTGAAACAGGGAAAGACCCACTGGATTGTACCGGTCAGTTGGCTTTTTCGTTGGTGTAGCAGCCTCAAAATTGTCATAGGCATCACGTATTTTATTGCCGTCCAAGGTTCCGTTAAAAAGAGGATGCACAGAGTCTGTGATTACTGTTTGGGAAAAACAGTTCGTAAAAGTTAATAGTAAAATCAATATATGTAATACCTCTTTCATTCTACAGCAAATCAATACAAAAAACAGAAGAAAAATAAGCCGTTCTTTGAATTTTACCTATTAAGATTTGAATCGAACAGACCTGATCTAAAATCTCCAATCTTAAATCTCCAAATCGGGTATCTTTGCACGGCTCCAAAAGGTAGTTTGATTTACCATTTGGATATGTTTTCAATTTTTAAATTATGAGTGTACAACAATTATCGGAGCAGGAACAGATAAGAAGAGAGAAACTGCAAAAACTTAAAGAAGCCGGTGTAAACCCTTACCCGCCCGAGCTTTTTCCCGTATCGCACTATTCGGCGGATATTAAGAAGAGCTTTACAGAAGAAACTAAGGAACAGTTTGCACAGGTGCATGTAGCTGGGCGCATCATGAGCATTAATGATAAGGGAAAAGTTTTCTTTATTAAAATACAGGACAACCAGGGCATTTTTCAATTATATGTGAAGCGTGATGAATTATACCCAGGTGAAGATAAAAGCCTTTGGGATGTATTGGTAAAACATGGGTTAGACCTGGGCGACTTTATTGGCGCTACCGGTTATGTATTTATAACCAAAACCGGAGAGACCTCCCTGCATACGCAATCTTTGACCTTATTGGCTAAATCATTAAAGCCTTTACCGGTTGTAAAGCGCGATGAAGAAGGCAATGTGTTTGATGAAGTAACGGACCCTGAATTTAAATACCGCCAGCGCTATGCCGACCTGGTGATCAATCCTTCGGTAAGAGATACTTTTGTAAAGCGTACCAAACTGATGAACTCTATCCGTGAGTTTTTAAACCAGCAGGGCGCATTAGAAGTGGATACGCCGGTTTTACAGGCCATTCCAGGTGGTGCAGCCGCAAGGCCCTTTGTTACGCATCATAACGCCTTAGATGTTCCTTTTTACCTGCGTATTGCCAATGAGCTGTACCTGAAAAGACTGATCGTGGGTGGTTTCGACTGGGTATATGAGTTTAGCCGCAACTTCCGCAATGAGGGTATGGACCGTACACACAATCCTGAATTTACGGTACTCGAATTCTATGTGGCTTATAAAGATTATTTCTGGATGATGGAAACCACCGAGCAGTTGCTTGAAAAGGCTGCGCTGGATGTAAACGGAACCACAGATGCAATCGTTGGAGATAAAAGCATTTCCTTTAAAGCGCCATTTGCAAGAGTATCTATCTACGATGCTATTAAAGAACATACCGGTTTTGATGTAAGCGAGATGAATGAAGAGGGCTTGAAAGAAGTTTGTGGTAAACTGGGCATTCATGTAGATAAAACCATGGGCAAGGGCAAGCTGATCGATGAGATTTTTGGAGAGAAATGTGAGCATCATTATATACAACCTACGTTCATTATCGATTATCCTATCGAGATGAGCCCGCTTACCAAAAAGCATCGCAGCAAAGAAGGCCTGGTAGAGCGTTTTGAGCTGATGGTAAATGGTAAAGAAGTGGCTAATGCTTATAGTGAGTTGAACGATCCTATTGAACAGCGCGAACGTTTTGAAGAACAGGCGAAATTGATGGAGCGCGGCGATGAAGAAGCCATGTATATCGACTACGACTTTTTACGTGCGCTGGAATATGGTATGCCGCCTACATCAGGTATCGGTTTTGGTATCGACCGACTGGTAATGATGTTAACCAATTCTCCTTCCATCCAGGATGTTTTATTCTTCCCGCAAATGAGACCGGAGGCCTGGCATTGATTCGCAGACGGAGCATTTCCGCCCAATTTAGTACCTTTATAAGAAATGAGATGTTATGACGTCTTTAATTATTGATAAAAAGAAATATGTATTATTACCCGAAAGGGATTTTCAACTTTTGCAGAAAAAGGCAGCGATAAAAAGAAAAGCTGAAAAGACTTTTACAGTGGAAGAGGCTCGTACCTTCAGTAAAACGCTTATCAAAAAGTGGGCATCAGGAAAATAATCGTTCGAAAGTCTGCTGCAGAAAGCATTGCAGAAATTTCCTGGTTTGTTGAATCGAAAGGGTTACTTATAACTGCAGAAAAATTTACTGATGATGCGTATGACTTTATCGCTAAACTTGGTGATAAAAGAAGAAGTTATAGAATATGCAGAGAACCCGAAAGAGCTCTTATAGGCTATAAGTGCATCTCTTACAAAAAGAAATATACTATTGTTTTTTTGGAATTAGATACTGAGATCATTGTTTGTGAATTTATTCTTTCCAGGCAAATACACTGGTAAACTTTTTCAACCGTTTTAAAAGCACTTCTGTAGGGAGTGCTTTTTACTTTTTGCATTGGATTATACCATTTCACAATAGACAAAATAGGAATATAGCAATAATGTCAAAAGAAACAGGTTATCCTATATTGTTTTTTTGTTTGACCGTGATCAACCCTGCAAAGTCGATATAACATAAAGCTCGTTTTTCTCTGTGTTTAAATATTCTAAACAACTTCTTTAAGAAGATTCATTCCCTATTGATTTTTTAGGTTGTTTTAAATTGATACATTCGTCATATAAAATGTTTTGTATATGAGGCGCATTTTTATTATTGTAGCCCTGCTATCGCTTGTCGTTACTTTTTTATTGGGCTACTACTTCAGCATTAACTGGTATGTACTTTTTGTGGGTGTACTGGTAGTGTCGATCATGGGTTTTTACGATATGGTGCAAACCAAACACAGTATTCGCCGCATTTACCCGGTGTTTGGACGCTTACGTTATGTAATGGAAGAGCTGCGTCCCAAGATCTATCAATATTTTGTGGAGTCGGATATAGATGGGCGGCCCTTAAACCGTATCGATCGCTCTACCGTATACCAACGCGCCAAACAGGATAATGATACCATGCCCTTCGGAACACAGTTAGATGTATACGCTCCGGGCTATGAATGGATTTGCCATTCCATTGCTCCCAAAGGATTTAATACACTGGAGCATAATCCGCGTGTATTGTTCGGCAATAAAGATTGCAAGCAGCCCTATAATGGCAGCATCCTCAACATATCTGCGATGAGCTATGGCTCCTTAAGCTCTAATGCTGTTGAGGCCATGAATGGCGGTGCTAAAATTGGTGGATTCGCCCATAATACCGGAGAAGGCGGATTAAGCGACTTCCATTTGAATCAGGGCGGCGACCTGATATGGCAAATAGGTACCGGTTACTTCGGCTGCCGCGATGAGCAGGGTAATTTCTCTCCGGAACTCTTTGCAAAAAAAGCGCAAATACCTAATGTCAAAATGATCGAAATAAAAATTTCGCAGGGAGCCAAGCCCGGTCATGGCGGTATTTTACCTGCCGCAAAGAATACACCGGAAGTAGCAAGGATAAGGCATATTACACCAGGTATAACAGTAGAATCTCCGCCCTATCATACGGCTTTCAGTTCACCAACAGAATTGGTTCAATTCATCAAACAATTAAGAGGCCTCTCCGGAGGCAAGCCCGTCGGATTTAAACTATGCATCGGGCATAAAAGTGAGTTTATTGCTATTTGTAAAGCGATGATCAGCCAGGATACTTACCCCGATTTTATCACCGTGGATGGTGGCGAGGGTGGCACGGGTGCAGCACCACAGGAGTTTTCCAATTATGTGGGAGCTCCATTATTAGACGGTCTGGCTTTTGTGGAAGATGTATTGTGCGGATTAAATATCAGGCATCATATCAAGATTATTGCCTCCGGCAAAATTATGACCGGCTTTCATATTGCGCGCGCCGCCGCATTGGGCGCAGATGCCTGTAACTGCGCCAGGGCCATGATGCTGGCCGTTGGTTGTATACAGGCTTTAATTTGCAATACCAATCGTTGCCCTACAGGTGTAGCTACACAAGACCCTAAGCTAACGAAGGGATTAGTGATAGAAGACAAAAGGGAAAGAGTAGCTAATTTTCATAAGAACACGGTAAAGACCTTTGTAGAACTAATGGGTGCCGCAGGGCTCAGCGGCATGCAGGACATTACCCGCTCGCATGTGTATAGAAGAGTGTCTTTAACAGCAATGTATACTTTTGAAGAAATATTTCCTTCTGTAAAACGGGGCGCTTTCATCGATGGCAAAGTGCCGCAAAAATACAGCGCTGATTTCGCATTTGCCAGTGAAGACCGCTGGGGCATACATACCGTAGGCAGCTGGAGCGAAGACAACACCAAAGAGAAAGTGGAAGTGGCTGAAACTGCCTCCGATAATCCTGTTCATTAAATTTTGTTTTTTATATCCAATAAACCTTCTACATGTTTAAAGCGCTTTCGTTCATAGCAACAGTATGTCTGCTGTCTGCAACAGTTATGGCTCAATCGAACGGTGTTTTGATGCCGTTGAAAAATACTTACGAAATACTCAATAGCGATACTAAAGAATCTATCATTAACAAAGCGGTGCATGTGGTACCCACAGCGAATCAATATGCCGCTTTACGAAATGAATATATTGCGTTTATTCATTTTGGGCCGAATTCTTTTACCAGAATGGAGTGGGGCAGCGGTAAAGAAGATCCAGCCATCTTTGATCTGAAAACGCTTGATACAGACCAATGGTGCCGGGTAATGAAAGATGCCGGTATGAAGATGGTGATCATCACAGCCAAACATCATGACGGTTTTGTTTTATGGCAAAGCCGGTATACCAAGCATGGTATCATGTCCACCGCTTTTCAAAACGGCAAAGGCGATATTGTAAAAGAGTTGTCTGCCTCCTGTAAAAAATACGGGTTGAAGCTGGGTATTTATTTATCGCCGGCAGACCTGTTCCAGATAGAAAACGCTGAAGGCTTATACGGTAATCTCAGCCAGTACACCGAAAGGACTATTCCCCGCAGTATACCGGGGCGGCCCTATGCCAATAAAACCACTTTTAAATTTAAGGTAGATGATTATAATGAGTACTTCCTTAACCAGCTTTTTGAATTGCTGACAGAATACGGACCGATCAGTGAAGTGTGGTTTGATGGCGCCCATCCTAAAACAAAAGGTGGACAGACCTATAACTACCTGGCCTGGAAAAAGTTGATACAAACATTGGCTCCTAACGCTGTTGTTTTTGGCAAGCAGGACATTCGCTGGTGTGGTAATGAGGCCGGTGGTACCCGGAATACAGAGTGGAACACCATTGCCTACCCGTTTAACCCGGATACGGCCAACTATTTTCCGGATATGACAAAGGCCTCGCTGGGCCAAAGAGAAGATTTGTATAATGCCAGGTATATTCATTACCAGCAGGCTGAAACCAATACCTCTATAAGAGAGGGCTGGTTTTACCGCGACGATACGGAACAAAAGGTAAGAAGCGCCGATGATGTATTTGATATATACGAACGCTCTGTGGGGGGCAATTCAACTTTCCTTTTAAATATCCCGCCGAACAGGGAGGGGCGCTTTTCGGAGAGAGATGTAAATGCTTTGCTGGATGCAGGCAAGCGCATTAAAGAAACTTATGGTAATAACCTTTTTAAGAACGCCAAGGGAGATACAAAGATTTTAGATAATAACACCAATAGCTATTCTGTATTAAAGAGCAATACGGCAGAACTGCTGATCACTACGCCTAAGGCCGTTACGATTAATCGTATTTTATTGCAGGAGTCGGTTACTACACATAGTGAAAGAGTAGAAGCCCATGCAGTAGATGCCTGGATCGGCAACGAATGGAAGGAGATCGCTATGGCTACCAATATAGGGTATAAACGTATCCTCCGTTTTCCCGAAGTAACGGCTTCTAAATTCAGGATACGTTTTACACAGCTTAGAGCAGCTCCCGCCATTAGTACGGTTGCAGCTTTTTATTATAAAACAAGGCCACCTCAATTACAGATCTCTTCAGATCTTAACGGTTTGGTAAGCATTGCTCCCCGGCAGCACAATTTCAACTGGAATCATAATGGAGAGAATGCGGCAGCCAATATTAATTCCGGCATAGAGATCCGCTATACAACAGACGGCAGCGCTCCCACTAAGACTTCGCGACTTTATACACAGCCATTTCAAATGAGCAAAGGCGAAGTGAAAGCCGCTGCGTTCAGTAAAACTGAAACAGGCAGTGTAGCAGCCGAAGTAATAGGCATCGCTAAAAAAGACTGGAAAGTTGTTGACCTAAGCAGCGAAACGGCCCGCCATAAAGCAGCCCTTGCATTGGATGGCAACAGTAAAACCTACTGGCTTTCTGAAGCGACAGGTGCAGCGCAACACATTACTATTGACCTGGGAAAAATCTATCATCTCAAAGGATTTGCTTATACTCCACAAAATGCCAATGAGAAAGGAATGATGGAGAAAGGAGTGGTACGGTCAAGCACTGACGGAAAAACCTGGACAATTGTAGGCAACTTTGAATTCGGCAACCTGATCAACGATCCTACCAAACGCAGGCATCCATTTGCTACACCGATATCAGCACGGTACATAACAATCGAATCTAAAGAAATTGCCGCTAAAGGCAATGTATTGGCGATAGCAGAGTTGGATTTTTTTGAGTAACGATCTTCAAAAAAAGAAAGGGTCCGCCTTTTCAGAGCGGACCCTTATATTTACTCTAAACCCTCATGAAAAAAACTATTTAATCAATACGATGGGAGTAGCTAAAGTTCCTACATCTGTTACCTGTCCATAAACAACGTTCACATTGTTGACTACAGCATCTTTATAACCTGAAACATCACTTGCATCAAAAGAAACCGAATAACTACCGGATGGGAGTCCTACAAACTGGTAAAAGCCGTCTGGTGCAGGTATGGCGCTGCCCAACGTATCTACACCCTGTAAGGCATATACCCAGGCTCCCGCTTCAGCTGGTTTTACATATCCTCTAATCTGACCGTTGGCCTGATCTGCGAAAGCTTTGATAACAGGTCGCATAATGTATTTACCATTTCCGGTTTCATGTACTTTTATTGAACGGGCCGCGTCAAAATCTACCCATATCTTATACACTCCATTAGGTGAAAGCTCATGGTGCAGGTTTATTTTAACCACACCTGAAGGAACAGTTAATTTTTCAGTTTGGCCATTAACAACAATGGTATTGTTATTACCTAACACGAGCCTGATCTGTTCAATCTTACCCGCGGGCAAAGAAACAGGATCCCCTATTGCGATGGTTTTACCGTTACGATAATTGAGTATGTTGATGGGTTGTGCAAATATGGGTGCAACAGGGTAGGAGATCCAGCCATCATCAGCAGTACTGTTGTTAATACTCACCTCCTTTATATCAAGATAAAGGGCTTCATAATTAAGGCCAGGCGCGTCGGTTAGAACCAGTTGTACTTTCGCCTGGCCTTCAGTATTGCTGTTGCTATCATTTTTTGAGCAGGCCGCCGTCAGCAATACAGTAAAAAAGGATACGGAATAAAAAATTCGTTTCATGGATATTTTGTTTAATGGTGATACAAACATATCCCTGCAACATGAAAAATTCATGAAGACTTTTTACAAATGCTTTTCCCCAAACGTGACCGTGAAGCGGGTTCCCTTATGCTTTTGTGATTGTACATCGAGCAGTAAGCCCTCATGCCTGGCAATAGCGTCAACAATAGCCAAACCCAGCCCGTAACCTTCGGCCCGGGTAGTTCCCTTTTTGAAGCGGTAAAAAATTTCCTTAAGCTGCTGTTCATCAATACCTATTCCGGAGTCTTCTATAAAAACCATATAGCCCGAACCGCTTGGCTGCCGGTCTGTTATACTTATACGACCCCCGGTTTTGTTGAATTTAATGGCGTTATTGATAATATTATAAAATAGCTGGAACAACAGATCCCTGTTTATGTTTTTTAAGGAAACAGGAGCGAGCTGTATATCTAAAACAATTTCTTTTTGCGCTATACGATGCTGCAACTCTTCTACCACCTGGTCAACAATTTCCCTAATGGTCAAAATATCTTTGTCGGCAAACTGGTTATTATCCACCCTTGATATTAATAAGAGCGCGTTTACAATTTTTTTTAGCCGCCTGATGATCAGCATAGTAGCTTCGAGTTTTTTATACTGCTCGTCAGTTAAACCTTCATCCTCCATGAGGTTCTCAATCTTGCTTTGCAAAATGCTGATCGGTGTCATCAACTCATGAGAGGCATTGGAACTAAACTCTCTTTCTTTTTCAAAAGCATCTTTGATCTGTTGCATCAACTGTGAGATGCTCTTATCGAGATATAAAAAATCTGCGGTGGTACTTTTAAGCCTTTCTGCTTGTTGATTAAACGGGAAGTTGGCTTTAAGTAAACGGGTGCGTATAATGTAGCCTAAAGGTTTTAACAGGTAGCGGTTATAAACGATTTGTATCAATAAAATAACCAGCGCCAGCGGCAATAAAATATATAGGGCGGTTTGCTGTAAAGCCCCCGCTTCTGCACTGATTGATGCTGTTTTTTTACCGATTTCTAAAAGATAGTTTTGACCATCTAGTCTGAAGCTATGCATCAGTATACGATAATTGATGGTATCCCTGTCTACCAGTCGTTGTTCTGTTATCAACGTATCGGTTAGTGTAGTTGTATCAGCCTGCTCCAGCGATATATATTCATCTTTAAGCATGGAGTAACTACCATAGGAAGCATCACCTTCGAGATAATAGTCAATACCTGTTGCGCTGATTTGCTGCAATACCTTTTGCTTTTGCTGCAGGAGTGTGTGGTTGGTATTGGCAAATGCCACCCGCTGCATTATCTGTGGCAGCAATACCACAAATATTATTAACACGGTCAGTGTACTGATCGTTGTAAATAAAGCAAGCTTGGTATGCAATCGCATTATTCCATTTTTATTTTATATCCGATGCCTCTTATGGTTTCCAGCCAGTCTACCGGAGCGTAAGCGCCTAATTTCTTCCTGATGTTTTTGATATGTACATCGATATAGTTAGAGTCATTCCCTTCATCAGAAAAATCGCCCCATAAATGCTCGCTTAACTGCAGCCTGCTTAAGGGCCTGTTTTTATGCAATACCAGGTAACTCAGCAGGTCGAACTCTTTTTTTGAAAGATCCACACCCTGGTCTTCATACCTGATCAGCCGGTTACGGATATCTAGTTCAAATGCGCCTACAACAGTAAGTGTATCGTTGAGGTTATATTTTCTCCTGGTTATCGCCATCATGCGCGACTGAAGCTCAAGCAGCGAAAAGGGTTTGGATAAATAATCGTCTGCACCCATATCCAGCCCTTTGATCCGGTCTTCTACCTGGCCTCGTGCCGTAAGAATGATAATAGCTGATTCAGGATGATCTTTCCTGATCTCCTTTAATAGATAAAACCCGTCTTTATCCGGCAAACCAATATCTAATAATATAAACTCATAATGACCGGTATCTGTTTTGCTAAGCGCTTCTGCAGCTGATGAAGCCATATCACATTGAAATTGTCTTCCTGCCAGCGAAACAGCTATCTCTTCTGCCAGCAGCGCCTCATCTTCTACAATTAACACTTTCATACGGCACTATTAAAATTGATAATAAAATCCAAGTGTAAAAAAAGAATTCGTCTGACCTGCTCTCTCCGATGCATTGTTTCCTAATAATGATAACTGGTAGGCCGCTTCCACCAGGTAAGAAGCCCTGTTATAAGACAACGGCAGTTTAAAGTTGTAGGATAATAAGCCAAACTGGTTGTAACTGCGGCTTTCCTCGCGGGGAGGTGGTGCGCCCTTTCCCTTACCATTGTTTTTTCGTTCTACCAGATAGGTTTCGTAAAACTGCTGTGTTCCTGCAACAATAGTTAATTGCGGAGTGGTAGCAATAATATGTCGGTCCCGGTCTGTATTCAGCACCAATTCTTTCGAATTGCTAAGGCTTACAAAGAAATCCTGTTGCCGGCCAAATGAATAGTCTGCGCTAATGCCCGTATTCAACAGGTGCTCGTAATTAAACGCCGCGCTAACCATGTGAGGACTTGATGCCTGTAAAAAAGGAGATTGTTTGGGAAAAATCGTATAAGCATAACTAATATCCCCGGTAAATTTTGGAGCAATAGTGAACTGGTAACCAGCGGTCAGGCCTGTAGCGGATACTACTGCGCTATCTGAAAAAAGATGAAATCCGGTAAGTGAGGCATAAATACCATACTTAAGACGCAAGGTTCCATTCAGTGCTATATAGGGAAGTGTTTGCGCGGTAGTCTGGCCAAAATAATCAATGCCGCTGCTAAAAAGCGAGGCCAGGGTAAATGTTGTGTAAGAAGATGCTGTCGCCGATGAATCAACAGGCGAAATCTCCGTATTCTTCTGTGCAGCTGCATGCATTGCGGCCAAAGAAAACAGGAAAAAGAAAAAAGCATGGAATGCTCGTTTTGTCGGCTTCATGGTATACACTACTTTCCAAATCCCTTCCCGTTTATCTTAGGCTTTATTACTTTTATCGGCTTCATTTTAACCGGTTTTACTCCAATAGCCTTTGGCCTGACCTGATTTTTTGCCTTGGGTACCGCTTTAACAGTTTTAGCCTGAGCATTTCCTTTTTCTTTTAACGGCTTTTGATCTGCCAGTTTTTTAGCAGGAAGGGTATCTGTTACCATTACAGGTATGGTGATACCGGAAGCATTGCAAATTCCGGACCATCCGGCCAACAATAATAAAAGCATCAAGAATTTTATCATACCCGAAAAAATTGGGAAATTTGTACCGTTAAAGATATCTGCAGTTATGCACTGTCTTACAAAAATAAAATGCCAATATGAAATTCCGATGAAAACAATTTGTCACGCTGTTCCAAAACAATCCTTTTGTTTTTCTTGTTCAACCCTGAAGCTGTCGAATATTAACGCCGATAATCATTGACTATAACAAGATGCGCCGCTCTATTTGTGGCGTAGCCGAATAATGCCACCCCTCGCGGGGTTTGTTTGCTATTGCCTGTGTTTCTATAATTATTACATTCCTTCGGAATTAAATATACAACGTTGAGCTTGCTGTATGACGCATCAACTTTTATAATAAACAGGTTTCAAAATTATTATTATACAGAGTTTACCCGCCCCGTCCAGCCAGTGGAGACACTGGCCAGAGCTATGCTGAGGTTTGTGTCTCAAAAACCAGTCGGATGCATTTCAATAAAATTGATGCCGGTTTGTTATAGTTAACAATATCAAATATCTCCTAAAGCGATTTGAAAAACGAATGGGCGCTCTATATAGAAGCGCCCATTGATAAATGCTGTATGAATTATGCTAATGCAGCTGTTAGATCTTATAATATTGTTCCCAGCCTTTTCTTGGTGGAGGACCTACCAAAAGCTCATTCGCTTTTCTATTATTGGTGATGATCTTTTTCTCACGGTCGAATTTAATCTTATCCCCTGTCCATTGTGCGATAACACCCAGGCAAAATACCTGGCTTAACGGGCCTGCTACCGCAAACGGCGAACGCGTTTTTTCCTGGCCCTTACATGCCAGCAAAAAGTTTTTAAAATGGTTGGACGGGCTTTTAGGCACCTGTGGCAATTGTGCTGCCATCGCTTTTGCTTTCTCTTCAGGAATAATGGAAAGCGTGCTGCCGTGAGATCCTCCTTTGAAAATAAGATCCTTAGAATAAATGATCTTGCCCGGGTTCAACTTAGGCCCTTTAATGTCTCCGGTACTGGGTGGCGGGATATTGGGATCCAATCCCTGAACACCATAACCTTTCGGAATAGGAGGCAGATTGTCTACCCCATCATACCACAACACTTCAACCTTGGGTTTATTGCCTCTTTTCGGAAACTTATAAGAAAGTGTAGTGGACATGGGATAAAAGAAATCATTATGCCCTGTTAACTTCAATGGCTTTACTTCTGTGGGAAGCCCCAGGTCTAAAAATTCGTGAGCCGTATCTAATAAATGCGCACCCCAATCGCCCAGTGCTCCCATACCGAAATCGTACCAGCAACGCCACTGGCCGTTTACAAAATCTTTGTTATAGTCGTGTCCAAAAGTCTGCATCTGCCAGATATCCCAATCAAGGGTTGATGGTACTGATTCTGCCGCAGGGAATGCTTTGATGTTGGTGTCCCATCCATGCCAGCGACGGGCAGAGTTCATGTGTGCAACAATCTTATTGACGTCTTTTATAATGCCGGCTTCGGTCCAGGTTTTAAACTGGAAGTAGTTTCCTTCTGAGTGACCCTGGTTGCCCATTTGCGTAACCACTTTATTATATTTCTCCGCAGCTTTCATCATCAACTCTACTTCGTTGAAAGTGCGGGCCATTGGCTTTTCTACATATACATGTTTGCCCAGGGCCATTGCCATCATGGTAATAGGGAAATGCGAAAAATCGGGCGTACCTATACAAACCGCTTCTATTTCGTTACCCATTTTGTCAAACATCTGCCTGAAATCCTGGAAGCGCCTGGCCTGTGGAAAGTGCCCCATTATTTTTTGTGTCTGGGGTGCGCCCATGTCCACATCGCATAAGGCTACAATATTGGCCAACCCGGTTTTAGCGAACTCTTCAATTATTTGCTGGCCCCGGTTACCAATACCAATGCAGGCAAGGTTAACTTTTTCGGAAGGAGCCGTAACTGCGGATCTTAAAAAACTGTTTTTGGCAAAAAGCAAATCTGGCAGTAATGCTGTAGCAGCAGTAGCTATCGTTGTATTTTTCAAGAACTTTCTTCTTGATGTGTTTTTTGAACTCATGATGCTTCGAAGATATTAGTTAATTGTTCATTCTATTATACCTGACTGTTCATTCTTTTTACCCGGCGTACCTTTTTGGTACCCGTTTGCGCCAATTAACCATTATAAGTTATACTTAAACTGCGGGTTTATTGAGCAAAAGGGCCTGATAAGACTACAGCACACGCAAGCAATGAAACAAAAGTATCACCAAATATATCCAAAAATACACAGCAGGCAGCCGGTTTCAATACATCTTAATATTCTACTTTATAATCTTTTTTAACCGGGAGGCCGCCCCATGCTTTTTTGCTGGTCCAGTCTGCCGGTGCATCTGTCCAGAATTTGTTTGTTGCCGGCAGACCTAAAGGCAAAAAACCAAGTGACGCCATATATAAACTACCGGTAGATGTATATTGATCTGCCATCATGGGCTGATGACCGTTAAAACCAAGTACCAGCCAGCCTTTGTTATCAAAATTCTGGTTGCCTTCGTACATATTGTAAAACACCTTTGTTAAGGCACAGCGAACCTGTGCCGGGCTTACCCACTCCGGCAGCTGCTGCATTAATGCGGTTTGAGCCAATGCCTGAAAGGCTGCAGTACGATAGGTTACAGACCGCCCATAGGCCGGGTAAGTGCCATCCGGCGCTATGATACGCTCCAGGTATTCAGCGTACCTCACCATTCTTTTTACCGATTGATCGTAAGCCTCATTAACGCTGTAGCCTTTTTGATTATATTTTGTAACGGGTTTTATTTTTAAAGAACCCAGCAAGTCAACCAGCATCGGATGTATTACATACGAGTTATAATAGTCCATGCTGAATAAATCTCCGTCTTTATACCAGCTATCGCCTACATACCATTCCCTCATTTTATTTAAGGCATAATCAATCCGAACAGGATCGAACTGCTCACCTACGGAACGAAGAAAAGCCTCGGACATAGCAGCAAACAGCAACCAGTTATTATAAGCACCTGTCCGGTCACGCAACGATTTGAATTCTGCAACAAACCGTTGCTTGGTCAAAGTATCCAATGGTTCCCACAAGGCTTTGGGCGCGCGCATAAAAGCATGGGCAAGGTATGCGGCATCTACAATGGGCTGACCACCTTCCCTGAAATTTAAATAGTCCGGGCTCTGTGGATTTGCGGCGCTCGTTAAACCCTTTACCATTGCTGCCTTATACTTTTTTCTAAGCAGTCCTTCTTCCGTATTATCATCCGGCAACTCAAGCCAGGGAGCAATACCTGCGAAGCAACGTCCCACCGCTTCCAGATAAGAAACCTTATTGGCGGTAAGATAGTATTGCGGCCCTTTCTCCAATGGCATGTTCTTTTCAAGCGTGCCATTGGCCAGGTTTTCTATTACCGGCCAGGCTATTTTGTGCAATGTTTTTATCCAAAACGCCCGATCCTGCGCACCGGTAGAACTTACTGTTTTATTTTGAGCACCAAGACCTGCACATAATAGCAATAGAAAAACAGTATGGAGGACTCGTTGCTTTAGAAAATCTGTCATTTTTAAAATTCCTTTAGTAAAGTAAAACAGGCTTTAGTTGCCGGCAAACAGCACACCGCCTTTCTGTAATTGCTGATAACGCAATAAGGCTTCCATATAATAATAGTCGGCATATACCAATGGCGCATCTATTTCTGACTGATGGGGTATGCTACCCACGCAATGCTCGATGATAAAACTACCATTTGTTCCGGGCCTTGCCATATAAGCATCGCTGCTTAATGACCGTAATATCTTTACAGCAGCCGCTTTATACTGTTTAGATAGATTGTCGCTTACATAAGTACTCAGCTCCAGCAGGGCAGACGCAGTTATGGATGCAGCGGAGGCATCGCGGTACAAAGTGCTCATTTTATTCGCGTGAGACTTTACGCCGGGCGTATAGCCCGCCTCGTTTGCATTAAAATCCCAATAGGGCACATAATCCTCCGGCAATCTTTTATTGTTGATAAAATAATTGCTGAGGCCAATTGCCATTTCTAAGAAACGGGGATCTTTCGTCTCGCGGTATACCATTGTGTAGCCATAAATAGCCCAGGCCTGTCCCCGGCTCCATGTGGAGTTATCGGCATAGCCCTGCGCCGTTTCTTTTGCTACAACTTTGCCGTTAGTAGAATCATAACACACTACGTGATAGGAGCTGTGATCGGGCCTGAAGTGGTGCTTCATAGTGGTTAATGCATGAGTTACCGCAATATGCCTGAAACTGGTGTCTCCGGATACTTTCGATGCAAAGAATAACAGTTCCAGGTTCATCATATTATCTATGATCACGGGAAAATAATACGTGGCATTGCCATGCCATGACTTAAAACTATTCCATGACTTGATTACACCTGCTGTTGGGTTAAAACGTGTACTTAAGGCCTTTGCCGAATTAACCAGGATCTTTTTATACGCCTCATTGCCTGTAAGCCTGTAAGCATTGCCATAGCTGCAATACATCATAAAGCCCAGGTCGTGGTGTTGTGTAAACGTTTGTAGCGGCGCCAGCTTTTCTGTCCATTTAATCGCTTCGGCCTTCATACTATCGTTCTTTGAATACTCATAGGCATACCAAAGGCTACCCGGAAAAAAGCCGGGCGTCCAGTCGTACATAGAAGTAGTTACCAGCTCTCCACTCTTGTTGGTGGTTCGCGGATAAGCTCCTGTCCGGGCCGAAAACTTTTTATTGGCTGCCGGTAACATGTGCCGAAGCATTTCTTCTGATTTCGATAAGCCTGTTTTAACAAAGCCGTCTTCCTGCAAACCTGCTGTATTTTTAGCAGGCCCGCAAGAAAACAAAACCGAAACCATCATCCATCCGAAAAACATTTTTGTACACTGCATTTTTTCAATAGTGTTATTGTGTTTATAGCAAAAAACTGCCTTTTTTAGCTGATCCGCAATCGATATTCTTTGCAATATCATTAAAAATTACCAATTAGGATTTTGAGTGAGCGTATTATTACTTAATCCTATCTGTGCTGAAGGAATCGGCCATAAATAATCTTTTTGGGCATTAAACTTTCTTTTATCTGCAGGCTGAAAAAGTACATATCCGCCCAGCAATGCCGGTTTGGTGGCACCTCCATAGTTTACATTTTCAAAATATTTACGCTCAATCAACGGTTTAATAAGCTCAGTCTCTGCTGTTTTCCACCTGATAATATCCCAATACCTGAACCCTTCATAAGCCAGTTCTACCGAGCGCTCTCTTCTTATCTCTTCCCGCATGTTTAAACCGTTTGCTGTAACAAAAGCATTGGTTAACAGGGCCAGCTTACTATTGTCATTGTTGCTGGCACGCTTACGAAGCAGGTTTACCGACATATCCAAATCTGCGTCGGAAATGCTGCCATTGAGCTCAAAAGTGGCTTCGGCATAGTTCAGCAATACCTCTGCATAACGAATGGCAATAAAATCCAAAAACAGGTTAGGACTTGCTAAAAAATCTGCCTGGCCGGTCCAGTATTTTTGTTGATGATAATAATAAGTATTTCCATATACCGGATTGCCTCCTGAGATAGATGCGTACGGATCTCCTGTTTTAAATAAAGTGAGCACCAATCTGGGATCACGGTTTTGGTAATCCGTCAGCAGGCCGGTTTCTTTTCCGGTTGAGTCAAGAGGAGATTTTCCCGAGGGCAGCCCGTCTGAGTACAATGCGAGCGTTACAAAAGCCCTGGTAGCCGCGTTTCCGCCATCTGTTAAAAAAGACCGCATATAACCACCGTTACTGCTTACGTTATTAGTAATGTCCTTTCCATATAATCTTACCAGTATATTTTCTTTGTTATTGGCGTAGGTTTCACCGGGATACCTGAAGAGGTTCTGAAAACTCAAAGCTCCGTCTTTCGTATATAAACTATGTTTGGCCTCTGTCATTACGGTTTGCGCGGCCTGTTTCGCAATTGTAAAATGCTTGTTGGGGTCCTTTGCTCCTTTCAATTCGGGCTCTCCGTGGAACTTATGCCAGCTTCCTTCGTATAGTGCAACTCTCGATTTAAAAGCCAGTGCAGCGCTGCGGGTTATGCGTCCGTATTCACGGCCAACACTTCCTGTTGTTGCAGGGGTTCCTGGCAACTGATCGGCCTGCGGGCAGTTGGCCGCGGCGAAATCAAGATCTGCATATATAGAATCTACTACAGCTCTGCGGTCGGTGCGGGGGGTATACAGGGCCTCGTCCTCTCTTCCGGTTATAGTTCTTCCAATATAAGGCACATCGCCATAGGCTTTAACTAAGTTGAAATAAGATAATGCCCTGAAGAATCTTGCCTGCGCCACACAAAATGTTTTTGTAGGGCCATCTGCTATGGCACCGGATTTCTCAAGGATATTATTTGCCGCACGTATGTATATATAAGCATTGTTCCAGCGTCCGTCACTGGATGGTATTACACGCGAACCATCACTAATAGTGTTAACAGTTGTTGTGCGGATATCCAACGCAAAATCACTGTACAATTCCTCCGTTGCAGCGCCAAAGTCGGGCAGGCTTACATACAAATAATTGGTGGCGCTTACCAGGTCGGTAGAGTCTTTCCAAAAAATAGGATCAGTAATTAATGTCTGTGTATTTTGATCTAATCGTTTCACGCAACTACCCAATAATATTCCTATCGACAACGCTGCGCAAAAAGCATTGATATATCTTTTATATAATAGACTTTTCATCTGTTTATTTTTTAAATGTTGTTGAAAAACGGGGTCTGTTTAGAAATTAATATTAAGTCCTAAAGCGTAACTGCGCCACATAGGGTAGCTGAAACCAACCCTGTCGGTATTTTCGGGGTCGAAATAGTTATACCACATACCCGTTTTTTCCCATAAGTCCTGGCCGGAGAAATAGATTCTGATATCCCCCAAAGCTTTCATTTTATGAACATTCTTTTGTAAGGTATATCCCACCTGTAAGTTCTTCAGGCGTATATAGCTGGCATCCTGAACCCAATGAGAAGATACCTGATCGTTAACCCTGTCGCTAAACCTGATTGCCGGGAATTTTGCATTAGGATTTTCCGGCGTCCAGTAATCCTGGTGAATGGCCCATGGCATGCGCCATCCGTCATAAAAAGCTATTGTTGCATACGATTCCAGTAGCAGGCTTCTTTTACCTACTCCATTAAATAATACAGAAATATCAAACCCTTTCCAGTTTACACCAGCGTTGAATCCAAAAACGTATCTCGAATTCGTATTACCCAGATACACCAGGTCCCCGTGATTGGCTTCGGTATTATTTCCCTGTGTAATTACCCCATCGTTATTTACATCTATTAATTTAATATCACCTACGCCCGTACTCGGAGTTCTGCGTGGCACGCTTTCCACTTCCTGCTGGTTATCAAAATAACCATCGGCTTTGTAACCAAAAATTGAGTTGGTAGACATCCCTGGCAGTGCGGCATTAATTCCGGCACCATAAGACACAGACCCGTCGTATTTAACCACCTTATTTTTATCATCGCTAAGGTTAGCTGAAACAAAATAGCTTCCGTTTTTAAACTGATCGTTCCAGTTAACGGTAACACCCCAACCCTTAACCTGTATAGCAGCAAGGTTGGCCGAGTTGGGAGTAACTCCTAAAAGAGCCGGCAACTGTTGTGCTACGAAAACATTGTCGTTTCTTTTAATGAAGTAGTCGTAATGAAGGCGAAGTCTCCTGTTCAACAATTCAAGGTCGATACCAAAATTGGCTGTGCTGATGATTTCCCATGCCTTGCTATCGGACGGTAAGCCTGGCTGGTAGAAATAAGCCGTACGGGCGTCATTGAAGGGATAATAACCCCTGGCCAGCGGACTTTGGAAATCGTAGTTATTTAAATTAGGATCGGCTGTTTGTGCTCCTCCTGCGGTTCCGTAAGACGCACCTATTTTAAACTCGTTGATCCAGGGTAAAGCGTTCTTAAACCATTCTTCCTGTGTTGCTCTCCAAAACACGTTTCCTGCATAAAAGGTCTGGAACTTATGACCCGGAGCCAGCCTGGAGCTTCCATCCTGGCGTAAGGTTCCCTCGAAGTAATATTTGCTTCCATAATTATAAGAAAGCCTGCCAAAATAAGACAACCACGTATTTACCTGAATATTATCACTCACATTACCCACATCTGCATTAGCAAGAGTTGTATAGTTTAACGTTGGAAAATTGTTTAATAACAAAGCCCTTTGTATAGCCTGTATATAATCATATTTATACTCTTTAAACTCATAACCGCCCAATAAATGAAAACTATGCCGGTTTACCTTATAGTCGTAGTCCGCCGTTGCAAAAAAGTTTTGATTGATGGTATACGGCCTGTTTTTTTGAAGCGAGTTCACCTGGTTGATCGGCGTTCCGGCAACCGGATTTTTATTCTGGTCGATTGTCCAGCGGGGAATGGTACGGCTGAAAATTTCCCTGTCAGAAAGTATCAGGCTGGGACTGTACACAGCTTTAAGATCCAACCCCCTTACTATTTGTTTTGCGGCCAGGCTAAAAACACCATTTGCGTTATACTTGTTTTCTTTATCATAGCCGCCATCTTTTAATACCGGATATGCGGTAGAAATAGTGCCGATAAACGCATACCTGGATTCATCAGTTCCGGGTGTAAAAATAGGGTTCCGGGCTGCCCGTATTGAATATACACCATACATTAATCCCTCGCCTGTAACGCCAATGGGCGGGGCCAGTATGTCTTCTTTAGAAAGAGAAATACGGCTATCCAGGCTGAATATTTTTGAAAAACGGGTGTTGTAGTTAATGCGCGCGTTAAACTTATCGTAGTTGTCGGGCCCGAATTTAAAAACACCCTGCTGATCTAAATACCCCAGAGAGAAAAGGAAGGAGGATTTGTCGCCACCACCGCTCGCTGAAAGGTTGATATTTCTTTGGGGGCTTTGCTTCCGCATTAGTAGCTCTTCCAGGTTGTAATTATAATAGTAGTCCCAGGAATTTGTGTTGGTGTTCCATACATCATTAATGTTGGGATCGTCAAACCAACCCAGCTGTTCATCCGTAAAATCTTTATTAGCATTGGCAAAAACTCTCGCCGCATTTTGCAACTCTGCCTGCCTGCGGGAACTTATCAGTTCCGGCCGGGCATAAGGAGTTCGCCAGGTATACATAGAAGTGAGGTCAACGGTCGTTTTCTGGTTGGGCCGCCCTCCTTTGGTTGTTACCAATATAACACCACCTCCTGCTTTCGCTCCATAAATAGATGCCGATGCCGCATCTTCCAGTATGGATACATTTTGTATATCATTGGGGTTGAGCGCATTGATGTCTCCCTCCACTCCGTCGATAATTACCAGCGGTGCGTTACCGGCTCCAAGAGATGTTATACCCCTGATGCGTGCCGTCCAGCCTTCACGACCCGGCTGCCCGTTGGTACGGGTAATAACCAGCCCCGGAGCAGCTCCCTGAAGCGCTGAAAGCGTATTGGTAACAGGACGGTCTTTTAACAGCTTCTCATCAACAGATAAAACGGCGCCGCCCACATCTTTCTTGCTCCTTGTTCCATAACCTACTACCACCACATCCTCCAGCGAGCCTGCCAACGCTTTTAATGTGATGGTTATATTTTCATTACCGGTTACATTGTGATCCTTTTTTTCAAATCCAACAGAACTGATGGTTAACACATCTCCGGCCTTTGCGTTAATAGTAAATTTTCCCTCTGCATTGGTTGACGTACCTGTTGCCTTTTCTTTTATAAGAACCGAGGCACCCGCAACCGGTTTACCAAATTCGTCCACAACAGTACCCGACACCGAGGTTTGAGAAAAAGCTGTGAAAGGTAACAGTAACAACAGCATAAAAGCTAACTGTCCCCTCTTGATAACAGGCATTGCCTGCATCATTCGTTTAAATAGCATAGTAGTGATTTTTTTAGAAGTACAATATGTTTAAGCGCTGCAATTGTATCGCAAAGCAATCTGGTGCAATATGTGCGCTTCGCCGGCTTGGGTAGGGGTATTTTTGCGAGTTTTTGGGGTGAATTTCTTAAACCTGGTTTTAATTAATTGATTATCAAATAAGATACTTTTTAAATTGGGCACATAATTACTCATCGCTGAAATGTTTTGCTTATTTTGTATATGTAATTAGCCTTTATATGCCGCTGCTCAGATTGTTTGTTTTTTTGTGTTTTTACAGTTTTTGTTTCATTACCCTCACAGCTCAGCCGGTGTCTTTTCAACATTTTTCCGTTGAACAGGGCCTTCCTAATTATAGCGCCATTTCTCTTACCCAGGATAAGTTGGGTTTTATGTGGATTGGCACTGTTGACGGACTTTGCCGGTATGATGGTATACGATTTAAAACCTACAGGTCTAATGCCAATGATACAAGTTCACTATTGGGCAATCACATCATTTCTTTATTTACCGATTCAAAAGGTATCATTTGGATAGGCACATCTACCGGTCTGAATAAATATGATGTAAAACTGGACCGCTTCGAGAGAATCCCGTTTGGTATTAACCAGGTGGGGAGCGTTTTTTGTATTTATGAAGATTCTAGGGGACAGATATGGGTGGGTTCAGCCAACGGCTTATACATGATTCCCCCCAACGGTTCACCTTCTGTTTCTTTTCAAAACAAAACGGCAGGAAATTCGGTGAGGGCCATTCTTGAAGATAAAAATAAAGGGGTGTGGGTTGGCACAGATAAAGGCCTCACTTATATAGAAACTGTAGATAATCGATACCGGCTTTCACACTTTAGTCCCTTGAACAGTATATCGGGATCACCAAACGCGAATGCTGTTACGGCTTTGGCACAAGACGAAAACCGGCAGCTTTGGGTGGGTACGCTCAATAACGGCATCTACCAGTTCGACCTTATATCTAAAAAAGCGGTCCACTACCAAAGTGGCGACAAAAACAGTTTCGGTTTGGTTAACAATAATATCCGGTGCCTTACCTGGAACAATGGTTTGTTGTGGATCGGCACCCAGGAGGGCATTAGTGTTCTAAACCCGGTATCCCGTTCTTTTCAAACTATTGTTAATAAATCGCAGGACAAGGCCAGCCTGAGCCAAAACTCTGTTTACGCTATTTACAAAGATGCCAACCAATCTGTATGGGTGGGAACCTACTTTGGCGGCGTAAATGTTAACTATGCTTACTCCACACCGTTTTCTGTTATACAAAATACAGGCGAACCCAATAGTATCAGTAACAATGTTATCAGTAGTATAGTAGAAGACCGTAACCATAATTTATGGATCGGCACAGAAGGTGGAGGCATCAACTTTCTGAACAGGACAACAAAAAGCTTTACTAATTATAAAAATCGTGCGGGCATTGCCGGCACTTTGGGGTCAAACCTGGTGAAAGTACTCTACCTGGATGCCGACGGCAATATCTGGGCGGGTACGCATGGTGGGGGATTAAATGTTTTACAACCGGGAAGTAAAACCATCAGGCAGTACCTAATTGATTCAGTTAACAGGTCGGAGCATGAAATAACCTCTATTGTGGAAGACCCTTTCAATAATTTTTGGGTAACCTCTAACAAAGGCATCCGCCTGTTTAAACGGGAAGGCATTGCATTGACAATGCAGAAGACCCCACTATTAAACGTAAGGGGAGTGAGCCGATATCTTTATAGAGATCGTGACAACAATATCTGGATCGCCGGATCGCCGGGAATATACCGGCTGTCCGGCAACATATTTAAAGAGGTGGACAGCGTTTTGTACGTAAACTGCTTTACAGAAGATGTCAACGGAAATATATGGATGGGTACCGGCAGCGCAGGCCTGGTGAGGTTTGATAAAAAAACAAAGAAGCTGGTTAAATACACAAACAGTTTTCTGCTTCCACTCAATATACTAGGTATACTTTCAACCGACGATCAAACGTTATGGTTAAGTACCAATAAAGGTTTGATTCATTTCCACCCACAGAATAATACCTACCAGGTATATACCAAAAATGATGGAATCGCAGGCAATGAGTTCAACTACAACTCGTTCTTAAAAAGTAGTGACTCATTTTTTTATTTTGGCGGGTATAATGGTATTACTTATTTCAGGCCCCGGGACATTATCAGGAACTCCTATATTGCCCCGGTTGTTTTTACCAGTCTTAAGCTCAATAACGAGGAAGTTGCCATAAACGACCCCCAAAAAGTGCTGCGTCAAAATATTTCCCTTACAACCAGCTTAATTTTCAAACACGATCAAAACGATTTTACGATTGACTTTGCACTTCTGAATTATGTAAAAACAAAGAAGAACCGATACCGGTACATGCTGGAAGGTTTTGATAAGAACTGGAAAACAACATCTGAAGGATCAGCAACTTATACCAATCTTCCGCCGGGTAGTTACAGGTTAGTGGTTAACGGGGCCAACAATGATGGAGTTGGGGGTAAAACGGCCTATTTACAAATAAAGGTCAACCCGCCCTTCTGGCTTACCTGGTGGGCCTACTGCCTGTACATATTGGCCGCGGCGGCGATAGTGTTTATTATTGCACGCTTTTTCTTTCTTAGAGAAGTATTGAAAAAAGAAGACGAGCTGCACCAGGCCAAGCTTAACTTTTTCACCAATGCTTCACATGAAATTCGCACCCACCTTACTTTGATCATGGCCCCTGTAGAACGTCTTCTTTCCAAGAACAAAAAAGAATCGTTCATAGAACAACAATTGACACAGGTAAAATCCAATACCAACCGGCTTTTAAATCTTGTCGGTGAACTGATGGATTTCAGGAAGGCCGAAACCAATCATCTTCAGTTAAACCCTAAAAAACAAAATCTGATTTCGTTTTTACAGGATATATATGAGAGTTTCAGAGAGATGTCTCAATCCAAAAATATACACATGTCGTTTGTGCATGACGAAGATTTTGTTGCGTTAAATTTTGATGAACAGCAATTAGAGAAAGTATTTTTTAACCTGTTGGCAAATGCATTCAAATTTACTCCCGAAGGGGGTCTTATTCAATTACAGGTAATTACCCGCACTAATGATGTGATTATAAAAGTTACTGATAACGGACGAGGGATTGCCCCCCAATATCTTGACAAATTATTTACTAATTTTTTCCAGGTGGCCGATCATGGTTTACAAAATACGGGCTATGGAATTGGGTTGGCGCTTTCAAAAAATATTGTAACACTGCACCAGGGAACCATATCGGTGGAGAGCATCCCTGCTAAAAACGAAATCGCGGGCCACACCGTGTTTACCGTAGTGCTTCCTCTCAACGCGCAATTTCCGGGGATCATTAAAGAACGGGCTATGTCCTCTACACCAACAGGTATGACCCCGGTTTCAACTATTGAAGTATCATCTGAAACAAACAATACGGATGCCCCGGATGCAGGCCGTAAAACAGTTCTTGTGGTTGAAGATAATGCTGAGTTAAAACAATTAGTAAAAGATACACTTTCTCATTGCTATCATATTATTACCGCATATAATGGGGTAGGAGGTTGGGAACTAGCCTGCGCAGAAATTCCTGATATTATTATCAGCGACGTTATGATGCCGGAAATGGATGGTTATACGCTTTGTAAAAAAATAAAAACAGATGAGCGAACCAGTCATATACCTGTAATTTTATTAACCGCAAAGAGCTCGCAAAATGAGCAGGTAACAGGGCTGGAACAAGGCGCAGACCTTTATCTTACCAAACCATTTAGTACAAAAGTGCTAACACTTAGCGTGCTCAATTTATTAGCCGCACAGGAAAAGCTAAAACAAAAAATTACGAGAGAGTTGACAACACTGGACACGGCTCCAGCTCCGGCTGACAACGTAATAGCGGCAGATACGATGACAGCAGTGGATAAAGCTTTTATCGAAAAAGTGATCGGCCTTATTGACGAACATATTGATGATCCTGCATTTGGAGTGGAGCTACTGTCTAAAAAAGTAGCAATGAGTGCGCCGGTTCTTTATAAAAAATTACGGGCGCTGACCGATATGTCGGTAAACGAGTTTATAAAACTGCAACGGTTCAAAAAAGCGGCTACCTTACTGCAAAAAGCTGATATGACGGTAAATGAGGTTTCATTTGCAGTGGGCTACGACGACCGCAAGTACTTCAGCCGCGAGTTTAAAAAGTATTTTCATATGACACCCAGCGAATTCAGCTCCAAATCAAAAAGCTAAACATGCGTTTTATTACATCGCAACTTTTGTTATCCTATAAGTATACTTGCCTTTTAACTGGGGTTTTTTAACCACAAGCCTTACCCGGTATACTTCACTTCCCCAAACACCAGACAGTCTTTTATCATCGAGTGCTATGATATCTGTAAAAACATTAAAAATATTTTTGGAATAGTAAAGCGCTACTTTTTGGTTATTTTTTTCAAGCATCACCATTCCTTCTTTATCAATAACGGGTTTTGCAGCTACCAGGAAATTAACGGATGTGGGTTCTTTTATAGCAGTAAGGTCAAAAGCATCTTCTATTGTCAATCCTTTATCAGACAATGTATAACTGCGTTGCCAGCTTTTCACTGAAGCTTCGGTGTTATAAGCCCCGCTTATGCCTAGGCTGAATTTTTTTGCAGCAGCATTAAAATCTGCATTGCGCGACTTATATGCTGCACCAAACTGTTGTGCCGCACCATTGATCATGGGTAGATTATGGTAGTTGCTTTGCATGGTCCATATAGTATAACGTTCACGGCCAAATGTTTGGCGGGTATAAGTGCCCGCTCCGGCATCTATAAAAAACGGGATGGTGTCTGCATACAACGAAAATGTTCCCACATCGTTGTGGTTATGGCTTTCATTATTGAAACCTCCTTTTGCCGCAAAAAAGTAGGTTTTGTTTTTTATATAACAGAACTCCGTTTGCGGATACCAGGTATATGGCGCCGACGGCATCGCAGGCGTTATATTAGGTATCTCTTTATTATAGGTTATATTCTGCAAGGTTCTAAACATATCGCGGCCACCGGTTACCTGAAGGTCATCTTTTTTTTGCTGTACCAGGTATGCAGCAAAGGATTGCATTTCTTTACTGTGTACGGCCTTACCAAAGCGATAGATAAGGGGTGCATCACCGCCGCCTTTTGCCGAGGCGTCTGCAAAGTTTACCACCCAGCCGTTGCCCACATAGCTACGCGAAATATACTCGCCCATATTTTTGACGATCGGCTCATTAAAAATAGAGATCTTCCCACCTGTGATATCCGACAATATCTGCAAATAATCATAAAGTTTACCTGCGGCATGGCCCCAGTAAGAGGGTCCTTCTTCACAAGCCCCGTCATCTTTGTTGTAATTAATAAAAATATCAACGGACTGCATCGTTTTATAAACAGCTTTGGCAAGCTTGTCCTTGTCTTCTTCTATTAAAGCAAATGCCTGCAGCACATTGCTGTTGCACCAAACATTCCAGTTATTCACCACTTGTGGCGGGCGAATCTCAAAACCCATCCACCAAAAATGATTTAGATTCATGTAAGGGTCCAGTATTCTTCTCTGTATTTCATACTTCAGTCGTTGGGCAATTAAAGGATCGGCTTTGTCAAACTCTTTATTGAGGAAAAAATAGATCCAAGAAAATGTAGCACCTACGTCACCTGCTACCAGGTCAATGATCTGCTGATTATGATCGGGAAAGCGGTTGTTCTTTAATTGCAGGGCAAGGTGTGCAGATAAAGACCAGGAGGTCATTTCACAGGCCGCAAAAACCCCGTTGATCAGCTGGTCCATAAAACGTCCCTTTCCTTCGGCCATTTCTGCCAGGAACAAAGAAGATATGGCAGTAAGATTTTGATTATAGGGCTCCTCCATGATCACACGCGAACCACTACGCGAATACTCCAGGTAATCGGTTGCTGTTACTACCTGCCATTCATATTTCAGGTAGTTTTCGCCAATTTTTATAATTCCTTCTTTGTTTGTTCCTAAAAATTGATCCCATCCTGCCCGGTCAGTATAGAGTGGATAGCTAATCCATTTTTCTTTGGGCACCAATGATTCTTTTATGGCCTGTTCATTCCCTTGCTTTTGTAACAGGTTACGAGGCGTAGACCCACAGACATTGCTACAAAAAAATACAGCACAGGTTATGATAAAAAGCGGTTTGAGGCTAAAAGCAATTGTTTTCACTGCATAAATTTAACGGGTAAGTTATTAAAAATAACAAGACAGATGCAGAACAAACGTTTGCTCTACTATATTCTCAAACTCACTTCGCCCTTCTGCGAAAAGAAATCGAAGTGTATTGGTCTTAATAAATCTCCTTCATTTTATGCAAATACAATAAATTTATAGTCTCTAAAACTTGTCCTATGTCTATAAAAAAAGAAGATGTTCAACAAGCCGTTTTTGACCTTTATGATGATTATGCCCATAACCGTATTAATCGCCGTGACTTTGTACAGAAGCTTTCTATTTACGCGGTAGGTGGGTTAACAGTTACTTCTCTCATGAGTTTTTTAATGCCCGATTATAAAGGCCAGGTACAGATCGCTCCGGAAGATCCGCGTATCAAGTCTGAGTATATTGAGTACCAATCGCCCAAAGGTGGTGGTATCATAAAAGGTTTGCTTTGCATGCCTGCTGACAACAAAGGAAAATTAGGAGGGGTAGTGGTGGTACATGAAAACAGGGGACTTAACCCGCATATTGAAGATGTGGCAAGACGGGCTGCCCTTGCAGGTTTTATAGCCTTAGCACCAGACGCACTTACGCCACTGGGCGGATATCCGGGTACAGATGACGCAGGGCGTGAGTTACAGGCCAAGCGGGACAGGAACGAAATGCTGGAAGATTTTATAGCAGCTTATGACTACCTGAAAAACGATAAGCATTGTAATGGAAAAGTTGGCGTTGTGGGCTTTTGCTTTGGAGGATGGATCGCCAATATGATGGCAGTAAAGATCAATACACTAAATGCGGCAGTTCCTTTTTATGGAGGACAACCTTCGGCCGATGATGTTCCAAAAATTAAGGCGCCTTTATTAATTCATTATGCTGAGCTGGATACCCGGGTGAATGAAGGTTGGCCTGCTTATGAAGCCGCATTGAAAGAAAACAATAAAACGTATACCATGTATATGTATCCGAAGGTTAATCATGGCTTTCATAATGACACTACTCCGCGCTATGATAAAGCAGCCGCAGAACTGGCCTGGAAAAGGACTATTGATTTTTTTAAGGAAAAATTAAAATAAACGGCTTTTATTGGGAGTGCCGGTACTGCCGGCACCCATTTCTATTGCAGCTACTCTTTAAACTTACATTGCCATAATATAAACGCGTACTCTTTAGCCGCCTGCTGTATCTGCTCATCAACAGTGCTTCCGCCAAAATGCCCGGCTTTGTAATCAACATCTAATAACACGGGGTACGAAGACCCATTTTCTGCCTGCATCTTTGCGGCAAATTTTGCCGGTATATAACTCTCAACCCGCGGATCGTTAAACCCGGTAGTGATTAATTGTGCAGGATATTTTTCTCCCTTCTTTATATGCTGGTAAGCGTCCATTTCCAATAGGGCTTTAAACTCTGCAGGATCTTTTACGGTTCCAAACTCGGGTATATTAGCGGGACCGTTGGGCGAAAATTCCATGCGAAGCGCATTCAGGCAGCCTACTTTGGGTATCGCACATTGATAAAGATCGGGCCGCTCGGTTATGGCTCTTCCAATTAAGATACCACCGGCGCTCGCTCCGCTAACAGCAAACTTCGCCGCTGATGTGTAGTTCTGTTTGATGAGATACTCTGCACAGGCGTTAAAATCCTTCCAGGTATTGGGCTTGGTCATTTTTTTACCGGCCAGATACCAATCCCGGCCTTTCTCTCCACCGCCTCTTACATGGGAAAAGGCCAATACAGCGCCACGATTAATCAGCGGTAAAGAGCGGGGACTAAAATAAGGCGTATAAGCCGACATGCCGTACGATCCATAACCCTGCATAAAACAAATATTGCTGCCATCCTTTTTGAGTTTTGTTTTATCGTAAACAATACTCAAAGGCACCAGCGTTCCATCATAAGAAGGTACTTCAAGCTCTTCAAAAACGATATTCTTTAAATTAGGAAAAGGTGTTTGCATGTGAAAGGGGCCCTTGTCGAATGTTTGGGTGGCTATATTATAGCGATATACATTTAAGGGTATATTCCATCCCAGATTGATCACGGCTATCTCATTTAAATCAGGACTTAACGGGTAAGCTGTTACGTTGCCGGTAAGTGGTGCACTAAGACCCGATTGCTTTCCTGTTTTCTGGTCATAAAAAACGACTTCATCAATCAACCCGTTTTTACTTTTTTGAACAATTAAAAAGTCTTTTGCCTGTTCTACTGAAGCTAACTTCCAGTCTCCGGCGCCAGCCAACAGCACTTTAGCAACATCCAGATCGGGCGCCACCAATGATGTTTTTTTAAGACTGAATAAAGGGTTGCCTTTTGTGGTTAAAAAGAAAAGGTCTTTTCCGTTTACATAAAAGTTCCATACTTCATCAGCTTTAGTGCAAAGGGGGGTCCAGTTTATTTTTTCTTTATAAAAATCAGCTTTAGGCGCATAAAATATTTCCTGGTAATTTTCGACCGATACTTTGCTTACAAAAACATAGGGGCAGTTTTTAAACTCGATAAAATTGGGAAATTCGGAGGGTAAAAAACCTAGTTCGGGATTTTTAGCACGGCTTACCATCACTCTGTCCTTTGCCGGTGTTGTGCCTATTACATGTATTTTACACGGTGTATTTAACCATACTTCAGGATCATGCGTGTCGTAGCTTTTTGCCTGGCCATATATGATTTCGCTGTTACTGCCGTCTTTAAATCCGCCTGAACTATGTTGTATAATATCAGGCAAAAACTTCCCTGTTTTTAATTCCATCACGCGTATATCTCCCAATTCCGAACCTTGCTCGCTCAGATTAAAGAGAACCCTGCTTCCATCGTCACTCACTTCTGCCAGAAACTCGAACAGCTTTCCAGGAATATAAGTCTCAGGATCAAACAGTAAGATTTCTTTACCGGCATCACCTTCGCGCGAATAATATTTCGCCACTTTCTCGCCAGGTAATCTTTTTATATAGAAGTAAGTATTATTTCGTTTGCTTAGGTTTCCATATTTCGTAGTAACAATCTTATCTATCTCCCTCAGCTCATCTTCGATCTTTGCTCTTCCCGGTGCGTTGGTGAGTACCTCGTTCGTGTAATCGGATTGCTTTTTAAACCAGTCCTGCACTTCCTTATTTTTAACTTCTTCCAGCCAGCGATAGGGGTCACTGACGGTGGTTCCGAAATAGGTGTTGCTGCTATCCACCACCCTGGTTGCTGGATATTGAGCATTTACTGTAGGAGCTAAAAAAATAAGCAGTAGCAAACAAAAGGAATATTGTTTCATAATAATTGCTTGAGTTTACAAATCTATTTAACTGTAAATGAAATTAAAATCGCCTATTCGGGCTACTGCGGACGATGTTACCCGTCGGCACGCTTACACTTGCAGATTTTAAAACAGCACATAAAAAAAGCAGCTCCGGGTTGAAGCTGCTTTTGATATAAAAAAATTCATTCTAAAATTCTGCGCTCTTCGGCGTTCTGGGGAAGGCAATTACGTCACGGATATTGCTCATACCTGTAACAAACTGTATCATCCTTTCAAAGCCCAATCCAAACCCGGCATGAGGCACCGTACCAAAACGGCGGGTATCTACATACCACCACATTTCTTCCATAGGAATATGCATGGCTTTCATTTTTTCGAGCAACACATCCAGTCTTTCCTCCCTTTGTGATCCGCCCACAATTTCTCCGATACCTGGCGCCAGTATATCCATCGCGGCTACCGTTTTACCATCCTCGTTTAATCGCATATAGAAGGACTTGATTCCAGCCGGGTAGTCCGTCAATATCACCGGTTTTTTAAAATGCTTTTCCACCAGGTAACGCTCATGCTCACTTTGCAGATCCATTCCCCAACCGGTAATCGGGTATTGGAATTTCTTCTTTTTATTGTGGTTGCTATTAGCCAATATATCTATTGCCTCGGTATAAGTCAGTCGTTGAAACTCATTGTTAATTACAAATTCCAGTTTCTCGATCAGGCCCATTTCACTGCGCTTATCCTGGGGTAATTGCTTTTCCTCTTCTGCCAGCCTTGACGCTAAAAAGTCGAGGTCTTCCCGGTTGTTCTCCAATACATAACGAATAATGTACTTAATAAACTCCTCTGCAAGGTTGGCATTGTCCTCCAGGTCGTAAAAAGCCATTTCCGGTTCAATCATCCAAAACTCAGCCAGGTGGCGTGCGGTATTACTGTTTTCTGCCCTGAAAGTAGGACCGAAAGTATAAATCTCGCCAAAAGCCGTAGCCCCTAATTCACCTTCTAACTGGCCGCTTACCGTCAAATTGGTCGATCTGCCAAAAAAATCTTCTTTGAAATTAATAGATCCGTCATCATTTTTAGGTGTGTTTTCGAAGGGAAGGGTAGTCACCCTGAACATTTCGCCGGCACCCTCGGCGTCGCTTGCCGTGATGATGGGCGTATGTAAATACACGAATCCTTTGTCATTAAAAAATTTATGAACCGCAAATGCCAGCGCGTGCCTGATACGGAAAACAGAAGCAAATGTATTGGTTCTGAAACGCAGGTGCGCTTTCTCTCTTAAGAACTCAAGGGAGTGTTTTTTAGGCTGCAGCGGGTAAACCTCTGCATCACTATCCCCCAGTATTTCGATCGAAGCCGCTTTGAGTTCCATCGTCTGCCCCTTTCCTAAAGATGGAACAATTGCTCCTGTAACTTTTAAAGAAGCTGAGGTAGTGATCCTTTTCAAAAGAGACTCATCAAACTTTCCGAGTTCGGCCACAACCTGCAAATTGGTATTCGTGCTTCCGTCATTTAAAGCTATAAACTGGTTGTTACGAAAAGTGCGTACCCAACCCATTACCGTTACCTCCTGCTCCCGATAGCTATCGGGATCTTGCGCCAAAAGCGTTTTAATTTTGATCCTTTTGTTAAACATCTCACTTTATTTAGGGCTGCAAAGATAAGATGAGCAGGCCGTATACCTGTTTCCGCTATAAAATGCCAAAAAATTTTTAATTTCTTCAAACAGAAAATATATGACAGATATACTTCTATCGTAATTTTGTTGTGCTGTTATGAGAAACGCTGCTTTTTTACTTCTGATATTTTTTTGGTGCTCCTGTTCCCAGTATCCCAAGGCGCCCCTGTTGGCCGCTACAAAACCCAGCCAGGAGAAAGACTCGCTCATCAGCATTATTGCTGTAGGGGATATGATGTTAGGCAGCAACTATCCTAATTCCGACAGGTTGCCCGGACGAAATATCCTGGAGCAGCTAAAAGATACACTTCGTAATGCTGATATTACCATTGGTAACCTGGAGGGGGTTATTGCCGACTCTACTACAGTTACCAAAAAATGTAAAACCGGGAATAACTGCCACGCTTTCAGGATGCCTCTGCATTTCGCCGCCTATTTTAAAGACGCGGGGTTCGATTTTTTGAGTATTGCTAACAATCACAGCGGCGATTTTGGAGACGAAGGCATTTTACAAACCAAAAAAGCGTTGGAAGAACAGGGAATTGCATTTTCCGGCCTTAAAAATGATTGTGAAATAGCCCTGTTGCGAAAAGACAATTTAACCCTGGCTTTTATTGGCGTAGGACATGGTGGGCGGCACGTTTATATAAATGATTACAGAAAAATAAGTTCTGTTATTAAAGAAGCCAAAGAATTAGCCGAAATCGTAGTTATATTTTTTCATGGCGGGGCAGAGGGCGTTCATGCAGAAGCTGTTTTAAGAAAGCAGGAAACCAGCTTTAACGAAAGTCGTGGTAATGTATATGAAATGGCACACCATTGTATTGATGAGGGTGCAGACCTCGTAGTTGGCAGCGGGCCGCATGTAACCCGGGGAATGGAAATTTATAAGGATAAACTGATTGCGTATAGCCTGGGAAATTTTGCTACCTATGGTAATATGTCTTTACACGGACCGATGGGGTATGCTCCTTTGCTAAAGGTTTACCTTAATAAAAAGGGACATTTTGTAAAAGGTTCTGTTGTTCCGGTTATCCAAAAGCCAGGCAATACATCTCACCCGGCAACCGATTCGGGCAGGCAGGCAATAAGCAAACTGCAGTTTTTAAGTGCCCGGGACTTTCCTTCCAGTGTGTTAAACATCAATAATGACGGATTTTTAACAATTAAAAATTTTTGAAGGTTGTTGATTTCTCCCTAATTTCGCAGAAGAAATGACCCGAAGGCTTGTGATCATCTCTGCTAATTATTGATTTTCATTTCAATAAGAGTTCACCAAAAAACAATTTCAATTATTTTTTTTGTTAATCAGCATGCTAAAGCCGGTATTTGATTAATTAAGATTACCCTTATGTATGATATTTTACAATTGAACGACATGCTCGTTCCGGAACTGTTGGATATTGCCGAGCAGTTAAATATTCCTGATGCGAAGAAATTAGATAAGCAAACCCTTATTTACCAGATTTTAGATAACCAGGCTATAGCAGGATCTAAAACCACCTCTACGGAAGCTAAACCTAAAAGAAAACGTATTGTGAAAGCTACTACTTCAATAGGAACCGAGGAGGCTTTTGTTGAAGATGATGGAGTTGAAGAAAAAGAGGAGAAGTCCAAAGTAACCTCAGCTGAGAAAGCTAAAGCTCCCGCTAAAAAAGCTAAAGCTCCTGCTAAAAAGAAAAAAGCTGCGGCTAAAAAAGAGGAATCTGCTGAAAGCGGCGATCTTTTTGATGTGGATAAAGGTGTTGAAGAGTACACTGAAGAGTCTGCTGCTGATAAAGACGAATTTAGCCTCGATCCTGCTACCGCTTCTTTTATCGAGCAGGCTTTTAAAGCCACGGAAAAATTTGCCAACCCGGCACCTGTGGTAATAGAAGAACCTATTGTTAAAAGCTTTAGCCCGAGAAAAGAAAAAGAAACCGCCTTTAACGTAGAGTTTGATGGTGTTATTTTAAGCGAAGGTGTATTGGAAATGATGCCGGACGGTTATGGCTTTTTAAGGTCGTCAGACTACAATTATCTTTCCAGCCCCGATGATGTTTATGTGTCTCCATCGCAGATTAAATTATTCGGTTTAAAAACCGGTGATACAGTACATGGAGCTGTACGTCCGCCCCGGGAAGGTGAAAAATATTTTGCGCTGTTAAAAGTAGATACGATCAATGGTAAAAGCCCGGAAGAAGTGCGTGATCGGGTACCATTTGACTACTTAACCCCATTATTCCCATACGAGAAACTGAACCTGTTTACACGTCCGTCTGACCTGTCAACACGTATCATCGATTTATTCACACCGATCGGTAAAGGTCAGCGTGGGTTGATCGTAGCACAACCTAAAACCGGTAAAACGATGTTGTTGAAAGCCGTAGCCAATGCTATTGCAGAAAACCATCCAGAATGTTACCTGATGGTAGTGCTGGTAGACGAAAGGCCGGAAGAGGTAACGGATATGGAAAGAAGCGTAAAAGCAGAGGTAATTGCTTCTACTTTTGACGAGCCGGCTGAAAAACACGTTAAGGTATCTACAGTAGCCCTGCAAAAAGCAAAAAGGCTGGTAGAGTGCGGACATGATGTAATTATTCTTTTAGATTCTATTACACGTTTGGCACGTGCACATAATACCGTATCACCAGCTTCAGGTAAAGTATTAAGTGGTGGTGTGGAAGCCAATGCGATGCAGAAACCTAAACAGTTTTTTGGTGCCGCCCGTAAAATTGAAAATGGCGGATCCTTAACCATTCTGGCCACCGCACTGATCGATACCGGAAGTAAAATGGATGAGGTGATCTTTGAAGAATTTAAAGGTACCGGTAACATGGAACTTCAGTTAGACCGAAGATTAGCTAATAAGCGTATCTATCCTGCAATTGATCTGACCGCTTCGTCCACACGCCGTGATGACCTGTTATTAGACAGAGATGTGCTGCAAAGAATGAATTTACTGCGCGTTTACCTGGCTGAGATGAAAACAGAAGAGGCGATGTCGGAATTATTGAAGCGTATGAAAGGAACCAAGAGCAACGAAGAATTTTTGGCGAGTATGAACTCTTAATTATAAAAACATTTATAGTTAAAGCCCGGTACCGTCAACGTACCGGGCTTTTTTAATGCTATAGAAAGAACCGCAATAAAACCGACATGATTAAAATTTTCATTTTTATCACACGGGGTAATGAAAATTTAATCAACAAAGGTACCCCGTCCGAACGGGTCATCCGGGCGGGTATTCGACTAAAATCAATAACCATTACGAATGAGAACAAGGAAATTTTTTAAATTATATGTAGACTCCTACCGGGGTTTATCAACGCCGGCCTGGATGCTGGCACTGGTAATGCTGATCAACAGAACGGGTGCCATGGTGCTTCCATTTATGGCTATCTATATGCGCGATCACCTGCATTTTTCTTTAGAAGAAACTGGTATCGTCTTGAGCTTTTTTGGATTGGGCTCCCTGTTAGGAAATATAGCTGGTGGATGGCTCACCGATAAATTCGGTAGTTTTAAGGTACAATGCCTGAGCCTGTTCATGGCAGCCCCGCTGTATATCTTAATCGGAAAATTACATACGGTAGAGGCACTCTCCGCTGGTATTTTTACCCTGTCGTTTATAGCCGATCTTTTCAGGCCGGCCAACTCTGCTGCAATTACCAGTTATGCCAAACCCGAGAATTTAACACGTGCTTTTTCATTAAACAGGATGGCCATTAATCTTGGCTTTTCATTTGGCCCTTTTTTGGGTGGTCTACTGGCTGCTATCTCTTACGATTTATTATTCTGGGGTAACGCCATTGGTTGCTTTATAGCAGCTATACTTTTCTATGGCTATTTCAATAACCGAAAAGGACAGAAGGTTAAATCTACTGTTGGTGTATTGCCTGCTGAAAATAATAAAAAAGCTGTTTCGGCGTACCGGGATAAGCCCTACCTGTTTTTTGCTTTTATATGCATGCTGTACTTTATTCCTTTTTGTCAGTTGCTCAACGCCATGCCTTTGTTTTTCGATGAAAAAGCAGGTATGAGTAAAGAGGCTATTGGTACATTGATGGGATACAGCGGGTTTATTATTGTACTTACCGAAATGGTTATAGTAAGTATTGTTCAAAAACGCTTTTCCATTTATAACAGTATTATACTGGGAACCCTTTTTATTATTCCCGGTTTCGTTATTTATCTTATTACCACAGAGTTGTGGGCTTTGTATCTGGCTATTTCATTAATCAGTTTATCTGAAATATTGGTGCTCCCTTTTACCTCAACAGTAGGAGCTTTACGGGCAGGCGCTCATAACAAAGGATCTTATATGGCGCTGAATTCGCTTGGATTTTCGATGGCATTTATTATTACACCGTTCCTTTCAACTAAAATAATTGAATCATACGGATATTATTATTTGTGGTTGACTGATGTGCTGTTTATTGCAGCGGCACTGGCCGGTTTTTTCCTGATCAAAAAAATGATGCCTCTAAAAGAATACCATATCAATGTAGAAGAGAATAAAGAAGCGGTTCTTGAAGAAGCCTGTTAAAAAGTAAAACCCACGTCTGGCGTGGGTTTTACTTTTTTATGGAATACCTATTAAGAGTATTTTATTCTGATCACATTAAAAGAATATCCTTTAACAGCTATTGACTGCTTTTTACCTGATATTTTAATGTTGGTTGCTTTGGGAGCAATAGCATCAGGATCTGCAATAGTATTGATCTTATTTAAATCGTCATTTTGTAAAACGGTATGAACACCGCTAGCCGCCAGTTTTTTTATCCCTTCAAAAGTCAACGAAATCTTTTGTTCACCTGGTAGTGCATTCACAATTTTTACAATGATTTCTTTTGAGGCGGCATCAATAGCAGCTGTAGCATATAAGCTGTCTTTACCATCTATAATTTTATTATCTCTCTCAATTGGTATTACAGTTGTTCCTTTATTAACAGAATATAGTTTCTGTACATGGTAACTGGGCGAACCCACTATTTTGAGATTATTCACCCATATCAGATCAGGCGCCCATTGCCAGCCATCATAGTGTGCAAACAACGGTGCATAAGAAGCCATTTGTACCACTTCTGCATTACGTTCAAGGCCTGTTAAAAATGCCGCCTCGGAAAGTGCCGCCAGCCAATTACTTTTTACTGCGCCATTCGTATTGGGAACATGCGATGCATATTCACCGGCAAAAACCTTCGACCCGTTTCTTGGATAATTATCATATCTGTTGATATTGCTGAAAAAGAATTGAGGTGGACGGTAATAATGCTCATCTATAAAATCTGTATTCAGTGCACGCAGTTCTGTATTCAATAAGTTAAACCTTTCGCCCACAGGGTCGGTGCCCGAACTGGCGATTAATTTAATTTCGGGATGTTTTTCCTTCAAAGCCTTTTGAAATACCTTGAACCTGTCGAGATATTGTGGTCCCCAGTTTTCATTGCCTACTCCCAGCATTTTTAAATGAAAGGGTTCGGGATGTCCCATTTGGGCACGCAGTTTCCCCCATCGAGTGGTTATAGCGCCGTTTGCAAATTCTACTAAATCTAATGCGTCTTCTATGTAAGGTTGTATCTGGTCTAATGGTACTACTTCACCAGAGTTGAACTGGCAGGCCATACCACAATTTAAAATAGGTAAGGGCTCAGCACCTATATCAGAACACAACTGGAAATATTCAAAAAATCCCAACCCAAAAGTCTGGAAATAATCAGGCGCCGGGCGGTGTGCAAATTCATAGTTCCAGCGGTTAATTAATAATTGCCTTTCTTCCAGCGGACCTACTGTTTTCTTCCACTGGTATCTTTGTGCAAGATCATACCCTTCTACAATACAGCCTCCGGGAAAGCGTATAAAACCGGGCTTCATATCTGCGAGCATCTGTACCATATCAGCTCTCATACCTCCCGGGCGATTTTTCCAGGTGTCTCCGGGAAAAAGAGAGATCATATCGAGGTCGATAATGCCGTTCCCTTCAAAAGTCAGCCGCATTGATCCTTTTTCTTCGGTTTGACCGGTAGAAAAGCTGGCAGTCAGTTTCGACCAGTCCTTCACTTGACCCGGAACAACAGATGTACTGCCTATAATTTCTTTATTCGCATTCAGTAACTCTACATACAGTTTTACCTTACCCGATATCGACCTGTATAAAACAGAAAAATCATAACGCAAACCCTTCTTAATACCCATTCCTCTAAATCCTTCATTGGTTAAAGAAAGTGTTCCCTTATTACGATTATTTACGGTTATTCTTGCAAAACGCGGATTTGCTGTATTCGCCATTCCCCTGTTTTGAATTAATACCGCTCCCTCCTCAACCGGCTGCTGATCTACCTTCCAGCCCATCAATGGTTTAGTAAACTCAAAAGATCGGTTTTTAACCAACTCTGCATAAATACCTCCATCAGCCCCAAAATTGATATCTTCAAAAAAAACTCCCCACATGGTAGGCTGAATGGGAGCTATGGGTTTATTCACCGAAACTACAAATGTCTTATCCTGAGCCTGCGTATTAATCCCAATCGCTAATGCCAGTAACAGAAAAATATTTCTCCGCATAGTGTGGTTTTGTTTTAAGTAGTTGATGCATTCTTTATTTTAGCACCGGGCAATTCGTTAAACAAGTAAATCAAATTTAATTGTTTTTATGACAAATAAAATCTTTTATTTTTGTCTTTTATTTTTACTTTCATATTCTTTATAACCTTTAATCCATTCATGCTTTGACTAAGGAGAAAAGATATCAACACATCACCAAGTTTACCGTAGCTGTAGACTGTATTGTTTTTGGCTTTGACGGAACAAGGCTGAAAATATTATTGGTAAAGCGTGGACTGGAACCCGAAAAAGGTAAGTGGAGTTTAATGGGTGGTTTCGTAAACGATAATGAAAGTGCTGAAACTGCCGCCAATCGTATCCTGAAAAGCCTTACAGGTTTGGAAGGAATTTACCTGGAGCAATATCAAACATTTTCTTCTCCGGACAGAGACCCGGTACAAAGAACTATATCAGTTGCTTATTTTGCACTGATAGATATCAATAAGTATAAAGAGTCGATCAACACCGACTTTGAAGCACAATGGTTTAATATAAAGGAGTTTCCCAACCTGATATTCGACCATAACGATATGGTGCACCTGGCGCAGAAGAAATTACAGTACAAAGCTGCTTCTCATACTATTTTATTTGAGTTGTTGCCGGAGAAATTTACACTTCCCCTATTGCAAAGCCTTTTCGAGGATGTTTTTGATACCAGTTTTGACAAAGGTAATTTTAGTCGCAAAATGTTGTCTACAAAACTCCTGGTTAAACAAAAGGAAAAAGATAAAAGCAATTCTAAAAAAGGAGCTTTTTATTATAAGCTCGATAAAAAGCATTACCAGGAAAACCTGCATAAAATTTTAAAGCTGATCCCCAACCCAAACCAGCTTTTATAAATAGTTCTTGCTAACTCTTGGGTGGCTCTGGTTCGGTATCTGTTGCTGCTGTTGTTTCTTTATTACCAAAAATATCGTTCATCCACTTTTCGGCACCGGGAAAATGCTCTTTTATTGCATCGGTTCCTTTGGTAGTCAGTTCGGAAAAATAGTCCTTCGCCTGCCCGGCTGTTTTTACTGCATCTTCTTTTAAGTTATTGGCCTTTTCTTTAAGGTTAGCCATCAGTTTTTCCTTTTCTTCATCACTCATGCTGGCGTACTTACCAGCCGCCAGTCCTGCCAGCGCACCCAGTATAAAAGTGGCTATGTGCTTATTGTTTACCATAGTTTGTATTTTTTAGTTTCTTAAAGTTAACTAAAATTCGGTGGTTTATTTTTTTGAACTATTTAATAAGCTCAGAGGTCCTACGGACTTTAACTTAATAATCCTGTTTTGCCCGGGGTTATTAATATTAACGCCTTTCAGGGGTGTTTAAATTATCAATTCGTTTTTTTCGGATACACCAGCTTCATTTCATTCACCAAATGCCCGGCGCCTGCAAACTTGTCTACAATAAACAATACATATCTTATATCTACCATAATATTCCGGCAAATGGAAGGATCGTAATTCACATCACTCATAGTGCCTTCCCAAACCCGGTCAAAATTTAAGCCCACCAGGTTGCCATGCGCGTCCAGTGCCGGGCTGCCACTATTACCTCCGGTGGTATGATTGGATGCTATAAAACAAACGGGCATTTTTCCGTTGGCTCCATACTTCCCGTAATCTTTTTTTTGATAGAGCTCACGCAATTTTTCAGGCACATCAAATTCATAATCGCCGGGTTTGTACTTTTCCATTACTCCGTCGAGGTAAGTATAGTATTCATATTTTTTTCCTGTGGGAGAGGAGTAGCCGTTAACATTTCCAAAAGCTACTCTTAAAGTGCTGTTGGCATCGGGATAAAATGTTTTGTTGGTAAACACTTCCATCTGTGCTTTCATATACAGCCGTTGTAGCTGATTAATGGAGGTTTGGATTTTGTTTAATTCAGGGGCCACCTTATTATCATACAAATTAGAAATCGACAAAACCAATTGTGCGCCCTGATCCGTAGTCAGTGCTTCAAATAATTTTCCGGGCTCCTTACTTAGTAAATCCTTTATTTTTTCCTGAACAGCAAAGATGCTTTTACTATATAAATCATCTGCCCAGGCTTTATAGTCCTTAAACTTTGCAAATTCTTCTTTTGCCCGCGGTGCTATGTATTCCGATGGCTGTTCGAGATAGAGTTGCATCATGGCAGCAAATATGTCTTTATCCACTGTAATATTCATCTCCTTTAAATAATTGTCCATCCATTTAATTTCGGCAATCAATGCTTCTGCATATTCAGGTTTATTTATTTTAGAGTGCAAGGCCCGTATTCTTTGAACAACAGTGAACAATTCAATCTTGCTGGTAGTTTCGAGATAATAATCGCGCGTTAGCGCGAAATTTTTTATTTTTTTATACCCATCATTGAGCTGGTCGAGCACGGTACCGTAATTGGCTTTTAGTGCCGGGTTATTATTCAACAACCGGGTGTATTCGGCTTCATATTTTTGTTTTTTGCCTACTGCATTGGTATTCGTTAGTCCTAAAACTTCGCCCTGCCATTTTTTCCAGGCATTACTAATACTTGCATACTTGGATGCGTACTGAATTTTGATCGCTTCGTCCGAACGCATATATCGATCAATAACGGCGAGGGCCTTATCTCTTATCGAAATTTTAGCAGGATCATTTACTGTCATGATCTGGTTCACGGCTTCGCTAGGTAAATATTCTGTAGTGCGCCCGGGAAATCCAAAAACCATCGTAAAGTCTCCTTCCTTCATGCCATTCATAGCAATAGATAAAGACTTTTTGGGTTTATAAGGCACGTTATCGGGTGAATAGGGTGCTGGTTTGTTGTCTTTACCCGCATAGATCCTGAACATACTGAAATCACCGGTATGCCGGGGCCACATCCAGTTGTCCGTATCTTTTCCAAAATTTCCTATTGATGATGGTGGTGCACCTACCAGGCGCACATCATTATATGTTTCAGTTATAAACAGGTAATATTTATTACCCTCAAAAAAAGGACGTATAAATGCCCCCTGGTAAGTTTCCTTTTTTACTTCCTTTAATCTTTGGTTGGCATTTTTGTCTACCAACGACTGGCGCATGTTTTCCGCCAGGGAATTATTCACATTTTTCAACACCGCATCCGTCACATCTTCTATTCTTACAATAAAAGTTACAAACAAACCTACATTGGGTAGCTCTTCTGCATTTGACTTTGCCCAGAATCCATCTCTTATAAAATTATGATCGAGGGTTGAATGATTTTGGATAGCATCAAATCCGCAGTGATGATTGGTTAACACCAAACCCTGATCTGAGATCACCTCACCGGTGCAAAAACCTCCAAAACTTACAATAGCATCTTTAAGACTGCCTTTATTCACATCATAGATATCACTGGCATCCATTTTCATGCCCAGCGACTTCATTCTTTTCTCATTCAGTGCATCCAGCAGCTGGGGTAACCACATTCCTTCATCGGCCTTTGCAAAAAATGAAAACAACAGCACCGAAAAAATAACAAGTAACTTCTTCATACTCAATTTTTGAAACATTTACCCTGTTTATGAACAGGAGGGTTGTATAAAACAACCGGGTTTACGGATTAAAATAAAAACGCCTTTGCACAAGCACGTGTATAAACCGGCCATTTTAAAAACAATCATCATTAAAAAGAGGCGTTTATAACACTATTTCTCCCCAAAGATATGTTAATAGGCCTTCAAAAATGTGGATATCCCCCTGTGGAACGTTTATATGAAATGTGATTATTAGGTCGTAAAATGTCATCAGACCAGTGAGGTTCTTCAAAAAGTTAGTTTCACTAAAATTATACCTCAGATATTAACACAATGTAAAATTAAAATGAACTGAATTTTTGTTAAGAATGCATAATCCACATTTTTGTGCATAACCGGCCTGGAATGAGAGCAGGCACTAAATGCTTATGTGAATTACTATTGATTTACTGTGGAAAACAATAAACTTTTAATTTTGTAATAAATGTGAATTACGAGTTATCCACTAATTCACACTGCTAATAATAATAAGTTTTCTTTTTAAAAATATATATATAATTATTATTAGAACAAAAGAGAGGGCAGCAAAAATTCTTTCAAAAAATTTCAAGTTGCAACGTATCATTGCACCGGATTTAAAACTTTTACAGCATGGAAGCAGGAGTATTGGAAAACGCAAAACAGGAACTGGAAGCCAAAGGTTTTTTGGATGTTGATGTGGATCCGACTTTGGATCTTTTCGAAGAGATCAACAAGTTGAAGAAGGAGAAGAATGCAGTTATCCTGGCACACTATTACCAGGAGCCGGATATCCAGGATATAGCGGATTATATCGGCGACAGTTTGGGTTTGGCACAGGAGGCTGAGAAAACTGACGCGGACATGATTGTTTTTGCCGGTGTTCATTTTATGGCAGAGACCGCAAAAATTTTGAATCCAACAAAAAAAGTGGTGATCCCTGATTTTAAAGCAGGATGCTCATTGAGTGATAGCTGCCCGCCACCTTTGTTTCAAAAGTTTAAAGAGCAACATCCTGATCATGTAGTGGTGAGTTATATCAACTGCAGTGCCGGTATTAAAGCGCTCAGCGATGTAATTGTAACCAGCAGTAATGCACGCATTATTGTGGATAGCTTCCCGAAGGATCAGAAGATCATTTTTGCACCAGACAAGAACCTGGGCGCCTATATCAACAAAGTTACGGGCCGTGATATGTTATTGTGGAACGGCGCCTGCATGGTACATGAAATATTCAGCCTGGAGCATATTACCAAGCTAAAACAACAACACCCCAATGCTAAGTTTATCGCACACCCCGAATGTGAGGAGCATATATTGAAAATTGCTGATTTTGTAGGATCTACTACAGGCTTGCTGAAATATACCATAGAGAATGAAGCTACCGAATTTATTGTGGCTACTGAGACAGGTATTTTACACCAGATGGAGAAATCGAGCCTTGATAAGAAGTTTATACCGGCTCCTCCTGATAATGGCTGTGCCTGCAATGATTGTCCGCACATGAAACGGAACACACTCGAAAAGATCTACCTGTGTATGAAGTATGAGACACCGGATATCATTATGGACGAAGCATTAAGACTGGCAGCTAAAAAGCCCATCGATCGCATGCTGGAGATTAGCAAGCAGGCAGGATTATAAAAAGGTTATTTAATAAATGACAGAGGGAGTACCATCAGATACTCCCTCTTCTGTTTTTATAAGTTTAATATTACAGGGCAATTACTTTTCTTTCTTTACTGCTCAGTAATGCGGCATCAATAACACGCATAGTTAATACAGCATCAGCAGCTGGTACCGGGTTAGGTTTTCCATTAGCCAGGGCCTGGTATACATCTTCATAATACTGCATATAGTTGCCCATTTCAGAACGGGTTTCTTTACGTACTGTTTCACCGTTAATGGTTGTATGTAAAAGTCCGTCGAAGCCTTCAGGTGTAGGTATCCATGGTTCGAGGGATGGTATAGCATCTTCCAGCAATTTTACTTCCTGCAAATCTGAACGTTGCTGCATAAATGTTCCATTCGCTCCGTTGATGATATAGGCATAATAAGATTCTCTTGCAAATACGGTTCCTTTTATTCTTACGCGGAAGGGACGCGGGTAGTATAACAATACTTCAAAGTAGTCATTGGCAATCATATTGTCGCGCATAGCAAATACATCGGCAAATACAGCTTCAGGAAAACCAAATAATTGTATAGCCTGGTCGATGATATGAGCACCCAGGTCATGCAGGTTACCGGCGCCTGGTTTATCGCCTTCTTTATGATCCTTGCCGCTATGGCCTGTGCGATATCGGTCGAACCTAAGCTCCGCTTCCTTTAGTTCTCCTAATAAGTTTTGCTGTACTACATCTTTTATGGCTTTGTAGTCGCCATCATACCTACGGTTTTGGTATACGATCAGTAATAAATTCTTTGCCTTTGCTAATTCATCCAGTTCTTGGGCTTCTGCCGCGTTTACGGTAAAAGGCTTTTCAACAACGATATGTTTGCCTGCATTCAAAGCGGCTTTGGCATATTCGAAATGAGTTTGTACAGGTGTATTCACAACAATCAACTCTAATGTTTCATCGGCTATCAATTCTTCAAAAGACCGGTAAAGTTTCGAACCCGGATATTTGATTCTGGACTCTTCCTTATGCCTTTCAACGATAGCGCTGAGTTCGAGATAAGGATGTGCCTGTATAAACGGGGCATGGAACAATTTTCCGCTCATGCCATAAGATGCGATACCTGTTTTAATAATACGTGACATAATTAATGGAGTTGATTTAAGGGTTTAAGTTGTATGTTATCGCTGTTGCGCCCTGAACCATCTTTCAGGTATTTCGTTGCTGCCCGCTGCCAGGTAATCTTTGTAGCTGCAGGGTATATAGGTTTTATCGGGTAACTGCATCCACCAACGTCTTGTTTTTTTACTTTGTAAAAAGGTAGATTCTATTTCGGCAAAGGCCATTTGATATTCGTTAAAATGTTCCAGCTGATCAAACGACGCTTCTTTTAATCTGCGGTAGCGGCCATCAATAGTATACCATATCATATGACTGATTTGTTTGGCAGTCAGCTCATCGCGGTCTTGCTGTGGATTGTAGCCGTAAATTCCGATAGATTGCATATTAGTGCTCATACCCGCATATTGCATCAGTATACATGCTTCTTCTCCGTTAAAGCCATTAGGTGTAAGCTGGTTGGAAGGAGCGTAGGCATTGGCGATAGCATTAATGTCAAATGTAAACAGATGGCTGTTGCGTATCGCAGGTTCTACTTCTTCTATATCTTCTTTCACGTGGCCCACTCTGAAGAAATCAAATTTCAATTTATCTAAGGTCTGCAACATACCCGGGTGTACCAGGTAGCTTTGAAAACCCAGGTGGTTGTAGTGTTTTACATAGTTAGGTTCGCCTGTAAATATTTCCATCAGGAAATTATCATTTCTGAAAGGAGACTCCATATCCAGGTCTATAATAGAATCAACACCGGTTATTTCAACTAATTGTTTATTATTTCTGGATGCATTGTATTGGGCCAGCGTAAGATCCTGTGAGCCGCCGATAACAATAACTGTTTTATGAAGCAATTGAAGTTCTTCTATTACCGTTTGTAAAGCAGCCAATGTATCATTATACGTAGCGCCATGTTTAATATTACCGATGTCGGCAATTTTTATATTTTCATGCCAGTAAAAAAGATTGTATAGATTTTTTCTTATCAGCTCGGGTGCATTGCTGGCAGGCCCTAAGTATCCACGACCTCTTTGTTCACCACATCCCACCAGGATAATATCAGCACTATCTATATCAGGAAAGGATTCTGTATATATGTCAATCGTATTCCCCAATTGACCGGGTTTGTAAGAATCATCACCAATGATATCGGTGATATTTATTTCGTTTAAAAAATCAATTATAGACATGGGCGCAATATAGTTTATTTTAATAGTGGTTCATGAAGCAGGCAATTAAAAGGAAATCCAAAAGAATAATTACTTTACTTTGCAGGCATACTAAACATTGTACATGATGAAACTTCTTGAGAATAAAGTTGCGATTGTAACCGGGGCAGCCAGAGGAATTGGCGAAGCTATAGCTATTAAGTTTGCAGAACATGGAGCTCATGTGGCGTTTACTTATGTAAGTGATGGCAGCGCGGAAAAAGCTAAGGCGCTTGAAGAGAAGTTAACTGCATTAGGTGTAAAGGCCAAAGCCTATAAAAGCAATGCAGGCGATTTTGAACAATGCGAAGTGTTTGTAAATGATGTGTTGAAAGAGTTTGGTGCCATTGATATTTGCGTGAATAATGCAGGTATTTCTAAAGATAACCTGCTGCTTCGTATGACCCAGGATCAATGGAATGATGTTTTAAATATTAACCTGAACAGTGTATTTTATATGACCAAACAGGTTATTAAACCTATGATGAAAGCAAAGAGCGGAACCATTATCAACATGAGCTCTGTAATTGGAATAATGGGCAACGCAGGGCAGGCCAGCTACGCAGCCAGTAAGGCAGGTATTATTGGGTTTACTAAGAGTGTAGCTAAGGAATTAGGAAGCCGTAATATTCGTTGCAATGCTATAGCTCCTGGTTTTGTTGAAACTGATATGACCAGCTACCTGAATGATAATGCAGGGGCGGAAAAATATTTAGCTGATATTCCGTTAAATCGTTTTGCAAAAGCTGAAGACATAGCCAACGTTACTTTATTTTTAGCGTCTGATATGAGTAATTATATCACAGGCCAAACGATTAGTGCCTGTGGAGGTCTCAATATTTAAAACTTGAAGTCATTCTTTGATTTCAATAACGCTGCCCGATTTGAACAGGCTATTTAAATATTTATTTTTTTTATTATATATTATTCTGGGCTCATATGTGAGTTTTGCTCAAACTCAGTATGATTATCATCTCGAGGCAGCACGGGCAACTGGTATTCCGCCATTACAAAACCAGGCTCATGTAACCTCCCTGGTCAGTAAGAAAAAACTGGTTCTTATTTTTGCGGGAAGAGGGTATACGATTGCTAAACTTACACATAGCCGTCCTTACTTAAATCCGCGTTCTTATAGAGTATTAAAAGAAATTGGTGCAGCTTTTTATACCAGAAGTAGAAAGAAAACTTTTACCATTACCTCTGTTACAAGAACTTTATACGATCAAAAGCGCCTGGCTCGCGTAAATAGTAATGCGGTTACAAGCAAATTAAGCTCTCATAATTTCGGTTGCTCTTTTGACATTTCATATATCCGGTTTAACAGGAGAAAGGCGCCTAATGCAGGATTGGAAAGGGCACTGCAGGATATTCTTACGCAAATGCAACGGCAGGGTAAGATCTATTTTATAAAGGAATACAGGGAAAAATGTTTTCACGTTACTGTGAGATAAACAGAACCTGGCCCAATTATTTAATTCATTTTTATTGAGAATCTTTACCTTTAAGAAGATTTTTTATTTATCATTTTCAGCTTCATGCTGCTCCGACATCTTCATTTTTTAAAGCTGGTTTTTCTGCATAGCCTTACTGCTTTCGGTGGTCCGCAGGCGCATTTGGCTATGATGATGAAAACCTTTGTGAAGAAGACACCTTATGTTACTGAGCAGGAGTTGATGGAGTACAATGCATTTTGCCAGCTTCTTCCCGGCGCCTCTTCAACCCAGACCTTAACATTGATCGGGTATAAAAGAGGAGGGCCTGTTTTGGCAGCGCTTACCTTGTTGGTTTGGATTTTTCCGGCCTGTGCTATCATGTGTGGGTTGTCTTTTTTTGTGGAGTATGTAGAGGGTACAACCAAACACTTCGATATTTTCAAGTTCATTGTACCTATGGCAACAGGGTTTCTCATATTTGCCTGTATCAGTTCTCTGCCCTATTCGGTAAAGAACCTGGTTACTTCGCTAATTGCAATAGGCTGTGGGATAGCAACATTTTTCTTCTTCGGTAAGCCATTTTTCGTTCCTATTCTTATTTTATTAGGTGGGTTTATCACTAATCTTAGTAACAAAAGGATACCGCAGGTAGAGATAAAACCAGGTAAAATACGATGGTGGAATATCTGGCTGTTTGCTATTATTTTCATTGTCGCCGGGGTGGTTAGTGAAATGGCAAGGAAAAATGATTGGGCAAACAGGAAGCCTGTTAACTTATTTGAGAACTCTTATCGTATGGGAAGCCTGGTGTTTGGAGGCGGTAATGTATTAATGCCCATCATGTATGAACAGTATAGTGTTCGTCCCGACGCGGTTAAGAAGAGAAATCCTAATGCTATTCATATTGATAAGAAGGATATGCTAACCGGAATTGGGATTGTTAGAGCGGTGCCGGGACCCGTGTTTTCGATTGCTTCCTATAGTGGTGGATTGGCTTTAAAGGATATGGGACCCGCTATGCAGCTGCTGGGAGGTTTAATAGGTATGGTAGGTATCTTTTTACCCAGTGCTTTACTGGTGCTTTTCTTCTTTCCAATATGGAACAGATTGAAGAAATACTCCGTTATTTATCGTTCTTTAGAGGGGATAAACGCATCTGTATTGGGAATAATGGTGGGTTCTACCTTTTATATATTGAAGGATATCACCCTTTTTGATGGCACCAGTCAGGGGTTTATAAATATAGGCGTTGTGGCAGGAACAGCCTTAGTGCTCATCTTTACAAGAGTACCTGCACCCTTTATAGTTGCAATTTGCGTTGCTTTAGGTTATTTTCTATAATAACCGCCCTTCTCAATCTCTGTAATTACCTTTTCCGGTAAAAGATATTTCAGGCTCTTCTTCTCCTTAATAAGCTTTCTGATAGCGGTAGCAGACAATTCAAGTAAGGGAGCATTGAGTACAGTAATACGGTCAGATAGGCTATGGTCTATTTCAAATCCTGGACGGTTGTATACAAGAATGGAATAATGGTGCAGGATGAACTCGTAATTCTTCCATTTCCTGATGTTTTGAAAGCTATCGCCACCCATGATTACCTTAAACTGGTATTGAGGATATCGTTCAGTTAAATGCGTGAGTGTTACTGCTGTATAGGAAGGACGGGGAAGCGTGAACTCTATATCGCTGGCTTTCATCCTCGAATCATCTTCGATGGCTGTTCTTACCAGATGTAAACGGTGATTTTCTTCTAATAAAGAGCTGGTTTCTTTTAAAGGATTATGTGGAGATACCACAAACCACACTTTATCAACCAGGTTTTCGTTCAAAATATGGTTAGCTATAATTAAATGAGCGTGGTGTATGGGGTTAAAAGAACCAAAGTACAGTCCGATCGTCATCTTGTATATTATATATTAACCACTATTTGTTTGGCTTCATCTGTTCGCAGGCTCAATAAATACCCGGCAACCGATATAGACATCGGATCGTTGAACAGTGCTTTCTGTATTACTTCTATCTTCTCACCAGGAAGACAGCCCATTTCCATCAATTTGAGGAAGATTTCTTCGGTTGTAAACTTAACAATGGTAGCTATTTGCCCAGGCTGCAGATCGGATAATAATAATTCGTTTACCATTGGGCAAAGCTAAGCATTGTTGTTTGTGTTTTGTTTGCGAATTTTGGAATATGAATACAAATGAGTTCAATATACAGTTTCACTTTCAGAAAGCGATCTTATTGAAGAAACGGAGGAGGCTGAAGGATTTTATTAAGAAAAAGCTCTTAAATGAAGGCAATAAATGTGGTTCAGAGGTTAATTTTATCTTCTGTTCGGATGATGAATTATTGAAAATCAATCAAACACACCTCGATCATGACTATTATACCGATATTATCACCTTTGATCTGTCTGAGAAACATTCCTGTAAACTGGTTTCTGATATATATATAAGTGTGGATAGAGTAAGAGATAATGCCAAAACGGAGCAGGTTTTAACTGCAATTGAGTTACAGAGGGTTATTTTTCACGGGTTGCTGCACTTAATAGGCTATAAGGACAAAACAAAGAGGCAGGAAGAGGAAATGAGAGGAATGGAGGAGAAGTGGATAGCAGATTTTTCAGCGTTTCACGGTTAATGTTTGTTCCACGTGGAACAAGTTGCTTTCAATGAATTATCTGATCATGGCTTTTCCAAAGTGAATGTTCCACGTGAAACAAATGGATGTATTTGAAAGTAACAAGATAGAAAACACATCCTTCTAATAATTCGTACCTTTGCAAACTTATGTTTCCCGAATATGATGTAATAGTAGTTGGTGCAGGTCATGCCGGTTGCGAAGCCGCAGCTGCAGCCGCCAATATGGGTTCTAAAACCCTTTTAGTAACCATGAATATGCAGACAATAGCCCAAATGAGCTGTAATCCTGCTATGGGTGGAATTGCCAAGGGCCAGATTGTACGCGAGATTGATGCCATGGGTGGTTACTCTGGTATTGTTACCGATCTATCTATGATCCAGTTCAGGATGCTTAACCGCTCTAAAGGTCCGGCCATGTGGAGCCCCAGGGCACAAAGCGACCGGATGGTATTTGCTGCTAAGTGGAGAGAGATGTTGGAGCATACATCTAACCTTGATTTTTACCAGGATATGGTGAAGGGATTGTTGGTAAAAGACCAGCGTGTAGCAGGTGTAATAACAGGCCTGGGCCATGAAATACAGGCAAAGGCTGTCGTATTAACCAATGGCACTTTTCTTAATGGTATCATTCACATAGGAGAAAAACAGTTTGGCGGGGGAAGGGTAGCAGAGAAGGCTGCCAGTGGCATTACGGAACAACTGGTTTCTTTAGGTTTTGAAAGCGACCGGTTAAAAACCGGCACACCTCCCAGGGTAGATGGAAGAAGCCTGGATTATACAAAAATGGAAGTTCAGGAAGGGGATGAAGATATCGTGGGATTCTCTTTCACGGAAACAGAAAAGATCAGTGCAAAAAATCAACGCTGTTGCTGGATTACGTATACCAGTCCTGAAGTACATGAGATATTGAAGACCGGCTTTGATAGAAGCCCGATGTTTGCCGGCCGGATAGATGGAGTAGGGCCGAGGTATTGTCCGAGCATTGAAGATAAGATCAATCGATTCGCAGACAGAGACCGTCACCAGCTTTTTGTAGAACCGGAAGGATGGAACACGGTTGAGATTTATGTGAACGGGTTTTCAACTTCTTTGCCTGAAGATGTGCAGTATAAAGCACTACGCACAGTTCCGGGATTTGAGAACGCCCGCTTATTCAGGCCGGGTTATGCTATTGAATATGATTATTTTCCACCTACACAGTTAACTAATACGTTAGAAACAAAGCTGATCAGCAATTTATTTTTTGCCGGGCAGATCAATGGTACTACAGGGTATGAAGAAGCGGCCTGCCAGGGCCTGATGGCGGGAATCAATGCACACCTGAGTGTAAAAGGACAGGACGCATTAGTATTGAAAAGAAGTGAAGCTTATATCGGTGTTTTAATAGATGATCTTATTAATAAAGGTACCGAAGAACCTTATCGCATGTTTACCTCGCGCGCTGAGTACCGAACATTATTGAGACAGGATAATGCGGATGCGCGTTTAACGCCACTGAGTTATAAACTGGGTCTGGCTAAAGAAGACAGGATGGAGAAGATCCGGCAAAAAAATGAAAACGTTGCAGCGATCAAAGAAGTTCTAAAAAATACTGTTGTAACGCCCGACCAGATCAACAGTTTCCTGGATTCTATAGGTTCCTCTAAGATCACAGAAAAACAAAGAGCAGAGAAGATATTATTAAGACCTAATATAGAATTAGCTGACCTTTCCGGTGCTTTACCTTTTCTTGATGAATCGTTGAAAAACTACTCAAAGGAAGAAATAGAACAAGCAGCCATTCAGGTAAAATACGATACCTATATTGAAAAGGAGAGAGAGATTGTATCCCGAATGAGTGAAATGGAGAACCTGAACATTCCCGATAGCTTTGATTACAGCAGGCTTTCTTCGCTGGGAAATGAAGCAAAAGAAAAGTTGAATCGAATCAGGCCCAAAACATTGGGACAAGCAAGCCGGATTTCAGGTATTAACCCGAGCGATGTTCAAATATTGATGGTATACATGGGAAGATAACATATTATAACATTAAATAATTTATAATATTATTTAATATTTATTATAGTTCTGTAAACACCATCGATCGTTAATCCCATTTTAGCTAAATCGAGTGTAGGTAGCCGATCGGAGATCTGATGATAATTGGAGTTGCGGAAAAAAGCTGTATTGGTTACCATAAGGGCACTATACCCGAATTTCCAGTAGTTCCTGTGATCGGAGAGATCAATTCCACCTACAAAACCCGGCGCTCTGAATGATTTGGCGTCTATAGAATTATTGTCAAAGTATAATTTTTTAAACTGGTTAGCAAAGCTTCCACTAAATGAGTTTCTTGCCAGGGTAATATAATTGCCTTTATCTCCGTATATCCATTTCATCAATCCAACAGGATAGCTTTGAGAACCTGGCTCATCAGAATAATACCCAATCATTTCCAGGGAAATCATTCCTTTAACAGGCTGCTTTTTATCGAACAATGATTTAGCATGTACATAGCTACCCATTTGTTCTGTTCTGAAAAAAGGCGGCTCTTCCAATGTATAAGCCACCAGGTCAATTCTGTATTGAAGCGGCTGCTTTTGTAAAAGCCTGGCCAGTTCCATGATGCCTACTACACCGCTGGCATTGTCATCCGCACCATCCTGTTCGCCACACACGTCGTAATGAGCGCCGATAATAATTACTTCAGCATCCTGGGGACCAAAAGATGCAAAAACGTTTTTGTAAATATTATTTTCCACCTGGTATTCCTGCATTCCCGTGCGGTCAGTGTATTTGGAAAATTCTTTGCGAATTCTTTCTGCCACTGTATCTAAAACAGTCACATTTTTATAGTGGCGTGGCTTATCAGTATTTAATACCAGATCAAAATTATGTTTTAAGTTCAAGGTATCCGACAAACGCGGCAGGTCCCGGGCAGCAACCGAAACGGGATAATTTTGAATCGTAAAGAAAACGATCAAAATCAAAACGATTACGAGCAAATATTTAAGAAACCTTTTCATAGGCAGCGTTTGAATTGACCAATAATTTGAAAAACCTCCCGGCTAAAATATTAAAAGATCAAATTATTCAAACACAATAATTCATAATTATTTGTTGTGTTTGTTTAGCGAACGTTGCTGTACCATTTTTGCTCAAAGCTATCCGCGTTTAAGCCATCACCCGATCTAGGTATTTTTTTGGCGTTTCAATAGTCTACCTTAGTGTAACAATAAACCAAGGGTAGAATCTCAATATCACAGAACACCATTAAGAGACAATCTTCCCGGAGATATTACCGATGATAGAAAACGCCCTCATATTACTTCGGGAAGAATTGTCTTCATATATGACAGCCCTTGGCGACCCGGCTTCTGTAGTGATAGAGAATATCAGTTTACTGGGCTCAGATAAAGATGATTTACTTCGGGAGAACCTGGTTATTTCGCTAGTGAATATCGAACAGGAAAATTCGTTGAAGAATGCACCGGTTTACCAGAAAAATGAAATATCTGCGATTTACGAAAATCCGCCCATCCACCTGAATCTTTATGTATTAGTTTCAGCCAATTTCACCTCAGGAACACCACCTAATAATGGATACCTGTTGGCATTAAAGCGACTATCATTGGCTATCAAGTTTTTTCAGGGCAGATCGGTATTTACGCCAGCTTCATCAACCATAAGCTTACCGGCTCCTTTGAATGATTTATCGAACCCCGAGATAAATTCGCTCAGGCTTGTATTGGAATTATATTCTTTATCCTTCGAGCAGGTCAATCATTTATGGGGTTCATTAGGAGGGAGGCAAATTCCATCAGTACTATATAAAGTAAGAATGGTTACTATATCAGAGAGAAAGGCTTTAAGAGAAGCGCCACTTATAGAAGAAATACATATTCAAACACAAAAGTATCAGCAAACAATTTTGTAAACCAACCAATATTTTAGAACCTAAAAACACAATGTTATGCCAGATTATAAAAGTCCCGGTGTATATATAGAAGAGATCCCCAAGTTGCCGCCTTCTATTGCACAGGTAGAAACCGCCATACCAGCGTTTATTGGTTATACACAAAAAGCGCTTGACAGAAATAATGCAAGCCTTACCAATGATCCAACCCGCATTACTTCTCTGCTGGAATATGAAACCTTTTTTGGGAAGGCTGCCAACGAGGACAATCTGGAGGTAACATTGGTGCAGGAACAAACTGGCAGTGTGATAACAAAAGAAACTATATCGGTAGCTTTTAATGGCGCAGCCTCAAAACATAATATGTATTATGCCCTTCAATCTTACTTTGCTAACGGAGGTGGTCCTTGCTTTATCGTTTCAGTAGGAGCTTTCAAAGCAAACCTCGGTGATCAGCTATCGTTGGCCGAAATGAGTGCGGGCTTGTCTGCACTGGCTAAAGAAGACGAACCTACATTGATTGTTTTTCCCGAGGGACAGCATATGGACGAGTCTGAGTATTACACTTTGCAAAATGATGCATTGGCTCAATGCAATCTTTTACAGGATCGGTTTAGCATAATGGATCTGCATCATACCGGTTCGGGCCTGCTTACAAGTGGCGATGTTTCAACTGCTGCTGAAGCATTCAGAGATGGCATTACTAATCACTTAAAATATGGAGCCGCTTATTTCCCAAATATAAGGACTGTTTTTTCTTACCTGTATAACGAAGATGCCGTTAATGTAGTACATACCGTAAACGGATCGCCTGGTAGTTTGAATGGAGCTGCTTTATCAAATCTCAAAGACAGTTCCAACGCTGCTTACAATACTGCAGCTTATGGAAAACTAAAAGCAGCAGCCAATAATTTCGGAGTAGTGCTTCCGCCATCGTCTACCATCGCAGGTATTTATGCAGCAGTAGATACGAACAGGGGTGTTTGGAAGGCTCCGGCAAATGTTGGTATAAACGGGCTTCGCGGCCTTACTTACAAAGTAACCAATTCAGAACAGGACTTTTTAAATGTGGACACAACGAGTGGAAAATCGATCAATTGTATCAGGGCGTTTACTGGCAAGGGAACTTTAGTATGGGGTGCACGAACATTGGCGGGTAATGATAATGAATGGCGCTATGTACCGGTTCGCCGATTCTTTAATATGGTGGAAGAGAGTTGTAAAAAAGCATCCGCTCAATTTGTTTTTGAACCCAACGATGCCAATACCTGGGTAAAAGTAAAAGCGATGATTGAAAACTACCTTACTGTATTGTGGAGACAGGGCGCATTAGCGGGTGCAAAACCCGAACATGCTTTTTATGTAGCCTGTGGCTTAAATCAGACGATGACAGCTCAGGATATTTTAGAAGGAAAGCTGATCGTCGAGATTGGCATGGCGGCTGTTCGCCCGGCTGAATTCATTATACTCCGCTTTTCTCACAAAATGCAGGAGTCTTAAATAATCAACCTTACAGCTTTAAAAAATTAATTCAATTTAAAATAAAGAATCATGGCAACCTACCCGCTTACTAAATTTCATTTCCAGGTAGAATGGGGCGGAACCCGAATTGGCTTTACCGAGATCTCAGGACTTGATGTAAGTCTTGATGTTATAGAATACAGAGATGGCGCCAGTCCTGAATATTCTAAAATAAAAATGCCGGGCATGACCAAGTTTTCTAACATAACATTGAAACGGGGTACCTTTTTGAACGACAATGAGTTTTATGCCTGGTTTAATACAGTTCAAATGACAGCTATCGAAAGAAGAAATATAACGATATCGCTATTGAATGAGAATCATGAACCCGTAATGGTATGGAAAGTAAAAAATGCTTTTCCTGTTAAAGTACAGTCAACAGATTTAAAGGCTGACGGAAACGAAGTAGCCATTGAAACATTGGAGTTGGCACACGAAGGACTTATAATAGCATTGCCTTAAAAAAATTGTCATGAACCAATACCCGCTTACCGGATTTCATTTTAAAGCCAGCTTTTTAGGTTTGCCCGGAGAAGCGCCGGTTGATGTGAAATTCAAAAATATCAGCGGACTAACAATGAGCCTCGCTACAGAGCCGTTAAGTGAAGGGGGAGAAAACAGATTTCAGCATAAACTACCTACCCGTGCCGACTACACTGATATAACATTGAAGCGGGGATTTTTTATTAATACGGGTTTATATAAATGGTGTAAAAACGCAATAGAGCATTTTGAATTTGCACCACTCACTGTTTTAATCAGCTTGCTGAATGAGGAGCATCAACCTACGGTTAGCTGGCGTGTATTTAATGCAATACCCACCAAATGGGAGATAACTGAGTTTAATGCCGAAAGTAACGAGATCGTTATTGAATCCATTGTTTTAAGTTATAGCTATTTCACATCTGTATAATAATATAGCCCATGCCTGTTGAGATCAACGAAATTGTTATTACCGCAACTGTAGCAGAACCCGTATCGGGCAATGTTAACAATGCAGCTGCACCAAATCAGCACATGATTAATGCTGACATCGTGAAAGCCTGTGTGGAAGAGGTTTTGCGCGTATTAAAAGAAAAAGAAGAAAGATAGTATATGTTTGGAATGTTAGAAAAAATGAGGATGGATGGTTTTAGTAACCCGGATTTTTTTTCGGGTTACCTGGGAACATTTTTTGTTCAGATCAATCCCGAATCATTTGTAAGAAACTATTCCATCAATTACCGTGAAGAAACAGCCGCAGGCAGAGACGGAACACAGGCGCAGTATAATTATACGCAGCCACAGGAAATGGATATAGAATTTTTACTGGATGCAACCGGTGTTATTCCCTCCAACGGAATTCCGGAACCATCTGACCTGGTGAGCGCGGTAGCACCCGTTGAACTCATGGCAAAAATCGCTTTATTAAAACGGGTGACGTATAACTATATTGGAGATGCACATGAACCTCCGTTTGTAAAACTAACCTGGGCGCTGGAAACCTTTCGCTGCAGGCTGCAATCTTTAAATATTACCTATAAATTATTTAAGCCAGACGGCACACCTCTTCGGGCTTTAATAAAATGTTCTTTTAAAGAGTATATATCCAATAATGAAAATGCAGCAGTAACACTGGCCACTTCCCCCGATCTTACGCATGTACGTATTGTGAAGGAAGGAGACTCATTGCCGTTGATGTGCTATAATATTTACGGAGACGAAAACCTTTATCTCGAGATAGCCCGCGTAAATGATCTGACCAATTTCAGGGATCTCGAACCCGGTCAGAAAATATTTTTTCCACCCATTCAAAAATAAATGCCGCAAACACGAACCATACCAACCAATCCGCCTATAGCAAGCCTTGTCACGTTCTCTATAAAAATCGAAGGACAGGCCATACCAAGGGCAATAAGTGTAAAGAACCTGGTTGTGTACCGACAGGTAAATAAAATACCAAAATTATCATTAACCATTTTAGATGGCAGCACTTCACAAAGCAATTTTGATATAAGCAACCAGGATTACTTTGTACCCGGTAAAAAAATAGAGATTTATGCAGGCTATAATTCACAGGAGGAAATTTTGTTTGCTGGAATTATTATTAAACATGCCATAAAAATCAATGTCCATGACACAGTACTATTGGTAGAAGCTGCCGATGCTGCTTTTAAGATGACCTTGAACCCGAAAAGAAAGGTATTTAATAATATCAGCGATAGTGAGCTTATTGAAGAAATCGCAGCGTCTTATGGTATTGATGCAGATATAGAAAAATCACCTGTAAGCTATGCAGAGCTGATGCAATACTATGCTACCGACTGGGATTATATTCAAACCCGCGCTGAAGCTACCGGCAAATTATGCTTTTGTCAAAATGGAGTACTCGTTGTTAAGGCTCCGGCTTTGGATACAACACCTGTGCTGGACCTGGTTTACGGGGCAACCATAAAAGAATTGAATGCTGAGATCGATAGCCGCTTTCAATATAGCGGGGTACAGGGATTATCATGGAACTCGGCAGACCAGAGTTTAATAAATATCGAAGCAGTATCGCCGGTGGTAAATGAGCCGGGTAATATGAATGCTGAAAACCTGTCGGTTGTGGCACAGGAGGAGCCGGTAATATTAATGCATGGTGGAAATATAAAGGAGCAAGAACTGCAAAGCAGGATAGATACACAATTGTTAAAAAGCAGGCTGTCTAAAATACGGGGAACCGTTAAGATATCAGGTTATGCCGGTGTAATGCCAGGCCAAATGATAAAGCTGAACGGAGTGGGTGACAGGTTTGCCGGTAATTCTTTTGTAAGTGGTGTTCGTCATGAAATCGGCAACGGTCTTTGGGATACCATCATACAATTTGGGATCAACCATAAATGGTTTGCTGAAGAGAATGATATACAACCCATGCCTGCAGCCGGTTTTACGTCTTCGGTAAAAGGACTGCAAATTGGTATTGTAACGAACCTTGAAAATGACCCGGAAGGAGAGCACCGCATTAAAGTTAAAATACCGGTAGTAGATAAAGATGGGGAAGGGCTATGGTGTAAAATGGCTATGCCGGATGCCGGAAATAACCGGGGATTTTATTTCAGACCTGAAATAGGTGACGAGGTAGTGATAGGTTTTTTAAGCGAAGACCCCAATTATGGAATTGTGTTGGGATGCCTGCATAGCAGCGCCAAACCTGCACCACTAAGCGCTTCCAATGATAACCATGAGAAAGGTATGGTTACCCGGTCGCAAATGAAATGGATATGGAATGACGATAAGAAAACATTGACGATTGAAACACCGGCTGGCAACACGGTTTTAATAAGTGATGATGAAAAGGAGATCAGCCTGAAGGATGAGCACGGTAATTCAATTCAGATGAACGGAGATGGAATTACGATTCAGTCTTCAAAAGATATTATTCTGAAAGCCGCTGCGGATATGACTATTGAAGCCGGGACAAATGTTGACGTAAATGCCGGAGCGTCCTTAAAAGCATCAGGTAGCGCCCAGGCCGAATTAAGTAGTAGCGGCACCACTACTATTAAAGGATCGATGGTTATGATAAATTAATTAGCTGGTATGCCTGCAGCAGCAAGAATAGGAGATATGCATGTTTGCCCCATGATAACAGGAACAGTTCCGCATGTGGGTGGGCCAGTGATGAATGCAGCGGCAGCAACGGTAATCATCGGAGGGTTGCCTGCAGCAACTGTAGGAGATATGCTTACCTGCACTGGTCCACCGGACACTATCATAAAAGGTTCAACAACCGTAATGATAGGAGGCAAACCTGCAGCGCGCATGGGAGATAACACGGCTCACGGAGGCAGCATTGTAGCAGGTGCGCCCACAGTAATGATAGGAGGATAAAATTTATAAAAAAATAAAACTATGTCAACGCCATTTGGTATAACGGGCCGTGGATGGAGCTTTCCCCCGGCTTTTCGAAAAACAAGAGGAGCTGTTGATATGCTTTTGGAAGAGATAGAGATAAACAGCAGTCTTGAAATATTATTGAACACTGCTACAGGCGAAAGAATAATGTTGCCCCGCTATGGCTGCGACCTAAAGGAGTTTTTGTTTGAGCCTTTAACCACCACCTTAAAAACATTAATGTCAGATAAAATAAAAAAAGCGATTCTTTATTATGAGCCGAGAATTATTGCTCATGATGTTTTGATTAATGAATCAGCAGCGCTTGAAGGAAAAATATCTATTAAAATAGAGTATACCATACGAACCACTAATAGCCGGTTTAACTATGTATACGATTATTATATAGCAGAAGGCGCTGAAATAAGAAACAGGTAATGCGAACCAATGGCAGAAAAAAAACCATACGATTTTATTTTGCAAAGAGACGGCAGCAGCAGTACACAAAGAGCACAAACAGTATTACTGCAGCCCGACTACTTTAGGCCAGACGAAAGAAGCCTCAATGATATATACCAGTTCGCTAAAAATTTTGCAGCCAAAGTAAACTTCTATGAATTTGAAAGTTTTGAAGACAGTATAGCAACAGATCATATAAAACTGGCTGACTGCAAAGACGGGGATTGGTCGCAGTTTTTTCAATTGATAGACGCCGGTAGTTTAGCCGGGAAAAAAAACCTGGACCCGCACCTGGCATTGTACTTTGCTTTTCTGAAGTTATTTTCCCATACGCAGGATCATATTAACCAGTTCACAGAAAAGCATATCGATTTTTATTACAACAAAATATTGGGTTTAGAATTGAAACCGGGTATTGAAGATAATGCCTATGTAATATTCGAGCTGGCAAAAAATGCCAACAATGTCATACTCGAAAAGGGTGCGCTTTTGGATGCCGGAAAGATCCATAATATACCCGCAGCCTATAGTGTGAATGACAAGGTGATATTAAACAAGGCAGTAGTGGCCGGACTAAAGAGCAGTGTTCTGAAAAATGACACTATAGAACTTGCCCACCGCACCGATACGATTGACGGGGTATCCAAAAAGCTACCGGCAAGTGAACCCTATTTTGATGCCTTTGGCCTGCGGCATATACCAGAAGTTCAAAAGCAAAGAGCCAAAATAGGTTTCGCGATAGCATCACCGGTTTTGTTATTGAAGGAAGGCAACCGGAAAATAACTTTTTCTATTTTTTTATCAGGGCTTAGTACCGATCTTAAGAAAGTAAATGCAATAAACGCTGTTGAATTATTTCTTACCGGTGAAAAGGAATGGCTGGGCGCTTACGAATGCCTGCTAACATTTGGCGCATTTCAATCCGGCCGGCAAACAATTATAATTAACTATTCACTTTCGTCAAAGGATCCTGCTGTAACGGCCTACAATCAGGGCGTGCACAAAAACACATTTAATACACCGAATCCTTTAGTCCAGGTATTGATTGATACCGGCAGGGCCGGGAATATTTTTCGTCATCTAAAGTCAGCGAGGGTAGAGGATATTAAAATTGATGTGGAAGTACAGGATGTAGGTAATCTGGAGATGGAAAATGACCAGGGTCGCATCGATTCAAAAAAACCTTTTTTGCCTTTTGGTACTATGCCTAAAAAAGGCTCCGGGTTTAATATTGCTTACGAAGAGCTGATGCATAAAGATGTGTCAGAGTACCAGTTCGAGGTAGATTGGCTGGGAGCCCCCTCCAGTTTTTCAAGTCATTACAATCTTTATGGGGGAGCAAATGGGAATAATAGTTTTACTGCTACCTATTCTGCAGCCGATGGTAATAGCGGAACTACCTTGCTATTTAATTCAACGAACGCCGCGACCACTATTAAATGGCCGGCTGTTCCTTTTGTTTTTGCCTGGCCTCAATGGAGATTCAATGCATCGCCCGTTGTATATAAAAACTATCATAGTCTGTTTAGCAATCCCAATTATATTAATGTACTTAAAACCCGGGCAACAGTACAAGCGGCCAGCCAGGTTAAAATACAAAATAATACTGTATCCAAAGGGTTCGTTCGGTTTGAATTGAACCGTAGTTTCCTGCATGAAATATATAGTCGTGTTTTTGCAGAACAGGCTATAGAACAGGCCAGCAGTAAAACGGTATCATTACCCAACGAACCGTATACACCAACTATTAAACAGATCAGGCTAAGTTATAAGGCCGCTGCACAACAAAGCTTTTCAAACAATAATTCATTTGCTGCTTTCAATAAAAAAGAAGTACAACTTTTCCATATCGATCTTTTTGGTCAGAGTGAGCAACATGAGTATTTGAAGGGGCGGGCGCAGGAGGAAATAGGAAAAGATACTACAATCGATCCCGGCATTTATTTACTGCCGCAACAACGGCCTGCCACATTTTATATTGGCCTGGCCGATCTGATTCCTGGTCAAAGTGTAAGCTTGTTATTGCAATTAGCAGAAGGCACATCCAATGCTGATGCAGAACCGATGGTAATTAGCTGGCATGTACTCTGTAATAACGAATGGCGGGTTTTCACGGGTAGGGAAATGCTGAGAAATGAAACGAATAGCTTATTGCAAAGCGGTATTGTTACATTGGCGATTCCTGAATCTGCTACAGCAGATAATACTTTGATGGATGGAGGACTGGTTTGGATCAGGCTATCATTATCTGGTGATCCGGGTTCTGTGTGCCTTTTTGAAAAAGTAATTACACAGGCGGCAAAAGCAGGCTTTTATACTAACGGAACTTTCAGGGGGTCGGGCAGTATTGAAGCAGGTTCAATTAAAAAGCTGCTTAAAAAAACAGCGGAGATCAAACTGGTATCTCAGCCATTTTCTTCCTTTGGCGGCAAAGCTACGGAAGGGCAGGAGGCATTCAGGATGCGTGTAAGCGAACGCCTGAGGCATAAGGAGCGTGCGGTTACTAATTGGGATTGGGAGCATCTTGTATTACAGGAGTTTCCGGAATTGTACAAAGTGAAATGTTTGAATCATTTTAACGATGAAGACAACTGTTGTAAAGCCGGTCATCCTGGTGCTGTAACTTTGGTGGTGGTACCCAACGTACAGGGCAAAAACTTTTATAATCCGTTACAACCTAAAGTAAGTACCGTAATTCGCCAGAAGATAAAAGCTTTTATACAACCCCGCGTATCCTTTTTCACACAACTATTTATATCTAATCCTGACTATGAAACGGCATTGCTCGACTTTAAAGTTCGCTTTCTTTCGGCAGGAGACTTTGGTGTATACCAGGATCAACTCAACAATGCGATAAAGCGTTTTTTAACGCCATGGGCTTTCAGTGATACGGAAGGACTGCTGTTTGGCGGCACGATCAATAAATCGGTGCTGTTGAATTTTATAGAAGAGCAACCGTATGTAGATTTTGTGACGGATTTAAAAATGTATCATATAGATGAAGACGGGAATAAAAGCGCTGATACCGATACCATCCATATTATTAATCCTAAAGCAATATTGGTGAGCGCTACACAACACAATATCCGGCAGTTCACAACCTAAGTATTTTGTAGATGAACATCACACCAACCATATCAAAAATGCCGCCGGCAGAAAAAACCCTCAACTATTCCAGGTTGCGGGAAGAAGGGTTGAAATATATAGAAGAGCTGGGTAGCGATTTCTGGACGGATTATAACGAACATGACCCGGGGATTACTATACTGGAACTGCTTTGCTATGCTATTACAGACCTGGGCTACAGAACCAATATGCCGGTACAGGATCTCCTGGCGTCCAGGGAACAAAATGAGGCGAACCTTCGTAAACAATTTTTTACCGCCAAAGAAATGCTCACAACTGAGCCCGTGAGTGAACTGGATTTAAGAAAATTATTGATCGATATCGACGGAGTAAAGAATGCCTGGCTTTTTAAATCGAAGCAGACCCTGTTCTTTGATAAAAAGGAAAATCGTATTGTTGGCGCCAAACCCTTGCCTAATCATGCTTTCACCGCATTTGATCTGAATGGCCTGTATCATATAAAGATCGAGTTGGACGAAGAGCCTATAGCAAAGAATTGTGATGAGGACACAACAATTACAGAAGAAGAAACCAATGCACTGCAAGAGAAAATAAATGAAGTGATCAGCCGCGTGCGGCAGCGGTTTCATCAACACCGGCCATTAGGCGAGGACCTTATAGATGTGTCGATAGTAGAGGAGCAGGAGATACGTTTCTGTATGGACATTCAACTGGAAACAAATGCAGATGCCAACCAGGTATACCCGCAGGTTCTTTATTTATTAAGCCGTTATTTGTCGCCAGCTGTTCGGCAGTACTCTTTGAAGGAAATGATCGGCGCTCAAAAAGCAAATGGAACATCATACACCATGGATGAAATATTCAACGGTCCGGTATTAGACCATGGTTTTTTTAAAGATGAAGAATTATATAACGCCGGACTGAGAGAAACAATATATGGATCGGATATCATCAACCTCTTAATGGATATACCTGGTATACGATCGATTCACCATTTTAGGATGAACTATTGCGCGGATCCTAAATCGGGGAGTAATGAATGGATATTGCCAGTATCACCGGGAAAGAAACCGGGACTATGCTATTGCAAATCGTCGATAAATTTTTATAAGGATGTTATACCTGTAAAGGCATCCAGGCAACCGGCTGTGGAGCAATGGATCGCCCGGTTGCAGGCCGAGCGGGCGGCTTCATTGTCGGTTACCTACGATGACTATCAATATTCGGAAGGTACATGGCGAAACTTGGACGCATATACATCGATTACCAAAAACCTGCCACAATGCTACGGTGTGGGAGATGCAGGACTTTCTCCATCAGTACCATTTTCACAAACGATAAAAGCGCTGCAGCTAAAAGGGTTCTTATTATTTTTTGACCAGGTATTAGCGAATTATATAGCGCAGTTGAATCAATTGAAGCACCTGTTTCAAATAAAGGAAAGCCCTATTGATGCCATTGAAACAGGAACTTACTTTTTCAACAAGATCAGTGATGTTAAAGATATAGAATTGCTTATTGATGGTTATGCAACAATGGATGAAGCGGGAGGTTTGTTAGCCGGGTTGGTCAATCAATATGATAATGTAACAGACAGGAAGAACCGGTTGTTAGATCACCTGCTTTCAAGGTTTGCAGAAAACTTTACGGAATATGTTCTTCAAATGTATTCTCTGGAAGGAGAGAACGCTGCCGAAAAACTGGTTACATCGAAAGCCCTTTTATTAAAAGAATATCCTGGTATAAGTGCGAAGAGAGCTACTGCTTACGATTACTTCAATAGTACTGAAGATAATGGCAATACGGTTGCTGTATGGGACACGATCAATGTGGCCGGAATGGAGCATCGACTGAGCCGATTATTAGGTATTGAAGATTATAGCAGGAGGGGCCTTTCGGAAAACAGTGAGGAAGGAATGTTTCTAATAGAGCATATTTTATTAAGGCCTGATATCCATTTGCTGCAGGAGCAGGACGGCCTGTTTGAGCCCCAAAATTTTATTGCTGTTTGCAGCGGGTCGGATTGTGATGAATGTGAGGCAGATGCCTATTCCTTTCGGATTACGGTAATCTTACCCGCCGGTGCGGAGCGCTTCAAAAACGAAGACTTCAGAAACTACATAGAAAAAACAATAAGGCTGGAAACTCCGGCACATATTTATCCGCGCATCTGCTGGTGGAGTAAAGAATCCCTCGCTGCTTTTGAGCCGGTGTATAAAAACTGGCTGGAATTAAAACAGGCAGGTGAGGATGTAACACCGGAGGGATTAGCTGTATTGCAGCAGTTGATCCAATTATTAAACGAAAGAAAAAGCATTTATCCTCCGGGCATATTAAGCGATTGTGATAATCCTGTTGACAACCCGGTGATACTTGATCAAACCAATTTAGGCAATTTAAAAACCTGATAACATGGCTACGAATATTAAACTGACCCAATCCGTAAGCGGGTATTCTATATTTAAAACCAACCAGCTTTTAACGGCAGAACATTTAAATAGTATTGGCAGGTTTTTTGACTACCAGGATCGGCTTACCAGGGCCCGCCTGTTGGGTGTAGGTATTGTTTGCGGATTGAATGTGAGCTTTGGATCACGGTCGATTACCATTAGCAAAGGAGTAGGTGTTAGCAGCGACGGAGACCTGTTATCTTTTGATGCAGACCAGGCATTTTCAGGTATAGCGCCATTTGATGATAAGGACGCACAATATGATCTGTTCCGTACCCTGGTGGATAACAGGGAAACACCTGCTCTATGGTATTTGACACAGGATCAGCAGGAAGATGGCTTTACACCAGTACCTGATTTTTTTGAAAGGGAGCATAGTCCTTCAGATTATGTAGCGGTTTTGTACAATAGCCAGTTTATAAAAGACACAGATAATTGTTCGGGCGAAGACTGTGACGGGAAGGCGGATATGTATCATAACAGTATACGTGTATTGTTGATGCACAGAAATGACTACGACAGCATTATAAAAGAAAATAAATGCAGCGATGAATACTATCTGCCAGAAGTAGCCATTCCGAGAGTATTGCTAAATGAAAAGGATAATATTTTCAGCTATGGAGATCTGCTTACTGCCTATAGAACTGGGATCAACAATGGAGCCGGTTTATTGCAGGAACCATTAAAAGCCGCAACCGAAGCCGCAACGGTGTTACAGGAGTGTTATGCAGCAAGCGGCGGGCAAAAACAGTTTTTTACAAGTAAGGAGGTTTCGGCCCTGGCACAATTAAACGAGCTGGTGAAAACTGCAGTAGCCGAAAACAGGCAGGGAATACAATATGTATATGGCTTGCTGAAAGACGTTAGCCAGGCTTATGATGATTTTAAAGATAGTACTTATGATTTATGCTATGGATGTTGTGTGGCCCCCGATGCATTTCCCAAACATTTGGCTTTAGGCTTATTGCAGAATGCGACGAGCATTTATTCAAGATACCGGCAGGAGTTTATAGAGGCCCCCATACTAAATAATAAAAATGAAGATGTGGAACGGTCATTAAAATTGTTTGCACGCCTTGCAAAATTAGTAGCCTGTTTTTCAATTCCAGCAAGACCGGTTATAAGGATCACCCCTTCGGTAGCGATACACGAAAAACTGGAGAGGAAACCCATTCCCTATTACTACGATGTAGAAAACATCGTGGATGATTGGGCACCCACCCTGAGCAGGCGTAACCGGAACAATGCTATTCTTTCTTACCACGCGGCTTTATACTCTTCTTTGCCACATATAACGCAGCCGCTGGCTTATAATATTGATCAATATTCTTTCTTTAGAATTGAAGGGCATATAGGTAAAACCTACGACAATGCTTATACAACTATCGATAACCTGCGGAAACAATACGACCTGCCATTTGATATAGCGGGTGTTCAATTACAAAAAGAGAAAATAAGATTTATTCCGCCTAAGACGATTAAGCCCGGACTGCTGGACATATTATACGACAAAGAAAAATTATTGCTGGGTACCAAGCTTGATTTCATAAAGAAGTATAACGATACTATTGCCGTTAACCTGCCCGATGATAGCGAATTGAGCCAACCCGCTATTACGAAGGAGTACGGCGATCCCAGGGCATTAAAGAATATGGTACTCACCAAAAAGCTGGAGTTGGAAAACCAGATTACTAATGCAAAAGCATTACTGGCAAAACCTGTTTTGGAGACTGCCGGAAAAGTAGATTGGGATGACATGCATATAAACATGGCCAATGCCGGTGCGCAGATCAACAAGAACTCCAAACTCTTTACAGCGGCTGCTTACCGGTCGCCTATAGAAAACCTGGCGATATTAGAACAACCCAAAACATTGCTATGGTTAGGTGATCTGTTAATAAAGCAAAAGCAGCAGGTAGAAGACGGGTATATTTTCAGCAATTTCCTGAAGCAAAATCCCTCCATGTTACATAACGCGGGTGTATGTAAAGGCGGTACTTTTATCCTGGTGTACGAAAAAACGGGTGATGTAGAAACGGTTGTGGCAGATTTTTACCTGCCTTATATAGCCAAGGCAGATTTGGTAGAAGCAGCGGTAGATACATCGAACCTGCCCGTTAGGCCAATCAGGGAAATAGATTTTACGATCTCGAAGGATATTGTCAAACGTCCTATTTTAAATGCAGATATTTTCAGCATAAACGACCAGTTGGTGAAAGTGAAGGATTTAACGCAACAATCTGAGCGGTTCTTAGGTCAGAAAATAAATGAGTTTGATGGACGCATCAACAGGGTAGGAGAGCAGGTTTTAAAGAATGAGCAGAGCATCATACAAAAGGTAGATGTGGTGAAAGACCGCTACGAAAGCTCTTTTTCCAAACTGGTCTCTTCTTATGATACGGTGGTAACTAAATCTAACGTAAAAGTTAATGGAACACAACTGGGAGAAGTAACACGCGATGAGTTTGAAGCTTTGGTAACCGGTGTGCGCACAGAGTTTAACGGAAAACTGGGAGATTTTGAAACCAATATGAACAACCGCTTTAATGCAGTAGCCAAAGACATTACAGATAATAAAGTATTAATTCAAAAAGCAACTACCGACATCAGCTCGTTGGATGTTAAGATCGCATCAACAAGGAACGAAGTATTGGCAAAAGCAGACCAGGATATAAAGACGGTGAATGACAGAGTTACCGCTGTTAATAATACGCTTGATGCGAAAATTGGTCAGTCCATAGTCGCGAACGAAGCAAAATTAAATACGGCTATCGCAGGCATCAATCAAACGATTAATAATAATGCAAATGTTTTTGATCAGAAGCTGGCTACAACAAGAACCGAGATCTTAAATACGGCCGACAGAACAGCTACTTCTAAATTAAACGCTCAAAAAGAAAACTTCGACTCTTCTATTACAAAGATCAATAACGATATCATTAAAATTAGACCTCGTTAACGTGTCTGAAACAAAACACATAGTAAACAGGATTGCTGTAAACACTTCGGGCATTGCTACAGAAAACGCTTTTCAATGGAGAGCGAAGGTGGCGTCCTATATAAGTGACACATTTCCACGTCAGCTGCAATTAATCCTGGACGAGTTATATCAACCCGAAGAGCAGGTAAGCATCGACCGGGTAGAACTTAATATTGATCTGTCTAAAGCTGAAGGAATTGAGCAGTTTCAAAGAGAATTGATGCAGGCTTTAAGAATAGCGATAACCAAACAAAAGCAGGAAACAATACTAATCAATCAACAGGATGCTGCTGTGCCTGTTCCTTTAAACAGGTCGCTGGATGCATGGTTCTTTTATCTTCAAAAAGGATATTACCCCTGGTTTCACCAACAGGTGCTTGTGGGGAGGGACCTGGAATTATTAATAGAAAAGCATGTTCAATACATTGCTCAGCAATTGCCTCATTTATTGAATACATTCGAGGCACAACAAAGATTTTTACTCGAACTAACGGAAAGCACACTATATGTATTGCTTCCTTATTTTGTTAGAATCGAAACGCCATACAAGCTATTCGGCAAGGGCTCGATTGAGCAAAGAAGAGAAAAGGAACTCGCAAAAGCAAGGCAGGTGCTTTTAAAAATAATAATAGGCAAAGAAGCGGTTGATGAACGGCAGTTTATGGAAATGGTCAGTTCAATGAATGATCCTGTTCAGCAACAGCAAATAGAAAATGATCCGCGGGCGAAATTCCAGGCAACTTTCCCTCCAAAACAAAGGCCTGGCAATAGGCAAGAAGAGAATGACACCGCTATTTGGATACAAAACGCAGGACTTGTTTTGTTGCACCCTTTCCTTCCTGTTTTATTTGACAGGTTATTGGTTGTAAATGATCAGCGCCAAATTATAAACATAAAGAAGGCATTAGGCCTGGTTCATTATCTTCTGTATGGGGAAGAAGAGTATTCAGATGCAAAGATGGTATTGCCCAAGATCTTTTGCGGTATTTCTTACAGCGATCCAATACCAATAGATGTTGCTATTAACAGTGCTGAACAGGAAGAGTGCAATGAACTAGTGCTTTCGGTTATTGAGTATTGGGAAGCCTTGAAAAATACATCTGCAAAAGGCCTTTTGGAAACGTTCGTATGGAGAAGGGGCAAGCTAAGCCCAGGCGATAATGGCTGGCTATTGCGGGTGGAAAACAGGACAGAAGATATTTTGCTCGACCGGCTGCCCTGGAGCATTGGTTACATAAAATTACCCTGGATGATAACACCTCTTACAACTGAATGGAGGTAACCTAAAATTAAAACCATGTTATGCACACAACACAAACAAAAACGGAAAGAAAGGCAACTGCTACTGGGGGACATCTTTTTTTTGCTCCGGTTCAGGCAAAACTAACCGTTAATCAACCCAACGATGTTTATGAGCAGGAAGCGGATGCCGTTGCAGAGAAAGTAATGCGCATGACGGATCATTCAACGAAAAGCTCTCCGTTCTTTCAACCGGCCTACACCGGCCTACAACGCAAAGACTCCGACAATTCGGAGAGCGAAGCTCCGGATCAGCTGACTGATTATGTAGGAGGTTTGAATAGTAAAGGCGCTGCCATGTCTGGTCAAACAAAACAGTTTTTTGAATCCAGGATGGGCCATGACTTTTCAAACGTAAAGATCCATACAGACGATTTAGCAGCTAGGTCTGCACAGAGTATTAATGCATTGGCTTATACATCCGGCAATAACATTGTTTTTAATCAAAACCAATACCAGCCGGCAACAAACGCCGGCAAAAGACTAATAGCGCATGAATTGACACATGTGGTGCAGCAAAGCTCCCACATACAACCCTACAGAAGTAAGAAAGCGTTCAACTTTGGCAAAAATGACACAGCAACACTTATTGAAGAGTCCTTTTCTTACAAAAAGGATAAAGAAACCAAACCCTGGATAGAAACCATCTTATTAACTCTTGATAAAACAATTACTGATGTTAACGGCTTTACAACTTATACCGGAACAGGAAAAGCAAGTTATTATAACAATGCAGTAAAATTACCCGACATCAGTTTTACAGCAACTGCCGGATCTGAGGATTTGGGAATGACTTCTGCAGGCTCTTTTAAAGTAACCAGAATAGAAGGAATTGGCTATAACAGCGGAAAATATTCAGGTAAGGTGGATAAGAAAAACAGGGAGGGTCCCAATAAAAGATATTCAAAGGATTTGTCGGCTAATATGAGTTATGCTGTTTTTTTTCATGGCGGGGAAGCCTTGCACCAGGGACCTTTAGATTGGAGCTCGCATGGATGTGTACATGTGGACTGGGCTACAAATGAAATGCAGCAGATCAACTATCATAGTATAATCGGGATCACCAAAGTGGAAGTAAAATACAAATAGCCATACAATTGTTATCCTGCATGGCGAGATTAATAATGCTCGCTTATGGGGCGGGTTTAAGGCGGCCCGGAAGCGCTCGAATTAAATAATTCAATTGAGGAATGATGCACAAAAGTTTGATCACAACCGGACAGAACAGCAGTAAGCAAGCTGGAACAAACCAGCAATTATTTTTTCGACCCAGGATAACAATCAACCAGCCTAACGATAAGCATGAGCAAGAAGCAGAAGCAGTAGCCGGGAAAGTGATGCGAAAAGGAAATACGGATAACGCTACTTCGCTTTTTTTCAATGCAGTGCACCATACGCCGGGAAAACCAATGCCACAGCGCGTTCAGCAAAAAGGAACCGGCAAAAGTGTGCAGCGCAGTTTAGCAAATATTGGGACAGCTATTTCAGCTACTAATCAACAAGCCATCAGAAATAGAATCAGCTTTTGGGATGTGCCATTGGCGCCGGCAGTAGTTTCCACGGGCGCACTTGAAGATTATTTCAGGAAGTCTCCACCCAACGCATCGATAGGATTTTCGGGAACAACCTCGATAGATTCATCTGTAATACAAACAACCGCAACACCACAAAATGCAACTTTTGATGTAGCAAGAGGGTTGAGCAGCTTACCCGGCCATTTTGTAAGTACGCATAATATGCCTCAGAACTCAACGGCTACCATTAATATGGATCTTTCTTCCTTTGGTGGTCAAGCCGGTATTTTTAGAATTACTTATTTGAACGCTAACCCCGGCACCACCGGAGCGGCGCAGCTGCAATTTCATTTAGAGTTTGTGTCGGCTGCAAGAACTACTCCCACATTAACGACCCGCCCGGGAGCATTTGCTGTTGGTGGGCATAATTTTTCGGCAATCGGCTGGCCCGATGACCGGTATGATGAACTTATAGATGTAATGAACCGCGTTCCGGCTACCGCCTTGCAGCAAATTGACGGAATGAGGTTTAGGTATAGAAGCCAGCTTCTTCAAACTATAAGCCAATTGGGAGAAGACGGAGAAGCGTTATTGCAAACAGGTGTGCCCGCAAATCAAAGAGAAATAATAATATGGAGCACCGTAACGAGGCCCACCGTACTTAACTACAGCGGTTTTACGCGAACGGCCTATGTAGTAGCGCATGAAATAGGTCACTGGCTCGACTTTAACCCGATATTTATTGCTGCTAACGGTGCAGCAACAGATTCTGCGTCGGGTTTTTACCGGATAGGTGGAGATGGTGCCTTAACAGAAGGGGCAAACAGGCGTACCCGCTTCAGCCGGTTAAACAGCGCCAATCCTTCAGCTACCAGTTACGGAACAACGGATCTTAAAGAAAGCTTTGCCGAATATTTTGCAATGTATGTTACAGATCCGGCACAGTTAAGACTTTTAAGGCCTGATATTTTTTCATACATCCAATCTGCCTACCCGTAAATCTGAGGATAAAAGAATCTCCGGCAGTAAACCCAGGAAAGTACTTTTTTCAAATCAATATGACGAAGGAATTAAAACATTTACGCGAGGGCCTAGACCTTCTAAGCATAGCAATAAGTCAGCGCCTGTACTATTTTTTCAGTAAGCAGGAGCAGGCTCCCGCCAAGATTTTACCGGCAGATATTGTGGTCCCCAGGATGAAATCAATACCAGTACTCAATGCTGAAGAATTCGTGATTTTAACAATGGCTCTGGCTCCGCATATTGTTCCCGGTTTTTTTGATACTGCAATCCAGCAATATTTGCCACAGGGTGGAGAGTTTCCCGAATTGGGTGGAATAAAAACCGGCAATCAGCGAGGGATGCAGCCAACCGGTGAAACGGTGTTATTTATATTAGCGGGTATGGATGTAAGTGAGCGCTTAAGGGTGTCCCGCTATTTTTCTGCGGATCATATCTTTTATAAAAAAAATATTTTATGGCTGGATACGACACAGGCTGGGGAACCCGCTTTAAGCGCCAAACTGGTTTTATCACAAGAATACGTAGACCTTTTGTTAATCGGTAAAGCCTCAAAACCCCGATTTAGCAGCAGCTTCCCGGCCAGGCATATTGAAACGGGATTAGGGTGGGAAGATCTGGTGCTGAGCGCAGAAGCCATGCAACAGGTGCAGGAACTACAAACCTGGCTCATCCATAAAAAAACTTTAATGAATGGTTTGAAAATGGGCAAAAAGTTGAAACGGGGTTACAGGGTACTTTTCCATGGTCCGCCCGGAACCGGTAAAACATTAACGGCAACTTTACTGGGGAAGCATACCAGGCGCGAGGTATACCGCATTGACCTTTCCATGATGGTGTCAAAATACATTGGTGAAACAGAAAAAAACCTCGAAGCGCTTTTTAACAGGGCAGAAGCCAAAGACTGGATCTTGTTTTTTGATGAAGCTGATGCTTTGTTTGGTAAGAGAACCGGCGTGCGCGATGCACATGACAAGTATGCCAACCTGGAGGTATCTTATTTATTACAGAGAGTGGAAGATTTTGATGGCCTGGTGATATTGGCATCTAATATGAAAAGCAATATTGATGAGGCCTTTATAAGACGGTTTAATGCTATTATCAGGTTTACGCAACCAACACCCGACGAGCGGGAAAAGATCTGGAGAAACTCTTTCCCCGAAAAAATGGAGTTCGGTAATAATGAGGATGTTCCCTCATTAGTAAAGCAATACGATCTTTCCGGGGGAGGCATCATCAATATCGTTCAGTATGCCTGTTTAAAAACACTTGAAAAAGGAAATACAGAGATCTTTTTAGAGGATGTGGTAGATGGTATAAAAAGGGAGATGCATAAGGAAGGGAAACCTTTTTAGCACTGGATTATTTAAAAGCAAAAATCCACTCTTAAAGAGTGGATTTTTTGTGGTGTGGGCCGGGATCGAACCGGCGACACAAGGATTTTCAGTCCTTTGCTCTACCGACTGAGCTACCGCACCATCCGTAATGGGGTTGCAAAAATAGTGTTTTTTTGATAACAATGTGAATAATTGTCAAAAAAATGTTAGTTACATCCCATATTCAGCTAAAAACTTGATTCGCATGATCTTAAGCTGCTCCCAATTGAAATCAAACTCCGCCAGTTCCTGTTGCGCCACATCCAGGGATGAAGTCTCACAGGTTTTAAAATACTCCATAATCTCTTCCTGGTCAGCCTCGTCGAGCATTTCGTCAATAGCATACCCCAGGTTTAGCTTGGTACCACTGGCTGCAATGGTTTCCATTTCTTCCAAAAGTTCCGATATTTTCCATCCCTTATTCTTGGCAATGGTTTCCAGCGGGATTTTCTTATCCGTTTGCTGTATAATATATACTTTGTTGCCGCTTTTATTAACGACGCTCTTCATCACAAAATCATCCGGCTTCACAATATTGTTTTCCTCTACGTAGCGGGCAATCAACTCAATAAAAGGCTTACCATAACGTCTGGCCTTGGGGCCGCTTACTCCCTGGCATTTTTCCAGCTCCTGTAAGGTGGTAGGATAAAGCGTGGCCATATCCTGCAGCGATGTTTCCAGGAAAATAACCCAAGGCACCAGGGATACTTTTTTCGCCTGTTTCTGGCGAAGCTCCTTCAGCATTTCAAACAGTTTGTCATCTGCAGCGGCTCCTTCTCCGTTTCCTTCTCCACCCTCTTCATCATCACCTACAGCGTCTTCAAACTTATTATTCAATACAATAGTAAAACTCTTAGGCTTTTTTGTAAAGTCGCTGCCTTTATCGGTAACCTTTAAAACACCATATTCTTCAATATCCTTCCTGATCAGGCCTTCCAGGATCATCTGGCGAACCAGTGAGTTCCAGAAATGGGCATCGTGTTCCTTACCGGCACCAAAACAGTTTAGCCCCTCGTGCCTGAACATTTTTACCTGTGGCGTAAGTTTACCGCTAACAATGTTAACAAGGTAATCCGTAGCAAATTTCTCATCCAGCTCTTTCAGGGCTTTCAGGGCAACTACTACTTCAGCCTTAGCTTCTATTTTTTCTTTAGGGTGCTTACAATTGTCACAATTCCCACAGTTTTCTTCCAGGTAATGTTCGCCAAAATAGCTCAGGATCACCTTTCGCCGGCATACACCACTTTCTGCATAGGCAACCGTTTCATTGATGAGCTGTGCACCCACTTCGCGCTCACTCAGTGGTTTATCGCGCATTAAATGTTCCAGCTTGCTTACGTCTTTGTGGGAATAATACAGCACACACTTACCTTCCAGTCCATCCCGGCCGGCCCGGCCTGTTTCCTGGTAATAATTCTCAATCGACTTAGGAATATTATAATGAATAACAAACCGTATATCCGGCTTGTCAATACCCATTCCAAAAGCAATGGTGGCTACAATAACCTGTACATCTTCGCTCAGAAAATCATCCTGTCGTTTGGCACGCAGTTTTGCGTCAAGGCCGGCATGATAGGCAACTGCCTTAATGCCATTCGCTTCTAAAATCGAGGCGAGTTCCTCGGTGGTTTTACGGTTGAGCGTATAAATAATCCCGCTCTTGTTCTTCATTCCCTTAATAAACCGCACAATGCTTTCATCCGTTTGGTTCTTTTTTATCTTGGGAAGAATTTCATAATAAAGATTATCCCTGTTAAAAGAAGAAATAAAAATGTTCGGATTACGCAGATCCAGGTTTTTTACAATATCGCTCTGCACTTTAGGCGTAGCAGTGGCCGTCAATGCAATAACCGGAACCTGGGCATTGATCTGGTCCATCATCTCCCGTAATCTCCTGTATTCAGGTCGGAAGTCATGACCCCATTCACTGATACAGTGTGCTTCGTCCACCGCGAAGAAAGAAATATCCAGGTCGCTGAAGAAAGCCAGATTTTCCTGTTTGGTCAGCGTCTCCGGCGCTACATAAAGCAATTTTGTTTTGCCCGAAAGCAGGTCGTCGTGTACCTCTTTTATTTCCTTCTTGTTGAGCGTAGAATTAAGAAAGTGAGCTATTTCATCATTACTATTATAGCCTCTTACCAGGTCTACCTGGTTTTTCATCAAAGCGATAAGTGGAGAAACAATGATCGCTACTCCTTTTAACATTACTGCCGGCAACTGGTAACACAAACTCTTTCCGCCGCCCGTTGGCATTATTACAAATGTATCATTTCCGGCAAGTAAAGACTCTATGATAGCCTCCTGCTTGCCTTTAAACTGTTTGAATCCGAAATTTTTCTGCAGCTCTTTCTGCAGATCTATTTTAGCCTTAGGCTTTTGCTCAGGTTCTTTTTTGGCTTTTTTTGGAGCCGCTTTTGCTGATTTAACTCCCATTATAACAAATCCATAATATTTAAAAAAATCAAGTGTAAAAAGATACACCAGTTATCCCTAACAAAAAAATATTCTTTAGAAAGGGGTGCTAAGTTAGTCTAACTAATGAAACGATTAAAAGCAAAAAAGGTTAAAAGTTTCTTCCGGTCAATTTGCCGGTATCTGCAAATGGGCATCAGTTCACGGAAGAACAGTGCTTATCTGTTGATCATCAGGAGGTCATGCTTTCTTTTTTATCCTCTAAACTGATTACAGAAAGCTTTTTCTTTTTTAAATGTATAAACCGATATTTTTGCCTTTTTGCTGTAAATCATGCCACAGTCACCCAAAAATATCGCCCTTCGTGTTATAGCATTGGAAGCCGCCGCTATAAGCGACCTGGGGAGGTTGATCAACGATCATTTCGACCAGGCCATTGAATTATTACAAAACTGTAAGGGGCGTGTTGTTTTGAGTGGAATTGGTAAAAGTTCGCTGATTGCACAGAAAATAGTGGCAACATTCAACTCTACCGGAACGCCCTCTATTTTTATGCATGCTGCAGATGCTTTGCATGGAGATTTGGGAATTGTGCAGGAAGAAGACGTAGTTATTATTTTAAGCAAGAGCGGCAATAGCCCGGAAATAAAAGCGCTGATTCCGCTTATTAAGAATTTTGGCAATAAGCTGATTGCTATCTCGGGCAACGATCAGTCTTTACTAGCCTTACAGGCCGACGTTTTTCTGGATACCACAGTACAGCAGGAAGCTTGCCCCAATAACCTGGCGCCAACCACTAGTACCACAGCACAACTGGTAATGGGTGATGCCCTGGCTGTTTGCTTGATGGAATTAAAGGGTTTCAAAGATGGGGACTTCGCAAAATTTCACCCCGGGGGAACTTTGGGAAAGAAATTATACCTGCGCGTTGCAGATGTTTGCGCGCATAATGAGAAGCCGGCTGTGCTGGCGCATCAAACGCTAAAAGAAGTTATTGTAGAAATAACAAAAAAACGGCTGGGAGTTACTGCGGTGGTAGATGAACAGCACAACCTGATCGGGATCATTACAGATGGGGACCTGAGACGAATGCTGGAAAAAAGTGCAGATATCGACCATATTGCAGCAAAAGATATTATGACACGTGAGCCAAAGAGTATTATAGGGGAAGAGTTGGCTGTAACAGCTCTGGATATGATGCGCAAAAATTCCATTACGCAGTTAGCGGTTACTAATGGAACAAAATATGCAGGCATCATACATATTCACGATTTATTAAAAGAAGGGTTAATTTAATTTATGAATAAGAACCATTATGTGGCTATTATGGCTGGTGGCATCGGAAGCCGGTTTTGGCCTAAGAGCAGAACCAGTTTTCCAAAGCAGTTTTTGGATATATTAGGAACAGGTAAAACGCTGATACAGGCTACATTTGCACGGTATAGTAAAATTGTTCCTGTAGAGAATATTTTTGTAGTAACCTCCGAGGATTACGCCGGTATTGTACACAAACAGTTACCTGAACTGCCCCAGGATAATATTGTTGCTGAGCCATTCAGAAAAAATACAGCGCCCTGTATTGCTTATATCGCATTTAAAATTCATAAGTTAAATCCGGATGCGGTAATGATTGCTGCACCGGCCGACAATCATATTCTGGACGAAGAAAATTTCGGCGGTGTAATGCATAAAGCGCTGGACTTTGTATCACATGTAAGCGCTTTAACCACCGTTGGCATTATGCCCACCCACCCCAACACGGGCTATGGATATATACAGCATGAGGCATCGGAAGCTGCACCGGGTATTTATAAGGTAAAAACCTTTACGGAAAAGCCCAACCTGGAGCTGGCAAAAACTTTTATCGAAAGCGGAGACTTTCTGTGGAACAGCGGCATTTTTACCTGGAAATGTAAAACGATTATCAGCGCTTTTGAGCAGCACCTGCCAGAGATCTTTGAGTTATTTGACGGGGAAAAAGAACAATTCAATACGCCCGCCGAAAAAAAGACAATTGAATCTATTTATTCTCAATGCCCGAGTATTTCTATCGATTTCGGGATTATGGAAAAAGCGAATAATGTTTACATTATTCCGGCCTCTTTTTCGTGGAGCGACCTGGGTACCTGGAACAGTGCTCATGCCAACATGGAAAAAGATTACTTCGATAATGCCGTTGTCGGTGACAATGTGATGGTTTTTGATACACATCATTGCATGATCCACACTTCTAATAAAAAGATGATACTGGTGCAGGGCCTGGAAGACTATATTGTAGTGGACACCGATGATGTTTTGATGATCTGTAAAAAAGAAAAGGAACAGGAAATAAAAGACTACGTTTCCGAGATCAAAAGAACAAAGGGAGATAAGTATTTATAGAATTACCGCATAATCGGCGTAATTTTAAATAACTATGTTAAGCAGCTACCCAGTACAGAACATCCTGTTTTTAGATATTGAAACAGTGCCGCAGCAATCGGACTACAACCAGCTAGCCGATGACTGGAAAGGGCTCTGGAACAATAAGGCCAATGTATTATTACGTAATAAGGAAGAAGAAACTCCCGAGACCATTTACGAGCGGGCAGGAATTTACGCCGAGTTCGGCAAAATTATCTGCATTAGCTGTGGGGTTATACAGGGCCCCGAAAATAACCGGAAACTGGTCATTAAGTCTTTTGCGGGAACCGACGAAAAAGAGCTGCTCAGGAATTTCAGCGAAATGCTGAATAAATGGAGCCCGCCCGTGCCGGTGCGTACAGGAACAAGTAGTAATGAACCCAAATATTTATGTGCCCATAATGGTAAAGAGTTCGACTTCCCATATATCTGCCGTAGGCTTATAATCAACTATTTACCCATTCCTTTGATGCTGAGCATCGCCGGCAAAAAGCCCTGGGAAGTAAATCATCTTGACACCATGGAGCTGTGGAAATTTGGCGATTATAAAAGCTACACTACTCTCAACCTGCTGGCGCATAGTCTCGGTATACCAACTCCTAAAGATGATATCGATGGGAGTATGGTGGCCAAAGTGTATTACGAAGAAAAAAATCTTGATCGCATTGTTACCTATTGCCAGAAAGATGTAATAACGCTGGCGCATATCTTTCTCCGGTTTATGGGAGAAAGTCCTTTGCCTGCTGAGGCGGTGGAAATAAAGTAACGGCCGGCAAAGAAGCATTGCTTTTTGGCGAAAAGGTGTTTATAAAGCCCGGGGCGAACCGCCAAACTTTCCAAGCCCGTAAAAATGTTATGGGCCGTAAGCCTGCATTAACCTATTTTTAACCGAAATAAAAATATATTTGCGCCAATCTAAAATATTTATGAAGAAAATTCTATTTGCTGCTTTCGCTTTATTTTTTGCAGGAAGTGTTTTTGCTCAGGTTGATACTACAACAAAACCTGAATTGGTGGTAAGCGAACCAGCTAAAAAACCAAAGAAAAAATATAACTTAACCAACCGTGCTAATGATCATTTTTTAGTACAGTTGGGTTATACCAACTGGATGGATGCACCGGACAGCATTGCAACCAAGGGCTTATCAAGAAGCATTAATGCCTATTTTATGTTCGATTTTCCATTTAAGAGCTCTCCTAAGCTAAGTGCAGCAATAGGTGCCGGCGTGGGAACAGATCACGTATTCCTGGATGGAAGCTTTGCTGATGTTAAGGGAAGAACCAACACCATGCGTTTTTATGGCGGTGATACAGCCAATGTAGATGTGAAAAAAACAAAAGTAGTTACCAGCTACCTGGAAGCTCCGATTGAACTTCGTTATACTGCAAATCCTGAGCAAAGTGATAAGAGCTTCAAAGTGGCAATAGGTGTAAAAGTGGGAACGATGTTAAAAGGTGGTACACGCAGCCGTATTACAGAACCCAATTCTATACCGAATTACCTGTTGAAAGAGTCGAGCAAAACTTATTTTAATACTACCCGTATCGTAGGTACAGCCCGCATTGGTGTTGGACACTTTACGCTGTTTGGAACTTACCAGTTTACCAGCTTGCTGAAAGCCGGCGCAGGTCCGCAGTTGAAGCCCTATACAATTGGCCTGAGCTTTGGCGGACTTTAGAAAATAAAACTCACAAGATTTATAAAGCGGCGAAGAAGTCGCTTTTTTTATGCAAAAATTTTCAAAAGCAAAGGCTGCGCGTCTATTGGCGGGCAAATACCTGTGTATGGCGAATGCACCGACCGGTTGGTTTGTACCTGGAATGCTTCACCAAACTATCAGGTAGCGCAAACTAGAATGTTCTAAAAGACATATATGGAGTGATTTGTAGTTCCATATCTTTTCATTAAACATTTAATACTACATTCGGCATATTGTTATAACGCGCAGAAACAACCACATGCAGTTTCAGGATATCAGCTACTTGGAAAAAGGAACTAAACGGCAACAAAAGGCGTATGCCATTTTACAACAGAATAAGGTAATGGAAAAGCTGCACGCTTTTACCCCGGCCTTGGTGGGAACCATACCCGTTAATATAGATATTGAAACCAGCGACCTGGACATTATTTGTTGCTTCGAAAACAAAAACTTTTACAGGGATACAATTTTGAAGCTGTTTAAAGACAACGAATTTTTTTCAATCCGGGAACGGGAAGAGAAAGAGGAGACCGTTATAGCCGGCTTTTTCACAGAGGGCTTTATGATTGAGATATTTGGGCAGAATATTCCCTGCTGGCAACAATTGGGCTATCGGCATATGTTGATAGAGCATGCGTTACTGGATAAATATGGAGAAGCGTTTCGTCAACAAATTATTGCTTTGAAAAAGCAAGGCTACAAAACAGAACCGGCGTTTGCAAAACTCCTGGGATTGCAGGGAGATCCCTACCAGGCGCTGCTTCAACTGGAAGCAGATATAGCCGGATCGTTAAACAATACCAATGGATATTAATATAATACTGAATGCCATTTATTCGCTTCCTTCAGCTTCCAGGAACAGGCTTACTGCTGGCATAAAGGAAGTTTCTTATCCCAGGGGATATATGTTGCTTCGTGCTCAAAAAATAGAAACATCTGTGTATTTTATTAAAAAAGGAATGGTGCGGGCTTATCAAAATGCTGCCGAAAGCGAAATTACCTTCTGGTTTGGGCAGGAGGGAGACCCTGTTATCTCTATGAAAAGCTATATAAAGAATGAGAAAGGCTATGAAGATATTGAGCTGTTGGAAGATACCGATTTCTATCAAATTTCATCAACACAACTGCAAACGTTTTATAAGGAAGACCTGCATATTGCCAACTGGGGACGGAAATTGGCGGAGCTGGAATTAGTCAAAACCGAAGAGCGGCTTATTGCTATGCAATTTAAGACTGCGACGCAGCGATATAAAGACCTCCTGGAGCAGCAGCCCGGGTTACTCAACCGGGTATCATTAGGTCATATTGCATCTTACCTCGGCATTACACAGGTAAGTCTCAGCCGTATCAGGGCTGAAATACGATAAACCGTTTTTATCATTTGTAAAAAAAATCCTGCTGTTAATAACAGAACTTTGCGGTAAATTAAAAATATGAACTGGATTATTTTGATTATCGCCGGGTTATTTGAAGTCGTATTTGCTTCCTGCCTGGGAAAAGCCAAAGAAACATCGGGTACCGAAATGTATGCCTGGTATGGCGGGTTTTTGGTAGCACTTACTATTAGCATGTTATTATTGATGAAGGCAACGCAAACATTGCCTATTGGTACTGCTTATGCGGTTTGGACAGGTATAGGAGCGGTAGGCACAGCATTAATGGGAATGATTTTTTTTAAAGACCCTGCCAGTTTTTGGCGCGTATTTTTTATTATCACGCTGGTCGGCTCTATTATAGGACTAAAGGCCGTATCTCATTAAACTAGGGTTTTGCCACATTTGCAGCATATTTAGCGCAGGCTTTTCGAATGGTCTCTTCCAGGGGTGTATAGGTAAAACCAGGTAAAGCTTTCAGTAATTTGGCGTTATCAAACCGTGTAAAACTGTTAGCTACTTTAGCGCTTTCCCTTGTAAGAAGCGGCTTTTTCCCCGAGAATATTGATTTTAATTTTTCTAACCTCCAGGCCACGCCGGAAAGAAATGGTGTGGCTTCTTTATAGGGCCGTTTCTTGCCAAAGTTATCAGCCATAGTATCAAACAATTTGCGGAAAGGCCAGTTGTCGTTGCAAATAATATAACGTTCTTCGGTAACGGTACCCTTAAGCAGCATAACAGCAGCTCTTGCAACATCTTCTACATCGGTAAAACCATTAACACCGTTGGTATACCATTTAAACTGGTTATAGGCACTTTTAAAGATGCCGCTGCTGCTTTGGTTCCAGTTGCCATAACCTAAAACAGTAGCCGGGTTTAATATTACACCTTCCAATCCCTCTGCAAAACCCCTCCACACTTCCAGCTCGGCTTTAAACTTACTGATCGCATAGTGGGTGTTGGCATTTGAGTCTTCCCATTGGGCTTTCTCATTCACCGTTCCGTCGGTTAGCTTTCTGCCGATGGCAGCAACCGAACTTATATAAACGATACGAGGAACATTGTTTTCAAGGGCGGTATTAACCACGTTCTTAGTGCCTTCAATATTTACATGGTACATATTGCTTCTTTCTTTCTTGCTAAAAGAAACAATAGCTGCGCTATGAATAACAGCATCTATACCCTGCATCGCATCTTCCAAAGCAATAACATCTAAAATATCTCCTTCCACCCATTCTACCTTATCAAAAATAGCCGGTTCAATAAATTCGGGGAGCTGTGCCGCAGACCGCTTGATAGCTCTTACAGAAAATCCTTGTTGCACCAGTTCTTTAATAATATAGGCACCAACAAAGCCAGTACCACCGGTTACAAGAATATTTGAGATTTGAGGTCTGATATGATAGATTTTGCGCAAAAGTAACACAATTCCAACCGATAGAAGGGTTGTTCATGCCATAAAACGAAACAAAAAAATGGCGCCGGAGCGCCATTGAAAAGGTATCTATTTTTTACCGATCCGGTAGAGCTTTCCGTGAGCCCCATCACAAACGGCATAAAGCGCTCCATCTTTACCCTGCTGCACATCTCTGAAACGGTCCTGTCGATCCGTTAACAATCGTTCTTCGCCCACCACTTTGTTGTCCTTTATTTCAAGCCTCACAATATGCGAACCGCTCAAACAACCAATGAAAAGATTATTCTTCCATTCGGGAATAAGGTTGCCGGAATAAAAGGTCATACCGCTGGGAGATACAACCGGGTCCCAATAATAAACAGGCTGCTCCATTCCTTCCTTTTGCGTAAGGCCATTATTGATCGGTTGGCCGCCATATTCAATGCTATAAGTAATGATGGGCCAGCCATAGTTTTTGCCGGCTTCAATACGATTTACCTCATCACCACCACGGGCGCCGAACTCGTTTTCCCACAAATCCCCTGTTTCGGGGTGAATGGCCAGACCCTGCACATTCCTGTGGCCATAAGTATAGTTTTCTGGCATAGCGCCCGCCGTATTTACAAACGGATTGCCTGCAGCAGGTTTACCGTCTTTGGTGATCCGCACAATCTTGCCCAGCCCGGTAGCCAGGTCCTGCGATTTAGGCCTGGTTTGTAGGTCCGAACGCTCACCGGTGCTTACAAAAAGATTTCCGCTTTTGTCAAAAAGGATACGGCCTCCGTAGTGCAGCGTACCCGCAAAAGCCGGAGTAGCGCGGTAAATAACAACAGGGTTTTCAATCTTTTTTTCATCATCTGCCAGGCGGCCTTTGGCAACAGCCGTTAAGTTCCCGCCCCCGGTTTTTTCCGCAAATACCCAATAAACCATACGGTTACTGTCAAAATCCGGGTCCAGTGTTACACCTAATAAACCACCCTGACCTTCGGAGTTCACTGCCGGCAAACCTAAAATAGGAGCCGACAACTCCCCGCTGGTAGTAGCTATGCGCAATGTTCCTCCTTTTTCGGTTATCAATAACCGGCCGTCAGGTAATACAGCAATTCCCCAGGGATTTACCAGGCCTTCCGAAATCACTTTAATATCCAGCTGGGTCGCTGTTTTCATACCAGCTACCCGGGTTTGTCCTTCAAACGCTGGTTTGTAAGTGCTATTGGCTTCTTTGGTTTCAACCGGGGCTAAATTATGGATGGTGGAGTCTTTATCTGCCGGCGCGTCGGGCTTGGGTTCGTGGCTGTTACCACTGCAACTAATCAGCACAGCAGAACTAACTACCGCGAAAATTTTGGGGATCATTGGCGTCATTTTTATTTTAAAAATAAGTTTAAAGGTGTATTTGTAATGCAACCGGCGTAAATAAAAAGAAGAAATCGTGCCGGGCTATCGCTTTATTTCACGAATTTCGCGAAAATTTTTTTACCGGACCTTTTACCGGTTTCCCGAATAAAGATCCGTTCACTAAATACATCATTTACCTTGAATAAAAAAGGTTTATATGCTGTTTTGATGGCATTACTATTGCCACTGGCCTGTTATTTAATTATTCGCCACTACAGCAATGAAGCAACTTCGATGCCAAGGCGTTATATGCCCGACAGTGTTAGCACGCGCCTGGAAAATGGCAAGCAGATAACAGATACCCTATGGCATAAAGTGCCCGATTTTGCGTTGATCAATCAGTTAGGAGATTCAATTCGTTTAAGCGACTATGAAGGAAAGATCATTATTGCAGACTTTTTCTTTACCCATTGTCCTACTATCTGCCCCGCATTAACTACCAATATGCGTACTCTTGAAAAAGCAATTACCAATGCGCAAAGGGTAGGTGATAAAACCAATACCAATATACACTATCTGTCTTTTTCGGTTGACCCGGAGAGAGACTCTGTCGTTCAGCTGAAAAAATGGGCAGATCGTTTCCAGATTAACCCCGAACAGTGGGATCTACTTACCGGAGATAAAAAAACCATTTACGACCTGGCGATTAATGATTTAAAATTAGGCCTCGTTGATGGAAAAGGAATTGATACCTCTTTTATACACACCGATCATTTTGTGTTAATCGACGGCAAACGCAATATCCGCGGTTATTACCATGGGCTTGATTCTGCCGATCTGAAAAAACTTTCAAGAGATGCTGTTTTACTGACATTGGAAAAAGACCGTAGTAAGAAAAGTGGTTTACCGGTAAAGGTGCTGGCCATTGCTTTTTTAGTAGCCGCTGTGGCGGTGGGTTTATTTATGATATTATTTAAAAAGAAAAAAAATGCTGAAAGCTAGTTGGAAAAGAAATGATAAGAAGGCAAATTGGCTGATTGTATCGTTTTCATTGGTTGTGTTTTTAATTATAGCTGCGTTAGGACGTGTACACCTGCAGGTAGACCTGGGTTTTGATGTGCATTTGTTTGCATTGGCTAATGCAGTAATTAATTCAATAGTGGCTATTTTGCTGGTAGCGGCATTAATTGTGGTGAAAAAAGGAAATTATGAGCTTCATAAAAAGATCATGCTTTTTGCAATGGTGTTATCCATTCTTTTCCTGGTAAGCTATATCTGTCATCACTTGTTTGCCGGTGACACCAGTTTTGGAGAGTCAGGCGCACTTAAAACCTTTTATTATATCATTCTTTTTACACATATCCCTTTGGCAGGTATTATTCTCCCGTTTATTTTATTTACGGCCTATCGTGGTTTAGTAGGAGAGTATCCCCGTCACAAAAAAATTGCAAGAATAACCTGGCCGCTCTGGCTATATGTCGCTATTACGGGTCCGATTATATACATACTTATCAGCCCGTATTACTAAAGATAGTTTTTACAATAGTTTTAAAATGGTCATCCTCACCCGATGGCCATTTTTGTATAAACACATAAACTATGGAAATAACTTTCCACCTATCTTCGTTTTAATATAAATAAGAAAAAGCAATGAACGTATTTGAAGTACGCGGAGGCAAGAAGCTACAGGGAGAAATTACACCACAGGGTGCTAAAAATGAGGCATTACAGATAATAAGTGCAGTGTTGTTAACACCGGAAGAAGTTACGATTAACAATATACCCGATATACTGGATGTAAATCTTTTGATAGAATTACTTTCAGAAATGAATGTGAAGGTGAACAGGACGAGTCGCAGTACCTGCATTTTTAAAGCCGATGATGTAAACATTGATTATTTACATAGTCCGGAGTTTAAAAAGAAAAGTGGCCGGCTTCGTGGAAGCGTGATGCTGGCCGGAGCTATGCTGGCCCGCTATAAAAAAGCGTTCATTCCTAAGCCTGGGGGAGACAAGATTGGAAGAAGGCGCCTGGATACGCATGTAATAGGTTTTCAGAAATTAGGAACGCAATTAGACTACAACCAGGAAGATGGATTTTTTCATCTTACAGCTGAAGAACTCAAAGGCTCTTATATGTTGTTAGATGAACCTTCGGTAACAGGAACTGCCAATATTGTAATGGCGGCAACAATGGCAAAAGGAACTACTACTATTTATAATGCCGCCTGTGAGCCTTATTTACAGCAATTATGTAAAATGCTCAACCGCATGGGCGCAAAAATCAGCGGTGTGGGCAGTAATTTATTAGTGATAGAGGGAGTCGATTACCTGGGAGGCACCACACATGCTATGTTGCCCGATATGATAGAAGTGGGCTCTTTTATTGGTTTGGCCGCTATGACGAAAGGCGATATTACCATTAAAAATGCGGGCATTAATGATCTGGGAATTATACCTGAAAAATTCAGGCAACTGGGTATTGCTATGGACTTTAAAGGCGACGACATACATATCCCTTCGCAGGATAGCTACACGATACAAAAATACCTGGATGGTGGTGTGCTCACTATTTATGATCATCCCTGGCCCGGCTTCACGCCCGACCTGTTGAGCATTGTACTGGTAACAGCAATACAGGCTCATGGAAGTGTTTTAATACACCAGAAAATGTTTGAAAGCCGCCTGTTCTTTGTAGATAAACTGATCGAGATGGGTGCACAGATCATTCTTTGCGATCCCCACCGTGCAGTAGTAATAGGCCTGGAAAGGGAGCACCAGCTGAGAGGAATTACCATGAGTAGTCCCGATATACGTGCAGGTGTGGCTTTATTGATCGCAGCATTAAGTGCCGAAGGGAAAAGCACTATTCAGAACATAGAGCAAATAGATCGCGGTTATCAAAATATAGATGCCCGTTTACAGGCCCTGGGAGCAGATGTGAGACGGGTAGTTAGTTAACAAGTTGATAAGTTTAGAGGGTTTTTATCCTTGTCAACATATCAACAAGTCAACATATCAACATAACGAATGAAATACTACAATACAAAAGACTGGCTGGGTATTCTTTTTAAGGTAACCAAAGCCGATGTATTAAGAAAGCTTTGGTGGATACTATTGATTATTGCCGCTTATTCGGGTTTTATCGCCTACCTGGAGCTGGGCTACTGGAAGCTCTCGGATAAAAGTGTCATAAAAAATCTGCCGATACTTCATTCGCTTTTAGGTTTTGCTATTTCGCTGGTGTTGGTATTCAGAACAAATACCGCATATGACCGATGGTGGGAAGGACGTAAGCTGTGGGGTGCACTCATGAACAACTCGCGCAACCTGGCCTTAAAGCTATCGGTAGTATTAAGAGAAGATCAAAAGGAAGAGCGGGAGTTTTTTAGAAAGATCATTCCGGGTTATGCACAAGCCCTGCATCAGCATTTGTTGAAAGAGCGTACCCGGATCATGTTATTCGATGAAAACGACCAGACCAAAAAGATCATTTCAACAATAGACACTGATAAGCATGTACCCAACCAGGTGGCCGGCCTGATTTATGAACATGTAAAAAAACTATACCGGGATGGGACCATAAGCGGGGAAGTGCTGCTATTTTTAAATAACGAGCTGCAATCGTTCACCGATGTATGTGGGGCCTGCGAGCGTATTAAGAACACGCCAATCCCATCATCCTACGGTATTTTTATTAAAAGATTCGTGCTCATTTACCTGCTTACCTTACCCTGGGGATATGTATTTCAACTGGGTTATTGGGTGGTGCCCGTTGTTGTGTTTATTGCCTACGTACTTGCCAGTCTTGAGTTGATTGCAGAAGAGATAGAAGACCCTTTTGGCGGAGATGAAAATGATTTGCCTACGCATAAAATGGCGGATAATATCAGGAGAAGCGTAGAAGAGATATTATAATGAGCCGCTTCACAAAACAGCGATTCAAAAAGCAGCGCGTGGTTTAAACCACACGCTGCTTTTTGAATATCCAATACCAAACTTTAAACAGCGTGTCATAGCTTCATAATCAACTTCGTCTCATAAACTTAATCGTTCAAATTTTTTACTCCCGGCACAAATACCGTAATTTGTGTATGGCTTCTCACAACAAAAAAATAATCATCATTACAGCCCCTTCAGGGGCCGGTAAAACATCCATCACCCACTTTTTACTGGAGAAATATCCGCAGCTGGCATTCTCTATTTCCGCTGCAACCCGCTCGCCACGAGGCAATGAGGTTAATGGAAAGGATTATTATTTTATGAAAGTGGAAGAGTTTCAGCAAAAAATACAAAAAGGAGAATTTGTTGAATGGGAAATGGTTTACGAAGGAAAGTATTATGGAACGCTGAAAAAAGAGCTGGACCGGCTCTGGAAAGAAAACAAATGCCCATTACTGGATATAGATGTAAAAGGCGCTATACATGTTCAAACACAGTATCCTCAAAGCGCGCTGTCTATCTTTATTGAGCCGCCATCGGTAAGAGAGCTGGCAAGAAGGCTGGCCAGTCGCGGCACCGAAACAGAAGAGTCCCTGCAAACGCGGGTTAACAAGGCAGAATATGAAATGTCTTTTAGTCATCACTTTCACCATACCATTGTAAATGACGATTTGCAGGAAGCCTGTGAAGAAGCTGAAAAACTGATCACCGCATTCCTTGCTAAATAAGGGTTTTGACTGTGAGGGAGTTGCTTATCGGGGGCTCGTATCCCGAAAATTTTACCGTTAATATTTAGTTTTTTACAGTCATTATTCAAACGGGCCTTTGTATCTTTAGAATATGGACGTAAATCTTATTTCCTGGTGCGCCGCATTGTTGTTTATGATGTTTTTTGCGGGCATAGAGATGGCTTTTTATAGCGCCAGCCGCCTGAACATCGAACTAAAAAGAAAGCAGGATACGGCTACGGGCAACCGGTTGGGCCGTTTTATTGATGCTCCGGCTGTTTTTTTGGGAGTGGCTATTACCGGCTACATTATCGCATTAACCATTTTTGTGTTGCTAACGCACGAGGTAGTTGAACCCATTTGGAACAGATTTAATATTTCCTCCGATGGCGTACAAACTTTCTTAGAAATAATTTTTAATGTATTGGTAGCGCTGATTTTTGCTGAATTTATTCCGAGAGCATTGTTCAGGGCGAAAAGCAATGCCTTACTCAGCGGGTTTTCTCTTTTTTTCAGTTTCTTTTTCTGGCTGTTTGCACCATTTGTACGGGGCATGTTCCTGCTCACCAACTGGATACTTAAATATGTTTTTAATGTTCGGTTGGATAAAAGCAAGTCTCCGTTAAATAAAAATGAATTGCGGTTTGTTTTCTCAGACGGCATCAATGAAAGCTCCAAGGCCGAAACCAGTACACAGTTACTCGAAAATGCCCAGGAGTTGCCACATATAAAAATCAGGCAGTCGATGGTGCCCCGCAAGGAGGTGATTGGCGTTGATGTGAAAACCTCCGTTGAAGAATTGCATCAACGGTTTATAGAAACCAAAAGAACGCGGATCATTGTTTATGAAGACTCTATTGATAATATCCTGGGTTATGTACACCAGTTAGATTTGTTTAAGAAGCCTTCAGACATCAGGAGCATACTTATTAATATACTGGCTGTGCCGCAGAGCATGAACGCAGTAGATCTTATTTATAAATTTAGCCATGAGGCCAAAAGCATCGCCTGGGTGGTAGATGAATTTGGTGGTACTGCGGGTATTATTACGATGGAAGATGTACTGGAAGAGCTTTTTGGCGAGATCTGGGATGAGTACGACACCGAAAAGTTTGTAGAGAAGCAAATCGCAGAGGGAGAATATATATTTTCCGGCAGGCTGGAGCTTGATTATATCGAAAAAAAATATGAACTGAATTTTGAAGGCCACGATACCGAGACCCTCTCGGGTTATATCATCAACCATCATGAAACCATACCGGTACAAAAAGAGCGTATTATTATCGGCGACTACGAGTTTGATGTGTTGGGTGTAACCCATACCCGTATTGAAATGGTAAAGCTCAAAAAGCTGAAATAGTTCATTGTCGATAGTTTATTGAAGATAGAGGTTCCTGCTAAATATCAATTTTCACACGAAAACAGATATTAGGTACTTAGAACAATCAACCATAAACAATTAACTATAAAGTCGCATCTTTGCGTACTTATTTTACGTACATGGCTATAATGGATTTTTTTAAGAAGAGAAACCGGGGTAACGAAGATGAAATGTCGTTTATAGATCACCTGGAAGTATTGAGGTGGCATTTAATACGTTCGATTTTAGCCGTTGCCATTGGCGCGATCATCGTTTTTATTTTTACCGACTTTTTTGTAGATGATATTGTTTTCGGTCCTACAAGAGCCGATTTTATTTCTGCTGAGTGGATGTGTAAAATGGGCCAAGCCGTTGGAGTAGGCGAATCGCTTTGTTTTAAAGAAGTAAAAACGCAGTTTATTGAAACAACCATGACGGGGCAGTTTATTGCCAACTTTACCGTAGCGTTTATCGGAGGGTTTGTTTTAGCGTTTCCCTATATTTTCTGGGAGATATGGAAATTTGTAAAGCCGGCCCTATCTGACAAAGAGAGCCGCCAGGCATCAGGAATTATCTTTTGGGTATCCCTGCTATTTTTTATTGGCGTTGCGTTCGGGTATTTTATACTGATGCCGCTGATGGTACAATTTTATTTCAATTACACCCTTAGTGATAAGATCACGATCATGCCCACCTTTTCCGACTACCTGGAAAACATGACGTATACCACCGTTGGGGTAGGTTTACTCTTTCAGCTTCCGCTATTGATTTTATTGCTGGCAAAAGCAGGGATTGTAACTGCCAAAATCCTTCGTAAATTCAGGCGTCATGCTTTTGTTGTAATTTTGATAGCAGCGGCCATTATCACGCCTACAACGGATCCGTTTAGCCTGGCAGTAGTAGCAGCGCCGTTATACCTGCTATTTGAAATAAGCGTTGCGTTGGCGGCCAGGGGTGAGAAAAAGAATGCCGAAAATGCCACAGAAGAGTGGAGCTAAATAAAACCGATCATTATGGAAACAACATTTGATCTAAGCAAACCGATAGCCATAGCCTCCGATCATGCAGGTTTTGAAATGAAAGAATTTGTTATCTCATTTATCGAGGGAAAGGACCTGCCCTTTAAAGATTTTGGTCCCGCCACCGATGATGCCGTAGATTATCCCGATTTTGCACATCCGGTTGCAGAGGCCGTTGAGTTAGGCAATTGCGCTTTCGGTATCCTGCTTTGCGGTAGCGGAAACGGCGTTGCCATAACGGCAAATAAACATCAGGGTGTTCGTGCTGCGCTTTGCTGGGACGATGAAATAGCGGCCCTGGCGCGAAAGCATAACAACGCCAATATTCTTTGTATTCCTGCACGCTTTGTCTCAGAAAGTACAGCCGAAGAAATGGTAGAGGTATTTTTAAATACAGCCTTTGAAGGAGGCCGTCATGCCAACCGGGTTCAGAAGATTTCGGGAAACTGATTCGTGAAAAGATCAGTTATCAACACGTTCCTTAATGAACCTTAACCCCTTTATGTTTAAATACTAAGAGCTATGCCATAGCCGGGTAAGTGTATTTTATATTTTGATAAACGGTAGGTATTTATTTGCCGTTGTTGGTTACATTTACAACTTAACAAGCAAATTTTATATGGGAAAGAACTTACTATTAGCGGTATGTGCGCTAGCCAGTGTTAGCGTTCAGGCACAAAAAACGGCAGATCCCCAACCCTTTGCCAAAACAATCACTACAACCGATCTAAAGAAGCATCTAAGCATTATTGCAGGTGCTGAAATGGAAGGTAGAGATACACCTTCTCCCGGCCTCGAAAAAGCCGCCACTTATATTGAAACACAGTTTAAAGCCTTTGGTGTAAAGCCGGGTAATAAAGATAGCTATCGCCAGTTTTTTGATCTGGAAAAAGATAGCGCTTCAACACTTGCTTTAAATATGGGAGGTATAGACTTTAATGCATGGTCTGACTTTGCACCCTGGATGCAAATGCCACAGCAGGCAGATCTGGAATTTAATGAGTATGTTTTTGTGGGCTATGGCATTGTGGATGAAAAGAGAGATGATTATAAAACTGCAGATGTAAAAGGCAAGCTGGTTATCTTATTAGCGGGTCAGCCCGATGGTTTCAAAACAGACAAGCCCCGCAGGCAGTCGCCCGTTTTTACAGCCAACAAAATTGCGAATGCAAAAAAGAAAGGTGCCGCAGCGGTATTGATCATTTCAGATCAGCTTCCTTCAAAACAAATGTTGAACAACTCTTACCGGCCTAAGCCTGCAGTTGCTTCACAGGAAGAGCATAACTCGATCCCGGCATTTTTTATTAACGATAATGTTATTAAAAAAGATGGTCACAGCATTAGTGAGATTAAAACTTCTGTAGGAAAAGAAACGATCGATCCTATTACCCGTCAGTTACCCGTTGCTATACAATATGCTTCAGGTAAAAAAATAGCTACTGTTAGTAATGTCGTTGGCTTGGTAGAGGGCTCTGATAAGAAAAACGAATACCTGTTTGTAACAGCACATTATGATCACGTGGGAATAGATGAAAAGGGAAATATCTATTATGGTGCTGATGACGATGGATCGGGTACTGTTAGTGTGATGAAGATGGCAGAGGCTTTTGCCAAAGCAAAAAAAGAAGGAAAGGGTCCCCGCCGTACTGTAGTATTTATGCTGGTAGCCGGGGAGGAGAAAGGATTGTGGGGCTCTGAATATTATTCCGAAAATCCCATCTTCCCATTGGATAAAACCACCGCAGATCTGAACATTGATATGATTGGGCGTATCGATACAGAAAGGATGACTGCCGATACGCAAAACTATGTGTATGTGGTAGGACATAACAAGCTAAGTACAGACCTTCCTAAAATAAATGAAGGGATGAATAATAAGTATACCAAATTGGTGCTTGACTATAAGTTTGATGACCCCAATGACCCTAACAGGATTTATTACAGAAGCGACCATTACAACTTTGCAAGAAAAGGCGTACCGGTTTTGTTTTTTTATGATGGCATGTTAAAGGCCGACTACCACCAGCCAACAGACACTGTAGATAAGATCAACTTTTCATTGATGGCTAAAAGGGCCCAAATGATATTCTATACGGCCTGGGAAATGGCTAATAGAAACGATATGTTGAAGCGCGATTTAAAATTGACGCAATAAGAAATAAAACGTAACTTACGGTTGGTCTTCTAATAAAGATCAAAGAAACCGAAACCCATCATAACAACAAAGGGACGCGATAAGCGTCCCTTTTAGTTTTAACTTCACGAAACCTAAAATAGTCACTGCCGTTATGAAATTTAGTACCTATAAAATAAAGCATCCGGGTCTTGCAAGGTTTGTACAATACATTCTGTTCAATTACTCTGATAATGCAAATCAAGCAACGGTAATCACTTCTTATGCAAATAACAATATTTGCCTGGGTATTACTAAGGAAAAAGAGCTGATAGGTGGTGACAGGAATATTAAGAGGTTTCATTGTAAAGGAGGTGTTCAGTCCTATTTATCCGGACTCTATTCTCTACCTCATCATTTCCAGGTAGACGGTTTTTTTGATGAAATCTGTATTGACTTTACTCCATTGGGATATTACCATTTTTTTAAAGAACCACTTAAAACCTATGTACTCGGGGAGAACCTGCTTCATGAGCTTTGGGGAATAGAAGGAACTGCTTTTTTTGAAACCATATTGGATACAGTTGACTTAAAAAAGCGCGGGTCAATGATCGAAAAGTTTTTATTATCCAGGATCATTGAGTTTGAAAACCCCTTCGTGGAGCAATGCCTTTATTACATGCATAGCGATAAGCAGTTTAACCTGGCGTCAATAACAAAAACGATCCAATGCTCAGAGAAGAGAATAAGCCGAACCTTTCAGCGCTATTTTGATCTTCTCCCCAAAGATTATATGAAAATGATAAGATTCCGGAAAGCTTTGTGGATGCTGCAAAAAGAAAGAATATCTTTTACCGGGATTGCTCATGAATGCAACTACTATGACCAAAGCCATTTTATAAAAGAGATCAGGTTGTTTACCGGGATGACACCAAGGCAACTTCATAGTTCGCTGCATTGTATCGAAGACAATGTATTGGTTTCCCTTCAATCCTGATCCCTGTCTGTTTTTTACAATTTCGTGCAACGCCGATATTATATTTTGCACTTAAAAATAACACATGAAAAAATTGTTACTATTAGCGATATCTGTATGTACCCATATTGTAGCGTTTGCGCAACCAGAGGCGTCAATATCTGCAAAAGAGCTCGAAAAAAAATTGGAAGAAGGCGCCTTCGAAATATCTCTTTATAACACAGCCTGCTACTTTGCGTTAGCAGGCAATAAAAAACTCGCACTGAACTACTTAAATAAAGCAATAGATGACGGCTTCAATAATTCAAAGACCATGCTCGAAGACAGCGATCTAAAATCTTTGCATAATGAAAAAGATTGGACGCTATTACTGCAGAGGATACAGGAAAGAGAAACAACAAAAACAAAGGAGAACGAGCTGTTTTTTAATAGGCCTGAGTTCTGGGACTCTAAATTCTTTAAAACCGCATATCGGGATGATCTTTCCGAGGTGGAAAAGGTTGCAGGGCTGTCCCGGTTCTGGTCTGAGGCTAAATATAATTTTGTCAACTTCGATTTGGTTCCCAACGTTAATATTGACTCTTTATACTTTGAGTATTTGCCAAAAGTAAAAAATACAAAATCTACCCTTGAATACTATAAAATGCTAATGGAAATGTGCGGCCGGTTAAAGGATGGTCACACAAATATTATAGCACCCAAAGAGTTGGTTGAAGACGTTTACGCCCGACCACTTATTCGTACCAGGTTAATTGAAGACAAGGTACTGATTTTACAATCAGATCCGGAAATGCAAAACAAAGGCTTAAAAGTTGGAATGGAGGTTTTAACTATCAATAATATACCGGTTAAAGAATATGCAGCAAAGTTGATCACTCCTTACGAAAGTGCCTCTACACCCCAGGATCTGGCTGTTCGTAGTTTTGATTACGCCTTGCTGGCCGGGTCTGTTAAACAGCCAATTCATTTAACGCTTAGAGATTTTAAGGGAAGCATCACTGATCAAACGATTTCGCGTGTAAGCCCATCGGAGCGAAGTAAAAAATTGGGCAGTGCTCCGGTTGAGTATAAAATACTACCCGGAAATGTCAGCTACCTTGCTATCAATTCATTTGCTACAGATACGGGGTCAAAGGTATTTAAAGAAAAATACCCGGAGATCTCACAGTCAAAAGCGTTGATAATCGACCTGAGAAATAATGGAGGTGGTAGTTCCGATTGGCAGATATTAAGATACCTGATCCGTGAGCCCCAACTTATTCATAAAATGTATACAAGACAATACAACGCTTCGTTCAGGGCATGGGGTCAATTGCAAGGTACATGGGGCAATACCAATGGTATAGGGCCGGTAAAAGACCAGCTATTCTCTAAACCGGTTATATTGCTGATAAGCGCCAGAACATTTTCTGCAGCCGAAGATTTTGCTGCTGCATTTAAATCTTTAAACAGGGGATTAATTATAGGGGAGCCTTCGGGAGGCAGCACCGGCCAGCCATTAGGGTTTCAATTACCAGGTGGATTAAGCGCGCGTGTTTGCACCAAAAGAGATCAATATCCTGATGGGAGCGATTTTGTGGGTAAAGGAATTGCACCCGACATCGTTGTTTTACCTACCGTTTCTGACATAAGAAAAGGAATAGATACACAGCTGGAGGCAGCACTCAAAGAATTACGAAAGCCATAACTATAAAACACCGATCATTATTTTCCGTTGTACTTTTTCAATTCCCTTTTACTCATTTCCTTTGTTACAATTTCTTTGCTTGAATATGCTGTATAAGTTTTCCTGTTTTCCAGCACCATGCACTGGTTATTCTCTGTTATAAATTTAGGGGTAAGAATAGCATACAGGCTTTTTTGTTTTACCAGGGTTTGGTTCTTCAGACTTTCAAAGTCTAAAGAACTTAGATAATACATGAATATGCTAATGCCAAAACGATCTTTTGAGCGAAAGGTGTTCAAGCCCAACGGGGTATTCGGGAAAACCTGGTCGCCTGCTTCAACTTTGAGGGAGCCTTTTTTAAACCCAAGATATCTCACCAATGTACCGTCTTCATGTTCTACAATCACAGCATTCTGGCTGGTCGTAAATTCTACATTTTCGCGCGTTTCAAACTCGTCCACAATTTCAACAACAAGCCCTTTTCTTATTGCCGTTACCAATTCTTCTTTTCCTGTATAGAAAAAGTAACTCTTCCAATCGGCGGGCTTCTCCGCTCCGAAATATTTCTGGTTAGCATACCCGGCCTCCATTACCTCGCACTTGGTGCCCTGGGCATAGGGTAGCAAATAACAAAAATCTGCATTAAGTCTGGGTTTATACTTACCCCTTACATACTGGTAACGATATCTATAGTTAATGTGTTGGTTAGGGTCTGTAGGCTTTAACGTCAACAGGGTACCACTATTTGCACTAACACTGATGATTTCCTGTGGTCTTGATGTATTAGAGAGCTCGCTAAAATTCAGCACCACGGTATAATATCCCGGCTCTGTTTTGGTATAAGAAATTTCGATTGATTTATCCGTTTTTCGTTCATCCCTCGTTTCAAGCTTTCTTTCCTGTGCAAAGGTGACAAAAAAGGAGAGGCACAACCCCATACTAATAGTTAGCTTTTTCATAGCAGTTTTTTTTGAGTTAGTAATGGTAGCAAAGGTAATTGACAACGGGGATATATTGTAAAATTGTAATAAGTTCTTATAAAATTAATGAAGGCCTTGCGAACATCCAGGGATGCCGGCAAGGCCTTCATGTTATAATGTAGAAATAGTTACAATTTACCAGCCCAGTATCCAGGCAAACATTAATGGAGCAACAATGGTAGCATCGCTTTCCACAATAAACTTAGGGGTATGAATATCAAGTTTTCCCCAGGTAATTTTTTCATTAGGTACAGCGCCGCTATAAGAGCCATACGAAGTAGTACTATCGCTGATCTGGCAGAAATAGCTCCAGAAAGGTACATCATGCCATTCCAGGTCCTGGTACATCATCGGAACTACGCAAATAGGGAAATCTCCGGCAATACCACCACCGATCTGGAAGAAGCCTACACCTTTTCCCGATGAATTATTACGGTACCACTCGGTAAGCCAAACCATATATTCGATACCGCTTTTAACAGTAGAGGCCTGCAGTTCACCCTTTACCACGTAGCTGGCAAAAATATTACCGGTAGTACTGTCTTCCCAACCGGGGCAAACGATCGGCAGATTTTTTTCCGCAGCGGCAACGATCCAGCTATCTTTCGGATCAATTTCATAATACTGCTCCAGCTCTCCGCTTAAAACCGTCTTATATAAAAATTCGTGGGGGAAGTAACGCTCGCCTTTTGCTTCAGCATCATTCCATTGTTTTACCAGGTGCTTTTGTAAACGGCGGAATGCTTCTTCTTCGGGGATGCAGGTATCTGTAACCCTGTTATAATGATTTTCCAGTAAATCCCATTCTTCCTGTGGTGTCAGATCGCGGTAATTGGGAACTCTTTTATAGTGGCTATGTGCCACCAGGTTCATTACATCTTCTTCCAGGTTGGCTCCGGTACAGCTAATAATATGTACTTTATCCTGGCGGATCATCTCAGCAAGCGAAATACCCAACTCTGCGGTACTCATAGCTCCGGCCAATGTCACCATCATTTTACCACCTTCCAGCAAATGGGTTTCATAGCCCTTTGCCGCGTCCATTAATGCGGCGGCATTAAAATGACGGTAATGATGCTGAATAAAATTTGAAACGGGTCCTTTGTTCATGATTCAAAACTTTTGATTCGCCTTCAGATCACAAAAGCGTGAGACATTGCGGACCGCAAAAATATCTAATTTTGATATTGAAGAAAGGTTATTCTTTTCTTAACTTACTGGCTTAATAAGACCCCTATGTACAGACTGTTGATGCTTTTCACTTTTTTCCTTTTTAATCACGTATTATCCGCACAAAATGAAGAGCCGGTAACCCTGCACACAGCAACCGGGGATCTTTATGGAAGTTTGATCGTGCCCGCCAATCGGCCCCGGTTCGATCTGGTGATATTACAGGCAGGGTCTGGTCCAACCGACAGAAGAGGAAACAACCCGTTGGGAGTAAATGCAGATAGCTATTGGATGCTGGCTCATGAACTGGCAAAAAATAATATAGCAACCCTGCTTATTGATAAGCGGGGTATTGCCGCAAGCAAAAATGCAGGAAAGGATGAATCGAAATTAGTTTTTGATGATTTTATAAAGGACCTGGAAGACTGGGCAGCGCTATTAAAAAAGGATAAAAGAGTTCAGAAGCTGGTACTGGCGGGGCATAGCGAGGGATCACTTATAGCAATGGTCGCAGCACAAAAAGTAAAGGTCAGTAAATATATTTCCATTGCAGGTCCAGCAAAATCCATCGACCAGATCATCAACTGGCAACTGGAGCAGCAGGCTCCGGTTTTAGCCCCTGCGGCAGACTCGCTTTTTAAAAGACTCAAGAAGGGAGAAAAAATCGACTCCGTACCGCCGTTATTATCTTCTCTGTTTCGGCCCAGTATTCAACCCTACATGGTTTCCTGGATGAAATACAGTCCCTGTGCAGAAATAAAAAAAATAAAGGTGCCGGTGTTAATTGTACAAGGTTCGCAAGACTATCAGGTACAACAAAGTGAGGGAGAAGAGTTATACGCCTGCAATCCCGGGGCAGGGTTTTCGATCATTCCCGGCATGAATCACGTATTAAAAAAATCTCCCGGAAATTTTGCTGAAGACAGGGCCACTTACACACAACCGGCGTTACCAATTGTGCCGCAGCTGGTAGCCGATATGGTAACGTTTATAAAGAAGTAATATGAATTATCTGGCTCATGCATACCTGTCATTTGGTAACGACGAGATTCTGCTGGGGAATATGATCAGTGATTTTGTAAAAGGTAAAAAACAATTTCTCTATCCGCCGGTTGTTCATAAAGGTATTTTATTACACCGGGCCATAGACGATTTTACCGATACCCATCCTGTAACGCAAAAAGCCAAATCGGTTTTCAAAACAGCATACAGGTTGTACAGCGGTGCATTTATAGACGTTGTATATGATCATTTTCTGGCTATAGAGCAAACGGCTTTTGCAGATGAAGGCGCTTTATTCGATTTTTCTCAAACAACTTATAAGCAATTAGAAAAGCAAATGGCCGTAATGCCTTCCGCGTTTGAACGGATGTTTTTTTACATGCAGTCGCAAAACTGGTTATATGGATACAGAACCTTACCCGGTATTTATCAAAGTTTTGGGGGTTTAGTAAGAAGAGCGGCATATTTGCAGGATAGCACCCCGGCAATCAGAATATTTGATCAGCATTACAGTTTTCTGCAAAGCTGTTTTAATGAGTTTTGGGAGGATATCCGTTTTTTTGCTTTCAATAAAATGAACCTGTTATTGTCAGATAACCGAACTTTGCCCGAATAAACAGCAAAAGCCCGGAGCTTTGCATTATATTGAAGAAGATCGCCAAATAAAAAAAGAAGATGAAAAAATGGATGTTTCTGGCAGCCAGCATTATTGCCGGCTCACAGTTTGCAATGGCCCAGCAATGGGCACCTGTAGATAAGTCTCCTCTTGACCAGGTTTACTTTCCTATTGATTATCCGTCGCAGAAGGTAAAAGGAACAAAAGAACCGCTGAGGCTCAGGATTATTTACAGCCGTCCTAATAAAGGTAACCGCCAGATATTTGGTTCTGAAATAGTTCCTTACGGTAAAGTATGGCGACTGGGTGCTAACGAAGCTACCGAACTGGATCTTTTTACCGATGCCAAAATCGGGGGCAAAAAAGTGCCGGCCGGCCGGTATACCTTATATGCTCTGGTTGGCGAAAAGAACTGGACCTTCATTATCAATAAAGAAACCGATACCTGGGGCGCATTTAAATACGATCCAGCCAAAGATGTTTGTCGGGTAACAGCCCTTATTGAAAAACTGGAGAAACCCATTGAGTCGTTAACCATCGACCTGGAAAAATCGGGTACCGGCGTAAACCTGGTTGCCGGCTGGGATACAGTCTCTGCAACCTTACCTATTTCATTTTAATTTATTATCTCCATTACATGTCTCTATTTCGTAAGTGCTTATTTGCATCCTCCTTCATATTAAGTGTTTTTGTTAGTTGTAAAGAAAAACCATCAACCTCCGCTACTACAGCCCCAACTCAACGCGCTGGCGACACCAGCGCTACTTCTACTCCGATAACTCCGGTTATTGAGGATAATAATATTTATGCAGATGTAGATATATCCCCGATGGATATGAGCTACTTCCCAACTAAATATCCGCAACAGAAAATTGCTGATCCAACGGTGCCTCCACCTGTAATGAGGGTTATTTACAGCCGCCCTCATTTGCAGGGCCGTAAACTATTTGAAGAGATCCTGAAATATGGTCAAACCTGGAGACTGGGAGCCAATGAAGCAACCGAATTAGATGTTTTTCAGCCGGTTACTATTGGCGATAAAAAACTACCCGTTGGCAGGTATACTTTGTACGCCATTCCCAAGGCCGGCTACTGGACGATTGCTATTAATAACGATCTGGATTTATGGGGTTTGAAGCAGGATGTATCAAAAGACCTGGTAAGAGTTGAAGTGCCGGTTAGCTACTACAACCCGATAATGGAATATTTCACAATGGTATTTGAAAAATCTGATACAGGTGCCAATCTTATTATTGCCTGGGATGATGCTTTGGTGAAACTTCCGGTTAAAATATAGTACCCTTTAAAAAAAAGGGAGAAGATAAGAATACCCCCTCCGTTGTTTTACATGAGAAAAATTTAAATCAGCTTATTGTCAGGTTGTCCGAAGGACTCTCCAAAGGAGTTCTTCAAACCTGCGGGGAGCTTGCCGAAGCCTATTTGTCACCCCTTTTATATCTTGATACTACTTCTGTTTCGCCCATACTATTGGCATTAACATGTGTGTAGTTTTTGTCATCTTTTAAAACGATCCTGTAGTTGACACCATTTTTGTTCGACACTTCTGTAACGCCCCAAATGTCTTTATCCTTGAATTCTTTTTTTATAGCATAAAGTACATTTGATGGTAAATCATCTTCTTTATAGTAGCGGATAGTTTGTACCAAATTGCCTTTCACGTCCAGTAAAGCACGGGTTTTTATGTTGTTCTCACCTACAAAATAGGCTTCAAAATGATTTCCCGTATTCGTCCAGCTTACATTATTGGCTTCTTTAAAGATCTGGCCAAATGTTTTGAGCACGTATTCATTAGCTGGCTCAACTGAGCTGGCAGATGCACTGCCGGCCATTGCTAAGATAAAAGCGGCGAAGAGAACTAAGTTTTTCATTTTATTAAGTTTTAATTATTTAGAGTTATTGTTTCACAAACATACGCTGGGTTAATGCCTTCTATCTAGTGGTTATGGGTAAACGGTACTTAAAACTCCGGTGAATGACGGATTTTCTGCCGTGAACCTCACCTTCATGATGCAACCCCCATCTCTCATAATCTGCGCTTCAACAGGGTAAAGATATCCGCAGCGACAGCGCTTTGGCAAGTGAATATTGATCAACGGCGAGGGTTTTTGTGTTAAATAATTTTAACGAATCTGCAAATTGATTGAAAATTATCAATGAAAGGTCGAAAAATCGTTTAAGCGGTAAACTGATTGTCAATGGTTTTGCAATCACAACACGGCTTTTTAGGACGAACGGCAAACAACTACGAAGATTTTCATAGATTGATTGAGATCAAGCAAGTGTTGGGCCCGTCCTTAATGGTCATGGTCATTTTGGATGCCAGCAAAAAGGAGTTTAATAACTGCAGCCGGTTCATCATTTTATTTTTACCTTGCAATAATTGGTTCTTCCATTCCAGTCTACACAAAAAGAAAAATAAATGAAACGGAGCATGATAAATTTTTCTCACACAGGGAGATGTATGTGCGAAGTTCCATTCGACCCAATTAAAAAATAAAAGATATACGAATGAAACTAAATACCAAGATCATCCACGCAGGAGTGGAGCCGGATCCGTCGACAGGCGCTATAATGACACCGATTTTTCAAACCTCCACCTATGTACAAACGGGCCCCAATGAGCACAAGGGTTATGACTATTCGCGTGCGGGAAATCCGACACGTACTGCATTGGAAAATGCTTTTGCCGCGCTTGAAAATGCGAAGCATGGCTTGGCTTTTAGCAGTGGGGTGGCTGCAACCGACGCGGTGATCCGTTTACTAAAACCGGGGGATGAAGTAATTGCCGCAAACGATATGTATGGAGGTACTTACCGGCTATTTTCCAAATTATGGGCCGATTTCGGTATAAAATTTATCTATATCGACACAACAAAAACAGAGAATATCAGTGCTGCTATAACCGGTCAAACAAAAATGATATGGGTAGAAACTCCAACGAATCCATTGATGAATATTACCGATATTGAAGCTGCTGCCGTCATAGCAAAAAAGGCAAAGGCTTTATTGGTGGTCGATAACACATTTGCTTCGCCTTACCTCCAGAATCCTTTAGACCTGGGCGCCGATATTGTTATGCATTCGGCAACCAAATACCTGGGTGGCCATAGCGATGTCATTATGGGCGCCCTGATGATGAATGATGATGAACTGCGGGAGAAACTGTTTTTCATTCAAAAAAGCAGTGGAGCAGTACCTGGTCCCCTGGATTGTTTCCTGGTTTTAAGAGGTATCAAAACTTTGCATGTGCGTATGCAGCGCCATTGCGAAAACGGCAGAAAGATAGCTGAGTTCCTTGCGGGGCACCCTAAAGTAAAAAAAGTATACTGGTGTGGATTTGAGAATAGTGTTGGTTATCCCGTTGCCCAAAAACAGATGCGCGATTTCGGAGGTATGATGAGTTTTGAGCTGGCCGATGAGTCGATCGATGCTGCAGTAAAGGTTCTAAAAGGAACCCGGATCATAGCACTGGCAGAGAGCCTCGGGGGCGTGGAGTCGCTGATCAATCATCCCGCAACCATGACCCATGCATCTGTACCGCGCGAAGAACGAATAAAAAACGGGCTCAGCGATTCGCTGATCCGGTTAAGTATTGGGATCGAAGATGCTGACGACCTTATAGATGATTTAAAGCAGGCAATAGGGTAGAACATAATGGCGCATCACTCAAAATCCTGAAAGAAGGCGCAGGTAACCAGGCTTTATGATAAATACCAGGCATTTATCATAAAGCCATGTATTATTAAAAACAATAAACCGGTAACACTATGGAAAGCATTTTTGACGAGAGGGAACAATACCAGTATTTAACCGACAGAGAAATTTTTTTAAAGATCTGGTTTTCACCGCGTGAGGTTTTTAAATACATCCTCTATCGAAATTATGATAAATATGTAACGGCGCTATTAATACTGGCTGGTGTATCAAGGGCTTTTAACAAGGCGGCTGATAAGAGTATGGGGGATACAATGTCACTTTGGGCTATAATAGGCCTGTGCGTTTTTGTGGGAGGGGTGGTTGGATGGTGTGTTTCCAGTATTTATGCAAGTTTAATTAACTGGACAGGCAAATGGCTAAGGGGGCAGGGCGATCCAAAATCTATTTTAAGCGTTATGGCTTATGCATACATACCGTCGATACTTTCACTTATCCTTCTGGTTCCTGAATTAAGTATTTATGGAGTTGAAATATTTAAAACAGATGGGGATATTATTAGCGCCGGAGTCTCTTCAAATATACTGTTTTACGGTGCGCTTATTATAGAAGCGATTTTAGGGGTATGGACAGTGGTACTGCTTATTATCGGGGTTGCCGAAGCACAACAGTTTTCCATAGGAAAATCTATTTTGAATTTACTCCTTCCCATTTTTATCATTTTCCTGCCTCTTTTTCTTTTAGGCATTTTAGTATCTAAGTAACAACTACTAGGCAGGACAAAACCGGGCTCTCCTTGATAATCCGTGATGAGTTTGATGGGCTAAAATAACTATATTCGCCAAAATTTGCCGGTTTTATGCAAAATATAGAGCAGTTGAACCAGAACAACTTTAACAACACTTTACGAAAACTGATCTCTGATCTCAATAACAATTATGTTCATTGGGATAAGTTTAAAGACATGCAGCTACCCGAACCGGATAACAGGATGGAGATCTGGGCAAAAGTGCTGGCTGAAAGGGAACAGGGTTTTTACCGTCGCTTGTCTTTTTCTTCGTTTAACATCAAATGGTGGATCAGCAACAGTTTAGAAGCACAATTACACAAGTTGGATATCGGACTGGCAGGCGGACGCGATTTACAGGTGTTGCTGGAGCCCAAACATATTCACCGGCATAAAACAAATGCCCTCCTCGACGAGAGCATCACCTCGGCACAATTGGCCGGTGTGGCGGTCTCTAAAAAAGCAGCCAAAGAAATGCTGCTTAAAAAGCGTGCGCCTCAGGATATAAATGAGCAGGTTTGCGTAAATATATACAGGGCCTTGCAATTGGCTTACACCAGGAAGGAAGATAACCTGTCTGTGGATCTGCTGCTTCAATTACATCAAACATTAACCAGGGATACAATAAAACTTAAAGGAATAGGGCAGTACCGCACTAACAATAAGACAGATCTTTCTGCGGTAGATGTGTCTGCGGGATATAAACCGGTTGATGTAGTATATATCCCGTCCATAGTTGAACAACTAATAGAGCTTTATAATAATGATACAGAGCCGTACTTTATACATCCGTTGGTAAAAGCCTGTCTGATGCACTATGTTATTACATCAGCGCGGCCTTTTAAAGATGGCAATGGCCGTATCGCGAGGTTGCTGGCACAAATGTATCTGTTGAAAAAAGGATATTGGGTAGCAGAGTTTATGTCTGTATCGAATGTCATTTCGAAATTCAGACAACAGTACCACAAAGCTTTTTCACAGGCACAGACTGATGATAACAACGCAGGATATTTTATCCAGTTTTATATACAGTCTGTACAAATGGCCTTTAAATCGCTGCGGGACTTTGCTTTGCGGATCAACAAAGAAAAAGTAGAAAAGCCGATACAAAAAATTCCGGGCTATAACGAAAGACAAACTACTGTTTTACAATGGCTGAAAGAAGATGGCACAAAAGTGGTGACCATACGTGAACTGCGCTCGGTTTATGGGGTATCTAAAGAAACTGCACGTACCGATCTCACCGCCCTGGTTGAAAAGGGGTGGATCAAATACTACCACATCAATAAAAAAACCTATGCTTTTGTAAAAGATGAAGGTTTTGATGAACAACTAACAACCATACAGGCACTCTGAAGTGCGACAAAATAAAAGGTGATCTTGAAGATGATTGAAGGAGAATTAAAAGAGTTCCTGGATAAAAAGGTAGTACAATACGAAAAACCTGATTTTATAAAGGATGACCCCATTTGTGTACCGCACCGGTTTTCTAAAAAACAGGATATTGAAATAGCCGGCTTTTTTGCTGCCATACTGGCCTGGGGTAATCGTAAAAGTATCATCAGCTCCTGCAACCGGCTTTTAGCGGGGATGGACCATGCACCCTACGATTTTATACGGAACTTTGAAGAGCAGGACCTGAAGCCGTTTCTGGGCTTCGCCCACCGCACTTTTAATGCAACCGACCTGTTTCATTTTCTCGGTTTCCTGCAATACCATTATAAAACTTCAGGCACATTATCGCTTGAAACAGCTTTTTCAAAATATCTCAAAAAAAACGATTCAGATACAGAGCCGGCGCTGGTAAGTTTCTATAATTCTTTTTTTGACGAGGAAACTTTCCCCGATTACCCCAGGCGTACCAGGAAACATATTGCCACGCCGTTTAAAAAATCGGCCTGCAAACGGCTTAATATGTTTTTGCGCTGGATGGTGCGAAGCAATGCCAAAGGGGTCGACTTTGGTATCTGGAAAACCATAAAGCCCTCACAATTGGTTTGTCCGCTGGATGTACATGTAGCCCGCGTAGCCAAACATTTTAACTTGTTGCAGCGGCCAGGTAACGACTGGTTGGCGGCGAAAGAGCTTACCCAAAACCTTAAATTGCTGGATGCAAAAGACCCGGTAAAGTATGATTTTGCGTTGTTTGGTTTGGGAGTGGTAGAAAAGTTTTAGGAAAGACAAGCCTACTGATTACTATTGATTATAAAGAGCATGTTTTTAATTTTGCTTTTTGGACAAAGTATTTTTTAAAGCGAATTGATGCGGTGAACAGCATAACCAATCTTGTAAAAAAAATCCCAGCTTAAGCCGGGATTAAATAAGTTACTAAAAATAAATTTACTTCTTTCCAAACATCAGTTCCTGTACCTTCTCTTTGTCATCTTTTTCCTTTTTAAGATCGAACATGGTACCAAATACATGATCCCAGATAGTACTGCTAACACCAAATCCTTTATGCTCATCTTTATAATGATGTAAATGGTGATTGCGCCAAAGACCTTTCATCCATTTAAAGGGCGGATTCCAGGCATGTATAGCATAATGCATTGTACCATACATCAGGTAGCCCAGCATAAACCCTGGAAAAAACATAAATCCGTGACGCCCCAGGATAAGATAAAAAATGCTGAATAAAACAGAGGCAATAATGATACTGGGAACAGGTGGCATAAACAAGCGCTGCCTGTCTCGGGGATAATGATGGTGATTGCCATGCATTACATAAGCTATCTTTTTCGCCGTTGGATTGTCACTAACCCAGTGAAAAATAAAACGGTGCGCGATATATTCAAAAAACGACCAGAAAAAAATACCACAGAAGAAAATAAGAAATACATACCCTACCGAAAAATTAAGAGTGGTTGCGCTATAATACAATAGGTAAGAAATAATGGGAATATAAATGCCCCAAATAACCAGGGGATGTGTTTTCGTCAGCATCTCCAGGTAATCGTTCTTAAAAAGTCTTGCCTGTCCTTTATTATGGATCTTTTCAAACTTCATGCGGTAAAAATAAAATAAAATTGAAAAATGCTCAAAACGCCAGGCGTCTCAAATCATGATACACACCGGTATTGCTAACAAAAATGATGCAAATCAATGAGTTCAAAACAAATAAATGAATTAAAAAGTTTTGAAACCGGCATTAAAAACTTTTTAATCATATGTCAGTTTCCATTGGCTAAGATCGGGCGCTACTTTTCTTTTTCTTTTCAATTCGTAGTTATAAATTTTTTCTCCCACCTCCCTGAAAAAAGGATAACCCGTTTCTATATACTCATATTTGTTATCGTTAAGCACCTGGTCTTGGTTTACATAAATGCAGGCACTTAGCATAAATTCAACATTGTTTTTAAAATCAACGATGTAGCAAACATCTGTCAGGAAGCCATGACTCCAACCTGTTTTATTGAAACTGCGGATATAACCGGGTATCTTTTGTTTTCCATCTTTAAAGAAAAAAAACTTAGTGTAGCTTTCAAAAAACTCACTTGTATCATATCGGGGAAAACGGCTTTCAGCGGGCTTTTCCGACATGTACCTGTAAAGATTCTTATAGTCATCTTCAGTAAGATTAAATTGCCGGCTTTTAGGAACTGAACCTGGAAATAAAACAGACTGCATCATTTGCTGTAAATCGCTTAGTGTTGCTTTGTTGTGAGCTGTAAAATCATAGGGCGCATTTACGAGCTTATCGTCCTGGTCGAGGTGCGCTTTACCGATTAGTATTTTCCTGCTAAAGTCAAAAACTGCATTACTGGTAGCAGGTTCTTGTGTATAAATGGTTCTTCCATCTTTTTGAAAACGAATAGCGTTGGTATGACGATTTTCTTCTGCGGTCATTTTTACAAACCGTCGGGTAATGCGCATGTTTTTGTAGTCTTTTTTCCAAAGCGTCTCATTTAAATATTGCTGACCGCAAAACTCATACAAGCGATTATAAGCATCATTATCGCTCACCACGAATATTTTTTTTATATAGTGATCGATAGATGGCAGTCCGGTTGCTGCCGTGGTATCAGTGCTAACTGAGGTTTGACCCTCGTAACTGCTATCGGTGAGCATTGCAGTGTACTTATCAATCCCCTTATCTTTTAAAGAGTTTATTTTTTCGAGGGCGGCTAAAGCAGTAGGCAGCTTTACCATAGAGGCCGGATAGAAATACGAATTATCGTCAACGTTGAGGTAAAAACTGGTGAATTTCGGCGAATTTTTTCTGTCCCGGTCTATTTTAGTATAAATGATTTGGTATTTGAATGTATCAGGCTGATTCAAAACATCAGTTAATAATGGGGATGCATTAGATCTAAGTTGATCGTCGAGCCATTGACTATTTTTTATTTGTGCCTGTACCATTGTAAAAAAGATGAAGAATAGACCAGTAAGTTCAAGCTTTTTCATCAGCAAAAGTTAAATCAGAATTTTCAAACTAACATGAAATGTTTCGGTGAACTAAATAAAGTGAACAGAGTTGAGCGCAAATAAAAACTTACAGGAGAAATTTCAAATAACAAATAGCCATTACCTTTGGCGCGCAAAAGTTATATGAAGGACGCATTAATCTATATTAAATAGTTTTATGCGGGTTCCTTTGCCGTTCGTCCGGTGTCAGACGTATTAAAATAAACAAATGAAGCAGACTCCGTTTACACAGAAACACATTGAGCTGGGTGCAAAAATGGCCGAATTCGCAGGCTACAATATGCCGATCAGCTATAGCAGTATTAATGAAGAGCATCATACCGTAAGAAAAAATGCAGGTGTTTTTGACGTGAGTCATATGGGCGAGTTTATTTTAAAGGGAGAAAATGCCTTAGACCTGATACAAAAAGTGACGACGAACGATGCAGCTAAACTAAAGAATGGCCAGGCTCAGTATAGCACTTTTACCAATGAGCAGGGAGGTATTGTGGATGATCTGATCGTTTACTGTGTTGAAGAGAATAATGTTTATATGCTGGTAGTAAATGCTGCCAATATAGATAAAGACTGGAACTGGGTTTCTCAACATAACACAGATGATGTAGAGATGCACAATATTTCTGAAAAAACAGCTTTACTAGCCATACAGGGCCCGCAGGCAACTGCTATTTTGCAGCCGCTCACAGACATTGACATCTTAAACCTCAAATATTACACATTTGCAAAAGGAAATTTTGCCGGAGTGCCCAATGTATTGATAAGTGCTACGGGGTATACCGGGGCAGGTGGTGTAGAGATCTATTTCGAGGATAAAGATGGGGCTGCTGAAAAAATCTGGAACGCTATTTTTGAAGCAGGTACACCCAAAGGTTTAAAACCTATTGGCCTGGCTGCCCGTGATACTTTAAGATTGGAAATGGGCTACAGTTTATATGGTAATGACCTGGACGATACAACAAGCCCTTTAGAAGCCGGCCTGGGTTGGGTTACCAAATTCACCAAAGACTTTACAGCTAAAGAATTATTACAGCAGCAAAAAGCAGAAGGCGTTAAACGTCGCCTGGTGGGTTTTGAACTGGCTGATAAAGGAATTCCCCGCCACGGTTACGAAATTGTAGATGATGCCGGCAATATCATTGGTGTGGTTACATCGGGCACCCAGTCACCTACTTTAGGTAAAGCCATTGGCCTGGGCTACGTACAAACGGGAAATGCTGCAATAGGCTCTAATATTTTTATAAAAGTGCGTGATAAGCAATTGGCTGCAACGATAGTTAAAATGCCATTTGTTTAAAAACCTTTACCACGGCTGTACGAATTTTTTGATTTAAGATAAAAACTATTATTCGTGCATTCGTGGCATAATAACTCCCTGACTAATGTCTCAAAAACCCACTCTTTTTACATCTTTATCTCCCGCTCTTCTACATTTATATGATGTAAAGGACACTGTTGTAGTGGTGATCGATGTTTTTCGTGCTACTTCTACTATTGCAGCCGCATTATATAATGGGGCTCAAAATATCGTACCGGTGGATGCTGTTTCCAGGGCTGTAGAAATCAGCCAGGAAGTGGGTGGTATTGCTGCAGGAGAGCGCGATGGTAAACTGGCTGAAGGTTTAAGCCATGGTAACTCTCCATTAGAGTACACCAAAGATTTTATTGAGAATAAAATACTCGTGCTCACTACTACTAATGGCACCAGGCTACTGCATATGGCACTGGCCAACGGAGCTGATGATATTGTTACCGGTTCGTTCCCCAACCTAAGCTCGGTTTGCAATTACCTGGTAAAACAAAACAAGAACGTTATTCTGGCCTGTGCCGGATGGAAAGACCGTTTTAATATAGAAGACACCTTATTTGCCGGAGCTGTGATCGACAACGTAAAAGAACACTTCACCATTCATTGCGACAGCTCGTTAATGGCCCATAATCTTTATACACAAAATAAGTATGATCTTTTAAAGTTTGCTGAAAACCTTACACATTACCACCGGCTTGTCAACCGTTTCGGCTATATTGATGACATTGAGTTTTGCCTTACGGCTGACGTAGCGGATGTATTGCCATTGTATCAGGAAGAAAAGCTGGTAAGAGGCTAACCATCAAAAATTCTGAGCCTGGTTTTTCACATGTATCGTACAATGTGAAAGAACCAGTAGCGATTTTTTTTGAAAAAAACTTACAAAGATACGGCTTTATTTTCACCTCCTTTCCGGAAATAAAATATTCATCAAAACCTATGGAAAAGCGGAAATCTTTCTTTTATTTTTGCCGATTGTCCCATTTGCACGGCGTTGCCGGAAGGATCGTTTTTAGACGGTCCGGGCTATTCAAAGTACAGAGAAGAACTGGTACAATACAATTAAAGACGACCCTATAAATTAAAAGAACAAGTTTTGGCATTACCCCATATTTTAAAGCACGTTTATACCAACGGAACAGATGAAGTGATCAGGCGCGGAAAGAAAACCCATGCATTGGGTTTCGTGGAGCTGGTGGAGTTTGATAAGCTAACCGGGAATATCGTTTTCCGGGTAAAAGATGATACGTACAGTAGCTTCTATAAAGTGTACATTCAAAAGTACAGCGATCCCAAACAGATATCATTACGTTGTACCTGCCCTTACAACCTGGGAGACATTTGCAAACACGAAGTAGCTTCCTTATTTCAGCTGCAGGAACTTTTGGATAAAGGACAATTAGGCGATGAGGAAGTGTATTACGATCAACGTCACACGGTAGTTAAACTGCGCAATTTCGATCTACGCTCTTTAAGAGCTCTTTGCAGCAGCGAAAGCTTTAATGATGCCGAAAAATTTTTGCAGAAAAAGAAAGTAAAAATTATTTCGGCGAAGGATGAAACGGTAAAGGCCAATGTGGTGTTGCCGGATAAAGATTATACGGTAGTTATCCGTAAAAATGATGAAAGAAATTTTGATACCAGTTGCGAATATGAAGACACGGAGTTCCCGCTGTGTTTACCCAAAGTAATGGTCTTTATGCAATTGATCAAGCAGCACGGGGCTGATTATTTTGATACCATTCGTAACCGTGATGTTGAAAAAAATAAACTGCTGGAAGCCTACGGTTATTCACTGGCCGACGATCTGAAGGGTAAGTTTGAATTTGTATTTAAAGATGGGAAACCCTTTTTGCGTGTATTGGATGTAAAAATAAAAAGGGTTAATACTCCTGGAGCCCTGGTGCCGAAGCCCGCGGCTGCTCAGCAAGCCACAGAAACAGCGCCTGAAGCTGATGTTGCGGTAGAGGCTGCTCAGCACCCCGCAACCCGCCTGGGATTTGTTTTTAACTTTAATAAAAAAACATACCCTTACTTTTCAATAGACACCATAATTGGTGAGGCCAATGAAGATCAGAGCGGCTTTGCGGGAAAGGTAGAATTGCTGGATATTGCTAAATATATCGATACAGCCAACTACGACCCTGCCGACGTTGCGCTATTAAACAACGTACGAAAGCTTCAGGATGCGGAGCTTAAAAAATATATTATACGTAATACGCCATTTACCGATTCATTGGAAGAGCCCACTCTTACCGGCGAACTGGATGAAGAGCAGCAAAAATTAGCTACGGAATATTTATTGCCCCGCATAAAAAAACTACTGGCAGACGGTGGGGAGAATCCGTTGGCGTTTATATTGCCTGCGGGTAAAAAGTTCATTACACAAAATCTTCAAGGGGTGGACGCAATGGACACACCGGCGTCGATCGAGTTTTTTATAGATAAAAACGGCGATGAATTTACCTGTGAATGTTTGGTGCGTACCCGTGGAATGGTGCATGGGATTGAAGAGAATGAAGCGCCTACCTCTTTAGTGTATGTGTATAACCACCAGCTTTTTGCTATGCCGGATGCAGATACCGTAGCACTGGTACAGCCTTTTACCGCTACCGGAAAAATGACGATGTCGTTAGACGAGTGGCCATTGAAATTACATGAGTTTATCCTGCCGGTTTCTAAGGATTATAAAACCGATTTCGACCCTTCGCTTTTACAAACCCTGAAAGGTGCAGAGCCTGAAGTAAAACTGTTTTTAACAGAAAGAGGTGACTACCTGGTTTTCAGACCGGTTTTCTCTTACAAAGGACATGAAACCAGTGCTGCGGGTAAACAGGTGATGTTGATACCTGAAGGAGGAAAAGTGCTGGCCATTCATCGCAATAAGGAGAAAGAAGAAGCTTTTGTACAAAGGCTGCAAAACCTGCACTCTAACTTTGTAATTAACGAAGAAGACGGAACCCTGGCATTAAAAGGTGTTGAAATATTAAAAGAGAACTGGTTCTTCTTGTTTGTAGATGCGATGAAGGAAATGCAGGTACCGGTATTTGGCCATGAAGCGCTGCGTAACTTCCGTTTCAATACCGCTAAACCCCAAACCAAGATCTTCATCAGCAGCAATACCGATTGGTTTGATGCTAAGGTGGATATTATGTTTGGTGAACAGAAAGTATCTATTTCTGAAGTAAAAAGGGCATTGGCAGCGAAGCAGCAATATGTACAGCTAAATGATGGAACCCTGGGTATTTTACCTGACGAATGGCTAAAGAAATACGCGTTATTATTCAGGGTAGGAGAGGGAACCAACAACAAATTAAAACTTTCCCAGTATCATAAGAACGTCATAGACGAACTCTTCGAATTAAAGAATGAAGAAGAGCTGCAGTTTGAGCTGGAAGAAAAATATAACCGTCTTAAAGATTTTGAAAAGATCTACGAGGTGGATGCACCTGAGCATCTGCGACCCATTTTAAGACCTTACCAGTTAGCAGGCTTTCAGTGGCTGAACTACCTGCAACATATCAATTGGGGCGGTATTTTGGCCGATGATATGGGTTTGGGTAAAACTATACAGGCTTTATCCTTCCTGCAACATTACAAGAACAATCACCCCGATATGAAAGCGTTGGTGGTTTGTCCTACCACGCTGATCTATAACTGGGAGAATGAGATCAAGAAATTTGCACCATCCATTACTTATTGTATCCATCACGGTAGCACCAGAACAAGGAGCTCCGATGAGATCATGAAGCATGATATTACGATTACCACCTACGGTACCTTAAGAAGCGATATCAAGCTATTCCTGAATGTTAAGTTTGACTACCTGGTGCTGGATGAAAGCCAGGCGATAAAAAACCCGGCCAGTAAGGTTACGCGTGCGGCATCCTTGTTAAATTCCAAGCACCGCTTATGTATGAGCGGTACGCCTTTACAGAATAATACATTCGATATTTATGCCCAGATGAACTTCCTGAATCCAGGGATGTTGGGTAGCATGGAGTTCTTCAGGCAGGAGTTTGCTATCCCAATCGATAAATTAGGAGAGCAGGAAAGAAAAGAGCACCTGAGAAAGATTTTGTATCCGTTTATCTTACGCCGTACCAAAGAGCAGGTGGCTAAAGACTTGCCGGAAAAGCAAGAGATGATCCTTTGGTGCGAGATGGGTGATGAGCAGCGTCGTATTTATGATGCCTACCGGAACGATTACCGCGACAAGATCTTAGGTACTATTGATAACCAGGGCCTGGGTAAATCTCAGCTTACCATCCTGCAAGGTTTGATGAAACTGCGCCAGATATGCGACTCCCCGGCCATTTTGAATGAAGAAGATGTTTTTGAGAATCATTCTATCAAAATAGAAGAGCTGGGAAGAGAGATCACAGAAGATATGAGTGATCACAAAGCGTTGGTGTTCTCTCAATTCCTGGGCATGCTCGGACTGATTCGCCAGAAGCTGGATGAGTTAGGTGTAAAATATGAATACTTTGATGGTAGCACATCGGCGCCTGACCGGGAAAAGGCCATACAGAATTTCCAGAAGAATGATGAAGTGCGGGTCTTCCTGATTTCATTGAAAGCGGGAGGTGTAGGTTTGAACCTTACAGCAGCAGACTATGTGTATATCGTAGACCCGTGGTGGAACCCGGCAGTAGAGCAACAGGCGATAGACCGTACACACCGTATCGGGCAAACCAAGAATATTTTTGCTTACCGCATGATCTGTAAAGACACGATCGAAGACAAAATATTAAAACTCCAGGAAAAGAAAAAGGCGTTGGCAAAAGACCTGATCTCCGACGAGTCGGGATTTGTGAAGTCCCTGACTAAAGAAGATGTAGAGTATTTGTTTAGTTAGATCGTTAACGATAGTGGAAAATGCTACAAAGTGAGAATGAAGGAGCGAGCGACCTGTTTAATGACGGGCATAAACCTTCAAAAAAACTTTCGACAAAGCGAAATATTATTGTGTTGCTTTTAGTATGCACGGGTGCAGGGATAGTGCTTTATTGGATTGTGTCTAAATGGGGTGGTACCAGAGATATCTTCGGAAAAATATTAAACGAAGACGAATTTCGACAGAATCTTATAATTGGTATTGCTTTTTCTTATCCTGTCATCGCATTTATCATTGGACTCTTAATAAGTCTTTTGCCCTATAAGAAAGCAGCTTATAAAGACAAGTATATTCCGTTTTCTCTTGTAGCGCTTTTTGTTTTGTATTTATCAGTAATTATTTGGTTGTTAGCGTCTTTATTAATGTCATAAAATATAGTATGAAGTTTCGCCGTCTTATCTCTTTGCTTATCATAGCCGCTATTTTGATTGCGTTCTTTACCAATCCCAAGGAAGGTGATTTTAGTAAGTTTATCCAGCCAACTGCAGGAAGGGTAAGCTCCCCTCCGTTAATAGAGTATGAAAGCAAATTGATCTACTCCAATGCTACTGTAACTTATTTTAGCCCTGTATCAGAGCAAGGTAAGTTGGTGGCCGCCGCCACCAAAGAAAAGTATATGGGTTTGTTTGGCCGGTTCTGGCGTATGAATAACTAACGGCACTTTTTAATGATCTTTTGAGAAGGCTGGTAATAAGCGCTGCTCTCAGCTACTTTTTCTGCAAATGCCAATGCTTCGGCCCTCCGGTTCAGCTTATAGGCCGACAAAGCAGCAAAAAAAGCAGCATCTTCTTTATAAGCGGATTCTCCTTCCGAAAGTGGCTTTAATACAGCCAATGCTTCCGCATATCTTTCTGTCTTCACCAGGCTAACGGCATAAAAGAAATTTGCTGCGGCATCGTTAGGTTCTGATGAAGCCTGCTCTTTAAGCAAAGGCAAGGCTTCTTCATATTTACCTTCGTTGAATAACCGGGCACCTTTATTTGACAGATTTTCTGAACCTCTAACCACAGCCTGCGGCATATCAGGCGTTGTATAGTTGTCTATTCCGCCAGGCAAACTGAGATAAAGAATAAATATCGCTGCTGCTGCAATAGCTGCTATCACATATTTTTTAATAGAAACCACTTTTGCTTTTGGTGCATTCTCTATTTTGAAATGTTGTTGTGTAAGCGGGTTTAGAATTTGTTTAAGATCGGCAATACTCGATTGGTGTCCAATATGGCGTTCCAGTATATCATCCGCTTCCAACCAGTCTTCATAATCCTGTTTCAATTGAGCATCGGCTTGCAATTCCAATTCAAAGGCAGCACGCTCCGGCTCACTCATCCGGCCCTCCGTATAGGCTTCTATTTTTTCAAAATTGCTCATGCTGCATGGTTTTTATTGTTTCGTACCAATGATATCAATTCTGCCATGCAAAGAGACTTCTTTTTTCTCAGGTAGGCATAACTTATGCCTAGCTTATCAGCCAGTTGCTGCTGAGATTTATCGGCATAACTGTTCATGATAATTTCACGGCACCGGTCACTTATTTGCTGAAGCATTGCAATTACTATTTCTTCCTTTTCTAAGGTGTCGGCGTAAAATGCGGCGGCTTCATCATCTTTGCTGGCTATCTGGGTATATCCGTCATCAACTGGTTTTGTTACCCCCTGCCTTCTATTTTTTTCAACCTGGTTGATCCATTTTCTTTTGCAAATCAGCAACAAAAAAGCCTCCAGCGGGCAGGTGAGGGTGAAGCTTTTATTTTGTGCCAGCTTATACACATCAATAATCGCTTCCTGGAAAATATCGCCGGCTTCTTCGATGCCGGCTCCTTTCGACAATAAAAAACTTTTAATACCAGGCGCAAAATTCCGGTATATCTCCTCAATTCGCTGGGAGTTATGTTGTCTGAGGGCATCGATATATTGTTGATCGGCGTGCAAGAGGCTGGTTTATAACAAGCTAATGTAGTAAAATTCTTTTCTCTGGTAATAATTAAATAAATTTAGGCAGCCATTAAAAACCGGGGTAACAAAATCTACTCCTTATTGATATACTGGAAAACTGCCGGCGTGAAATATTTTTATACTTTTTTCTTACTGATACTTTGCTTTAACACGATCGCCCAACAGGCGGATAGTACCATTATTGCAACAACCGATAGCAGTAACCGGGTATCCTTTTCTATAAAGCTCCCTGCTCTTACGCAAATTCCCGGTGCGCCGGCACCTTTTTATACCTATCTCTGGGATTTTGGCGACGGCCATTTCAGTACTGCAGAAAACCCTCAGCATATATATACCAGGGCTGATAATTATGAGGTAATGCTGTACGCCGTTAATAACTATGACGACGGGAGGAAACCCCAACGGAAAACACAAAAAATACAGGTCAATAAATCTTCGCCCATAAAAGATAATGTGGCATCCGTTGCCGAAAAAGACTTTTTTAAGGCTAATGGCTTGTTCGAGCTAAAGTATAACTGTATGGCCAAGCCTAATGATACCCTGGTATTGATTGTGGGTTGGAAGAATACGGAAGCCCAACAGCAAAAAGGCCGTTTGTACCTGATGCTCAATGAAAAACAGTTTGATCAAACCTGTTTTGATACTTCCGGTTTTAGATCCTACAGTAGCACAGCGCCATTAATGGCTTTTACAAAAACTACAGAGATGCCGTTACTACAATCCGATCTCCTGGTTACCGAAAGTGGCAGCCCCGCTTCCAATTTTCCTGTAACAGTGAAGGCCGCAGCTGCGGGAGCCTTGTTCGCCGGTACCACCTCACTTTATAAAAATGTTTATAGCTCAGATATAGAAAATACACCCGCCGGGGAAGCCCGGTTTTCTTTTTTGCAGTTGCATGTTACTCCTGAAATGATCAAAGACACGAATGCCACGCTTACTATAACCGGCGTGTATGTTCCCGAAAAAGGAAAACCTGTTATGCATAAACTGAGTGTTCCGGTAGTTAACTCGCATGATCCTAATAAAATGAATATAAAAGGAGGTCGCATCAGTTACCGCTTTCTCAAAAAATATAAACCCTTAAATTATAAAGTACGTTTTCAAAACAACGGGAAGGGGCCCGCCAGGAAAATCGCACTGGATATGACAATGGCCGGTGTTTTAAATCCTGAGACGATTCAGGTTACCGATATGTCGCCCTTTTGTCCACCCTGTGATAGTCTGGCAAAAGAAAAGCGGGGATGCTGGGAGCTTGAGAAAAATGAAAAAGGAGCCATATTCACATTTCATGGAATCTACCTGGCGGGTACCAATCAGAAAGGGGTGGAAGATAAGGACAGCACCAAAGGCTTCCTGGAGTTCAGCATAGTTACACGCAAAAAGCTGGAGAATAAACCTTTTAAATCCCGCACTGCTATTTATTTTGATAAGAACGAGCCGGTAATAACCAATCATGCAACGGGTAGGTTTAAAAAAAGTCCTTCTCCCATATTTATGGCCGGGTACGAGCAGGCATTCGGCTCGGGCGCCACAACCAGTAATGGCATCGTTACCGGTGTAGGCGTGGCCCCGTTGGCACCCTATCGTCCTTACCTGCAATTGGAACTATATTATAAACAGGGATTAAAAACTACCGGAACCCATATTGATGGTATAGAGCGATCCGGAGTTATAAGAGTGGGCGAACGGCAGGAATACGCATATAAAACTTTCGACTCTTCTCAAACAAATACTATAAGCCAGGTTAGGCTGGTGCCTTTGCAGCTGCGCCATAATATAGGCGATTATTTTTCTGTTGGGGCTGGAGCTGCGGTAACCGCTGATGTAGGAGGAAGGATAGAATCGGAAAATGCCTACCATATTGTGGGAGCCAACGGGGTGGCTGCGGAACCCTACAAAATGGTGCAGACAGAAAATATTAAAGCGTTTAGCAACTGGCGATTTCAGCCTTTTGTTGACATGCAGGTAGGGAAGGTAAAGCTGGGGCCTCACCTGGGGATCCGGTATTATTACAACGGCAAAAACAATAGCTTCGGTTACATATATGCAGGTTGGCGTTTTTAATTCAATCCACCCAATATGGTAAAAACAGCGCTGTTGATTCTTCTAGTGGCGCTGGCAACACTGTTGTCGGGTAATGCCGGTTTACAGCATTCCCAAAGGGCTGCTATTTACACAAACCTGAAAGCAAAGGATTCTTTATTGGGTTATATCAATTACGCCTTTGATGCGCTCGATGAAAACCCGGTTTTAGTTAACAAAGCAGACTCGGTATTCAGCAATATTTGGCGGAAGCCAACTTCCTACGATGAAAAGTTAGGCTATTATCACCTGCTTATTAATATCGGTTATCATTTGCTGCAAAGCAGGCAGGTGAGGGCATCAGCCAGCTGGTATGAAAAGGCTTTGTTGTTTTACGAGGAAAATAAAGCAGATAATCGCCTGGCTGCTGAAATGCAACCCGAAGAATACATTGGTAAGCCGCTGGGGAATAATTATACACGAATAGGAGATTTTAGCAAAGCAATCGCTATACAACAACAAACCATAGCATCGGCGGTTAAAGAGCACAAACAGGAAATGCTTCCAGGACTATATGCCAACCTCGCGACCACCTATTTTTATATGAGAGATTACCCGCAGGTTCATAGCATCATTAACCTTGCCATTAGCAGCCTTAAAAATGCGTCACAAGCCATCGCAACGTTACTGTACAACCAGAAAACAGAAGCATACCTGGAAACCGGCCAGACAGACAGCGCAACCTATTGGAACCGGAAAGCCTTATCGGTACCGCCCTCTGATAATACGGCATGGCAACAGGCAGCATTAACCAATAGTGCCCGTATTTTAAATAAACATCATAAATATTCAGAAGCGTTAGTACAGTTACAGGCAGCCTGGGATATTGCAGGAGCGTCATCTGTAACAGATAAAGCCGGACTGTCCAATGAAATAGCCGTTAATCTTTTTAAACAGAACCAGCCCACTTTAAGTAAGGCATGGTTTGAGCAAACCCTGGCGTTTTTTAAAACCGATTCGCTGATTGTATATCCCGATTACCATGTAACCACAGCCATGTTTGGCCTGGCACTGTGCTACGAAGTTCAGCAGCAAACAGACAGCAGCTCTTACTGGGGTACACAAGCGGTTTTAAATGACTACTTTACCCAGCAATTAATTGATCCCTGGCTATATAGCAAGAGTAACATATATTCGAACGAAGCACAAACCAACGATGTGATTGCCTTGCATCACCAATGGTTTGAAACTACCCATAATGACGAATTTTTATGGAAGGCGCTGTGGATGACAGAGCTATCCAAGGGGCGTAAGTTGATGTATGAGCAACAGCGATCGGGAACCTGGAAGGCTGATGCAACCCTAAATAATGCAGATTTAAGCGAACTGCGCAATAACTACCTGTTGCTGGCACAGGCTGTTTCTCCCGAAGAAAAAGAGGTAATAAAAGAAAGAATTTCCCGGCAGGAGTATCAGTTCAGTCTGAGAGGAAGCCGTTTTTCGCAATCATTAACGGTCCCGTCATTTACTAATTTTAAAAACCAGGTAAACGAGAGCCGTAAAACTAATAATGTGATCAGTTATCATTATACGGATAAAGGTTTGTACCTGATAAAGGCAAACAGTAGTGGTCTTTCCAGCTTTGTTGACTCAACGATCAGGGATTTGCAGGACATCGGGGACTTTACGAAAAAGTACTTCTATTCCGGTCCGCAGGCTTTTGGGAATAGCCCGGGAACTTATTTTAAAACAGCTCACGCCCTCTTTAAAAAATACCTGCCGGGTGAAACAGGTAAAAATGGAGACTATATCATCTCTCCATCAGGCCGTTTGCACGAACTCCCTTTCGAAGCACTGCCTATGGACGATAAAGGAAGTACATATTTCGGCGTAGAACATGCGGTTAGTTACCAGTTCTCCCTGTTACAGCTTGCAACACCGGCTAAAACGAAGCCGGCCGCAATTCACGTGTTTAGTTTTGAGAATGAGCACCTGGGCTTTCCGGCCCTGCCATCAACCCAAAAGGAGGCAGATTATTTGCGGGAGCGGTTTTCCTGCACTTACAGCAGTGCTGAAACTACGACCGATAGCGCATTTTATAGTTCACTAGTTGAGCATAACGTTATCCACCTGGCTTCCCACGCTGTGGCAGGTGATAGCACACAGCAGCCGTTTATTGTGCTTCAAAAAAAGCTTTACCTGGGACAGCTTCAATTTAATATTGCTAACTGCCCTTTGATCGTGTTATCTGCCTGCGAAACAGGAAAGGGTGCCAGTCTGCACAATGAAGGTATTATAAGCCTGGGGAGAGCTTTTATTAGCAGTGGGGTGGATGGCGCTTTATCCACGCGGTGGGAAGTGGATGACGCAGCTGCGGCCGATTTAACCCGGCTTTTTTACGGGGAGCTTGCAGATGTTAGCTTGCCTGCGAAAGCATTGCAAAGAGCCCGGGCGGCATACCTGAAAAAAAACACGGCGATCGCAGCGCAAAATCCCTGGTTATGGGCAGCCTTATTATACCAGGGGAAAAATCATCCGGTTTTGCTTCAAAGTAAACCTGCAGAATTCATTCAATACCTGATTGCCGGAGCAATTATCGCATTGGGTGCAGTCATCTTCTTTCTCCTGAAGAGAAAAAAATAAAATATTTCCAATTATGGGGTAACAATTGTTTCGGGTGCCTGATATGCCTGTAAACAAGTTTAAAACAATAAAACCCCCATAGTTATGAAAAAGATATTTTTACCCTTGGCATTGGTTGCTGTAACCATTTTAGGTTTAAGCTCCTGTAAGAAAAACGACAGTCCGGCCATTCCCGGTAATAACGATCAGGCCTCGGCTCGCATGATGCAGGCTTTTTTTGAGAAGCATGCGCCTAAAACGGAAACGTTCAGCTTTGATGCTACCACCGGCGGAACCATTACTTTGAAAAGCGGTACCAAAATTACTTTCCCGGCCAACGCGTTTGTAAAGCCTGATGGTTCCCCGATAGCAGGGCCGGTAACGGTTAGCGCAAAAGATATTTTAAAGGCCAGCGATATGATACTGGCGAACAAACCAACTGTTACCGCTTCTGGCGAAATGCTGGAGTCTTTCGGAGAAATAATAGTGAATGCGAGCAGGAATGATACGGCACTTCGTTTAAATCAGGCAGTAATGCAACGCCCCCCAACAGTAATGGTACCGGTTGGTACAGCTACCGGCGCTAAACGTGAAGCACCCATGTGGGCAGGTGACACAACCGTTTCTTATACCAATAATGGCTATAATCACGAAAACCAGCCTACATCAGTTACAGTTCAGTATTCCTTATCCAAAGGAATAGATTGGAGCCAGATCCCAGGCTGGGGTGCCGTTAATGGTGGTACCACCACCTTCCCCCTGGATGCATTGGGGCAGTGGAGAAACTGCGACGCATTATACAATGATCCTAACCCCAAGACCACCGTACTGGGATATTTTGGAAACAGGTTCAATGGACAAACTGGCTCGGGAGGGCAAACACCCAGTATGTTGTTCTTTAAGAAAGCAGGAACCAACACCTTAATCAACTATTCGGTAATGATATTAAACCCTGCTCCTGGCAAAGAAGGCTTTCTGAGCTATCAAAATTCAATGCCCATCGGCACATCGGGCACTTTTTTAGCAATGAGCGCAAAAGACGGAAAGTTTTATGCGGAACTGAAAGATGTAACATTCGGAGCACCGGCGGCAGGAAAAGATTTTATCTCCTATAGTTTTTCACTTACGGAGGTTTCTGAAACACAACTTTTAAATCTGATTAACCAGGTTAATACCAAATAATACCTGATCTATAAAAATTCCGGCAAAAGAAGGGTTGCTTACACGGCAGCCCTTTTTGTTGTAAACCGGGCTAAAAAGAAAAAAGGTCCTTCCGTAGAAACGGACTGACCTCTAACGATTGCTTGCCATATGAAAAATCTTCGAAAAATCTATTTTGTGTCACTCTTCACTCTTTCTTTTCCTCTGTAATAACCCCTTTGTGTTATTGTTACACAAAATTAATTGCTAAAACGACAATTATTAAATCAACTTAAAGTCAATTCTATTACTTCTAACCAGTGTAAAATTAATGAAAGGCGCTACTGTATTGGTTTTTGTGGCAGTGTTTACATGCTACCCAAGGCAAAAAATGAGCTTACAATAAGATAAAATGGAGGCCGGGATGTCAACTTTCGACAGGGTCATCCCTTTTTAGATTGAAAACCGGCTAAAAAGAAAAAAGGTCCTTCCGTAGAAACGGACTGACCTCTAACGATTGCTTGCCATATGAAAAATCTTCGAAAAATCTATTTTATGTCACTCTTCACTCCTTTCTTTCCCTCAGTAATAACCCTTTGCGTTATTGTTACACAAAGTTAATTGCTAAAACGACAAATATATAGACAAATAAAGTGCCATTTAGTTCCCCTCAACGGGCGGGTTTTGATAGAATTCCGCTACAGTAAAGGGTTTCGTGTGTTTATTATCAACATATCCAAGGTCAAAATGAAATCTAAAAGTACCGATAAGGAGTTGTGGTTCTGGTAGCGCAAAGTATTAGCAAGCGGCCTGAAAAGAAAAAAGGTCCTTCCGTAGAAACGGACTGACCTCTAACGATTGCTTGCCATATGAAAAAAACTTAAAATCTAATTTTTTTGAAGCTTTCGCTTCTGAATACAAAGATATATTACAAACAGAATGCCGAATAATAAGTTAATGTTAATATTTTCACCTCAAAAGGATATAAAAGAGTATGAAACGCAGTCTGGAACTGAATTACAGCCTGTTTGTCTTATTACATCCAAACACCAGCCAATCATCAGCATAATTGATTTGAAACAAGTATTTTTCTACCTTTTATTAACAACTTTTAAAAAAAGTTTAAAAAAAAGTTAATCGGTATATAAATTAATTATACCTTAGCGAACCTTTATATCGAGAAAACGAACTGGATGTAAAGACAAACTCCTACTAAGCGTAGCAGGTGTTTAAAGAAGACCTCTAATTGATTGCCTCTAACGATTGCCGGCCATGTGCTGATTTAAAATGTTGATCCGGGTTTTTTACCCGGATTTTTTGTGCCTTTACTGGCAATGCCTTTAATTAAAAAAGGTCCTTCCGTAGAAACGGACTGACCTCTAACGATTGCTTGCCATATGAAAAATCTTCGAATAATCTTTTTGAAGTCCTTCTGCACCCAGTCTTTCCGCACTTTCCAATAAACCTGTTTGTGTTATTGTTACACAAAGCTAGGCAAAGCCAGAGCCGTTATAAAACCAAGTTGCAACATCTTTTTTCTTTTTCAAACACTCATATTTTTTTACAACCCGCTTCGGTATTGGGTTTCAGCGCGAACGGCCTATCATACCCAAGCCATAAAAAGGAAGCAAAAAGATTTAAATTCACTTGATTCCTGCTTTTTTTGAAAGCGAAAAGAAGAGACTTTGAAATATTCTATATAAATATGCGTTTTTAAAATGGCCGCCTGCAACATAAAATGCAGAGGAGGGACTTAACATTTTCTTGTAAATTGAAATTCTCCTAATATCAGTAGATTTGTATTTATGGCGAAGACTACTTCACAATCTCAGGGCTCATTTTCCTTTTTTGATGACCTGGACAAGACGGATCCGGTGCCTGAGCCTAAAAGGCATGTACTACGGCCTCCTGCACAAATTGAGGCAGTTGAAGAAGAAATAGTACAGCCCGGGGCTGTGGAAGAACCGCCAGCTCCGGATGAACCGGAGGTGGATTTTGTGGAAGATGTTGCGTCTGCCGTTGATAATGACACTATCCCCAAAGTGGAAGCTGAAAGCCATTCTGAAGAGGAAGCTGAATCTGCCATTGATTTCAATGAAACCGATGTGGAAGAAGAGGAAATGGTGGAAGAAAGTGCTGCGCATGAGCACACCGGTGAAATAGCACAGGAGAGAAGAAGCTCCCGGGGAAGAAAATCTGTAAAAGAACATAGCCTCGCGGCTGAAATGATTGAAATGCCGGGAGATGATGTGTTATACGCTAAACAATACTACAGCATGGGAGAAGTTACTTCTATGTTTAAAGAAAATCATTCCCTGATTCGCTACTGGGAAAGCGAATTTGATATTCTAAGGCCGAAAAAAAATGGTAAAGGAGACCGTTTTTTCAGACCAGTGGATGTAAAGAATCTTTACCTGATTTATGATTTATTACGGAGACGCAAATTTACCATTGAAGGTGCCCGGGACTATCTTAAAAACAATAAAAAAGCAGATGAAAAGTTTACTGCTGTACAATCGCTCGAAAAGATAAAGGCATTTTTCCTTGAGCTTAAAGCATCGCTTTAAGCTTTACTGATACGTTACCTGTACTGTTTTTGAATACGACTTTTTGCCGTCAACATCAACTTGTGCTATACGGATAAAATATTTCGCAGCAGTATCCGTCTTTTTTGTAGAATCCCATTTACTGCAGGAAGTCATCAATAAAGTGCTTGTCACAACAACGATCATCCTATATTGAGTGCTGCGTTTAAGAAAGCCGGCAAGAAACAAGGCCAATAAAGAGCCAGTTACCAGGCTAATTTCTTTGCCTTCCATTGTAAAGCTATAGGATAATTCTACCGGAGAATCTCCGTTGGCAGCCTTGGTTTTGACAACGCCTATTTCTTTAAAAATTTTGCCATCTGCAGAAATCTCCACACCAAAATGATCATTGGCTTTTTCCGAAAGAGTATTCCAGTTTACAACGAGCTGCTCACCAACAAATGAAGCAGTTAATTTATCGAAGATTGCCGGTAAAACCACAGCATTTCCTAAAAAACTGAAATCGTTGATACTGTAGGTTCCTGTACCATTGTCGGCCTCATACCCGTAAAAACGGAATGTAATGGGTGAAGTTATGTTTTGGAATGCGGAAGCAGAGAGGTCAATTGTACGCCCATTGGTATTGGCGGGGCCAACATTCGTGGCAAAATTATCAAGGCTTGAGCGAAAGGCAAATGATCTGGGACCTGTACCGGATCGCTGCCCGGTGTAGGTAAAACTACCGAGGCTGAGGCTGTAGCCTGGGTTGGGAGTTATGGTGAAGTAATAATAATCTGCAGGATTGTTGGGGTTGGTAATGCTGGTATTTTGGGTCCATCCACTGGCATTGTACCTATTATTAGCATTATCGCTTGATATACCAGACCCTCTTCCGATTACGGAAACGGTAACATCAGGATCAACAACTTGTCCTGCTACATAAGGATTACCTGTATTTGGATTGGTTCCTGTGATAGAATTGCTCCAAATAACCTGTGCATTAATGTTGGTGCAACAAATGCACAAAATAATTGATAAGAGGCTGAATCGAATCATACATAAACAGTTATAAATTGTAAAGGCAATCTATATAAAATAATATCTATAAAAAAATAAATTTATTAATTATAATTGTTATATGAAAAGCTATCTGCTTCGCGAACATTTCTTATTATGATATGTTGAAGCTTCGTAAGTTCTTTAAAAACTATAAGGTCAAAAGGCAATAATGAAAAAACTCGCTTTACTAAGTATTTTACATATTATGGTATTATTAACGGCACAGGCTCAGAATTACGGAACAGTAAAGGATCGTACGGGAAAAAAATTACTCAAGGGTTTTGTGACCGATAGTATTTTAAAAGCTGATCCGGCCGAGTTTAAATGGTTTGCTGAAAACGAAAGCGTATACAAGCCTGCAGAAGCCGTGGTCAATAGTTTTATAGCCCAAAAAGACAGTGTGACTTTTATGGTTTTCTTTGGAACCTGGTGTCCCGATTCTCATTATGTTGTTCCCCGTTTTTATAAAATTCTGGAACAGGCAGGTGTCGATAAAAAACGAGTAACGCTTTTTGCACTGGATAGAACCAAGAAAGATGAGGCACATTTTGCCACCAATTTTAATGTACTGCATGTGCCTACGATCATTATTTTGAAGGAAGGCAAAGAAACAGGTCGCGTGGTAGAATATGGCGCTACAGGCAAGTTTGATGAAGAACTTGCTAAGGTTTTGAATGAGAAGTAAAAGAATCAGCAGGATTTGTAATGGTAATACTGGTTGATTTGCCTGCAGCGTCTACACCAATGTTTTCCATTAATTGCAGTACCGTCAGGTTTACTTCTTGTTTTACCTGGTTATATTGTGCGATATTTTTAGGCTCTGTATAATAATCACCTGCAATCACCAGGGCGTTGGGTGTTATTTCAGTAAGAAACAGGTTAAAGTTCTGTATTTCCGGCCTGGTGAGAATTTTTCTGATGCCATTTAGCAATTCATCCACTTTAGCGGGAACGGTGTCTACACCAATTTCCAATCTTAAATCGGCACGGCGCTGGGTACGGTTACTCAGGTTATCCAATACACTATCTACCATTTGTTTATTAGGAACGGTGATATAGGTTTTGGCATCAGTGCGGATGCGTGTGCTTCGCAACCCTATTTTTTCTACAACGCCACTAAAGCTGTTGACCTTTACGGCATCTCCCATTTGAAAAGGCTTGTCAAAGAAAATAATAAACGAGGCAATCAAATTTTCCAGGCTTTCTTTGAGGGCTAAAGCTATAGCCGCGCCTACAATACTCAGTCCTGTTACCAGCCCTTTTACATCATAGTTAAAAGTATATTTTAAAATAAGCAATCCGCCAATAAGGCCTATAACTACCTTAATAAAATCTTTAAAGAAAAATACCAGCTGATGATTGCCCTGATCTCCGTTTTGCATGTAACGGTTTCTAATGAGCAAAACCACAAAATCCATCGACTTGATCAAAAAGCGGAAAAAGGTAATAATTAATAGCGTAGTGCCAATCATACGCAGTAGTTCCTTGATCCCGATTTTGTAAACCTTGAAGTCGAGAACCGATGGAAATGTAAGGCGGTCGAGCGCCACCAGGGTGATCAACACCGCGATAAATAAACCTAAGGGTTTGGCAATAAGACTTTTAAATATAGATGGGTCAATACTTTTGTAACGGCTTTTAATAAGGTAAGCAAAAAAAGACGCTATATAATGTGCAATAAACCGCTTGAATAAGAACCCAAGAAAAATAATAACAGCAACTATCAGGTAGCTCTGCAGCGTATTGTCCAGGTATACCTCTTGTAAAAAATTCTTCATTCGATTAATATAAAAAGTTAATTCAAAAGTAAAAAGGTATTTGCTCTGGCAATCTTAATATCTGCTTACTGGCATACCTTTGCGCTCAAAATTAAAGACATTAATGGCAGAATGGGAAGGGAAATCCAGGGGAAATAAAACCGGCTACGGAATTTTTATAGCGGTTTTAAAAAAATTGGGCGTACTTCCTGCTTACCTGTTGTTGCTGTTTGTTGCTGCCTATTATTTCCTGTTTAGCTGGAAATCTTCCCGCGCCATTTGGTATTATCTTCGAAAGCGCCTTGGTTTTCCCCTTCTTAAATCGCTGATCAGTCTTTATAAAAATTATTACTGGTTTGGCCAGGCGCTGATCGACCGTATTGTAATGATGGCAGGTATTTCCAACCGCTTTACTTTTAACTTCGATGGGGAACAACATCTCCATGAAATGGTTGCTGCTGGCAACGGCGGCTTACTTTTAAGTGCGCATATCGGCAACTGGGAAATTGCCGGCCATTTGCTGAAAAGATTGAACACCCGGATCAATATCGTTATGTTTGATGGAGAGCATCAGCAGCTGAAACAATACCTGGAAAATACCACTGGTCAACGCAATGCCAATATTATCGTCATTAAAGACAATATCTCCCATATTTATGAAATAATGGAGGCGCTTAATAATAATGAATTGGTGTGTATGCATTCTGACCGTTTCTTACCGGGTAATAAAACGTTACCGGCTGATTTCCTTGGTAAGTCTGCCCATTTCCCACAGGGACCTTTTGCCCTGGCCACCAAACTAAACGTACCGGTTTCCTTTGTTTTTGCAATGAAGGAATCTTTATACCACTATCATTTTTTTGCAACCCCGGGTGTCGTCTATCGAAACAAACCCGGTATCTCTTCAGAAAAGGTACTGGAAGCTTTTGTAGATGCTATGACGGAGAAGGTAAAACAATATCCCACACAATGGTACAACTATTACGATTTCTGGAAATAGGTATACCTGGTCATAGTCGGTAAGTTTCCTTACTTTTAACGCCGTTAAAAAAACGCTGTGAGCATTTCAAAAAGTATATTACCCTATATTCCACAAAGAACGCCCTTTGTAATGATTGATACCCTGGAGTCTTGCGACGAAAGCGGAGCGTCTACTACTTTTGAAGTAAAGGCGGATAATTTATTTGTAGAAATGGAACTGTTGCGGGAGCCTGCATTGATTGAAAATATCGCGCAAACGGCTGCCGCACGTATGGGTTATATCTGCCAGCAGGAGCAAAAACCTGTGCCGGTAGGTTTTATTGGAGCCGTACAAAACCTTAAAATAAGCAATCTCCCTAAAATTGGGGATGTGCTTACTACTGCTATTACCATAAAGAACCAGATATTTAATGCCACAATTATAGAGGGGGCTATATCTGTTAACGGCGAGTATATTGTCTCCTGTGAAATGAAAATATTTATATCCTAAATACCTAAAAAAAGCAAAAAAATGAAATCGCAATTATTATTATTATTGATGGTTTTAACGTTCGGCATTACTGTGAAAGCTCAAACCTTATCGGAGGTACTGAATAACACCGAAACACCTATTTTCTATTATGGAATTGACTTCACTAAAGCGAGGTTGATGGGAGATCCCAACGCTAACCCCAGGGATATTGTGGAGCGCCAGTTTGCAGGGATCAATGCGTTGATCATTAACGAGTATAAAAAGTACGACGTAGCAAAAGCATTCAGGAGAACTGAATTGGCCAATGATTTGAGTTACACCGATAAAAGAAACGAAAAAGCCGACCCGGATCAATTGTTATCAACTAATTCTGATGATTTTAACAGGCTTAGTGAAAAAGATATCCAAACTTTGATCAGCGGCTTTAACGGAGGCGCTAAAACAGGAACAGGTCTTGTGTTTGTAGTTGAAGGAATGAGCAAAACAAAAAAGGCTTTATCTCTTTGGGTAACACTTTTTGATATAAAAACGCGCAAGGTATTAATGACCAAACGCATGGAAGGCGCTTTGGGATCAGGTTTTAGCTTTAGAAACTATTGGGCTACCGGTTTTAAGAAAATAATTGATCAGATTGAAAAGTCTGAGTACAAGAAATGGAAGTCTAATTAATGAAAACACTGAGTCATACCGTTGAGGTTTTAATCCGATTTAATGAAGCCGATCCTTTGGGAATTGTTTGGCATGGACATTACGTACGCTATTTTGAAGACGGGCGTGAAGCGTTTGGCGAGCAATACGGAATTGGATACATGCATTTTTTCAAAGAAAATATTGTAGTACCGATCGTTCATGCAGAATGCAATTATAAAAAGTCGCTCAAATTCGGTGATTCAGTGATTGTAGAATCTACCTATCATCCCTGCGAGGCCGCAAAAATAATTTTCAGCTATAAACTGTATAAAAAATCAGATCGCAGCCTGGTGGCGACAGGAACCACAACGCAGGTTTTTTTGGACAAAGACACACAAACCCTATTATTAAATAACCCGCCATTTTTCCTGGAGTGGAAAAAACAACAGTTGTTGTAGCGCAGAAAATGAAGGAATTATGAAAAGGGTTTTCCTGATTGCCGATAATATTGTTTCGCCGTTTGGACTGTCTTCTGCCAATAATTTTTCAGAGATAACAAAAGGAAATACGAATGTGAGGCTGCATGAGGCGGGAGCCAGAAGTCCTAAAGCGTTCTATAGCGCTTTGTTTACAGATGAATTTTGGCAGCAAAAGATGATACCGTCTTTTACAAGGTTCGAATCATTGCTGGCGTTATCCATAAAAGATACCTTAAGCTACGCGGATATTGATCTGGCAGACGGGAAAACCGGCCTGATCATTTCATCTACAAAAGGAAATATCAGTTTGCTTGAAGAAAATGAGATTAGCGATTCCTTAAAGAGCGAGATCAGTCTTGGTTCGTCTGCACAAAAAATTGCCCGGTATTTTGGTTTTAGCGCAAAGCCGGTAATTGTTTCTCATGCCTGTATTTCAGGTTTGGTTGCCTTAATTACTGCCAAGCGAATGTTGCAGGCTGGGCTGTATGAACATATTGTGGTTACGGGTGCAGATTTGATTACCCGGTTCGTATTATCGGGCTTTCAGTCGTTCCAGGCTGTAAGCGATGAGCCTTGCAGGCCGTTTGACGCAGCCAGGAAAGGAATTAACCTGGGTGAGGCCGCGGCTTCGATGATCCTTTCGGTATATCCGCCACCGCAGAACGTTATTGAATTAAAAGGCGGCGGTATCAGTAACGATGCCAATCATATATCTGGTCCGTCACGAACCGGACAGGAATTATTTATGGCCATAGACCAGGCGATGAAAGAGGCCAAAAGCGAACCGGGACAAATAGACTTTGTATCCTTACACGGTACAGCAACACTGTACAACGACGATATGGAGAGCAAAGCGATCAACCTGGCAGGACTTCAATCGGTTCCTGTAAACAGTTTGAAGGGATACTATGGGCATACTTTAGGCGCTGCCGGCCTGGTAGAAAGCGTGATCAGTGTACATGCATTAAGAGAAAACCTGCTGATTCCTACCAAAGGGTTTGAAACACCCGGCACTTCAGAAAATATCAACGTTTGCAGTACCTTGCAGCAAGCCGCTTTGAAAACCTGCCTTAAAACGGCGTCGGGTTTTGGAGGCTGTAATGCGGCAGTTGTGTGGGAAAAGGGATAGAAATGCATTGAAAACCGGAGCGGGATTGGACTAAAACAAAAACGAAATAATAAACCAATAAATGACGAATTTTTACGCGAAAGACAAGAAGTCTGCTATAGATGCCAAACACCATGCACAGGTGATTGCTCATGGGCCAATAGTATTTCAGGTAGCCAGGTTATTAAGAGACAAAGGTATTTTAAAAGTAATAGAAGACCATAAGACGGGTATTAATTTGGCCAGAATCGTAGAGCAAACAAATGTGCCTGAATACGGAGCCCGGGTGTTATTGGAAGCAGGGCTTGGAATGGAAATGGTGACCGTAGATGAGGACGGAAAATATTACCTGGCAAAAACCGGGTATTTTATTCTGCATGATCCGCTTACCAACGTAAATATGAATTTCGTGCAGGACATTTGTTACAAAGGCCTGTTTCACCTGGAAGAAGCAATTGATACGGGCAAACCGGCCGGATTAAAAGAGCTGGGTAGCTGGAACACCGTTTACGAAGGACTTTCTCAGTTACAGCCACAACAACAAAAAAGCTGGTTTGAGTATGATCATTTCTTCTCAGACATTGCTTTCCCTTTGGTGCTGAAGCATATTTACAAGCCGGAGAATCATATTCAAAGATTACTGGAAATTGGCGGAAATACCGGGAAATGGGCGTTAGCATCCACAAAATTTGATCCCGAAGTGCGTATCACTATTGTTGACCTGCCGGGGCAGGCAGCAATGGCAAGGAAGAATATTGAAGACCTGGGGCTTGCTGACCGTGTAGATTTTTATCCGGCAAATGTGTTAGACGAGTCAGTACAGTTTCCTCCCGGATATGATGCGGTTTGGATGAGCCAGTTCCTGGATTGTTTTTCCGAAGATGAAATTGTTTCTATCATGAAGCGTTGCGGACAGGCATTGAACAAGGAGGGTGCGATTTATATTTTAGAAGCGTTCTGGGATAATCAGCGTTTCGAAACGGCTGCTTTTTGTATCCAGCAGCTATCTATCTATTTCACTGCAATAGCCAATGGTAACAGCCAGATGTATGATAGCCGTGTTTTCAAAAAAGCAATCGACAGGGCGGGCTTCGACATTGTAGAAGAAATAAGTGGTATCGGGTTAAGCCATACCTTACTGAAATGTAAAAAACGCAAATAATGAACCGATAGCAGAATGGAGATGCTGATAAATAATTTTAAAAGCCGCTAAAATCCATCTGCTTTGAATGCTAAAAATATCGAACTTTAAATTTTAATATCAAACGCATTTTATGCAACCCGAAAAAGTAGATGTCCTTGTTATTGGTGCTGGTCCCGCAGGTACCGTAGCCGCTTCCATTGTAAACCAGGCTGGTTATAAAGTTAAGATCGTGGAGAAACAAGAGTTTCCGCGATTCGTGATTGGAGAAAGCCTGTTGCCCCGATGTATGGAAGCACTGGAAGAGGCAAAATTTCTGGATGCGGTGAAGGCAAGGGGCTACCAGCAAAAGAACGGCGCCAAGTTTGAAAAACAGGGAAAGATATGTAACTACTTTTTTAACGACCAGTTTACGGATGGGTGGGGATGGACCTGGCAGGTGCCTCGTGCAGACTTTGACCACACATTGGCGAAAACTGTTGAGAGCCAGGGTGTTCCGGTTGAATATCAAACCGGCGTTACTGCCATACAGTTTCACCCGGATGGAACTTCCACAACAACCGTAGAAGACAAGGATGGTAATACAAGAGAAATATTTGCACGGTTTATTATAGATGGAAGTGGTTACGGCCGCGTCATACCCAAATTATTTGGAATGGAACGCCCGTCTAACCTGCCTCCCCGCAAAGCGGTGTTTACCCACCTGGTTGACACCAAGCGCTCCATGGATGACGAGCCCGATCGCATTACTATTATTGTACATGACAAAGCCGTATGGATATGGGTGATTCCTTTCTCTACTGGTATCACCTCTGTGGGGTATGTGGCTGATCCCGGATTTTTTGAGCAATTCACAGGCACTCAGGAGGAGATTATGAGAGCGCTCATCGCCTCGCAACCCTATATCGCCGAACGCATGAAAGATGCTGAACTGGTATTTGAACCAAGGGTATTACAATCATGGTCGTCCACTACCGATAAGTTTTATGGCGATGGATTTGTATTGACCGGGAACGTAACCGAGTTTCTCGACCCGGTATTTTCGTCGGGTGTTACGTTAGCCACCGTATCCAGCCAGATCGCGGGCAAACTGGTAGTGAAAAAGTTGAAAGGCGAAGCGGTAGATTGGAATAAGGAATACATGGATATTATGATGCAGGGGGTAAATACCTTCCGCAGCTACGTAATGGCCTGGTATGAGGGAACATTGGATACGATCTTCTTTGCTGACGACCAGGATGCAGAAATCAAACGCAAAATATGCTCGGTATTAGCGGGCTATGTTTGGGATATGGAAAATGATTATGTTAAAAACCACGATACGGCATTGAAGAAACTGGCAAAAACGATTCACTTAAGAGACAGTATTGCTTATATTAATAACGGGTTTAAGGACTAGAATCAAATAAGGTTGGGTGAGAGATATTTATATATTGTAGCAGGTCCAAATGGAGCAGGAAAAACAACCGCATCATTTACTCTCCTACCGGAAATACTTGACTGTAAGGAGTTTGTTAATGCCGATGAGATAGCAAGGGGATTATCTCCATTTCAACCCGAAAGCGTATCTGTCCAGGCGGCCAGACTTATGTTAACCAGGATCGGTGAACTAATGGAAGCTGGTGTAAATTTTGCTTTTGAAACCACACTGGCTACTAAAAGCTATAAAGGAGTAATAAGTAAAGCAAAGAGTTTAGGCTATAAGATTATTTTGATTTTTTTTTGGCTTGAATCTGACGAGTTAGCAAAGCAGCGTGTATTAATTAGAGTATCAGAAGGCGGCCACAACATTCCGAACGAAATAATTACGCGACGATATAACCGTGGGGTAGCTAATTTAAAAAATATCTATTTTGATATTTGTGACGAGGTTTATGTTTTTGACAATTCTGTATCGCCGGGCGCTCCTGTTATTGAAAAGGTGAATGGAAGTATAAATATCTTTAATGAGATCATTTTTAATAAGATAAATTCGATGAAATGATGGCAGACAAACACTCAACAATAAAAGAAAAAATTTATTACGGGTTAAACAAAACTCATGAACGATTAATTGAGTTTAAAAAGCAAAAAAAATCTGCCATTGTTGTCATGGTTGAAGGTAAAATAAAACGGATTACACCAGAAGAGATTAAGAGTGGCAAATAGTCTTTATAAAACAAAAAGTGTTTTTATCGGGTCTGGTAAGATTGTGTGCAATGGCATCCCGTTATTGGACCACAACATTGAAGGAGATTTCTTTTCGTTCCTTTATGAAAAGCTGGATATCAACTATCCGAAATTTTTCAAAATGGATGCGCTTTGTAAGCTGGGCATTGCCGCTACACATATTTTATTAAAAGATTTTGATAAAACAGCCTATCAGCCTGGAGAGTTGGGTATTGTTTTATCTAACCGCAGCGGTAGTGTTGAGGCAGATATTAATTATTTCGAATCATCCAAAACCTTCCCCAGCCCCTCGCTGTTTGTATATACCCTGCCGAATATTGTTATTGGCGAAATAAGCATCCGGTATGGATTTAAAGGAGAGAATGCCTTTTTTATCAGTGAACAGTTTGACCCCGAGTGGATTTTTTTTTATGTAAACAACCTGATGCAATACCAGGGGATCAAAGCCTGTATCTGCGGGTGGGTAGATGTGGAAAATGACGAATACGATGCCCGTTTCTTTTTAGTAGAGCAGGGAAAAGAGAATGGGCTTAACTTTACGGCCGAGAGTTTAAGGGAAGGATGTGCGGCATAATAGGAGGTTGTGGAAATCAGAATAGATCCATGCCGACATACAAATCAACGCCGGAACTTTTCTTACAGTGAATAAATAAATTTAAAGAAGAATTTTTTGATGGATAAGAAAGAGCTGATTTACCAGTTAAAGCAACAGATCATAAAGCAACTGAACCTGAGTGGCAAAACGCCCGGGGATATCGGGGACGACGAGCCGCTTTTTGTTGAAGGATTAGGCCTTGACTCTATTGATGCATTAGAGCTGATTGTATTACTACAACAGGAGTATAATATCAAGCTAAAAAATGCCGAAGAAGGACAAACGATCTTCCGTTCTATTACCACAATGGCCGATTACATACTGGAGCAGCAGGCCGGCGCAGCAAATTAATGTCAGCACCGGTTTACATATCAGGTACAGGCGTTATATCCGCTATCGGAAACAATGTTGCGGAGAATGTCGAAGCACTCACTTCCGGCAAAGCCGGGATGCAGGCTATGCAGCGTTTGCAGTCTATTCATAAAGATAGTTTGCCGGTAGCAGAGGTAAAGCTCAGCAATGAGGCTTTGGCTGCTCTTGCAGGCTTACCCGCCCATACCAGCCGGACGGCACTTTTAAGTACGGTGGCTGCCCGTGAGGCGTTGACCAGTTCTGGTATTGATATTACCAACTGGCGTACCGGCTTTATTTCAGCTAACTCAGTAGGGGGGATGGATAAAACTGAGGATTTTTTTGAAGATTTTCTAAAAGATAACAGCAGCGGCCATCTGCGTGAAGTGATCAACCATGAATGTGGAACCGTAACAGAAATTACTGCCGACGCCCTGGGCGTAAAAGACTTAGTTACCACCGTCAGCACGGCCTGTTCGTCATCTGCTAACAGTATTTTTTTAGGTGCGCGGTTGATACGCCAGAATAAGCTGGACGTAGTGATCGCCGGAGGCACTGATGCCCTTACCCGCTTTACATTAAATGGGTTTAATACCCTAATGATACTGGATAGTGAATGGTGCCAGCCATTTGATGATAACCGACGGGGACTTAACCTGGGTGAGGGCGCCGGCTATGTGGTATTGATCTCGGAGAAGGTGGCACAAACCCTTCAAAACCGGCCGGCGGTAGCTATAACCGGATGGGCAAATGCTAATGATGCACACCATCAAACGGCTTCTTCCCCCGATGGAAAGGGTAATTTACTGGCCATGAGTGGCGCATTGCAAAAGGCGGGTATCAATCCTGGGCAAATTGATTATATCAACCTGCATGGTACCGGAACCAATAATAATGATATTGCGGAAGGCACAGCTATTAAAACCTTATTTGAAGGCTCATATCCCGACATGAGCTCCACCAAATCCTTTACAGGTCATACTTTAGGGGCCAGTGGGGGCATAGAGGCCGTATACGCAACAATTGCTATAGAAAAGGGCATCGTGTTTCCCAACCTGAGGCTGGAAACTCCTATGAAAGAACTTCCGTTTACACCTTCGGTTGAGTTGAAAAGCAAAGAGATTAAGCATGTAATGTCTAACTCCTTTGGCTTTGGCGGCAACTGTTCTTCTTTGGTGTTCAGCAAGATTTAATAACTGCCCACCGGTAACGCGGCCGGCGGTTTAGCCAGCGCACTCAGTTTTCGTCCACATGTATCCGTAAAATTTTGGCATGGTATGCAACAACTTTAGTTGCATTCAAGAGTGAACTGCACTTGTCCTTAACAGCATTGAATAGCAAAGACAAAAATCCAAGAGCAAAATATTTTCCAGGTTTTTTTGGCAGGAAAGAATAATATTCGTTTTTTCGCTTAAACGAGTAAGCAGATATATTGCCTCTAACGATTTTGTAACTTCTCAGTCAGGGTATTGGAAATAAAAGACAAAAAAATCTTTTTGACCATTTGCTTCAACGATCAAGTAGTACGTAAATTAAAAACCACGGTTCATTCTCAATTGCATTCCCTAAGGAAAAGCCGTAGCTATAAAAAAACCTCGATATGCGTCGTAGCTTTATTAAAAAGTGTACCTCTGGCTGGTACTGTAAACTGAGACAGGCAAAACCATGATTTGACACAAATGCCGGGATATTAAAAAGTTACTATGAAGTTTATTATTACTATTTTTCTCTTTATAGAAAGCCTGATCGTAAGTGCACAACAGGTCGTGAATTTTCAAACTGAGCTCAGACGATTATCCGACATCAGTTTGTTGCCTCAATACATGGAGGGCACAGTGGTAAAACAAATATCCTCTTACGACCGCACGGGAGGCAATGACGATGGTTTCAGCGGGAAATACTCGTTTATCAGGAAAGAAAAAGGAGGGCTGGTTATATTGGATGCACAGGGAAGTGGTGTTATTGAACGTATATGGACACCTACGCCTACTAACGATACCCTGGATTTTTATTTCGATGGTAGCAGCAAGCCGGGTTTAAGTATAAGGTTCAACGATCTTTTTTCAGGAAAAGTGGAGCCATTTGTAAAACCTTTGGTAGACGCCTATATGGTGGGAGGATACTACAGCTATATTCCCATTCCGTATGCCAAAGGATGCAAAATAATTTTCCGGGGAGAAAAGATCATGTTTCACCAGGTGCAGTACCGCGAGTACAACCAATCCTATAAAGTAGAAACATTTAGCCTTGCAGGAGCGCTGGCCCAAAAAGATTTATTGCGAAAAGTAACCAACCTATGGAGCGATGAAAACAGAATGATCAGCAATTTCAAATACTCCGGGGTTAAAACAATAGAAAAAGAAATGCAATTGATGCCCGGGGAGTCAACTATTGTGGCACTTATAACCTCCGGGGGGCGCATCGCGGGTATAGAACTGGATCCTCCCGCTATTTTCGACGGCCTGTATAAGCAGGCGGATATAAAAATAACATGGGACGATGAGGCCATCCCTGCAGTACATGTTCCTGTAGCAGACTTTTTCGGCTATGCTTTTGGAGAACGGGCCATGGAGAGTTTATTAATAGGAGCAACCAGTGGTAAACTGTATTGCTATATTCCAATGCCTTTTGAGAAAAATGCAACCATTGCCCTGGAATATAGAAAGTCGGATGAGCTACAGCAGGAGCCGTTACGCCTGAAAACGCGTGTTTATTACACCGCTCAAAAGAAAACAGCCAACGAAGGCAGGTTTTATGCAAAATGGACCCACGATGAACCAGCTACCGGGCAGCCGTATGTTTTCCTGGAAGGAAAGGGCAAGGGCCATTACATAGGAACCATCCTGCAGGCGCAGGGAAAGGACTATAACAATTTTACTGAATTCTTTGAGGGAGATGATCAAACCTATATTGATGGGGAGTTGCGGCTGCATGGAACGGGAAGCGAAGACTACTTCAACGGGGGCTGGTATGCGCAGCCGGGAGGCTGGACGGCCAGGGCAGGCGCAGCCTTAAGCGGCTGTACCGATTACTCAATTCCCCTGAGCCGAACCGGTGGTTACCGGTTTTTTCTTAGTGATAAAATGCCGTTCAACAAGGAAATCAAACACACTATCGAACATGGCCCGGTAAACAACCGGCCGGTAAGTTATTCTTCCATAGCTATGTATTACGCCGATAAAGCCATTGCCGTTAGTGAGCCGCCATCCAACACGGTTACAAAAGTATTAGTGCCGGATACAGTGACTTTCTACACCAATTTTTTAAGGCACATCACGTATAACGGAGGTGTTGATTTTAAAGATGGTCATGCCCTTGTAAAGGATAAGGAGAACAACAGCGTAACCATTAATGTCAATGAGGTTCCTGACGGCAGGTATGAAATGTACATGAATACGCTGGATGCAACTACTGATAGAATTGGGATTCGAATTGCGGATGTAACAAAAGTATACGACTGGCGTACAGTTGCTTTACAACCAGGTAAAGGAGATAGGGAGGTTTATCTGGGAGATGTGGATATTAAGCACAATACGGTACCGGTGGTTCCGGTAAGCATTATGTTCCGCTCGGAAGCCGCACCAGGACTTATTTTTAACCGGATTGTACTGCGTAAAAAATGAGCGGGCGTTGTTTTACGCAGGTACAGGCAAGCGGTTGCTTTCAAATAGACTGCAAAATTTGCGTTGAACTGGTAGTCTTCGATCTTGTGTGATGCCAGGTTATTAACCCGTATTTTTGACACAATAATCTGAGTTCAGAGATAATAGCAGCGAAACAGGAAAGAGATATGAAAAAAAGAGTTTCAATAAAAGATATTGCCGAAAAGGTGGGCGTTTCAACCGCGCTGGTTTCTTATGTGCTTAATGGTAAAGAAAGAGAGGCCAGGGTAGGAGAAGAGATTGCCGGCAAAGTGAGAAAGGCTGCTGCAGAAATGAATTATCAACCCAACCTGATCGCCAGGGGTTTAAAGTTCGGACGAACCAATACCATCGGGCTGATTGTGGCAGATATTTCAAACCCATTTTTTGCTACACTTGCCCGGAGCATCGAACTGGAAGCACAGAAGAATGGGTATACCGTTCTTTTCGGAAGCAGCGATGAGCAACTGGACAAATCTCAAAACCTGATCAATACCTTTTTAAACCGCCAGGTAGATGGCTTGATTATTACACCGGTGGCCGGCTCCCAATCGCAGATTGAAGAGCTGAAAAAGAAAGGTGTAAAGTTTGTGTTGATGGACCGCGGATTTAAGGATGTGGAAACGAATGTGGTGGTTACAGATAATCACGAAGCTATGTACAGTGCCGTAAAACTATTAACGGAAAAAGGGTATCGAAAAATCGGGATGATCGCTTACGATACGCCGCTAACCCATATGCAGGACCGGATACAGGGTTACAAGGATGCTTTAAAAAAGGCCGGAACGAGGTTCAAAACAGAGTGGTTGAAAAAAGTACCCTACCTTGATTATAAAGAGCATGTAGCAGATGCCATTGCACAAATGTTGAAAAAGGGAGATGAGCTGGATGCCCTCGTGTTTGCTACCAACAGCATCTCCGTGCAGGCATTGAAAGTAATTCATGCAAGGGGCATTAAAGTGCCCGACGACCTGCGGATCATTAGCTTTGATGAGAGCGACACCTTTGAATTCTTTTATGCTACCATTACCTACATCAAGCAAAACCTGAACGAAATAAGTGAGAAGGCGGTTCAGCTGCTGGTTAAGAATATAAACGCTACGGCACCCAGGCCCGCCAAAGTAATAGTGCCCTCCTCTATCGTTTTAGGGCAAAGCAGCAAATAAAAAAGCAACAAAAATTGGTGAATTAATATTAATCATGTACGTTTGCTTAAACGTATAAGCAAGCCGAAAAATCCATTTTCAAAAACAAGCCACATGAAGAAGATTTTATTATTATTAGCGATTGTAATTACTGCAGGTACTGTAAGTGCGCAGCAGGGAAAATTTAATGGTCTGGATATGAGCCTGGGAAATCTTTCCCGCTTATCTGATGCCCAAACCCGTTCTATAAGTCCCGAAAACTACACGGGAGAAAAAGGAAAGGGTGCACTGGCCGACCCGGTTAAAGACAAAGGCAAACGTAATGTAGCTAATGCAGCCAGCGAAGCAAGAGACCTGGGTAAAGGATGGAAAGTGAATCCTTTCATTATTATTGAGCCGGGTGAAACTTTCACTATGGCCGATATTGCAGGCCCCGGAGCAGTCCAGCATATCTGGATGACCCCTACCGGTAATTTCAACCTTTCTATTTTCAGGGTTTATTATGATGGAGAATCTGAAGCTTCTATAGAAAGTCCCGTGGGTCCCTTTTTTGGAATTGGATGGAATGAATTTTCTCCGCTCAATTCCCTGGCGATGACAGTAAACCCCGGTAGCGCTTTTAATAGTTACTGGAAAATGCCGTTCCGTAAAAATATAAAGATCACCATGCAAAATACGGACAGCCAGCCCATGCGCCTTTATTACCAGGTAGATTATACACTTACCGAAGTAGGTAGCGACGAGGCATATCTTCATGCGCAATACAGGAGAAGCAAGCCTAATTTAACTTCGCTGCATACCATTGTAGATGGTATCAAAGGAAAAGGTCATTATGTAGGCACTTATATGGGTATAGGTGTAACGAATAATGGCTGGTGGGGTGAAGGAGAGATCAAGTTCTTTATGGATGGAGACAAAGAAAATGCAACCATTGTAGGTACAGGTACTGAAGATTATTTCTGCGGCTCTTACAATTTCGAGAACAAGCGTACCCGCCAGTACCAGGAATATTCCACTGCATACGCCGGTTTACACCAGGTGTTGAAACCTGACGGGTTATATGGCTCGCAGATGCGCTTCGGTATGTACCGCTGGCATATTATGGACCCTATTCGCTTTGATAAGGACCTTAAAGTAACGATACAGGACCTGGGCTGGAAATCCGGAGGCCGCTACCTGCCGCAGCATTCCGATATTATAACGGTGGCTTACTGGTATCAGACCGAACCACATCAGAAGTTTCCTAAGCTTCCTGATGCAGGTGTACTGGAAGTTAACTAAGAATAATGGCGGCTATAGGCCGCTGCTATCTTACCATAATAAAATAAAAAATAAAGCATGATACAACGTGTCTTCCTCTCCCTGTTAGCCGGAGCCTGTATATTATCCTGCAACAGCGAAACCAAACCGAAAGATTCTTCAACAGACAGCATTACAGAAAAAACTACCATGAACGAATTGGCTAAAGGCAGCTTTGGTTACGATGTTAATTTTCTGCAACAACGGGACAGCTCCCTCATTGTTCTCAAAAGCGAGGATGGGCAAAGCCAGGTGATCATCTCGCCTAAGTACCAGGCCAAGGTATTTACTTCCTCCGCTGATGGCGTAAACGGGAAAAGCTTTGGCTGGGTTAATTATAAAGCATTTGACGGCCCGGTAGACGCTCACATGAATGCATATGGAGGTGAAGACCGGTTATGGTTGGGCCCTGAAGGTGGTGTGTTCTCTCTCTATTTTAAGCCGGCTGCAAAAATGGAGTTTGCTAATTGGAAAACACCGGCAGCAATAGATACGGAAGCCTGGTCGCTTGAATCTTCGAATACTGCCACGGTAGCGTTGAGTAAGAATATGACCCTTACCAACTATGCAGGAACCATTTTGGAAATTCAGGCCCATCGCGCTATATCGCTTATAGCGCCAAAGGATATCAACACTGACCTGGGCATCAGTTTGCCTCAGGGTATTAAGTCGGTAGCGTTTCGTACCAGCAACAGCCTCACCAACAAGGGGCACAATGCATGGGACGAAAAAACAGGAGCTCCCTGCATGTGGAACCTGGATATGTTCACGCCTTCGGAAGCCTGTACCATTGTGATCCCCTTTAACAATGCAGCCAGCGGAAAGGTAGCTACCACCGATTATTTTGGAGAGATTGCCAAAGGCCGGATCAATTATAACAACGGTGTTTTATATTTCAAAGCCGATGGCAAATCCAGGGGCAAACTGGGCATTCCTCCTGCGAGAGTTAAAAATATAGCAGGCAGCTATGACGGAATCGATAATGTGCTTACCATCGTAAAGTATGATATTAACCCTTCGGGTAAATACCTGAACCAGGAATGGCGCACCGACAGAGCACCGTTCAGCGGGGATGCTATGAATGCCTATAATGATGGTCCCCTGGAAGATGGAACACAAATGGGTCCGTTTTATGAGATCGAAAGTGTATCTCCTGCCGCCTTTTTAAAGCCGGGAGATAAATTAACACATAACCATAATGTATACCACTTTACCGGAGATAAGCAGGCATTAAATGAAATCGCGAAGCAGGTATTGGGTGTATCAGTTGAAGAAATCGAAAAAGTATTTAAAAAATAGTTATGGCAGTAAAAACGAAAAAGAAGAGCAGCAACTATCCTAAAATCGGTATTCGTCCGATTATTGATGGAAGATTAGGTGGTATAAGGGAGTCGTTAGAAGAAACAACTATGAATATGGCGAAGGCGGTGGCCGCCCTATACGCGAAGGAGTTGAAATACCCGGACGGCTCGCCGGTGCAATGTGTGATAGCTGATACAACCATTGGCGGTGTTAAAGAAGCGGCGGCCTGTGCAGAAAAATTTGCTGCCAGCAATGTGGGTGTTTCTTTATCCGTAACGTCATGTTGGTGCTACGGTTCAGAAACGATGGATATGAACCCGCTGGTGCCTAAAGCCATTTGGGGCTTTAACGGAACAGAGCGCCCCGGTGCGGTTTACCTTGCGGCTACTTTGGCGGCGCACAATCAGAAGGGATTGCCCTGTTTCGGTATTTACGGGAAAGATGTGCAGGATATGGGAGATACAACCATTCCTGAAGATGTAAGAGAAAAATTGTTGAATTTTGGCCGTGCCGGAATGGTAGTGGCGATTATGAAAGGACAATCCTACCTGGCAATTGGTTCCGTGTCAATGGGTATTGCAGGATCTATTGTTGATCCGCAGTTCTTCCAGGAATACCTGGGAATGCGTAACGAGTATGTAGATTCCTCCGAAATATTAAGAAGAATACAGTTGAATATTTTTGACCCCGAAGAATACAAAAAAGCAATAGCCTGGGTAAAGCAAAACTGTAAAGAAGGTAAGGACTACAACAGGAAGGAAAAAATAAAATCAAGAAAAGAAAAGGATAAAGACTGGGAGTTTGTAACCAAAATGACCATGATCATCCGCGACCTCATGGAAGGGAACCCGAAGCTGGCTGAACTGGGCTATGCAGAAGAAGCACAGGGGCATAACGCGATCGTATCCGGTTTCCAGGGGCAGCGTCAATGGACGGACTTCTTACCGGATGGCGACTTTTCAGAAGCCCTGTTAAACTCTTCTTTTGACTGGAACGGTATCCGGAACCCCTATATGGTAGCAACGGAAAATGATTGTTATAACGGTGTATCGATGTTATTCAATTACCTGCTTACCAATACCGCACAGATCTTTGCAGACGTGCGTACTTACTGGAGCCCGGATGCAACCGAACGGGTATCAGGCTGGAAGCCTGACGGAAGGGCAGCAAACGGTTTTATTCACCTGATCAACTCAGGCTCTGCTACCTTAGATGGTACCGGGCAGCAAACAAGAGACGGGAAGCCTGCCATGAAGCCCTTCTGGGAAATAAAAGAAAAAGAAGCAGCAGCCTGCCTGGCAGCTACTACCTGGAGCCCTTCTAACAGGGATTATATGCGTGGCGGGGGATACTCTTCTACCTTCCTTACAAAAGGTGAAATGCCGGTTACTATGTGCCGGCTGAATTTGGTGAAAGGACAAGGGCCGGTGCTGCAGATAGCTGAAGGTTATACGATAGACTTACCGGATGAAGTACATAATACGCTGAATGAGCGCACCGATCGCATCTGGCCTACCACCTGGTTTGTACCTAATCTGACAGGCCAGGGGCCGTTTAAAGATGTGTATTCGGTAATGGCAAACTGGGGTGCCAACCATGGTGCCATCAGTTATGGTCATATAGGCGATCAGTTGATTACTTTGGCTTCTATGTTGCGTATACCGGTGGCTATGCATAATGTAAACCCGGATGCCATATTCCGTCCCTCTGCATGGGGTGCTTTTGGTATGGATGGGGAAGGGGCTGATTACAGGGCCTGCCAGGTTTATGGCCCTTTGTATAAGTAGCGATTGCTGTAGAAACAACTATTTCGTTGTAATTACAGTTAGCTATTAAAGCAGGATAACGGCTCATGACCGGGTTAAGGAAATATCAGGTTGGAGCTGTAAAGGGGGGGTAAAGCTGCCTTTACAGGTCCAACAATAAAGAGTTTCGCTCTGTCTACGCGTAAAGATCAGGCACCGTCTTTACAAACTGTTCTTCAAATGGCGTAACATATTGTCAATGCGCCTATCTTTGAGAGGCCTAAAAATATAAATAGATTCTTGTCATGAAAAAATGTAGCCATCTTTATGCCATACCTGGTTGTTGTTCTATTCGATCAAAGCAACAATAGGGTATCATTCATCTTGTCAGCCAATAAAACGTTCATACAATCTTACCTAATTCAATATGAGTAATAAAAAATCGCTTTTTGTTAAAGACGGTGTTAACTATGCTGCTCCCTTTGCAGCGATCAGCGCGTTGTTTTTTCTTTGGGGCATAGCGCACGGGTTGCTGGATGCATTGGATAAGAACTTCCAGGATATGCTGCATTTAAAAAAATGGCAGTCCAGTTTAATACAGTTTCATTTATATGGCGCTTATGCCGCTATGGCAATACCAGCGGGCTTATTCATGAAAAAATACGGGTATAAGAAGGGCGTTATATTCGGGTTGCTTCTTTTTGCCTGTGGGGCTTTGATAGCGGCGGCTACGGCTCCTGCACAGTCTTTCGTTTTATTTTTGCTTTGCCTGCTCATTATCGGCTGCGGCCTTGCTACGCTTGAAACAGCGGCTAATCCTTATACTACAAAACTGGGCCCGCCCGAAACTGCCGAACGCAGGATCAATTTCTCGCAGTCTTTCAATGGCCTTGCCTGGACAATTGGTCCATTGATTGCCATTTATATTTACGGCAACCGAAGCCATGTTGAAGGCGAAAAAATGATGTCTATTGTGCTGCCTTTTGCACTGATTGGCCTGGCGGTGTTGGCGGTGGCATTTATCTTTAAACGTCTCAAACTACCTGAAATTACGGAAGAAGATGAGAACGCTGCTCACGGTGCTCATCATGTTTCAACAACCCCGGGCGAAGCAATAAACGTGTCAGACCCTTCTGATGCAAGATATATTACGAAGAAACCCTTGTGGCAAAATCGTCATTTTAAATTAGGCGTTATTGCACAGGCCTGCTATGTTGGAGCGCAAACGGGTGTTTTCAGCTACCTTATTAATTTCCTTACTGATGACAAGGATATGCATATGGAGCCTCGTTTTGATGTAGCAGACGGTCCTTATTTTTTGTCAATCGGCTTTGCGTTATTTATGATCGGGAGGATATCGGGCGGTGCGATGATGAAATACTTTAAACCCACCAAATTATTAGCATTTTATTCCCTTGCAGTATGTATATTATTGCCAGTAATAGGAGCAGAAATCGGGTGGCCATCTGTGATAGCCCTTTATGGCGTGTTCTTTTTTATGTCTATCATGTTCCCAACCATCTTTGCATTAGCCATTAAGGGTCTTGGCCCGCAAACCAAGCGGGGAGCGGCTTTTCTTGTTATGTCGGTTGCCGGCGGTGCCGTATTTCCACTGCTGATGGGCGCTATAGCTGATGCTTACGGGATGGCTACGGGCTTTTTGGTGCCGATTCCTTTGTTTATTTTTATTCTATACTATGCTGTTAACGGGCATAAAGTAAAGGCTTAGTTCCTGCTGTATCAGGAAGCCCTATGGGCAGACAATAAAAACGAAATTTCAGTGTTTGTATAAACAATAGGCCCCAAATTTTCGGGGGCCTATACGAGAGTAGAAATAATGTTTAATAATAAACCGGGCATCAATTTTATTGAAATGCATTCAACTGGTTTGAGGAGACACAAACCTTAGCACAACCTGGACGGTGAAGACACAGGCTGGGAGGAGAAACTGTATGTAACAATAATTTTGGACCTGGTTATTATAAATCTTTGCTTAATCGATTAAGCATTTTGTGCTTTCGGTGTCTTTACGATTCGGTTGTGTTGCAGGTGGTGCCTGTGGGTAATAAAACAATTATGTCATTTGCCTGGTATTTTGAAAACAGATATAAAAATCTTGCTGATGATTAACCGGCTTTTTCTCGTATGGATAGTATTGCTGTTCAATCAGACAGTGGGCGCCAGCAATGTAAATAATGTGCCCAAAGAGCTGCAATCTTTTGTAAAAAACATAGATGCCAACACCATTAGTGGCGTTAAACCCCGTGTTTCGTTTAAAACCATATCAAAAAACCTGGTATATGTTTCTGTAGTATGGCAATTGGAGCGTCCGGCGGTTCAGGATAGTGTAGCCATAAAGATCATACCTGCATTCGCTCCGGGCTTTCACTGGGCCCCACACCTCACACCCAACCCTAACAGTATTATAGCACAACATGTGTTTAGAGCGCCGGCTATGCTGGTATCGAATACCAATAGACTCCTGGTAGTCTTACCCGACCTGGATCTATTAAAAAAACCAAATCCTGTCCCATGGTATATGGATGTGAACGCCCCGGATAACTATCTCGAACTGGGCATGTCCAAAAGCAGGGTAGAAGAGCATGTTCTGTATGTTCGCGACAAAGGCGCCGTGTTCCCGGCAGGGGAATTAAGGTTAGGCTTTTATGTAATGGTTTCCAATAAGAGTGCGGATATCCAAAATCCGTGGCGGGGCCCTTTGCAGTTAATGTGGAGCAAATGGGGGCAGCCGCTTTATCAGGCCGGGGAACCCTTACATCAAACCAACCTGGAACCCTATGTAAAGCAAACCTACAACTGGGCTTTTAATAGCTGGAAGCCGGCTGTTTGGCAGGAGTTTGAGCTAAACGGAAAACAGGTGGGGGCGCCCGTATTTATAGTAAACGTTACGCAAAGTCCCAATTACCAGGCACCGGTTGACGAGCGGGAGTTTCGCTCCGTCTGGAACCAGGCCTGGTTCAATTCCTTAAGATCGGCACAGGGCCTATACCGGTATGCCAAGCGAACCAATGATGATACATTAAAAGACCGGGCCCTAAAAACAAAAGAGCTGGCACTTTCTTTCCCGCAGCAGGATGGACTTTTTAAAAGCGTGATTGCTACAGAGATGGAAGAAGTCACCATAAGCGGGAAAAAATACCGTCGTTCTAAAGGATGGGACACTAGATATTTCGGCAACTCCAACCGTAATCCATTTACGTGGGATGCAAAACAATCTCCCTACCATATTGCAGATATGAGCTACACAGCCTACTGGATGATGGTTTGGTACGACGAACTGGAAAAGGATGAGCGGCTAATAAAATATGCCCGCCAATATGCAGATGCGCTGTTAGCGTTGCAGGATAAAGAAGGATTCTTCCCCGCCTGGCTGAGTCTCGATACCCACCAGCCAATGGGCTATTTGGATCAATCGCCCGAAACCAGCCTTTCGGTTACTTTTTTGCTAAAGATGTTTAAACACACCGGTAAAAAAGAATACCTGGCAAGTGCCCGGAAAGCTTTGGATGCAGTTGTTAAACATATTGTTCCGGTAGGGCAATGGGAGGATTTTGAAACCTATTGGTCCTGTAGCAGGGTTGGGAGCCAGGACTGGGTAGGTAAGAAGATACCGCGTAACAATATGTTTAAGCAAAATAATTTTAGCATTTACTGGACAGCTGAAGCTCTTTTGGACATGTATAAAACAACCGGCAACAAATCGTATCTGCAAAAAGGGCAGCGTACGCTGGATGAACTGCTGATGTTCCAGGCCACCTGGCAACCGCCATATATGGCCATACGTACATTAGGCGGTTTTGGAGTAATGAATGCTGATGGCGAATGGAACGACTCACGTCAATGTTTATTCGCAGGGTTGATCATTGATTATGGAAAACTGTTGAAAAGCGACGAATATATTCAAAGAGGACTTTCTGCATTGCGGGCTTCTTTTACCATGATGTATACGCCACTCAATCCTCAAACCATGAAGCAGTGGCAGGCAAAATGGCCCTTTTTTGGATCGCAGGACTATGGTTTCATGATGGAAAACTATGGCCATGGAGGGGAAACCAACGATTCAGGACTAGGCATAGGAGAATTTACCATTTACGATTGGGGTAACGGAGCGGCTGCAGAAGCTTACAACAGGTTACTTGACAAATATGGCCCTGGTATTTTCAGGGATAAGTAGCGGAGCAGGAGTTAAACAGCATTCGATTATTCACCAACGCTAAAATCAATATCGTGGCAAACAGGAGATCTTTTTTAAAAAAAATGAGTGCCGGCAGCATTGCTGCATTGGTAACTCCCGTACTGCAACCACAGCCGGAAAGTCTAAGCTCGTCTGGCGAAAAAAAGCAAGGCCTTTTAGCGGGCAAAGGAGGCCGGGTATACCGGGGAACTCACTTAAACAGAATAGCATTTCCGTTAGGAGGAACGGGTGCAGGTATGTTTTGTATTGAAGGCACAGGTGCTATATCGCACATGTCGGTAAGAAATAATCCCGAGATGTTTTTTGAGCCTGCTATGTTTGCGGCATTAAGTATAAAAAACATGGCTAACGGCACCCGGGTTTTGGAAGGACCGGTTCCTTTATGGAAAAAATTTGGGCAGAGAGACGCAGGTTTAGGCGGAACAGGCGGAGCTACCTGGGGCTTACGCCGCTTCAAAGATGCAGCGTTTGAGGCGCAGTTTCCCTTTGCTACAATTTCGTTGCTTGATGACAGTCTGCCTTTAAAGGCCACTATTAAAGCCTGGAGCCCTTTTATTCCGGGCGACGAAGATCAATCGGGTATGCCCATAGTGGGATTGGAATACAGCTTTGAAAATACAAGCAAAACTTCTGTTGAAGCAACCTTCTCTTATAACAGCAGGAACTTTATGCACCAGGGAGAAGTGGTAAATGCAATAAAACCAATAAAGAACGGGTTCATACTTTCATCATCAGGTTCTGAAAAGTTTCCGGAACGGCAGGGAGACTTTGCCATATTTACCGATACCTCCGGTACATTGGTCGACCATTGCTGGTTTAGAGGCGGCTGGTTTGACGGACTTACCATGATATGGAATAAACTGGAAAGCGGAACAGCTTCGGCTAACCCTCCTGTGGAGAAAGATGCACCCGGTGCATCGCTGTTGGTTCCTTTTAGTTTAAAGCCGGGTGAAAAGAAAGTCATTAAGCTGTTCATGTGCTGGTATGTGCCCCATACCAAACTTCAATTTGGAGAGGTCGATTCTCAGTTTAAAGAGCAGATCGAAAAGGACCCGCTCCTGCAATATCATAAACCCTGGTATAGCAGCAGGGTTTCCAATATTAACGAAGTAGCCGATTTCTGGAGATCTCATTATGAAGAACTACATCAAAAGACCCAGTTATTTACAAAGGCTTTTTACAATAGTACGCTTCCCCCTGAAGTGATAGATGCTGTGGCAGCCAACCTTACCATTTTGAAATCGCCAACCGTACTCAGGCAACATGATGGCCGGCTCTGGACCTGGGAGGGATGCGGTGATAATTGGGGAAGCTGTCACGGATCGTGTACCCATGTGTGGAATTATGCGCAGGCAGTCCCGCATCTGTTCCCGGTATTGGAGCGGTCGCTGCGCGAAACCGAGTTTAATGAAAACCAGAATGCCGATGGGCACCAGGTATTCCGCGCTAACTTACCGATTTCTCCAACAACCCATCATTTTCATTCGGCCGCAGACGGCCAGTTAGGCGGCATTATGAAGGTATACAGGGACTGGCGGATTTCGGGAGACGATCAATGGATACGCAATCTTTATCCTAAAGTAAAAAAGAGCCTGGACTATTGTATCAAAACATGGGACCCGAACCGAAAGGGGGTTATTGAAGAGCCGCATCACAATACCTATGATATAGAATTTTGGGGACCAACCGGCTTTGCTAATACTTTTTACCTGGGTGCATTAAATGCCATAATAAACATAGGTAAACACCTGGAAGAAGATGTAGCCACTTATGAAAAATTATTAAAGGACGGCAAAAGCTATCTCGAAACAAAACTGTTCAATGGGGAATATTTTGTCCAGGATATTCAATACGAAAATTTAAAAGCAGCTAATCCCGCCACTGCTCAATCTTTTGGAGGAGCGTATTCAGAAGAGGCCATTGCTTTATTAAAAAAAGAAGGTCCCAAATACCAGTATGGAAAGGGTTGTTTATCTGATGGGGTACTGGGCTCCTGGTTAGCCGTGATGTGTGGACTGGAAGACGTGGTGGATGCCTCACGAATAACCAGCCATTTACGTTCGGTTCATCGGTATAACCTGAAAAAAAGTTTGGTAGATCATAGTAACCCGCAACGACCCGGCTTTGCGCTTGGTAGTGATGGCGGCTTATTACTTTGCACCTGGCCAAAAGAAGGAAAGCTCTCTTTGCCCTTTGTTTACAGCAACGAAGTGTGGACAGGGATTGAATACCAGGCAGCGTCACATTTAATGACGATGGGAGAAGTACAGAAAGGGTTGGATATTGTAGGGGCGTGCCGGGCGCGCTACGATGGATCTGTTCGTAATCCCTTTAATGAATACGAATGCGGGCATTGGTATGCCAGGGCACTATCCAGTTATGGCCTGTTACAGGGATTGACCGGTGTACGATATGATGCGGTTACCAAAACACTCACAGTTGACTCGAAAGTGGGAGACTTTGTTTCCTTTATTGCTACAGCCACCGGCTTTGGCAATGTTGTATATAAAAATAAAAAGGCAGTTGTAAACGTAGTGCAGGGCCAAATTGCTGTTGATAAGTTTGTGGTGAAGAATAGCTGATTAGCACACCGGTTTCTTGCCGATACTCGCAGTAAAAGATAACCATTAATAACAAACCGGCATCAATTTTATTGAAATGCATCCGACTGGTTTGTGAGACACAAACCTCAGCATAGCCTGGCCAGTGTCCCCACTGGCTGGAAGGGGGTAATAATTTTGATACCTGTTTATTATAAACGTAAAAGCCTTCCGGAATGCTCCGGAAGGCTTTTTTAGATCAATAAGCATGATTGTAATTATGCTATAACAGGAGTATCCAATTCTTTCAACGAATTTTGAATATCAGCATCTGTTAATTCATGGCGCACAATTTTTCCTTCGAAATAATCCTGGTAGGCTTTCATGTCGAAGTTACCATGGCCACATAGATTAAATAAGATGGTTTCGCTTTTGCCCTCACGTTTGCAACGCTCTGCTTCTTTTATAGCAGTGGCAATACCATGAGTCGCCTCCGGCGCTGGTATAATACCTTCAGCTTTTGCAAATTTAATACCTGCTTCAAATACTTCGAGGTTATCGTGAGCGCTGGCTTCTATCAGCCCATCTTTTAAAAGCTGGCTAACAATAGCGCCTGCACCATGATAACGGAGCCCACCTGCATGTATTGGGGCAGGTACAAAATTGTGACCCAATGTATACATGGGCAATAAAGGCGTCATGCCGACTGTGTCGCCAAAGTCATAACGGAATACTCCCCTGGTTAATTTAGGGCAGGAGGTAGGCTCGCTGGCAATACAACGGATCTTTTTACCCTCTTCCAGGTTCAGTCTTAAGAAAGGAAAAGAAATCCCGGCAAAATTAGAACCTCCGCCAAATGGTGCTATCACCACATCAGGCAGGTCACCGGCTTTTTCCAGTTGTTTATGCGCTTCCAGCCCTATAATGGTTTGATGTAATAATACATGGTTCAGCACGCTGCCCAATGCATACTTGGTATCTTCCCGCTGGGCAGCCATTTCCACAGCTTCGGAAATAGCTATACCTAAAGACCCCGGGCTGTTAGGGTCCTGCGCCAGTATTTTGCGGCCTGCTTCTGTCAGGTTACTCGGAGAGGGAATCACATTCGCACCCCAGGTGTTCATCATGATCTTGCGGTAAGGCTTATGCTCAAAAGAAAGCTTTACCATATATACCTCGCATTCAATGTTAAAGAGATTACATGCAAAGCTCAGGGCGCTTCCCCACTGACCCGCACCGGTTTCTGTGGTAATACGCTTAACGCCTTCTTTCATATTATAATAAGCTTGCGGAATAGCTGTATTGGGTTTGTGAGAACCCGCCGGGCTTACGCCTTCATATTTGTAATAGATTTTTGCGGGTGTATCCAATGCCTTTTCCAGCTCATAGGCCCTGTACATGGGTGTTGGCCGCCAAAGGCTGTAAATGTTTCTTACTTCATCGGGAATCGTAATCCATTTTTCGGTAGAAACTTCCTGTTTGATCAACTCCTGCGGGAACAGCGGTGCCAGTGCTTCAGGACCAATGGGCTCTTTGGTTCCGGGATGCAATGGTGGCAATGGTTTATTAGGCATGTCGGCAACAATATTGTACCATTGCTCGGGAATTTCCTGCTCGGAAAGCATAATTTTTCTTGTTTTCATTTGAGAAGTCGTTTTATTTGGTATGTCCCTCAAAGTACATGAAATTTTTCATTCATAAAATAATACAAAGCATAGAAAAGTTATATAGGATCGTTAAAGGCAAAGATTAGATGCTTGCTGTTTTTGAAAGTAAAGATTATTGGCTTCAAACACACTTCCGGTTATATTGAGTAATCGCCCGGTTGGTAAATTGATACCATTTTTTGATATACATTCGCACATATCAATATTTCATGGCCAATAATACCAGCATACAACAGGTAACCGAACCTGTATATATACTTTCAGCAGATGTAGTATCGCCTCAGGCCTCTTTTGAGCAGATGTTAGAGGCTCCGCTAAATTATACAGGCGACCAGTTAAGTTGTGTTGAGCCTGATTATACGCAATATGTAGATGCGAAGTTGATCCGACGCATGAGCCGGATCATTAAAATGGGTGTTGCGGCTGCTTCTGAGGCTTTGGCTCATGCAAACCAGTCATCGCCCGATGCGATCGTAACGGGCACCGCTTATGGTTGCCTGGCTGATACAGACCAGTTTTTAACAAGGCTGGTAGAATTTAAAGAGACCCTGCTTTCTCCAACTGCCTTTATACAATCAACCCATAATACTGTTGCGGCACAAATAGCGCTGCTGTTGAAGTGCCATAACTATAATAATACCTATGTGCATAAAGGTTCTTCTTTTGAAGCGGCTTTAACCGATGCCATCTCATTATTGGAAGAGGGTGATGCGCAAAATGTGTTGGTGGGCGCGGCTGATGAAATTACCGAAAAGAGTCATGCCATTTTAAAACGCTTTGGTTTATATAAGCAGGACGGAGAAAGTTTACAACTGACTCAAAGCGATAGCAAAGGTACAATGGCCGGAGATGGCGCTGCTTTTTTCGTAGTAAGCAACGAGCCCGATAACGCCCTGGCTCAGTTAACAGGGTTTGCAAACTATTATAAAACAGATAAGCCCGCCCATATATTGATTGAAGATTTTTTGCAGGAACGAGGTGTTGCATTAACTGATATAGACCTGGTGATTGCCGGAAATAATGGAGATATAAGGGAAGATAAACATTATGATGTGTTGAAGCAGTTGATAGGTGCTGACAGATTAACTACTTTCAAACAGTATTGTGGCGAGTACCCAACAGCATCGGCATTTGCATTATGGATGGCGACACATATTATAAAGAAAGGTTCTTTTAACAACAAGCCGGTAAAGCAGCTTTTGGTTTATAATAACTACCTGTTGAATTATCCTACGCTTTATTTGTTGAAGGCATGTTAACCTTCAGGAATACGAATATCGTTTTTGTAGTATTGCTTTCGGCACTTATTGTGTTGGATCTGCAATACGAGGTTCCGGTTCTTTCGTATATCCTGCTCGCCATATCCTACTCGCTAATACTTTTCTATGGCAGCTACTTTGTGCATTCGCAGTTTTATATGAAAGCCATTTGCAAAGCTGATACTGTAGAAAAAAAAATAGCACTAACCTTCGATGACGGACCTTTAAACAACTATACTCCACAGATTTTATCCATACTGGAAGCCTGTAAAGTGAGAGCCACGTTCTTTTGTATCGGTAAAAATGCGGCAATGCATGCTGATCTGTTAAAGCAGGTACATGAGCAGGGACATATTATCGGGTCGCACAGTTATAGCCACGGTTTTTGGTTTGATCTGCTCTCATCGAAAAAAATGGAAGCAGACCTGCAGCAGGCACATCACCTGTTTCAAAATGAATTGGGCTTGAACGTAAAATGGTTCAGGCCGCCTTATGGTGTTACCAATCCCAATCTCAAAAAAGCGGTGGAGCGCATGGGCTATACGGCAATAGGCTGGAATGTACGATCGATGGACACCGTAGCAAAAGATGACCAGGGTTTACTTAACAAACTCAAACAATCACTGAAGCCCGGCGGTATCTTTTTATTTCATGATACAATGGCCGTAACTGTGTCGGTTTTAGCAGACTTTATCATTTATGCACAGCAACAAGGTTATGAGATTACCCCACTGGATAAACTACTAAATTTGCAGCCTTATGCTGATTGAAAATCTTTACACGCTGGATAGTTTTAACGATGATGCGCAGAAAGCCGTAGCATCTGTAACCCTGAATGCTCATCATAAAATTTTTGAAGGACATTTTCCGGGACAACCCGTATTGCCGGGGGTATGCCAGCTGCAAATGGTAAAAGAATTACTGGAAAGGGCAACCAAACAAAAGCTTTTTCTCGCAGAAGCCGCTAATTGTAAGTTTCTTCAAATGATCGATCCTACACAAACCAATGTATTGGTAATTACGATTGATTATAAAAAAGAGGAAGATGCCATAGCCTGCAATGCGGTTATTAAAAGCGGCGATGCTGTTTACTTAAAGATGAACGGAAAGTTTACAGATGCCGGATAGGATGAGCTACTACTTCTTAATCCCACCAATCAGGTGAATCACCATATTATCTTCCATCTCCTGCGCGGTATGTGTTTTAGCGCTTCTTTGCCAAAACTCCAGTCCCCGAACCGAAGAAAGAATATTCAATACTACTACATAAGGCATTAAAGACTTCAACTCACCTTTTTGAATGCCGGCCTCTACAATGGCTTCCATTCTTTTTACATAATCGCGGCGGTTAGTAGCAAAGTGTACAAGTTTATCTCCTTCGAGGTGCATCCACTGGCTTACCATAACGGAGTACTCCTCAAAGCGATTCATCATCATTTTAGTATGAAAGCGTATCAGCGATTCGATCTTTTCGAGTGAAGTACTGTTTGATTTTTCAAGGTTGTCGAGATGTACTTTACATTCTTCGGAAACACCGTCTACAATCTCTTCCAGTATTTGTGCTTTAGACTGAATATGATTATACAAACTGGCGGCTTCTATGCCAATCTTTTCAGCAAGATCACGCATCGAGCTGGCAGCAAAACCTCTTTCGCGGAACATTGCGGCTGCCGTCGTTAGAATAAGCTCCTTCTTTGCAGATTTTTTTCTCGCCATCATACCCATAATCCAAAGCTATGTTATTTTATTGTAATCTTCTTCAACTACTCCAGCCATAGCGCATGTCTTTACGCCACACTCAGCGGAATAATAAGATGCCACCTTCTACAGGTGAACCATTGCCTTAATAACCCCTGTTTTAGGGTCAAGCCATGATTCGAAGTTATCTTTTACTTCGTCAAAAGATACCGTATGTGTTATGTAGGTCTTTGGATTTACCAAGCCGGCCTTCATACTTTTGATCACATGTTCAAAGTCTTCACGTGTTGCATTACGGCTGCTCATCAATGTGGTTTCCCGTTTATGAAACTCAGGGTGACTAAAAGAGAAAGGTTCCTTTTGTAATCCTATCAATACATAATTACCACCATGTGCCAGGTAATTAATGGCATTATTAATCGCCCGGAGGTTACCGGTAGCATCGATTACCGCAGTGGGCATATCGCCTTCGGTAATTTCTCTTAACTGGTCGGCTACATTACTGTCCGTCGCATTTACCGTCGCATATACATTCAGGTGTTTGCGACAAAACTCCAGGCGTGCTTCGTTCACATCCAGAGCAATAACTTTAGCACCTGCAATACGCGCAAACTCCATCGTACCTAAACCAATTGGGCCGGCGCCTATCACCAGCACATAATCCCCCAGTTGCACATCGGCACGCCTTACCCCATGTGCACCAATGGCTAATGGCTCTACCAGGGCCAGTTCATCAAAGCTGAGGCCCTCTCCGTGTAAAAGATATTGAGAAGGAACAGAAATGTATTCTTTCATGCCTCCGTCAATATGTACTCCAAATACTTTTATATTAGTGCAGCAGTTGGGCTTGCCACGGCGGCAGGCAATACAGGTGCCACAACTAAAATAAGGAATAATTGAAACGGCTTCTCCTTTTTCAAAACCAGGTGCATTATCAAAATCTACCAGTTCGCCTGAAAGCTCATGACCCAAAATACGGGGGTAATTGAAAAATGGCTGTGTACCTTCATAAGCATGAAGATCGGTGCCGCATATACCGATTCTTTTTATTTTGATCAATGCATGATTGGCCTGTAATTCCGGCTGCGGGATATCTGCATATTCAAATTGGCCGGGCAATGTACATATTAATGTTTTCATCTTCTATAAATGCGGATAATTAATATCTATAAGTTGTTCTTCCTTCATTCGCTGCCAGAACGCTGCGGGTATTTCGGCATTTGCCATTTCTATATTATGCTGTACTCTCTTAGGGTTACTGCTGTTTAAGGCAATACTTTTTACGCCCGGAACATGCAAACCAAAATAAATGGCTGCGGCGGGCGGCTCGATGTTATACTCGGCACACAGGCTATTGAACTTATCACGCCAATGGTAATAATGCTGATGCCCGGGGTTGTTACGATCAAGCTGTGTATAATTAAAGTAATCGCTGCCCATTAAAAAGCCGCCATGAAAAACGGCAGAGTTAATTACAGATATGTTTTGCTGATGCAGGCTGGCTACAAAATCAACCAGTTCTTTGGGATGATGGTAGATGGTATAACTATTGGCAATCATCACCCAGTCTAATGATACATCTTTGGCAATTTTCTCAATAGAACGCCAGTCTTTAGCGCCAATACCCACACCGGCAACAACGCCTTTACTCTTTAAATCCGTTAAAGCTCTGTAGGCTTCCAAAATGTCGTCATATCTTTTCTGGTAATCGCTTTCGCTGGTAGCTGCAGCCAAGTACTCGTCCGGATCGTGAACCGATACCAGTTGAGCAGCGTAATTCCCCAGCAACTCATTTCCTTCTTCAAAACATCTTAATATACCATTGTAGCTGATCTGCTGTTCGGCGTCATGCTTCAAATTATGCCATATCCCTTTTTCGAAAGTGGGCTCGGGTGTAACAAGAGGCTTTCTCACCCAGGCCAGTTTATTACTGATCAATACTTTGTTTTGGGGTATTCCCAACTCCTTTAAACACTTTCCCAAAGATTCCAGGGCCAGCCCCGCCCCATATTTACCCGCACTGTCAAAAAGAGGAGTATCTGTAGAAGCCTGGATATACGCCTTTACAATTTCCCGCTTATCCTCGTGTGCCATTTCTTTGTAAAGATTTCCCAGCAAACTGGTTCCGGAAATCACTTTGGGTAGTTGTAGCTGCATATTATTAATGAAATAAGAATTTTATTAAGCCAGGAGCTTATTAATAAAGGGGCATAAAGATAAATGCATTCGGGTATTGAACATAACATTCACTAAATAAAAGCGTTTTTATAACAAATCCCGCCTTAATTTGCCGGAGGGTTATTTTCAAAAAATCGTCTGTTAAATCAGGCGATAATTTAAACATAAAGCGTATGAAAACAAAGTTGGTATTGATACTGGTATTGGGGTTATCATTCCTGCATAAACAGGAGTTATACGCTCAGTCTTTTGAGGCTTATGAAAAACATCAGTACATCAAAAACAATGATACCTTGCCTTACAGGCTTTTATTACCGGGAGGATACCAAAAGGGTAAAAAATATCCCCTGGTAATTTTTTTACATGGTGCGGGGGAAAGGGGCAATGACAATGAAAAGCAGCTAACACATGGGGGCGCTCTGTTTGTCAGCGCGGAAAACCGGCAGAAATACCCGGCCATAGTGGTATTTCCACAATGCAGTCAAAAATCGTATTGGAGCAATGTAAAGATAGCCGGTAGCGGTACTAACAGGGTATTTGAATTTACTAATGGTGGTAAGCCTACTTTTCCCATGCAGTTGCTGTTAGCGTTAATGAGGGATCTTGATACAAGGTATGGCATAAAGAAGCAACAGGTGTATGTAATGGGACTAAGCATGGGAGGCATGGGCACTTTTGAGTTAGTAAATCGTATGCCCGAAACCTTTGCTGCTGCTATTCCTATTTGCGGGGGCGCCAACACGGCAACCGCAGCCAACCTTAAGGGAACAAAATGGTGGGTCTTTCACGGCGGTAAGGATGATGTAGTATTGCCCAGGTACTCGGAAGAAATGGTTGCAGCTATGAAAAAAAATAAGGTGAATGTTAAGTTTACATTATTTCCTGATGCCAACCATAATAGCTGGGATGCCGCTTTTGCTCAGCCCGATTTGCTGAAATGGCTGTTTAGCCAAAGCAGGAGCCGTTGACATTCGTTAAACAAGTCTCGTTAAAATTAAAAACACGAAGGGAAAACGCATAAAAACATGTTATTTTAGTTAGGAAGGAAAAACTTTTTTAAGTAAATTTGTTATAGTGCTAAGCCGGTATATAATTTGCTATTTATCAATACCCGTTGCCTATAAAAACGAATTGCGTTACGGCCCATTTTGAAATATTTATATTGGAAAAATTTTATTGGAATGAAGAAGTCTACATATAGCTTGATTGGATTAGTGTTATTAGGTGTTGCTGCAACTACTGTAACAGGAGTAATGTGTAAAGTGCGTAATAAAAGAGCTCAACGTCGCCTGAGTGATGCGGCTAATGAAGGTTATGAGACGGCCCATGATATTATTTATCCGGATAATTATTCCCGTAAGGACAAAAAACTACATTACGGGCCCGTATTCTAATCCCGTTTTCCTATTGGCTTTTTTATTAGAGCCATCCGCTCTTGCTAACAACGTTTTTGCACAGTAAAAATATAACGGGGCTATTGTTACATTTGCTTTCATGCGCAAATTCTTTCAATACTTATTAAGAAGACCTATATTATGGTTATCCGATAAGTTTTCTTCGCGTCCGGATAAAGAAAGAATTTACAAAGCCCTGAGTAAGCTGCACGAGGATATTATTACCGAACCGGGTAATAAAGGCGTGGTTATTTCCCTGGATGATTTTGACGGACGGTTTGTTATTTTTTCAGATCAACATAAAGGGAACCGCAATGGCGCCGACGATTTTACCGTGGCCGAGGCCAGTTATATGGCAGCGTTAGAGCATTATGAAAAAAATGACTTTTGCTTTATCAATCTGGGTGATTGTGAGGAGCTTTGGGAAAATCTTTTCTGGCAGGTAAAGAAAGCCTATAAAAAGACTTTTGAACTTGAAGGAAAATTTCTTTCAAAAAAGGCCTTCATCAAAATTTTCGGTAATCATGATCTGTACTGGGCCAACGATCCGCTGGCATCCTTTGAACTGGAAAACATATATCGTCAAAAGATAAAGGTTTACGAGGGTGTTATATTGGCGGGTGAAATCAATAACCATCCTTTACAGATACTGTGTACTCACGGGCACCAGGGTGATGCGAATAGCGATGGAAATTGGTTCACTAAGTTTTTTATTGCCCGTATATGGGCTCCTTTACAGGCCTACCTGCATATCAATCCCAACGAGCCGTCAAATAATGTATATAAAAAGACGCTGCACAACGAAATAATGTACGAGTGGAGCGCTACTCAAAAGAATATGATATTGATAACCGGTCATACGCATCAACCGGTTTTTGAATCGCTTACGCACATAGAGCGGCTGCACCGGCAGATGCGATTTGCGGAGGCGCATAAAGACGAGGCGATGGTTGCAAAGATCAATGAGGAAGTAAAAACCTATCAAAAACGGTTTGATACGCTGGAGGAAGACTATGCGGCCATAAAACCAACCTATTTCAATACAGGCTGCTGCTGTTTTTCCGATGGTGATATCACAGGTATAGAAATAGAAAACGGTTTTATTCGCCTCATTAAATGGCAGAATAAAACCGCAGGTCCGTCAAGAATTGTATTGGAAGAAAAGGCGCTGGCCGATTTGGTTTCCGATACAGGCGACAGAAAAGATGTACCGGCTAAAAAATAAAATTAGCTAAAGATTTACCGGCTTTGGCGTAGGCTTCAGAAATGCGCCAGGCCGTGTCAAAATCAACTCCCATTGCATCACGGCCGGGAGCGTTTTCCACGTTGATTACGGCAACAATATTATCCCGGTTGGCGGTTTCAACAATAGTAACGATGCCGTTAATATATGCATTCTTTCTCCAGGCACCTACGTTAAAACCAGGCTCAATAAAAGTGGTTTGAAAGATCAGGGTGTATTTAGCATTTTTTTCATTTTTTAAGCCGCTTTTTTCTCCAAACTGTTCCAGGAACTGTGGCTCGTAAGCTCTTGAACGGTCTCCCTTCCAGTCTGTAGCCCACTTATCTCCTTTGCCTGCCTCTTTTTTGTTATACTCTTCCGTTTTTTTTGCAACGTACTCCTCCTCATTCTTGAACTTGCCAACAGCAAGACCATCGTATTTAAATTCGATGTTGATGCTTTTTTCTGATTGCAGGGGTGTAAAGTCGCCTTTTGTCTTTTTGATTTTTTGCGCAGAGCCGGCCACACTAATGAATAGGGCAGCTGCCAGCAACAGTTGTTTTGCTTGCATTGGATTTTTTATTTAGGTGTTAAAAAGATGATATGCAAAATTAAACGAAGCGCTGTATCTAAAATGCAGGAGAAACATTAAAATAAGGTTACCTGGATACCAAAATAAAGCTATGCTGTCTTCCCTGGTATTGATTGTAGATAATCACCTGTTCAATTTGTGCCAGGTTATGCTCGTTTTTATAAAAATGAGCGGGAAGGCCCTGATGCTTTAATGCATGGCAGGCCAGCCATAAGGCAAACGAGGAGGCCGTAGGATATTCGCCCGTAAGGTGCTTGAAACGCGCTACCGGTATGGAAGAGCCAATAGCAAATTCGCAGGTAGCATAAGCGGGCAGAAACCTGGAGTCTCCATTCTCACCACTAATGAACAGGGTATGATTGGTATCAGGGACATAAGTATCTAAAAAGCTTTTAAACCTGGCTTCAACCTGCTCTTTATCTGTGCTTTGGAAAGCTTCTATAATAGCTATTCGGCCAAAGGCTGCATCAGCAAGATCATTTACTATAAACATCGCCGCACCTTCTCCGGCAATGGTACCCGGCGATTGGGAGCTGTAAAGGTCCTCGTTCGATTTAATCTTATCGTACCAGCCAGCCAGGTAATCTATGTTGTAGTTATAAGAAGATATTTCATCCACGCCCCCAACCAGGTATTGAGTGCCTGGTTTTTCCAAAAGGCTCATTTGGGCATCTATCAATGCATTTTCAAAGGCCAGGCCATTATGAACATGGGTGGCATTGTAGGTTCTGTTTTTAGTGATCAAACTAAGCTGCCCGGCAATGGCATTGGGTGTGCTTTGTACAAAGTTGGCAGGAGTTAGCAGCCCTTCATCATAATCAATGATCTGGTTTAAAAACCGGATACAGTCTTCCATTCCGCCGTTAGCCGTACCAATAATAATTCCATCAACACTTTTTTCTTTAATTAAGGGCAGTCCTGCGCCCATGCCTATACGTACAGCTTTGCTCATGCGACGCAACATAGATGGGGGAATACCTTGCAGCTGGGGCTCTATAGCCAGCAGCTTTCCTTCCAAAGAAGGGTTTATTATTTCTAAATCAACAACACCGTTGGTTTGCTGTGGCGAAATACAAATGTGTTGATGGATGTACATATGCAATGTTTGATTGAAATATTTATATGGCGATGTACCCGCAATAAACTTATAACACGGGGTTACAGTTTTGAAAAAATCAGGGAAGTACAGTTGCCACCGAAGCCAAACGAATTAGACATTACGTGGTTTAAGGCACGCTGTGCATATTGTGTTACAGGCTTAAGGCCGGTAGCGCCGATAGGATCTTTGAAATGTAAGGATGGATACACTTCCTGATGTTGCAGGCTTAAAATACTGTATACGGCCTCAACTGCACCTGCCGCACCCAAGGTATGGCCTGTATATGATTTAGTGCTGGCAAAAGCCGGAGCCTGGTCGAATAAGCGAAGCATGGCAGCACTCTCTGTTTCGTCATTATTTTCTGTTGCGGTGCCATGTGCATTGATAAAATTGATATCTGCCGGTGACAAACCTGCCATATCCAGAGCACCCTTCATGCTTAAGTAGGGACCCTCTCCCTCCGCAGAAGTTGAGGATGGGTGAAAGGCATCATTACTGTTGCTATAACCCTTTACTTCTGCATAAACTTTTTTCCCGGTAGCGTCTTCCTCTCTTTCTAATATGAGAAAGGCTGCGCCCTCGCCCAGGTTCAGGCCTTTTCTTTCCGAATCAAAGGGCCTGCATGGCTCGCCGGATAAGATCATCAAAGCGTTAAAGCCGTTCACCGTGTACTTAGACAGGCTATCAACGCCTCCGGCAATTACCTTTTTTGCCATCCCGTTTTTCAACAACCGCGCGCCATACATAATGGCGTTGGCAGAAGATGAGCAGGCTGTATTGAAGGTATTAACGAGACCGCCTATATTAAAATGACGTTGTAAAAAACTGGTATTAGCGCTATTGGAATAAGAGGTAAGATAAGGAGAGTTGCTAATGCCGGTAGCGTTGGCGTCGGCGTACATCTCGTCGGTAAGGCACATGCCTCCAACCGTACTGCCACCAATCAAAGCAGTGTCGCTGGCCCGCAAGTCTTCTTTTGATAAGTTTGCATCTGTAATAGCCAGCTTTGCTGCGTGCAGCGCTAAAAGATCGGTCCTGGTGGCTGTATTATTTTCAAAACCTAATTTTTCTGCCAACTGTTCTGTTGACAAGCCAATTTCACCAAATGGTAATTGCGCTGCATATCTGCTATTAAAGAAGCGGGCTTTGCCAATACCGGTTTTTGCATGAATGAGCGCATCACGATTTTCATCAGCTGTTTCGCCAATGGCAGTAATAATACCAATGCCGGTTACCACTATTCGGCTCACGAGGGACTTTTTTTATTTAGTACGATGCTGCTCAATGTAATCCACCATCGTATTTACATTGGTCAATATTTTTCTGCCTTCTTTAGGATCCTGGATATTGATGCCATATTCGCGGGAAAGCATAACAATCAGTTCAATCGAATCTATAGAGTCTAGCCCTAATCCTTCTCCAAACAATGCCTCATCGTCTTTAATATCTGCCGGGTTCACGGTGTTAAGGTTCAAAAACTTAACAATTTGCTCCTTCACCTGTTGTTTCAACGCTTCTTTTTCCATGTTACTTTTTTAAAAGTATTAAGCTTCAAAAATAATGACTTCAGCACAAATTTGTCAATTTATTAATGGAATGAGCCAATCTCAATAGTAACATTAAAAGCATCGCTTTGCAGATTCAAACAGGGCTCTTCCGGTTGATTTCGCCTGGCCTTTTACATTTGTATGCCACGCTTCAACAACTATGAAGTAATTTTGTTTTTTTTAAAAGAAGTTGTCGTGCGTAAAAAGACTATTTATTACATCGTTTTCTTTGTAGCCCTGTCCGTGGTATTTTATGGTATTATTTCCTGGTTTATACCGGGTTATAACGACAGGAAGCTGGAACCTATCAGCAAGGTTGCCCGGTTTCAGTTCACCAACCAGGATGGCCAGGCAGTTACCAACCAGGATGTTGATGGGAAAGTATATGTAGCCGAGTTTTTCTTCACAACCTGTCCCGGGATTTGCCCAATGATGAATGATAATATGAAGCAGGTGTATGAAAAATTTAAAAATGAACCCGATTTTCGAATTCTGTCTTATACCTGCGACCCCAAAACAGATTCAGCAGCCCGGCTTAAAGTGTATGCCGACTCTATGAAAGTAGATACACAGAAATGGATATTTCTTACCGGCAGAAAAGATAGCCTCTATAAAATGGCGCGATTCAGCTATTCAATCGATGATCCTAAAAATAACCTGGCTAATATTGATGATGATTTTTTGCATAGCCAGTTTTGGGCGTTGGTAAACCGCAAGGGCGAGGTGATGGCTATTTATGATGGACTGGAAAAGCGGGAAATAAACGGTCTGATGAAAGATATTGAAAAAGAACTCAAAAACTTGTAAGCGGAATGAGGTCAATAGAAAATATACTGAAGGCTAATAAACTAAGTGTAACAGCTGGCCGGCAGAAAATATTACAACTTTTTCTGAACAGCGGTGGAGCCCTGGCGCATGCCGATATAGAGAAAAATGCCGGTGAGCATTTTGACCGGGTAACTATTTACAGAACCCTGCAGGCTTTTGTAGAAAAAGGACTGATTCATACCATTCCTACTTCTGATAATTCTATTAAATACGCCCTTTGCAAAGATGATTGTGGCGAAGGCCATCATCACGATCACCATGTGCACTTCGTTTGTAATATTTGTAATAACACATTTTGCCTGGATGGCGTAGTAACACCTAAGGTTGATTTGCCCGACGGGTATCAATCGGCTGAGCTTGAAGTAGTTGCAAAGGGTGTGTGCAAAAGTTGCGGCAAGTTATCCAAAAAAAAGCCCTGATGTAGAAACATCAGGACTTTTGATTAATGTTTTGATTAGGGATCTAAATTAGAAGCTTTTTGCAAAAAATCCAAAAAAAATCCTTTTTTATTGATACGAAGCAAGCGCTATTCTTTTTTACCGCCTACCAGTGAATAAAGTATGGATGATCCCAGTGATAATAAAATGCTGAAAGCTAACGCCCACCAAAAGCCGTCAACGTACACCCCCTTAAAAAAGTTCGCTGCTAACAATACCATGAATGCGTTAATAACCAATAAAAAAAGGCCTAGCGTAAAAACGGTAACCGGTATAGTTAAAATAACCAGGATGGGTTTTACCACCGCATTCAATAATGCCAGCACCAATGCAAATAATGCCGCGGTTTTCATATCTACAATCCTAACACCACTTAAAATATTCTGTAAAAGGTAAGCAATGAGACCAGTAATCAGCACTTTTAGTATAAAATTCATTTGAGCTCCCGATTTTTTTGTAGAGTATAAAGATAAACACTAATACGCTATTAATTAAACCCTTTGTTAAATACTCACGGCTTTTTATAAAAACGAAGCAGGTATTTAAACTTACAAATACATTTGCATATGCGGCGTAAAATCATCTACATCGTTAATCCTGTTTCGGGCACCAGTTCGAAAGATAGCGTTCAAAATACTATTGCCGCAGAAACTTTGAAGTCGGGCATACCATTTCAATTTTTTCCTTCTGTAGCTAATGGGGATTACTCCTTCCTGGAAGAGATGATCGTTACAGAAAAAATAACGGACATTGTTATTGTAGGGGGAGACGGTACCGTAAGCCAGGTAGTTGACAGCCTGATGAAGCTGCCGGTACAATTTGGAATTGTGCCCTGTGGGTCAGGAAACGGACTGGCTTTTGGTGCAGGCATTCCTAAAACTATAAAAAAGGCGCTTGAGGTTATATTTAATAACCATTCGCAGTGGGTGGATGGCTTCAGGATCAATAACCGGTTTGCCTGCATGCTTTGTGGCATTGGCTTTGATGGCCAGGTAGCGCATGATTTTGCCAAAGCTAACCAGCGCGGATTGGCAACTTATGTAAAAAAGGTTTTCAGCAATTTCTTTACAGCCTCTCCTTATTCTTTCAAAATAAAATTAAACAACAAAATATTTACTACTGAAGCATATTTTATCAGCATTGCCAACAGCAACCAGTTTGGTAATAATTTTACGATTGCTCCCAAAGCCAGCCTTACAGATGGAAAAGTTGATGTGGTGATTGTTACGGATCAATCCAAACTCACGTTGTTATATAATACCTTTATGCAGGTAGGAGGCTTAAACGGGCTTCAGAAAAAGGAGAACATTAACGAAAATAAAAGCGTTATCTATTTTCAGACAAGTGAAATACGCATCAGCAATTATGGCGAAGCTCCCATGCATATTGATGGTGAACCAGTTGAAACGGAGAAAAAAATTCATATAGAAGTACAGCCCAGCTGTTTTAAATTGCTGACCAGTAAAGGCGGTTTATGATGGAAGAATTAGTAAGATTGGAAAACTGTTTTAGGCCCGAGCTTGCAGATGCGGGTTGTGATGAGGCCGGACGGGGCTGCTATGCCGGACCTGTTTTTGCTGCTGCGGTTATTTTACCGGCCGGATTTTATCATCCACTGCTCAATGACAGCAAGCAGGTAAAAGCCGCTGACCGGGAGATTTTGAGAGACTATATTGAAAAGCAGGCTTTGGCTTTTAGCGTTGCCATGGTAGATGTAGAAGAGATCGATACCATCAATATTCTGAAAGCATCGCAAAAAGCGATGCACCTGGCCCTGGACAACCTATCTGTTACACCACAATTTGTATCGGTAGACGGTAATTATTTTATACCTTACAAAGCGCTGCCGCACCAATGTATTATCAAGGGCGATGGTAAGTATGCTCATATTGCGGCAGCCAGTATTTTGGCAAAAACTTACAGGGACCAATACATGCGCAATTTACACGAAAGCTATCCACACTACAACTGGTTCTCAAATAAGGGATATGGCACCCTGGAGCACCGGCTTGCCATCGACAGCCACGGAATAACCATTCATCATCGTAAAAGCTTTAAGATCACATCCCCGCAATTGGAGATTTTTGAACAGGAGGGTAATCCCTAATTCTTGGGATAACGCGGGTAAAAAGCGAAATAATTTTTAATTTTAAGACTGTTTTTACCCTATCAAAATCATAAAAAAATATACGGATGAAAAAAATGTTTTTATTAATGGGAGTAGTTTTGGCATTGGGGCTGCAATCCTACGCACAAAGTAGTACTACCAAGTCTGCTAAAAAGGTGGAAAGTGAAGACAAGTCAGAAAAGTCTGCGAAAGCGTCTTCAGATAAAAAGGAAACTGCTGAAGAACGCGATGAAAGAAGGAAAGAGGACATGCGCAGGTTTGGCCGTTCCCAGGCAGATTTCTGGAAAAAGGAGCATGAAAAGCAGGTAGCAAAAAAAGAAGCCAGGGAGGGCGGTAGCACCGGAAAAGCGAAAGCAAAGGACGACAGTGGCGATAGATCAGAAGCAAGATCTGAGGGTCCGAAAAAACCACCACCACCACCTAACCCTTTTAAAAAGAAAAAAAATATAGAAGATGAGGATGAAAAAGCATCCAATGTTAAAGAAGAAAAAAAAGATGAGGATGGTCCGCGAAAACCTCCTAATCCTTTCAAAAAGAAAAAGAAAGAATCAACAGAAGAGGAATAAAAAAAGTTTAGAGACCCTTGCATTGCAGGGGTTTTTTGTTGCACAGAACTTTTTAAAATCCTATAAAAAAGCAAAACCGCGAGTTTGATGCAACCAGTTGTTGCTGCATAAAGTCAAATAATTAACAGATGGGCGATGCGCATGGCACAACATTTGAAAACTAGAAGATTGTTGAATCAAAAATCAATTTTATGAAGAAGATCGTTGTAATCTTATCAGTGGTTTTATTTACATTAATTAATAGCGACGCCTTTTCGCAGCGACTGCCGCCGAGGCCACCGCATCCGCATCATCCACCTCATTACAGGGGCCATGTGGTTAAAAAGAAATATGTAAAACATCCCCGGAAATCAAAGCATTATTATGCAAAAAACAGCCGGTATCGCAAGTCGCATGTAAGAAGGCATTATGGGGTAGCCAAGCACCGCCCTCCATTGCCTCCACGTCCGCCGCTGCCACCACGCCCACCGTTACCGCCGCGGCCGTAACTACAAAGAATATATTTATAACACCGGCAACCCAATGCCGGTGTTTTTCTTTTAGCGAGGGAAATTCATTTTAAGAGCTAATCTCAAGTTTATATCCTTTACCGCGTATAACAGTAATTTTTATACGGGCGTCAGGTTCGAGCTTTTTTCTAAGCTTTGATATAAACATATCCAGGCTGCGCCCAACAATAACGCCTTCATCTTCCCATATTTCTTTCTGCAGCCGGCTCCTTTCAATGGTTTCATTGGGAGACATTGCAAAAATGGAAAGTAGCCGGGTTTCTGTTCCGGTCAGATCGATTGTTTTTTCATTGATGATAAGTTTCCGGTTCTTCGCATCGAATAATACCGGGCCTAATGTCAATATATCGGTATCCTTAATCTCTGGCAACATTTTTCTACGCTTAACAGATCTCAGAAAAATAAAGCCAACAAAGGCTAAAACCGGCAGACCACCCCAAATGGATACTTTCTTAACGGTGTTTATGCTCGTTGGTTTAAATTTAATGTCCATCATGTACCGGGCTGTTGGCTGTTTTCTTCCCGAGCATGCTATTACGTCGTCTTTTTTATCGGAGGATATAGCGAATCCATAGGCTATACTGGCGTTGCTGCAATTGAGCACATTAACAATATAGTCCCCGGTAAGCGGGTCTTTGGCCAGTAAATGCCGGGTAGTGTTCACGAGGGACTCTGGCTGAAAGGTAAAAGCATTTTCAAAGCTGATCCGGTATTCATTCGCTCCGATCTTTTCTACCGGAAGTACTCTTGATACACTATCTCCCGACTGCAAAAGTATTTCATGTCCGATCCTTCGGAGCAGAACTTCCCTTCTGGCTATATCAAAATTGTCGCTGTCTGCCATCGTAAAAGCCAGGCAGATTACAGAAATAAATGAAACTAGTATCAACCCGAACAGGTACTTGCGTTTCCCGGTAAGGAGATTTCGGCTATTGAACATAGCATTTACAATTTATTTACAAAGGTTACATTTTTATTTACAATCCTGATTCACAAGCAGAAAAACACGAGGTTAATTTCGTTGAAATCAATTTTATAAGATATGAAAAATGAAAAAATGCCTTCAGCGGATCGGATTTATCAGGAGACAGGTCTATGGAAATTAAGCCTGCAAAAAAGAGGAGAAAAGTTATTTATGCGCTGATCTTACCGCTGGTGGTGGTAAGCGGACTGGTCTTCGCTAATCGCGAAATAAAAAATGAAAACGCTAAAAAGGCAATCCAAAATCCACCTGCTGCGGCTGAGATGAAAGCAGGAGCAACAAAATGGGAAGACACTCCCGGGGGCATACAATACAAAAAATGGGAAGCGTCTCCCGCAGGTAAAAAAGTATTTGCAGGTGTTGCTAAAATAAGGAAACACATTAAGGCCTTTACCAATATGGAGGCTGTTATAACCAGCCTTTCTCTTCCGCCAGGCTCAAGGTTAGGTTTTGGTGTAATGGCCAGGATTAACGGTGCTGATTTTATTGTAAAATTTGAGCCTGAAAAGGCCCAGCTCGAGCAATTGCATAGCCTGAAAGTGAACGACAAAATAATGATAAGAAGCCGCAATGTATCGCACGCACCCAAGTATTCCTACCCGATAGTATCGGGCGATTATGTAGAACGGGATGGTAAAATAATTTATAAACGCGTTCCCCGTAAAGGCGGTTGCTGAGTAAAAAAACTACGAAATACGCACCTGTACAGGCTTGGTTCCTGGTGTTTGGTTTCACCTCTTCCTGCAGACAAAACCAGCAAACGCACCAAAAGATGCTGTAAAACCCGAACGGAGTAATTGATTGCTTCCCATTACAAGCTTTAAGGTGCAGCCGATCTGCAATAACGGGAATGGCCGGTTTTAAAATCATTTGTCAAATTACCAATCAATACAAATTCTAGTATGAGCAATAAAAGATTCATCACTTACCTCGTTTTAATTATGACTCCCTGGATACTGAGTTGCCGGGGACCTGTAAAAGAAGAAAATAAAGATAACGTATTGGCAAGCCCCGCATCCCAGGCATCTCCCGGACAACAATATAATATAGATACAAGCGAAAGTGTAGTAACATGGAAGGGCGGAATGCTGATGGGAACAAACAGTCACACGGGGTACGTCTATATCTCAAAAGGAGCGTTGATGATTCAAAATGGTCAACTTACGGGCGGTACCGCCGAAATCGATATGAATACAATTGAAGACGAAAACCACGGACGTGATAACGGATTGATTAAGCACTTAAAAGATCCTGATTTTTTTGATGTTAAATGGTTCCCGGTTTCCAGAATCGAAATTACGAAGGCTGAGCCCGGAAACGGAGAGGATACAAAAGTTACCGGCAACCTGACTATTAAAGGGATTACCCAGGTAGTTACTTTTCCAGCCAGGGTGGAAGTTAAGGACGGAATTGCCAAAGCCAACAGCAAGCTGGTTATTGACAGAACCCAATGGGGTGTTAGGTACAAATCAGGAAAGTTCTTTGATCTTTTAGCTGATCAAACCATGGCAGATTCGATAGAATTCCATATTAACATCGTAGCAAAAAATAAATAGCAAGTATACTTTACGGCAGGACAGAATAGGGAAAGAGAGAATGTGAAGACTGGCGGGAAAACTGAAAGTTCAGCAGCTTAATTGTCGCAAAAATATAATAGTAGAAAGGTGGAGCAGATCTATAAACGCCCGCGTTTAATTATTCCGCCTGTCCAGTCCCCAGATCAGTTTGGTTTGAATGGTATGAAGGAAATTATTTTCACTCAATCGTAAAAGGTTGATGGAAAATTTTTCCTTGCGTACTGCCAGGGACACGTTTTTAGAAATAATTTCTTTACGGGAATCAAGAGCGCAGATGATCTCATCAGACCGGCTTTCAATTTCAAAAGAAATGATGCTGTTATCATTCACTACCAGCGATCTTACATTCAGGTGATGTGGCGCCACCGGTGTAATCGTAAAGTTCTCTGAATCGGGGAAAACAATCGGGCCGCCACAACTTAAAGAGTAGCCGGTTGATCCTGTAGGTGTGGAAACAATCAGCCCATCGGCCCAGTAAGTATTTAAAAGCTCGCCGTTAATGAAAGTATGGATTTTCAGCATCGACGCGGTATCCCTTTTATGGATCGCAAATTCGTTGAGACCAAAAGGCATATCGCCAAATAAAGGCATATCTGCATCTACATGAACCAGCGATCGTTTCTCGCTGATATAGGTTCTTAAGGCCAATGCTTTGATTGCAAGTGTAAGATTCTCCCGGCCAATGCTTGATAAAAATCCCAGCCGGCCGAAGTTGATTCCCATAATGGAAATGGGTTTGTCTTTGATCAGCGTGATGGTATCCAATAAAGTTCCGTCACCTCCCAGGCCAATGATGAATTCAACCTCTTTATCTAATTCCTCTGCAGTGTTAAATACGGGTGTATGATCAGAGAGATTTAAATGAGGTCTCAGGCTATTAAAAAGCGGGCCATAAACCACGTATTTGAGTCGGTAATTTTTTAGCTCCTCAAAAAATGTCTTTACATCTGCATACGATTCTGCATCAATTCCACGGCTGTATACGGCTACCTTCATGTTGCTTAGTATAATGTCTTCTTGTGTAAATATAGACCGTTTTCTCCTAACTGGTTAAACGAGAACTCCAGCTTCAGCGTAAAATCGTAGTCTGTAAAGATGTCCAATCCAAAACCTCCGCCGTAAAGCATGCGGTTGGGCAGGCTATTGCCCCAGGGCTGTGGATTATGTACATACCCGGTATTGCCATATACTTTACCATAAATCTTCAGAGGGATTAATGTAGATGTATATTTTTTTAGTATGGGTAAATTAATACTGAAATTAGCTAATTGCTTGGAGAGGGTTGCGTTTAAAATACCGCCCGCTACACCATCAATTACATAATTTTCATAACCCCGCATCGTCAAATCTCCATACCCCAGCAACTGCGAATTTATATAAGGCTGCTTAAAAGGTAGTTTTACTGTACCCAGTGCGGAAACGCTGTAAAACATTTTATCATTAATGTGCCAGCTTCCCTGTCCCTTAGCGCTCAACTGCCAAACATTCATTTTGCTGTTAAAGCCCTGTTTAGAGATCATCACCTCACCCGCATAGCCCTGTGTAGGATAGGGTATGTAATCCAGGTTTTGGTAAACCATTCTATAGAAAACCCGTGGATATTTGACACTGGACGCTCCATGATTCATGAAGTTGGGATTCTTGATCACTACCGAATCAGATACACGTAGCGTATTATACCCCAAGCCAAAATAATGGCGTGTAAAGAAGGCCGGCCGGTAAGAAAACTCCATAGTTCCTTCGAAGAAGTTTTTGGGGTAATCATCCCGTTGGTTATGAAATTCCTGCCGGTTATTGAGCGTGATGTGGTTAATTTCATGCGTTTTACCCAGCGCTAAACTCATGTTGAGCCCCCATTTCATACTTTTATCAATATAGGGTCGATTATAGCTTAATAGAAGCTGCTTGGTGTAGCCGGTAACAAAATAAAATCTCAATTTATCGTTATTACCACTGGCATTATCATACATCAGCTTTACACCATAATCAACTCGCGACACACTGGCCCCTCTTTTAAACAGCCATTCATTCAGGTTCCGGTCCACTGGTTTCAGATGAGGCAAGGGTAATAAATACCACCGCTCTTTTACTGTTATTTTAACATCCAGGTAAGGCCCGTCTACTTTAACAACCCCAATATTAAAATCTTTGATAAGGAAGAGAGAAAGATTGAGCAGCTGTGTTTTTCCGCGTGTAAACAGGTCTGGAATATCCTTAATTTTTACCACGTCTTCCTCCTTAAACGGCAGCTCCCTTAACATAATTGCCCGGCGGGTTATTTTATTGCCTTCAATATAAATATGCCTTATTATATAGGAACTTTCTTCAGGCGGAATGGGGATTGAATCGGGCCAGTAATTGCTGGGGGAAACTGGTGACGGAGACTTTTTGGTTGAATCGGCAATTAAAGTGGTACTATCTGTTTGCGCAGTAGCTGCCAGGCTGTTGCCCAGTAGAATAAGTAGCCACAATGCATATTTTTTTAACCAAGGCATGCTTGCATCACAAAAGGTTCGGATTGTATTTCGGTGGCGTACTAAACATTAAGGTAGCTCATCAGGTTTTCATAGTTGCTTTTAAGCTCATTGGTGTATAACTCTTCACCAAAATAATGCTTAACATGATACTCATACCGTTGAAAAGTGGCAACAATATCTGAAATTTCCAGCTTGTTTATTTTCAGGGTAATGAGCATTTTACCTGTTTCGGGATCTCTCGATGTATTCAGCTGCGTAATCTGAGCGTCGTTGCTTTCAACAAGTCTGCAAATTTCGGAGAATGAATATTGCTGAGGGTCTACCTCAAGCACCACTAATGCGCCGGGCTCATTAATTTGCAAAAACTCTGCTATATCCTGTAGCAAATGACTGGTTTCTATAGTACCGGTCAATTTACCCGCATTATCTACAACCGGTAAAATGCTTAAATGGGATGCTACAGCCAGGGCAACCGCTTTCAGCAAGTGGTCGCCGGCATTAACAGACACCTTCAACAGGTAATGTTGCAGGTCTTTTATCGCCAGGCTTTCGTCGGCATTAAGTAAAGCTTCTTCCTTAATAATACCAATAAAATCTGCACCTTCGGTAACAGCCAGCTCCTGCACCTGGTATTGGTACATGAGCCTAAGCACATAATAAACCTTGTCAGACAACTTGATCTGAGGAAGGTTTTCAAAGGGTAAATTGGTAACTAACATTTTGCCTCATTTATACTAAGACTCCCATTTTCAGGCTTCTGTTGCAATGGAGGAATGTTTTTTTAAGAAATTAAATAAAATTTCGTTGAACTCTTCAGGAACTTCCATCATAGGAGCATGGCCACATTTGTCAATAAAATACAATTCACTATTGGGCAGCAGTTTATGAAATTCTTCTGCTACAAATGGTGGCGTAATATTATCATTCTTACCCCAGATCAGTAATGCGGGAATCTTAATTTGTTGTAATTCTTTTTCCAGGTTATTACGGATGGCACTTTTGGCCAGGGCAATGATCTTAATAACTTTCAAACGGTTGTTGGTAATTGAAAATACTTCTTCTACCAACTCTTCAGTTGCCATTGCGGGATCGTAAAATGTATATTCTGTTTTTTTCCTGATATACTCTCTGTCACCCCGTTTTGGATAACTATCGCCCATTGCGCTCTCAAAAAGGCCCGAGCTGCCCGTTAAAGTAACAGTTTTTACACGGTCACTTTCGTTCTTCAGCAAATATACCAATCCTACATGCCCGCCCAGGGAGTTGCCCAGCAGGTGAATATTCTTATAATCTCTTGTTTCGATAAAACGATGTACATATTTAGCCAGGCCACTTACACTGGTATGTAAAATATCCATATCCAGCAATGGCAGCATAGGAACAATCACTTTATTGTATTGTTTAAAGTGATCAATCAGCGGTTTGAAGTTGCTCAGTGCCCCAAATAGTCCATGCAACAACACGAGCGGTTCTCCTTCACCCTCTTCTATGTAGCTAAATTTATCGTGTTGCTTTATCTCGTATTGCATTATTAATTCTTATGTTATCGCCGCTAATATATTGATTTTACCAAATCGATATCATTATTAGCAGTTATATTTTAATATTATTAGGAAAACCGGTAAATAAATCCTGCTTCAATGCAGCCCGGGATATAAAATCATCCTGTTTTTAACTGGATATTGCCAGCTAATAAAAATAGATCATTCAGAAGAGATTTACAAATCACTTTCCAAACATCCGCTCAATCTGCTCCTGCTTAAACTCCAGGTAGGTTGGATTACCGTCCGGAGCGATATTAAAAGGAGTGCACTCAAACAAATCAGTCAACAATTGTCTCATTTCTCTTTCGGTCAACCGCGTACCGGTTTTGATGGCTCTTTGCCTGGCCAGGGAGCGAACCAGTTTTTCGCGGTTAGAGATCTTAATTTCTGTATTAAAGTGCTTGTATTGTTCAATAGTAAAATCTACAATCTGTTTTTCATTACCTGTTTCCAGGTCGGCCGGCGTACCCTGTATTACAAATGTATTAGTACCGAAAGGTTCGATAAGAAAGCCCAATACTTTAAAATAGGGCAGTAGCTCATTTAATATAACGGCGTCGGAGGGCGACATTTCCAGGGTGGGCGGAAACATACTGCTTTGAGTAGCAATGGGGTTTCCTTCTATTGCTCCCGACATTTGCTGGTAGAGTACCCTTTCGTGAGCAGCCTGCTGGTTGATCAGCAAAAAGCTGGTTTCGGTAGGATATAGTATGTAAGTATTCAGTACCTGTGCCAGATCAGTATGTTCGTCCACGGTAAAGCCCGATTTGCTTTTGGGAGCCGAAAATATCTGCGGCGTAGTTTTTTCGTATTCAAATAAAGCTTCTTCTTTTTTAACCGGTTCGTAAAACTCTTTCCAGTGTTTTAGTTCGGAAGAAGAAGGCCGTTCAATAAAATGGGCCTGGTGTTGCTGCGTAAAACCTTTATAAATAGGAGAAGCTGCCGCCGTTTCCTGTTGGTCGGAAGTAAAAGGTTTGGATATGGAGGGCAGGTTTTGTATGGATGCGTCCAGGTTAAAATCAAGTGTAGGGGTAATACTAAACTGTGCCAGGGCATGTTTTACTGCTGCCTGAACAAAGGCATACACGATCTTTTCGTCTTCAAATTTAATTTCCTGCTTGGTGGGGTGCACATTTACATCCACCTGCTCCGGGTCTATTTCGATAAACAGCACGTACATGGGGAAACTATCCGAGGGAATCATTTCCTGGTAGGCATTCATCACGGCATGGTTCAGGTAGGCGCTTTTGATGAAACGGTTGTTTACAAAAAAGTACTGGTCGCCGCGCGTTTTTTTGGCAGTTTCCGGTTTGCCGGTAAAGCCATAAATATTAAGATAGTCTGTGTCATCCTTTACGGTTACCATTTTAGCGTTGTAATGATTGCCTAAAAGTTGTACTACCCTTTGTTTCAATGTGCCCTTCTCCAGATGAAACAACTGTTGACCGTTAGAGGTAAGCGTAAATAAAATATTAGGGAAGGACATGGCTACCCGCGTAAATTCATCTACTATATGGCGCATTTCGGCGGCATTACTTTTTAAAAAGTTGCGCCGGGCCGGAATATTAAAAAACAGGTTTTTCATGGCAATGCTGGTGCCATTGGGTACTGCAACAGGTTCCTGTCGTAGTACTGTGCTGTTTTCAATTTCCAGCAAAGTGCCTGCATCATCTTCTGCCCGTTTCGATTTTAGCTCAACCTGGGCCACCGCAGCAATAGATGCCAGGGCTTCACCCCTGAATCCCATGGTTTTTATATGAAACAGGTCTTCAATACTTTTTATTTTGGAAGTTGCATGGCGTTCAAAACACATACGTGCGTCTGTTTCACTCATACCGCTGCCATTATCAACCACCTGCAAAAGCGTTTTGCCTGCGTCAACAATAATCAGCTTGATTTCGGTAGCACCCGCATCCACGGCGTTTTCTAACAGCTCTTTCACTGCGCTGGCCGGGCGCTGAATCACCTCTCCAGCAGCAATCTGGTTAGCAATATTGTCGGGTAATAAAACTATTTTATCAGGCACGCTTCACAAAAATTTTAAGCGTGTAAAGGTACAATAATCGATGGTTAACGGGCTCCTAAATCTGTAGCCGTTACGCACCGGGTGTTGAGCTGCCAGGATCATCGCTATAAAATCGGGAGCGTTAACTACCGATATTCTGAATAATCAGTTCAGCGTCATAATGGTCGCCGGAATCATTAAACGAAAGCCGGTAGTTATTGCCGTATTCATTTTGTAAGCGTGAAATGGTATTCTCAAGGCCTATTCCATGTCCCCTTTCCTTAGGATCCGACGTTTTTTTGTTTTTTACGGAGAATTTTAAACATTGTTCTGAATGGTTTAGATCCAAATTTATTTTTACCGGGTGCTCCGGCTCATGCAATTCTCCATGTTTAAATGCATTTTCAACTAAAGTGATCAAAACCAGGGGCACCACTTTTATACGCCCCACTTCTTGTTCGGGGGGAGCAATATATTCAATCGACAATTTATTTTCGAACCGCATCTGGTTGAGTTCAATATAAGCCTCTATAAACCTGATTTCATCTTTCAGCAAAACCATTTTATCGCTGGTTTCTGTTAGGGCAAAACGCATGATATCTGAAAGCTTTAATATACCGGCCGCCAATTCTTTACTTTTACCTAAAGCAGCGCTGGCATAAAAAAAGTTAAGTGTATTGAGTAAAAAATGAGGATTGATCTGTGCTCTTAAAAAGGCTGTTTCAGCAGCATGTCTTCTGTTTTCGGCCAATTTAGCCTCTTCACGTTTCTGAACGAGGTCTTCAAAAAAGTAAAACATCAGGCCAAACAGGAAAAAATATAAGTAATTGGCAATAAAGGAAGCCACAAGCATTTTGCCCGTAACTGCCGTTTGTGGCATTTCCGGGGTATCATAGGCTATTTGCATAAAATAACACCAATGGGTCCCATAGCTTATGGCCATTCCCAGCAGCAATAACAAAATACGGAACCAATAACTTACGTTTCCTCCTTTTTTAGACAGCTTCAGTGCTGCATAAACGCTGTAAAACGGACAGATATTAACAAATAGGGTTCTAATTAAAAATAAACCAGGAGTGAAGTACTCTTTAACGCTGAAATTCAATATCGCCGAAAGCGCCAGCCAAAATACCCAGAAGGCAATATGTACTTTTCTAAAATCTTTTGCGCTTTCTACTTTTAATATAGATCTCATTACAGGCCTTGATTAGGCTGCAAAGTAGCGATATTTAAAAAACAAAAAAGAGTTTAAATATCATTACCCGCGGAAATAAGATAATCTCGCATGTATTTTCGAAATAAGCATATTTAATGCTATTCCGTTAATTTCTCTTGATATTTATTATTTTTTTGGCCAGGAGGAACTCCCATAAAATTTTTCATTCATTGTTTGTGTAATTTATGAATAAAAAAATTTCGTGTACGTTTGTAAGAACCGTATTATTTCTGAAAATAACTCATCAATGAAAAATCGAAGGTTAATCGTTGCCGCTATATCTGTATTATCGTCTTTGTTAGCGAAAGCTCAATCTACTCCTGCTCAACAGTGGGTGGATCAAACCTATAAAACACTGAGTGACGATGAAAAGATCGCGCAGCTGGTTATCATACGTGCTTATTCTAATAAAGGAGTAGAAGCCAACGTGGTAAATGATATTAAAAGGTTTAATGTGGGATCTATTTGTTTTTTCCAGGGTGGACCGGTAAGACAGGCACAACTAACCAATTATTACCAGGGAATTGCCAAAACCCCCATTTTAATTACGATTGATGGCGAATATGGATTAGGTATGCGACTGGATAGCGTCACAAAATATCCGTATGCCATTACATTAGGTGCGGTTACAGACGCCTCGCTGGTTTACCAAACCGGTAAAGCTATTGGAACTCAGCACAAGCGCCTGGGTGTGCACGTAGATTATGCACCTGTAGTTGATATCAATAATAATCCCAATAACCCTGTGATTGGTTTCCGGTCTTTTGGCGAAGACAAATACCGTGTTGCACGAAGTGGTATTGCCTTTATGAAGGGTATGCAGGATGCCGGCATTATGGCCACTGCTAAACATTTTCCCGGGCATGGTGATGTGGATGTAGACTCTCACCTCGATCTGCCGGTAATTAATAAAACACGTGCACAATTGGAAGACCTGGAACTATATCCTTTCCGGGAGCTGATCAAAGCCGGTGTGCAGAGCGTTATGGTGGGCCACCTGTCTGTTCCTTCAATAGACAACGGTAAAAACAGGGCCACTTCCATTTCAAAAAATGCCGTGAATGGTTTATTAAGAAAGGAGCTCGGTTTTAACGGCCTTACTTTTACCGATGCATTAGAGATGAAAGGCGTGGCTAAATATTATCCTGGCGGTACCATTGCCGCCGAGGCATTGATAGCAGGCAATGACATGCTTTGTTTACCCGAAAGTGTTGAGGGAACCATTAAGGCCGTAAAAGATGCTATTAAGCAAAAAAGGCTGACCTGGCAGGACCTGGAGCAAAAAGTAAAAAAAGTGTTGCTGGCCAAATATAACCTTGGGGTAAGCAAACAACCGGTAGCACTGGACAATTTACTCAACGACCTGAATTCAGAAACGGATGCCATCAGGAAGAAGGTAGCGGAAAAAGCAATAACCCTGTTAAGCCTGGCCAATCCTAATACTTTCAGAAATGAGTTCTTTAGCTGGCCTTTAAAAAAGAGCCGTAAAGTAGCCTATGTTGCTTTTGGTAATGGAACCAAAGAAACACTGGGAGATCGCCTGAAAGCAGATTTTAATGCAGATGTGTTTTATATCAATTATGCGGATGCTGTTGGTAAAGGTGGAACTGTGGTGAAAAAAATAGTAGATGGCAAATACGATGATGTGGTGATCGGTTTTCATGATATCGCTACCCGTAAAGGCAGCACGAACTATGGGATATCGCAAAGCGCCATACAAAACTGGTATGCATTAAATAAAACCAACGCCATTACGCTGGTGTTTGGAAATCCGTTGGCGGCAGCAAGCTTTTGTACAGCTAAATCGTTAGCGGTGTGTTATGAAGATGATGTTGTTTTTCAGAATACTGCGGCTGACTGGCTGCGTGGTGATTTTGTAGCGGCTGGTACTTTACCGGTAGGTGTTTGTACTTTTAAACAAGGCGATGGCAAACTGGTATCACCCGGCGATCTTACTTATCTGGAGCCCATCGGTGACGAGCGCTTTACTGCCGTAGATTCCATTGCTATTGATGGTATTAAAAAAAAAGCCTACCCGGGTTGTGTTATACTGGCCGCTAAAGACGGAAAAATTGTTTACCACAAAGCCTTTGGCAGCTTCGACTACGACAGCCTGGACGCTACGCGCTTAAACAGTATTTTCGACCTGGCGTCTGTTACTAAAACTTCGGCGGTTACGGTTTCCATCATGAAGATGGCAGAACAAGGCAAGATCGATCTAAAAAAAAAATTAAGCGACTATCTGCCATTTACTAAAAAAACTAATAAGGCCGACCTTACACTAGAAAACATATTACTACACCAGGCCGGGATGGTGCCGTTTATTGGCTTTTATAAAGAAACCATTGATGCCGATGGGAATCCCCGTCCCGAATTATACAGGTCATTACCGGAGGAAGGGTATACTACCCAGGTTGCCCGGAATCTTTACCTGAGAAACGACTGGAAGGATACTATCTGGAAAAGAATACTCGAAAGCCCGGTTGTACCGCAGGGTAGAAAATATGAATACAGCGATAATGATTTCTGGTTTTTAGGTAAGATCGTGGAAACCGTATCCGGCAAGCCCCTGGAGCAATATGTGCAGGATAGTTTTTATATCCCTCTGTATATGAAAACGACCGGCTACCGGCCTTTGGAGCGGTTCCCATTATACGAGATTGTTCCGTCTGAAAAAGAAACCGGTTTTCGAAACCAGCTGATACAGGGTACTGTACATGATGAGGGCGCCGCTTTGGGTGGTGGCGTAGCGGGCCATGCAGGCTTGTTTTCTACCGCATACGACCTGGGAAAATTGTATCAGATGCTGTTGAGCGGAGGTGAGTTAAACGGACATCGTTATTTTAAATGGGAAACGGTACAGGAGTTTACAGCGTACAAAAGTTCGATCAGTCGCCGGGCTTACGGTTTTGATAAACCAGAGAAAAACACGGGAGGTATACAAACCTACCCCAGCGCTTTGGCATCACCTCAAACCTTTGGACATACCGGTTTTACCGGTACCTGCGTATGGGTAGATCCTAAATATAATATCGTTTATGTGTTCCTGTCTAACCGCGTTACGCCTACACGAAACAACCCACGCCTGGGCTCTTACAATGTTCGGGGAAGTATACAGGATGCTATTTACAAAGGGTTGGGAGTAGCCAATTAAGCGTTAGCGTATATTCGCCCCATGAAGTGGTGTTTGTTTTTAATAGCATTGACAATATTGCTGTCCTGCAAACAAAGCAGCCGCGAGGTAGAGCCGGCTGTTTACTACTGGAAAAGCCAGTTCCATTTGGGAGAATTTGAAAAGAATACTTTGGATAGTCTTGCCGTACAAACATTGTACATTAAATTTTTTGATATTGCCTGGAACGGGGCCACCAGTCAGGCGCTTCCGGTGGCTAAATTATATGCCAGGGATACGGCTTATCTGCGCACCAAAAAAATCGTTCCCACCGTTTTTATAACTAATGAGGTGTTCTATAAACTGGATAGCTCCGGTGTAAAAACATTGGCAACAAACACCGGTGCATTAATACAAAAGTATGTGGCGTTGTACCGGTTAAATAATGTGCCTGAAGTGCAAATGGATTGTGACTGGACGGCTTCAACCCGTCAAAAATATTTCTATTTTTTAAAGGAAATCAAGGCTCAGTTAACGGCTCCTGTTTTGTCGGCCACCATACGGCTGCACCAGGTAAAATATACGAGCTCTTCCGGTGTGCCTCCGGTGGACCGGGGCTTGCTGATGTGCTATAATATGGGTAACCTGCAAAAGGAGCAAACAGCTAATTCTATTATTGACCCCGAAGAGTTTGGCAAATATGAATCGTCTATACAAAGCTATCCGCTGTCGTTAGACATAGGTTTACCGCTTTTCGATTGGTTTGTATTGTTTCGCGATCATCATTATGCAGGACTGTTATCTGCTATACCCGCAGAGATGCTCCGAACTTTTCAAAAAGAAGGAGCGCAGGTATATAAAGTGCTTCGGGACACCTTGGTTAATGATCGATCTTTAAAGGCGGGGGACATTTTACGATATGAAAATAGCCCTGTCGAATCTCTCAATAAAATAGTAATTCAGCTAAACAAAAAGCTCGCAACAAAAAATCTACGCGTAGCTTTGTATCATTGCGATTCAACAATTTTAAGTAAATACGATTTACATGACCTGGAAAACTTTTACAGCGGTTTGCGGCGTTATTAGCGCAGGGCTCGTATCCTTCCCTCAAAATATTATCGGCTGTGGTGGAGGCATTGATCCTTACGATTATTATCTCAGCTTTTTTAATCAATATGCAGCATCTCAAATACAGTATAAGCCCTTCTTTTATACCAATGAGCAGTTTTTGTTTGATTACGAAGAACCGGTAGGCGCTGCAGAAGTACTGGTAAAAGAATGGGTAGACTTTACCGGCAAAGCAGTTTCGGAGAAAGATGCTGATGCCTTTGTAATGAAATTTCCTGCAAAGGATATTAACACATTGTACTATCATATTGAGAAAAAGACGCCGGCTACGCTACCTGATTCCATTAGCCGCAATGGCATGTCTCAGTATTTCCTGAAAAATAAAAACCTGGAGGCGTTAGGCTATATCCTCTACGCAAAAAAAGTGGAACCATATGCAACAGAGATCAGCCAATGGGAGCCGGAAAAGCGTGATAGCATTGTAATGGACCGGCTGCTGAAGAATGGTTTGCAGTTGTATGCGGCAGCAAAGACAGATTTGTTTAAATTGAAATATGCTTACCAGGTAGTTAGGCTGGCGCATTATAACAACCGCAGTAGCGACGCTATTAAGTATTATGATGAAATGGTAAGTGCCAATACTACGCCCAGTGTATTGCAGCCCATGAGCCTGGCCCTTAAGGCAGGTGCCTTGTTCCGTACAGGAAAGAACCGGGAGGCGGCTTATCTTTTTTCTAAAGCGTTTCATCAAAGCCCGGCCAAAAAGATCTCTAATTATTATGGGTTCGACTGGTCGGTAGCTAAAACGGATAACCCCAAAAGCTATTTGGCTCTTTGTAAGAACAATGATGAAAAAGCGGATATGCTTTCGCTATTTGCATTAAAGAACCCGGATAATGGTCTTGCTTTTTTGAAGCAGATCTACCAGTTAAAACCGTCTTCTGATTTAATACCTACATTAGTGGTAAGAGAAATCAACAAGTATGAAGAACGTTATTTAACGCCGCTTATTGGTAAAGAGTACAATAGTGGTTTACTTGGCATCAGCTATTACTACCAGTATAGTGGTAAAGAAACCGATAGCCTTTTAAGAAAGGAAAAGCCCGAGCTCAATGCTTTTATTGAGTTTGTAAGCAATTTGAGTAAGGACTCCAAAGTAAAAGATCCTGCATTGATGCAGTTGTCAGCAGCTTACGGCGCTTATATATTGAGGGATTATAATAAGGCTAACAGCTTTCTCACTCCTCTAAGGACAGCAAAGCTGAATGATCGTTTGCAGGATCAAATGATGCTGACCAACCTGCTGGTACAGATAAGTGCCCAGGAGAAGATTGACGCCGCTTTTGAAGAAAAGATTTTACCCTCCTTAAAATGGCTATACAGCAAGGCGGTTAAAAACGAAAAGGAAAAAGGCGAAGAAAATGTTTATTACTATGGCAATGGTGAGCAGAGCCAATGGTATAAGTTTTACAGGAACATTTTAGTAGACATTTTATCTAAACGATATAAGGCCCAGGGCAACTTAGATAAGGCCGTGCTGGCTATCGGATCTCCGGAGTCTTTAATGCCTGAATACTATGACCAGTCGACCGAGTTTTTAAGAGGCCAGCTTAACGGCCGGCAAGCCGAAGGATTGTACCATTTCTTAGCGGCGAAAAAATTCACTCCTTTTGAGCAGTTTTTAGTAACCAATAACCGGCTTAAAATAAAAACAGTGGCCGATTTTGCAGGTACTGCTTACTTACGCGATTGTAATTATGACAAGGCGATAGAATGGCTACAAAAAGTGCCGGGCCAGAACAAAACTATTGAGAAAGATCCTTTCAAAGAATTGCTGTATGACCAGGAAGAACGGTTGCCCGGCGATAAGGTAACCACCAATAAACTGGCTTATGCCAAAGAAATGAAGCGTTTGCAGGGGCTTGTAAAAGCTGATACGAAGAATGCCGCTCAGCACCTGTATAAACTGGCTTTAGGTTATTATAATGTTACCTATTACGGCTATGCCTGGAACCTGGTAGAATACTGGCGTAGCGGGGCAGATGGTTATTTTGTACCCAAAGGAGCTACGGCTTTTCAAAAAGATTACTATACTGCTTCCACGGCGGAAGCTTATTTCAAAAAGGCCATGGAGGCCAGCAGCAATGCAGAATTTAAGGCTAAATGCCTGTTTATGATGGCTAAATGCAGCCAGAAACAGCTGCCACAGCCGCAATATGTAGATTTTGGCAATTATGATGAGTATAGTCGTAAAACAGACGAATACCTGCTCAAATTTGCTGATAATAAGTACTACACACAATTAAAGGCCCAGTACGGCAATACACTGTTTTATGAAGATGCGTTAACCCGGTGTTCTTACCTGGCTGATTTCGCCAGGAAATAAGCGAGCGGAGAAATTCAGGAATTTCTGGCAATAGTTTTGTTTTTTTTCTATACTTTTGCTCTCCCTTAAAAGAATAGTTCTTTTTTCGAAATATTTTGTCGTTTTACGACGCTGGTCCTATAGCTCAGTCGGTTAGAGCATCTGACTCATAATCAGAGGGTCCTTGGTTCGAGCCCGAGTGGGACCACATTTTAGAACTCCTGTATTTGCAGGAGTTTTTTTATGCCAAAAATTCTTCGCTACTTTGATAATCTGAAATTTTGCAGGAGATGATAGGAAGAGTTACAAAAAATGCTCGTAATCAGCCTGCCTATATAGCTATCGGCATTGGTTCGAGCCGAGGGGAAAACAATCACCGTCAGGAGTAGCGCAGCCTGTAATCTTTGGGAGACATTTCATACTTCTTTTTAAAAATTCTGGAGAAATAAAAAAGTGTTTCGAATCCGGTTTGATAGGCTATTTCAGTTATGGATAGGTTAGAAGCCTCTAGAAGTTCTGCGGCTTTTGTCAACCTAATCTCTAAGTGATATTGATTGGGAGAAACCCCGGTTATATATTTAAAGTCTTTTCTAAACTTGGAGTAGCTTACCGCAAGCTTTTTTGAAATAAGGGTCATGCTGGTTTTTTCCCCTATTTTTTCCTGCAGCAAAAATTTAGCTTTTGATATATATTGAAAATCGTCTTCTTTGTTTTCTTCTTTATAAACAGAGGCATTATATGCAATTGCCAGTATCTGCAATGTTAATCCGGAAATCAATTGATGATACCCTGGGCTTGCACTTTTTATAGTTTTAATAAGCGCATGAAAAATAAGTAAAAGCTCCTGGCTTAGCCCTACGTGGATTACCGGGCTCTTTTTATTAAAAAAATCAGACTTCATTAATTTACGTGGATAAAACCCATTAAACCCAACCCAATATTCTTCCCAGCCAGTATTTTCAAAAGGCTTATACCTATGCCAAACGCCTGTATGCAGCACAAAACAATCTCCTTCGTTAATTTCTATCGCTCCCAAATGAGCAGTTTCTAATACCCCGCTTCCTTTTATAATGAAAACGAGGTAATAATCCTTTAGTACTCTTCCCCTGTTCCATGTGAAAGTGTGTGAAAGAGGGTGATCCTGGTTGATCGGATATGATTGATGCTCTTTTACTGTTGAGCAACCCACTGTAGTAACATATAATCCCCACTTATCCTCTGTAGCAGTTTTGGCGAGATACTTATGAAAATTTTGCATATTTTATACAGGTATCAAAAAATATAAAAAGATATTTTTTATTCATTGTAATATACAACAACTTATTCACTGCCCATAATGCCCGCGCTACCGGATGTATTCATCGCAATTTTAATATCTCAATGTGGGTTGTTGCGGGCCCTTTTGAAAAACACCTGTATATCTGCCACGCTGATAGTAGTTTACAAGTCACTAAAATTAGAATTATTGCGCGATAACACAGGTTTCAAAAACTCTAACCTACATCTGATTAATCTATAAAAGAGAGCTGTAATAAGGAGTCTCCGGGTTTCATTTTTACTGTCGCTTCGAAAGAAATATCAAAAAGTGCAAATTATTTGCGAAAATGTATAACCATATCCTTGTTATGGTGAGGTATATTTGGTATTGAAGTATTACTTAGAATAAGTAAAAACGATTTGCCTTTTTATTTGTAATTTTTTATTAAACGATTGTGAATTCTATGCTTAAAATAGATGCCGGTACTGCTTTGTGCCCCATTCTTCCTGTTTTATTACACATATTGAGTCCGGATTAGGAGACTATTACGTGTATATGCCTAAGTACAGGAATAAAACAATTTTGAACCAAAATGCTTACTAAAAAAAATTAACAATGAGTAAACCATTACCTAGACTATGTTGCAAAGGACTCCTTTGTTTACTACTCCTATTTTCGTTTTGTACATTAAGTTACGCGCAAAATGAAACCAGGATAAGCGGTACCGTTACGTTGAGCCACTCCGGCGATGATCTGGCGGGAACCTCTGTTAATATAAAAGGAAAGATTGACGCTACCATTACTAACTCGAAAGGGGAATTTAGTTTGAATGCTAAGTTGCCCGCTACATTGATTATTTCCAGGATCGGGTACAACTCATTAGAAGTGCCTGTGACAAACAACGAGCCACTTACTATAATGCTTTCGGAAGGTAATAACAATATGAACGAAGTGGTGGTAGTTAGTTACGGAACCAAGTTGGCTAAAGATATTACCAGCGCTGTAAGCACTTTCAACGCAAGCAAAGCGAAAGATATACCGGCAACCGAATTTGGACAAAAGCTACAGGGGCGGGTATCCGGCGTGCAGGTTAATATGGCGAACGGGCGCCCGGGGCAGGGGATTGATATGCGTATTCGCGGCGCGGCATCATTAGGTGCCGGCTATCAGCCCTTAATTGTTGTAGATGGTCAGCCGCTTTCGGGTAGCAACAGCCGGTCTGGCGATATGAATGTAATTAACCCGGACGATATCGAAACTTTTACAGTATTAAAAGATGCAGCTGCTGCCGCATTGTATGGAGCACGGGCCGCAAATGGCGTAATATTAATTACTACCAAACAGGCAAAAGTGGGCCGCACCAATGTTACATTGGATGCTTATTATGGCTGGCAGCAGATTCCTGAAAGAGGAAGAATAGGCATGATGAATGCTAATGAATTTGCAACTTATATGAAAGGTTATTATGAAGATAAAGCTACATACGAAGGATATACCGGAGGTATACCAGCTGATTACGCTGACCCGTCCAAATACGGTGAAGGTACTAACTGGTATGATGCGTTATTGCAAAAAGCCCCCATGCAAAACTATTCCATCAATCTTTCATCCGGAACAGAGAAATTATCCTCGTCTTCTACCTTGTCGTATTTTGATCAGGATGGTTCGTTACTAAACACAAATTTGAAAAGATTTTCGTTTCGTTCTAATAATGAATACCGTCCCGGAGATCGTTTTAAAATTGGATTGAACTTAGCGCCCACCTACCAGCTTGAGCTTAACACACGGGCCTTTACAGACGGCAGCAGGCAAATTTTAGGAAATGCTATTGCTGCCTCTCCCTTGCAACCCATGTACAACAGCGATGGCTCGTTCAATTCGAAAGCCAGCTCATTCGGGATGCTTAATATGAACAACCCGAGGCAACAAATGGAACTTGCTGATGCCAATGCAAAAACATTTCGCCTGTTAGGCAATGCGTATGCAGAAGTGGCTATTTTAAAAAATTTGAAGTTTAAAACTACGATAAATGGAGACATTGCTTCGTTTCAGGATGACCGGTATTTAGGCACCATGTATGGGATAGGATTAGGCGCCACTCCTGTGCCCAGGGCGGCTTCCAACTCAAGTGCATCCCATAGTTCCTATGACTATACTTTTTGGCTGAATGAAAATACATTGAATTACAATTTAAAAGCAGGGCAGCATTCTTTAGACGTACTTACTGGTTACAGCAGCCAAAAGTGGAGCAGGGAGTTCCGGACCATTAATGGTTCCAATTTTGCTAATGACGCCATTCCCTGGATATCGGGCGCAGCAGTAACCACAGGTAGTACCAATAAGGAAGCCTGGAGTATGGCCTCCTATTTTGGAAGATTGAGCTACGATTTTGCAGGCCGCTATTTACTTACTGCCACATTCAGGCGCGATGGGTCTTCCCGTTTTGGCCCTACGGTAAAGTATGCTGATTTCCCGTCAATTTCGGGCGGTTGGGTAATCAGCGAAGAGCCTTTCTTTAAACAAAACAAAGTGGTTAGTTTCCTAAAATTACGGGCAAGCTACGGCGAAACCGGTAATTTCAATATCAATAATTATACATTTGTTACTAACGTTGCCGCAACCAACTATGTTATTGGAGGCACACTAACTCCGGGGTTTTCTTTATCTCCAACACTGGGAAATCCACAGGTTACCTGGGAAAGTTCGGCACAGGTTGATATAGGAGCTGATATCAATTTTCTGAAGGACAGAATAATTTTCTCCTACGACTATTACAACAAAAAAACCAGCGATATGCTATACCTGGTTACACTGCCATATCAGTCGGGATTTACCAATATGCAGATGAACGTGGCCAAGTTTAAAATGTGGGGGCATGAGTTTCAGGTAAGCTCCAGAAACTTGGTTGGCGACTTTGAGTGGACTACTGATGCGAATCTTTCACTGTTAGATAATAAGCTGATAGAACTTCCACCCAATACCCCTTTTATAGGAAACAATACAATGTATGCCGGTTTTAACAGAACCGTTTTGAATGGCAGAATTGGACAGTTTTACGGCTATGTGTTTGATGGGGTATACATGACCCAGCAGGAATTTAATAGTCAACCTAAGCACAGCACATCAACCGTGGGTTCTGTAAGAATGAAAGACGTAGACGGTAATGGCGTTGTTGATGCCAACGACCGCACACTAATTGGTAATCCCAACCCACGTTACATTTACGGGCTTGCCAATAGTTTCAGATATAAAAATTTTGATCTGAATATTGTTTGTTACGGGCAGGGAGGCAACCAGATATTGAATGTAAACAGGCAGGATATTACCAACCTGGATGGTGTTATGAATGTATCAAAAGAAATGATGAACCGATGGAGGTCGGAAGCTAATCCGGGTAATGGATTGGTGCCTAGAACACGAACTGGTACCACCGAATTATACCGCCTGGCTAATTCATCGTGGGTGGAAGACGGGGATTTCTTTACCGTAAAAAATATAGCATTGGGCTATACTTTTAAAAGGGATTTATTAAAGTATGTAAAATCGGCCAGGATTTATGCAAGCGTACAACAGCCCTTCGTGTTTACTAAATATAGTGGCATGAACCCCGAAGCAAATGCTACTAAAGACGACGCTGTAACTACTTACGGCCAGGATTTAAGCACATTCCCCATTCCCCGAACATTTATGATTGGTGCCAATTTTAATTTCTAATGTCAAACTATTACACAATGAAAACATATCAATACTTATTTGGGTTGGCGTTGTCAACCATATTTATATGCTCGTCCTGCAGTAAAGATTTTCTCACCTTATACCCGGAAGGGAATCTGAACGAAGGTACATTTTATAAAACTGAAGCCGATTTTCAACAGGCCGTGATTGGTGCATACACACCACTGAGAGACATTGCCAATAACGCGTTTTGGATGGATGAAATGCGATCGGACAATGCAACATTTGATTATTATGAAAAAGACAGGGGAAGTGCAGCACGGGAAAACATTTCAACCTTTATGGATGATGCTACTAATGGTGTAACAATTATCCGTTACCAGGCAAACTTTATAGGAATTAGCAGAACAAACGCAATTCTCGATCATATTGAGGGAGCTACCATATCCGACTCAATAAAAAACCAGGTTATCGGCGAAGCCAAAGCGCTGCGCGGACATTATTATTTCGATCTTGTAAAAACTTTTGGTGGCGTGCCATTACAGTTACATGAAATACTAAAAACGGAAGATGCTTACCTGGCTCGTGCCAGTGCAGATGAAGTGTACACCCAAATTATTAACGATCTTAAGGATGCACTGAACCGTTTACCGGCGCCTAAATTTGTTGCAGCTGAAACAGGGCGGGTTAATAAAGGCGTGGTTGCTACAGAACTTGCCGCGGTTTATATGCAAAAGAAAGATTATGCAAATGCTGTACCGTTGTTGCAAAGCGTAGCTGCTATGGGCTACAACTTAATGACGAATTTCAAAGACGTCTTTAATCCGGCCAACAAAAATGCCAATGCCAATAAAGAATTGATTTTTGATGTACAATACCAGTCCGGCACTACCGGGCAGTCCAGCAGCTTTATTTATCGTTTTATTCCTAATACACCCAACACAACATTATTTTTAGGGGTTAACTTTAACGTAAATGGTTTTGGCGGATGGGATGTTCCAACCGATAATTTAATAGCATTATTTGAGACAGGAGATACCAGGCTCGATGCTTCTATTGGCGTGGCTGAAGGTAGCCTTAACAGTTCGCAGGATTTTATTGCATCCAAATTAGTAAGCGCTGTCGGATATGTTCCTCCTGCAGGTGTAAAAGTAAAATACTTCTGCAAGAAATTTTATTACCCGCCCTATCCTAATATAAATCAAAACACTGACCAGAACTGGACATTGTACCGTTACGCAGACGTGCTGCTCATGCTGGCTGAATGCTTAAACGAAACAAACAAACCCGGCGAAGCACTGCCTTATGTGAACCAGGTACGGACCCGGGCATTTGGGAACAGCACAAATAATATTACAGCAACAGACCAGGCGGGATTGCGTAATGCTATTGCGTTGGAAAGAAGACGGGAGCTTGCTTTTGAAAATAAGAGATGGTACGACTTAATAAGAACCGGTCAGGCCATAACAGTTATGAATGCCTATGGTATTACAGCCAAAGCAAAATTTCCCTATTTATTACCCCAATCATTTAACGTTACTGAAAACAGGTTAGTCTATCCCATCCCGCAAAGAGAAATGGATTTAAACAAAAAGTTGGTTCAAAATCTGGGTTATTGAGTACCACAAATAAATAAAGACTTCATCGGTATCGGTGATAGAAGACCTATCCAACCATCTTTGGTTGCAGCTTGATCGAATATCAGTTTTGCAGACAGAAAATGTCTGTGCACCGGGGAATTCTGAACACGAAACCAAAGATGGGAAAATCAGAACGATACAATGAAAGACGGTTACGTATGGTTCTAACAGCATTTCAGGCTGCGATGCCTGGGTTTACTTACTAATTATTGACAAAAATTTATACAACATGAAAAGCGAGCTCACACAGGAACAGATAAAATATTATAATGAAAACGGTTTTTTAATAGTAGAAGATTTCCTTTCTCAAACCGAGCTGGAAGAATGGAGAACCGCAGTAACCGAAGCCATCGCGGAAAGGAATGGAATAAAGATCCCGGGCCAGAATATAAAAGTGGGAATGGCTGATGGCATTAATGAAGATGCGGAATACTTTTCAAAAGTATTTGATCAATTATTAAACCTTTGGCAAACCAACGACAAAGTAAAAAAGCTAATGTTGGATGCCCGTATTGGAAAAATGGTTGCAGATCTTGCAGGTGTAGACGGGGTGCGCATCTGGCACGATCAGGCATTGTTTAAAAAGCCCTGGGCTAACCCAACATCATGGCATTTAGATACACCTTTTTGGTCTTTTTCCGACAGAAGAGCCTTGTCTATTTGGGTGGCATTAGACGATGCTACACTCGAAAATGGCTGCCTCTATTTTATACCCGGTGCGTTTAAAAAAACCACGTTCGAAAATAAAGGAATAGGTAAAAACATGGATTCCATTTTTGATGTCTACCCGGAGTTCCGGGTGGTGAATTCAGTAGCGGCCAATATGAAAGCAGGCAGCTGCTCTTTTCATAATGGGCTTACCATACACGGTGCTGGGGCTAATATGACAAGCGGATACCGGCGTGCAATGACCTGTGCTTATATGCCGGATGGCAATGTGTTTAATGGACAGGCGAATATTTTACCCGAAGATTATTTGAAGACATTACAGGTGGGCGATGTACTAAATAATGATTTACAAAATCCTTTGATTTACAGTAAATAATTATTGAATTGAAAATTAAATTTTTTTGTCCCAGGTGGGGGAGCGAGCATATTGAATGGAAAACATTTTTAACAGATGTAAAAAATGCCGGCTACTCCGGTATTGAATGGTTCCCCTTTGCAGAAACTTTTGATAAAGAGGAAGTATTTGGCCTACTGGCAGAATTACAACTTGAACATGCGTTTGTAATGACGGTTACAAAGCCTTTTTCTAACGTGAAAGAATACTGTTCATTGTTGAAGGAGGATTTAGAACAATTGATCGGGCTTTGTCCGGTGAGCCGGTTGCCAATCTTTATTTCTGCACAAACCGGGAGGGAATATTTTTCCGAACCGGAAATTTTTACAGCACTTTCTGTTTGTGATGGCATAGAACAACAATATGGAATTCCTGTTTACCAGGAAACACACAGAAACAAATGGTCGTATGTAGCACATAATGTTTACAGGGCGCTGCAACAAAAAGAGGATCTGAAAATAGCCCTGGATGTCTCGCACTGGTTTTGTGTTTCTGAAAGTTATTTGAACAACCAGCAACTGGAAGTAGCAAAGGCAATTCAGCATACGCACCACATTCATGCAAGAGTGGGGCACACCCAGGGACCGCAGGTTTTTGATCCCGCATTTCCGGAATACGCAGAGGCATTGAACGCCCATCTTAACATTTGGGATGAATGGATTAATGTACGAAAACTAAAAGGCTATACAGAATGCACGATAACCCCCGAGTTTGGGCCACCGCCTTATTTGACCATGGGGGACAGGGCTATTGATGCACAAAAAGAACAGTGGCGGTTAAACTTATGGATCAAACAATTTTTACAAAACCGTTTTAACGTGGCATAAAAAATGAGAAGAAAGAGTTTTTTAAAAAGATGTTCAATACTAACAGCAGGAGGATTGTTATACAACCAGATTTCCTGGGCGCTCGAAAATAAGCAGGTAGAAGCGGTATCAATAGATCAGCTATACCAGATGTTCAAATCGCCGGATATGGTTTACCGCCCATTTGTCAGATGGTGGTGGAACGGTGATAAGGTTGAAAAAGATGAATTGTTACGGGAGCTCAAATTGCTGAAAGATGCCGGCATTGGCGGTGTAGAAATTAATCCTATAAAATTTCCGCAACGTACCGATGATATGGGCATAAAATCGCTGATGTGGCTAAGTAAAGAGTGGACTGATGCACTGGATTATACACTTACCGAAGCAAAAAAAATGGGATTGACCTGTGATTTAATTGTTGGCTCGGGTTGGCCTTTTGGAGCGGAATATTTGGAGGGAGAAGAGCGGGCCGATATCGTGACGATTGCTGTAAAAAAAGTCTCCGGATTGATGGAGTTTGAAGCACCGATATTCGATTTTCTTAAGGAAGCTGATCCCGCAGTAACAAGTCCTTATCCGCATCGGGAATCAGAGGTGATGAAAGTGTTTATGGTTCCCGACCCAATGAGTGACTTAAGTGAAGCAATAGATTTATCAGATCAGATTGCTTCGGGCTTTATTAAAGTAAACATACCAAGGGGCAATTATGCAATATATGCATTGGTAAAAACCAAGGCTTTTTTACAGGTGATTAATGGCGCACCCGGTGCCAATGGGCAGGTATTAAACCATTTTAATAAAGCTGCGGTTGAAAAGTATTTGAACCATATGTCTGATGCTATTATAAAACAAATAGGATCATTAAAAGGCAGGGTGAGATCTTTTTTTGTTGACAGTTTGGAGCTTGAAGGCGCCAACTGGACAGCAGATATGGCTGATGAATTTAAGAAAAGACGCGGGTATGACCTGATGCCTTACCTCCCTTTAATTATGTGGCGCATTGGTGGAATGGGTAATGTGTATGACTATAACTATGGAACAAAATTTACCGATAAATTTCAGGAAACCATTGAAAGAGTACGGTGTGATTTCGACAGGACGAAAGTAGAATTACTCAGAGAGCGGTTCCTGTTACCTTTTCAGAATTGGTGTAATAAGAATGGTGTGTTATCAAGGGCGCAGGCTTACGGCCGGGGATATCATCCTTTGGAATCCAGTTTGGTGGTAGATATTCCTGAAGGTGAAACATGGATCAAGTATGGTGTTGGTGAAGAAATTTCTGAAATTGATTACCGGATCGGACGGGCATATACCCAGGCCAATAAATTCGTTTCTTCCGGGGCACATCTTTCGGGTAAAAGACTGATCAGTTGTGAAGAATGTACCAATACGGATATGGTATTTAATGCCACATTGCAAATGATAAAACTGGCGTCGGATCAAAGCTTTATCACAGGCATAACCCATTCGGTATATCATGGGTTTAACTATTCCCCTAAAAATGCACCATTTCCAGGGTGGATACGGTATGGGAACTATATGAGCGAACATAATACCTATTGGCCATTTTTTAAATTATTGAACGATTATAAAGCCCGCGTATCGGCATTGTTGCAACATGCAGATATGTATGCCGATATTGCTATACTACCTCCATTATATGACAGTTGGGGTAAATATGGCGCGCCCAACGAGCCCTTTCCATCTTTAACCTACCCCGATAACCTTTCATTGGTATGGGAGGCCGTGCAATTGAATGGAAATGGAACCGATTATGTATCGGATAATATTATTAACAAGTCTGAAATAAGCAACGGTTTTTTAAAATATGGGGATAGAAAATATCATACACTCATTCTCGTAAAAGTAGAAAGCCTGGAACCCGAAACGGCCAAAAAAATTGCAGCCTTTGTTAATAGCGGCGGCAAAATAGTTTGTGTGGATTTTCTTCCCAATAAGTCAATAGGCCTTACAAACGCACCCGAAAAATCCATGCAGGTGAAGCAGGTATTTAATGAGCTGCTGACTCAAAAGAACAGGTGTATTGTAAAAGAATCTCCCAAAGATAATTATGTGTTATGGTACAGGAAAATTCAAGAAGAGCTGGATATTAAGCCTTATCTGACTATTGAAAATGGAAATCCCTTTATACAGCAGGTAAGATATTCAACACCCGATTGTGAAATATTCCTGATCCTTAATTCTAATTATAATAAAGCATTTGATGTTACAATAAAACCGGCAGACAGTATCTCAAAAAATACTAACTGCTATTATTGGGATGCAGTGTCGGGCAATATGTATACGTTAGACGCTAACCAGGGTATTGCGCTTGCCCTCTACCCAGCTGATATGAGGGTAATCATTTTTTCAAAGAAGAAATATAAGAACGCCCAACCTTATACCGACGTAAGAGCAGTTAACGATGGCGATACCCGGGTCAATAGCTCTTGGGATGTGTCTTTCAACCATATCGACGGAACGAAAAGCACAACTGTTTTTAATAAATTGATCGACCTTAAAGAAACAACTGAGTACAGGGATTTTGCAGGCACCGTTGTTTATAAAAATAAGATCACGATCACTGATCAAAAAGTTTCACACATCGATCTTGGAAATGTGCAGGGCATTTCGCAGCTTTTCTTGAATGGTAAAGATCTCGGTACACATTGGTACGGCCGACACTTGTATGATGTAGTTCCCTATTTAAAGCAAGGCGAAAATAATATAGAAATAAGGGTAACAACAACGATGGGCAACTACATGAAATCTTTATCCGATAACCCGGTTGCTCAATATTGGACCAATGGTAAGCGTAAGCCGCAACCGGTATGGTCGCTAGGTTTAATCGGACCTGTAACACTATTCTAAAAAATCAATGATATAAAAAATGAAGAAAGTATACGTTTTTTTATTGATACTGTTTTGTAGCAAAAGCATGCTGGCAAAAGACTTTGATGTTTTAAGTTTTGGCGCAAAAGGCGATGGTATAACACTTAATACATCCATCATCCAGGGTGCGATAGATTATATTACCGAAAATGGCGGAGGACGCCTGGTGTTTGAGCCCGGACGCTACGTTACAGGAACGATTTATTTAAAATCAAATGTGGTGCTGCACCTGAAAAAAAATGCTGAAATAACAGGATCTACCAATCCATTTGATTATGAAAAGAACAAATACATTGGATGGACATCAATGATTTTTGCAGTTAAGCAAGACAATATCGGCATTACCGGAGAAGGCACTATTAACGGCAGAGGGTTTCTTACTGCTAATAATATGGTGACCTATATTCATAAAAAACTGGTAGTCGATCCGTTGAAATTAGACAGGCCCAACGAAACGAACAGGCCACAAAACATTTATTTCCGTGAGTGTAATAACGTTACTATAACCGGGATCTTCCTTAAAGACCCCGCGAGTTGGAACCAAACCTATGACCAATGCAAAAATCTTTATGTGGATGGTATTACGGTTGATAGTAAGGCCTATTGGAATAACGATGGAATTGATGTGGTTGATTGCGATGGTGTGGTTATTAAAAATTCATACTTCGATGCAGCGGATGATGTCATCTGTTTCAAATCTCACGATGCAACAAAAATTTGCCAGAATGTAGTAGTTGATAATTGCACGGGAAGATCAAGCGCCAATGGCTTAAAATTTGGAACGGTATCCCGGGGCGGTTTCCGCAACTTTAAGGTTACCAATCTTAAGATAATTGATACCTATCGATCTGCTATAACATTTGCTGCTGTTGATGGGGGAATTGTAGAAAATATACTAGTGGATGGGGTTAAATCAATAAACACCGGTAACGTTATTTTTTTACGTATCGGGGACAGGTGGAGCAAGGGCAACAAGCCATCGATGAATAACGTTGTTATAAAAAATGTATATGCCGAAGTACCCTTATCAAAACCAGATTCGGGATATAGTTACGAAGGACCTATTGAAGATCTTCCCCGAAATATTTCTCCTTCAAGTATTGTTGGACTACCGCAGTATAAAATAACAAATGTAACATTAAGCAATATAGAAATTGTGTATCCTGGTGGCGGAAATCCCAACTATGCCAAAGTAGGTACATCTAAACAAGAGTTGGAAAGTATTCCCGAAATGCCTGCCGCCTATCCTGAGTTTTCACAGTTTAAAGAATTGCCTGCTTGGGGATTTTATGTAAGACATGCCGACGGGATTGTGTTTGATAACATTGTTTTTAGAGCTAAGGAAAAAGATTACCGGCCCGCCATTGTGTTTGATGATACAAAAAATATTCAGTTAAAAAACGTAGAAATAAAAGAGCCTGATAGTAAGGGCAAGAAAGAAATTATTTTACATAATTCTACAAAACGTAACTAATTAAAATTTTAATTTCTTAAGCCAAACGATATGAAAAGAAAGTTGACCCTATTAATTATCTGGATATTAGCCTGTGCTAACGTGAACGCTAAAGAATATAATGCGTCTCTATTTGGAGTGTTGTCTGATGGAGTTACCAACAACACGGCGTCGATACAAAAAGCAATTGATTATATAAATGAGCAAGGTGGCGGCACACTGGTGTTTTATGTAGGCCGGTATGTTACAGGAACCGTCTATCTTAAATCAAATGTGTATATAAAGTTGCAGGAAGGAGCTATACTGGTTGGTGCCGCGTCGCCTTACGAATATAAAAGCCAGGGAAACATACAAGGGTTAGTTATAGCCGAGGGCCAACAGAATATTGGCATTTCCGGCAAAGGAGTAATCGAAGGAAATAGTACTAATTTTTTAAAAGCCTTAAAAAAATTAATGGATGCAGGCTACATTAAAAAAGAGCCGCGCTCCAGCCTTTTAGCTTTTAATAATTGCTCAAACGTGCAGATCGATTCAATCAACTTATGGGATGGAGCTTATGAAGCTTTGAGTGTTACAGCTTGCAAAAAGGTTGATATAACATTAATTAGCATTGAGGGAAAAAACATTCCTTCATCATCAGGCATGCTTTTAAAGAATAGCAGGGATATTGCCATAAACAATACATTTATAAAAGTAGCCAACCTGCCCCTTACAAGTATAGATAACCAGAATCTTAATATCCAAAATTCAAAAACCAATACCGGAACCCCGTTACAGAGCTATCTAAAATAATTTTCAGGTAGTACTTCACATAGGCCGCCATCGCCCGTTTGGCAAATCAGCACAGCTATAGTACAAACCGAGGCTTCGATGTTGCCTGTAAAGCTGTAGCGATATCTGTGGTAAGAAGGGGACACAACTTTTCATTCTTTGCATAAAGGAGTCTGGGTTGTAAAACCAGGGTAGAAGATCAATCGCTATTGTTAAGTGAACCTGATTTTGTCTGATAACGCCGCAAACATGTGAGCTAATCTGCACAGCTGCGGCAAATCATTAAATATCATTTTTAAATAAGTAGATCACAATTAAACCGTCATATTATGAAATCTAAATACCTGATTGCGTATTTTCTAATTTGCTTTGCTATTATTATTAATACTGATGTGGGTGCAAGCGTAGCACCGCGGCAAAAGGTACAGTATGTTATTCCTGATGCATTTCCTTTACAATTTCCTCAACAAAATATTTTATCAGGTTACCTGGGCGACAGGTATTTTCAAAACTTAAATAACCGCCTGCTTAAAATTGATGAGCAGGGTTTGCTTGATGGATTTTTAAACAGGCCCGGTAAACAAAGATGGGTTGGCGAACATGTTGGAAAATATCTGGAAAGTGCAGCCAATACCTGGACTACTACTCAGAACAACCCGCTTAAAATTCAAATGGATAGGGTGTTTAATACATTAATAAGCACACAAAAGCCTGATGGCTATTTGGGTACTTATTTGCCCGAAAATTATTGGACTTCCTGGGATGTATGGGTTCATAAATATGATATATATGGATTGCTTGCCTATTACAGGGTTACAGGAGACCAAAGAGCTATAGATGCTGCTATTAAGATCGGCGGTTTGCTCTGCAATAATTTTGGCGATGGGCAAGGGCAGAAAAATATTTTAAAGGCAGGCTCTCACACAGGTATGGCAGCCACTTCAGTTCTTGACCCGATGCTGGATTTATATATGTGGACCGCAGATAAAAAATACCTGGAGTTTTGCAAATACATTATTCGCTCTTATGATTTTGCAGGAGGCCCTGCAATTGTTCAAACTCTTTTGAAAGACAAACAGGTTAATAAGGTTGGCAACGCAAAAGCGTATGAAATGCTTTCCAATATTTTAGGGTTAGTTAAAATGTATCGCTTAACCGGGGACAAAAACCTGTTATCCGTTTCCAATAATGCTTTTGATGATATTACATCAAAGAGGTTATACATTACGGGCTCCAGTAGCGATCATGAACATTTTTTAGCCGATAACATTTTAAAAGCGGATACAGCTGCTCGCATGGGTGAAGGATGTGTTACTACTACCTGGTTGCAATTTAACATGCAAATGTTTTCAATAACCGGCAACCTTAAATTCTATAATGAAATTGAAAAAAGTGTTTATAACCACCTATTAGGAGCTGAAAATCCGCAAACAGGCTGTGTTAGTTATTATACACCGCTAATGGGTGCTAAGCCTTATCGATGCAATATCACCTGTTGTTTAAGCAGTATCCCGCGTGGTATTTCTTTACTCCCTTTAATTAACTACGGCCGTATAAATAACATACCAACCCTTCTTATGTACGAGGCGGCAAGTATTAGAGACAGTATTGAAACAGGGAAAGAGAAATTGAGTATTGGGTTGGACATTAAAAGTGAATTCCCAGAAAACGGTAAAGCAAAGATTTTAGTAAAGCTTCCTAAAAGAGCGAAAGCAACACTTCAGTTACGTGTACCGGTTTGGGCTACCAATTTTACAGCAGTTATCAATGGCAAAACTTATACAGGCCAGCCCAATCAAATCATAAAGATTGAAAGGCTTTGGAATAACCGGGATGAGATTTCAGTTTCATTTAGTATACCTGTTTCTATTATTGATGGCGGTAAGAGTTACCCCGGATATTTTGCTATACGGAGGGGGCCGCAAATTTTATCTGTAGATCAATCAATAAACAAGGATTCAAATTTATTTGATGATATTGTTTACCCAACTGCAGGGAAATACAAACTGCTTGAAACAAATAGTAAATTGCCAACAGGCTGGGCCGGTCGCCAATGTTATACTATGCAATTGGTTTCAAACGGGAATAAACCGAAAGACTTGGTATTGGTTCCCTATGCTGATGCCAGCCAAACCGGCGCCGAAGCCTTTGTATGGATAAAAAGTAATAAAAGCATTACGGATAATTAAATGATGTATTAAAATTACTGGGTCCGCCCGTCTATTGAGAATGTAAGACAGCCCAATAGTATCACTCATAACTACAGTGCCGATAGCTCCTGTCGGGATGGTTTGAGCCCGGGCGGTCCTATTTTTAAACTCCTGTATTTTGCAGGAGTTTTTTTATGCAAAAAAATCTCTAAGCCGGCCTGTATATTTTGTACAACAAAGCCGTCAATAATAGCTCCAGCGGTCAAGATAAATTTCGATAATTACTGAAATTATTTTTAACTTTATCGGAACCCTCAAACCAACAACCATGACTACATCTATGACGGATGAGCAGTTTTATGCCAATTTGCTCCAATTACCCAAGCCCAGGTATCCTTTTGCCGACTATATTCATCCCGATTTCCAGCAACTACGGCAAAAATATTATGACTGGATCGATACGGAATATATAATACACAGTAAAGGCGCCCGTGAAAAACATAAAAAACATCACTTATGTGATATTGAAGCACGGGGCGTTCCTTTCTTGAAATCAATAGATGAATTACTGCCGCTTGCCAATTATACCGCCAATGGTGCAATGATGGATGATTACTTTGACCGTTGTTCGCGCGATAAAATGCAGCACATAACCAATAGCATTCATGCCTTGTTAACGGGAGATGATCCTAGGGAACCTGCAGAAAATGGTATATTACATTTATTCTGGGAGCTCAGGCAGGATGCCCTTAAGTTTGACTTTCCTGATCATATATACAAAAGGTTTGTTAATTCAATCCAGACCACATTTAAGGGTTTTGCTGAAGAAAGAATTTATTACCGGAGCAATTCGATTGCGCCACTGCCGGTTTACCTGCTCAGCAGGGAGGCTACCAGTGGAGTGCTGCCCTACTGTGATTATCTGCTGCTGCAAAAGGAATACCGGCAGCTGCCGGATGAAATTTTTGAGCATCCCCATATTAAACGGGTGCAGACCATTTGTTGCCTCATGATCGGGATCCATAATGATATCATCTCCTTACCTAAAGAGCTTCATCGGGAGGGGGACACCATGAATATTGTAAAAGTTTTACAGCAAGAATACCAAATACCGGTTCAGGAAGCTTATGTAGAAGCACTTGAACTGCACGATAATTATTTAAAAGAGTTTTTGCTGTTACAAAACTATTTGCCGCCATTTGATCAGTGGCAAAATATGGTTTACGATTATATCCAGGACCTTGGAATAATGGTATCCGGAGTTTATGCCTGGCATACGCATGATACTTCACGCTATGTTAACGGTGGCTATGTAGAAGGAGAATATGTAAGTGAAGGATGAGTTATAAAATAAGAAAGACATTCATCAAAGTGCATGAACAAACATCAGTTGTCATTGGGTTTGTAATAATCTCTTTAGTTCACTACCCTTAATTCCCTGTAAAGCAGATGCAGAATATCTGAAAACTATACTACGGCAAGTACTTGAAGCCAATAATGTATATTGCAGTAAACAATGCAGCAGTAATGCATGTACAGGCTACAATGACGGGATCAATATGAACACAATTTTTATTAAAAATATGGTTTGCAACCGCTGTATTATGGTGGTACAAAGCGAACTGGAAAAGCTGGGTTTGAAAGTTGTTGACATCAAATTGGGAGAAGTGAGCGTTGAAAATGCGCTCACTGCTGAAGAGAAGAGCCAATTGGAAAAGGTTCTGTCTTCGTTGGGCTTTGAGGTGATTGATGACAAAAAAGCCCGGATTATTGAAAAGATCAAGAATGTAATTATTAACCTGGTTCATTACCAGGACAATGATATTAAAACCAATCTTTCGGAAGTATTGAGCAGGGAACTGCACCAGGACTATAACTATTTGTCTCACCTGTTTTCGGAAGTAGAAGGAACAACTATTGAGAAATACTTCATTGCCCAAAAAATAGAAAAAGTAAAGGAACTGCTGGTGTACGACGAATTGTCTTTAAGTGAAATAGCTTTCCGCCTCAATTATTCAAGCGTAGCCTATTTGAGCAACCAGTTCAAAAAAACAACGGGACTAACTCCCAGTTATTTTAAGCAAATCAGGGAAAAAAAGCGAAAACCCTTAGACGAAGTATAAATCTTACAAATCAAATACATAATTACACAATAGCTACCCCGGCTTCTCTTGCGACCTTTATTGAATAAAATAAAGCAAGAGATATGACTGCAAATACTATTCAGGAACCTGTTTACATCCCGTTAGAAGATGTTGAAAGCGAACACTGTGCGCTTATCGTAGAAAAAGGATTAGCCCAGGTAAAAGGTGTGGAAAGCCATAAGGTAGAGCTCAATAACCGGAGAGCTGTTATTACAGTGAAGGATAACGAAGTGGTTGCTGATGCTGTGAAAGCCATCAAAGACCTGGGTTACGGAGTTTCTACGGTTAAGAAAACATTCCCCGTGTTGGGCATGACCTGCGCCTCCTGCGCGGGCAGCGCCGAAAGTATCGTAAAATACCAGGAGGGAGTGGTTAGCGCCTCCGTAAACTTTGCTACCGGCAATCTTACGGTTGAATACCTTCCTAATATAACCGATGCTTCCCAATTGCAGAAAGCTGTTCAATCTATCGGCTACGATTTATTGGTAGAAGACGAATCCCGGCAACAAGAAACCCTGGAAGCCATCCACGCAGAAAAATTCCGCAAGCTTAAAAACAAAACGATCTGGGCCGTATTGTTGTCGCTGCCGGTAGTAACAATCGGTATGTTTTTTATGAACATGCCGTTTGCTAATGAAATAATGTGGCTCTTTGCTACTCCCGTGGTACTGTGGTTGGGCAAAGATTTTTTTGTTAATGCATGGAAGCAGGCCAAGCACCGGTCGGCCAATATGGATACACTGGTGGCATTGAGCACGGGTATTGCATACCTGTTTAGTGTATTTAATGTATTGTTTCCCGGCTTCTGGCAGCAGAGGGGTCTACACGCGCATGTATATTTTGAAGCGGCCGCTGTGGTAATTGCATTTATTCTTTTGGGAAAATTGCTCGAAGAAAAAGCTAAGGGCAATACGTCTTCAGCTATCAAAAAATTAATGGGTCTGCAACCCAAAGCAGTACTGGTAATACAGTCAGATGGAACAGAACAGCAGGTAGCTATTGGGGAAGTGCAGGCCGGTGATATAATACTGGTTAAACCAGGGGAGAAAATTGCGGTGGACGGAATGGTAATCTCCGGTAATTCTTATGTAGATGAAAGCATGCTGAGCGGTGAACCTGTTGCCGTCTTAAAAAAAGAAAATGAAAAAGTTTTTGCAGGAACCATTAACCAAAAAGGAAGCTTTAAGTTTAAGGCGGTAAATGTGGGTAAAGAAACCATGTTGGCCCATATTATTAAAATGGTACAGGAAGCACAGGGCAGTAAAGCGCCTGTACAAAAACTTGTAGACAAGATCGCCGGCATTTTTGTTCCGGTTGTAATAGGCATTGCTATCCTCACATTTGTACTGTGGCTGATTTTGGATGGCGAAAATGGGATCGTACAGGGATTGCTGGCAGCGGTTACGGTACTAGTTATAGCCTGCCCCTGTGCATTAGGACTGGCTACTCCTACAGCCATTATGGTTGGCGTAGGTAAGGGCGCCGAAAAGGGTATCCTGATAAAAGATGCGGAAAGCCTGGAGTTGGCCAAAAAAGTAAATGCCATTGTTTTGGATAAAACCGGTACGATAACAGAAGGCCGCCCGGTGGTTACCAATATTCTGTGGAATAACAATGATGATGCTACCCGCAATATCCTGCTAAGCCTTGAAAAGCAGTCCGAGCATCCGTTGGCAGAAGCGGTAGTGAAACAATTGAAAGGTGTTGACAGCGTATCGCTCTCGTCTTTCGACAGTATTACCGGAAAAGGGGTAAAAGCAGTTTATAATAATGAAACTTATGTAGTAGGCAATAAAAAACTATTAGCTGAAAATAATATAACTATTGACAATGAACTTTTAAAGTATGCAGAGGAATGGGGTAAGCAATCCAAAACCATTATCTGGTTTGCCAATAGTAAACAGGCTTTGGCAGTTATTGCTATTGCCGATACCATCAAAGAAACATCGGTGGAAGCGGTTCGTCAACTGCAGAACTTGGGCATAGAGCTATACATGCTTACCGGCGATAACGAGGCCACCGCAAAAGCTATTGCACAACAAACGGGAATTAAGCATTACAAGGCAGAAGTGTTGCCACAACATAAGGCCGATTTTGTAAAAGAGTTGCAACAGCAGGGCAAAGTGGTAGCAATGGTAGGAGATGGGATCAATGATAGCACGGCACTTGCAACGGCAGATGTAAGCATCGCCATGGGTAAGGGTAGCGACATTGCAATGGATGTAGCTAAAATGACGATCATTTCGTCCGATCTTACCAAAATTCCGCAGGCTATTCGTTTATCCAAACAAACGGTAAGCACTATCAAACAAAACCTGTTCTGGGCTTTTATCTATAATTTGATAGGCATACCGGTAGCCGCAGGTATTCTATATCCTATCAATGGCTTCCTCTTAAATCCGATGATAGCCGGTGCGGCAATGGCGCTAAGTAGCGTAAGTGTAGTAAGCAACAGCCTTCGTTTGAAATGGGAAAAATAACGAGGCATTGATGGGCCATCCCTAAATTTTATAAATCAAACAGGAAATAACATAACAACGGTCATTAAAAAGCAGGCCAATTTTGTAATACTAAAATAATAAGAAATGAAAGACGTAACTATTCAGATACCCGATATGCAGAGTGCACATTGCCAGGCAAGAGTGAACAATGCCGTGAAGGAAATAGCAGGGGTACAAGTGCAAAACCTGCAGGCCGGGCAAATAACGGTTTCCCTCTCTTCTGACAGTAATAAAGAAGCAATAGTAGCGGCAATTGAAAAAGCGGGCTATAGCGTTCCCTTAAAACATGAGTTATAACCAACTAAAAAATCAATACAATGGAAAATAAAGAGTTTCAGTTTAAAACAAATATCAATTGCGGAGGTTGTGTAGCATCGGTAAAACCTCATTTGGATAATGCAGAGGGTGTCTGCCACTGGTCGGTCGATACAGCTAATAAAGACAAAGTATTAACGGTAAAATCTACAGGTATTACCGAGGAGGAAGTAATAGAAACCATTCAGAAAGCGGGATTTAAAATAGAACCGGTGGCACAATAGAATTAATTAAAAATGTCCTTGTTGCAATTAAACCAACAGGAGCAGCGTTTATAGTAATGGGGACATTTTTAGGTTTTTAGCTTAATTTTAAATATTATTATAAATACTTTTGCAGAGTTGAACAATTTGAAAAAACATATAGGCTTGTTGCTTTTATTAGCCCTGGGGTTCTTTTTAGCACCCAACCTGTCATATGCCTGCTCAAAAACATCAACTAAAACCGAAAAATCCACCTGCTCAAAAAAGAAATCAAAGAAAGAGAACTCCAAAGCAAATGCTTGTAAAAAGAACAAGCATCATGATGATTGCGGAGGTAAATGTAAACATGACTCCTGCTATTGCAGCACATCAGCATCCGCGTTTAGTTGGATTCCGTTGACTGAGCCGAAAGAAAAAAATTCTTTTGTTGAAGTTAAAAAGCAAAAACACTCCTTTGAGGAAGCCTGCTATTCTTCAGGCTATTTTTCTATATGGCTGCCGCCTAAAATAAGCTGAACGAGGGCCTGACAGCCATACGTGTGTCCTTACTGAATGTTTCACCAGGAACCAGTGTTCAGGCTTTGTACTTTAAGCGTAATAATTTGCAGTACTATTCTTCTAAATCTTCTAAAGAATGAAGATTTTCATGCGCTGCTCCAGTTAAAATTATCGGGGCATGGTGAAAAGCGGAACTATTCTGCAGTTTATTTATTTACAATTTTATTCAATTAAACTTTCACGATAGGCCGGGGGCTTGCCCCGTCTTATTAAATATTAGTATCATGAGCAATCCAGTATCAAAAATATGGATGATCGTTATCGTATTACTATCATCAGTAAGCAGCTTTGCGCAGATTTCAAATTCTCAAACGGAAACCGTAAAAATTTACGGTAACTGTGATAAGTGTAAGTCAACCATCGAGAAAGCCGGCAATATTAAAAAAGTGGCTGCAGTAGTGTGGAATGAAAAAACCAAAATGGCCGAAATTACTTACGATAGTAAGAAAATAAACCCCGACGATATATTGAAACGCATTGCTTTGGCGGGTTACGACAACGAAAAATTTCTGGCCCCCGACGACGTTTATGTAAAATTGCCGGAATGCTGCCGGTACGAGAGGGCATTAAAACCTGTTGCAAAATCTCATGGCTATAATGCCCCTGCTCAAAAAGAGCATAGCGCTCATAACCACGCGGAAATGGGTAATACCAAAGAAACGGCTAAGCAGAATGCTACGGAGTTGAAAGCTGTTTTTGATAATTACTTTTTGCTGAAAGACGCTTTGGTAAAAACAGATGCCGGAGAAGCATCATCAAATGCTGCTCAACTTGACAAAGCAATAAAAGCAGTAGAGATGACAAAACTGTCTACCGGGGAGCATACCGTTTGGATGAGCGTTATGAAAGAATTGACGGCTAACACCGAAAAGGTAGCCGAGGCCAAGGATATTTCCAAACAGAGAGAGGGCTTTGTTTTGCTTTCAAAAAGGATGTATGAACTGGCTAAAGTGTCCAAACAGGATGTGCCCGTTTACTACCAGCATTGTCCCATGTACAATAATGGCAAAGGTGCCAATTGGCTGAGTAAACAAAGTGTTATAAAAAATCCCTTTTATGGGGCGCAAATGATGACCTGTGGCAGTACTGTTGAAACGATATCCAATTAAATAAATCGTTTTATTGCGAAAAAGGGCAGGAGTCGCAATACCGGTACCACTCCAATCTTAATTAATCAGAAAAAATTAAAGCGTATAAAAAATGAAGGCAATCTTTTTTTCAACTATTCTATCAGCAGTAATTGCAGCTACCTTATTGTCCTGCAATTCATCTGAAAATAACTCAAACAATAACCTGGATAACGATACGGCTGCCGTTGCCGAAATACATGCGGTTGCTGAAAAAGACAGCACTCCTGTTCTTCCGACGGCAGCAGATACCATCAACAAAAATGTTGAACAGGAGAAGGTGCAAGAGAACATTGATAACTTTTCAATCGCACCCATTATAAAAGATTACCTGGCTTTAAAAAATGCCCTTGTTGCAGACAATGGTAAGCTGGCCGCCGATGCCGGAAGAAAATTACTGGGAACCTTAAAAAGGGTTGATATGAAAAGTGTTCCGTCAGGTAAGCATAAAGAGTTTATGGATATCGCAGCCGATGCGATGGAAAATGCAGAACATATAGGGGATAACGCCGGAAAGATTGCGCATCAGCGGGAGCATCTCGCCTCCCTGAGTAAGGACATGAATGATCTGATAGCCATTTTTGGCGCGCCGCAGCAACTATACCAGCAACACTGCCCGATGTATAATGAAGGCAAAGGTGCCATATGGATTAGCGAGATTAAGGAAATAAAGAACCCTTATTATGGTGGACAGATGCTTACCTGCGGTTCCGTAAAAAAAGAATATTAAAATGAAGAGAAAGATTAAGCCGGTAGCACTGGCTTTATTGTTTCTTTTCGTTGCGATTCAGTTTTATCAACCGGCCCGCAATAGTAATAAAGAGCAGGATGAAACAATGGATATTGCCCAGTCAAACAATATTCCGGCAGATGTTAAAAGAATACTGCACATTTCTTGCTACGACTGCCATAGCAGTAATACCAATTATGTGTGGTACAACTATATTCAACCGGCGCGAATGATTGTGGAAAGCCATATTAAAAGGGCCCGTAAGGACCTGAACTTTAGTGAATGGGGTACCTACTCCAACCGAAAAAAAGAAAGATTATTAACCTCAATTAAAAAGCAAATAGAGACTAAAGAAATGCCCCTGCCTTCATACACACTGATGCACGAAAATGCAAGGCTGAACGAGGTGCGGGCTAAAATATTAATCGACTGGATACAAAGCCAGGAATAGTTTCTGATAAATAATTCTCAAGCAATGAATAAGTATAAAAATACCTGTAAGCTGGCGCTAATAGCTGTTTTGCTGTTATGGGGCAACCAATTGCTATTCGCACAGAAAGTGGTTCGTTACGAGCTCTATGTGAAAGATTCGCTTGTAACTTATGCAGGTAAAGAAAAAAGAGCTATTGCGGTAAATGGACAGATACCAATGCCCACGCTCACATTTACAGAAGGCGACACTGCAGAAATTGTGGTGCATAATCAGCTCAGGGAAGGCACTTCATTACACTGGCATGGCGTGTTTTTACCCAACAAGGAAGATGGTGTGCCCTGGCTTACGCAAAAGCCTATTGAACCGGGAGCTACCTACACCTATCGTTTTCCCATTATCCAACACGGTACTCATTGGTATCATTCTCACTCAGGCTTGCAGGAGCAGATAGGTATGTACGGAAATTTTATAATGAAAAAAAGAGAGGATGATAAAACCTTCAGAAGAGGAATAGATGACTTACCCACTGTGCCGCTTATTTTAAGTGAGTGGACCAACCTGAATCCGGATAATATTAACCGTGTGCTGCACAATGCTAATGACTGGGCAGCCATCAAAAAAAATGCAACGCAATCTTATGCCGAAGCCATCCGTGAAGGGCATTTTAAAACTAAATTAACCAATGAATGGAAAAGAATGTTGGCAATGGATGTAAGCGATGTGTATTATGATAAGATACTGATCAACGGCAGCAATACTTCCGACCTGAAACGGGTGGATGGTAAGGCGCTGAAGCCCGGTGACAAAGTAAGATTACGGATATCCAACGGGGGAGCCTCCTCTTATTTTTGGCTTCGGTATGCAGGCGGTAAAATAACGGTAGTGGCTAATGATGGAAATGATGTAGAACCCGTTGAAGTAGATCGCCTGATCATAGCCGTATCAGAAACGTATGATGTAGTGGTTACTATTCCTGAAGATGGGGTGGCGTATGAATTTTTGGCGACGACAGAAGACAGAACGCAGGCTGCAAGCTATTTTGTTGGCAATGGCATTAAACAGTTGATCTCCCCACTGCCGCGCCTGAAGTATTTTGAAGGAATGAAGATGATGAACGACATGATGAAGATGAATGGCGACCTGGATGATATGGGTATGAAAATGAGCCTGAACCAAATGGATATGAACGTAGTGATGTACCCTGAAATAACAGGAGATGCGGGGAAAAAAATGGACCACAGTCAGCACAACATGAATATGGATAGCGATTCGAACCGGTATAACGCAAACGCCTTGGGTGATATTGTTACCTTAAACTATGCCATGCTGCAATCTCCCCATAACACCACGCTTCCGCCAAATGCACCGGTAAAAGAATTAAAGTTTACGCTTACGGGGAATATGAATCGCTATGTATGGAGCATGGGCAATAAAATCTTGTCTGAAACAGACAAGATACCGGTGAAAAAAGGAGAAGTGCTACGCATTACCATTTACAATAATTCTATGATGCGGCACCCCATGCATTTACATGGCTTCGATTTCAGGGTCATCAACGGGAAGGGCGAGAGATCACCATTGAAGAATGTGTTAGATATTATGCCAATGGAGACAGATATCATTGAGTTCCTGGCAAATGAGGAAGGCGACTGGTTCTTCCATTGTCATATACTATATCATATGATGGCAGGAATGAACCGGGTTTTTGCGGTAGATGATTATAAAAATCCATATCTGCCTGATAAGGCAATGGCGTATAAAATGCTGCAGCGGGAAAGTAATATGCCGCACTTTATGATACAGAACGATTTTGCCACTAACGGCAATGACGGTGAACTGATGTTCCAGAATGCAAGATGGTCTTTAGGTACAGAGTGGCGCTTAGGCTACAATAATATGCATGGCTACGAGGTGGAAACCCACCTGGGACGTTATATTGGGAAAATGCAATGGCTAATGCCATTTATAGGCTTTGACTGGCGCTACCGGAAAATGGGCAAAGACGAGCATGAGAAAAATATATTTGGGCAGGTAAATAAAAAAGATAACCGGGCGGCGGTAAGCCTGGGTGTGATGTACACCTTACCCATGTTGGTAAATGTACAAGCTGAAGTGTATCATGACGGTATATTCCGGCTGTCGTTGATGCGGGAAGATATCCCGGTTTCAAAAAGATTAAGAGCCGGGTTTATGGTGAACTCCGACCTGGAGTATATGGCAGACCTGCGTTATATCATTACAAAAAATATCGGGGTTCGTACACATTACGATAGCGATATGGGTTTTGGTGCAGGTGTTTCGATCAGTTATTAACCAATATAAAGACCAATCCTTAAAGCCGGGCTTCTAATGAGGCCCGGCTTTTCCGTCTCGCGTTGGCTATACCCTCACCTGTACAAATAATTATACTCTTATCTAATTTTGTATTTTTATAGAACCCCCTACAATGTGATAAGTATTTAATCAGTAATCTTATGAAAGAGAACGATACATACGATCTTTCCAACGTTGACCCGGACGATATTTCAGAAATATTGCAGAAGGTGGAAAAGTCGTTCCACATTCAATTTAAATATAGGGAACTGGAAAGCGTAAAAAATTTTGGAGAACTTTGCGATATTATTGAACACAAAGTCAATGGTATTCAGTCAGAGGCTTGTGCTACACAACAGGCCTACTACAGAATTCGGGAAGCCATTGCTTTAGTACAAGAGATAGATAAAGTATCTATAACGCTGGAAAGTAAAATAGAAGATCTTTTTCCACGTCACGATCGCAATAAAAAAATTAGAGCGCTGCAACAGCAATTGGGTATAGCCTTTGACATACTCAGTATGCAGGCCTGGTTCTCCTGGTTGATAGCCGGAGGCGTTATTGGTTCTCTTTTATTCTTTTTCTTTCAATGGCAGGTGGCAGTAACAGGAATACTCTTTTTTATAGCAATAGGTAGGTTGGCCGGCAAATTTTTTTCAAAAGAGCTGCAATTAAATACAGTAAGACAGTTAACGGAGAAACTATCAAGGGAGCACTATATTGATTTAAGGCGTGACGCCTCCACCATCAACCGCAATGAGATTGCTCAGAAAGTAAAAGAGCTCTTTAAAGCCGATTTGGTTTTAGAAGATCATTTGCTGACAAGAGAAGCGACTTTCAGCTAGGCTATTTTCCAAACTTCTTCGATCCTGCCACACAGGCAATTACCCCAATCGTAACCAGTAACATGCCCCAGCTCACCTGTTCCTGCAATATAAAAGCGGCCAGTGCCAGCCCGAAAAAGGGCTGTAATAATTGTAATTGACCTACCGATGCCACACCACCTTGTGCCAGTCCTTTATACCAGAACACAAAGCCTATAAACATGCTGAATAAAGACACATAGGCTAAGCTGGTCCATGCGCCCGCATTGACGTTTTCAAAACCAAGGGGCATATAAATAAAAGACAGGGGCAACATTACCGGCAGTGCAAGCAATAGCGCCCAGGAAATCACCTGCCAGCCACCCAGCGTTTTTGAAAGCTTAGCGCCTTCGGCATAGCCCAGTCCACATACGACAATGGCTGCCAGCATCAGCAAATCGCCAGCGGGTGAAGCCGTAAGCCCCTGTGCCACAGCATAACTAATAACCAGTAAGCTACCGAAAATGGAAAACAGCCAGAACAAAGGCTTCGGTCGTTCACCCCCTCTCCATACACCAAAGAGAGCCGTGGCAAGAGGCAGCAGTCCCACAAACACAATGGAGTGCGCAGAAGTAATATGCTGTAAGGCTAATGCGCTTAGTAAGGGATAACCTAATACTACACCTAGTGCTACAATAATCAATGGAATGACCTGGTTGCGGTTGGGCCACTTTTGTTTAAAAATGCTTAAGGCTGCCAGGGCCAGTAAGCCCGCAATGGTTGCGCGTGCAAAAGTAAGGAAAAGCGGACTAAAACCCAGTATGGCCAGTTTGGTAGCAGGCAGAGAGCCACTGAATAGTAATACTCCGATAAACCCATTTAACCAGCCGTTGGCATTTATATTCTTTGTCGTAGCGATACTTATTTCGTTCATGTTATTGATTGAAGCACAAAGCTCGTCAAAGAATAAAGATAAACACAGTCACAATTTTTGATATTTATGGGGACACAGCTAGCTTTGCAGGGTGAAGAAAGAATTTTTATATAATGAAATTGCCGGCAACATCGCGCACCAGATCAGGAGCGGCGTTTTAAAAACAGGAGACCGGTTGCCATCGGTTCGCATGTTAAGTGCACAGCATGGCATTGGAATTAATACCGCTAAGAGAATATTCCTGGAGTTAGAATCCCAATCGCTTATAGAGCCCAAACCTAAGTCGGGATATTTTGTAAGTATGCCGGGTTATATGAGGTTGCCTTTACCCGAAGCCAGTAAGCCTTTGGCCGTGGCCAGAAATACAGAGCCTAACGAGCTGATCGATAGCGTGTATTCCAACATGGCCCGTAAAGATCTTACGCTTTTTTCTATTGGCGTGCCGTCGGGCGATCTGCTGCCACTGGCGAAACTGAAAAAAGAAATTGTATCAGCTACCCGCGGGCTGAAAGATGGCGGCACCGAATATGAACCACTGCAGGGCAATGAAAAACTAAGAAGAATGGTGGCAGCCCGGTCTTTCAACTGGGGCGGGCGTTTAAAAGAAAGCGACATTGTTACCACCAATGGCTGTATGAACGCACTGGCTCTGTGCTTAATGGCGGTAACCCAACCAGGCGATACTATTGCCATAGAAAGCCCTTGCTATCCGGGTATACTACAGCTGGCGGTTAGTTTCGGCTTAAAGGTTTTAGAGTTGCCCACTCATCCCGTTACCGGTATTGAAATGGACGCGTTTAAAAAACTGCTGACCAAAATGGATGCCTGTTTGCTGGTGCCTAATTTTAATACGCCCCTGGGTTATTGTATGCCCGATGCGCATAAAAAAGAGGTGGTAAGCCTTTTGGCTCAACAGGGTATACCATTGATTGAAGATGATACTTATGGTGACCTTCATTTTGGAGCAGAGCGACCTAAGTGCTGTAAGTCTTTCGATAAAGAAGGCAATGTATTATGGTGCGGCGCTGTATCCAAAACATTGGCACCCGGCTACCGGGTAGGATGGGTGGCTCCCGGCAGGTATAAGGAGCAGATATTAAGAATGAAGCTCATCCAGTCTTTATCAGCCACTACCATCATCCATGAGGCGGTGGGCAATTTCCTCGTAACCGGCAGGTATGATAGTCATCTTCGCCAACTTCGCAAAACTTTGCAGGAAAACTACAACCGCTATGCGCATATCATTGCCAGCCATTTTCCCGAGGGAACTAAGATCAGTCAGCCACAGGGTGGCCTGGCTTTATGGGTGGAGTTCCCCAAAAACATAGATACAGCCGAGTTGTATAACGATGCATTAAAAAAACGCATCAGCATTGCGCCGGGAAGAATGTTTACTTTACAGAACCAGTTTCAAAACTGCATGCGGCTTTGCATTGGCTTGCCCTGGACGGATAGCCTGGCCATGAAACTACAGCAGCTGGGCAAGCTGGCTTGTAACCTGTAGGTATTTTTATCGTCCGGCAGCATTGATTTGCAGCGCTGACTTGTGTGCTCCCGGCATTGATCCGAGTCCTCAGCACTGATTCGTGTCTTCGGCACTGATGCGTGTCCTCACGAATCAGCAAGAAAGCTTAGCACACCTGCATAATTTTTGGCCGGCAATAATCTTTGATGTAATTTTTCTTTGTTTAATTGGAAAACGAAAATTACAAAGGATAAACAGCACTGATTCGTGTCTTCACGAATCAGTAAAACAACAGTTACAGGCAGTTTAAACATTAATTTATAGAAACTAAATCCTAACAATACAGTTCATGAATCACGCAGAAAAAATATACAAAATGGTATTTGCCGGGGTTTATCCCATGTACCTTCAAAAGGCAGAAAGGAAAGGGCGTACCAAAGAAGAAGTAGATGAGATCATTTTCTGGCTTACCGGCTACAATGCCAAAACCTTACAAGCGCAAATCGACAAAAAATCAACCTTTGAAGCCTTTTTCAATGAAGCGCCACAGATCAATCCCAACGCTTCAAAAATAACCGGCGTCATTTGCGGCTATAGGGTAGAAGAAATCGAAGACCCCATTGTGCAGAAAGCGCGTTACCTGGATAAGTTGATTGATGAGCTTGCCAAGGGCAAAAAAATGGAGAAGATATTGAGGGCTTGAAGGCTTGCTGGTGAAAAACACCAGCAAGGACGGAAAGAGGGCATAGGGCTACAAAAGCCTGGCTACCGATAACACGAGTTAAAATGATATAACCCAGAAGAACGATTGCACCAACCTGGTGTATATTTAAAATGAATATCGCAGTACTACTTTTTAATGATTTTGAAACCCTTGATGTTTTCGGACCTGTGGAAGTATTTGGCAGGTTAACTGATTTATACACCATAAAATTCTATTCGCTGCCGGGAGGACAAATAAGCAACAGGCATGGCGTGTCTCTTTCAACCGCTACACTCGAATCTATTACCACGCCGGTAGAAATTTTCCTGGTTCCCGGTGGATTCGGTACCCGTACCGAAGTCCATAATTTGTTGATGATCGAAAAAATAAAAGAGGTGTCCGATCAAAGTAAATATGTGTTAACGGTGTGTACCGGTAGTGCCCTGCTGGCCCAAACAGGTTTGCTCAACCATAAAAAAGCCACTTCCAATAAACGCGCCTTCGCCTGGGTAACCGGCAACGGCCCGGAGGTGCAATGGGATAAAGCGGCGCGCTGGGTGGTAGACGGCAAGTTCTACACTTCATCCGGTGTAAGCGCGGGCATCGATATGTCTTTAGGTTTTTTGAGTGATCAACACGGAATTGAATTCGCCAGAAAAGTAGCAACTGAAATAGAGTACAATTGGATGGAAGACAAAGACAATGATACCTTTAAGGCTGAGTGATAGATTCGTGCTGGTGAAAAACACCAGCAAGGGCTAAAAGTAGCAACCGAAATAGAGTACAACTGGATGGAAGACAGCGGTAATGACATCTTTAAAGCTGTTTGATAATTTTTGACGGTTGGGAGCGGGTTCAAAATCCGTCGTAAAATGATTAAAGTTAAATTGGAGGTAGAAAAAGAATATGAATGATTCAATTTATATAAGCCTGGGTATGCCCAGACACGGATGGTTACCAGTTACTTTCCGGTATCAGGATTTTCAACTTGACTTTGATGCATCGGATGTGTTAAATAACCCGGTAGAAGAACTATACAATGCAGCATTCAGGTTGGGAAATAATGATTCGCGGTTGGTGGTATGGTGGCTTGAACCCGTGGCTTATTTATTTGAATTTGAGGATAGGGCTGGTGTTGTTACTCTAAAGATATTTGAAAAGGAAGATTGGCATAGAGAAACTTCAAAAAAGAAATTACTTCAATCGATTACCGGTACTAGAGAAATTCTGAAGCCTATCAGAATTGCATTAAAAGAATTTTTAGCTTTAAAGCATAAGGAAACTGATTGGCGTTATGATTTTGACGGAAAGTAATCGACACTTGCTTTTGAAAATTTGCAAATGAAAAACGCATTAGAATATCTTTAGCTTAAAACAGATCTTTATGATACCATCCCCCAGTATCCTATGAGACATATCCTAACTTTTTTGATAAAATTCCTGATATTAGCTATGGTTGCAAACGCACAAACCAGCAATGTAACCATTATTGGCACCGTTCATTATCCATCAAAGCAATTTGATGCAGATACATTGCTGAGTATATTGGAAAAAATAAAACCTGATATTATATTATTGGAGCTGGATAGTGGCCTGTTTAATAAGACATTCGACGCTCAATATAGTTTGATGTATGCATCAAAGGAGAATGAGCCAATCGCTGTATCAAGATACATAGCCTTACATCCCGCTACTAAGGCAGGACCCTTCGACTTTGAAAACAGGGATACTTATCGGAGGAGTCTGGGCATAAAGCAGGCTCAAACTCAAATTGAAAAGTTGTTAGATAGCCTATATATTCATAAGCAACTGAATAAAAGACAAACTAAAATTGTTAAAGAATACTATGGGCTTACCGAAGACTTAAACTCTTACGTAAATGCGTCGGCTAAAAGTTTCAATAATGTAAATACAGATAATTTGGCGAGACGCAGGCAGCACTACCAGCATCGTGAAATAAAAAAAGTGATCGATCAGCGCAACGAGTTCATACAGCGATTTGCAACCACCAGTTCCGGTGTTACCATTAGCTGGAGAGAGGCGTATAAAAATTTATCGGATTTCTGGGATTTACGTAACAAAACCATGGCTCAAAATATTATTAGGATAGCTAATAAATATCCGGGAAAAAAAATAGTTGTACTGACCGGTTTTTTTCACCGGTATTACCTGTTAGGTGAAACAAAACAGCAAGCCAAACATATCAACTGAATGAGTTCTTCTAATCTGGCGGATGGTTATTGGACTGGTAAACAGAAAATGCTGGTGCGAAATAGTAGTATTGACCTTTGTTGAAAAGCCAGAATCAAAACACAGCCGAAAAAAGGTTTCTATGCGAACAAGAAAATCAATAAGACATGATCAGCAATGGGAGCGGGAAATTGATAAAGCAATTTCAAAATTCTCGCAACGCCTGATGTCCAACTCTAAATGGGTAAAATTAATTGGGGTATTGATTGAGCATATTTATAGAATACACAAGATAGAATTTAAGAAGGTGCAGGGAGACCAAGTGGGCGAATTATACCTGGAAGCCGACACAACGTTTGGCTTTGATTATTGGCAGGAGGGATTTGAAGAGCACAACTCATTAGGAGGCGTGTTAGCATTTAAAGAAATTGAGTACCTGTTATTTCCGAAGGTTGTTGATAGGGATGAACCTGTTGAACAGGATATCAACTATATTGAAGAACTGATAAAGAATGTGGGAGACTTTTGCCTGGATATAGATGAGCAAAGGCTAAAGCTTATTTGTTACAAAGAATAATTTTACTAATTCAAAAATGAAAGCTACATACAATATTAACTGGCTAACCGATCAGTTTGAAAACGGCGCGCATTTAACCTACCTGTTTTTCTGGGGACATACGAATAAAGATCGGCAGCCGGTTGGAAAGTTTTGTTTGAGCCAGTGGTACGACTGCAAGTTTACAGTTGGAGGCGTCATTTACAAAACGGCCGAGCATTGGATGATGGCTCAAAAGGCTTTGTTGTTTGGTAACAGCGATCTCTTTGATAAGATCATCAACAGCAACACTCCCGCTGAAGCCAAAGAGCTCGGACGCCAGGTGATCAGTTTTGATGAATTAGTCTGGAATGATCACAAGTATCAAATAGTGAGGGCTGGTAATATTCATAAGTTCAACCAGCACCCCCAACTGGCATCGTATCTCCTCGGCACCGGCGATACGATATTGGTTGAAGCCAGTCCGGCAGATCGTATCTGGGGAATTGGCCTGGCCCAGGATAGTGCCTATATCAATAATATTTATGCATGGCAAGGGCAGAACCTTTTAGGCTTTGCTTTAATGGAAGTAAGAGATTTCCTGAAAGCCTTCGGAACTTTTCAACCCCTCGGGAATGTCCCCCAACCACCGTGGGTAAAATATCCCGGGATAGACGGGATGGATATGTTTTGGCGCATGGGCGCAGGGGAAGACTGTATTACTAGCTGGAGTGACTATCTTCACAAACTATCCCCCAGGGAACAAACCATTTGCCAATTAACCTATCCACCGCCTCAACAATGGGAGGGTTTTTATGATTAAGCTACTGACTTCATAGTTTTTAAAAGATTACTGTAAGAATTAAAAAGGCGAAATTATCACGACACATACTCCGCAAGAATCTCGCCTTTCGGATATAAATCAGATGTGTTAATCAAACAAGCCATTCACATACCGCCAGCTATTGCCAAGGCTGTCATATACTTTCACCGTCGGCCTGATTGAGTTAGAGCCGGTATAGGTGATCGTTTTCGTTGTTCCCAGAGGCACATGAGTAAATGCTCCGTTATTAATAAGTTCATACCACTGGTATTGTACCGCCGAAGTATTTTCGGGATGTACACCATTATATACATAGTGGGCTGTATACTGGTTGCCGGATTGGGATTTAGTTACGCTTGAAGCATAGGGATGGTTGGTTGCCGGTCCCTGACTGGCATGAAAATAAGTATTCAACTGCTGCAAATAGGCTGTACGGTTCGTAATGGTGCCCGATTTATAGAACTTGGCAATCAGGTCATGATCTGATGCATTGGTATGAACGCTGATACTGCGGCTTTTACTGCGGTACATGCCGCCGGTATTGATTACCGTCCCCAGGCTGTCCCCGTTCAGCCACACGTCAGCCGCATCAACACTTCCGTTTTTGTAGAATCGCACATGAAGGACGGAAACTTTATAGTAAATATCGGGCAGGTTACCCGAAAGGAACCCTGAAGGAGCTGTTACCCGCAACGCGCCGCCGCCAAATGCTATATAGTAATCGTTGGTAGTAGAAATAGCTTCCCAGTCTGTTCCCGGCATTTTCCGGAACACCATTGTTACTTCCTCCGGAAGGTTATAAAGCCCGTTGGTGGAAATTGGAGAATTATAGTCCACGTCCGGCGAGAGGTAAACAGCATCGGACTGGTTAGTGATGGCAATACTTCCATTGAAATATTTGGGGATGCCTAAAGTAGGCATCGTATCACCTACGTAGGTAATATCCATAGAACCCTTGCTATCTGGAACAGTGATCACTGCATCGCCGTTCTGGCAGGGTTGTCCTAAGTGGTTTAAGGCATTAGTAGCATAATAAGCATTGTCTATATAATCTTCAAAATTGAAAGAAGGCATTAGCGGATTACCCGCGTTATCTACCACAACTGCGTTGAAATACTGCAGGTATTTTAATTTGGGCCCCCCTTCCAGGAAACTAAATCGCGGGTAAAGTCCTTTTGAGGTATCGCTCATTACGCCCATATCATGAATTACTGTTCTTACGCCATTGGTGTATTTTGTATAGAGCACCCGGTTTGCAGCTGTGCGCTCCAGGGCCAGCAGAGAATTACCCAGCGGGCCGTGAGCGGTATAATTGCCACCACCTTCATGAATAAAGATCACGCCATTATCAACACCCATTTCATATAACTGGGTGGGTATGTTGTTGTTAACGGTATCGAAAGTGGCAGTGGGGTAGGTGCTGCCTCCCTCGAATGTAAAAGCAATCACCGAAGCCACGTTAGGGGGCATCATTAAATTAGGAGAATAGGCGATATTGCCGTGGGAAACACGACCAGTAAAGTCAAATGCGGTATCGGTCGCTACAAATGGTAATATGCCTTCGCCCTGGTTTAAAGTGTCTCTAAACACAAAATTGGGTAAGGTACCCGGCACTACGCTACGGGGACGGGTTGGGCCATCAGACATCAGTTCAGCGCTTCTCTTACAGGAACTGAAGATCAAAATCAAAAGGAGCAATGCATAGCAATAGCTATTGGTTGTTGTGCTGTTTTTCATAACAGTGTTTTTGAGGGTTAAAAATGACAGGAAAGATAGTACAAATCGTGGATGATATCAAAATCCACGATTGTTTTTTAGTACAGACAAAAACAGTCCCCTGTTACGGGGCACTAAGCCAACCGTCCAGTTTTTATTGCCTTCTCTAAACACCATCAGCATTTATTCTATAATCCATTTTTAATCTATCTTTGCACCCTTTTTTAGCCACCGGTTATACGGGCAAAAGCTTTTTCAAGGCACAGCCTCAATAACTCCCGGCAAAAGATCCATACCCTTACGAACAACTAAACATACATGAGCAACTGTAAAAATTGCAACGAGCCCCTCAGCGGTAAGTATTGTGCCGCCTGTGGCCAGCCCGCCCAACTCAAACGCGTCGATTCCCATTATATTATACACGAAATAGAGCATGTACTGCATTTTGAAAAAGGCATTTTATATACCATCCGTGAGCTCATGCTCCGGCCCGGACAAAATGTGCGGCAATTCCTTTCAGAAAACCGCAGCCGGCTGGTAAAGCCCATTATCTTTTTGATTGTAGCCTCGCTGATCTATTCACTCATCAACCATTTTTTTCATATCGAAGAGGAGTATATGAGCTTCGATGGTGATGAGGCATCTACCACTGCGGCCATCTTTGCGTGGGTGCAGGGGCATTATGGCTATGCCAATATGATCATGGGCGTATTCATTGCCTGGTGGACGAAGATCTTCTTTCGTAAATCCGGCTATAATATTTTTGAAATACTCATACTACTTTGTTTTGTAATGGGCATCGACATGTTGCTTTTCGCCGTGTTTGCACTTTTAGAAGGCGTTACTCATTTCAGGCTCATGCAGTTTGGCGGCATTGCTGCGTTTATTTATGCAGCCTGGGCCATCGGCCAGTTTTTTGATAAAAAGAAACCTGCCAGCCATATCAAAGCTTTAATTGCTTACCTGCTCGGCAGCCTTAGCTTTATTATTGTAGCCGTAGCTATTGGTATTATGATCGATCTGATTTTCAAGAAATAATAGAAGTCATTTTATTAGACAGATGAATAGTATCCGGCATTTAGGCTTATCCCTGGTGCCGGTTTAGTACTAAATGGCTGCGTTGAAAAAATAGTGTCTGCCTGCCTGTTTCACAGTTCATTTGTCGGATAGCTGGATAGACTGATATCCCTCAAAGCAAAACAAATATCGTGGTGAGCCTGTCCAAAGGACTCCTTCAGAGACGAACCATGTTCGAAGACTAAGAGCAGCTTTTGCCGTGCCATGATTCGTTCTGTCTATCCCAATCAACTCGCCAACAGGAGCGCCCCCTTTGGTAGGTAGGGTACCCCCACCTCTGAGGTAGACAGGGTCACCTAAAACAAGGGGCAACGCACCCAAAGCCAAGTTGCCCCGCTTTTTACCTGAGTTCGCCCGGTCGTTTTGCGAGTTGTCGAAGCTTGCATCTCCCCGGGCGAAGATTTGAGGGTGGGGGTAGCCACCCTTCAACCCTGGCAGGGATATTTTTTTCCTCGGGCGGCGGAGGCCGGAGCTTCAAAGACGAAGCTTTAACATCCCCTAGCTAAGCCTGGAGGCAACCGCACTCACCTGCAACCTTCGCGAACTTCCCGCGGAGGTGGGTGAAGAGATTTAAGGGGAACTACAAATATTTCTAACTTTGCTCGTTACTTAAAAGAGAGTGGTAAAAGTGAAAAAAAATGTCTAAAAGGTTAAGTTCAATACCTGTAAACCCGGTGATAGCCGAGTTAGATGAAGGTGTTTTCATAAGAAAAATGTTGAGCAAAGATTTACATTTATACGAACAGTTTGAGGCATTTAACAGTATCAAACAATCACACAGAGATGAATACCACTTATTTTTCTTACAGGAAAAAGGAACAACTACTATCGAGATTGACTTTCATAAACATACTATAAAACCATCATCAGTTATTTTTATTCACCAAAATCAGGTGCATCGAACCTTGTCTTTTAGAAATGCAGTTGTAAGCATTGGGGCAATCAGTAACGAAAATCTAAATCCTGAATACCTGAGATTATTGGAAGATATTTCGCCCGCAAAACCTTTATCATTAAACCAGGAAGTATTTTCCATTATTCTAGAAGCTGTATCACTTTGCATAAAATTATCGGAACGAAAAAATGAAAAACTATATCATTCGCTATTAACCGGAAGTTGTAATACTTTAATAGGATTGATGATTTCACAGTATTTGGTCCAATCAAAACCAATTGAAAAACTATCACGATTTGAAATCGTAACCAAAGCGTTTAAGGAATTATTGGAACGAAATTTTGTGACCGCTAAACGTCCGACAGAGTATGCACAGCAATTAAACATTTCTTCACCTTATTTAAACGAATGCGTAAAAAATACTACAGGACATTCAGTATCGCATCACATACAACAACGGATAATTTTAGAAGCCAAACGCTTGCTTTACCATTCTGATATATCAGTAAAAGAAATCGCGACCCAATTGGGCTATGACGATTACCCTTATTTTTGCAGACTATTTTCAAAAGTCGCAGGAATGTCTGTTTTGACTTTTAGAAACAAAAACCTTGATTAGTCCAATACTTACCTTCTTCTTGTATTGTTTGAAATTTCCGTTCGTTGTTCCTTTGCATTATATTTTAATGTAGTAAACAATGATTTCAAGCATACCCAAATGGGTTAGCAATTTATTCGGGAACGCAATGCGACCCAACGTGAGAGTTTTAGAAACTTCTTACATTAGCCCACAGATAAAGAAAATTCGTTTTCAAGGCAATATATCAAAATGGAATTTTCAAATGGGTTACGCAAGTGTGGTTCGCGTGAGTGAAACGGAATTCAGAAATTATACAGTTTTTTATCACGATAAGGAAAATGGAATTTTTGACATTATTTTTCACATTCATGGGAACGGAGTTGGTAGTAAATACATTGATACATTGCAGACAAATGACGAACTATTTATCAGCCAGCCACGAGGAAAAGTATTATACGACCCAAGCATAAAGCAACAATTCTTTTTCGGTGATGAAACCTCGTTAGGCATTGCTGTTGCTTTGTGCTCTTTATTGAAAAGCAATAATTATAAATTTCAATTCTATTTCGAACTGGATGAGGATAATAAAAATGTTCCCGAATTATTGGAGTTGGAAAACTATACTGTATTTACTAAAAACGGTTCTTTCATCAATGAAAAATGGGTAAGCAATTTACCCTTGTTCCAAACAGATGAATGGAGTAGGGCAAATTTTGCGTTAGTCGGAAATGCTAAATCCATTCAGACCTTCAGAAAAGTTTTGAAGTACAAAAACCAGGGAAATATTTATTCGCAAGGATATTGGTTGGAGGGAAAAAAAGGATTGTAGTTTCTGATAGCCATTTTTGATTGTAGGTCCCGGTTGGGTGCTTTTCACCAACCGGCTTTATCCCGCTCTGGGTTTTTCTTCGATAGGATCTATCCCCTCGATTAGATACTTGCTGGTGAGAAACACCAGCAATGGCAAAAAATGCTCAATAGAATAATACTATCGGGGCATTTTTTGATTAATACCGGCTGGTTAAGGTGGTAACTTTATTGAAAGAGCCACAGATGTTACTCCGCTGCCGAGCCTTCCAATCTTTTCAAAATTACATCCCGCAACCGCTTTTCATGGTCATCGCCCCAGGTTCCCAGCATCGCAATTACAGGAACCAGTGTTTTACCAAACTCCGTTAAGCTATATTCTACTTTTGGCGGTACTACCGCATAAATTTTTTTTTGAATCAATTCGTGATCTTCCAACTCCTTTAACTGCATATTGAGCACGCGCCTGGTGGCATCAGGAATTTTTCGCTGCAGCTCACTCGGGCGTTGATGACCCTGGTGGATAAACCACAACAAACGGATCTTCCATTTGCCATACAGTACTTCGCCTATTAAATCCAAACCACAATTCAGGTTCGGTATAATCTTTCTTTCATACATACAACAAATGTAAACCTATGTTCCAAATGGTGCAATAGGGGATAAATTTATCCCTATGTGAATCGTATTTCCGTACTTGTAAGAACTAAGCATAAGTCTCATTTTTGCCCTAAATACATAAACAATGACACAGAATTTTAATTTCAACAACGAGCTTTCCGGCAAAATAGCGTTAGTAACAGGCGGCACTAAAGGTGCGGGAAAAGCAATAGCAGAGCGGCTGGTACAAGCCGGAGCCACGGTGATCATCACGGCAAGAAATGCGCCGGAACAGGAAAACAGCAGCATGCACTTTATAGCCGCCGATTTAAGCAAAGCTGAAGGAAGCAAAAAGGTAGTTAACGAAGTGCTGTCCACTTACAGCAGGCTCGACATTCTCGTTAACAACCTCGGCGCATCATCCACACCGGCAGGTGGCTTTGCTGCACTGTCAGACGAAGATTGGGAAACCACCCTGCAGGCCAATTTGCTGGCGCCGGTACGGCTGGACAGGGGCTTTCTGCCACAAATGATAGCGCAAAAAGCCGGCGTTATCATTCACATCGCTTCTATCCAGGGCATATTGCCGTTGTACGATTCTACTTTGCCTTATGCCGCTTCAAAAGCCGCATTAATTAATTACAGTAAAAGTTTATCCAACGAAGTAACGCCAAAAGGTGTTCGTGTGCTCACGGTTTCGCCCGGGTGGATTAATACCACAGCATCGGAAGCCTGGCTGGGCGAGATTGCCAGAAACGCCAACAGCACGATAGAAGAAGCGCAACAGGGTGTTATGGATGCTTTGGGTGGAATACCTTTTGGCAGACCCGCCGAACCACAGGAAGTAGCTGAATTTGTTGGCTTTTTAGTTTCGCCAAGAGCCCAATATTTAACGGGAACCAATTTTGTAATCGATGGTGGCACGGTGCCCACTATTTAATAAACCTTTTAAAATTCCAGCTAATGAATTTACCAAATGTAATAGCCCGGTTAATAGCAACACAAAACAGCTTCGACAGCGTTGCCTATGCCCAATGTTTTTCTGAAACAGCCGTGGTTGTTGATGAGGGCAAAACACACCAGGGTAGACCGGCAATTGAAGAATGGATTGCAGACTCCAACGAGCGATACAGGGCTACAATGAAACCCGTTGGCTTTGAAGAGAAAGAGTCGGAAAGTGTTTTAAAAGCAGAGGTTTCGGGCAATTTTCCCGGCAGCCCTCTTGTACTATCGTATCATTTAGTTATAGCAGACGAATTGATACAGTCATTGAAAGTTACGGGCTGATAAATACAGCAAGTAATACTTTATTTTGACAAAGCAGGGCTGAAGTGCATACTTCAGCTTTGTGCTGCTGTTGAGTTTTGTAGATGGCTACCTGGAATTCTATATTTAAAATTTTATTCAACACGTAACAGGATTGTTTCGCCTAAATTTGAGTTCACTGTATTTTTATGACAGAACTTACCAAAGACATTGAACTTGAATTATTAAAAGCCATGGATAGCTACAATGCCATTGCCCAATTGCTAATCGACAAATTAATTACTGAGACGGATCAGCCTGAAAAAGCAGCAATTCAGGCAGGACACTATTTTGAAATACAGAATGCAGACTTATTGAATGGACAAGAAAACCTGTCAGGCAATTGGTGCTTTGATGTGCATGGGGAACATTGTATGTTTAAGCATGTGGCAACAGGGCAAACACTTGAGGTTTCACTCGGCGACAAAGAGAGTATTGCCAACCTTGATCCTTATTTCTTCTATCTTTTTCTTATAACAACATCGCATTTCAAACATCTTGCAAAATATTTTGAAAATCCGTTTAGTGACACATTGAGCTTTTTTGAAAAGCTGGAGAGGGATCAAAAAATGATCAACGTTTATGGTGTGAATTTTAGAAAGTTAAACAGCGCTGAATAGAAATGCTGTATTAAATACTTCATACATTGTTATATCTTGCTACTGAAAAATGGCAATCACAAAAACCTTGATCACTATGATGACCGGACTGTAATCAGGGCTTGTTACGAATGTGGTTTTACAATTTCAAAACAAAGAAAGCGACACATAACATTGCATTGGCATTATGGACGGCTCTCGAATATAGGCTGATCTGTTGTATTACTATTTAACTTTGCGCCATATTGGGCTGATGGAAATCTATTTCTACCACAACGCCAATGCTTCAACGTTGGCAGCAATTTTATCCACCATGCGTAAGACGCCTATTTTATCAGTTTTAATAGTTTTCCTGTCTACTGCTTGCCATGTACAAAGTGGTTCTGCACCGACCATAGTTGACCAAGATGATTTCACTATTGACACAAGCCTTGTTCCCAAAGACAATACCGCATTTTATTTTCCTTTAAATCTATTTAGCGATACTTCCAGGAATGTTAGCCTTGACTCGTTTGTCGTAAAGTGGTATTCCGAACAACTGTTTGCTTTAAGAGAACCGGTAATTTATTTGGACAAATCGCAAAAGGAAATTTATAGATTTACATGGCTTAGGACATTTCATAACCCAGTTGCAATACGTATTGAGAAACACGGCGACCAGTATTTTCTTTGTTGGAAATTATCAGATGGAGCAGGAGGGTATAAACCAGGTAAGTTAACCATAGACCAACATAAAAAATTAGACAAACAAACCTGGGACGCTTTCGTGAAGAAGCTAAGTGAGATTGATTTTTGGAAATTACCAACAAATCAAAATGATAGGGGGCTTGACGGTTCAGAATGGATTTTAGAAGGTAAGTCAGAAAACAATTATCATGTAGTCAATAGATGGACACCAAACAAAAATAACGGGTATTACGAATGTTGTAACTTTTTACTTGGCTTGACTGATCTTAAAATTAAGGATAGAGAAAAGTACTAGACCAACCACGCTGAAAAGAATACTGTTAATAACGCTTTGCATCAAGTAGGCGGATTGTAAAACTTAACAGCAGTGCCTGAGAAACACCAGCAATAGCAAACAGAACTATTTCGCGTATTTAAGCTATAAGCCATTTTAACCAACATCCCACACCACAACCGAAACCGTAAATTTGACCCATGAACGACAATGATACCAAACGACTTTCAAGACTAACAGCCATCCTCACACAGTTGCAAACGAAGCGACTTTTAACAGCCCCGAAACTGGCAGACAAATTTTCGGTTAGTATCAGAACCATTTACAGAGACATCAGAGCGTTGGAACAAGCAGGTGTTCCCATCATTACGGATGAGGGAAAAGGGTATTCGCTAATGGAAGGTTACAGAGTACCACCCGTAATGTTTACAGAAGCACAAGCCAATGCTTTAATTACGGCAGAACAACTAGTGCTTAAAAACAAAGACACTTCATTCATTAAAGATTACACGGAAGCCATTGAAAAAATAAAATCGGTTTTGAAATACAATATACAAGACAAAGCCAACTTACTTTCAGAAAGAACACGGTTTGACCAAAATAACCACCTGGAAAGAAAAAGCAGTAATTTATCTGACTTGCAATTTTCCCTTACCAATTTCCGTATCGCAAAAATTGAATACGCTAACGAGCAAAACAAAACCACAACCCGGCATATTGAGCCCTTTGCCTTACTAAGCACCGAAAATTGGTTGCTCGTTGCCTATTGCAGGTTAAGAAAAGAATTCCGTTTTTTTCGTTTGGACCGAATCAAGAAATTAGAAATATTGACCGACCAATTTGAACCGCACCAATTGACCTTGCAGGAGTATTTTGAGAGATACCACTAATTTATTGTTGACCCCTGACATAAGGCTGTCATTGGGCGGATATAAGTTTGCCTCATTAATAAATCTTTTAAAGAATAAAAATGACAAACGAAACCCATTCAATGTTTAACTCAGCCCATTTTCCCCAACCCATTCTTATTTCAGTAAATGGTGTAACACTTGAAGTGTTTGAAGCGGGTAAGCAGAATGCCGGTAAACCTATTGTACTCTGTCACGGCTTTCCGGAACATGCTTTTTCCTGGCGTCATCAGGTGCCGGCACTTGTTGCGGCAGGCTATCATGTTATCATTCCCAACCAGAGAGGGTATGGCAATTCATCCCGCCCGGCCGAAGTAACGGAGTACGACATTGAACACCTGACAGGCGACCTCGTTGCGCTGCTCGATCACTACGGATATGAGGATGCCACTTTTGTTGGTCACGACTGGGGGGCAAATGTAGTTTGGAACCTGGCATTATTGCATCCTGAACGGGTAAATAAAATAATCAACCTGGCTTTGCCTTACCAGGAGCGTGGAGAACAACCATGGATTGAATTGATGGAAGCCATCTTTGGGGAAGACTTCTATTTTGTTCACTTCAACCGGCAACCAGGAGTAGCAGATGCTATCATGAATGAAAACGTATTCCGGTTCCTTCGCAACATATTTCGTAAAAACCTGCCTCCCACACCACCAGAACCCGGGATGCTAATGATCAATCTGGCAAGAGCAGAAAAACCATTGGGAGAATCCTTAATGGAAGACAGCGAGCTTTCTGTATTTGTTGCAGCCTTCGAATCTTCAGGGTTTACAGGAGCCATCAACTGGTACAGAAACCTGGATCAAAACTGGCATTTCATGGCGAACACAACCCCCATCATTCATCAGCCTACTCTTATGATATATGGTGAGCAGGATACGATCCCAAAGTCTGACAACCTGAAAAATATTGTCCCTAATCTGGATATTGCTAGTTTGGATTGTGGTCACTGGATACAGCAGGAAAAGCCGGAGGAAACTACCCAATTAATTTTAAAATGGTTAGAACAACAAAATGCTTAATAAGGAAGCAGAAAGATATTGTTTTCCAAGTCGGATAGTTGCTGGTAAGAAACGACTGCAATGGAAAAATGGGAATAACATCGTTTCGCATATATTTGAGTTATAAGCCATATTAAAGACATGTTAGCAGTTCATTGGACACTGGTAAACGACACAAAGAAAATTTTGAAGAACGGAATTCGTAAATCGAAAAAGGGACTTTTCTGTTTTCCTCTAACAGGGCACAAACACTTGGACAAATGGTGGGTGAATTTTTTTAATCAATGCGGAGTACGAGAAAGAAAAAAATATAACGGAATAGTATTTCGAATCAAAAAGGAGGACTTACCAGCCTACTTCGGACATTGGATAGGCGCTACAAACAGACATGACTTTAAGAAAGAGATTACTGATCTGAAATCTTTTGGAAAACAATATCGTGAGACACTTTTATGGCGAATGGGTGAGGAAATTGCCAGAGCTAACAACCTTGACAATGAAATTTACGATTATGAAATAATTGACAAACTATATTCAGTGTTGGCGGACAAAGAAATTATGAGTAATGCAAGTGCTTTGACAGATCGACGAAATTCCATTGATTTTATGTCTTACACTTTATACGACTATCAAATTGTTCTTTCAAACTCTATTTCGCCAGACAGAATAATTAAAGTAATGCCCCAAGGAAACGAATTTGGCCGAGTATTAAGACAGAAAAAGAAATACGGCTTATAACAATGGTTTGTTTTAGGCGGGCTAACGCGCAAGCTTGACGTTTTAGCCCCGGTTGGTATTTCACGAGCCGGCTATAACCCAATAACAAATACTTCAAAGATTGCTATATCTTGCTGCAAGACCGGCAATGGTGAAAGCATACCCTTATGTACAAACAATTAGAAACAGACCGCCTTTTAATAAGACCCATAGCTACAACTGATAGCGGGTTCATCCATGAACTAGTAAACTCCCCCGGTTGGTTACAATTTATCGGCGACCGGAATATCAGTAATGCCAATGATGCTGAAAAATATATTCAGAAGATTATTGACAACCAAAATTTCTTTTACAGTGTTTTTGAAATAAAAGAAACCCAACAGCCTATTGGCCTGGTCACTTTTTTATACCGGGACAACCAGGAGTTTCCGGACATTGGATTTGCCCTATTGCCCCAGTTTGAAAAAAACGGCTATACATTTGAAGCTGTCGGCAAATACCTTAACGAACTGGTACAACAAAAAGTAAGCCCCACTATTACCGGCATTACCGATCCTGAAAACGAAAAATCCATTAAGCTATTGAAACGCCTGGGCCTGCAGTTTCAACGCAATTTTATGCAGGGCAATAAAGATCTGTCATTGTACGCTATTACCATTCAGTAAACCGGCTAGCCGGCTAGGGGCTGCTTTACGGTTTCCCGTAAGAAAGGCATTGAACACCACCATAAATTTGAAGCCATATAAACAATAATATGGCGCAGCGCAAACAATATAACCTCAATACAAAATACGGCCGGCGCAAAGCCCGCGAGCAGGCTCAGTATAATTACGATAATGGTACACCCGAATACCGTGATGATATCGACAGTATGAAAACCATTGCCTGGCTGGTGATCATCGTAATTGCCATTATAGTAGGAGCGATCATTTATTCTGTTTCGGGTACGGCAGGTTTAATGAAATGGCTGAAATAGGAAATACGGGAAAAATACCCCTTTTAAAACGTTTATATTTTTATATTTTTAATCTACCAAAATTTAAAATATTACTATGAGTGGATCTGGCAGCGGAGGTTACGTTCCTCCACAAAGAACCAAATTTGATTGTGATTCAAGCATTATTAAAACCAATGTTTCTTCTATAGATCTAACAATTCTTTCAAAGCATGAGATCGGCAATATTTTAAACGTCGAGTTAGGAGAAAATGAAGCTTTATTATTAGAGGATGGAGATGGAGAAACTCTAGGAGCCATTCTGCATTCTAATACAACAGATATAATAGATTGTATTAAACAAGGAGCTGAGTATGAGGCCGAAATCCTAACTATTAATTTCCCTGCCTGCAAGGTTGAAATCCGGAGAAAGTAATGATTACAGTGATAGGTGGTACATATAGAGAAGTGGATTATGACGATATTTCTATTGAGATATTTGGGTCCGGTTTTAGAGGCGCTAAATTTTTGTTAGAGAATAAGTGCTCTGTTGATTTCTATACTTCCGGAAACAATGAAACTTTACGTTTTCTTACAGAAAACCAAAAAGTCTATAAAGGCTTTTCATTTAAATGTGAATATCATGAAGAGCTAATAACATTCAAATATAGTTTTGCCTTGGACGAGCCCGTAATTTTTCCAGGTCTTACTAATATTTCAAAAACGAGAGAGTTTGACATTCAGGCGGAGAATGTCCTAGCATTTGGAATGCTTGAATCAGACTACAAAATAAATGGGGATAAAGTTGTTTATGATCCTCAAACTGCAGTGAAACCTAAAAGGTTTAGCGGAATAGGGAATGCTAAAGAACTAGTATATATTGTGAATCTAATTGAGGCTCAATCGCTAGCGTCAAGCGTCGATATAGAAGATATCAAAAAATACTTTTTTGATGAGGAAAAGGCTAAGGCAATCATAATTAAAAACGGACCTCAAGGCGCAACACTATATTTAGGCAATAGTAACGTCCGTATTCCAGCATATGTGACTAAAAACGTGAATAAAATTGGGTCGGGGGATATTTTCACCTCAAGCTTTTGCTATTACTGGATGGTGGAAGGCTTTTCGATAGAAGATTCAGCTATAAATGCATCGAAATCGACTGCTTATTTTTGTGATAAAAAAGTATATGTTAGTAGCAGTCGAATTACTGACTTTGCGTATGAAGAATTTAAAACAACGGAACTGGCGGCAAAACAGATTTACTTGGCTTCGCCCTTTTTTTCAATTTCCGAATTAATTTTAATCGATAAAGTTCGATCTGCATTTTTAGGATTTGGAGTCAAAGTTTTCTCTCCTTTTCATGATATCGGACTAGGAGATGACATCGAGATAGCAAAGAAAGATATTGAAGGGCTCAATAATTCAGAGATTGTCTTCTGTGTACTTGATAATTTAGACTCTGGTACTTTGATAGAGGCAGGCTATGCACTGGCCAACAAAAAAAAAGTAATAGGATATCACCGCACTTGTGATGAGAATAAACTTTTGATGTTTAATGGTGGCAACACCACGATTTTTAAACATCTAACGACAGCAATGTATCAAACTATATGGAACTTATGAGAAAAGCAGTTTTGTTATCAGGCGGTATAGATTCGATTTGTTTAACATACGGAATTAAACCAGATATTGCTTATACAATAGACTATGGACAAATAGTTGCTGAAAGGGAGGTATATGTTTCTAAATTTATCTGCGAGGAATTAAAAATTCAACACAGTGTAATACGAGTTGACTGCCGAAGTTTAGGTACAGGAACTTTGATAAATTCAGATAATTTGAAGATATCGCCATCAGAGGAGTGGTGGCCGTTCCGGAATCAGTTATTAATTACATTAGCATGTATGCAAGGTGTAAAAGACGAAATTAATGAACTCTATCTTGCGTCTGTTAAATCTGATAATTTTCATAAAGATGGAACATTGAAATTTTATGACCTTATGAACAAAGCAGTATTGTATCAAGAGGGCGCGATCAATATATTTTGTCCAACTCTTAGTAGTTACAGTCATGAACTTGCTTATAAATATGACGTACCAACTGAGCTATTAACTATCGCACATTCTTGTCATATATCAAATGTCGCTTGTGGAAAATGCTCCGGTTGTATCAAGCAACTTAGAGTTAGGCATGAATTAGATATAAATTGAAAGGCGACCCTCAATAAATGAAATCTTATTCTTAATAACAGAAAATATTATGTTAGACTGGAAAAAACTAATTAATAAAGAAAGACTCAAAAAATCAAAATTAAAAGATGATAGGAATGAGTTTGAAAGTGACTATGGAAGGATTATTTACAGTCCAGCTCTGAGAAGAATGCATGACAAAACACAAGTTTTCCCATTAACCACCGACGATAATATTCATTCACGGCTCACGCATTCAAATGAGGTCATGTCTTTAGGTTACACATTTGGACTCAAGTTGAGTAAGTCTGAATTAATTCAGAAAAAGACAGGTTTACAAGAAGTTGAACTTCTTCGTATTTTGCCCGTTTTGCTGCAAAACATTTGTCTGATACATGACATAGGTAATGCGCCTTTTGGCCATTTTGGGGAAACAATAGTCTCTGATTATTTTAAAAATTTAAAAGGCAAAAAAAATAAATCATTTCTAAAACTAAGTGAGCATCAACAAAGAGACTTTCTATATTATGACGGAAATGCACAGGGACTGCGAGTAATTACTAAATTACAATACTTGGATAATCCATTTGGGTTAAACTTGACTTTAGGTACTTTGGCGTCTTATCTTAAGTATCCGAATTATGAAAATATTAATAAGGTTAAAGAAGAGAAGTTAAAAAAGATAGGAAGGCTTTTAAAGCAAAAGGAAATAGAATGCTCAAAGCATGGAGTGTTTTACTCAGAAATAAAATACTTTGAAAAAATTGTTGATGAGTGCGGTTTAAAAGTAAAAGATAAAATAGTTCGTCATCCATTATGTTATTTAATGGAAGCTGCTGATTCGATAGCATACTTATGTATGGACATGGAAGATGGGTTTAATAAAAATATTTACGGCATTAAAGATATCGAGGATGAATTTAGCAGAAGCAAAGGTGAAATTGCGGAAGAAATAATAAGTATTTGCAGAAATTCCTATTATGATGATAATACTAAGATAGTAAATATAAGGATTAAGCTGATAGGACATTTGGTACAGCTTGCATTTACAAACTTCGAAAAAAACCTTAAAAAGATAGAAATAGGAACCTATAATCAGGAGTTGATAAAAGATGATCCAAATAAAATATACAAAGCGTTAGAATCTTTTTCAAGCAAAATATTTAAGTCAAGAGAAATTAACTATCTAGAATCTACCGGTCATTCAGTTTTTACCGGGCTATTAGATTTTTACATAGAGTTTTTATTTCATGACAACGAAAAATATGTGAAACGCGCTAAGCATTTAATTTCTCGGTCTATAATAGAATGCGCGATCGAAGAAAACCTTTTAACAATAGGAGATGTAAAATTTGAAAAAATGTTAAAGTCTTTACGAAAAGACGTTTCAACTTTTAAAAAAAAGGGACCAGAAAAAGCTAGGGATTTGGAGAAAGAAGCTGAGAAAATAAAACAACACAAAGCTAAGTTTGGAGAATTAAAAACGAGCTATGAAGTACTATTTGAAAATCAACAAATGAGACCACTAACAGTTTTAGAAGAGTCTGAATTGAAGAGGCTTAGGTTTGAAATTAGGGGTATTATAAACCCGGATTTTGACGATCTAAACGAGTATTATAAATTTAGAGTAATTTTAGACTTTATTTCTGGTATGACAGATCAATTCGCTGTCGCACATTATCAAAAAATAAGTGGACAAAAAATTAATTAATATTTCCAACGTTAGTAAAAAAGCAGAAGAGTTCTCTGTTTATCTGTCTTCATGTGTACATCCGGATGTTTGGTTTTTTTTGAAACGAGCCAGCGCCTTTTCTGAAATATTGATTTTCAGTGGGGTAATCAGAAACTTTTTTTTAAAAGATGCTGGGAAAATAAGGGACTTGGATATTGTATTCAATTGCGATGAAAAATATTTGAAATTCTTGTTGAAGGGGATCGATTATAAAAGGAATAGTTTTGGAGGGTACAAGCTTTTGATTGGGAATCTAAATATAGATTTTTGGCATATCGACAACACTTGGGCGTTTCAGAATAAAAAGGTTGATAATTTACTATTTAAAGATCAGACTTTAGCTAATACATCGTTTTTTAACTTTGCCTCTGTTGTATACAATTTAAGTAAAAAGGAATTTATTTTCAGCAACAGTTTTTTAAGCTTCTTGAATGATAGAACGTTAGATATCGTTTTGAGAGATAATCCGTTACCTGAATTATGTATTGTAAATACGGTTTATTACAAGACTCAATTTAATTTAGAAGTTTCTGATAGACTGAAAAAATATTTTGTAGAGTATTTTATTAGATATACAGAAGAAGAGTATAATATGATACAACTTAAGCATTTTAATAAATGTGTTTTTAGTTATGAGTATTTAAAAACCTATTGTAAAATATTTGAAAACGATCTCCACACTCAAAACACATTAGAAGCTACTGAGCAGATTAAAAACAAATGTCAGTTTTGAGTTCTTTATATTTTTCCACCAGTGAATTTCATAAGTTTTAAGTTAGGCTTGAAAAACACATCTACTTTTCTTTTACCATAACTTCCATTCTTTAATTTTATTGACCTCTTTTTTTTCTTAAGTAGCCCCCTGTCTACCATGTAGTTTAATATTTGAGATAGTTGTTTACTCGAGTATTTTTTGTTGTTGGCGACGCAGTGGTCCCGGAGCTCCCAAATATATATGGGTGAATCGAATATATCGGTATGATATAATTCATTCTCTATGTAAAAGGCAGGTTTCTGTTCATAATGCGTGCTAAAATAAGAAGTGACATTCTTATTTTCGTCATAAAAGTTAGACAAGTATTTGCTTTTTTTTGCGCTCTTCGGGAGGCGGTACGCTGGACGTAATATATTAGCCCCATCAATGTTAAATAACGAACCTGCGCGATTGGCTAATTCAGCGGTCAGCTGCCTATTTCCGTTTATAAGTGAATGCATATAAGGCTCAGATATATTTATAAAGCGAGCAAGTCCCGCAACAGTCAATCCGGCAAGCTTCATCAACTCTTCTAAGCGGGTACTAATAAATTGCGTGTAGCCTGGTATCTCTCCATTGTTCATTTGATAAAGAGAGATGTTTTTTTGTCCTAAAAATTATACAAAATATTTTTGTTTATGTGAAAGTAATTGTACATTTACATTATCGGATATTAAATAGAGTTGTATTGTAGTATAACTGAAAGAGTCTCGAAACTCAAAGTTTGACAGCCAAGGAAGTCGAGACAGTAAGGGTATCCCATATCTGCTATTATTGTATTTTTACTGTAATAGAGAGATGTGGGTCCTTCTGTAAATTCCTGCTTCCTTGGCTGTCACTAAGAGTTGTAGGTTAGGAGGGCCCACATTTTTTATTTTCAATTAAATTATTGCCTTCGTAATCTTACCAACAAGACTCATCTACCGCAAACCAGGATGAGTATGAAAACACCTAACCGTACCGTTGCTATTTATGATGCCCACAGCCGGGCGCCTCCTGCAAAGTATTGTAAGCATTAGTTCTTTGACAGGATTGTTTTTAATTATTTCTTCCACTTTTGTCTTTTAAGCGGGAGATCTCTCCGCTGCGCTTCGGTCGAGATGACGATAAAAAGAGGCTGTGGCCTCCGTAAGGAATCTCCTTGAAGTTTCTTCTAACTTTTGAATGAGACGATGATGGAAAGGGCCGCGCTGTCAGGCTGAGCTTGACGAAGCCTTGCGCGATCGTTTCTAAATGCCCTTCGTCATGCTCAGGGCGACATTAGTTTTCAATTAAACCGAGATCTCCCCCAAAATAAATGTAACAACAAAAAGTTAAATGCTATTTACGCTTCTTCCTGGTCTTGGCTGTTTCGTAAGGCGTTTCCTCATCGGCTGCAAGCGGCAACTGCTCGGCAGGGTTCAGGTCCGCACAAACATACTCCAGTAAATTGCCGGGATCAACGCCAATAGCCAGGGCAATCAAATACAATTCCTCCGCACGTAAATGACTGCGATCATTCAGCGTCAGTTCGTTCATGCGGGCCTTGGAAAGCCCGGCTTTACGCGCCGCTTCCGACTTGTTTACCGAACGCTGCGACAAAAACAATCCTAATTTAGTCATTGACCTTAAGCGTTTTAGATGTCAAAATTCTCGTAATAAAGTTAAACAGAAAAAACACGAACCACATAGGTTGAAAATAAAAAATAATTCTATACCTTAGTGTAGAATTTCTATACGAATATTCGTTTAACCTATGCTAAAAACACAATTATGTTAACACCATTACAACTACAGGCTGTGGCACCGCCACCCCTATGCCCTGTTTTCGATGAAGCCCGCTGGCTTCGCGTACTATTTACCATCAGCGATACCGAGCAATGGCTGCAGGAGCAGCAGGTACAACATCTCTATAGCCTGCCGCTTAAAAATCATAAAAAGCTGCTACGCAAAAGCTGGTACCTGGGCGCTTCTACCTTAGCCCATATCGTAGAGAGGCATTACTACAAAATATCCAGGCATCCGGCTACGGGTAAGTTTACCATCGATATCCCGTATATCATTGCCTATATCCGCGATGCGTTTCAGCAACAGCCCGAACCCATTCCGCAAAGTAGTAACCTGCAACGGGTATGGGATGCAGGCGAACCTATCGGTTACGATGATAAGGGCAACACCGTGTCTGTACTCACCGTAGTGTCAGATGCCGCAGGCCGCATCATTACTGCCTTTCCGGGCTATATCAATCATCCTTTAACCTAAAATCATCACCTATGAAAAAGCAGGATCATTTCTTATCGGGTTATTGGTTGAACCGCATTGCTGCTCACTATAACAGCGATCCATTTAAGACCAACCCGCTTAAAGTATTAAAAGCTTTCTTCAATTATGCAGGCAGGGCCGAACAAATAAAGGCTTTCGATGATTTTTGTCGCGCAGCTCTAAAAGATAGTTATAGCTGGCAACACGGTAGCCCGGCTAATGCCTTACACTATGGCGAGCAGCTGGAGCTGTTGATAGAAGCCTGTTTCCTGGTGCATCAACAGGCGGATCATTTTGCCCCAAAGCAGTATAACTTGGTGGCGGTGCCGGCAACAGAGTTCCCCATGTTGCTTACTTCAAAAGAGTTTAGCAACCCCATAGCTTTCCTGGCTGATTTTTTTGAGAAGCGGCCGCTACGCCGCTGGAAGCAATGGCTGCACCTGTTTACTACAGCCGCTTTATCAAACGGATCGGTAGGAGAGGAGATGGAAGCCGCCCATATTTTTATATTTATCCAATACCTGAAAAAGCTGGTGTATGCCGCATCGCGGCTGCTGGCGCTGCAGGAGGGATAGTAGCTCACTTATTGCCGGATGGATTACTAAAGAGCGACCTGGGCCGGGTGTGGTATCAACCCCTGGTAAACAGGTCGCTTAAGGTAACCTCCGCCTGAACACGCCCCGTAAAATGTTCGTTTTTCTTTACCCCGAAAGTAGTGATCAAGGTAGGGAAAATGGTTTTACGGGTTTGTGTCTGCTCGGTAAATACCGCTACTTTTTTGTCCAGCTCGGCGGCATATTTTTTATCGATGGTAAAAGGCGCTGCGGCAAACTTCATTTCGCAAAGATTGATGCAATGGTCTTTACGGTCCAGCAACAGGTCTATTTGCACGCCCGTTTCTTTTTTTGTTTTGGGTTGATACCGCCAGCCCGACGCTTCTACATATATATTATCGATGCCCAATGCCTGCATGATTTGCGGCACATGCTTCTGGCAAACGGCTTCAAACGCAAAGCCGGTCCAGCTTTTGTAGCCCTGCCCTTCGGCAATCTTTTGCCAGGTGCCCCTGCCGGTAGCACGACTGCGCTCTATAAACTTCATATAAAACAGCGAGTACTCATCAGAGAGCTTGTACATACTATCCCTCGAGGTTTTGGCAAAAGGAATGTATAAAGAAATAAAGCCTGATTGTTCCAGCTCATCAAAAATGCGGGTGGTGCCTCCACCGGTAGTAAAGCCACAGGTTTCTATCAGCTCGGCACGGGTCATGCCAGATGGCTTTTTAGCCAGCGCCCTTACTACGGCCTCATGTTGCCCTGAGTTGGTAAACAAAGAGCGGTACAGGTTTTGAAATTCATTTTTCAGCAGCCCGTTTGCATCAAAGCAAATTCGGTCAATAGCCTGGTGGGTGCTTTGGCCTTTACCTACCTGCTTCAGGTATAGGGGTATGCCGCCAATAGCCATATACAACTGCAATACCTGGTAAGCATCCAGTTTAAGTTCCCTGCTTTTAAGATAGGCCGCGGTTTCATGTAAGGTAAATGGCATCAGGCGCATAGACCGGCTTACCCGGTTATGCAGGCCGCCTTTATTATTCAATATATGCTCTATCATCCATGAGGCGGCTGATCCACAAATCACCACTTTAATGCGCGGCTGGCGCGATGCCCAGGTGTTCCACCAATGGGCAAAGTTTTCCAAAAACTTCGACTTGGGTGTATGTATCCACGGAAACTCATCAAACAATATAACCAGGGGCTGCCTCCCCTTTTTTGTGGTGAGGTAATTGGTCAAATAGGTAAATGCCTCCGCCCAGTTGCGTGGCGGAGCCGTGGGTATAACCGTATTCAAAGCCAGTTGCATAGCACGCCCGAAATTTTGTAACTGATCAGGAAGGCTGGCAGCGTGTATACCGGTAAACTCAAAAGCCATATAGGGTGCATAATAATTTCTTACGAGGAAAGTCTTACCTACACGGCGTCTGCCGTATAAGGCAATCAGCTCTGCTTCTCCTGAAGTGAGTACTTCTTTCAGGATCTTTTTCTCGGGATCTCTCCCTACAATGGCTTCGGGTTGGTGCACTTGTGGAGGGTTTTACCTGTTTATAATTGTCCATAAAGGTATAAAAAAAACCTAGTTGTGGACAGATATAACTATCTATACTTGTCCATAACTCCTTTTTTCAATGGTCTTTTTAGAGTAGTACAAAGTAGTATAGCATGAATGATAATCCTTTTATTTGTACTATATTTAGAGATTAATAACCCTGTAAATAATTGATATAATCAAATATGCGCCTCATCCAACAAGTACTACTGCCCGTAATGATATTTGCCCAGCTGGCAGCCTTGGCTCAAAAAAAGCCAACCGCTATCCGGCAAAATATACCACTCGATTCCATTCGCTTAAGCGATCCTTTTATACTGGCTGATAAAAAGACAGCCACTTATTATATGACCGGTACCGGTGGCCGTTTATGGAAAAGTAAAAACCTGCAAACCTGGACGGGGCCTTATACCATAGCTCAAACCGATCCCCAATCGTGGATGGGGCCTGAACCTATGATATGGGCTGCAGAGCTGCATGAATATAAAGGCCGCTATTATTACTTTGCCACGTTTACCAACAAGGCGGTAAATATAGATACAGTAAAAGGTAATGCCATAGAGCGCAGGGCCAGCCATGTGTTGGTAAGCGATTATATTGAAGGTCCCTATGTGCCCATGAAAGACAGTATATACCTACCGGCCAATATGCCCACCCTCGATGGTACCTTTTGGGTAGATAAGGATCGGAAGCCTTATATGGTGTATTGCTACGAGTGGCTGCAAAACTGGGACGGCACTATTGAAAAGATAGAACTGAAACCCGATTTAAGCGGCAGTGTGGGCAAGGGGCAGTTGTTGTTTAAAGCCAGTGCATCGCCCTGGAGTAAGGAGCGCGATGAAAAGGGCAATATTGTTTTTAATAAGGTAACCGACGGTCCTTTTTTATTTAATACGCAAACAGGCCGGCTGGGTATGTTATGGACCAGCTGGATCTTTGATGTATATACACAGGGTGTAGCCTATTCTGAAAGCGGCACGCTCAACGGTCCCTGGGTGCATGAAAAAGACCCTATCACACCGCCCAACTTCGGGCATGGTATGTTGTTTAAAACCTTCGAAGGCAAACTGCTCATGTCGGTACACAGCCATAGAGAAGACAAGCCTGGACAAATTATACGCATCCCCCATCTTTTTGAAGTCGACGATTCAGGTGATCGCCTGGTTGTCGGCAAAGAGTATCACCCCGGCCGCTAATAGTTGGTTTAAATCTGGTTAAAAGAGGTTAATTCTTATACAGCCTAATTTACCGCAGCAGCTTACTTTAGTAGCGAATAAAGAAATGGGTGAGGTGAGTGATTCTTTTCTCGTCATTCCGAGCGTATCCCGAACGCTTTCGGGAGGAGTCGAGGAATCTCCTTATTAATTGAAGAGATTTCTCCCTGCCCGTACCAGCATGGGCGGGCGCTGGTTTTGCTTTTGGCAAAACTCGGTCGAAACGACGTTTTAATAGGGGACAGTGTTGAACATAACAACCAATCAACCATTGAAGCCATTTCTCTTAAATGTCGTTTATGCGCAAAACTCTTATTGTCCTATCTCTTTTATGTACAAGTATATTATCATTTTCCCAATCTCCCTGGGAGCGGATGGCTAAAGCCCCATCCACACTGAATTTGGAGCAGGGCATAGATACTTACCGTACACCCGAGTTTATTATAAAACTGGTGCGCTCCTCGCAAACCGTAGCAGCCTTGCATCCCGCCAGTGATCCGGCTTTCGACTTCACGCCTGGCGACAGCCTGAAAGTGCGCAGCAGTAATGGGCTATATCACCTGGGCGATCTCAACATCCGGTTAAAACAGCAGGGCGATACCGCCTGGAAGAGCTTTTCAACAGCAGCAGTACGTAAACCGGTAAAAGCGATTAAAGCAGGTAATGGGGTATTGGCCGCGGCTGATCTTACTCCAACCTTTGCTGCTGGTATGCCTTTGCAGGTACAACGTTTTTGGGAGGTAAAAAAGAACCAGCTGGTACTACGATTTGTGCTGCATAATCCAACAAAACAAGCTATTGAAATAGGGGCACTGGGTATGCCGATGATCTTTAATAATTTGATTGAAAGAAGAACGCTGGAGCAGGCGCATGTGCAGAATGTTTTTTACGATCCTTACATTGGTGGACAAGCGGGTTATTTACAGGTTACCCGGTTGGACGGTCACGCACCATCGCTGTTAGTATTGCCGGAGGCCCATACATCGTTTGAGGCTTATAACCCTTTGCTGGATGATCCTACGCCAAGAGGCATTGTGTTTGAAGGCTTTTATGAATGGATGGCTTTGAGTAAAGCTTATGCTGAAAAAGAATGGCAACACGCCGATTCCTGGAATAAACCTAATTCGATGGTATTGCAGCCAGGTGAAACGAGAAGTTATGGCGTGCGATTGGTAATATCCGGAACGCCCCGCGACATTGAAACAACGCTTCAAAAAAACAACCGGCCTGTAGCCGTAGGTATACCGGGTTATGTAATACCTACCGATGTAAATGCCAGACTCTTCCTTGAGTATAAGAGCAAGGTGAAGCAGATGGATATAGAACCCCAAGGCGCATTAGACATTGTAAAAACTACGGCTCCGGGTAAAGCGATACAGGCGTACGCTGTAGCGGGTAAGCTCTTTGGACGCGCGAGGCTTACCATTACCTACCAGGATGGCCTGCAACAGGTGATCCATTACAAAGTGATCCATCCCGAGCGTAAAACCATTGAAGCATTTGGTAATTTTTTAACTACGAAACAATGGTATAATAATGACAATGATCCTTTTCACCGTTCGCCGGGTATTATTACTTACGATTATGAAAAGCAGCAGCAGGTAGACCAGGACAACCGGGCATGGATTGCCGGCTTAAGCGATGAAGGTGGGGCCGGTGGCTGGTTAGGAGCCATGATGAAACAACTGGTACTCCCCAACAAAAACGAGATAGCGAAACTGGAGCGTTTTGTAGATGAAACCTTGCTGGGCCGCATACAGGTAAAAGAGGGTCCTCAGCAGTATGGTGTGAGAAAAAGTCTTTTTTATTACGAACCAGATTCGATGCCAAAAGGTACTTACAGCAGCGCGATCAATTTTAAAACCTGGTCTGCATGGCCTTTAAAAGAAGCCAATAATTTAGGACGTGCTTACAACTACCCGCATGTAGCTGCGGCCTATTGGGTACTATATCGCATGGCCCGGAACCATAAGGGATTGGTAACGAATCACCATTCGGACTGGTACCTGGAACATGCTTACCATACCATTACCGGCATGATGGAGCATGCACCTTACTATACCCAGTTTGGTTTAATGGAAGGATCTGTTTTTTACTTTATACTCAAAGACCTGAAAGCAGAAGGCAAAACCACATTGGCCGACAAGCTGGAAGCATTGATGAAGAAGCGGGCCATTCAATGGAATAAACTCGAGTTTCCATTTGGAAGTGAAATGCCCTGGGATTCTACCGGCCAGGAAGAGGTGTACATCTGGTGCCTGTTTTTTGGTTATGAAGATAAAGCTACTGTTACTTTAAATGCTATATTGGGTTATATGCCTACGCTGCCTTCATGGGCATACAATGGCAATGCACGTCGCTATTGGGATTTTTTGTATGGTGGAAAAACACAGCGCATAGAACGGATGATCCATCATTACGGGTCAGAACTGAATGCCATACCGGTGCTTACCGAATACCGAAGAAAGCCTGAAGACCTGTATTTGCTGCGCGTGGGTTATGGCGGAGTATTGGGTGGCATCTCTAATATCACAGAAGATGGTTTTGCCCCCTGCGCCTTTCATGCCTTTCCGGCTACTTTAAAGAACGATGGCATTAACGGGGATTATGGCTCGGGGTTTTATGGCTATGCGATTAATACAGCCACTTATCTAACGCAGGATAAAAAGCTGGGCTGGCTGGCATTTGGTGGTAATGTAAGTGAGGCGGCTGACTGGATAACGGTTGATATCACTACTGCGGCTCAAAGAAACATTTTTATAGCCCCGGTTAGCTTGTGGATCAGCTTTGATGCCGGGCAGGTAAAGGCCGTAGCATATAACAAACGTACAAAGGAAATAAAGCTGATGCTTGCTCCGGCGGATGCTTATACCCCAACGGCCTATTTCAGGTTAGAGTCAACAACAGCATCCGGCATAGCCTATAAACCTGAAGCGAATCATTCATTAGAGCAGGGACGATTTTCCCTGCCATTGAAGAAAGAAGTAACAACGGTAGTACTGAAGGCTCGGTAATTAGGGCTTGCTCTGCTGTTTTAACTGAATATTATTTTACCCCGCCTACTAAAGTCGGGCAGGCGCCAGGGCACAAAGACGCAAGGGGAACGCTTACATCAGTTGTTGTACAGCATGCAATCATTCATTTGAATATTTGACCATCACAAATATTGAGATTCTTTTGTGATGAGTGCTGCGTCTAAAAAATATTCGTGCCTGCCCAGCCGTTCAGGCGGGTATCTGTGGCATTGCTATCTCATTTTAACTGGAAAGTCAATCTACTTCCTGCATTCAATAGCACCTGATTATATCCGCATTTATTTGCGGATGGTTCTTACACCAAATACACGCCCGGCAGTTCTGCCATTGGTGGATTGCACTTTTACCCTGATGGAACCTTTATCTTTAATCAGCTCAGCAGGGATCGAATATTCTTCATCAAAGAACTTACCCGGCTTTCCGCCTTTCAATTCAACTGAAGCTACTTTTACCTCATCCACCAATATGTCAAAGCTGCGACCTTTATCATCACCAATATAGCTAAACAAAAGGGTGGTTGGTTTGCCGGCTTCCACCTTCATGTCAAATGAAAAGAATCCATCTTTTCTTACTTCACGCCCGCTCCGTCCATAAGCTGCATCCACATAAGATTGTTCACTGGCTTTGAGGTCATGATCGCGTTCGGGCTGCATTTCACCGATACGGAAATTGTCGATAGTTTGAGCCTCTATCACCTGCTGACGTTTTTTCTCTGCCTCATACTCGGCCTGTTTAGCCAGCCAGTCAGCATTGGTGAAATAGTCCCAATACACGCTGTAATGATTATCGATGTTTTTATAGAACGGCGTCAGCGTTACATCAAAGGGTTTACCCGTGTTTTTGGTTTGGAAGGTTAAAGGCGCTGCAGGGTCTTTTACAATCCAGTCGGTAATGTTTCGGTTATCCGTTAATAATACAGGAATCCCATAAACCGGGTCGGGCGTTTTAGCGCCCAGGTTGCCGGCCAGTACCAATGGCCCGTATAGAATAGCTACACGATTGGCATTGTCGGGCATAGCTTCTGCATACAGGTTCATTTCGAAAGACAGTTCTACCTGATCATTATTGCGCCATTTATTAGCTACAACAATATATCCTTCTTCATTGATAGTGCTATTAATGGTTTTTCCATTGATTTTTACAACAGGTATGCCTTTGGCCCACCAGGGCTGGCGTATTTTGAAAGAGAAGGTAGCGGGCTTTTGAGTGGTGACGGTGAAGCTGGTGGTATTGCTTTCAGGGTAAGAAGTGGTTTGGGTAATGTTAACGCCTTTATTTCTCCAGTTGAGTTGAGAAGGAATAAAGAGATTCACATACAGGCTGCCATCGGCGCCTTCAAAATAAATGTTCTCGGTATACTTGGTATGGTTCTCCATACCACTGCCTACGCAGCAGGTAAAGCTATGTAGAGAGTCGCTGAACTGTTTTTTAGCTCCCATACGCAACGGCTCAAAATACAGCATCATAGCGGTTTTGGGGTTTTGCGATGCCAGTATATTGTTGTACAGGGCTCTTTCGAAATAGTTCATTAAAGTGGCTGAAGGCTTCCAGGTAAAGAGGTGGCCGGTAAGCTTGAGCATATTATAAATGCAGCAGCTTTCAGCGGTATTGTCGCTTAAAGCATCATTTAGTTTGCCAGGTTGACCCAGGTATTCATAATTGCCATTGCCTCCTGTTACATAACTATGATGGTTAACCAGTATATCCCAGGTTCTTTCGGCAATAACGGCATCGCTTTGGTTGGCGGTAAGCGTGTATTGCCGCGCCGAACCAATGGCTTTGGGAATATTGGTATTGGAATGCTTGCCAGCCAGCGGATCGGGTTGGCCTTCTGCCAGGGGCTTCATTACAAAGTCGTCGTAAAACTTATAAGACAGGTCCAGGTATTTTTTATTGCCGGTAATAGCATAAATATTTGCCAGTATATCATTCATACCGCCAAACTCACAACGCAGCATTTTCAACCGCTGCTCTTCAGTTAAAGGGTTTACAATAGTGCCCACCCAATCGGCCATTTTAACGGCTACTCCCAAAGCCTTACTGCTATTGCCGTACAGGTAAGCATCTACCAGTCCTGCCATTACTTTATGCACGGTATACCAGGGCGCCCATCCGCCATTCAGGTCGAAGCCACCGCTTTTGATCTCGCCGCGTTGCACCCCGTAAAAAATGGAATCTTCTTTGGGTATAGCGCCCACATACCCCGTTTTACGGGCATCCTGGCATTTGATGAGTTCGTCTACGATATAATCTACTTTCTGTTTGAAGCGCGCATCTTTTTCCGAGGCATACATCATAGAACAAGCCGACAAATAATGTCCCAACGTATGACCAGATAACCCTTCGCTTTCCCATCCGCCATAGGCGCTGTCTTTAGGTTTCAGGCCGGAGTTCTTATAAAAACGGTTCAGCAAACGATCTGCCTTCAGCGATAGTATATACTCCCCATTGATCTTCATGGCATGCCTGAAGGGGCTTTGACCAATCAACCTTACATCTTTTAAACTAAAAGCATAGGCCCCGGCTTGTATAGCAGGCTGTACTTTAAACAGCTTGTTATTTTTTTCGGGGATATAAGATTGCCCGAAAATATCGGCCGAAAAAAAGAGGACCGCAAAAGCGGCGATATATGTGGATCGCATAGAAAGAACATTAATGAACAGATGAGCTGTAAAGTAAAAACTGTTTTAAAAAAAGGATACGCGCATTTTAACAAAGAGTGAGCATATGTTAACAGCTGCAAAACTCCCGACTTAGTTTTGCACAAATCACGTAATTTGGGCCCGAACCAGGTGCTTTTTATTACCTTGTGAGAGCCGATATGTTTCGCAATACCATACTTTCAGCCATTTGTCTATCTCTTCTTGTGGTGTCCCTGCAAGCACAGGATGCTTATAAAGTAAAATACCTGGGCAGTAACCAGGGCTTATCGAACAACTCCGTAAAATGTATTTTCCAGGACAGCAAGGGGTTTGTTTGGTTTGGTACTTATGATGGCCTGGATCGCTACGATGGGTACGAGTTTAAAATATTGCGCAACCGTATTAACGACAGCACTTCATTGCCACATAATTATATTTCTGCATTGAATGAGGATAATGATCATAATTTATGGATCGGCATGGGGCAAGGTGCTGTAACCTACAATAGTTTTACCAATGTAGTGTCACCTGTTTACTACTATCCTCACCGATCTTCGCAGAAGCATAAGGTAGGTATTTATATTAATAGTATAGAGAAAGATAGCGAAGGGAATATTTTTTTAGGTACCAGCGGTTTGAGTGTATTGGTTCGGTTTAAGGATCAAAAAGAAGCGGTGCAGATACCACTTTATAATACAGATGGCAGCTCCAATATATACGCCTCCGTTCAGGCTATGTATGTTGATTCACAAAAACGTACCTGGATCTTCCTGGCGGGGTATGGGTTATACCGCTTTAATTATAAAACCCGGAAGCTGGATCTTGTTAATGCCGATATCCGTAATTTCTCGGTAAATAAAATGGTAGCGGATAATGCCGGTAATTTATGGCTGGGTACTTCAACAGGCTTGTTGAAATATGCAGTAGCTGCCAACCAGGTGACTGATCACTATAATACCACTAAAGGCATGCTCAGCGCTAACTATATAACCGCACTTAGTATGGATGGCTATAACCAGCTCTGGATTGGCACGGATGGAGGAGGGGTAGATTTATTGAATATAAAATCCGGACAGATCAGCAGTATCAATAGTTCCAATAAACCCGGCGGTTTGACCAGTGAGTCGGTGCTTACTATATTTATCGATAAAGAATCGCGCAAATGGGTGGGAACAAATAAGGGCGGCGTCAATGTATTTGATGTGATCGGCAACGAGTTTCGCACCGTGCAACGCAATGCTTCTTACCCGGGACTTAGCAGCAATTTTATCACTTCTTTTTTTGAAGATCAGAAAAGCAATCTCTGGATAGGCACTGAGGGCGGCGGCGTTAGTGTTTGGAATGCAGACCGCACCCGGTTTTCAACGTATAAGGAACCGCAACTATCCAGCAATACGGTAAGCAGCATGACCCAGGATGCGGAGGGTAATATATGGATGGCTACTTTTGGCGGTGGTGTTACCCGTTTGGCGCCCGGAGGGAAGGCGGATCATTTCAGGCTGATCAACCAAAGTGACGGGTTTGAAAATAAGATCGCCATTCGCATTTACTACGATTCAAAAAAGAACTTATGGGTGACTACCTATGAAAATGGTCACCTGTATTTATATAATAAGCAGCTAAACCGGTTTGAAACGTTTGATGTATCGCTGGGAGACCTGATGTCCATTAAAGAGGATCGTGCCGGTATACTATGGGCCGGTAATGCGCAATCGCTTATTCGCATTGACCAGGCAAATAAGCAACACCAGTATTATGAAATAGGGAAAACCGTAAGGGCCATTTATGAAGACCGGCAGGGCCGCTTTTGGGTAGGCTCTGAGGGCGGGGGCCTGGTATTATTCGACAGGAAGGCGGGTAAGATTGCCAGGCGATATACAGAAGACGAAGGCCTTTCGAGCAATACCGTAATGAATATACTCGAAGACAGCACCGGCAACTTATGGATCAGTACCACCAATGGTCTCAATAAATTCAACCCGCAGTCGGGTAAGTTTAATCGCTTTTATGAGTCGGATGGATTGCAAAGCAGCCAGTTTTCTTACCGTGCCGCTATTCAATTGAGATCAGGGGAGCTGGCTTTTGGCGGTAACAATGGGTTTAATATCTTTTACCCGCAACGAATAAAGCCCCGTACTTTTTTTCCTACGTTGGTTATTACCTCATTGCGGGTGAACAATAAAGACCTTTCTCCCGGCCTGGATTATGAAATGAATGGAAGCGGGGATATTACCCGGCTCACGGTTCCCTATAATGAAGCCTTATTGTCGCTGCAATTTGCGGCCCTGGAATATTCTGCGCCCAATAAAATTCAATATGCTTATTACCTTGAAGGCTGGGATAAGGATTGGAACAAAACCGGTAATACCAGGACGGTGACCTATAATAATATACGGGAGGGTACCTACACTTTACGTATTAAATCAACCAATGCGGAAGGCACCTGGAATACGGTAGAAAAAGTGATGACCATAAAAGTACTGCCCCCCTGGTTCCGTACCTGGTGGGCTTACCTGCTTTATTTATCCGGCGCTGCAGCCCTGGCTATTCTGTATGTCCGATATAAAACCCGGCAGGCCAAAATGAAATATGAGCTGCAGCTTTCGCGGGTGAATGCCGAAATGCGTAAGGCAGAGCTGGAGAGTGAGCGTATGGAAAAAGAAGTGCAGAAAGCAGAATTGCAAAAAGCACATGCGGAATATGAAAAAGAAAAAGCGGAAAGGGAAACAGAGCGGGTGATCAACGCGCAGGAAAAAGAAATAAACCAAAAGCGGCTATCGTTCTTTACCAATATCTCGCATGAGTTTCGAACACCGCTTACGTTGATCCTTAACCCGGTTAAAGACCTGATCAAACAATACCAGGGGCAGGATAAGGAAGAGCTACGGATCATCGGTTTAAATGCCACGAGATTACTGAGCCTCACCGATCAGCTATTACTGTTTAGAAAAATAGAAGAGGGTGCGGAAGGCCTGCAAGTGAGCCGGTTCGACTTTAGCAAATTAGGTAATACCATCTTTTATTATTTTAAACATGAGGCAAAAACAAAGGATATAGCCTACACCATCACTGGTATTGAAGAACCCATTGAAATGTATGGCGATAAAAATAAGATCGAGATCATTTTATACAACCTGATCTCCAATGCCTTTAAATACACACCCAGGGAGGGACAGATCAATATTGATGTTGTTGGATATGACGATCATTTGCAAATCGCGATCAGGGACACCGGGGCTGGTATACCGGAGGGTGCCGGCAATGCCATATTCGATCGCTTCTACCAGGCCGAAGGGCATGTAAAGCTGGGCTTTGGCATTGGCCTTTATATGGTGAAGCAGTTTACCGAAATGCACCAGGGCACTATTGCCTACCAGAGTGAGGTGGGCAAGGGTACGCTATTTACCCTTGAGTTACCATTAGGACGCGATCATTTTGGGGCTATCCCCATAACAGAAACATCGGATGAAGAAGACGAATCGCCTGTTATAACCACAGATGATTTTGAGCCTTCTGACGAGCAAGCACCTATACCTGTGCCTGAAATACCTTTATTGACTACTAAAAAAGCCATCGTTGTGGTAGATGACGATGAAGAGATGCGCAATTATGTGGCTTCCGTATTCGGTGAGGAATTTGTGGTGTATAAGGCGTCCAACGGCAAAGAAGCGCTGAAGCTGGTGGCATCAAAAAAACCAGACCTGGTTATTTCAGATATTTCGATGCCCGAGATGGACGGTATTACGCTTTGTAGCACTATAAAAGCAGATATTAATACAAGCCATATACCGGTTATCTTGCTCACGGCCCACACTTCGCAGGAGATAGAGTTAAAAGGAACGGAAGAGGGCGCTGACCAGTATGTGACCAAACCCTTTAATAAAGAGCTGCTCCTGGCCAAAGTAAACGGGCTGTTTAAAAGCCGTGCCAGCCTGCAACAGTATTTTTATAACCAGGTTACCCTTAAAAAGGATGGGTCCGAACAGCCTAATGTTCCGGCTGAATACCAGGAGCTGCTGGATAAATGTATTGCTATTGTAGAAAAGCATCTCGACGATAATGACTTTAATATTGAAACCCTGGCGCGTGAAATGGGCATGAGCCACTCCTATTTATATAAAAGGATCAAGTTGATATCAGGACAATCAGTAAACGGCTTTATCCGCTTTTTGAGGTTAAGAAAAGCCGCTGAATTCTTGATCACGACCAATGATACGGTGAGCGAAGTGGCTTATTCGGTTGGCTTCAGCGATGTAAAATACTTCCGTGAACAGTTTACCAAACTGTTTAAAATGAAGCCTACCGATTATATGAAGCAATATCGTGGCAAAGTAAGCGGCAATTTGAGAATTGGCAATTCTGAAAATAATTAGCCGGTTTAATGTGAGTAATATTCATTTTCCCTGATAGGTAAACTGATTTACCCCGTTTTTTATACGAATTTCTCCACGATGCCCGCAACCGATTTTTAGCAACTTTACAGGGACTTGCCGATAGCTTGTTATAAAGCGGTCTGATAGTGCATTATTAATTTAACGAAGTGTAACAGCTTATGATCAAAAAAAATTACTGGTGGATTGGTTTTCTTTTATTGTTTCCTGTTTTGGTGAAAGCCCAGGCAAAAACAGCGCCTTCAAAATATACCGGCTACCTTTTTACCTATTTTACAGGCAATAGTAAAGAGGAAGAAGCCATCCGTTTTGCGATCAGTACCGACGGCTACCATTTCCAGGCCTTAAATAATAACCAGCCGGTAATAGCTTCTTCGGCCATCAGCTCCACGGGCGGTGTGCGTGATCCGCATATTTTGAGAGGTGCAGACGGGAAAACTTTTTATATGGTGGCAACAGATATGGTGTCGGCCAATGGCTGGGATTCGAACCGGGCAATGGTGCTGCTCAAATCCAACGACTTAGTGAACTGGACTTCGGCAATTGTCAATATTCCGCAGACCTTTAAAGCCTTTGAAAAAGTAAACCGGGTTTGGGCGCCTCAAACCATTTATGATGCTCAAAAAGGCAAATACATGATTTATTGGTCGATGAGAGCAGGGAGCGATCCTGATATTATCTATTATGCCTATGCCAATAAAGACTTTACGGCATTAGAAACCGAACCTAGACAATTATTTTTTAGCCCGAACAACGGCGCCTGCATTGACGGAGATATCGTGGAAAAAAACGGGAAGTTTCACCTGTTCTTCAAAACGGAAGGACAAGGCGCAGGAATCAAAGTAGCGGTTTCGAATAAGCTGACAGAAGGCTATACGCTGCGCGATGCTTATGTACAGCAAACCAAAGATCCTGTTGAGGGCGCGGGTGTGTTTAAGTTGAACGATGGCAGCGGGTATATATTAATGTACGATGTGTATACCAAAGGCCGCTACCAGTTTACCAAAACAACGGACCTTGAAAATTTTAAGGTGGTGGATGAGCAGGTATCTATGAACTTTCATCCGCGGCACGGAACGGTGCTACCGGTTACCCAAAAGGAAATGAAACGTTTGGCTGCCAAGTGGCTGAGTGTTACAGATGTATTGGGTACGGTACAATCCAAACAAATCAAAAAGAACAATATGGTGCTCGACACGGTGGCTAAGAAATTATGGTTACCCGTTTTAGACAATACGGCACTCAGTAAATTCGATCCGCAATTTAAAAGCTTCCCGGGTGTGAAGATTACGGCATCCGGATCTGATTTTTCTAAAAAGCCGGTGGCTTATACTATTTCCATACCGGGACGCAAGCCCGAAACCTGGCAGGTGCAGGTGTTACAGAACCGGAATCCGGTACTGGCAGGTTATTATGCTGATCCCGAGATCCTATATTCCGAAAAGACCAAAAGATATTATATCTATCCTACCAGCGATGGTTTTACCGGCTGGGCGGGCAATTACTTTAAGGTATTTTCTTCGGCAGACCTCACTAATTGGAAAGATGAGGGCGTGATGCTGGATCTGCCTAAACAGGTAAGCTGGGCCAACCGCAATGCCTGGGCGCCCTGTATTATTGAAAAGAAGATGAATGGTCAGTACAAATACTTCTATTATTTCACGGCGGCCCAGAAAATAGGCGTAGCGGTGGCAGATGAACCAACCGGGCCGTTCGTTGACTCGGGCAAGCCACTGGTGGCAGAAAAGCCCGCCGGAATAAAAGGTGGACAGGAGATCGATCCGGATGTATTTACTGACCCTAAAACCGGCAAAAGCTACCTGTATTGGGGCAATGGCTATATGGCAGTGGCTGAGTTGAATGAAGACATGACATCTTTTAAAACGGACACTCCTCAAATTATTAAGGTAGATAAAACTTACCGTGAAGGCACATATGTTTTCTACCGGAAAGGCACTTATTATTTTATGTGGAGCGAAGATGATACCCGTAGTCCCAATTATCGCGTACGGTATGGCACATCCACATCGCCCACAGGCCCGCTTACGATACCCGCTGATAATATCGTAATACAAAAAAATGAGGCAGCAGGCATTTACGGCACAGGGCATAATTCGGTGATACAAATACCGGGCACCGATGACTGGTATATCGTGTATCACCGGTTTACCTATCCCAACGGAATTAAAATGGGCAGTGCTGCAGGATATAACCGGGAAGTATGTATCGATCAACTGGAATTTGGAGCAGACGGCTCTATAAAACAAACCATCCCTACACATAAAGGGATAGCTCCGATCAAATAAATCATTATTAAATAGCAATCATTCATTCAATCAAATCTCAAAATGGCTCGCTTTCTTTTCCTCTTCACGCTCATTATTACTGCCTTTAACTGTTTGGCTCAGCCCGGCTTTGGCGACGCCCATAAAATAAATAACGGGTGGAATTTTTCGCTGAACAGCACCGATACGATAGCTGAAAAGCCTGCCTCTTCTGCATCCTGGCAAACTGTAGACCTGCCTCACGACTGGAGTGTACAACAGAAGCTCGATCCTAAAAATGCAAGCAGCATGGGTTATTTACCCGGGGGCATTGGCTGGTATAAAAAAAAGGTGATCATACCGGCACAAAATAAAAAAGTCTATATCTATTTCGAAGGGGTATATAACCGTAGCGAGGTTTTTGTGAACGGACAATCGGTAGGTAAGCGCCCTAATGGCTATATATCTTTCATGTATGATATTACCCCTTTTATAAAAGCAGGGAAACCTAACGAAATACTGGTGAAGGCAGACCATCACCGCGATGCCGATTCGCGCTGGTATACCGGATCGGGCATCTACCGGGATGTTTGGCTGGTTTATGCCAACCCGGTGCATATTGCGCAATGGGGCGTGTATGCTTACCCGCAGGTAACGGATGGTGCAGGCACTTTGAATATTGAAACTACCTTAACCAATACAGATGTAAAAGCTCAACAGCTGACAGTGGTGCAGGAGCTGGTGGGACCTGACAAGAAAGTAGTAGGGCAAAGCAGTACTTCGGTATCTGTAGCAGCAAATAGTTCAGAAAAAACTGCTACCACCATTAAAGTAGCGAATCCTAAACTTTGGGATTTGAATAACCCGGTACTTTATCAGTTGCGCACCAGGATACTGCAAGGGGGTAAACAAATAGACGCGTCGGTAACTACTACCGGTTTTAGGAAACTTCAATTTGATGCTAATAAAGGGTTTGCATTGAACGATAAATGGATGAAGGTAAAAGGTGTTTGTCTGCACCACGATGCTGGCGTTCTGGGAGCAGCCATGTACAAAGAGGTTTGGCGTCGCCGCTTATTAAATTTAAAAGAAGTAGGGGTGAATGCGATCAGAACCAGTCATAATCCGCAGGCTTCAGCATTATACGAGCTTTGTGATGAGCTGGGGTTACTGGTGATGGATGAAGCATTTGATGAATGGGAATTTCCGAAACGTAAATGGCTCGAAGGCTGGAATGCAGGTACACCGGGCTACCAGGGCGCTTATGATTTTTTCCCGGAGTGGGGCGAAAAAGACCTGGGAGATATGGTGCGCAGAGACAGGAACCATATTTCCATATTTGCCTGGAGCATTGGCAATGAGGTAGACTATCCGAATGATCCTTATTCACATCCGGTGCTTGATGGCGGTGCGCAAACAGGGTTTACACAAAAAATATTCGGCGGTTATAAAAAAGATGCACCGGACGCGATGCGCCTGGGTGTAATTGCGAAAAAGCTGGCGGCTGTGGTGAAACAATACGACAGGTCGCGCCCGGTAACTGCAGGACTGGCCGGCGTTGCTATGTCTAACGAAACAGAATACCCGTCAGCATTGGATATAGCCGGCTATAACTATACGGAGAATCGGTATAGCAGCGATCATAAAAAATACCCGAACCGGGTCATATTCGGCAGTGAAAACCGCCACGATCTGAGCGCCTGGAAAGCGGTTACGGATAACGAACACATATTCGGGCAATTTTTATGGACAGGTATCGACTACCTGGGAGAATCGGGCAGATGGCCATCGCGTGGCTTTTATTCGGGCTTATTAGACTTCGGCGGTTTTATTAAACCAAGAGGTTATTTCAGGCAATCCTTATGGAGTGAAAAGCCTGTTGCTTACTTGGGCACTTACCCGGTTAAAGGCGCTAACAATACACAGGATGTTTTGTCGCAATCAGAAGGAAGGAGAGAAGAATTATCCGTAGATGCCTGGGCATCCTGGAACAATAAAGAGGGGCAAACCGTGCGAGTGGTTTGTTATACCAATACTGCTAAAGCAAGATTGCTGCTTGATAATCAACCTGTGGGGGATGTTAAAAACTATGATACCAAAACCGGTATTACCTATTGGGATGTTCCGTTTAAACCAGGTACATTAAAAGTGGAGGGATTGAATGCGGCCGGTAATGTAGTAGTTACTTATGCGGTGGCAACTGCCGGTGAGGCCACTGCCTTAAAAGTGATCAATGATAGCAAAAAAGATGACGCGGTTAAACAGGTAGCGGTACAACTGGTAGATGCAAAGGGTAATCCTGTTTATACGACCCATGCCGACATAACCTGTACGGTAACAGGCGGAACCTTACTCGGCCTTGAAGCCGGTGATAACAGCGATATGGGGGACTATACCGATAATGTACAGAAAACATTCCGAGGCAGATTATTGGCTTATGTGAAGAAAAATCAAAAATCAGGTCCGGTTAAAATAGTATTCACCTCGCCTAAGTTAAAGAGCGTAACTATAACACTCTAACAAATTCAGAACAGTTATTTAAAAAGATATTACAATGATTTCCCTGATTATTGGTTCGTTACTAGCTATCGGCAGCCCGGATGATTCCGGCCACGTAAAGAAAAAGGGTGATGATTACAAGCTCGTATGGTCAGACGAGTTCGATAAAAGTGGTGCTGTAGATACAACGGTTTGGCAATTCGAAAAAGGCTTTGTGCGCAATAACGAACTGCAATGGTACCAGCCACAAAATGCCTGGTGCGAAAACGGTAAGCTCATCATTGAGGCACGCAGGGAAACCAAAACCAATCCCAGGTACAAAGAAGGAAGTAGCGATTGGCGGGAAAAAAGAAAGGAGATTGAATACACATCTGCCAGCATCAATACCCGCCATTCTAAAACCTGGCAATATGGCCGATTTGAAATTCGCGCTAAAATTATAGCAAAGCCGGGATTATGGCCTGCCATATGGACATTGGGTGTAAATGGCGAGTGGCCCTGGAATGGAGAGATTGATATCATGGAATATTATAAAGGCGATATCCTGGCCAATGTGGCAACGGGTACCAATCAACGCTGGAATGCCAAGTGGTTCAGCACCCATAAACCGGTCAACTCGTTTAAACCCAACTGGGACCAGGATTTTCACGTATGGCGTATGGATTGGGATGAAAATTCTATCAAACTTTTTGTAGACGACCTGCTGCTGAACGAGGTAAAGCTAACTGATGCGAATAATCCCGATGGCACTAATCCTTTTCAACAACCTCATTATTTACTGCTCAACCTGGCAATAGGCGGTGACAATGGCGGTGACCCTTCAACAACTGAATTTCCAAGTCGGTACGAGGTGGACTATGTAAGGGTATATCAAAAAAAGTAATAAATGTTAGTGAGTGATAAGCGTTAGAAAGCGCACACTCTGAACATGTAGGGTTTTTGCCTGGGCATTTGTAACAGTGCCAGGCTTACTATGTTTCTTAAAAGAAGCTAAGTCTTTATCGCGACGCTACTGCCCATACGGGTCAACATAGTTGGCAACCTGCTGAAAAATTAGCATAGGGTATAACAGATGTTGATATCCCTCCTTCCTTTATAAGTTGATTTTTAGACCTTTACAATAAATAAAGGTTTTTCGTCCGTACTAAAATCACCCCTCTTTTATAACGATTTCTCCCCCGGTCCAGGGTATATCATGATCTATTTTCATCACGCAATACGAGCTAAGATGATTTAGCTGGTTAGCGTAGTATTCATTTAAAATATAAAAGCGATTGTTTATGCAAGCCAAATTAAGATTTCGGCGATTAAAGCTACTGAATTGTGGTGTCCTGGTATTTCTGTTAATGGCACTTCCGCTTATTGTTAATGCACAGGTTACAGTTCAGGGTACTGTTACTAAAGCCGACGGAGCTCCTATCCCCGGCATATCTGTTGTAGTTGCAGGTACCACCTATGGCACCGTTACCAATGACCAGGGGGCATATTCCATTAATTCAAAAAAGGGCGATAAGATTCAGTTTTCGGGTACTGGTTATGTTTCGCAGGAGGTAGAAGTAAGAGACAATACCGTCATCAATATTGAGTTAGCAGCATCGAATGTGTCTATGGACGAGGTGGTGGTTGTGGGTTATGGCACCATGCGAAAAAAGGATCTGACCGGATCGGTAGTGCAGATAAAGCCTGACGATATGGCCAATGCCAATCCTAATACCGTACAGGATATTCTTCGTGGTGTTCCGGGCCTGCAGGTAGGATACGACCCGTCAGCAAAAGGAGGGGGCTCCCTCCAGGTTCGAGGCCAGCGATCGGTATATACGGCCGGTGGGCATAATAATCCATTAATCATTTTAGACGGTATGATTTTTTATGGAGAGCTATCCGAAATTAACCCCGATGACATAGGCCAGATCGATGTATTAAAAGATGCTTCGGCGGCGGCAGTTTATGGTGCACAGGCCGCCAATGGGGTAATTATTATCACCACGAAAAAAGGCAAGATTGGTAAGCCGGTCATTAATGTTAGTGCCAATGCCGGGTTTACAACGAAAAGTGCCTATCGCAGGGTATATGGCCCTGATGGTTACATGCAGTTTCGCGAAGATTGGTATAAAAAAGACACTTATGGGGTTAATGCAGCAACGGGCGACTATGAGCCCTATCAAACCGGTACATTAAAAGGAAAGCTGGGGTATTATGACAGTCCTGATAATCTTTCTCAGTACGGGATTACATTGGAGCAGTGGCGTGCTTATACTACCAATACTGCGGGCGAATCTGATGCCAGCATCTACGCGCGGCGTCTCAACCTGAATGATCTTGTACTTGCTAATTATGTGGCAGGCAAAACTTTCGATTGGTATGACCACACGTTTCGTACCGGCTTTAACCAAGACTATAATGCCAGCGTATCCGGAGCCAGCGAAAAGATGAATTATTACTTATCGTTTGGTCATTTGAAAAATGAAGGAGCTGTTGTTGGGAATGTGTACCGGGCTACACGCGCCAATATGAAGCTGGATGGAAAAATAACTAAATGGCTACAGGTGGGAGCCAATGTAAATTTCCAGGATCGCAGTGATGGAGATTTACAGCCCGGGTTAGGCCTTAATTATTGGGACAATAACCAGATACGCCTGAGCCCATATGCTTCTTACAGGGACTCGGCGGGTAACCTGGTTCACCGCCCTATGGGACAGAATCAGGGTTATGCCTACAATTTCGATTTTAACAAGCAATTCATTGAATTGGAAAAAGGCTACACAGTGCTTAACAGTATTCTTACTGCCAAAGTAACACTACCGTTCAATATCACCTATTCGTTCAATGCATCACCACGTTACCAGTTCTTCTATGACCGTTATTTTGAATCTTCAAAACACCCTGACTGGAAAGCATCTAACAATGGGCTGGTTAACCGGGAGCAGGCCAAAAGATTTGACTGGTCACTGAACAACACGATCAATTGGGAGCAGACTTTTGCAAAAAAACACCGGGTGAATCTCACCCTTGTACAGGAAGCCGAAGAGCGCAGATACTGGCAGGATCGCATTGAAGCCCGTAACATCCTGCCTTCAGATGCTTTGGGATTTCATAATACGGCCAATGGGGACAAAACAAGGAGCAGCTTTTCATCTTCCGACTCCCGCCAGACAGCGAACGCATTATTTGGACGTTTGTTCTACTCCTATGATAGTAAGTATATGATTACTGCTACCGTGCGTCGCGATGGATATTCGGCATTTGGTGCTAATAATCCTTATGGTATTTTCCCCTCTGTAGCATTGGCATGGGCGTTCACTAATGAAAAATTCTTTAATTGGGAGCCCATGAGCACAGGAAAGCTACGTCTTTCTTATGGTAAGAATGGTAACCGCGCTTTGGCAGACCCTTATATAGCATTGGCAAATCTGGGATCAGGTACAGGTCGCTTCCAGGGCTATCTCGACGGTTCAGGAGCACTTGTAAATATGCGTTACTTGTCTGTCGATCGTTTGGCTAACCCTAACCTGCAGTGGGAAAAAACAGCAGCTTATAATGTAGGCCTGGATTATGGATTCTTAAACGATCGGATATCTGGTAGCATTGAGTATTATGTTATGAACACGCATGATATGATCATGAGCCAGCGACTTCCAGGTTTCTCTGGTTTCAATAGCATTGCCACCAACCTGGGTGAAGTATCTAACAGAGGTGTTGAGTTTACTATTAGCACACTGAATTTGCAAAGCAATACACTGGAGTGGAACACCACGTTGAATTTTTCCTATAATAAAAACCGGATCAAACACTTGTATTATCAATATGAAAACGTGCTGGATGCGGCAGGAAACGTAATTGGTACAAGGGAGATGAATGACAACACCAATGGTTGGTTTATTGGTCAGCCTATTGGTGCTATCTGGGACTATCGTGTAACAGGTATATGGCAGGCGAACGAAATAGAAGAGGCCAAGAAATACGGCCAAAAACCCGGCGATCCTAAAGTAGCAAATAATTATACTGCAGACGACAAGAAGAACGCTGATGGCTCAACTACCCCGGTATATAATGATAAGGACAGGGAGTTCATGGGACCTACAGCTCCACCGGTGCATTGGCAGTTGCGTAACGATTTCACTTTTTGGAAATCTCTGGCGCTATCTTTTAACTTATATTCTTACATGGGTCATAAGTCGATCGATTGGAACTATCTGAATCGCGATAATGATGGTTCGTTGATCACCAATGGTCTGAACACGTTTACCAAAGAATACTGGACACCTCAAAACCCAACCAATGATTACGCAAGACTAGACGCCCAGGGGCCGGGTGGTGTGGCTTCCCCCGGCAAAGTTTACGACCGTTCCTTTATTCGTTTTGAAAGTATATCGTTGGGTTATACATTGCCTAAAACGTGGACAAGTAAATATCAAATGTCAAATGTAAAAATATACGGATCTGTACGCAATGTGGCCGTATGGCAAAAAGACTGGGAGTATGGCGATCCCGAAACAGGAGGATTAGCCACACGTATTTTTTCATTGGGTTTAAATGTTACTTTCTAAAACATACAGACATGAATTTATCGATATATAAAAATAAAAAAGCATTATATGCACTTACGCTTGCCACCACCATTGGAAGCGCAGTGTTCTTAAGTGGTTGTTCTAAAGAGTTTTTAAAACCTGACCCATTATCTTTTTACGAGCCCACCACCACGTTTAGTACGGAAAGCGGACTACAGGCAGCATTGGCCATGGCCGACCGGCATATCCGTACCTACTGGACAAGCTTTGAGAATCGTAACATTTCTGTTCCAATCGGCACAGAGTATCTTTTCTCAGAACTCAGCGTGGCATCAAAAACGGATGATGCAGCGTTATTTGCGGATATACCTACGCAGCTGACTCCAATTGGAGGCCCTGGTTATGATGCAGGCAACTGGACGACCTATTTCTGGGACCAGACCTATGAGGGCATTAAATACGCGAATACCATTCCAAGCTTTATTAATAATGTGACCGGACTCGACGAGGCTACGAAGAATGCTTATTTAGGAAGGGCCTATTTTCACCGGTCTTATCGCTACCTCTCTCTGGTGTTTCAATTTGGAGATGTGCCATTGGTAACAAAGATCTTAGAGGTTCCCAAACAAAACTATAAATCAACCAAGCGCGAAGCCATTCTCCAGATGATCACGAAGGATATGGAGTTTGCTGTGCAGTGGGTGCCCGAGCAAAAGGATATGATCTATAAAGGCATGGTGAACAAAGGAGCCTGTCGCATGCTTTTAATAAAGTGCTATTTGGCCACCGGCCAGTTTCAAAAGGCAAAAGATCAGGCAGATATACTGATTAATCAATCCGGATACGAATTGATGAAAAGTGATTTCGGAACCTTTGTAAATACCTATTCACCTCAAACCTGGCAGGTAACACGTAATGTAATATGGGATTTACACCGCCCCGAAAATAAACTTATTGCAGCCAACAGGGAGGTGATAATGGGTATGCCCAACCGGGGAGCAACGGCGGAGTCGATGATCGACTTTTTAACACTTAGGATTTTCGGGCCAAGTTACACAAGCGGCTCTGATTTGAAATCACCTGATGGTAAACAGGCCGTACAAAATTATGCACGTAATAATGGTAGCTACCGGCAAAACTATGACTACATAAGAGCAATAGGTCGCGGTATTGGAACATGGCGATTAACTTCATTTGCAACCAATGAAATGTGGAATGTTAACGGGCAAAATGATTTGGGTGATCTTCGGCATAATAGTGCGGTGGGTAACTGGGGAAGAATGGACTCTATTAAATACAACGACCCTACAAGTACCTGGTTTGGTAAAAACCTTTTGTTCAGACATCCTACTACAGGGGCTCTATTATGCACCGATTCGTTACGCGTATGGTTTGACTGGCCCCATTATAAAATCTACCTGCAGGATGTAGTAGCCGAGGCCAATCAGAGTGCCAACCAGTTTAACGGCGCTACTAATGGTAGTAACGCCGACTGGTATTTGTATCGCCTGGCAGAAACATACCTGTTACGGGCCGAAGCCAAATATTATTTGGGAGATGCCGGGGGAGCCGCAGCCGATGTTAACGAGGTTCGCAAAAGAGCTGGATGTACACAGCTTTACAACACAGTGACTATAGGGCAAATTATGGACGAAAGAGCTCGTGAGCTATACCTAGAAGAGTGGAGGCATATGGAGTTAAGCCGTGTTTCTTATTGTTTGGCCTTGAGTGGAAAGCCGGACGAATGGGGCAATACTTATGATGTTAATACTTACGACAAGCAGGAAGGAACAGGTGCTTCGGGGGGTAGTTATTGGTATCAGCGCGTAGTGCGTTACGGTATGTATAATAAAGGAGAGATTGCAGTGAGACCCCGTACTATTAACTACAGGATGGCTAAGCATAATCTTTACTGGCCGATTCCGAATTCAGCAATCACTGCTAATAACAAAGGTCAGTTAGCCCAAAATTTTGGCTACGACGGCTATAACGCAAACACATCCAAATGGGCTACCTGGGAAGAAGCGGTAGCAGATGAAGATAAAGTTCAATAGTTTCCGTTCGTTATTTTAAGGCATGTATATCAGGATAATCACAGGGCTGTCTTAGTCTTATAACCAATATTGAGGCAGCTCTGTTATATGTCCTGTTACAAAGGAAAAAATTTTTGCACTCCATGCATCTGTTGTAGTGAATTTAACCCTATCAAAAATGAATTTGCCCCTGTTTTTCCTGACTTAAAGAGAGACATTGCAAACATAAATAGGAGCTGTTCAACATAGCAATTAAATCTAAATCGGCTCCAAACTAATTATTTATGAATTTAAAGTTCTTAATTATTGCTATAGCATTTTTGTTTCAGCACAAAAACGATACTTCAGATACACTCGAGCGTAAACACCCGTCCAGGGCAGAGGTTTTGTCTTGTATTCAAAAAGTAAATTATTACTGGCAAAGCAATCACACCAAACCGGGCTGGGCTTTCTGGGATGTAGCTGCTTACCATACAGGTAATATGACAGCGTATAAACTAACTCACAACGAAAGCTATAAAGCCTATTCCCAAAAATGGGCCGAAAAAAATCAGTGGATGGGGGCTACCTCCAGCAACAAAGCAGAGTGGAAATATAACTATGGTGAAACTAATAAGCATGTGTTGTTTGGTGACTGGCAGGTATGTTTTCAAACCTATATCGACCTGTATAACCTGGATAAAATAAAAAATCCGAAAAAGATAGCAAGGGCCCGGGAAGTAATGGAGTACCAGATGAGCACTGCACAAAACGATTACTGGTGGTGGGCTGATGGCTTATATATGGTAATGCCCGTAATGGTCAAAATGTATCATATTACCGGCAATTCTCAATACCTGGATAAGATGGCAGACTATTTTGCCTACGCAAATAGTATTATGTATGATTCAATAGAAAAAATATACTACAGGGATGCGAAGTATATTTATCCCAAACATAAAAGCATTAATGGTAAAAAAGATTTTTGGGCAAGAGGCAATGGCTGGGTAATAGCAGCTCTTGCAAAAGTATTGGAAGACCTTCCGGCAGGCGATAAGAACCGGAGAGCGTATGAAGAGAAATTTTTAGGCCTTGCGGAGACAATAAAAAACCTGCAGCAGGAAGAGGGATACTGGACACGCAGCATGATGGATCCGCAACATGCGCCGGGACCGGAAACCAGCGGCACTGCTTTTTTTACCTTTGGTTTGTTATGGGGTATGAATAACGGTTACCTGGATAAAGCGGCGTACTGGCCTACGATACAGAAGGCGTGGAACTACCTTACAAAAACTGCCGTACAGCCCGATGGTAAAATAGGCTATGTGCAACCCATAGGAGAGCGGGCGATACCTGGCCAGGTAGTTAATAAAGATTCTACTGCAGGTTTTGGTGTAGGCGCTTTTTTATTGGCCGCAACAGAAATGTATAAATTTTTAGAAAAGAAATAAGACAGTGATCAATAACATCATATATACCAGATCGGTTGTATTGACTGTAGTATTGCTCGGCATGTGTAGTATAGCTCAATCGCAGGCGGGTGATTCGTGGGAGAAGGCATTGCAGCAAAAGAGGGTTGCTAATCAACCGCTTTTTAAGATTGCCAACCCTGACTATAAAATAAGCCCGCACACGGGCATGACCCGCGAGCACTGGAAGCAAATGGGGTTGTATTTGCTCAGGGGGGCATTTAGCTATGTAGGTAATATTAATGACCCCATGCAGTTTCCCAAAGAGCCGGGTAAGAGCTATCCCAGGCAGGCTTCACAGGTGCCAACAGAAAAACTGGAAGGGTTGAGCCGTACACTATTTATAGCGGCTCCTTTATTAAAGGAAGATTCAAATCTTGTATTGAATAATGTGAGGGTGGTTGATTATTATCGACACCAGATATTAAACCTGCTAAATCCGCAAAGCAAATCTTATATCAAACCACAGGAAAAAAATGGTGGTCCCAGCCAGATACTGGTGGAGTTTGGCGCTTTAGCGGTATCCTTATTTTATGTGCCTGAAGTATTGTTTGACCCTTTAACCAAAGAGCAAAAAGATTTATTGGCGCATACCATGCTCAGTTATGGTGATGGTAAAACGGTGCCTTCCAACTGGAAGTTCTTTAACATTTTTATATTGAGCTTTTTCAAGGAAAAGGGTTATGAAGTCAATGAAAAATTATTAGTTGAATACCTTGATAAATCCCTGGAGCATTACAGGGGTGCAGGCTGGTATAACGATAACCCGGCGTATGACTATTACAGCATGTGGGCCTTCCAGATGTATGGTCCCCTATGGGCCGAATATTTTGGAAAGAAATACTATCCTGAATATGCACAGAAATTTCTTAAAAACTTTGACGACCTCAAGAAGGAATATCCGTATATGTTCGGGAGAGATGGGAAGATGATTGTTTGGGGCCGGAGCATGACTTACAGGATCGGCGCTATTGTTCCGTTCGCACTGATGGGTTTGCAGAATGATCCTGCTGTTAATTATGGCTGGATGCGGCGGATTGCTTCGGGTGTAATGAAGCAGTTTATAACACACCCGGATTTTATGAAGAACAATGTACCCACACTAGGAGTGTATGGTTCTTTTGAACCTGCCGTTCAACCTTACAGTTGCCGCGGAAGTGTGTACTGGATGGGCAAAGCCTTTTTTGCATTGATGTTACCAAAGAATAGTCCTTTCTGGACGGCTACTGAAAATGATGGTGCCTGGGAAAACGAGATGAAAAAAGGAGAAGTAGTTAATCATTTTGCAGATAGTTCGAATATATTGATCACGGACTATCCTAATATAGGCGCTTCTGAGATCAGGGCCTGGTGCAAGGTAAAGTTGATAGGTGCCTGGGAAACTTTTCGCGCCAGCGAAAATTATAACCGGCTTTCTTACAACAGTGCATTTCCCTGGCAGGCCGATAGTGTGGATGGTGTGGTATCTATGAACTACCTCGTCAAAAATCAAAAGAATGAATGGGAGCCGCTACGGCTTTACGATTTTAAAAAATTTGAACAGGGTATTTATTACCGCGATGCCGTTTTGGAAACGAATCCCGGCATAAAATTAAACCTGGCTGATATACCTCTTGCCAATGGTATCCTTAGGGTTGATAAGATCAGCTCACCGGTTGCCACCGAGATAAGATTAGGTCATTATGCATTGCCACGGTTGAAAAAAGATATCATAACCACACGCAGGAAAGTAAAAGGCAAAGAGGTGGTAATAATAGATAATGGTGTTTATCAATTGGCCATGGTTAGTTACCAGGGATGGAGTCGGGTGTATGATGTAAATACAAAAAGGGTACATCCGGAAAGTGAGCAAAGTAGTGTGATTAACACGGCAACTAGCGTTATTGCCGGCAAAGAACAAATATATATAACACTGATGCTTTGGAAGAAGTCAGGCGAACGTTGGTTGGATGATGAATTGGCGCCCATTTCTGGTATTTCAGTAGATAAAAAAAGGATAGTTGTGCAGTTTGATAATTGGAATTTACAATGTATAAACTATTAATCCGTTGCAGAAGCTTAAACGATAATATTTATTGAGAAAAAATTTGTATAAAATGAAGTTAGCTGCGCCTCGAATTTGCCGTACTAGAATTTTAATAAAAAGTTTTTTTAGGTTGGCACTATTTCACTATTTGTAAAAAATAAAAATCAATATGTACAAGACCAAAAAACACATCTGTGTATTCATTGCTTTCTTTCTGGCTTTAATGACCGGATGTTCTAAGAAAGAAACACTTACAAATGATCACTTAAAAAAAGCTGCGGTAGCGGATAGGGGCGTAAATGAGATAACTCCAAAGCTAATAGCCTCGTCTAGTTCTACAGCTTCTCCTTTTTCTGGAGCATACATGGAGCTCTTTCAAACTACTAGTGGGTATTATGTACAAGTTTCATTCACATATAATTCAAGCATTAGCCGTCCAGCTACAATTTGTTTATCTTCAGGGGCTTCGTCATCCGATTGTATATCTACAATGTTGTCTGCAGGGGGAAATGTTTTTGGATTTAATGTTCCGGTTCTGACTCATGGAACTACTCTAGAGTTACAAATTACTGTGACTAGCTCTAACTCCATTACTTCAACTTATTCAGTTGCCAAATCATTTGTTTATCTACCTGTGTACGAATCATCAGTTAGATTACAAGAGCTACCCGAATTTATAGACTGTTATCCGAACTACACGGTTTCCTCGAGCTGGCCCTATTTTCATGTTTTTTCCGCCTATTTCACTTGGCCCGAAGAATACAGATCAGACGAAAAATACTATACATTCAATATAGAGGTAGGGAATTATAACGCAAGTACAGGTATTTTTACACCACTTAACTTAGGATACGCCCCATCGTCAGCTTTAATGTCCGCAAAGCCGTCACAAGGTGAGGTATTTGTATCTCTTGACTTTGGGGCAATGTATCATAATATTTCCTCTAGATCAAGTTTTCATTACCGATTTGCTGTATATGAAAACGGCGCAAATTTCAGCGGATATTATTACGTCGCTCCTCCGTTATTTTGGTTTGGGTATGGCCCCAATGTCTTGCCATTAAAAATAAAAGTCTTAAAACAGACCTCCTCGGGAATGTTATATGAATAACTCATAAGTGCAAAAACTGTAAATAACACCAAAAATATTCTATCGAATTATTAGATATACCAATAGCGATTGTTCATATAAAACGATAAAAGATAACTGCCGCTTTTGAGAGGCGGGAAATGGTTGTTGCGCAACCGCACTGGCAGTATGCTGGCTAAAGGTGAAAGTGTTGTGGATGCTGCATTACAGGAAAAAAGATGTGGCTGATGCATGAGTTAAATTTTGGTTAACAACGGTTAAAATCTAACAATGGTGAGTAAAAAAATAGGAATACTTTTATAAAAGTATAATTGACAAATATTGTACAGGAGCTTGCATTTAACAAACAAACGAAGGATTGAGAACTTATATTATAAACCAAACTTTTTGATGATACAGGACGTGTTGAAACTAAAAACTACCGAGAGATAATAACCTTTTCCATTTGCTGTAGCAGGTAGATAAAGTTCTTTTTCGATGCCACAAAAAAACCGGCCTAAAGGCTGGCAGGGAAAGGTATGTGCTTTCATGAACGTCCCGGAGCTAAATTTTATTTTTCACTAAAACCTTACAAATCAGGTATGCTTATTCGATTTTACTTTAGATGCCTGCTTGCAATTGGTCTCGCCTTTATGATACAGGGAGATGCTATTGCGCAGCAGCAAAACATTGTAGTAAAGGGTACTGTTACTACAGATGCAGGAGCGGCGCTTGCCAATGCTACCGTTTTCCTGAAAAGCGACTCTACCCGGGCTACATTAACCAGGGAGAATGGTGGATACCAGTTAGAAGTGCCCGCCAATGGCACGCTGGTGTTTTCTGCAGTGGGTTATGCTCGTGTAGAGCGGAATGTACAGGGTGAACCTGTTATCAATGTAGTGCTCACTGCTCAAACTACGACTATTGATGAAGTGGTTGTAACAGCTTTTGGTAACAAGCAGAAACGTTCCAGTATGGTAAGTGCTATTTCAACCATTAACCCGGAAGAATTAAAAGGACCTACCAGTAACCTCACCACTATGATGGCCGGTAGGGTAGGTGGAATGATTGCCTATCAAAGAAGTGGGGAACCAGGTGCTGATAATGCATCTTTCTTCATCCGCGGATTAGGCACATTCGGTACCGGTAAACAAGACCCGTTAATATTGATTGACGGGGTAGAGTCGAGCAACACGGATATGGCTCGTTTACAGCCTGATGATATAGCCTCATTTAGTGTGTTGCGCGATGCAACTGCGTCCGCGGTATATGGAGCGCGTGGCGCTAATGGTGTAGTGTTGATTACTACCAAAGGCGGTAAGGCGGGCAAAACCAATTTTACATTACGCTCAGAGGTTACGGGATCCTCCAACACACGAAATTTTGAGTTTGCTGATAATATCACTTATATGACATTAGCCAATGAAGCGGCACTTACCCGCAACCCCTTGGCGCCATTGCCGTATCTGCAAACGAAAATTGATGCTACCGCAAAACCAGACGCAGACCCGCTGTTATACCCAAGTAATAACTGGATCGAGCAATTAATTAAACCCTACACGATTAATACACGAAATAACCTCACCTTATCTGGAGGGTCTGAAAAAGCACGATATTATATTGGTGGAACATTTAACGTGGATAATGGGGTATTGAAAACAGAAAAACTCAACAACTTTAATAGCAATGTGAAGTTGATCAATTACAGTGTGCGTTCAAATGTCGATTTAAAACTTACTCAAACAACGGATGCTGCAATCAGGGTGTATGCTCAGTTTGATGATTACAAAGGTCCTTTGCTGGGACGTGATAACAATGGTAACGAAATCGGCGGCGGAGCACGTATTTTCAATCAGGCAATCTGGTCTAATCCCGTAATGTTCCCGGCAATCTATCCCCAGTCAATGTCTGAATTTGCAACCCATCCTTTATTTGGTAATGCTATTGCACCCAACGAAGGTTTATACGTAAATCCTTATGCCGAAATGGTGAGAGGTTATTCGGAGTATAACCGTTCCAATGTTCAGGCTCAGATTGAGCTAAAGCAAAACCTCAACGCGATAACAAAAGGTCTGAATGCGCGGCTAATGTCTTTTGTAAGACGGGAATCTTATACCAGCGTATCCAGATCATTTAATCCTTATTATTATACCACACAGGTAACACCCGAGGGAGAAGTTTCCCTGTTAAGATTAAATGGAGGGGGGCAGGGTTCTATAGGAACGACCGGTACCGAATATTTAGATTATATGCCGGGGAGAAAAGATGTAACAGCAACATTTTACACAGAAGCGGCATTGAATTACGACCGTACTTTCGGCAAGCATGCGTTAGCCGGTATGGTAATCACTACACTGCGTAATTATGTTTCTGGTAACATGGGTAGTTTGCAGTTATCCTTACCAGCCAGAAACCAGGGCTTGTCAGGCCGCTTTTCTTACGGTTATGATACCCGGTATTTAGCAGAATTTAACTTTGGTTATAACGGATCTGAGCGTTTTGCAGAAAACAGCCGTTTCGGATTCTTCCCTTCCTTTGGTTTAGGTTATGTAGTATCTAATGAAAAGTTTTTTGAGCCTCTAACTGAAGTAATAAACAACTTTAAACTAAGAGCTACTTATGGTTTTGTAGGGAGCGATCAGATAGGCCGATCTGAGGATCGATTCTTTTATCTTTCAGAAGTACAAATGAATAATCTTGATTATGGTGCGACCTTCGGTGAATTATATGGTTATAGCCGGCCCGGTGTATTGGTGAGTCGTTATGCAAACCCCAACATTACCTGGGAAAAATCGGAGCAGATCAACCTGGGTCTTGATCTACGTTTGTTTAAAGCATGGGATTTGAATATTGATGTGTATCGTAATACCCGTACCAATATTCTGAGCGGCCGCACCTATATCCCTACCACTATGGGTTTGCAGGCATCTATCATTGCTAATACCAACGAAGGTATGAGTCAGGGTTTGGATGTAATGACTACTTATAACAAAGACTTTGGAGGTGGCTGGAGTGCCCAGATGCGAGGTAATTTCACTTATGCTACCAGTAAAGTACTAAAATATGATGAGCCTTCTTATCCGGAGAATGAATGGTACCGGAGCCGCGTTGGCAATTCTATGGCACAACGTTATGGATATATCGCCGAACGTTTGTTTGTAGATGACAACGAAGCCATCAACTCGCCGATCCAATTTGGAGGTACGCCAGGCATTGCCAACGGTGGATCTTATGGCGGGGGTGACATCAAGTACCGTGATGTTAATGGAGACGGAGTGATTAATAACCAGGATATGGTACCTATTGGTCTGCCAACTTCGCCCGAAATTATTTATGGATTTGGCGGAACCATTGCTTACAAAAGTTTTGACTTTAGCTTTTTCTTCCAGGGTTCAGCGAGATCTTCCTTCTTTATTAACTCTGAAAATATAGCTCCTTTTGTATTTAATGGTGGTAGCCAGAACGCACTGTTAAAAGTGGTGGCGGATAGTTACTGGAGTGAGGAAAATCGTAACCTGTACGCCTTATGGCCCCGCCTTAGCCAAAACTTTGTAGTAAACAACAGCCGGGAGCGATCAGATATCAATGAAACGTCTACATGGTGGATGCGTAACGGAAGTTTTTTGCGATTTAAAAATGTAGAACTGGGCTTCAACCCTAAACCTAGCCTTATCAGGAAATTTGGACTTAACACGATGAGGGTATATGTCAATGCTACCAACCTTGCTGTATGGAGCAACTTTAAAATGTGGGATCCCGAAATGGGCGGCTCGGGTTTAGGTTATCCTATTCAAAGTGCATACAATTTCGGCCTGCAAATTGGTTTTTAATCATTCCCTTACTTAAAAGTATATCAACATGAAAATATATCAGTTTCTAAAAAATACTTTCAGGACCTGCAAAAAGCAGGTGGCCCTGTTGAGTGGTGTTCTGCTGATAGTAGGAACGTCCTGTAACAAATACCTAGACATTGTGCCCGATAACGTAGCTGTAATTGATAACGCTTTTACAATGCGTACAGAAGCGGAAAAATACCTGTTTACCTGTTACTCTTTTATACCCAGAAACGGGGATCCAGCCTACAATATAGGTTTATTAGGAGGCGACGAAATTTGGCTACCGCGCAATCCACGCGACCTTACCGCTTATGCCTGGGGTACATTGAATATTTCAGGTATAGCAACCGGTGGACAAAACGCTGCTGAGCCTAAATTAGATGCATGGAGGGGCTGGTGGCAGGGTGGGGGTCCAGGCGATCGTTATGGACTTTGGAAGGCCATTCGAAATTGTAATATTTTCCTGGAAAATGTAAGCAATACTGCAAAAGTACGCGATCTACGATTAGATGAGCGTACACGATGGCTGGCGGAAGTTAAATTCCTCAAGGCCTATTATCATTACTATCTTTTACGGATGTATGGTCCTATACCATTAGTAGACCAGAATATTGATATCAGCGCGCCTGAAAGCGAAGTGCGCATCAAACGTAGACCTCTCGACGAGTGTGTCGAATATATTTCCGGATTATTGGATGAAGCTGCCCCCGGTTTACCAATGGTTATTTCTGATAGAACAACTGAATTAGGCAGGATCACCAGGCCGATTGCTTTAGCAATAAAAGCTAAATTATGGTTGCTGGCTGCAAGTCCTTTGTTTAACGGTAATCCAGACTATACCAGTTTTAAAGATCATGAAGGTGTTGCATTATTTCCCGCAACATATGATGCAACTAAATGGGATAAAGCAGCACAGTTCACAAAGGCCGCCATTGATGCTGCTGAAGAAGCAGGTCATATGTTACATCAATTTTTGGGCACTTCTTTCCAGTTGTCTGAAACCACGCTGCTACAACTGCGCCTCCGCACAGCGATGACAGAACGCTGGAGCACAGAGCATGTATGGGCCAATCCTAACAGCCGGGCCGGTTTTGATATGCAAGCGCGGGCTATGCCTAAGTTAGCAGGTGCCGAGGCAAGTGGACAGGCAAGGATGCAATATGCGGCGCCTTTAAAAATAGTAGAAATGTTTTACTCTAAGAATGGCGTACCGATCAACGAAGACAAACTCCTCGATTTCAGCAACCGCTACACCACCCGTCTGGCAGTTAATGCTGAGCGCTTTAATATCAAGCCGGGATATGAAACAGCTCGTATTAATTTCGACCGGGAGCCGCGTTTTTATGCTTTCCTGAGCTTTGATGGCGGCGTTTATTACAAGTACGACAGTCCATCTAACTCCGACGAAAACACCTGGGTAGTAGAAGCCAAATACACGCAGGCTTCCGGTGCTACGGACGCCCTCGGCTTTTTAAATGAAACCGGCTACTTTGTAAAAAAATTGGTAGACTGGAATGCTACACATACTAATAGCAACCAGGGTATTAACTATCGGGATTATCCATGGCCGGAAATCAGGCTGCCTGATCTCTACCTGATGTATGCCGAAGCTTTAAATGAAAGTCAGGGTCCGGTTGGAGATGTTTTAATTTATGTAGATAAAATTAGAAACCGTGCAGGCCTGGAAGGTGTGGCAGCATCATGGTCAAAGTACTCGAACAACCCATCCAAATACACCACCAAAGATGGTATGCGCGAGATCATTCACCAGGAAAGAGGTATTGAATTGTCCTTCGAAGGGCAGCGTTTCTGGGATCTGCGCCGCTGGAAAAAAGCTGCAGAATCTATTAACCAGGCTATTACAGGCTGGAGTGTATATCAGGATAAAACAGCCGACTATTACCGGGTGCGTACCATTTATACGCAAAACTTTGTTTCGCCGCGTGATTACTTATGGCCTATCAGAACAGAGGATATCAGAATTAACCCAAGTCTGGTTCAAAATCCGGGTTGGTAGTAAAAAGATCACCATTAAAAAATTTCTTAAGTTATGAAGAAAGCAAAAATATTTTTACTCAGCCTGATAGTGCTAATAGAATTAGGCTGTGCAAAAGAAACCACTTTGTCGCCTTTGGAGAGCAATAGTACACCGCCAGGCAAGGTAACCAATGTACAATGGACGGGGGGACCTGGTAGTGCTACCATTACCTATGCCCTGCCTTCAGATAGAGACTTGCTGTACATCAAGGCTGTTTACAACCTGGCTTCGGGCAGAGAAATGGAAGTGAAAGCTTCCTACTATGGACGAACCCTCACCGTAGAAGGTTTTGGAGATACAGATGAGCATGAGGTTAAGTTATATGCGGTGAATCGCAGCGAAGTAGCATCAGATCCGGTAACGATAAAGGTTAAGCCGCTGGAGAATCCCATATGGGGCGTTTTCCGGAGCTTGTCGATATCGCCCGACTTTAGTGGTATCAGGGTAGCTGCAAAAAATATATCCAAAGCGGATTTGGCTTTTGAGGTTTTTGCAGAAGACAGTACGGGAAAACTAAAGCCCGCAACCAATAATATCTATTCGTCAGCGGAAGATGTGATGCGCACTATCAGGGGTTATGACTCTATACCCAGAAGGTTTGCCGTTACAGTCAGAGATCGCTGGTTGAATTACAGTGATACGCTTTTTGCCCGAATAACACCGTATTATGAAACCGAGATTCCTCGTTCGGGCTTTAGAGCTGTTACATTGCCCGGCGACGTTGGATTACATGCATCAACACCTATGACGGGCATGTGGGATGGAATTGCAGATTGGTGGCCGGCGGTAACCATGACCAGCTCCGCAGTACTTACACCGCAATGGATCACATTTGATATCGGTAAACTGGCCACACTTAGCCGTGTACTGATATATGATTATGGTGAGTATATAAATGGCCGTACTTATTTCTACGCGGGTAATTTACTGGACTTTGAAATATGGGGTAGTAACAATCCTCCTGCCGACGGTAGCTTTAACAACTGGACAAAACTGGGCACTTTTAAATCTGTAAAGCCTTCTGGTACACCCTATGGTGTTAACACTGCAGAAGATTTAGAAGTTGCAAGGGCGGGCTTAAGTTATACGTTTGAACCAGGTATGCCGAAAGTAAAATACCTGCGTATCAAAAGCATCAAGAACTGGCAGGGCACTACCTATTTTGCCATCGCCGAAATACGTGTATTTGGGGATCCCCGCTAATCATAAGTACTATTAACACAAAAACTCATGCAGATGAACAGAATAAAAATACCTTACTTAAACGTCATGTTTGCATTGATGGTTTGTGCACTAATTGTAGTGCTTCCATCGTGTATGAAGGAGGATGATTATAAGAAATTCACAGAGGGTGGTGAAATTTCTTACACTGGAAAACTGGATTCCATTAAGGTTTTTTCAGGAAGAAACAGGGTGGTTATTCAGGGCTTACTTATCGCAGATCCTAAGGTAACCAAATGTGTAATATACTGGAATAACCGGGCAGACTCGGCGGTGATTCCGGTGACCCGTACCGAAAATGTGGATACCCTGAAAGTAGAATTAAGAAATATGCTGGAAGGAGTACATAATTTCACCATTTATACTTATGATAACCTCGGCAACCAATCTGTTCCAACGTATAAGTCAGGTAGAGCATATGGCGACAGATACATAAGCTCTTTGTCTAACAGGCCTATCAATAACGCCTTTACTGATGAGGCGGGTCTTACCAGTATAGAATGGGGAGTAATGGACCGGTTAAGCGGTATATTCGCGACAGATGTGACGTATACTGACGCATCTAATGAAAAAAAGGTTCTAAGAGTTCCTGTAGACTCTGCGCTTACCCGCCTGGATAATTTTAAGGAAAAAACAGACATACAGTTCCGGACAATGTTTATACCAGACACTTTATCCATCGACACATTTTATACAACTTCTACAACAAGGTATATACCCAAGTTCAGCCAGGCAGATATAACCACCACGTACCTGAAAAATGTTGGACCCAATGTAAATTACAGCTCTATCAACAGTGGAAACAGGTGGGGTATATTAAGCGACTGGACTTCCAATACCGCTATCAAAAATGCCAGCGGCTTTGGCGGATATGAAAGAAGAAGCAATGTAGGGTTTATTTCGCTTGAGGCTGGTTGGGGGCTCCCCAATGTAACAGATGGCAAAATATTCCAGACAATAACCCTTCCTGCAGGAAGCTATAGGTTTGCCGTAGTAATGAATGAGTTTAATAGCGGCGGCTCCAGGTATCTAAGTGTAGCTGCAGGCAATGATCTGCCTAACGCTGCTGATGTTACCGGAAGCAGCATTGCCTTTTCCAACCTGGAAAGCAAAGTATTGAATTTTACATTAACAGGGCCAACAACTGTCTCTATTGGGTTTGTATGTAGCCTAACCGGTACTTCGGGTACCGGTATGTATTCGAAAATAGCTTCTGTTAAACTATATTCCATACAATATCTGTAACATATAGGTCGCCGCCGCACAAATAAGTGCGGCGGTAATTTAATGCCAGTAACACAAAGTATAATATCCATCAGTTGATAAATAATTACATCATTTGGCTGCAGGCATTAAGAGTTCAGGAGTCTTTTGAATAAATACATTCTTTCAAAAGACTCTTTTAATTAGGCCTCTGCCTTGATATTTTGTAACTAATAAAATAACCGATGAGCTTAAGAAGATGTTTTTTATTTGTTGTAACTCTTTATTCATTTTTATTCCTTTACTCCTGTTCAAAAGAAGACGGGGCAAGGGAAACTCCCGATGAACCCATAGCTCCGGCAATAAGTTTGGCCACTATTACCACTGCAGACATCCATACGGTAACAACTATTGAAGCGATGGGTGGAGGCCGTGTAACCAGCAGTGGCGGAGGATCTGTTACAGAAAAAGGTATCGTGTTGGGTACCACTCCTTCGCCTACCGTAAATAATATAAAGTTTAATACGGCTACGGCTTCCGGTGACGGCTCATTCACCAGCAGGTTAACGGGGCTGTCTGCTTCTACCAAATACTATGTACGGGCATTTGCCATTAATGCTGCCGGAGCGGCCTATGGCAACGAAGTGTCTTTTACCACAGCATCAATAGCTTCAGCTACGTTTAATGTAGCGCCGCTTTTCATTATTGGTAGTTCTTTGGCGCACTGGGAAGTGGAGCTAACAACGGATGGCGGTGACCCTGTAACGGAGCGTGGCCTTTGCTGGTCGCTTACTGAAAATCCAACCATAGCAGATAGTAAAAGTATTGATGCCGGTAAAGGTTTGGGTAAATATACCGGGGCTATAACCGGTTTGCAACCTCAAACAGCATATTATGTTAGGGCTTATGCTAAGAATGGGGGAGGTGTCAGCTACAGCAGTGGTATGAAGTTTAAAACCATCCGTAAAGGCAACCTTACTTATACCTTCAATAAATCAGCTATTCCTTCAGCTGCGGAACAGGCGGCTTATGCCCGTTTGCAAATAGCTATAGATAGTGCTGTATGGTACGTCAACAACTATACATCGGCAGTAAAGCATGTATGGATCAACTATGTGCCCGGAGTGGCTACAGCAGATGCGAACAATGAAGGCTGGATGCGGTTTGGAACAGGAGAAGGGTATCAGAATCTGCGTACTATGTTACATGAGTTAAATCATACTTTTGGAACCGGCACTACCAGCTGGTGGACGGGTAAAATCGTGGGAGGCAAGTACCAGGGCAATTTTGCCAATGAGCTGCTGAATAAAATACAAAAATCCACCGGCGTTCAGCTCAGCGGAGACACCCAGCACTGGTGGCCATACGGACTGAATCAAAATTCGGAAGTTACCTCCAGTTGGGACTATGTGTTTAATTGCCTCCTCATCGAGCAAATGAGAAGGGACGGTTTGTCTGCAGCAGGTACATGGACTGAATAAAATGATGTGTTTAAATATGCGTTAACAACGGTTTGCCGATAATGAAAAGACCTTTATATCATAAAAATAATTGAAGATGAAAAAAGCAATGTCATTACTGTTAGTTTGCTTAAGTATAGCAGGAGTGTACGCCCAAACAAAGCCCGACTGGGAGAACCCGGAAGTATTTGCAATTAACAAAGAAAATACAAGGGCCACATCGCTGCCCTATGCAACAGAAGCGCAGGCGCTGCAGAATATTTACAGAACGTCACCCTACTACCAGTCTTTGAATGGTAACTGGCAGTTTTTCTGGACTGAAAAGATAGCGGACGTACCTGCTGATTTTTTTCAGGAAACGTTTAATACTGGCATTCTTTCGGGGCTTTCTACTAAAGGCGCAGGTAATAAAATATCCGGTAAGTCGGCAGGTTGGTCTTTAATGCCCGTGCCCGGTAACTGGGAGTTCAATGGTTTCGGTATACCTATGTATGTAAATACAGGTTTCGGGTTTCCCCAAAACCCGCCTTTCATTAATAAAGACGATTCTCCAACCGGCGCCTATCGTTATCAGTTTGATATTCCTCAAAACTGGGATGGCCGCAAAGTATTCCTTCACTTTGAAGGCGGCACCAACTCCATGTATGTATGGGTCAACGGCAAGAAAGTAGGTTATACCGAGAATGCTAAAAGCCCGGCAGAGTTTGATATTACGCCTTATATCCGGACCGGCAAAAATCTGCTGGCTTGTGAAGTGCATAAGTTCAGCGACGGCACTTACCTGGAAGACCAGGACATGTGGCGCCTGGGCGGTATTAACCGTAATGTGTACCTGTATAGCACTGCACCAACCCGCATACTCGATTTCTTTTCACATGCCGACCTGGATGCTGCCTATAAAAATGGCTTGTTCAGTACAGATGTGAAAATTAAGAACTATGGAAACAGTGCTGCGCCCCAAGCTGTAGAAATATCCATCTTCGATAAAGCAGGAAAAAAAGTATTTTCTCAAAGCAAGAAGCTGACCGTGCCAGCCGGCGCTACAGATTCGTTGTGGTTTGAGGGCATAGTAAGAAGTCCTTTACAATGGACGGCCGAAACGCCTCACCTTTATAACATGCTGATCACATTAAAAGATGGACAAAACCATATAATTGAAGCAACCTCTCACAAAATCGGTTTTAGAAAAGTAGAAATACAAGACGGGCAGGTGCTGGTTAACGGCAAAAAGGTGCTGTTTAAAGGGGTAAACCTGCATGAGTTTAATACGAACACCGGTCAGGTGGTAGACTCTGCTGTAATGCTGCGCAATATCCAGTTGTTTAAAGAGCTTAACATTAATGCAGTACGTACATCGCACTATCCCCAGCAACCGTTATGGTATAAGCTGTGCGATGAGTATGGTATTTACCTGGTAGATGAAACCAATCTCGAATCGCATGGCCTGGGCTATGGTCCGGATAACGTTTCTAATTTCCCCGAATGGCAGGAGGCTCACCTGGATAGGGTAAAGCGCCTGATCGAAAGGGATAAGAATCATGCCTCAGTGATCTTCTGGTCTTTAGGTAATGAAGCCAGTAACGGTAAGGCTTTTTTTGCTATGTATGACTGGGCAAAGGCCCGCGATAAAAGCCGTCCCGTGCAATATGAACAAGCTTATCAGCGCGATCGCAATACCGACATTATTTGTCATATGTATCCATCGTGGGAGAGTATGAAACGTGACGCTGCAAAGGATTTGAAACGCCCCTACATCATGTGCGAGTATGCACATGCCATGGGTAACAGTATGGGTAATTTCCAGGACTATTGGGACCTGATGCGCACCAGCAAAAATATGCAGGGTGGATTTATATGGGAATGGTATAATCATGGTTATAAAACAACCGACGAGCAGGGACGTGAATACTGGGCTTACGGGGGTGATCTTCATGGATATAACAAACTAAATGAAGGAAATTTTTGTATGGATGGTATTATAACACCTGATCAACAGTATCTCCCACATACGCATATAGTCAAGAAAGTATATCAGAATATACTTTTCGAAGCTAAGGACCTGAATAATGGTGTAGTTAATGTGATCAACGATTTTAAATTTGTTCCCATCACACCTAAAGATTACACCTACAAATGGGTGCTTTTGAAAAATGGCGATACAGCTACAACAGGAGGCTTTGACGTTACGGTAGCAGCCGATTCAAAGAAAGAAGTGAAACTTAATCTTCCTAAAATAAATACAGGGCCGGGTAATGAGTATTTCCTGCATGTATATGCTCTTACAAAGGAAGCATCAAAATTTTTGCCCCAAGGTTTTGAAGCTGCTAAAGGAGAGTTTGCATTAAGCAGCAATAATTATTTTGCCGGCAATGATGCCAAAGAAAATAAGGAATGGGAGAAGAAAGAAGAGGGCGAAAAAATTACCATAACTGCAAAAGGGGTTACTTATGAATTTCAGAAGAATTGGAGAGGGTTAACTTCATTTAATACTTCTATAGGATGGTTGTTTGGCAAACATCCCAAGGTAAATTTCTGGCGAGCCCCTACCGACAATGATTTTGGAGAGCAGGCTCAATACAACCTGCGCCTCTGGGATGCAGCGTCGCATAATCAGAAAACTACCTTTAAAGGTATAGAAGAAAATGATAGTGCTATAAGCTTTCTCTATGAGATCAAACCAACCGGCATTGAAGCGGTGACTCATGTAACTTATACGATTAACGCTGATGGGTCATTAACGATCGCTGCAAATTACAAGACCTCGTCTGCAGAGTTACCCGAATTAATGCGTTTTGGAATGAACATGGAACTGTCCAACAGGTTCAATAAATTTACCTGGTATGGTCGTGGACCCTGGGAAAACTATATAGATCGTAACCAGGATGCTTTTGTAGGCATCTGGAAAGGCCTTGTGGAAGACCAGGCATTTCCTTATTACCGCCCGCAGGAGGCAGGCAATAAAACAGATGTGCGTTGGCTGACACTTACAGATAAAGATGGCAAAGGCATACGCATAACAGGCGCGCAGCCGCTGTCGGTTAGCGCTACCAATTACCGCACAGAAGATTGGGACCCGGGCACTACCAAGAAACAGCAGCATGCTTCAGATGTGTTGGCGGCCGATCGTGTTATATTGAATATAGATCTATTTCAGAGAGGAGTGGGTGGTTTAAACTCATGGGGAGCAAAGCCTCTCGATCCATATCGTTTCAGGGAGAAAGAATATAGCTACCAATATACGATCAGTGTTATTCAATAATACTACACATAGACAAATAGGTCACCTAACCCAAGCGTACCGTTTCAACAGTACGCTTGGGTTAATTAAAGAACGGCTAAGAGAAGGTATATTTTCTGCGGTACTGATTAGCGTACAGCATGTATTGAAGCAATACGCTTCATTCTGATAGTCTATTCTTTAAGGAGCGATTGATAAAGGACATAGTTTTCCTCGTCAAAGCAAACAAAAATCACTTTTTGAATAACGGTTTTTGCCTGTATAAACTCCCGAACCGTTTGAATGGCAATAGGCGCCGCCTTGTCCTTAGGAAAACTATAGATGCCGGTACTTATATTAGGAAATGAAATACTGGTTACATTGTTTTCTTCGGCAAGTTTAAGGCTGTTGTAATAAGCGAGGCGCAGCAGCTCTTCTTCTCCGTGGCGGCCATTTTGCCAAACTGGTCCTACGGTATGTATCACATATAGTGCAGGCAAATTCCCGGCTGTTGTGATCACCGCCTCTCCGGTTTTACAGCCTCCTTGCCGGGCTCTTATTTTCCGGCAATCTTCAAGTATGGCGGGGCCGCCAGCCCTGTGAATGGCGCCATCCACACCTCCGCCTCCTAACAGCGAGGAGTTGGCTGCGTTTACAATGGCATCTACTGCAACTTTGGTGATATCACCCTTTATCAGTTCAATCATGTTGGCTATTTGCAAACTGAAGTTAGTGTATTTGGCTGGTGTGAAACATTGATAAAAAGTATTAAGTACATTTAAGTTTCCTAAACCCAGTTATATGTTTACCCGCTGTGTATCTTTTTTTGCTTTGATAGCCTTAGTTTCAATGATATCCTGCTCATCGCAGAAACCTGTTGCCCATCACGCGCCGCCAGCAGGCATACAACCAAACGCTGCTCCTAATGCTGTAAGGGAGTTTAGAGCAGCCTGGGTTGCCACGGTTGCCAATATCAACTGGCCCAGCAAGCCTGGCCTTTCTACCGGCGAGCAACAAAAGGAAGCCATAGCATTACTCGACTTTTTAAAGGAACATCATTTTAATGCAGTGATTTTCCAGGTAAGGCCGCAGGCCGATGCGTTGTATAAAAGCGCTTTGGAGCCCTGGTCTTATTATCTTACCGGACAGCAGGGAAGAGCTCCTGAGCCTTTATATGATCCGCTCGAATTCTGGGTCAAAGCTGCACACGAGCGCGGGCTGGAGCTTCATGTTTGGCTAAATCCTTACCGGGCGCATCATGTGGCCGGAGGCCCGATCAGTGACCAGTCGTTGGTTAAAACAAAACCCGGTCTGGTTGTTTCTTTAAAAGAAGGTTACTGGTGGTTTGATCCCTCGTTGAAGGAAACACAGGATCATGGTGTAAATGTAGTGATGGATATCGTAAAACGTTATGATATAGATGGTGTGCACTTTGATGATTATTTCTATCCTTATCCGTCTTACAACAAGAATGAGGACTTCCCTGATACGGCCAGCTGGAAAAAGTACCAGCAGGCGGGTGGAACCTTATCGCGTGGCGATTGGCGCAGGAAAAGTGTTAACGATTTTATTGAGCGTTTATATGGAGAAATAAAGAAGGAAAAGAAGCATGTGAAATTCGGGCTCAGTCCATTTGGAATATGGCGCCCGGGTTATCCCTCCTCTGTTGAAGGATTCGATCAATATGAAGAGTTGTATGCCGATGCTAAATTATGGCTCAACAAAGGCTGGATCGATTATTTCTCTCCTCAACTGTATTGGCCCACCAGCCGTTTAGCGCAAAGCTATCCTGTTTTATTAGGTTGGTGGTCGGGTGAGAATACGATGAACCGGCATTTGTGGCCGGGAATAAGTGTAGGCCGGGACACAAGTTCCGTAAATACTACAGAAGTAATCAACGAGATCATGATCAGCCGCGGCATTACACCTCAGAGCAGCGGTGTGGTGCATTGGAGCATGTCGTCACTTACCAGAAATCCGAAACTGTCCAATGCTCTGCTGGAAGGTCCCTATAAAAAGCAGGCTTTAGTGCCGCCGAGCAGATGGCTCGATAATGTTGCGCCTGTAGCCCCCAGGATTATGCTTAAAAAAGAGCCGGATGCGGTTATAGTTAATTGGACCCACGAAAATGCCGGGGATGTATTTCAATGGGTGGTATATTATCAATATGGCAAAACCTGGTGTTATCAGATACTGAACAGCGGAGAACGATCGCTCTCTTTAAAAAACGGCGAAGGGAAAAATACCCTGAATAGTATTGCTGTTAGTGCTGTAGACCGATCGGGTAATGAAAGCATAAAGACAACTATTTTTCCCGATATTGTACGTATTGAATCTCGTGCAGCCTGGAATGCCAGCGAACCGCGCCCTTATAAGCAACAGGTGCCCGTTCGCATTACGGTGCATCACGAGGGAGGCAAGGTGCTATCGGATACCGCCAGTGCAGCCACCCGGTTGAAAAATATTCAAACCTGGTGTATGGGGCCAGACCGGAAATGGACAGACATACCCTATCATTATCTTATTGCTCCCGATGGAACCGTGTATGAAGGTCGTAACCCGCTTACTGTTGGCGAAACCAATACCGAGTATGATCCTTCCGGTCACCTGCTGATCTGCTTTTTGGGCAATTATGGTCAGCAAAAAATGGATCAGCATCTGTTGGATGTACTTGCCAGGCTGATCGCTCACTTTTGTATTCAATATAAGATTGACCCCGAAACTATTTCAACCCACCGCGACCATAGCAAAATGACAACCTGCCCAGGCGAAAATATCTATCCTTATTTTCAAAATGGTTATGTGAAGAAAACGGTAAGAGAGTTACTGCAGCAAGCACAGTTGTAGTGGCAGTATGTTTATTTATGTTACAGGTAGCAGGTGCCGCTATTAAAACAAACATACCATCTATGTAACGTTGCTTTCCTATAATTTTGGTATAGCAAATTTTAAGTATGGCAATGAAATGGGTCAATTGTTTTTCGTCAAGAAGGTACGGTATTGAATATACAACGGAAGATGAAAGAAGCGATTTTGAAAGAGATTGGGACCGCATCATATTTTCAAGTCCCTTCAGGCGTTTGCAAAATAAAACCCAGGTATTTCCATTACCGGAGGAAATTTTTGTGCACAACCGTTTAACGCATTCGCTCGAAGTGGCCAGCGTAGGCCGGTCTTTAGGAGGATTAATAGGAGAACGACTGGCGCAGTTGCCCCAGGTGGCCGCCGATAGCCGGGCCGCAGACTTTTACAACAATAATCTGAAATATGTAATTGCCGCTGCCTGCCTGGCGCATGATATGGGCAACCCTGCTTTTGGTCATTCAGGGGAGGATGCTATTTCAAAATATTTCAGGAAAAGAGATACTGATAAGGCCGAAGATATCGCATTTAAGCAATTGTTTTCACCGGCGCAGTGGAAAGACCTCACTACATTTGAAGGCAACGCCAATGCTCTGCGTATTTTAACGATGCATCAAAACGGGCGGGCCAAAGGTGGCTTCCGCCTTACTTACAGCACATTGGGGTCTATCATCAAGTATCCCTGCGAGTCACTGGCATCAGGTGATAAGAAGTTGGCGCATCGAAAAAAGTACGGCTATTTTAATATTGATGAACCTGTTTTCCTGGCCATAGCAAAGGAATTAAATATGGTGATTGATGAAGGGAAGGAACTCATGGTGTACAAGCGCCATCCCTTTGTTTTTATAGTAGAAGCAGCAGATGATATTTGTTACAATATTATAGACTTTGAAGATGCTCATCGTATGGGCCTGCTCGACTATGAAGAAGTGCGTGATAGTTTTATTGCTATCATACAACACCATACCAGTAGTATTGAACGTGTAAAACAAATTGCGGAAGACCTGCGTGCTGATCCTAATGAATCGATTGCTTACCTGCGTGCCAAGTCTATCAACGTATTAATTAATAAGTGTACGGAAGTATTCTGGCAACATAAAGATGAAATTCTGGCGGGTAACTTCAACCAAAGTTTGATGGATGCACTACCCGAAATGCAGGATGCTTTAAAAAGGATCAATGAAGTATCCGTATCGAAGATCTATAACGCTAAAAAAGTAATTGAACTGGAGATCGCTGGTTTCCGTATTATGTCGGGCCTGGTGGAAGATTTCGTCACGGCGGCATTAACGCCTAAGGAAATAAGGGATAAAGAACACAAAAAGGTTCTGGAATTGTTGCCTCAGCAGTTCCGGTTTGATGAATCGGGTTCGCCCTATGAAAAAGTAATGCGTATGCTCGATTTTATATCGGGCATGACAGATGTGTACGCCTTAAAGCTGTACCGCAAACTCAGGGGTATTGAAATATAAAATATCCAAATAGCAGGCACCAAGCTTCATTAAGGGGTGCGCAACCGATTGATCTTTTTCTGATCATTATTCTACACTTATCTTTGATAAGACAATTGAGGTCCATTTTCATGGGAATGATAGACAACTGGTATTGCAATCACAGGGGACGACTTTTGGCAATTGCCTGCCAAAAGGGCTACAGTTATGAAGAGGCGAAGGACATCGTACAGCAATTCTTTTTGGATATGTTGCAAAAAGAGCTGGGCGATATCAAAAATCCCGAGGCATTTCTGCTTACTGCATTTAAAAACCGGTTAATTGACTTGTACAGGGCCGATAGATCTAAACCTGCATTTGAAGCAACCCCCGATGTGCCGTCTACACAGGATATTATCGAAGATTTGGAGTCAGACGCTGCGTTGGTAGAAAAAATTGCCAATGCCTATAAAAAGCTACCTGCCCGCTACAGGCGCGTCATTTATTTGAAATACTACCGGGGTTTAACCACTGAACAGATTGTAGAAGAAACCGGCTTTACCTATCAGACCATTTATAATAATCTTTCCAAAGGAATCCAGCTGTTACGGCGGAACCTGACAGATCATTCCGGCAAGGCAGCCAACCTGAAATTAGCGGCTTTACTCGGAATTTTATTTTCTCAGAATTTTTTTGAATAAAAGCGATTAGATTTTTAGTGGTTATCCGTCTATTTAATTAAACGGAGCGCTGCTATTATGCTTTATTCTGTAGAAGACCTGGTTATCAACGATTCATTTATTGCCTACTGCATGCAACCCGATACAGGTGACAGGTCGTTCTGGGATGAATACCTCGAGCAACATCCCGAGGCACTTCCCACCGTGGAAGAAGCAAGATTATTGGTACTCGGCCTGAAGCTGATGCTTCAGAAAAAACAAAATGAGTTGTCCGCAGGTGAAGATAAAACCGGGCATGGGCTTTATGTGCCGGACGCGATTATCCAACAATTGAATGCAGCAGATCATTCGCGCGGTGAAGTTTCCCGTAAAAGAAAATGGACCTGGGCTATAGGTGCGGCAGCTTGCGTGATAGTTGTTCTGGGTGTTTTTTATCAATCCCGGCAGTCTGTAACCAGTCAAAAGGCTGTAGAAACAATTGCATCAACGGCTGGTCCTGTTCAATCAAAGGCGGGCGAACTCAAAACATTAGAACTGCCCGATCATTCTACCATTACCCTGAATATGGGCTCCTCTTTGAAGCTTTCTGAAGGTTTTGCCCATACCAACCGGGACGTTTACCTGGATGGAGAAGCTTTTTTTGAAGTGACACATAATAAAAATCTCCCTTTTGTGGTACATGTAAAAGATTATAAAGTGAGAGTGTTGGGAACAAGGTTTAATGTAAAGGCGTATAAAAATGACAGACTTAGCGAAACCTCCTTGTTAGAGGGAAGTGTACAAATCATCGTAAATAAGAACGGGAAAGATGAAGTGTATAAAACATTAGAGGTAAATCAAAAATTTACAACCAAAGCCGACACTTCTACTCTGACTGCAATTACTAAAAATATGGAGGGAGCTGTAGTTCCTTTATCTTACTATGATGAGAAACAGGCTGTTGAAACAGCATGGACGAAGGATCTGCTCATTTTTGAGGGGCGATCTATGGAGGAGATTAAAAATATACTGGAGCGAAAATTCGGTGTGACGATCACCATAGCAGATAAAAAAGTTCAGCAGTATCTGTATTCTGCCAATTTTACTAACGAATCCATTGATGAAATATTAAAAGCTTTGCAATTGTCCTACCCATTTTCCTACAAAAAAGAAGGAAACACAATCATTATAAATAAATAATAAATCATGTAAAAAAGATCGCCAACAGAAAGGGAGAAACGGATTGCGGCCATTCCTCCCCCGGTAATGAAAAATGGAAGGAGAAAGCCTTCCACCTTTTAATTAAAACCAAAATAAAAGTATGAAAAAAAGTGCTTACTCGAATAGGCGGCTCCATGGGCTGCTTAAAAAACTGTTGTTTATGAAATTATGTATTGCCTTGCTATGCCTGACCGCTACGCATGTTGCAGCGAAAACGCTTCATTCACAGGAAACCGTTTCCCTGGATCTGAATAAAGCCAAACTCTCCTCGGTACTCAAAACAATAGAAAAAAAATCCGATTTCCGTTTTGCATTTAGTGACAAAATAGTTGACAGAATAGCCATCACCCTAAGGGTAGATGATGTACCGGTGCTGAATCTGTTGCCTACTTTGCTAAGCGGTACGGGTCTTGAGTTTCAAAAATTAAATGACAGGCTTATTGTGGTGCGGGAGAAAACCATAGCAACAATTGTTGTAAAAGGTATCGTTGCTAATAATAAGGGTGAAGCTATACCGGGCGTAACAATTACTTCTGACAAAGGAGCAACTACGGTTACCAATATAAAAGGGGAATATAGTATAGAAGTGAATGAAGATGCAGCGCTGACTTTTACGCATGTTAGCTATAAATCGCAAACTGTAAATGTTGGTGGTCAAACTTCTATTAATGTGGTGCTACAGGATGCCGAAAGATCTCTGGATGAAGTAGTGGTTACAGCGCTGGGTATCAAGCGCCAGGAAAAAGCCCTGGGCTATGCTACGCAAAAAGTAGGAGGCCAAAGCCTGCAAACCGTAAAAGGAGTTGACCTCGGTACTTCGCTTACCGGCAAAGTAGCCGGATTGGTAGTGAAAAATTCAACTGAGTTTAATGGTAAACCCAACCTCGAAATGCGTGGCGAAACTCCGTTAATCATTATTGATGGTGTTCAATACTCCAATGTAACATTGCGTGATATACCAACAGATGATATTGAAAGCATCGATTTCTTGAAAGGCCCCACAGCGGCCGCATTATACGGTGCCGATGGTAAAAATGGTGCGGTAATGATCAGCACAAAAAAAGGAAAAGGCAAAGGGTTGTCTGTAGACTTTAACAGCAACAATATGTTTACACTAGGGTATCTCACTATCCCCAAAGTGCAAACCTCTTATGGGCATGGCGAAAATGGTAAAATAACAGATGATTATGTTTGGGGACCCAAACTAAATATCGGGGACAGCGCTCTTCAGTGGAATCCGGTTACCAAAAAAGAAGAAATGATGCCCTTGATTACGCGGGGAAAAGATAACCTGAAGAATTTTATGCAAACGGGATTTGTTACCAATAACAATATCAGCGTTACGCAAACAGGCGATAATGGCTATTTCCGCGCGGGCCTCAACCACATTTATAATAAAGGACAGTTCCCCAATCAAACATTAAAGATCACGAACTTTACGATGAGCGGAGAAATGCGTGCCAGCAACAAGTTCAGCCTGGAAACACATATGGGCTATACCCGTAAAGAAGCACCCAATGTATGGGGGTCTGGCTATGGAGACCAGGGCTACCTGTACCAGATTTTGATGTGGACCGGGCCCGAATACGATCTTTCTCAATACAAAGATTACTGGTCAGTTAAAGATCAAAAACAGAACTGGTTGTATAAGAACTGGTACGATAATCCTTATTATATGGCTTACGAAAAGTTATGGGGCCTGAACCAGAATTTATTCAATGCCAGCTTAACCGCTAATTATAAATTCACGCCAGATCTTAAACTCATGCTCCGCAGTGGTTATGATTATTTTAAGGATGAAGACATCGTTCGCAATGCTATTGGAGCGATCTCTACAAGAGGGCAGAATATCAATTTTCGTTTGGATCCCGATCGCCTCGGCTCTATGAGCTGGAGCTGGAATGCCAAAGGACTTTACGGACAGCATCAAAGCTGGGGCTTTACTTCTACCACTGATGCGATATTAAGTTATCAAAAAAACTTTGGAAAATTTGGAGTAGATGTACTGGGTGGCGGATCTATGCGATACCTGGAGTTTCACCAGCAAGGCGCGCGCACACGTAACGGTTTAAATGTACCAGGCTGGTATTCCTTAGCGAATGCTATTCCTTCTACCGTATTAGGGCAAGATGCTATTGTAACCAACTTTGGTTTCGAACGTTCGCAGGTAAACAGCATGTATGGTAAGGCTACACTATCCTGGGATAATGCAGTTTTTATTGATGTAACCGGCCGGAACGATTGGTTCTCTACCCAGCCGGCCAAAGAGCGCTCCTATTTTTATCCTTCTGTTGCCGGTAGCTTTATTCTCTCCGAATACATTCCCATGCCACAATGGGTAAATATGTGGAAGCTAAGAGGCTCCTGGACTGTTTCAAAATATGCGGCAAGCATTTATGAGATCAACAGGGCATATACTCCGGGATCGGTGTTAGGCAGTGTGGCTGCTTCTTATCCCAATAACCTGTACCCGCTTGATCTCTTGCCAACAACCGAAAGAACCTGGGAGATTGGAACAGCGGCATATATGTTCAGACAACGGCTTCGTTTGGATGTAGCCTATTTTAATAAACTGTACTTCGACAGAAAGATATCACAGACTATATCTTCGGCATCAGGCTTCGCCGCTACATTAATTAATACCGGGGAGCAGCTTGTACGTCGTGGGATGGAGATTACCCTGGATGGTACAGTTATAAAAAATCAGAATCTTACCTGGAACTCCCTGGTCAACTGGTCGTTTCAACATCGGTATTACAAAAAGTTAGATCCCGTTTATTCTGCGGACGATGCTTTTACCAAAGTGGGAGGACGTTATGATGTCTACAAAAGAGATTTACTGCTTAAAGATCCCAATGGCAACATCATTCATCAGAACGGTTACCCGGTAGAGAGTGATTATCAATACCAGATGGGATATGGCGATCCCAATTTTTCATTCGGTTTTTCAAACACGGTTAACTGGAAGAACATCATTTTTGGTATATCGATCGATGGTCGTATTGGCGGTTTGATGTACAATTACATCTGGGACAAAATGTTTGATACCGGTGTACATCCTGATACTGATAACCAGTTTCGTTATGACGAAGTAGTAAACGGTCTGAAAAACTACGTAGGAAGCGGTGTAAAAGTGGTTTCAGGAGAGGTAAAATATGATAAGTACGGCAATATAACCAGCGACACGCGCCAGTATGCGCCCAACGATGTAGCAGTAGGATATCAAAGTTATATGCAGGATATCTCTGGAAAGGGCGAACATGGCGTAATGAGTGAAAGCTTTGCAAAGCTGAGAGAAATTTCCATCGGTTACCAGCTGCCCAAATCGTTCCTCGGCAATTCTAAAATTAAGAATGCTTCTGTGTCTTTAACCGCTCAGAATGTACTGTTGGTAACAAAATTTAAGTTTTCTGATCCTGACAGGGATACAGAAGATTTGAACGCGCCGTCCCAAAGAATGGTGGGTTTCAATATCAAATTAGGACTATAATCAAGTTACAGAAAATAAAAAAATATTATGAACCGCTCTATACATAAATACTTATTGCTATGCTGCATGGCCATTGCGACATTGATAAGCTGCAGCAAGTTTGACCAGATTAATACAAACCCCGACACTACTAATACTGCCAGGTCAGAATGGCTGGCTACCAGCATGCTGGGGTCGATCACAGTAAGTGATATAAGCTCGCAAAAGGCATTTGCACAGCCTTTCATGTTGAGTAAGTACACCATTTGGAAAGAAGGTGGTCCTGAATCTATGCAGTACAACCGGTTTGGACGCATCGATTTTAGTCGGCTGACTGTATTGCGTAATGTAGACCCCATGATAGCCAACGCTCCTTCTGAAGCCTTAAAGAATTCGTATACGGCCCTGGGTCATTTTATAAGGGCCTGGCAGTTTTTTCAAACCACCATGCGCGTAGGCGATATACCTTATTCAGAAGCCATAAAGGGAGAGTCTGATAAAAATATCAAGCCGAAGTATGATAGCCAAAAAGATGTTTTTAAGGGAATTCTTAACGAGCTGGATCAGGCAGATGAACTCTTCAAAACCGGCAGCGACTTTTCGGGAGATATTATTTACCAGGGAAAAATAGAGAAATGGAGAAAACTGGTCAACTCTTTCCAACTGCATGTTTTAATGAACCTGTTTAAAAAGACGGCTGACGCCGACTTGAATGTAATAGGTCGTTTTCAGAAAATTGTAGCCGAACGCCCCCTGATGGAGGATTATAACGATAATTTTGCGGTTACCTATCAGAATGCGGCCGGAAGTTGCTACCCATGGTCCAATACACCGGTTCAAACCAACCCGTTTATTATCTATTCCGCATTAACCACAACATTTGTTAATCCTTTAAAAGCCAGTCAGGACAGGCGCTTGTTTTATGTGGCTGAACCAGCCCCGGCGAAAATTTCAGGCGGAGGACAGGCTTCAAGCTATGACTCTTACCTGGGACTTGAGCCTTCTAATACAATGGCGGATATTGTAGCAGCGTATGGGTCAGGCAATTTCTCTGATTTTAACAGGCGCTATGTAAACCTGTTTAATGCAGAACCGGTAGGGCTTCTTTGTGTGTGGGACGTTAAATTTCTTTTGGCTGAAGCAAGGATAAGAGGATGGATCTCAAGTGCCACTGCCCAGTCGTACTATGAAGCAGGTATACAGCAGTCAATGAAGTTCCTGGTGAAATATACTCCCGAGGCGTACAGGCATGGTGTAACCATGGACGATGCTTATATAAACAGCTTTCCATCCACAGCAGGAATTGCATTAACCGGTAGTAATGAAAACCAGATCAAACAGATCATTACACAAAAATACCTGGCTGGTTTTTTACAGAATTGTGATTATAATGCCTGGTATGAAAATAGGAGAACAGGTTACCCCGAATTTGTTTTAAACCCAGCCACCAATCTTAATACGCCCTCTACAAAGTTCCCGCTTCGCTGGCTGTATCCTTCCACCGAGTTAACGAATAATAGTGATAATCTCGATGCTGCTATTAAAAGCCAGTATAGTGGTAATGATAATGTAAACGAAACAATGTGGCTACTCAAGTAAGGAGTTAATAATATAATTTTAGAGCATCATGGCAATAGACTTTTCGAGGAGAGATTTCTTAAAAAAAACAGGACTATTGGCGGGCGGCGCGGGTATATTTTCCGCGCTTCCCGGCTCCGTCCAAAAGGCAATGGCAATTAACCCGGCAAAGGGATCTACTTTTGAAGATGCGGAGCATATTGTATTGCTGATGCAGGAAAATCGCTCCTTTGATCATTGCTTTGGCGCATTAAGAGGAGTGAGGGGGTTTAATGATCCGCGTACACTTAAGCTTTCCAATGGCAACCCGGTATGGTTACAAACCAATAAGGCCGGGCAATCTTACCTTCCTTTTCGCCTGGATATGCAGAATACAAAGGTAACCTGGATGGGTGGGCTGCCCCATACCTGGAAAGACCAGGTGGATGCCAGAAATTATGGACAGTATGACCAATGGCTAAATGCAAAAAAAACGGGCTACAAAGGTTTTGAAGATAAGCCCATGACACTGGGTTACTATACCCGTGAAGATCTGCCGTTTAACTATGCGTTGGCAGATGCTTTTACTGTTTGTGATCAGCATTTTTGTTCATCGTTAACAGGCACTACCCCAAACCGGCTTTACTTTTGGTCGGGTGCGCTTCGCAAAGATGGGCTGGCTGAAAATCCTGCCCTGGTACGGAATAATGAAGCGGATCATAATGCAGAAGTTGATTGGAAAACGTTGCCTGAGCTGTTGCAGGAAAATGGTATGTCATGGAAAGTATACCAGAACGAACTCAGCATTCCATCCGGCCTTAGCGGTGAAGAAGAAGCCTGGTTAGGCAATTTTACTGATAACGACCTGGAGTGGTTTTCCCAATATCATGTACGCCGGTCAAAAAAATATGAAAGCTATCTGAGTAGTAAACTGAATGAGTATGATAAGAGTCTCGCAGAGTTGAAAGAGCGGCTCGATAAAAATCCGGGGGATGAAAAGGTACAGCGTGTATGGAAGGGCTTAGACGAAAGAAAAAAATACTACATCAAAGAATTAGATCGTTGTCGTGAAGAACTTAAAAAGCAGTTAAGCGACCATGAGGAGGCTTTGCATAATAACGCTTTTGTAACCAATGAGGCCGACCCTGATTATCATAGTCTCGAAGAAATAGAATATGATCATAAAGGAACCCAAAGAAAAATGCGTATTCCAAAATCTGATGTGCTGGCCAATTTCAGGAATGATGTAAAAGGAGGAAAGCTTCCTGCAGTAAGCTGGTTGGTGGCGCCGCAATATTTTTCAGATCATCCTTCAGCGCCCTGGTTCGGCGCCTGGTATGTATCGGAAATATTGAATATCCTTACTCATAACGAAGAGGTTTGGAAGAAAACGATTTTTATTTTAACTTATGATGAGAACGATGGGTATTTTGATCATGTATTGCCCTTTGTTGCTCCCGATTATAGAAATCCTGATACCGGAGCTGTTTCTGCAGGTATCCGTAATATCGCCAATGAGTTTGTAACTATGGATGACGAGATCCATCAAAAGAAGGTATCTCAAAAAAACGCACGCGAACATGCCATTGGCCTTGGATACCGGGTACCGTTTATTGTAGCCAGTCCCTGGTCAAGAGGCGGCTATGTAAACTCGCAGGTTTTCGACCATACCTCTGTAGTACAGTTCATTGAAAAATTCGCCTCGCGTAAAACGGGCAAAAAGCTGGCGCTAAGTAATGTTTCGGATTTCAGGCGAGCTGTATGCGGAGATCTGTCTTCTGTTTTCAGACCTTATAACGGAGAAAAAATGCGCCAGCCCGATTACCTGGAAAGAGACGTATACCTGCAACAGATCGATGAAGCCCGGTATACACCGGCACCGGAGGGAATACATCCTGTTGATGAAGGAGAAATGCAGGTACTCAGGCAAAATCCTGCTGCCGCAAAAAAGTACTTCAGGCAGGAAGCAGGTACTAAACCTTCAGCTGCCTTACCTTATGAGTTGTACGCCGACGGGGTTGTAGAAAATAATAAGATGCTGTTTAACTTCAGTGCAGGCAAAGCCTTGTTCAAAGAAAGATCGGCAGGGTTCCCCTTAGTGTTATATGCTTACGAACCTTATGCGATTACTGGTAATGCAAAAAAAGAGATAAACCGCAACTGGTCATTTGCTATAGCGCCCGGAGAGCAACTGGCTTATGAGGTTCCATTAGAAGGATTCGAAACAGGCAGCTATCATTTTGCATTATTTGGGCCTAATGGTTTCTTTCGTGAATTAAAAGGTAATGGCGGCAATGCAACGGCTATCCATACAAGCTGTAGCTACGAATTGATCACTTTGAAAAATAAAAGACAGATCCGGCTCTCCATTAATAATTCTTCCGGTAAGCCAACAGAGGTTTATGTAAAAGATAATAGTTATGGCCAGCCAATTATTAAACGAATGGTGGCTGCAAAAACAACAGCGGTGTTGATTTTACCGGTTGATAAAAGCGGTGGCTGGTACGACTTTTCAGTTTTGCAGGCCAACGATAAGGCTTTCGAAAGAAGATATGCCGGCCGGGTGGAAAATGGAAAAGACTCTATCAGCGACCCCGCGATGGGTTAATTATTTGCGTCTTGCTTTAGGTATAAATTTTTGATCGTTCTCATCTGAGTCTTTATAATGCTTTCTTGTTTCTATCAGTTTTTTATGCATCGTTTTTTTCACATCAGCATAAGCGGGATCATTGTAAACATTATTTAGTTCTTCAGGATCTTTTTCCAGGTCGTACAATTCCCATTCATCTACGTCGTAATAAAAATGGATGAGTTTATAACGGTCGGTACGAATACCATAGTGTCTTTTAACCATGTGAATGGAGGGATACTCATAATAAGTATAATAAATGACATCTCTCCATTTCTTTTCTTTGCCTCCCGCCAGCTTTCTAAAAGAGGCGCCCTGCATGTCCCTAGGAATGGTTACGCCGGCATAATCAAGTAAGGTTGGTGCAAAGTCGAGGTTCTGTACTAACGCATCAGAGCGGGTTCCTGCAGGTATTTCAGCCGGGTAGCGCACCAATAACGGAGTTCTTAAAGACTCTTCATACATAAAGCGTTTATCAAACCAGCCATGTTCTCCCAGGTAAAATCCCTGGTCCGAAGTATAAACGATAATGGTATTCTGATCCAGGCCATTCTCTTTTAAGAAATCAAGCATCCGGCCTACACCATCGTCTACTGCGGCAACAGTACCTAGGTAATCCTGCATATAACGCTGGTAACGCCAGCGCATCAGCTCCCGGTCGTTCATAGAAGGATATTTCATTTTAAAAGCAGCCATAATCGGATTGTACACACTGTCCCAGGTTGCTCGTTCGGCGGGCGTCATGCGACCGAGATTGTTATTAAAAGCGGCTTTATCCCAGTTCAGGTATTCTTTAATACCTAGTTCATCCATCAGCGCTGGTGGAATTTTATTATCTCCGGCCCAGTTCATGTGCTTTAAAATATTCATCTCAGCAGTGCGGGCAGCAGTGCCTCTGTTGGCATAGTCATCGAAAAGTGTTTTAGGCTCGGGCACGGTCATACTGGTATAGGCAGATAAATGCCTGAGTGCCGGTAACCATTCGCGATGAGGCGCCTTTTGATGATACAGCAAGCAAAAAGGCTTTTCCTGGTCCCGGTTTTTAATCCAGTCGATAGCCATATCGGTAGTAAGATCTGTAACGTAACCTTTTAGTTCTTTCTTAGTACCGTTGATAATAAAATTAGGATTGTAATATTCACCCTGGTCAATCAAAACCGCTGAATGATCAAAGCCCTGGGGCAAGCCATCCATATGTATTTTGCCTATCAACGCTGTTTGATACCCATGCTGCTGTAATTGCTTGGCGAAGTTGTCCTGGTTCCAGTTAAACCGGGCTTCATTGTCTACCTTGCCATTAACAAAACTATGTTTGCCGGTGAGCAGTACAGCTCTGCTGGGGGCGCAAAGCGAGTTGGTAACCGTAGCCCTGGTAAATAAAATGCCTTCTTTTGCCAGCCGGTCAATATTCGGTGTTTTGTTCAATCCATATCCATAAGCGCTGATGGCCTGGTATCCATGGTCGTCGCTCATAATGTAAACAATATTGGGTCTTTGCTTTTTTGAAAGATTAGACTGTCCTTTCACACTTTGGCAGGTACAGATAACTATCAGGCTCCAGAGTATTTGATTTAAATCCGGCTTCATGTGATTTGTTTTATCAATAAATGTACAAAACAAATATGGGCCGCAGAGGTGCTCTGTTTATTAAGCACGCAAGTTTTAAAAAGTTAATACCGGGGTAACGTATAATAATAAACAGGTATCAAAATTATTATTACATATAGTTTACCCTCCCCCTTCCAGCCAGTGGGGACACTGGCCAGGGCTATGCTGAGGTTTGTGTCTCACAAACCAGTCGGATGCATTTAAATAAAATTGACGCCGGTTGGGCATAAAATAAAAAAGGGAGAAGATAAGAATACCCCCTCCGTTGTTTTACATGAGAAAAAGTTAAATCAGCCTATTGTCTGGCCGATCGTGTAGAAGCCTATTTGTCGCCTCTTTTATATTTTGCTACTAACTCAGTATCGCCAATGCTGTTAGCATTAATATGAGTGTAGGATTTATCATCTTTTAAAACAATGCGATAGTTAACGCCGTTTTTATTGGCCACTTCAGTTACGCCAAATACTTCTTTACCTTTATATTCTTTTTTTACGGCATAAAGAACATTGGATGGCAGGTTGTTCTCGCCATAGTAACGAATAGTTTGGATGAGATTGCCTTTTGCATCAATGGTAGCGCGGGACTTAATGCCGTCACTGGTGAAAAATGCTTCATAAGTATTTCCCGTATTGGTCCATTTTACATTGTCTGCATCTTTAAAAAGCTGGTTAAAAGTTTTCTCAGCTTTTTCAGTTACCGGTTCAACAGCTGACGCAGCGGCGTTAAAAGCCAATGTCAGTATCATCGCTGCAGAAAGAATTAAGTTTTTCATTGTAATAAGTTTAAATATTTTGTTTATTATTTTTTAATTGTTTCACAAACATACGCCTGGTGCAGGGCCTGGGTCAACAGCTAAATGGTAAACAGTACTTAAATTACCGGTGAACAGCGGTTTTGCCTGGGTGAAATTCCTGATCCTATGCAACCATGGTTTGTTTCTTTGTTTTTAATTTAGAGGAGTAATGCATTAATCCCGTCTCGATATATATAATTCGCAGAAATTCAAATAATGTTACAGTGAAAGGGAAAGATTTTTAAAAAAAGAATAAAATGCTTGAAAATTCATTTAGGCTGCTGCTCAAAAATTATACTGATGACGGTACTATAATAGACCGGTATTGGAGCGAGATCAACACCTGTTATACAGAACCACATCGGCATTATCATACGCTTTCACATCTTAATAATTTTTTGAAAGAGCTTACCGGTATTAGAACTGAATTAGAGAATTGGATAGCTATACTATTTGCTCTTTATTATCACGATATTATCTATAATCCCCTTCGATCTGACAATGAAGAACGAAGTGCAATTTTAGCCAGGGAAGGAATGGAGCAGATAGCTATTCCTGAAGTTACTATCGGGGAGACAGTGGACTGTATAATGGCCACACGGTCGCATGAGGTAAGTGATAACCCCGATATTAATTATTTTACGGACGCAGATTTATCAGTTTTAGGACAGGCTCCTGATATTTATAAACGATATAGTAATGATATAAGAAAGGAGTATGACATATACCCGGATGTGGTTTACTACCCGGCCCGCAAAAATGTACTGTTGGGCTTTTTACAAATGGGGCGCATTTTTAAAACAGATTTCTTTTACAACAAATATGAGGAACAGGCGAGGGTAAATATAAAGGCCGAAATTACATTGATTGACAACAGTAGCCTGTTATAATATTTCAGTATTATATGTGCTACCGTATCTTTGAGAATTAATACAATGAGTATGGATGTGAGAGATGCCTATAATGTATGGGCGAATCAATATGACACTAATAAAAACAGGACGAGAGATCTGGAAGCAATATCGTTAAGGGAAACGCTGAATGATATTCATTTTGATCGCTGTTTGGAAGTAGGCTGTGGTACAGGTAAGAATACGCAATGGTTATTGGCCAAAGCCGGTAGCATAACCGCCGTAGATCTTTCTGAAGAAATGTTATCAAAGGCAAAGCAAAAAATTGATGCATCAAACGTAACTTTTAAGCAGGCTGATATAACGAAGGAATGGGATTTTGCAGAAGGCTTATATGATCTGGTTACCTTCAGCCTGGTATTGGAACATATAGAAGCGTTAGATCCTGTTTTTGAAAAGCTTTCGGGTTGTGTTAAACCAGGAGGTTATGTGTATATAGGAGAGTTACATCCGTTTAAACAGTATTCAGGAACCAAGGCAAGATTTGAAACAGAGGAAGGGACTGCTATCGTTACTTGCTTCAACCATCATATTTCTGATTTTACGGGCGCTGCTGCCAGGAACGGGTTCGGGATCGTGAATATATCTGAGTATTTTGATGACAACGACAAGGCTACCACGCCCCGCATTCTTACATTATTGCTTCAAAAAAGTTAATCATGGCATGGTGATGTATCTTAAAGATCGGGATGATCTTCTTTTACCCTTCTTTTACTTTTGAGATATTTGTTATAAACAATCTCCTGCATGGGCCTGCCCGCTACCTTGCTTTCCAGCCACGAAATGATATCCAGGTAAGCTAGTGAGCGGGTTTCAAAACGGTTGCCCTCCAGGTGCTGTACCTTCTCCAGGAAGTGTTCAAACTCGGGTTTTAACTGGCGGTTGGTAAACTTGAAGGAGTTGCGTAAAAAGCGGAACATTTCCTGCTCAATGATCGTCAGGTTTTTCATACGCGACATATAACGGAATACCGAACGTGTTAATGAATCCATTAGTTCCAGGTTACCCAGCTCGTAATGGGCCAGTAAATGCATTAACCGGGCGTAGCATTGTAAATCCGTTCTTAACTCTGATGAGTCGTTAATGATCTTTTGCAGGTAATCGATACAGGTGCTATAATCTCCGGACAGATAATAAAGCAGGGCAATCTTATAGGTAATCACCATTACCCTGTGTTTATCGAGGAAGAGATCATATTCCGCCATTTTTTCTTCGATCCCGGGAATGGCTTTTAATCCTTCATCGCATAAGCCCGTGATGTTGTAGAAATTGATCTTGGCACCTGCTATATAAACAAAAGACTGAACAGTGAAGTTCTCATTATCCTGTACCCGCTTGGTTTGTGAAAATTCCTCAAACTCTTTTAGTACCGCTCTTAGCTCGGCGTAATTGCGTAAGTCAAAGTGGGCATTCAACAGGCTATGGTAACCTTTAACCAGGTGGCCGGTTTCCACGCGCATCATGTTTGGCATCTCCTTAAACAGGTCTACCCATTTCTGGGCGTAGCGGTAATACATTAAAAAGTCCTGCCTGATAAAAGCATACCAGGTATAACATTGATAATAGTAAAGTCTTTCATAAAAACCTTCCTGCTGTCCCGAGCCCGAAGGAAGCGATTGCCTGAAAAACTTCTTCACCTTTTCTTCCTCATCTTCATTGCGGGCATGCCCGTTGGCAATAAAGAATCCGTACATCTGTAAAGAGAGGTTCGAAAGCCGGGTAATCATATCCAGTTTGCGGTTAGCCGCATTGGCTTCATCCGATAACTCGTCAATACGTGTTTTAAACGTATCCGTTACATTGAGCGCCTCAATTCTTTTTTCCAGCGATAGTAAAAGTGGTAAAAAGAAGAACTTCTGATTCACTTTAGCCACTTCCTTCGCCTTGTCTATCGCGCGCAGGCTTTGAAAGAACAGTCCCTTTTTGTAAAGAATATGTGCTGAATCGAATAGCTCGTTTAATTGCAGGTCAAGACTATCATTACTTTTCAGTAAACGTAAGCTTGCCAGCAATTCTTTATACAGGTGTGACTTGAGATTGGATAACTGGGGTTTGGTAACCCCCTTCATTTTTTTAATGAGCACTTTTTCATCGTAAGTGTCCATTTTGTCCAATACATCAAACAGCTTAATGATCTTTAGATCTTCATTACCCGAGCTACGGGTAATATACAATTTAAAGTGCCTTTTCTCTGCTTTCTCTAAAGAAAGAATCAATTGAAACAATATGTCGCTCGGCTTCTTCGGCATTTAAACAAAAATAACTTTAATAGTAAAAAAAACAATAAATATTGTTGAACATAACTGAAAAATAACTCCGAATTGATTGTTTAATAAGCTTTTTTGATGGATGAGGATGTATTTGACATGCTATTATACTGCATAATTAGTATATGCAAACAAATGGGTATATATTATCTTTGTATGGTGATTGAAGGATATAGAGGTAAAAGACACGAAAGAGATTTTTATTAAGATTTTTCATATGGCAAGCAATCGTTAGAGGTCAGTCCGTTTCTACGGAAGGACCTTTTTTCTTTTCAGCCCCTATACGAAAAAAAGCGATGGAATAAATCCATCGCCTTCGAATATAGCAAAGCGGCTATATATTATTTAGGCTCCAAAGCCTGTTTGATCCTGTCTTGTAAATCCAGTAAATGATTCTTTGAAGCAGCATCACCATAGCTGTTTGCAGCAGTACGTAGTTCAGCAGCCAGAGAGCGCAATTGTCCTTTTACAATCGACATAATATCGCTGGTAGCAATATTAATTTCTCCACCTCTCGATAATGCAGCCTGCTCTTGTTTTGAAGGGTTGGCTAAAGTGATCAATTTCTCTACATAAGATTTCTGTAATTGCCTGCGATATACATCAATCGCTTTGCGGGATGCTAACTCAGTAAATACTGACTTCTTTACATCGTTAAGCATTTCAGTGGGCGCGTATGCTTTGGCACCTTCCCTGGCTTCAGCGCTGATCAGTCTGCTGAGTGTAGAAGGATTGATGAGAATGTTTAAAGCTCTGTCCTGAACACGGGAAACCACGCTTAAAGGCTCCTGCCCGGTTAAAGCCGCATAGTCTTTCTGAATGATCCATGTGGGAGTAGTAAATACATTGGTTTGTAACCATGCCATAGCTTCTTTTTGGGTTGCCTTGTCTGTAAACTGGTATACGGAACCGGTTTGTTCAACACGTTTTGGTGTGCGTTCAACACCACCGATATTGTTGGTAACATGACCAATATATCTTCCAAACTGACCTACGATTTCGCTGTAAATAGTGCCCAGGTTGGTATAGTCTTTAGTAGACTGGTAAGTGTATTGCGGTAAGTTTACAATAATACGTTTCAGGTTTTTAATGCCATAGGTACTTGCCTTCATGGCGTTATCACTCAAATCTTCGGTCTGGCTTCTTGGGTCGCCACTGTTACCTTCACCATCACCCCACCAAAGGCGCGGATTTTTTAATTTGTCGATAGTGATCTTGTTCAGCAACGCTACTTCCTGGTCGGCGCTTTTAACCTCAGGGTACCAGCGGTAGCCCCATTCGATAGCCCAGGTATCATAGTCTCCGATGCGGGGGAACAAACCTTTCTGGGCAATATTATCTTCCGGCTGTGCTACATAGTTAAAGCGGGCATAGTCCATAATAGATGGGGTATGTCCGTTTGCCTCAACCCATGCTTTATCTCTCAGTTTTTCGGTTGGTACAGTTGAAGAAGATCCGAAATTATGCCTTAATCCTAATGTGTGCCCTACTTCATGGCTGCTTACAAAACGTATCAGCTGGCCCATCAGCTCATCATCAAATTCCATTTTGCGCGCTTTAGGATCAACTGCTGCAGTCTGTATCATATACCAGTTGCGCACCAGGCTCATTACATTATGATACCAGTTAATATGACTTTCCATAATCTCTCCACTGCGTGGATCGTGTACGTTGGGTCCGCTTGCATTAGGAATATCAGATGGCTTATAAATAATAGCACTGTGGCGGGCATCTTCCAGGTTAAAAGTGCTGTCTTCTGCATATGTCGGCGCTAATTTAGCTACGATTGCATTTTTAAAGCCGGCTTTTTCAAAAGCTACCTGCCAGTCGTTTACCCCCTGTATCAGGTAGGGTATCCATTTTTTTGGAGTTGTGGGATCAATATAATAAACGATCTGTTTTTTAGGCTCTACCAGTTCGCCACGTTTATATTTTTCAATATCCTCATTTTTAGGCTCCAACCTGTAACGCGCAATATAACGGTAACGGTCAACGCCTTGCGGATTCACATCAAAGTCGGTAATATTCTGTGTGGTGAAATAGCCAACCCTGTCATCAAAATAGCGGGGCTGCATCGGCACTTTTGGAAGTAATACCATCGATGTGTTCAGCTCAAAAGTTAAAGGAGACGCCACTGCGTAAGGGTTAGGCGGCATTCCGGGCTGCGAAACGGGCATATACATATAAGTTTTTACCGTTTTCACTTCTATATTAGTGGGATAAGCTCTTATGGTTGAAGTATAAGACCTGTCTGATTGCAGCATGCCCAATCCCAGAATTTTCTTAATTACCGGAGAAAAGAAGAAATAGTCGTTGTCGCCGTTCATATATTCGGTAACATCAATTACGGCTGCCGAATTATCAGGAGACAATGCTTTTACATCAAAAGAAGCACCAATGGGTTGAATATTACTGTTCATAACATTGCGATACATGCCTTCCGTACTATCGCGTCCTATTTCCTGGAAAGAAGTACGTTTCAGGTAGATCCTGTTATTAGGTCCTTTTTCAAATCGCACTGTACTGGAGTTGATCTGGTCTCCGGCATAGCTGGCTCCTGTTCTAAAACCGGCTGCCGCCTTTGAAAGACGTGATACTACCAGTATATCGCGCTCCAGCATATCATTGGGAATCTCAAAAAAGTATTTGTCATCTATTTTATGCAGCGTAAACATTCCTTTGGTAGTAATAGCCTTGCCGGTAATTACTTCTTTGTAAGGTTTAGGCTGCCCGGGAGGGCCTACCACTGGTCTTTTGGTAGAGTCGGCTTTCGCAGCGGCAGGTGGGGGTTGATTCTTTTTGCTCCTTCTTTGTGCATGGCCGGCAGTAGTTTGCAGTCCCAGCAATGCCAGTAAGGAAATAGTCAAAATTCTTTGCATGTGTTATAAATTGGTGATTTAGTGTTCGAATGAAGCGAATTTACTAATTGAAGAGTAAAGAAAAATCGATTTTTGATGAACGGCAGTCTTCTGTGAGATTTGTTGATATATTATTATACCTTAAATAAAATTCTTGATGAATCTTTAATATCTGGCAGCTAAAACTTACAATCTCTTCTAGCCGTATCTTTGCGACCCTTAAAATAATAAGATGACCAGCAGCGAAATACGTGATCAGTTTCTTGAGTTTTTTAAAACGAAAGGACACCATATAGTGCCTTCGGCCCCTATTGTAGTAAAAAATGATCCTACCCTCATGTTTACCAATGCGGGTATGAACCAGTTTAAAGATTTTTTCCTGGGTAATCAAAAAAGCCCCAATCCCCGGGTAGCCGATACACAGAAGTGCTTACGGGTAAGCGGCAAGCACAATGATCTGGAGGAAGTAGGTGTGGATACCTACCACCATACCATGTTTGAAATGCTGGGTAACTGGAGCTTTGGAGATCCTGCCCGTCCGGCAGGCGGGTACTTTAAAAAGGAAGCGATAGCCTGGAGCTGGGAATTACTGACCGATGTATATAAGATAGATAAGGACAAGTTATATGTAACCGTTTTTGAAGGAGACGAAAAGGAAGGGCTGCCATTCGACCAGGAAGCGTATGATGAGTGGGCCAGGTGGATCAATCCGGAGCGTATCTTAAAGGGAAATAAAAAGGACAACTTTTGGGAAATGGGCGATACGGGTCCCTGCGGACCCTGCAGCGAAATTCACGTAGATTGTCGCCCCGATGATGAAAGAGCAGCCGTAGCAGGTCATACACTGGTAAATGCCGATCATCCACAGGTGATCGAGATCTGGAACAATGTATTTATCCAGTTCAACCGCAAAAAAGATGGTAGCCTGGAAAGTTTACCGGCCAAACACGTAGATACCGGAATGGGCTTTGAACGCCTGGTTCGGGTGTTACAGGGCAAAACCAGCAACTACGATACCGACGTATTTACCGGAACGATTGCTGAAATAGAAAAAATTACCGGGAAGCAATATGATTTCAGCGACAGCAAGCAGGCGGTTGCATTCCGTGTTTTGGCTGATCATATCCGTGCTATCAGTTTTACTGTTGCCGACGGGCAATTACCTTCGAATACGGGAGCCGGTTATGTAATTCGTCGTATCCTGCGCCGCGCAGTTCGTTATTATTATTCTTATTTAGATTATAAACAACCCCTGTTACACCAGCTGATCCCGGTTATTTCAGCTCAGTTTGCAACGGTGTTCCCGGAGCTGCAACAGCAGGAAGCCTTTGTAACCAAAGTAATAAGGGAAGAAGAAGACTCTTTTTTAAGAACGCTGGAGAAGGGATTGAAAAGAATTGATGATATTGTACAGGCCTCAACCGGTGGCGAAATCAACGGTAAGGAAGCGTTTGAATTATATGACACCTATGGTTTCCCCGCAGATCTGACGCGACTGATTGCTACTGAAAATAATTTGAAGGTGGATGAGGCTGGATTTGAGGCCGAGATGCAGCAGCAGAAAAACAGGTCGCGGGCGGCAACTGCGGTTGATACGGAAGACTGGATACTGGTAACTGAAGAAACGCCCACGACATTTATTGGTTATGAGCAACTGCAGTCAGTAACACATGTGGTAAAGTATCGTAAGGTAAAAGCCAAAGGAAAAGAACAATACCAGCTGGTATTACAAACCACTCCTTTTTATGCGGAAAGTGGCGGCCAGGTGGGCGATAAAGGAAGTTTACAGTTTGGTGAGGAAAAGGTGCTGGTAACCGATACCAAAAAGGAAAATGATCTTATCATTCATTTTACAGATAAATTACCAGGGCAGATAGAACTGGAGGTTTTGGCTTCAGTAAATGCAGAAGAACGTGCCCATATTACTTATAATCACACGGCAACCCACTTACTACATGCTGCTTTAAAACAAGTATTAGGAGCGCATGTAAATCAGAAGGGTTCGATGGTATCGCCGGAAGTGCTACGCTTTGACGTTTCTCATTTCTCGAAAATTACGGATGAGGAGATCAGGCAGGTAGAGCGTATTGTGAACCAGAAAGTGCGGGAGAATCACCCGGTAGTGATCAAAGAAATGCCCAAAGAAGAAGCCATGAAATTAGGTGCGATGGCATTATTTGGCGAAAAATATGGTGATACCGTGCGCGTGGTAACAGCCGATCCGGCCTTCTCTGTGGAGCTTTGCGGTGGAACACATGTGCAGCAAACCGGCAGTATTGGTTTATTTATCATTACTTCAGAGGGTGCTGTAGCGGCTGGTGTACGTCGCATTGAAGCCCTGACCGGGCAGGCGGCTTTTGATTTTGTGACGCAGAAGCTGGAGGAACACAAGCAGGTAACCGAAGTGCTCAAAAGCAAAGAACCGTTGAAAGCTATTGAGAAGCTTTCGACAGAGAAAGTGGCGCTTGAAAAGAGAGTAGAAAGACTGGAAGCAAAAGAGTTGGTCGGTATTCGCAATGAACTATTGCAAAAAGATGAAATCATCAACCAGATAAACTTTATCGGGGATATTGTAGAAGTAAGCAATGCCGATGCATTGAAAAAACTTTGTGCCGATTTAAAGAATCACCTGAAGGATTTTGTGATTGTGCTTTGTGCCAACATTGGCGGTAAGCCATTTGTAGCCGTAAGTATTGCGGACAATGTAGTAGCTGCAAGAGGTTTGGATGCGGGGCAGATGATCAAACAAAATATTGCACCACTGATCAAAGGAGGTGGCGGCGGCCAGAAAACGCTGGCAACAGCCGGCGGGCAGGAAGCAGGACAATTATCACAGGTGATTGAAGCAGTAAAAAACCTTCTATAAGATAAAAATATAAATTGTTCTTTATTAGCCCCACTGAAATTGAATCCGTGGGGCTTTCTTTTAGGCGTAAAAATTGCATACCTAACCCCAAAGCATTATTATGCCTGAAGGACCCTCCATTCTACTTCTAAAAAATCAGCTACAACCTTTTGTAGGTAAAACCGTAAAGCAGGCGGGAGGTTATGGTCCGATGCCCACTGATTGGATCAATGGCCGAAAGCTAAAGGAAATACAAACCCATGGCAAGCACCTGTATTTTATTTTTACGAATGGTGTGGTTCAGCTTCACCTGGGGCTTTTTGGCGAAGTATTGATCAATGAACGCAAAAAGGTAAACCGGAAGTTTTTCCTGGAATTTGCCAAAGGAGAAATCAACGGATATGTGGTGACTGTGAAGAAAATTGAAACGGTGGGTGAGCTTTTCGATCCACGTACCGATATTTTGAGTACCGATTTTGATGTAGCCTATGTAAAATCGTTGATCAGCAGGAAGCCGGAAAAAGATATTGCCGGGCTGTTAATGGACCAGCAAATTTTTTCCGGTGCAGGAAATAAGATAAGGGTAGAGGCGCTGTATAGGGCAGGTGTGCATCCGTTGAGTAAAGCGGGCAAAATTCCTCCAAAGGTCCTGACCAAATTAATAGCCGCAGTGCGTAACTACGCGAAAATCTTTTACAAAAACCTGGAAAAAACCGGTACTAACAAGGATTTTAAGGCATACCAGCAGGAGCACGATCCACAAGGCAACGAGATCACTATGAAATACTTGTCCAAAGAAAAACGGAAAGTTTATTTTAGTGAGCGAAAACAAAAATTGTACACCTGATTGAATGCTCATTGTTTAGTATCTTAATACCATGTCTCTTTTCAGAATGATACCCGACAAACACGATGTGTTGCAGGACCAGAATGCACCGGAGGAGAAAAATACCTTCAGGCACTGGCTCTATGTAACTATTTTCCAGAGTAGCACGCCTGCAGGTAAAACGTTTGATATTGGACTGTTTATCTTAATATTGGCCAATATTATACTGCTTATTCTCGAAAGCGTAGAGTCCATTGCGATTGCCTATGATAAGATCTTTAATATACTGGACTACTTTTTTATGGTGGTGTTTAGTATTGAATACCTGCTTCGGCTTTACTGTGTACGCGAGGCAAAGCGCTATGCTAGAAGTTTTTACGGAGTTGTAGACCTGCTGGCTATCTTACCATCATATCTCGAATTTATATTGCCCAACTGGCATATGCTGATGATCATCCGCTCCTTCCGTTTATTAAGGGTATTCAGAATTTTCCGGATGGTACGGTTCCTCGATGAAAGCCGGTATATGATGTTTGCCCTGATCAGGAGCTTCAGCAAGATCATGGTATTCTTATTCTTTATCGTGTTGCTCACTGTTTTTCTGGGGTCGGTAATGTATGTATTAGAATATGAGCACAACCCGGGGTTTCACAGCATTCCGCAAAGTATTTACTGGGCTATTGTAACCATTACCACCGTAGGGTATGGAGATGTGGCCCCTGTTACCGCAGTAGGTAAAATAATAGCCTCATTTATAATGATCCTGGGTTATGCAATCATTGCCGTTCCTACAGGCATTATGTCCGCATCACTGGTTTCGCAATACCGCGATATGGACAATGACGACAGGGTTTGTGCTAATTGTAATAATAAAAATCATGCAGCTGACGCCCGGTTTTGTAAAAAATGCGGACATGAGTTGCCGGCTGTTTAACAAGTTGATAGAAAAGAATGAACACAAAAAGGCGTCAAAGAAGACATCACTAAAAGACAAAAATGAAGGAACCTCGCTCTCCACACGTATTAAACGCCTCATCTAACCTTATTGGTTTTTGCTTTTTGGTAATTACGTCTTTGCGGTTTTTAAGCAAATCTACAGGTACGGTAATTGACGAACTGGCCACCATTTCGATGGTATTCTTTATGGCGGCTTCTATCTTATCATTTCTTTCCCTAAAAAAGATATCCCGCCGCGCAGAAATATTGGAGCGAATAGCCAGCGGGTTGTTTTTATCAGGTTTGTTACTTTTATTTATCACCACCCTGCTTTTTTCATTGCGATTAATAGATTAGCATACAGGCGAAACAGGATGAACTAAAAAATCTTTTAATCTTTAACACTTCCGAAACACTTCGTATTTCTTGTTTTGCACTATCTTTGAAATACGAAGATCGACGTAGATCTTTTAAATTTATAAAAAGGGAAAAAATATAGGCATGAAAAAAATTTTATTGTTTACTGCAGTGGCTTTGCCGGGCATACTACTGGCCCAGAAGGATAATGCCGAACCGAAAGAGCAGGAGCGTATTATTATCACCAAAAAGGGCAACGCTGGTGAGAAATTGAACATCGTAGTAGATGGAGAAAATATTACCGTAAATGGAAAGCCGGTAGATAAAACTGCTCAGGGCGACGTAACGGTAAAGCGATTAAAAATTAAAGATGCCAGTACGTTCAACTGGTCGCCTGAGATTGGCTTTGAAGATGAAGCTGGTGATATGAACCGGCAGATCCGGGTTTTTCGGGCGCCCAATAAAGCCATGTTGGGTGTTACTACTGAAAAAAGCGATGAAGGAGGTGTGAAGGTAACAAGTGTAAATGATGAAACCGGTGCTAAGAAGGCTGGTTTACAGGAGGGCGACATTATTACAAAAGTGGATGATAAGGTAATAGAAGCACCCGATCAGCTATCCGAAAGCCTTAAAGACAAAAAGCCCGGCGATAAGGTAACCATTTCTTATAAGAGAAATGGGAAAGCAGCTACTGCAACGGCAGAGTTAACTAAATGGAATGCTCCACAGGTAATGGCTTTCAATGGAAATGGTGCGAATTTCTCAGCTCCCGACATTAATTTCGAAGAATTGATGGCGCGTATTCCAAAGAGCGATGACAATGGAAGCTGGAACAACCGGAACGGCAATTTTCGTATTTATGGTGCCCCGGCTTTTGGTATTAATGCTTCAGGCCCCAGGCTCGGAGTAAAAATACAGGATGTTGAAAAGGGAACCGGTGTGAAAATTATTGAACTGGATAAAGACTCTGATGCTGATAAAGCGGGTTTGAAAGAGGGAGATGTGATTAAAGAAGCTAATGGAGTAGGTATTGAAGGTACGGAAGATCTGCTGGTTCAAACCCGGAAAAGCAAGGCCGGATCTACATTAAAATTAAAGGTAGACCGTAACGGGAAATCGCAACAAATAGATGTTGTTTTTAGCAAAAAACTTAAAACAGCCGATCTCTAAGCAGAACAAAAGGAGTTTTCTGATTGTTGTTTAAATATAGTTTTTGAAAGTAGAGTGCCTGAATTTTTCAGGCATTTTTAAAAAAGTTTGTGATTTAGGGTTTCGAAAGCCGGTAGTAAGATATGCTGCCGGCTTTTTCTTAATTGTAAGGTTAAACCGGCTTTTTCAAATTTCAAACCCCAAATAAGAAATCCGTCTTATTTTTACAGCCTTCCATGAGTACAGTGAACGAACAATACGAAATAGTGATAGGGCTTGAAGTTCATGCCCAATTGCTGACGCAAAGCAAATTGTTTTGCGGGGATAGCATTGCGTTTGGGGCAGAACCCAACACACATGTAAGTCCCATTACCCTGGCGCACCCGGGTACTTTGCCCAAAATGAATCGCCAGGCTATTGGTCATGCCATTAAAATGGGCCTGGCCTGCAATTGCGAAATAGAAAAGAAGAATTATTTCGCGCGGAAAAATTATTTCTACCCCGATTTACCCAAGGGTTACCAGATATCCCAGCACACTACACCTATTTGTAAAGAAGGGTTTGTGCCTATTAAAACGGACGCCGGTGAGAAAAATATCAGGTTGAATCGTATTCATATGGAGGAAGATGCCGGCAAAAGCCTGCATGATGTAAACGAGTACAATACCGCTGTAGATTATAACAGGGCGGGTACTCCTTTAATAGAGATCGTAACCGAACCTGATTTACGCAGTAGCGATGAAGCTTTCGCGTATGTAAGCGAACTGAGGAAGCTGGTGCGTTACCTGGGTGTTTGCGATGGCAATATGGAAGAGGGCAGCATGCGCTGCGACGCCAATGTCTCAGTAAGAAAGAAGGGTGATAAGCAACTGGGGACCAAAGTAGAGGTAAAAAACCTCAACTCCATAAGGAATGTAAAACGAGCGATTGATTTTGAAGCGCAACGCCTGATCGATATGCTGGAAGCTGGTGAAACCATTAAGCAGCAAACAAGAAGTTTTGACGCCAACAACGGTACCACATTTGCCATCCGGGATAAAGAGGATGCAGAGGATTATCGTTATTTTCCTGATCCGGATTTGACGCCCTTTGACCTGAAGGACGATTTTATTAACGAGATCAGGGCCTCTATTCCTGCTTTACCAGCCGAGCGCGTGGCTATTTATTGCTCAACCTACAACCTGCCAGAGTATGATGCTTTGGTACTTACCGAAGAAAAAGAAACCGCCGACTATTTTGAAGCGGCTATTCAACACACACAAAATTATAAAGCAGTAGCCAACTGGCTGCTGGGGCCGGTAAAAAGCTGGATGAACGAACATTCGCGATCTATCAACGATTTTGAATTAAAACCTGAGCAGATCGCGGCCCTGGTTCAATGTGTAGATGATGGAAAACTGAGCTTTTCAACAGCCTCAACCAAGCTGTTCCAATTATTATTGCAAAATCCAACGGTAGCACCTGCCGTACTTGCCGAGCAAAATAACCTGATTCAGCAGTCAGATTCATCAGAGTTGGAGCCGGTGATCGATGCCGTATTAGAGCAATTGGCAGATAAGGTGGCCGCTTATAAAAAAGGTAAAAAGGGATTGCTCGCCTTATTTGTAGGCGAAGTGATGAAACGCACAAAGGGGAAAGCAGATCCTAAAAAGACCAATGAAATCATATTAGAAAAATTAAAGTAGCATACAGTTACTGGTCAGTGGTTCATGTGATTTTACGAACTATGAGCCATCAACTTTCAATCAACATGAAAAAAATATTTTTTGTAGCATCCGCCCTTCTTGCACTGGTTGCCTGTAAGGAAGATAATAAAAACAGTTTTACCGTTTCCGGGAAAATTACCAACGGTAACGGTAAAATGGTTTATCTCGAAGAAGTGCCAATTGGTACCATGAGGCCGGTTATTGTAGATTCTGCTACGCTCAACAGCGACGGCACATTTAAAATCGAAGCGGAAACAGGAGAGTCGGCTATCTATAATGTACGGCTTGACCAGGGTATGTACCCGGTTGCATCAGTTATCAATGATAAGCCGGCTGTGGAACTGGACGTAGTGATGAACAAGGAAAACAACCAGTTTTCTGAAAAATATGAAGTGAAAGGTTCTCCCGCCAGCGAAAAAATGAAGACGTTCATGTTCGCTTTCAATGAAAAGCTTCAAAATGTATATGCCCAGGCCACTAAAATCGACAGTTTACATCAACTGAACAAGCCCGATAGTGTGATTGCTCCATTACTGCAGGCCAGGGCAGAAGGGACTTCTTATTTAAGAGATCTTACATTAAGTGAAATAAAAAAATCGGATAACGCGGCTTTAACCATGTTTGTTTTGGGGTATTACCAGTCCTCAGCCAGTAATCCTGCCGTAGGACTGGAACCTTTGAGCAATGATGAAGTGAATGCGACCGTTGCTAATATTGTTAAAAAAAATCCATCACATTCCGGCCTCGCAACCTTGCAAAAAGACCTCAAGGCGCAAATGGATAATGCCGGAAAAGGAAATTTGGTGGGCAAGCCGGCTCCCGAGTTTACCATGCCTGATGTAAATGGCCGCCCCGTGGCGTTGAGCTCTTTCAAAGGAAAATATGTATTGGTTGATTTTTGGGCCAGCTGGTGTAAGCCTTGCCGCATGGAGAACCCCAATGTAGTAGCGGCTTACAATAAATTTAAGGATAAGAATTTTACTGTATTAGGTGTTTCGCTGGATCAGTCGAAAGAGCCCTGGTTAAAGGCAATTAAAACCGATAAGCTGGACTGGCCGCAACTGAGTGATCTGAAATTCTGGGAATCTCCTGTGGTAGCATTATATGGATTTGAAGGTATTCCGTTTAATGTATTGCTCGATCCCGAAGGAAAGATCATAGCGCAGGGGTTGAGAGGTGCCGACCTGGAAAGCAAGCTTGCTGAATTGCTGAAATAATATTCATTTTTGGTACTGATAACCAAAGTGTGAGGATTTGTAACTCCTTATACTTTGGTTTTTTCTTTTATAAGAAATGTGCTGAATGCTTGAAAAGATGACTGGTAATGTAAGGATGCTAAATATTAATCGACTTAAGGTATATTAATGCATCATTAAGAACTATTCTCGTAAATTTGCGTTTCTTTTCCAGTATATGAGTGATGCAATTAAACACGAATGCGGCTTAGCCTTCATCAGGCTTCGCAAAAGTTTCTCCCATTATTTAAAAGAGTATGGAACCGTAATGTGGGGGCTGAATAAGCTGTACCTGCTTATGGAAAAACAGCATAACCGCGGACAAGACGGGGCGGGCATTGCAGCTATTAAGCTGAATGTAGAGCCTGGTCATCCCTTTATGCATCGTATCAGAAGCGCGCAGCCGCAGGCTATAGGCGCTTTATTCCAGAATATTGCGGAAGAAGTAAACGAACTTACAAAGTATAATCCGGAGATCGTTAACCATCCCGGCTTGATGAAAGGGCATGTGAAGTTCTTAGGCGAATTATTGCTGGGCCATTTACGTTATGGAACCCAAGGTAAAAATAATGCAGAGTTTTGCCATCCTTTTCTAAAAAGACACACGATAACTACCCGTAACCTTGCGTTAGCGGGTAATTTTAATTTGGTGAATACCGAAGAGCTTTTTAATAAGCTGGGTATTGAGCCCGGGCCCTTTCAAAAACAAAGCGACCTGGCTGCCATGATGGAAATAGTGCACAAGCACCTGGTAGATGCTGATGAAGCTTCTCCTGCAAAGCCGGATATTAAAAATGTATTGAAAGAAGTAATACCTCAATTTGATGGTGGTTTTACGGTAGGTGGTGTAACCGGTGATGGCGTTGGGTTTGTTTTCCGTGATCCGCATGGTATCAGACCTTGTTACTACTATATTGATGAAGATGTGATAGTAGCTGCTTCAGAGCGTGCTGCAATCCGTACCACTTTTAATGTAGGTGAAAACGAAGTAAAAGAACTCATGCCGGGTAATGCTTTGATCGTTCATGAAGACGGCAGCTTTGAAATTGAAAGCGTAGTAGAACCAAAAGAACGTAAAGCCTGTAGTTTTGAACGTATTTATTTCTCACGAGGTAGTGATGAGAAAATTTATAAAGAACGCAAAGCCCTCGGTTTTAACCTGAGCGAACAGGTGTTGAACGCGATTGATTTCGATTTAAAGAATACAATATTCTCTTATATTCCTAATACAGCCGAAGTTGCATTCCTGGGATTACAGAAGGGTATGCAGATGTACCTTAATAAAATTAAAATCGAGCGCATCTTAAGCTGGGGTAAAGACTATGATGAAGAGAAGCTGGAAGAGATGATCAACCGCCGCATTCGGGTGGGCAAAATTGCCATTAAGGATGTAAAAATGCGTACGTTCATTACGGAGGACGCCAGTCGCAACGAGATGGTACAACACGTGTACGATATAACCTACGGTACAGTACGGCCAGGTATTGATACTATTGTTATCATTGACGACTCCATTGTACGGGGAACTACATTAAAACAGAGCATTATTAAAATGCTGGCTCGTTTACAGCCTAAAAAGATCCTTATATTATCGTCTGCTCCGCAGATCCGTTACCCCGATTGCTACGGAATTGACATGAGCAAAATGGGTGACTTTATAGCCTTCAACGCTGCGGTAGAAATATTGAAAGACCGCGGGCAGGAGCAATTGCTTCATGATCTTTGGCAGCAATGCAAAGATCTGAAAGCGCAGAATCTGTTACATACCGAGAATCTGGTTCAGAAGATTTACAAAAGCAGCACCAGTACGGAAATTTCTAATAAGATCGCGGAAATGATCACACCCAAAGACCTGGGTCTGCCGGTACAGGTAATATTCCAAAGCATTGAGGACCTGCATAAAGCCTGTCCCAATAACCTGGGCGATTGGTATTTTACCGGTAACTATCCAACTCCGGGTGGTAACCGTGTGGTAAACCAGGCATTTATGAATTATATGGAAGGAAAGAACGAAAGAGGATATTAAACTCTCGTTTTAAAATAAAAAGGTCCCCGGCATCCAACTTGCCGGGGATTTTCTTTGAGAGATCAACGAATTTTCGAGTTTTTTTGAAGAACCTAACTGAAAATAAATAAATACATTTGACGCCAAAAACTTAGTTACAGGAAATTAATTATAATGAAGACATTGATCATTATCAGGCATGCCAAAGCGGAACAGGGCTACGGCGTAGACAGCAAACGCAGGTTAGAAGAAAGAGGACACCGGGATGCGGCGCTTATGGCACAAAGATTACTGGATAAGGGATACAAAATCGACAAAATATTTTGCAGCCCTTCTGAAAGAACCAAAGAAACGGCAGTTTATTTTGCACAGGTGCATCACGTGGAAAATAAGAATATTAAGTATTTCGACGGGTTGTACCTGGGTGATACCTTACAGATTACCGAGGCAATTAACTGGCTGCAGGAAAATATAGATACCCTGGCGGTGATCGGTCATAATCCGGGTGTTACCAATTTTACAAATGATGTAACAGGCTCAGATATTGAATCATTACCAACGTCAGGCATCGCCATTATAAAAGTAGATTGCGACGACTGGCAGGATTTTAACGAAGCCACGAAAACATTAGTTGAGATAGATAGCCCGAAAGGAGCTTAAAATTGTGTACGGTATAAGATGTTTGATGTAGGTACATCGTACACCGTTTATTGTACATTATCTGTCAACTTACACTATCATTTGAATTCTCATGGGACAAAAAAAACTGATCCGCTTTGCGGAACTACTTACTTTTTCCAATGTGCTGCAATACCCCGAAAATATGGCGGGTAGCTGGCATCAGCACTTCAACAATAATAATCCCCTGGTTTTGGAACTGGCTTGTGGTAAGGGCGAGTATGCCCTGGGACTGGCACGAATTCATCCTGATAAAAATGCAATTGGAGTTGACATAAAAGGCAACCGTCTTTGGGTGGGTGCTAAAAAAGCCATTCAAAATAATATATTGAATGTTGCTTTTTTACGCGCGCAGATTGAACAGCTCACACAATATTTTGCAAAAGATGAGGTCGATGAGATTTGGATTACCTTTCCTGATCCGCAATTGAGATTTTCGAAAGCAAAAAAGAGGCTGACGCATCCCAGGTTTTTGAGAACCTACCAGCAGGTGTTAAAGCCCGGCGGAAAAATACACCTTAAAACAGACAGCCCTGATCTGTATAGGTTTACCAAGGAAGTGCTCAGCATGTACCATTGTCATGTCATTGCAGATACCGACGATTTATACGCACAGGAGGATCGGTCGGAAGAGCTGAAACTAAAAACCCACTATGAAGCGCTTGATATTGCGCAAAGCAGCCGTATTCATTATTTGTGTTTTACGTTACCACAACCACTGGCTGGCCCTGAACAGGACGAGCAGTTAAAAGAAGCCATCAGGTATGAGCTGGATAGAGGGTGAAGATTATTACCAGAATGAAGAAGGCCTGGTAACGTTAACGGCAAAGTATCTGAGGGAGCGAGGTTTTTGCTGTGGCAAGGGCTGTTTGCATTGTCCGTATGACTATATAAGGGTTCCCGAACCACTACGAACTGAACTGCTCAATGAAAGAGCAGAAAAGCCAGATAATAATACTTTTTTATAGACCTGCAATTATTTGCAGCTATAACCGTGTATCTGCTATTGTGCAGGCACATATTTTTTTATCAGTATTTTTAGTTTGCAAAAAATTAATGGTTATGCCTGCTAAAAAGACAATAGCAACCAATAATACCAGATTGAAAGCGGTGATGCCCTCTGGCCAAAAAGATCTTGATTTCTCCGAACAGGTCTATGATATAGCCCGGCAAATACCAAAAGGCCGGGTCACATCCTACGGTGCTATCGCCAAATGTATCGGCACGGGAAAGTCGGCACGCTTAGTGGGTTGGGCAATGAGTGCCTGTAGTAAAGTAAAACCGAAGGTTCCCGCACATAGAGTGGTAAATAGCGCGGGTATATTAAGTGGCAAGCTGGCATTTAAAACACCCACTTATATGGAGGAGTTACTGGCTAAAGAAGGTGTTGTGGTTAAGAATGATAAAGTGAAAGATTTTAAGAAGCGATTTTGGGATCCGTCAAATGAACTGTTGTTTTAGGCAGTTTGAGTTTCAATAGCTTTTTAAGTGTTCGAAGGGCAGCGATACTTTCTGTTTCGTTGAAAGAGGCGAATCCCAGTCTTATTGCCGTCAGATCTTTGGTTTGGTATAGCAAAGTAGTTGGAAGGTTTAAACTCCTGGCCAGGCAGGCTTTTGCAACCTTTGAAAGATTGAGGCGTGTTTGAAATGGAAGCCAAACCGCCAATCCTCCCGGTGGCAGTTTGTAATCAACCTTTGAATGAAGCATTTTATTCAACTGATTGCAAAAATGATCGCGTCGATCTCGGTATGTCTGGTGCGCCTTTTTCAGATGCCTCGATATTTCTCCTTCGGCAATCATTTCACCCAGCACCTGCTCCATCATCAGGTCTCCATTTGAATCTATAATTGCTTTTAATTTATTTATTTCTTTAACCAGGTTTTCCGGGGCAACAATAAAACCGGTTCTGAAGCCTGGAGCCAGGGTTTTGCAGAAAGAACCGATGGATACTACCATGCCTTTGTTATCTATGCTGGCTAAAGGAAGTTCTGCATTACTATTAAAGCAGAAGTCGTAATCATAGTCATCTTCCAGGATAATAAAGCCAAAGCGATAAGAAAGCTCTAATAATTGCAAGCGTCTTTCTGTACTTAAGGGAACAGTTGTTGGATAATGGTAATGTGGTGTGATATATACCATTTTTATGGGCTGCCGCTTACATATTTTTTTAATGGCATCTACGTCGATGCCATTATAATCGACCAGGACCGATTTCAATACAGCGCCAGCCTGCTGAAATACCATGTTGGCTTTATGATAGCTGGGATTGCCCACAATCACCCAGTCATTTGCAGACAGTAGTGTCTGGGCTGCCAGGTATAGGTTCATTTCAGTTCCACGGGTGCTAACAATGTTTTTAGGAGTGGCTCTCAATCCCCTTGTGCTATTCAGGAAATTGGTAAGCTGATTTCTAAAGAATGTATTTTCTCCACCTGGTTGGTAGCTCCATAGTCTGCGGCCTATTTTTCGGCCAAGGGATGCAGAGTACCTGGCGGCCAGCTGTTCAGAATAAGCCAGCCTCATATCTGGCTGTCCGTCATCAAAAGAAATTCTGGAGGCGATATTATCTGATGTAGTTTCAAGCAAGGTATTGTTGCTAATAGAAAAGCCCGTAAGGTTTGGGTACGAAACCAGCTGGCCTGTAACAGCTTCGGCCTTTTTGTTCTTTATAAAACACCCTTTATTGGCCAGTACGATGATCCAGCCCTGCATTTCCAATTCATTAAAAGCCGCCACCACTGTTTTTCTATGCACACCCAGCAATTCACTCAGTGTGCGCGTACCTGGTAACTTGTAGTTGGTCGGCAAATGACCATTTCTGATTAAATGGATCATGCTTTGGGCTATCTGCAGGTAAACAGGAGTATCTTCTTCGGGGTTGATACCTATTAGTTTCTTAAAAGGAAAAATAACCGGACTACTCATTTTATTAAAACCGGACTACCTCCGGGCATTTGCAAGGTAATAGTTTTGCGTAGATTTTATTAAAAACTGAAATATATAAGCGAATGAAGCAATTGAACTGTTTACTGGCATTTGTTATTTTGATGATTATTAACGTGGGAGCAAAGGCCCAGGAGCAAACGCTTGACCCTATAACTATAACTTCATCTTTATCCGAAAAAAGAAGTTCAGAAACCGGACGCAATATCACCATCGTTCGGGGTGAAGATATTACAAAGCTTCCGGTGCATTCATTGGATGAATTGTTGAAATATATACCTGGGATAGAAGTACAATCGCGTGGCCCGCAAGGTTCGCAAAGCGATATCAGCATGCGCGGGGGAACTTACCAGCAGGTTTTGGTAATATTAGATGGTTTAAGACTAAACGATCCTAATACCGGTCATTTTTCCGCATATATACCTATTACACCGGCCCAAATAGATCGCATCGAAGTTCTAAAAGGCGCATCTGCTGCTATTTACGGGTCAGATGCAGTTGGAGGTGTGATTAATATTATCACCCGGTCTTTTAATGCCGGTGCTCAAAAAAACAATACGGTGGTACAGGCTCAAGTGGCAGCGGGGGAGTATAACCTGGTGAATACTAATGTAGGCGGCTACTTCAGCAGGGGGAAATTAAGTGTGGACGCGGGTTTGTTAGCCAATCACTCTACAGGTGTACAACAGCGGGGTATTCGGGGGTATTTTCATAATACTTCTGCGTCTGTAGGGTTGAATTATAAATTGAACGACTATTGGGATATATCTGCCCGAACCACCTACGACAACCGGGACTTTGCCGCCCAGAACTTTTATACTACATCTGTTTTTGATACTGCATCAGAAACTGTGAGCAGCTGGTGGCACCAACTCAAAGTGAATTTCGAAAAAAATAAATCGAAGGTAAGCCTCAACGCAGGATACAAAACCCTGGATGATGAATACTTATTCAACAGAACGCTGACGGCCAACCAGAATACTTCCCGCCTTTTTCAATCCCTATTATTGTACCAGCAAGGGCTAAGCGCCACCACCTCGTTCATTACCGGTTTTAATTACCAGCACCGGGTAATAAAGTCTAACGACAGGGGCAATCATTCACTCAATATTGCAGCCCCCTTTGTAAGTCTGTCTCAACAATTGGGAGCTTATTTTAATCTCTTACCTTCTGTAAGGGTTGAGTTTATTGGTGATAATAATCCTGAGCTCTTGCCACAACTCAACGCCTCTTTCCATATCAAGAGCTGGCAGTTAAGGGCCAGCGGCGGCAGAACGATACGCGATGCTGATTTTACAGAGCGTTACAATAATTATGGAAAAAAAATGGTGCCTAAAGGACAAAGTGTAGGCAGTCCCGGACTGGTGCCCGAAGTTTCGTGGAGCTACGAGGCCGGATTCGATTGGTTTTATCAATCGGCCTTCCGTATATCATCTACTTTTTTCCAACGATTCCATTCGAGGCTGATCGACTGGGTGAGCACGCCTTATGCAAATATGCCCAGGCAAGAGAACCTGGATGCCACCGGTTCTTATTCCCTGGCAAAAAATATAGCAGAAGTAAACACTACCGGCCTTGAGACAGATGTACAATATATTGGCAAAATAAGTGAGCGGCAAAAACTGACAATTAATACCGGGTTGGTTTGGTTGTATAGCAAGAGCAGTGAAGCCAATCCTTCGTTTTATATTTCTTCTCATGCCCGGTTTCTCGGCAATTTTAATGTACAATACGAGGTGGGCAATGCAGCATTGAGCTTTACGGGTATTTATAAATCCCGAAGGCCGCAACAGGCTACTGGTATTAATGCGTTTGTTAGTAAAGACTACTTCCTGTTGAACGGCAGGGCCTCTTATAGTTTTGTACAACAAAGACTGGCCGTATTTGCGCAGGTGGATAATATTTTTGACCGGAGGTACAGCGATTTGCTGGGAGCAATAATGCCGGGCAGATGGCTGCAGGGCGGGGTAAGTTTCAGGTTAAGCAAATAAAGAAGGGAAAAATTAAAAATGAGGGTGTTAGTAGAATAGAGAATTCATTTAGCGGCCGGACCAACCGTTACGTCTGGTTTTTAACATGGCTGCATATGATCAGGCCGCGTTTTTTGCCTGGCCTTCCAGGGCGATTCAAATCCTATAATAATTGAGGCCACGGTTTAAACCATGGCCTCAATTATTATTATTAAAACATTTCGATTTTAAAACCGCTTCTTTTTAAAGTTGCCGTTGTTATTACCGTTGCCGTTACGGCGGTTGCCGTTATTATTATTGTTGTTGTTATTGCTGCGTTGCTGCTGAAACTTATTGCGTTTTCCAAAATTGTTGTTCTTGGACAGCGCCAGATCCTGCTTCATGCTATATGCCTTTACATAAGGCGTATTAGTAAACTCCAGCTGTCCATCGGTGATAGAGTTGAGTTCGCTCTGGATTGCGTCGTCGTGTACTACTTCTTTATGCCAGTTATTGTAAGCTAACTTCATATAGTAAGCGATAGCATTGGCGAATCCCTGGCGCTTCTCAGGCTCTTGTTCAGCCAAAGCCTTGTCAATTACATCTTCCAGGTTTTTACCCAAATGAGAAAATCTCGAAGAACGTTTGGGGTAAGGGATTGGCTGTGGCTTTGCCTTGTAAGTTTCTTTAGTAGGAATGGGGTAAGGAGAATCCACTTTCAAGCTAAAATCAGAGATCAAAAATAAATGGTCCCATAGCTTGTGACGAAAATCTTCCACATTTTTAAGGTGCGGATTTAAAAAGCCCATTAATTCAATAACCGCTTCTGCATTACGTTGTCTTCTTTCAGGATCTTCGATGGCCTGTATATGTTCCACCATTTTCTGTACATGTCGCCCATACTCGCGCATCGCCAGGTGGTTTCTTGTAGTATTATATTCCATAAAAACTTTTGGTAAAAAATGTATCTGCAAACAAACTTTTGTGTGGTGTTATACCTTTGCAGCTATTAAGCAAAGATATAGGAAAAACGGTTATTTATAAATAATGGCAATAATTTTAGATGCAGAAAGGGTTTCGGGTACAACATATATGAACTATTTAGAAAGGTCATTGTTCTCCGGTATAAAGGCTACGCTGCCCGGAGAGCAGTTTGTTGGCAGACAATCTGCTGATAAACAAGATTTTAAATCTGTTATTGATGTGGGGGATATGCCGGCTCAGAAGGGGTTGTTTCATCAAAAAAAGACAGAAAAGTGGCTGCAACAGGCACAGGCGACTGCTTTTATCAGTTTCAAAAGAATGTTAAAAACGACGCATTCTATGAAGCAGGTATTGGTTATTGCCAGTGAAGAGCAAATTAATGATGAAAGGACGGTTCGTTTGGCCACGAATATTTGTCTTGTATCGGAGGGGTTACACCAGCTTTTCAACGAAAAATACCCTGACCTGCGGTCAAAAGCCGTCTTCCTCGATGGTGTAGTGGATTTTACGGCTCCGGAGTATAGGACAGCCGATGATATCAGGGAGATCATTGCTTCCGGGCGGGAATATTTTGTTTTAGCAGATTTCAATCTCACGCAGGATAGTCTCACTACGTTGTTAAAGGGATTTTCTGCCTTCAAAAGGATGTTACATAGTAGCTGGAAATGTATGGTGATATTGCGGTCAGAAGAAACGATCAGGCGGACCGATGTAGAGCAGCTTTTATCCAATTATAAATACCGGGAAGATGTTATTATAACGGATGAGGAATTATTGAACGAGAAATTAAGGGATGCTTATGCGCTGGTTAGCATGGATGATACCGAACGGCTTCCTGTTCCCATCATCGAAGCCTTACGGGTAAATACGCCTGCCATTGTTCCCGAAACGAAATCGGTTAGAGCTCTTTTCGGAGCATCGGTTGCTTATATGGAAGACAAAACCAGTGAGGCGGTAGGAGAAATGTTGATGAAAATATATAAGGACGAAAATTTTAGACAAACCCTTATCAAAAAACTGAAAGGTATTGAGCCGCCCCTGCACTCAAATACCGCAATAGATACATTAGCCAGGCTGCTTAAATAACCAGCAGAAATATAAATGCTTACTTTTGCGGCTTGAATGATTTGAAAGTGAAATACCCCCTACAAAATGGGTATGCCACCAGATCTAAAAATCTAAAAAATAGGGATGAAAAAATCGACAATTACTATTGATGTGCAGATGGATGAAAGCCGTGTGCCGGATTCTATACAATGGAGCGCTACCGAAAGTTCGGCTGATAATGCGCAAAAAGCCAAAGCCATGATGATCGCTTTCTGGGATAGTGCAGATAAAGCGGCTTTGAGAATTGATTTGTGGACAAAAGATATGATGGTTGATGAAATGGCCGATTTTTTCTATCAAACGCTGATGACCATGGCCGATACTTATGGTCGTGCTACTAAATACCAGGACCAGGTGGCTGATATGAAAAACTTTGCAAAAGATTTTTATAAGAAGTTTCAAACCAAACAGGTAGAAGAAAATAAAGCGGGTTAATATCTGCTCAGAATAATCAAACAAGTATACATTGAATTTTAAGCTGAAAGACATTATCGTATTTGAAGACGACAGTGTTATTGCGTTGAATAAGCCGCCGGGCATGCTTTCCATCCCCGACAGGGAGGCTTCTGAGCCAAGTTTAAAGGATTTGCTGCAACAGCAATACCCGGAAATATATACGGTTCACAGGTTGGATAAAGATACCAGCGGGTTGATCATTTTTGCGAAAACGGCCTCAGCTCACAAACATTTCAGCCGCCAGTTTGAAGAAAGAAAGACCGTGAAAAACTATGTAGGACTGCTGATCGGCTCAGTTTTACCTGCTGAGGGCACGATTGATCAGCCAATTGCTGAAAACACGACGAAACGGGGTACTATGCTTATTCACAAACGTGGAAAGGCCGCCGTTACCGATTACCAGGTGTTGAAAGATTTTAAACTGTACAGCTGGGTTCAGTTCCGCATCCATACCGGTAGAACGCACCAGATACGTGTGCATACCAAATTTTTGGGTAACCCTTTAGTAGGAGATCCCATTTATGGAGATGGCCGAACTATATTATTGTCTTCCTTTAAAAATAAATTTAAACTGAACAAGGATACATTGGAAGAAAAACCCATGCTCAGCCGTTTGGCCCTGCACGCCTTTCAGCTCAAAATAACCGATGAAAATAACCGTTTAATGGAGCTGGAAGCGCCGCTTTACAAGGATATGAAGGTAACGATCATGCAGATGGAGAAGTATTTGAAGAAATAATATATATTAGGAGAATACAATCTGCAGCAAGCCCAAGGAGTAATAAGAACAATCTGTATTATACTACATTTCAATGCTGTCTGAATGTTCAATATAACTTTTGGAGAATTGACGGGTGAGCAAAAAGTGGGATGGAAGATGAAAATCTTCTTTCTTTTAAGTTGTTAGTTTTTACGAAAGGTCTGCACAGTAAAAACAGAGCCGAATTTTTATTTGAAACATATAGCGATTTGCGATCTTTGCATTCTAACAGCTGCTACTAAATGATATCAATCGTAATATCTTCATATCGCCCAGACTATTATACATGCATAGAAAGTAATATTGCAGACACGATAGGGGCAGAGATGATTTACGAGCTCATCCAGATTAAGAATCCGGGAGTTATGGGTTTATGTGAAGCCTATAACAAAGGACTGGATCAGGCCCAATACCCTTATGTGCTTTTTTTGCATGAAGACCTATGCTTCAATAAGCCGGGCTGGGGTAGGGTTATACTGGATATTTTTAAAGGAAACAGCAAAATTGGGTTGATTGGTGTTGCAGGCGGTCTTTATAAATCCAAAGCTCCTTCGGGCTGGTGGCATATTAATGATACCGCAAAATATATTTATGTGCGCCATGGAAGTAAAACAGAGAATGCGCCTATGCACTATGGGTTTGGCGTGCACACCCAGGAGCAAACAGTGAGGGTTTTATCAATAGACGGCCTGTTTATTGCTCTAAAAAAGTCAACTGGGTTAAGATTTAATGAGCGCTTAAAAGGTTATCACCAATATGACCTTGGTATATCAATTGACGCGTACCTGAATGGTCATGAAACGGTAAGCACCTGCCTGATTGATATCACCCATTATTCGCTGGGCAATATCGATAAAAGCTGGATAGAAAGCGCTGATACATTTTTTAAAATATACGCGCGGCATCTGCCCTTAAGCGTGAATATAAACTTAACCAAAACTGAAAAGGCTGAGCTGGAACGAAAAAACTATACACATTTTATAAGTATAGCCTGGAAAGCCGGGCTACAGAAGATTGCCAGAAAATATTGGCTGCATTTTCTTTGGAAGGAATCGTTTTCCAAAAAAGCTCTTCACTTTTGGAGAGAGCTAACCAGGTAGCAGGTAAGCAAATACAGTTAATAATAACCTATGACACATTGGCCCGTCCATATTTTAACATGGTTGTTATATAACTAAACGCTGTTGTTGCGTTTATTATATTTTTTACGTCCTCGTTTTTATCTGTTGATGTCTTCGTTTTTTAACAAGATGTAGGACTTTAAACCATTTTTATTTAAGATATTTAAACAGGAATGAAAAACAACTTGAAGAGCTTATATTATCTTCTGTTACCCGGAGCCAGAAAAGGTAAAGCAAGAAAAAATCTACGAAAATCTTTGAAATTCGACCTGAGGTCAAAAGGGAAAGTCCAGGTGTGTATTTTAACCACTCGTCATTGTCTGTTTATCGCTAATGCTATTTCTAATGCGCTAAAACGGGTCGATATAAAGTCCAATATTATTTTTGATCGTCCCAGGCGGGGGTATGCAATAGTTCCTCATATTGTTATTGCTCCGCAAATGTTCAAAGTATTACCAGATCAATATGTGGCATTTCAGGTAGAGCAAACCGTTAATTCCAGGTGGCTAACACCTCAATATTTGGATTCGTTACAAAATGCTTTTGCAGTTTTTGATTATTCATTAACAAATATCAGGTATTTTACAGAGCAGGGAATTAGCCCCTCTAAAATGTATTATCAGCCCATAGGGCCTGCTGCCATTAAGTTTAACAAAAAAAATCTGGTAGCCGAACCTGACTATGATGTTGTTTTTTATGGAGACCCGGGCAACGAGCGCCGGCAATTATTCTTAACGGAATTAAAAAAACATTTCAGAATAAAAATAGCGAGCGAAGTATATGGCGATGAACTATATGAAATATTAGATAACGCAAAAGTTGTGGTTAATATTCATTATTATGAAAATGCCTTACTTGAAACAACCCGGATATGGGAATGCTTGTCCTTAAACAAATGTGTTGTTTCTGAAAGGTCATCCGACATGGATGAACATTCGGAGCTTTACAAAATGGTAGATTTTGTTGATACAGGTGATGTCCAGGGAATGATAGAACGGGTGTCCTACTGGTTAGACAATGGTCGTCAGCAGACATTGCATAATGAAGATAATCGGAAAAGATTAGAAGAAAATCTTAACCAATTTGAATATTATTTTTATCGCTTTTTAGTTGCTACAGAAAATATTTCGTTCACTGATTTCTGGAACCTGGTGGGAGATAAATACAAACTGGAGACAGATATGCTTTGCCTGCACCTGCCGGAATATACCAAACGTGCCGACGATTTTTTACAAGGCGACACACATGGATTTACCTTTTTTCCCGGATTGCGCCACAGGCTACCGTGGGTAGGTTGCGCCCTTAGCTATAAATACATGATGATGCTTGCCAAAAAACACCAATTTCCGAAAATAACTATTTGCGAAGATGATGTTGAATTTTTTCCTGATTTTGGCGAGGAATGGTCATTGATTCAAAAATATCTTTCATCCGATTTTACAGATTGGGACGTTTTTTCAGGTGTTATGACAGACCTGCATAAAGAAGCCCGGATACTTGCTGCAGACCGTTATAATAAAAGGCAATATGTAATAACAGACCGGTTAATAAGCATGGTTTTTAATATTTATAAGAAAAATATTTATGACACCATTATCGTGTGGGACGAAATGGATCACGACCATGACACAAACACTATTGACCGTTATCTAGAGAGGCATACTAAATTAAAAGTAGCCACCTCTTCACCTTTTCTGGTTGGTCATAAAGAAGACCTTCATTCAACTATCTGGAATTTTCAGAATACGCAATACAATGACCTTATATCCGGTAGTATCAATTTATTACAACAAAAAATTGTAGAATTTAAACAATCTCAAAACGGTGAGGTGTATACGAAAGACGCATCCCCTCTAATAAGTAGAGTAGAGTCATCATCTTTTTAATATTCTAGACGTATCATTACTTTAATACTTCCTCTTTTCCGAAACGAAATGATGAAAGGATCCGTTTCAGATCATACCTGATTTTACTTTTATACATATAAAATGCTACAGTCCTTCGCTCAGGGAAATTTAACAGAATGGCATCTGCTTCCTCCTGAAATGCCAGCTGCACCTGGGTCGAAAACCCAGTGTATGCTTTGTAGTAGGCTTTAATAAATCGCTTAAGGCCTAGTAAGTAGGTATTTGTTGAAATAAAGCCTTTTTTAAAAACGATTTGCAATACCTGTAATTCTTCAATAATAGCCCAGCCAGATCGATACATTTTTCCGCTTACGTCAGAGTCATGTTTTCTAAAATAGTTCAATACTTTGCCACTAATATGTACTTTTCCTTGATTCGCCAGTTCCATCCAAAATAACCAATCTCCGCATAGCTTAAACTGCTGGAATTGATTTGATATTTTTTCATACACTGCTTTTTTCCATATTGCCATGCTGGCATTAAAGATCGCCGATCGTTGTATCATAAAATCTTTGATAAACACATCGCCATTTTTTATTTCAGATAAATAGTCATGATGAGAAACAAAGCGCATTTTGTTCGTACCGTCTATGCAATAAGCCTGGCAATAACTCACCACGCAATCTTTGTCAGATTCAATGCCTTCAACAAGGGTTTGCAACATACTAGGTTCGCACCAGTCATCACTTTCCGCAAACCAAATATACTCCCCTCTGGCAAGTCCAACACCTTTATGCCACTGTTTAAATGTACTTCCCGAGTTTCTTTCATTGTACACAATACCAGATATTTGGGGAGTACCCCTGTAGTTTTCAATAACATCCCTGCTATTATCAGTTGAAAGGTCATCAAGTATAATCAATTCAAAATCCTGGAAGGTCTGGTTCAGGACGCTCTCAATTCTTTGCTTTAAGTAGGGAGCGTGATTATAGTTGGGTAGTATGACAGATACTTTGGGCATTAAAGAAGAACTTTTAGTAGGAGGCTTTTACCATTTTTAATACACGTTTCAATGTGGTCGGAATGGGTCTTTCCATCGCCTGGTAGGCACCGGCACGAATACTGCAATGGGATATTAAATCGATGACCTTTTCTGAGTTGTTCGTAATAACTGCTTTTATCAGTTTTCTGTAGATCTTTATTGAGTGCCAAAGGCTTTTTTTCAGTGGGCGACCAAAATTCACTTTATACTCGGGAATCACCTGCTTTATGGTAAGGTCATAGTCTATATTTAACCCATATCTCAATCGCTTCATGTAGTTTAAGTTAGCTCTGTTTGCAGGAATGACATGGTTGATTTTTAAATCAGGGCTTCTCCCTGCTGCCTCGCCATTTACAATACAAGATAAAACCATTTGGGTGTCTTCTCCACTGCTGAGACGGTTGCCTTCCCTGCCCTTTAACGTAAAATGTCCTCTTTCAAATAAATTGATATAGGATAAAGCATGTTCAATTTTTATACATAAGCCTGTACCAAAAGGATAGCAATCTTCCCAGGACCTTAGGCATGCAAATATTGTAAAGTTATCATGCCTTTCCTGGAAAAGTTCCATAGCCTTTGGTCGTAACATGTCTTCTACTCCATCGATAAAGTCTACCCAAACATTTCCTGGCCCCCAGGCGCCTACAGAAGAATGTTGTTTTGTCAATTTTGATAGTACCTGTAGATAGTCGGCATGAGGATCGTTATCGCCGTCAAATATGATAATATATTTACCCTTGGCAGCTTTAATACCCGCAACTCTCGCATGACTAATACCTTGCTTTGGTTCAATCAATGTAACCAGGTTGGGTATTGTTTTCCGGGCATCCTGAACAATAGGGTAAGTTTCTAGCCCGGGATTACTATTATTGTCGACTAATATTACTTCGAAGGAAATATTGGTTGTATCCAAAGCTTTTACAGCATCTATACATTTTGATAATAATCGTATATCAGGATTGTAAACACAAATAAGAATAGAAAAATCAATCATAAAATACTTTACAAAAGGTTTGCGTTAAGAAGTGTTGCCACATGCTCGACACCCGTTTCCCAAAGATAACAGGCCTGATATAATTGTCGTGATTAATCTCCTGTTTACTTCGATAGGAATATGGCATAGACGAATAGACGCAAACTTCATTTTTTTATACATGTCCGTATTCTTTCGATTATATGATCACTGCCATACAGGCCCGGATACACATACTGCAAAAGACTACGATACCTGGCCTTCGATTTTAGATTACGACTGAATAACAATTTCAATGGGGTTATGAAGAAAATCTTCATTTTATAGAGCCATTTATTGGTTTGGGACTCTACTTTGATTGCAGTGCGATACCGATCTAAAACCAATGCGGAGACGCCATGGATGCGTTGCAGCTCGTCCCGATGAGCAGTTGTTAATTTGGAACTGTCCAACATATGATGCAGTACCAGATTTTCATCGTAGTATAGTTTACCTCCACTTAAAATAATACGGGCGCAAAATTCGGTATCTTCGGAGATCATTGCTTTTTTATCCGGTAGCTCAATAAGTAAAGAAGGTAAATCGGCGTACAACTTCTTATATAAATCTTTTCTGGAAGCCAGGCCTGCGCCCCACAGTCTTCCTTTTTTAAGAGGCACATAGCCTGTTTGATCGGCCTGTTTACCCAGGGCAAATGGCTCGTAGTCATCTGGCAACCAACCAGGTACGGTTGTTCCCTCCGGTAACTTTAATAAAGACCGTCCCCCCGCTGCACCTATCTCCGGATGAGTTGTTAGCAGATGAAAAGCCCGGGCCAGGTAGTCCTCCTGGAAGCCAGTGTCATCATCGCAAATAATGAAGAAATCATAGGATGCCTTCGCTATTGCTAACTGAAATGCGTAATACTTTCCGGGGGTATTTTCTTTATATATAAACAGAGGAACCTCACTGTTGTATTGTTGCCATGTTCCCTGCGCAATTTCAATAGACCGGTCTGTTGAATTATTGTCTACAAAAACAATCTCCCATTCAAAACGGCCGTTTACATTTTGTCTTGCCAGGTAGTTGAGTGTTGCGGGAAGTTTTGCAGCTCCATTATGGGTGCATAGTATGACGGAGATACCGGGTCTTGCCATATCATTTAAGCCTCCATATACCCGTTAGCCCTGTATGTATATTTATACAAAACTGTTTCCCGGTAAATCATTTCATTAGGTACAAAGTTCGCGCGGGAACTCAATGGATGAAAAATATGATAGCCGATAGCAGCCATTTTAAGCCGCTTCTTTTTAATTCCCAGGTTGATCAAACGTTCTCCAAATTCATAATCCTCCCATCCCCAACCTTCAAAACCACTATAATAGCCGTTTACCCTTATATAATCTTCCCGCCAAAAAGCCAGATTACAGCCCTTTACATTGTAAGACTTGTGTGGATTTACCCAAAACAGGTTCGAGAAAAGCGGAATCCGGAGCGCGTTGAAGCGGCTATACAAGCCTCTTGCAAATGGATGTAAAGACTCTATATTCTTGTTGTTTAACAAATCATAGCTTTTCCATTCCGTTAACATGGTTCTGCTGCCCTGCACAAAATATCCTTTTTTTGCTGCCCTGATATGGTCGGCAATAAATTCGCGGTGCATAACAATATCGCCATCTATTTCCACAACATAGTCCGATTCTATTTCTTTAATGGCTTTATTCAAAATCAGGCTCTTTCTAAACCCAAGGTCTTCGTGCGATACATGCTTTACAGGTATGCCGTATTTTCTTTTAAATCGTTCAATACTATAAGCAGTACGCAAATCATCTCCGTCCTCAGCAATAATGATCTCATCGGGCATGTGGCTTTGATACACCACGCTTTTTAATACAACATCTAATGCTTCCGGCCATTTATAGGTCGAAATCAATAAGGCTACCGTAAAAGGAGTTTTATTCATAATCTATTCATCTCGGTTTTCGATGTTTTGAACAGCCTATAGCTGCTCTGTTTCCGCTTTTAACCATGACGGAAAGAAATATAAAAACGCAACTCAACTAATAACAACAAAAGTATTAAGACTCACAATTTTCATACCATTGCCATTTTTCAAAGCAACGGCCTTTACCACTTTAGAGTGATTAATTATTTGAGAGTCAATTTTTTGTTGTTGGCTTGTGTACAGTCTGATTTCCTGGTTTACTATAGGTCGCAAAAATAAAATTTTTATTGAAACTTAACAATAGTATACATTTAAAATAAAGTCAATGTTTAATAGGCAATGGCGGCTTCAGATACTCAATTTTTTTATCGCTGAAAATCTGATCCACCTTTTGTTTCAATTTCCTGTTTGTACTTCTTGATATTCTGACAACCGGATAATTGTGAACATTAATCTCCCGGTATTTCTTTAGCTGCTCCTCAAAATCCAGTCCGAGCATCTGGCATTCAATAAAAAAAGTACGGATCACCTCATTCCATTGCTCTTTGTTAGACCAATAGTGGGCGATAGCATTATCTGCAGATCTCAGGCCGTATAAGTGTTGTAATGCAACCGATAAAGCAAATTGCTCGGCAAACTGATCTTTTACCTTACTCCCGCACATGCCGTCACATAAAGCCAGGGCTAATTCCATTTCCTTTGCATCTTTACGATTGGGAGTAAAAACAACCCCGGCATTCCACATATTCCATTCAGAAAGATTTGAAAGTCCCGCAAGAGGCAGATTTTTTAGTTGCGCAGACATTGTTTTCATAGTTTTTGATGGCAATTCTTTCAATGGACCTTCATTTTCAAACATAATAGCCTGTTCACTTTGGGACAAATTTTCATAATCCCGGCCAGTTCCATAAAAAAAAGTGTCAGAGTCGAGGTACAGAACCGGTTCGCCGGTATACATACGACATAGTTTTTCAATCGCTTTTATTTTTACCCTCCAGAAAAACTGGTAGGGTCCCATCCACTCCTGTAACAATGCTGTATTAGCCTCGATAATATTTACCCGCTTTTCGATAGATTTGTAATACCACGGCTTATCTGTAATAATGTTAAGACTGGCAGGCTGTATGCCTTTCGCCAGAAAGGAGTAAATCGAAAAATAAGCTTGGGTATGATTTCTGATATTATCGCCGAATGTAAGGTAAAGTAGGTTCATGTCCGGTTACTTAAAGCAAATGTAAAAGAATATCGGAAGTTAAAAATTATGAGGTGAAAAAGCCCCGGGTGTCCATTGTCATGTGCACCTATAACGGTGAGGCCTACCTGCAACAGCAGTTGAAGTCAATTGCAGCGCAAACATTTGTAGCCGAAGAAGTTATCATTGTAGATGATGCTTCAACTGATAACACCTGGCCTTTACTGTGTACCTGGAAGAAACACCGCTTCAGGAAAAAAATATGCCGTTGTTTTTATCTTTTTTTACGCTCAAGCATACTATTTTTGGCCATAAAAAAAGATTTCTTCCTGTTTTTTCATATCTTAAAAACTCGATTAAATATGCTAAAGCAGGCTACCGCCATTCAGGGGTATCTTTTTAAGCTATGAGAAGTTTGTCAGTAATTATACTCACTAAAAATTCCGAGTCTACCATTGAGTTGGCAATTGCCAGTGCATTGATGGTAAGCGACGAGGTAATTGTTGTAGATAGTGGGAGTATAGACGACACCGTGGCTATAGCCCGGCAAATGGGTGCTTACGTTGTGCCCATACAATGGAAGGGCTATGGTGACGCAAGAAACCAGGGCGCATCAAAGGCTACAGGCATTTATGTACTAAATATTGATGCAGACGAAGTTATAACAGAGCAACTGGCGTTAAGCATCAACGCAATACAGCCCAGCACCAAAGTTGTTTATGGCTTTAAAAGACTCAACTATCTCGGTAATAAAGCTATCAGGCATGGCGAATGGGCAAAAGACAGGGTGTGGCGCCTGTATAATAAAAACGAAACAAAGTGGGATTTGAGTGATGTGCATGAAAAGCTAAAATGCGACGGTTTCCAGAAAGTTTTGCTGAAGGGCGTTCTCAACCATTACACGGCAGATAACATTGAAACATATCAACAAAAAATGGATGCATACGCCAGGTTGTCTGCCAAAAAATATAAGGAACGCCACAAAAAGGTCGGGTGGATTAAAATGGTTGTATCACCTCTATTTAACCTGTTGCAAAACTATATTTTCAGGTTGGGCATTTTAGACGGGAAGGCGGGCTGGGATATCGCAAAAACCCATTATCAGTACAACCGGAATAAGTATCGTTACCTGCGTTTATTAAAGAAAGAAGCGATTGTGGCTCTTTAAAGCCTGTATTGGCATCTTTTTCGCAAATTTGTACCCATGACCAACTTTATTCCCATATTTCCCCTTCAGGTGGTGCTATTTCCGGGGGAGGATCTGAATCTTCATATTTTTGAGCCCAGGTATAAGCAATTAATAACCGAATGCTTTGAACAAAAAAAGCCCTTTGGTATTCCTGCTGTAATCGGGAGTGAAGTGAAAGATTACGGTTCGTTGACTTATATTAAAGAAATATCGGTAACCTATGCAAATGGTGAAATGGATATTAAGACAAAAGGAGATAAAGTTTTCAGGATACTGGAGGTAATTAAAAACATTCCCGACAAATTGTATTCAGGTGCCATCGTTAATTACCCTGGTAATGAGTTGGCGGGAGATCAGCAGGTAATGAAAATGTTAGTAGCAAAAATGAAAGATCTGCACGCCAGTTTACAGGTGAAGAAGGATTTTCATAAAGAAGATCACGAGCTTAATTCTTATGATATCGCTCATCATTCGGGCCTCACACTGGAGCAGGAATATGAGTTTTTACAATTAACGATGGAGCGGCAGCGGCAGGAGTACCTTAAACGGCATTTCGAGGCGGCCCTGCCTGCTTATGAAGAAATGAAGCAATTAAGAGAAAAGATCCAGCTGAACGGTCATTTTAAAAATTTATCAGGGTTCGACCTCAAATAGTAATTTCAAACCAACTTATTAAACCATAGTCAATCAGTCAACCCAATTTTTAATTACTTTCACACCCATGTCCACTACTCTTTGTTTTGACTTTGGTAATACCAGGAAGAAAGTAGCTGTTTTTACAAACGGGGAAATCGCTAAAGTGCTGACGTTAGAAGATGACGCCACGGCTACTATTAATTCATTAATAAGTATTTACCGGCCTAACAGGTCTATACTTTCTTCAGTTATTGATCACAACCCGGAGCTGGAAGATGTATTAAAAAAAAATACGCGGTTTCATTTACTCAATCATGCATCGAAGTTGCCTATAACCACGCCGGTAGGAAAACCTGAGACCATAGGAGCTGATCGTTTGGCGCTAGCTGCGGGTGGCGTGCATTTTTTTCCGAGCAAAAACCTGTTGCTGATTGGCCTTGGTACCTGTATTACAATCAACTTTGTAAACAAGTATAAAGAGTTTCTGGGAGGGTCTATTTCTCCAGGTTTGGAAATGAGATTAAAATCCTTGCAATACTACACAGCAAAGCTGCCGTATACGCCGGCCAGGGCCGATGTTCCCTTAATGGGTTATGATACGGATACCAACATATTATCGGGCGTAATTTTGGGTATGGCCTATGAATTAGATGGATTTATAGATGCATATAATGCTAAATTTGACAACTTTAACGTGGTATTAACCGGCGGTGATACACAACATTTGGCATCACACGTTAAAAACAGGATATTTGCCGACCCTGATTTAATATTTAAAGGTCTTTATGCGATTAGTGAAATTAACAATGCTTAGGAAATTCGAACTGGCGGCACCCCTGGCATTAACTATACCTTCAATTTTTTTATTTATTGGAGCTTCAGCGCAGGATAATTCTCCCTATTCCAGGTATGGTTTGGGAAATCAGGCGCCAACAACCAATGTGGCCAACAGGGGAATGGGTGGCGTTGCAGCTGCATACAATGACCCTTATACTGTAAACTATGCCAATCCCGCCTCCTACTCATTTTTTCAGTCTTTGCAGGAGCCTAATTCGAAAAAACTGAATTCGGGAAGGATCGTTTTCAATATAGGTGCAGACGGACAAGGACGTACCCTTACCGATCAGTCTGAGACCAATAAATTTACTTCACCCAACCTGTTATTCAGCCATGTAATGATAGGTTTACCGCTGAGGAAGGATTGGGGTATTGCATTCGGTGTTCGTCCAATCACCAATATCAACTACAAAATTCAGAGCGCAGGCAATCTTCGCGATCCCAATACTGGCCAGCTGATCGATACAGCCTCCACACTTTATGAAGGGCAGGGTGGTGCTTACCTGGGCTCGTTGGGAACAGCTGTGAAATTTAAAACGGGTAAATCGCAGTATTTAAGTTTAGGTGCTACTGCCGGTTATATGTTTGGCAGCCGCGATTACAATACAAGGTTGAGGTTCCATAGCACCTCCACTGACTACGCCTACGCTCATTATCAAAATAGAACAAGTATTGGAGATTTTTATTTTGATGCCGGTTTGCAGTACCATTTCAAAGCCAGCGAAAAGATATATATGAGCCTGGGTGCTTTTGGTAACTGGAAGCAGGATATCAGAACCAATGGAAGCACGGTTGCTGAAACATATGTTAATTCGGGTGAGCTTGGTAATACGCCTATAGATACCGTAACCTTTACGAATAATGTAAAGGGCAGCTTTGTATATCCTTCCAGCATCACCGGTGGGTTTATTATCCAAAAAGTAGGAGGTGGACAGGACAGAGAAGCGGGTTGGTTAATTGGAGCCGACTTTACGAGTAATAACTGGAACCAATATCGTGTAAACGGAATGCCCGACGCTGAGGTAAAAAGCAACTGGCAGGCCAAAGTGGGTGCTGAATTTCATCCTGCTCCAAAGAATAATTTGTTTAGCAGAACTTCTTATCGGGTAGGTGCTTTTACCGGCCCTGATTATATCTATACTCAACAAACAAAAATACCTGTATTGGGTATTACTGCGGGGTTGGGACTGCCTATTTTAAACTATAGCCAAATGAGCCGCCAGGCCAGCATGATTAACCTGAGTTTCGAGTATATCAAGCGGGGTAATAATGACAATATTCTCCGTGAGAACCTCTACCGGCTTTCTGTTGGGTTCTCGCTTACCGACCTTTGGTTTGGTGGAAAAACCAAGTATTACGAAGATTAATAGACCTCTTGTAATATCTTCGCTTTTTATTCAACCTTCAATTTTGAAAAGATTTTTGATCGTTATAGCAGCTTTGGGTTGGTTCTCCTGCGAAAACAGCGAGAGCGATATCAAAGCTCTGTCCGGCAAAAACATTCAAAAAGACGAATCGATTAAGGTAGAAAGCTTTCTTTCCCAGGGAGGTGTTGTAAAAGCCAGGCTAACAGCCCCGGTAATGCTACGCGTAATGGCGCAGGCGCAGGTAGATACCCCTTATGTCGAATTTCCCAAAAAATTGCATGTAGACTTTTACAACGAACAAAAAATTGTAGAAAGCCGCCTGGATAGCAAGTATGGCCGCTATTTTGAATCTTTAAATAAGGTATACCTGCGGGACAGCGTAAAAGTGGTTAGCATTAAAGGAGATACGCTCACCTGTGATGATCTTTGGTGGGATCAGAATCAACAAAAGTTTTATACCGATAAGCCTGCTAAACTGAAGTCGCCGGTTAACTTTATCGACGCTAAATACGGGCTGGAAGCCACCCAGGATTTTAAAGACATTAAGTTTAAAGAAGTAAAAGATAGCCGTATTCTTACCGAGGAAGGTGCTGTTCCCAACAGCCAGTAGATTCCAATCTCAATTTTATGATGGGTTAATTTTTGTCAGCAAAGCCAATTGCTGTAGGTTTTTAGTATCTTAACCTAAGCAAACGTTTTAATTCATCTTCCACTAATTTGCAAGCCATGTCATTAAAAAATAAAACAGCATTTATTACAGGAGCCAGCCGTGGTATCGGTAAATCTATCGCATTGCGCCTTGCCAAAGAAGGCGTTAATATTGTTGTTGCGGCTAAATCTGTCAGGGAAAACGAAAAACTTGGCGGTACTATATTTACAGCTGCGGCAGAGATAGAAGCAGCAGGGGGAAAGGCGCTTGCCCTGCAATGTGACATAAGAGATGAGGCCATGATACAGGATGCGGTAACAAAAGCAGCAGCACAGTTTGGAGGAATTGATATCGTTATCAATAACGCTTCGGCTATTGCGCTTACCAAAACGGAAGAAACCAAAACCAACCGGTTCGACCTGATGCATGATATCAATGTGAGGGGTACCTTCCTGGTGGTAAAAAATTGTCTTCCCTATTTAACTAAATCCGATCATGCCCATATTCTTACCTTATCTCCACCGGTTAATTTAAATCCCAAGTGGCTGGGCAGTCATATTGCTTATACCATGAGCAAATACAATATGACGATGATGGCATTAGGTTGGGCGGAAGAATTGAAGCAGGTACCTGTTGCTTCCAACGCGTTGTGGCCCAAAACCACCATTGATACTGCGGCAGTAAGAAACCTGCTGGGGGGAGAGACCCTGGCAAATATGAGTCGTACCACCGATATTATGGCTGATGCTGCTTATCATATTTTGAAGGAATCTCCGGCTGCATGTACGGGCCATAGCTTTATTGATGAAGACATTTTAAGACAAAATGGGGTTACCAACTTCGATCATTACGCAGTAAAAAAGGGGGGACGTCTATATACTGACCTGTTCCTCGACTAATTATTGGCAGTTTGTTAAGAATAAACCGGCTATTTTCTCAATAAATAGCTAAAACGGCTGACTTGCTACCTGTTTTGTACAGTATTTGATTTTAAAAGGATGAGCGCAATGCTCGATTAACTTTTAACCAAATTGAATAGTATGGACAAAATAGAAAAACTGGAAGCAATGAACAAGGTTTTGCGGGAGCTGGAAGATGTTAAAAATAGTGAAACGGCTGTTTTAAAAAAAGTAGCGCAGGTAGAGGCTGAAAACATTAATTTGGGTATAGGCCTGTTAGATAAAACACTACCTGATATTCATGAGTATTCAGATAAATCGATTGAAGCGATCGATGGATTGCTCAATGAATTTGTAGCCTACCGCGACAAATTTGTAAAAGACAATAACCTGGCTCCGAAAGACGAAGAAGTTATTTCATAATTGGTTTTTTTACTAGGGGTTTAGCAAACTGCCCGCAATTTTGGTTGCGGGCAGTTTTTTATTCTGTAGGCTCAACAGGTTCCGATTGATGACTTTCGGAACTCCTGATGGCTTCCTCTAATATATAATCTTTTCGCTTGAGCTCAAAGTTACGGCCCAGGTATAATTTACGTACCTGCTCATTGGCGGCCAATGATTCAGCTGTTCCTTGTTCAAAAATCTTCCCATCAATCAGCAAATAAGCGCGATCGCAAATGGAAAGCGTTTCGTTAACGTTGTGGTCGGTTATAAGAATACCGATATTTTTAAACTTCAGCTTTGCTACGATACTTTGGATATCTTCCACTGCAATAGGGTCGATACCGGCAAAGGGCTCATCCAGCAATATAAATTTGGGGTTTACTGCCAATGCCCGCGCGATCTCCGTCCTGCGACGTTCACCCCCACTCAATACATCACCATTGCTTTTGCGTACATGACCCAACCTGAATTCTGCCAGCAGTGACTCCAGCTTTTCTTTTTGTTCAGCTTTGCTCAGTTTGGTCATTTCCAGCACCGCTGAAATATTATCTTCCACACTTAGCTTTCTAAATACAGAGGCTTCCTGCGGCAGGTAGCCAATACCCATCTGGGCCCGCTTATACATAGGCAGCTTAGTAATGTTCTCATCGTTCAGGAACACATTGCCCTCATCTGGTTTGATCAATCCCACTACCTGGTAAAATGAGGTTGTTTTACCAGCTCCGTTAGGTCCCAGCAGTCCCACAATTTCGCCCTGGTTTACTTCAAAAGAAACATTATTGACAACGGTACGTTGCCCGTAACGCTTTACCAGGTTTTTTGTACGTATGGTCATTTCCATAAGGCACAAAAGTAACATGGTAATTTGATAATTATTGAATCTTGAACTGTTAAAACTAAACTTAGGTCGTAATACAGATTATTTTGATTGTATTTATATGGAGGATTGGTGTTCAAGAGTCTTGTTAAAATGAAACGGCTGGTTCTGACATCTTTATGGATTTATTGTTGTGTGAGTGGATTAACGCAGAATTCGGATGCCGGAGCCATTATTATTTGCTACGTTCAACAAATGGCCTCATTCCCCGGGGGACATAAAGCCTTTGCTGAATTTGTAAAGAAAAAAATAGTTTATCCTGAGAGCGCAAAAAGAGACGGAAAAGAAGGTGTGGTGATGTTGCAATTTCAGGTAGACACCAGTGGCAGTGTTCCGCAGTGTAAAATCTTAAAAAGTGTTCGACGGGATATTGACGAAGAAGCAATGCGTGTTCTACTTTCTTCTAAATGGATGCCTAAGGTGATAGGAGAGTGTAAAGCTGATTCCTATATGAAAGTTCCAATAATATTTACCTTGCAGTAGCGTTTGCCGCTAAAATCTCTTCTACATACTTTCTCTCATTACAAAGCCGGGGCACTTTATGCTGCCCTCCCAGTTTGCCTTTAATTTGTAGCCATTTATTAAAACTGCCCCTGGCCATGTTATGTACTTTGGGTAAACTAAGCGCGATGTTCTTATAACGTTTAGCCTCGTAGTCACTATTAATGCTTTGCAGGGCTGCATCCAGCTCGGTTACGAAAGCTTCCAGGTTGGCCGGCTCTTTTTCAAATTCTATCAGCCACTCGTGAGCGCCGTTACTATTATCAGAGAAATAGACAGGGGCTGCAGTATAGTCGTTCACTACTGCGCCGGTTTTTTTACAGGCCATATCAATAGCCTGATCGCTATTATCCACAATTATCTCTTCTCCGAAGGCGTTGATATAATGTTTCACCCGGCCGCTTACGATTATTTTATAGGGGTCTTTCGAAACAAACTTTATGGTATCTCCCAACAGGTAACGCCACAGGCCGCCGTTAGTACTAATCACCAGGGCATAGTTGGTATTGAGCTCTACATCTTTCAACCCAATTGTTTGAGGGTTTGCTGTGCCATACTCGCCCATGGGCATAAATTCAAGGAAAATGCCATGATCGGTAAATAATGCCATGCCCTCATCGCCTGGTGCTGCGTTGGCCGCAAAAAATCCCTCGCTGGCATTGTAAGTCTCGAGGTAATGAATGGGCTTGCCAATAATACTCTTAAACTGCTCGCGGTAAGGCGTAAAAGAAACGCCGCCATGCATGTATAGCTCCAGGTCGGGCCATATCTCTGAAATAGTCTGTTTGCCGGTCATTTCCAATAACCGTTTAAACAGTATCAATGTCCATGTAGGAACTCCGCTGATTGAAGTCACATTTTCATTTACTGTCTGAAGTGCCATTTTCTCCAGCTTGTCTTCCCATTTATCCATCAAAGCTATTTCAAGATCGGGTGTACGAAGCCAGTGACCCCAGAAAGGACTGTTTTGTAATAGCACTGCGCTCAGATCGCCATATTGTGCTTCGTTGTTAACAGGATTAATGGTATGACTGCCTCCTAATACCAGCCCTTTTCCGGTAAGCATGGCGCTATCGGGGTTGTAGCTGTAGTACATTGTCAGCACATCTTTGGCGGCCTTAAAATGGCAGTCTTCCAGGCTTTCTTCACTGACGGGAATAAACTTGCTTTTATCGCTGGTGGTACCACTGCTTTTGGCAAACCAGAATATCGGGCTGTTCCAGAGAAGGTTTTGTTCTCCTTTCATCATCCTTTCGATATACGGTTTCAGATCATCATATTCGCAAATAGGTACTGCCTTCTTAAAATCCCTGATATTATAGATATTATGGAAATTGTGTTTTCGGCCAAACTCCGTGTACTGGGCCGAGGTTACAAGGTTTTGGATAACCTCTCTCTGCGAGTCTACGGGATGGCTACGCCAGGCATCAATACGCCATTGACGCATGCGGGCAAGAGATGATATGGCGGGACTTAACAGAGCCATAGTGAATTGCGCAATATTAATACAAAAGCTTAATAAATGAGTGGGTTATGATAGGAATCATCCCTAAGCTTGAGTTGCATCATCAAAACCGAACGAAAGTAAAAGAATCCGGTGTAATGTTAAATTTTAAGCAAAAAAAATTAATACAAATAAAATATAAGAATTCGAAAATTGTAAAAAATTATATTTTGTTTTGCTTTCTGAAACTTTTGTTATATTTGGTTTCGTAAGTTTTCGTTTTAAGCAAATCGAAACTTTTATGGAGAATATTTTTAATCGCGATTATGTCTTGCAGCAACTGGATTCCGGGGAAACCTGGGATGTGCTGGTTATTGGTGGCGGGGCCACAGGATTAGGTGTGGCCTTAGACGCGGTATCGCGGGGCTATAAAACACTTTTGGTAGAGCAGGCAGATTTTGCCAAAGGCACCTCCAGCAGGAGTACCAAGCTGGTACATGGCGGGGTGCGCTACCTGGCCCAGGGTGATGTGAAACTGGTGCGGGAAGCCTGTATAGAGAGAGGTTTATTGCAAAAAAATGCACCCCACCTGGTAAAAAATCAAACCTTTATTATTCCTGTTTATAATTTCTGGGATAAAATAAAATACACGGTTGGCCTGAAGGTTTATGACTGGATTGCAGGAAAGCTGTCTTTAGGAAAATCTGTGTTTGTATCAAGAAGTGAAACCTTACAACAATTACCGGGCATTAAAGAAGAGGGGTTGCTGGGTGGTGTTTTATACCATGACGGGCAGTTTGACGATTCGAGGCTGGCCATTAATATCGCACAAAGTATTGCTGAAAACGGAGGGTTTGTACTGAATTATGCTCAGGTGACCGGGCTGCTGAAAAACCAAAATGACAAGCTCAATGGTGCTATTGTTGTTGATACAGAAAAATCCGGATCTTACCACATAAAAGCCAAGTCCATAGTAAATGCAACCGGTGTTTTTGTAGATGATATTTTAAAAATGGATGATGCTGAAGCAGGGCAAACTGTAGTTGCGAGCCAGGGCATTCACCTGGTGGTTGACAAAAAGTTTTATCCTTCTGCTCATGCCTTGATGATTCCCGAAACCAGTGACGGTCGCGTGCTGTTTGCCGTTCCCTGGCATAATGAAGTAGTGCTCGGCACTACAGATACACCTGTAGGGCAGCCCAGCATGGAGCCAAGGGCATTAGAGAAGGAGATCAATTTTATATTACAGACTGCATCGGCTTACCTGCACCAACCTCCCACACGTAAAGATGTTTTAAGTGTATTTGCCGGCCTGCGTCCGCTGGCAGCGCCTGAAAAGGGTTCTCAGAAAACAAAAGAGATATCCCGTAGCCATAAGATTATTACCTCTTCGTCAGATCTGTTTACGATCATTGGCGGTAAGTGGACCACTTTCAGGAAAATGGGAGAAGATATGATCGATACCATCGAGCATCATTTACAATGGCCTTCAAAAAAAACCACCACCGAAACCAAAAGAATACATGGCTTCAGCGAAACTGTTAACTGGAATGATCCCTTTTACTTTTATGGAGCAGACGCTGCAGCTTTAAAGAAAAATATCAATGGAGCTCATAATACCTGGTTGAGTGAAAGCCTGAAAATACACGAGGAGCAGGTGCGCTGGGCGGTGCGGCATGAGATGGCCCGGACAGTAGAAGATGTTTTGGCACGACGAACCAGGGCGCTGTTACTGGATGCTAAAGAGAGCATTAGAATATGTTCTGATGTAGCATATATTATAGCGAACGAGTTAAACCTGGATAGGGACTGGATCGACGAGCAGATTAACAGTTATACACAGCTTGCAGCTCAGTATCAATTAGCATAGAACCCGCTACAGTACTGCATTTGCAGCGATGGGTCTGATTCGGTATTATTTTTTTATTATCAAAATTTAAAAAAATTATTACCATTTTTTTTCGTGTGATTTGGAACGGTTATTAACACTTCTTTTGCAAACCAAAAAATAAGCTACAATGTCCTTTTTAAACAAGATTCTTCATTTCCGGCAAAGAAAATTATTAGTGGTGCTGTTGTCAATACTGGTAAGTGTTACAACATTTGCACAACAGCGAACGGTTACCGGAACGGTAAAAAATGCAAAAACCAAACAGCCAATAGCTTTAATCAGTGTTCAGGTAGAAGCCAGCTCAAGAGGTACCATGACAAATGATAAAGGCCAGTTTTCTATCCAGGTTAAGACCGGGGAGACGCTTACTTTTTCCGGAGTAGACTATTCCACCAGGCAACTGGTAATGGACGACAGAGCAACGCTTAATATTGAGTTGGAACCGGGAACCGGCGAGTTGGAAAATGTGCAGATCACCACGGCCCTGGGTATTAAAAGAAAACCCAGAGAGCTTGGCTTTGCAACCACTACCTTAGAAAATGAAGATCTTACCAATGCTTTATCTAACAACTGGACAGATGCGCTGTCGGGCAAGGTAGCCGGTTTAAACCTGATTCGGTCTAATAGCGGGCCCGATGGATCGAATAAAATTATACTTAGAGGCGAAAACAACCTTACGGGTGAAAATGAAGCATTGATAGTTGTGGATGGAGTTATAGTTAACAACGGTGGTGCCCGCCGGTCTGCGAATGCAAGCGACCAGGTATATGGTACGGGTAGCGACAATATGCCTGCCGATTACGGTAGCGGCTTGAATGATATAAACCCGGAAGACATTGAGTCTGTGACCATATTAAAAGGCCCGGGTGCTGCGGCCTTGTATGGCCAACGCGGTGCCAATGGTGCAATCATTATAACTACCAAATCTGGTTCGAACAGGGATAAAAGTAAATGGAAGGTATCTTTTAACTCAAACTTCGCTTTTGAACAGGTAAACCGTTGGCCCGACCTGCAGTACGAATACGGTATAGGTTTAGATGGACAGGCTGATTTGTTAACCAATACCGGCTCTTCATCGGCGTATGGACCCAAATTTGAAGGGCAATATTTTACGAATCAATTTGGCCCTGGTTTGCAAGTAAGAGATGCTCAAAATGCTACACTTTGGCGACCCTATTCCGGCAAACATGGTGTTAATGGCTACTTCCAAAACGGAGAAACTTATACGAACTCTCTCACTTTGGCCCGCAGCTGGAAGAAGTCGAATCTGAGATTATCTTATACCGATGTAAGAAATAGCTGGATTACGCCAAACACCGGTTACACACGTAACACTTTTGCACTTTCGAGTGACACGAAGATTACAGACAAGCTTAAAGTTTCGGTAAAAGGCGGCTATACCAACAAATCCAGCGACAATATTCCTGGTGCTGGTTATGGTAACCAGTCCATTATGTATTGGTATATTTTCTGGCAACCCAATGCCGATATTGATTGGCTAAAAAATTATTGGCTAAACGGGCAGGAAGGGCGGAAAATATTTTATCCGTATTCTACCTTTCCTGAAAACCCATATGCCATAGCTTATGAGTTCCTGAACGAATATAAGAGGAATAATTTTACCGGAAACGTTCAGGTTAGTTACGATTTTACCAAGGACTTAAGTTTGATGGTGAGACAGTCGGCCGATTATACTATGGATGACCGTGCGCAAAAGCGTCCCTGGGATGCGGGTTCTAAAATGATACGCGGCAGCTATCGCACACAAGATATTACTTCCCAGGAATACACGTCTGATTTTCTGCTAAGCTATAAGAAACAATTAAGCAGCGATTGGGATTTAAAAGGAACCCTTGGTGGAAGTGTTACAAAAAACAGGTATAGAAGAGAAGACTTAAGAGCCGATGGGCTTTTGTCCCCAGGTGCTTACACCCTTGATAGCTCCGAAACAGTAGTGCAATCCTATCCCTATAGAAGCATGTTTGAATACAGTAGTTTGTACGCGATAATTAATGCGGCCTATAAAGACTATTTTTATGCAGAGCTTACCGCCCGCAGAGACTGGACCAGCACGCTTGCCAATCCTTATAGAAATAACTCGGTTGGATTTACCTACCCATCAGTGAATATAAGCTATATATTATCGGAAGCTCTTACACTGCCTTTAAGTATTGATTATGCTAAGTTAAGAGCCTCCTTCTCCAATGTGGGCAGTGGTGGTACAGTGCCCTATCGTACTTCTTACGGATATGGTCCGCTGCCTATGTATGATTCGTATGCCAACGGAAGCTATTATTCTGCACCACTGGTTTTGGTAAAGCCTGATTTAAGACCATTGCGAACGGTAGCATATGAAGTAGGGGCCGAATTGCAAATGTTTAAACGGCGTCTTGGTTTAGATATCGCTGCATATATGGGCAATACAAAGGACCAGATATTGCAATCCATTATAGACCGCTCTTCGGGTTACAGCGGTGAAATTATTAATGCCGGAAAGGTTCGCAATATTGGCTTGGAAATAGCCCTGAACGGTACGCCTGTAAAAGCTAAAGCAAAAGACGGGTTTAAGTGGGATGTCAATGTTACGTTTTCTTCCAACCGAAACAGGATTATAGAGATACCTGATTCCTCGGTGGTGTTAGGGACCGGAGCTGTAGGTAGCGGCCAGATTGTGGCAAGAGTGGGTGGTAGTATGGGCGATATGTACGGCCGGGGCTTTGTACGTTCACCTGACGGGCAGGTAGTGTTTGATCCCGTTACCGGTAATGCTAAGATTACCGAAGGGGTTGTGTTCATAGGCAATACTATACCAAAAGGCAAATTAAGTATTCAAAACGCTTTTTCATTTAAAAACTTTAGAGTCTCTGCCTTGTTCGATGGACAATGGGGTGCTGTGGGTCACTCATTAATGCACTATAAAATGGTAGAGCAGGGCAAGCTTCAGGTAACGGTACCGGGCCGTTATAACGGTATTATTGGTAATGGTGTATTGGAAGTGTTGGATGCAAAAGGACATGTAACCGGATATAGGAAAAATGATGCAGTGGCAACTGATATAGATGAGTACTATCGTTCGATGATGGGGGTGGATAATGCAGAAGGAAGTTCATTCAGCACCGACTTCATCAAATTTAGAGAAGCCCGTATCGATTACACAATTCCCGCCAGGTATTTGAAAAGGCTTAAGATTGATAGAGTAACGCTCGGCCTCTACGGCAGAAACCTGTTCATTTGGTCGCCCTGGCCCATGTTCGACCCCGAATTTGGTACTTTGAGCGGAACCGATATTACACAAGGATTTGAAGTGGCTCAATTCCCTTCCACACGAACTGTTGGAGCCAATCTGGTAATTACGTTCTAAACATTAAAATACTTAACATGATAAAGAATATATTATTGGGAACTTTATTGCTGGCATTTGTGCTGCAATCCTGTACCAAAAGATATGACGAAATCAATACAAACCCTAACCTTGAAACTGTTGTAAGTCCCGAGCAATTATTTGCGCCCGCGCTTGTAAATATTCTAAGCATCAATATGTCGCGTAATTATAGCTTTAACAATGAACTGATGCAGGTTACGGTGAATATGGGCGATGGTGACGGTAAGGTTTTTCGTTACGATATTCGTACCACCTGGGGCACCCAACCGTGGAACAATCTGTATTTGCAGCTTACCAATCTTAAAAACATATACAGCATAGCCGATACAAGCAGCAGGTATAAAAATGATAGCTACAAAGGTGTTTCTATAATTCTGCAGTCCTGGGTGTACTCTATACTTACTGATACTTATGGTGATATACCTTATTCAGAATCGAATCTCGGCAGGCTTGAAGATGGTGCCAATCGCCGGCCAAAGTTCGATAAGCAAAAGGACATCTATATGGCAATCTATGACAGTCTTGAAGTGGCAAATAGCATTTTGGCCCAAAGTACAGATACCATTAACAGTAATTCAGACCCTGTATTTAAAGGCGATATAGCCAAGTGGCGTAAATTTGGCAACGCTTTATACCTGCGCTTGTTATTACGTTTGTCTGGTAAAAGTGAAGTTGCTGCAACGGTTATTTCCAAATTTCAAAATATTGTAAATAATCCTGTACAGTATCCTGTTATTTCCAGTAACAGTGAATCGGCAATTTTACGTTGGTCGGGCAGCGCAATAGCTGCAGAGCCTTTGTCTTCACCGTTTAACTCTATGCGTGTGCAGGATTTTCGCTCTCCGGGCCTGGGTGAATTTTTTATAGGGAATTTGCGTAACTGGAACTCTCCTCTTATACAAACCAATGCGCCACACGGAACCAACAGCATTAATCGTTTAGGTATCGCCCAGGGCTCTAATGCCTGGTCCGGTATACCTTCAGGTTATTCTCCCGGCCAGGACGTTTCAAAATCATCCTACTTTTTTAGTAGTGATCAGAATACCACTAACCAGGTTACCACGCCCAGAATTAATATGCAAACGGAGCCACTTACAGGCCAGATGTTAAATTATGCCGAAGTGCAATTTATGTTAGCCGAAGCGGCACTAAAAGGCTGGATTACCGGTGGCGATTCTCTGTATTACAACAAAGGGGTATTAGGCTACATGCAAATGTGGTTGCCTACATCATTTACTGCGGCAGCGCTTACCTCCGGTGGTGTTACCGGCGGCGGGTTTTTAGGAGATGCAGATATATCCTACCTGCCGTACCTTTCTTTCGATGAAAAAATGGATCTTATTCATCTGCAGAAATACTACGCTTTGTTATGGTGCGATATGCAACAGTGGATTGAATACCGCCGTACCGGGCATCCGGTTTTGCCTAAAGGCCCCGGCTTAATACAACCTGGTATTATGCCAGCGAGATTAAACTACCCGGTAGAGGTACAATCTACCAATCCTACTTACTACAAGGAGGCGGTAGCATCGCAGGGCCCCGACAATATCAATACACAAGTGTGGTGGCAAAAACCGTAACATACTTTATTAAAAGTAATATCAGATAACGACAAAAAAGCGATAGATGAAAACAAATATTTTAAACGGCTTTTTTATAGCCTTGATGCTTTTAGCCTTAGGTAGTTGTAAAAAAGGAGGTTTTGGCAACTATCCCGGGGGTGTGCCCTACGAATATATAGCCATATTCGATGTTAGAAATATATATAAAGGCCAGGATGTGACACTGACTAGAGAAGCCTTAGCCGGAGCATCATATTTATATGCTATTGTAACTTCAGACCACGCCGGAGGCAATTTACCCGAAGGTATGTTGGTGGTGCAGGATAATCGCCGCAACAATTGGCTCAGGGGCATCTGCATAAACATGGGTGCCGAAGCAGCTAAATACCACCCGGGAGATTCTGTGAAAATAAAAATTGAAGGAGCTACACTAACCCGTAAAGAGGGCATTTTGCAGATTACCGGTGTACCCAATAATGACGTAGTTGTAACTTCTTCAGGAAATGAAGTAACGGTTACAAAAATCGACGCAGGAGCTATTTTAGCTAATCCCAATATGTATGAAAGTATTTTTGTGATGGTTACAAAAGCGGGATTTACACCGGTACCACCAGAAGGTGCTGTTATGAAGGATGGTGAATATGTGAATGATGGGTTCGCTACTATTAGATTAGTTACCAATCCTAACGCCGTTTTTGCCAGTGACCCGATTCCAGGTTTGGCGGTTTACAAGGGAATTACTTTTAATACAGAAGATGCAGCAGGTAAATTAACTACACAAATACGGCCCAGAATTAAAAGCGATTTAATTTCTATGGGTGACATCTCTTTAGCTCAACCGCTTATTATTACAGGGCTACAGCGGGATCCCGAAGGTGGTGATGGCAACTACGAGTATGTGCAGATGATGGCTACTACCAGCGACATCGATTTTTCTGTAACGCCTTACTGTATCGTATTTACCAATAATGCAGGCGCATCCACACCTTTAGGCGCTCCGGCAAACGGGTGGGCTACCGGAGGCCAGCGTACAATTAAATGGAATATAACTTCCGGTGTTGCCAAAAAAGGACAATTCTTTTATTTTGGAGGAACTGCTAAAATGATCAATGGTTCAGCTTCTACTCCTTATACCGGAGATAGCTGGTATGGAAAACAGTTTATTACAACTACCGGTTATTTTAACGCGGGAGATGGAGGTCTTGTAATTACTTCTGCTTTTGGTTCTGCCACCAGTACTCCGTCCGGTCCATTTGCAAACTCGGGTAATCCATCTGGCGTAGCCATATTTAAAGGCATCAACATAAATAAAGAATCCATTCCTGCAGATGTGATTTTTGTGAGTTTAAAGGGTACGGGAGGTTCTTTGTACCAGGCTGCTGCCGGAGCAACAGCTGCAATGGGGTATAGAATTACTACAAATGATTGGTACGATGCCGTAAATCCGGATAATTTAAACCCACAACCGTTTGCCAGAATGACAACGGGTGCTCTCGGTATTAATACGAAAAGTGTTCCATACCGTACCGAAAATTTAGGGCATTTTGATCTGTTGGGCGGTGTGTATAATATAACATTAGGCAGATGGACGAAAGCACGCTCCGAAACTGAATATGTAGACTTATCAAAAACATCTACATGGGCTGAAATAGAAGCGGGGGATAATGTTACAAAACTGGTAGAATAGTATATCTGGTACTTTATTATTCAACTGTTATAAAATCAGGTTGCCTTAGGGCTGGCGGTTACTTTGCACTCTTGGTTTCAGGGCATATTACTTACTTAATAACTTAAAAAATTTTTAAAATGAAAATCAGAAACTTTTACACTCTATCTGTTATGTTTCTTATTATAGTAGGGAACATATTCGCTACACAAGCTAATGCAACAAAGCGCGCGGATGCCTGCTTATCTGATGGCTATACATCGTTAATTGATCAGGGTACTATAAATCCACTTGCACGCATTAAAACTGATCCGACGAAACCATATTTGAAATTAAATATACTGGGCAAGGATACCGTTGTTGTGGAGGAGGATAGCGAGCAAAAGATTGTAGAAATACGGGGAGATATTGTTTTACACTTTTATACAGATGCAACAATGCAGCAATATGGCAATCCTGCATACGTATCTGCAAGCATCAGTATAACCGGAGAGTCAAGCCCACTGGTAACCACAATTGAAGAAGTAGAGAATTACATTCTTTACGGTGCAACATTAAGCAGAAGCCATTACTATAAGGATGGAAACGGCAATTGGGTCTTGGTTGCCCCTCCCGTTAACACGTCATACACGCTTAATCCCAGCAGTGAGTATAATGTATTATAAAGTTTAAAATTAAAACCGACAAGTTTGGATAGCGTTTTATCTTTCGTTGCAGTAAAAAGAGTAAGGAGAATTACCATATACCGGGGTATACTTATTTTATCCTGTTTATTTACAGCAGCTTGTTTTGGTCAAACAAAATTTGACACCCAGGCTCATCGCGGCGGTCGCGGCCTCATGCCAGAAAATACGATCCCCGCTATGTTGGATGCTATTGATCGTGGCGTTACTACCCTGGAGATGGATCTGCAGTTAAGTAAGGATGGGCAGGTGGTTGTTTCGCATGATCCGACATTCAATGCAAATTTTGTTACTACACCAGAGGGGGATACGTTGACTTCTGCTGCCGCTAAAAAAATTGTGCTCCACCAGTTGTCTTACGATTCGATAGCAAAGTATGACGTAGGGTTAAAGTTTAATCCTGAATTTCCAAGACAAAAAAAGGTGTCAGCAGTAAAGCCACTTCTATCTGTTTTGCTGGATAGTACAGAGGCCTATGTTAAAGCAAAGGGACGAACCATTCATTATAATATTGAAATAAAGTCACGTCCGGCAGGGGATGGTATTTACTACCCCGATCTGGCCGGGTTTGTTGATGCTGCAATGCAAGTGATCGGTCGAAAAGGTATGGCTGATAAGGTGGTGATTCAATCTTTCGATACCAGGGCCTTGCAATTGCTGCATAGTAAATACCCGGAGTATGCACTATCTTATTTAATAGATGCAAAAGAAAAGCGTTCTCCCAGCCAATTGATAGATGCTTTGGGATTTAAGCCAGCCATATTAAGTCCTAACAGTGCCCTGGTAACCTCCGAAATGGTTAACAACTGTCATCAGCAAAAGCTGAAAGTAATACCCTGGACAGTGAATGATCTGGAGGAGATCAGGAAGCTGAAAAAAATGGGTGTAGATGGAATTATTACCGACTATCCGGACTTGTTTTCTCGGTTGTAAGTTTTATCTTGGTAGAATAAATTAACGATTGAATGAGGCTTGCAGGCTATATGAATTTATAAATATTTCAAATCTGTTTTAAACCATTGAGTTAAGAAAAATCAGGTGTAATTCCTATGGTTTCAATGGTTGATTACTGTTGTAAGTAATAAGAACCGGTTTTAATAATTTAATAGTTAAGGATGATCAGGAGCATTTTCTTAATAACCTTAATGACTTAATGGTTCGTCCATGTGATCATTGTGAAGTGGTATTTAGAAGATAAGATTGTTCCTGATCCTGAACAATAAAAAAACGATTGATTATGTCAAAGTACATCCTGTCATTTGATGCGGGCACCACGAGTTCGCGCGCTATTGTTTTCGACAAAAAAGGCGACATCATTGCAGTTGCCCAAAAAGAGTTTCAACAGATATTTCTGCAGCCTGGCTGGGTAGAGCACGATGCCAACGAGATATGGAGCACCCAGATAGGGGTAGCTGCAGAAGCTATTGTAAAAGCCGGGATAACAGCTGCTGATATTGCGGCTATAGGTATTACTAATCAACGCGAAACTACCGTTGTATGGGATCGGGCCACTTCTCAACCGGTTTATAATGCCATCGTTTGGCAAGACCGCCGCACCAGCGATTATTGTGACGAGTTAAAGCAAGATGGAACAGCTGCAATCATTAAAGAAAAAACAGGACTTGTAACGGATGCTTATTTTTCCGGAACCAAGCTCAAGTGGATATTGGATCATGTAGACGGGGCCAGGGAGAAGGCTCAAAAGGGAGAACTGTGCTTTGGTACTGTAGACACCTGGTTACTCTGGAAGTTGACCAATGGCAAATCCTATGTAACAGATGTAAGCAATGCATCGCGTACCATGATCTTCAATATCCATACCCTGCAATGGGATGAGGAGCTGCTGCAGAAAATGGATATACCGGTGGCTATATTGCCTGAAGTGCGCTCCAGCAGCGAGGTGTATGGTTATACTCAGCACCTGCTTACGTCGGCGGAAATACCGGTTGCGGGCATTGCGGGTGATCAGCAGGCGGCTTTGTTTGGACAGATGTGCACCCACGAGGGAATGGTAAAAAATACATACGGTACGGGTTGCTTTATGCTGATGAATACCGGCACTCAACCGGTTGCTTCAAAGAATAACCTGTTAACCACTATTGCCTGGAAGATCAACAATGAAGTGCACTATGCTTTGGAAGGCAGTGTATTTATCGCCGGCGCCGTAGTTCAATGGCTGCGGGATGGATTAAAAGTAATTAATAAATCGGCAGATGTAGAAGCACTGACGGCAACCGAGCCAGATAATGGCGGAGTGTATATGGTGCCTGCATTTACCGGTTTGGGCGCGCCTTACTGGAACCAGCATGCAAGGGGGATTATTGTGGGCCTTACCAGGGGATCCAGCGATGGCCATATTGCAAGGGCTGCTGTTGAAAGCATTGCCTATCAAACGATGGATGTGTTGAAAGCTATGGAGGCCGATGCGGGCATTACTATCAAAGAAGTAAGGGTAGATGGAGGTGCCACCATTAACGACTACCTGATGCAATTTCAGGCCAATCTGCTCAATACTGCGGTAGTAAGGCCCACCATTACTGAAACCACCGCACTCGGTGCTGCTTATTTAGCGGGGCTGGCAGTAGGCTTTTGGGAAAGCATTGATGAAGTGCAGGCTTATTGGAAAAAAGAAAAATCTTTTGAACCTTATATGAAGGAAGAAGTTCGGGGCATGCTTCAAAAAGAGTGGAAAAGGGCAATAAAAGCAGCGCAGGCCTGGTCCGGCGAATAAATTCAAAGTTAAACGTTCATTGGTTTATGCATTAGGGTAAACCTTGAACTATAAATCCTAAACTTTAAACAGATCTCAATGAACATATTTACAAGCGAGCTGGTTGGTACCGCCATTCTTATTTTGCTGGGTAACGGGGTAGTGGCCAATGTAGTGCTCAATAAAACAAAGGGTAATAATAGCGGTTGGATCGTCATCACATTTGGCTGGGCCATGGCTGTTTTTATAGGCGTATTTATCTCCTCCAAAACCAGCGGCGGACATATCAACCCGGCTATAACAATAGCTTTAGCCTATCTTGGTAAGGTAGACCTTTCTTTAGTCCCTGCTTATATAGGCGGACAATTGTCAGGAGCTATGTTAGGGTCTTTATTAGTGTGGCTTGCCTATAAACAGCACTATACTGCTACTGATGATACAGCTGCCAAGCTGGCTACGTTTAGTACCGGCCCGGCAATAAGAAATACGTTTCATAATGTAATTACAGAAGCAATAGGGACTTTTGTACTGGTATTTGCGGTTTTATTTATTATAGCGCCGGCCAGTAGTTTAGGAGCCCTTGACGCGTTGCCCGCAGCTTTTATTGTGTTAGCTATTGGCTTAAGTTTAGGAGGAGCTACGGGGTATGCGATCAATCCTGCCCGAGACCTGGGACCCCGCATCATGCACGCCTTATTACCCATTGGCAAAAAAGGCAGCAGTGACTGGGCTTACAGCTGGATACCAGTTATAGGACCGGTTATAGGTGCTTTAATAGCGGCAATGATTTTTAAACACTATATGATGTAAAGATTGAGCACCCACGGAATACAGTTGTCCATTAAGGCTAAATATATTGTCTCTAATGAAACAAATGTTCTTTCTCTAATGGGATGTCCCGTTAGGAACTGCGTATTATAGGGAGCCGTAGATATAGAAGAGTGGCGTGCTGTAGGTACGGGACAATATACCGGTTACATTTAAATCCTGTCCAGGATAATTTTGAACCAGGGGGTATAGTGGTCAGGATGATCTGCTATATCTTTTTTAATGGCATGAAGTGGCATGTATTTCCAGTCAGCTACTTCATCCGAATTGATAGCAGGATCACCGGAGAAGGACCCAAAGAACACATGGTCATATTCGTGCTCTGTAAGACCATTGTCGAATTCGGCTTTATAGATAAAGGCAAAAGATTTTTGTAAGTCGCATTCAATACCCATTTCTTCTCTTAAGCGTCGCAGGGCTGCATCTTTTGCATCCTCTTCCGGACGGGGGTGGCTACAACAGGTATTGGTCCACAATCCGCCACAGTGATATTTATCAAAGGCTCTTTGCTGTAAAAGCAATTCCTTTTTATTATTGAACAGGAGTACCGAAAAAGCACGGTGAAGCAGGCCTTTTTCATGGGCTTCCAATTTGTCCATTAATCCAATACTGTTGTCATCCCTGTCAACAAGTACCACCTGCTCATTTAATGAATTCATATGGCGAAGATAAAACTTAGTCTGAGGGCACACTATATAAATAAAAAGAAAAGTCCCTGCAATTGCAAGGACTTTTAAATTATACTAAATGATTTTTATTTGCTCAGGAACATGCTCCTGTCTTTATAAAGCTGTCTGAAATAAGGGTCCTTTAAATCTTTGATAAAGCGGATCGCTTCACCGGTACTTTTCATTTCAGGGCCTAACTCTTTGTTTACACCCGGAAACTTGTTAAAGCTGAATACCGGCTCTTTGATCGCAAAACCTTTTAGTTTTTTCTCAAACTTAAAGTCGGTCAGCTTGTTGGCGCCCAGCATTACTTTGGTTGCAATGTTCAAGTAAGGAATCTGGTATGCTTTAGCGATAAATGGTGTGGTACGTGAAGCGCGTGGATTAGCCTCAATCACGTAAACATTGCCATCTTTAATTGCAAACTGTATGTTGATCAAACCTTTAATATTCAAGGCTCTTGCAATTTTCTCCGCATAATGTTCCATGGTGGTCACTTCCATTGGAGAAAGATTGAAGGCAGGCAACATAGCGTGGCTGTCACCACTGTGGATACCTGCCGGTTCAATATGTTCCATTACACCCATTACGTGGAAGTTTTCACCATCAAAAATGGCATCTACTTCTGCCTCCTGGCAACGATCCAGGAAATGGTCGATCAGGATCTTGTTACCAGGAATATGTTTCAGCAGGCTGATTACTGCTTTTTCAACTTCTTCATCATTAATCACAATCCGCATGCGCTGGCCACCCAATACATAAGAGGGGCGAACCAATACAGGGTATCCAACGCGATTGGCTACTTCCACCGCTTCATCTACCGTCCACGCAGTTCCGTAATCGGGGTAAGGGATCTTTAGCTCTTTCAACATATCGCTAAAACGGCCACGGTCTTCTGCAATATCCATATTGTCAAAAGAAGTACCGATGATCTCCACACCCATTTCCTTGATCTTCTCAGCCAGTTTTAAGGCCGTTTGCCCACCCAGCTGAACAATAACACCAGCAGGTTTTTCATATTCGATCAGCTCACGTACATGCTCCCAGTATACCGGCTCGAAATATAATTTGTCCGCCATATCGAAGTCTGTGCTCACTGTTTCAGGGTTACAGTTCATCATGATAGCTTCATATCCGGCTTCTTTGATCGCCAGCAAACCGTGCACACAGCAGTAATCGAATTCAATACCCTGACCGATACGGTTAGGGCCGCTACCTAATACGATAATCTTTTTCTTATCGGTAATTTTTGATTCGTTATGTGTTAATCCATCAGTACCAAAAGAAATGCTGGGGCTATCAAAAGTGCTGTAGAAATAAGGGGTTTTTGCTTCAAACTCAGCGCTACAGGTATCTACCATTTTATAAACACGGTTAATACCCAGTGTTTTACGTTTAGCATATACCTCGTCTTCCTCCGTGCCTACTAAAGCAGCAATCTGTGCATCGCTAAAGCCATTTACTTTCGCTTCGCGGATGATATCTGTGGTCAGGTCTTCTAATCCTAATTCGGTTAGTTTTTTCTCGATTACGCATAACTTCTGTATTTCAGACAAGAACCAGCGATCAATACCATTGGTAGCTTTGGAAATGGTTCCTACTGATACACCAGCCATCAGGGCGTCTTTGATCCTGAAGATCCGGTCCCATTTCGGTGTCTTAATATATTCCAGCAGCTCTTCGCCGTGCATCAGGCTTTTACCATAGTAGCCCAGGCCAATAGCGTTATTCTCCAGGCTCTGGCAGGCTTTCTGTACCGCTTCATTAAAGCTCCGGCCGATTGCCATCACCTCACCAACACTTTTCATTTGGAGCCCTAATGTATCATTAGCGCCTTTAAATTTATCAAAGTTCCAGCGGGGTATTTTCACAATTACATAGTCCAATGCCGGCTCGAAATAAGCTGAAGTTGTTTTAGTGATCTGGTTTTCCAGCTCATCCAGGTTATAACCAATGGCCAGCTTCGCAGCAATTTTTGCAATCGGGTAACCGGTAGCTTTGGAAGCCAGGGCCGAAGAACGGCTTACACGTGGATTGATTTCGATAGCGATAATTTCTTCAGTAGTAGGGCTCATGGAGAACTGTACGTTACAGCCACCCGCAAAGTTACCCAGGTCGCGCATCATCATGATCGCAGTATTACGCATCAGCTGCATACCTGTATCACTTAAAGTCATGGCAGGAGCCACTGTGATAGAGTCTCCTGTATGAACGCCCATCGGATCAAAGTTCTCTACCGTACATATAATACATACGTTATCCGCATTATCACGCAACAATTCTAATTCAAATTCTTTCCATCCTAAAACGGCCTGCTCTACTAATACTTCGTGTATAGGTGATGCCTGCAATCCGCGGTTTAATGCCTCATCCAGTTCATCTTTATCGTGTACAAATCCGCCGCCGGTACCGCCCAGGGTAAATGAAGGGCGGATTACCAGGGGAAACCCTATTTCCTGCGCAAATTCTTTTCCTTCCAGGAAAGAGTTCGCCGTTTTTGCAGTTGCTACAGGCACTCCCAGTTGAATCATCCACTGGCGGAACTTTTCACGGTCCTCAGCTTTGTCAATGGCCTTAATATCTACACCAATCAGGCGCACATTATATTGCTGCCAGATACCCAGTTCCTCGGCTTCCTTGGCCAGGTTTAATGCTGTTTGTCCACCCATGGTAGGCAGCACAGCGTCAATGTCATTTTCCTGCAGTATCTGCTCAATACTTTCAACTGTAAGGGGTAACAGGTACACTTTATCAGCCATCATGGGGTCTGTCATGATGGTGGCGGGGTTACTGTTGATCAGTATCACCTTAATACCTTCTTCGCGTAAACTGCGGGCGGCTTGCGTACCAGAGTAGTCAAATTCACAAGCTTGTCCGATAATAATGGGGCCGGAGCCGATAATCAAAACTGATTTTATGGATGTATCCTTGGGCATTTTTTTATTTTCCTTTTTACCTAAAAAAACAAATTGCGCAAAAGTACGGGTTTAGTAGGAAAGAGGGGATATAAATATGGCAAGAATCGCTAATTTTTTAGAAATTTAATACCCCAATTGGTTTGCAGGGTGCCTTATCTAAACGAAGTAGCCGGTCCCATAAATGCTTAGTGCTTATGCTTCATCGCCAGCCTAACCGCATTGGCTGCATTTACAATTTTTCCGGTAGCACATAGTTCGCTGAGCGCAACCAGTTTCTTATCATCACCCGGCATCAGTACTTTTTTAGAGGGGACCGTACCCGATTCTTTTATGATGGCTGCGACTTCGGTAGCAGATAAATGAGGAAAATAAGACCGGAGTAAAGCTGCAATTCCCGCAACTACGGGGCTCGCCAGGCTGGTGCCGCTGGATATCTCGGTACCCTTACCTACAATTGCACAGCGAATTTGCATACCTGGGGCAAACACATCCACGGTTTTTTTGCCGTAATTACTAAATGATGCCACAAGGCGACCCAGGCTTTCATCGCCGCTGGCGCCTACCTGTATTAAATTGGGCAGCGGTTTCCCCTGAATGGTATATGAGCTCGGATAGTTATCTGTAGCATCATTATCCGATGCATCATTACCCGCGGCGTGCACCAGCACAACATCTTTTGATAACGCATATGCTATGGCTTCATCTACCCATCGTTTGTCTGGAGAAATGTATTTCCCGAAACTCATATTAATAACCCGGGCACCATGGTCAACTGCATATCGTATGGAGAGGGCTACATCCTTATCAAATTCATCTTTACCGAGTATTCCCCGTATCATCATAATTTTTACGTTATCGGCAATGCCATCTATGCCCTCCCCGTTATTACGTACCGCTCCAATAATGCTACTTACGCTGGTACCATGATAGCCGCTATGAGTGGTTAAATTGTGGTTGCCATAATGGATGCTGTTGATATCGTAGCCGTTGTCTTTCAGCAGATTGTTCCTGGCTTCATCAGGCGGTATGGTGAGTTTGATCAAATCATCTTCCAAACTTTGTTTATAGTTGGTAAAGTCTTTCATCAGCGCCTGGTTGTTACCCAAGGGCTGTTCAGTTAAAAGGTTCTGCCATAATCTTCTAAGATCTTTTGTGGCAGGATTGGACTTAAGGCTGTCCAGGTCTTTAAGGAAAAAAACTTCTTTGCCGGTAATTTGCTGCATAGCAGTATTGGCGTCAGCTATCAGTCTGAAATTTTTACGCACTGCGCCGATTACCTTTTGAGCATTATTAAATCCTTCCTCCAGTCTCAGTTTGGCTCTTCTCCACTCTCTGTATTGCCAGCTGGCCGAGTCGGGAATCTCTTTTTCGGTTTTGTTTTCAAAAAGATTTTTAAACCGGTAGTAGGTACGATATTCATCACCTATACTCATTGCCAGGTTTTCGCCGTTGGCGGCGCCCAGGTAATTCCAGCCATAATAATCATCTACCAGGCCATTGCCATCATCATCTATTTTATTATTGGGGATTTCTTTGGGGTTGGTCCAGAGAACAGGTTTAAGATCGGGTTGTAAGGTATCTATGCCACTATCTATAACGGCAACAATTACGGGCGTGCTTTTTTTGTTTTTGAGCAGATCATAAGCTTGCTGTAAACTGATACCCAGGTATCCATCTGTAGTGTAATCCAGATAATGCCAGTCTGGTACTACGGGTTTCCCCGATTGGCCAATAGCAACAAAAGTATGTAATACAAGCAAACAGGTAACGATAAAACGCATAGGTGCCGGAAATTTTAGTTGGACAAAACTATCTTTAAAGATGTAAACATAAAGTTATTACGCAGTGCCCCCGGGAGGCTATTTAAACGGTTTCGTTATTTTTGGCGCATGTCGAAGAAAATTTTATTACCCCTTATATTATTATTGACAGGATTTGTGTCTTTTGGCCAATTATATAAGAAACCTGTATATCCCCAGGGATACTTCAGGTGGGTAACCAACCTGAAGCCGGATATTGTTGCTAATATGGGAGAACTAAGACCCAATCACTGGCATATGGGACTGGATGTGCGTACCAACCAGGTAGTGAATCAGAATGTGTATGCGGCAGCGGATGGCTATATATCTTTCGTAGGAATTGAGCCGCTGAGCTGGGGCCGGTGGATTATCATCACGCATCCCAATGGTACATCTACATTATATGGTCACCTCAATGATTTCAGAGATGACCTCGAAAGATATGTTACCGAGCATCAATATGAAACCGAGTCATGGCAAACGGCATTAACGATTCCGCCAGGGAGGTTTCCGGTAAAGAAGGGTGATTTTATTTCTTTCAGCGGCACAACGGGCGGCTCTGGCGGACCCCATGTGCACTGGGAAGTAATAGATACCCGATCAGCACGCAGGTTAAATCCCACTTTGTTCGGTACTCCCATCGTTGATAATATTGCGCCTACTATTATTAAGCTGGCTATGTACGACAGAAATAATTCGGTGTATGATCAAACGCCTGTCCAGTACAAACTAATAAAAACCGGCAGTACTTATTCAGTAGCCGGCGGTACCATCAATACCAGTTTAGACAAACTGAGTTTCTCCATCCAGGCGTATGATACGCGCAATGGCACGGGCAACCAGGATGGAATTTATAGTGCAAGACTTTTTGTAGATGGTATAGAAAAAAGCAGTTTTTATATTGATAGTATAGATTATGCAGATAGTCGTTATATGAACTGCCAGGTAGATTATAAAATGGTGAGCACGGGTGGCAGCTGGATGCAGCATACCTCTAAATTACCGGGTGATTTAAGTGGAGTATATTATGATCTGGGGCCTAATAATCTTGTAAATCTGAATGATACCATTTTGCATACGGTGCGGATAGACGTCGCTGATGCCAATGGTAACCAATCTACAATCAATTTTAATATCAAAAATAATGGTGCAGTACCACCTGCAGCAAAACCTTATGAATGGCAGGCCGGAAGGCCCAACCGGCTGAGCAGGGCCTCGTTTGAAGTAAATATGCCGCTTAATGCCATTTACGACAAAATGAATACGGGGTATTCCAGTTCGCCTTCAGCCTCTTTAAATAGTGTTTCAGCGAGGCACAAACTGGGAGAGACCTATATTCCTGTTCATAGTAACTACGAGGTAAGAATAAAACCGGATAAATACATTAGCCCCGAAAATAAAAATAAGATTGTTATTAAGCGTGTAGGCAAAAACACAACAGTGCGGAAAGCAGTGTGGAATGGCGAGTGGTTAACAGCACAATTTCGGGATTTTGGAGTTTTTGAGGCGTTTATTGATAACGCGCCGCCCTCTGTTAATGCGCTGGGCAGTGGCGATGTAGTAAACCTGAACAAAGCTGCCAGGATAAGCTTTACGCCTACTGATAATTACGGCATTGCTGATCTAAGGGTTGAAGTAGACGGCAAATGGCTTCGATTTACCAACGATAAAGGCCGTACCTGGGTCTATAATTTTTCTGATGGAAAGATCTCCGCTGGTCAGCATGAATTGACAGTAATAGTTACCGATATTGCCGGAAACGTAACCCGCAGAAGCTGGCAGTTTGTGCGTGGAGTAAATCCACCGGCAGCTGCAACGTCCGGCGCTGCTAATCTTGCGGAAGAAAAGCCTATGCCGGTTAAAATGAAAACTGTTGTGAACACGAAAAAAACAACTGCTAAGGCAGGTGCTACAACATCAACTACCAAAAAGGCGGATACCAAAAGCGGAACAAAGTCTTCATCAAAAGCCTCTTCAAAAACAGCCGCAAAGACTTCAGAAAAGTCTTCAGCTAAAAAGTCACCGGGCACTACCAAAAGCAGTACTGCAAAGAAAGAGAGTGCAACTAAAAAGTCTGCTCCCGTCCGTACAGGAACGGGCGGGCGTCCGGCGGTCGGGGAAACAACAAAAAAGGCAGCTACTTCGTCCAAAGCAACTGACAAGAAAGCTACATCAAAAACCAGTTCGTCTAAAAAAGTTACCACAACAAAGAAGAAGTAAGTAATAAAATAGAATTTAAAAAAATCAGCAATCGTTTAATGGCTACATATTTACAGGAAGGGCAAAAAGCTCCGGCATTTACGGGAAAAGACCAGGATGGAAATAAAATATCTTTATCACAATACAAGGGGAAAAAGCTGGCGTTATATTTTTACCCGCAGGATCTGACTCCTACCTGTACTGTACAGGCATGTAATCTCCGGGATAATTTTGCATTACTTCAGCAACATGGTATTGCGATAGTAGGGGTTAGTCCTGACGATGCGGCGAAGCATAAACGATTTGAACAACGCAATTCGTTACCGTTTCCATTGATTGCGGATACCAGTCATAAAATATTAGAGAAGTATGGCGTATGGGGCGAAAAGCAAATGTTTGGCCATAAGTACATGGGCGTATATCGCACTACTTTTTTAATTGATGAAAAAGGTATTATCAAAAAGATCTTTCTTAAACCTAAAAGCAAACAGCACGCGGAGGAGATCATTGAAAGTCTTTAAGCTGTTAAACCGGTACCATTATAAATATCCCTGATATTAATATGGATGTTCAACGAAGCAAGGGTTAATACAGTTTCCTGTGTTTTATACTCCTCCAGTTCCCAATGCCCGGTAGCATTCAGTCTGAAGCATTCGATATTAATTGCTTCAGTGTCTATAAGTATATACTCCTTTAGTGTAGGGATATCCCTGTATAATTTAAATTTTCCACCGCGGTCATAGTTTTTCGTTGACGGAGATAAGATCTCAATAAGAGCTGTAGGAAGCACTGCCGTATCCTCATCTTCTTTTGAAGCAATGATCTCCCCGCAAATAATGGAGATATCAGGATAGGTAAATAAAGTGTTTTCAGGAATATGGATACGTAGGTCGCTGCCATAGGGTTGACAGGGCTTGCCATCTAAAGCAATAAACAGTCTGCCTTGCATATTTTTTGAAATCACATTATGCCTTCTTCCTGCTCCCGCCATGGCGAATACTTCTCCCTGGAAGAACTCGTGCTTCGTGTCAGCAGCTTTTTCCATTTCCAGGTATTCGGCCACTGTATAAAAGGCTTTTTGATAGGCTGGTGCTGGTTCATTTATAATGTTGTCCATATATGCAATTTACTTAATTTTTAGGATGCTCTTAGCCTCTAAAAGTTAAATCCGGATTATAAGGTCCCTGTTTATCGCCTGAAAAAACAAAGCCGGTGGTCCAAAACCGCCGGCTTCTATACAACTTTATAAATAAATTTATATCAGGTTGTTGGCTACCAGGTATTCAGCTACCTGAACAGCGTTAGTGGCAGCACCTTTACGCAGGTTGTCGCTCACGATCCACATGTTTAATGTTTTCGGTTGTGTTTCGTCACGTCGGATACGGCCCACAAAAACCTCGTCTTTTTCGTGTGCATCCATTGGCATCGGGTATTGCTGGTTCGCCAGGTCATCTACTACCACTACACCCGGGGCCGACTCCAGCAGGTTTCTTACTTCTGCCAGTTCGAATTCATTTTCAAATTCAATATTCACGCTTTCGCTATGGCCGCCCATAACAGGGATCCGAACGGTAGTAGCGGTTACTTTAATATTGTCATCGCGCATGATCTTTTTGGTTTCATTCACCATTTTCATTTCTTCTTTGGTGTAACCATTGTCTGTAAACACATCAATTTGCGGGATAACATTTAAGTCGATGGGATATTTATACGCCATCGGGTATTCGCTGGCATTGTTTCTCTCGCCCATGAGTTGATCAACCGCTTTAACACCTGTACCGGTTACACTCTGGTAAGTAGATACTACCACGCGTTTAATTTTATATACTTTGTGTAAAGGCTGCAATGCAACCACCATCTGGATTGTAGAGCAGTTAGGGTTGGCGATGATTTTATCATTAGTAGTAAGAATGTCCGCATTGATCTCAGGTACGATCAATGGTTTAGACGGATCCATTCTCCATGCAGATGAGTTATCAACCACCGTGATGCCTGCAGCGGCAAACTTTGGCGCCCATTCTGTTGATGTGCCGCCACCCGCAGAAAATAGAGCTACAGCAGGTTTTGCTGCAATACCATCTGCCATGCTCACTATTTTATATTTTTTTCCTTTAAATTCAACTTCTTTACCTACACTTCTTTCAGATGCTACCGGAACCAGCTCCGTAACCGGAAAGTTTCTTTCAGCCAATACCTGCAACATTTTGGTGCCTACAAGGCCGGTGGCGCCCACTACTGCAACTTTCATTTGTTTTTTGTTTTTTTAACACCCTTCTCCCCTGGGTGAGGGGTGTGGGGGTGAGGGTTATAAAAAAAGCCCTCCGTATTCACGGAAGGCCTGTTAAAAAATTTATGTTACACACACAAAAACTACAACCTTCCGTTACGGATGTTTCTTAATCTTTGTATGTTTCTTTATTGTCATTGGGGTGCAAAAATAGATCGATGATTGAAATCAACAAAATATTTTTTCAGAACCTTGTTTCATTAAGGTTTATTTAGTGAATGCTTAATTTAAGGTGGTAGAGCCGAACAACACCAAACTCCCACATGCATTGCTGCTGCCGGGAGCTGGTTGTACCAATCAACGACCCTTTATTTTGCCTTTACAGGAATGATTTCTGACTGTTTAGCGGCTCCTGCTTTTTGGGTAAGAAACCACATAATGGTGAATGATGGAATAATGTCCATACCCGGCATAATTTCTTCAATAAAATTAAAAATACCACCAAATACTCCTTTGGCGCCGCCAAAAGTTTTGGCGAAAACGATAGCCGATATAGGCGCCCAGATCACGTCAGAAAACTCGCCCACACCTGGAATAGCAAAAGACAGGTAACCAATGGCGTCCATAACAATGCAAAACAGCAGGGATGGCGATTTTTGAATATTTGTCATTTTTAATGTTTGTTTCAAATAAGATATCAAATTTTAAGCAAACGTTGTATGATGAAGGGTTATTCACCGATATTTTAGGTATTTATACCGACAATAAAAAAGCGAGCCCTAGAGCCCGCTTTTTTATAATTATATATGATATTTAAGATAATTCTGCCTGGTAGTTGGTTAGCTCCCTGAATTGCTGTACTCTCTTATTTATATCTTCTTTGGTAATTTCTTTTAACCTTGTGGTACCGAATTTTTCAACGCAGAAGCTGGCCAGCGCGCTTCCAACTATGATAGCGGTTTTCATGCTTTCAAAAGAAACGTCGCCTGTTTTTGCCAGGTAGCCAATAAATCCACCCGCAAAAGTATCGCCCGCACCAGTAGGGTCAAATACTTCTTCTAAAGGAAGTGCAGGTGCAACAAATACCTGGTTTTCATGGAATAGTAAAGCGCCATGCTCTCCCTTTTTAATGATCAGGTACTTAGGACCCATGGTAAGGATTTTTTTGGCTGCTTTTACCAGAGAGAACTCGGCCGTCAACTGGCGCGCTTCGCTGTCGTTTACCAGTAAAACATCGATCTTGCTGATCACTTCTTCCAGTTCCGGCAATGCAATGTCCATCCAGAAGTTCATGGTGTCCAGTACGATCAGTTTAGGTCTTTTAGTCAACTGATTGATAACACTTAATTGAACTGAAGGCGCCAGGTTGCCCAACATTAAGAAATCGGCACCCTGGTAACTTGCGGGAATAACAGGTTTGAAATCGCCTAATACATTAAGCTCGGTAACCAATGTATCACGTGTATTCATATCCAGGTGGTATTTACCTGCCCAAAAGAAAGATTTTCTATCCGGCACTATTTCAACCGCTTCTGTTTCAACACCACGACGGCGTAACTCTTCCAATTCTTCCGCAGGGAAATCGTAGCCCACTACAGAAACCTGCTGTACCGGCTGTACAAAATTGGCTGCAGCATAAGCAATATAAGTGCCGGCACCACCAATTATCTTGTTCGACTTTCCAAAAGGGGTTTCTATATCATCAAAGGCCATAGAGCCTACTACTATAACAGACATATTAATTGTGTGATTTGTGACCTGTCTCCGACAGGCAGGTTTACGATTGTAATAACGGCCGCAAAAGTAAGATTAATGTGGAATGTTTAAAGTTTAAAATTCTGATGTTCAATATTTAGAACCCATTTTGAATTTTAAACCTTAAACTTTAACGGTGTTACACCAATTCTTTCCTCAACCTGGCAACAGGAATATTTAGCTGTTCCCTGTATTTAGCCACGGTGCGGCGGGCAATATTGTAACCTTTATCCTGTAGTAGCTCGGTCAGCTTTTCATCGCTTAAGGGATGCTTTTTACTTTCCGATTCTATCATATCGCTCAGGATCTTCTTCACCTCGCGTGTAGAAACCTCCTCGCCGCTGTCGGTACTCAACGATTCGCTAAAGAAGAATTTTAACCGGTAAGTACCAAATTCAGTTTGTACAAACTTACTGTTAGCCACACGGCTTACGGTTGAGATATCCAGGTGTGTTTTCTCGGCTATATCTTTTAATATCATGGGCCTGAGCGAGGTTTCATCACCTGTAAGGAAAAATTCTTCCTGGTGGTTCATGATCGCACCCATCGTATCCAGTAAGGTATGCTGGCGCTGTTTGATAGCGTCAATAAACCACTTGGCAGCGTCTATTTTTTGTTTGATAAAGAGTACTGCTTCTTTTTGTTGTTTGTCTTTTTTAGTACCACGGCTGTACTCCTTCATCATGTCTCTGTACCCCTCGCTAATACGCAGCTCAGGTGCATTGCGGCTATTCAGGGTCAACTCGAGTTTACCATTGTTGTTGAGAATGAAGAAGTCCGGAACCACGTAGCTTTCTGCTTTGTTTACAGAGCCTATATTGCCTCCCGGTTTGGGATTTAACCGGATGATCTGCTGCATCACTTCTTTCAGTTCACCATCCTCCAGTCCCAGGCCGCGCTGTATCTTTTCGTAGTGCTTCTTGGTAAATTCGTCAAAATATTTTTCAATTGCGGTAATGGCAATGTCAACGTCTTTTCCTTCCGCTTTTTGTCTTCTTAATTGCAGTAACAGGCACTCAGGTAAATCTCTTGCTCCTATGCCCGGAGGGTCGAACTGTTGAATTTTGGCAATAATATCATCTACTTCTTCAACCGTTGTATCGATATTCTGCCTGAAGGCCAGGTCATCAACCAGGGCAGGTGTATCTCTTCTCAGGTACCCATCTTCATCAATACTGCCTATAATATGTTCTGCAATTTTCCTTTGCTGGTCTGTTAAAGCAAGAAGCCCCAGCTGACTTACCATCAGGTCGTAAAAAGAAGCTTCATTTTTTATTGGTAACTGGCGGTTGTCGTCGTCGTCTGAGTAGTTGTCTTCACGGGTTTTATATTCTGCTATTTCGCCGTCGTCGTCGTGCAGGTATTCTGTCACATCAATGTTATCATAGTCGTCCACGCTTCCGTCCTGTTCCTCGTAACTGTCTGCTTCTTCTGTATTGTCACTAAACTCATCGGCATAGGGATCTTCGTCTTTATGTGCCTCCTCGTCTACTTCCAGGGCGGGATTTGCTTCGAGTTCTTCTTTGATTCTTTCTTCCAGGTTTGCAGTGGGCACCTGCAATAACTTCATTAACTGAATTTGCTGGGGAGAGAGCTTCTGTAAAAGTTTTTGTTGTAAGGATTGTCCTAAAGCCACCGTTCAAAATTTTTGTTATCAAAAATCGAGCCTAACTTTACAAAGATAGCCATACGAGTTACCTAAAATATTTTTTATTGTTGTTTTATTGGTGTATATTTTTGGATTTCCATTATTTATCCCTGCTTTAGTAACGCGAAATTTTTAAGCAGCTAGCCGGCCAGTCCCTCTTTTTATTTTTTCCATTTCTCGAATCATGCTCCTGGCATTTGACCGGAACGCCGTAATACAGCGGGTTTCAGCATATTAGCCACGCTGATTGGCTTGGCTGTAAAACCGGTTTGCAAAATCGTTTTTTATGAGGAGAAATAGAAAAAGTATTCCTATTTATAGTAAACAGGTTTTCAAATGTTTAAAAAAATTTTAACGTATTTTTTAATAATGTATTAGAAACACATTAATTTTGTGTTAACTAACGGTTGTTCTTATTGTTTTGCTATAACCGTATTCGTGAAAACTGATTTCTTTATTAATTAAACCATCTTAAATGAAAGGCTTGCAAATCATGAGGTGCATACCTCTGCGTAACCGTAACCATAAATGGGCCGGTTTTTTTTTGTTTTTTCTAGCGATTTTTTCCAGCAGTGCCGGGTTTGCGCAAACCACAACTATCAGGGGAAATGTTATAAGTGATGCTGGGTCTGCATTACCGAATGTTTCTGTTCAGGTAAAGAGTTCTACTGTGGGTACAACTACCGACTCTTCCGGAAATTTTACTATTAATGTTCCTGGTGCTAATGCCATCCTTGTTTTTTCTTCAATAGGTTATACGGAAAAGGAAGAGGCATTGAGCGGACGTACAGAACTAAATGTAGTATTAACCGCCTCGGCACAAAACCTGGAGCAGGTAGTGGTGATTGGTTATGGTACTGCTACTAAAAGAGATTTGACAGGATCGGTGGCCAAAGTTAGTGGCGCTGAAATAGCTTCTCAGCCTAACGTTAACCCGCTATCGTCTTTACAGGCAAAAGTTACCGGTTTGAATATTGTGAACAATGCGGTGCCCGGTACGGCTCCGGATGTGAGAATCAGAGGAACAATAAGTGTTGGTACTGTAAGGCCTGTTTATATCATAGACGGAATTTTCAGTGACAATTTAGATTTTGTAAATCCCAGTGACATTGAAAGTGTAGAAGTATTAAAAGATCCATCGTCATTAGCTGTATTTGGTATCAAAGGTGCGGCAGGTGCAATTTTGGTTACTACCAAAAAGGCAAGGGCAGGACAAACTAATATTAATTTCAATACCTCTATTGGCGTAAAACAATTGGTTGACAAAATAGCCATGGCCAACGGTGATGAGTTTCGCAAGTTATTGACCTTTGAAGCAAATAACCGTGTAAAGGACGACCCGAAGGCCGGTTCATTATTAGATTTTGTGAATAATGGCATGGCCGCTTATAATGGAAATACGGATTGGGTAGATGCTGTTACCAGAGACGCTATTTTTTCAACCACTAATTTAAGTATCGACGGAAGTTCGGAGCGGAACAGGTTTCGAATTGGCTTAGGGTATACTTACGATGAAGGGTTGGTGAAACATATACGTTACGACAGGCTGACATTGTCTTTAAACGATGAGTACAAAGTAACAAAAAATATAAAAGTCGGGGTGAACCTGATAGGTTCAAAAGAAAGGCTGCCTTATGGAAGTGATGCCCTTGAGCAGGCTAGAAGAGCGCTGCCGATTATACCGGATGGCACTACGTCCATCTATTCAAAAAATCCTTACGGAACAGATTCGGCCAATTTTAATTTGTACACTACCACACCTATTATTCAAAATTCTGAAACCAATCCTTTGGCAACATTGGAAAATAACTGGAATAAAAAAATAGATGACAGGTATAAAATTGTAGGGAGCGCTTTTTTTGACTATCAGATATTCACCGATCTAAACTTTAGAGCTACGTGGTACACTGATATGAGCTTCAGAAATAACAGGGAGTATACTCCTTTATACAATTTATATGATCCTGTTTTAAAAACAGTAATTGCTAAAAATGCGCTCACTGCGGTAAGGCAGGACAGAGATGATACGAGGGCCTTTCAACAGGATTATATTGCTACCTATAAGAAAAAAATCAATGATCATAGTGTAACAGCCACTGCTGGCTTTACAACTTACTACTATACCTACCAGCCCATGAGTGCTACAGTAAGCCAATCAAAACCAGGGATAAGTATTATACCTGATAAAGAATCTTTGTGGTATCTGAATTCGGGTTTTGGAGACGTAAAAAGCGTGATTAATACCACGCAACGTGAATATGCTACCGTTTCCGGATTGGCAAGGGTATTATACAATTTCAAAAACAAGTATTATTTAAACGCAAGTTTCAGAAGGGATGGATCGAGCCAGATTAACAGGGAATATTCTAAAAAGTTTCAGAATTTCTGGGCCTTGGGCGGAGCCTGGGAAGTTACCAGGGAATCATTTATGCAGGATCAGGACATATTTGACTTCCTGAAACTTAAAGCGTCTACAGGTGTACTTGGTAATTTTACGGCTCAGGGTAAAGACTATCCCGCTTATCCAACTATCTCTTCAAATGCTTCTGCTGTTTTTGGTGAAAACCTGATTCCGGTTTATGTTCCTGACTATCAGTACGATCCTAATCTGAAATGGGAAACCGTAAAATCAACCGAGTTTGGACTGGAAGCGGACTTTTTAATGAACCGTTTACATTTCGAAACGAACTACTATACTAAAGAAACCCGGGATCTGATTGTATTGTTAACACCGGTGGGACAGTTGCCAACACTAACCAACAGCGGTAACATTAAAAACAGTGGATGGGAGTTTGCGGCAAACTGGAATGACAAATTATCAAATAACTGGAGTTACTCCCTGGGTGGTAACCTTACTACTTATAAAAACAAGGTCACCTATTTACCATTCCCTTTAAGAACCAATATCTCATCAAGTGAAGCCACTCCCAACCAGGCAGAAACAGGATATCCCATTGGATATTTCTACGGCTTTGTTGTAGACGGTATTTATCAATCTAATGCTGATATATTGAACTCTCCTGCAAACCTGGTTAATGGTGGCAATGCTAAACCGGGTGATTTTAAATACAAAGATTTGAATGGCGACAACATTATCAATGACAAAGACCGTACAATCATAGGTAACCCTACACCCGATTTTACTTACGCTATAAATGCATCGATAAAATATAGATCATTTGATTTGGGCATTGATATGATGGGTAGCTATGGCGGAGAAATATATAGAGCATGGGGTACTTCAGAGCAAAAAAATTCGGTATACAACTATCCACAGTACTATATGGAGGGCTGGACAGAGCCTGGTTCATCAAATTGGGTACCTATTGTTAATGCTTCACACCTGATTAACAGGGCTCCTTCGACGTATGGCATAGAGGACGGTAGCTTTTTCAGAATCAGGAACCTGAATATTGGGTATACCATCTCTAAAATAAACGGGTTTAATAGTTTTAAAAATCTCAGATTCAGCCTTTCTGCTCAAAATTTAATAACCTGGAAAAGAAATATGGGATATTCTCCTGAATTTTCCGGAGATGCTACTTCGTTTGGCATAGACTGGGGAAATGCAGGAAGCGCCATACCCAGAGTTATCACATTTGGGTTAAATGCTAATTTCTAATCAGATAAATTTTTACAATAATGAAAGCGATAAATAAATTAGGATATGGAATGCTGGTGGTAATGGGTTTAAGCATTACTGCCGGTGGCTGCAAAAAGTTTTTGGACAGGGAACCACTGGTGGCAACCGTGGATGATTTACAAGGTGGTGAGCTGGAAGGTAAAGTGCTGGGGTTATATGGCGAAATCAGAAATTCCAAAGCAGAGCCCTATTCGGGCGACGGTTTTCAAAGTATAGCGTATGTTGCTATGAACGGTTTTCGTTCAGACGATGCGGAAGTAGTTTCTGACCCGGGTGCTTCTGCCTGGCATCAAACCTTTGATAACTTTCAATATGTGAAAGATGACTGGGGATCGGGCGTTTATTGGAGCAAACACTATGTTTTTGCTGGTTTGTGTAACGATGCTCTTGAAGTATATAGCAAAATCACGACTCCAGATCCAGCAACCACCACATTGGCGGCTGAAGCACATTTTTTCAGAGCCTATTCTTATTTCGATCTGGTAAGAACATTTGGAGATGTGCCTTTGATAGATTTTAAAATTAACCAACCTACAGACGGGCATGTTGCAAAATCGCCCGCATCGGACATCTATGATTTTATTGAGAAAGACCTGCAGTTTGCAGCACAGCACCTTCCTCCTTCCTGGACAGCTTACCCAGGTCGGCTTACAGTGGGCGCTGCGAAAACTATGTTGGCTAAAGTTTATATCTATCGCCAAAAATGGGGTGCAGCATTGCCCTTATTACAAGAAGTGATTGCAAGTAACCAATATGAATTGCATAGTAAGTATTGGGAAATATATAAAACGCAGGGTGAGTTGAACAAAGAATCAATCTTTGAAATACAGGCATCTAAAAAAGCTGGCGACGGAGATACTTACTGGAGTCGTTTAGGGCAGTGCCAGGGAATAAGAGGTTCGGGTGATTTTGATTTGGGATGGGGCTGGAACACACCTACAGAGTCACTGGTTAATTCTTACGAGCCAGGCGACCTGAGAAAGGATGCAACCATATTAGTGTCGGGGCAATACGACGGTGGTACAGAAACCGGAGGTTACGGGCTTACGTTACCTAATCTTACAAATGCAAAATATTGGAATAAAAAGGTATATAATAGGAGGGAGGACTACCTGGCGGCTGGTCTCGGAACACCAAATAACGAAGCTCAAAATACCTGGGTGAACCAAAGAGTATTACGCTATGCGGATGTATTGTTACTTGCGGCAGAAGCTGCTAATGAGCTGGGTGGTGCCACAAATATTGAAAATGCCACAAAGTGGGTAACCCAGATCAGAAAGAGAGCGGGATTAGGCGATGCTACTTATACTACACAGGCCGCTATGCGTGCATTAATCAAGAAAGAGAGGAGGGCTGAGTTTGCTATGGAGTATGAGCGTTTCTTCGACTTAGTAAGGTGGAACGATGCTTTGGCGGTATTAGGGCCTTTGAATTATCAAAATAAAAACCGTTTTTATCCGATACCACAAGGAGCAATTAACGACAATCCTAAGTTGGTACAAAATCCTGATTACAATTAAACTTATTGAAAATGAAAAAGTCAATATTCACATATTTGGTGCTTTGCTCGGTACTTGCTTTGCACAGCTGCCAGAAGATGGATCGCCCGGTATTGGGTGATTACCCAAAAGATGTAGATGTAATACCTACAACTCCTTTGAGATTTTATGTTCCTTTCGATTCTACAGAAACCAAGGACAGGCAATTGAACATTCGCTTTGCCGATGAAATCTCTTCATATCCATGTCTGTTCCCGGATGCAAGTATTAAGTCGGGAACAGGAGTGAGTGGTACTTCTTATCAGGGAGCAGATAATGTAGCGCTTCGGTATTTGAATGCCAACGATATGAAAACGGCTACAAGTTTTAGTGTGGCATTATGGATGAAGCAAACAGTAGCCGAAGCGAATGGCAGAACACAGTTTATCTTTTCTTTTGTTGATGAAACTTATGACTGGGCTAAGAGCGCCATTTTTATGATGGTGGAAAATGCTACTTTAACCGATGCCACAGTTAAAGTATTGGTAATGGATCAATGGTTAGAGTTTGCAGGTGATAATAAACTTAAAAAACCAATGTTTGATGGCAACTGGCACCATTGGGTAATTACCTATGATGAAACAACTTCGAAAATGGGTTATTACTTCGATGGTGTGAAGGTTGACAATGTGCCTGCAGCCGCAACCGATGTGAAAAAAGCCGGTAGTGCAAGAGGTAAACTGGATTTGACCAAAGCTACAAGTTTAGTTATTGGGGGATATAATAGACATGGAGGTGCTCCTGGTGCATCTGACGACTGGATGAAATCTTTTACAGGAGGCATTGACCAATTTAGGATGTACAATAAAGTGCTCTCTGCTGCTGAAGTAAAGGAACTTTACGACGGCAAAAAATAAATCGAATCTCCGTAAAGGCATTATTGCCAAAACACCCATGGACATCCATGGGTGTTTACATATTTGTAATATTTAATTTTAAAGCCATGCAATTCTGCAAACCTTTTCTTGCTTTATGTCTTTTGGCATTAGTATCAGTTGGTGCCCAATGTAATAAGAAGGGTAACGGAGAAAAAACACCAGAGCCTCCGGTACCTCCTGCAGCCGTTAACGAAGTGGACATGTGGCTGACAAAGGGAGATAAGTCTGTATTGATGCAAAAGCAAAACAAGGTGATTAGTTTTTCAGGCGTTAACAATGGCAATTCAGCTATCGAAGTAGATGATACAAAGCAGTATCAAACCATGGATGGTTTCGGATATACGCTCACCGGTGGTAGTGCAGCTTTAATTAACCAGATGGAGGCAAATAAGAAAGCTGCATTGATTACCGAGCTTTTTGGAAATGGAGCTAATGATATCGGGACCAGTTATATTCGTGTGAGTATGGGCGCTTCTGATTTGGACGCAGCGGTATTTAGTTATAACGATTTGCCAGCAGGGGAAGCCGATATATCCCAAAGTAAATTTAGCATAGCTGCAGATAAAACGCATTTGATACCAGTATTGAAAATGGCACTGGCTGTTAATCCCAACATAAAAATCATCGCTACTCCATGGAGCCCACCTACATGGATGAAGGACAATAATAACAGTGTAGGAGGCAGCCTCAAGCCGGAATATTATGCGTCTTATGCCACTTACTTTATAAAATATATTCAGGCAATGAAAGCCGAAGGTATTACGATCAATGCAATCACGCCGCAAAACGAACCTTTGCATCCGGGCAACAATCCCAGCATGTATATGACGGCGGAGCAACAAAGAGATTTTATAAAAAATAATCTGGGACCAGCATTTGCTGCACAGGGAATACAAACGAAAATCATCCTGTATGATCATAACCTGGATAAACCGGAATATCCGCTTACGATATTGAATGATGCCACCGCAAGGCAATACGTAGATGGCACGGCTTTTCATTTTTATGCCGGAGATATTGCCGCCATGTCCCAGGTGTATAATGCTTACCCTGATAAAAATGTATATTTTACAGAGCAATGGACGGATTCGGAAGGTCAGTTTGCGGGAGATCTAAAATGGCATATCAAAAATGTCATTATAGCCACATCCAGGAATTGGAGTAAAATAGCATTAGCCTGGAATCTTGCCAATGATCCTTATATGGGACCTCACACACCCGGAGGGTGTACCCGATGCCTCGGCGCATTAACGATCAACGGTTCTACGGTAACCAAAAATGTAGCGTATTACAATATAGCACATGCTTCCAAATTTGTACCTGCTGGTTCCAAGCGTATAGAGAGCAGCAACAATGCACAGGTTTCTAATGTCGCATTTGTTACACCACAGGGTAAGAAAGTAGTAGTTGTAGTTAATGATAACAATTATACCGCTTCTTTCAACATCAAATATCAAAATAAGTTCGCTGCAGTAAGCGTAGATGCAAATGCTGCTGCTACGTTTATCTGGTAAGCTTAAATAATTACGATATCGGTCACTGAAATTCTGCTGCCACACTTGTTTTATAAAAGATATAAATGAATTATTCTTACATACTTATTTCGTTAGGAGTTCTGTTCCTTTCTGCTTGCAGCAAGAGCGGTAATGATGATACAAGTAAACCATCTGCGCAGCCGCTGATCCTAAAAAGTATAACCATCCAGGATAAGCCTTTTGATGCTGTCGCGATCAATCAACCCGTTCAGCCGGTTATTCAGTTGATATTTTCCGAACCTGTAAAAGCTGGCACTATTGTAGGGGCCATTCATATAAAGGATCCTTCCGGCAATCTTATTCCGCATCAGGTTGTCACCAACGATGCAGGAGTTACAATAAAACCTGCTAACAACTTGTTGCACCTTACCCAATATAGTTTTGTTGTAAATAACTCTCTGCAATCTGAGTCCGGGGGAAATTTGGGAACTGCTGTTAATAAGAGTTTTGTTACCTACCTCGACTCATCCCGGAAATTTCCAACGCTTACTAATGAGCAGCTTTTAGAAAAAATACAGCAGCAAACGCTAAAATATTTCTGGGACTTTGCACATCCTTCCAGCGGTATGATCAGGGAGGGCAGTAAACACGCGCCGGATATCGTAACCAGCGGAGGTACGGGTTTTGGTGTTATGGCCCTGATAGCAGGAATGGAAAGAGGATTTATTGATAAGGCCCAGGGGCTGACGCGCATACAAAATATTGTGACTTTCTTAAAAGATAAAGCAGAACGTTTTCATGGTGCATTTCCTCATTGGATGAACGGGGCTTCGGGAGCCGTTATTCCGTTTAGCACGAATGATAACGGTGCCGACCTGGTTGAGACTTCACTCCTGATGATGGGATTAATAACAGCCCGTCAATATTTTGCCGGGGCCGGTGCTTCAGAGACCAACTTGCGAAATGACATCAATAGCTTATGGAATGCAGTAGAGTGGGACTGGTTCCGGCAGAACAGTCAAAATGTTTTATACTGGCATTGGAGTCCTTCGGCGGCCTGGACAATAAACCTTAAAGTACAGGGGTGGAATGAATGCCTGATTACCTATGTACTGGCGGCATCTTCCTCCGCTCATGCCATTACAAAGGATGTTTATGATAACGGATGGGCAAGAAATGGCGCCTTTAAAAATGGAAACATTTACTATAATTATACTTTGCCATTAGGCGAAAATATGGGAGGACCATTGTTTTTTGCACATTATTCGTTTATGGGAATTAATCCTAACGGGCTAAGTGATGGTTATGCTAATTACCAAACGCAAACAAAAAATCATACGCTTATTAATTATGAGTACTGCAAGGCGAATCCTAAAGGCTATTACGGTTACAGTGATTCAGTATGGGGACTAACAGCGAGTAATATAAAAGATGGATATACGGCTTCATCGCCTACTAATGATCGGGGATTTATTGCGCCAACTGCTGCAATTTCATCACTACCTTATACACCTAATGAATCAATGGCGGCGTTAAAGTTCTTTTATTATGTATTAGGCGACAAATTGTTTAAAGAGTATGGATTTGTAGATGCTTTTTCTTTAGACGTTTTGAAGAATAGCGGAGCGTGGTTTGCCGATGTACACTTGGCTATTGACCAGGGGCCGATTGTGGTGATGATCGAAAATTATAGATCGGGTTTGTTATGGAACTTATTTATGAGCGCTCCGGAAGTAAAAGCGGGATTGAATAAATTAGGGTTTACTGCCCCGGGGTTGTAGAAGAATGTTTTCACGGTGTCGTTTTCGATTAGGCCAGTAAGCTTAGATTACGTTATTAGCTTAATTTTCCGGAACTTTAATCATTACCGGATAACGCCTTCTAAAAATAAATGAAAAATCGAAAAGCCATTAGCACTCAAACCCCAATTATAAAAATTTCTAACTATTTAAAAACATTGCCATGAAAACAGTTACCTGCCCCTCAGCTATTGCGGTTATTTTATTCTGTAACATTTTATTATTCGGATGTAAGAAGAATGATCTTACATCCGGCAAAAAGACTGAACCCGTCGGTGCGCTTAAAGCATTGAAGAATCTGGGATATGATACCAGCGGTGTTGTAGATATGGGTGATCATTATTTGGTAGAAAATGATATTGTAATTTCTAAATCTCTCTTATCGGGTACTTTGCCCAGGCAGGCATATGGAGGTAATAGCCAATTGGTGGGCGTTTCCAAACAAAGGAGCATGACAATACGCATCGATAATTCTGTTCCCAGCAATAATGGAAACCTGGATTGGCGAAATGAGGTTCCACAGGCCATTGCAGTATACAATAATTTGGCTACCAGCAACATCAGGTTTACGCTGGTAACTTCTGCCACTGCTGATATTGTTATTAAAACAGGTTCTTATTCTGCAACAAGTTCCCCCGCCAGGGCTCCGCTACCCTCTGGCGGCAACCCGGGCTCTTATGTAGAGATTAATACCAGCTTTACGGGAACGCTTAGCAGCATAGAAAAAGTTTATACATTAGTACATGAATTAGGACATTGCATTGGATTGAAGCATACCGACTGGTATAATGATACAGTTGTCGGCGACGGACCTTATCCCGCAGTAGGAAATTCTCCCAACGACGCAACCAATGAAGATACAGAGTCGATTATGATGCACTCCATTCCCTGGTTCATTTTTTCTGTAGAATTTTCTGCATGGGATATGTATGCCATTTCGTTTCTATATCCTTCCAGTGTATTACAAATTACAGCTCAAAGTCCTATTTGCGGTAATAGCCTATTAACTATTGAAGGTCTGTCTCCCCAGGCCACAGTCAACTGGTCCGTTTCCAGTTCCGCAAGTACGCTTAGTTGTACCAATTGCCACACTCCCAGTTTGGTTATGGATAATATAGCACTTCCCGGATTGGTAACAGGCGTAACAGCTACTATTTCTTACAATGGACAAAATGTACTACAACTATATAGATCCGTTTATAATTATAAGAATCAGTATTATACTTTCGAAGTAAAGTCTTACGAACCTTATGTTAATGTACTGTATCTGCAGCCTAATACAACTTACAACTTTTATATTGAAGAAGGAATACCCGGCCAGATAAGCTGGGATTTGCCTCAGGGATTTGTTATGGTTGGAGATGCTAATTCTTCTTCAATTTATGTTACGACCCCATCTGTTTTTACGGAGCCAACAGGAAATATATTTGCCAATATTGTTACCGATTGTGGTAATACTGTGCAGGGAAGTATTTTCTTTGCATATGATAATTAGTGAATATGCATTCAGCTATAATTTTACGCACCAATGGCACAAAGATTATAAGCTCGTATATTGATAGCTGCATATTTTGCAGCTATCATACTTTATATCTTAATATCCCATTAAATAAGGATTAGAATCTATTTTTTACCATATTTGTATCCGGTTGCAGCTATATTTTTTAAACGTTTTCCTGCGGTTGCAGATGTAGCAATTATGTTGCTTTATTTAACAAAAAATCTTTTAATGAAAACAAAAGCAATCCTTCTCTGCGGATTATTTTTTTCCTTTTTAACAGCGGCCGCTCAAAAAACAGTTGCTTTAAAACCGGCAGGGATACCCTATACCATTAAAATCGACAAAAATATTTCCGACTCTGCATTGGTCGACCTTGTACAAAAACAAACCCTGCGTTATTTCTGGGACTTTGCGCACCCGGTAAGCGGGCTGGCGCGTGAGCGTAGTAATATTTCTTTTAATTATGGTTCTGAAGTGACTACTACCGGGGGAACGGGTTTTGGCATTATGGCCCTGATCGTGGGTGTAAACAGGGGATGGATTGAGCGGGATACTGCCGCCCGGTTTATTTTGAAGATTGTGAAGTTTCTTTCCAAAGCAGATGCCTATCATGGGGTATTCCCCCATTGGCTGGACGGAGCAACCGGTAAAACGATTCCCTTTAGCAGGAAAGATGATGGCGCCGATTTGGTTGAATCATCTTTTTTATTCCAGGGACTATTAACGGCCAGGCAATACTTTAACGGGAACAGCGATGTGGAGCGCGATTTGCGCAACCGGATTAACTGGCTTTGGAATGATATAGAATGGAACTGGTTTACCAATGGCGGTCAAAATGTACTGTATTGGCACTGGAGCCCCAATAATGGCTGGGCGATGGACTTCCCGGTGCGCGGATTCAATGAATGCCTGATCATGTACGTATTGGCCGCATCTGCCTCAAACGAAAAGTACCAGGTGCCGGCTTCTATATACCACAGGGGATGGGCGCAGAGCGATTTTTTTATTAATAAGCGGAAGTTTTATAATTATACCCTGCCTTTAGGCTTTGATTATGGTGGCCCCTTATTTTTTTCGCATTATTCCTTCCTGGGGCTTTCTCCCAAAGGGTTAAAAGACCGTTATGCCGATTATTGGGAGCAGAATCAAAATCATACTTTGATCAACTACAGCTATTGCGTAGACAATCCCAAAGCTTTTAAAGGGTATGGTGAAAACTGCTGGGGACTTACGGCCAGCGATACCTATAACGGGTACGATGCGCATTCTCCAACAAACGATCATGGAACCATAACGCCTACGGGAGCGCTCTCTGCATTTCCCTATACGCCGGCGCAGTCGATGAAAGCGCTAAGACATTTTTATGTAGATCTCGGCGATAAAATATGGAGCCCCTATGGCTTTACAGATGCTTTCAACAAAACGCAAAACTGGTACGCGCAGTCGCACCTGGCCATAGACCAGGGCCCGATTGTTGTAATGATAGAAAATTACAGAACGGGCTTGCTTTGGAATCTTTTTATGAGTTGTCCCGAAGTAAAGAACGGATTAAAAAAGCTGGGTTTTACAAGTGAGTATTATCAGTAAAAATAAAGTACAAAAAAGCAAACCGGAGCGACTCAGCGATGAAGCGCTGCTGGAGTTGGTGCAGCAACGCACGTTCCGGTATTTCTGGGATTTTGCGGAGCCCAATTCAGGTATGGCGCGCGAACGCAATCGCGATACATTTCAAAACATAGTCACTACTGGTGGTTCTGGGTTTGGTGTGATGGCGATTATAGTTGCAGCAGAACGGAAATGGATCACGAGAGTTGAGGCGGTTGTCCGCATAAGGAAGATCCTTTCTTTTTTATCCGGTGCAGATCAATACCACGGCGCTTTTGCCCATTGGATCGATGGCAACACCGGCAAAACGGTTCCCTTTAGTAAAAAAGATAATGGAGCAGATCTGGTCGAGACATCTTTTTTATTCCAGGGGCTTTTAGCAGCACGCCAGTATTTCAGCAAAAGAAACGAAGAAGAAAAATGGATACGTGAAGAAATTACCCGGCTCTGGGAACAGGTGAACTGGGAGTGGTTTACAAGAGGGGAAAATGTATTGTACTGGCATTGGAGTCCCGATCATCAATGGAAGATGAACCTGAAGATTGAGGGATACAATGAAGCGCTGATTACCTATATACTCGCAGCGGCATCTCCTCAACATGCGATCTCTAAAAATGTATATGACAATGGTTGGGCCCGAAACGGCGATATGAAAAATGGTAAGGTCTTTTATCATATGAAGCTTCCTCTGGGCCCCGATTTCGGCGGTCCTTTATTCTTTGCACATTTTGGATTTGCGGGGTTAGATCCCCGGGGATTAAAAGACCACTTTGCAGATTATGGCAAACAGAACCTGGTACATGTAAAGATCAACTACAGGTATTGCGTAGACAATCCGTCAGGTTTTAAAGGATATGGTAAAGAAAGCTGGGGATTGTCTGCCTGTGATTATAAAAAACGGTACTATGAACAATCCCCGTTAAAAGAAAATGGTACCATCTGTTGCTCAGCAGCATTGGCCAGCATGCCTTATACACCCAAAGAGTCAATGGCAGCACTACGCTATTTTTATGAGGAGTTAGGCGATAAAATTTTCGGGGAATACGGCTTTACCGATAGCTTTAATCAAACACATAACTGGTATGCCGATTCTTACCTGGCTATTAACCAGGGCATTACCGTTTTAATGATAGAAAATTACAGGACCGGTTTTCTTTGGAACCTGTTTATGAAGGATCCCGATATTAAAAATGGTTTATTGAAACTGGGCTTTGAAAGTCCCTGGTTAATAAAATAATTATTATGATACCAGCTTTAAGAACATATAGCTACAAATTCTTGACATCCGTTCGCCAGTGGGGCGGACTTCGTATGATGTGGTTGTTAGTATCATCATTTTTGTTTCTCACAACCAGGTCACAACCTACAAAAGAAACTAAGGCTAACACCTATTGTAATCCAATCAATATTGATTATGGCTATACGCCGATACCCAATTTCAGCACCTGGGGACGTCACCGGGCAACGGCTGATCCGGTGATCGTTAATTACAAGGGCGATTATTATTTGTTCAGCACCAATCAGTGGGGGTATTGGTGGAGCAGTGATATGTTGAACTGGAAATTTATATCTAAAAAATTTTTGCGGCCCTGGAATGCAGGTGTATATGATGAGTTGTGCGCGCCAGCTGTGGGCATTATCGGAGATACCATGCTGGTGTTTGGTTCCACTTATTCCCGAAACTTTACCATTTGGATGAGCACCAATCCCAAGGCCAACGAATGGAAGCCCCTGGTGGATTCTTTTGATATCGGCGGATGGGATCCTTCTTTCTTCACAGATGATGATCAGAAGTTATACATGTACAACGGCAGCAGTAATAAGTTTCCGATGTATGGAGTAGAGTTGGATCGGAAAACGATGGAACCACAGGGCACACGCAAGGAAATGTATTTGCTGGAGCCCTGGAGATTTGGCTGGCAACGTTTTGGCGAGCATATGGACAATACGTTTTTAGATCCGTTTATAGAGGGTAGCCATATGACAAAGTATAAGGGGAAATACTATTTACAATATGGCGCGCCTGGTACCGAGTTCAGTGGCTATGCTGACGGCTTGTTGATCGGATCAGGTCCACTTGGTCCTTTTGAAGCGCAGTCTGATCCCTTAAGCATAAAACTGGGAGGCTATGTGCGTGGCGCCGGTCATGGCGCTACCTTTGAAGATAACTATAACCGCTTCTGGCATGTGTCCACTACGGTGCTTTCTGTAAAAAATACTTTTGAACGGCGCCTGGGTATCTGGCCTACCGGTTTTGATGCCGATGGTACGATGTGGTGTAATACTACTTTTGGCGACTATCCGCATTATATCCCATCAGGAACTATCAAAGAAGGTTACGGGGCTAATGGACTGTCGCCCTATTTTACGGGATGGATGCTGCTTAACTATAATAAACCGGTACAGGCATCTTCTACATTAGGAAGCTATGTTCTTAATAATGCCGTAGATGAGCTGATGAAAACTTACTGGAGTGCCAAAACGAGCGATAAAGGAGAATGGTTTCAAACAGACCTTGGAAATATTTCTACTGTAAATGCAATACAAATTAATTATGCAGACCAGGACGTGGCTGACGATAGGTTGGGCAAGTTTACCAATCAATATCACCAGTATAAATTGTATTATTCATTAGATGGAAAGAAATGGCTCCCGTTAGTTGATAAGAGTTTCAATAAAACAGACATCCCTCATGAGTATGTTCAGCTAAACCAACCGGTACAGGCGCGTTTTATTAAACTGGAAAATGTACACATGCCAACCGGTAAATTTGCGTTAAGCGGTTTCAGGATATTTGGTAACGGAAATGGCCCTAAGCCCGATACGGTAAAAGATTTTATTGTACTCAGAACTGAAAAGGATAAGCGTAGTGCATTTATAAAATGGAACCCGGTAGATAATGCATTTGCCTATAATATTTTTTATGGTACACATCCGGACAAATTATATACCAGCATTATGGTGCATAGTAACAATGAATACTGGATGAAGGCAATGGATTCTCAGAAACCCTATTATTACTGCATTCAATCAGTTAATGAAAACGGGGTGAGCGAGAGAAGTAAAGTTGTTAAAGTAGACTGATGTAATGCATCAGCGGATATATATAAATTAAAATTTGCTATATGGTAAAGAACGCTTTGTTATCTGTTGTTTTTCTTTTTGTACTGGTGAGCGCGGGATACGCTCAAAGTAGTGATGCTGCCATGAACAGTTTCGTCACGGGGTTGCTGAATAAAATGACGCTGGACGAGAAAATTGGTCAGTTGAATTTACCCAGTGCCGGCGAATTTACAACGGGTACAGCTACCAATTCAGATATAGGTGTAAATGTAAAAAAAGGCCTGGTGGGCGGACTCTTCAATATTAAGGGTGTTGAAAAGATCAAAGCCATACAAAAAGTAGCGGTAGAAGAAAGCCGCATGAAAATTCCCATGCTGTTTGGGATGGACGTCATTCATGGTTACGAAACCACTTTTCCTATTCCATTAGGTTTGTCCTGCACCTGGGATATGAAGGCCGTTGAGCAATCGGCCCGCATTGCTGCTGTTGAGGCCAGCGCCGATGGGATTGGCTGGACGTTTAGTCCCATGGTAGACATTTCCCGCGATCCGCGCTGGGGAAGGGTTTCAGAAGGTAATGGCGAAGATCCTTATTTAGGATCACAAATTGCAAAGGCAATGGTGAAGGGCTACCAGGGCGATTTAAGATTGAACAGCAATATACTGGCTTGCGTAAAGCATTATGCCTTGTATGGTGCCGGTGAAGCGGGCAGGGATTATAACACCGTGGATATGAGCCGCATCAGGATGTACAATGAATATTTCCCGCCTTACAAAGCAGCTGTTGACGCAGGAGTAGGAAGTGTAATGGCTTCTTTTAATGAAATAGACGGCATTCCTGCAACGGGTAATAAATGGTTATTGACTGATGTGTTGCGTAAACAGTGGGGCTTTAAGGGCTTTGTGGTAACGGACTATACAGGAATTAACGAAATGGTGGACCACGGTATGGGTGATTTGCAAACCGTGTCGGCTCTCGCCTTAAAGGCTGGGGTAGATATGGATATGGTGGGCGAAGGGTTCTTAAAGACGCTGAAAAAATCTCTTGGAGAGAAGAAGGTGACCGTAGCTGAAATTGACCTGGCTTGCCGCCGTATGCTGGAAGCAAAGTACAAGCTGGGTTTATTTAAGGATCCTTATAAATACTGCGATGAAGCACGTGCTAAAAATGAAATCTTTACCGACGCCAACCGGAAAGTGGCCAGGCAGATAGCTGCGCAAAGCTTTGTGTTGTTGAAGAACCAGGGAAATACATTGCCGTTAAAGAAGTCGGGAAAGATTGCTTTGATCGGACCATTGGCAGATGCTGCCAATAATATGGCAGGTACCTGGAGTGTAGCTACGAAACAAGATAAGTCGGTATCGGTTTTAGCAGGATTAAAGCAGGTATTAGGTAATAATGCTGAAGTGCTTTATGCAAAAGGCAGTAACCTTACCGCAGATGCCGTGTTAGAAGAGCGGGCTACCATGTTTGGCAAAGGTTTAAACCGCGACAAACGCAGTGAGGAAGAGCTGGCTAAAGAGGCTTTGGATATAGCTGCTAAATCGGATGTGATTGTTGCGGCTATGGGTGAGTCAGCTGAATTTAGCGGGGAAGCCAGTAGCCGCTCTGGTATTGACATTCCTGAAACCCAGCAAAAGCTTCTGAAGCAATTATTGGCTACCGGTAAACCTGTAGTATTGGTATTATTTGCAGGCCGACCGCTTACATTAGGCTGGGAAGATAAAAATGTACCGGCTATTCTGAATGTTTGGTTCGGTGGAAGCGAGGCCGGTAGCGCTATCGCCGATGTGTTGTTTGGTGATGTAAACCCTTCCGGTAAATTAACCATGAGCTTCCCGCAGAATGTGGGGCAGATCCCGCTTTACTATGCCCATAAAAATACGGGTCGTCCATTGGCAGAGGGTAAATGGTTTCAAAAATTCAGAAGCAATTATATTGATGTAAGTAATGACCCTTTGTACCCTTTTGGATACGGTTTGAGTTATAGTTCGTTTAACTACAGCGATGTACAATTGAGCAGCACCGCGTTAAAAGGCAATCAAACGTTAAAAGCCAGCGTTACCTTAACTAATACCGGTAAGTATGATGGTCAGGAAGTGGTTCAGCTATATATCAGGGATGTGGCAGGTAGTGTAACCCGGCCTGTGAAGGAGCTGAAAGGGTTTCAGAAGATAGCCGTTAAAGCCGGAGAATCAAAAACAGTTACATTCAATATTACACCTGAGGATCTAAAATTCTACAACAGTAACCTGAAGCATGATTGGGAGCCGGGTGAATTTGAAATAATGATTGGTAGCAATTCCCGAGATGTTAAAATGCAAAAAATAAACTGGACGAAGTAAGAGGTAAGAATTAGGTCGTCGAATGAAACAGGCCACGGTTTAAACCATGGCCTGTTTCATTCGATAATATATCGTTCTAACCTTTCTTCACATATTTGGTGAGAATAACGATAGTCTGGTCATTGATCTTTCCTTCAATTTGCCCGACGTTATCGGGTACCAGCCTTATTCTTTTCACCACTGTTCCTTTAGCTGCGGTAAAGCTGGTGCCTTTAACATTCAGTCCCTGGGTAAGTGTTACAGTGTCCCCGCTCTCAAGGGTGTTGCCAAAGGCGTCTTTATGTACCTCGGCTACTTCAAATATACTTAGCGCCCATTGGGTAACCGCTTCGTCTAACTCAACAGACTGTATAACATCGTTGGCCCAATCATTTTCCTTGCAGGTGTACAACAGCCGGTAGCTTAGCGCCTGTACAGCAGGTTCTGTATTCCAGATACTTCCTTCCAGGCATCTCCAGTATTCGCTTTTATCTTCATTTTTAATGGCCTCGAGGCAACTGTCGCAAAGCGCCACCTGGTTGTCAGCTGAAGAATCATCTTTAGGACTTAGCGTATAATCATGTGTTGCTGGTAAGGCCGAGCAAAGTTCGCAGGTTCCGCCACTTCGCTCTGCTAGTTTTGTGTTGATTGACATAATGCTTCTTTTAAAATGCCGCAAAAGTAATATTAATGTAGTTGCTGCGTTAAATAAATGATGGTAACTTACTTCGGTAATAAAGATTAATCAGGATCAATTTTTTAATTAACGACTATGACAAGTGATGTGATTATTGAAGCCCAAATGCTAATACGTAAGCCGGTGGAAATTGTTTTTAATGCATTTATCGATCCGGTGATAACTACAAAATTCTGGTTTACTAAATCCAGCGGGCCTTTACAGGAAGGGAAAACGGTTACCTGGGAATGGGAGATGTATAAAGTGTCCAGTAATGTCACAACAAAAAAAATCATACCCGATCAATTGATTTCAACTGAGTGGGGAGATCCCGCAACTACTGTTGATTATGAGTTCAATGCGTTAACAGGCGACACCACTTATGTGGTAATAAAAAATTACGGCTTTAATCTTTCCGGAGAAGAGCTGATTGCCGCAGTGATGAATAATACGGGTGGTTTTACCACTGTATTAGATGGTTTGAAAGCCTACCTGGAGTATGGCATAGAGCTCAACCTCGTGGGTGATAAGTTCATTAAAAAGTAAAGGATGGCGCTTGGATTTTGAGCTTTGCGATAAATGAGCGACTGGCATAGTGTATGCTTGTAGAATGGAATTACTTATATTTGTTTTGACGCTTGCTTGCATGATGCACGAAGATATATTGCCCGATAACGTTTTTACTGAGAAGTGGAAGCACCTGATTGCCGCTGGCAATGAAGATGCCTTCAGGGAGATGTTCAATGCCTATGCCGCCCGTTTAACCGCCTTTGCCTTCTCTATTACAAAGAATAAAGAAGCTTCTGTAGAGATCATGGATGAAGTGTTCATTAAAATATGGAAACACAAAGAGCAACTGGTACAGGTTGCCAATATTACAACTTACCTATATACGGCTATTAAGAATACTGCACTGAATTTCCTGTCTCATAAAAGCCGGGAAATGCATCTGCAAGCCTTCGATTTTATCAATATTGAGCTAATGGACGAAGATCGCCCGGACCAGCGGTTGATATCATCTGAAATTTTTACAAAGATCAAAAAGGCGGTGGATGAGCTCCCTCCCAGGTGCAAAATAATTTTTAAGCTGGTTCGCGAAGATGGTTTGAAATATAAGGAAGCTGCAGAAGTGCTGGGTGTTTCGGAAAAAACCATAGATGCTCAAATGGTGATTGCAGTGAAGCGTATCGGAGACGCCGTTGGCAAATATTTTGATCATTTCCCTTCAAGGTTTCAAAAAAAATAAAATTTTTTTTAGGGTCATCTTTTCTTTTGCCTGTCTATTATAATAGAGCAGCTATATGAAGGAAAAACTGGCCATACTACTATCCCGCAAATTATCAGGGGAGGCTACGCCCGGGGAGCTGAAAGAGTTGGAGGAATGGGTCAGGGATAACCCTCAGGATCATTATGTGATAGAGTCGGTTCAGTTGTACTGGCATAATATGCCCGCACAGGATTTTTTCAATATTTCGGATAATGCTCATTTTGAACGGATACTGAATAAAGCTGAAACACCTGTCGTTGCATTATCCCGGCATCAAAATGCAAGAAGAAAGTACAGCCGGGTTGGGTTGAAATGGGCAGCTGCCGCCATTCTTATTGGCGTTGTAGTTGTAGCCGGGCTTATGTTTAACCAACACCAGCCACAAAATGGAGATGGCGCCAAGAACGATATTGTAACTACCCGGGGAACAAAATCAAAAATTATTTTACCCGATGGTACAAAGGTTTGGTTGAATGCGGATACAAGATTGAATTTTGATAAAGAGTTTAATGGAGCGCTGAGGGAAGTGTATCTGGATGGCGAGGCTTTTTTCGATGTTGCCAAAAACAAAGACCGTCCTTTTATTGTGCATACTTCAGACATTGACATACGGGTATTGGGTACTGCGTTTAATGTAAAGTCATATAAGGAAGAAGCTACTATTGAAGCAACCCTGATCCATGGCTCCATACAGGTAACCAAACAGAAGGAGTGTATACCCAAAATAATACTCAGTCCTAATGAAAAGCTGGTATTCAATAAATTGATCGGAAAGGTCATCGGGTCGCCGGATCATCTGCCTATGGTTAAAGAAAAAGAGCCCCAATACCTGGTCTCAAAAATTTCAATAAACGAAAGCAACGATTCCTCGATTGTGGAAACTGCATGGATTCACAACAGGTTATTGTTTGATGGAGATACATTTAAAGAACTGGCGGTAAAAATGGAACGCTGGTTTGACGTACAAATAGAATTTGAAAATGCCGAAGTGGCCAATTACCGGCTGCGCGGGGCATTTGAAGATGAAACGATTGGGGAAGCCTTAAAAGCCCTGCAACAAATAGCTAATTTTAAATTTGCCATAAGAGATAAAACTGTAACGATAGCTAAATAAAAAAACCGGAGAATGCTGCAACATCCACCGGCTACAAGATAAACGGAATACCACTTTACCGGAGGAATTCCTATTGTTTAACTCTAAAATCAAAAGTATGAAAAAAAACGTACTGAAGGGGTTTCTATTCCCTTCAGGGGCGCTGCTCAAAACCTTGCTTGTTATGAAGCTTGCTATTGCAATTGTGTTGTTTACTGCTTTCCAGGTACAGGCCGGCAATGCCTCGGGTCAGGGTATTTCTCTAAACTTAAAAAACACTGATGTTAAAACCGTGCTCACGGCCATAGAAAAAAGCACGCGTTACCGGTTTATTTACAATTACGATTTAAGCGGGTTAAAAGCCCAGTTAGACTTTAAAGCGAAGGAGGCTTCTCTCACTGAGGTATTAAATAAGCTTTTGGAGGGAAACAACCTCGCCTATAAAAAGCTTAATAGAAACCTTATAGCGATCGTTTCTACAATAGATGAAGAAAAGAGACAAATAGAAGTTACAGGTAGGGTGACTGATACAAAAGGAGATCCTATACCAGGTGCGTCGGTTACCGAAAAGGGAGCCAGCAATGGCGTTGTTACAAACGATAACGGGCAATATAAAATTACCGTGGGCGATGGCGCTGTATTGGTTGTGAGTGCTGTGGGCTTTCAGCAGCAGGACATAATTGTTGGTACACAAACCGAGATTAATGTAGCGCTCGAAACTTCCGTATCCAGTTTAAATGAAGTGATCGTAATCGGGTACGGAACCCAACGGAAAAAAGATTTGACAGGTTCGGTGGCAGTGGTTGATATGAAGGAACTTAAAGCGCAGCCTGCTGCAAGTCCACTGGAAGCTCTTCAGGGTAAAGCCGCCGGTGTACAAATTGTAAACGATGGATCGCCGGGTGCCACACCGCAAATTCGTATTCGTGGTTTTAGCACTATTAATAATAATGATCCCCTGTTTATAATAGATGGAATGCCTTACCAGGGAAAATTAAGCTGGTTGAGCTCCAATGATATAGAAAGTATGCAGGTGTTAAAGGATGCCTCTGCTGCTTCTATATATGGTTCGAGAGCCAATAATGGTGTGGTGATTATTACTACGAAAAAGGGACGGTCGGGAAAACCACAGGTTAACCTGGATATTTATTACGGCAGCCAGAACCCCAATCGCAGCCGGTTTCCTACCTATTTAACGCCACAGCAATTTGCTGATTATTTGTTTACCGGCTATAGAAACGCAGGACTGGATCCGACCCAGACAGATTACTACGGAACTAATGCCAACCAGCCAAAATTACCGGAATATTTATTGGCCGGTGCTACCAATGGACAAAAGATTACAGCAGCCATGGTAAATCCATCGCTTTATAAATATACGACCAGTCAAAGCACTTTTTACCAGATCACAAAAGCCAATCAGCAAGGCACCGACTGGTTCAGAACCATTACTCAAAATGCGCCCATGCAAAACTACCAGCTTACGGTGAGTGGGGGATCAGAAAAATCTAACTATGCAGTAAGCGGGGGCTATCTTAACCAGGATGGTATTGTAAGACATACCGGCTTTAAACGTTACACAATAAGAGCTAACACCAATTTTACTTTATTAAATGACAGGCTGCAATTGGGCGAAAATATGCAGTATTCGAGAACCCAGGGTGTTGGCTTTGCAACCAATGTAAATACGCCGGGCAGCTATATGGGTGAAGGATCTCCTATAGGCTGGGCCTATCGCATTCAAACCATTATACCTGTATATGATATTATGGGCAATTTTGCAGGTAGCAGGGGCAACCTGCTGGGAAATGCAGAAAATCCTTTAGCAGTGCTGGTACGTGGAAAAGATAATTTAAATACCAGCAACCAGTTTTTCGGAAGTGCCTTTGCCGATCTTAAGATCCTGGAAGGACTTAATTTAAGAACCACTTATGGTGTAAGATATGAAACATGGAATGGTGTTTCAGTAACTTATCCTAATCCCGAGCGTGCAGAAGGCAGCTATGATAACCACTCTTTTAGTGAAAATATGGGCTGGGGTACCGATTGGACATGGTCTAATACATTAACCTATAAAAAACAGTTCAATGAAAATCATGAACTTACCATTCTGGCGGGTACAGAAGCCATTAAGGCAAACGGCCGGATTTTAAGAGGTTCCGCCAATGGGTTTTATCTCATGGGCGATATGAACTACTATTACATGAATACGGCTAACTCGTCGCCGGTTGCAGGCAATGATATTATACAGCCTAGCTCTCTTTTCTCTATATTGGGTAGGGTAGACTATAGCCTGATGGATAAATATCTGATCTCTGCTACACTACGCCGCGATGGCTCTTCCAGGTTTGGCTCTAATAACCAGTATGGTAATTTCCCGGCAGCCAGCGTAGCATGGCGACTTTCTAACGAAGAGTTTTTTAAAAGTGTGACCTGGTTAAATGATCTGAAGCTTCGCGCAGGTTATGGCGTTACGGGAAACCAGTCCATTCGTGACTTTGAATACCTGAAAAGATTACAGGCTTCGCTGAATAATTCGTTTTACCCCATCAACGGAAGTTTATCCAGTGGTGTTTGGATTGCCAATTACGATAATAAAGATGTGAAATGGGAGCAGGCACAGTCTGTAAACCTGGGGATCGATTTTACCTTATTCAATAATAAGTTAGGCGGTTCATTCGATGTCTACAATAAAAAGACCAAAGACCTTTTATATGTTTTGAATTTACCGGCACAGGCAATCGGAGGCGGACAGTCACCGTTTGTGAACCTGGGAAACATGACTAATAAAGGTTTTGAAATAGCATTGAACTATCACTATTCAAGCCTTGCACCTGTTAACCCGTTTTCGTTAGACGTTGGGGTTAATTTGTCCAGGAACATTAATGAGTTAACAAAACTGGCCGATGGAGTGAAAAGAACCTTCCTGTTAAGCAACCGGTCAGTGCAGCCTTCTGTACTACAGGCGGGCCTTCCCTTCGGTGCCTTTTATGGATATAAAGTAGAAGGAATCTTCAAGTCAGCCGAAGAAATTGCCGGTGCCGCTACCCAGCCAGGCGCGCATTTAGGAGGCTTCAGGTATGCCGATGTATCAGGGCCCAATGGCACTCCTGATGGCATTATTAATGATGATGACCGTACATATATTGGAAATCCACACCCCGACTTTATTTATGGTTTTAACCTGAATGCCCGTTATTATAATTTTGATGTTTCGTTATTCTTTAACGGATCACAGGGTAATGACCTGTTTGACATGACGCGGCTGTACACCGACCTTAGCTTGTTTGACGGATCTGTGAGTGATAGAATGCTCGATGCGTGGAGCCCCACCAATACCGGTAGTAATATACCTGCACCTTACAGAGATCGCCCGGCCATTGAGATGCTTTCCAACAGCTATTTTGTACAGGATGGAAGTTATCTGAAGTTGAAACTGTTGCAAATAGGCTACAATTTTAAATTCAAAGGCGCCCTGCAGGATAAAGTGAAAAACTGCAGGCTGTATGTAAGCGGCACTAATTTATTTACAGTTACTAAGTACACAGGTTTAGATCCGGAAGTTACTTCTTCACCCGGCAGTACAGGTGCCTGGGCGGCGCCAGGTGTAGATATGGGTATGTATCCTATGTCGCGCCAGTTCCTGGTAGGCTTAAATGTTACATTCTAAACCTCGATCTAAAAATATATAACGATGAAAAATTTATATAAATCTATTTTTATTCTCGGCCTGCTATTTATTGTGTATTCCTGTGGAAAAGGCTTTTTGGAACAGAAGCCTCAGGCGATCCTTTCAGAAGAACAACTAAAAGGCGCCAAAGGAGTAGAATCCGCACTCATAGGGGCTTACGGCATCATGAACGGAAACATAAGCGGAACCTGGGGTAATTATTCCAGTTCGCCAAGTCAGTGGTTATTTGGAGAAGTAGGATCTGATAATGCGCACAAGGGAAGTAACTCGCTCGATCAATCTCCCATGAACGATATAGAGCTGCATCGTGTCGATCCGTCGAATGATAACTTACCTACCATGTGGCGCGTTTATTACGAAGGCATTGGCCGCTGCAATCTTACGCTGAGCCTGTTGAAAGCCGTGCAGGAAGGAAGTGGCGACAAACTGAGTGACCAAAGGGCGAAGGAAATTACAGGGGAAGCCAGGCTGCTGCGCGGTCACTATTACTTTTTCCTGGCAAGAGTGTTCAGGGACATTCCCTATGTAGATGAAACCATGAGTACACAGGAGGCTGCAAAAGTAAAAAATGATAAAGATGTATTCCCTATGATCGAAGCCGACTTCAAAGCGGCTATCGATAACCTGCCTGTAGATAAGCCATTGGGCGATGTGGGCCGGGGAGATAAACGGGCAGCGCAGGCTTATTTGGGAAAGCTTTATCTCTATCAAAAAAAATATGCCGAAGCGTTACCCTTATTCCAGGATGTGATCAACAATAAGCCGGCCTTAAGTACGCTTGCATTTGACGCCAATTTTAATATCAAAACAAAAAACGGACCTGAAGGCATACTGGTTTCACAAAGTATAATTAACCCCGATGGAAGTGGAGACAATGGAAATGTAGGCGATATGCTAGGTGGACTCTACGGCGGACCTATTAACTGCTGTGGTTTTTTCCAGCCTACAGTAGACCTGGTAAATTCCTTTAAAGTTGATGCTAATGGTCTTCCGTTTTTAGATGGTAGCTACAGGAATAATCCTTATGTATCAGACCAAGGTTTAACAGGGGCTGAAAAAGATAACTATAAAGTAAATACCACTTTTGCCTTCGATCCCCGCCTGGATTATACTGTGGGCAGGCGGGATGTGAATTACCGCGATTGGGGTGTATTGCAAAGCTCCTGGATTCGTGACCAGGCTTTTAGTGGTCCCTTTGTAGGGGTTAAACAAATGATCAACGTAGCCGATATGGATGGCAATGTTTCTCCGGGCACCAGTAATATCACAGCGCAAAATGTAAACATCATTCGCCTCTCTGATGTGTACCTGATGGCCGCCGAATGTGCGGTTGAAACTAACGCGCTTCCGCTGGCTATGAATATGGTGAACGCGGTGAGGTTGCGAGCAGCCAATTTACCAGCGGTGAAAGCAAGCTCGGGTGCTACAGCAGCGCAATATATGGTAAAGCCCTATACTTCTTTTCCCAACCAGGCCTACGCCCGTAATGCGGTTCGGTTTGAAAGAAGGCTGGAGCTGGCATTGGAAGGTCACCGGTTTTTTGACCTGGTACGCTGGGGAGCAGCGAAGTCGGTGTTAGAACCATTTATGGAGTTCGAGAAAAAATATGTAGCCGCATCGCGCACGATCACTTATACGGATAAAAATAATTATTTACCACTGCCGCAAGAGCAAATAGACCGTGCTCAAGGCACATTGGTTCAAAATCAATAACCATTCTGCCCTCTAAAAGAAAATTCCCATCTGCATAAAAACAGATGGGAATTTTTTATATAACTAATTTGCCTCTAATGTGGTAAATGATTAAATGCACGTTAAGTGGCGCTGGTAAATTGCTTCAAGAACCGCACATCATTCTCACTGAACAGGCGTATATCGTTAATACCGTACTTCAGCATTGCAGGACGTTCTACACCCATGCCAAATGCAAAGCCCGTATATTTCTCAGGGTTAATACCGCAATTCTGTAAAACATTGGGATGTATCATACCGCAGCCCAGGATCTCTACCCAACCTGTTTTTTTACAAATATTACAACCGGTACCACCACAGATAAAGCAGCTCACATCCATCTCGGCGCTGGGCTCTGTAAAAGGAAAATAAGAGGGACGGAAACGTACCCGCACATCCTGCCCGTACATTTCTTTTACAAAGAAGTATAATGTTTGCTTTAAATCAGCAAAAGACACATTCTCGTCGATATATAATCCTTCTACCTGGTGAAAGAAACAATGGCTTCTGGCGCTGATGGTTTCATTACGGTATACCCTACCCGGGCAAATCACGCGAATGGGCAATTTACCCTTCTCCATTTCCCTGATCTGTGTATTGCTGGTATGTGTACGCAGCAGCCAGTCTACAGCGCTGTTCTCTCCCGCATTTACGTAAAAAGTATCCTGCATATCGCGTGCCGGGTGATGTTCCGGCATATTCAGGGCAGTAAAATTATGCCAGTCGTCTTCTATTTCAGGACCTTCAGCAACCGCAAAGCCCAGTCTCTGGAAGATAGAAATAATCCGGTTGCGCATTAACGAAATAGGATGTCGGCTGCCTAACGGCGTTTCGTCACCCGGAAGGCTTAAATCAATTGAAGCAGCCTGGTGCTCAGCGCCCGAATAAGCTTCTTTCAGTGTTTCAAATTTTGCTTCGGCAAACTGTTTAAATTCATTCAGGATCTGTCCTGCTTCACGTTTTTGCTCATTGGGTACGTTTTTCATCTCACCCATGGTTCCCTTAACCAAACCCTTGGTCCCCAGCCACTTAATACGAAACTCTTCAACCTGTTTATCATCCGCAGCAGTAAAAGCTTCAATTTCGCTTTTATATGCGGCTATTTTTTGTAACAAATCCTGCATAGTCTGCAAAGATAAAGCAATGTAGAATGGAAAATATTGAATGTAAACGAAAAAAGACTGTTCGTGTATCAGTCTTTTAAAAGAAACAATGCTGTTCTATAAAGTTAAGAATATTTAATTTATCGGCGGTTTATGAAGCTAACCGTAATTTTGCACCCTAGAAAAATCTGGAATGAAGGTAATTGATCATATTAACAGGGCAAAGGATAAAAACGAAATACTGATCTCTTTCGAAATACTTCCGCCGCTAAAGGGAAAAGGAATTGAAGGGTTGTATGAGCATTTAGACCCGTTGATGGAGTTTAAACCTGCCTATATTAATGTTACCTATCATAGAAGCGAGCACGAGTTTAAAAAAAATCCTGACGGTAGCTTTAAGAAAGTAACGATTCGCAAGCGCCCGGGTACGGAAAGTATTTGTGCTGCCATCATGAATAAATATAATGTGGATACGGTGCCTCACTTGATTTGTGGCGGATTTAGTGTGACAGAAACGGAAGATGCCCTGATTAATTTAAATTACCTGGGTATTGATAATGTGCTGGTATTACGGGGCGATGCGGCTAAAAATGAAACAGCTTTCATTCCGCAGCCTGACGGGCATTTTTATGCAGTTGACCTGTTGAAGCAGGTAGTAAACCTGAATAATGGTGTTTATTTGGAAGAAGAACTGCTGAACAGTCGCAAAACCTCATTTTGTATTGGTGTAGCTGGTTACCCCGAAAAGCATTTTGAAGCACCGAATATGCAAACTGACCTGGTACACCTGAAAGCAAAAGTAGATGCGGGTGCAGACTATATTGTAACCCAAATGTTCTTCGACAATGCTAAGTACTACGCATTTGTGGAAGCCTGCAGGGCAAATGGCATCAACGTTCCCATTGTACCCGGACTAAAGCCTATCTACAATAAGAAGCAACTAACTATGTTGCCGAAAATATTTTCGATCGATTTGCCGCAGGAACTTTCTAAGGAAATTGAAGCCTGTAAAAACAATGCAGAAGTAGAGAAAGTAGGAGAAGACTGGTTGCTGGCGCAGAGCCAGGACCTAAAGAAAAACGGTGCCCCGGGATTACACTATTATACCTTGGGAAAGCCGGGCATTGTAGCAAATGTGATCCGGAGACTTTAATAAGCAATTATGTACGATGTTGGAGGTACGATGTACGTACATCTTACACCGTACATCGTATATAAATAAAATAAATCGTACAGATATTGGCTCGTAGAAAGAAAAATATAACGCTCGAAAACGTATTAATAGAGGATTATGCGGCTGAGGGAAAATCCCTGGCTCGCCTGGATGGAAAGGTGATTTTTGTAGAGCAGGTAGTACCTGGAGATGTGGTAGATGTATGTCTTACCAAAAACAAAAAAGACTGGGGAGAAGGTTGGCCTTTACGCTTCCATTCTTACTCCGACAAAAGAGTTGCCCCGTTTTGTACCCATTTCGGAACCTGTGGTGGTTGCCAATGGCAGATGCTGCCTTATGATCTGCAACTGCAGTACAAGCAAAAACAGGTGCACGATAATTTGAAGAGAATTGGAAAGGTTCAATTGCCGGAGATATGGCCGATTGTAGGTGCAAAAAATATCACGCGCTATCGCAACAAAATCGAATACACATTCGGTACTGATGAGTTCCTGACCAAGGAAGAATTCAACAGGCGTAAAGAAGCCGCGCTGAGCGCCTCTTCAGAAGCCGGATATTTGAACGGTCCCGGTGCTGCAGGCTTTCACGCCAAAGGATCCTGGAGCAAAGTGGTGGATATACAAACCTGTCATTTACAGGCAGAGCCTACCAATGATCTCAGGTTAGCGATCAAGAAATACGCTTTTGAAAACGGCCTTAGTTTTTACAACCTGCGGGAGCAGCATGGCTTTTTACGTACCATGCAGGTACGCCTTTGCGAAACAGGCGAGTGGATGGCCAATATTATGGTAGGGGAGGACGATCCTGAGAAGATTGAACAACTCATGCAATTTGTATTGCAGCAATTCCCTGGTATTACTTCATTGCTGTACACTGTTAACACCAAAAGAAATGATAGCCTGCACGATCTGGAGCCTGTGGTATATCATGGCAGGGGCTATGTAATTGAGCAACTGGAAGACTTTCAGTTTAAAATAGGACCTAAATCTTTTTTTCAGACCAATACCCGCCAGGGCGAAGAATTATACCGGATCACGCGCGATTTTGCTGAATTGACCGGTAAAGAAACTTTATACGACCTGTATTGCGGCACCGGAAGCATCGGTATATTTTGTAGCCGGAATACCGGTAAAATCATAGGAGTAGAAATGATCGATGCTGCTATTGAAGATGCCAAAGAAAATGCAGCGCTTAACAAGTTAGATAAGACCCATTTCTATGCCGGTGATGTGATTAAGGTTTGCGATGATGATTTCTTCTCCAGGCACGGCCGGGCAGATGTAATTATTACTGACCCGCCCAGGGCGGGCATGCATGAAAAACTGGTGCAGAAGATAAATGAAATGGCAGCGCCTACGGTGGTGTATGTAAGCTGTAACCCGGCTACCCAGGCCCGCGACCTGGCATTGCTGGACGAGAAATACACGGTAACCAGAATTCAACCGGTAGATATGTTCCCGCATACGTTGCATATTGAAAATGTTGTACAGTTAAAATTGAGATAACGGGGCATCACTCCCTTGTGCATGCGATTAATAAAATAGCCCGGAACAGATGTTTGATATCTAACATCCGCTCCGGGCTTTGTTTGTAATTAAGCCATTGCTAAAAATCGCCCATATCAGCCAACTCTGCTTTCATCAAAAAAACATTATAAGGCATCCACATCGACATCAGGAAATATAGGTTATCGCCTGTTGCAGACATAGGGTGCAGGTAAGAGCCATACAGTTGGGGATACGCTGTACCTGCAGCCAACTCGTAAGGACGACTCCAGGGACCGGTAATATTTTCTGCTGTTCGCATCGTAATATTATAGCGGTCTTCACTAAAATAAGTAAGGATCCATTTTTTGTGTTTGGTATTATAAACAAAAGAAAGCTCACCTACTTTTTCGTTGATGAGAATACTGGCCGCCGACTCATTACCGGTTATCCATTGATTGCCCGCACTGTTCCAATATTCATACAGAGTTGGGTTTTCAATATCAGCTTCTTTAAACCGGGCTAAATAGGCCGGGTTATTTCTTCCTGCATGAGTGCCCATCATGTACACATACCCATCTTTTTTAAAATAACCTGCCATGCCGAAATTGCTGTTGGCAGAAAACAGCACGGTTTCACATTTTTTCCAGGTCTCTCCGTTATCAACTGACTTATACAAACCCGAATGATTGGTGATCCAGCCGGTCCAGTTCCTGATATTGAAATAATGTACATAGTCCGCTCCGTTAGCCCGTATAGCTGCAGAAGGTATAGAGGTCAGGTTGCCATTACCTGATTGATCTTTTCCACCCGGAACAATTTCGCGGGCATTGCCTGCATTATCAGTGGCCATGCTACTAAATGTAAGGCCATCATCTAACTGGCTATCATTAGAGAATGCCAGCACATTGGAACGCCAGCTGCCTCCGTTAGGACCAGGATTGGCTGCGTTAGGAGCAAAGTCCTGTCCAAAAGTGTCGCCGAAGAATATACCGTACTTGTTGGATTCCATTTCCCATACAATTCCAAGGTCGGTGCCGCCTACATTCCACTTGCCGGCTGTGTTATTCGGATTAGGGAATGACTCGCTGCCAATGGGCTTACCCGTTACCCGGGAAACGCGCTGCATGCTTCGTACAAAAAAGCCCCATCGGTTGTCCACATCTAAGGCAAGCGTGTTCGATATATTTCCATCTTTATAATGGGCTTTCAACAACAATTTAAAAGACTGCGGGTCTGTTGCCTGGATTGTATAATCAAAGGTATAAGACGATGCCAGCTCGCCACGGCTTATTTTGGCGCTGTAACTATTACCTCCGCTTTTGGCAACGGATATATAATCTATAGCATCAAGGTTTTTAAAGCTTAAGGCCGTAGAAACTTTTTTCGTTTGCTTATCGGGAATAAGAACCGTTTGAGCCGCTATGAGCTCGTCTGCAGGAACGAAAACATCTTTTTCCCCGTCTTTTTTACAGGCAATAAGCAGGCAAAGAAAGCACGCTATTACTGCATGCAGCGTGCTTTCTTTAACCGACATGGTGTATTGTTGTAGCATTAGTAGCCAGGATTTTGTGTGTAGTTGCCTTTAGCCCAATTGATCTGTGGCTGTGGTATCGGGAAAAATTCATCGCGGCCCGATGTGAATTTCGCAACGTTGAACCAGGGGAACCGGGTTTTTTCAATAGCAAAATAATCATTCATTATTTTCTCCAAAATGCCCCAACGTTGTAAGTCAAAGAAACGGCGTCCTTCACCAGCCATTTCCAGGCGGTTTTCCCATTGCATGGCTTTTAAAGCAAAGTCCTTGGTCCAGGTGCAGTTAACACCGGGTTTGTAGGTTTCGATACGGTAATTCAATACCGGTTGTCCGTTGCTTTTTACAAGTCGCGCAGTACTGTTTGCAGCTCGTTGGCGAATTTTGTTAATTGGCTCCAGCGCTTCCTGGTGTCTGTCCAGCTGTATCAAAATTTCCGCCTTCCATAATAAAATCTCATCATAGCGGATCATTCTTTTGTTCATCGAATTAAATTGCCAGCCATCGTACAATAGGCATCCGCAATTGGGGCGGGGCAGTTCTTTGATCGATTTAAAATAGCCATATTCTGCCGGGTTGCGAATGCCTTTACTTTCAAATATCAGGTTGGGGTCATATTTCCATGGCAAACCAGGCGCTGCTATAGTGTGGCTGAACCTGGGATCAAAGCTGTTGTTGGTAAAATAGGTAACGGAATTATCCGCATAACTACCAATATTATAGGTATCGAATAAAGGCAGCCCGTCAGCGCCGGTTTTAAACGCGTTACCCATAGTATAGCTTATCTGGTGAAAACCACAGCAGGTAAAACCTCCCCAGTTAAAGGGATGATTCAATCCTTCTCCACGATTTATTTTTCCACCTGTAGAGCTGCCGTCGTTAATAGAGTATTGAATCTCCCAGATGGACTCTTTGGTTTTATTGTCAAAAGCCACCTCGAAGTTGTCAGAAAAATCGGCTTGCAGTCCCACTTTAGCGCCCTCCTGGCTGGTTATCTTGTTCAAATAGGTCAATGCCTCAGATAGCTTGTCTTTATTAATGTTCACTACTTTGTGCATGTCATCCTGCTCATAGGCCATAAACATCAATACTCTTGCAACCATTGCTGTAGCCGCATTCTTATCTACTCTTCCTTTGTCCTCCTGGTTATCGGGTAAGCGGCTTTCTGCATCCTTAAAATCGTTCAGAATTTTTTCCCATAAATACTGGTCGTTCGGAAAGTTTTTATCCCTGTTCGGAACTGCTTCAAATGCGGCGCTGGCGCCCACAACATTTTCGTCGATATACGGAATGTACTTAAAGAACTCTTTAAGCCTGAAATGTACAAATGCACGAATAAACTTTACTTCTCCGATTCGGATATCTTTTGAAGGGAAGGCTTCTTTGCTGATCAATTGTAGCTTTTGTATCGCAGTATTACAGCGTTGAATGATCTGGTAGGACACATACCAGGGATAGTCCAGTGGCCAGCCGTTAGGATTAAGGCCCACAAATGTTTCCATATTATGCCATCCGTCACCGTCCCAGGTGCCTCCTCCACCTTTATAAGAATCATCAGCGCGCATAGAGCCAGACCACCACGGAGAGAAGGGCGAATCAAAGGATGGTATGTCCGTCATTCTTGCGTAGGCCGCAGTAACAAAGCCCTCCATATCTTCGGGTTTGGTCAGGAGCCCTTCATCCAAAACCTGCTTAGGTGGAACATCAAGGTATTTATCACATCCTGTAAAAAACAGTGTCAATAAAGCGGATAGTAGAAAATATTTATACTTATTCATTGTAAATAATTTAGAATGTAACGTTAAGTCCCAGGGTATAAAAAGCAGGTGTCAGGTAGCCATAACCTGGCATTTCCGGATCAAAACTGGTGAACTGGCTGTTTTTGAGTGTAAGAATATTTCTTGCTGAGGCATACACTCTCAGGTGTTGCATCCGGGCCCGTGCTGATATTTTTTTAGGCAGTGTATAACCTAATTCTATATTTCTCAACTTTAAATAAGAGCCGTCTTCTACAAAGTAGCTGGACATGCGTACCTCTGCATTCTGATTGGAATTGGAGATGGCTGGAATATCGGAATTCTGGTTATCGAAATACCAGGCCCCTAAAATACGGGTAGGGTGGTTCTTATGGGCAGGAACACTTATGTTCCATAAATCAGATTCATATTTCCACGAATTAAGCACTTTATTACCAAAAACCCCCTGGAAGAAAACATTCAAATCAAAATTGCGATAACCTAGATCAAAGGTAACCCCTCCAAAAAATTTAGGATCCAGTACGCCAATATAAGCCCTGTCATTTATTTCTTCAATTTTACCGTTTCCATCTACATCTTTATAGCGAATACGCCCGATGGCTTTACCGGTTTGTTCTGCATGGGCATCTACTTCCTCCTGGGTTTTAAAGATACCATCCGCTACCAGGCCATATAGGATGTTCGGGCTTTTGCCTACTACATTATCTTCCTTTCCATTCCCGGGATATTTGTTGATTACGTTCTCAGGTATGCTGATGATCTTTGTTTTGTAAGTGCCTATATTAGCTGACACCCCATATTGCAGTCCGTACTTCGTATTGTCTTTATATCCCAATTCAAACTCAATACCCCTGTTGTTCATAGCAGCACCATTGATCCACGGTTCGCCACCTTCTCCCATAGCAGCAATGTAGGGGGTTTGCACCAGGATATCTGTAGTCTTTTTAAAGTAATAATCAAACGAACCATTTAAGCGATAATTGAAAAGACTAAAGTCGATACCCAGGTCTGTTTGTTTGGTGGTCTCCCATCTCAGATCAGGATTTCCCAACCAGGTTCTTCTGTAACCAGAAAGTAACGGGCCTGTTTCATTACCCTTGATTGGATACGATGTGCCAAAATAGTCTGTAGTGAACGGTGTTGAGGTGTAGCCCCGCGGCAGGCCCTGAACACTACCATTGGCGCCCCAGCTGGCCCTTATCTTCAGATCTGAAATAAAACTAACATCTTCCATGAATTTTTCCTGGCTCAATCTCCACCCTGCAGAAAATGCGGGGAAAACAGCATACCGGTGGTTCACACCAAAAAGCGAAGAACCATCTCTGCGGAGTGTGGCCGAGAGGAGATACTTTTGATCGTAAGTATAATTGGCTTTACCAAATAGTGAATAATATACGTATTCGTCTGCCGAACTGCCCAATGAGTACTTGTCGCCTGTAGTAATTCCCAAATGCGCAAAGTCGCGGTCTTCCAGGTAAACGCCTTCTCTGCGGGCGCTAAATCCTTCCTGCACAAAGCGCGTGTACTCAATGCCTCCCACTGCGTTAAAACTGTGTTTGCCCTTATTAAGATTATATCCTAAGGTATTCGTCCATACATAGCTTAGAGCATGCGATTGCGTGTTGCCTACGTAGTTTTCGCCATTACTGCTGCGGCCACCGGTTTCCGACCACTCTTTATCCAGTGCTCGGTTATAAGCGTTGCCATAGTCAATTCCGAATTGAGAGCGGGCAGATATGCCTTTCCATATATTCAGGTCGGCAAAAACATTTCCGATGATTTTAACAAAATGGTTGATGTTGTCTTTGTTATCGGTAAGTACCCTTACAGGATTGGTAAAATCATCAAAACCAGCGGCTCCGGCCCAGCCTCCGTTGATGTCACGCACCGGAACTGCCGGAGGGTTGATTAATGCCCAACGCAGTTCATTGGCATCCCTGTACTGCAAATAGGAGATGGCCAGGTTTTCGCCTATTTTCAAACGGTCATTAATAAGGCTGTATTCTGTATTGGATCTGATGGAATATTTCCTGAAGAAAGTATGTATCTGTGTTCCTTCGTTGTTAAAATATCCCAGCGAGAAAAGGCTTTTTGACCTATCGGTACCTTTCGACACCGTTACCTGGTGTTCCATCATAGTAGCCGGCTGAAGAATTTCATCAAGCCAGTTAGTATTGGACCCTCTTACGGTTTTGTCTGCATTGAGCCATTCAGCAGGTTTTACGGCATCCAGTACCGCCCTGCCATCAGCATCCCGGTGCCAGGTGAAATCGTATGTCGCCGGTAAATTGAGCGGAGTACCATATACTTCCTCATCATAGGCATAAGCCCTGAACATTGCAGTACCATATTCCTCTGCGTTCATTAATTTGGGCTTTCGGATGACTTTGCTTTGTGCCAGACTACCTGAATACTCAACTCTTGTCTGGCCGCTCTTTGCCTTTTTGGTTTGAACTAATATAACGCCACCCGATGCCCTGGCTCCATAAATACTGGCCGACGCGGCATCTTTTAATACCTGCATAGACTCAATATCGGCTGCGTTAATGTCACGGAGATTTAAGTTCTCTGTAGGCATACCATCTAGTACAATCAGGGGCCGCACACTTCCCGAGAGGGAAGAAAGTCCCCTGATTTGTACGGTTACATTTTCAGCGGGATTGCCGCCATTGGTAGTAATGAGTACACCCGCCAGTTTCCCCTGTAAAGATTTCATGGCATTGGCAGAAGGATTTTTTGCGATATCGTTGTTGGTAGCCATTGATATGGCGCCTGTAAGATCTTTTTTCTTTTGCACCATATAACCCACATATACTTCCTCCATCAGGGCCACTTCATTTTCCATGGCTACATCAATTACCGGGGAGCCTGCTGTCACCTTTTCTTCCGGCTTTTTACCCGCATAGGTGAATATCAATATCGCATCGTTTGAAGCGACGGCAATTTCATATTGTCCCGCGCTATTGGTGACCGTGCCGCCGGCTGCGCCCTTTACACTCACGCTTACGCCGCTCAGAGGCGTTCCTGTTTCTTTTTCAGTAACAGTGCCTTTAACTACTCTGTCCTGATACAGCTTTACCGCATTTGCGGCTACCTGTAAACAAATAACCTGGCACAAAAGGAAGCAAGCCACGATTATTTTGCATTTACTATTCATTTTGTTCTTCTTCATAATATTTAAGAATTGGTTTCCAGTTCTTTTAATTAAGGGTTCTGTTTTCCTGCAATTACTTTAGTTAGCAGTAATTATCCTGTTAGGTATACGGCTTTTTCAATGTAAACACTAGCTAGCCAATTGATTGTTTTCCTGCTTTTCATTTTCTCTTATTTTTTATTTTTTTTACAAAATCGTTTGCAGTTAATGGGCTGACGCCAAAAACATAGCTGCATCCCTGCACGAATGGCGCTTTCAGTTCAAAGTTCTCATAGGCAATACCTCCCGGGATAGGAGACTGGCTGGCCCAGTAGGCATAGCGGCCATTTACCAGGCCTTTCATTTTTTCGTTGTTGTTTTTGCTATACCAGTACTGTGTTGCTTTTTTCCCGTAGTATTTCCAATGATCATTGGTTCCGCTTGCATAAGCGGCTACTGAAGGATTCTTCTCATTTGGCGCAGCAATAAAATAGGCCACTCCATTCCTGTTCTTTATAAAACTGCTTACAGGAAAATGAGCGTGGGCTGTAAACCCATCCTCTTTATAGCCGGGCCACAGCGTCCCCGAAGAAACCGTTCCTGTCTGCAGGTATAGATCTCGTAACCGGGCATAATTTCCCATAGTTGCCGTAACAATAAAGTGATCGAGAGCTTTAGAACCCGGTGCTGTGTAAGTTGTGATTTCTACTTCGTAGGGTTGGTCTTCGTAAAATCTAAGTCTTGTGTAAACTATGGCTCCATTATCAAAGGCTTCGGAGAATACGTATACCGTCAATGTTTCTGCTCCTGCTGTTTTTTCTATAATGCCTGTGGCGGGTATATCTTCCCGGGCAGGTATGGTACTTGTTGAGTCGTTAGCACTCCAAAACCTTTTGCCCCTTTTGTTGTCAAGAGTACTCATTTCAAGTTCAGAGAGCCCGCGATGGTCACCCCTTTTTACGATGGGTTCAAAAGCAATAAAATTCATTACTTCAGCTTCTTGGTGACCCAGGTAAGGGGTGTATATGCGCAGTAAACCTCTCGGACCAGGAAGAGGGGACAACCCCACCTGTAATCCGTTCGCATGGCCCCAAACCGGCTGTGCGGGTGAACCCTGTGAAGGTTGTATCCACTTGGTTCCCTTTTTGGGGGCTGCCAGATCTTTCCAGTTCTGTGCACTGGCTGCTGCACAAATAAATAAAAAGCATATGCAGGATATAAATACAGTATACAATCTCTTCATATGGGCTATTAAGTTTTTTATTTCATGTCGTTGATCCATCTACATTGCCGGTAACCTTATTCGGGCTTTAACAAGAGGTAAAATGCAGATCGGCAACGAACCTTTATTTTTAAAACCACATCATATGCTTTTGAACAATTAACACAACCTCACCCCAATTCGTGTTTAAGAAGGAACGGCCGCCCTCTTCCAGCTTCTTAGTATGCGATTAAGTAAGCGTTCTCCACACAAATTGTTCTAAACTGCATCATTATAAATTGGCTTAATCGTTTAAGCATTTAGTTAAAAAAATATGTTTTCAAGCAAACGTCTCACAAAAATACTGCTTAATCGTTTAAATAGACAAATTTTTAAGCTTAAAAAATAAAAAATTTGTGGGAGGGTAAGTAGTGAAAGCAGGTTAATGTGACAGAATAAGGATCCCACAGTTGTCAGGAAAAAGATAAAATCTCATTTTGGTTAAAACCCGTTAAAGTGGAATGGAACTGAAAAAGGATACACGAAGGCTATAGTCCCCGGTGAGTGCCGCTAAAAGTTGGCCCAGGGTACACAGGTTTGCCGAAATAAGAAAAATAATGACGCGATTGGCCCAATTAAACATACTTAAAAACATTTCGTTATTAACGCTTGTATTAAACATTTAAAAATAGCCTTAAAAAGAATTCCATAATTATCTTTGTCCGATGAGTTTTAATTACAGGCCTGCAGAAAAGTTTCCCCCGGCGGTCAAAAACCTGATCCTGATTAATGTGCTGGTTTGGGTGGCCCAATTACTATACGATCCTAAATATAATCTCACCGCTAAAATTGGGTTATGGCCGGTTAGTGACGAGCATTTCCGCCCCTGGCAACTGGTTACACACATGTTTGCCCATGCTTCCTATAATACCGATCTTTTCGGCAATCCTGTAGGCGGCATTATTTTCTATCATATTCTTTTTAATATGTTTGCCTTGTGGATGTTTGGGCGTATTTTGGAAAACGTGTGGGGATCCAAAAGGTTCCTGATTTTTTATATGATATGTGGCCTGGGAGCGGGCCTGGCGCATTTGCTGACAGATTCGAGCATGGCTGTGGGCGCTTCAGGAGCCGTATTTGGTATTTTGGTAGCATTTGGAATGACCTTTCCTAATACCGAGCTTTATATTATGTTTATCCCCATACCGGTAAAGGCTAAATGGGCTATTATTGGATTAATAGCCATCGATCTTTTTGGGGGGATATACCAGGTGCCAGGCGATAATATTGCGCATTTCGCCCACCTGGGCGGCGCAGCTACCGGCTTTATTTTGCTAAAAATATGGAACAAAAAGAACCGGAGAACGTTATATTAGCAAATACGTGCAGATACCAGCTGCAAATTGTAAAAAAGAAGATTATCTATGGCGATTTCAGATAGAGATTATGATTCACGACTGTCTTTCGGAACCAAAATTAATCCTTTAGTGGTTCTGATAGGTATTGCCATGATCATTTTTGTGGTACTCACTTTTTTCAGGGGACTGACTTATTTAAGACTTCCTGAAGGGGGGGATGTAACCGGGGTATTCAATGAAAAGGTATTATGCTGGTTCGCGCTCTCTGGCGATATTTCAAAGGCATTGGTAAAACCCTGGACGATTTTAACCTACTCTTTCGTTCATACCAATATCTGGCAGTTGTTTGCCAGTATGATATGGCTGTGGAGTTTTGGATATATTTTGGTAGATCTAACCGGTTTTAAAAAGATTGTTCCTGTGTTTTTATACGGAACAATAGCCGGAGCTGTAGCTTTCCTGGTAGCCAAAAGCTTTCTCCCTGTTTCTGTTATAGGTACAGATTACTTTATGGGTGGAGGTCCGGCGGTATTAGCTATATGTGCAGCAGCTACTACTATTAGTCCTAATTACAAGATATTCCCCATGTTGGGCGGAGGCATTTCGCTTTGGATACTGTCTGTTATCTATTTAGCTATTGACATGGGAACACTTCCCGTTAATAGCCCGGAGGTTTATATAGCTCATTTGGCTGGAGCATTAATGGGGTTTTTATTTATTCTTTTACTAAGAAAGGGTTTCGACGGCAGCGAATGGATGAATAACTTATATGACTGGGCTTTTAATCTGTTCAACCCGGAGAAGCCTCAACAGCGCAGAAATCAGGTTAAATCGACACTTTTTTACAATGCAACTAAAGCTCCGTTTTCAAAAACGCCCAAGCTCACCCAACAAAAACTGGATGAAATTTTAGATAAAATCAATCAAAAAGGATATGATAAATTATCTGAAGATGAAAAGGAGTTTTTAAAAAGAGCCAGTAATGAAGATTTAAAAGGAAAGCAAAATTTATAGATTCCCCGGTAAATTCTACTTTTACTTGTCTATCTTCCGGTTGCAAACTACATCATGGGACTTTTTGCAAGAATAAGCAATCGGGTACTGTTTGTCATAAATAGTATAATCGTCCTGGCCTTTTTATTGGCTTGCATCAACCCGTATATCAACCCCGAAGAAGCTCCATTGCTGTCTCTGATCAGCCTTGCTTTCCCCTTTTTACTTTTATTTGTCATCGTTTTTTTGATATGGTGGATTTTTGTAAGAAAGAAATGGGCACTGTTATCGGGCATAGCGCTGTTGCTGGGAGGCGGGGAAATCACCAGCTTCTTCGCGGTAAACATATTCAGCTCTTTTAATGAGAAAAAGGAAAAAGACCATGTGCGGGTTGCCACCTGGAACGTTGCCCGTTTTATTGAAATGGTGAAAAATAACAACATGGGGAGTCAAACCCGGTATAAGATGCTCAAACAGATTGCCCAGGTAAATGCAGATATTTTATGTTTCCAGGAGTTTTCATCATCTGTAAAGCAGGATTGGTATAATAATATCGTGGCAGTTGGAAAGGGATTAAACTATCCATATCATTATTTTTCTCATGAAAAGGATGGTGATAGCCTGTTCAATGGCAGCGTGATATTTAGCCGGTTTCCGATTGTTGATACAGGAATGGTGCGTTTCCCACGCCCTACTTTACCTGAAGCGCTGGTATTTGCGGATATAAAAATGGGTAAAAAGCTGCTTAGGGTGTATACCACCCATTTGCAGTCTAACCAGTTCAGGAAGGAAGATCTTTCTAAAATACAGGAGTTAAAAGGGATCAAAGGCAATGTTTGGGGTAATGCCCGCTATATATTATCTAAATTAAGTGTGGCTATTACCCATCGTAGTATACAGGCTGATATGATCAGTAGCATCATTAGTAATAGCCCGCATCCTGTTATTTTTTGCGGCGATCTGAACGATGTCCCCAATTCCTACACCTATAAAACGATAAGGGGCGACATGCAGGATGCCTTTCTGCAGAAAAGTTTTGGGGTGGGCCGCACCTATTCTTCCTTGTCTCCCACACTCAGGATCGACTATATTCTTACTGATAAAAATTTTGGCGTAGAACAATGTAAGCGCATCACCACTAAATCATCTGACCATTATATGGTAGTGGCTGACCTTAAACTTAAATAGATTAAAACCTCCGGTTCGTCGAAAAAAAAGCTTAACTGGTCGAAAATCATCGTTTTACGAAAGAGCCCTGATTTACTTTTAGACTGCAATAGTAAATAGGCTCGTATGAAAACTTCTGTATTTCTCTTACTGGTTTTGTTTTTCGGAGGACTAAGGGTTGAGGGACAAACCACAACTTTTCCATCACCCGGACAGCAGAATTGTACGTCGACCAATACACAGCTAGCAGCGGTTGTGGCACCTGATGGAGTGACTATCAAACCTTTTTTACGGCTGGATGCCACCTGCCTCGACGCGAATCTCGCAACATTTTCAATTAATAGCCCGGCATCTTTCAGAAGGCCGACATTTTGTTACAATAACGGATATTTTCCTTCTACATCAGGATACCCGCTTGCAATTGCGCGCAACTCTACTGCTAATAACGGTAATTGTGATTTTGGCCGGTCAAATGTGGTAGCCGATTTTTCTACAGCCACAATCAGGCCTAAAGGGCTTACGTTTACGGTGAATGATGTAGATAACCCGTATGATTCAATCGAAGTAAGAATATATAACGCGGGAACCCTGGTGCCTTACACGTTTACATTTGGAGATCCCAATACCGCCACATCATTTGCCTGGTCTGGTAATACATCAGGTTCGGGAACCGTAGTTCAATTTAATGGTGGCGCAAATGGCGTTTGGGGAGAATCTAATGGCTGGAGTTTCCTGTCTGGTACACAAAATCAAAGTAATGCCCAGGGAACCATTTATTTCGTTGCAGATCCCACGGTTTCCGTAGACAGTGTGGTGGTAACGCATATTATCAGGAATAACAGGCCGGATATTAATGCTGCAATTTCTATTGGTGATTTTAAGTGGACTGCCAATCAGGTGCTTCCTGTTGCATTTGGTGAAATTGATGCAATATGGAGTGTTGGAAAACTTACTGTAAACTGGCAAACACTTTCTGAAACGAATAACGACCATTTTGAGGTACAGGCGTCGGCCGATGGCCAACATTTTAAAACTATTGGCGCTGTTCAATCGAAAGCTGAAAGAGGTACTTCTGATCAGGTAATTACCTACCGGTTTTCTAATGCGAACGAGGTTCATTATGCTGCGGTTGCTTTCAGTTTGGTGGCTTTCTGCCTGCTGTTGTTCATGTGTGTCCGGAAAAACAAGTGGGTCTTAGGCTGTGGTATTGTGCTAATGGTGGCTATTGCGGGCGCATCTTGTAGCAAATCTTCTGAAACAGTAAATCCGGGTGCGAAAGATCTGTATATTAGGATACTGCAGGTAGATAAAGACGGCAAGCAAACTAATTCGAAAATAATTAAAGCAATAAATCCCTAGAGACTTACCAATATCTAATCTAAACGTACCGGGGCTTCAATCCCGGTTTTTTATTGCCTTAGATATCCGTTATTTTTGCAATCTTTAGAAATTTCAGAAGAAATGAGTGAGTTAAAAGTATATAATTCGTTATCAAGGCAAAAAGAGGTATTTGAGCCGGTAACCCCGGGATATGTGGGTATGTATGTGTGCGGACCCACGGTGAGTGGTGAAAGTCACTTAGGGCATGCGAGGCCTTATGTTACATTTGATGTGTTGTATCGTTATTTAACTCATTTGGGATATAAGGTTCGTTATGTGCGTAATATTACCGATGCGGGCCATTTTGAAGAAGAAGGACGCCAGGCAGAGGATAAAATATCCAGTAAGGCTGTATTGGAGAAACTGGAACCAATGGAGCTGGTGCAGAAATACACCAACCTGTTTCATTGGGCTATGCTGCAGTTCAATAATATTCCTCCATCAATCGAGCCTACTGCGACCGGGCATATCGTAGAGCAAATTGAAATGATTAAAAAGCTGATTGACGAGGGGTATGCTTACGAGAGAAATGGTTCAGTGTATTTTGATGTAAAGAAATACGCTGCCAATTACGATTACGGAAAGTTAAGTGGCAGAAAAATAGAGGATCTGCTGGAAAATACACGTGAACTGGAAGGGCAGGGTGAAAAAAATAATCAGGCTGATTTTGCACTTTGGAAGGCTGCGCCACCACAGCATATTATGCGCTGGCAAAGTCCCTGGGGTGAGGGTTTTCCCGGTTGGCATATAGAGTGCTCGGCGATGGCTACCAAGTATTTAGGGAAACAGTTTGATATACATGGAGGAGGAATGGATTTGCAATTTCCCCACCATGAAAGTGAGATCGCTCAAAGTACTATCTGCAATAATACCGCACCTGTTAAGTATTGGATGCATAACAATATGATCACTATCAACGGGCGGAAGATGGGAAAAAGCTACAATAACGTAATAAAGCTTACAGAGTTGTTAAGCGGTGATCATCCTTTACTAAGCCAGGCATTTCATCCCATGGTGGTAAGGTTCTTTATTTTACAGAGTCAGTATCGCAGCACACTGGACTTTAGCAATGAAGCATTACAGGCATCCGAAAAAGGATTGAAAAGGTTATGGGAAGCATACGAAAACCTGATCAGGCTTCAATTACGGAGCAGCGAATTAGGTGCGGAAGCAGGTGATAAAGAACTGGATCAGAAAGTGAGTAAGCTGGTAGATGAGTTTGATGAGTTTATGAATGATGATATCAACACTGCTAAAGTGTTAGCGAATATGTTTGAACTGGCTCCCATTATCAATGGTATCAAAGACAAAGCGGTAAATATAACTGCCTTGTCTATCGACACTTTTAATAAGCTGCAGATTCAGTTTAAGGTTTACCTGGAAGATATCTTTGGACTAAAAGGTGTATCGGCTGCTGATAACGAAAAGCTTAAAGATGTAATGCAGGTGCTTATTGACATACGCCGGGAAGCGCGTGGCAGGAAGGACTTTGTGACATCAGATTCTATACGTAATCAATTGGCCCGAATAGGTATTACCCTTAAAGACGAAAAAGACGGAACAGTGAACTGGAATGTTGAATAGGTTACTTGAGTTTCATCTGGGCAAAATAGGGATGTTCAGGGTTCACAATAAGTTCCCGACGGTAGGGGTGAATTACCACATCCATATCTTCCAGTGGAATGGAGCCTAAAAGCATCTCGCTATCGCCAGGTAATACCATTGCATCTACTACACATCTCCTGTTTCTAAACCTTACTTCAATGGGTCCTGCAACGTCATATTCAACTATGCTTCCGTCAGCAAGCTGACCTTTTCTTTTTTCAACAATGTTCAGCTGCAATTGCTCCTGAACACTTTGATTAATACACATATAAACGCTGCCGGTATCTACCAGCATGTTTACTGCCATGCGTTTTATTTCGTCTTCTCCAATAACATGGCGTCTTGCCAATGCCAGATCATCACCATTGATCAATTCTATTTCTGCATAAATAATGCCCATAGGTTTTTCATTTAATCAAATTTAACGCTTTAAACTGAAAATTTAAAAGTTGAAAAACTGTTACATTTGCCACCCTGTGTACAAGCTCTGGGCAACTATAAAAAAGGACTGGCGTATTCTTACGCGTGATAAGGTAGGGCTTACCCTGATGTTTGTAATGCCCATTGTTCTGGCCATAGTAATTACTACTGTGCAAAACAGTACGTTTGAGCTGGTGAATGATAAAAAAGTACCGCTGCTGCTTTTGAATAAAGATGAAGGTGCTGCCGGCAAGGAGTTGGAGGCTACGCTGGAAAAAGGGGGTATGTTCACCATTAAAAAATTGTCTGCCGGGGAGGATGAGGCGGTTTTAAAACAGCGTTTGCAGGATAAAGACGCTTTATTGGGACTGGTAATACCTAAGCAATATACTACTGATGTAATGTCAAAATCGGAGCACGTGGCGGGACAGGCCCTACAATCTGTGGCAGTAAGCGCCGGCGATTCCGCTGGTTCAAAACCACAGGCTTCAAGTTCTGTGGTATTATTTTATCATCCTGTGTTGCAGGCTTCTTTCAGGCAGGGAATAGACGGGGCACTGAATAGTGTTTTGCAGATTGTACAAAGCAAATATATTGTCAGGCAGTTGTACAGTGCCATTAACGATTCAGCAGCTATGCCCACCGATCTGGAACAACAGATATTGACCAATCAAACACCTATACAGCAATTATCTGTATCAAAGGATGGAGGGCATGTTATTGTAAATGCCACCCAGCATAATATACCGGCATGGACGGTATTTGCTATGTTCTTTATTGTTATATCATTAGGAGCCAGTATTGTAAGGGAAAAGAACAGCGGTAGTTTTATGCGGCTGAAAACCATGCCCACTTCTATTATGCTGGCAATGATATCAAAGCAGATAGCTTACGTGATCATAACTGTTATACAGGCCCTGGTTATTTTCTCTATAGGCAAATGGGTATTCCCGCTTATCGGTTTACCCGGCCTGGACTTTCCACATGATAAAGGGAGCCTTTTACTGGTGATTATTTTATGTGGCTGGTGTGCGGCCAGCTTTGCTATTATGATCGGTGTATTTGCCAAAACCCAGGAGCAAAGCAATGGCATAGGGGCGGTGACTATTGTTTTGTTTGCAGCTGTTGGCGGACTGCTGGTGCCCGCATTTGCTATGCCCCAGTCCATGCAGGGGTTAATGCGTATATCACCTTTGCATTGGTGTTTGGAAGCTTTTTATGGTTTGTTTTTAGAGGGTGGACAACTAAAGGATATTATTACCATATTAATCCCCACGATAGTGATGATTCTCCTGTTTCAGTTAATTGCACATTGGGGATTGAAAAGGCAGGGGCTGGTGTAGGTTAAGCAGATACAGTTGGCAGATGATAGTTGGCTGTTGACTGGAATATCAGGTATTCGATTGCACGCCTAATTTGATATTATCCACACTTTATTTGTTGAATATTTTTGTCTATCATCTGCCATCTGTATACTGTCATCTCTATATCGTCCACTGATCGTGCACCACACCTACCAGGTAATACTTGCCACCTATTTCCTTAAACACTAACCGTACTGATTTCCAATCGATACCTCCGTTCTTTTTCGATCCCGAAAAGTGACTTTCGGTAAAGTCGCTGCCTTCGTATTTCGACTTCAAATTATTTATTGAATTGCCTGTTTCAATGAAATTATTGATATCATACTTTTCAGGAGCAACAAAATTGGCGTCATATACAAACCTTTTAAAATACTCTGCGGCTGTTAGGCTGATCGGGTCTCCGCTGCCATCAAAGCTTCCCCAATTGATCTTTTTATTTTTGTTGGAAGTAACCAATGCGTTGAATTCTTCGCGGGAAAATTTTTTATCGTCGGCTGAAACGGTTGCATAGGGCGAAAAACGAACTCCCTCTTCAGGATGTATCAACGAGTCCAGCTTTGTGTATTGCTTGTCTTTAAAGATGGTCAACACTTCTTTGGTAAGGCTGGTCAAAACAGAATCCTTGCTGAGCCTGATCCGCGCTGAGTCAACTTGTGGATTGGTTATTAAGGTGTCAGCACGCTCTCCCTTATTGTAAGTGGTTGAATCATCAGTTGGCTGGTCACTGCCTTTTTTACCACAGCCGTTTTTGCAGCTTGTTATTAATACGCTGCCAAGCATCAAAAACACAAAAAATTTCTTCATTGCAATAAGGTTTTCTTTGGGATAAAGGTAAAGCGCAATAAACTAGGATAGTTATAATAAAGGCTTAAAACTAAAAAGGAAGATCATCCTTTGAATCATCGTAATGGATGTCCGGAGGCATATCATCTGCATAGCTGCTGTTGCCGCCACCTGCTGTAGCTCCCGCCACTTCTACTTTCCAGGCTTTCACATCTGTATACCATCTGCCGTTATACTCCCTGCTTTCCACATCGAAAGATATGTTAAGGGTATTGCCAATCTGGAGGGCTTTTTCGTTGATCTTATCGCCCCAGATAGAAATGCACACTTTTTTAGGGTACTGTCCGCCTGTTTCAACAATAATGTCCTGTTTTTTCCATTCTCCATTCTTACCCTGACCTTTTTGCAGGGGTAACATCTGTACTAATTTCGCTGTTAAATCCATAAAATATTTATTGACACAAAGATAAAGGCATTAACAATAGCTGGCAGATTTCGTGGAGTATTTCATAGCGCTTCGCACTATTTTTGTAAAAATTGATTATTGTTATGCGCATCCCAATCATCTCAGCTTTAGCCTGCTTTTTGTTTATCGGGTCTGTAAAAGCACAGGAAGACCTGGCTTATCAAAAACCATCAGCGTCCATTCTGGCTCTTACCGACTACGAGCCAGCTCCTACAGTATCGATGGATACTAAAAAAAACTATATGCTGTTGTCGTACAGGAGCGTGTACAAAACACTGGATGATCTGAACCAGGATGAAATGAGATTGGCAGGTTTAAGGATCAACCCCATTACCAATATATCATCGACGGTAACTTACAGCAATAATTTGAAGATCAGGAAAATAAAAGATATAAAAGCTGAACCCACCCAGGTAGCCGGTTTGCCTGCTAACCCCAGGATAACTTATATATCCTGGAGCCCCGATGATTCAAAAATTGCATTTACCAATACCACTCCCACCGGGGTGGAGCTTTGGGTAATAGATGTAGCTACTGCAACTGCAACGAAGCTTACCGACGCCAATCTTAATGCGAATATGGGTGTGCCGTTTACCTGGTACAAAGACAATAAAACACTGCTGGTGAGGATGATACCGGCCAACAGACCCGCTTTGATCGATTCGAAAAAAGATCTTCCCAAAGGGCCTATTGTTTCTGTAGCTGAGGGTAAGGTTTCACAAAACAGAACCTACCAGGATCTTTTAAAGAATAAAACCGACGAGCAGAACTTTGAAACACTGGTTAGTGCTGAATTGTACAATGTAAGTATCACGGGCGATAAGAAACTGTATAAGGGCGCCGATATTTATGATAACCAATCTATCTCTCCGGATGGCAACTATATCATGTTAACTACCATTAAGAAGCCATTCTCTTATATCGTTCCGTTAAGCCGGTTTCCGCAGGCTGCTGTTGTTTATGACCTGCAGGGAAAGGAAGTAAAAACAGTAAACGAAAAGCCGTTGGTAGAGATCATGCCTAAAGGATTTGGTGCTGTAGTTACGGGCAAGAGAAGCCTCTCCTGGCGTGCTGATCAACCAGCGTCTTTATATTTTGTAGAAGCATTAGATAAAGGCGATCCGGCTAACAAAGTGGAGTACAGGGATGAGCTTTTTACCTGGGAAGCGCCTTTTACTGCGGCTCCCGTATCTGTTGCTAAAACAAAGCAGCGTTATGGAGGTGTAATTTGGGGCAATGCTTCAACTGCGGTATTGATGGATAGCTGGTACGACACCCGTAATCAGAAAACTTACCTGGTCAATCCTTCAGCGCCTGGCAGTCAGCCTCAATTGGTTTTTGATCGTAACTACCAGGATATTTATAGCGATCCCGGCAGTTTTGAAACAAAAGAAAACGAATACGGTAGAAACGTGCTGGCTATAGAAGGAGATAACCTGTTTTTAGTTGGAAAGGGATTCACCAAAGAAGGACAGTTCCCCTTTATCGACGAATTTAACCTGAAAAACTTAAAAACAAAAAGGTTATACCAAAGTACTGCTAAAGATAAAATGGAAACCATCTATTCTATAGAAGACTTTAAAAACGGGGTTGCTTTGGTACAGGTACAGTCTTCTAACGAATATCCCAATTATTATTTCCGCAATTACAAAAAGAAAATAGCTCCTATACAGATCACTTTTAATAAAAACCCGTTTGAAGCCATTGCCAATGTGCACAAAGAAGTGATACATTACAAACGTGCCGATGGGGTAGACCTTTCCGGAACCTTATACCTGCCGGCAGGATACGATAAAACGAAAAAAGAAAAGTTGCCATTGTTAATATGGGCTTATCCGCAAGAGTTTAAGGACAAAAACAGTGCGGGTCAAAGCGATAAGAATCCCAATGAATTTACATTCCCTTATTATGGATCCTTTGTATATTGGGTAACCAAGGGTTATGCAGTTCTGGATGATGCTTCATTCCCGATAATCGGTGAAGGAACGAAAGAGCCGAACGATAATTTTATTGAACAACTGGTTGCAAATGGTCGTGCGGCTATTGATGCAGTAGATAAACTGGGATATATTGATCGTAATAAAGTGGCAGTAGGAGGCCATTCTTACGGAGCATTTATGACTGCGAACCTCCTTACACATTCCAACGATTATGCCTGTGGCATTGCACGTAGCGGCGCTTATAACAGAACGCTTACACCTTTTGGATTCCAGAGCGAGCAACGTAATTACTGGGATGTGCCGGAGATTTACAATACGATGTCGCCCTTTATGAACGCACAAAAAATCAAAAAGCCTATTTTGCTGATTCATGGAGAGGCCGATAATAATCCTGGCACATTTACATTGCAAACAGAACGTTACTTCCAGGCCATTAAAGGATTGGGTGGCCAGGCCAGGATGGTTATATTGCCCAAGGAAAGCCATGGGTATGCAGCCAAGGAAAATATATTGCATACCCTTTGGGAGCAGGAGCAATTTTTAGATAAGTACCTGAAAGGAAAATAAAGGCGATTAATTAATAACCAGGAAGAAGTGCCAGCCCATATTTCGGTTGGCACTTCTTTTTATTGATTCACTACGGTAATAGTTTTGCTGTATTCTTTTTTACCGTCCCTGTCAATCTGGGCAATACGCAGGAAAATTTTAGTGCTGACCAATTCAGGCCGGCTGCTACTTTTTGAACAACCCCAAAGCGTGGCGGTTCCTGCAATGAGTATTATTAAGAATGGCTTTCTGTTTTTTGCATCGATCAAAAAGCATAGCAGGAATAAATAAATTAAAACCGGTAAAAACATTACCTGCGTAGCTTCTATAATATATTCGTAGTGCAATGGCAGGTCTGAGTTACCGCTTAACGCTAATGATTGTATGGTAGTCAATTTTTTAAAATGCTTCCCGTCAGCAGATACTTCAATATCGAAATAATCATTGTTTGTTTCGGTTAGTGTACTCCATTTTACGACTAACTGTTGGTTTTGTATAGTTGCTGCTATATGCCCGAAACGAACAGGTAATACACTTTCATTTTCAAAAGCGCCCATGTCTATGCGGGTTCCTGCTATGCGGTTCATGGTTGCTAAATCCAGTTCGCCTGACTGTACAGCATACCCGGTCTGATTGGTTTGAGGATCTCCCGCATTAATGCAGGGGCTGGCTGGCTGTAATTTATATTCTGCTGTAAAAAGAGGAGTTGAATTGATATTACCGGTACCGCTAAACCCTCCCTGGATATTAGAGAAGGTAATATGTAGTGGCGTGTTGAGGCTGCTAATGGCGTGTGTATTATTCCAGAAAATACTGTTTTGTATGGAAAAACTATTGGTGTTACTGAAAATTGTGCTGCCGTTGGCATTAGTGTAGGGATGATATATATAGGCATTGTCGGCAATGGTGCAATTGGTTACCGAAATAACATTGGCTTGCGCCCATATAGCAAATCCTGCAAAAGCAGCGTTGTTGTAAAAAATACTGTTCTGTATAAAAGCGCTGCCATTAGTAAGAAGTACGCCTCCGCCGTTGCCGCTGGTTCTGTTGTCAAAAAAACGGCAGTTACTAATATTAATAACTCCGTCGCTGCAAAGCAATCCGCCCGCACCTGTACCCCGCCCGCCGGTAACACTTAACTTGTCAATAACCTTTATTCCCGCTCCCGTCCATCTTAGTACCGAGCTGCCATTTCCCCTTAAAATAGTGGGAGCGGTATTGGGACTACGTTCCTGTAAAGCGCTTTCGTTACCAGAAAATCCTCCATAGATATTTAAAGGTTTGGTCAGGTTAAACCATTGATTGTTGCCGGGCTGGTAGGTTCCTGCTGCGATCCATATCGTATCGTTATTAGCTGCAGCATCTATTACAGCCTGCAGGTTATTGGCTGCATTAGCCCAGCTACTTCCATCAGCTAAACCGGAGGCTGAGGGCTTTATATACCGGGTATTTTGCGCCCTGGTAGAGAAAACAGAACCGGTTAAAAAAAGTAGAAGAGCAGCTTTGATGAAAAAACATATTGATTGATCCAAGAGCGGTTTCTTTTTCATACCATTACATTTATTGTTCCGATACCCTGAGAATTTTACTATGGGATTTTTTACCATCTTTATCAACTTGTACAATTCGTAAGAATAAGTTGTTACTGTTGCCTGATAACTGATCCTGCTTGGAGCAGCTCCAGAATATTACGCCGGCAATGAGGAGTACGGACGCCGGTCCTGTTTTATGTCTTTGCCTGCCAATGGGACACAGAAATAAGAATGCGAAAGCCGCTGCTCCTAAAATGGAGATCAGTTGGGATATACTTGTACTATACTGGTAGGTCAATGGCGTATTGGCGCTTCCTCCTGTTGCTTTTGACGCTACAGTAGCGATGTTTGTAAACTGTTTTCCATCGTCCGATATGTCAATGTCAAAATGATCGTTATAAATTTCCGATTCGGTAGTCCAGGCAACCAACAGCTGGCCGTTTCTGATAGCCGCTGATATGGCTCCAAACAGTACCGGCAGTGCAGTAGAATTGCTTTCATAGGCACCTATATCAATAGATGTTTGGGCAATACGGTGATTTCCTTCCAGGTCTCCGTTACCATAAATGCTATTATTGTAAAAAGTTCCATTGCCTGAGTTGATGGCCGGGCTTCCGGGTTGCAGGCTAAAGTCGCCTGAGGCGGGATTGGTAAATGCGGGGTTGGTTGTTATGATATTGGAACCTGTTATAGTGCCCTGACGCGTAGCATTGAGGATGGAATTCTCAATATTTATGGTCGGACTACCATTGCTTACTGCTATTATATTGGCTGTGCTGTTATCCGTCCATAATATGGAGTTGTAAATATTGTTGGCTACGGGATTGTTCAAATCCAGCGCACTGCTTCCCGGATTGTATACGGTAGCATTAACGAACGTAAGGGTTGACTGGATATTGTAAAAAGGAATGTAGTTGTTATTGGCGTAAGCCAGGCTGTTAACAATGGTTGTATTGCCTCCATTTCTAACGGATACAGCGGTACCCTTGTAGGTTCCGGCAAAACTCGTAGACGGTCCTATTGTATTATTGATAAATGTGGTATTATTTACCCTTAGAGTTCCCTGACCAAAAGTGTTAATGCCCGCACCCACTCCGCCATTGGCGCCGCCTTGCGAGTAATTATCTACCGCGTTACCGAAGAAGGAGCATTTCTCAACAGCTACTGAAAATACACCCGGAACGCCGTACCCCGCTGCATCGAGTTGCATTATATCAATTGCTGCTCCCGAATAGCCGGCATAGTTGTTTTGAAAAGTACATTTTTCTATAGTGAGTGCGTTGCTGCCTGCAGATATGCCATAGTAAGTTAAGGCTCCGCTGGAAAAGGCGCGGTTGTCTGCAAAAATGCAGTTGCGGATCAACGGTGTAATATTGATGGAGTTGAAATTGCATGAAATGAATATAGAAGAGCCGGTATACCGGGGGTATAATGAATTAAATACACTGCCAGCGTTAGCATTCCCTTCCGAAAACGTGAAGCCGTCAACGACCAGCGAGTTGTCAATAGGTTGTGGGCTGGAGGGATTCAGCTCAATCACCATAATGTGATAGCTATTATCGCTATTGGAAGTCGTTGAGCCAATATTGCCACTTAGAATAGTTGGATGGACAACGGCATTTCGTTGCGTTAAATCAGTTTCGGTGCCCGCAAACCCACCATATACCTGTAAGTTATTTCGCCTGATGTTAAAAAAATCATCACGGTTATTGGTAGTGGAAGGGTAATAAGTCCCTTTTGCTACCCATATTTGGGTAATGGCGGTATTAGCATGGGCTGCGGTTAGCGCCGTTGTTAGGTTTTGATAAGCGTTTTGCCACGAACTGCCATCGTTGCTTCCGGTAGCAGCATGGTTTACATAAATGGTTTGAGAGAACAGGAGTGGGGCATAAAAGGTTAATACAAGCAAAAAAAATAAAAGCTTTTTCATGATTGAGTCAATTTTGAAAGGGCTAGAGCAGCCGATGATCTTCTGGCGATTTATTTCGCTGGTGCTAAAGGTGAAGCTTTGCAATTGGGTCTCCAAAATGACGAAAGGATGAAATGCGGACAGAGGGCGGACAAAATCCGGACAATCGTTATTTATTGTAAATCAAGTATCTAAAAATTTATATAAAGTAACAAAATGGAGGAGATGCTTATTTTAGGGCTTTGATGGGCGATCTTATTAATTAATTGGATAGGGATATGCTTCATTTCCGGAGGCCGTAAACCGGCTTACATTTCTTATTTAAAGAAGACGGTTAGTTGGAGCGGATCCTGTATTCGAAATAGTACCATACGGCCAACACCAATAGCAAACCGATAAAAATGATGATCAGCATGTTTATAATGTGCCTGCGTTGTTTCATACTTGCAAATATGACTTTTAAGGAAGCCTGCGCCAAAATTCGTGGCGGACAATTTCGGGACAATCACTAAGTAGTGACGAAGAGGGCTAGCTCCTGGTAGCTAAGGTTTTTACGTGATCTTCCAGGCTTTCATCTGCCGCCAGCTTTAAAATAGTTCTCAGGCGTCTTTTACTACGGGCAACACTTTCTTTACCAATACCCAGTGCGTTGGCAATTTGATAATTATTAAGCTGTAGAAAAATAAGCGCTGCAAGTCGCTCCATTGCCGGAGTGAGCCCTTCACATCGTTCCCTGAGTTGTTGAAAGAACACAGGATAGGCCTTTGAAAACTCCTGCCGGAAATTTTCCCAACCTGCTTCCGTTAGGAGTGGCTCCGCCAGTAGCTTGTCTGTTACTTCATGGGTTAGGTCCTTTGACTGATCGAGTTGTATCCGAAGCGAATCGATTAAATTGTTTTTATCAATAAGATGGCGGGTAAAGACAGCGATTCTATCCCTTGCATCTGCTACCTGTTGCTCGGCCCGTGCATGCCGCTCCCTTGCTTCCCTGAGCCTGGTTTGATCACGGGTTCTCTTTTTATTGTATAAAAGCAGCACAATGATGATGAGCAGCAAAATAGTTACCAGAATAGCATTTCGAAGGCCCTTTTCGCGGCTAACGGAAGCTTGTGCAAGAATTAGGGAATGTTGCAAATTGTCGAATGCAATTTGTGCTTTAACAACACTCAGCTCGCTTTTTTTCAATTCTTCCCCTTCCCGTTGTTTATACTGGTTTTCCAGCTCATAATAATAAAAAGCACTGTCGATATTTCTTTGAATGCGGTAGATATTAGCAAGCAGGGCTGCTGAGCTGATTAATTCAGTGTTTAGTTTATGCTCTTTAGCCGCGGCCAGCGCTTCGGCGGCGAAAGAGGCTGCCATGTTGTATTTTTTTTGTTTAAAGTAGAAGGTAGATAGTGCATTTTGTGCAATGGCAATATTGAGCCAATCTCCACATTCCCGGCTAACTTGCAGGTAGGTATTTAATAAAGGGGCTGCCGCATCAAAATTGCCCTCGCCGGTATAGGTGCGACCTATATTGCCCTTTGATATTCCAGTCCATAACTTAATAAACCATGGGTCTGTATCGTTCGATACCGATGCTATAATATGGTTATAGTACCAGCGGGCGCTGTCCGGTTTATTTAAATTGCGATAGGAGGCGCCAATTATATCAAGCTGGAAAATATATACCCTTGGGTCGCGGTGAACGCTGTCTAAATTCCAGGTTTTAAGTCCCTCCTTGCCATATGCGATACATTGAGCATAATTACTTTGGCCGAATAAAACGGCGCTAATGCCAAAAAAACGGTTGTGCACGTAAGGAAAATACGAAAAACCTATGCTGCGTTGTATTTCAACAGCTTTCAGGTTGTAAAGCAAATGGGTTTCATCCGATGGCGGTAAATCAGCCCTGATACTATAGAGTTCGGCATTTAATTGGGGGTCGTTAAGGGGGTAGGCGATTTTGATGATGCTGTCAACAACACTATAATATTTAGATGCCAGTCCGTGCTCTCTTGCCGCCATTATTTCAAACATCATTAAACGAACGCCCAGCCTGCGATCCGGGTGCCTGTCCAGGTAATGATGCAGCTGGCTGATATCATTCCAGTAACGTTTTTTAGCAGCGGGGTCATATTTGGTAAGCCGAAGAGAGTCGAAAAATACCTGAGAGGCATAGCTTTGATCTCTCCCGGTCTTTTTCCAGGCTTCGATATATGGACTGATAGTCTTAGGTTGTGCCAAAACAACCATCTGACAGAGAAATAATACAGTGCATACAGTCAATTTTAATCGCATGGGCATGTACTGTAAAAATAATCGTTTAGCGGTAGATGCACTTGCTGTTCACCGTGTTATTTATAGCAAAGGGGTTCCGGAAATAACAACGGCCTCGTAGCTGGCGGGGTATTGCAGGAAACTAAAAATCTTTATTTGGATCAGATACCTTCGAAACCTGCGGAAGCTATCACCCACTCTGAAAATAATTCCATTACTTTTGCGGTCTGATACAATATGTCTACACAGCTTTTTATAACACCCGAGGGTTTACAACAGTCAGATGAAAAGCCTTCTTATAGTCCGGGTCCTGTATTGAAAGGACTCGCTAATTTCCTTTCCTATCTGTTTCACCCGGTGTTTGTTCCGATGTATGTAATCGCTTTCCTGTTATTTGTAGAGCCCTTTTTATTTGTAGGTGCTTCCGGACCAGAAAAAGTATTAACCCTGGGCAGGGCATTTATCAACTACACTTTTTTCCCTTTGATAAGTGTGCTTCTTTTAAAAGGCCTTAATCTGATCAGTTCTATCAAACTAAAAGAAAGAAAAGACCGGATCATACCGTTTATCATTTGTAATATCTGGTATTTCTGGATCTGGTATGTGTGGAGAGGGTTACCGGGTGTACCTCATTACCTCATTGTATTTGCATTGGGTGTTTTCCTGGCTTCTTCAATGGGGCTTTTATCTAATATTTATTTAAAGATAAGCATGCATGGCATCGGCCTGGGCACTGCAACCACCTTTCTTTGTCTGCTTACTTTTGATCCGTCATCTACTAATATTACCATCTACCTCGCATTGGCTATGTTAATTACCGGTTTGGTAGGTACATCCCGCTTATTATTATCAGCGCACACACCACGTGAGTATTACATGGGCCTTGGCGTAGGTGCACTTGCCGTTATGATCGCTAATTGGGTGGCTTGATGATTCTTTTTAATATATATTGAGGAGTTGTTTTGTTTGCGGTATTTCACCAAAGTAGGAATTGTCTTTCTTATCGTTTTAAATATTATATGAGCGGTAATTTGTAGCTACCTGTTTTTTACTAGCTTCGTCCGACTAACAGGCGACCTGGTCTTTTATATTTTTATTTTAATTCTTAACAAAATCAGATGAAGAAAATCAACATTGGCCTTTTGCTGCTGGCAGGCGCATTGCCCGCTATGGCGCAAAAGGTAAAGTTTACAGAATTCGATTTGAGCAATGGCATGCGCGTGGTATTGCATGAAGATCATACAGCTCCGGTGGTCGTTACTTCGGTAATGTACCATGTGGGTAGCAAAGATGAAGTGCCCGGGCATACCGGAATGGCGCACTTTTTTGAGCACCTGTTGTTTGAAGGATCTAAAAACATCAAGAAAGGCCAGTTTATGAAGATCGTTTCACAAAACGGGGGTCAAAACAACGCCAATACCAGCCAGGATCGTACCTACTATTTTGAGGCATTTCCGAGCAATCAGCTCGAAACAGGCCTTTGGCTGGAAAGTGAAAGATTAATGCATCCCGTGATTAACGAGGATGGCGTTAAAACGCAGAACGAGGTGGTAAAAGAAGAAAAAAGATTGCGCATCGATAACCAGCCCTATGGTAACCTGATCGCTTCTGTCTTTAATAAGCTGTTTACCAAACATCCGTATCATTGGCCAATTATAGGAAGTATGGCCGATCTGGACAATACCAAGCTGCCCGACTTTTTAGCGTTTAACAAAAAATATTACGCTCCTAATAACGCAGTATTGGTGGTTGCGGGAGATATCGATCCGGTTAAAACAAAAAAACTGGTAGAAGCCTATTTCGGACCCATTCCCAAAGGTCCTGCCATTGAAAGAGTAAATATTAAAGAAGACCCTATTACGAAACAAATTGTTGACACGGCTTACGATGCCAATATCCAGATCCCTGCGATAGTAGCTGCTTACCGTACAATAGGTATGAAGGAGCGTGATGCGATTGTGCTGGACATGGCTTCACAAATATTAAGCGGAGGAGCAAGCAGCCGTATGTATAAAAAAATGGTAGATCAAAAGAAAAATGCGGTAGCAGTGCAGGCATTTAATTACACGCTGGAAGATTATGGCGCTTACATGACCTTTGCCATACCTAATGGTAACCAGAGCCTGGATCAACTGCTGGCTGATATGGATGAGGAAGTAGCTAAACTGCAAACTTCTCTTATTTCTGAGGCGGAGTTTACCAAATTACAAAACCAGGCAGAAAATGATTTCGTAAGCGGCAACAACACCATGATGGGGATTGCGGAGAGCCTGGCCAGTGGATACACATTTCACGGCAATACCAATTATCTGAATACAGAATTAGATCTGATTAAATCGATAACCCGCCAGGATATCCAGGATGTGGCTAAAAAATACCTGAACAAAGATCAGCGCGTGGTACTTTATTATTTGCCTTCAAAAAAAGAAGAAGCTGTTAAATAATAGGTCCCACTAATCTAAATGTATTTTAAAAAACTTGCGTAAGCAATAAATGATAAGTTATGAAAAGAGTTTTTATAGCATCTGCTGCATTGTTCTTTTGCACTGCGGTATTTGCACAAACAATAGACAGAAGCAAAAAGCCAAAGGAAGGGCCTGCTCCTGTCATTAAAATTGCTGATCCGGCTAAATTTGTTTTACCTAACGGCATGACCGTGCTGGTGGTAGAAAATCATAAGCTACCTAAAATAACAGCAAGCCTTTCTACCAATCGTGGTGATATTGTAGAGGGAAATAAAGCGGGTGTTATAGGTTTAATGGGCGATATGCTGAACGAGGGTACTAAAAGTCTCTCCAAAGAAGCATTTGACGAAAAAGTAGAAGTGATGGGCGCTTCTGTTTCATTAAACTCAGGCGGTGGATATGTGTCCGCCTTAAACCGTTATTTTGAACCGAGTTTGATGTTAATGGCTGATGCGTTAAGAAACCCGGCTTTCGAAAAAGAAAATTTCGATAAACTGAAATCACAGGCGGTAACTAACCTGAAATCCCAGGAAAAAAATGCCAAGTCTATTTCTGCAAGAGTGGTAAATGCTATCTCCTATGGGAAAAGTACAGCAAGGGGCGAGTTTCAAACCATTCAAACAACAGAAGCGGTTACACTTGATGATGTTAAAGCTGCCTACCAGAAGTACCTGAGCCCAGCCAGCAGTATTTTAACTTTTGTAGGCGATATCACGCCTGCCCAGGCGAAGGAATATGCTACCAGGGCATTCGGCAGCTGGACCGGTAAGAAAATTGAGATCGCGAAAAGTACACCTGTAGCTAATCCTGCGAAAACGGAGATCGACCTGATTGATGTGCCTTCTGCGGTGCAGAGCGAAATTTCTGTAGCCAACCTGATTAATAATCCTTATAGCAATCCCGATCACCATGCATTGGTTTTAGCTAATCATATTTTGGGTGGCGGGGCCGAAAGCAAATTGTTCATGAACCTTCGTGAAAAGCATGGTTTTACTTACGGTAGTTACAGCAACCTTCCTTCAGATCGTTACCAAACCATGTTCAAGGCGGGTGCTTCAGTGCGTAATGATAAAGTAGACAGTGCTGTTGCTGAGATCATCAGGGAGATCAACAATATGAGAGAAGGAAAGATCACAGCAGAAGAATTGGCTACCGCCAAAGCAGTATATAATGGTGTGTTTGCTATGCGTATGGAAAATCCACAGACCACTGCCAACTATGCCACTACTATTTTAATCAACGGACTGCCTAACGACTTTTACAGAACCTACCTGCAAAAGATCAATGCAGTAAGTGTGGCAGATATTAAGCGTGTAGCACAAAAATACCTGAACAGTGCAGATACCCGCATCGTTGTAGTAGGTAAAGCTTCGGTAGTTAAAGACGGTTTAAGCAAGCTGGGCTACCCGGTTAAATTGTATGATACCTATGCATCTCCTGTATCAGAAGCTGCTACGGCTCCATCAGCCGGTGTTGATAAAAACGTTACGGCTCAAACCGTAATCGATAAGTATATTGCTGCTATTGGAGGAAAAGAAGCGTTGGGAAAAATAACTTCTATGAGCGCTGATATTACAATGAATATAAGTGGCCAGTCGCTGGGCGGCGTTATGAAAAATGCAGCGCCCAATAAGTCATTGATGCAATTATCAATGGGCGGTATGACCGTTATGAAAAAAGTATTTAATGGTAAAACGGGTTACCAGGAGCAAATGGGACAAAAGAAAGAGCTAGGTGCTGATGAAATAGCTGCTGCCGGAGATACCAAAGGCCTATTTCCACAGCTATATTATAACACAGATGGTTTTAAGTTAAGCGCTCCGGTTATTGAAAAGGTAAATGGAGAAGATGCCTATAAAATTGTAGTAACCAAACCCAGCGGTAAAACAGAAACGGAGTACTATTCGGCAAAGACCGGTTTGCTTGTTAAACATGAATCGAAGATCAAGGCTGGTGGACAGGAGCTAGAGCAAACCATGGAGTTCGGTAACTATACAACAGTAGGTGGTATCCAGTTGCCCGGCTCAATGAGCCAGTCGATCATGGGACAGACTTTCGAGTTGACCCTAAAAAACTACAAGTTGAATGAGGGTGTTGCGGATAAAGATTTTGAGTAGTTTTAAATAAAATATTAGCAACAGATATAAAGGCGCATCCGAACTGGTGCGCCTTTATTGTATATGGGGAAAAGCATAATTTGTAATATTGTTACAATGCATTTATCTTATGACGCGTAATAACAAACCGGCATCAATTTTATTGAAATGCATCCGGCTGGTTTGTGAGACACAAACCTTAGCATAGCTCTGGCCAGTGTCTTCACTGGCTGGAAGGGGAGAGGTATTTTGAAGCACTAAGAGACAAGTATAGAGTTGTGCTTAATTTATATGACAATATATAAAAAAGCTAAAAAATCTTTTTGCCCCGTGCCAATACTGGCAGCACCCATCATGGGATGAGATATGTTGGCTCAAAACTTTTTAGCTCTGCAAAGGTGCGAAAAATTTTCCCCGGTTACTCCAAGCCGTTTTGTAGGCGGTTAGACTTTTCAATAAAGACTGCAGTTATTAAGCTCTAAAAAATAAATCCAAATAAATTAGCATTATTGTGCTAAATATATTAGTTTTGTTGTTGATAATTATTTTAGACAGGAGATAGCTAAATTGTAATTTTGGATTATGGCAAAGACAGATAAATCACCCGAAATAGACGTTAATAACGAGAAGTTTAAAGCACTAAAGCTTACCATGGAAAAAATCGATAAAGATTATGGTAAGGGTAGTGTAATGATGATGAATGAGAAAGCTGTAGAATCGCATGCAGTGGTTTCTACCGGCTCCATTGGCCTTGATACCGCCTTGGGTATTGGAGGCCTGCCTAAAGGCCGTGTTATCGAAATATATGGCCCGGAATCGTCTGGTAAAACAACGATCGCTACGCACGTTATAGCAGAAGCACAGAAAAAAGGCGGTATGTGCGCCATTATCGACGCAGAACACGCGTTTGATAGTGTATATGCCCAAAAGCTGGGGGTAAATGTAGATAACCTATTAATAAGCCAGCCCGATTATGGTGAGCAGGCGCTGGAAATCGCCGACCGGTTAATATTGTCCGGAGCGCTGGATGTTGTGGTGATAGATTCTGTTGCAGCGCTGGTCCCCAAGAGCGAACTCGAAGGTGAAATGGGAGACAGCAAAATGGGATTACATGCCCGTTTGATGAGCCAGGCTTTAAGAAAGCTTACAGCTACTATTTCAAAAACCAACACCATTTGTATTTTCATCAACCAGCTTCGTGAGAAGATCGGGGTAATGTTTGGTAACCCCGAAACAACAACCGGTGGTAATGCCCTGAAGTTCTATGCTTCAGTAAGGTTAGATATCCGCCGCTCAGCGCAAATTAAAGATGGCGATGAAGCAATCGGTAACCGTGTAAAAGTAAAAGTGGTAAAAAATAAAGTAGCGCCTCCGTTCCGGTCTGCTGAGTTTGATATCATTTTTGGAGAAGGTGTTTCCAAAACAGGGGAGATCATCGATATGGGGGTTGAATTGAATATCATTCAAAAAAGCGGATCCTGGTATAGCTATAACAGCGATAAACTGGGACAAGGCCGTGATGCTGTAAAAAGCTTACTAATTGATAATCCTGAACTGGCGGGTGAAATAGAAGCTAAGATCAGGGAGAAAATAGAAGAACTGAAGAACGCATAACAGGTATATTTTATTTGACGGGTTAGTAGAACCGCCTCTTTCGGGGCGGTTATTTTTTTGCTCATTCAATGGGGTGGATACTTTTTTTATGTTTGATGCCCAATAGGTAAGGCTATTGGAACCCCGCGGATTTTTAATTCAAAATGGTTACCTTCATCGGATATAGCTTTTATGCATGGGGCGTTTTGTAACTATTAAGGATATAGCCAAAAAATTAAATATTTCTGTCTCTACCGTCTCACGTGCGTTAAGAGATACTTACGACGTAAACCAGGAAACCCGAGAAAAGGTATTGGCGTTAGCGAGTGAACTCAATTATCGGCCCAATTTTAATGCAATGGGCCTGGTGAATCGCAACTCGCATAATATTGCCGTGATCCTGCCTTTTATCACTAATTACTATTTCTCTACCGTTATTACGGGTATACAGGAAGTGGCTTATAAGAATGATTATAACATTATTCTCCATATTACTAACGACTCGCCCGAGCGTGAACTGTCTATTATAAAAAATCTGGCAGTTTCCAATCTTGATGGATTATTGGTTTCTGTTTCAACAAATTCTGATGCCGGCACCCATTTTCAACAGGTGATGGACACGGGTGTTCCTATTGTGTTCTTTGACCGGGTGTCTGATGGTATTCCTACATCAAAAGTGATGCAGGATGACTATAATGGCGCATTTGAAGCGGTTGAGCATTTAATTGAACGGGGCTATAAAAAGATAGCCCATATAGCAGGACCGGAAGGGCTCAGCTTTACACAAAAACGTAAAAAGGGATACCTGGACGCCTTAAAAAAACATGGCCTGCCTGCAAAAGATCGATGGATCGTTCACTCCGGTTTCTCCCAGGAAGACGGGCAGCAGGATGCCACAAAAATCTTTAGCCGCAAAGACCAGCCTGACGCTATTTTCGCTGTAAATGACAGGAAAGCAATCGGCGCGATAATTACATTAAAAGAAATGGGCTTACAGGTGGGTAAGGAAGTGGGTGTAATAGGTTTTACCAACGACCCGGTATCTACCGTTGTCTCTCCTACGTTATCTACCATTGCCGAGCCAGCTTTTGAAATAGGTAAAAAAAGCTGTGAACTGCTGCTGAAGCATATCAATAAACGCAATTTTATTGCTGAAGATATAATACTGCCCGGAACTTTGATAGCAAGAGAATCTACGCTTCGTTAGCTATTCGCTGCTATAAATAACCCTTCCCTTTACGATGGTTTTATGTATGTGTATATCCTGGTCAAACAGCAACAGGTCGGCGTCTTTGCCCGCAGCTATGGATCCTTTCCGATCATCAATGCTCATAATACGGGCGGGAGTGAGACTGATCATTTTGATAGCGTCAGTTAAAGTCAGTTCAGCGAGATGGATCATGTTCCTGACTAAACGGTCAGCAGTGGCCACACTTCCCGCAAATGAGCTCCTGTCTGGCAACCAGGCTACACCTTGGTCTACTACTACTTTTAACCCCGTTTCCAATCCACCCAAAATACTATCACCTTCGGGCATGCCAGCAGCGCGCATAGCATCAGTGATCAGTGCGATATGGTCTGCTCCTTTTATTTTACAGATCAGTTTTAGTAGAGGGGCTGGTAAATGAATGCCATCTGCAATAACCTCTACATCCATTTCGTCGATCAGGTAGCCGCTTTCAATTACACCGGCATACCGGTAACCATTGCGGCGCATTACCCCCGACATGCCCGAGTAAAAGTGGGTTGCCAATGTATATCCATTTTCAAAAGCATCAACCACTTCTTCGTAGATAGCATCAGTATGCGCTATGGCCGGCAAAATGCCGCGACTGCGCAAAAATCTGCCCATTGCAACAGCGCCTTCGAGCTCCGGGGCAGAGCTCCAGCGTTTTATTGAAGAGGAGGCTTCAATTACTTCTTTGTATTCAGCAGGATCAGGATTGCGGATATACCTGGGGTCTTGTGCGCCCCGCTGGTTCATGGCAAAATAAGGCCCTTCCAAATGCATACCCATTAACTGGGCGCCGTTAGTGTTTTTTTTAGTAGCACTTTCAAATGTTTCCAGCGTTTCGAGCAGGTCCTTTTTTTCACTGGTTAGTGTGGTAGGGTATAGAGCAGTGGTGCCATAACGCGCATGGGTTTCAGCAATGGTTAAAAAGGCTTCTTCCGTGCCGTCCATAAAATCCGCCCCGCCTCCTCCATGTATATGCAGGTCGATAAAGCCAGGCGACAGGTATAAGCCGGCTGCATCAATTGCTGTTGCACTTTCTACCTCTATATTTTTATTACCGACACTTTCAATCAGTCCATTCTTTATTACAACCGTTCCCTCCCTGATAATTCGCTGAGGTGTGATGATTTTTGCGTTGACTATTTTAAGAAATGTATCCATGTTTAAGATTTAAAAGACCATCTTTTAACTTTATGGCCATAAAATGCATAATAGATCAGGTAAAGGTAACAAGGTATTAATATCCAGTAAGCCTCATTAACACCTTGCAGGTCTGCAAGGTAGCCGTATACAAGGGGTAACAACCCATTGCCACAAAGACCCATGATCATAATAGAGGCGCCCAGCTTTGTAAATCTCCCCAGCCCCTTCATTGCCAGTGGCCATATACCGGCCCATATCAGCGAATTGGAAAATCCCAACAACACCAAAAACCAAATGGATAGATCCGTGTCATGTCCCAGGAATAGTACCCTTGTTTTTACCAGTACAATTAGTAATGAGAATACACAGCCCAACATAGTGAAGAGCTGAAAAGCTTTCTTCTGGCTGATGAGTTTCGGTATGGCAATAACGCCGAGCATATAACCACAGATAGTGGCAAATAAGGTATAGGACGGAAATACCTTAGCTTCCAGCAATGGTATATGCATGGATGTAGCATATCCAATGATCGTATCAATGGATATTACCTGTGTACCTACATGCAGGAAGATGGCGATAGCTCCCAAAATAAGGAAGGGAAAGTCGAAAATGCTTTTTTTATCGGCGTTGGCTTTAGATAGTTCCGCATCTTCATTTTCTGTATTGATCTCGGGCAGCGGTGATTTGAGGATCAACAGTCCCAGCAATAATAACACTACGCCCACAACCAGGTACGGGATCATTACTCTTTGTATCAATTCGTCCAGAACCACAGATCTTTCTGCCGGGTTCATTAAAGGGATCTGCTTAAAAAGTTCCGTATCTGTTTTACGTAATATTACTGCAGCAAAAATCAGCGGCGCCAATATTCCGGCCCCTTTATTGCAAACGCCCAGGATACTGATGCGTTGTGCAGCACGTTCAATGGGGCCGAGAATAGTAATATAAGGATTGGCCGCAGTTTGCAAAACCGACAATCCTGTTCCCAGTGCAAATAAGCCTGTCAAAAACATACCATAAGTACGCGTGGCTGCCGCTGGTATAAAAATAAAGGCTCCGACAGCCATTACCGCGAAGCCTACGGCCATACCCTTTTTAAACCCGGTTTTCTTTAATAAATAGGAAGCCGGAACCGATATGACCAGGTAGGAAATGTAGAAAGCGAAGGTGACAAAATAAGATTCGAAAGTAGTAAGCTCACAGGCAATTTTAAAGTAGGGGATTAAGATGGCATTGACCCAGGAAATAAAGCCGATCACAAAAAATACAACAGCAATAATGCTGATAGATACAATGATCCTTTTAGGGTCAGGGGCCTGAGTGGGTATATTAGTAGTTTGCTCTTTCATGATAATCGTTAGACATAAAGTCCAAAGGACCTTATAATGTTTTAGCTAAAATATCGATAAATGCCACTTTACTCATGTTAATGACCCGATAAATGATTGGCAACGTTACCGGTATCATTGCCGATAACGTTACCGTTGTTTTATTAGCCGTTTAGGGTTCGTTCGTATTGCTTAATTGATATTTTTGGTTACAACGATGCTTTCATCGCCCAAACTTTAAAACAGATATCAATGGAAATGATGGTACTAAAAGATAAGTACGAATTAGGAATTGCGGCCGGGAAAAAAGCCGGCGAGCTGATCCGCAATACGATCAATGAAGCAGGACAGGCCAATATTATACTGGCCACCGGCACCAGCCAGTTCCAGACCCTGGAACAATTAATAAAAGAAGAAGGAATCGACTGGAACAAAGTAGTGATGTTCCATTTAGATGAATATATCGGGTTACCGGTTACGCATCCCGCCAGCTTCAGAAAATACCTGAAAGAGCGCTTTTTAGAAAAGATGCCACCATTAAAAGCTTACTATCTTATCAACGGTGAAGAAGATGCAGAAGCAGAACGCCTGCGTTTGAATGCAATTATTCGGCAGCATCCGATTGATGTAGCATTAGTGGGCGTTGGAGAAAACGGGCACCTTGCTTTTAATGATCCTCCGGCAGATTTTGATACAGAAGATCCGTACCTGGTAGTAAACCTGGACGAGCAATGTCGTATGCAGCAAATGGGTGAGGGGTGGTTTGCATCGTTGGAAGAAGTACCTGCACAAGCCATCAGCATGTCGGTAAAGCAGATCATGAAATCTACACATATCATCTGCTCTGTTCCCGATGGCAGAAAAGCACAAGCTGTAAAAGATAGCATTGAACAACCGGTAAGTCCGGTGTATCCGGCCAGTATCCTGCAATTACACGCTTCCTGCATTTATTATCTGGATCAACCTTCCGCAGCATTGTTGAGTGCAACAGCTCAATAAAAGAGATGTCAACCAATCTTATCTGTCTTAAGAAGAAAGATGAATTTTTAAATTAGCTCTATATGAAATTAGTAAAAACAGGGCTCTTATCAGCCGGCTTTTTGTTAACCTGCTTTAGGGGTGTAGCGCAAAAAGACCAGCAACCGCTCCGGCTGCAAAATATACCTGCGGATGGTGTGCCCTACGCACAGATATTCGACGGAAGGGTAAAAGATGCTTCGGTATATCAAAAGCAGGGTAATAAATTTTGTTTTATCTGGGGCGCCACAAAGCCCGATCCTATTGAGGGCGTTACAGTCAGCAAATACTTTCCTTCGTATCGTAATCCTGAGCGGCAACTTGATATTGAATGGTATAAAAAGAATCATCCGGATTGGATCATGTATAAACAAGATAAGGTAACACCGGCCTATGGTTATATATATGATTATGGCGGACTGGTGCCGCTGGATGTATCCAATCCGGAAGTACGTGAGTTTTACCTGAAGGAGTTTATGCTACCTGCATTTAAACAGGGTTATAAAGTAGTAGCTATGGATAATGTGGACCTGGGTAACTGGCCGGGTGCTGTAGGCCGGTATGAAAAAGGAAAATGGGTGCAGTTATATACCGGTAAGAAAAATGATAAGGCCTTCCAGGACAATATGATCGGCTGGATGCGCTATTTATCGGAGCATCTGAACCCGATTGGGGTACAAGTAGCGGCCAATATCAAGGCCAACAGCGCGCCGAACGATGTGGTGTTGAGTATGATGCATTCTGTAAATATATGGTTGGATGAAAATGGCTTTACCCATACCGGCAAAAATATTACGGGCAGCAACTGGCAAAGGCAATTTGACTATTTAAAAGAGATCGCTCCTGTCAAAGGATATGTTTCCATTAACCAGGTAGCAGGTGCTGTGGAGCAAACCGATGCCGCGCAAATCGAATGGGTGATTGCTAACTTTTTACTTACACGCGGCCCCCAAAGCCTGCTGGCCATTACCCCGTTTGTAGATAAGAAAGCGATTTACCAGGAGTTTCATTACCGTCCTGAAATGAATGTAAATATCGGAGCGCCCGTAGATAAAGCTGTTCAGCAGGAAAAAGCCTGGAGCAGGCAGTTTACCAAAGGGATGGTAGTGGTTAATCCTTCGGCCACAGAAACGGTAAGCATCAGCTTACCAAAAGGCAAATGGAAAACAATAGGCGGACAAATCAAACAAAATGCAATACAGGTAGCACCTGCTTCTGGTTTCGTATTAACCAGGCTCTAAATAATTCTCTAAATTTTAAACTGATGGACAGATGAATGATAAATTCTTTCTGCGATGTTTTGTGTTGGTAATCGTAAGTGCTTTATTTACCACAGGTTTGCGGGCTCAATCCGGCGCTGCCAAAGCCGAACCTAAATGGGTGGATGGTTTCCCGGTAGTAATGATCGGTAACTGGGACATCAAACCTACTTTCAGGCGAAGGGTGGGTGCTAACCCCGTATGGATTGATGAGGTCTTTAAAAAAGAATCAACAGAGGAGCAGGTAAAAAAATACAAAGACATAGGGGCGACCATGGTCATGGCATTTTTTTATAAAGGCTTCGGTTTAAAAGCAGAGAAAGAAGAAGTGGATGCCACCCGTAAGCTGGTTGCCAATTGTAAAAAATACGGATTAAAAACAGGTGCTTACATAGGCTCAACATTACCCTTTGAAACCTTTTTTGCCGAAGTGCCGGAAGCGAAAGAATGGGTAACGCCGGATTACCAGGGACAACCTGTTACTTACGGAAGTCAGACCTTTCGTAAACTGGTATACTTCCAGCATGAAGGCTATAAAGACTATATGAAGCGCGTGTTAAAGATTGCTGTAGAAGATATTAAAGTGGATCTCATTCATTTTGATAACTCTTCGGTACAGGCCATTGCTCCTGTATTCTATCATCCTTTAGCGGTTCAGCATTTCAGAGAGTTTTTAACCAAAAAATATACAGCCGAACAACTTAAACAAAGATTAGGCTTTAGCGATGTTCGTTTTGTAGAGCCGCCTACCTATAGTAAGAGCATTGGTATACTGCATGACCCCCTATCACAGGAGTGGACCGATTTTCGCTGCCGGCAGCTGGCTGATTATTACGGGGAAATGGCGCAGTACATTCGAAGCCTGAACCCCGAAGTAGCGGTAGAATGTAATCCGCATGGCTTAGATGGCCGCAATTCGATGTGGAATGAAAGTGTTGATTTTGCAAGGATATTACCGCACACCAATTATTTCTGGACAGAAGGGGAACAAACCGGTTTGGCGGACAATGGCGCATTGCTTTCCAAGATACGGACCTTTAAAATGGCCCGCACTTTTGACAACCGTGTTTTTATCAAAACCAACGACAGTCAGCTGAAGATGGCTGAAGCCCTGGCTTACAACCGTGAAGGAATCGGGCTCATTGGTGGTATGGAAGAAATGGATGGGGGCAACTACCATACGCCACTGCCGCTAACGCAGGAGCAAAAAGACTATATCCGTTTTTTTAAAGATCATTTCGATTATTATAGCGGTACAAAAAATATAGCCGATGTGGCAGTGTTGCACACCTTTAACAGTATGGCTTACAATAGTGACCGGCCTTATCAAAGCACTTTTCTTTTTGAGCAAAGTTTGATACAGGGAAAAGTTCCTTTTGATGTGATCTTCGATGGGCAACTTAAAAACCTGGATCGTTATAAAGTGTTGGTACTGGCCAACCAGGAATGTCTTACAGAGGAGCAGCAGGAACTAGTGCGTTCTTTTGTACGTAAGGGCGGTGGCCTTGTTATAACGGAGCATACCTCATTATATAACGCCTGGCATCAACGAAAAGAGAATTTTGGTCTGGCAGACCTGATAAAGGTGAAAGCCCCCGATTGGCATGACCGCCGCACGCCGGAAACCATCCTGCCTATAGCAGAACAGCGTAACGAAATAGGTAAAGGGCGTGTCATCTATTTGCCAGAAGTGGTCGCATCCGTACCCAAACCAACGATGGTGGCTATGGCGGGCCCTTATTTTAAACTGGCCAAGAATCATCAACAACTGATTGACGCAGTCCAATGGGCATCGCGAAATAATCTGTCTCTATATATAGAAGGCCCCGAGACGGTGACGATGGAGCTTGTAAAACAGGAAAAGAAAAACAGGCTATTATTACACCTGGTGAATTTTAACTACGAAAAGGCAGCAGTAGAAAATGTAAAAATAAGCCTTAGAATTCCTGAGGGAAAGAAAGTACAAAAGCTCATATTGTTGAGCCCGGATCGTGCAGCAACGATCGGCAACCTGGTCTTTACGCAGGAAAAGGGGATGATACAATTTACTATTCCAAAAGTAAAGTTGTATGAGCTGGCTGTGATAGAATTAAAGTAAACAGTTAAGCGCTACAACTCTATAGGTAATTTAAATGATGTGTTACATAACAGGAGGTTCTCTATACAGGGGACCTTTTCCTGTTTAATCAAATCGTGTGCAAACGTTCTTCAGGTATCCTCCAATTTGTAAAGCAAGGGCAGGAGATCCTCAGCTAACGATATCTTTCGCGAAACTTAAAGAACTTCGTTAGATCAGAGAGAACGGAAGAATAATTATGTGTCTTCGCTTTACCACCTTTTTAGTTCTTTAAGGAAATACTTTTTTGTAATAACTTCTATGCAGGAAAAAACCCTCCGGATGAGGGTTTGATATGGTTTTGACAATGTGAAAATCTATTGTAAAAGGTATTTTGCTAAAGGTGATTGAATGGCTCTTAAGCCTTCGCCCGCTAATTTTGCTACCGCTGTTGCCCCTTCTGCAGATAAGTGCGTATCATCTTTTTTTCCGTTGGGAAGTTTAGTGAATTTACCCGGCTCAATATAAACATAGAGTTGTTTAGACGCTTCGGGTCCTAATTGTTCGACTAATGCGCGGGATCTTAAATTCAGGTCTACAAACGGTACATTCATCTCTTTTGATAGCTTTCTTACTTCTTCAACATAGGCTTCGAATGTATTAGGTAATAGTGCTCCGGCCTTATCAAATTTTCGCCGGGTAATCGAGGTGAAAAGAATTGGCATAGCTTTTTTCTTTCTTGTCTCAGTAATATAATTAAGCAAGTTTTGTCGGTAAGAGCCGTGTGGGTCTGTATGACGCAGGCTATCATCTTTTTCATCGTTAGGACCGAACATGATAAAAACATAATCTCCGGGTTGTACCTGGTCGATTGTTTTTTGCCAATGGCCTTCCTCCCTGAAACTCTTCGAGCTTCTGCCACTTCTCGCCATATTCTTAATAGTCACCTCATTGGAAAAAAACCGGGGCATCATTTGCATCCATCCGCGTATGGGATAGTTATCTCCGCCAAAGCCATTCAGGTATCGCTGGTCATAATCGCACATAGTAGAATCTCCAATGGAGTAAATCGTTACTTTCTTTGTTTCAATAAAGCTGTATAAAAATATAAGACAGCTTAGGGCAATCAACAATCTTTTCATATCAATGATTTTAAATAATTCATTCAAAGCAGATGTTTTGCTAATGTAGTTTCTTTTAGGACAGCCGCTGCAGCAGCGCCCGCAAATATCATCGGCATCGTTACCGATAACGATACCGGTAATTTTTACCGCAGGCGTTCGTAGAAGCGGGTTAAAAATATATATCTTGGTTTTCATTAACGAAAATGTTTGCCCAATTGCTTTTGTGAGAGACGGTGCAGAACGAGGCCGGTATCGGTAAGCAGCAGGTCCATTAAATGAGATAGCTGATGCTGGCCACTAATTTAAAATAGAATAAGCGCGATGAGCTGATTGAATTAAAATTTTTATTCTTAATAAAGCATTGAAGGGGGTGACAAATATTTTCGGTCGTTCTTTATTCAAAGTGTGAAAATTTCGAGAAAGTATCTGACCGTAAAAACAATAAAAATATACGGATGAAATTAATTGCAGTGTTGCTGTTATCAGCTTTTAGTTTTTCTTTTTGCTTTGCACAAACGAACCGTCGTATTAGTGGTGAAGTGACGGACTCTGCAACTGGCGCGCCGCTTGCGGGAGTAAGTATCTTATTGAAAGGAAAGTCGGGAGGCACACTGACGGACGCCCAGGGAAAGTTTGCACTGTCTGTTCCTGTTGACGGTACAGCAATCACATTTTTGATAGAGCATGTTGGATACCGGGCGCAGGAAATTATTGCTGGTGAAGAGAAGGTGTTGCATATTATACTTGCAGCAAGCATGTCGCAGATGGAAGAAGTGGTAACGATTGGCTATGCAACCGTAAAGAAAAAAGATCTTACAGGCGCTGTGGTTTCGCTGAGCAGTAAGCAATTAAAAGATATTCCGGTGAACTCGCTGGCAGAAGCGCTGACGGGAAGAATGGCCGGTGTACAGGTAACTACTTCAGAAGGTGCGCCCGGCGCAGAGGTACAGATAAAGATCAGGGGTAACGGTTCTATTACCCAGGATATTGCACCACTTTATATTATTGATGGGGTACAGGTAGAAGGCGGATTGGCCGGGCTCTCACCACAGGATATAGAATCAGTCGATGTATTGAAAGATGCATCTGCTACATCTATCTATGGAGCAAGAGGAGCCAATGGGGTGGTAATTATTACTACAAAGGGGGGCAAGGAAGCCAAGCCTGTGATCAGCTACAATGGCTTTGTGGGTTTAAAACAACTGGCGAATCGCCTGGATGTATTAAGTCCGTATGAATTTGTTATATCGCAATATGAAAGAAGCAGAGGCACTACAGAAGCGCAGACTTCTTTTACACGTATATACGGAAGCTGGGACAGCCTGGGCGTATACCGAGATATACCTGCCATTGACTGGCAAAAGGAAACATTTGGTAATGATGCCTGGATGCAGACGCATAATGTGGGTGTTGCCGGCGGCAATAAAACCACCCAATATAATTTAAGCCTCACCAGTAATAACGAAGATGGGGTGATGCTCAACTCCGGTTATGACAGGAAGCTGATTAATTTCAGGATGGACACCCGCGTAAGCAATGCATTAAAAGTCGGCTTCAACGTTCGTTATGCCAACCAGGCCATTAACGGTGCCGGTACTTCAGATGGAGGTGCTTCTACTTATAATATGCTTCGTCATACCATTAAATACCGGCCTTTTATATTAAATAATTTATCACCCGGCGACCTCGATGAGGCTTATTACGATGAGACCAATGCAGGTAATGCTTTGGGCATTATTAATCCTATACAGCTTAGTGACGCCCAATACAGTAAGAAGATGAGCTCGCTCACCAACCTGAATGGTTATGCTAATTATACCTTTAGTCCGAAATTCTCATTCAGATCTACAGCCGGTGTCAACTTCAATAATCAAACCTATCATACTTTCTTCGACTACATCACATCCAAAGCGCGTACGCAGGGCGCCAGTATGCCCATGGCAGGTGTGTTAACCAACAATGTATACAATCTGTCTAACTCCAATGTATTAACCTATACCAATTCAAGAAAAAGCGATCATCGCATAGACGTATTGCTGGGTAATGAACTGTATAATGTAAAAGCCAAAAGCACCGATATACAGCTAAAGAACTTTCCTATAGGTATTACTCCCGATAAGGCGCTGAATCAGTTAAACATTGGTACTGTTATTCCAACCTATCCGCAGTCGGGTAGCTATGAAAGCCGTATTGTATCGTTTTTTACCCGTGCCAACTATGCATATAAAGATAAGTTCTTGGCTAATTTCAGTTTGCGGGCAGATGGCTCTTCCAAGTTTGCGCCGGGTAATCAATGGGGATATTTCCCTGCCGGTGCGGTGTCCTGGCGTATTTCTAAAGAATCGTTTCTGGAAAGCAGCAAAGTTGTATCCGATCTGAAGATCAGGGCTAGTTATGGAGCTACAGGCAATAACCGCATAGATGATTACCTGTACATGAACATTTTTAGCCCTACAGCCAAATATGCGTTAAACGAACAGGTAGTTCCGGCTTATATGGTAGGAAGCCTGCCTAATAAAGACCTTAAATGGGAAACCACTATATCCCGAAATATAGGAGTTGATCTGTCGCTGCTGAAAAACAGGTTATCACTTACAGCCGATGTGTACCTGAATACGGTAAGCAATTTACTAATAGATGTACCCATACCACCCACTTCAGGTTATACTACCCAATTGCAGAATGTAGGAAGCTTGTCGAACAGAGGTCTTGAAATACAGCTAAGCGCTACACCCATTCAAAAAACAGATTTCACCTGGGTTGCAGAATTTAATATTTCATTCAACCGTAATAAAATTGAAAAGTTAGCGAATGGGTTAGGCCAGTATTTTGCTTATTCAGGCTTTGGCATTTCTGGTCAGCCGGCAGATTATATTGTGAAAGCGGGAGAGCCATTAGGTATTATGTATGGCTATGTATCAGATGGCTTTTACAGAACCAGTGATTTTAATTATGATGCGGCAACCAGTACCTATACATTAAAAGAGGACGTGGCAGATGTGGCGCAGGCCATTGGTATAGCACAGCCGGGTTGGATGAAGCTAAAAGATCTGGATGGAAATAATATAATTGATGAGAAGGATAAAACCATTATTGGTAATGCTAACCCGAAATTTTCAGGGGGTATTAACCAGCGGTTTAACTACAAGAATTTTGATTTAAGTGTGTTCCTCAATTTTGTTTATGGTAACCAGGTGTATAATGCTAACAAAATTGAATTTACCAATGGTTATGGTTCTCATACCAATTCCCTTGCTTTGATGAAAGATCGCTGGCGCACCGTTGATGAAAATGGTAATGTATTGCAGCAGGTAGTTACGGTGTCCGGTAATCAGGTCGTAAGAGGCGTTGCTCCCGGGCAACTGGAGGCCATTAACAAGGATGCACAATATTGGATTCCCATCAGTGGCGCGGGTGCCTGGTATCCTACTTCATGGGCTATGGAAGATGGATCCTTCTTGAGAATTAATAATATTACCCTGGGATATACATTACCCAGGAATATGCTCAACAGGATCAAATTTAAAAATGTAAGGGTATATGGTACTGTCAATAACCTTGCGGTGCTTACAGGTTATTCCGGTTATGACCCTGAAGTGAATACAAGGATGGCCACACCGGTTACGCCGGGAGTAGATTACTCTGCCTACCCCAGGAGCCGGACATATATTGTCGGATTAAATATTTCATTATAATAACACAGGCTATGACATATAAAAGATTAGGAATATCGATGCTGATTGCCGTTACATTGCTGTTTACGGCATGTAAAAAATATCTTACCCTGGAGCCGGAGTCTGCCTTTGGTGAAGATTACATGTTCAGCAGTACTATTAATGCAAGAAGCGCTGTGTTGGGTGTATATGATCAATTGGCAGGTGACCAGGGATATGGCAGTCGTTTTAGCCTCATCTATCCTTACGATAATGATGAAATGATTGGTGTAACCAATGCTTCCGCACCTGACAATAGCTCCCGCGATATGGCACGCTACAATGTACAGCCAACCAATGCTCAATTACTGGCCCCGTTTAACCAGTTGTATGCAGGGATAGAAAGGGCCAATATCTGCATCAGGAATATACCGGCTATGAGTTTATATAAAGATGGAGCTGAAGCTGACAAAAAAGAGTTGCGAAGATTGTACGGCGAAGCCTTAACACTAAGAGCGCAGTTTTATTTTGAGTTAATTCGTAACTGGGGCGATGTACCTGCCTCATTTATTCCGTCTATTGATCAACCCAATCTGTTCCTGGAGAAAATGGACCGGAATGTTATTTATGATAGCCTTATCTCTGATTTAAAAAGAGCTGAAGACCTGGTGCCATGGCGTACCGAAGTAACATCAGATGAACGCATTACCAAGGGGGCAGTAAAAGCACTCAGGGCAAGGCTGGCCTTGTTCAACGGAGGATATTCACTTCGTAAGTCAGGAAGTATGGAGCGGCGGCCTGATTATACAGCATACTATAAAATTGCACGTGATGAATGTTACGAGTTAATGCAGAAAAGAGATCAACATACATTAAATCCCGGTTTTCAATCGGTGTTTAAGGATGCTTTGGATGCGTACAAAATAGATCCCTATGGAGAAGTGATGTTTGAAGTGGCTATGGCGAGGGAGGTGGACAGTAAGCTGGGGTACTACGATGGTCCGCGGTTTTATGTACCGGGAAATACAGCATTGTTGGGGAATGGCTCCATCCGTGTTATACCGGTATATTTCTATTCCTTCGATTCTGTAGACACACGTCGCGATGTGACCTGTGCGCTTCACTATAATAACGCAGATAATTCAAAAACGCTTCAAACGCTGGTTAATATGACGAGTGGTAAATTCCGGTCAGACTGGATAACGCCTGCATTAAGCTCCGCAATCCAGGCCACTGGCATTAACTGGCCGGTTATTCGCTTTTCAGATGTTTTGCTGATGTTTGCAGAAGCCGACAATGAATTAAATAACGGTCCTACAGCTGATGCGAAAATCGCTTATGAAGAAGTACGGAAAAGAGGGTTTAAAGGCAATGAATCTAAAATCGGCACAACACCCGGAGATAAGGAAGGCTTCTTTAAAGCCCTTGTTAATGAGCGATCTTATGAGTTCGGGGGAGAAGGTATCCGCAAGTATGACTTGATCCGCTGGAACCTGCTGGCTGAAAAGATCATTTCGGTTCGTAGTAATTATACAAAGATCATGAACCGGGAGGCTCCCTACAATAACTTACCGCAGTATATGTTCTTTTTACCGGGAGCACAACAATTAACACTGGGTAATTCATTGTATAAACCATCGCCCACAGCTATTACAGGCTATACACGTGTTAACTGGACGAGAGCCATTACCGAGGCCTGGATCACTAATGTGGCACAACTCTACAAACCGAATCGCAGTGAACTCCTGCCCATACCACAGGCGGTTATTGATGCCAACCCGAAAATTACACAGGATTATGGATATTGATACCAGCTACATAAATTCAATGAATTACCGCCCCGGGGCGGTAATTTTTTTGCAAAATCTTAAGGACTTGCACACAACGTTAATGAACTAAGTGCTGTCTGATAAATGTAGAACCATTAAGAAAAATAAAACTGAGTATATGAACAAGCAATTGAAATGGATAGCGCCGGTGTTGGTAATTGTTACACTATTGGTAAGCTGTGGTAGTCCGCAGTATGTTCAAAATGACAGGGATTATGGTCGTGGGCGTAACGACAACTGGGCGCTCCTGGGTGAACGCCGTGCAGATTCAAGAAACAGAAGTGAAGCTATTTATCCGCGCGGACGATACAATAATTTTTCACAACTTCGGTTTACAACAACAGGGAGGGATATTAATTTATATGGCGCAACGGTAATATATGATAACGGCAGACGTGAATCTTATAAACTGAACGGAAATAATCGAACTGTAAGGTTAAGAAACCGCAATAGTAATATCCGCCAGATCGATTTAGATTATAATACCAGCAGGTACGACCGGCGGTCTAACCAGGGTTCTATTTTAGTTTACGGCAGATAAAAGAAAAAATAGGAAAACAGCCGCTGGGGATGAACCGGCGGCTGTTTAATTTTTCCATTATTGACTTATAGCTTCACCAGTTTGAATTTTTGCGCGTTGCCGGTATTTTTACTCCATATTTGAATTTTAGTTCCGTTGGTACTAAAGCCTCCGTTAACATCCAGGTTTTTATCGGTGGCACAGGCGGGCGATAAATTATAGTAGCCGTCACCTACATAAGCAGGTGTCCATCGTTGAGCTGCAGCATTGGTATAACTGTATACCTGTATTTGTGTGCCATTAGCAGATGCACCACTCCTTACATCCATCGCTTTAGCGGTATCCGCCAGGGTTTTTAAGGCAAACTCACCATTGCCGAGGCTTCTTAATAACCATTTTTGATTATTGGATAGTGGATTGTTAGCTGTCCATAAAGCTACAACAGTGCTATTGGCCGGAACGCCACCACCGCTTACATCCAGAATGCTGCTATTATTTACCGCAGATACGATCTTATAAGTAGCTCCGTTTTCTATAAGCCCTGCGTTATCGTCTGTTAATGTACTGGGCTCTGTGGCTGGTGCCGGCAGGTTCAGGGCTGCTATTTCGGTATAAACGCTCTCGTTAACTTTAAAACCCCATTTTCTGAAAAAGGTCGTCAGGTTCCTGCCGCTGATAGTGCATGCTTTCAACATAAAGTACCGCATCTTTTGTTCATCGTTAGTTACCACAGGCTTCTCTACACGGGTTTGTTTATGCAGGTTAATATAAAAGGCATCTCCAAAAGCCAGCCACAACTGGTGAAACATGAATAAACGGATAAAGTTTCCATCCGACATATAGGTATTGGAATTGAAGTCCTTGTCGGTATTGGTATTGGCGATATAGTTTAATGCGTTAGTGGTGGTCGTCCCTTTCAAACGATTAACACCGCCCCCGCTTATGGCCCGTTCTGCTGCAAGAGAATAGATATTCACGGTTACCTCTCCCAGCGTTGACCATTTCCAGGGTTGTTGCTGGCGCATATGCCCCAGCTCATGCCAGGATCCCCAACCATTGTTCACCATACTAGGGTAGGTTAGGCAATCATTCCACAGGCCCGGCGCAAACCAGGTGCGGTAGTAGCTGGCAGCACCCCATAAATTCCGGGCCGGTGATTCAACCATAGCAATCTTATGCGTCGGTTTCATGTGTTCGGGAGCCGAGTTGTCGAAGCCGGAGATATAATCTTCACCAAATTCTACAGCCCTGTCTATAATCTGCAGAATGTTATTGGCATCGCTGTTGCTGGTTGCACCGGCACGGCTCCTGCCTGTTACCAGGTAGGTACTGTTGTTTACCAGTAGCACATCCGGGGAGGTAGTGTAAGCGGCTACCTGGGATTCCCAGTCGGTGGTCTGGTCTTTTATAAACAGAGGCGCCCGTACAGCCCCGCTATTGAAAGTAATTTTAACTTTACCCGCCGGGGTACCGCTGGTAGTATAGCGTATCCAGATTAACCCGCCATAAGTATCTGATGATATGGTATTGCTGCCGGCTGTCAGCTGCACCGAACGTGGATCCCATCTAAGGGTATCCCTCGAATAAGTGCCTATGAGTAGTTTGGGCAGCGCGGTGCCGCTTAGCTGTTGTACGGTAAGCGTCATGGCAACACCCGGTGGCAGGTAAAAACCAGTGGGGTCAAAATCCGACCAGGGATTGCCTAATTGCAGCCTGTTAAAGGACTCGGTGGTTCCCATGATTTTTTCACTAAATTCCTGTTCTGTGCTACCTAATGCACCTAATGGCACAGGGTTGACGGATCGCCTGATTGTGTTTTCTGACCCGGTGGTTTCCGGAATCTGGCTTTTCTTACAAGACACTACAGCAAATGCAGTGATCATTACTACGGTTAGTAATTGTTTCATTTTTTGGTTTTAAGAGTTTAAAAAAAGACATACAGCAAACTACCGCGGGTAGTGCAAGAGCAAGGCAACATTGTTAACCTAAGTTATACACAAGACATGCTGATTCGCTCAGACAAACGTTTGCGCATATTTGAGAACGATCTTTGTATTTGTAATGTGTTTTTGGTACACATTAATTAAAAAAACCTATTTTCGCTGGCACATATAAAAATGGACACATGAAAAAATGGATTGCGATTGCGTTAATGATGCTTGCTGCTATTACAACAGATGCTCAAAAGATATACTCACCGGATGGGGCGCTGCAACTTACGTTCGCGATAAAGGACAGTGTTCCTGTTTATAGTGTAAACTATAATAACCAGCCTGTCTTATTGCAAAGCAAGCTCGGCCTTGAGATCGACAATGGGCCTTCTTTTACAAAAGGATTCGGTATTAGGGATTTCAAGATCAACAAAGCGGATGAAACCTGGCAACCGGTTCTGGGTGAGGTAAAACAAATCAAGAATCAATACACTGAATTAATTGTTTACCTGGCGCAACCGGCCCAACAGCGGGATATCGCTATACGCTTTCGCTTATTCAATGAGGGCCTGGGCCTGCGTTACGAGTTTCCTGAACAGGCCAACCTGAACTATTTTGTAGTGAAGGAAGAAGCTACGGAATTTGCGCTTCCCGGAGATGCCAAAGCCTGGTGGATACCGGGCGACTACGATACACAGGAGTATAATTATACTACATCGAAATTATCAGAAGTGCCTAAGTTATTCGATAAAAGTTATGATGGCAATGCATCACAAACCATTGCACCGGGAACCCTGCAAACGCCGTTAATGATGAAGACCGACAATGGTTTTTATCTTAACTTTCATGAAGCAGCGTTAACGGGTTATCCTGCTTTACACCTGAGCCTGGATGCCGGTAAATTTATATTGACATCTCATTTAACACCTGATGGGCAGGGAAAGAAAGGATATATACAAACACCTTTTCATACACCCTGGAGAACCGTTATTATAGCGAAGAAAGCTGAAGATATACTGGCTTCTAAGTTAATACTTAACCTGAACGAACCCACAAAATATGAAAGCACTGACTGGATCAAACCCGTAAAGTACGTAGGAGTATGGTGGGAGATGATCATGGGTAAATCTACCTGGAGCTATGCCAATATTAATAATGTGCACCTGGGCAAAACGGATTACTCCAAGTTGCAAACCAATGGTACGCATGCTGCCAATACCAATTATGTAAAGAAGTATATCGACTTTGCTGCAAAACATGGCCTGGACGGTGTTTTAGTGGAGGGCTGGAATGAAGGATGGGAAGACTGGTTTGGTAAATCGAAAGAATATGTATTTGACTTTGTAACGCCTTATCCCGATTTTGATGTAAAGACATTAACGGATTATGCCAAAGCCAAAAATGTACAACTGATCATGCATCATGAAACCTCCTCTGCCGCAACTAATTATGAGCGTCATCTTGATACAGCTTTTGCCTTTATGGATCAATATGGTTACAAAGCCGTAAAAACAGGTTATGTAGGCAATATTATTCCGCGGGGAGAACACCATTACAGTCAGTGGATGATACAGCATTACCAACGTGTGATTGATAAGGCTTTACAGCATAAAGTAATGGTTAATTCTCATGAATCGGTGCATCTTACCGGTCTGCATCGCACCTATCCTAACTGGATTGCAGCAGAGGCGGCGAGGGGTACTGAATATGAGGCTTTTGGTGGTAACAACCCGGAACATACCACCATATTGCCTTTTACAAGGTTAATAGGTGGCCCGATGGACTATACGCCCGGTATTTTTCAAACCCAACTGGATTACTATTTCCCTGGAGACAAGCGTTTTGTGCAAACCACGCTAACCAAACAACTGGCTTTATATGTTACCATGTATAGTCCTTTGCAAATGGCTGCGGATATAATTGATAATTATGAAAGATTTCCTGATGCCTTCCAGTTTATAAAAGATGTAGCGGCTGATTGGGATGATACTAAAATACTAAGCGCAGAACCAGGTGATTATGTTTTAATTGCCCGTAAGGCCAAAGGAAAAGATGAATGGTTTGTTGGGGGTATTACGGATGAGCAGGCAAGGACTTTGAACATCGATTTTAGCTTTCTGCCTGCCGGTGGCAATTATGAGGCAACCATTTATGAAGACGGTAAAAATGCTGACTATATAACAAATCCGCAGAGCTATCATATTTACAAAAAGAAGGTAACCAGTAAAACAAAGCTGGCAACTAAACTTGCCCGGAGTGGAGGTGTTGCTATCAGCATTCGAAAAATCTAACTAAACATAAAATATTTTTATCCGCAGGCTGCCTCTATTAGGGCGGCTATTTTATTGATTAATAGTAGGATTGCTTAATCTCGGCTTGAAAATTGTAATTGTGTAAACCGTTAAATAATTGCGGTGGAATTGGAGAGTGTGTAAAAATTTCCACAGTATAAACTATTAAGAACTTTATAAATAATAGCCGGATGAGAATTACAAGGCCCGTTGATGATTTTGTGGCGAGGATGAGGGAGTATTTTACCTCCGAAGGTACCTATCCTTTTAAAAATGAAGACCCTTTTCGTTTAGACCTGTTGAGCAACGCCCAAATGGAGTCTCACGGTATACGGGTGGCTGCTCAGCACGAAGTACTAACGACCAGGCAGCCGGATAAAGTGTTGAAGCGCTTGAATGATAACGAAGATGTAATCGTAAAAGTGCAGGAAATGCTTGCTGAAACAATAAAAGAAAAACAAGCGATAGCCCCTGCAAGTGAATGGTTTTTAGACAACCTCTATCTTATTAAAGAGCAGATCAATATTGCACGGAAACATTTGCCGAAAGGCTATAGCCAAACGCTGCCTATTCTGGCCAAAGGCAAATCGACCGGTATGCCCCGTGTATATGATATAGCGCTTGAAATCATTTCTCATAGTGATGGCCGCATTGATGTAGCCAACCTTACTGCTTTTATCAATGGTTATCAAACCAAAAATGTACTCACCCTGGGTGAACTATGGGCGATTCCTATTATGTTGCGGTTTGCTATTATAGAAAACATAAGGCGTATCGCTTCAAGAATTGCTATCGACCGGCTGGATAAGAACGACGCTATTTACTGGTCTGATGAATTTATAAAAATTGCACAAACCGAACCCCGTAGCATTATTATAGCTACTGCTGAAATGGCGAAGAGTGATGTGTCGTTGAACAGTGCTTTTGTGGCTGAGTTTACCAGGAGGATGCAGGGAAAAGGTCAGGGATTGGCGATACCCTTATCCTGGATCGAGCAGCAACTTTCTGATACCGGTCATTCTGTAGCAGAGCTGGTGAATGTACACAACCAAAGCCAGGCGGCAGACCAGGTGTCTATGCGTAATAGCATCGAAAGTATCAGGCTTTTGAAAACAACTGAATGGAAGGAATTTGTGGAAAGCGTAAGCGTAGTGGAGCAGGTACTGCAAAAAGATATTACAGGCACCTACCCGCTAATGGATTTTGAAACCCGTGACTGTTACAGGCACGTAGTGGAATGGATGGGTAAAAAATCAAAAATTGCCGAGCACGAAGTAGCTGCATTGGCCATCAATCTTGCCACAAAAAGAAAAGAAACAGGAGCTCCCGAGCGGCAACATCATGTGGGCTATTTTTTAGTAGATAAAGGACGGGATGAGTTGCTGAAGACGGCCCGCACGCAATTAGATTTTAAAGATCAGCTAAAATACTTTTTAAGAAAGAACAGGCTGTCCATCTATGCGGGTTCAACCTTCCTGTTTGCGTTTGTTATAAGTATTTTGTTGGCACGAAATGTTTACTATGAAACAAGAGTGATCTGGTTAAGTATCGTAACAGGCATTTTACTATTCGTGATATTGGGTCATTTCGCAACGGTGGTTATCAACTGGCTATCTACCATGATGGTAAAACCCAGGCCATTGCCCAAGCTCGATTTCTCAGGAAGGATACCCGATGTGTATAGCGCGGTAGTTGCTGTTCCCTGCCTGATCGGAAGCAAGGCAGGTATTGACGAATTGGTGAGCGACCTGGAGGTAAGATATCTTTCCAATCCTCAAAAAAACTTATACTATTGTTTGCTGACAGACTTTGCAGATGCGCCGCAGGAAAAAATGCCCCAGGATGATGAATTGCTGGATTATGTAAAAGATGAAATTAACCTGCTCAATAAGAAGTACGCCAGGCAAAATACCAGTGACCGTTTCTTCTTAATGCATCGTTCGCGTAAGTGGAATAAGAAAGAAAAAGTTTGGATGAGCTACGAGCGTAAAAGAGGAAAGCTCGGAGAACTAAACAGTTTACTCAGGAATACAGGACATGATGATTTTTCTGTAATAGTGGGCGATGTATCTGCATTGTCCAATGTAAAGTATGTGATCACTTTGGACGCCGATACTTTACTGCCGCGGGAATCGGCCTGGAAGATGATTGCTACTATGGCCCACCCGCTCAATCAGCCGGTGATCAACAGCAAGAAGAAAAGGGTAGTAGAGGGCTATGGTATTTTACAGCCCAGAACGGCGATTAACCTGCCTGCCAAAACCAGCTCTGTTTACGCGCGTATGCATAGTAATGATTCAGGTATTGATCCTTATACTCAATTAGTATCAGATGTATACCAGGATCTTTTTGAAGAAGGTTCTTTTATCGGCAAAGGTATTTATGATATAGATGTGTTTGAGCAGGTATTAGGAAAAGCGTTCCCTGAAAATCGTATACTGAGCCATGATCTTTTAGAAGGGTCTTATGTGCGATCGGGTTTGCTGACAGAGGTACAGTTATTTGAAGATTATCCTGAAACCTATTGGACGGATGTCAGTCGCAGGCATCGGTGGATCAGGGGCGACTGGCAAATAGCTACATGGGGTTTGCCTTTTGCGCCCGATGAAAAAAACAAACTGAGACGGAACTATATTTCTTCCTTATCCAAATGGAAAATATGGGACAATATTAAACGAAGCCTGCTTACACCGGCCATGCTGGTTTTGTTGGTACTGATCTGGCTGCTATTCCCTAACCCCGCCATCTGGATGATTGGTTTTATAGTGTTTTGGTTTTTTATGCCCGTAGTTACGGGAGCCATACAGCTTTTCAGGAAACCCGATGACCTGGACACCCGGTCGCATATAACTGAAGTAGCAGATGCATTTAAAAAGAGTGTAGCGCAGGTGTTGTACAACATTGTAGTATTGCCATTTGAAGCCTATAAAAATGCGGATGCCATTTTTTTAGCCAATTGGCGTTTATTGTTTTCCAGGAAGAGATTATTACAATGGACTCCTTATGCTGCTCAAAAGGCCGGCGGTAAAAAAACAGTTGCCGACGCATACAGTTATATGTGGCAGGCCATCTTGCTGGTAATAGCGATCGCCGTATTGATAATGATCTTTCAGCCTTCTTCTGTTTTTATAGCTGCTCCTTTTTTATTGGTTTGGTTATTTTCGCCGGTTGTTGCCTGGAGCGTGAGCCGCCAAAGAACCAGGAGCGATTTTGAACTATCTGATTCCGAAGCCAATTTTCTACAAGTGATCAGCCGTAAAACATGGGCTTTCTTTGAAGACTTCGTGGTAGCAGAAGATAATTACCTGCCACCCGATAACTATCAAGAAAAGCCCATCGAGGTAACGGCGCATCGTACTTCTCCTACTAATATAGGCCTGTCTACACTGGTAAATTTATCAGCCTATGATTTTGGATACATTTCGTTATGCAAGCTGGTAGAGCGCACGCAAAATACTTTTAATGCATTAAGCGACATGGAGCGTTACAGGGGGCACTTTTATAACTGGTATGATACCACTAATCTGCAACCCCTCTATCCACGGTATATCTCAGCGGTGGATAGCGGCAACTTTGTGGCAAACATGATTGTGTTAAGACAGGGCTTGTTAGAGCTGCCCCATCATAAAATCCTCAGTCAAAAATTTTATGAAGGATTACATCATACCTGGAAGGCCGCAATAAACGCGGCACCCGACGCTGCAGCGATTTTTGAAGAGACGGACGCTTACCTGGATCGCCTTTCCCAATCACCGGTGCAAACAATCGATATTCAGAAAACCTATTTTGACAAATTACTACAACAGGCCGGATCGGTAAAAGCCGAGAAAGTCGTAGCGGCCAATAAAGAAGTGCAAAGCTGGCTATCAAAGTTTGAGGCGCAGATAGCGGATGCAGAATTTTCATTATCGCTTTTAACACCATGGGTGGATTTGCTACCAGTGCCGGCTGGGCTTGAAGCATTGAGCGCCTTAGATGATATTCCTTCCCTGGTGGAGATCAGGGATCTGGATCGTACTATATTGCCGCAAATCAGTCAGTTGAAGGAAGAGCGGTCTGAGCATCGCGAATGGCTTCAAAAAGTAGAGGGAGCTATCCAATCTGCACATAGTCATGCACTGGAAAAATTAAGCAAAATTGAAAAGCTGGTGAATGAGTGTTTGGGCTTTGCTGAAGTAGAGTATGACTTTCTGTATGACGAGGATAAGCACCTGTTCCATATCGGCTATAATGTAAGTGAAGATGTAAAAGATAAGAGTTACTATGATATACTTGCGTCAGAAGCCCGCCTGGGTATTTTTACAGCCATTGCACAGGGCAAAATACCACAGGACAGCTGGTTCGTATTAGGCCGCCTGATTACCAATGACGGCACTGCACCTGTATTGCTTTCATGGAGCGGGTCGATGTTTGAATACCTGATGCCCGAGCTGGTAATGCCATCGTATGAAAATACTTTACTTGAACGTACAGCCAGGGGTATTATACAAAACCAGATTGATTACGGACGTAAGAAAGACATACCCTGGGGTATATCAGAGTCAGGCTTTAACCTGGTAGATGCTCATCTGAATTACCAGTACCAGGCTTTTGGCGTTCCGGGTACCGGTCTGAAACGAGGACTGGGACAGGACCTCGTGATTGCACCTTATGCTACTATGCTGGCATTAATGGTGGAGCCGGAGCCTGCATTGAAAAACCTGTTGGTGTTGTCGAAAAACGGCTTTGAGGGGCGTTATGGGTTTTATGAGGCAGTAGACTATACGCCTTCCCGTATGCCACGCGGCACAACCAATGTGATCATACGATCTTTTATGGCACACCACCAGGGTATGGGATTTTTATCTATAGCTCGTTTGCTGCTGGGCGAGAAAATGCAGCAAAGGTTTGAGCGAGATCCGCAGTTTCAATCGGCCCTGTTGTTGCTAAAGGAAAAAGCACCCAAAGCAACTAACTATTACACTCAGGATGATAGCGCCACAAGCAAGACGGTGGCCAGCCATGAGTCACATATACGCGTAATCAGAACACCTAACACTACAACTCCTGAAGTACAGCTGTTGTCGAACGGTCGTTATCATATGGCGATCAGCAACTCAGGCGGCAGCTATAGTCGCTGGAAGAATTTAGCCGTGTCGCGCTGGCGTGAAGATGTGACAGAAGATAACTGGGGCACTTTCTGCTATATTAAAGAAGTATCCAGCCAGGAACTCTGGTCGAATACCTATCAGCCTACGCGCAAAAAGCTGGATGTAGATGAAACCATTTTCTCACAAGGTCACGTTGAGTTCAGGCGTGTGAACAAAGACTTTGAGACAAAGACCGATATTGTTGTTTCACCGGAAGACGATGTTTCTATACGGCGCATTAAGATAACCAATAAAAGTAACAGTGTCAAAGTACTTGAAGTAACAGGTTATACTGAAGTAGTAATAGCGCCACAGGCGGCAGATGAAGCGCATCCGGCATTTAGCAACTTGTTCGTCCAAACAAAAATCAGTGAGGACAGTAAGGCTATTCTTTGTACCAGAAGGGCAAGGTCTAAAAATGAGCAGCCGCCATGGATGTTTTTTATGATGAATGTGACGGGCGTTGAGCAGGAAGAAATTTCTTTTGAAAGCGACCGGATGCGTTTTATTGATCGAACACGCTCGTTAGCGTCGCCGCAATCGGTAGTTAATAACGGACCTATGTCCGGCACTGATGGATCTGTACTGGATCCTGTGGCTGCAATAAAATATAAGATCACGCTGAAACCAAGACAAACAGCTACGTTTGAAATTGTTATTGGTATAACCGAAACCCAAGACACCTGCCAGCACCTGATAGGCAAGTATGATGACATGTATCTGAAGAACCGTGCTTTTGAATTATCATGGACACATAGCCAGGTGCTGCTAAGACAGATCAATGCCAGCGAAGAAGAAGCGCAATTGTTTAATTCCATGGCAGGGCATATACTATATGCCAATGGTATTCATCGTGCCGAAGCTAATATTATTGCAGGCAATAGAAAAGGCCAGTCGGGGCTATGGGGCTATTCCATTTCTGGTGATCTTCCTATTGTATTGGTAAGAGTACAGGACAGTGATAATACAGCATTAGTAAGGCAGCTGATCAAAGCACATTCTTACTGGCGGATGAAAGGATTAGCTGTTGACCTGATTATATGGAATGATGACTTCGGTACTTACCGGCAGTTGTTGCACGATCAGATCATGGGCTTTGTAACGGCCATGGGTGGCGCTACAGTGGATCAGCCAGGAGGTATATTTATTCGACAGGGTGACCAGCTTTCTACCGAAGACCGAATTTTATTTCAAACCGTAGCCCGCCTGATTTTTTACGATAATGCCGGTAGCCTGCAGGAGCAGATGACAAGGCAAAAACCAGCCAAGGCGCTCCCTCCTGCATTGAAGGTCACGGGGCATAACCTGTTCGATTCAGATGAGCAGCTAAGCCTGCCGGAGAATCTTGTATTCAATAACGGTATAGGCGGCTTTACCGAAGATGGTAAAGAGTACTTTATATTAACCAGGCCGGGGCAAACTTCTCCGGCACCCTGGGTAAATATTATAGCCAACCCGGAGTTTGGTACTATGATATCGGAGAGCGGATCAGGATACACCTGGGCCGAAAATGCCCATTCCTACAGGCTTTCACCCTGGAAGAATGATCCCGTTTCTGATAAAACAGGAGAAGCTTTTTATATCAGGGATGATATCAGCGGTAAGTATTGGTCGCCATCTCCGCTGCCTTCAACAAGCGGTAAGCCTTATATAACCCGTAATGGTTTTGGCTATACGGTTTATGAGCACGTCGCGTTTGGCATTAAATCGGAAATGTGGGTTTTTGTTGATGTGGAGGATGCCGTGAAGTTTACGGTTATAAGAGTGAAAAATATATCAGCCAAGCCAAGGAAAATTTCTGTTACCGGATATGTGGAATGGGTATTGGGAGATACTGCTACCAGCACACGCATGCACGTGGTTACGGAGAAGGACCTGGAAACAGGGGTACTCTTTGCACGTAATCATTACAACAGCACATTTGCTGAAAGGATTTCTTTTTTTGATGCTGATGGCACCAGCAGGTCTTATACCTGCGACCGTACGGAATTTATTGGCAGAAACGGGTCGCTGGCTAATCCGGAAGGATTGTTTAGGGAGAAGTTGTCCAATAGGTATGGTTCGGCACTTGATCCTTGTACCGCTATTCAAATAGGCGTAGAGCTATTACCGGATGAAGAAAAAGAAGTTATTTTCAGGCTGGGTAGTGGCAAGTCAGAACATGATACGAGGGTACTGGCCACGAAATATAAAAATACAGATAAGGTTCATGAAGCACAATCGAAGATACATGATGCCTGGAACCAGGTATTGGGTAACGTGTATATTAAAACACCCGATGAAGCATTTAATGTAATTACCAATGGTTGGCTGGTTTATCAAACACTGGCATGTAGAATCTGGGGCAGAAGCGGCTTCTATCAGTCTGGTGGCGCCTTTGGGTTCAGAGATCAGTTACAGGACACCTTGGCATTGATGCATACCCGTCCGGATGTTACAAGAGGACAAATATTACTGGCGGCATCCCGGCAATTTAAGGAAGGTGATGTACAGCACTGGTGGCATCCGCCAACTGGGCGCGGGGTACGCACTACCTGTTCCGACGATTACCTCTGGTTGCCTTATGTAACCGCCCGTTATATTGAGGCAACCAATGATAAAGAAGTGTTAGATGAATATGTGTCTTACATAGAAGGCCGGCCTTTACGTCCCGATGAAGAAAGCTATTATGATCTACCTGTGTTTTTGAACGAGTGGGAAACGGTATATAATCACTGTAAAAGGGCGATCGAATTCGGATTGAAGTTTGGCGAACACGGCTTGCCGCTGATCGGATCCGGAGACTGGAATGACGGAATGGATAAAGTAGGTGAACATGGTAAGGGCGAAAGTGTATGGCTGGGCTTTTTCTTATATGATGTATTAATGAAATTTGCAGTAATTGCCAAAGATTATGGCGACCAGGAATTTCATATTAAGTGCATCAGCCAGGCCGAAAAGCTCAAAGAAAACATCAATCATAATGCCTGGGATGGAGAATGGTACCGCCGTGCTTACTTTGATGATGGTACACCTCTGGGATCATCTCAAAACGAGGAATGCCGTATCGATTCCATTTCACAAAGCTGGTCGGTAATTTCAGGGGCCGGTGAGCCAGAAAGGATTGAGCAGGCAATGGCATCCTTAAACGAACATTTAATAGACCGCGAGAACGGTATCATCAAATTGTTGACACCTGCTTTTGATAAGTCAGATCTGTATCCGGGTTATATTAAAGGGTATGTACCCGGTGTAAGAGAGAATGGCGGACAGTATACCCATGCTGCTGTCTGGACGATGATGGCTTTTGCGATCAAGAAAGACAGGGAAAGAGTTTGGGAATTGTTTTCTATGGTCAACCCGGTTAACCATGCGGTGAATAATGTTGAGTCTCAAAAATATAAGGTAGAACCTTATGTAATGGCAGCCGATGTTTATGGCGTAGCTCCGCATGAAGGCAGGGGTGGCTGGACCTGGTATACAGGTTCTGCAGGCTGGACCTACCAGTTGGCATTGGAGCATATATTGGGACTGAAGAAAAAAGGAAATGAACTTTATATTGATCCTTGCATACCAGATAGCTGGCCGGAGTTTGACGTGAACTATAATTTTGGAGCTACACTTTATAAGATTAAGGTGGTAAATGAGCTGAAGAATGGTAGTGTTCGGATAACGATCGATGGAAACGAGACCAACGATTCATTTATATTGTTGACTGATGAAGGAGGGGAACATGAAGTGCTGGTAACATTATAGGTGCTTGCATCACATAAACAACCGTTAAATCAAAAAGAGGCGAATCATGCGCCTCTTTTTGATTTAATAGCCAGGGTAAAAATTTTTAGAACCTGCTAGTTGTAGTTTGCAAGCTTCCTGGTTGACTTCTGAACGAGCGGGGACATCGGTGTAATGCAGTTCTTATTTTAAAGATGCGGAAATGCTCGCTGGAAGCATCAGCTGGTATCAGCTATTTATAAGTTTAAATATGCATAAGCAATAGGGAAAAAGCAAAAAGCGGCCGAAGCCGCTTCTCAACATATTTATTCGGGGGAATCAGCACAATTATTGATTGATCGTAAATCCATTGTCAGCGGCAAATTTAGCCTGAGCCGATTGCAGGTTGGCCATCACTGCGGCCTGACCGTTGATAATATTGGTCATCTCATCAGCCCCCTTCATTCTTTCCTCTTCGGTTTTCGCTTCACCTATTTTCTTGTAGGCAGTATAAATGCTTTTGATATATTCGAAATAACGGGTGGCGATCAGCTTAAAATCCTCGCCTCCTTTTCCAACAGGTTCCAGTTTCTTCAATGCGTTGATCCTGAGATCAACAGTGTCTTCCATTGCTTTGGCAGACCGGGCTATCCCTTCAAAATCTTTTTTATCGCCTCTTGCTTTTATGGCAGCTTCTGTTGTTAACAATGGCTCAGACATGGTTTCTTCCAATTCTGCTACTTTTTCATAATACTGGCTGGCAGTAGCCGGCGCTTCGCCCGTTTCCGTCGATTTAGACTTGCAGGCTGTAAAAGAAAATGCGGCAATGGCAGCAATTATAAATAATTGTTTCATTTTTAATTTTTTTAAGAAATAAGAATTTCAAAAAGTATGCCCGAAAGATAAGGATATTCAGAATCAATAAGGTATAACTGTTAGTTTATTTAAATAACAAGATAAGTAAGGATGCCCGGGGAATAATTTCTTTCGCAATCGATTGCGTTTTTTGTAAGGGCTGTAGCCCGTGAATCGTTTATTTTTGAATCAATTCCGGTTGGTTTGCCATAGCTGTCATCGATTGAAACCGATTCCGGTTTTTCTTAACAAACAAAGTGAAATGATCAAAAACATTTTTGCAGCCATCACCCTTGCTGCTTTTTCTACAACGGTTCATGCACAGTTTAGCTGGAGTAAATTACCTGAAGTAAAGCCAACCTCGTTTAAAAAAGACAGTTTTAATATAGTAAAGTATGGAGCAGTATCTAACGGAACCATATTGAATACGGAAAGCATTAGTAAGGCTATTAAAGCCTGCAATGCCAATGGAGGTGGGGTAGTGGTAGTGCCATTTGGTATCTGGCTTACCGGCCCACTGGAGCTGAAAAGCAATGTAAACCTGTATGTGCAAAAAGGCGCAATGCTGCTGTTTACAGACGATAAAACAAAGTATGAAATAGTAGCCGGTAGTTATGAGGGCAGAAGTTCAGCACGTAACCAGTCGCCCATATGGGCCAAAAATGCAGAGAATATTGCAATCACGGGTGGTGGTGTGATAGATGGCAATGGCGATATATGGAGGGGGTTAACCAAATCTGCGGTTACTGAATCATTCTGGAATGCCAGGGTAAAGTCTGGTGGAGTTTTAAGTACGGATGGCAAAAAATGGTATCCTTCAGAACAATTCAAACAGGTAAGCGAGAGTAAGCGAAGTATGCTGCTCGAACCAGGTAAGCCCTTAAGCGACTATGCCGACATGAAGGATTTTTTAAGACCCAACTTACTGGTGCTTACGCAGTGCAAACGTATTTTGCTGGAAGGTGTCACCTTTCAGAACTCAGGCGCATGGAACCTGCATCCGTTGATGAGCGAGGATCTGATCATCAGGAATGTAACAGTTAAGAACCCGGACTATTCACATAACGGAGATGGTTTGGATATCGAGTCCTGCAAAAATTTTATCGTGGAAGATTGTGTATTTGATGTGGGTGATGATGCTATCTGTATTAAGTCGGGCAAAGATGAGGAAGGGCGCAAACGCGGCATGCCTACTCAGAATGGAATCATCAGGAACAACCTGGTGTATAAAGGGCATGGTGGAGTAGTAGTAGGTAGCGAAATGAGTGGTGGTACTAAAAATATCTTTATAGAAAACTGCCTTTTTATTGGAACCGATAAAGGACTGCGATTCAAATCGGCGCGTGGCCGTGGGGGTGTGGTAGAAAAGGTTTATGCCCGCAATATCCAGATGCGCAATATAGACCAGGAAGCTATTTTCTTTGATATGCATTATGCGGTAACATTCGCCACAGATGGTGTGAGAAAAATAGATACTACTTTTGGAGAAGGCACACCTGTTTTCAGGGATATGGAGTTTGAAAATATTGTTTGTGATGGAGCAAAGAAAGGCATTTTTGTACGCGGGCTACCAGAGGCAGCTATACAAAACATTCGTATTAAAAATACAAAGCTGATTACAGATATAGGCGCAGAGCTGATCCTGGCTGATGGGATTGTTCTTGATCATGTAACATTCGAGAGTAAACAAAAAGACCCGGTGGTATTGGTGGATAACAGTAGCAATATTGAGATCAATAAATCTCTTTATCCAACTGACACTAAATTATTTCTCAAGGTTTTGGGCAGTAAGAATATCAAAGTAGACAAGACCCTGGTAAATACAAGGGATGTTGCGAAATGGTAGCAGGTAGATCGGTTAACGCAAAATATTAAAACCCCGGAAACTCTGTACTCCGGGGTTTTGCATGCTATTGGTTAAAACTGTATACGGTAATTGAAATTAGGCCAGAAACCCAACTGATTTTGAGTACGGATGGTACCCGAACGGCTGTCGTACCATTGATTGAATATATTTTTATGATTGGTTACGTTCTGGAAGTCCACAAAAAACTCCTGCATAAATCCCTTATTGTTCATGCGATACGTAAGCTTAAAATCCAGGCGAAAATAGGCCCGTGTTTTTTCTTCAAATGACCGGGACTCGTAATAAATAACCCTGCCGGCAACTTTCGAAGCAGCCTCATCGATTGCGGTGAACCTTCTGCCTCCCGCAGTAACTACTTTCAGGTCAGCACCGATGGTATGCATCCCGGCAAGGCTCCATTCTTTTCCTGCCAGGGCATTGGCTACATAGTTCCCGTTAAATACAGTATTGTGTTCCATACCATTGCTTCCTTTATATTTCGAATCAAATACAGAAACGGTTGCCAATGCGTAATACCCCTCAGCAAAAGGTCTTTCCACCGTTAATTCCAGGCCATAATTGGTGCCGGATCCTTTGTTGACCAGGCTGTCTTCCAGTCCCGATCCATACCCGGCTCCTACATTAAGGGCCGACCAGTCAGACAATCTTTGTTCCACCGGTACTTTACGCAACAATTGTGTGTAGGCTTCCAGTTTATACTTCCAATTATTTTTTAAAGCTTTTTCCCAGCCGGCCACCATATGATGACTTTGGGTAAAATCCAGGTCGCGGTTGGTTTGTATATATTGATCTCCTGCTCTGGTCTCGTGGAAATAGCTCATAAGTGATTGCATTTGGCTGTGTTTGCCGTACGCCAGGGTAAGGACGCCGGCTGCCGTAAGCGCGTACCGGAGCCCCAGGCGGCCTTCGACTGAAGTGTTGCTGTTGAGCGCCAGGTATTGGCTGTACACTCCTGTATTCAGTGTAAGCCGCGAACTAAAACGGTGCTGCCATTGCGCAAAGCCGCGTAATAGCTGTGTATGGTTTTTTTCAACCGCAAAAGGAATAAAACCGTAATCGGCATTCCTGCTGCTATCATTATAGCTGTAATGCAGTTGGTCGACGGTAATACCGGCAGTGAGCCTGTCGCTGGCCGAAAACTTTTTATTTGCTACTAAACTGACGAGGTACCGCCACTCATTGCCATTTTGCCTGAAGTTTTTATGAGCTATTCTTTCCGTATCCAATGAATCCTGCCTGGTGGTGACATTAGTGCCTGTAGCCGCTACAGTTAAAGTATAAGAGGTAGTGTTATTGAAAAAATAACTGTGCTTTATACCTACAACGCCCATTTTTGTAGCATTGTACAAATTGCTATAAGGATCATTATAGAAATTAGCTGTGTCTTTCAGTTCTCCTTTAAAATCAATATTACTGGTGCCTCCCATCCCAAACAGTGTGAATTGTCCGGTTTTTTTTGTAGGTAGATTCACCTTAAAACTAATATCCTGGTAAGCCGGAATGGCAGCGCCGGTACCTACATCCAAGCCTAATGAGCTGATCAGTCCGGGGATACTATACCGGTAATAAATCAGGTAAGAGGCTTTGCTCTTCTTGTTGAATGGACCTTCTGCGCCCAATTCCAGACCATTAAAGCCGATCTGGCCTGTAAATTCTCTTTTGCTGTTATTGCCGCTTCGCAGGCTCAGATCAAAAGCGCCGGCCGTAGCATTCCCAAACTGAGCCGGGAATGCCCCTGTGTAAAAGGTAGACTGACCAATAACATTATTATTCAGCATGCCTACGGGCCCGCCCGTGGCGCCCAGGCTGCCAAAGTGGTTGGGATTAGGAATATCCACGCCTTCCAAACGCCATAATAAACCAAGTGGTGAGTTGCCACGGATAATGATGTCGTTACTGCCATCATTCAGGCTGTTGACCCCGGCGAAATTGGACGCCATACGGGCCACATCATTACGGCTGCCGGCAAACCGGCGGGTATCTTCTGCGTTAAATTCCATAGAACTTGCTGTGGCCATTTGCCGAGCCGCCAGTTTTTCATGTCTACCGGTAACCAATACTGCTTCTTCCGATACCCCTATTTTTTCGAGCAATTCAATATTAACAATCGCTTCCTTCCCCGCTTCAACAACGATGTTGAACAGGTGCACAGGCTCATAACCAATATGAGTGACTTTCAGGCTTACCCGCCCAAGAGATACCTGTTGTATAGAAAAATAACCCAGGCTGTCGGTGGCAGCCCCTAAATTAGTACCTGCAATCAGTACGGATACCTGCGCCAGCCCCTTTTTGGATTGCTGGTCAACGATCCTGCCTCTCACGGTTTGATGTTGTTCCTGGCCATGCGTAACAAGCGCTATTGATACAAATATTAGTAATAGTAAACATGTTTTTCTTTTTAGTTTTCCTGGCCACATCATTTTTTGTTTTTGGAGTGATTTTTTGATTTCCGCAAAACTAGTTTTCCTGTAACCGGCCGGGCTTTTTTAGGGGCAGATAGCAAGCTCTAAGGGGTAAATGGCATTTCGGGACGAACGGTGCGGTCAAATCCCTCATAATTAATAGCTTTGTCAGCGCTGTATAGAAAATTGTTGTTTCAGTAACCCTCCAAAAATCATGCACTGGAAAATTTTAAGCGAGCCTTTCCCAATCAATACCTGGAAATGGTACCGGCTGCGGGGACTCGGATTCGGTTTGTTTGTGTTTCTTTTTCTCCTCTTGTTCCAGCCTTTTAGTTTGAACCTGTTTGATACCCCAAAGCTACTATATGTTACCCTGGTATATGGAGCCGCTACGGGTGCCGTTATTTTATGTGGCGGATGGATATTTAGTAAGTGGATAATCCCAAGACTGGACGACGAGAAATGGACCCTGGGCAGACAAATTTTTTGGAACCTGTTGTTAATGATTGGTATCACATTATTGAATGTTTATGTAACCCAGTTGATGCATCAAACTGTTTTGCCTTTATGGTGGTGGTTTGTGATGTTAAAATGGGTGCTAATGTTGGGTGTGTTACCCGTAGTTGTGGCAGAGCTCATTGCTTATAACCAGCATTTGCGTTACAACCTTAAAGCGGCTACCCAACTGTCTCAATTAGTACAACAGCAAACGATAATTTCGGATGGAAATTTATACAGCGCCTCCTCTTCAGGGAGTTTAGCACATCAGAATTTTACTACACCTTTACCCGATCACAAGGCGCCCATTATATTAATGGGCGAAAACCAGGGAGAAAAGCTCGAATTATTGCACGACAATTTACTGGCGGTTCAGGCCCTGGACAATTATGTAAATGTTTTCTGGGAGGCAGACGATCAGCTGCAGAGTGCCTTGTTGCGCAATACGCTTACCAATATTGCCGAACAGGTGAGTGATGCTGCGTATATATATCGTAGTCATCGAAGCTGGCTGGTAAACGTGCAACGTGTGGCCCGTGTAGATGGTAATGCGCAGGGATTAAAGCTTTCTGTTGAGTTGATGGACCAGCAGGTACCGGTGTCGAGAAGTAATATTCCCGGCTATCGACAGCTAGCGGAACTGCAGCACCAGGTGAATTAGCGATTAATTTTTTCCATATTAAAACCGGGACTGGTTATATATTTTCCGGCGTCAGTGATCATAAAGGCTTTGTACTCCGGAAAATTTTGGAGTAGTTTCAGCCCCGCGTCTTTCCCCAAAACCATAATAGAAGTACTGAAGGCATTAGCCATTTCTGTGTCAGGTCCCGTAATGGTTACACTGGTCAGGCCTGTGGCCGGATACCCGGTTGCGGGGTTGATGATATGTGTGTAACGCTTGCCGTCTATCAGGGCGTATTTTTCATAGCTGCCTGACGTAGTGATAGCACCGTTGACGGCTATGGCACCCACCAGGTCGTTACTTTTAAACGGATCATTAATACCGATACGCCAGGGCCTGCCATTGGGTTGTTTACCCCAGGCCTGTATGTCCCCGGTTGCATTGATCAGGCCGGCTGTGATGCCTCTTGCCAGCATCATAGCTCTGCATTTATCAGCAGCATAGCCCTCGCCCAGTGCACCAAAACCTATTTTCATACCGGGCAATCTTAGGAAGATGGTCGAACTTTCTTTGTTGATGATAATATTTTTATAACCCACTTTTTGCCGGGCTTTTTTTACAGCTTCCGGCGATGGCATGGTAGTCATGGTTCCGTCAAACTTCCATATCTTTTCCATAGCAGCAAAGCTGATGTCGAAAGCGCCGTTTGTGATTTCGGAGATCTTCAGGGCGCGCTCGGTGAGTTCCAATACTTCCTGGTCTACTTTCACTGGTCGTATGCCTGCGTTCTGGTTTACCCTGGAAACCTGGGTTTCAGGCTTCCAGTCGGAGATCAGGTATTCAATCCTGGATATTTCTGCAATAACCGTATCGATATATTGTTCGGCAGTAAGCGAGTCTTTAGCTACTATAGTAATGTCGAAACGTCCGCCCATCAGGAAGGCATCGCGGGTACGCTTTACCTGAGAAAAGCTATTGCCTCCTGCCGCTACAACTAAAGCCAGTAAAAGAAATAAACGTATCATTAATCGTGATCATTATAAAACGCAAGACCTGTTATTTGTCGTCTCAGCCTTGTTCTTTATGCAGCTGCAAGCCTTTGAAACCACATTGCCAGTAAAAATAATATTGTTAAACGAATAAGCATGATGGAACTTTCTGATATCTCCGCGTCATCTCCATTTCTCATGTTTTCCCCGGTTAATACACTGTATGGCTGCTCACTAATAACAATCCGTCAAAATCCTACCCTGCTTAAGCAACACTTCTGTACTAAGGTTGTCTTCAGGTTTATAAATATCTTCGAGAATCTCAAGTACATCTTTCTGCATCGATAAAGATCCGCAAAGCATGATGACGCCACCTTCTTTCAGGCATTGTAAAACCGCATCGCTATCTCTTAATAAACGATGGCTTACATATTCTTTTTCTTCTTCCCGCGATAATACCAGGTTGAGCCCGGCGAGACTCCTCTTGCTCAACTGTTCTTTTAAAAAAGGTTCATACAAAGTAAAGGAAGACCGGTTACGAAACCCGCAATAAAGTTGAATGGGAATTTTCCTGCGGTTTTCACTGATCATACCTAAGAAGGGTGCAATGCCCGTTCCGTTGGATACCATGATAATTTTTTTAGCCATCTTAGGAAAACGGAAGTGCTGGTTTTTCACCAGTTTTGCTTTCATGACGTCACCCTGTTGTAGATTATTAAGGAAAGAAGAGCCTAAACCATGCTCGTGAAGCTTAATGCTTAGCTGGATATTCTTATCAACCTTCCCGATTGAATAGAGTCGCTCCCGATGGTCATTCCTGGGATAAATGGCCAGCAGATCGCCAGACATAGCGTGCTTTAGTTGGGCAGATTTAAACTGAATGATAAAGCTGGATTCCTCATCTAGGTTGGTGCGGCTGGTTACTAAAAGTTTTTTTAAATCAGCGGTATTGGGTTCCAGTAATTCGCGGGGCATGATCATGCTAAAGCCAGTTTTGCGGGTCCACTCCGTTATCCAATCACTAAAGTCCTGGGGCGATTTATCGTTCACAGTATAAACAGGCAGGATTGCCTTTGCCCATGTAGTGTTTTGCAATAGCTTTTCCACATCGAATGCAAATTGACAAAACTGGCTGTAACTCCTGGATCCGAAACCTATAACAGCATATTGAATGCTTTTGCTTTGCGGATTTTGTTTTATTCGATCCGCCAGTTTTTTCGCATTGGAGGGCGCATCACCCTGGCCATAGGTACTGGTCATAACAATCAAGTGCTCGGCATTGGGGAATGCTGTAAAATTAGAAAGGTCGGTTAAAAATACTTTTTCGCCGTGCCTGATCAATTGTGTGTAAATGGCATCAGCAAATTTAAAAGTACCCCCGTTTTCGGAGCCTACCAGAATAACGATACGGGCCTCTTTAGCTTTGAATTTGTTTTTAGACCGGCTACGCCTGCGTTTTAAAGTAATGGCGAAGCCGGAGTAAATGAAGAACAGTATATAAGCGGATGCCAGCGCGAGCAATAGCGACCAGATAGTTCCCGACCGGCCTGTATGCCAGCGCAGGCTGAAATTAGCTAATTGATAGGTTTGGGTATAGTTCTGTTGGGCAAGTACATCGCCGGTAAACTGGTTGATACATAGTTCGCGGTCTTTTAGCTGAACAGTGTAATAGTCTTCCGGGAAGTCGGAGAAAGGATATTGTAGTTTCTGAAGGTTGGTAAGCGCGGTTTCGCGGAGAACCGTGAAATCAACCAGATTCTTTAAAGGCTCTTCCCTGATTTGTGTTTCATCAACCAGGGCGCTGGCTTTGCCCGGTGTTGGCATAAACCGGTAAACCGCCATATAGGTTCCGGTGAGTGCAATAGCCAGGATAAAAAATAGTGATAACCGGCCCAATACTACATGATAGTACTGAGCAAAGCCGGTTTTTTCTACGTTAGAGAAGAAGTTTTTCCAACCGTTCTGCCTTTGCACTACCAGGAAGATGCCTGACACCGCAATCAGTATGAGTAGAAAGGCGGTTATGCCCATTAGAATCCTTCCCGTTTCGTGTATGAACAGCGAGCGGTGTAAAGTGGTCATCCACTGGAATAGCGGCAGTTTTTCCGTAGGTGTACCTAATACCTTGCCCGTTGCAGGATCCACATATACCTGCTTATCGCCGCCTTCTTCAGTGGCGTATTTAATCAAAACAAAACTGTGGTCGTCTACTGATATCTCCTGTATACCGGGAAATTTTTCCTTTAATAAGGGTACGGTTTGGGCTAAAGTGAGCGTATCAAAGCCAGTAGCTTTATAGTCACGCGATTTTTCAATAACCGGTTCAAATGCTAAAAAAATACCAGTTACGGATGCAACTGTCAGTAATAAAAAAGAAGATATAGCCAGTGTTAAGTGGCTATATCTCCATATGGAGATGATCATCGTTATTTATGAATGGTTAACTAGTTAATTTGTTGACTTGTTAACCAGTAAACCAGTCAACTTTTCTCTAACCTTTAACTACCACTAAACCTCACATACCTGATATAACCTTTACCATCTGTTTTTGCCGCCAGGCCTGCGGTAGTTAAAGGCACTTCTGCATCTTTGGTGTGATATTGCTTTTCTTCTACAGCAGTTTCAAAACGCAGGGTGTAGCCGGCATTTATTTTTTTGCTGTCGATTGCCAAAGTCACTACAGCACGATCGCCACCGCCTATAGAAGCACCGGTTACAGCGCTTATCTTTTCTTTGCTTTTGGTCTGGAACTTATACCATTCTTTCAGGGTATTAAACCATTGCTTATCCGGACCCATCACCCTGAGCGTTTTTTCGTATGCTCCATTAGGATTGATCAATGATATAATAACGTAAGCTTTTTCGCCCTGGTAACTATTCATCTGTATCATGCATTTGTAGGAGCTGGTTTGCGCCATACATGCAGGGCTAATGAAAAACAAACCAATAGCTACTATGCTTTTTATAAATAATTTCATGTTTATATTTTATTGTAAAAAAGTTATAGAGACATTGTTGTTTTTCAAAAACTCATTTTCCTTCGCCAGGTCATAAGCTGTTTCTTCAAATCCTGTTTTCAGATCTTTCTTTACACCTAATGCAATTAAGGATTTTAAGATCTGGTCGTCTTTGGCAATTAATGCCGCCTTATGTAATGCCGTGGCTCCTTCTTTGTCCTGCGCATTAATATCAGCACCCAGTTCCGCTGCTTTTTTGATCAGGGCCGCATTTTCTTTGGCTACTGCCAGGTGAAACAGTGAGCTGCCATCACCCTGCGGAGCTGTTATATCAAGGCCTTTGCTTTTTAATATAACGAGCTTCTCAGCGAAATCATCACCCTGTGGTTGTGCCTGGCCACCCCCCATTGGGCCGCCGGGTCTGCCTTCCCTGAAGGAGTTAAACCAGTGATAAGCCAGGTTATGACTATCTTTATCTACCACCTTAATATCAGCGCCTTTTTGCAATAGCAAATTCACCACTTCTGCCGATCCATTGGCAACCGCCTTGGTTAAAGCCGATTCGCCCTTATCGTTTACTGCATTGATATTGGAAGTCTTAGCCAGTAAGGTTGTAATCAGCGCTGCATCGCTTCCGGCTGCTGCATTGATCAGCACGGTATTGCCTTCACTGTCTTTTTTGTTGATATCAACACCTTTGGCCAGGAAGTAGTCAATCAGCTCTTTGTTAGGGCGACGTACCAGGTTGTGTAAAATGGTAGCGCCATCTTTAGAATTGATAGCTTTTGGATCCAGTTTTAACTGCTCTACCAGATATTGATAAACCTCGATACCATTTTGAGTCATCCTCGAACCTTGTGTAGCAAAGAACAATGCACGGTTAGTAGGCTTAAGACCCTTCGCCATCAGCTTTTGCATGATATCGCGGTTACCTAGTTTTGCGGCATAGTCAACTGCAGTGCTGCCATACTCATCTTTATCGTTAAAGGATAGCCCTTTTTTTACCAGGTAATCAGACAGGCTTAAATCTTTGTCATTCGCAACACCCATTAACAATAAGGTGGCGCCATCATCGTATCTTTTTTTAGGGTCTACTCCGGCTTTAAACAGGGCTTCCAATACCGGAATGTTTTTACTCCCTCCCGTAAGCGCATTAGCCACAACGGAAGTACCGTGGCTGTCGTTAAGATGTACGTCTGACCCTTTTTCGATCAGGTAGTTGATCAGGTCTATATTGCCCCTGGATGCAGCCCAATGTAAGTAAGAAGCACTGTGGTGTGTTTTCTTCTTTACGCCATTGCCTTCCTGCTCCACCATAAATTTAATGGTTTCCAGGGGCGCTTCATTTAAGATCGCTCTCGCTGTGGGATCCCATGAAGCAGCGTCGGGTTGTGAGGGACTATTGCCTTTTGCGATTTCCGCTTTTACCTGGTCCACCGTCGGTTGCGTTTTCCAGAAATCAGGGCTCATCAATGTATTGGTTGATTGAGCTGCTGAAGGGCCTCCCGGGCGACCACCCCCTGGCTGGGCGTAAGAAATAATAGTAAGGAGCGTGAATGCGCTCAAAAATATTTGCTTCATGTTGACTTATTTCAATGTTTTTTCTGGTTTCCTGTAAAGGAAAATTGAAACGCAAAGGTAAAACCTGTTGGCGGCGGGCAGGTTACGAAATACGGAAAATTTAGGACGTAGACCGGAAGAATCTGAATTGAAATAAATTGTTGGTATTCAATAAGATGATGTTTAAATGCCTTGTGAAGTCGTCAACTAATCTGGCAGGAGTCAACGGCGGGGGGCATGAGGGTGCAGCCGGGATGATACCATGAATGTTCATTAACCCCTAAATGGTTAAAAAAAATATCAGCATTGTGATCGGCAAAATGCTCTCTTTAAATTGACCGGATCATCAAACTAGTTTAGATGCTGAGCCAGGGTATAGGCCTTTTGCATATCCGGCAGACCGTAGCCATAGGGCAATGCAGGATTGGCATATCTGTCGGATGACTGCCGTATAATATCTCTTATTTGTAGATTGGTTAGATTAGGGAAAGCCTGCCATAAACAGGCGGCCATGCCGGTGATCGCCGGTGCGGCGAAAGAAGTGCCGGTTCCGGTAGCAATGTTACCCAGGCTGGTAATCCTGTAGCTGCCGGCGCCCATGGCTATTACATCCGGCTTGATGCGGCCATCTACCGTCATGCCCCTGGAGCTGGCAGTTGTTACTGTCCCTGCAGCGTCAGTCATTCCTATTGTCAATGCGCCGGGCGAGTCGGCAGGACTTCCTACAAAGCTGCCATCGTTTCCCGCAGATACTACTACCAATATACCTTTTGAGAAAGCCATAGATACACCCCGGGAAGCGTGGGCCGTTGCACCATTTAGTATTTCGAATGTATTGGTCATGTCCGGGAAAGAATACCCTTTATATCCCAGGGAGGTATTTACAATATCCACACCCACGCTGTCTGCATATTCCAATGCGTTTACATAATAATCTTCCTCAATGGGATATTCGTCGGTATTATCTTCTGATGTAAGCAATAAATAACTGGCTTCGGGAGCAGCGCCAACATACTGGGTCGGTTTCGCACCCCCTATAATAGATAATACAGCAACCCCATGCTCATCCATAAAAAACGGGTTGGGCTGCTCGTAAATAAAAGATTTAGCCCCCAATAGGTGAACATTATTGAACATCGCGTTTTTATCAACATCCTTGTAGCCCGCATCAATTACCGCGATGGCTATATTACGGCCTTTAAAACCCAACTGGTGTAAGGCATTGCCTTTATTTTGCCTGATATTTTCGTAGGCAGGTCCGTAAACGTTATTGTCGGTGGATATAGTTATGTTGGGAGCCGCTGATGCGTTACTTCCGGGAAAATTCCAGCCAACTGAAGGACCCTTGTAAACATTGCTTCTTTTGGCCCATACTACTTTTACATCTGCTACAAAAGGAAGTGCTTTATATTTTTGGAGTAAGGTGGGGTCGCTAACATGTACACTAACTGTTTTGAGCCATTTGCTTTTGGCCACAATGGTGCCACCAATTTTGGTGATCTCCTGCAGGTATTCATCTGCGATGGGCAGGTCATTTTCGTCTACGTTGATCGATTGTTTTTGCCTGCGTTGCAGGGCTTTGGCCGAAAGAAATCCCGAAGGATTACTTAATGACAATGTCGTATGCTTTCCTTTATCCTTCAGTATGAGTCGTAGTTTATAAACATTAGAATCGGTAACAGTTACGGCACAGCGGGCCAGTTCTTTGCCGTCTTTGCCCTGGGCTATAACATTCGTTTGTCCGGCCCATTTGGCTGTTATAACACCCGGAGAATAAAACCCTACGATCTCGTCATTCTCCGATTTCCACACTACTTCTGTTGCAGGCAGGGTGTCTTTGTCTTTAAGCACATAAAGTGGTATCAGGTAAGAATCATTTAAATTGAGTGTGATGCTGGAGGGTGTGACAGAGAAGTTCGGTGCAGGCGGTTCTGCTTCCGGCAGCTTTTCTTTTTTACAGGCGGTAAAGTATAGCAACATCAAAAAGGAAGACATTACTCCAAAAGCAAAACGCTTAGAAGTTTTTGTAATTGTTATTAGATGGGTACTATTTGTGAAGGGCCTGTTGTTCAATTTGTGTTAGTGTTTATACAATAAAATTACGACAAATTTTACATCTTGTTTTTGCAATAGCCTGTTCTTCCATCAGCTCTACTGAAGTTGCCATAAAAAAGCCCGCTGCATCATGACTAGACGCAGCAGGCTCTTATGATAATGAGAGGTATTGTTAGTAAGCGCCTAGGTAGAAACTACCAGATTGGTTTTTCAATTTCGCACCTTTGGTAACCTGTTTCGTTTTCCAATTAATCAAATACAAATTCCCATCTACGCCGTTTGGAGTCATCGGAACATATGCATAATCACCTGCCAATCCAATATGTTGGAATTGACCAAATGTTCCGGTTAAGGCTTTCCCGCCATTTTGAGCTGCAGTAAGTCCGGAGAATCCGGCATCTGTCTGGTTGTCTGTTACCAGTTTAGTAGCTGTTCTTGCATTTAAATCAACCAAAGCAATGTATCCGCCGGCTACTCCTGTTTCTGTATATAAGACAATGCCAATGCCATCTTTAATATATCTCCATGAAGCAATAGCTACGTTATTGGCAGCTCCTAAGGCAGTTTTTAAATTAAAATTATAGCTGTTGTCATATTCATTAGTAGTGCTGCTAATTCGTAGGATTTGAGAACCTGAAGTAGCCGTTGCCTGGTAAACGTGTCCGTCAGTACCTACATACTGGGTCATCGTGCGGTAAGAGTGATTGTTAACTTTGCTGATAGCCGGATCCACATAAATCAATTTAGGATTAGATAGAGACGGATAATCAACAACCAAAGTAGCGGTTCCTAGCTCTCTTGTTCCTGAAGTCCAGGTTTGAGCACCTGTAGTAGCATTAACGCCTGATTTTTTGGTAGGATCCGTTCTGCTTAAGTTACATCCAATAAAAAGTTTAGTTTTTGCTGCGTTTAATACAGGTACATCAATGCGACCTATCTGATACCCGGCTTTAGTTTGCTCCGGAGTAAACGGAATAGTAAATTCAGTTTGGCGGGTAATTTGAGGATCATTTAAATTAAGTACCGCGATTTTTGCTGTGCTTTTTACATCAATGAAGTCTGCACCCGCACCTGCACCCGAAGCTTCTATAACGGTAGAAGCGTATACACCCACTCCAATACCATCGGATGCAACCACCCAACGTGGAGAAGATCCGAGGATAGGTTCTGTGTTTACTTCTTCGCGGGTATCAACAAAATTCTTTTGACCTTCCACTTTGTATTTATTAAAAATACCGCCGTCGGTTCCGGTATACTGGATATTATAGAGGAAGTTGCCATTGGCAGATCCTTGCACACGGGCCGTACGCTGAGATCTTAATCCATAACCATTTGCGATTGCACTTACTTCAAAATTAGGATTGATGGCCTGGTCAAGGGTAATCGCATACGCCATGGTACCGCCATTTCCTGCTGTGCCTTCACCGTCAGGAATAGCAGCGGTTAATGTAATATATTTTCTGTCCCATGCATCAGGACCTGACGGGCCTTCCGTAACAGGATTATCACTTTTTTTACAAGCGCCCAAAGCACCGGCTACCAGTACTGCGCCAAACATAACTTTTGTTAAAAGTTTATTGTTCATAATTATTGGTTTTATCTCATGGAATTGCCCGAGCGAACATTGAACATTGTATATCCTGGCTTATTCCACATTTTTATTTATTAAAATTGTTGATGGTATAATTTAATTTTATGAAGAAGGCTCTTCCGGGTTTTTGAACTCCGAAATTGTCATATACTTCTGCGTTGAAAATATTTTTGCAATCGAGGCTCACCACCAGTTTGCCGGTAGGGAAGCGATAGCTGGCGCCCATGTCATTGGGAAATTGTGCCGGTGTGGTAAACCATTCCGATTCTATCCAGATCGTACTAAAAGGAGCTACATAGCCAACATTATAGTAAAGATTCAACACCGAGCGTTTCTGAAAAATATTGTTCAAACGGTACTGCAGATTGCCGTTTACAGTGAAAAAAGGTTCATTAGGTACCTGTCTGTCATACAGGCTATGAGGATTTCCCCTTTCGTCAGTTTCTACTTTGAACAGGGAGTTGAACTTAGACAGGTTGAACATGGCATTCAGCCGGTTGTTGAAAATGTAGTTCACTTCCGCCTCAAAACCCACGGATTGAGTTTTGGATAGATTCACAAATTGTGTCACCTGTATATCTTCTACCTGGTTTTCACGCCCTTCAATTACCGGATCTACACGGGTTTGCTGAATGATTTTATCGTACCCGTTTCTCCAGAATGCATTGGCATAGAATGACCATTTATGTTTAGTGGAACGTGAAATATTATAACGGGCTCCCAGGTTATAGTTGATGGCCATTTCAGGCAGAATATCCGGGTTAGGTAACAGGTTGTTTTCCGGCTCACCATAAATATGACGGTCGGTAGGCATGATAAAAGACTTTTCTGCAGATATGATTAAAAAACCGTTTGTAATGGGCTGGTAAGAAAGGGTACCACCAAAACCCCGGTTGTCTCGTTTTGTTTTATTGTTTTCATACACCAAAACGCCCTCTGTTTCCCTTACAGGGATAGTCTGGTCGGTTAGATAAACAGCATATTTACCAAAAACATTCGTTCTTAACTTGCCTTTAAAAAGCTCTGATTCATAGTTCAGCGCCCAGATATTCGTCGTTAACTCGTTCTGGGTGATCCATCGGCTTCTTGCGGGGTTCAGCAGATCTTTATCGTTTCTGTTAGCGTTCTCAAACTTATGATTTAATGAAACCCGGTGACCTGAAACAATCGTATAAGCCAGGTTGGAACGTATATTGGAAATGGTACGGTCAATATCACTGATCACAGCCTCCCCCTGCTGACCTCTTCCTGGCTCGTAGCCATAAGTTTCGGGCGGACCTTCTGAGTTCTTTACCAGCAAGGTTCCATCCCAATTGTACCTTAAGCTAACGGTATCCTGCAAGTAGGTATTCCGCATGCTATGTACAGCGTTTACTGTTAAGGCAAGCCCATCTACAAAGAGATTCCTTTTGGTATAGTTTAAGCTGAACACATGCGCCTGGTACTCGTTGAAGCGACCAAAATAAGGTTTGGTCATAGTAACACCATGAGGAATTTCTTTATAGGAGTCCGATATATTATAGCCAACAAAAAACTGGTCAGCCCATTTTACATCGGTAAAGCCCAATTCAAAATGTCCGCCGATGGTTTCAAATTCGTCGTTAGGTCTGCGGGTACGGTAATTACGAATAATGCGTCCTCCCGGTAAGGTGTACTTCGAGAATTTACCCCACATTTCATAGTTGTTATCCGAATGACTGAAGAAACCTGACGCGCGTCCCGTTAGCCCATTTTTTTGATTGCGGTACAAAGTGCTTACGTCGGCCCGGTAGGTATTAAAAGATCCGTAGGAAAGGGCCGCGGTAATATTATTGGCCGATGCGTCTTTCTTCATTACCACGTTGATCGCTCCACCTATATAGTTGCCGCTCAAATGCGCGGGTAATACTCCTTTATATACTTCTATCCGCTCAATCATCGCCGGAGGGATATTATTCAGGTTAAAAGAAGAGCCATAGGTAGATATTTCTATACCATCGAGAAATAAGCCAATGGTGCTTCCCGACATACCGTTCAGGTTATATTCAATAGGCGAACCCTCGCCGCCATTTTGTCTCACCCGCACACCCACAGCCCTGTCGAGCAGCTCATTAGTAGTTAAGTTTCTCAACGAAGCCTCTTTAGTTTCGATAACGGTTACTGCAAACCCCTGGGTTTCCAGCGCTCTCTTTTTAGTAACGCCTCCAACTGTCACTTCCTCGAGGTCTTCTGGCTTAGACTTTTTAAGCCGGATATTCAGGATAATGGTCTTGCCTTCGGCTACTTCAATATCGGCATGCTGCGATTCGTATCCTACCATCGTAGCGGTAACAGTGTGCTTGCCGGCGGGAAGAGATAATTGGTAACCTCCTTTGGCATCGGTAACCGTAAAATTGGATTTTTCAGAAACGCCGATGGTTACTTTTTCTGCAGGTTGTCCTTTTTCGTTGCTCACCGTGCCTTTTACCACAGCGGGTTGTTGCGCCTGCAGGTTTAAGCAAAAAAAGATTGCCATGCTGCAACCTATTACCCACACCATTGTTTTGTTATATCCCATCTGCTTACGCTATTTATTCCAGTGGAGGGTTGTGGAGTCTGCCCGGCGTTTGAAAACGGAGCTTAGTGGTTGCAGATCCTCCAGCCACTTTCAGGGTGCAAAGGTGAAATGGTTCATTTACTGGAAACGGAAAAGCAATAACGCAATCGGGAATTTTGAAAAAAATTCCGCATCCCGTAAATGCCCGGGAAGAAAATAGCGGATTTTTGCAATGAGATCGAAACCTTTAAGGCAAGAATAAGTAATGGAAAGTGTAGAAACTATGCTTAATGGTGAGGCGTTGAAAACAACTGTTGTTCCCTACTCAGACCTGTTCCGGATGGAAGAGCATGAAGTAGTGGAATCGCATAACAGCGACCTTTTCGATCCTTATAACTGCGATTTTTACGAGTTTCTTACCAAAGACATTCATTTTATACGCATATTGGGTAATTCTGTTCAAACCCAGTCTTTCTCCATTAAAAGCTGTAAACCGTATGTAAGCCTGGTGTTTTGTTTTAAATGCCGCGGCGTTTTTAACAACGGGCTTACAGGTAAAAGCTTTGCAGATGTGCAGCATAACCAAAGTGGCCTGATATTTATCAATACCCAGGTATTTGATAACGTCTGGACCCGGGAGGCAGATTCGGAACTGTATATAATCAACATCGAGGTGGATTATTTTAAGCGGTTCCTTTCGTCAGACAACCCCATGCACGAAACTTTTTTCAGTAGTCTGAAAGAAAATAACCCCGTGCTATTGAATGAAAGAAGCATAGAAGTTACTTCCCGCATGAAGTCGCTTTTATACGATATGTTTTTGTTTGAGCATAAGAACTACTACAAAACGCTTTACTTAAAATCAAAATTTATTGAGTTGCTGATGCTGCAGTTCCAGGAGTATGAAGCGCTCTATAAAGCGATGCCTGAAATTTATACCAGCGACAGCAACCTGGAGAAAATGTACGATGTAAAGGATATTATTGATGCTGATATAAGCCGTTCGTGTACCTTACTCGACCTGGCACAACAGGTAGGTACCAACGAGTGCTATTTGAAGAAGCATTTTAAGCAGGTATTTGGAACTACCGTTTTCGGGTATGTACATACCCAGCGCATGAACCGCTCCAAAGAATTGCTGATTAATGAGGATATGAAAATTGCAGAGGTAGCCAGGCTTTCAGGCTATAAACATGCTTCGCATTTTACCACGGCTTTTAAAAAATATTTCGGTTACCTGCCTCACCAGATCAAATTGTTACTCGTAACACTATTGCATGAATCTGAATTGTTGTTGGGATTGGAAAGTGTACCGATGCTTCCTCTTTAAATAAGCTATTCTGCCGTTTTTGACGAGTCTGGTTGCTGCATGGTCGCTTCTTCAGGCTCTACGTCTGGCTCATCGCTTTCTTCGTGGTCTCTCTCTAATTCCTCTTTGGTATATTGATGATAAGGTTCAAATGTTTTTAACTGGCTATTGTATACCAGGGCGTCCTTACTGTATTTGAATTGTATGATGATGCCATCCAGGGGCGATGGCTCCAGGGTAGGCTCGTCTATAAATATTTTGCTGCCCTTTTTGAAAGCATTAATAATAGGAAGGTCTGAGCTATACTCTTTCCAATATAAAATATCACCCAGGCTCGAAATAACGAAGAGTGCGCTGCTCTGAAAATCCTGTTTCTCTAATAAGAAAGCCATATCGGGTTTACCTTCCTGGCTACGGCCTGTAAAATTGCCAAAGGCATAAATTTTCGGCGCCCGGTCCTTGATGGATGTCAGGTGGTATTGATCTTCCCCATCCCTTTCGTAATATTTATTATCCATAAATATTTTCACAATAGCTCTTTTATAATTAACAGGGATATTATCATATTCGCTGATACGGAAGGTAGCGCCTTTCCAGTATTCATAATCCTGCATGGTAGCCAGGCCATGCTCATCTGCAGTTGCATCTGTTGCATAAGCTACATTATCGCCTGATAAGGCATCTATTTCGCCATTTCTTTTGCCAGCATTATAGATAAACCATCCAGCCACTATAGCTACAAGTATTATTATGATGGTTAGCAGTACTTTCTTTTTTGCGTTGCCATTTTTCTTTTGCTCTTCCATGTTTAGCGTTCCAATTTTTTGATAAGCGTTGAATCGGGCAGCAAAATAAGTAAGTTTTTAATAATAACAGTTTTGGTAATAATTTTTTCGATGAGCCCATATATTATAGCCATAAGATGTCTTCTAAACTTTTGTAGCTATCCGGTTAACTTTTATACCTTGTTGTTTTTTTATCTCCCGTTTTTATTAATAAACCATTTTCTACTCCGTTTTTTAAATCCCGGCTGGCAGTAGCGCTGGATATTTCGGTGTAATGTTTCATATAATCCTGTCGGGTGAAGTGTTTTTTGTTTGACTCTAAAAATACAGCCAGGCGTTCTGTTTCATTTAACTTTTTAGTACGATGCCTAAGTAACTCGTCAAGCGATTGATTGATGATATCGAGCATGAACTCAATAAACCGGGTTGATTTTCCTTCTTTATCCGAATTAGAAAGTGCCTTATAATAGGCAGTTTGATTTTTGGAAATTAACGTTTCAAAAGGAAGGAATTCAAATAACGGATATTCGCTCATTAATATAAGGGTTTGCCACAGGCGACCCATTCGACCATTGCCATCCATAAAGGGGTGAATGAATTCCATTTCATAATGAAATACGCAGCTTTTGATAAGTGTGAGTTCCGAAGGGTCTTTTAGATAAACGAAAAGATCTTTCATTAGATGCCCTACATTTTGTGACGGGGGAGCCAGGTGTGCGAGTTTAGATCCTTTTACAATCCCAACACCCTTGGTGCGGTACTTGCCCGGATCTGCAACCAACCCTTGCATCAGCATTTGATGGGCTTTTAAGAAGTCCTTTGCGGAGTAATGTTTAAATAGGCGGATACCCTTATAAACATCCAGGGCGTTTAGTACTTCTTTAATATCCTTTTCAGGTCCCACCACTCTTTTATTCTCTATAATAGCAGTTATCTGTTCTTCCGACAAGGTATTACCCTCAATACTTAAAGAGGAATGAATCGTTCTGATACGGTTTTGCTTACGAAGTTTCGGATCCTGTTTAACAAGAAGGCTAGCGTTTACTGCTCCTATTTTTTGCGCAATAGCAGTGATCAATGCAAGGATGGAAGACGTTATTTCGTATGGAGGTTTCAATTTTGATACTATCATTTGATACTATCAAAATTACATAAAATGATCTTATGAAATTATCGCACCAGGGCTTGAATGAATATCGCCGCCATGCGGATCTGTATACCCGGGGTAATTCATAATGCTATTTTAAAAGTGTACATGGAATGATTTGATAATATTATTGAGGTTCAGTAAACCGCATAAATGCCGCGTAGCGGTATAATATTAAAAGCAGTTTTTTTCACGAAGGTGTTCTGAGCCGCATAGCGGCGATATATTGTCTACGGATCAAAGTGACGTCATCATCTTTTGCAAATAGCCTTAATCATCCTCCAAAAACCGCTCTACCAGTGGCACAATAAAGTCGCTGCTTTGGTAACCGGGTTTCAAAGTGGTAATTTCTCCCATGTAAGCGCCATGTCCGCCGGGTATAATGGCCAAACGGCAATGGGGTATCAGTTTCGACATAGCTACTACATGTTGTGATGTGGCTACATCCTGGTCGCCGTTCACCAGTAACACCGGTGCCTGTATGGATTGTATCTCAGCATCGCTAAACTCTTTAAAATAGATCATTCGATTGGCGCACTTCTGGTACATCGTCATCAGTTTGGCACTATCTGGTGTAACGGCTAAAAATGCGTCTTTGTAGGCCTGCGGCATTTGGTCGAATGTGCCTTGTTTCATAAACTCCCAGAACTGCGGGAAACTGCCATCTTTTTTCAGCAGTGGAGAACCCGCAATAATTCTACGGCAAAGCTGCGGATGCTTGATAGCTATTTGCAAGGCTGTGTTAGCGCCGTTGCTGAATCCGAAAATATCGGCATGAGTAATGTTCAGACTTGTAAGTAATGCAGCCACGTCATCGGCATCCTGCTCAAAAGAAAGTTCGATGTTGCGATCGCTGGTGCGGCCATGAGCCTGCAGCTCTACGGCAATAACCTGGTGATGAGGTGCCAGTAAGGGAATGATCCTGCCAAAGCTGGTTTGAATAGTAGAGCCGCCACCGTGTATCAGCACCAGGGGCCGGCCTTCTCCATATATTTCATAGTACATGCTAATGCCGTTTACTGCGGCGTGGCCGGCTGTCATGGTGGGGGTGTCGTTGATAGTCATATTATTTGTTGCTTTTAGAATGGGTTGGTTATTACAGGCTGTTACAAACAAAACTACAATTAGAAAGATAGTGATTTTATGGATCATGATAGTGAGTGAAATAGTATTGGTTGTTTGACCGCGAAGGCGCGGGGGCGCAAAGTTTTTTGTAAACGATATTATGTTACTCCTTGCGTCTTGGCGTCTTCGCGGTTCAACCTCTTTATAAAGCGGATATCACCCCTTAATTGTCGCAGATACACTCCCTGTTTGTTCATTTTAGATGCCATCTTTGTGTTGTCAACGAGTGGAGCAGCAACCACATAAACGGGCGAAACCGAAAAGCCATACGAGTAGGATAAAACTAATATTATGTCTGACAACAACGTATCATTACACAGGGTTTTGAAAGCCTCCCCTGAAAAAGTATTCCGTGCTTTTACCGATAGCCTGGCCATCGCCAGCTGGTTGCCTCCTTACGGATTTCTTTGCACTGTTCACGAAATAAATGCCGAAACCGGGGGAACTTTCCGCATGTCGTTTACCAATTTTACAACAGGCAACGGCCATTCTTTTGGTGGCAAATACCTGGAGATAAAACCTAACGAGTTTTTACAATATACCGATCAGTTTGACGATCCCAACCTTCCGGGTGAGATGGTCACTACTGTGTGGCTTACAAAAAGCATCGCTGGTACAGATATTAAGATCACCCAGGAAAATATTCCACCCATGATACCTGCTGCTATGTGCTATCTCGGTTGGCAGGAGTCACTCGAAAAGCTGGCGAAGCTCGTGGAACCTGAAATTCCTGATGCATAATGCTTCAGCGATTTGAATAGAAGTTTGCGAAAAGATCGGCCGGGGGCTGGTCTTTTTGTTTTATCAAGTGTGAGTTACTATTACACGACCTGACCGGCAAAGGAACAGGCTTATTGCGGGTAATAATAGATATCTATCTTTGGTGTGATAAAAAATTTATTCATCGGCGATAGTATGATAGCAGGGTGCCGCAGGGCTTTGCCTGGTTTTCTCTTGAATAATTGCCTGTCTGGTTTATAACATTAAAAGTCCGTACTGTAAGTAGTTGTATTATGGGAAAGATCGATTCGTTATTGAAGCATTTTAGTCAAAACAATCAGTTACCTATTCGGATTGTTTCTCCTGGTTTTGGGCATCTATCAGAAGAGGATGCCGCACCATATCAGCGTACCAACCGTTTGCCCTATTACTTTTTTCTTTTTGTAGTAGATGGCAATACGCAACATGGCGTTGACCTCGAAAAATTTGATGTAGGAAACCACGAACTACTTTTCTCTTTACCTCATCAAATGCAACAATTACCGGCTGCCACACATGGAACCGATTATTATAAATTAGGTTTCGATGAAGAATGTCTTTCCCGGTTACCTAAACAATACCCTTTTCTGCTAAACCCGCTCCATCAGCATAAGATCAGTTTTAAACCAGCTCCGGCTACCCGGCTGAAGGCCATTTTTGAAATCCTTTTAGACCTTTTAGCTACTCCGGATACAGAACCCGAACTTATTCTGGCGCATCTCAACAGTTTATTAACGGAAATAAATACAGCCTATTTTTTCGAACAGCAAAAACCGGCAGAGGAGAAGCTTTCAAAATTTATTGGATTCAAAGTGTTTGTCGAAAATCATCTTACCGATCATCCTGCTATCAGCCAGATTGCAGAGAAGCTGGCGTTGAGCACTGATAGCTTATACCAGATTGTGAAGCAATACTCTGGCCTGTCTCCCAAAGCATTTATCACCAATCGCCTCATATTAGAGGCAAGACGCCGCCTGCATTATGGCGAACCTTCATCTGTTAAAACACTTGCTTTTGAACTGGGCTTTAATGACCCTGATTATTTTTCCCGCCTGTTTAAAAAAGCAACGGGGAAAACGGTAGCTGGTTTCTTCCGGGATTTGTCCTGAACTCATCAACTTTTGTCCGGGTTTATTGCCGCTATACTTTTGAACTTTGTTTTTCATCAATTAAAAATATATGATTAAACAATCTCAAAAAATACTGGTTACCGGTGTAACCGGATTGGTCGGAGCGAGGCTTTTGCCAAGGCTTGTCAATGCAGGATTTGATTGCTATGCATTAATACGTGGTGGTAAAATGCTACCTGAAGGGGTGACCGCAGTGAACGGGGACCTGCTTGATACAACATCCCTTTCAAACGCAGTTAAAGACATGTCAGCGATCATCCATTTGGCAGCTGTGTTTCGCACCCACGACACTGATATGATCTGGAGGGTTAACCTGGAGGGTACGCGCAACCTTATCGAAGCGGCAAAAACGCATGCACCTGATGTACGATTCATTATGGCAAGCACATCTAATGTTTATAATAGTAACAATCCACACCCCGGCAGGGAAGATGATGTTGTTGAAGCAATACATGCTTACCCCGCGAGTAAAATAGCAGCGGAAAAAGAATTGCGTGAAAGCGGAATCAACTGGGCGATCTTAAGATTTACTTTTGTTTATGGGGATGGCGACGGGCACCTGGAAATGTTACCCCGCCATGTTGTTGACGCAAAGTTCCACCCGGCCATGAGGATGAGCACGATCCATCATCGCGACATTTATACTGCTATAGCCATGGCTTTAGACGGTGTAATGGACCGAAAGACTGTTAATATTTCTGATGAAGCTCCCACAACCATTTACGAGTTGTTGCAAATTCTCGGAGAGAAGATGGAGTCATCAGCAGAGCCATTGCAGAATCCCTGGCAGCTGCATGCCGATAGTTCGCTTGCCCGCAGTCTCGGTTTTAAGCCAACCGTGCGTACGATTCAACAGGCTGCACAGGAGGGGTTACTGTAGATCCAGCCCGGTACATCTTTTAAATGGCTTAAGCAATTATACTTATGACATTTGTTCTGCCAATATACCTTTATACCTGGCAGGTATGCATAGTTAGTTAAAGAAGAAGGGCTTTCGACACTTTATGAAAGGTATGGTGTGCAAGAATAGTTGTTTTACTAAACGCCTTTATCCGCAGGGAGTTTACAAAAAAGGAAAGCGTTCTATCTTGCTTTCCTTTCATAAAGGACCGGTATATTTCCTTAAATCACCATCTATACCAACTGTTTATTGCGAAAACGCTGCCTTCAGTAAAAGGCTATTTAGCCAAAGCTGCATTTATTTTCTTTTGCTGCCTGTATTGATAAACAGACCCGGCTACAAACAGTACGAATAACGCCAGAAGTGTTTTAGTAATTATCGGATCGGTAGGCCCTTTTGCCAGCGGGTGCCCAATCGGTACCCGGGTAAGCGTTTCATTGATGGTGGGCACCCAGGATAGGAAGAAGCTAAAGGATAAACAAAAGTTCTCTATAAAGCGGGCTTTGCTGTTTTGTTGTTGTCTGGCATATAGAAAGTATGCTATCCCTACCAGGATTACAATAAATAGGGCGAATGCGTGGCCCGGATTGAAGCCTCCGTTTTTGGATATGCCCAGCGCTGTCAGCGAAGTGGCTACTGTTAGGTAGAAGTATATTTTGCCCGTACTGTGTGCTAAATTTATTTTACCAAAACGCAGGTACGAAATGATTGCGGCCACAATGGCTATTACGCCAATGAGGGTATGAAAGATGCCTAAATTAGATAATCCCATAGTAATGTCTTTAGTGGAGAGTGAACCGGATTTTAAACAGAGTTTACTTAAGATAATAACTGAGCTTCTGAACTGATGGGTATTCTTAACACCTGCGATATCAAACAGTTTTGCTCCGCGCCTTTAGTAATTGCTTCGAATCCTTCGGCATCAATGTCAGCCACAGAGCCGGTAATAGAGAGGTGTACAGAGGTGATACTTAAGTGTTCCATTGTCACAGTCGCTACAGTGTCCAGCGATAAAGGGGCGAATCCTTTTTCTGTTAGCGCAGCACTTACGGCCATGGTAAAACAACCTGCGTGTGCTGCTGCCAGCAATTCTTCGGGGTTAGTTCCCGTCTCTTCTCCAACAAACCGGGTTTTAAAACTATAGTTGGTTTGGTTCAGAATATTGCTTTGTGTGGTTATGGTGCCTTTGCCTTCTTTAATGGTGCCCGACCAATGCGCATTTGCTGTACGTTTCATTTTTTTTACTATTTAATATGATTGCCATTATTGACAATGCAAAATTGTAGTAACTAATGAAAGATGGTTTTGTGGATTAGTTCAATTATTTGGCAATTTGGTTCAGCCGGTAATGGGTAGGTGTAGTATGATATTTCTCACTAAAACTTTTGGTGAAGTTAGCCAGGTCGTTAAAGCCACAGTTAAAAGCAATATCGGTTATACGCTCATCAGAAGCCCGTAACAGTTCGGCTGCCTTTTCAAGTTTTTTTGTCCTGATGTAATTGGCGGGCGTATCATTATACAATTTCGAAAATTCCCGTTTAAAAGAGGATAAGCTCATATTCGTTTGCTGCGCCAGTTCTTCGATGCTCACTTGTGAAAACAGGTGCGCTTCAATGATTTGTTTGAATGTATAAGCTGTAGGTGAAAAGAGCTGCGATAAGATGACCTGTATGGTTGCTGCATTTTGTGTTTGCGAAAGCAACAGGATCACCTCCTTTAATTTCAATATCAATATGTCCTCGTTTACCAGCGTGGGGTTTTCAAAATAGAACAACAAGCCCTCAATGTATTTTTGAATCAGGAAATCGTTATTTATTTTTTCGCTTGATTTATTGGTGATGAGTTTTTGAGAAGGCTGCAATATGAGGGGAAGCTCCCTGTCGTAAACTTTTTTCAGGATCTCCGGATGGAAAGTGACAATTACTACCTCACAGCTATTTTTTGATTGTGTATGCTGCAGTTGCTGTGCGGAATGGATACAATTCAGTAGCAGGGCGTAATGGGTGGAAATGTTTATTGACTCATCATTGATATGATAAGCAAATGCTCCTTGTCGTACAAATAAAAAGCATGCTTGTTCTGCAACGGGGAAGTCATATTTAAAAGGTGGCTTTAACACAATCCGCTGCATCAATGATTTTCCAAACAGTTCCATTTTTTTGTAGTCTTCTATCATTTGTTTTCATTTAATGCGTTACCCACGTGTTTCGCTGTTTTACGTTTAAGAAGAAGTAATTAGCTCATCAATCACAATGATCGTGCTATTCCAACCTCGGCCTTGTTGAAGGCAGTAAGCCAAGACATGCTTCAACTCTATAAATGTACAAAACTTCAATACAGCCACAAAAGCCGAAGTTTTGCGCTTCAGTCTTGTTTTGCTAATATCTTGTTAGCATCTGCTACACGCCCTATGCGATTTTCAGTAATTGAATCAATCTATCTTTGAATGCATAATGATAGATCATTATAACCGGATTTCCGGGAAGCTTCAGTATGAATTTCTGTAACAGGACATGGTTTAGAATTTCCGCAAATAATCGAGATAATCTGCTACACTTTGTTCCAGGCGTTCGTTGGTCAGGTGATATTCCAGACCGTAGAAGGCAAAAAGTGGACGGTAGTCAGCTTTGACATATTCAAATGTCAATTCAAAAGGTGCGGTTAGTGTTTTTATATCATACCGGTAACGCGCACCGGGTGCGTATTCTTCTTCATCAACACCGATACTCATCGCCAGCGCTATCTTTTTTCCCTGTAATTTGTAACCGCTTTTGCTGCCGTAAGCCCAACCGTGCAGCAGTACTTCGTCAAACCATTTTTTCAATAGCGGCGGTGCATAAAACCAGTAATAAGGAAACTGGAAAATGATGCGTTCATATTTTTCTACCAAAGCCTGTTCGGAGGCGATATCGATGATGCCGTCCGGATAGATTGCGTCGAGATGATGAAGGGTGAATTGGTCCGGGTACTTCTTCAATTCTTCCATCCATCTTTTATTAACAACCGAATTCTCTATATCCGGGTGGGTAATAATGATCAGCGTTTTCATGTTACAAAATTAAAGAGGTTGCTATGCATCTGGTATCTTTGCAGCGGATTGTAGGGTACTATAAATAAAGTAAGTGATGGGACAAATAAAAGTGAGTTCGACCAATTTCGAGAATAAGAAAATAATGAATGACGCCTGTCCGGAAGTATATGCGGCCAGCATATTGGGAACGCAGTGGACACTGGCCATCTGCTCTTATCTGGTGCTCGGTAAACACCGGTTTAGTGAACTGCGGAAAAAAATACCGGGTATAACAGAACGCATGCTAACCTTAAAACTGCGCGAACTGGAGCAGCAGAAGATCGTGAAGCGAACGGTGTATGCTGAAGTGCCGCTACGCGTGGAATACGAGCTTACAAAGATCGGCAAGGACCTCGAGCCGCTGATCCGGCAACTGGAGACCTGGGGCAAAAAGCACAAAAAGCTGATGGGAGCTTAATGAATAAGTAAATAAGAAAAGGGTAACTACGGGTGGTTGGATGGGGCATTAAAAAAGGCCGACCTTAGTTGACCTTTTGGCTCCCCTTTTGGACAGTTATCTAACCACTTGTCCGAGGATTTACTAGAATTTTGCGGGTTACCAGACAACTAAATGTATTGCAGTGAACGTAGTTCTTGCCTGTAGATTTTGTATTTAATTTTACTTACTGTTCATCACATTACGAGACTCGGCAACATTTGTATTTGTCGACGTTTCAATTCAATATTTGCAGTATTGTCAAACCCTCCGGTGAGATTTGTAATGAGCATTTGATCCGAAAAAAGAATCATAGGGAACGTATTGCGTACCGCCGGCTTTATTGTACTTCTATCGTTTTTTTGAACTTGCCGCCAATCCCGGTGGTTTGCGCAAAGGCAGTTGTAGCCATTATTGTGGCTAAGAAAAGAATGATTTTTTGCCTCATCTCAATCAGAGAGGGGCAAGAAAGTAAGCATAAACTTTAGACCGATGGTGTTTTACTCCTGCACAGCCTTAACTATTTTAGAATAATATGCTGTTCCGTCCTTATCTACCTGCGCAATCCTTATAAAAACATTGTCTGTAACACCACTGCTTATTTTATCCGTATTCTTTTTACACGAAATAAATGAAACTATACAGGCAAATGTCATCACTACAACCAGCCTGCCCTTCTTTGTGAAGGGTAATAATAATATGGTAAACAAGCCCACGCCTGCCATACCCAGGCCGCCATAGTTCATGCTGAAACTGTACTGTAGAGGAACAGTAGAGGTGCCATCTTTTGCAAGGGATGTGATGATACCTGTTTCTTTAAAATGTATTCCGTCTTTTGATGCTTCGATGATAAACCGGTCGTTATTTTTTTCGGAAACGGTGGTGAAGTTTACCAGCAGCTTAGTATGTTTAATGGCAGCTGTGATATCTCCAAATGTTACCGGCAGCACATTGATTGCACCCAGCTTCACTACCCAAAAATCTCCGTTGTCATGATTATTAGTAACATCTCCATCTGTGGAGTTAGAAAAACCGGCTGTAATAAAGCCGCCATCGGCGGTTTGACTGATGGCATATCCGTAATCGCCCCCTGTTCCTCCAAATGATTTTTGCCAGGTAAGATTGCCTGATGTATTCAATTTCGCTAACCAAAAGTCTCCGTTACCATGGGTCCCGGTTACATCGCCGTCGGTAGAAGTTGAAACCCCCAATGCCACATACCCGCCATCAGTAGTTTGTTGTACAGCATAACTCCAGTCAGTACCGGAGCCTCCCAGTGTTTTTTGCCAGGTGATACTGCCCGATGCATCTAATTTGACCAGCCAGTAATCATCGCCGCCATGATTGCCGGTTACATCGCCATTACTAGAAGCGGTAGTCCCTGCTGCAATATAGCCGCCATCTATGGTTTGCTGTATTGAATTGTATTCGTCATTGCCGGTTCCTCCCAGTGTTTTTTGCCAGGCAATATTGCCTGAAGCATCTAATTTGGCCATGAGGCAATCTCTTGCCCCAGTTATAACACTCGCAGTGGAGCCGGTTATTATATAGCCGCCATCTGCTGTTTGTTGTAAAGCACGTGCTCTATCGTCCTGGGATCCACCAATCATTTTGTACCATGATATATTTCCCGAAGCATCTAATTTTATCGTCCAGAAATCGAACGAGCCATTGTTGCCGCTTGCATCACTATTGTTGGAAGAAGAATATCCCCCTGCTACATAACCACCATCGTTGGTTTGCAGTATGGCTGTAATAAAGTCTCCGCCTACACCGCCAATGGCTTTTTGCCATACCAGGTTTCCTGATGCATCTAATTTTATCACCCAGCCATCAGAATCCGGATTATGGTTGCCGCTTACATCGTTGTCGTTGGAAAATGTAGTACCGCCCACGATGTAGCCACCATCACTTGTTTGTTTTATAGAAGTAGCATAATCATTTGCAGATCCACCAAATGATTTTTGCCATACTTTATTGCCGGCAGCATCTAATTTAACAATCCAGTAATCCGCACCGCCATGATTGCTGCTTACATCACCATCATTGGAAGATGAATTTCCTGCAACAATATAACCACCATCAGTAGTTGGCTGTATATCTGAGGCGATATCGCCATCTGCACCGCCCAGCGCTTTTTGCCATTGAATGGAGGGCGCCTGGGCAAACAATGCATCCGCACTTAATATGAAAGCAACAAGTAATAACAGTTTTTTCATTTGCTTTAAGCTTTTATGCAGTAAAAGTAGCTTCAGTGAAAAGGCCGGCCAATCGTTAAAAAGGATGATTTTTGGCCGCTCCCAGCCCCTGTTACTGGCAGGAAGTGAACTATATAAACTCGCTCAACGAGATCAGAATTGCAAACTGGCGTAAATAAATGCTGCGGTCAGAAGATTTGAATTAACAGCAGAATACTTGCTGTCCCAATTATTATTTCTTTGTCAAAAAGACCAATTTACTCCACAACTTTTGGTCTTGATTCGTAATAAGCAGTATGGGTAAGGGTTTGAAAAAGAAAAGCCCCGCAAGTAATGCGAGGCTGTCTACTTTAGCTCCCCTAAGTACCAATTTATTAAACCATTTGGAGCAGGATTTGGCTAAAATATACGCTTTAAGGGAGTTAATTGCCATATAAACAAGGCTAAATACCTCTGCTGCACAGTGTTTTCAATAGTAATTACCCTATATATTGCATGGATAGCCTTAAACCATAAAGCTCCCTTACTTTAAGTCTAAGTAAACTAAAAATTATGCTATATTCTTGTTATAATAACAACCTTTTAATGCTTCCAACAAAATAATTCTACAATTCTACCCTTTAAAACTACCTTTCAACTCATATAAAAAAAGTGGGGGGTATCCCCAAACAACCGTTTTCTTGTGGCGGAGTGGTAATAACCAACACAACGTACACACAGAAATACAAAATTTTCATTTACAGATATTCGGGCAATTATCATACAACATGATAAATTCCGAAGCAAGCGAGCTTGTCCTGTGAGTGGTTCTGAGAAATTCATACAACGGTTTAAATACATATACCCATGTACTTTTTCTGTCTTCGTCTGCTACGGTAAAATCCTGTAACCCCTTGTAATCTTCAATGGCAATTTGGCAAAGGGTCAAAAAATTAGTTTCGTCGGGAGCAACGGCAAAAAAGGGGTAGGGATGTATTTGCATTGCTCTAACCGAAATCCCTTGCATTTTTATGGCTTCAATCCTATTGTCTTTACACAATACCGTAAGTATCTTGGTTTCGTATTTTCGGGTTAATCTACCAATACTAACCCCATAAAAATATTCTGCTGTAAATACATGGCTACTATATGGGTGCTTACGCTTTTTTTCTTTACCTAAAAAGCCCTCAAAATATTGTAAAACATTTTGCTTTCCTTTACCGGTAAACCCTTCGGTGGTAGATTGGTCCCTGAAAATTATATCAGGGGCTAAAACAGGCTCTAATAGCCTTGTACTGCATACTTCAAAACAATAGGAAAGCCTACTACAAATTTCAAAGTGCAGGGGGTTCATCTTCCTTGTTATTATCAAGCGTATCGAAATTATTGGTACTGGTCATGGTTATCTCTGACCATATTCTTTTTCTTATAATTTCTATATCTGCCAAACGTCCACGATACGGATGTATTAAGCCAAACTTTAGTCGCTTTCTGCAATGCTTTTCATACATTGCTAACGCTTTATCTAAAGTGGCAACTTCGCCCAGATCAAGCACAAACATTGATGCGTATGTTGTCATAAAGTTGTTTTTAGTTGAGTGATTATTTTTTCCATGAGAATAACGTGTTTTCCTCCCAGCTATTCATGTCGACTACGGCTCCGTCTTTAACTACAAGTTTCACTGTGATATTATCTTCTACACTATATTGAACAGCCCCGTTATGTACTGGATTGCCTTCTATCCAAACCTTAGCACCTATTATCCGAGTACCTTTAGAAACAACTCGTACCAGCTTCCCATCATTAGTTCTATGGAAAACTTCCACCTCCGTACCATCCTCCTCCTGTTTTGAAAAGTGGGCTAAGCTGAAAAAAACAAGGTATAATATGCAACAATCCAGTATTGAGAAAAACATTAGTTTGAATGTTAGTATTCCTTTTTTCGTTACATAAAATTCCGTTTCTGTAAGCAAAACCCTAAAAGGTGCAGAAATACTTTGCAGTAGGCCAGTTTCTTTTTCTTCGTAGTAACGTTCCTCATTGTACCAGTAAGCTGAATTATAAACCGATTCAGAGTGATTAATTTCACCAATTTTCTGGTTTGTCTTGTATAAGCAAACAAAGCCTAACAAAAAACCTGCTGCAAAAGCAACCCAAAGCCAACTCTTAAAGTTATTCACAAAATCTTTCCGTTTAATTTCTCGCTTAGTAGGCGGGGGCGTTAGAACAATAAATGGTTGCAGTTCTCCAAATTTATTGACGGGCAACCAATCTGTATTGTCTTGTGTCCAAATTAAATCAGTCTCTTGTAACTGCATTTCTTTTAATTGCTCAAAATTATACGGTCCGAGTTTTTGGTTTTTACGATTGATAAAGTAATACTTCATAGGGAGGCTTCCTTTAAACTTTGGTAGTTAAAATAATTTGTAAGTAGTGTTCTTTGTTACTGAAACCCCGTATAACTTAATTCAAACCTTACAGGTTTAACGCTAACACAGTTTCTGCTTCCAACATCGGCTCTTACGGTTATCGCTTGTGTACTATTACCAATTAGCAACTTATCATTTGATAAACTGGAAGATGCTTCAATTCGTTTGTTATCAGATGTTGTAAATTCAAAAATTATACTTGATACAGAATGTAGGCTATCAAAACGGGTTCCTCTAATTACAGTATAACCTCTTACAAACATTGCTTGCCTGTCTAACACTTTATTACCGATATTGGTAAGGATAAACTGTGCCTTACAACCGTTGTTTATATAACCAGTTTCCCCAACTTTGTAATCCATTTCCACTTCGAGTTTATGTCCAAAAGGTGTTGTTAATACATACTTGTCATTAATATGCTGTTCTGTTTGTTTAGAGGTAGTTACTTTCTGTAAACCCCTTTGAGGTGAATAACAGGCACTAATCGTTAAAAGTATTGCTGTAATAGTAGTTAGTTTTCTCATGGTTGGTAGTTTAGTCCTGAATCAGATGTAACTGTGGATGCAAACCGTCTAAAAGTAAATATTTGGTAAACTGTAGATTTGCGGGTTTCCGTATTACAATTGTGGTGGTTATAGGTAGGGGGCGGTAAATAAATTAATAGCCGTTTCATAGTTCAAAATATTCTAAAAGGTTACAAAAAATAAAAAAGCGTGTCCAATCATTTGCTTGTCTTAGAGGCCGTCGAAAGCCCGAACTACAAAGCAAAGAAAGGATCACGCCGTAGCGTAACCCTTTACTTATACTTTCCTGTAGTTCTTGAAGTTTCGACGTTTCTAAGACAGGTCTATATAAATAAAGACTTTAAATATTTTATACGCTATTATTTGGTTAATAGCGCATTGCAAAAATAGTTTTTTGAACTTACAATACAGGAGTTTAATCCTTTATTCTGTTCGGCTATTTCCTATCGATTAATGTTCTATATAGTTTTTGCCGCCAATAATCTCTGGAAATAACATCATCGTTTTCGAAAAGCTCATCTACCTCTCGTAATAGCTCAAAAAGTTTATATAAGCTATCCACACTAATACTCATTCGCTTTTTAAATTGTTCTTTATACTTTTTGCTGAACACTTCCTGCCTTGCGAATTTTATTTTATCAAAGATTAAGCTCCTTACAGAGTCTGGGCTTTTAATAAGCGCAATTTTTTTTGCATCTTCGCTTACCTGCTTTATAAAGTAGTCTATTAAGGATGGCAATTCACTTATTTTTTCCATTACAGTATTTCCATTACCTCTATGGGCATAGGTTAGCAAATCAGTTTCGGTATAGGCTTTGTCCTTTTTTATCCCTTCTGGCTTTAAGTAGATTTGGCTGGTTTTACCCTTTTCCGTTATAGTTAGTTTAAATAATCCATTAAATGAAACTGCACCACGCTTTAATTCATCGTTTTCTAAAATCAAGCTAAAGGTTAATGAAATATTACTTGCTACTGGTACTGGATTTTTAAAAGTAAAACATACATAAATACTTGAGTCATCAACACAATAATTACTTATATAAATATCATGCTTCGCACTTTCAACATATTTATCAAGCGATGCTAAAGCCACTGCAACAGAAAAGTTAATTCCAAAATTTTTGTACTCACTTGGTGACGTGGTCGCTCTAATGTAAAATTTTTTATCGTCCGTCTTATGCAATATTCTCAACTTTACACCCTCATCATTATTTTGATTTACTTTTATAAGATACCTGTTAATTGTTCCTACAAGGTCTTCATATTGCAAATCACTACAGTAGTTTGCAAACTTGTTAAAATGGTAATAATCCAACAAGTCCGTCTTAGCAGAGTAAGTTGTTTCAGCTTCCAGTAAATCCGACTTGTTTTCTTTTAAAAGATACTTGTTATCTATTCCAAAAATTTCAAATATTGCCTTCTCGCCTTCAAGTAGTTTCTTTAAGTGTACATTCTTTCTTTTTACTACTATATCTTCTTTTGAACACTGCTTATCAAGGATATTAATAGCCTCTAACAATTGTTTTGAATTGCCGATTTTGTAAACCTGAGTATTTTTCTCGCTAATACCTAATACGGTTTTAAGTTCTTCTTGATAATCTGTTCCATCAAGCATTTTTAAAACTTGTTTACTCGTTGTAAAGTCGCCAGTACCAAACTCTTCTGAATGAAATGTTTCTTTTTCTAAAATTGCCATTTTTTACTTTTTAATGGGTTAATTGCATTTTGTTCGTTCTTGCAGGAGTACCATAAAAAGGTAGCAATTTGTCTATCTCAAATTGAATACATACATTTACAATACGAAACAGAAAAGCATTCTCAAAGGTGATGAGCCTTTGGTTGTAAGATTTAGCCGTCCACTGCTACTTAATTTAAATGTTTTCTGAAAAGCCGTTTGCTGCAAACAAACGGCTTTAATTTTTTAATTTATCTCATCTTCCATTTTCTTTTTATTAATAACTCTTTTTTTGAATTTGAACAATTTTTGTCCATCCATTTCAATTTCTTCAATATCAAAAATTATTTTGTCTGCCTTATAGTCTATTTTTAAACTATCAAACAGCCCACTTGCGTTTATGTAGTAATAGCCTCCCGACTTTTTAACCTCGAAGGATTCTTCATCTATTTTCTTTTCAATAACGGCGTACAAATTTTCATCTCCATCATCTTCGTTTGTGGCAATCTTGATGGCTGCGTTTTCATTTAATGCAAGCATATTTTCCGCCTCAGAAGAAAAACCTAGTTTCCCTGTTGAGTGAATTGTCGCCTTTGCCTTTTGCCTTGGGCCAATTGGTTTATGAAAAATTAGCTTCATGAAACAAATTTACAAAACAACCCAAATACTTTTACATCAATTTTATAAAATGTGGATAGTTTATTTGTAATTTTATCTTGTATATTTTTAAAAAAACCACCTCCCTTTTAATTTCCCTTTATATTTTTTTTCATATTCTCTTTCTCTTCCCTTGCGTAATTGACTTTAATGTATTGTTTTTCAAATAGTTAATTTTAAGTCCCCTGCAATCACTGAAACTTACTATAGAGTATATTTTTCTACTTTCTTTATTAAACTAATTATTGAAAAATAAGAAGTTAGAAATTTTATTATAAAAATTAACTTATAATTATGAATGTTAACATTCATTTTTTGTAATTTTCATCGTACCTTTGATTTTAAATAGCATAAAATGAATATCAAACAAAAATTATTGGAGGAAACAGTAAATCTGTTCACAAATACTAAAATGGATGGGGTAAATGAAATGACAAAGAAACACATGGACAGTTTAGTTGCATACCTCCTTAATCCTATTGTTAATCCCAAATCGCTGGGATTGACGTATGCAACTATAAAATATTGGGAAAATAAAGGATACTTACTTTTATCCCTACCAAAGGACGCAGATGAGTGGCGTAAATATTCGGTAATCGAATGCCTGTGGTTTGAATTGTTAAAGAAGCTGGTATCGATGGGCTGCAACCTGGAAAACGTAGTACCCAAACTGTTATTTGCCTATTCCAACTTCCAAGGGCTAAACAAAGGAGTTCAATTTAAAGGAGAGCAGCAGCCTGTATTATTGCTAAACGGTATAAGAGTGAATACCCTAAACAATTTTTTAAACCATATACTTCTTACGGTAATGGCAAGATCAAAAGCAACCCTATATATTGGTGAAAATGGCTGCCAATTTTTGTTCTCAGAACAAGCTGACCGAGGAAAAATATTTAATATAGTTTATGACCAAATATTTACTACTGGAATTGGTGTAAGTATCTCGGATATTGTATTTAGTTATGTTTTAAATATTAAAGGGCAGGAACAAGCAGGACTAAAATTACTCAACGAAAATGAACTAACTGTTCTAAATATGCTCAACAACAAACAAATAAATCAAATTACGGTAAAACAGGATGACGGTAAAATATATGAAATCCAAAGTGTTGAAAAAATGACTACTCAAGAGGCACATCAATACCTGAGTAGTTTTATAACAAGCCCATATCAGGAGTTAATCTTTAGAACAAACAACAATAAAGAAATATCAATAACTCGTACGACAAAACAACAACCATAAATGAATTAATATAAATGTACCGAACAACACGGACATATTTGAAGTATGCAAAACTTACTGAACAACACAGAAGTTTGGCGCAGTTTAATTCAAAATGTTATTATTAAATGACGCAATTAAAATTTTAAACAAAAAACAAAAAAAGTACACAACAGAACAAGTAAAACAAATTTTACAGCTATTATACCAATTTGGAGAAATAGCTTATGAACAGTTTAAACACGCAAAGAATGAAAAAAGCAATATTGTATGCACGAGTATCAACAGATGAACAGGCTGAGAAAGGGTACAGTAGAGAAGAACAGGTACATCAAATCAGACGGTTTTGTAGCGCAAATAACATAGAGGTCGTAAAAGAATATTTAGAAGACTTTTCGGCAAAAACCATCAACAGGCCTGAGTTAAATAACTTATTAGCTTTTGCTTACGATAAAAAAAACTCCATTGATGCAATTATTGTAACAAAAATTGACCGATTTAGCAGAAATGTATTTGATGCTTACAATTTGGCCAATCAGCTTTCAAGACAAAATATTAAAGTGTATTCATTAGCAGAGGGGGTTTTGGACTTTACCGAAACCTCCAAATTTTTGCCTTTGTTAATACAGGCCGGTGCAGCACAGCATGATAATATGATGCGTAGTGATAATACCAAACGAGGTATGCGTCAGGCAATGAAAAAGGGAAAGTTTGTTGCAAAACCACCTAAAGGCTACATAAAAAATAAGGAAACTGGGATTATGGAGGCTGACGGAGAAATAGCAAAAGTTGTTACTTGGGCTTTTGAACAATACAGCAAAGGTATTTACTCCGCCGAAGAAGTAAGGAAAGATGCAGAACAACGAGGATTACGCTTAACTAAACAATCCTTTTTAGATATGCTTAGCAATCAATTATACATAGGGAAAGTATTGGTACCTGCATATAAAGATGAACAAGAAGAGTTGGTAGAAGGTCTACATGAAGCTATAGTAGATGAACATACTTTTTATACTGTACAAGATGTATTAAAGGGTAAACGAAAACCTTACAAGCAACCTAAAAATGCTGTTAATGAAGCCTTGCCGTTAAGAGGGCATTTAATTTGTCCTCAATGTGGAAAGGTTCTGACTGGCAGCATAAATAAGAACGGTCATGGAGGCAGTTTTCCATATTATCATTGCCAACAACAAAAATATGCCTGTAATCACCGTGTAAATGCCGATAATGCACACATTGTATTACAAAAATACCTGCAAACTTTTCAACCATCAGAAGAGGTAATAGAATTATTTAAACATGTTTTAGCTGATGTTTTCAATACAAAAGATGGAGATAGGCTCGGCCGTAGAAGGCTGGTTGAGGTAAAAATTGAAGAAGTGAGGGGGCGCATTAATAATATGGATGATAAGTTTGCCGATGGCAACATATCTGATGAAAACTATAGCCGTATTATAAAAAGGCTAAAGGATGAAGAAAACGAGCTAATAATGCAACATGCTACCTTTACAAAAGTTTCTCCCGACCTCAATAAATATGTTAGTTATAGTACAGGCCTTTTACAAAACCTTAGCGAATACTATACTACTGCTACATTCAGCACCAAGCATAAGCTAATTGGTGTAATATTTCCTGAAAAACTAACATTTTCTAAAAACGAGTATTACACCACAAAAACCAACGAGGTTTTTAGCCTGATATGCAGTCTGGATAAGGGTTTGCAACAAAAAAGCCCCGCAAAAATTGCGAGGCTGTATAGTGAGGCTCCCCCTGCTGGACTTGAACCAGCGACCCTCTGATTAACAGGAAAAGGCTAAATTAAAAACAAGGAAAAGAAAACAATATAAAATAACACATCTTATTGATAATGTTAGAATTAGGAGAGCAGGTTGTTCCAGTTGCTTTTTGATATTTGTTGTCAATTCTTAATTATGTTTCTACATTGTTTCTGCACATACAATATGCATATAGTGCATAAATTATATCTTTGGTGCATAATTTTGCATCATGGTCACCACAAAACCTATATTAGATACGACTCGCCCCAACGATCAAAATCTGTACTGGGCTAAAATAAGAGTGACTTTCAATAGAAGGTCGAAATATTATGAAGCTTACAATAAAAAGCTTAGTCCTGAGCAATTTGAACGTATCATAAATGGCAAGAAAAGGACAGCTGATGAAATGATAATTTATAAAATTATCGAAAGGGCGCAAAGAAAGATAGATACCTGCATTGAGGGTTTAAATGTTTTTACATTCTATTTATTTGAAGAGGTCTATAAACAAAACTCGGCGGTTACCAAAGGTATAAGCGGAATTTTTGAACAACGGATAGAAGAACTTAAAGTGGAAAAACGAATTGGAACAGCCACTTTGTTCGAATGTGCCCTGGCATCTTTGGAACAATTTAAACCAAGAATGCAATTTGCAGACGTCACTCCTAAATGCTTAAAGGATTACGAAACCTGGATGTTAGAGAAAAAAAACAAGTATTCAACAATCGGAATTTACCTAAGAAATTTGCGTGCTATTTTTAATATTGCCATAAGGGCAAAGCTTGTTCATAGGGATTTGTACCCATTTGGAAAAAGGCAAGAGGGGAAGTATGAAATTCCCGCAGGCACAAATGTTAAAAAGGCTATGTCTAAGGAAGACATATCTGCGCTCTACTTTTTTGAACCAAGTGAAAATGACAGATATAAAGGCAACAAAATTTTTGCTCTAGACATGTGGAAATTCTCTTACCTATGCAATGGGTTGAATGTCACCGATATACTTAATTTGAAATGGGAGAATATTGATGGGGAGTTTGGTAGCTATATCCGGGAAAAAACTAAGCGTTCCGTAAAAGTTGTCAAGAAAGTCGTATTCTCTTTGAAGCCAGATGCCTTAGCTATTATTAAATCCTACTCAGTTGAACCGTGTGAATTGACAGATTATGTTTTTCCTTTCTTTTATGAAGGCATTACTGAAGAGGAGAAGAAACGGGTTGCGTATAATATTACACGTAGGATAAACAAGAATCTAAAATCCATTGGAAAATTATTAGCGTTTAAAGGCAAAGTTACCACCTTGTCAGCTAGACATAGTTTCGCAACAATTCTTAAAAGAACTGGTTCAAGTTTAGAATTGATTAGAGAGCTGCTTGGTCACGAAACGCTTAAAACAACAAGGAACTATTTGGATAGTTTTGAAAACGAAACAATATTTCAAAGTACACAGGCTTTGATACCTCAAAGGCGCGAGATAAGCGCTGCTTAAATTAGACTGATGTACATCTGTTTCAAAAATAATTCATCACTATTCCTTCCGACAAACTTTTACTTCTTCAAAAATATTATATTCTTTTTATTTACTGTCTTTACTTAAAAGGCTTTGAATGTTAGTCATTTAGAGGTAAGTATGTTCGGGTGTTTTCAACGTTATGACCATTTTCACTTCTAAAATATTTACGGTTTTTACTGATGAGATTGGTAAACAGCGATATCATTTAATATGATAAAAATTGGATGTCAACAATAGCTTTGATGTCTTTCTTGCTACTAAAATGAAAAATATTTTACATAAATCTTTATAAACCCAAAATACTTTTCTGGAAAGAGGAAAAGGAATTTTCATTATTAGGGAAATTATCTGTTGTAGTTAAATTAAACTTTGGCAAAAAATGTATGATTTTGCCAAAGTTTAGTATTTTGCTAATGATTTTAACCTTTTATGAATCTCGATGACAGACCATAACCAAGTAATTTTAGATGCTTTGCATATCCAAAAAACATTGTCCAAAAGGGACCTGTTTTCTTATGTCTACTGCGCTGATCCTGGTGTCACTCCTTCTTCATTTACATGGAGGTTACATCAACTAAAAAAGAACGGTTTAATTAACAGTCCTAGGCAGGGGCTATATAGTATCATTTCAGAGAATAATTTTCAACCAATAGTTTCATCTTCTTTAAAGCGAATTCACAATAAAATTATCAAAGAGTTTCCCTATACCCAAATCTGTGTTTGGGATAGCAGATGGTTAAATGACTTTATGTTACACCAGTTATTACCCTACTACCTTGTAATTGAAGTAGAAAAGGATTCGGCAGAGGTGGTATTTGATACTATGACAGACGTCAGTAAAAAGGTTTTTTTGAATCCCACTGAAGATATATTCAATAGGTATATAGCAAACTTCAATGAAGTCATAATAGTTCAGTCACTGATATCGGAGTCCCCCATTATAGAGCAGAGCGGTATTAAGATCGCACCACTTGAAAAATTGCTTGTGGATTGCATTGCAGATAAAGATCTGTTTTCTGCACAGCAAAGCGAAATTGAGTATATTTTCAAGACAGCGAGATCAAAATACTCAATCAATACTAGTAGAATCAAACGATATGCTAGAAGGCGAAACCAGCTACCTAAAATTGAATCACTCATAAACAAAACATTGGCAAATAATTAGATAATTTGCCAAACATTAGTAGATGATAAAACCTTCAACACATACACTAGATATAGGGATTAAAAAATTTAAATCACCTGTCAAAGTCAAAGAAATAACAATAACGCCTGAATTTAACTGGCTAAATAAATTAAAGAAATCAAACCCTGAAGCTTTTTTCTATTGGGAAAAAGCAATAGCACTAAAAAACTAACTGTATGGCTAAAACAAAAGCAGAATCAACCGCTGAATTGCAAGAGGAAGTTGTATTGGAAGATAACCAGATTATTTGTCTTTTAACAGGAGACATAAAAGCAGCGAAACCAAAAGAGGAAACTTTGCAATCTTTAATTCGTATGCTCAATGAAGAGTATGGATTTGACATGACGGATATGCAACGAGATTTCACAATTGCAGGCTTTGATCCCGACTCCGGTAAGGCAAAAAAACAAAGGATCGATCTTGTTGTCTTTGACGAGGGTAAGCCACATGAACAGGAACATTTGGCAAGGGTATGTATTGTTCAAGACGAGAAAATCAAGGAAACTGATCGTAGGAATGGCTTGGAAGCTACTATTCAAAATGCATTAAGCGTATCAGACAACTGCGAATTTGGTCTTTGGACAAACGGACAAACTTATCATTTTCTTCAAAAAACAGAAGATGCCTTTGGAAATATTGATTTCGAGGATTTATCAGATTTTCCTGGTGAAGGACAAACCATAGAAGATCTTGATAGATCAGATAAAATGGTTGCCCGTAAGCCAGCCAATGATTCACTGATCCGAGTTTTCAAACGATGTCACGATTACATCTATGGTAATGAAGGAATGAAAAAAACAGCATTTTGGGAGTTACTCAACCTGATCTTCTGTAAAATCTACGACGAAAAACGAAGATTCATTTGCATTGAGACAGGTGAGTCTTATAGAAGAGAATTTTGGGTTGGTGTTAAAGAGCAGAACACATCTGAAGGAAGAGCAAAAGTAGCAAAGCGAATTAAAAGCATTTTCTCTAAGTTAAAGGAAGATGAATTATTTTCAGAGGTCTTCGATGGTAACGAGCAAATTAGCCTTACTGATAAAGGGTTAGCATACATAGCTTCGGAACTAGCCAAATATTCGTTTTTAGATGCGACCGTTGATGTAAAGGGTGTTGCATATGAAACAATCGTTTCAAATACTTTAAAGCAGGAAGCCGGACAGTTCTTTACTCCCCGGAACATCGTTAAATGCATGGTTGAAATGTTTGATCCGGAAGAGAACCAGCGAGTACTAGATCCCGCCTGTGGTTCGGGTGGGTTTCTGGTAATGGTTTTGGATCACGTAAGAAAGAAAATCGTGAAACGGCTACACCCGAAATTAGAAGGTCCTTGGCTGCAGGAAAAAATGAACAGCCCGGAGGTTAATAAATTAGTTAGAGACTACGCAGAACAATATCTTTTTGGATTTGATTTTGATCCGGATCTAAAGAAGGCAGCTAGAATGAATATGGTGATGGCCGGTGATGGACATGCAAATATCTTCCATATTAACTCCCTTGCGTATCCTAATGGGGATAATGAAAACGAGTTACAAAAGGTGAAGGAAGCAGTAGCGAAAAGTGTAAAGAAAAGTGCAGATAAGAAATTCCCGTTCACTTTTGAGGATGCAAGAGGAAAGTTTGACTTGATCTTTACCAACCCTCCCTTTGGAACGAAGATCCCAGTGAACGATCCTGAAATTTTAAAACAATTTGAGCTCGGACAAAACTGGAAAAAGAATGGGTCAGGTGTATGGGATAAAACAGGCATCAGCGCTAGCGAACCTCCGGAAATACTCTTTATCGACCAGTGCTGCCAGCTTTTAAAATCCGGGGGTAAAATGGCAATAGTACTGCCAGATGGAATACTCGGTAATCCAAACACAGAGTACGTAAGAGACTGGATATTAAAAAATTTTAAGGTACTGGCCTCCATCGATTTGGCTGTTGAAGCTTTTTTACCACAGGTGGGAGTACAAGCTTCTATTTTGTTTCTCCAGAAGAAAACACTTGATGAAAAACTTAAAAATATCACTTATGATGTATTTATGGCAATTGCAGAAAAGTTAGGCAAGGACAGACGAGGAAATCCTATTTATTGCAAAGACCAAGATGGGGCAGAATCACTTTATGAAAATGAAAAGCAATATCTCATCACGAACAAGTATGGTAAGAAGGAATTAAAATCAAGAATCGAAAAAATTAGGCAATTAGACGACGATCTCCCAGCCATCGTAAAAGAGTATAAAAAAGCAGTTAACCACCTTTAACAATTCGTATGAAGTCAGCGACTATCAATATAAAAGAAATTGAAGTGAATGGCAATATAATCAAGCCGACCTATCACCTTAATATAGGGAAATTGCGAATCTCAGCTTCTAATAAGAACGGTGTCAAAAGTCGAACATTAAAGGATGTTACCAGTGACGTTTTTACCGGAGGAATATTCAAAAGGGTGTTTATTGAGAATTCCGAATTTGGAATTCCTTATATATCAGCCCAGCACATGATGCATTTTAATCCCCGGGGGGAAGCAAAAATAATATCCAAAAAATATACTCCTCGGGTAAGTGAAATGACACTGACTGAAGGACAAATACTGGTTAGTTGTGCTGGTTCACCAGGATCGATCGGAAATATCCGTTACATATCGAAAGACATGAATGGATTACTGGGATCGCAAGATATTATTAGAGTAATGCCAGATGAGGCAAAATTACCTGCAGGTTTTCTCTATGCGTATCTAGCATCTTCTACCATTTACAACTACATCCAGTCTTACATCTACGGATCAGTAATCCCAAGAATTGAACCAAAAACTTTATCAAAGTTACCGATACTCGATTTCCCAAAAAAGCTAATAGCAAATGTTGACGAGCTGATTAAACAGTCAAATGAATTAAGAGCGAAAGCAAATTTAGATTTGGCAAAAGCCCAGCAGATACTTGAGGATAATATTTTTGAAAAAAGCCAAGAGAAATATTACTCAACAAAATTCATGTCATCTAGCAAGTTGTTGAGCGGCTTTAATAAGCGAATCGATGCAAATTTTCATATTTATAAAACCCAAATTGAACAAAGGTTTAGAAAATCAATTAAGAAGGTTCCATTGGTTGATTTGGTAAAAACACCAATGTACACTGCTCAACGTGGAAAAAGGAATTACGTTACCAATGGTATTCAATTTTTATCGACTGGTGACATTTCAGAAATAAACCCTTTGCTAGTTAATAAATTCTTAAGTTGGCAGACCGATGGTTTAAAAACGTTAATTGTTAATGACAACTGGATATTGGTTGCTAGCTCAGGTTCGGAAATTTTGGGTAGTGCATTTTTAGTCGATCAGACTTTCGACAAATCCGCCGTTAATCAACATTCGATACGAGTGATTATTGATGAATCAAAAATTTCACCACTTTATGTTTTTGCCTATCTAAGCTGCAATAAAATAAAAGATTATGTCCGCTCTGGAATCTATGGGTCTGCCATCCTAACTATTAATGAAACTTTTCTAGGAACAATAGATGTTCCGATACTAGGTGAAGAAAATTCTAAGACAATTATTGAGCTAGCTCAGTCATTCAAAACCAAAAAACAAAAGGCAAGTTTTTTAGAAAAAGAGGCAATTGACTTAATAGAAAATCAAATTGAATCATGGCAGAAATAAAATTTTGCGGCAAATATCAGGGCCCAGTAAATAAAGGTGAAGAAAGACTTTTAAATTTTTTGAAAGTCAATCTTCCAGATGACTATTATTTGCTACCAGGTATTGAAATACCAAACCTGAATCCCAAAAACAACCAGGTTCAATATCTTGAAATGGATTGCCTTGTTATAACCCCGCACGCCATTTACAATATTGAGAATAAAGATTATGCCGGACGCCTGGAAGGGGATGATAACTTCTGGTATCATAAGGATAGGGAAATGCGCAATCCGCATAAAACAGTAGGTTTTAAAAGCAGAGTTCTTGCCAGCAAATTAAAAGCCATCAATCATAGTTACGGGCGGGCTTGGATTCAATCCCTCGTTACACTTTCTCACCCATTGCAAAATACGTCAGGTATTTGGGGCGATCATGTAAAAGCAACCTTTCTATTAAACGAAAAGCTCGTACAGCATATCACCAACCCATACAATGTTTCAAAGTTAAAAGATGATATAAAGGACATTTATTTATCTATCCGTGATGAGATATGTGGAACCGCACAGCAAAGAAAGCCATCTCAAAAAAGAGAAATTGAGGGTTATGAGATTATTGAAATTCTTGATCAGGAACAAAACTATACTGAGTATTTAGCTAAACCGAAAGGTGTCACCTCCGCTGTTAGAAAACGTATTAAAGAGTATGCACTTGATTTACCAAGTTTGCCAGAAGAACTGCGTGAAAAGAGAGAAAAGCAAATAAAAAATCAATTTGTAGCATTAAGCAAAATCAGGACTAATCCTTTTATTCTAAATGTTTCGTTTATACCGAGCAATGATAATGATCGTTTTTTTGAGATCACTGATTACTTAGATGAAAGTAGTTTAAGGGCAGAATTGAAAAGAAAGACTTTTACATTTCAGGAAAAACTGTCGATCATTGATAATTTAATCACTGCCCTAACTGCGGCTCATGCGGAAGGCGTTTACCATAGAGATGTATCTCCCGAAAATATTTATCTAACTGGCGGCTATGCATGTCTGGGCAACTTCGGAAAGTCTTTTTTTATCGATCATCATTCTGAAGGATACACAGTTCAGGCCACTCTAACGGAACAAACTGCAACAGCTTACCATGCTGTAGAATTACTTCAAAAGGACTCATACCCTTCCTCAGATATTTATTCACTTGGCGTATTGGCTTATGAGTTGTTTGTAGGCAAAGTACCTTTCGCATCGCCATTTGAATTGATAAAATTAGGTAGTAAGTTACCGGAAAACCTTCTTCCCTCTCACGTAAATCCAGCGCTTCCAAAATGGCTGGATGAACTATGTAATCATTGTATTAGAACCTCCCCGGAAGATCGTTGGGTAAGACTGAAAGAAATGCAGGACTTTCTTGCAAAACAATCCATTACGGAAGTTCCAAAGGAGGAAACCAAATCGGCTACGTTACCTGCTGCTGAACAAACATTTGATGTTGGCAGCCGTATTCTGGACTATACCATTTATGGAAAATTAGGAAGCGGCGGTTATTCGCAGGTTTATAAAGTAAAGCACAGCCTTCGCAGTAATACAAATTATGCGCTGAAAGTTTTTCATGAAAGTGTTCATGCTTCTTCGGTGATGGACGAATACCAGGCCTTGGTTAATTTACAGCACCCCAACATTGTAAAGTTTGTATGGAATGGCACTTTGCCATCCAGTCAATTTTATACTTTAATGGAGTATTTAGACGGCGAGAATTTAAAGGATTATGCAAAAGGTGAAAAGCGCTTGCCTTTATTTAGGGTTTACCAGGTTGCCAAAGATATTTTAAGTGCATTGGTAGAAATGCAGGTGAAAAATCCGCCGCTTTACCATAGAGATATAAAGCCACAAAATATTGTTTTTGATAAGGAAGATAGATTTGTACTGATCGACTTTAACGTTGCATCTGCACTTGAAAACAATAAAGAGCATGTTGGCACCCATCCTTACCTGGCTCCTGACCTTGTAGCAGATGGTTACAAAGTAAATTGGGATAAATCTGCAGATCCCTTTGCATTAGGTATTACCCTGTATGAATTGGCTTGTAAAGCTTATCCTTGGAACGGCTCTATTAAAATGCCTTTGCTTGAAAAACCGCCCGTACATCCAAGAGAAATTAATCCCTCACTATCAAATGAATTTGCTGATTTTTTGTTTAAAGCGATACAGCCAAGATTTGATGATAGGTTTAAAGATGCAGTTGATATGCTGGCTGCTCTTGAAGCTATTGGAGATAAAAATATTATAAAAGCAGAATCTACGTCAGTCGAAAAAGGAAAGAAAGATGCTTTTGATGGAGAGGATTTTGTGTCTTATTTAAATACATTGTTCAGTCAATCACGACATGGCAATGCAGGCACTCGTGCTGGTGCGAAGGAAGAGCCTTTTGATGAGCTTACGTATACACCCACCAAATTAGATAATAAACTTATTCCCGATATACTGGATGGAAAATACAAGCTTGTAATCATCACCGGAAACGCAGGTGACGGTAAAACAGCATTCATTAAAAAGATTGAAAATAAGGCGCAAAATAAACAGCCGCTGCAAAATAAAAATGGTGCAAAATTTATTATACAAGGTGTAAATTATCAGAGCAACTATGATGGGTCGCAAGATGAGGCAGAGCGAATAAATGACCAAGTGCTTAAAGAATTCTTTGAGCCTTTTGAAAACTTAGCATCATATAGTAAGTCTAAGGAAGGCAGGATCATCGCTATAAACGAGGGAAGGTTGGTAGAATTCCTAAAAACCTCTGGCAAATTTGAAGGCCTTGCAAATAAAATAGACGAATATTTTTATAAAGCTGGTAGCTTAGACCTACCAAAGGGTTTACTCATTATCAATTTAAACCTTCGATCTATAGTAGCTTCTACCAGTAACACTATAAGCTTATTCAAGGCACAAATACAAAAGTTAACTGATAAGCAACTTTGGACGAAATGTACTACCTGCGCTTTAGCTGAAAAATGCTTCATCAAATACAATGTTGACACTTTAAGTGACACTGCAGCTGGCGATGAAATTATAAACAGACTTGAATGGCTGATCCGGATAGTTGCCTTAAAAAGGGAATTGCATATTACGATGAGGGATTTAAGGTCCTTTATCTCATTCTTATTAACTAGAGATTATAATTGCACCGAGATTCCAGCATTGTATGATCGCATACAAAATAGTTCAGAGTGGTGGAAACTGCATTACTTTAATGTAACCGCTGCAAATGCTGATGATAATGGCAATCAGGATCGATTGGTTCGTCTGTTAAGGGAAACTGATATTGCTGCAGTTTCGTCTCCTAACTTGGATAGGGATTTATTTTTCGGAAATCACAAGGACAAATCCTTTATTGAATTTGCCGATAGAACGTTTTCATTACTGTCTCAATTTAATGCAAGCAAGGAATTTGTTGCTTCGCATGACCAAACGGAAGACGTCTTAAATAATATGCTTGAACTTCATAGGATATTCAAAAGGCATCAGTTTTTTGAAGGTAAAATCAATTTTTTGCAAAGGCTTCCTTACAGGTCAGCGCCGGTCTTTCATAGTATATTAATACCCGGTACGGTTGCTAATGGCAAACACGAAGCTATGCTCAGTGCTACTTTAAAGAATATTTCAAAGGCGATTTCATTGAATGAAGGTTGTGACAGGGTGGAAATTTATTCGAAGTACCTAGTGCTGTCATCTGCACACATAAATGACCCATTTGGGAAATCGTTCAGGCTATTTCCGCTTAGTGAATTCGAATTAGTTATTAATGAATCCACACATTTGGTTGATTATCTAGAGTATGAACCAGATAGTTTGACCTTTAGAAGTATTTCGGATAAAAAAGTCAGTCTCTCAATCTCATTAGACCTTTATGAGATGTTAAGCTTTATTGGCAAGGGCTACAGCCCGTCTTTAAACGATTTGAAAGGCCGTTTTGTAGAGCTGCAAATATTTAAAAATCTGCTTGAAAACAATCCGTATAAGGAAGTGGTGGTTACCAGGGATAACAGGGAATTGTATATGGTGAGCTACAATGACACTAACAAGCTTCAAATAAAAGCCTTAAACCTATCAGCATCTTAACATGAAAATCAATCAGCAGGAAGCCATATTTCGAAATGAATTAATTTTTGCAGCGGACGCAAAAGCTGTGAATGTTGAAAATATTCTACTCAACTTGTTTATGTTGCTTAATACTAATGGAGTTAGGCCAAAGCAACTGACTGTATCTGGAAGTAAAAAAGATGTTGATATAGATTCGGTGAAGAGAATATTTTCTGTACTGGAAGAACGTGGTGAAATTATAGGTTTTAAAGAAAATCCGGAAGCTGTTGAGTTTTGGCTGCGTTGCAATCTTCTTAACATGGTAAACCGTGGCAAAATCGACAAAGAAAAAATATCATCATTGCGCCCGATACATTTAGAAAGCTACAAACTGCGAAATGCTTCGAGTGCAAGGGATTATAATACTGCCGATCAGGTATACAATATGCTCAATTTTGATCCACTTGTCAGAGATGAGCTTAAAAAATTCCTCTCAGATGGTTGGGATAAAAATACTAACAAGATTAACCTCTATGAGAATATTGATGTTGATAGTCTCGGGATATTAATGCTTATAAAAGATATTAAATCTAGAGATTTTATTCAAAGTGGTACTGGTGTTCAAAATATTACACCAATTCTTGAAAAGCAAGCTTTGTTATTTTGTGAGGACGTAAGGAGACTGCTTTTATATAAGAAAATTATACCCCGAAATGTCCTTCTAGATTACTTTAAAACTATTACTGCTTTTCACCTTTCACTTTACATACAGAAGTTAATAGAAGTATTGCCGAAAATGGTTAGTCAGGGTGTAATTAACATTGAAGATGATTGGAGTATCGTCTTGGATGTAACTGATAACTACGAGTCTAAAATAGCGGCTATTTCCTGTTCGGATGCGGACAGGATGAATAACGGATTGTATGAATACATAAAGTCGACATTCCAAATTAATGCCGCTTTAAGGTTTCTTAAATTAGAAAAGAATAATACAGCCAATGTTGAAGCAGCCTTGTCCGCACTATTAAAACGCCAACCTGAATTGGAAATATACTATCAAGTTCAATGGGATTCCCTATATGCAGCCTGGGATGAAGACGACAGAGCATTGGTAAGTGAATTTGCAGATTATGAAGATTCAAGCTTTTCGAAATATACAGAGTTACTAATGCGTTTGAGGGGGAATTATCAATACAGGTATCATGTACAAATGATTGATAATCTATCCAATAAAAATAACGAGCGGGGTTTTATGGCTCAAGGCCGAAGTAAGCGTCACCCCAGAAGATTTGTTTTAGGAACTCGCCTTTTAGAAACTCTTACTCAAATAAATTTATTGGATACAACTGATAGCCAACTTTCGTCTAAGACTGTTTCTATTGAGGAGTTAATGCAACTATTTAGAGATCGGTATGGACTAATTATTAATGGCTTAAATGAACAAAGGTTTGAAAATGCAGATTTGAACACGATAGAGGCATTCAAAGAAAATGTTGAAGCGTTCAAAAACAAGCTGCGCCAAATAGGATTTTACAATGACTTAAGTGATGCATTCATTCTTCAAAAAATAAGACCCCGATACGAAATATAATAACCCATGATCCATACGCAAAAGTATTACGAATATATAGTTGAACTTATCATTGAAAAATATAAGGATGAGTTAACTAACTGCCTTCCTGGTCATTGTGTTAAAATTACAGGGCTTGGTAAAGAACAGGTGTTGCCATTACTAATAAAAATCAGATCCAATTTTCCTAAAATTGATTCGTTCATACTCTCAGACAATATTGAAGGATCTGATTTTGTTTCACCAACTAAACTTGTCGAACTAAGAAACATAGAGGCAAAGCCACTTCTTGTTGTGATTCCTGCAACTAGCAGAACTGCCGCCGAAGACTCCTTTGGCAGTGCAACTTTTAAGGATATAAGTTTGCAAGGAATAGATGCAGACCTTTTAACTCTGCTTCTACTTAAAGCGCCACCAGCAACAAAATCGCTTATCGAAGATGTCTTTAACTACCTTGGCTCAATCACACTGAGTGACCGCATTCAATTTTTGTTAGGTATTGAAGAAGCAAAATGGGACAAGATCGCTGTAGGGGAAAATTTAAATCATCTTGGCTTAATACCAGATGCGATTTTGTCATGTGAAGAAGCAAAAATTAGAGCGAGACTGAATTTCAATAATATTAGTACACAAAAACTATCCGACTTTAATCGTACAATTTTTGAGCGTATTAAAGAACTGCCTTTAGAAAAAAACTCAATTCAAAAAGATATCGTTAACTTTTTCAAGTCATCTGGTAATATATTAAGTAGAAAGGAACTTGTTACAAAAATTAAAACTTTAGAACCAAAACTTAATTTTTCCAATTGGCCAATTCCGGATTTGAATGTAAATACTGTAAGGTTGAATGTGGAAGAAATAAAGTCTTCTGATTTTAAAATAGTAGAAGGTGTGAAATGCCTGCATGTACCGATGGGAAAAAGCTCCAAAGCGAAAATCCGCATAACAACCACCCCTACAATCAAGGACATCCAGGAATTAGCATATTTTAGGCTAATACTTATGGCATCAAACGGTGCAGCTGGTGAATTTGTTCAGGAATTAAAAAAGGTTAAAAATTCAACTAGCAGACTTCTTTACAAAGATTTGAATTTTACTATTGATGCAAACATTTTAACAGAAGGCACGTATTTCATAAAGGTGCTGGCAGAGGACGCAAATAATGTCGTTTTAAATTCTGACGACAGATTTAAGGATGATTCAGTTGAAAAACATTGGCAAGATTTAAAAGCAAATAACCGAGATGCAGATAAGAATAGTATTGAAAGAAAACTCACTTGTGATAGTGAAGACTTTTATTTAACTGTCACCGATGAAAAGGAGGAAAAGGAAAGTGTTCGAAAGGATAAGCTTAATAATGTTTTTCAAGCTTACTTTAAATTCAGGATAGACCAATTAAAAAATGGGATAATCCTCACTGAGCCGATTACTGAGGATGGCACAAACCAATGGATCGGAAATCCATCGGAAACAACGAATAAAATTTTCCACGTTCGTTATGACTCAAAACACGACTACCAAATAAATCTATCTGGTAAACTTTATCAAATTGAGCGACTATTTATAAAATATAGCGATCAGTTAGGTCGTGCTATTGCAGTGGCGTCAAATAACCCTTCTCAGATATCCCTGAGCTCGTTAAAATTTGAATCTTTTGATTTATTAAATCAGTTAGCCCCCTCAGCACTTCTCAATGCGAGGAAAGAATTATTTGAAGCAATAAATAATTCAGCGCCAGGCAAATCCGGCGTTCTATTTACTACATCCATTAATGAATTTTATGTTTTAGCGCTCACTTACCTGGATGAAGTATTTAACTGGACTAATTTATTAAAAGAAAAATTTAAACAATTGTCTCCTGAAAATATTCAGGAAGCAAAAGAACTGCATACTTTGTTGCTGCAATTGCAGTCCCTTGATATTACATCGCTGCAGACAAGGTTGGATGACAACAGGCCGCTTTCTGTAAAATTGCTTTCTCCTTTACATCCACTCAGACTTGCATGGTTCTTGAATCATATTGATCTGTATAGCGATTGGGAAGGTAAAACCGTAGACAACCCGAAATTTAGAAAAGAGTGGTTTAATAATCTCAACAATTTCTTTTTACAGGATCTCACGCCGGAAAATAATCCGCTAATTTTACTTGATGATGAAAGCAAACATCCATATCAGTACGCAGGGGAATTATCTTATGGATGGGGCGTGTATCTAAGTTCGGTAGAGGATGATAAAGAATCCCATGCACTAACTTCAGTCAACAGGCAAATCAAAACGTTCCTTTCAAAAATTCTAAATATTAGCAAAGAAAACAGAATTGATAATGAAGTTTCTGAAAAGCTCATTATCCGGCATCTTAAAAATTACATTTCTCAACACCCTTATACGGATTGTTTGGTTATTAATATTTTCAATGCTGGTGATGCGATAGCATTTTCAAATGCACTGATAGATCTTGAGTCAGATCCCCTATACAAGCAATTAAGATATGAAATCAGGCTGTTTAAAGGTGACAATAGTATTATTGATCAAGGGGAAGGGTTTAAAAATCTATTAAACCCAGAGTTCAATGTATCTGAAGAGGCTGAAGCATATTCACAACCTTCATCAAATCGCCTCTTTCCCAAATTGCGATTTTCAATAAATTCTATAAGAGAATTTTTAGTAAACCCCGGTGACTTTAGCTCGCATATTAGCTTTGTGATAAGTCCCTTTCCTTCAAAGACTGAACTTTTTAAACCTACCAGAAAAGAAGTATCCTTTTTTTTAAATGGAATTATAGTTTCACCAGCGATTGAGGTAACTGAAAACGGAGGTGAAATTCAGTGGAATAAATTTATTTTCCCAAATAAATTTGACTCTGAGCAGGTCAACAAATCTGTGAGTATTTTTGAATCAATTCAAATATTTGTGGCGGGTGCGCTGGCATCTAAATACACTGAAGCTATTCCTGCAACCTCTCTATTGCTACGAGAGGCCGATAAGGTTTTGATTAATAATATTCATGATTATTCAGATTGGGTTGTGACGTTTGACAGGAACCTTGGTCCTGAAGTTTATGATTTACCTGGTAAAGATGGCGAGATTCCATTTTTGCTTGATTATATACCAGGGGAAGAAATTACGGGAGTTTCAAGCTATCTCACAACAAGACCTACATCTGAAATTGTTGGATTGTTAGGGCCTCACTTCAAAGGCTATGACATCCCTATTGACAGTGAAGGGCATAATGGCATGTTGAGAATGCTTTTGGAAGATCTACGGGCAGTTAGCAGTTCACTTGTAATGCAACTAAATTCTGGAAAGAACAAAGCTTTTGAGGTAGTTGGTGCTGCTTTCACAAAAAGAGTACTGGAAAAGAAAGGCATTTTAACGAATTCTTTTTTAATTCCTATCGATCTACACCAAAATTTATTCGCAGGATTAAATTCTGATAACAAAAGCCGTGCCGACCATTTGCTTGTCAAGATTGATACTGAGAAGAGGTCGATTGATTTTACAGTAATTGAAGTGAAATGCAGAAAGTTTTTATCAACTGCTGATGCAGCAGATTTGAAAGATAAAATGAAGGAACAAATGGATAATACCATTTTGGCTTTGAAAGAACATTTCGATCCACAGAATTCCGTTTTATCTAATCGATTGGATCGTACAATTAAAAACAAAGAACTTAAATCCCTTTTGGAGTTTTACATATATAGGGCAATTCGTTACCAGCATTTGAGCCCAAATACTTCTGAGTATTATTTAACTTTCGTTCAGTCACTAGACTCAGGATTTCATATGACTTTTAGGGAGTTAGGATTGATTTATGATTTTTCATCTTCCAAAAGGCATCATAAGGAAGTGATAAATAGTGATCTTACCTATTTTACTTTTGGGTCAAAGCTTATTTCTGAGATTTTAAATCCGGATTCGGATTTGAATACAAAAAGACTGGAAAAAGCAGATGAAGATTTGGCTATAACTGACTACTTCGGATCCACTGAAGAATTATCTCCGTTTATACAAAAATTTGCAATCGCTAGTACTGAACCTTATTCAACTCCATTAAAAGCTACGCAACCCCAAACAGTTGAAAAATTAGTAGAAGAAGTTGAAATACCAACAATTGGTAGCAAAGAAATAATAAGTCAGGACAAACAAGACAATAAAGAGACCATAATCAATTATCCAATTTATGACACCATAATAGGCAGTACAAGCGACAGCGAACAGTATGGAATTATTGGAAAGTCTATCCAGGGCAAAAGTATTGCCATCGATGCAAATGAAACAAATACGATTAGTCTTTTTGGTGTTCAGGGAGGTGGAAAAAGTTATACGATTGGCACTATAACTGAAATGATGTTGAAACAAATTCCATCAATCAATAAACTACCGGCACCATTATCAGGAGTAATATTTCATTACAGTGAAACAATGGATTATTCACCAGAGGCAACTTCAATGATTTATCCAAATGATAAAGAAAAGGAAATGGCAATGCTCAAATCGAAATATGGAGCAGATCCAGACAAGTTAGATGACATTATTTTGTTTGTACCGGCAGATAAAATTGAGGAAAGGAGAAAGCAATTTTCTTCTATTGAGATTAAACAAATTGCATTTAATTCAAAAGAATTGAATGTACAAGATTGGATGTTTTTGCTCGGGGCCATCGGCAATGACGCAACCTACGTTAGGCAATTGAAAGCAATAATGAGGGAGATAAGACCCAACATAACAATTGCTGAATTAAGAACAAGAATTGATGCTTCGTTACTTTTAACTAACGCCCAAAGAGCGCTAGCCCAGCAAAGATTAAATTTTGCATCGCATTATATAGACGATACTTACAGTCTTAAAGACAATTTAAAAGCCGGCAGGTTACTAATAATAGATCTGAGGGATGAATTTATTGAACGTGATGAGGCTCTGGGACTTTTTGTTATTATGCTGAATATTTTCTCCGGTGTAAGAGAAGTTGCTGGCAAGAGTTTCAATAAGTTTATTGTATTTGATGAGGCTCATAAGTATATGGGAAATAAGGACCTTACGAGTACAATAGTTACAGCAATACGTGAAATGCGGCATAAAGGCGTATCTATCATGATTGCAAGTCAGGACCCTCCAAGTTTGCCAAATGAAATTATCGAACTAAGCAGTATTCTGATTATGCACAAATTTAATAGTCCGCAATGGTTAAAACATATTCAAAAGGCAATTACTCCTGCTGCTGAAATTAATGCAAATGATCTTGCCTCACTAGCGCCTGGTGAAGCATTTATATGGGCAACCAAATCCACTGACAAATTGATTATGACAAGACCAATTAAAATATTCACACGACCACGAGTAACTAAGCATGGAGGAAGCACAATTGAAGCAGTATAAACTTGATATTATTTCCTTTACCAATCAGGGGCTTCGTCAGTCGAATGAGGATAGGTATTACCATTCTCAGATAGATGAGCGTTCCTATCTTCTTTTGTTAGCTGATGGTATGGGGGGATATATTGATGGTCATTTAGCAGCAGAAATGGCAATTGAAGAAATTTCTAATTATATCAAGAAGGGCAAAGAGATTGATGTTGAACAAAGGATTGAGTTTGCATTTTTGAATGCCCACAGAATAATAAAAGAAAGACTACACAATGCAGGTGCAACAGTTGGTGGAATATTATTTACCGACGACAGTATTTTTATATTTTGGGCCGGCGATATTAAAATTATGCTGATTAGCGGAAGTAATTCTTACAGTTCGAAAGAACATACATTATTGAATGTATTAAAAGATGCGCAGATAACAATTAAGGCAGAAGAGATCAATAGGCTTAGCCATACTGTTGTTCGCTCTATTGGCGGTGATTCGAAATCTTACTTACCTGAAATAATAAAGATGCAAAAGGATGAAACTTTTAAAGGAGTGTTGTATTCAGACGGCATGCTTCCATACTTTTCTAACGATGAATTATTAAATGTATTAAATGTAAAAAATTACATGGATATAAGGGAAATCTTTGATCCGTCTATATTTGACGCAGCTAAGGATAACGTAACAGGTCTATTTTTTTTCGGAAAAAAGGTGGACTAGGAATAGACTAAGATTCTAAGGTGCTTAAATCGAACAGGTCATTGTTAAATACTTTAAACTTAAAAATGTAAAGAGTTGCTATTTCTTTTCCAGTTTTAACAAAGTCTCAATAGATTGTGTATTCTCCAATGCCGCTGTCAAAAAACTCTTTAATTCAGTTAGGCCTTCCCCAACATTCGCAGCAATTTTCTTAGGCAATTTTGTGTGGGAAACCGCTTTAAACTCTTCAATGTTGAAATCTTTATAGAAAAGGGAGTATGCCGGATACCCCTTTTGGTAGAAATAAGCTACGATTTCAAACAACAACTCAATTGTTCCTCCAAGTCCATTTTCAAGGCGGGATACTAACGGTTGGATAACTCCAAGTTCAGTTGCAAGTTCTCCTTGGCTCATTTTCAACACATTACTGCGTACGGCTTTTAGCCGCTTTCCAAACTCGGAACGGTCCATTTTGATCAATTTAATTAAAATAAAAGTACTTCAATTTGCTGAAAATTTATTCTACTACGTCGATTTTGAAGAATCATACCCTGATTCAGAGGTTCTTCCTATAGGCGCTGCACTACAATTTAGGTCTTATTTTGACATTTTCTTGGTCATCCATCTTCTCTTCCCCAGCTGTTTTTTCCGGTTTTTCCCGGGTATTCCGTTCCACTATGATGTTATCCACCTCCGCCAATCTTTTTTCTAAAACCCTCATTTCTTTTTTATAGGGGTTTGGTAGCAAAAGTTGTCGGTCGTAATCTTCAATATCCTTGGTTAGTTTTTCGATTTTCTGATTGAGCAGAGAAAGCTGTTGAGGCATCCCACAGATAATATTCTTTATTTGTAATCCCGCGGCCACCTCTCCATCGGGGAGAACTTCGTCTTTAGAAATTGTCTCGCCCGCTGGAGAAACAACTGTTCTGATAATGGCACTTGGAACACCGAATATGAAACCAATATGACCAATTACTTTAAAGCCCCAAAGTTCGCCCAATAAGAAATTTTCTTTTGAAACTGCGTTTTTCATTTTTTCAAATCCGAGTTCAAGCATCGCCTTACCAAACTCGCCGACCTTTTGGTAAGTGTTGCCTTTTACTGACGCTGCAATTATTAATTCTCCATTCTTTTGGGGTAAAGTATCCAATAACGGAATATTACGATTTAGTACAGCAGCCTGATCCAGGTAATAATCTTTCAGCCTTTTGGAAGACTTTAATTCATCCTGAATGGTATTGAGCTTATGAATAAACGACCGGTTTAGTTGAGCAAATTCATTTATCTTTTTTGTCAAAGTTGCCTTTTCTTTAAACACGGGGTCTCCTGAAAGTTCGGCCGCCATCTGACCCATATCCACGTCTTCTTCTAAATCTTTCATCATTCTGATAGATGGATCATCCAGTGTTTTCATCTGGGAGATAAAGTGAGCTTTTAGGCTAACTGTATTATACATTGAGGCATCCAATGTTCTTTCCGTGGCATAATAGTAAGCTTTAACCACGTTGTTAAATTTGTCTTTGGCTAGTTCATTGCCTGGTCTCTCAAACCTGCCATTGCGTTGTTCAAGGTCTGAAGGACGCCATGAAATGTCCAGGTGATGACCTGCAATGCATCGAGTTTGAACATTGGTCCCTGTACCCAATTTCTTAGTGCTTCCGATAACTAATCTGATATTGCCTTTATTTACCGCTTCGTATAAATCGGATTTAGCCTTACGGGTGTTGTAATCATGAATGAATACTATTTGATGACCAGGTACTCCCCGGATTATCAGTAAACGTTTCATTTCAGCATAAACATTGAAGTTTTCTTTTGCATTGGCCGACTCTATAAGGTTGGAGATATCTGGATCGGATAAGGACAATACTGCGGAAAGTCGATCTTTAATGTATGGTAAGGCTGGCTTTTTTTCGAGCTCCCAATAATTGCTGGAGAATATGGCTGCATGGTCTTGTTCACTAATGTCTCCTTCTAAATAGTTGAAAAGATTATCTACGGGATTTGAACTTTTAGGTGTTCCTATATCACAAAAAATGAGCTGCGTTGCCTTATATGGTGTGGATTCATGGTAGATCGTTCCAACGTTGTCGGCAGCTTCCAATAATTTTGACCCGGGAGAAAGTGAGGGGTCTATTAGTCGGGGATCAATCGATAGTTTTCTTGCATATCCAATCGCGAGTACAGCATATGAAGGATTGACTTTTTTCTTGTAATCATATCCTGCCGTGAGGCCTAACTCATCTCTATAGGAATTTCCTTTTGATTCGATAAACTCCTGCAGCATTTCAATGTGCTTCAACTGAACACTGGAGGGAGAAACTTTAACTAAAATGTGTTCTGCCTTTGGTTTATCTATGATAAGGTTGTGATTATTGCGGACATCAGCAATTTCCCTGTAAAGTCCTATCAATTCAGGAAGGTTAGCAAATTCACGGAACCTATGAACTTCTTTAAACTTTCCCATATAGTATTCCAACTCTGAAAAATCGTTTGCAAAGTTGGCTGCCCATTTATCAAAGGTGTCTAACCCCAGCCATTGCATTTTTTGCGGCCGTAAGTATTTAAATAACAGGTATAGCTCAGCCATTGTATTACTAATAGGTGTTCCCGAGGCGAAGAGAATACCTTTATCCCCTTTATGAAACTCCTGTAGGTACCGGCAAGCAATCATCATATTGAATGCCCGTTTACTTCCTGTCGGATTACCGATTCCCCTGATGTTTGATTTACGGGTAAAGAACTCAAGGTTTTTAAATTCCTGGCTCTCATCTACCATTAAAAAATCGACGCCTAACATCGAGAAGTCCAAAACGTTGTCATCCTTTTTTTGTTCCTTAAGACGATTCAGTTTTTGCTCATAAGAGTAAAGCCTATTCTCCAATTTCTTCTTTTCTTTCTTATCGTCGGTCAGACTAGCTTCTTCTTCAATCTCTTTTTTTAACGCATCTATCATTTTTTCCTGAATCGAAATCGGCTGCCTGATCATATTAAACTGGTCATGCGTAATAATAATAGCATCCCAATCGTTCGTGGCAATAGTATTGAGGAGTTTGTGTCTGTTCTTTTTTTCAAAATCCTTTTCAGATGGAAATAAAACTCGGGAAAAGGGATAGACCCGCCTGAATGCCTCATAGAACTGGGGGATTTGCGATTTAAGGCCAATGATCATGGGCTTGTGGCAAATAGAGAGTCTTCTAAGTTCCATCGCCGTGCAAATTTGAACCAGTGTTTTCCCAGATCCAACAATATGGTCGTTGATGCCTCCTAGCTGTTGGATGTTTCTAAAAATTGCATTCCTTTGGTGTGGGCGTGGGGTGATTCCGGTTAATCCTGGAAGTCTCAAATGTGCTCCGTTATAATCTCGAAGCCTGGTATTATTAAATTTTTGGTTATAAAAAACCTCGATGGATCGGCGCCTGTCAGGATCAGCAACTTTAAAATCGTCCCATTCCTGTTTTACTTTTTTATATAATTCTTTTGCGTAGTGGGTGTCAGAAATATCTACAAGCGTTTTGATGTTTCCATTTTCTTCTTTGATTGTATAGGTAACAACAGGTTCAATTCCATTTAATGCATGTTCTATAATCCAGGCCGCTGATCGACTTTCTGATTTGAAGGCATTGATGATGGCTGAATCTGAATGAATTTGTAAATCATATAAGCCCAGGCTTTTCGAGTACTTTAAATGGATATTGTCAGTTTGTAATAGTGATTTCAGAAAATCATTAATATGCCGGCTATCTAACCAGGAGGCATGAAGAGGGCAATAAATGTCTACAATCGGAATTGGTGCAGGTTGCACCTTTTCCAGGCATTCGACGTTTACTCTAAACTTTGGGTCTTTCTCTGAGAGAGCCCGTGCGTGGTCCAATTTTTCGACCACGTTGCCTGACAAGTACTCGTCCCTGATAACATGGTCATATTCTTCATTAATAAAAATTTTTGTATCAGGGCCAATTTGTGTTGCCATTAAATCCTCATACGATGTATTTAATAGTTTACATACGTAACTCATCTGTAAGCGACCATATTTTTCGAGGCTCAACAATATGGCGTCGGAAACGTCTTCTACTGACGAGACTTCTTCCTTCGGGTGAATCGTCCGCTTTACCAGAATATCAGCTGGGCTGATTTTACCTGTTAAATTATCTTTTATTTCCAGGGCCTTAATTAAAAAACAATCAGAATCGAGTGCCAATAATTTATCATTATGACGGGAATTTATATTGCCGTACCGGATCGTGAAATTTGTATACGCTCTCTTTAGCTTGGATCGAATACTTTCAAGTTGAACTGAATCTGGTTCATTGGATTCTCTGAATAGAAGTTCTTTTAGCAGCGATCTTATTTCTATCAACGGTTCTACCTTGGGCTGGTCGGATTTATTAATCCTGACGGGTTCTACTACCTTATAGGTAAATTCATCGGGATTAATCCTGTGGATTAGAAGTGTTTCTCTTTCTAAATCGCTTATTCTATTATTACGAATATTATAAGGATTAATTCCAAGCTCCCTGGCTTTGTTATCCAAATCCTCATTTATATAAAAATCATTACTGATTACGGCAAATTCGTTTTTGTTAAGCGCTACAAGGTTTCCGATTGATTCAAAGGCACCGGGTTGAATTAGAGCTCCCGGAGAGTTTATTGTATCTCTTTGAATTGATTCAATGATAACACCTTTAAATAATTTTTCACAGAGTTCGAGGACCTTGGAAGGTAGATTTTCTGGGTCGCCAGATAAATTAAACTCATCCTTGCGGTATAAACCACCAAACTCTGGCACGCCAAGCATATGTTCTGGGTGAGCATGAAAATATTCGTTATAAGATAATATACCTGTGGTTCCTTTTTGGTCGGTAAAGGGAATGGATTTTATTGTTTGGAACTCCTGTGTCTGTATACGATCCTGATTTTCGGAAAACTTTTGCAGAAAAATAATGTCTGCTACGACTTCCGTCCCCGCCAGTCCTTTAAATGTAGTATCAGGGAGCCGAAGGGCGCCTAAAAAAAGAGCTTCATCCGCTATTAACGATCTTAAATTTTCAGCGGCATTGCTATCCAGCGTGTAGCGTGAAGTAACCATCGCAATTATTGCTCCCGGCCTAGCCAGTAGCAATGACTTTGCAAAGAAATAGTTGTGGAGTGACGCACTGCTTTGAGAAAAGCGTTTGTCCGCACGTTGTTCAAGTTGTGGATCATATACTTTGACATCGCCGAAAGGAACATTTGAGATAATGAGGTCATAGTGCTCCTCGGGTAATCGGACTTGTTCAAAAGGAGCAATTCTGATTTCGGATAGGGGATAGAGCTTTTGCAATATTTTGCCAGTACATTCGTCCATTTCAACAGCAGTAATAGAGGACTTCTCGGAAATCTCCCTGGGCATAAATGCAAGGAAGTTGCCAATGCCGGCGGCAGGCTCTAAAATTCTTCCCCCGTTAAAGCCGGACTTTTGTAAGGCAGAGTAAACGGCTTCAATGATAAAATGGGGCGTATAGTGTGCACTTAAAACGGATCTCCTGGCGGCCTGCAGATAACTGGCGTTCCCGTTATTTAAGGATATAAGTAGTTGTTGAATTTCTTGTACTGTGTTGCGGAGAGCAATCTCATCTTTGGTATTCCATTGCTGATCTTTGGAGGGGTCTAATAGAATTTCTTTAATGCCACCAAAGCCTTTGTAACTGGCTAAGACATTTTTTTCGTGTATCGTAGGAAGTCTATTATTATTTTGTAAGTCGAGTAAAATAGTTAACGCATCAATGTTATCACGAAGGCTTTGTGTTTTGTTGAAAGATTTCCGGTTTTCATTCCCCTTAGGGCTATGATAGTTTTCAATAATGGCTACTCGAGTCCTATCCTTTTCATCAGATCTGGCCATAGTAGTTCTTCCGCTTCCATCTGATTCATCCCTACTTCTATCAACTTCTGTACTTCCTTCAGGTACGTCTCCGCCATTTTGTTTAGCACTCGAACCAGGGTCTTGGGAGAATCCAGCTCCTGGCTCCAGGCTGGATTTGCTTCTTTCACCAATTGATAAAGAAGACGGGCTTTGTGACTTTTCAGATTCTTTTTCACGAGTTGGTCTTGCGCTATCTTTAAGTGATAGACTATCCCCTTCGTTGATGTTACTTTTTTCATTTATTGTATTTGATTGTTCAAATAGATTTAGTTGCAGACCACTGGTCAGCTTAGCTTTCTTTCCCATTCTTCACTATTCAATTTCTTCTAAAGAATAAGGCCACCTTTGTTAAGTGTGGCCTTTTATACATTTGTAAACCGTCACATTATCTACCCATAGATCTGGCGTTGTTTTGAGATTGCGTCTGCTGATCAGTAAGGTTTATTTCGGCACCGTTTTCGTTTTTGGGGATACAGGTTTTCAATTGTGGACAGGCTTCTATAAAATAACTTTCCGACTTATCCAGGTTAGTGGCTTCAACGGCTTCTCCTTTTTTAAGTCTTTCCATGACATTATCCAATGTAGTAGGAAAAATCAGGCCTTTGCTATTGAGTTCTTTCAGTGAGTTTTTGACATCGAATCCATAGTTGTCATTATAACGATTGAAGGCTAGCTTTTCGGGAACTGATTTTTTAAAGTCTATTTCAATCCAGGCGCTGTATTTTTTGTTATCTTTTGTCGTCAGCTCCTTGTATACCGGCCGCTTTTCCAGTAAATTAAAAGCTTCTTTGGCGGTAATATTCTTCTGCCCTTTATTGATGTAGAACTTTGCGTCGCCCTCTGGATCGCGGAGGCTAAAGGCATTGAAAAAATAGTTGTCCGTTTTACCCTTGTTTAAGTGTAAAAGGTAATCCACAGTTTGAATACCTCCTTTTGATTTAAAGTCTAGGGAAATTGGGTAGTCTACCTTGTTAGCTCCGGTCGATAACGCTTTGTTTAGGTCTTTCACATTAACATCGCCAAAACCGGTGTAGAGCAGTACTTTAAGTAAGCGGTCTGTGTTTTCTTGATTCATGGTAAAGTTTTTAAAAGTTATAATCCAAGGCTAGAGCCATTGTTTCGAGATTTGGGTATGTCACCTTTCCGAATATCCTGTTGTGATGGATCATGTGAGTTTGGGAAATTGATTTTGCTGACATGTTTGCCCGCATGGTGTTTTATTGTGTTAATTACTTTTTCACTGTTTTCGATTGATTCTTGTTTATCTGTTGCATTTTTTGAATCGAGTGGTGCTCTTTCAATCAACCCTTGGGCTAACATATCTGTTTTGGCTGCGGCCAGGGCATTTCGAAATTGTTGATTCTGGAGACTTTTTTGCGGGTCATAAAAAACAAGGTTTGAATGCAGGAGCACATTTGCCAGGTGGTACAGCAGAACAAAGTGTCCTAGCCCGCAGGCAAGCAGTCCGAGATCTATCAACATATGTTGAGATCGGTATGTAGAGTGGCTGAACTTAAAGTCTTTTAATCCCTGTCCGGATATACCTTGTTCATCGTTCGGATTTAATTGATAGTTTTTGCCCTTTATTTGAACCGGATAACCGGCGGTAAAATTCTTTTTTTGGTCTTCTGATAAGGACTGACCGTTAATTTGATCTGGCGCTTTAAGTTTTTCTCTTTTAATGGCAACCAGTTCGTTAGTCGATTTATCATAAGTAATCAAAGCATCGGCCAATGAGCCATCCTTTAGTGATACTAGTTTTGGAATAAAGCTTGACTCCGACGTCTGTAGGCGCTTCAAATCTGTTTCTGTTAAATCGAATGTGTTTTTGAGTTGTGCCTGTACAGGATGCACAAAGAGCTTTAACTTTCCAAGTTTGTTGACCTGGAGCGATAGTTTTGCATCCATCGAAAAGGCCCCCATCCCTCTAATAGGAACCTTCTCAAACCTTATAAGAGAGGTTCTGTTTCCGGATAACAAAGCTTTTAAAGTTGATTCGGGCAGGCTCATTACAGCCTGCTTGTCCATTCCGAGACGTTTGAAGTCTTCAAGTGGAAGTTTGTTTATTGGATACTCCATAGATTATAATCTTTAAGCATAAAATTAGCTTAAAAGATGCATATATTGCATAAAAATGCCTATTTTTTATATTTTTATTGCAATCAGTTTTTGCTATCCCAGTTGGGGGCAGTTGAATACAATTGATCGGCATGGGACATTGCGCTCACAAAGCCCCAATGCTATAAAGGATTCCAGCAAGATTGGGCGAATGCTTGATACGATCGGCCTAAGAGTGGAAAAGAAAACAATCACAAAACCAATCGGCAAAATTTCAGCACCTTTAAATGTGATTCAGATTACTTCCGGGTTCGGGGTAAGAAAGCATCCAGTTTTCGGTCGTTTACGAAGGCACAATGGTATAGATTTAAAGGCTCATTTTCTTCCTGTATATAGCATTGCAGATGGTATGGTCGTCAAATCAGACAAGGGGGTACTGGAAGGGAATTTTCTTGTTGTAGCGCATGGTGCACTACAGTCCATATACTGTCATTTACATACCAGTTTTGTGGAACCGGGTCAAACGATTAGAGCCGGTGAGATAATTGGAGTGTCAGGCAATACAGGTACAACCAGCGGCCCGCATTTGCATTTCGGATTAAAATATAACAACAGGTTTATTGATCCTGAACCGTTTTTAAAATTGTTTATGCCTGATCGATAATTACAAGTCTTCAATTTCTTTATAAATGCGCTTCAGGTTCTCCAATAGAAATTGTTCCTTTTCTTCCTCGGAGCCAAAATCATAGTATTTTGGCATATCAACATAATGTTTTGATTCTTCCTTCAATTGTTCCAGGTCTACTATAACCTTGCAGCGAAAAGCATTAGATTGATATTCCTGAAAATCTGGGGAATTATCCCGGGACACTAATGCAACGACCTCACCAGTATTTTGGTTGGCAATTTTTGATGCCGGAATTAATGTATCCATTCGTTCATTTAAATTAATGCCGGTTCTGGAGCGATCAACATTTAATCCCTGAGAAACTTGCTTGATTTTACCAAACAATCTTTCCAGCCAATCAAGCGTTTCCTTTGATCGAACGGCCCCGCTTATAACTGTTCCCATAATGGCAGAAATAGTAGCGGCAGTTTCCTTGCCCTGTTGCTGCTGCAGCATGGCTAACTCTTGCAATCCAATAATAACTGCCACCTTGTTGGACCTGGCCGTTGCGATCAAATTGTCCAGTTTGTGCATATATAGTGTGGGTTGCTCATCTACTACAATTGCACAAGGATTGTTCCCCGGACTATTCACTAACCTGATTGTTCTTTGAAGGATAGCGGCAAAAAATGCACTATTCACGTTTTGGCTGTCGGGGCTATTGGCTAAAACCACGATGGAGGGTGGGTTTGAAATTTTCAGATCAAAATCACTTTTGCCGAAAACCCAAAATGTTTCTTTTGTGGCTAGCCTGCTCAATTGAATCCGCAAACTACCAATCTGTCCTTCCAGCTGTTCAAAAGCCTTATTTTGAAAAGCAGACGCAAATGGAGCCAATAAGCTGTGCAGTTCAATATTAGAAAAAAGGTGTTGAAACAAGGTATTGTATGGTAGTCCTACAAGTGCTATCAAGTGGCCAAGTGTTGAGTACTTGCCTTTCTCATGTTTGGCAAGAAAGTACATACACGCTGCCAGGAAGTTGATCGCACTTTGCGTAAAAAACTGATCATTCCCTGATGGTTTATCGCCCTTTTTTAATGCGATAACAAATGCTTCTGCAGTTTCTCCGGCATCTGCAAGTGATTTGATATACCGGCTATCAATAGGATTAATACATTGAGAATACTCCAATTGGTCCATATTGATGGTATGAAAGCTAAAGTTAGCTAGCGGTCCTCCATTAGCCAGGTTCCTTAAATAATGGTAATAGGTGATCTTGGCCAACGTTGGAAACTTAAAATCATAGACTAACATGGCAAATCCTTTTGAAAGGTAGTGTTTGATATAGGGAACAATTATAGATTCCGTTTTACCTGAGCCAGGAACTCCTAATACCATACACCCTCTAAATGGCTGAATATTCATCCAGCCATTTTGCAATTTCTTTTGGTAATAAAACTGAATTGGCACGTTAAACATATATTCATTTTGTACTAAAGTTTTGTTTTGTGCGAAGCTTTCCTCCTGCTCATTCCATATGTCATTTTTGAGCCTGTTTCTAAAATGTTTTGTAAGGTTGCTAAAGCTAACCTGGATCAATAATGCCCCAAAAACATAACAACCTGCGAAGGCATACATAGTAATGGTGGTCTTTTCAACAGTTCTTTCATTTGGTATATTAAAATAGAAGCCAATAGCACTGAGGATAAATAGGGGGGCGCCAAGCAGGAAAGGGTAGATAAAATGTTTATAGACGCTGAACTGTAGATTTTTCTTTGCTTTGGCGGCAAGAGATATAACTACAATGATTGAAAAGATGGTAATGTGACTCCAAATAGGGTTATATAAAAATGGTACCTGGTATAATTTTTCATGCAACCTGGTAGCAATAGCATTTTTATAAAAATGTGAAAACAGGTGGAGATAAATATCTAAAAATATGAAAAGGTAAACCCCTGTTTGGAAGAAGCTATAGAGTTTCTGTTGTTGATGATTTTCCTCCATTAAATTAAAGTCTGAGTTTTAATCCGGTTTTTAAGAGTGGCTGCCATTTGTGGTCAAAGGCAGGCACATAGTTTACCTCTTCCGCGAAAAAGAATTTGGTGTTCGTGCTTAAATAGAACTCTTGCTCAAGGCCAATATTGGGATAATATAAAAACTGTTTTCTTTTCCATCCCGCATCAACACCCAACATAAAATGATGGCCAAAATTTCTTGAGGTATATATGATCCTCTTGTAGAAGATACCGCCAAAGTAATAAGGAGTATGAGCCTTCAAATCAAGTTTAACATATGGACTATAGAAGTATACTGATGCGGACAGTCCCGCTATATCTTTATTGCTAACTTTTTTCTCAATGAAAAGTTCTGTTGTTTTGGAATTCATAAACGAGTAGCCTGCGCCTGCTCCCAAATAGGTTTCCGATGATTGCGCCCCGCAGGCAACAGACGATAAAATTGCAACGAGAGCTACTATAAATTTTTTTCGGGTCATAACTGCATTATTTAATATAGTAAAGTGGCTTCTAGTACCTGGTTATAGTCGATATGTAAGGTTATTTTCCTGCCGGAAATCTGTTTTTCGGTTAACTCGATACTTAGTACTTTGTCACTGGGAAAAGTAAACTTTTGAAAGGCGTAAAAGTTTCTCCAACGTCGTTTGAAGGATGTTGTTTCATCATCATATAGCTGATATATTGGCAGCAGATCGATATCCTGGCTGACGGTTGATTTTACCTGCTTTTTATCAATGATTTTAAACCGTATTTCATCTATATCAAACTTTAGCTTACTACGATTAAATACTGAAACATCTAATAATACGAAGTCCCCAACAATAAAGATGTTATTGGTGATAAGGCTAAGGGCGTAAGCGTCGGCTCTTAAATTATGTATGGTTCGTTTTTTTCCTAATGCACGAATTGCAAGTTTTTCAAAATCCTGTTCAGTAAGGGAGTTTAATGCCCGAATGGGAATCGTTTTGGTGGGATCAATTGCCATGATGTAAGTTTCCTGACCGTTCACTGACAGTTCGGAAAAGATCAGGCGATAGCTAATTAAAAATCGGGCTGTAACAATTGTTATTGTATAACTGTCGCCTTCTTTCATCATACCCTGTAATGGCTTTAACCTGCAGATTCTTTTTTCTTGTAAATCGCCTTCGACATGAGGGGTTGAAATATCAACATACAGTATCGTTTCAGGAGAAATAATATGTGTACTACTGCTTAAGGGTACATAGTATTTTTCCATGCTTGCTTCTGACACAAGCGTTTGATGACCTGGAGTGGACTGCGCACTGTCCAAATTGCGGGTAACGTTTTGTGCAAATGATACTGAAGATATACAAAGGATGCTGGCGCACAGTAAAAGGATTAGATTGTAACGGTTATTTTTCATAGTTTGAGTTTTGCTTTAAGTAAATGATATAGTTATATTTTAAAAATGCCTTTTCTTTTTGTATCAACTTAGTCACAGTTGAGGAGGTTGTTTGGAATAACTGGCTAATGATACCAGAGGTTATATTTGAGTTATCTGATGTCCGAACCTGAGAGAGGCCTTGGGTACCCTGAGTGCCTACGGCTTTTGTAAATTCTCTAAATGAAGAACCTGGTACGTACAATCCTAAATAGCCATCATTGTCAAATACGTCCAGCTTTATCGGAAGGGGTTCGTTTTCATACATCACCTGGTTGATTGAAATATTAACGCGCTGAGTTTGAAAACCGGTTACAATTCCATACAAATACGTTCCTTTCGGTATTAGCTTATCTGAAACGAATATGTCACTTAATAACCTGATTCTGATTCTTGCTGCGGCAGTAGCTTTGCCATCCTGATCTATTATAGCTTTTATAGCCTGATCTGGTCTAAACTGATGAATGGTATTAAATGCTGAGCTATTGTTTCGGTTTTTTCTTACGGGGAGAGGTTTAAAGGTACTATCAGTGTTTGGGTCAAATGCAGTGGGATCAAAATTATTAGTCACAGCTTTTGGATTACTTTGTTGTTTATCTCCGGATTCGCCTTTTTCGGTATATGATCGCTGTATACTATCCATTACCATCATTTGATCTCGAAATAGTTTCATCTGTTCACTGTAGCTGTCTGGTTGCCTTTTATCAACCTCCTGGTAAGGTTGACCTGCGAGTTCTTTTAGTAGCTGTTCGGTCGAAATAGCAGCGTTATTAGTTGATGTTTTATTTTGTTTATCAGGCCGCGTATTAGCATATATCTGGGCCATTTGCCTGTCTATATCCTTCTGACCATTCTTTAAAACTTGTTGAAGACTGTCCATTCTGTTTTGGGTGCCAATTCGTTTAAGGTCTTCAGCAGAATATGCACTGGAGAAATCCGTTTCCCCAATGTTTTTTTCAAAGTTGTAAATATTGTCTAGTGCACTAGCATCCTTATTGTGTTTGTAAGCCTCCAAATAGGCACCGAACTTATCTTTTAAGGCAGCGTCGGTAACCTCGTTTGAAACACCGGGCATTCGTGGGTTCAGTTCGTTTGCAGCAGTTGTATCTTGAACAAGACTTGCAGCTGAATTATTTTTACCGCCCCAGGTACTAAAGATGTAATAGAATAAAACGATAAACGGCAAGAGTATGAGGGGGATTATGAATCTGGGCTTTTTGAAATTAATCTTCTTCATAGGTGATACTTTTGATTTAAAAGTTATTTAATTAGTGTTTCCAGGACCGGAGAATAGAGTCTTTCAATCTTTTATCTTGGTTGATCGGAAGCCTGCCACTGTTTGGGCCACCTGGGTTTGTATTAGGTAAACTGTCTTTTCTGTTTTTAACCTTGGCCTTTGTTTTTGCCGAATCCTGCTGATTTTTAAGTTTTTGATCAATTGCCTTGAAAAAGCCCGGATCTATTTTCTCAATACGTTCAAACAGGCGAAGCATGATGAGGGTATCGGCTGCCGATCTTGCCTGCTTGGAAGCGAGATAAGCCAGCGTGTCTTGAATGGCGCTCATCATTCGGTAATTCTCCAAAGTAAAGGGGATACCCATACTCGGGATCTGATCGGGCTCCCGGTGCCTCATTTTTGTTGAGAGTTCAACAATCGATAGGGGTTTGAAGTGATCGGTAAACGAGAATAATAATAGGACGTTTATTAGTACTATACTCATTAAGATCGCAACTGTTCTCTTTGGTCGTTTGTTGACAATTGCGCGAAAGCGTGCCCATTTACTATTGGCATTTGGATATATACGATGAACAGCTTCCTGGGTTTTCCTTTTAAAATAGCTTCTTAGTTTCATTTAACAAGTCTTTATTTTCAATAGTTCTCCAATTTGTAATTAGCACACCGTGGGAATTGTTGATGGTTCTGGGAATGTCCTGCAGGCCGCCTTCGGTGACCAGGGATCGTATGGTGATCATGGATGGCCGTTCAATTTTCTGTTTTCCATAAAAGGCCCAGGTTTTTGTATTTAGATCAAGACGGATACTATCTACAGTACATGTGACAACGGAGGATGTAGATACCAGGTTTGTATAATATCCTTTTTCTTTAAGCGTATTGTATTGAGCGATGCCGGACGCATCTACCAGATACATTGCTTTATTCATTTGCCGCTTTATATACTCATCGTCAGGAGGCATACTGAAAAAGAAGTCATGGAAGGCTGTGATATGCGCCCTGTATTCGGCTTCCCTGTTATCCTCAATTTGTGACTTCGTTGCAATTAGAGGTATGTTGTTGTCCAGGACATAGATTTGCTGGCGCTCCTTTGCAATCATTTTGGATGCGTAAGAAAGACATAAAAAGCAAATAACTATAGCCATTACAAAGCTTCCAAGACTTACGGCAAAAGCCAATCTTATCTTTTGTTCAATGTTTTTGATTAACATGGTATTGGTGTATATAGGTTTATGATTTAATAAGTGTTGTTCCTGTTCTAAGGCCTGCTCTGGCTGTGTTTACAGCAGTTCCAAAGAAGGCTGATCCTGCGCCGGCGGTTTGAATGATCCAGGTGGTAATCACAGGCACCGATACTATACCGGCTATGGCAACCACGATGGCTATTAATAGAAATCCAATAAAGTTGTCCGTTCGGTTCACGGCTTGTATAAACATTTCCTTGTAATCTTTCAGGGCAATAATTTGTTCCAGCCGATTAACCTCCTGGTGCAAACCATACATAATTATTGCGATAGCTATATTTAGTACAATGAATCCAATACAGGTATAAAAGGTCACACTGATATACCGGGCTGTCCAGGTAACCCATGAATCTTTAAACGCCCCGGCAATACTAAAGGCAAAGGAAATAGGCCCCAGGATAAGTAGAATGTGAAGTAAAATGAGTTCTATAAAGAATATACAATAGCATACTCCTTTGAAAATTCCCATAACAATCCACATAATGAAATTTTGCAGCCAAATGGAGATTTTTATCCAGAATAATTTTTCATACACAGTTATGGAAGCCTGCATGTTTAATAGGGCTTCTCTTGTACCCAATGAAGCAAAGTTTTTAACATCGGACCAAGTTGAATTATCTCCATCAGCATCATAGTACAGCTTTCGGATTTCATTTGTATTTTCCAATACCACGTCGAAAAGATTGTCCACAAGTTTCACTTTCTGTTCGTATAACTCTTGTGTAGCAATAGCATTTGCCTGAAACTGTGTTTTGGCTGAGTTCCCAGCTGCCTTCCCAGGAGTATTTACTAATGAAGCATAGAGGCCAAAATTTATGATGACCATTGTAATAATGAATGGCCGGAACAATTGCATTACTTCTAACTTCCCTTCCCCTACGATCATGGCATAGGCCCGGACAGATAAGTATATTAATGAAAGCAAAGCTGCAATGGAACGGGCAACTCCAGCGATAGGAGAATCTGGCAAGGCATCTTTTATTCCTGAGATCAGGTCTAAAATGTTTTCATCCCAAAAAGGGTTTAGCGTATCAAGTAGTTCCATAAGGTTAAAACTTATAATTCGATAAAATGTATTTGACAATTTCCCGGTCATTGTTTAATACCGGTACCTCTCCTTTGAGTTCCAAATCCTTTGGTGTTGGGATTCTTGAAAGCAATACCTGTGCAGATAGATAATGACTGAATACCTTGTATTTTTCACTTAGTTCTTTGTAAATAGTTAGATAGGCTTCCAGGCGAACCCCTTTGTCTACAAAAGCTTCATGAGTGGCTTTTACCCGGTCTTTGGTGACATCGAGGTATTCCATAAATTCTTTGAAATAGCTTGAATTAAGGCAGGCTTCCAAGGCACGGGGTGCCTCTTGCCGCATCCCGTTAATGTATTCTTCCACCTGTTCATAAATCTGGCGGAATTTTTTATTGAAGAAAAGAGTGTAGGCGATATCCGCTTCGCCTCCGCTCATGTTGAGATAGGTTGCCAGATGCGTTTTGCTAATCTTTTCGGTAGTGTCCATGATTTTATCATCTGTTCTTTCTTGTAAGGTCAGGTCTGCATAATTGAGAATAAAGGGGCCGGTTGGTAGGCGAAAGGGTCGCTGATCCTCACCTCTATAATACCTTCGGTTCCCGATTTGCCAAAAGAGCATACCCATTATATCGCTCTTTGGTGAGGGCTGCCAATCGTTCCATTTTTGAAAGACCATCCGCTTTAATTGGCCGTTAACCATTTTATCTCTAACAACTTCAAATGTGAACTGGCTGTAACTGCAATGGTAAGATGCCAGAATAATTGCTATCAGGGTGAGGTGTTTCATGATTTTCTTTGAGGTTAACATATGTTGTGTTTTTAAAATAATTTAATGCGGGTTAGAATGTCTTTAATTACCATTCGGTCAACATTATAAAAGGTGGACAATGGAACTACGGAATCAATAGCATCCTGAAGATTATGCAATTCGTATTGATTGCAAATAGATTTGCTCATCTGCTGTAATACATTGAGTTCGTTGTAAACATCGGTTACAAAGCGGTGTCTGCGAACTGGGTCGATCAGAATCTTTTCATCGTTACTTAATACTACCTCTTTCAGGTAGTCTGTCAGTTTGAGGATTCTTATATAGAAGACCTGGTATATATCTTTCACGAGGACAAGCATATATGGTTTTCCCGCGGCCAGTTCAACAGACTTTTGAAGGTTATCAAAGATGATAGGAACTTTTTTTGTAATGGCTACCATTGTCTTGCCATCTTTGACTGCGCCGCTTACATTGGACAGCGTATTGAATACTTTTCTCTGTACTTCCTCAATGATTCCCAGGTAGCGTAGTGTGTTATCGCGATTTTCCTTTATTTCCTTTAACTTGGAACTATACATCTCTAACCAACCTATTTTAAAAGCAGAGTTAGCAATCTGTGTACCGGGTAAGTCGGTATGTATTACCCAGGTTACAAATTGAGCTTTAGCACTATAAGTAGCTACTGTGGCCAATAATGCAAAGAGCCATGTTCTTGTGGTATTATTGATCGGTGATTTCATCAGGTATTTTTTATAGTTTGAGATCTTTTAGTATTTCCTTTATTAATTCCTTGTCCTTATTAAAAAACTGGTATCCCGATGTGTTTTTGTATAGCTGGGCAAATTCGACCTGGCGCATCTTCTGGTAAAGACTGTAACATTGAGCTCGAAGGACAGCGACAAGGGTATTGAGCTCAAAAAAGACCATTTTGCGAGATGAAACCTTCATTTTATTGATATCTCCATAGGAGAGAATAATTACAGTAATAAAACCTACCAGATCAACTGCTGATTTATATACCTGGCTTTGTTTCTCGTAAAACCAGCCTGCAGCCCATGGATATTTATAAAGTATTTGAAATGACTTTTGTTGATAGTCTACCATCTCATCAAGAGAATTGTAAATGTTATAAAGTGTGGTAATGTCTGCTGCAACGATAAAGGCTTGGGTCAGATGCTTGTCGATTTTGTCAACTATTTTCTTGAAATCGTTTTGTGCAGACCTCCATGTTTCAACGGTAGCATGTGACAAAAGTTGGTTCCTCAGCGCTTCTTTATTGTCCTTGTAATTTGCTTTGTTTTGTTCTACAAGTATTTGCGTTACTACCGGATCGGCATATTCAGTTTGCGCGTATATATTGGGAGATACAATAATTAATGTTAGTATTAGGAGTGTTTTCATGGTAATTGGTTTTAGTGCTTCCACCTGGAAAGAATGTCACGCACAATTTGCGCATCTCTATTTACAAAATTTCCGAAGGGGTTAAGTGTTTTGATAATACCATTCATACGTGCATAGCGGACCTTATAATAGGATGACACTGCATATCCTTCAATAACGCGAAGACTTTCGAGTATCTGGTTTAATAGTAGGGTGCGTTCACCTGCATCCATTAACAATTTTTCATCACCGGTCTTTAAAATGAACTGTTGAATTTGCGTGTAATATTCAATTGCCTTAATCACCATTTCCTTTTGGTACTTTACTGCAAAGGCAAGGGCAAGTGGTTCTTCTTTTGCCTCCTCCATTATTTTACCTTCCAATTCATAAATGTTGGCCAGTACTTTCGCTGCTTCCCATACCTGAAAGGCGTTGTTTACTGTTGAGCTGACATACAACAGGCCATTATAGATTTTCTTCTGCCAGCTGTTGATAAACTCAGTGGTGGCTACTGTTGCTAATTGCAGGCGTTCTATTGCCCGTTGTTTGTCTTTTATGTTGTCATAGCTATTGTTTTCAATAATGGCATTGGCGGTTGTAATACCTGCCATTACGGGATCTATTACCACCTTCTGTCCTTTGACGGTTGAGGACTGGATCAGCAAAATCAGAAAGAGTATTCCGGCGATTTTCATATGGTTTCTTTTTGAAGATTTAGTATTTGACCACTGGCATTAATAGCCTTTATAAATTTGGGAAATGGATCTCCTTGGTTTTTGTAATCGGCAATAAAGGAATCCATTGCGGCTATGAACTGGCCATGCTCACGTAAATAGATTTCAAAGGCTTCCTTTTCTGGCCTCTCGGTTGTGAAGGCCATGTATTCTTCCAGGCTTACTTCTAATCCGTAAACTTCGCCCACCATACCGCGCCGGGCGTAGAACTCTTTGAAACGTCCACGATCGGCCCGGTTGTCCAACTTGTTAATAGTAAATATTTTTCTTCGTTCAATTTCAGTTATTGATAGCAGTTGGGCTATACCGGTGAAGGATTCCTTAAATTTTGATTGGTCTAACAGAAAGATAGTATCGCTGTTGGCAATAATAGAATTTTTGACTACTTCGTTCCCTATGATGTCATCAAGTTCCTGTGTGACAACAATGGTTTCGCCATTAAATTTTCTACCTGTTTTGTATTGGTAGACCAGGTATCCGGCCATTAGTTTCGTAGCAATAGCCTTCCATGCTTCTTCAACTACTAATAATTTCCTGCACTTCTTATATCTCATTTTTTGCAGGTAAACGTCCATAATTATGAGGGTCGTGATCGGGAACAAAAGTTTTGATTCCTTTATGGAATCAATTTCAAAAACTATAAATCGTTCGTTAAATAATGTGTTATCAAAGTCATCATTTAGAATTGTGTCATATTGGCCTCCTCTATAGAACTTTCGTAGGATGAATTGATATTCATGGTAGTCAAACTTAATTCCAAGATTATTGACCAGTAATTCAATTTGCTTGCAGCTAAAATCGAAAAAGGAATTGAAATTAAGTTCGGTTACTGTTTCACGTTTGCCAAAATATTCAGCATAGTAATCGGAAATACATTTCGATAAAACGGAATCTTCCACTTGTGTAAAACTTCCTTCGGCTCCTTTCCATATAAGGCCCATAAGTGATTTGAGCATTTCCCTTTTCTCTTCAGTATTTTCTACCGGTTCAATTTTGAAAGGGTTCATCGTTATTGGCTTGTCTTCCCTGTAAGTAATGTATTTGCCTCCCACGTAACTGCAAATTCCTGAATAGCTGTGACCGGTATCAACAATGATGATATCGGCTCCTAAGTCATAAGTCTGTTTCAAATAGCTATTCATCAGAAAACTCTTTCCAGAACCCGACGGGCCCAATACAAACCGGTTGCGCGAATTTATCCGACCATTTTGCATTACTTTCTCAGAAGTATCAATGCCGCAAGGTATACCTTGACGATCTGTAAAGTAGATCAGGTAATCTGAGTCCTCCGTTTTGATGAGGCTCTCTTTAAAGAAAAAACATAGGGCTGCCGGCCTGCTAACGGTAAACTTATCCCACACTTTCAGTTCATCTGCATTACCGGGGATGGCAGCCCTAAAAAGTTCCATTTGGTTATAGGTGTTTCGCCCTGGAATAATGCCCAGGCCAAAAAGTTGCGTATCAATGTTGTTGCACACTTTTGCGATTTTAGGTTCGGGAGCTGAAACAATGATGCTAAAATGTGCTTTTACTACCAGTTCATTGTTCTGCGCAACATCTACGAACATGTCTTCGATATCGCCAACAGAAAGTTTGTTCTCAGGATCAGGCATAGAGGAATGACGTTTCTTTTTCAATTCCATCTCCTTTTTTATCTTGGTTTGGTCAGGTATAAAAACAACCTGGTTGTAGAGGACAGTATCAGCCTCAGGTACATTGAGAAGAAAGCTGAAGTTATCAGTTAATAAATGGGAACTGCTGTTAGAGTCGCTTTTATATATTGTCATCTGGTTGGGCAGATTCATATATTCTGGATCAACTATAGAAATAACCCTGGCAGCGTTATCACCGAACTCCAGTCCATTTGCATCACAGGCAATATTGCCAAGTGCGTAATTCTCTCCGCTAAAATTGAACGCCAGAAACGCTCTGTGAAGGAGGTCTATCTGTTCCTTGGTTAAAAGTGTTGCCTGCAATCCATAGCTATTAAGGGTATCGATTACCTTTAGGATGTTATTGTAGAAGTCTGATGTGTCCTTTTCACTGTAACTGAAAAACTTCTGTTTTTTGTTTTGTTTTGTAATGGTGACGTAGGTTAAAACATCCCGGTATTTCCTTCCTTGGAAATGTTGAAAATATTTTTCCTGTAAGTAATCTCCGGTAGCGTGATTTTCTTTATAGGTTTTTAAGGCAACAATATCTGTTTTCTGCAAAATGTAGTTATCGGCAAGTAATTTGATAATTTGTCCAAAGCATGTATGAAAGATCTCATAAGCCTCCGGATCGCCTGCATATTGTTGGGCATTATTCTGAATAGCGATAATAGCTGAATAGTTCCCATTATTACTATGTACCAGGGTCATTTCTTTTATCTGGCTAGTTCCAATGAATGGCTCCTTGAATAGCTTTTTCTGTTTCATGACAATTGTTTTCGTTGCTTGGAGGGTTTATACCTGGCCGGTATCATGTAAATGCAGGATTCTCTTGTTTTAGCATACAAACCACTTTTTTGTTTATGTATGGTGAAAAACAATAAAGGGACGGCAACCATCACCATTACAATGGCGCCAGCAATGGATGAAATCATGATACTTGCCGCCCCTCCGGCAATCACTCCAGTTACAATACTGCCGAGTGCCCAATAAATAAATTTTCCCTTAAAGATTTTAAATATGAGCGGACGCTGTAATCCTTTATATATTTTAAATGATGGTGTTTCCATTTGCGCGCCTTCACTTTAAATACCAAAGAATAGTTTTAAGGTAGTTCCGCTTAGCAGGAGAAATACGCAGGCACCTGCCCAGCCAATAAGTTCCTTTTGTACATCCTGGTCTCCGTTGTTCCATTTATTATAGACACGTATTCCTCCAGCCAGGCCTACAATGGCTCCCACCATTAGCACAAGGTTGGACACATTACTAAATACGCCTTTTACCGTGTTTGCGGCGCCATCCAGGCCTGTGGTAATGTCAAGGAGATAGGGATTTGCTTTACTTATAGATGTAATGCTGAGAAGCGTCAGCAATACAAAGAGGGATTTCATAATCCTGGTGTTTTTAGTCATAGCTTATGTATTGAGTTAATAAAAAACTGCCTTTATGAAGAACTGGATGAGGACAAGGAAAAGAATGCCTCCTGCCCAAACCATAATTTCCCGTTCGATGTTGTCAGCTCCGTGGGACCATTTATAATAAATTCTTAATGCTCCTATTACAGCGAGAATGGCGCCGCCTGCTAATAATATATTAGATATCTCGCTATGCATTTAGCCCAGTAATGCTTTAATGAAAGCCTTTGCCAGGATAAAAAAAATCGCAGCGCCGATCCACGCGTATACTTTAGTGTCCACTTGTAGGTAGCTCCGGCCATTGAGGTTCCAAAGCGCATACACGCGCAGCGCTGCGACAAGTCCAAAAATTCCGGCCAAGGCCCAACACAATAGTGTAAGGGGAAAATAAACGTTACTCCTCATCTGTCCTGCAACTCCACCCCAGGACCCGGCCGGAAGAATATCAAGTAAGGTGTTAACCATAGGGCTTAAGGTTTTACTTTTATTATTGCGGGGTTGTAAAGTACTTTTCAAGATTTTCCTCGGTCACTTCTATACCAGTATGGTCAGTAATAGTTTCAAGCCCGAGGTCTGCAAAGAGGTTCTCACCTTCGTTTTGTTCATAGTCATCCGTACTATCCTCTATTTCATTAGCATCGGCTTCCGCTAATTGCGATATAGACTGATCTTTTTGGTTGGACTCGGCTTTAGCCTTAATTAATGACTGAACCGGAGTGATCGGGGCAACGGCAAACTGGATTTTGTTTGAAGGCTTTCCTGTTGAGGACGGACCTTTTGCCGATAAATATTCTACAACGAGAAGCAAGGTGTAATAAATGGCATATGCTATTAGTACTAACAACAAAAAATTTCCAAAGCTCATCATCATTTATGCGTTTTTGTTATAATTCTATGCTAAGTTATAAATTAAATGCATAATTAATTAAAAAAATATGCGCCTAGTGTATAATTTGTGTGCTAGATGAAATTATTGGTTTGATTTTCAGGACTATACGTTCTAAATAAATTTTCTTCTGGAACCTTTTCGTTTTCCTTTCTGCTTTTGTAATTCTTGTTCTCCTTCCTGAAGGGATTCGGCGATCAGTTGATCGAATTCCTCTGTGATTCCACTTGAACGGCTATTCTTTTGCGTTGTATGTGCGTCGGTGTTCGCAACGCTTGGTTCAGGTTCAGTGACACAGGACTTGGTCGGTATCATTGGTGACTCTATTGAATGGAAGAGTTGAGCTTGGATTACAGTATCAGAGAGTAATTCAGCTATTTTCATGACCTGGGAACCCTGGTAAGATATCTTCTGGTTGTGGTCAATGATGGTGTACCCGTATGGCATTTCATGATCCTTGTGTTTAAAAAACAAGAATTGGAGTCCGAATCGCTGATGCAGAAAATCGGTTAATTCAGTTTTATATTGAAAGGTTGCTGTTGAATAATTGGCAGGTAAAGGCTTAGGTTTAACAGCGTAGTGATTTTTATATTTATAAAGTAATGCCCTAATCTTCTTGACACCAGTGCTTATGTTAGCGGCTTTTAAAAAGGATTGTACCTGGTCGTCTGTCATGTAACCTGCAATGGTTCCATACTTAAAGAGCGTTAGCCCCTTTTCCGATGCCTTGACCTGGTAGCCTTTTAATTCCCATAATAGTTGTAATTGACTCATAGTAGTACCCCGGTGCATACTCACTTCGGCCAGGTCATGTTTAAAATTCTCATTCCGGTCGGTACCTAAAAGCCAGCTCAGGATCTCTGCGGACCGTTTACGTTCAAAATGATGAGAAATCTTTCTGCCGTTTACATCAACTCTGGAAGTTATAATATGTACGTGATTATTGTGAGTATCGGTATGACCGTAAATTAAAACGGGGTTTTCTCCATAACCCAAATGTTGTATCATTTCCAGTCCATAAGATTTTAATTGATCTAAGGAAATGCTCTTCCCCTTACAGCTCATAATAGCGTGGAACTGTTTGTTTCTAATCCGTGTATTGGTCGAACTATGAAGCTCCAGGTAAAGCTTTGCCTGTTTGCTGGTCATTGTAGAGGTCTTTTCTGACAGGAAGCCAAATCCTGTAGCGTGGAGTAGCATGGCCTGCTTCAGTTTTTCTTTTTTCATGTTATATTGGACTCCATGAAATGTTAAGCTGGGTTTTAGTATTTTAAAAACCAGTAAGCTCATGAAAGGACCTTTTGAATTTCCTGGATTAACTGCTCCCGCTGTTTTACAAAACGTTCAAACAGGCCTGTAAATCTTTCAATCTGTATAGCTGACGGAGCCTGGCCCTTAGGAGGTTCGGCTAATAGTTGCCAAAAGGCTTCAATCAGTCTGCCGGTGTCCGCCATCTCCATATGGATTCTTCTTATTGCGTGAAAAAGATCCCTATAACTTTTTCGATCAGGAACATTGGCTTGTTTAAGTGAGGCAAGTACATAGGAGGAAAGGCTGTGCCCGGACTCTTTAGCCCGAATTTTCAACAGACACTTATCATTTTCACTTATTCTAATAAACAGCCGGTGCGCTGATTTTTCAGGACTTTTTTTCATAGATTCCAAATATAATAAATATACATATAGTGTATATTTAAGAGGGGAGTTGCGACCCGTATTCTCCGCCTACTGGCGGCAGGATCACTTTTGTAGGTACGCACAAAAGTACATCCTGCAACAAATTTTGGGGTGCCTTTAGTTCTTTGTAGTGCTTTACTATAAAGATTTACAGTGCATTTTATTGAATCTTTATAGTGCAATTTATTTTATTATCGTGCATTATCGTGCATTCATTTTCTTTTACGGGCTTGTTCGTGCAAAAAATATGCATATAGTGCATATTTTTGTTAAAATGTTATGATGAGTCCGGAGATTAAAAAGGCACGTGATACTTTTTTGAACAATGCTTATGGCAAGTTCGACCGCATAGCGTCCATTATTCCAAAGGAGTTGCTGGAACTGGGAAAGCCCAGGAGGGTAAAAGAGTGGATGGTAGAGGTACTGGAAATTCCCCTTGACAAGATCAATACAAATTCCCTTAACTCCTGGTTCTTCCGGATTCGCGGTGTGAAGGGGTATATGCCAAGTAAAAACGATCGGTCCAATGTTATAGATTGGAAAGACTTTCAACCCTCGGAGATCAATAGGGATGATAAAAGTGAAAGAAACGGTATCATATTAAAGAAAGTAAATCCTCAATAGTGTCCAAAAAAAAGAAAACAATGAAAAATTATCATTTTAACCTCCAGTCTAAAGGGGGTGCAGGTAAATCCATGTTAACCTATCTACAAGCGTTGAAACAGGAGGAGAATGCTGGTGCCGCTTTTGTAGATTTAGACAGTGCTTCCAGGACAAGCTCAACCCAACTGGCTTTCCTCTCGTTAAAAAACCGTGTCTTTGAAATTGAGATCCTGGATGATATAAAAAGAATAGACCGGGAGAAGCTCTTTAAGGTTTTAGAGGCTTTGAATGAAACGGAGTATGAGGATATATACATAGACTTTGGTTCGTCAGAAAGCGATCAATTGTTACGCCTGCTCACACTTGATTTTACAATCGATGACTTTGTGGAATTTGAAAAAACACTGAAGGCGCATTTCTTTTTTAATATAGTTATAGCAGGAGGGGCTGCTTACGGTCCAAGTTTTCTCTTTTTGAAAAAGATGACAGAAGCGGTAAAAGGCTCCTTCCCGGTATATATATATGCTAACGAGTTTACCTTTAAGAATAACCGTCAGTTGATTGAAGAGCTAGGACAGTTTGTAAAAAGTACAAAGGGTTTGATACGCGAGGTTAGGCCATTTGGAGACATTAATACAGATCGGGCTTCCGGAATTGAAATCAGCGCCAACGTTAAGGATGGCAAAGGGATAGTGGCATACAGATCATTTGCCGCTAGGATTATCATCAATAAGGAACTCTCAAAAGTTATTTAAGATGAATGTATTTGAAAAGAAGGTCGAAGAATTCCGGCATCATTACAAGGTTAAATACGGCGTTGAATTGGACGACGTGACATTGTACTTTTTTATCAGGGTAAATGAGATGCAAAAGGATCTAAAAAAAGAGATCAAAAGTATTCCTAAAATCACTTTTCGTAGTCGGTGGGATTATTTTTTCTATGGCATTGGTAAAAATATGCTTTACATTTTTATTGCCGGCTGCATTTTTGCACTCATACTAATATTAAAGTAATCCTGTTCTCTAAAAAAGGTGTTATATGAGATTTTGAACAAAAAAAGGGTTATATATACCCTTTGTCGCTGAATGAAAAATAACCATCTTCCGATATAATTAAATGGTCCAAAAGTTCAATTTGCAAGAACCTTCCGGCTTCAGCAATATTTTGGGTTATTGAGATATCTGCATTGCTGGGAGATAAGTTTCCACTCGGATGGTTATGACATACTATGATCTTTGTCGCAAGGCATTTTAATGCAGTGGCAAAAATCAATCGAATATCCACCACGGTGCCTGCAATAGAGCCCGAACTCAGGTGATGTATTCCCAGCACTCTTGAAGCCCGATTCATGTATAATACTTTAAAATCTTCCATCAGGTTAATTCTCTTCGGATTCCAGGACTCCATTAACAATTGGTAGCAATCCTTCGACGTTTTCACAGTTGGAAGCTGCGATCTTTTAATTTTCGGTTCATAACTAATTGAAATTTCGCAGATGTTTTCTAGCATCGTAGTTTCCATAAATGACATTTTTTAAGTGTTAAAAATTATTATGGAACCAGTTCCGTGTTTTGGGGATCAAGACCAAGAAGCACACGGAATAAAAAGCGCAGCGGTTTATGCCGGAATTTCTTGGGCGCTTCAGATACCAAAAAACGAGATTTGCGTAAGAATAATTGTGAAAAAAAAGCAGCCCTAAAGCTGCCTTAATATGAATGGGGTTAGTAAGTATGACCATAAAAGTATGGTTATTATGGGATATTTTAAAAAGATCGGAAAAAGGTATAAATTGAATAATGAAAATTGACCTGACAGCAAAGGGGAGTATAATTGTTCCACTCGAAGAGAGCAGAGGCAAATTTTATGCTTCTTTAAATTTCCACTATAGTCCTGATACACATGGACCTGAAGTGGATTTAGATATTGTACATGTATATTTATTGCACCCAGTTTTAGGAAGCATTTTGTTTACGCTTAGGTATGATAGAAGCTTTAACATCTATTATCCTACTGAAGATATACGCGGTGTCGATACTATAATTTTGGATAAAATAAATACTGCAATTCAAAGGTACATTCAGCATTTATGACAACAGAACTCTTTGGAAGAGATGATCGAGCATTTTCATTCCAGTCACATAATGTTACGATTACCTGTGAAAGGCTAAAACTATCTGGCTATTTGGCCTACCATGTAACTTTTAGCAGCAGCCGAAAGCCAATTGTGGTAGCAAGAGCAGAAGGCGTTAACCAGCCATTTTTCTGGACCTCAATTCCGGAAGGAAGACAAAAGGAAGCTGAAGGAGTTGGCAAACTAATTGAAGAATATTTGAATCAAAAGGAATTATAAATGTGTTACTATAACGGACAAAAGGTTACTACGGATGAGTTTATTCGTCTAAAACGTCTGGAGAAGATGGTTGCAAGATATCCATTTCTAAACAGGGATGTCATTTCCGGATTTGATTTTGGCAACACTGCGGTGTTGGTGCCGTCCAAGGATGGAGGAGGGAATGACGATTTTGCGTTAAAAGAAATGGAGTGGGGGTTTATCCCAGATCCGATGGTGTGGCCTTTTTGGGAAACACGCGACCAGGTTAACCAGGGGAGGGTACCGCACAAAGACCATTATGGAAAATTCGTGGATGGTTTGAATTTTTTGAATGCTATCTCTGAAGAGGTGCTTAAAAAAGGGAAGGTTTACCGGCAGGCTGCTTTGACCAGACCATGTTTATTTCTTTCTTCCGGTTATTACGAATGGCGGCATATTTTCCCATTGAATAAACGCACAAAAGAACCAAGGAAAATAGCTGAGAAATATCCTTATCGAATTTTCCTGGCAGACAGGGAATATTTTTTTATTGCTGGCATTTGGCAAGAGTGGATGGATGCAGAAACCGGCGAGGTTGTTGAAACTTGCTCAATGCTTACTACTGCTGGTAATGAAGTGGCAAGTGAAATCCATAATTCAAAGAAAAGGCAACCGACAGTACTTACGGATGATCTGGCATATGAGTGGTTGTTTGGAGAGCGAACAGAAAAAATGGTCCAGGAAATTGCATCATTTCAAATCCCTTACGAACAAATGCGATATTATACCTTGAAAAAAGATTTTTTGAATTCCTTTGATCCTCTCAAGCCTCATTACTACCCGGATCTTCCGGCCTTAAATGTACCAGGAGGAGATTTGAATACGGCGGCTCCTACTGGTGATCAGCAATTAGGATTATTTTAAAACCAACTATAAATGAACTGCATATGATGACATTCGATGAAGTCATTGTGTTAAGAGACAAACTATCAAGTGGCGAAATTGACCTGGCGTTCGCACAGGAGCAATATTGGAAGGATTATAAAGAGGGACAAAAGTCATGGGATACCAAAGACTGGAAAGAAAGAAGGGTTAAGGTTCTCAAAGATAAATGTGAAATATGCAGTAGTACCGAGGTCTTAACGATACAACACCGTTCACACCCCAAAAAATATTCCGAGTATACCAGGGAAGTAACAAGAAAATACACGAACGAATACGTCAACACTAATTCAGGTGTTGATAAAAACGAGTTTAGTAATTACGTAATAAATAACTATAAATATATTCCGGTTCCTCTTTGTCCGAACTGTAAAAATAGTAATCCCTACAAAAGGGTCAGAAAAACCCCGCATTATCGTTGCACATCTTGTAAGCATGAATTTGATACACCTGTTTATCGATCTATTGAAGACCTCGTTACCATTTTTTTTCAGGACGATGACGCTCTAGAGGTTCGGGATAAATGCTTTGTATCAAAGAATCAATGGAAAAATAGAAACAACCTTTCTAGTATTAGATATTGGTTGCAAAGAGAACAAGCAACACAGAAGGATGATGAGAAGATTAGCAAAGAAGCTTTTTTGCTTTACCTGACGGATAGTATTAAGTATCTTTCTTTTGAGGACACGATAACCGCCTGTAAGAAATGTGCATTTAACTATGATATCAAAAGGATGGAACTATGTCCTAAATGTAAGGAGTATTACAAAGGGATAGAGTATCCAACCTGCATACAGTGTTTGCCAGAGGAAAAGCGAAAAGCTGCGTATGAAAGTATTGAGTTTGGTAAGCAGTGGCACCAGATGCATAAAGATCTCGGAATCGAATAAACTATAGCTTCAGAATGACTGATAAATTTCATTATAGATTGACTAATGTACAGAAGACCAAAATAGCTCAAAACCTGATTGATATTTTGGAGAAAGATGCGGTTCTTACAAAAGAAGCAAAAGTAATCATGGGTAATTGGTTTATCTTGCAAGACTTCTATTTGCATTAGGAGGCACAACTTAAAATGTTTTATTTTTTAGGCGAACTATTCTTTTAGCATGGTTCATAAAATCAGCGTCTAAAAGTTTTATAGGCGTTTCTGCCGAGCAATAATTGGTCGTTGATATTACAAACAGTTCCCGCAAATTGGTTAAAGGCTCAATCCATTCAAAATAAGGTTTCAGATGTGCGTATATTTGTTCAACAGTAGTGTTTTCTTTTTCTTTAAGGACAAAAATTACGATCCCCTTCTTTTCTCCTGTTAGGTACTTAGCGGCCTTTATCATGCCCCCAACAAAACCTTTTCGAGTAGTACCGGTATCGCATTCCATAATGATATAGTCATTGCCAGACCTGAGTACACAGTCTGGCTTGTAGCCTTTTGAAATCTCCGCTCCGATTGCAATAATCTCATAGTTTTCAGCTGAGTGCGTCAATTTTTTAAAAATATTATCTCTCACTTGTTGTTAGTTACTTGGGTTGTTTTGACATCTAAGGAATTGACTTTTTTACATTTTCGATAAACATAGAAGGGTTGTGTCCTCTTAATAGACCATCTATTACATATTCTTCTAAAAGGTTAAATCCGTAACCAACGATAGCTGATGCTGTGGGGTCGAGGAACTTTGAAGTAAGTGCGGTACCCAAACCATAGATTGCAGCATTTTTAAAAAATCTCGGTGCGCCACTATCAAAATATTTGTAGGTCCCTTTTATTTCACTAAGGTATTCACTCGTTATATATGCAGCATCTGTATAATCACCTATTTCATTAATCCATTTACGATAATATTTTGCGCCTGCCATGTGTCTTATTTTGAAGACCGCATCGAAATCATTATGCAATACTTTATATATTTCTTTTAGGTCCGGAACTTTTTCTAATTCGAATAGATGGGATGTGTTGCTTGCAACATTGTATCCACGACCAATATTCTCTAGATTTTTTTCACAGATCTTTAAGTGTTCAAAATTATTATAGCTTTTTAAATTATATTCAGATAAAACTGCTGTTTCTAGGACCTGGTGTCCCAAGGTAAGCAGTTGCCCTCGTTCATTAAGGTCCAGTTGTTCTGGCTCCTTCGCATAAGGTAGGCCGAGTTCACTGAGTGTGTTACTTTGATAGGCCTCTATTATGAGATCATAAGTGTTTGTAGAAAAATCCATTCCATCTACATCTTCATAGGCGTCTCTAGCTTTTTTAATAAACTGCCTTTTTCTTTTTTCAGCAATATTACCAAAACGATCTAAAACCCTTGTAATATTATGCTCTGGATCAAGGTCTTCATCAGCTAGGGTTGCCGCATGTATTGGCGGGGTTCCATAAATCTCTGACTCATCAACAGTTCCATCATCTCTTGAGCGCCCAGTACCAGTAACTAACACTGGAGCCCATATCATGAATTTAATGTATCCACTTCTAACCAGTCTTTCTACTGTATCGAACCCGAGATTTTGAATAAGAATGCTTAACGCCTCATTGGTCCTGTTTGTTCTTATGGTAACCTTTTCAAAGATGAGTAATTGCTCAAACAGTGTCGTCAGCATATCTTGCTGCTGGACCTTCGTTAGACGTTCAGCGCCAAGTGCATTAGTGCTGGTGATGTGACCGTTTAAAACTTGATTCGTCATTTCTGTAATACAGTTAGTAGGTGTTCAATTGAAGTAAAGTTACGAAATGTGGAAAAGATATCTGAGCTACTGACGACGATCCGCCGACCCCCGAAACAACTTAGCTTCTCCAAATTGCTTTTTCACAGAATCTATAGCCTGGTATAATCTGATGGTTTCCTGCGTGTCTTCAAAAAGATTGATTTGGTAGGTCCCAGGAATTAGGTTGGAAAACCGCACGCCAATTAACCGCACCAACACCCGACGTGTATAAAGCTCCTGGAATAGTTCTTTAGCAATAGCAAAAAGAACATGGTCACTGTTTGTATACGGGATTGAGCGTTGAGCGGTATGAGTTTCAAAATCGCTGTAACGTATTTTTATAGTCACGCAACCGGTCAGCCGCTGACCTTTTCGCAATTCAAAAGCGATAGCTTCAGTCATACGCACCATTTTGGATAACAGCGCATCAATATCAATGCTATCAGTCTGAAAGGTTTCTTCTGTAGAAATAGATTTGGATTCGCGGTAGGGGATAACGGGCGAATCATCCTCACCGTTGGCCCTGCGCCAAAGCTCCAGTCCGTTTTTACCCAGTGCTCGTGTCACTTCGTCCGGGTCCTTGGCTGCCAGATGTTTGGCTTTATAAAAGCCCATCTTTATAAGCCGAATGCTAGTCTTTTCTCCTACACCTGGTATCTTGTAAATGTCCAGCGGTGCCATAAACCCCTTCTCATTTCCAAAAGGTATTTCCAGTTGGCCATTCGGCTTAACTTCATTGGTGGCTACTTTACTGATCAGTTTGTTGCTGGCCAGCCCCCAGGAGATGGGCAGCCCACTTTCCTTCACCACTTTGGTTTTTAATTCTCCTGTAAACCTGAGGCAACCAAAAAACTTATCCATGCCGGTAAGGTCTATGTAAAACTCGTCGATGGATGCTTTTTCAAAATTGGGAACGGAATCTGCTATAACATCGGTAATCAGTTTTGAGTACTTTGTATAGTTTTCATAGTCACCTCTAACAATGATCGCTTCTTTACAGAGTCTTTTTGCTACTGCCATCGGCATGGCACTGTGAATACCAAACTTTCGAGCTTCATAAGAGCAGGATGCAACAACCCCACGGTTACCATCTCCACCGATAAGTACAGGTTTGCCGATCAGTTTCGGATTATGCAACTGTTCTACCGATACAAAAAATGTATCCAGGTCAAAGTGAGCAATATGTCTGTTAAAGCTCAGCATAGCTTCGTTGTTTATAGGTTGCTTTTTCCATATGATGTACTTCCAGGCTGTAAACTCCGAAATCATCCGTGACTTTGCCGGTGATCTTGTAAAATCCGGCCGTGTGCAGAGGATATTTTTTAGCGGTATCGGGGAAGTGAACCGTATCCAGCCAGTTGAGTTCGGCGTCTAGGAAGGTACCAAAGAACATCTGATCATCGTTCTTGGTAACTGCTACTTTACGGGCTATATAATAAACGAGAACGGTAATAATCTTTTTATGGTAGTGCTCCAGGTTGCCGGCCTTTATAAATAGGGCTGGATCTGCATCTACCAGGTTAAAAGGATTTGTCAACGGAAAGCCCAGGATTTCCATTTGATCGTATAGGTCATCCAATGGATGATCGGTTTGTTGTGATTCCTGGAACTGTATAGGGGCTTCGTCAAAAAGTGCGATTGCTGTCTTACTGTTATTTTTAGGTTTTGCAAGGAGTATGCTGGCCTCCCATAACATTTGTTTTTTCGAGCGGCCGGTGAATGCAAATGCACCTACGCTGATTAAAATCTCTACTTGTGCCAGGCCAGGTCCAACCCGCCTGATAAAATCCTGTAGGTCCAGGTAAGGGCCATTTGTGTTGCGTTCCTCAATCAGGCCTTCCCGAAGTTGTTCCCGCAAATCTTTAACATGTACAAGACCAGTATAAACCTGGCCGTTTACGATACCGGTAAGTATTTGGCTGTTATTGACACAGGGGGGAATGATCGTTGCGCCGGTTTTGAGCAGTTCAATAAAATATAGTTCAGTTGAATAAAAGCCGCCGAAATTATTGATAACCGCCACCATAAATTCCTTGGGATAATAGGTTTTCAGATAAAGGCTCATATAGCTTTCAACGGCGAAACTGGCACTATGGGCCTTATTAAAACTGTAACCACCAAAGCTCTCCATCTGTCTCCACACTTCAGCGCTGTCCAAATGCTTGTGTCCCATTGCCGCGGCTGAGCGCATAAATTCTTCCTTAATCATCATAAACTGGTTGTTCGACCGGTATTTACCGGACATGGCACGTCTCAGTATATCGGACTTACCAAGTGACAGCCCACCATAGTAGTGAGCGATCTTAATAACATCCTCCTGGAACACCATTACGCCAAAAGTTTCCGAAAGGTGTTCCTCAAATAGGGGATGGATGTATTTAATTTTGTCACGATGATGATACCGGTAAATGTACTCTCGCATCATACCGCTTTGGGCTACGCCGGGCCGGATGATACTGGAGGCTGCTACCAGGGTTATGTAATCATCGCAGCGTAATTTTTTCAGCAGCTGTCGCATGGCCGGTGATTCAATATAAAAACAACCGATGGAGTTAGCGTTGCGGATTTGGGTAGCCACATTTGGGTCCTTCATAAACTTATCGGTATCATGAATGTCTATTGAGACATTATGTTGTTCTTTGATCAATCGTTGTGCTTCCCGGATATGGCTTAGTCCCCGCTGGCTTAGGATATCAAACTTATTGATGCCGATATCTTCAGCGGTGAACATATCCATCAATGCGGTAGGAAATCCTTTTGGTGGCATGAACAGCGAGCAATAGTTCAGGATTGGCTTTTCTGTGATCAGCATCCCGCAGGGGTGCAGGGATGGGTTACTCGGGAACCCATACATCAGGCGACCATATTGATAAATCAGTCTTGTAAATTCGTCAACCGGGCCATTGGCGTGACGCATTGCCTTAATTTCCTCTTCCGGCAGGCCGAAGACCTTGCCCAGCTCCAGGTTAATTTTATCACGTTTAAAAGTTGGGAATGAACCAAGCAAGGCGACATGCTGCGTGCCGAACCTTTTGAAAATATAGTCCATTACTTCATCACGATCAGTGTGCGCAAAATCAATATCAAAATCCGGAGGGCTGGTTCGCTCTGGATTTAGGAAGCGTTCAAAATACAGGTTCAGCTTAATGGGGTCAACGTTGGTAATGTTTAAGCAATAGGCCACGATTGAATTGGCGCCACTGCCTCTGCCAACATGGTAAAACTTTCTGAACTGTGCATATCGGACAATATCAAGATTGATTAGAAAATAGGCATTAAACCCCAGATCGTTAATAATCTTTAGTTCGGCCTGCAGGCGTTGCCAGGCCACCTTATCGGTTTTCTTATACCGCCTGCTAAATCCATCTGTAGCCAGCTTTTCCAGTAGGATACGGTCGTCTTCACGGGAACCTCCATAAACCTGTTTTGTCTTGTCGGTTTTAAAGTCCATTTCAACTTTACAACTGTCAATCAGTTTATAGCTGTTGGTAACGATAAAGGGGTACTGTTTAAAAGCCTGAATCAATTCACTTGGAGAAACAAATGTTTCATCAGGGTCGCAACATTCATCAGCAGGCAGGTTGGATAGCAGGACATTGCAATCTATCGCTCTCAGCAAACGATGGAGGTTATAATAGGTTTTGTTTTGCACTGTTACCGGCTGACGTACCACTAGCCTGTCTGAGTAAGGCTTCCAGTCTACGGAAAACAGTTTTGTTATTTCTGCCGGCCTTATACCCATTCTTTCGTTTGGCAACAGTTGGTCAAGCGGTTTGCCGCCAAATGGATAAATCACAAAGCCGTCCCATGCCTCTTCAAAAAGCTTTAACGAAGATGCGGGTTCAGGAAAAGGCAGTTTGGCCATTTGGTGCCGGGAAATGAATTGATGAATCCAGGCCAGACCGTTATTATTTGCTGCGATTAGGATATAAAGCAGCTTGTTTTTATTGCGGATCTCAACCCCAACAACCGGTTTAATTCCTTCTTTCTCGCAAGACTTTACGAAAGGCCAGATATCATAAGTGTTATTTATATTGGTTAACGCAAGGGCGGTCACACCCTTATCAATAGCGGTTTTCACCAGGCCTTCTGTAGAGAAAGTGCCGTAAGTAAAGGAAAAATATGTTTTACAATTAAGATACACGCCTCAAATATCACTAAATATTTTAGTATTGTAAACTAAATAATTTAGCTTTATTGTGAATATCAAATTACAATATTTTATATATGTCTGTAAATCATTAAATTGCGTTTTATGCGTCAAACCCCGTCCCCTCAGGAAATAAAACTGCTGGAAGATTATTTTAAAAGTGTGGAGCTGCCGGCTCAAATAAAGTTAAATAAAGCCATTACTGTACTTGACGTGCCTTCGTTTGTACAGAATTGTCTTAATTTTTGTAAGGATGCGAATGCAGCCAGCGTATTGGTTGATCCCAGGTACGAAGATTTGGTAAACTTAAAGGCTGTCCTGGAAGAACAAAGCAAAGTGAATGGATAAAGCAAGTATTGCCACATACCCATATCGGGAAATGTGATCGTTACTTTTGAAATGGAATAAGCACTGAAGAATAATTATTGTCAATTCAAATTGCGGTACTCAACAGGTGTTACGCCTGTTTTTTGTTTAAACAGACGGGTAAAATGCTGCTGATATTTAAAGCCCAATTCGGTCGATATTTCGTTTATCGTTTTAGAAACATCATATATTCTCGTTTTTGCCTCGTCAATTACGCGTGATTGTATATAATCCATAGCCGTATTACCGGTCTCTTTTTTTATCAGGTCGCCAAAGTAATTGGCGGACAGATGCAGTTCTTCTGCACACCAGGTTACCGTAGGTAAACCTGAATCCTGTGCTTTGCCAGATTTAAAATAATCGTCCAATAAATTTTCAAATCGCACCAGGATGTCCTTATTAACAATACTACGGGTAATAAACTGGCGGTCGTAGAACCGCTGGCAATAATTCAGGAAAAGCTCAATATTCGAAACAATAAGCGTTTTGCTATGCTTATCAATATTCTGTTCAATTTCTTCGGCTATCTTTTCCAGGCAATCCACGATTGTTTTTCGTTCCTTTTTTGACAAATGCAGCGCTTCATTCACTTCATAAGAAAAAAAAGAATAATCCTTTATCGTTTTTCCCAATTGTGTCCCTTTAATCAGGTCCGGATGAAAGATCAATCCATAACCGGACGGTTTAGTAACCACACCTTTGCTGTCTATCCCATACACCTGCCCAGGGGAAACAAAAACCAATGTACCATCCTCATAGTCGTATGGCTGGCATCCATATAGCATATCGCCACATTTAATATTCTTGAGAAACACAGCGTAAACACTCATGTAGCGTTTAAAATGCTGGATGGTGGGCAATTCATTGAAATTTACAACACTTACCAACGGGTGCAAAGTGTCTACACCCGCATAGTCATTGTATTGTTTTACCGTATCCATTCTTTCAATTCGTTCCATATCATTAATGATTACAATACAAATTTAGTACACGGGAACACCTCATCTTTCAAACCATGGCAAAATCAGTAAAACTGGTAAAAGGAACTGTATTCTGTATAAAGCCCATTCAGGGAATACTGTCGAAATTTGCAGATGTATTTGAACGGACATATAACCGCACATAATCAAAGGATTGGTTTACAATAGATTAATAAAATATGACAAACGGAAAAGATATTTTTGAACGATTAAGGGCTGGAGAAATTATCCTTTCTGCAGACCCGCAAGCCAATAGAATGCGGGAGGCTTCCTATGCTACGAAAAAGCTGCTCCTCCAGATGAACAATGCTTCAGATCCGGTGGCGATCCGGGAACTGTTAAGTCAGATCACGGGAACGGACATCGATGAAAGCGTTGCTGTATTTACGCCCTTATACATCAATTATGGTAAGCATACCAGAATCGGCAAAAATGTATTTATAAACTTCGACTGTACTTTTCTGGATCTGGGGGGTATTACCATAGAAGACAATGTACAGATTGCGCCAAAGGTTAGTTTATTGTCGGAAGGGCATCCTGTTTCCCCGGAAAACAGACATTCACTTGTACCCGGACCTATTCACATTAAAAAAAATGCGTGGATCGGTGCCAATGCCACCATTCTACCCGGAGTAACTATCGGCGAAAACTCCATAGTCGCAGCTGGGGCAGTCGTCTCCAAAGATGTTCCGAATAATAAAGTTGTTGGCGGGGTTCCGGCGAAAATTATTAAGTCGATTTAAACTATATATATGAAACGCAGAACAGCACTCTCAATCATTGTAATGCTCTTAATTACACAAGCATTTAGTCAAATAAAGTCAAAACAAAAATCAGCAACAATGACTCCTACTGAACATTACACTTTTCAACTTAGCGATAAAGTTACCCGTCAAAAGGTGACATTCAAAAACCGTTATGGCATTCAACTTACCGGCGATTTGTATCTGCCTAAAAACGAGGGCAGCGCTCCTTTACCGGCTATTGCAATCAGCGGGCCCTTCGGTGCTGTTAAAGAGCAATCATCAGGATTGTATGCCAATCAAATGGCAGCACGCGGTTTTGCTGCATTGGCATTTGACCCGTCGTATACCGGAGAAAGTGGTGGAGAACCCCGCAATGTTGCATCGCCCGATATTAATACCGAAGACTTTAGTGCAGCAGTAGATTTTCTTGGCATACAGAAAAATATTGACCGTAGCAAAATTGGCATCATTGGCATTTGTGGCTTTGGCGGATTTGCTTTAAATGCCACTGCGGTTGACAAGCGGGTAAAAGCGGTTGTTACCACCAGCATGTACGACATGTCCCGGGTAAACGCTGAAGGCTATTTTAGGTCACTGACACTGGAGCAGCGAACAAAGATGTTAACCGAAATGAGCTTGCAGCGTTGGGAAGATGCTAAAAATGGCACTCCTAAATATCCTGCAAATGGATTAGGACAAACCAACGAAAAATCACCGCAGTTCGTAAAAGAGTATTATGATTACTACAAAACGGAAAGAGGTTTTCATCCACGGTCGCTCAACTCTAATGCCGCCTGGACAGCAACAAATACCTTGTCATTCATGAATATGCCTCTCTTAACGTATATCAAAGAGATAGCGCCAAGACCGATGTTGATGATAGCCGGAGAAAAGGCCCATTCCCGTTATTTTTCAGAAGATGCATACAAGAACGCAGCCGAACCCAAAGAGTTGATGATCATCCCCAATGCCGTTCACGTTGATTTATACGATCAACTGGATAAAATTCCCTTTGATAAATTGGAAGCATTTTTTAAAGAACATTTAAAATAGGACCATGAAATTTTCAATTTTAATTTTTGCATTTTTCATATTAATTACCGGTTGCGGCGCTATTGCCTGCAATAAAGAAGATAACAGCATTAAGACTGAGAGCAACATAATGGATAATAATAATGGTTCTATGACAGGCAGTACAATCAGGATAAAGGTTGGTTCAAAAACTTTCGCAGCCACAATTTTGGATAATAATTCAGCTAAGGCATTTAAGGAGCTATTACCGCTCACCATTATTATGACCGAGCTGAATGGCAACGAAAAATATTACGATTTGTCAAAAAGTCTTCCAACAAATTCATCCAGCCCAGGTAATATAAAAAACGGGGACCTGATGCTGTACGGCTCCCGAACATTGGTATTATTTTATAAAGGGTTTTCAACCTCTTACAGTTACACAAGGCTTGGCACTGTTAATGATGCTTCCGGACTGGCCGCGGCTTTGGGGTCTGCAAATGTTACGGTCACTTTTGAGTTAGAATAAGGAATTTGATGACGCGTAAAAAATAATCCGTAATATGAAAATGGGTTTAAAAATTATATTAGTTGCCCTTCTTACAGGAAACCTCATTTTCCAGGTAGCGTGCAATGAAAATAAAAAACAAAATACAATGGAAACAACAGTCCCAAAGATCAGTGACTTTCCCACGGGAGCGGAAAACACAGCATACGCTCAATACTTTAGCGGAAAATCATGGAACGCACCGCTAACGTCCAATAAGGACCTGAACGTGCCTATGAACAACATTACTTTCGAGCCGGGATGCCGCAACAACTGGCACAGTCATACCGGCGGACAAATACTCGTGGCCGTTGGTGGTATAGGTTACTACCAGGAGCGTGGAAAACGCGCCGTTCGTATGGAGCCGGGTGATGTAGTAGAAATAGCACCAAATGTGGAACACTGGCACGGAGCAGCACCTGACAGTTGGTTTTCGCATCTTGCCATCGCCTGCAATCCCCAGACTAATCAGAATAACTGGCTGGAGCCTGTTGCCGATGACCACTATAAGGAAGCTGTGAAATAACAACAAATATTTAAGATGATGAAAGTGCGTGAATTTCTAAGATGGATGCTACCCCTAGTTGTCCTCTTCAATACAATAAATATGGATGCACAGAATAATAAAAATACAAACCAACAGTTAGATGCTCGTCAGCAGAGCCTAGCTGCTATTTCAGCATTAACTGCAACCGGAAATATTGAAAAACTAAAATTACATTTAAATACAGGACTGGATACCGGGCTTACCATAAACGAAGTAGAGGAAGCCCTGGTACAATTATATGCTTATTGCGGTTTCCCACGCAGCTTAAACGGCATCAATACTTTTATGCAGGTACTGGAAGAAAGGAAGGCTAAAGGGATAAAAGACGAAGTCGGCAAAGAAGCAACGCCGGTAAAGGACAGTTCGGACACCTATGAACGTGGAAGAAAAACGCTCGAAGTATTGACCAAATCACCACAGGCGAAACCGGCACCGGGTTTTGGGGAGTTTGCTCCACGTATTGATGCTTTCCTGAAAGAGCATCTTTTTGCAGACATTTTTGACAGCGATGTGCTGGATTATCAGCAAAGGGAATTGGTCACCATTTCCGCTTTGGCAGCCATGACAGGTACAGCCGGACAACTGCAGGCGCATATTGGAATGGGTATGAACACAGGAATTACAGCAGAACAGTTGAAAGCGGTGTTCGATATCATTGAAAAAAATGTAAGTAAGGAGCAGGCTGAAACTGCACGCGCAGTTTTTTTAAAAATGAAGAAATAATCCAAAAAAAAATGATAAAATGACTAGGCATACTTTTCAATACCCAATTTGTTTTAGCAATTCCTTAAAGGCTATCCTGGCAATAATAATGTTTATCAGTATGAATGAGGCTGTTCAAGCGCAACAAGAGGAAATGATGGTACGCATTTCAGAAATCGAGATATATCCCGAACACCTGGATGAATACAAAACGATCCTGAAGGAGGAAGCAGCGGCATCTGTAAGGCTGGAGAGGGGGGTAATTGCCATTTTCCCGATGTTTCAAAAGGACAATCCGGCTCAGGTACGGATATTGGAAATGTATAAAGACCAACAAGCCTATCAGTCGCACTTAAAGACCGAGCATTTCAAAAAGTATAAAACAACGACGGTTCATATGGTTAAATCGCTGAAGCTTGTGGATATGGAGGCAATGGATTTAGAAACGGCGAGATCAATTTTTAAGAAATTAAAAAAATAGGAGTATCGATAATTTTCTGCATTGTGACTACAACAGATAACAAATGTGGATGATTTTAAAATACCTACTTTTCGGGCAGATATTATCGAAAGAATCATAAACATCAAATCTTATTGTTGCTGGTTAAATGTTAGAAGTTGTCTTGTTTTACTAAATGTGTCATTTTACAAAAAACGGTTGAATCGTGGAACAGCATCTTTTTTCAAAGGAAAAAGTACAAACAAATACCGCGACCTGTTGATTAAAATGAGGGCCGCCCTGAAGCCTGGCTATTCCATTTTAATCAAGTGGTTGCTCCGCTTGAGCGCCGGGAGGTCAGCCCGACCAGGGGGAGGGCTGACCTCCCGGCGGCGCCAGGCACCCCGTCAGCCGATGGGGATGGCCTTTGACCGGAACTCTTTGAGGTTAAGAAAAAAGCCCCGGTGTTCCGTTAACCCATTGCGGAACATTCCCCATAGTAAAGAACTGCCCAACTGGGCAAGCGCACCGTTAATATATAAATCCTGTTGTTCTAATGCTTGGGCAAGACTACAGCTTGGTGTATCGTCTTTTGTTTCAGATTGTTTCAACAGGTCGGGGTATTCATCGGTTATAAAGGGAAGATTTGCTACGGGTTCATATTTGCGGGACTTGGGTTGTTGGATTTTTCCGACGGTGGACAGGATGACCTGCCCGGTGTAGCGGCTGTTACCGTAGTCCATCCAATAGAGTGGCTGGTCATAGCTGTATCTGGGTCGGGGTATTTTCAGGAACTCCGCCATTTCAAAGCGGGTAGCAACATTGTCTACGCAGGTAATGTAAATATTGGCGGCTACGTTTTCACCCGACTGTTTTAATGTGGCTATTCCAAACTTTCTTGTTTCTGCCTTCCAATTAGTACCGGCCCAACGGTTAGCCCGGTTGATGAGTGCCACTGCTTTGTTCATGCCGGTTTCAGATTCAGCGAACCGTTGCCGTCCGAGGTTGGCATTTGTCACTATATCATCATCCCATAGCCTAACGTCCAAACCGGGGTGGCCCAGCATGATTAAGCTATGGTTCATTTCAACTAAACAGGTTAATACTTTGGAGCCGGTGCCGCCTCCGCCTATGAGGTTTACGGTTAGCGGGTTGGTCGGTTGCAGCAATTCATTGTCCGTAAAATGGACTTTTAATTTTGATGTTTTCATGAAATAAAGTTTTTGACTGTTTTTTTAGAAGGGGTTAAGACTTCCATCGGGAAGGGCTTATCAGTACCAACAAGGCTATCCCAAAGCTGTACACAGTTGCCATTTATGGGGTTATGGGCTTGCATCAGGTGACTGAACTTACTATTAAAGAAACTGGCCTCCCAGGCGCTGACAAACTCCTCTAGCGAAGCAGTTTTTTTGATGGTGGTATCTACGGTGCCCATACATACCCCGCCGCTTTCATACACATTGAAAAATGGGGCGTGAAAAAGTTTTGTTGTTATAGAGGGTCTTTTATTATCTGCTAAAGCGAAGATGTGTAATCCCTGATCCCCAGCTATCCATACTAATGGCGGGATGTTCGCTATACCATTAGCAATACCCGATAAAGGGGTAAAGTATAATTTCTTCTGTTGCGCCTTAGTGTACCAAATCACTTTTCGTTGCTGCTGGTCGAGGTATAATACATTCGCATCCATTATGCCAGCGGGCTTTAATAAGGTTTCCTTTTTTTCAACGGTTGTATTTAAAGCCTTTGCCAGTTGCCGGGCTTCGTTCACTGAAAGGGGGTGTGCATTGACAGGGCTGCCGTTTTTATCTATATCAAAATACTCAACATAGGTGCTTCTTTTATCATCCTTAGTATGGTAAATCATCAAAGCGGCTTTAGGAAAATAGAGGGTGCCGAAGCTGCCAGTAATATCTTTCATAATTGATTATTTATAGTTATCTAATAAAATGGTGAGTTCATCAAATAGGGGAAACAGTCGTTTTTCAAAATCAAAATTTTCTCCTTTCAGACTGCGCCCATTAATGGGCTGGTAGATAACAGGTTCATCAATATAGGTGTACTCCTGTAAATCATAGTTTATCATTTCAATGAGTTCATCTGATAATCTTCCGGTTGACTTTGCATAAAAGGATATATAATTTTCCCATGAAATGAAGTGCATATCCTCATCATCCTTTTGTGGTATACCGCGTATTTTAGTATGAACTGGTGTAGTGGGATATTGCCGGTATAATTCAAAATACTTTTTTGCCAGCTCAAAGCACTGCGTTTCAAATTTGCTGCGGCTCTTAAATGAGGACAGGCGACGAGAGAACCATGTAAGGTTTTCCTGCCTCCTGATTTTTTGTTCAATCCTGTCTCCAATAAATTCCACCTTTTTATGCTCTGAGGTTATCACTGGGTCTATTTCACCTTCTTCCTCAAAGGCTTCCCTTTGCATCTCCATTATTCTGTCATACATCCAATAGAGGTAGGAGTTTTCCTGCCGGTGATAGGGTACATCTGCTATCTTATACAGGTAGCTGCATACAGATAATAGTAGCGTTGCACCTCTTTTGTACTCCCGGCTTTTAAGCATCAGGTATAAAGGCTCAACCGGTATATAAAATAGGGTCTGGCTGGTATTATACTGTTCTTGTCTGGCAAAAAACACCCTGCTTTTATGCTCTACCAAAACAAGGTTACCTTCTTTGTCGCCTAGCTGTTGCCTGAGGTCGGATAACGCCATTGCAATATTATAGGGATAGCCGTACTGTTTTGTTAATGCTGGTTTTATTGGTGTCTGACTGGAAAGAATAGTTAGGGACTTATAAAAGTCCCTAACTGCTTTTTCGTTATCCCTGAAGATTAGAGGTGTTTCCGGCAACTCTAATTTTGGTAAAAAAGAGGTGCTTAAAAAAGCATTGGTAGCATGGTTACCGGCACAGCCTTTAGCTTGTCCTTTTGCAGCTCTGCTGCGTCCTGCTTTCGTTGCATTCTTCTTACGAAGGAACCCAACTGGATGTGGAGTTTTTTTTGCTTTAGTTCTGCGGGTAGCTTTATTATGTGTTGTTGCATGGTTCATTGCTTTAGTATTTAATTATCCTTTGGTTCCTATTACAGTTTCAAAACGGTATTGTACGGCGTCCTCCTTAATTAATGGCCCGGATATTTTGGCTGTTGTCAGTTCGGGATAGGTATTCGAGTAAAAATTTAAAACAGCCTGTGTACTCCATTTTGGCTCCGGGTCGGTCAGCCTGATTTCTTTTTCTTTATCCTGAAAAATGAATACCCTTTCTAGTTGTGTTGCTAGTAACATAGTAATATTTTTTAGTGTGAATTAATTATTGCTGCTCATCGTGCAGTTCCTCGTCCTCCTCTAGGTCGTTATCATTGTCCCACTCCTCCGGATAGTCTTCATTAGGGGTTTGAGGTTCGGTAGTTTCTTTTGCTGGTGGTGTATTGTCCCCGGCAGCTTCAAATAAATCCGGTGAGAATTTTTGAGAAAGCGAGGCTTTTCGTTTTCGGATGGTTTCGGCGTGGTCTGGAAATTCGCTGGTGTGTGGTACTTTCATCCATGCGTCCCTGAATTTCCCGGCCTTATCCAATTCATCCACTTTTTGCATAGCATCTTTATACCTCTTGTCCTTCGCATCTTTTTCTTTTTTGATTTTACTCTCCTTGTCTTTTTCAATCGCCGATTGTTTTTTGACTTCTTCTAGTTGTTTCATGTAGGCTTCCATATCGACCATCAGACCGGAAGCCGTTTGTAATGGTGTAGTCACCTTTGCAATAAATCCCTCATCCAGTTCGGTGGCCGTGCCTTTAAGGGTGTAAGGTGGGATAAGCTTTTTTGCATTGTCTCCACACTGGTCATTTTGTAAAAAAACAGAAACTACTAATCCCTGTTCGGCTCCTTTGGCAATAGTGATATTTAAATCGCCTGTCAGGTTAAGTGCTTCTATTTGTTTGAAAAAATTAGTGTCCATAATTTTCTTTTTTTATGATGATTAACTCATTGATAGTTTCTTCGGGATAGCCGAAGTCTTGCAGTTGTTTTTCGTAGGCCGCGATAACATCATTGAATTCCTTTTTCCCTTCTTCACCTGTGTAGGTCAGCTTGTCTAGTTTCCCGGCTTTCATGGCATGCATAATATCATGCAGCCTGTTTTTTGCACGTTGCCGCTGGGTCGTTAGCCGCCTGCCTTTCAAATTCCATTCAAAGTGCTTTTTTAGGATGTCGTGATAAATGCCTGCCACGGTGTATTTCCCTTCTCTGTTATGTTCTACAAAGCGGTTAAAACACCAGTCTATAAAATCATTTAATGTTTCGTATGCCATTTTATGTCTGTTTTGTAATTAACAGGACTACCACTTATTAGTCCTCTGAATTGTTTATTAGTGGTTCTATACAGGTCATGTTATTCCAGATGTATTCAAATATTTCTTCGATTTGCCTAGTTGATAATTTTTTCATCAGGATAGCTTCATTGTAATCCTCGCTTACAGTAATAACGCCGGTACTTTTAATGGCGCTGGCAACTGTCAGGTAGGAGTACTGGCCCCGGATGCAGATGTGTAGCAAACAATCCGTAAGGCTCTCCTGTCCAATTATCAGGGTTTCATATAAAGAGGGTGCGCCTGCAAGCGGTTGGTGTATGGAATGGATTTCTATCGTAAGCATTGCCAGCCGGTTAAATTTAAATCCATGCTGTTCGGCAAAGTCTTCAGCGAACAGGCCTTGTTGAATTGGTGCCTGTGGGTATTCAATGCCTTTTATCAGGCTGCGTATAGCAAAGAATGTGTTTGTTTTCATAACTGTTTATTTAGTGTGAGCGTATTTGCGGAAGCTGTCAATGCAATTGTTTACGGCTTCTCTTGTCTTGTGCTGGCGGACTTCCAAAGCCAGGCTTTCAATCTGTTCGATTTCTATCAAGGCTGAAAATGTGTACTCCCAATTTTCTCCGGCAACCTGTACCTGCAAACGGTAGGGGTGGGTCAATTTCCTGCGTAGTTGTTCCGCCTTTAGGGCATATTTAATTTCTCCCGTGTTTAGAAATTCGGATTTCATTTTTTGCATCCGGGCGTATCTGCCGTAACGCATCAGCGGAGATTTACCTTTTCGTTTCTTCTTTGGTTTGCTGCGCCTGCGCAGGTCTTCCAAAAACATTTCGTAGGTATAACCGGGATAGGTGCTACAAAGCAGGTCGAAGGCAAAAAGCGGTTGTGCTTTGTTCAATCGTCTTGCTTTACGCATCCTGCGGATGGCTGCCAGCCTGTCGGCGGAAAATGGTTTGCCCATGATTTTGAATTTGAAAAGGCAGCCGCCAGCTGACGGCTGCCGGTGGTGATTAATTCATGAGAAAAATATCTGAACCGATTTCAGCGAAAGATCTACACAGGTCAAAGGCCTTTTGCGCTCTTTTTTGTGCGCTTCCGTTCATGATGGAATCCAGTTTCTTTTCCTCGCTTTTGTATTTGGCTACATTTTGATAGTAACCGGTTACGGCGTTGTAGGCTCCGAATAAAGTGCCTTTAGTGGTTTCCATTTGCTGTGTTTCGCTAGTCATGGCATAGGCAAAGGCATCGTTAATGCTGTTTTTAAAAACGGAGGATAGTTCATCGGTAGCCCCTTTTTTCAGCAGGTCGAAAGTTTCCTTATTGGGGCAAAGGGCGTGTTCTATCAGTCGTTTTACCTGCTTATCGTTAATGCTGACCTTTGCCCACTGGTTAAATATTTCTTCCATCTGAATACTCAGGACATTGGCTACACCCATGATACGGTGCGCATCGTCGAATCGTTCTTTTGCTCCTGCGGTATGTTTAATACGTACTACATTGCTCATGTCGCCCAGTGCTGCGTTGAGTGTATTTTGGCAAACAATGCGGATGGGGGTAAATGCTGCAGTAATGCTTCCGCTGCCATCGTGCGAGGTTGTAAGGAAAATATATTTCTCGGTTACATCGTCACCATTGCCAACCCGAATATAACCGGGTAGTTTTGCGGTGATGAAAATACGTTCACCGTTTCCAAGTGCGCCTGCTGTTTCATACAGAATACCATCGCCGCCGCCTACAATAGCGTCGAAGAAAGAAAAGGCTTCCCTGTTTTGCACGATTTGATAATCCTTACCAACCACACCTAAAACAGTATTGTTATCGGTGCGAATGTTTGCAAAATAGTGGGGAACCTGCTTTTCGCTATCGTCATTAACTTTTGTATACAGTGGTGATTTAATAACCTCGTAGTCCAGCCCGGCGTATATCATTGCCTCTGCGCTGGTAGGGTACTGGTCTACGATTTGACCGAGGTTGTGCCACGCTTTTTGCTGAACACTGAAAAATGAGTAACGTCCGGTTTTTTCGTTATAATTTAAATTATGTGCCATGATAAAATAATTTTGATATGAAATGATGTTTAAAGAATTGGATTAGAACGGCAGGTCATCAGTTTCAGCCTGTGAGTTATTAGTGACAGGTTGTTCACTGTTTTTTTTGCCGCTGCTGTGTAGCGTAATAGCTGCGGTGTTGAAGTTTAACCCCGCTTTGGCTTCGCCGTCTTTGTTAATCCATGCCCGTGGGATTACCCGTCCGGACAGCTCAACTAACGCCCCTTTTTTCAGGATAGCGGCTACTTTTGGCCGGTTCCAGAGGGCACAATCAAAGAAGGTGGTTTGTTCAATCCGCTCTCCTTGTTTGTTACGGTAGCTGTCGTTAACGGCTACAGAAAAATTAACTACTTGTTTGTCATTTGACAGGCTGCGAACCTGCGCATCTGCTGTCAGTCTTCCGATGATGTTCATAATCGTACTTTTTAGATTTAAAAAAATTTGGTTCACTAATTCCGGTCGTCCTGATGTGTTTTGTTTGTTTCGCAAATCATTTTTCCAAAAGAAAAACCGGAAAAAAGAAAGCAGCATGACAGTGCAGGCAAAGCCGGAAATCAAAAGCAGGGAGATAAGAGCAGCATTGTTGTTGACCCAGGTGTTTTGAGCAGCAGTCTTTTGGTTTTCGATCAAGCTTTGAATGCAAGAAATTAGCTGCCTTTTTACCGGTTGATTTTGGAAGGGAGGGCCCAATTCCTATTTTTATATTTTCGGGGCTTTTACTATACCGTTCCTTTCAAAACTTTCTGGCTGGTGTTTTTTTCATTGCGTGAGCGATTGTGATGGAAAGCCCACAGGGACGAGGAGTTGCAATGGAGAGCGCGGTACCTGTAGGTACACGCTATAAAAGAAAAAGGGCCACGCTTCCGCGCAGCCCAAAAAGTAATCACAGCAAATGATTTAAAGATCAGATGCCCTTACGCAAACTATCTGCATATGCATTCGGCAAAGGCTCTCCTCAACCGCTTTTGCTGCCTTCTCTACATCTTACTCAAAGTGGATAAACTCTACCTAAATATTTTCCTTATTGACGATGCTACTATCGGGGTTTATATTTAGCAGCACGTATCCGTCACAGTTATCTCCCTCTTTTGGCTTACCTACAGAACTGAAGTTTATTGCATGGCGGTAATGCTGGATCATCGTACTGTATTCACAATTCTTAACTAACGAATAATGGTGAAAGGCCTGATTAATGCCTTCTCCCGGTATCGGGTTCCTCCTCCAATTCTATTTGGGGTGGAATCAGCTTGTACATTACCGGGGTTACTATCCTTGAAAGGATCGTCGAGCTTATCAATCCTCCGATTAGTACAATGGCCAGTGGCGCGATCTGAGGGTTAGGATTCATGGCAATGGGAATCAGTCCGCAGATGGCGGTGATCGAGGTCAGTACTACTGGAAGGAAACGTGTTTCACCTGCGATATGGATAGCGATATCCAGCGTATGGCCTTTGGACCTCAACTGGTTGGTAAAATCGACCAACAGTAATGAATTCTTTACTTGTATTCCAGACAGACCAATAAAACCGATGATGGAAACCAGTGACATCGGATTGCCAGTAAGCAGTAGGAATACCACTCCCCCAAGAACGCCCAGAGGAATGATCGACAGTACGATGATGATACCTTTGAAGGTCTTGAACTGTAACAGCAGCACTGCCACAAAAAGGAATCCACTCAGGATGATCACCGAAAGGAAGTTTCCGCCTAGGGCATCGCCTTCGGATTCTGCCTCCCCGGATAGCTTGTAATAGTATCCTTTGGGGAAATTCAACTTGTCCAGCTGTGGAACGATATCCTTAAGTATGTCGTTGGCCAGCACCTTGTCCTTAGTAAGTGAGGTCACCTTTGCAAAACGGGATTTATTGAAGTGATTTATCGCCGTTGGGGACGATTCAAATCCGATGCTGGCAATCTGGCTGACCTGTATAGGCACCCCACGCAGATTGTTCACGTACAGGTCCTTCAAAGCGTGAAGATTAGAGAACTTATCCCTGGGAACAGTAATGACCACATTTCTGGAATCCCCACGGTCATCGATATAGTCGCCCACGTTTAGTCCTGCAACGGCAAGCCTGATCACCTTGTCAACATCGCTTGTCATCACACCTAGTGTGCGCGCCTTTTCTTTGTCTATGGTAATCTTGACATCGGATTTATAGGCATTCAGTTCGTTGTTGATAAAAAATGTACCAGGATGTTTACGTAAAAGTTCCTCTACCTTGAAAGAAAGTGCGCGAAGGGTATCCTGATCCTCCCCGAAGACCCTCACCACTATGTTGGCCTCGATCGGTGTTCCCTGTTCAAAATCCCTTACCTCAATCTTCGCATATGGGAAGTCCTTGAACTTGCTACGTAGTTTCCTGATCAGGTCCGTTTTCTCGATCGGGCTTGCATCTTCGTGCAGCTGCACGAAGATCTGGGCAAAATCCGGCTTGATATCCTGTTGGTGTACATTATAGTAGATCTGCGGATTCCCCTTACCTACGTTGGAGGTATAATACAGGATCTCTTTATGCGATTTAAGCTCGTTTTCCACCAGTTTTGCAACACGGTCACTTTCCGGTATATCCGCCTGCAAGGGCATCTTTATATTGACAAGGAACATGGGTTTCTCCGAAGTTGGGAATAGCTTGAACCCGGCAAGCGGGAACAGTGCAAATGCCAATACACTTAATACGATGGATATACCTATCGTTACTCTGGGCCATTTAAGCGCCAGCTTCATGATTCTTCGGTAAGAAAAGGTCAGGAACTGCTGCAATTTCTTTAAAAAGAAATTTCCTTCTCCATGGGCGTGTGTCTTAAGTATCTTGCTCCCGATAAAAGGTACAAGTGTCAGGGCTACGATCATCGAAGCAAGAACGCTTGTAATGATCGCCACCGGCAGACTGCGGATAAATTCTCCGGCGATATCGGGTAAAAATGCCAATGGAAGAAAGGCAATGATGAGTGTGGCCGTACAACCCACCACGGCCATGCCGATCTGTTTGGTGCCCTTTAGTACGGCATCCTTGATGGAATGCCCTTCCCTGAGCCACCTTTCGATATTTTCAACAACTACGATACTGTCATCTACGAGCAAGCCCAAGGCCACTACCAGGCCGACAATACTCAGCTGGTTCAGCGAAAAGCCCATCATGTTCATGGCGATCAGTCCCAGCGCAAGGGATAGCGGAATTGATATCATAACGATCAGCGAAGCCCTGAAACCAAGGGGAAGGAGCGTAATAATTACCAGCACAATGGCCAGACCGAAATCAAATCCGAGGTGTCCAAGACGTTTTGCCACCATATCTGCCTGATCGAAGTTTTTGACCATTTTGATATTTTTGGGCAAGGTTTCGTTGAACTCGTCCAGTACGGGCGTATATTCCTCCTTCACCTTGCTGATATCCACGTCATCCTTCATCCCTGCGTTTACCAGGATACAGCGATGTCCGTTGATCCGCGTGATATGGTTGATGGTGCCATCCTTATAGTTCACACTGGCAACATCCTTTAGATAAACTATTTTTCCATTGGCGTTGTATATGACCGTGTTGGCCACATCATCCACATTTTTGAACTTGCCACTGGTCTTTACGTTGAATACCTTATCGTCCAGGTTGATGCTCCCACCCGGTATATCGGCTGCCTCGCTCTGCAGGCTGCCCATGACAAGGTTTAATGGAATTTTCAACTGAGCCAATTTATCCAGCTGCATGTCAATCCTTATTTCTTGTTCAGGCATACCCGAATATTTCACTTCACGCAGGTTGGTAATCTTTTCCAGTTTTGATTTCAATATATCGGCCTGATCGCGCAACTGCTTGGCGGATGCCGTAGTGGATATGAGTGCCGTCTGGATGATCTTTACATCTCCTGAGGAGATTTTCTCTGTTTTGATCTGATAGATATCCTTTGGAAGCTCTCCGTTCTTCAGGGCGTTGATCTCAGTAGATATCTCCTGATATTTGTTGTCTACGTCCACGCCGTACTTAAACTTGATCTGTATGGCGGCAACGCCATCTTCTATCGTGGTCAGTATCTTGTCGATGTTCTCCAGCCCATAAATCTTGTTTTCTATAGGCTTGACCACCTGTTCTTCCATATCCTTAGGACTGGTGCCTGGATAAATCACTGTAACCAGGTATTGTGGGGGATGTGTGGTTGGATCCTCAGACCGGGGCATGGTGAACAGTGTCAACAGCCCCACCACCGAGACCAGTACAAATATGATCAATGTAAACTGGTAGTTCTTAACTGCGAAATTTGTTATCTTCATCGTGCTTCAGTTTACTTGATTATTTTAATAACGGATTGCTCGTTCAAAAAGGCGCTGTTAGAAACTACGATCTGACTAATTCCTTCAAGTTTATCGCGCAGGTACACTCGGTCGTTTTCAAACCTTAGAATATGTACAGGTATTTTTTTTACCTTATTAGTTCCAACGACCGTATATATAAAGCCTTTGTCCCCGTCTGCCTCGACCAGCGAACTGTAGGGTATGACAACGGCATCACCACCACTGCGTGCCGCTATCTCGGCCTTGCCGAACATGCCCACAGGTGGGGTTTCTTTACCGAGCTTCAGTTTGAGCTCTACCTGGAAGGAGCCGATCTCCCTGTCGGCAGAATGAAGTTTCCTGCTTACGGTGGCATCGAACTGCTGGCCGGAATAGCCGTCAAGAGTCACCTTTGCGGACTGACCCACATTGATGGCCGCCCATTCCAGGTCTGTTACGCCTATCTTAAGGACATAGCTGCCGTTTGCAGCCGTTGAATTGGTGAGCAGTATGGGCATACCACCGCCAACGACTTCACCCTCATTCGCTATTTTTCTGGTCACAAACCCGTCCGAAGCGGCATATATCCTGGCATAATGCTCGTTGAACGCCACCGCCTCTTTGGCTTTTCCCGCAACGTCCAGCGCAGTCTTTGTGTTCTGCAACTGTTCGAGCGTAAAAACACTGTCCCTGTAAAGGTTCATTGCCCTGTCGTAGTCACGTCGGGCCTTGGCAACGCCAAGATCGGACTGTGCAAGACCGGCAGCGATCTCGGTCGCATTGAGGGTGGCAAGTATCTGCCCCTTGCGAAAGAATTGTCCCTCTTCTACAAAGATTTTGCTGATCACCCCGCCGATCTTAAAGGCATAATTTGCCTCGTTTTCGGTACTGACCAGACCGCTGGCACGTATGGTGCCGGATACGGTATAGGAGGATAAGGGGGCGGTCTTCACAGCGATCACGTCCGGTTCGCCCAGTGGATTTTCTTGTTTTGGATGTTCTCCACAGGAATAGATTAAAAATGTGGAAGCTATTGTGATGATCTGAATTTTCTTCATTAGTTGTTTATTTAATATTAAAACTGGCGTTGGCACGTTCGATCGCCGTAAAGGCGATCCATGTATCGAACAGGGCGATATTGGCTTGGAGCTGTGCATCGACCCATTGGTTCTGCGCATCCAGGAGTTCAATGTAGATTGCCATGCCCTCCTTATAAAGTTTGGATAGGTCGTTGTAATAGGTTTGGCTTGTACTCAACTGGCTACGGGCAGCCTCGTACTGTGCAATGGCGCTCTGCATATTCGCCTGGCGCACCTTTAATTCTGTTTGAAGCTGCTGGGAGACATAATCTGTTTGGGAGGCAATGGCTTGTTGTTCGGCAATGGTCTGCTTTATACGGTAGTTGTTCTTCCCGAATGCGAAAAGGTTCCATTCCAGCGAGACGCCGAAGAGGTAGTAACGGCTACGGTCGTTGAATTTCCAGTCGAAAGCCTGCGAACCCAGATCGAGACTGGCCCCTACCTTTGGAATGAGGTATGACTTTGCCAGTCCTGTAAGATCTTCATTGATGCCTTTGGCTAACTTCAGCTTTGAAAGTTCCTCGCGGCCTTCTACGTTACTGGCAGACAACAGGCTTTCTTCGGGCAGCGTGGAGATGTCATCGGTAAGGATGGTGTCGCTTAAGGGACGGTTCAAAAGGAAATTAAAATAGAACTGCGCGGATTCCCTTGTTTTGCCAGCCGATATGATGGAAGCCTCTATTTTTGCGATCTCATTCTGACTCCTGATCAATGCTGTTCTGTTTATTTTGCCATTGTCCAAAAGCTTTTTGTTCACACGTTCTCCCTCGGTCACCAATTTCAGGTACGACTGGTAGATCTTTTCGGCATTTGTCGCCTTCAGGTAACTATAGTACGCTGTTTTTATCTCCTTTATCAGTTCCCGTTTGTACAGCAGTACCTCTGTTTTTTGAAGGTCTATCTGCTTTGTCTTTATCTTTTTGTTGTAACTGAGTTCTGCATTGAGGATCGGCTGGGTGATACGGAACTTGGCATCGTAGAAATTATCGGGATTGATCAGCACATGCTGGTTCTGCAATTGTGGAAAAGAGTTGCTCCCGGTAAGCTGGTTGAGCGTGGAATAGACATTGTTCATCATGTCGCCCACGGGGATATCGATAGTACGGCCACCGTCCGCTTTTGTATAGGTGGTGGAAAAGGCTACATTGGGAAAAAACATACTTTTTGCTTCCCCAAGTGCATACACATTCTTCTCCAGTATAAAATTCTGTTGCTTTATACTTTGGTTCGACTCTATACCCTCCTTTATATAGCCATTCAGTCTGCTCTGTGCGGAGAGCAGGCCGGTAGAGGCAAGGGAAAGCAACAAACCAAGCCAGATCTTTAGGATTTGATTTTTATTAATCATTGTAATAAATTTAAACACTGTTCAATTGTAGAGAAAAAAAAAGGACTATCCTTTTTCCAGTAGTGAAACAAAACACGCATAGCCCTGCTCCATCAGTTCTTCATTGGTCCTGTTCCGGAAATTAGTGGTACGGTCCTTACAGAACAAAGCGCAGATCCCATGTACGGACGAGAGGAACATAAATGAAAAATTTTCAATGTCCGCATCTTTAAACCGTCCCTGTTTCTGACATTCCCTGATCAGTTCCATGAGGTGGTTGATTGCTTCCTCGGCAATCTGAAAACCTCCGGCTTCACCTGTTTTACTGGCAGGCTCTTCGATGAACATCAGGTTGTAATAGTCTTTATTGTCCTGGGCAAACTGTATAAATACCCGTCCTACGGCCTTCAGCCGTTCAAAGGGGTCATTGACGCTGTTCAATACTTTCAGATGTGCCATCAACAACCTAAAGCCTTCCTTATGTAGTTCGTAAAAAACCTCACTTTTGTCCTTGAAATGAAAGTAGATCATTCCGGGACTGTAATTGATTACGTTGGCAATATTTCTGATACTGGCCTTTTCATATCCTTTTTCGAGGAAAATTTTGCGTGCAGCGTCAAGTATGCGTTTGCGCATTTCCTGTTTCTCTTCCTGTTTTCTTTCTGCTATACCCATTTTCCTTTTTTCTTTTAAGGGAATATCCTACCTACCGGGACAATCCGGGACTGATCTTACCCATTATATTTATGGCTGATTTCCTGCTCAGGAACCTGAAGCCGAAAAGCATCATACGGTTCTTGAATCCCTGTACGACCCTCGGACGGTTTCTGGCGGACAAAGCGTCGATCAGTTCGTCCACGACCTGTGGAACCGTGGACACCACAAATTTCGGGAAAGCACTGGTGTCCTTGCCTGCATGTGAATGGAAATCGGAATCGGCCGCTCCGGGGTTAAAACCCGTTACAAATATACCTTTATTTTTATACTCGTACCATAACGACTCGGAGAGGTTGGCCACAAAGCTCTTCGTTGCAGCATACACCGCTCCGCCGGGCAGTGAGCTATGTGCAAGCAGGGAACCGACATTAATCAGTGCATCACCGGAAACCGCCTTTGTTAAAAATGCATAGGACAACGACACCAGCGCGTCCATGTTCAGTGACATAGTGTCCAGTTGGTCCTGAAGTAACAGATCGGTAAACTCACCATAACTCCCTGTTCCGGCATTGTTGATTAGCAGATCGTACTTATTGTTCAGCAGATGCAGACTGACCTGCTGGACATCTTCTTTTTTTGTCAGGTCGGCCACAACGATCTGGTGCCTGCCACGGCCGAGCGATTGCTGGACCTCTTCCAGTTTCTGTCTGCTGCGGGCTACCAAGGTCAACTGGTACTCCAGTGCCGAAAGACGCTTGGCCGTTTCCAGACCGATGCCGCCACTTGCTCCCGTTATTAATGCTTTTTTCATTTCATAAATGTTGAAGTTAATTTTACGACGCAAATTTATTAAACAGTGTTCAATTGTCAAAATTTTCTTTTCACCTTTCTCTGATATTAACTGAAGAATACTGTATATCACCGATTCTCAGTGATTTATTTTAGTTATAACTGATGATAACGGCCTCTTTTACTTAAAATTTTTGATTTTAAGTTTGGCCTATACAGACAAATTGTTGTTATCTTTGAACACTGTTTAAATACAATTCTGTGTAATTGCTGTTATTAATCAAGGTAAGGTCTTGCGATGAGTCATTTTCCCCAAAAGCTTGTATGATTGGGCAGATTGCATTATTGAATTGTTAGTAAATGCTCAAGGAAGCATTGGGCAGTACTATTTCCCCAATGACAAAGTGTTATTCTTCCTGGGAGTTTACATATAGCAGATAATTAGAATAGTGCTGAGACTAGTCATTAACAAATGATCAATAGTCACGTCGGACCACTTGGTTTTTAATATTCAGTAACCGATAAATATTTTATTCATGGGAACTAGCAGATTAGAAAAATTCAATGGCAGTGATTCACGTCATTTAGGCAACTTAATAAGGTCATTAGTTAAGCAAAACGGATTTGACTGGAAAGATGTTGCTGCATATATTGAGGTTAGCGAAGAGCAATTGAGTCAAATCTTTGACTCTCGTACTATAGATATTGAAAGGCTCATCAAATTCTCGCAGTTGTTACAGCACAATCTTTTTATTTATTACCTCGATAATGAGGTAATAGGTAATCTGTTTGAGAATTACGTCAAGGAGATGGCCCCTCAAGTTAGCTATCTTATTCGGCAGCTCGAAGCAAAGGATGGTCAAATAGCGCAGCTGAGGGCGTTGACCGAAACGCAAAGAAAAATCATTGAAATATTAGAAACGAAACAGTTTTTACAAAACAGCGTCAATGATGAATGATTTAAAACAGATGAAAACTCTTTGTTGGCAAATAGTTTACTGTTACACGATCACCACTTATACGCGGACTTAAACTAATAATTGTTAGAGATGAGTGGCCTAACCTAACTGGCAAATTTCCCGGCACTGTTAATGAAGTAACCTTTACCGAACTTCAGCGAAACATAGATCACTGCTTCTGGTTAATTTAATGCGCCATCCATTCTATTTCAAAGGTTCTTATTCAACTACAATATTCGCAGTCCTAAATCAAAAAGGCTGCAGAGCAGAAAAGAATAAGTGAAGTTTTGAACCTTGTAAAGCTAATAACAAGAGTGAATATCCAACTTCATGACAATTTTAGAATTGAGCCTTAAGCAACCTTTCATATCTTATATCAATAAAGTATGTTACATTACCTAACACAATTAGAAGAACTGCGAGCGATTCTATTGAGCGATACCGCTCAACTAACAATCCAACAAGTCAATCACATACCACTTGGCTTTAATAATAACATCATTTGGAACATGGGGCATTTACTCGTTATTTCAGAAGATATCCTTTACGGCAGTATTGAAGCTAATAGACCACTTCATGAGTTTGAAATCATGGGATTTAAGCGAGGAACTAAACCTGGAAGGGATATAGATAGCAAAACAATAACTTCAATACGCGAGTCTTTAGCTGCCACGGCACCGTCATTCCGTAAACTTATGGATCATGCGTCATTGGCACATCCGGAACTGCAGTATGATGACTTAATTCGTTCAATAGTGAGTAAAGTTTCGTTGGGATTTTTAATTTTTCATGAGAAAATGCATATAAGTGCAATCAACAACATAATGCTGCACTTGTAATTGTTTTATGACAACTCTGGAAGAGTAAACAGAATATATCCTATCAGGCTTAATCAGGATCAGTAATGGGCGTTCTACTCCATACCTATCTTATGCGTCGATTGGATCGGTTTTAAACCAAACTGAAAAGGGAGAACACTTATCACACGGTCTAATTATGAAGATTTATTTACATTATAAGCCGTCTCATATCCTATGAGTAAGGCTATCTTCGTTACTGTATCAAATTGTTCATTTTATTGATCCAGAAGACGTCGGTGGTAATTAACCTGCCCGAGATGATAGCCCAGGTGTGTGGCTAGGTGAACAAGAAAATATTCAGTGGTCAAATATGCGCCGTCTATATCTTGCGGATATTCTCCTTTCATTTGCGCATCAGTGATCAGGGGAAGGGTCGCATTTACAACTGTAATAGTTTTTTCTATTTTGATGATGAGTTCAGTTCTGGGTAAGTTTTTCAGTGAAAACTCCTCAGGCCGGTTACGAATATAACCGGAGTGGCCTAAAACCGCGCCGATGTATGTATTGAGGTTTCCTACCAGGTGAAGGCACAAGTTGCCTGCTGAGTTGAGTATATTACCATCAATGCGCCAAATATTGGTTTCATCCTTGTAAAGTTCCAGTTCTTCTTTCAGCTTATTCAGATCGCGACAGAAAAACGATAGCAAAACATCAGTAAGCGTATTCATTTAATTTGCAAGATAGCGATTGATCATCTGAAAAGGCCCAATCTTTTTAGTACGGGTTGCGTAAATTAGCTTGCAAAGCAGAAGCAGCCTACTTAATTAAATCAAGCGCTTACCTTCTTCATTTCTTAATTTTTCCCGGATCTGTTTAATATAGTCTTGCGCTAGCCGCTCTTCCGTAAATATTGCAAGGTATTGGTAGCCGGTATTTATATTCCAGGCAAAACAGTTTAAATTATCTTTAAAGGCCTGGTCGGCAGGTAAAACACGTAAATCGTTTTTTGAAGGATTGCCTTCAACAATAAATAACCCTTCTCCCTGAATAGGCATACTTAAAAGAGCGCTATTTATAAAATCATCAATATTCATTGGTAAAAATTGAGGGCTAAAAATAGCAACAATTACCAATAGACGTTTAAGTATTTTACCTGATCGATTATGTAATTTATGCAGCTACTAAAGAATATAACGTGGGGTAATAATAGCCATACTATATATTCAAAGTAAACGAAAGTGTCTGTCCAAGTACGCTTTTGACTATCTCAGATATAAACACGGGTGCCATCTCTTCAGGACTAAACCCGAAAATTTTGTTATCAAATGTAATAAAGGTAAACTCTAACACATCCTCACCCCTTAGAAAAAGGCTCCCAAAACAAGCATATGAATCGGGCATCGGGTTGGACAACTTATATTTTATTTGGTATTCCTGGTTATCGAGTATTAGTTGTGCTTCTAAATAATCTTTACTGAAATACATTTAACTCGTGAGGTGTTTATGATGGTGCACTAAATGGCAGTGATTAGTCACCTATTGGTGTTCAAATTTTATTAGCAATTATATAATCGTCAATACGGATATGGATTACAAATGTAATATTCCGGGCCATCCCGTTTTAAATAAGAAAAAGTAATGTTGAAAATAACTATACAAAAGTATAGGGGGTTCATGATTTTAATTATATGCCATTAATATGTATTAGTACATTAGAATTGAAAACGGGTTATATACACATGGGGTATTCTAATTAGATTCATTTTTAATGGTGCACAATTGACGATGCAATCTATTTGCCCCTAGTGATTGATCCTTATTCAGCACAATTAATTATTTTCTTAACCAAAATCACAAAGAATGAAAAAGTTTATCGGAAGCTTTGCTATCGCTTTTGCTCTGGTTGCTGCCCTCGGTTCCGGCGCTAATGCGGGAACTGTAGCCGAGGAGGAGTTTGGAGTTGATTGCGAATGTAATTCAAGTAACCAGTGCGTTGCCAGCGGTGGCGGAGGCGACTGCCATAACGGTAGTAAATGCTGGAAAAGCGATTTGAACTGTCGCGGAACTTCCAACCCGACTCAAAACTAAATATCTGCCCTCAAAACTTTTTTGATCATTGGTTTATTGAGGTGCAAATACCGACAACTATGGATATACTCCATAGTTGTTTTTATAATTGCCAATAGTATTGCCACCATTAAATAAGTATAACCGAATGGTATTATTTCCAGGATGTAAAAAACACTTTTGCCTATTACTCGCAGTTTGCCCGCTAGTTTTTTGCTTTGTTTCTTGTAAGGATGAGCAAACCGTTAAACCTGTTTTCGAGGTATCTTCTTTTGCTCCGTCCATCTCACTGGAAATGGACACACTATCTCTTGAACCTGGCAACTATTCCGGTCAGGGATTTTTTCGATTGATCAATGACAAAGTTTTCTTTTTTGATACTAAATTCTTCCTGGTCACCGGCTTTGATAGTATGGGAAATGCCGAGCAAAGTTGGTTGGGAATGGGAGAGGACAGTACTGAAATAGAGCAGTTTATTACTTGTACGCTTTTGCCGGGTAACGAAGACCGGTTATTCTTCGCCAATGATTATAATTTTAGAAAGTATGATTCTACCTGGCATAAAAAATCTGCACCCTACCTACTTAAAAGAAAGCGTAAGAAAGGTGGATTTGACACCGATGATTTAAGTATCATCGGCATGTATGATTTTAATTGGGAGAGCTCCAGTCTTTCGACCTTATGGCTACCCGTAAATTCTAAATCTGAAATATTTATACCGCTGAATATTACCCGGAAGGCGAATAAAAAGGTAAATAAGTTTACTGACCCTGATCTATACTTTAAAAATGCCCGGACATTTGGAAAGGTAAATAGCGGCGATGGAGCCATCACACAAATAGCCGGCAACTATCCGGATTCTTATGTAGAGAACAAGTATTTAACAATGTTCTCTAATATGTATATGGCCGTAAAAAAAGATAGCATTCTGGTATCCTATGAGGCTGATAAGGGTATTTATGTATACTCTCCTGATCTTAAACCACAATATGCTTTTGGGCTGAAAGGTCAATTGCCTATGAAAACAGACTATCCCTTAACCGGCAGTCACGAGGATTTTTACAATACGAAGTTTGCTGATAGTTGTGAATTGAACTTTGGCTACTATACACATTTGTTCTACGACGAAAAAAGTGACCTTTTGTTCCGCTCCTATACTACGGGCTACGGCGATCACTCAGGTGTCCAGGTTTACCGGGATAGGGTTTGTATCGGTGATTTTAAAGTGCCCAGGAGGTTCAACGTCATCGGTCGTATCGGTGATTACTACTACGCTGACGGATCTATCTCGAATAATAAAATTGAAATATTTCGTTTTAAAATAAATACCAAATGAAAAGGTTATTCACTTACATAATGCCGGTTTTATTCTTGTCATTGTTGTTTTCGTTCAGCGGTGATAAGGATCAACTTCTATTTGAATCAAAGTCCGTAACTGCGCGACCCAAGACCAGCGATTCAAAGGAAAAGATTGAACATGTTTTTAAGTTTAAGAACCAAAGTAAGGAAAGTGTGCTTATAGAAGAGGTTCGGCCTTCCTGTACCTGTACTACTCCGGGTTATACCAAAGAGTCTGTAAAACCTGGCAGCGATGGTTTTGTGAAGTTATCGACTACTGCTGAACAATTGAAAAAAGCAGGTAAGGTTGAAGCTGTAATAAAGACTATTGACAATAAATTGGTGAAAAAGTATTATTTATTAGAACTTAGCTATGGAAAGTAACCTGCTGATTATATGAGATCATTTTTGTTGTTATGCCTGCTTTTAATTTTTACATGTAAAGGTTTATTTGCGCAAAGCGATTCTTCTGCGGTCGTAACAGGTATAATTTCGACGCAAGGCCCTATAGGAAGAGATACCGTGTCTGTTCATGTACTATCGGCTGATAGAGGGAGTTTAATGCTGGAAAGGAAGGTCGTAAATGGGAATTTCCTTTTTAAATTAAGCCCTGTTAAAAGTATTCATGTATTAGTTTTCTCAGATAGATTTGATACCAGCAAAACGTTTATTGATGGCTTGAAATTATGTGCCGGATGTACCTTTAAGATGGATACCGTAAAGCTGACTGAGAAAGCCAAGAGTATGTCCGAGGTAATTGTACATGCCCAGAAACAACTTATACAAGAATTCCCTGATAAACTTGTTTATAATGTGGAAGGAGATCCTGATGCAGAAAGCTCCCCACTTTTGGACATCATGCGAAAAATACCTTCTTTAAATGTAGTTGGGGATGACGCTATGGATGTAAACGGTCAGGGTTTCCTGGTGATTGTTAATGGCAGGAAGGCCGGTATATTCAAGCAAAGCCCGGTCCAGGTAATGAGGACTTTTCCTGCGAAGCTGGTGAAGTCCGTAGAGGTCATTACTTCTCCATCGGCCAAATATGATGCAGAAGGCGTTGGGGCTATCATCAATATTGTGCTGCGCAGGAAAAAGTTTGAGGGTTATAATGCTTCCCTGACTGCCAACAGCAGTACGCTTCAAAATAATTCACTTGTGGGGTTGATCACCCTGAAGCAAGGACGGGTTGGTTTTAATGGATATTATGCTCCTGTATTCTCACATAGACCGGCGACGTCCACTGAACAGGAATTGAACTACACAAACCTTTCAGCATATTCCGTATCACAGAGTTCAACTGTCAGAAATAAATATCGTAATCTAACTTACAATAATGAGATCTCCTGGGAAATCGATTCAATGAGTTTGTTGAATGTGGGGTATTCTAACTCCCTGGATAACCGCAGGCTGGACTATAGTATATCCTCGGTACTCTACGACTACTCAGGCCAAGCGGCCGAACGGTTTCGGAATGCCAGTTTGCAAAAAGGACGGACCTCGGTTCCTGCTGTTAATGTAGACTACCAGCGGCGATTTGATGAAGACGGAGAAAAGCTTTTGTCTATATCGTATTATTATGAGCAATCACGCTATAGGGAAAGAACTTATCAGGATATAACAGGCCTATTAAATGCACCTTCAGGAGAAAACTTTTTTTCCAATAATGAAACCGAGAAGGAGCATACTATTCAGCTGGACTATTCCCATCCGCTTTTTTCCAATAGTTTAGAAATGGGTACAAAGGCTATTTTCAGGGAGAATAATAGTGATTACCTGTTTGATTTACAGGCTTATGATAACCCCTCTCTTCAAAACGGGAGCCTTAAGTTCAACCAGAATGTTTTTGCAGGCTATGTTTCCTATGGTTGGCGGGGCAAATATTTGTCAGCTCAAGCCGGTTACCGGGGCGAGTATACAACCGTATCATTAAAGTCCATTTCTAACAGCGATTACTTTACCTCCGTTCCAGGTGCCGCTATCAGTTATAAGTTGAAGGCGGGGCCTGTGCTTAAGCTTGCTTACTCTAAACGAATTCAACGACCGGGTATTTCTTATATTAATCCTTTTACAGATATCGTTAACAACCGGTTTGTCAGAGAGGGTAATGCTTCCTTAAAACCTGAGAACTTTAATATTATTGAGTTCACCGCATCACAAAATACCAAGAAAGTAAACCAGCGGATAAGCTTGTCCCAAACGATCTCCAGTAATACCATTCAGGTGGCTTATTTGCAAATGCCGGACTCGGTTTTAAAAGCAACTTATTTGAATATCGGTCATTACAGGCTTACCAACCTTCAGTATTACATTAATCATAAAATCAATGCGGTCGCTTCACATGTACTTAAATGGAATCTCGGTTACCGTTACTTTGGCGATGGTGACAGCCGGCTGAATGATGGATGGAATACATCTGGTGACTACTCTTTTAATTACAGAAGCAAGAAAAACTTTAAGGGGACATTAAATGTGGGGTATATATCTTACACACCGACGACCTTTGGTAAGACGGAGGGACGCTTTTATAATTTCCTATTGCTCGGTCAGGATTTATTTAAGCGAAAGGTTACTGTTGATTTATCGTTTCGCAACTTTTTTCCCAAGAACTTAACCGTTCACTCAGACTTTAAAACTAATGGCCTGGAGCAGTGGAGTCGTCAAACTGTATTGCAAAGGGAGATAAGATTAAGTTTATCCTACAGGTTTGGAAAATTGAAAGAAAGAGTGGAACGAACTGAAAAGTCTGTAGAGAATGATGATTTATTGAAAATAGAGAGGAAAGACAATGTGAAGTAGTGTTTACGGGTTCGGGGTTGTTATTTTATCATTTCAAAAGATTATGATTAATCACATAAGCTATCGCCTGGGACATGTTTTTTACTCCGAACTTTTTAACGATGTTTCCTTTGTGAAACTTAACGGTGGCCTCAGTGATCGATTGCTCTTCTGCTATTTGAGTTATTGTAAAGCCCTTGATGGATAAAGCCAGAATCTCTTTTTCTTTTTTACTGAGTATAGGTGTTTTTTGAATCTGCCAGTCACCCAGGTTATAATCATAGACGAGCAGTTTTGAACAGTTTTCTTTGCTCATGGTGGCCCTGCCTGGTTCGGCTAATGGGGAGAGGCTAATCACACACAAGGCCAGCCAGGGATTAAATATGCTATCAAGTGACAGTGGAATCAGTTTATGATTGACTAATATATAGTTTTCATCCAGCTGCTTTAGCCTTAAATCATGTGAAAAGGTGTATTTCAGCCTTTCGTGAAAAGGAATGCTATGATAAAAAATAATGGCTGCCTTATAAGTTTTTCTTAGCAAAACCAGGTCGTCCGGATGTATATAGGTTTCGTAAAAGGTATGCCCCATTCCAATTATCTCCCTGCTCTTTTTCCCGCTAAAGAACAGTGGGAAGTCTGAGAAGTATAAAAAGGCGGTGTTCCATAAGTCAAGCAGATATACGCATTGATTACCGGTCCTCGAAAATGCATCGATAGCACGAATGTAATATTCCACCTTCATTAAATTTGCAGGGTGGGGAATTGACATTTTTTGCAGGGAGGGGAATAGATGCTGATTAGTGTTCATACTCGAATATTTATATCGGGGAGGCAGTGCTCTGCTTCCATGATGTGCGGGGAAATTTTCCTATCATTTTCTGTACACCGTGTTTAAGCTTATTGTTAGTTGAACATATTTATGTGCATTTTGTAGCGACCCATGCCTAAGTTCAATACGATGTCGTTTTCTTCGATTTTGTGCTTCGTAGTTAACTATTTATGGACGGTCCAAATGTATACAGTAATGAAAAATTGAAGTTATCCATTTGGAAATATTTTGTGCAGCGATTAATGTCGGGCAGCAATGGAAAATATTTCCCACCTATTGGGTCCTTTACATTTGATGAGTATATAAATTTAATAACAAGATAGCTTGGCGCGTATAGGAAAAACATCCAGTTTTTTAAGGGTTTTTCCTAGTAAGACGTATTAAGTGAAGTTTTAAATTGAGCCGAATTCAATTTGTCATATTAAATAAGTCTGGATAATGGGATTTTAAATGCCAGTCCGATTTGCATATTATTTTCTAGAATGGATAATGTTCGTTAGGCTATAGGTCTAATGGTTCGGAGCGCCCGGTTATTCTTAACTGGGCTTTTAGTTACAAATCGAATAAAATTTGTTCGTGGAACATTTTGAAACAAGTCTGACTTAATAATTATATCACTTATTCGCAGATTTGTCTAATTGTATAAAATACCGGATAGCTTCCATTGAGATATCCTTTATAGTTTGAATAACAAACAAGAAAAGAGTATGTACTTGCATAGACTTAGAGCAACTTTTGTACACTTATGATAAATGTCAATTGCTAGTGCCGGAAATTATAATGAATTGAAATGAAGAGTTGAAAAAACGCTAAAAATAAAAAAATCCTTATCAAATATTAAAAACAATGTTTATCTTGGCTTTAGCTAACTGTTATACATCTATTTTAATCCCCGCTATATAAAGGACACGTGAGAATTTTCGGGGGAGCTAACTGATTGTAAAGGCTCAAATACAATTATCAAAAATGTGGAATTGGTACTGTTGAAACTTATTTTAAAAGTTTCCAGTCGTGGTATGTAAATTTTTGCTTTTGACATCTAAGTGAAAATCCGGATGTCTTCATTCAAATGGAGCATCACTATATATACTTTTTGAACAACCACCAAATAGCCTAGTAGGTATAGGTTGACTAATAAAGATTCTTTATTTAGGAATCGGTATCACTATGCCCATGATGAAGGTTATTAAAGCATTAACCCAAAAACCAATCACTAATTGCTACGAACCACTACTATACGGTTTGCACATGTTGTTTTGTTCTTACTAACCTGGCAGTTAATTTATGCCCAGGCACAGGATATATCCTCCCCGGATAGTACTACAGCATTGGTTTCGGGCAAATACCTTTCTTCCATCAATAAAACAGCGGGCAAATTAGAAACAAGCCTGGATAAAAAAACAGATAAGCTGTTACTTAAATTACAACAACAGGAAAATCGTATTTACAAAAAGTTACAAAAAACGGATAGTACAAAAGCCAAACAATTCTTAGAACAAAACCAGGCCCAGTATAAAAAACTGGAACAAGGGTTTCAGAAACTATCAAAAAAAGGTAATACCTATATTCCTTCCTTAGATACACTGACCAGTAGTTTAAAATTCCTGCAGGACAATCCTGAGCTACTCAAACTAAAAGACAATGCGGGGCAACTAACCGGTGCTTTAGATAAGGTACAGGGCTTACAGCAACAATTCAACAAAGCCGAACTGGTCAAGAAATTTTTAAAGGAAAGAAAACAGACCCTTGGCAGCCAGTTACAGAACTTAGGGTTACTGAAAGAACTCAAACAACTGAATAAACAGGTATACTATTACCAGGCCCAGGTAAACGAGTATAAAGAAATACTGAAGGATCATAAAAAGATAGAGAGAAAAGCAATAGAGCTACTAAGCCAGACCAAGCTGTTCAAAGACTTTATGCAGAAGAACAGCCAGCTGGCGTCCCTGTTCAGGCTACCGGGCAATAACCCCACGGACCCGGCCGCACTCAACGCCTCCCTGGCGGGACTACAAACCAGGGCCCAGGTAAACAGCTTATTACAACAACAACTCTCCGCTCCGGGAGCGATGGACCAGTTCCGCAGTAATATGCAGGACGCCCAATCACAAATAACCAACCTGCGAAACCGTATCGGCAACCAGGTGGGCAATACCGGCGGAACAGACATTGACATGCCGGAAGGCTTTAAACCCAACAATCAAAAGACAAAAACCTTTAAGGACCGGATAGAATATAATACGGACTTCCAGAGCCAGCGAAGCAATGGTTATTTCCCTACGACCAGTGATATCGGCCTGTCAGCCGGCTACAAACTCAATGATAAGAGTGTGATCGGTATAGGAGCCAGTTACAAGATAGGCTGGGGCCAGAACATACAGAACATCAGGATCACCCACCAGGGCATTGGCCTGAGAAGTTTTGTGGACTGGAAGATCAAGGGCGGCTTCTGGTTAACGGGAGGTTATGAACAGAACTACCGCAACGAGTTCAACAACATCGCGGTCTTAAAAGACCTGAGCGCCTGGCAACAAAGTGGGTTAATAGGCTTGAGTAAACAAATCAACCTAAGATCAAAAATATTCAAAAAGACCTCCGTGAAGTTATTATGGGATTTTCTGAGTTACCAGCAGGTACCAAGGACACAACCTATACTCTTCAGGGTTGGGTATGGATTGTAGTAATAAACCAAAACCGGCTAGCTCATATCTGATATGGATGGTGAGACAGTTATTATAAGTTTTAAGAAAAAGATAATTATGCAAAAAATGAAGAACAGCAGTTATAAGTACTATTTGTTGTTATGTTGTATGCTCGTTCATTTCGCCCATGCGGTAAGCGCACAGGTAGGACCTTCACCGGGAGGAGGCTCAGGGCTTCCTGTCTTTGCGAACCCTTCAATTGCTTCATTCGGTGATAATTCTATGTTGTCTGTGGGCCGTTATACCGGCGCTCCCAATATTTCTATACCGGTTACATCAGTTTCTTATAGAAATGTAACCATTCCTGTAACATTAAACTATACCTCGGGCAAAGGTGTAAAACCGGATGTTTTCCCGGGGATTGTAGGGAACGGCTGGGATATCAGCCTGGGCGGGGAAATTACAAAGATTGAAAACTCTCTCTCCTCGGAATCTTACTTATCCATTGTGGGTGCAGGTACACCCATACCTATTGACAATGATTTTTTGAATGACGGTGACTGGTCTGGTTCATTGAAGATGGAGACCTTAATAAAAGATATGACCACGCTTGTTTCCAGTAAAGATGTGAATGATAGATATGCTTTTTCTTTTTTAGGCAGGGCTGGCGTAATATATAAAGATCCCCTGGGGAACTTTAAAATTAAGACCAGTGACGGGGAAGAATTAAAAGTAACAGGCGGGCCAATGACCTCTTATATTCCGAACATGATCCCTTTTGAAGCGCAGGATACCTCACTTCATGGGAAATATTCCTTAGTGAGTGGAGGGCCTGATCCGGGGAATAATATTTATATAGCCAAGTTTGTCTATTGGTTTGTCATTGTGGATTCCCGCGGGATAAAATATGAGTTTGGCGGAACGCCTAATTCTATAGATTTTGTAAGGCCCGGATTACAGCCGACAAAAAGTGATGCAGGACAATACCTGACAGCGGCAAAAAAATGGATGCTTACAAAAGTTACATTTCCGCAGGGCGATAGCATCTTGTTAAACTATGAACGGAGAAAATTTTTTATCACCAGCCAGATCGAACATAAATTCAGGTATTACTATATTGACGGGACATTAGATCCCTTAGACCTAAGTATGCCCCAACCGGCGGTCAGTATATCCAGTACCCTTACCAATCCATGTTACCTTAAGGAAATTATTACGCCTATACAAAAAGTCAGTTTTAAATGGAGTAATTCAAAAAACCAGTTGCAGTATAAATTTAATATACCTAATCCGCCATCAGGAACCGAAGAAATAACATTAAATGATTCCATTGAACTAAATCACCTGGCAAGCTCCATCTATTTTTGTAAATATCCTTCCATATGGAATGCCTCTCTTAAAGACAGGTCGCCGGATAAGCTGGATTCTATTATCGTCTACGATATTGAGAACCAGATTAATCAAACTGTTTGTTTTAACTATACCAATGACACTACTACAAGGTTAAAGCTATTAAAGCTGGATATATATGGCCGCAACTTTTTGGATACCATTCACTATAAATTTGGGTATAACAGTAAAACTTTGCCGTCATACCTTAGTATGCAATCGGATCATTTCGGTTACTACAACGGTACTTCAGTCTTCCCGCTTTCATTGGACACCGGAAATTACATTACCTATTTTTCTAACCCCGTAAACAGGGCACTGTACACACAGTCCAGGGAACCGGACCCGGATTTTGCCGATGCCGAAATTTTGGAAAAAATAACATTGCCTACAGGCGGGTATGTTAAGTATACCTATGAACCTAATAGTTATGGCGGGTATACCACCCATTGGCCTAATACATATATCGGTGATACGCTGACAAAAATAACCGGTGGGCTCCGGGTGAAAAAGATTGAGCGATATGCAGATGACAGTACCCTGGCAGATAAGAAGAGTTTCATTTATCAAAAAAATTTTATCAGCGGCGGTACCCGTTCCAGCGGGGTGCTTTCTCACAGGCCGGTATATTATGAAGAATACTATGGGGATGTAAAAGATACGATGCGGAATAATGCATTACACAGCTATGATAAAAATGATGTTGTTTATAAATATTGGAGTATCAATAGTATCAACCCGATAGATTATTATCACGGTGACTTTATTACCTATTCCGAAGTGACGGAGCAAAACGGTGATCATGGAGGCTTTACCACCTATACATTCAGTAACTATGATAATGGGTATCTGGATCTTCCGGTTGAGAACCAGATCATGGATGACCGGCAGGTATCCCAGGTTTGGAAGAATGATGAGGAGAATAACCTGGCGCTTGAACGGGGGAAAGTATTGCATCAAGCGGTTTATGACAGTACAGGCAATATACTGGCGAAAACTATTCATGAATACAACGACGATCCCGGCCGGTTTTTAGATCATAGCCGGTCAATGATCCTGCGCAGTAATCCCAATTATGCCATCCGCACACCGTCTATCCGCTATGTAGCGAAACTGATCTATAATTACCATCACTATTTAAAAAAGACCACCCAAATTATGTATGACGGTGCAGATTCCTCTGTTACCACTCAACTATATGCTTATACACCTCAAAAACTATTGATGGAGCATACTTCCTATAATAGTTTGGGAGATACGATTGTCAAAAGATATACTTATCCTGTGGATTCTACGGGCGTAGCAGTATATGATAGCATGGTGGCTCAGCACTATATTTCACCTGTGCTGAGTGAAAAAAGACTGGTTAACGACGAGCTTACCAATACGGCAAAAACAATTTACCAGTCCATTACAGGCAAATTGCATATGCCGGCCTCCACCACCACCAGTTTATATGACGATGCTACGGGCGAGACAACACGGTTTACTGTTTATGACCCTACCGGTAACATTATAGAAGCGGAAAAAGAAGATGGGATAAAACAGGTTTACCTCTGGGGGTATAAAGGACTGTACCCGGTAGCTCAGGTGCTGGGCAGCAGTTGGGATACGGTTAAAAGTGTAGTGGATACCAGCCTGTTAAAAAATGGTACTTCAGCCCAGATCAAGACCCAGCTGGATAACCTAAGGGGTTATTTTTCTGGTAACCCGATGGTTTCAGTAACTACCTACACTTATCGTAACGGCATTGGCATTGCCAGCCAAACAGATGGCAACGGTCGAACCCTGTATTACGACTATGATAATTTTAACCGGTTGAGCCTGGTAAGGGATGAAAACGGCGCGATCATAAAAAAAATATGTTACAACTATGCAGGCCAGGAGGAAGATTGTACGGCAGCCTGCGCGGGTACGACCCCGTTATGGGTAAATACAGACAGTGTTGGCCTTTGTGAAATGGACGGCATTTATAAAACCGGCTTTTTGTTGCAGCAACAGCGTGATATCAATATTTGCAGTCCAACATTTGGTCAGCTGCAAACCAACCGTATCCTCGTTCCCTATAGTTGCAAACCGGACAGGATATATGCGAAACTGTATTATGAGAACCTGAACTATAGTCCAATGGCTACACTGGGAGATGTGGTAGTTCGTTTCTACCTTGATTCGGCAGGTACGATACCGTATAATGTAATTAACCTCCCACTCAATTATGAGATCATGTCATCGCCTCCGCCCTGCGACTTTCCTATTCCGGCTATTGATCTGCCCCGGATGGTCAGCGGAAGCAGTTATATCCTGGCAACACAAACGGTATTAGCTACTATGGTGAATGATAACTGCGGATGGGTATTGATACCACCGGAAAACTGTCCTTCCTGTCCGCCGGAAGAAGGTACCTGGGTGGAGATATGCGAGAGTGTGCCCTGTCAAAGCGGGTATGCCTTATTACCAGGTACAGGTTATATCATCATTAATTAAACGATCATGAAAAAAATAATTATACAGGCATTCCTGATGATGCTGGTAACCACAACAGCTGCATCGCAAACAGGATCTGATACTTTGGCATTAACGCCGGCCGAATCAGCAATTAAACAAAGTTTACAATTAAACAATGTACAGGCGGGCGCTTTCTTTTTGCTGGAGCGGACCAGAGATTCAAGCTTTAAAAAAATGATCATAGAAAACACGGGTGCCGGCGTTGACCTGCCTGCAAAAATTAACGGGCTAAATGATGAGCATTATACAAAGGTTGCTGCCATTTTAACCAACAGCCAGTATACTTTGTACCGCAAGCTGGAGGAAGCAAAAAGAAAAAAAATGGTAACAGCTTTTGAAAAAAGAGAAAACAACAACAGCCAACATCCATAAACGGAGTATCATGAGATTAATACATAATAATAAGCCTTTACTGCTGACAGGGGTATTCTCGGTGTTAACGCTGGCTTGTTTTGCCCAGCCCAGGCAACTGCCTTCTGCTTACCCCGTGAACAAACCGCTTAACTATATCCGCACCTGGGATGTAATGAAACCCGTTATCAACCCGGACTCACTGACCCTGGCTACCCTGGTAAAAGATGCCAGGATTACTACCCAGTATGTTGACGGTTTGGGTAGACCGTTACAGACTGTGATTAAACAAGGTTCACTAGCGACCAATCCCGCTGATCCTGGGGCTAGTGCAGCGGCAACAGATATGATTGATATGGTCGTATATGATGAATATGGGAGGCAGGCGCACAAATACCTGTCCACGCCGGCCGGTGAAACAGCTCTTACGACGGTGCCGAACAATGGTCTTTTTAAAAGAGATCCTTTTCAGCAGCAACAGGCTTTTTATAATACGCATTTAACGGGGCAGGCCGGAGAAGTAACCGGCAGTAATACCAACTGGGCATATAGCCAGACAAACTTTGAGGCTTCTCCATTAAACCGTCCGCTGGAAAGCTTTGCACCCGGGGTTAGCTGGGTGGGTTCTGAAACTAATAATCCTGCTGATAACCGGTCGGTAAAAATAAAAAGCCGTTTCAATACAGCTACGGATAGTATAAGGATATGGAAAGTGACCAATGCTGCTGTAGGTAGTTTTGGTACTTATGCCACCCCTGGCAGATACCCCGCGGGTGAATTATACAAAAACATTACTGAGGATGAACATGGAAAGCAGGTAATAGAATTTAAAGATAAACAAGGACTGGTCATTCTTAAAAAAGTGCAGCTTACGGCAGTTAAGGAGACCGGTACCGGTAGCGGTCATAACGGCTGGTTATGTACTTACTATATTTATGATAATGTAGGCCGGCTAAGGGCGGTTATTCAGCCTGAAGGGGTTAAAACGCTGAGCGCCACCAGCTGGAGCCTGACCAGTACTTTACTGGCAGAACAAACTTTTCGGTATGAATACGACCAGCGCAGTCGTATGATCATGAAAAAAGTGCCTGGTGCAGGGGCATTATACATGGTTTACGATAAGAAAAACAGGCTGGTAATGAGCCAGGATGCCAATATGCGTACCGGCACAGTGCGGTGGCTGATCACCCGTTATGATGCCCTGAACCGGCCACATGAAACCGGGTTATGGACCAACAATACCACATTTACTACCCATTTAAGCAATGCTGCTGACACGGGAGAAGACTATCCTGATATCAGTAGTAATTACGAACTGCTGACCAGCACTTATTATGATAACTACGACTGGGCCGGTAGTTATGCCGGCGGCTTTAAAAGTTATGATATTACGGGCCTGGATAGTCACTGGTTAACAGCTTCTAATACCCAGCATCCCTACCCCCAGGCTGTACCTGATACCAACAATACGGCGACAAAAGGAATGATCACCGGTAGCAGAACCAGGATATTGAACAGCAGCCCCGCAAAATACATTAGCAGCATCATTTTTTATGACAATAAAGGCCGTACCATCCAATTAAAAACCATCAATGAAAGTGGGGGGACGGAGGTAGTTACCACGCAATATGGTTGGACCGGCAGTCCTTTGATAACGGTACAGCAACAAACATTAAAAGGAAGTACTGACCAAACACTTACGGCTATAACCAAACTCAGTTATGATGAGCTGGGCAGGTTAATACAAACGGATAAGAAAACAGGCAGTTCCCTGGTAAACAGCGGTAGTTTACCTGCGACTTACACTACATTATCACGGCTCCAATATGATGCACTAGGCAGGCTGCAAAAAAAGGTACTGGCGCCTGATTATGACGATGATGATATGGATAATGATGATGGCCTTGAAAACCTGGAGTACCAATATAATGTACGTAGCTGGTTACTCGGGATCAACCGTAAATATGCCAGGGATGACAATAACAGTGATAACTATTTTGGTTTTGATTTAGGGTATGACAAGCAGGCTAATAACCTGGTTGGCGATGCCACTTATACAGCAGCCCAATACAATGGAAATGTAGCGGGAATGGTATGGAAAAGCAAGGGAGATGCGGAAAAACGCCGGTACGACTTTAGTTATGATGCGTCCAACCGTCTTTTAAAAGCGGGTTTTAGTCAGTACACTGCCAGCACCTTTAACCAGGACGTCGGCATAAACTATAATATGGTGATGGGCAATGGCACAGACCCACTTACTGCTTATGATGCTAATGGTAATATCAAAAAGCTTCAGCAATGGGGACTACAGGTGGGCAGTAGTGTTCAAATTGACAACCTGAACTATGTTTACCAGGAAGGCAGCAACCGGCTGTTGAAAGTAACAGATTCCATCGGAACCGATAATAAACTTGGGGACTTCTATAATGGAGGTAGTGCTGACAACGAAGATTATGCTTATGATGCCAACGGTAATATGGTGAAAGACCATAACAAAAACATAGGCACGGCAGGTGCAGATGGCATTACCTATAATCACCTGAACCTTCCCCAGACTGTAACTGTCAGAACTGCTTACAACAGTGATACCATTAAGGGAATAGTAACCTATACCTATGATGCAGTGGGTAATAAGTTAAAGAAAACCACTGCAGAAAACAATGTAACGGTAAACCATAAAGGCAGTGGATATACGGGCAGTATCACCACCATTACCAGCTACCTGGGTGCGGCTGTTTTTGAAAGTAAAGTGTATAGCAATATCACGCTTGATACGGCTTTAGGCTATGAGAACCGTTTACTCTTTATTGGCACAGAGGAGGGCCGCGCCAGGGCAGATACGGCCCATGACCGGTTTATCTATGATTATATGTTAAAGGACCACCTGGGTAATGTGCGTATGGTATTAACGGATGAGCAACGGACAGATACCTATGACCCAGCGAGCATGGAAACGGCGGCAGCTGCTACTGAAGAACAGTTATATGCCAACCTGCATACCAGGGAAGATAAGCCGGCAGGATACCCAACTGATACGTATACCGACCCCAATGAAAAAGTTGCGAAGGTTATTGGCAGTGGCAATAAAATAGGCCCTGCGATCACACTAAAGGTAATGGCCGGCGATAAGTTCAATATCCGGGTGAGCAGTTGGTACAAAACCGGAGGCTCAAGTCCTGATCCGGTGGTAAATCCCTTTACAGAACTGGCCACAGCTTTATTAAACGGGGTAGGCGGTATTATAACCGGTAGCCACGGAGCAACGGGTGTTACACAACTCGAAAGCAGCGGCCTGCTTTCAGGCAGTGCTGCGGCATTTTTAAGTGATCAGCCTTATACCAGCGGTAAGCCTAAGGCTTATGTGAACTGGGTGCTATTAGATGAACAATTTAAATATGTTGCGGCAAGCAGCGGAGCTGAACAGGTGGGCGCTAATGAAGAATTTAAGATACATAACAGCGGACTGATCAATCTGCCGGTTTCAAAAAACGGCTATCTTTATGTTTACGTAAGCAATGAAACACCTAATATCAGCGTGTTCTTTGATAACCTGCAGGTAACTCATACCCGTGGACCGGTACTGGAAGAAAACCATTATTATCCTTTTGGCCTGGGGATGGCCGGTATCAGCAGCAAGGCACTCAATGGCCTTGCGTCCAACCGGTACAAATACAATGGTAAGGAGGAACAAAGGGAGGAGTTCGCAGATGGTAGCGGGCTGGAATGGCTTGACTATGGGGCCAGGATGTATGATAGCCAAATTGGCAGATGGCATGTGATAGATCCGTTAGCAGACCAGATGCGCAGATGGAGCCTGTATAATTTTGCTTTTAGCAATCCACTTCGGTTTGTAGATCCCGATGGGATGAAAACAGAGGATTGGATACGATATAAGGATGAGGATGGAGTAAATCATTTTTTTTGGGATGAAGAAGTTACCAGCAGGAAGACATTCGATGACAAATATTCCGGTTATTACAATGTAATATACCTGGGCAACAAGGACGGTAATTATACTGATCTGGACGGGAAGAAAGTGCAGCTGAATAAGGGAGGTTCCTGGAATTATATAGTGGAACCCAAAAAAGAAGAAGAGAACAGTGCTTTAACCACTGTATTGGATATTGTAGGGGCCAGTGAAATACCTATCTTGTCGCAACTAGCAGATGTGTATAGTGCGGTTAACTCTTTTGTAAATGGAAATTATGGTGAAGGAGTTATTAATCTTTTTGGTGCGATACCTATTTTAGGGAAATTTAGTGATGGATTAAAAGCGGGGAAATATGCTAGAAATACATTGGGTTGGGCCAATGAGGGCAGCAATATTTGGAAAGTTGGACGGTATAATGATTTAAAAGGGCTAGAAGCTGGCCTAGATGCTCACCATGCTGGGCAAAAAGCTGTTATGAAAAATTTTATCCCGGGTTACGATCTAAAAACTGCACCATCAATTTTGGTGCCCGAAATTGGCCATAGGTTTGTAGGGCCAAATGGAATAGTATCGAGAGTGACAACCGGATTTTCGAATGCTCGTCAGTTACTTGCAAGAGATATCTTTGAGTTAAGAAGAGTATATCCAAATATTCCTAATAACGCCTTAAAGGAGCTAATTGACATGAATAAGCAATTTTATCCTGGGGCGTTTATAAAATAAAAATAATTATGAATCCGAATGAATTAATAGACTTTTTACGAAATAATGTCATTGAAAAAAATCTTGAGCTATACAAAATGTTGCTTGATACAACCAAAGAAGCAACTGATGAAACATGGAAGGGTATATTGCCTATTTATAACAGCCTTAATGAAGTTCAGAAAAGTAATTTTATTAAATTTTTGCGCTTAGTAGAAGTTAACACACTGTCTCATGTTTTAGGTATTTTGGATGGAGTATCGTCTACTAAAGATTTAAAGGATGAGTTAATACTAATTAGTAATTCTACCGAAGAAAAGATCAATGGGGAACTACAAGATATCTTTTTAGAGTCTGAGGAAAATTGATCCAAATAGTAGCAGTCCTTCAGTCCCTTATATTAAGATTTACAAAAATGTGCCATTAGAGTAAGGTTCGACGGAAGCCAATAAATGATACATTGGTTAAAAAGTAAAATGAATAAACAAAATTGTAGAGTTTGTGGTTTTCAAAATGACGATCTTCCTTGGGGTGAAGACGGTAATTCTCCAACTTTTGAAATTTGTCCTTGTTGCGGTGTAGAGTTTGGTAACGAAGATTACACAAAAGAATCAACAATGGAATATAGAAAAAAATGGATTCACGAAGGGGCCCGGTGGTTTAGTCCTAGGGAGCGGCCTACTGAATGGAACAGAGAAGAGCAGTTTAAAAATATCCCCGCTGAGTTTTTATAAAATTGTGGTCATTCCTGGTGTGATATGAAGCGTTTTGTAAAATAATTAGGTAGGGTTATTTAAGTAATGGCTGACTGTGAACCTTTAAAAGAAATTCTAACATATTTTGTAATGAATTCATGTATTTACAGCAAATATTAAATATAAGTGGAGACTCAATTCTTGAAGAATACTCTTATTCAGCAGGGATGTTAATAATAGTTTTGACTGTGGGGGAACTTGATAAAAAGCTAAGAATAAGTATCAATACAGGAGAGTTACACTTCAATAATTTTTATTTGAGTAAGAAGGAAGTTTTATACAAAACTTGCAGAATTGAAATAGCAGAATTGGCAAACATTCTTCAATTGAAAAATGGAATATATACTCCGTCAGATTCTTTTGGAAAATTTATGAATGAGGCTAGAAAGAATTATAACCTCGCATATGGCAAAAAATCATCCGAAGTGAAATATTTATTTTCGTTAGTTGGTTACAGCAATTTGATTTCTTGTGTGTTTGAGGACCAAGATTGCATAGTAGTCGAGGAATATCAAAAGAACTGATGAACAATTCAGAAATAATCGAGACAAATTATGCCAAAGCCACACAGGGAATAAAAAGTCAATGGTTGGATGCCGTAAGTTTTGAATGGTACAATTATGTAGTTGGACTCCCGCTAGAATTAAAGGTTACTTATTTAGTAGTTGTTTTTCACAATCAAATTATGAACGGTGGATTTCATCAATATTTTGTAAATGGATATGGTCAATTTGCGGAAGAAACCATTTCTGCTTTAAGTGAAATTGGCGTCAAAACTAAAAGGCAACTTCTTTCCAACGCATTACAAATAGTAAACTCTGATGGACTTCCTAAAGAAGATTTTATAATAAACCTATTGAACAAGAAAATTTCTTCATTGTTCTTAAATGATGATTTAGCTGAACCGTTGGGTGAGTTAGATATGGCATATTATGCTGAAGAGAATGAAGATATTGTACAATTATTGAGTAGCTTTTTGCGAAAGTGATTTTATCGGACTTTTAAAGGCGCAATGATAGAGAATAGTATAAAAAGAGAAATCATAAATGATTGGGCAGAAAACTTCCCAGAATTGTCTATTTATACACAAAATAAGCTCTACAAAATATGCGGACCCTTTGTCTTTGGTATAGAGTTATTGAGTCTTCCAAGATCTGAAGATTATAGGCCTGTTTTTGTATGTTATCCATTGTGGAAACCAGGAGTAAAGGAATGTCTTGAGGAACCGTTTTTTGTGGAGGAAACCCGCAATAAAAAAGGATTGCAAATTAATATCCCGTATAGAGAAAGTATTAACTATTTTGAAGAAGCTGTCGAATGTGCTCAAAAGCAAGCATCAATTTTGCAACTCCCGAATGTTACTTTGGGACAACTATTTGAAACGATTGACAAACAATTCTTGCAGAGCATTGTAAGAGCTAGTCCCGTAGGACAACTTAAACTTTTTGAAGCAAAATTTAATGGAGCTTTATATGTGAATGAATTGAATAAATGTTCAGAAATATTGGAGGAACTAAGCACTCTAATTGGCAATTATGACCCCAAGTTTTTAGAATGGAAATTTGGAGATCTGAATGTCTGGTTGGAACACTTGCAAATACAGAAAACAAATCAGAAGAATTTTTTCAATCAAATCGAAAAAAATAGGCAAGATAAAAAAATAACAAAGCTTATGACTTCGGAACTCAAAGCATAGACTAATTCTTAGGGGTATATTCACCAAAAGTAAGTTCAAAAAATATTTGAGTTTTTATAGAGTGTCAGTGCCATAATTGGATTGAGGTTAAAGATAAAAAACATTGTAGAATAGGTAGTCGATCAGATAAATAAACTTTTCAATCAAACATTGCCTATGAATAAACAGAATATAATTAATTCTTTAGAAGAGTTTTCAAAAGTACCCAAATTTGAAGCTGATGAGGTGTTGTTTTACGACGGATTAGCTGATGACGAGCTAAGGTTGTTATTGAATAATGTAATTAACGAATCAGCTAATGAGTTTATTGATATAGTAAACATGGACGGAAAAGGAAGCGATTATTTACAAGTTATGACAAACGGGTTAAAAAAGATTGATGAAGCTAAATTGCTTTTAGATACAACCGACAGGGAAATGGTTTGCTCTTATTATGAAAATTTAATGGACATAGTTGGACTGGAAAGTTCAGAAGGTCTTTTAAACACATGGTTGTATGGGTTTGATCCTAACGCTCTATAACTATGATTTATGAGAATGAAGTATTTTTTTATTTTTTTTAGGCTTTCAATTCTGATGTTTTCTTGTAAAAGATCGGAGGACAAATCAATGTTTTTATATTTCCCTGAATCAAAGAGTGATTTGAAAGAAAATGGATATGACCTAAACAAAGATTTCTCATTTTACTACAAAAGAGTTGAGGATACAGTGGAAAGGATTTCTAATATTACGTCTGAAAAGAAGACTTTTTCTAAAAACTTTCAAATTAAGCTACAACATCAGAATCAAGATTCGGCAATAGCTGACATGAATAGAATAGCTGATTTTATCAAGATTAAGTCTACAGAAGTTATTGCAGAGGGGGATCACTGGAAGTTAGTTAAAATGGGCGAGTTTCATTTTTTTGTTTTCTATGGATTATCAGGTTTGAAGACATTTTGTCTTGTTAACTATAATAACTTGAATAGTAAGAATCAAAGAGATGCCAGTATTAATTATTTGGAAACCAATTTGATTGAAAATAGCGACTCCATAAGCGTCAAAAAAATTTCGAATTCGATAAATTTTATTAAAGCATTTCGTTAATCAGCTATTCGAATTTCGCAGTTTTCCATTTAGCACTTGGCGGACGTCCGATTATGATGTCACTAACGACGTCTATCTTTATGATGGAAAAGATTTTAATAGACAAAACACGATAGAAGGTGGGAATAATCAAGGTTATCTTCCAAGATACAAGTTGTTTACGAATCTGAGCCACGATTTATGGGAGCAAGGCCACCAAAAAGCTAATGACACTTATAAGTATGAATTAACAAACGCAATTTGGAAAACTACATTTTCTAAATTTCATAAACAAGGTGCAAAATGGGACATTTCAAAATGATAAAAATAGCCAGTCTATTAATAGTAATGAGTGCTTGCAACAGCAACACTTCTCTTAAGCCTTATTCAGACGAAAGTGAAAAGCAAATTTTCTGCTATGAAACAATCAAAGAAGATTTGAACAGGCTCATCAATTATAAAACTGTACTAGCTAACAGTACTTATTACAATATTGACAAAGAGGGCGGTTCTTTGTTATTAAAAGAGAATAAAGAACTAAAAGAACAGTTTAATGAATTTTTTGATCAGAATATTGAAGTCGAACCTTTTCTGATAAAAACTAAGAACAACAGAATATTACTTTTGATTGGGAAGGCGGCAGGAGCCACTGGAATAGGAGTGAATTATTGGAACTACAAAGGATATTCAATTGATGTAGGAAGTCCTATTCTCGATTTTTCTTCTCTTTTGAAAACACCATATTCTCTTTATGAAAATGATAAGGATGAAGTTCATTATATCGAGGTTGACGATAACTATCCTCGTCCCGCTGGAGGTGAAGATATCAACTTGAAATATGTTCCTGTTTTGTTGCGGGTTTTTAATGGAAGGGCTAAAGTATTAGAGATTGAGACAAAATGCAAAACCAATAATTAGAAAAGAATTTATTTCATAGTAATCCAGGAATTGTAACGACAACTATTGTCTTCCTAATTATTGTTTAATGAAATACTTTTTAATTACGATGTTAGTCATAACGCAGCTTTCATGTGGAAGTTTAAATCAGGATTCGGAATGCCGAGGCTTCCAGGAAACCCTAACTTCCCAATTAGCGTTAACGTCTAAGGACAGCTTGAGTAATACTGAAGCAAGCCGATTCTGGGAGAAAATCATTATAGCAAGCTGTTCCTTGTTAAAGGATGAAGATGAAATATTTATAGCCGATATAGCAGGGAAAGAAGGGGTGCTTTTTTTGACCAAACAAAATGGGTTTCAATCCTATGAAAGAGTTGGGAATGATATTCACCTGCGTACTCAAAATGTAAAACATGACAGGCTTGAACATTTGGTGACCAAACTAAATGAAACGGGGGAGCATATTTAGACTCACTGGGTGAAAGGAAAACACTTGCGCAAGTAAATGATGCGCAAAATCTGACAATCTTTTTTTTAGATCAAAAGCAGTCAGAAAAATCATACATGTTTTCTATACCTTACGTTCTTAGCCTGGTTCCGTAGAAAATCTCGTCTACGTGACGTTATAAATATTATGAATATTCGGTTATACATAGCAGTAACAGACCCAATGGAACAGTCAAAATCCAATTTGGTGTATGAGCTGTCGATTTAATAGATCGGCAGCTTTTATTTTAGGGTGTAACAGGCTAAGCTACAGAAAGGCTTAACAACCAGAATCGTTTGACTTTGAGAATTTTTATAGTCCTGGGAGTGGTAATATATTCGACCTGGCTCTGGCGCACGCTATCATTTACGTTTTTTCTCGCTTTTATTCTCATTTTGCTTGCGTTTTGTGTCAGTGTTTTTTGCTGACGTTTTCACTCACCTTTTCACGCACGTATTCACCCAATTTTTCTACTTAGTACTTAAATGAATTTTTACGCTTTTTAAGGCCGAAGTTTATTGATAGAAGAGGCTTACATATGCGATAGGATAATTAGAGCGGTATCAAATTATATATGGCGACAAGGACTTGAAAGGAGACGCAAATTTTAGAGTGAAATTCGATTAGACATAGCGGTTACGAATCCAATGGGATAGTCAATTTGCTTTCATAATATATATACCTATGTAATTCACGATGTTAGTGAAATTTAAGGATAATACTGTAACCATAATAGTTCCGTGACCGGATTAGAATCTCAGGATTAATCTGCTATAAAGTGAAATAGAAAGGACAAAAACAATTAGTTATTTTTTAATTTCATAAGAAATCTTTCTAGTTTTAGAATTACTAAAAATGTGTATATAAACTAGTCTTTATGTAAAATACATGAAAAACGCATCTGAAAGGAAGGTGAAATATAGACGTGGATATTAATCGTTGCCTATCAAATAGATTAACAGGGGTTAGAACAACAATGCAATCACATGAGAATCGATTCGATAATTTCAACTACTACATTTTGATTGTCGATGATTTGATATATTAATAGCCAATTAGAATGTTATAATACTTAATATTCTTTTATTGTATAAGTCGACTTTCCCAATATTAAAAACTGCAAAGGTTTTTTGATGAATAACCTGTTTTTTTTGTCTAATTAAAAATGTAAAACATCATATTTTATGAATCGCCAACTAAAATTAACGTTTAGTATTATTGTGATCTTGATTATTGCTGCTTGCCACAAAAGGGATGTATTGCAAAAATCAAATTTTATTGATACGGATATGGCGCGTTCTTGGCTACACCAAAATGGGTTAGCTTACAAGAACGAAACTATTTCTGTACAGGTGCCTAATAGCCTAATGCTAACAGGTAAATTAAACTGGCAAAAAGCTAAACAATTTAATTGGGAAGGTAGAGATTATATTGATATCCCTTTTGAATTTGCAGAATATGGTAAAGTTATACCAGGACGAGACGAGACCGCCCCCGCCCATTTTAATTTAGTACTTCGAAAGAAAGGGGTTAATGATTTTGAAGGAGCCGTTAGAACAACAATGCACCTGGAGCAACAAGTAGCGATGGGGTCTATTAAAAATTTTCAAAGCTATCAGTTGCTGGACGGTCAGTCAGCCAACACCTGGATGGTAAAGGGGGATGAGCGAAAACTTTTTGCCACTCAGCGACTGGACATTGACCCAATAGCAGCTGCCAACATAGAATTGCTGCGTGCAAATAAAGGCAAACGACAATTAGGTGCAACTGGCGCTGATCGTTTGATGACAGAAGCTCCGTTAGAATGTCCGCCCATTGCTTTAACCAGCTATCAAAATGTCTGTTGGGATGATCCAATCCACGGCCAATATAATGTTACATGTAAAAGTATTCGAGTGACAGAATATGTACCTGATCCTACATGCAGCAGTGCCAATAATCCGCAACCACCAAGTTCCGGGGGAGCAACGGGAGGCCCGACAAATCCGTTTACACCTCCTACTTATCCTCCAGATCCAAACGACAATGATGATGGCGAGACTGAAAAAAAAGATCCCTGTGTAGAAGCTGCAAGGTTAGCACAGGAAATAATGCTAGATTTCAATAATCCTGACATAAAAAACAAGATAGATACGTTGAAGGCGCTAGCTAAAACTTCAAAATTGGAGTTAGCTTTTAAATTCGGAGTAAGCAATACTACAGGGGAGTACAAAACGACTGATATGTTTAAGGGGGGAAAAACGTCAGTTGGTTATACTTATTCAACTAATAATTTTACCGAAAAAGGAAGTGCTCATTTGCACCCAATAGTTTTAGATGGCGTTCCATCTGCTGGTGATATATATGGCCTCTATGACGATGTAAGTATTAACTCTACTTACTTATATGACCTAGTAATATGGAATGATGAAGTGTATATGTTAGGAATTGTGGATAAAGCCGCATTTAGTAAATTTATTACCAAATATCCAAAAGTTAATCATTATGATGAAAAAACACATGGTTGGAAATGGAAGTCCCCCCTCTATAGGTCATACGATGTAATATTGCAAGGATACTATAATTTGTCAGGTAATAAACCAGAAGCTGTTGAAGCGGCATTAGCGTCAATAATAGACGAATATAAAATGGGTATTATATTGCAAAAGTGGGATGCTTCTATTAACAAATTCAAGCCTTTAAGAAGTGTAGATGTAGAATATAAAAGCACTTCAGGCGCTGTAAGTGGTTTTGGTAATACAAGCCCTTATCAAAGCATCACTATAAAAGGATGCAACTATTAATATTGAATTCAGTCTATATAAAACAATCATTATGAAACAATACTTATTCATTCTTTGCCTGATTTTAAGCACTACAATAATGGCTCAAGTAACTCCTGCTACGTACCAGGATACAGCTAATTATCTCAATAACGAAATAGCGGCAAAAAAAAGCTTATTTATAGGCAAGCCCTTTTCGGTGTTATTAGACAGCTTAAAAATTATGCCTGTAAATTTAACTTTAAGCGCACCTCCTTCCGATAGTCTAAAAGGGCACACCGCAACATTAGATTTTAACTATAGCACAAAATTTAAACAGTCACATTACCTTTTGATAGAGTGGCAGAATCCATTACCTTGGAACACATACGCTCCTATTGTAAGAGAAGGTTTTTCCGCACTTAAAGCACTTTATGCATCTGTCATAATAAAAGATATTGAGATAAAAGATTATGGTCAACCTGACCCAGATGATGATTTAGTTTACTAGACAACACTGGCATCCACTAATTGTCGTTTTGAAGGTCTATTAACCTTATCAATTCTTTTTCTCTTTCTATTTCCGCAATTAGCTCTTCTTCTGTTGGCAGGTAAGGCAGGTACTTGCTTGCGAAGAGCTGCTTGTTTTCGTGAAGGACAGAGTATTTTGCTATGGTACTATCGGTTGCGGTACAGAGCAAAATACCAATGGTAGGCTGGTCTCCCTCTCTTTTTTCCAGGTCATCAAACATTCGCACATACATATCCAGTTGTCCTATATCCTGATGAGTGACCTTATCTGTTTTTAATTCCACAATTACGAAACACTTTAAAATATAGTTGTAAAAGACCAGGTCTATGAAAAAGTCTGAGGTTTCCGTGCGTATATGTTTTTGTCTTGCAACAAATGCAAAGCCTTTTCCCAGTTCCAGCAAAAACTGCTGCAAATTATCAATCAACGCTTGTTCGAGTTGGTTTTCAGTATAAGCGTAGTTAGCTGGAATGTTTAAAAATTCCAGTACAGCCGGGTTGCGTATAAATTCCTTCTTATCCTGCTGGAAATGGGCTGATTTTGCCTTCATTTCGTCTTCTACAGGTTGTTGTACTTGTGAGGACAATAAACGTTGATAATAGAGGGTATTTATGTTTCTCTCCAGCGTGCGCACAGCCCAGGTATTTTCTGCAGCTTCTTTTATGTAATAATTCCGAGCCTTCGGGTCAGATACCCTCATAATAAGCCGAATGTGCGACCAGTTTAAATTGGCACACATGTGTGCCAATTCTTCCCAAACAGGGAAAGTAAGGTAAAATTGACGGTAGTCGCGAAGTGTCCTGGTGCTAAATCCTTTTCCCAGCGCTTTTGAAAGATTATTGATGATCTCTTTTCCGTATGCGGCCCTGTCACTTCCATTTTGCTCTTCCTCTACAATACGTTTGCCCATAAGCCAGTATCCTTCTGTCATTGCAAAAGCTACTGATGAATAGGCCTTTTTTCTTGCTGCTTCAAGTATTAACCTTATATCTTCTATAAATGTCGTCACGTTAGCCAATTTTCATATTTTAGTTTATACCTTAAGTTAATATTTCTTACTAAGTCAGCCTAGGATTGGTACCTTTTAATTCATTTGTATAGGCAATATAGTTTTCCCTAAATTCCTGGCTATTATTTAAGGAAATCTTATCCATTTTAGTCCTTGTAAAATCTCGAATGATCCTTACTTCGGTTTTATCGGTTGTAAAAATTTCGAAGGCAACGTCCATGTATATAATTAACAAGTATTCACCAAACCTGCCTTGTTTCCAATCACGACTAAACGCTAAATTAAATCCATAATATTGAAAATCATATTGTTTTATGGGGTGTTCACGGTCCATCATTATATAATAGTCGTATTCGGAAAAAAAACCAATCCCACTAACCTCTTCGTAATCAGCAAACTTTTTAAAGATAGTTAATTCTTCGTTTTTGGTCGTTTCTCTAAGGTGGTATAATATCCTATCGGTTATGTACGGATCAAAATCATCATAATAATCTGTTCTGGCGCCAAAAAGATTATAGTTAGAGTAAAAGCTATTGAGAAGAAAACCAATATCATTTAAATCAAGCTTGGTAGGATCAATATTGGGAATAATCTCTTTCAGGAATTCATAGCTAGGTTCAATATTGTATTTCAGTTTATGGTCCTTTAAAACGGCTAGCATTCGTAAGTACCGGTCTATTGAAAAATATTGTTCTACAAGGTCTGGAAAGTTTGACAGCCTGTCTTTTAATTCTTCTCCTTCAATGACAATAATATCATAAGGTTTACCCTGGGCGTTAATTTTTTCAAGCCAGGTTCTTGCTCCATTGGTGAGATAGGATGAAAGGATAAAAACTAAATAACCGGGCTTTTCCGCATCAGCCCAGGCAATTTTTGAGGAAAGATGTTCCGGCGGAACGCCCCCGGTCAAATAGTGTTTACATTCAAAAAACCATCTTACCTCTTTATTTCGAATACTATTTTGAAAGATATAGGTTCCCTCAATATCACGTCCACTATCACTACCTCCCCTGCGCCAAACGAGGTTTTGAAAGTTACTTTTTACTAATAAGTCATAGCAGAGATTTTCAAAGCCGCTTGGGGATAATTCATCAAATTTTATATCATCTTTGTTGAATACCAATTCACAGAATTAAAATAAAATAATCAAACTACGATTTTTCTTTAGGGTGCTTAATTAAGCTAATTGAAAGTTGCACACATGTGTGCCAAATCTCATTAAAAATAAAATAGATAGTTGTAAGCTCGATTTCTTTATTCGACGTTACTTATTTTTTTTCACGCTCCCCTTGTTTCTTCCTCCTCCAGAATTTTGTTTCTGATTATAGATAAGCAGGAAAATAGTTTTTGCATCAACTTCAAAGTATTCGGAGAAAAGAAAAATATCACCTACGCGAATATTTCTTACAGTATTTATTAAACCCTCCATTCTTTCAAATCCGATACCAAGATCTGTTGAAACTTTGGTCTTTGGAATATGGTCAAAAATTTCCTTAAACTGAGATATGTTTTCAGTTTCAATTAAAATTTTAACGGTCTTATACCTCTTATCTTTAACCATTTTTCAAATAACCTAATTGTTTAATAGAAATAAGTTATTTGTTTGGTATTAGTTATTAAAAAACATCTATTTTATGAGTAAATTACTAATAAAATCTTAGTAATTTGATTTTTTATATTATATTTGGTAGTCAGATTTTATTATTATTGTCTGAAGTTAAAATTTTTGACTTTACTAATTGAATTATTGACAAAGTACTAAATTGCAAGTCTTCGATAGATTTGAAGTCTTTGCTATAAGTCTGGCTCAGAAAACCGCGAATTTTCAAAAAGGCCAAGATGGTAGGAAAGACCTGCTCTATATTCTTTATGAACATAGGGCGGGCCTCTATCAGCTTACTGGCCTTGGGCTCTTCGCGGTGCCTCTGAGCGGTAAGACGAGGCCCGTTCTATGTTTAATTGCCTCGCTTATTTCAGACTTACATTATTAAACTGCTGAATGTAAGTTTTGGAAAAAAAATGCCTTCATATTCTTTACTTGGATAGGAACCCTTTTTGCAAGTTCCTTAAATATATTTATTGTGTTTGTACTTCGAGCTTTAATGGACTAAATTGCCTTTATAAGGACTTTTTTCACACCGCAAGGTGTGAACCTGACCAAAGCAATTTCAGGTTTGCCTGCAAACCGAAAAACCCTGTGTAGCGCCGTAGCGCTTGCACTGTGCTGGCCGGACATTTTCGCTTTTACAGCGTTCCCCGTGTTCACAATCCAGGGCAATTAAAAACAACAGCCCTTTTGTTTCTGTCCGTTTCTACAAAAATCATGTAGTAGCTGGCGGCTAGGTATTTTATTGCCTGCTCCAGCTCCCCCTGTTACTCCCCATTTTATAACCTTAAAATTTCTTACAATGAAACTCCTCCTTATGTTCGGCATGTTATGGGGTGGGCTATACCTGGCATCAAGAAAAGCACCTCAACCAACAGTAAATGACCTCGCACCCACTTTTTTTGAAACCGAAGACACAGTACCCGCTAAACAACAGTACAATTTAGTTAAACCTAGTCAATCGGCTTTAATTTATAATGGCGGCGCCAATATTATTAAGCCGCTAGCCGTCGGCGATATTGTGCCTGATTTAACATTTGCCAACCTGATTAACGATCCTGGTAAGTCGGCTAAACTATCCGATTTTAAGGGTAAGGTGGTGATACTGGATTTTTGGGCTACCTGGTGTACCAGCTGTATTGCTTCCTTTCCAAAGGTGCAGGAATTGCAAAGCCGCTTTACCAACGATCTTAAGGTTTTGCTGGTTGCAACTCCCCAAAATGGAGATACAGAAGAGAAAATTACTGCATTTCATTCTAAACTTGCGAAACTGAATAGACCTAATAAATTACCAGTAACTCTCGACAGCACATTACCTAAACTATTCCCACATAATGCTATTCCACATTATGTATGGATTAGTAAAACAGGCAAAGTAATAGCCATTACCGGTGCTGAGGCGCTTACTGATAACAACATAAAATTGGCTATTGAAACAGAAAACGTTAATGCCGCTATAAAAGCAGACTTTGACAAGAAAAATCTTTACTATTTAGATTCAAAAGCGCCGCTGGATAAGTTATCATACTACAATATTTTATTAAAGGGCCGAATGACCAACCTAAACGGAGGAGGAGGCTTTGAGTATGTAAGAAAAACACAAGGAGCTATTACTGGATATTTGTTTGCTAACCTGTCTTTGTACTATCTATACGCAAGGCTGGCGACAAGATTGGTTGATGATTTTGACAATGACTTTGCCAGGATAATAACTGATTCTACTGACCGAGCATATCTTGAGTGTCCAGCTGGTCTTACTGACGACCAGCAAATTGCATGGTATGAAAACTACGGTTACACGCTTGATATTTACCATCCCCTTAGTTCTATAAAGCAGCTTTTTCAAACGGCACTTCAAAGCCTAAATTCAGGCACAGATTTTAATGCGACTATCGAGATCAAAGAAACAAAATGCCTGATTTTGCAAAGAGGAAATACCTCCAAGCAAATAAGCCCAATAGCCCAACAGCCAACTAACCTTGACGGATTAAAAATGATCAATCTCAGTGACGTAAAATCTGTAATTCGAAACCTATTAAGGTATTCGTTACCACTTGTAGATAAAAGCGGAATAAAACCAATACAGGTATTGGCCAAAGGACCTCATCCTAAAACCATGAATGAAGTAAATCAAATTCTTGCCGAAAACAATCTTATCCTAACGGAAGCATACCTACAAATACCCGTAATGACTATTTCGCGTAAACCAAAACCTTAAAGTAAATGGAAACCACAAAAAGACATAAGCATTTATCATATTCGCTACTGTATATAGCCTTGTTTTTGTTTTACAATTCGGCATGTAGTGAAACCGGTATAAAGACCATGAGCGGAACAAATCTAACAACTACTCAATTTACGGGCAAAGTGGTAGACCAAATAGGCAACCCTGTTTCCAACACTTACATTTATAATAACCGGACTAAAGTTGCCACACGGTCTGACTCAAAAGGGATGTTTACTATTGATGCCAATATTGGGGACTCGCTTTTCATTACCCACACACGGTATCAAAATTTTCAATATATCATTTTGGATGTTTCAAAATCATTAGTTATAGAGCTAATACCAAGAATAGATGTAGAAGAGGAGGTTATAGTCAGCAGTGGATATCAGAAAATTTCCAGGGCACGTACTACTGGTGCTTTCAATAAAGTGGACAGTGCCCTATTACAGCAACAGGTAAGTCCTAATATACTAGACAGGCTTAAAAATGTCTCCAACGTTTATTTCGATACCAAAAACCTGGGTTCGCGTTCAACCAATATTACTATAAGAGGATTAAGCACAATTAACGGCAACATGTCCCCCCTTATTGTGGTGGACAATTTTCCATACAATGGGGATATAAGCGACATAAATCCCGATGACGTGGAAAGTATTACTATATTAAAGGACGCAACAGCTGCCTCAATATGGGGTGCTAAATCAGCCAATGGAGTGGTTGTAATTACTACGAAGAAAGGACGATATAATCAACCGGTCTCAATTGAAATTAACACCACTATTTCTTTAAGCAATACTCCTGATTTTCGCAGATCTTATGACATTTCTATTGAGGACTACATAGATGTCGAGCGATACCTATTTAACAACAACTATGGCCTGAGCGATACCTCCTCGATCGACAGACTACCTTTTACTCCGGTTTACGAAATGTTATTAGCAAGGAAAAAAGGGCTTATAAACACACAGGATTCTGCAAGTTTCGTCAATAATTTGCTTACCACAAATCAAGAAAAGGAATATGTGAATACATTTTACCAACAAGCGAACACACAACAGTACAACCTATCGTTAAGAGGTGGGGGAAAAAATTATAACTGGTTCATATCTGGGGCCTATAATCATATAACTGCCCCCCTTAAACTCAACAATAGCAATAAAAAGAACCTCAGGATAGAAAATACATTTTCACCAGCTAAAGGCCTTGAATTGGGACTACGGCTGTTTTATACGCAGCAAATTTCATCTGTTAGCCCCACACCAGATTATGGAAGTATAACCATTGGAAGTAAAAGGGTGCCTTACTTATTGTTTTCTGACGCAGACGGCAATGCCTTAAGTGTTGATAGATACTACAGGGGCAGTTATTTAGACACGGTTGGTAAAGGGCGATTATTGGATTGGAAATATTATCCCATGGAAGATTACACCCATAATAAAACAACTAATACAGTCCAAAATTTACTATTAGGCTTGAACATCAACTATAGTTTTCTTAAAAACTTTAATCTTGGCTTTAATTATCAACAGGAACAACAACAAAGGGATTATAAAGAAACTCATACAATACAAAGCTTCTATACAAGAGACCTCATTAACCAGTTTACCAGTTTTAGCTCGCCAACTGCTCCTTTGACCCATGCTATACCTGTAGGCGACATATTAATACAAACAGAGCAAAAGATGCTGAGTCGATACGGCCGACTTCAGCTTTCATACCGTAAAACTGTTGAACGGTTCTCATATACAGGTTTGGTAGGAGCAGAAATTAATGAACGAAAATTATATGATGGGAACAACAGCACTTTTTATGGCTTTATAGAAGACCCCTTATCGTTTGCAACGCTCAACTTTAACCAGCGCTATCCCACATATGTAAATGGAACCCAAAAAGTAATACCTGGTGCACCAAAGTATTTTGCATCTACCAATAATCGCTTTGTAAGCGGTTTCATGAACAATGAAATTATCTGGGATAAAAAATATATTGCCAATCTTAGCTTGAGAACCGATGCGTCTAATATATTCGGCTTAACTACAAATGATAAGTGGAATCCATTTTGGTCTGCCGGCTCGAGCTGGGTTATTTCAAGAGAGAAATTTTTTCAGCTAAAAAGTGTTTCCTTATTAAAGTTAAGAACTACTGTTGGAGTGGGCGGCAATGTGGACCCTACCCGGACAGCATTGCCAACTGGGGGTTCCGCTACCAATTCAACTACTAATTTTTATTATGCGACGATCAGGCAGTTAAACAATCCTTCCTTGAGATGGGAAAAATCGCGCCAGATCAATTTAGCATTCGATTTTGAAGTATTTCAAAGGGTAAGCGGCTCTATCGACTGGTATTTTAAAGAAGGTACTGATCTCTATGGCCCTGCGCTACTTGATTATACGGCATGGGGCAGAAGTAATACCGTTGTAAAAAATGTGGCTAGTATGAAGGGGAAAGGTCTGGAAATTTCCCTACAAACTAAGAATATTATCCGGCCATTTTTATGGACGAGCAATATTGTGTTTAATTATAACGAAAGTAAAACATCTGACTATTTTGATCCGAATGCAGAAAACATATATTCTTTTATATTGTCAGGTGGTGGAATAACACCGGTGATAGGTAAACCTCTATATGCCATTGCTGCTTATAAGTGGGGCGGACTGGATGACAAAGGCGATCCACAAGGATTCATAAAGGGAGCAGTTAGCAAAGATTACCCCAAAATAAGAGAAAGTGCATTTAATGGAGATCAAAGTGGAATAGTTTACCTGGGCCAGGCTGACCCGAAAATCTTTGGTTCTCTCTCTAACAATTTTTCCTACAAGGGGTGGTTTTTGTCCGCTAATATCTCCTATAAATTGGGGCATTACTTCAAACGGCCATCACTTAACTACAATACTTTATATAGATCTGGTATTGGTAATAGTGAGTACGCCAACCGTTGGCAAACAGCCGGGGATGAAACACGAACTAATGTGCCTGCAAGGGTATACACTAACTATCCTAATTTCTCAGGCAGAGATGAATTTTATAATAATTCGGAAATAAACTATCTGAAGGCAGATCATGTAAGATTGGAGTATATCAATATAGGATACAGTTTTCCCTTTCTAGCCAGACAAAAATCCCTGCCCAGGAATCTTTCTTTAATTGTCAATATTACCAATTTGGGAATTATTTGGAGAAGCAACAAAGAAAATCTAGATCCTGATTATTATTATAGCTATACCCCTCCTCAGCAGTTCAGCATGACGCTGAAATTAGGCTTATAAGTATCCCTTTTTATAAAATTTATAAAAACATGTACTATGTGTAATTTAAAAGTAGTTTATCTCTTGATTTTAAGTTCTATTTCACTTTTTTCTTGTAAAAAATTCTTAGATAAAAAACAGTCCACCAGCCTTGTATCACCGACCGTGTTAAAAGATCTGCAGGGGCTACTGGATGACGCAGGTAATGTAATGAACAGGAACTTAACACCAGGCCTTGGAGAAGCTTCCAATGATGATAATTTTCTTTTACAATCAGATTGGGAAATGATGAATACGACCGATCAGCATTTTTATACATGGACCAGGAATCCCTATTATTTTACAAATGATTGGGCAAAAAGCTATATGCCCATTTACAGTACCAACTACTGCCTCGAACAATTGAATAAAGCAGAACGAACTATCACCAATGCTGAGAATTGGGATAATATTAAAGGTTCCGCTCTTTTCTATAGGTCATATAACTTTTTAAACCTACTATGGAATCATGCTAAAGCTTACAATAAATCTACAGCAGGGACTGACTTGGGAATTGTATTACGACTTAACTCAGATTTTAATGAGAGGTCAATTAGAGCTAATGTGGAAGAATCTTACCGAAAAGTTATTTCTGATGCAAAAGAGTCTGTTTCTCTGTTGCCCGAACTAGCGGCACATGTTTACCGGCCTTCTAAATGTGCGGCTTTCGGTTTACTAGCCAGGGCCTATTTGTCCATGAGAGAATATGATAGTGCTTACAAGTATTCAAACTTATCCTTAAATATAAAAAAAACCTTATTGAACTATAGATCATTGAATATGGGTGCAAGCAAACCTTTTGCAGCCTTTAATGATGAAACTATTTTTTATACAGAAATGTATCTGGGCACCTCTATTACAGGATTTGGACTGATAGATACTATTTTGTATGATTCTTATGCTACTACAGATTTAAGAAAAAGGGGGTTTTTCAGGGCTTCAGGAAAGTATTTTGGATTCAAGGGCAGTTATGCTACCAGCGGTCTTTTTACAGGTATCGCCACTAATGAAATGATTTTAACAAAAGCGGAGTGTAGTGCGAGAATGGGGTATATACAAGAGGCGCTTGGAGATTTGAATAGTTTATTGAAGAACAGATATGATGAAACATTTGTACCTCTGAGTATTTCCTCTAGTGACCAATTAATAAAGGTTATTTTAGAAGAAAGAAGAAAAGAGTTATTACGGCGTGGACTTCGATGGATGGATATTAAAAGATTAAATGAGGAAGGTTACAATATCAATTTATCAAGGGTCGTAAATGGTAAAAGTTATTCCTTAAACTCAGGCGACCCTTACTTTGCTTTGCCGTTACCAACAGATGTTGTAGAAATTTCTGGAATTGAGCAAAATCCATGAAAATAAGAAGCAGGAAACGTTTAGCCTCCTGCCTTTAGAATCTCTGTGACTGAAATTATGGCTCACGCCCCAACTCTGGAGTAAATTCTATTTCATCTTCGCTGGCGGGATCTACCACCGAATTTACCCGATTATAACCGGAAATAGCGGTGGCATGTACACTTGCTTTTGTAGCATCCAGCTGGTTCCCGTTATTTAATCCAGATGGCAACTCCATGGAACAATTCACCTGTGAAAACTCACCGCAGTTAGTGGCAGTGGGTGACGTTGAAAGCTTCCAGTTGCTTTCATCTTCCAGTTCGGGAATGCTGAAATCAGGGCCATCATAAGTGTAAGTATCATTTAAAACAGTATTTGCTTTAAATGCGCTGGTAGCCACTGTTATGCATAATGCAGCAAATAGTACTGCATTTTTTTTGAGCAAATTTTTGATTTGCATATTTAGGGCCTTTTTTTAATTCAAAAAAAGATTACCACAAAAAATTTTAGTTTAGAGATATTATAACATAGTCTTTTGGCCGACAAGCCCTTGGCGCTCTGTATCGCTGATGTAGGGCGCCTTGTTTTGGTAAGATTTTTTCAACCCATAGGCACTGAGTATTAAAAATGATAAATTGAAAATAAAATGTTGTTTCCAACTAAGGCTTTTAATGACAGATCCGCAACTACATGGTAGTTTTTCCCAAATTCCTATTAAGGCAAGACCCACATATCCGGTAAATAGAAACATTAATACCAGAGAAAACCACAAACCCAGCATCCTTGTCCTTCCTATAATGAGCAGTAAGACGGTCAAGCTTTCAAAAGCAGGTAATAGGTAAACTAAAAAGCGATTTAGCTGTCCTGGCATTGGTTGGTTCATCATACCAGATTTAAACAGTTCAAAGTGCGTCCATTTATCTATTACTACAGGAATCCACATAGCCAGTAAGAATATTGTTAAAGCTATTATTACTCGCTGTTGCTTAATATTTTCTTTTATTAAACTTTCCATTTTAGTAACATTTTTGGGTAATAAATCCCCCTACCGGCAAACAGAGTTGTTGCGGTAAACAATACAAAGTCATTAATTCAATCAAGTATTAAAACTGTCGTCAGGCTTTAGAGAAGAGTAATGCAATTTTGTTTTCTTTTAAAAAAAGATGCGCAAGCTGCCTTTTTGTTCCCAGCTGCCACCAGCTCCGGCTGGTGAGGTGGTATCCGCGACAAAATGAGCAATAATAAATTCTTTTCCCCGATGGTTTTAAACTGCGGTGTTTAATACGTTTACCCATTTCATCTGTTCTTGAAGCGGCACGTTTTAATTTAGCAAGGGCGTCTGACGCTTCTTTTCGACAGGTATGAATGACCTTTCCCGTTTCTTGACACCGTTTCTTTACATGTATAGGCTCATCCGTATTTAAGGGTAAACTCATACCAATCATTTTAAAATTTTGCTCTGGCTAAGTAAATTTATTGAGTGCTTACAACTCGCAGCCGCGAAGGTTAGGAAGAATGTCTCAACACCCTGAAGTTGGTTTATGGGTATTATTGGTTTAGGTAATGGGCCTACTCTATTCTACAGGTTTTCGGCTTCGCCTGGTATTTTTAGTGATATAGCCTAGCGTTGGTATTTGTGCAGTGAGCAGTGCCCGTTCGTTGGTATTTCCAGTACAAAGTTGGGGTGGAAATTATGGATTAAGTGCATTTTGGAGTTATCCATTTGGAAATAATTTCAGCTACTTCTTTCGGTAAAAGGAAGGAGGTACCTGGAACTGTTTTTTAAATGCTTTTGAAAAGTTAGACAAGGCAGAAAAGCCCAAGTCTAAGGCAATACTCTTAATTGAATCGTTTGTGTTCAGGAGCCGGGTGCGTGCCTCGTTCATGCGATGAGCAGCCCAGTAACCGTACATCGGTTGCTCATTAATTTGTTTGAACATTTTTTTGAAGGTGGTAGTGTTCATTCCTGCACTACGTGACATTTGAGCAATACTGGGTGGGTTAGCCAGATCTTTCAATATAGAAGTGCTGACCCAGTGGACGATGCTTAATTGTTCTAGGGAGGTTTGATTGGCTTTGTTGTCCACTATAGCCTTACATGCGAGGGCATGGGATAACAGCAACATTACATTTAATTCAAGGAAAATGCCCGGTACATCAGGCCTGGCTAGTAGCCTAATAATTTCTTTAACAAGGAAAATCATCAAATTGGTGGCATAGAGATGGGACGAAAATATCTGTACAGGCTTTTTTATGTCGATGTTTTCCAAAAACGAATCAATGATTTCAGGGAAGTAGGACCTGAATTTTTTCAAGAAATCTACAGTACAATGAACGTCAAGTGTTGTGTAATGTTCGCCAGCTTCAAAGCTGGATTTGTTTTCTATATGGGGTACATAAAAGATATTGAATTGTGCCTCCTTTACTATTACCTGATTAAGAGGGGTGAGCTTTTGCATCACCGAATTGTGTATCAAAAAACTAAACTCAATCACCGGTACATCGGCCCGAACTGTAAAATGTCTGCGTTGTGTGATAAAATAACTGGAATGCCAAATGGTGAATTCCTTCATTTCCTTGAATTGCATAATCATATCTCCCCATCCACCGGTCACAATGATAGGTTCTGCGAGCGGCAATATAAGACCGCTTCGCCTGGCTGGAATTATATTACTCCATGTAAAGTTGTCCCCGTGATTAGATTTAATGTCAAATAGACCTTTCATAAGATTTCCGATTGGATAACAAAGAATGCTGACTGGATAAGTAAAAGACAGTGGTAGGCTATTACTTTGTTATCAGCACTCAAAACGAAACGTAACATGAACAAGAACAAGCCACAAAATCATCGGATAAGCCTGGAGAATGTCTATACCAAAAAAGTTGGGGCAACCAACCTGGCTATCCGGGAGGTTAATCTACCCGAAGATATAGAGATCATATACCGGTGGACCCAACTAGCTTATGCTAAGAAATTTTGGGCCGAAGACAGATCTCTTCGTGACCTGTATAGTTTTTACCATTCTGTTATCAATAATTGTTGCCTTCAGCTATTTTTTGTTACGATTGACCGCCATCCGGCAGCTTTGGTTGAAGTGTATCCTGTTCAATGTGCTGAAGAGGCTTTACAGAATGCCTATGAGGTAAGAGTTGGAGATTATGGCATTCACCTTTTGCTTAGTCCTCATAGGGAGTTATTGTCTCTTGCTTCAAATTTAGGTAAAAAAAACATTTCTGTTTTCCTTCTTCAATTTATACTAGAGTTTATGTTCAACTTGTTCAGTGTTCAGCGAATTTTGGCTGAGCCTGATGTAAATAATACTAACGCCGGTAAGTTGGCTAATAGGGCTGGTTTTGTATTTCAAAGAATTATCCAGCTCTCTAACAAAGTTGCGGCTCTTTATATCATCACTAGGCAAGATCTGGCCAAAGCCGTAAAATAAACTCCTTTTTTCACCCTCTAATTTATTTAGTATGATGCAAGATTCCACCAAGGGAGGCTTCTCCCTTGCAAGAGGCTTTGTTGTACTTACAATGCCTGCAATTCACAGTGCCCTTTTCTATTCTGAACCTGTCGTCAAGGAAGGTATATTAGGTCATATTCTCGGTTTCCTCGCGGAAACAGCAGGAGCTCCCGTATTTATGGTTCTTATGGGAGTATTTGTTGCCTATTCAAGGCCGAAACAAGTGAAAACCATTATTTCACGAGGTGTTGTACTTATTCTGCTTGGATACATTTTGAATTCCTTAAAATTTGTGATCCCTGGGTTATTGGGATGGTTGCCTGAAACCTTTATTTTGGATAACGGTTTGATCAAGGATGAATATTTGTTTCAACTGTTTGGATTGGTCGATATTTTACATTTTGCGGGTTTCGCATATATTATCTGCTGCCTGGTCAAAAAGTTTATAATAGTAAAAACTATTCAGTTACTTTTTATTCTACTTGTACTGGCTATAACACCCATTGTCTGGAGTTTTTCAGAAAATGTCCCTTATTGGGGGCTGTTTCTGGGCGGTGAGCCACCTTTGGCCTATTTCCCCTTTTTTCCCTGGCTTGTTTATCCCCTGAGTGGGCTATTGCTTGGGCAGATTATTAAAGATATGTTACCCAAAAGAGTAGTACTGGTACTTGTTATTTGTGCTGTTGTTTGTATTTCTATTGGGGGGCTCATTTATAGGGTTGAGCCGGCCGGCTGGAACCTAAACTTTTACCGACTCGGTATTGGCGGAACACTGGCTCATATAGGGTTTGTCCTTATGTGGCTGTCCTTTTTTATTCTTTTGAGGAACTTTATTAAGGATAACCTGGTTTTTTCTCTCCTGCAATGGTTGAGTTCCCACGTAACAATTGTTTACTTTATCCAGTGGGTGGTAGTGTGCTGGTTGCTACCTCTGTGGGGTTATAACAGCCTTTCCCTTCCATTATCACTGCTTTCTATAGCAGTTGTGACTACGTTAAGCTTTCTTTTCTCCCGCTTATTCCTGCGCTACTTCGGAAACTATTAAAAAATACGATTATGGACACCAGAATTTATGATGTTGCCGGTATCGGCATCGGCCCCTTTAATTTAGGCCTGGCCTGTTTATGCAAACCCATTAATGATTTAACGACAATATTCATTGATTCAAAAAAAGAATTTTCCTGGCATGAGGGAATGCTTATTCCCGGAACGACCTTACAGGTGACCTGGCTGGCTGACCTGGTTACCTTGGTTGACCCTTCCAGCAAGTTTAGCTACCTGAGTTATCTAAGGGAAAAGAATAAAATTTTACAGTTTGGTATATACGAACCCGCTTCCCTTACCAGGACTGAATTTAACAGGTATTGCCAATGGGCCTGTAGTAAATTGTCCAATCTTTACTTTGGAACCGAGGCCAGGAGTATTTCATATGATGTCAGCAAAGAAATATTCATTATCCATTGTTCCCTCAATATGGGTAAAGAGGTTTTGATAAGAGCCAAAAAGATTGTTTTGGGAGTTGGTGCAATGCCATATTTACCTGAATGGGCCAACGTTTTGGATTCTGATAAAGTTATTCATTCTTCCAATTATTTAAATGCTCAGGAGCCTGTTGAAAAGGCTGAGGATATCATGATTGTCGGATCGGGTCAAAGTGCCGGGGAGATCTTTTATAACCTTCTCGAAAAGCCTTCCCAGCCAAATTTGTCCTGGGTTACGCGAAGCAGGCAACTTTTTGCAATGGAGGCCGCTAAGATGAATTTTGAATTCACGAGTCCAGATTTCATCGATTATTTTTTTAGTTTATCTGCTGAAACAAAAGCCAAAATGCTTCAAAGGCAAAATTACCTGTACAAGGGTATCAGCCAACAGCTGCTAAATTCCATATATGACAGATTGTATGAGGCTCAACAAGAGAGGGAATCGGTGCCTGTTCAAATTATGACCAATACAAATATTGTAAAAGTCATTGATGATAAAGAATACCTGGAGGTTGAGTTATTACACAGGCAAACCGGAAGGAGAAATAAGAAAACCGCCGATACCCTGATATTATGCACAGGGTATCATTATAGAATACCGGAAATTATAAAGGGACTTGGAAAGCAAATTCAATACGATAAGGATGGAAAATTGGCCGCTAACCGGAACTATTCAATTGATTTGGATAACAGGGTGTTCGTACAGAATGCAGAGCTTCATACGCACGGTTTCAATGCTCCGGATATAGGTCTTGGGCCTTACCGCAATGCAGTAATCATTAATAGTATTCTGGGTTACGATTGTTATCCGACAGATACATGCACTACTTTTCAACGTTTTTAATAAACGATTATTAACCTAAAAGTTGACATATGAAGGAATTTGAAGCGATAGTATTTAAAGCTGTTTTAATGTGTAACAAACCATTTTTAAAACCCGATGAAGCCATGCTGTATTGTAACCTTAAACGTAGCCAATTTTTAAAAAAATGTAAGGCATTTGGAGTCGTTAAAAATGAAGGTGGTTATTATGTGAGAGAGGAGTTAAATATGATGCTCAGTGGAGAATCTGTCTCGGTTAGCAGCTTGGTGATGAACCTGGTAGCCGGTGGTGGTAAGTAGACTGAAATTCCGGGCCAGGCGTTCTGAATTGCTGAAAGTGATTTTCTTCTCAAATTTTCCTGATACACTTTCCTCCAATAAATTCAATTGTCGTCATATTTTCCTAAAAATTATTACTTTGATTATCAATTTTTAAATTTTTGTTGATTTACCATAGTGAGGGAATTCAGTATGCAAGCGGGTTTCAACGTTTCTGGAGAGACAAAAACCGAACTTATAAGGTACAGAAACCGAAGTGTAGTGAGACAAAAACCGAAGTTCGGCCGGGACAGAAACCGAAATGGCGTAGATAAAAGGGGCAAAAACCGAACTTATTTTATACCACAGAAAGTACAAATGTTTACAGAGTCTATCCTTATTCTACTACGACTGGTTTTTAAAGAAATTTATTATTGAGGCCAGAGCATAGTTGGCATTGTTTGATATCCTACCTGTGGAGGGGTTATGAAATATTTTAGTGTTTAGTTCCTGAATCTTTTGCAAGGTGCCCTGGTAAATGAATTGATCTGACATTAAGGTGTGGTAGGGGTTGAGTGCCTTTATGTGGGTAGGTGTAAATGCTAAATGGGTAGTGAGCAGATATTTTATATGATCAATTCTTTCCCGGGAAACCTGTTCCGATGGTTGGACTATAATTCGGATTTGCAATGCGACTACTTTCCTTCCCTGGCGGCATTCTGCAAATGCAAACCATGTGTCTGATTTATTTTCAAGTTCCTTTTTTACCGGCAGCAGGACCCTTTTTTTTAATTCCTTGAATTGTTGGTATTCAGAAATTCCGATCCCCAGCTGGCGTTTTAAATCTTCAATGCTAATAGTGAAAATCCCTTTGGTACGCCAACTGGATATGATCATATAAATTTTGTAAGTGTATTTGTTCCTGGCCCGCATTGCCACCTCAAACAGGTATTTCGTAAAATAACCGGGTTTACCGTTTCCAGTCTTGTCAATTTCAATTAAAAGGTTAGCAGTGGCTTTATACAGTTCCACATACATCAAGCTTGCTCCATTTACTCGCTTTGGGAGATCTACCTTAGGGAAAAGGGTTGCGACGCTAAAATACTCTTTTGAAATTGTCGAAGGAAGGAGTATGCTGGCTTTGGCTAATTGAATAGCCGATTGGTATACCTCGGCGTACTGCCGGGGCTTTGCAATCAGTTTTAAAGGTATTGCTACCCTGATCATGCCGGCATTTTCGCTTTGAAACAGGTCCAATTGCTGCCAGTTTTTCCCGTTCATGGAGGCGATTATAGCCTCCTGCAGTTCCTTGATCAGGCATACGAATATCCTTGCCTGTAAAAGGGTTAATCCACTGGACCGACTATGAGTGACGCGGTTACTTTGATATATTGTTGTTTTATCGGGGAGGGAGATTTCGATGTTATTTTTCCTGGGCGCCTTTTTTGGGTTAGGCATTGTTGAAATAGATAAACGGATCAAAGAGCTCATCATTTGTCATAAAAAACACCAGGTTTTGCAATTCATGAAAATACTTCAGGGAAAAATCAAGGGAATCATCAACAATGACGAAAAGTCGGTTTCTCGACAAGTTCATTTCAAATGTCCGGCCACCAAAAGAAAAGGGGCTGGCAATGCGGTAGCGCTCCAAAAGGTTCTTGTTGAATGTTATTCCATCAAGATCTAACATCTCTTCCGGAAACTCCCGATCATGAAGATGGGCCGTTTTCACCCAATCAAGCGCAATTACAATACCATGGTCAAATGGTGCGTACTTACGTGTAACAATATTCCCCAGCCTTAAGTCCTGAATGCGCATGGTGTTTACCGTTTTTTTTGATTTTTAATTTTCATATGCTCCTCTTCTAATTCAGCCCTCAGCACCGCTTCTTCAATGGTTTCTTTTTTGCCACTTAGTCGCCACTCAATTAAGTCCTTCTTTGAGAAAAAAAGGGGCTTTCCTTTTTTCATAAATGGAATTTCTCTTTTGTGGGTTTTTTGATAAAGCGTTGCCTTTTTCATCTTCAGAAAAGCGCAAGCCTCCTCAACGTTTAAGAGCTCATCCTCAGTGGAATCATTATTGGAGTTGACCGCGAAACCCTGCAACACATTACGAACTGCCTCTTGGACAATTTCTTTGAGTTCTTCCTGGTCAATTTCGATAATAATTCTCCCCATCTATTCCAATTTTGGATGATTTTGTTTGTTTTTGTATTTTTTTTGTTATTTTTATACAAAATATAACATGCTATATACCGTATTGGTATAAATTTAACTAAAATTTGTTTTAAAAGCAATTTTTTTCCATGGATACTACTATAGCGCAGAAGTTAAAAAATGCAAGGATATTATTGGGTGAAAATCAAACAGATGCAGGCATCAAAAGCGGAATACATCAAAAAACGATTTCGTTAATGGAGGCCGGTAAGCGTAAAGAAATTAACCTTAGCTATTTAATTTATTTGCAAAACCGTGGTATTGACTTAAATTCTCTCTTTGATAAAAATCAAGAAATAAAAACTATCGAAAAACAAATAGAAAAATCGGCCCTGGAAAAGAAGATTCAAGAGCAAGAAGAAATGATTCATTTGTTGCGTGATGCAGTAGAACTTAGGAACCGGAAGATCCAGGAATTGATGAGCCTGGATGCCGTGCATCAGTAGCTACATTTTTCTGTTACACGCTTAATAGGCATTCAATTACACAGCTATATAAATTTGGTTGGCGTTATTTAAAAAAGGGTAAACGAAATAATGATATTATTTGAATTTCATTTTATAAAGTTTTGACAATCCGTTGTTTCTGTATTCCCAATCGGAACTGCTTTCTATAATTTTCCTATTATGGCTTGCTTGTCTGTTTTATTCATTAATCTACCAGGTTTTCTTGGTTTAGATTATTTTTTGGTTGCACAAAGAACGATAGAATCGGTAGCGTCAAAAAATTTTACCCACATGCTAACGCAATTGAGGGTAAAATTTATAATCCTAATCTTTCGCCAGGCCAACTACTTACCTGTCATAGGTAATTGTTTTCGGTATAATATTTACCAAGCCTGTAGTTAAAATTTCTTCAATTGTACAGCCAGCACGAATTATCCAAAAGGAGGTCGCTTCCGTTTCAGATTTTGCATAGAATGGAAAGCCTTCTACCCATTCGTCAGTAACAAAACTTTTTGCCCTTGCCTTTAAAAAATTCGGTTGAAGTTGTTTCGCTTCTGTGGGCGTTAAGTTAATCATCCCTCCTGTAGTTAGATCGTCAACTGTAGTTCCTTTGAGTATCATCCAATAGGATTCTTGTCCCAATTTGTTTTTGGCGTGAAAGGGATAACCTTCGACTAGCTCCCCTGTGGCTTTCTTTACCTGAGCTGTTAAAAGCTTTGGTGGTGATGGCTTAAATATGTTTTTCCAGTTACCCATTGTACAAATATAAATAACTGCTACAGAAATTTTAACGGAAAACTGTAATGGATGATTACATTTTTACGAGTTGACCAATAAGTTTTAAGTCATCTACACCAACTTTGAGCTTAACTCCTGATGGATACTCCAAAATAATTTGTTTGGTAATTCCTTTCTGAACATCAAATGGGATTTCAAAATAATGATCAGTAGGAATATCAAATACGGACCTATTTTCGTTTTTCAATACAGCCCCAGCATACTCAAATTCTTTAATTTGCTCGACAGTTTCTCGCAGATTTTCAATTATAGTTCCGGTTTTCAATACCTTTAAATTAGAAAATCGTTTACCTCCCGCATGTTTACTTATTGTGTCTATATAGCGTGAATATGGCCTGAATTTGAAGTCAATTAACCAGGCTAAAAGCTCAATATTCTTTTCCCTCGTGTTTACAGGTTTTTTGAGAAAATTTTGTAGTGGCTTGAATTTGTCAATATCAAACCTTTTTATTCTGCTAGGATGGAGTTCTTCATTTAGGGGACATTCGAAAAATGATTTCAACGTGTGGAGATCAGCTTTGTTGCATTGTTTACTAGTGTATAATAGATGGCATTCCTCCCGCAATTTGGCAGAGGTCGGATACATCAGGTTAATAGAAAGTTCGCCAGACGCTTTTTTTTTTCGAATAATTCCCAAACTTCGATTCTGTAATTGTCCATTTGCTTTTATATTTTTTGTTATTGAATAAAACGCTACCTAAAACAGCTTAATAAAAATGGCCAGCCCTGGACAGAGCCGGCCGTTGCTAACCTATGAAAAACGTATCCATTACTTTCTAATTATCCCTAATGTCTAATATGCTATGCTTTTGGAGCCATTTTCTAAAATCCTTATTGCATTCAGGGGAAAAATGAACGATTTTGCCGTTTTTAAGTAAAATCGTGAAAATACCGGCAGCTTCTATATATTTTTTCAATTCCATAGAACTATGTTCAAAGCCTTGATAGTAGTCATCTTCGAGCATTATTTCTTCAAAAGCTAGTGAAAAACAAATCTACAAAATGACTAATATTAGGAAACGGGAATTTTCCCATTCTTGCTATTATTTAGCACTGTTTTTACTGTTTTTGGCATTTTTCATTTATTACCTTTTTTCTTTGCAATCCCAGATAAGAGCTTTTCTTTTTTTCTTTTAAGAATTGTCTGTTTTCTTATGGCTCTTTCTCTTAGGTTCTCGTCTCTTTTATATGAAAACAGAGAAAGAACATAATGAATTTGTGTTTGTAGCATGACGGAGCAAGTATTCTTCAAACGTGAATATTTCTTTGTGAAAAACTGGCGTTGCAGAATTACTCGGTTTTTTTTAAATGCTGCAATTCGATCAAAGGGAGGTTTGTCATGGTCGGGCTCATTATCTATTTTGCCAAAAAAAGACTTTAAAGAAGGCATTTTCCAATTATATGAAAATTCCTGTCTTTCAACATACGCCCAGGTAACTTCATCCAAAAGGTCAACTGAAAACATATTGCTGGATGCATTTTTAACCAGCGCGATTTCCCGGCTTCCTCCAGAGAATTCGAAGTATCGAGTAAAATAGTCGTATGTCAGCTTTTCTCTATTATCTATAAAAAAGTCGGAAAGGTCAATTTCGATTTCGAAGTTTTCTCTTTTCAACGAATAGATGTACTTTTCTGCAAAGATTTGATATACATTTAATGCCCACTCATTGTATTTAAGTATTTCTTGGCAGATAGCAAGTGCAACTATTTTGGCGCCGGCCCCAGTATTTCCCCAACAAAAATCCTGGTCCTTTGACGCAAGAGATGGGCGCAGCCGTGCAGCAACCTTGTGTGAGATCTTTTTTCCGTTTATCCAAATGGTGCCATTATAACTTTTCTGGCTGTAATAAATTTCTTTTTTTTCAAAAGTGCCCTTATTAAAATCCATGACATACATGTTGTCATTAATTTCATAATCTCCGTCATATACTCCTTTGATAAGGTATTTATTAGATGTTTTACCTATAGCAAGTGGATTTCTCGACATAGGAGGTGGTGTTTACTGTTGAAAGATGTTGTTGACTGTAATTGTAATATAGGAATTTGAAGGGCCTATATCCAAATTTTTAGCCTAAAAATTTGAATATGGTAGTGTCGAATGAACCCATAATATGATCTTTTAGTTTTGAGATCCTTCAACATTCTATTTGGTGATAATGGAACACGGGAAAATCTGACTAATTGTTAAGCCTATAGTTCGTGTAGGATGCGAAAATTGGATGTTGAAAATTTTCGTAGAACAGAATATGAGGGTGAAATAAAAAACGGTGACTATTGGTCACCGTTTTTTGAAGAAAACTTCTGTATATCATATAGGAGGCGGGTGTGAAAGTTGGGGAACAGCGTATAAAACTTTTCCTTGTTCTCTTTCGACATATCCTTTTCGGGATCAATTGCCAATAACTTTATTAAACCGACGTCGGTTCCCAGCGCATCTGCAATTTTTTTCAACGTCGCCTCAGTACCCTGGGTCTTATTAGACTCAAGTAGCGATAAAGAGGTTGGTGAAATATCAGCCAATTTGGCAAGCTCCCCCTGTTTAAGACCAGCTTTCTCCCTAATGGTTGTAATTGCTCTTCCTATACTCATAACATGATTTTTTATAGATTATCGATTATCTCTTCACCTACACGGAATAGCAGGTTTGTTACGATGGACCATATTGGATTCCATGAGGCTTTATAACCTGTTTTACTTAAATTTTCTTTTTCAATGATGAGCTTCTTGTACATTTCACGGTCTTCCGCGCTCATCGTTTTCTTACTTTCTAACTTGGCGATAGCATAATCTACCACCTCTTGCAAATTGTTTTTCTTTTCCATTGATGGAATTTTTTTTAAGGAATGAAATAGTGTTACACCGATCTTTTTTTACGATGCGATCACTGTCTTCATCCTTACCATCATGGTTAGGTGTATGAAGGGATCTTAAGAAAATACGAATCCTGCTGCGCAAATCCGTCTTTGTTGAAGTAAAGACGCTGCCGCGATAGCCGCTTAGCTGTTTATCCAAGATATTTTTTGCTTTCTCCAAAATCCCCTTAAGAATAATGTTGAAATCAACCTGCAGGGCCTCAGAGCCTTGTTTATTAAATTGCTCTCTTAGAGGAAACTTTATGAACAGGTTTGAATCAAAAGACGTGACATTAAGTTCGTGAAATGAGCTCTTTTGATACCAATTTTCAGTTTCCAGAAATGCGGAACCTTCACTAGGAAAAGCGTTTTCCCAATGTTTGTTATAAACATTGCTAGCATTAATTAGTAGGTCTGAAACATAATCATGATTGATGCCGGAATAGGTTTCAATCCTGTTGACTAACGTACTATAGTCAAATACACTAAACTGGTTGGTAGATAAGGTCGAGATATAAAACTTATCGCGATTAGCAATTACGTCATTTAAATGTTCGGTAAAATCCGCCAAAACGCTAGCTTTCTCTTGAAGAAGCTTAGTCACCTCCCTCAGCCGGTCATTATTTGACTTCCAGCTGAGGTACGATATTGATCGTTTATTGTGGTATTTGGAACGTTTAAACATAATTGCTCTGCAAACATACGACAAAAATTTTATAATTCAAAATAATATTTAACCAATGGTTAAAAATGTGTAAGATTGGTTAAAAAAATTTAAGAATAATGACGGCTTTAAACGTAACAAGGACTTTATAATTTTTTGATTATTAATGCTGTATGAAATTTTTTCAGCTTATTGTGGCTTTTACGGCTTAAAAGCCATGAATTGCTTTAGTCATTAAGCTTTTGCCGCTGATTACCAAATCTCACATATTGATAAAAGAATTGTAAAGACACCAAGTTGTTAGCAGGTATTTCAGTTCTCAAATCTTGAAAAAATGCCTTAGCCGTGAACATCTTGGTCCTCAAACGGAATAGAATGGCAGAAGATGGTGTTAAAGTTGTGTTAATAGATTATGTTTCTGCATTGTTTCTGCATGATGACATATAAAAAGGCGTTACTATGTGTAACGTCTTGATTTTTATCGCTCCCCCTGCTGGACTTGAACCAGCGACCCTCTGATTAACAGTCAGATGCTCTAACCAACTGAGCTAAGGAGGAATACCTGTTTTCCCTTTCGGGGTTGCAAAAATAGGGATAATTTTATTTTAAACAACAATTTTTGAAAAATTTTTGAACAACATTTTTCGAGGCATCCGGTCCTATATATCCCCGCTGGCGGCTTCTGCTTCAAGATGTTATTACAACAAATAGCCTGCTCGTGATTCAGATGATTCTAATAAGATATTCTAACTTCGCCTGTCGATTACATACAGATATCCCGGGTTTAGCCAGACAGATCGGGAATTTTTGCAAAAAAGGTTGTTACTGAATGCTTCCACGTCCCGCTTCTGTCGGTTTAAGGTAACAAAGGCAGGTAATTTATTGATGATGATGAAACATTACCGGTGATCCTCATAACGTTTGGCTGGGATTAAACTTTGCAGCCTATTGAGCCAGGCAGTATCGGGCGGGGGCTGTGGGGCAATAGCTTCCTGTAATTGTTCCATGGTCCTGATGCCGGTTACCACGCTGCTCACTGCAGGGTTATAAAGCACGTATTGGGTAGCCAGCGCGGAAGGAATGGTATGGGTTGCCGTTGCTTGTGTCTTCAGGCTGTCGGCTGCGGACTGTACTACTGATGCAGGATGCCCCAAATAGTTCTTTGGCGGCTTACCGGCTAAAAGGCCCTGTGCCAATGCGCCCCTGACCATTACGCCAATCCCATTGGTTTGCAACAGGTCCAGGATGGTTTCTTCGGGCCTTCTATCCAAAAGGCTATACTGCAGCATTACCGAGATGATATTCGATTTATCGACGTAAGCCCTGATTATATTGGGCCGGATACTGCTAATACCATAATGCCGGATCTTTCCACGTTGCACTAACTCCTCAAAAGCCTCAATGGTTTCGTCGATCGGGTCTTCAATAGTTCCTCCATGCAATTGATACAGGTCGATGTAATCCGTCTGCAAACGTCGAAGGCTCTCATCTACTGCCTTCAATATGTAATTTTTAGTAGGGTTCCAGTTCCATCCGCTTCCGTCCTCTTTCCACTGATTACCTACTTTGGTAGCCAGTACAATTTTGCTTCGCACGGGTTTGAGCAGCTTGCCTATCAATTCTTCGTTAGCTCCCTTATCATACAAATCAGCGGTATCAAAATAATTAATACCTGCATCTACAGCGGTATGCACGATAGCTGTAGCTTCTGCATCGGGAGTTTTTGTTAAAGACATGCAGCCGAATGCTATTTCTGAAACGCGCAATCCTGATTTGCCAACCGATCTGTAATCCATGTAAGACTGATGTTATGCTGTTTTTACCGGCAAATTGCCTGCCGTAATATATACCTATATGATGTACCAAGACGTTAAAATTGATTATATTTAGTGGGAGTTATATATATTTACTGGGATTCTAATTATTTAATGCTCACCCTATGACCATAGAGGAAGAAATTAAGCAGAGCAAATTTGTAAGTTCCTACCAGAAACTGGCGTTCAACATTATTCATAGTAGTCGCTGGCTGGAGAATTTTTTGAAAAAACGCTTTAGCGAGCATGATCTTACCATGCAGCAATATAATATATTAAGGATACTGCGCGGCAGTCAGCCCAATCCGCTTTCTACTTTGCAGATAAGGGAACGGATGATCGATAAAATGAGCGACACCAGCCGGATCGTAGACCGTTTGATCCTTAAAAAACTGGTTACCAAAAAAACAAGTAAAACGGATAGCCGTCTCGTAGAGGTTCGTATTACTGAAAAAGGACTGGAACTGCTGACTCAACTCGATGACACTGATGAGAAACTGGCTTCTTATTTATCTAATCTAACTGAAGAAGAAGCTGCGCTCGTGAGTAACCTGTTAGATAAAATGCATACCAAAGCCTAGCCATTAATTCAACTTGGCTATTTTTGTGGCTATGCAAAAGTTGAAAGCCCTGTTATTGGTTGTTTTATGTATTGCCGCAGTTAATCCGGCATGGACCCAGCAATATGAGTTTCGTGGTGTGTGGATCGCTACCGTAATGAATATCGATTGGCCTCCGCAAAATGCAAGTGTAGAAGCTCAAAAAGCAGATTATATAAGGCAATTGGATATGCATCAGCGTAATGGCATGAACGCCGTGATTGTGCAGGTGCGTCCGGCAGGTGATGCTTTTTACCCTTCTCCTTACGAGCCGTGGAGCCAGTGGTTGACCGGAACCCAGGGAAAAGCGCCGGTTCCTTTTTACGATCCGATGGCTTTTATGATACAGGAGGCACATAAAAGAGGCATGGAGTTTCATGCCTGGCTTAATCCTTATCGCGCCGAATTTACCGTGGGCAGATCTTCAATTGCTCCGGATCATATCATGCGCAAGCATCCCGATTGGTTCCTTACTTACGGTACTACCAAATATTTTAATCCTGCTAATATGCAGGTACAGAATTTTGTAATAGATGTAATTAAAGATATTGTAAGGCGTTATGATGTGGATGCCATACACATGGATGATTATTTTTATCCTTATCCGGTAGGGGGCAAACCTTTTCCCGATGACTATGCTTACCAACGCTCCGGTACCAGCCTGAGTAAAAACGACTGGCGCAGAAGCAATGTAGATTCTATCATTAAAAACATCAATATCGCAATAAAAGCCACCAAACCTTATGTGAAATTTGGTGTCAGCCCCTTTAGCGTATGGCGCAATTTGTCTGATGATACACAGGGCAGCGATAGCAAAGGCGGTCTGACCAACTATGATCATTTATATGCAGATATTCTTTTGTGGATGCGCAAAGGGTGGGTTGATTATGTAACACCGCAATTATACCGCGAGATCAATGATCGCCTGATTCCCTACGAAAAAATGGTGAACTGGTGGGCAGCGCATAGTTTTGGCCGCCACGTTTATATCGGTCATGGTATTTACAGGGCTACCGAAGCCAATACCACAGCTGCCTGGAAAAACCCCAACCAGTTGCCGGACCAGATCAAAATCGCACGCTACACACCAGGGATAGAAGGCAGTGTTTTTTACAGTAGTAAGATCTTTAAAAATAACCCGCTGGGTTGGAACGATTCACTCAGGAACAATTACTACCGTGTGCCTGCCAAAGTACCGGTAATGCCCTGGTTGCCCAAACGACCGGCCTGGGAATAAAAACCTCCTGCCATTAATATGTAATGCTTTTGTTTACAGATGCAACGATAATAGCGGGATACTGTTGCCTGCCGCCATTATCCGCGTCTTACTTTTGTGCACCAGGGAGCTCCAGAACCCGTATTGATAGGGAACCATAATCAGCAGATCGGGCTTTTGCACTATTATTTCTTCTTTTATAGCGCTTATGACATCATCTGAAGCTACATCGTGGTAATAATAAGGTACACCGGTCATTGATTCATCAATATCCTTTCTGTGGTTATCTGCGGGTGTTTTAATGACATTTGCTACATTAAAAATTTCTACGCTGGCGCCAATTTCTGCGGCGATATCATGTACTTTTCTCAATACTTGTTTATGCACACCGCGCAATATGTCACAGGCAAAAATGATATGCTTAATTCCGTTGTAAGAAGCACCAACCGGAACCGCAAGAACCGGCACCTGAATCTGGTGCAGGGCTGCGGTTGTGGTATTACCCATTAGCTCTTGTTCAATCGAATGGGGAGCCATTCCCATTACCACCATATCTGCACCTGTGCGATCAATACACTGCTTTAACTCGTCGAAAAAAACGCCGGTGGCAAAATAGGGTAATACTTCAATCCCGAATTTTTGATGTACCGCTTTCGCCTTTTCTTTCAGGTATTCTTTTTTAGCAGTAATGTGGGCATGTAAACTGTCGGCCGGGAGCCTGGCATTCAATACATGTATTGATGCGTTTTGCAGGGAAAAAAGAATGAGTTCATATCCCATTGTTGCTGCAGCCCCGGCTGCGTATTGCATAGCGTTTTCTGCTTCAAGGGAATAATCTGTTGCCACAATTATTTTTTTCATATACGCTGGATTTGTGTTTGTGATAAAATCGATTCCTGATGCCGCTTACTTCATGTTCTGGTTAAGAATGAATATCCCGGTCTGGTAGTTTAAAAATAATGGGAATCCGGCCCGGCTAATCTGATTCCGGTCACCTATACAAAGGATATTGATCACCCACCTGGTATTGGCTGCGCTGCATTATTTATTTGTAACTAATTTGGTGCCTTTGCCACCGGGCTCTATATTCGTGAAAAATTAAAACCTTTTGAAATGAGAAACCTGGCCTATCCCTTACAATTTACTTTTAAGGTTACGACCATTGCGAACGATTTCCAGGCAGTAGATGCTCATGGCAATACAATAGCGTATGTGCGGGAAAAGATCTTTAAGCTGAAAGATAATGTGGACGTGTATGCTGACGAAACCAAGTCGCAGAGACTGTTTAATATCAAAGCCAATCAATGGATCGACTGGAGTACCAGTTATAAAATGACCACTGATGACGGGTTGCCTTTAGGCCGTATTGGTCGCAAAGGCTGGCGCAGCATGTGGAAGGCTACTTATGAAATTTTTGATGGTCAGGATCAGAAAGAATTTCATGTATCGGAAGATAATGGCTGGGTGAAAGTGGCAGATGGCATGCTGAGCGAGATACCTCTTTTAGGTCTTTTTTCAGGTTACTTTTTTAATCCGGGTTATTCAGTTTATGACAACCACGGCACTAAAGTAGCGCAGATCAAAAAGCAAAAATCTTTCTGGGGCCGCCGCTTCACAGTGGATCAGCTCATGCCTATGAACCCCGCGCAGGAAGAACGCGTTGCCCTGGGCCTGATGATGATGATCTTGCTGGAAAGAAGAAGGGGTTAAAAATTCAAAGTTTAAGGTTTGGGGTTAGTAGAATTCGGTTAAAAGTCTGGATATGAATATTACTTATTAACCTATCAACTAATCAACCAGTCATCTTTCCTCACCCCATCAACTCCTTCATCAGCTTGTCAAAGTCTGCTTTTAAACTAGCCAGTTCCTGTTCAACGGTGCTCAGGCGTTCTTCAAGATTTGTTTGGGTTGGAGAAGCCGCCGCCGGAGTGCTTTCTGTAGTATAAGTATCCAGTATATTGGCGTCACCAAACAAATGCATATAACGAGCCTCTTTCTGGCCGGGTTGCCGCTCCAGCTGTTTCATATAGGGCTGGTCGCCAGATGATAATTTTTCAATCACGGCCTGCACTTCGGCGAGGTCGTCAAATTCATATAGCCTGCCCGAGTTACTGTTGATCTCACCCGGTGTAAGCGGTCCTCTTAAAAATAACAAACAGAGCACAGCCAGCTCATCCGGCGTAAACTCATAGTTTAGTGCAATGGTATGACGGTATTTAATTACGCGACTTCCGCCACCGGTTACCGTAGCTGCCAGTCCTTTTCGCTTCAGACGATCCAGTATCAGGGTCACGATCTGCTCATCGTAATTGACCACCGGGTTGCGCGAGGTTTTTTGATTGCAGGCAGCTGTAAGCCCGTTTAATGTCATGGGATAATACTCAGGCGTTGTTTTGGATTTTTCCATCAAAGCACCCAGCACACGTAGCTCTTCACTATCTAAAACCGGTAAAGGCTTTTGTTCTGTCAGTTCTGTACTCATAACCGTAAAAATACATTATTGATCATAAACATCCGGGTTTATAATGGTGGGTAATGGAGCCCCTTTTAATCCGGCAATCACATTCTTTGCGGCCATAATCGCCATGCCATTACGGGCTTCCCGTGTAGCTGACCCAATATGTGGCAGCACACAAACATTGGGCATGGTCAGCAGGGGGTTGTTTTTATCCATGGGTTCAGGGTTCGTAACATCCAGTCCCGCACCCCAAATGGTACCGTTGTCTAAAGCTTCTTTCAGGTCGGTTTCGTTATGTAAGCCCCCGCGCCCTGTGTTGATAAATATGGCATTGGGCTTCATTTGGATGAAAGCCTCTTTATTGAAAATGCCTTTTGTTGCATCCGATAAATTAACATGTAGCGTTAATACATCGCTTTGTGCTAATAGTTCTTCAAAGCTTACATAAGTGGCTTCCAGTTCCTGTTCGGCTTTAGCATTGGGCTTACGGTTATGGTAAATGATCTTCATGCCGAATGCTGCTTTACATTTTATGGCCATTTCATACCCTATATTGCCCAACCCAAATACACCCAGTGTTTTGCCGTACAGCTCCTGGCCTAAATCGGCAATGGGTTCAAAGCCCTGCCACTTGCCGTCTAATATTTTCTTATAGTTAAAAAAAGCCTTACGGCTTACGGCCAGCATTAGCAGGAAAGCAATGTCCGCAGTGGCCCTGCTCAATACATCGGGCGTATTACCAACCGGGATTTTTAAACGGGTGGCTACTTCAACATCAACACTGTCGTATCCTACCGAAAATAAAGAAACTACTTTCAGGTGCTTACAGGTTTGGAGGAAATGCGCATCAATCTTATTAAAGCCAGCACTAACCAGCGCATCGTGTTGCAGGCATTGTGCAATCAGCTCTTCCTGTGGCAGGGGCAGGCTTTCATTATGTATGGTTACTTCATGCCCTGCGTCTTTTATTAATTGAATGCCTGTATCGGGTATTTGTTTGGTAATAAATACTTTCATGTTGTGATATTTTAGATTGCCACCGATGTGCGGATTATATGTTGAAGTGTAATGTGATTTATAGAGGCTAATATCGTCTTTAATTCGTTCATGTACGGTGCGCGTTTCAATAATACTGAAAAAATCGTACCTTTGCAGTCTGCAAATCAGATCTGTAGCATGTAATACCAATTTCTTTTTTTGATTGAGACAGGGTCTTAGCGTTAATGACGCTATCCATTTTTTAATTTTTAAAAGAAAGAAGTATGCTTACACTTCACCATATTTCCTATTTACATCCTGATAAAGATCCTCTCTTTAATGATCTCCATTTTTCTCTTCAGAAAGGCCAAAAAGTAGCATTGATCGGCAACAATGGGGCCGGCAAATCAACACTGCTTAAAATAATTGCAGGACAATTAACACCGGCTGCCGGTGAAATTAAATCGGATGCGGTCCCTTATTATATACCCCAGGTATTCGGACAGTACAATCACCTCACTATTGCACAGGCTTTGGGAGTGCATGATCGGTTACAGGCCTTGCATCATATATTAGAGGGTGATGTGTCGGAAGCTAATATGGATATGTTGAACGATGACTGGACGATAGAAGAGCGTTGTGCTGAAGCCTTGGAGCAGTGGGGACTTTGTGGTTTTAGTATGAATCAAGGTATGGCTACTTTAAGCGGCGGCCAGAAAATGAAAGTGTTCCTGGCCGGCATTCACATTCATCAACCTGAATTGGTGCTTATGGATGAGCCGGGCAACCATTTGGATATTGCGGGTAGGCAGCAACTATACGATTTTATCGGCCAGACCTCCAAAACCCTGATCATTGTAAGTCACGACAGGAAACTATTGAACCTGCTCAACACTATGCTTGAATTAAGTGCCGGCGGCATTACCACTTATGGCGGCAATTTTGACTTTTATAAGGAGCAGAAACAATTGGCAGACCAGGCATTGCAGGACCATTTGCAGAGCAAGGAAAAGGCTTTAAGGAAAGCCAAAGAAAAAGAGCGGGAAACCGTAGAGCGGCAGCAAAAGCTGGATGCCCGTGGCAAAAGCAAGCAGGAGAAGGCAGGCGTAGCCCGTATCATGATGAATACCTTACGTAACCAGGCGGAGAACAGTACTTCCAAATTAAAGTCGGCCCATGTAGAGAAAATAAGTGGCATATCGCAGGAGCTGCAACAATTGCGATCGGCGATGCCGGATATGGATAAAATGAAGCTGGGCTTTGATGATTCTGATCTTCATAAAGGAAAGCTTTTGTTTAAGGTGGACGAACTTAACTTTAATTATGGTGCCGAAAAGGTATGGAAGCAGCCACTAAATCTTAGCCTGTTAAGTGGAGAACGACTCGCTTTAAGCGGACCGAACGGCTCGGGTAAAACCACGCTGATCAAAATTATTCTCGGTGATCTGAAGCCGGAGCAAGAAGTGTTTAGCGCTATCCGGCATGCTGTATATATCGACCAGGAATATTCGTTGATTGATAACCACCTGAAAGTATACGAGCAGGCCCAACAATTTAATACCGGGGCTTTGCAGGAACATGAGATTAAAATAAGGCTGAACTGGTTTTTGTTTGGCAAAGATGACTGGGATAAATCCTGTGCGGCCCTGAGTGGTGGTGAAAGAATGCGCTTGCTGCTTTGTTGCTTAACTATTTCAGATCAATCGCCTGATCTTATTGTACTCGATGAGCCCACCAACAACCTGGACATTCAGAATATTGAGATCCTGACGCACGCCGTGAATCAGTATAAAGGCACCCTGTTGGTGGTCTCACATGATGAATATTTTCTGGAACAGACAGGCATTGAGCGAACTATTAATTTGTAATAGCCGGTCTATATAGGATGGGTGATGCATAATAGCACAAGCGAGCCTGCCCGAAAGAATTTCATTCCCGTCCGAACGGATGTTCATCCGGGCGGGCGGGCAGGCGGGCGTGGCAATTTTGTTGACAACTGTTTACTGAAGAGTCCATAAAAAAATCTGCTGTTTACCGGTTCTATTCCGTTATTCACCGAGTTTTTTATGCCACGCACAGTACTTTGTATTGCCTACTACTACTAACTGCCGATATCTTTGTATCACATTATCAAGCAATGAATATCGAAAATACACAAAGCCAGATGCGAAAAGGGATACTTGAATTTTGTATTCTTTCCATCATCAAACGCGGAGAGGCTTATCCCAGTGATATTGCTGAGGAAATGAAAGGAGCAGGTTTACATATATTAGAAGGGACTTTATACCCACTCTTAACACGGCTGAAGAACTCAGAAATGGTAACTTACCGCTGGGAAGAAAGTACTGGCGGGCCTCCCCGTAAATATTTTTCCCTAACCGAAAAAGGGCAAAGTTTTTACCATGAGTTACAGCAAACATGGGACGAACTTTCCGGGGCCGTCAATACATTAACACAAACATCGTCAATATAAACTACTACTACCAACAAACGAGATAACATGAAACAGATAATCAACATAACATTAGGCGGCAGAAGCATTGCAATAGAGGATGCTGCTTATGAAAAAGTACAGGCTTATACCAATAGCCTCCGTGAGTACTTTAAAAATGAAGAGGGTAGGGATGAGATTGTAGCGGATATAGAGGCGCGTTTTGGTGAACTGATGAATGATAAAATACGCAAGGGCGCTCCGCATATTACGGATGCTGATGTAGAAGAAATGATCGCTACTATGGGCCGCCCTGAAGATTTTGATGCAGCTACACAAGGCCCGGGCCAGGGATACACGCCCAACTTCACCGTGAATGAAAAGCGTCGGCTTTACCGTGATTCCAACAACAAAATACTGGGTGGTGTTTGTAGTGGTATCGCCAACTGGTTGAATATTGATCCTACGGTAGTGAGGGTATTATTTGCTATTGTATCGTTTGGAGGTTTTGGTACGGGTATTCTTATTTATATTGGTTTATGGATCTTTTTACCAGCCCGCAACATTGATACGTACAAAGGGAAGAGGATGTTTCGTGATCCGGATAACAAATGGTTTGGCGGTGTAGCCGGTGGCATGAGCGCTTATTTCAACATCAACCCCAATACCATTCGGGGTATATTGGCGTTGCCGCTTATCATAAGCATTTTAAACGGAGTAAATGTGTTCGGTCACGATTTTGATTTTTTTCCTAACCTGATATTTAGTGGTCTGACTGGTACTTTTATTTTCATCTATATCGTTTTGTGGATAGTATTGCCCGAGGCTTTAACGCCATACCAGAAAATGGAAATGCGCGGACAAAATATTGATGTGAACACCATCAAGCAGAATGTACAAAATACAATGGGCGATTTTGGCGAGCGCATGAAGACCTGGAGCAAGGAAGTGCAGGAGTCGGCAGAGAATCTTGGTAAACGTGCCGAAGAGTTTGGGCAAACCAGGGGAAAACAGTTCGGTCGTGAATTTACTTATGTGGCACAGAAGAGTGGCAGAGGTATTGGTTATGTCATTGCCATGATCTTTAAGGCGATCTTTATTGTCATCGGTGGTATCATTGCTGTATCCTTACTGGCTGTATTCCTTACTTTCCTGTTTAGCGGTTTTGCATGGGCGCCGGTAAATAATTTCTTATGGACCAGCGAAACACAGCAAATGCTGGGCTGGGGCACGCTGATCCTTTTCATAGGAGCACCGATAGTGGGTTTGATAATCTGGCTGATCAGAAGAGTAATCAGTATTCGTACACCGGGTAATTATTTAAACTGGACGTTTGGCGGTTTATGGGCTATCGGCTGGGTATGCCTGATGTTCTTCCTCGCCAGCATCTCAACTGATTTTAAAAGATATGAATCAGCAGAAGAAACAGCAATTGTGCAGCAACCATCGCAGGGGAAATTAATTTTTAAGGTAAGTGAGCCGGAGTTGGTATACGAGGGCAATTTTGGCTGGTTGAACGATAACGGCAACGAATTGGAAGGATTTAGTATTACAGCGGACACTTTGAAACTGTCTGCCGTTAATCTTGATTTTCAAAAAAGCGAGGATAGTTTTTATCACGTAACTATTGTAAAACAGGCAATGGGTAAATCAGATGAGGAAGCTTTAGCCCGGGCAAAAAAAATAAAGTATATGGTGAGTTCGGCTGATAGTATATTGGACTTGCCAGCAGGCTTCGCCGTGGATAAGGGTAGTAAATACAGGGCACAGAATGTGTTAGTAGTAGTGCAGGTGCCGGTAGGTAAAAAGGTATATATCGACAACACGGTTTTCTCCAAACTGAGTAATGTTAATATCGAATTTAATAATGGTAGAAGAAGAATTCGAAGCTCGAGAGACATCTCCAACAATATCAGGAGGTATCGTTCTAATACAGACTACACGATGCAAAGCGATGGCAGTCTGAAGAGTGATGATGACACGGTTGTGGTAAAGAATACCGGGAAAGCAGGTGATGATAATTATCGCTGGGATGGTGATTCTACTACAACAGATTCCGCAAAAGTGGTTCCCCCCACTGCGCCGGCGCCTCCACCGCCTCCCGGTGCTGATACGGCCGAAGTGTACCATTATAATCAAAGTCCTTCGAGAAGTAAAAGTAAAGAAGAAATGACCAGAGAGCTGGAGCAAAAGCAAAAAGAGATAGAAGCTTTAAAAAAGAAACTGGCTGAATAATGGGTTTTTTAAACTACAATAAAATGATCAGGGCGTTACTATTGCTAAGTATTGTTATGTTAGCCAACCTGGCTAAGGGACAGGAAAGGAGAACCTCTGAACTTTACAAAACATTAAAGAACAGGGACAGCCTGATTTTTGAAGTAGGGTTTAATCAATGTGATCTTTCTCCCTATGATACATTAGTTAGTGGAGACCTGGAATTTTATCACGATAAGGGAGGTCCTACTTACGGCAAAGCGGCTTTTATCGCATCGGTTCAAAAAAATATATGTAACGGAAATGTAAAGCCTAAACGCGAATTGGTAGATAGCAGCCTCAAAGTATTTCCCATGTACAACAATGGCGTATTGTATGGCGCTATCCAGGAAGGCGTGCATCTTTTTTATATAAAAGAATCTAATGGCTGGAAGCACACCGGAACCGCGGCATTCACCCATTTATGGTTAATAGACGATGGACACTGGAAGCTAAAGCGTGTTTTAAGTTATGATCATCATTGATCAACAAAACAGCCCATGGTTTAAACCATGAGCCGTTTTGTTGATTTCGTTCAAGTTCTAAAATTTATAGGCCAGTCCTAACCCGTTTTTAGTAGGTTGAACGGACATTTGTCCACCGCCGTATTTTTTCATTTTTTTGTTCCCAATCGCCCACATGGTAATACCTCCGCCCACTGAAAGTGCGCCAAAGACAATGCCCACAGCGCCGGCAACTATTTTTCCATCGCCATCGGTAAGGTCACCATCATAATAATCGCCATTGAAGTTGTACCCGCCGTTTTGGTTATTACCATCAATGATCAATGCCGTTCCACCAATGATAAGCCCTGCTCCCACACTTGTAAGAATAATACCTCCTGTACGCATCTTTTTAAACTTGCGGTATTTTTCCTCATTATAATTAAAAGTGGTTGCCGCATTGTTACTGAAAATGCTTTTATTGGAATGCTCAATAGTAAGCTTAGCAAAATCCCGTTGAAAGGCTGTATTGCCGGTACTGTTATTGGTTTGAGCCTGCGCTGTATAAAGGCATAGGCTTGCAATGGTTGCTGTTAGCAGCTGTTTTGTTTTCATGTTGTTAATGTTTAGTTGAGGCACTAAAATAGCAATTATTTATTTTACCATGTGTTAGGGTATTGCTAATGTGCATTTGCGCATACGATTGTGCAGATTGATCAATCCCTTATTGCATTAACTACTTTTGCTATTTACATCTTAATCATCCCGATTGGACCTATTATGTTTCGAAAAGTTTTTAATACGCTATCACTGTTTATCCTTTTGTTTGCCGGTTCAATGTCTTCCACTTCAGCGCAAACTATTAGCAATACGATTATCTCTTCGGCTAAAACGGTTAACCCAACCACAGTGGAACTGCAACTCAGCAATGGCCGGCATATGCTCGTAGATTTTTATGCCGATCATATTTTCAGGTTATTTATTGATAGCGCTGCAAAACAGCTGCGCGTACCAGAAGCGAAACCAGAAGCGCAGATACTCGTGGATCAGCCGCGTAAACCGGTTACGAAACTGTCGCTTACCGATCAGGGACAATATTTTTCAATATCTACCGGCAGTATCACTGTCAGGTTTGATAAAGCGTCATCGCAGTTTTCAATATTAAAGGGTGATGGAACAACTATAGTACAGTCTATTGAACCGGTAAGCTTTGAAGCAGCAAAAACGACTGTAAAGCTGAAGGAAGCTGCTGATGAATATTTTTATGGAGGCGGTGTACAGAATGGCCGTTTTTCTCACAAGGGTAAGGCGATAGCTATTGAAAATCAAAATAGCTGGACAGACGGAGGTGTTGCATCACCTAATCCTTTTTACTGGAGCACGAATGGATATGGCGTAATGGGATACACTTTTAAAAAAGGAAAATATGATTTCGGTTTAAAGGAAAAAGGTGTGGTAACGCTTGATCATGAGACCAATTATCTCGACCTGTTTTTTATGGTGAATAAGGGAGCCGTTGCGTTATTGAATGATTTTTACCAGCTGACCGGTAACCCGGTATTGTTGCCCAAATTTGCCTTTTACCAGGGGCATTTGAATGCCTATAACCGCGACTACTGGAAAGAAGATACGACGGGTATTGTATTTGAAGATGGAAAGAAATATAAAGAAAGTCAGAAGGACAATGGAGGTATCAAAGAATCGCTGAACGGCGAGCTGGCAAACAACTATCCCTTTTCGGCCAGGGCGGTAATTGACCGCTATAAACGCAATGATATGCCACTGGGTTGGGTGCTTCCCAATGACGGATATGGCGCAGGCTATGGCCAAACGGGAACCTTAGATAGTAACGTGTTGAATCTTAAAAATTTTGGGGACTATGCCCGTAAAAATGGCGTGGAGATAGGATTGTGGACACAAAGTGACCTGCACCCGAAAGATGAAGTTAGCGCGTTACTGCAGCGGGATATTGTAAAAGAAGTGAGGGATGCGGGCGTTCGTGTTTTGAAAACAGATGTGGCCTGGGTGGGAGCAGGGTATTCTTTTGGTTTAAATGGTGTGGCGGATGTGGCCAGGATCACTTCTCAATATGGAAAGAATGCACGTCCCTTTATTATTTCGTTAGATGGCTGGGCCGGCACTCAGCGTTATGCAGGCATTTGGAGTGGTGATCAAACCGGGGGACAATGGGAGTATATCCGTTTTCATATTCCTACTTATATCGGATCTGGGTTGTCGGGGAATCCCAATATCAGCTCTGATATGGACGGTATATTCGGAGGCAAAAACATACCGGTTAATGTACGCGATTTTCAATGGAAGACTTTTACACCTATGCAATTGAATATGGATGGATGGGGATCGAATCCCAAGTATCCTGAAGCATTGGGTGAACCTGCTACTTCCATCAACCGCAATTATTTGAAGTGGAAGTCGGAGCTGATACCTTATACCTACTCAATTGCCAGGGAAGCCGTAAACGGGTTGCCGATGATCAGGGCCATGTTTTTAGATGAAACGACTCCTTATACATTAAGTGCTGCTACCCGCTACCAGTTTATGTATGGCCCGTCATTCCTTATAGCTCCTGTATATAAAGATACCAAAGCAGATAAGCAAGGCAACGATATCAGGCACGGCATCTACCTGCCTAAAGGAACCTGGATAGATTATTTCACCGGTGAGCAGTATGAAGGAGGCCGCGTGATCAACTATTTTAACGCACGGCTCTGGAAGCTGCCTGTATTAGTAAAGCCGGGTGCTATTATTCCCCTGGCCAATGCGAATAATAATGTACAGGAGATCAATAAAAATCTACGCATCTATGAGTTATACCCCGCAGGTGTTTCCGCATTTACGGAGTATGATGATGATGGCATAACGGAAGCTTATCGTGCTGGTAAAGGTGTTACAACTGATATTAGTATGAGCGTCGCAAAAGATAAAGTCTCTATTGTTATCAACCCCGCCAAAGGGCATTTTGAAGGCTTTGTAAAAGATAAAGAAACGGTGCTGAGGATCAATGTCTCTCAGCCTGCTAAAAAAATAATGGTCCGTGTAGGTAGTAAGAAAGTGAAATTGAAACAGGTGGCATCTGTAGCTGATTTTAATGTATTATCCAATGTGTATTTTTATAATGCGGCGCCGGAGTTTAACCGTTTTGCTACCAGCAGCAGTGATTTTGCAAAGCAACGAATTACAAGAAATCCACAGGTATGGGTAAAGCTGGCGGCTACGGATATCAGTAAGAATAAAGTGGAAGTGACTTTAAGCGGATTTGCTTTTCATATTGAAAATCAGTTTAAGAAAACAACCGGGGTATTGGGCTCTGTTGCCGGCTTCACTGTTATCGATAGTAATGCAAAGGCATTCAGTTTGCAACCCTCCTGGAAGAAGACATATAATGCTGATTTTTATGAAGTGCTGTTCAATAATATGTTGTATTCACATATTATTGATACCTCCTTTTTACTCGAAGAGCTGCAACCCGAATCTGACTATAGCTTCCAGGTAAGAGCTGTAAATAAAACCGGCTCCTCTGCTTGGACAGCCGCAACAGGCAAAACCAAAATGAACCCCTTGCAGTTTGCTATTAAGGGTATTTCAGGTTATAGTACGGCTGCATCTCAGGGTGGTGAGGGCGTTAGTAAGTTATTTGATTTTGATGAGGATAATAACTGGCATACGAAATACGGAGAAAATGCTATACCATTCGACCTGGTGCTGGATTTGAAAAGCGTTAATCAACTGGATAAGTTGCAATACCTGCCCCGTAACAGTGGTTTTAACGGTGTGATCCTGAAAGGAAAGATCTATTATAGTATGGATAAAAAATCCTGGACAGAAGCCGGTATGATTGAGTGGAAGCGAAGTAACGAGGTTAAAGAATTTGCTTTTGCTGCAAAACCAACAGTCCGATACATTAAAATCCAGGTTACAGAAGGTGTAGGCAATTTTGGATCAGGCAGGGAGATCTATGTATTCAGAGTGCCTGGTAGTGCGAGTTACATTCCGGGCGATATTAACAATGATGGCAAAATCGATCATAATGACCTCACCTCTTATACAAACTATACCGGTTTGCGTAAAGGAGATGGCGACTTTGAAGGCTATATCAGTAATGGTGATATTAATAAAAATGATTTAATAGATGCGTTTGATATTTCCAATGTAACAACACAGCTGGATGGTGGAGTATCACGGGACTCAGTAGGAAAACTGAACGGCAGTTTGGTGTTAACCGCTGATAAGGCCAGCTATAAAAAAAGCGATAACATTGAAATAACAATAAAAGGGCAGAACCTGGCCAGTGTAAATGCTTTGAGTTTTGCATTGCCTTATGATGCACAGAAGTATGAATACATTGGAACACAAACGATCAACACCGGAGCAATGGAGAACCTTACTTACGACCGGTTGCATACGAATGGTACAAAAGCCCTGTATCCTACTTTCATTAACGTGGGTAAAAAGCAACTGTTAAACGGCAATACCGAATTATTGATCATTAAGATGAAGGCTAAACAGGATCTGAAATTTGATTTGAAAGCAACAGATGGCATACTTGTGGGCAAAGACCTGGATACAGTTAGATTTTAAGTTCACTATATGACAACAAAGGCGATATGCGTTTTAATGCATATCGCCTTTTTAATTAAATGAGCCGCCTTATTGCTTTACGGCAAAGGTATATTTACCCGAACCGGTTTCCACCACCGTATAACCATCTTCCTGGCCTGTAATTTTAACGCCTTTTGATGAAGATAAGGGCGCGTTGTTCTCTGTTATCTTGCCTATATCAGTCCCGGGAATATAGATAGTCGCTCTGGTGTTAGCAGGAATTTCAACCTGCATACTTATCTGGGTACTGTCTTTTTTCCATGCATTACTTAAGGTGCCGTAATAAGTTTGTAACGATGCACTGGCATGTGTGAATTTGCCACCGATATGCGGTTTCACCTGTATATGCTTATAGCCCACGCCATCTTCATAGGTGTCCAGCCCAACCATTTTCCTGTACATCCAGTCTCCAATAGCACCATAGGCGTAATGGTTAAAAGAGTTCATCGTGGGTGTTTGGAAAGAACCATCTGTTTTAATACCGTCCCATCTTTCCCAGATGGTGGTAGCACCCATCTTCACCGGGTAAAGCCAGGACGGGTAGCTATCCTGCATCAACAAAGTATAAGCCAAATCGCTATGTCCGAATCGGGTCAAAACGTGACATAAATAGGGCGTGCCCAGAAATCCTGTTGTGAGGTGGTTGCCGTACCTTTTAATGTTTTCTACCAATCGATCGGAGGCTTGTTGGCGGCTGTTTTCGGGCAGCATGTCAAACTGCAAGGCCAAAACATAGGCTGTCTGCGTTCCTGAAACCAACCGGCCGGTTGCTGTAACATATTCTTTATTAAAGGCGGCTTTTATTCTTTGTAACAAGTCTGTATAAGTGGTCACATCTGCATTATTTCCCAGCACCTTAGCGGTATTGATCAGTAGCTGTGTAGAGTGCGCATAAAAACATTGGGCAATCAGGTGTTTATCTGTAACAGCACTGCTACCATCGTTATCATCAAAGGGACGGTAAAATAACCAGTCACCAAAATGCCAGGTAGTGTTCCACAGGTCATCTTTTGTAGTGCGTCGTACACTTTCTACAAAGGCTTTCATGCTATTGTATTGAGTGGCTAATATGCGTTTGTCTCCGTAAGCGATGTACATATCCCAGGGTACAATAGTGGCTACATCGGCCCAACCCGCGCTATTACCGTCTTTACCTAAAGCGTTGGGGATTACATGCGGTACCAGTCCATCTATCTGGTCTGCCTCCACATCGCGCATCCATTTGGCAAAGAAATTATTGACGTTCATATTGAAGGAAGCTGTTCTTGAAAATGCCTGCGCATCACCGGTCCAGCCCAGGCGCTCATCCCTTTGCGGACAATCGGTAGGCACATCCAGGAAATTGCCTTTTTGCCCCCATTGAATATTGTGTTGCAGCTGGTTGATCAGCGAGTCTGAACTATTGAAAATGCCTGTTGGTTTCATATCCGAATACAGGGCGTAGGCGGTAAAGTTCTCCGGTTTCAATTCGCCGGGGTAACCTTCTACTTTCACATACCTGAATCCCTGCCAGGTAAAGTAAGGATGAAAGGTTTCTGCACTTCCACCTTTTAAGATGTACTTATTTTGAGCTTTCGCGGCGCGCAGGTTTTCTGTATAAAAGTTTCCCTTTTTGTCCAATACTTCTGCATGAGATAATAACACGGAATCGCCCGCTTTACCGGTTACCCTCATCTCTACCCATCCAACCAGGTTCTGTCCGAAGTCGATAACTTTTTCACCCGCAGGCGTCGTGATTATTTTAAGTGCTTTAAACGATTCCTGCTTTTTAACCGGTTCGTTTACGGTAGTGACAATATTGGTAAGCGGGTAATCTTTTACCTGTACGGCAGTCCAGTTATCGTCGTCATAGTCATTCGTATTCCAGTTTAATTTTTCTTTACGGGCATCAATAGTTTCGCCGTTATAGATCTCCGAATAGGTAACAGCGCCTGTTTCCGATTTCCAGCTGCCGTCGGTAGCAACCGTTTCTTTACTGCCGTCAGTATACTCAACATTAACCTGCATCAGCAGCCCCAGTGTTTTACCGTAAATATTACCATTGTTCTGCCATCCCAATACGCTACGGTACCAGCCGTTGCCCAGCATTGCGCCAACGGTATTAACGCCTTGTTGTAAAAGATGGGTCACATCATAAGATTGGTATTGTAATCTCTTGTTGTAAGAGGTCCAGCCCGGAGTGAGCCAGGCATCGCCAATGCGTTTGCCGTTAAGGTAGGCTTCATACATGCCATGTGATGTGATATAGGCAGTAGCTGATTTTACTTTTTTACCGGTAGAAAAGCTCTTGCGGAAAAGCTGCGAAGGTCTTGATGGCGTCTCTGTTATGCGAGATTCAATCCACCGGGCTTTCCAGTCAGCCGGGCTTATTAATCCCATTTGAAACGAAGCAGGGGCGCTCCAGGCAGAGCCTTTGCCGTTCTGATCCCACACTTTTACCTGCCATTGATATTTCTCATTGGTCAGTAAGGGGCTTCCTTTGTAAGCTACATGGACGGATGAATCGGAGTTGACCCTGCCTGAACTCCACACGGTGTTCTTACCATTGCTGACTTTGATCTCGTAAGCACTTTGTACGGTATTTCTTTGTGGGCTCCTGATCTGCCAGCTAAAACGGGGATCAGTAGTGGTTAATCCCAAAGGATTGGTTTCATTTTCGGTCAGGAGCTGGCTTACGGAAGCCTGTCCTGAACATACGGCGCCGAAAGCGACCAGCGCGGAAGCAAGCACGACAAGTTTTTTCATCAGCAATAATGTTTATACGATTTAAGAGGAATTGTATAAAAATAAAGCAATAATGCAATAACCTGTCGTTCTTTACTAAAATGATTTATTCCTCTTCTTTGGTATTCAGTGCCTTCCACAGGGCATCCTTCAGTTCTACCAATCCCTTCTGTGCTACAGATGAAATAAAGAAATGGGGTATATTATCAGGCATCTCAGCGCTGATGGCTTGTTTCAGTTCCTCATCCAGCATATCACTTTTACTGATGGCAATCAGCATCTCTTTATGTAACAGCTCTTCGTTATACTGTTCGAGCTCGTTCAACAGGATCTCGAATTCTTTCCGATGGTCGTTGCTGTCTGCCGGTATCAGGAATAGTAATACAGGGTTTCGCTCTATATGACGAAGGAAACGATGTCCCAGTCCCTTACCTTCTGCTGCGCCCTCAATGATACCCGGTAAATCAGCAATGCAGAAGCTGCGCCCATCGCGGTATTCCACAATACCCAGGTTAGGAGTGATAGTGGTAAATGCATAATCGGCGATTTTGGGTTTCGCTGCAGTGATAACTGAAAGTAGTGTAGACTTGCCGGCATTGGGAAATCCTACCAGTCCTACATCTGCCAGCACTTTTAATTCTAATACTTTCCAGCCTTCAACACCCGGCATGCCTGGCTGCGCATGTTCCGGTGCCTGGTTAGTGGGAGTGGCAAAATTGTGATTACCCAATCCCCCCTTTCCTCCTGGCAACCAAATTACCTGCTGACCATCTTCCAGTACTTCTGCCTCTTTTTCGCCCGTTTCTTCATCAATAACAATGGTACCCAGCGGCACTTCCAGGATAATATCTTTACCGCTACGACCTGTGCATTTATTATGACCGCCACTTTCACCGTCTTCTGCCAATATGTTTTTGTGATAACGCAAATGCAATAAGGTCCATAGGTTGCGGTTCCCTCTTAAAATAATATGGGCACCCCGACCGCCATCGCCTCCGTCAGGTCCGCCTTTGGCAGTAAATTTATCTCTTAAAAAATGCTTAATACCAGCTCCACCATGCCCACTGCGGCAATAAACACGTATCTGGTCTACAAAGTTACTTTTCTCCACGTTCTAATAATTAATAGGCGGCAAAGATACGCCGAACCTTCAAAGTGAGGGATAAAAGCCTGAAATGCCTATTGCATTCCTGCATATTCAAACCCTTTTTCAGTAAGCCGGTAGATGAATTTGCGTTGGCTAACCTGGTTGTTTTTGTCAACAAAAGGAATATGAAGTTCATGTTTGGACTCGTTGTAAGCTATTAATTTCAATGGCCTTTCAGGACGATCGACCACACTAAAAAAGTCAAAATTGATACTTATAGAGCTGAGGGCGTTGCCGTTAGTGTGAAAAATTGCGGCTTTATCTTCCAGTTGGTTACCATTAATAGTGTAAGCTGTAATAGTTTGGCTATGGTCTTTATTTGAAAAAATGGCATTGGTAATTACCAGGTAATAACACTTTCCCGCAATCGCCACATTATATATATTAGAACAATAACTCCCGATGTCGCCATTAACAGGGCGCATTTTTGAGTGTACAATACCCTTATGTTTCCATTGGTAGATGGTTCGGAACTCGTGCATAGTACCACCCAGCCAGGTGCCCCAGCTATAAATTTTCAGGTTTTTGTCTGGTGATGTTTGGATAAAACAAAAGTTGCTATCAACAAGTTGCGAAAAAGGGTATTTGAATGTTGCAGGCTGAGTTGTAATCAGGTGTTTAAACTCATTTTCAAACTTATTGGAATATATAGCGGCACTATCGGGGTCCGAATAATGAAGCCCCAAAATTTTTGAGTACAGGTTGGCGCAATGCAATTCCTTTTCGGCCATACGGGTTGCCTGTGATGAACCCTGGTAGCCCATTCCTGTAAAAAAAATCAAAAAGACCAGGAATCGCCAGTTCATGTACGGATTTTGTTACCGGGTTGCTTGGATAGGGTACTGTTTCCTGCAGCGTCGGCAGTTATTTACCTTTCTTTTTTGCTGCAGCATCCAGTTTAATATTATCTCTTACCTGGTTCCAGTAGTCCCTGCCGTAAGAAACAAAAATTTCACTTCCCGCCGGAATAGCTGCTTTGGCTTTAATATAAACCCGGTTATCTTCTTCGTAGTATTCTGCATTGTTCTTTAGTCCGGATACCCGCGTAAGACCTGCTGCGTCATTGGCATAGCGTCCCAGGGACTTTAGATCCTTTGATGCGTCAATTACATTTTGCTCGTCAATAAAGTAAATGTAGGGGTTGTCTGCATCGTCTTCTACATCAGCCCAGGTGGCACGGCGACCAATATACTCGGTGATGACGGCTCCTTTAGGAACATCAACAGCTGTAAATAATCCTTTACCTGATTGTGGGATCGTTGAGGTTTTAACTTTTAAATGCTTCGCGGGTAAACTCATGCAGTACCAATATTTGCTTGCGAATATATTACAATGTTCTGCACAAACGCATTACCCGGCTAATAAGTTTTTCCGACGGCATCACAAGCCACTTTAAGCAAGGCGTTATCGTCGTTGGCATCATGTCCCATTTCCCAGAACATGAACCCGCCCCCGTTGGTTTTCACCGATAAAGCTTTTTGTTTAGTGCTTTCGTGGCCTGTATAGTAAGTGGTAAAGGTTGTGCCATCGGTACGGGTAATAGTGGCCGAATCTGATAAGTGAACAGGCGAAGGTCCAAGCTGGGCGCCCGTTGATAATATTGTTTTAAATGAGGTAGATACCTGTGTTGCACCGGAGTTGCGACCATAAGCAGGTATGCCCAGCACAAATTTTTCTTTAGGCATACCACGGGTGTTGATCCAGTAGTTGGTGCAATAATTGACCAGGTCCATATTACTATGGTGTTTATACGGAACACTAGTGCTGAAATCGTCGTACACCATTACATTAAAAAAGTCGGTATACGCAAATACCTCATTTTTCAACCCATCTCTTACCGCACCTGCATATCTGCCCGGGGTAATGGCGGCAGAGAGGTAATATTTGCCATCGGTATGTAGCGAGTCTGAAAGTTCCTTCATCAACAACGCAAATACCGTATCCGTACCGTCGGTGGTTCTTGGGTACTCATAATCCATATCTATACCGTCCAGGCTCAGGCTGCGGGCTTTATTCATCAGGTCTTTTACCAGGGTCGATCGCCGGGTAGCGTCTCTTAGCAGGATAAAATTAGCAGCTGTGGCATTAACAGACAGGAACACTTTGGCCCCATTGGTTTTGGCCTTCGTGTACAGTGCATTGAATGTAGCGGAAGCCGGCACATCTACTGTAGATGATGCATTAATGGGCGCAAATGCATAATTGACCACATTGCACATTTTGAACATACGGTCAGGGTATTCCGTCACACTCCTGTAACTAGGAAAGTACTGGATCACCATAAAGCCCATTGCCGGAGGTGGTGTTATTAAATGGTATTTAAACGAGGTGGCCGTTGTTGCAGGGTTTTGTGCATTACCCAGGCTGTTTTTAGGCTGTACATACCAATAATAGTTGTTGGATAAAGTACCGGCCGGGAGGTTATACACATAGAAGCTATCGGTTAGATTGCTGGCAATGACGGTTGCTGTGGCAGCGCTGGTACCTAAAAACAGGTCATAGGCCGTAGCGCCATTTGCATGCTTCCATTGTAACGTTATGCTGTTCGTTAAAGTAGTTGCACCGTTAGCCGGACTAATATTAGTCGTCGTTGCAGGAGCGGTGCCATAGGTAAAAGAGGTGACAGATGAAGCGCATCCGGTAGCTTCTTTATTATTGGCTTTAGGAACTACGTACCAATGGTAAGTAGCATTAGCGCCTGAAGGCAAAGTATAATTATAAGAAGAGCCTGAAACGTCGGGAGCGACCAGGTTAATTGCTGAGGGTGAAGTTCCTATGTAAATGTCATAGGAGGTGGCGCCGCTTACCGCCTTCCAGCTAAGGGTTACAGTGGGTGTGCTTACACTGCTGCCATTGGCCGGGGCTGTATTGGAGGTGCAAGATAGTAGTGCGTTATCAATCACGTCTTTCTTACTACATGAGTAAAGCACAAGGCTTATTATTGACGCAGCCGCCAAAAAATTAAATATTTTCTTAATCATAAGGTAAAAGGGTTGGTAGCCCTATAAAAATAAATCATTTTAGGTGAAATAAATGCAGCAAAAGGCCCTGATTGTGAAATTGTATTCAAACGTGGATATTTGATGAGCGGTTCGGGTTAAACCGATCATTTCGTTTTCTTTGTAAGTTTGATGCGCTATTTTATAATGTGCACGCGTTTTCTATTCAATTCAAATTATATGATAATGTTTAAAAGATCTCTTGTGGTGGTGCTGTTGCTGATAGCAACGGTTTTTAAATCCTTCGCAGATGAAGGCATGTGGTTGCCCCATTTATTAGGGCAGCAGGTGTATAACGATATGGTGAAAAAAGGCCTGAAGCTGACTAAGGAGCAATTATATAGCGTTAATAAAAGCTCGTTGAAAGATGCGATCATCATTTTCGGTGGCGGATGTACGGGTGAAATAGTAAGTGCAGAAGGTCTGATCTTTACTAACCACCACTGTGGCTACGGGGCTATTGCGGGAGCCAGCACCGTTGATCATAACTATCTGAGGGATGGTTTTTATGCAAAAAACAAGGCCGAGGAAATTAAAACGGCATTAACGGTTCAGTTCCTGGTGCGTATAGAAGACGTGACCAAAGAGGTGACGGATGCACTTGGAAATTTGTCTGGCGCTGAGCGGGCCAACAAGCAAATGGAGGTCGTAATGGCCATCAATAAAAGATTCAGCGATGCAGATAAAAGCATCGAGTGCCGTGTTAGCCCCATGTTTAAAGGCAACCAGTACCTGGCTTTTGTTTACGAAATATATAAAGACATTCGCCTGGTAGGCACACCTCCGGAGAGTGTAGGTAAATTTGGTGGCGATACCGATAACTGGGAGTGGCCCAGACATACAGGCGACTATTCTATTTTCCGTGTATATGCGAACAAAGACAATAAGCCCGCTACTTATGATGCGGCAAATGTGCCTTTAAAGCCGAAATGGTTTTTACCGGTTTCGCTAAAAGGGGTGAAAGAAAATGACTTTGCGATGATCTGGGGGTACCCCGGCGGTACCAATCGCTATGAGTCTTCTTACGGTATTAAGCTGGCTACAGATGTAAATAACCCTACCTTGGTTAAGGCCCGTGACATGCGGTTGAAATACATGTTTGAGGAAATGAAAAAAGATCCGGCAACAAAACTGAAACTGGCTTCCAGCTATGCTGGTATTGCCAACTACTGGAAGTTTTTTGATGGAGAAACCAAGCAATTGCTGAAATATGATATTTATGGCCAGAAGAAAGCGGCAGAAGAGAAGTTTAATACCTGGGCAAAAGGCAAGCCTGAATACCAGAATCTTTTTGCAGACTGGGCAAAAGCATATGAGGATTGGAAGCCTTATGCGGAAGAAAGAGTGTACCTGAATGAAGGTATTTTAGGTTCTCCCTTAGCGGCTTTTGCTGCAAGTGCAAGAATGGCTGCTACCGCCAAAAATGCAGGAACAGACGAGGCAAAAAAACAGCTCAATACCCGGAGGGCTGCCTTCCTGGAAGCCGAGGACAGGCCTTCTGATGAAAACATACTGGCCGCATCCACTAAAATGTTTTATGATAATGTAGAAAAAGACCAGCAGCCTAAAGGCTTTTTTGAAGCTTTACAACAGAAGTATGGCTCGCTGGATGACATGACTACTTACAAAAAATACGCAGCTGACGTATTTAAAAATGCTGCAGTATTTGATGATGTTAAATGGGCCGCATTGGTAAACTCTGGTAATGCAGAGCAAATCAATAACGATCCTGCCGTTAAACATGCTGCCGCATTTATTGATAACTATCGTTCACGTTTTGATCCGGCGTATCAGCAATTCACTATTAAAAACAATGACTATGGAAGAATATACCTGAAGGGTGTATTAGAGATGGATGCTGCTAAAGCAAAGATGATGTATCCCGATGCTACATTTACGATGCGCGTAAGCTATGGACAGGTAAAACCTTACAAGCCCAAAGATGCTGTTTCGTATGACTACGTTACTACATCTAAAGGTTTATTGGAGAAATATGTAGCGGGCGATTACGAATTTGACCTTCCTGCAAAGCAGATTGAGTTGATTAAGAAGAAAGATTTTGGTCAGTATGCAGACCCGGTTCGTAAAGACCTGGTGATCGGCTTTATATCTTCCAACGATATCACCGGTGGTAACTCCGGTTCTCCGGTGATCAATGCTAATGGAGAGTTGATCGGTTTGGCTTTCGATGGTAACTATGAGGCTTTAAGCCATAAACTGGCTTTTGACAAAGATCTGAACAGAACCATTAATGTTGATATCCGCTATGTATTATGGTGTATTGATAAATTAGGTGGTGCTTCCAATATCATCAAAGAACTGAAACTCGTTAAATAGTTTAATTTTTCGTACTCTTTTGGAGAAAGGATAGGCTTCGGCCTGTCTTTTGTTTTATGGGCATCGTGTTTTAGAATGTTGGTTAACCGCAGGAGAACGGGAGAGGCGGAGGTAACGCAGGATAAGCGGAGACAACGCAGAGGGGTTGAATTACGTATTTTACTTTCCTGGGTAGCACGATAATCTCTGCGTATCCTTCTCGTCCTCGTTTCTTCGCGGTTAAGATATTTACCGTCGGAAAACAAACATAGGAAATCAGGTTCAGCTATATCAGAAACAGTGATACCTCAGCGTAAATCTCTGCGCGTTCATTTCTTTGCGGTGAAAAAAATGAAGATATCTGCATTTTAGCACGTCTGTTGTTTCGAATAAAAAATTTCATGTAAGTTTAGCGTATGGATAAAGCACTGATCACGAAAATAGAACTGCACAAACTATCTGTTCCTTTAAAAGAGCCATTTATTATATCATTAGGACCGATTTATAGCGCCGATAATGTGGTAGTAGTAGTTCATACCGAAACAGGTATTACCGGCTGGGGAGAATGCAGCCCGTTTATGAGTATTAACGGGGAAAGTGCGGATACTGCCCTTGTAGTAGCAAAATATTTTGAGAAGATATGGATAGGGAAAGATGCCTTACAAATTGAGGATCGTGTAAATGAATTGGATAGTATTATCTATGGTAACAACAGCGTCAAGAGCGCATTTGATATGGCGTTATACGATATTGCTGCGCAGGTAGCCGGTCTACCTTTGTATCAATACCTGGGTGGATCGAAAAGCAAAGTAATTGAAACAGATTATACGGTAAGTGTTGGAGATGCAACAAAGATGGCCGCGGATGCATTAAAAATAAAGCAGGCAGGTTTCCCGGTTATCAAAGTAAAAATAGGGAAGGGTGGTGCCAGTGATGTAGAGCGCATCCGGGCTATACGTGAAGCAGTGGGATATGAAATACCTTTAAGGGTAGATGCCAACCAGGGATGGGGATTTGAGGAAGCCATTACTACATTAAAAGCTTTGGCACCCTTTAATATACAGCACTGTGAAGAGCCGTTGCCCCGATGGGCCTTTATGCAATTGCCCGAAATACGCAGGCAAAGTCCCGTTCGTATTATGAGCGATGAGACCTGCTGCGATCACAATGATGTGCAAAGGTTGATTGACTTAAAGGCCTGTGACCTGATCAATATTAAATTAGGTAAAAGCGGGGGCATTTTTAAAGCCTTAAAGATGATCAGGCTGGCTGAAGCTTATGATATCAAGATCCAGATCGGCGCTTTCCTGGAGTCGCGTATTGCTATGACGGCTTTTGCACACCTGGCTTTATCGAGCGATCAGATCATTTATTTTGATTTTGATACAGCACTGATGTTTAGTGAAGATCCTGTTGAAGGGGGAATGATATACAAAGAAAACGGGGTGATTGAAGTGCCTGAAGAGGCTGGTATTGGTGCCCGGTTAAAAAACAAGTGATGATCAATCAGCCTTTCTAAACTACCCGGTAATTTTGTTTTGTGGACTATATAAAGGAATATAAACAATTTGTAAGCAGCTACTATTTTAATGAAGCCATTCGTATTACCATTGGTATTACGTTGCCGGCAATCGTGTTCAGCTATTTTGGTAAGCTTGAAATAGGTTTGATACTTTCTCTCGGCGCAATGGCCGTTAGTGCTTCGGATATACCCGGTCCCATACACCAGCGACGCAATGGCATGCTGGCAACGGTGGCGCTTATTTTTCTCTCATCGGTAATAACCGGTTATATCAATCACCATCCCCTTTTACTGGGAATAGGACTCACTATATTCTGTTTTTCCCTGAGTTTTATTGGCGCTTATGGCGCGCGGGTTAATGCTATTGGTTTCGCAGGTATCCTTATCATGATCTTAACCCTCGATATGCGTGCCGAAGGAGCAGACGTGCTTATTCACGGGCTATTCCTGATCGCGGGGGGGCTCTGGTATACTATGCTTAGTTTGGCGTTATTTGGCGTGCGACCTTATAAGATCATCCAGCAGGCATTGGGTGATAATATTATTGCCATTGGTGATTATTTTGGCACAAGGGCGCTTTTTTATGATAAAGACGCCGATTACGATAAGATCTATAAGATGCTGATGGAAGAGCAGCAGCAGATACAGGATAAGCAAACCTTGCTGCGCGAAATGCTTTTCAAGAGCCGCAATATTGTAAAAGAGTCCACCGTTACGGGCCGCACGCTCCTGATCATCTTCACAGAATCGATTGATCTGTTCGAAAAATCATCTGCCACCTTTTATAATTACGAGGCAATGCATAAGCGCTTCGATGATAGTGGCATTTTAAGCGATTTCCAGCGGATGATCTATGTAATAGTAGATGAGTTACACCAGATAGGCCTGGCCGTGCAAAGCGGTCGTCCGCCGCGGGCTACCCGGAAACTTAATAACGAGCTGAAACTATTACAAACCAGGTTCGAGGAATTTGCCAATCAATACCGGAACCCCGAAACCTTCGACTCACTGGTAAATATGCGTAAATTGCTTCAGTCCGTTGAGGAGATTACATTACGTATTTATACCCTGCACCATTACACCCGTTATGATCGTAAGAAGATCAAGGAATATAAGCTGTCTGGCAATTATGAGCATTTTGTAACCAAAACAGACCTGGATATTGAAATACTGAAAGAAAACTTTTCTTTAAAATCCAATAGCTTCAGGCATGCCATCCGGGTAACGCTGGCTTGTATACTGGGTTATGGGGTAGCTAATTTGCTGGAGCTGCAATATAGTTACTGGGTGTTGCTTACGATCATCGTTATTTTAAAACCTACCTATAGTGTTACCCGCCAGAGAAATTACCAAAGGTTGATAGGAACTTTTGTGGGCGCGTTGGGCGGGTTAGCGCTATTATATCTTATCCCAACGCAAAATGGCAAGTTTGCTGCCATGATCTTTTTGATGATCATCACCTATAGCTTTATGCGCACCAAGTACCTGGTGAGTGTGATTTTCATGACAGCGTTTATCATGATCTTTTTTTACCTGCTCAATAGCCATAACTTTTACGAGATATTCAAAAGCCGGTTAATTGATACTACGGTAGGATCGATCATTGCTTTTATAGCTGCTTATGTTTTGGTGCCTTCCTGGGAAAAAACGCAGTTGAATACCTATATTACCAGTGCATTAAAAACATCAAAAAAGTACTTTGAAACAGTGGCTGCTACGTTCGCAACCGGGGCATTGAACGACCTGGAGTATAAGCTGAGCAGGAAAGAGGCGTTTATAGAACAGGCCAATTTATCCGGCGGTTTTACCCGCATGATGAACGAGCCTAAAAGTAAGCAAGGCGATTTGAAAAAGATCCATCAAATGGTGGTATTGATTTACACTTTGAATTCACATATTGTATCATTGGCCGGCTTTGCCAGGGGCTTTAAGAATAAGTATGGCGACGAAGATTTTCATGCTATTAAAGATGATATTACGGCGGAGCTCAATGAAGCATTACTGCACATAGAGCACAAAGAAGTTACTGAAGCTCAGCATCATGCCCCCATAGAATTAAAGGAGGAATTGGATGAACTGGTATCTAAACGAAGGCTGGAACTGCAACAGGGCCTCGTTGAAACCGAGACCCGCAAAGTGCTGGTAGAATTTAAGCCCGTTGTAGATCAGTTCCTGTTTATCAGCCGTATTGCGGGTGATATTAAAAAACTGGCCAAGAGCTTTTAGCGTTTAAATGTAAGCAGTCCGTGTTGGCTACCTGTAAAGATGTCTCTGAACACCCTGTTGATATCGGAAGAGGGGTTTGTAGCTGCAAGCCCGCAGTAAGGGTAAATAGCTGTTACCGCAGTTCTGCAATGATGCACCAGGTCCCGGCTTTTATCTGAGATCCTAGTGATACTTTTTTTGGAAGGCTGCCCTTTGGAAGTAAGTTCGTTCCAGGATATTTGAACCCATTGATAAAGCAGCTCTGCCAGCCGGTCTGTTTTTTGTTGTTCTGAATGAATACGCTCTGTCGCAATAGTATAAGCTGCCTCACCTATTTTTGATTGTCTCTTTTGAACGATTTCGAGAGCCAGTTCTATGAAGCGTCGCGTCATACCTAATGTGTTAACGGCTATGGTAGATTCAGCCAGCGGCATAAACGGGTATTGGTAAATGCTGTCCTTTAAACTTGCGTGAGCGGCATCAATAACAAAGCTCTGTCCGAAAGGTACTTTGAGGTTTTTAACACTGAAGCTATGTCCGGCGGTAGCAACCAGTCCCATAGCGTACCAGTCTTCGTGGATGATAACATCTTTTTTATTAAAGAAGAATGATCTCACTACCGGGCTATTGTCTTCATTTAATAATGGCTGCCCGTCTTCTTCAATAGTACAGTTCGCGGTAAAATGAGTAAGATGGGGTGCGCCGGTAGCATACCGCCAGAACCCGTTTACAATGTATCCATCTTTAACTTTTGCAGCTACCCCGCTTACTGCGCCGCTGCCACCAAAACATACTTTGGGAGAGGAGAAAATAGAGGTAGCTTTCTTGTTGTGTATATAGCCTGCAAAAAGATTCGCACCTGCGCACAATGTTATGGCCCATCCCAGGCTGCCGTCAATATAAGCCAGTTGCTCTTCATATCTTAATGCTTCAGGGAGATCCAGCTCAAGCCCGCCATAAGCCTTGGGTAGAAAAAGTTTAAACCATTTTTCTTCGTAGACGATCTTTAAAACAGCATTAGATAAATATCCTTTTTTTTCGGCTTCTTTGCACAATCTTCTTAATACATCAATTCGCTCTTTATTCAAAGCTAAGGGCTGTTTTTTGTTCATTCTTTTTAATGGTTTTATTCCAGTCGATATAACCTAATACCGCAATAATGAAAAGGAAAAGGGTTAAAAGGGCGTAGAGGGGCAATCCTTTATAAAACAATAACGGAATAGCAAATGCATTACTGATGTTCAACAGGATCCAGTTCTCAATTTTTCTTTTTGCCAGCAGCCACATACCCGCCCAGGCGGTGGCACTCACCCAGGAATCAAATACAGGTACCGTTGAATCGGTAAATTTTGTTAATACGGTGTATAAGATCGCAAATGCAATTACAACAATGCCCACCGTTTTAAACCATTCTACTTTGGTTGCGCGGGTAATGGGAGGCGCTTCATGATCTTTTCTTCTTTGCCACCACCACCAGCCATATATACTCATAACCAGGTAGTACATATTCAGGGCGCTTTCAGCATACAATCCCGAATGGAAAAAGATATAGGTAGATATGATAACAGAAACAATACCGCAGGGATACAACCATATCTTATTGGCGCGCGCCAACAGCACTTCAGCCACGCCAAAACTTACACCCAGCCATTCCAGAACCGGTACGGCTTTTAGCTGCTGTAAAAAAAGTTGAAACCATTCACTCCCGTTCATAACAATGCATATTAAAACCCACGGAAGTATAATAGAAACGGTACAATCTATTCCCTACGCCGGCATTACCCGGATCAGGTTATTGGGTATGATCTCAGCCCGTAATATTAAGGCACCCCATGAGCAGGACAAAGATAAGTGATGATTATTAAGAATGCCGATTTTTGAGGAGCAATCCAAATTTTAGCTAACATCATACCGATTCAAGTGAAGACATCTCCTGAAATACGGGAGCTTTGCCCTTACATACGGAGGTCCGGTCAGGCGGGCTTCGGACAAAATTTAAATTACACCCATTTTTTTATAGCTTTCTACCGGCGGGATTTTGCCTGTTGGAGAAAAAAGACAGGATTTCGACTGTCTCAGCATTTATTCTAAAGTAAAGCGTATTTAACTTTAAGACATTTACTTTTCTAACGCCTTTAAATTCCGACTCTGAAAATAGATAAGGGTTATGCTGAAGAAGTATTACTACAGATTCGATTTTATGGGCAAGGTGGTTTAACTCTTTTACTCCGAATTCAGATTCGAGATATTCTACTGTATTTTGTAATTCGCTGATGGCATTGTCAGTCCATACTATTTTATAGCCACTTTTCATATAGTTTGCGTACAGTAGAATGGTTGGTTAGCTTTCCCTGGTTTGCATCTGCTATTCCTTTTTTTATCGATTCTTTTTCAACATCAGCAATCAGGTCCCATTGCAAAGCCGTTTCACCATTTTTTAACTCGATGAGCTTATTCAGAGTAATATCATCCTCTAATGTCGAGAGCCATTGAATCAACTCTAATTTTTTATCTGCAATTTGCCCTTCCATACTTTAAAGTTACATTTTTCTATTTATAAAATGAAATGCCATCTGGATATGGTGGGCATTAATAGCAATGAAATCTTACCCTGGCATGGAAAAAGATGACAGCACTTTGAAAGAGCGCGATACTAATAATTGAATTAAAGCCAGGCAATAAAACTATAGAATAGTGCTGCCTTTCAGTACTTTAATCAATGACCCTTCTGCTAAAAGCACCGATTGCGGCTGAAGATGATTCAGAAAAGTAAACACAGGTCCGTATGACAATTCAAAGTCAACACTAATCGTATAATCAGTTACTTCGTAGGTTTGCCAGCGGGGATGTTGCACTTCATATTCGCCTGTTTTTGACAATCCTGTTTGAGTGTAGCCCCAGTAATGTTCGGTTATAAATTCGGCCTCACTACCTGTTGTAATGTCCTCTGGTGTTGGGCTGGCACGAATGATCATCTCATGCCATTGCTGCTTTTTCCATCCGTAGCTGACTATCTGCTTGTCAGTGCCGAGCTGCCAGTTATGGCGCATAGGGAGCGCTTCATAGTTTTCGCCATACACGTTATTGGCCACCCAGGCGATCATGGTTTTGGGAACAATCTCTTTAATGAATACAACACCGCGTTTCCAGTTATTGCCGTCTTTATACCGTACATAAAAGCGCAGGTTCACCTCTTCAAAATTTACATGGCCGGGTATTTTCATGCCCAGCAATTGGGTTTGTAGAAACATGAAGCCCACCAGGCTCACATAACAGGTATTATTCCAGGTATCCAGCTCTGTTTTATACGGAACAAATGCCTTTAGGATATCCGGGTCAATCGCATAATTAGCCATTGCCAATTTGCGCCATTCGGCTGATAGAAAAGTAGACATGCAGACTTTTAATTATTACGCGCTCAACATTTTAATAGGCTAAAGTGTGAGTAGTTCAAACCAATTTACTTCGTCACTTCATTCCTTCTAATTCCTTTTGTAACCTGAACCCGCCTGCTACGCATTTGGGCAGGCATTTCAGTATTACTTCATTGCCTCTAACTCTTTTTGTAACCTGAACATCTCGTCTCTTAACTTGGCGGCTTCCATGAAATCCAGATCACGTGCCGCTTTCTCCATATCTTTTTTAGTTTTGGCAATGGCCTTCTCCATCTGTGGAATGGTTTTATACACCACTTCCTCTTCAGCGGCCACCGTTACCAGGTCCTCATCAAAACCAATAGCCAAAGGCTCTTTTTCATCAAATCCTTTAATGTCTAAAACGCTGGTCTGCTTAAATACATCTTCTTTAGACTTCACTACAGTACGTGGCGTGATATTATGTTCAATATTATAAGCAATCTGCTTTTCACGACGTCGGTTAGTCTCATCAATGGTACGTTGCATACTGCCCGTCATCGTATCGGCATAAAAAATCACCTTGCCATCTACATTCCTTGCCGCACGACCCGCTGTCTGTGTCAATGATTTTTCATTACGTAAAAAACCTTCCTTGTCTGCATCCAGTATGGCTACCAGACTTACTTCCGGCAGATCCAGGCCTTCTCTTAAAAGATTTACACCTACCAATACATCAATCTCTCCCAGCCGCAGCTGGCGCAATATCTCTACCCGCTCAAGGGTATCCACTTCGCTATGGATATACTTCGACTTAATATTAATGCGATGCAGGTATTTGTCCATCTCTTCAGCCATACGCTTGGTCAGAGTTGTTACCAGCACACGATCGCCCTTCTTTACTGTTTTATCGATTTCGTCCAGTAAATCATCTATCTGGTTAATACTGGGGCGCACTTCAATAGGAGGATCAAGGAGACCTGTAGGTCGCACCACCTGTTCAGCAATCACGCCGCCCGTTTTCTCCAGCTCATAAGTGTCCGGAGTGGCAGATACATAAATCACCTGGTTCTGCAGGCTTTCAAATTCATGGAAATTCAACGGACGGTTATCCAGTGCTGATGGGATACGGAACCCATAATCCACCAGGATCAGTTTCCGGCTTCGGTCACCGCCATACATACCACTGATCTGTGGCATGGTCTGGTGGCTCTCATCCACGATCATCAGGTAGTCTTTTGGAAAATAGTCCAGCAGGCAGAACGAACGCGTGCCTGGTTGCCTCCGGTCAAAAAAGCGGGAGTAGTTCTCGATACCATTACAGTATCCCAATTCCTTGATCATCTCAATATCATACTCCACACGCTCCTTAATACGCTGGGCTTCTATCATCTTGCCGGTACTGGTAAAATATTCAACCTGGGCCGTCATTTCATCCTGGATCTCATAGATCACCTGCTGTATCATATCCTTAGGAGCCACATAAAGGTTGGCCGGGAAAATGGCAGCATTCCCTATGGTGGAAATCCGTTTATTCGTTGTTACTTCAATGGTCTCGATCTCTTCAATTTCATCTCCAAAAAAAGTAATCCTGTAGCCATAATCTACATAGGGAAGATTGATATCCACCGTGTCTCCCTTCACCCTGAAAGTGCCTCGGTTAAATTCGATGGTAGTGCGTGTGTATAAGGAGTTAACCAGCCCATGTAAAAATGCCTGGCGCGAAATGGTCTGACCCCGTTCAATACGTATAATACTGTTTTCATAATCAGCCGGGTTTCCGGCACCGTAAATACAGCTTACAGATGCTACCACAATGATATCTCTTCTGCCACTTAATAAACTGGTGATGGTGCGGAGTCTGAGTTTATCAAGTTCCTCATTAATGGCCAGATCTTTTTCAATATAAGTGTCACTTACCGGCAAGTAGGCCTCGGGTTGATAATAATCATAGTAAGAGACAAAGTACTCAACCGCGTTTTCAGGGAAAAACTGGCGGAACTCACCATATAACTGGGCTACAAGAGTCTTGTTATGAGTAATAATTAGTGTGGGCCGCTGTGTGTTTTGTATCACATTGGCCATAGTATACGTTTTACCACTGCCTGTTACGCCAAGCAGGGTTTGATATTTTTCTCCATCAAAAACGCCTTCTGTTAATTGTGCGATGGCTGTAGGCTGATCGCCGGCTGGTTGAAACGGGGTATGTAATTTAAACGGCACGGATAAAAATTGTATTTGGATAACAAACCTACACTAAATTTTTTGTCCATTAATTTCACAAACGATGGATTAAAAATTTAATCGGAGCTCCCCTTGTTCTTAAAAGGTAATAATATACAAGGGAAATTAAGGAAAAATAAAGTCGGGATACCTTACCTTCTTTATTTTATAAAAAGGGCCATTTGACTACTTACAAAACTAAAAGGTTGCATTGTTAAGATTTCTTTAAGAAAAAAATGACAATCAGCTGATTATATATGACTCTTTTAATGTGGTTTTAATAAGAATATGTTTTTTTCTAATTGAATTCTAATTTGACCTTTATATCGTTCTAATACTGCTGCGGTAGCTTTGTTCAAGGTTAAAGAGGTAAAAGTAATAATGATTTTACCGTATAAAAAAGAAAAACAATGAAGAAAACATTTATCATAATAGCAGCAGTTTTTGCAATGCTTGCTTGTTTATCGTTCACTATCAAAGCATATCACGATCCGGAGACTGTTATCCTCGGATCCTGGAAAGAAGTGCATTGGGAGTACGAACGGGTGTATCACAGCGCTCATATTGACAGGGCTATCACATCTGATCCTAAGGAGGTAAAAGAGATGTCTACTACAGATCTGGGCATTATTGATGCAGAAAGCTGGGTTTTTAATCCCGATGGGAGCCTTATTTTAAGTAGTCAGAATATTAAAAAGCAGGCCAGCTGGAAGATTAAAGGCCGTGGTAATATTTTGATGATCACTTATGATGATAACCGGGTAGAACGGTACAATATTGCCAGCCTTACAAAAGGTAAGCTGGAGTTAAACTTTGATACAGACGCAAACATTCGTGGTATTGCGAAAGTGAGTTGCGTGAAAATCTAAAAAAATTATGTTGCGTAAATATAGTAATAGCAGAACATTAGGAGATAACGTAAGGTTAGGGATACTAACTGCTCTGGTAGCAGGTATGGTCAATGTGGCTTCACTATTATTATTCCTGTCCTTCTCATCTAACGTTACCGGGTATTTTGCCATTTTCGCATCGGAGCTGGTAAATGGTAATATATACCAGATTGCGCTGGTAGGCTCATGGATATTTCTTTTCTTCTTTGGCAGTTTTGTATCCAATTTCCTGGTTATAAATCTGTCCGAAAAAAATAAATACCTGGCACACGCGCTTCCGCTACTGTTGGAGTTGGCTTGTATCCTGGCGGTGGGCATATATGGCACTTATGGGTATAAAGGTTCGCTACATGAGTCGGAGCTGATGCTGTCCCTGCTCTTGTTTGCTATGGGCTTACAGAATGGGCTCACGGCCAGCATTTCCAATTTCGCCGTAAAAACTACCCACCTGACAGGCGCTACTACCGATCTGGGTGTACTGGCCTCCATGTTCACTAATAAAAAATTCCGGAATAAAAGAGAGCTGAGAGATAAAGCCACTTTGATCTTCTCTATTTTTATATCTTATGTGGTAGGTGGTGTATTGTTCGCATTATTTTACAAGACGCTACAGTTTAAAATGTTCTTTATTATCAGTGCATTTTTACTGGTTGTAATCTTATACGATTCTTACAAGGTTTGGATATTGAAATTAAAGCGCTTTCGCATTAACAGGAAGCAAAAGAGTAGTATGCTGGTGCCGTCTTATAGCAAAGAGCATCACAGCTAAAAGTGATGCTGGTATTAAATGATAACAATTAAGAAGGCAGGCCGATATACCAACCTTCCTCCCTTTCTTCTATAGGATATGTCTTTAAAAAATATCCTTCACCGGAAACATTTCTGCCATTCTCCAGGCTGAACTTGTACCGGTGCAGGGGGCATACGATCTGTTGTTGCACGTTTACGTAGCCACCTACCAAAGGCACGGCTGCATGCGGGCATTGGGCCGCGCAGGCAAAAGCTTTATCTGCCACACGGGCAATACAGATCTTTTTACCGGCTACCTTTATCTCCGCCAGGTTTTCATGATTAAATGGTATTTCGTTTAAGTGCAAGGCAAATAAATGCCAGGTATATTGTCTGTCCATCTTAGATAAGAGTGCAGGAAGTGATGAAATTTCTATCCGAATAAATCGGGTAGAAAATGCAGAGATGTAATATGTATTGCATTGTTTATTTCACGCCGAGCGCGCAAAGAAACGGAGACGTAGGGGAATTAATAAGTATTGACATATTGAAAATCGAATGCCGATTTTTTATCACTACACTGCCAGGAGTTACTAAAACATTGTTTACTCACCAACAACTATTCTTTTCTCTCAATTCCTACTCACTACTAGTTAATTACCCATTTACTAGTAAAACATCGTCTTATAAGGATAACGTATTGCGTACAATTCTTTCACTTTATTCAGAATCGTTTCCCGCAGCCCTTCCACGTTGCGTCTTTCTGTTGCCGAAACAAACACCACATTGCCCTGTAACTCATTGCTCCAGCGGTCATATAGATCACGCAATATTTCTTCCTTTGTTTCGTCTCCCAGCCATTCGTCAAAGGTCTGCGTTTCGTAAAGGTCCATCTTATTAAAAATGGTAATGGTAGGTTTGTCAAAAGCCTTTAACTCCTGCAGCGTTTTGTTTACCACAGCTAACTGGTCTTCGTAATTAGGATGGGAAATATCTACCACATGCATGAGAATATCTGCCTCACGCACTTCATCCAGTGTGCTTTTGAAACTCTCTACCAGGTGGTGAGGAAGTTTTCGTATAAATCCAACGGTATCGCTTAATAGAAAGGGTGTGGTTTCAAAAACCACCTTACTGGTCGTAGTATCCAATGTGGCAAATAACTTATTTTCAGCAAAAACATCACGTTTGCTGAGCAGGTTCATGATAGTGCTCTTACCTACATTTGTATATCCCACTAATGCCACCCGTATGAACTCGCCCCGTTCTTTACGCTGTGTAAAGGACTGTTTATCTATTTCGGCCAGTTTTTTACGGAGTAAGGTGATCTTATCACGAACAATACGACGGTCGGTTTCAATCTCAGTTTCACCGGGTCCGCGCGAACCAATACCAGCGCCCTGTCTTTCCAGGTGACTCCACATACCGCGAAGGCGGGGCAATATGTATTGATATTGAGCCAGCTCTACCTGGGTACGTGCCTGCGCCGTTTTGGCACGACGGGCAAAAATGTCCAGGATCAGATCTGAGCGATCAATCACTTTTATTTTCAGCTCCTTCTGGATATTATTGATCTGCGCACCGCTCAATTCATCATCGAAAATCACCAGGTCGATACCATTAAATGAGATATACTGCCGAATTTCTTCCAGCTTACCCTTACCTACAAAAGTGCGCGAATCCGGATGTTGCAACTTCTGAATAAACCGCTTACGTGTAACAGCCCCTGCGGTTTCTGCCAGGAACTCCAGCTCGTCGAGGTAATCTTTTACCTGCTGTTCGGTTTGATCTTTTTGTACCACGCCTACAATAACGGCCGTTTGTTGGTCTTGTATAATATTCTGCTTTTCTAACATATTTCACTTCAAAGTTAACAAAAATGTTGCCGGTTAAAGGTTTATGACAAACTGTACGTTTTCATGAAAGCTCATGTTCGGTAACAACGGCCCCAATCGTTTGTATTTAACAGACGAAATATGCCAATTACCTGTTAACTCGTAAGCTTTACTAGTTCTTTATTACCACAGAATGTGTAAATGGTTACCTTTGTGGGCTTTAAAAATTTAAATCAATTGAAAAAATTCAGGAGAATATTTAAATACATCGGTTTATATAAGGGCAAAATTGCATTGTATATTTCTTTGACCATCTTGGGGTCATCATTGTCAGTTGTTTCGTTAGGGATGCTGGCGCCACTTATGTCTATTATTTTTAACGAACCCGGTATAGGCGGACAGAACATTCTAAAGAAGTTGCCCGGGGGGGATTTTCTGGGAAAGGAACTGGTGCGGTTAGTAAATGAAGGACACCAGATGCAAGCTGTTTTAATATGTTGTATTCTGGTTATTGTCTCAATATTTTTAAAAAACTTACTCTTATATCTTTCTTCTCTTCTGTCGGTGCCTGTCAGAAGTTCTATTACGATTCATTTAAAAAATGATATGTATGCAAAGGTTTTGACACTACCTGTAGGATATTTTTCAGAACAGAGAAAGGGCGATATTATGAGCCGCATGACTAATGATGCAGCGATGGTTGAAAGTTCTATTATCAATACTATGGAGGGGTTGATCAAAGATCCGGTGTCGGTTATCAGCTACCTGGTAGCGATGGTTGCCATCAGTCCAAGCCTCGCCATGTTTTTATTGATTCTTTTACCAGCAACCGCTTTCATCATCGGAAGAATTAGCCGTACTTTAAAAAAGCAAAGCAATGCGGCCTCATTAAGAGTTGGCGATACATTATCTATATTAGACGAAACATTAAGTGGTATTCGTATTATTAAAGCTTTTTGTGCCGAGAAGATCATGAATAATCGTTTTGTAACATTGAATAATACCTTACTTGGCATTAATAAAAAAATGGCAGCCAGAAGGGATTTGGCGTCTCCTCTTACTGAGTTACTCGGCGTAGCTGTTTTATGTATTATTATATATTTCGGAGCGAACCTGATATTAACCGGCGATTCGCTTACAGCGGGAGACCTGATTGCATTTATTGCCATCTTCGCTATGATGATCAATCCGGCAAAGTCCCTGTCTACATCATTCTTTAATGTGCAGGCTGGTGCGGCAGCGGTTGAACGTATTGAAGATCTATTAAACACCCCGGTTAATGTGGAAGATAACGGCAAACAGCAGCTCACATCATTCGAACAGAGTATCGAGTTTAGAAACGTATCTTTTTCTTACAATGAAACCCCCATTCTCAAAAACATCAGCCTGACCATCCCCAAAGGAAAAACTGTGGCCCTGGTAGGAAGCAGCGGGGCGGGTAAAAGTACCCTGGCCGACTTAGTGCCGCGTTTTCATGATGTGACGGATGGCGAGATACTGGTGGATGGTGTAAATATCAAAGACTATAGCATTCAAAGCGTACGGGAACAGATCGGAATTGTAAGCCAGGAGCCTATCTTATTTAATGATACCATTGGCAACAATATAACACTGGCTCATCCCGACGCTTCGCAGGATGAGATAGAAAGCGCTGCTAAAGTGGCCAATGCCTTACGCTTTATCGAGGATAAGCCGGAGAAATTTGAAACCAATATCGGAGATAGGGGAGCGAAACTAAGTGGCGGAGAGAAGCAACGTGTAACGATTGCGCGTGCGGTATTAAAAAACCCTCCAATCCTTATTTTGGATGAAGCAACTTCTTCCCTGGATACAGAAAGTGAGAGGTTGGTACAGGATGCCATCAATAATATGATGCAAAACAGAACCTCCCTGGTTATTGCTCACCGGTTAAGTACTGTTCGTAACGCAGATGAAATTATTGTACTGAATAAGGGCGAAATTGCAGAACGGGGTAAGCATCATGAGCTGATGCAAATTGAAGGGGGCATTTACCGCAAGCTGGTGGACATGCAGGAAATGGGTAAAAAGCTTGCTTAAAAGGACGATATTAGCGTTATAGATTGTTTATTAAAAGAAAGAATGAAGGCCTTACGGGAAAAAATAGAAAATGCGGAAACAGGGTTGCTGCTGTATAGTTTCACACCACCCAAAATTACAACTGAGCAGGAAAAGCTGGAGGTTATTGCTGCCAAGCAGTTGGAACGCATGAGAAATCTGGATGTGGATGGTATTATACTCTATGATATCCAGGATGAAAGTGACAGAACAAGTGAGCAACGTATCTATCCGTTTATACGTACCGTTGCGCCGGAAACCTATTACAGGAACTATTTAAGTGAAGTTGGCCAACCGGTTATTGTATATAAAAGTATTGCTAACCAAACCAGTGATAGTTTTAATAGCTGGTTGAGCAATAACAAGGACCTGGAGCATTTTGTGTTTGTAGGTGCTTCTTCAAAGGAGCAGGTAGATAAAACCAACTTTAGCCTGACAGACGCATATGATCTGAAAAGAACACATCATGATCAGCTGTTATTGGGCGGTGTAACTATCCCCGAGCGACATTCAAAAAAGGGTGATGAGAACAAAAGGATCTTCAGTAAAATACAAAATGGCTGTAGCTTTTTTGTGTCTCAATGCGTTTACAATGTGTTCGACTCCAAGAACCTGTTATCTGATTACTATTACGATGCCCTTGAAAATGCCTATGAAATGAAACCCATCTTCTTTACGCTCAGTCCCTGTGGTTCTATTAAAACCCTGGAGTTTATGAAATGGCTGGGCATAGAAGTGCCCAAATGGTTATACAATGATCTCAAACATTCCAAGGACATACTGGAGACATCGGTTCGTACTTCGGTAATGATCGCTAATGAGCTGATAGACTTTGCGGCATCCAAACAAATTCCTATTGGATTTAATGTGGAAAGCATCTCTAATAAAAAAGATGAGATAGACGCGGCTACTGAAATACTGAATAGGATTTCCGGTCGTTTGGGACGATAATATTTTCACGCCCGTAATCTAATATTATTTCACGCAGAGAACGCTAAGGAACAGAGGCGCAGAGAGATGATAGAGGCGCAGCGGTTATTACATTGTTAATTAAACATTGAATATCGAAATATTTTCTAAAGGCTAATCCCACTAGCAACTTGCTATTCCTCATTTCTATTCCCTACCCGCTTCGTATCAGCAATCCTTACAAAATCTCCTGTAAATAGCTTCGTATTGCGGAATGATGGCGTCCATATTGAATTGCTGGGCATGATCGAAAGCACCCTGGCGGAACTTTTGTAAAGTGGCGTCATCTTTCAAAATCTCAATAGCCCTTTCGCTCATTGTTTTCACGTCGCCTACATCGGCTGTATAGCCGGTAATGCCATCGATGTTTACTTCTTTTAAGCCTCCTGCATTGCTGGAAATAACAGGTACTTTAGAAGCCATAGCCTCCAGTGCAGCCAATCCGAAGCTTTCATATTCGGAGGGGAGTAGAAATAAATCTGCAATAGCAAATACATCTTCAATCTGCTCCTGCTTACCTACAAAAATCATTTTTTCAAAAATACCCAATTTACGACCAAGGTCTTCTGCCGGTAACCTTTCGGGCCCATCACCCACAAACAACAGTTTGGAAGGTATTTCTTTTTGCACTTCGTAAAAAATCTCCACTACGTCAGGCACCCTTTTCACCTGTCTGAAGTTGGACGCATGTAATAAGACTTTTTCGCCGTTGGGAGCCAGCACTTTTTTGAAAGCGTCAAAAGGTTTCCGGTTGAACCTCTTTACATCAATAAAATTATATACAACCTCTATTTCCTTCTTGATATCAAAAGTACTATGGGTTTCCTCGCGCAGGTTTTGCGATACTGCTGTAATCACATCGCTTTTATTAATGGAAAAAGCCACTACAGGCGAATACATCTTATCCTTACCCACCAGTGTAATATCTGTTCCATGTAATGTAGTAATGACCGGGATTTCATATCCTTCATCGTGCAGTATTTTCTTGGCCATGTATGCCGCCGATGCATGGGGAATGGCATAGTGTACATGCAGCAGGTCGAGGTTATAGTTTTTTATGACATTAACCATTGTACTGGCCAGCGCTGTTTCATAAGGGGGGAAGTCAAAAAGCGGGTAAGTAGGTACCTGTACTTCGTGATAATAAATATTGGGATTAAAAGCGCTTAGCCTTACCGGCTGCTGATATGTTATAAAATGCACCTGGTGGCCTTTTTGAGCCAGGGCCTTACCTAATTCTGTGGCCAATACGCCACTGCCACCAAATGTTGGATAGCAAACAATACCTATTCGCATGTGTTAAAGATAGCCGTTTCTGTATTTATTAGTTTTTTCTGCATTGTCGCAGTTTGTTATTTTTATGTCCTGGGCAAAATGAAAACCGGGGAATGCATGCCGCTGGAACCCAGGCATACTTCACCCTGTATATTTGACAATCTGTAAAGAGGCCTGTTCCTGTAAATCAGGTCCAGACTTTTTATCTTTACTCAAAACACATACCATAACAGCATGAAACATAAATTGTTTGTAGCCGCATCTTTATTTTTTAGCATGAGCCTGGCAGCCCAGAATGCTGATGAGCAGTTTATTCGTAAAATAGCCGATGAAGTGCTCACCAACAGCAAAGCCTACGATAATTTGCGTACGCTTACCAAGACCATTGGCGCCAGGTTGGCCGGATCTCCCCAAATGTATAAGGCGGAAAACTGGGGGTACCAGTTGCTGCAGCAATCAGGAAGCGACAAAGTGTTGAAACAGCCCGTAATGGTACCCCATTGGGTACGTGGCGGAAAAGATGAGGCTACGGCCATATTAAATGATAATAAAAAGAAAGCGCTTAATGTGATTGCATTAGGCAATTCAATAGGTACGGCATCCAAATTGCTTACAGCACCCGTAGTATTGATCAATAATTTTGATGAACTGGAAGAGAAAAAGGATCAGTTAAGGGGAAAGATCGTTTTTTATAACTATAAGTTCAATCCCCGGTTTATACGCACTTTTGAGGCTTATGGAGATGCGGCGAAGTATCGTTCGCAGGGACCATCGCGGGCTGCGAAATACGGCGCTATAGGTGTGGTAGTGCGTAGCATGAGCCATAGTGTAGACAATGTGCCTCATACCGGGGGAACGCGCTATGATTCCATGTATGCCAAAATTCCGGCAGTGGCATTAGGCTTACGCGATGCCGACTGGCTGGCAGCTGAACTGGAAAAGAATGCTCCGGTCAAAATCTCATTGAAAACAAATGGATACTTTCTGCCGGATGCAGAGGGTAATAATATTATTGGCGAATTAAAAGGCACAGCATTTCCTGACCAGTATATCACCATTGGCGGTCACCTGGATAGTTGGGACAATTGTGAAGGCGCGCATGACGACGGGGCTGGTATTACCCAAACTATTGAAGTTTTAAGGACTTTAAAAGCTTTGGGCTATAAACCCCGGTATACCATCAGGTTTGTATTATTTGCCAATGAAGAGAACGGTGTGCGCGGTGGCGACAAATATGCAGAACTGGCAAAGTCCCGTAACGAAAAGCACATACTGGCCATAGAAAGTGATGCAGGCGGGTTTACTCCGAGAGCTTTCAGTATTAATGGCAGCGATGCTGTTTTTGAAAAGGTTAAAAGCTGGTTGCCGCTGATCGGTCCTTACGGTTGTAATGAACTGGTGCGTGGCGGTGGCGGCACCGATATAGCACCCTTAAAAGAGCATTTGGGCACGCCATTATGTGGCTTTTTACCCGATTCCCAACGCTATTTTGATATTCACCATGCCAGCACCGATACTTTTGAGTCGGTGAATAAAAGGGAGCTGGAGCTGGGTGCGGTGAATATGGCGGCCCTGGTTTACCTGGTGGATAAATATGGGTTGTAGATAGCAGGTGCAACGAAAAGGTTTTTCAACACATTTCTTCTTTACTTTGGATGTATTGATTTTCTTTTTACTGGTCGTCGTTTTAAATCTTTCCAGTTTACCCAGCCACCCTCGGGCGGTTGTCTCTTTGTTTCATCACCGCCAATTACAATATCGTCTACAATAGCATTTTTATAATTTATTATTGCAGCGCCGCTCCAACCGCCAAAAGTAGCAGATCTGCTTGCTATTGCAGCAGAAGCGTCGAAATCTAAAGGAGATCGCCAGATAATACTCATATGCGGGTATTGATAATCTTTAGCAGTCGTTGGTACTAAAAACATGAAAGTAGTCGAAGGTTCTTTTGACACATCACTAGGATTGGACATTATCGGACCGAAAGTAACTATTCCTATTTTGAGTTCGCTCAGTAAATTTGAAAAAGGCTGCCCGATAAACTCAGCCTTACGAGCTTCAATATGCTTCAAATAACCCAGGGTGTCAGATATGATCTTCTTTTGAGCCCCGGCCTGCATAAGGGTACCAAAGTAGAGTACAACAAGGGATGTCAAAAATTTCACGAACATCTATTGTATTTTAATTACAGTGTGTGATTATCCTCTGTGAAGTTAACAATATTGGGACATTTGTAATAAAAAAGAGGTGCATGAAGCTCCTTATCACGCACCTCCTTTTTGACCATCACCTGGAAATATTGTTAAGGCGCTGGTACCCTTACCGCATCCGGCAACTGGTATTCTATAATAAAAGTACCTTCCATTTTAATGGTGAAGGCAAATCTTAAATTAGCGTTTAATGTTCCCAGGGAAGATCCGTCAAAAATGATGTTTTTTTCCGGGATACGATAGTAGATCAGGTGGCCCCAGTCGGTACCGCCGGCTATATATTTCGCCAGTGGGAAAGGGGCTACTTCGAAATCGCAAACCAATGCTGTATCCGTAAAAACAACCGGGTTAAATTTGGCATAGCTTAAAAATGTAGGACGGTCGCCTCTTGCAATTACTTCTCCCTTGCGGGGATTAAATGCCGAACCATTCTTATCCGATATCTTTAAGATAATCCTTGCGCCGTCTGCCGATACCCTTGTGAACTTTAATATAGGATTTCTTTTGGCGAAAGTAGTACCCGCCAGGTCAAATGCATTGTTGACATTATCTTCTATTAAAAACATATCCTCCTGTGTAGGATCAACCACATGAATCCTTCCAAATGAAGGATAAACTCTTGAACCGGCACTGTTGGTTGCTTTAATATCAAAATTGTAAATACCCAGAGGAATGTTCAATGCTGCTTTATTGAATGAGAGCTGTCCGCTGGCCTTATTGAAGTCCATGGGAAAAACAGAAACGGTTTCTCTTTTGGCATTTAACAACGCAACGGTCGTATCTGTTGCTGCATTAAAGGACATGCCTGGCTTAAAAACGGTTACATCGTACTTAGTGTTAAAAGCCTCCGGTAAAGGCTTTCCGGAGCTGTCCCTCAGGTTGAGCAGCTCGAAACTAATAGGAGGTGTGGAGCCATCAGCAAAAATTTTAGCTGATTGAACCAATGCCAGGCCTCTTTGTGCATAAAGGTCGGGCGATGTATACCGTAGCGTTTCGCTTAAAAAACCTTGTTGTATTTTTTTACAATTGATCGCGCCCAAAACAAGCAAGGTAAAAGCGGGTATTAAATATTTTCTCATTATTTACCTGTTTTAAATTTAAACTGAATATAACTGCCGTTAATTGGCATTATTGGTATTAAAGAATAAACGGTGAAAGCCATCCAACACATGCACCACCCCGTTTGTGGTAATAATGCCCGACGATTGAACATATACGACCCGGTCCACTTCTGTCGGTGGAATACCGGACGGGACCAGCACTTCGGTGTCGTCACCGCCTATCACTTTTGTATACGTTACATAGTCTACATAATCCACGTAAACTCCGTAGCTATAGGTTCTGGCAAGGCCCAGTTTAATGCGGGTATTGGTCATATCTCCAAAGCTGGACTGATAAAAAGCACCTTTAGTAGTTAATACATTTCTGCTAACTTTTTCGGGGAATATATAAGTCTTTAAAGAATCAAGCCGCCATAGGGGAATGCTGTCCAGGGTATAGGTAATATTTTCATTACCTAATTCAATGGCCCTGATATTCTTCATCGCTTTTAAATACTCGTCTACCCCGTAATTGGTCGTGGCAAAAAAAGTGGTTTGCTGATTTATTGCATCTTTAAGTCCTGCCCTGTCAATCAGGCGAACCAATGATGAAAAGATAGGCTTTGACTTCAGATAGTCATAAGTGGTCATATTTACATTTTCGTCGGACTTACCGCCATCTACCGCATAATCTTTTTTACAGGAGGCTGTTAAAAGAATAATCCCGGCTATAATGACTGTTAACATTTTATTTTTCATTATTACAGTTTTTAGGTGAATGAATGATCATTATACTTTACCGCGCCAGTATAATGTTTGTGTCAGGAATTTGTTATCGTTAAACAGCAGCGGGTAAACAGGCCAGTAAAAGCCCTCACCTCTAAACCGGGTGGTACTCATCCAACCAATAAACTCCGTATACATCCTGGTGCGCAACAGGTCAAAGTATACCTGCCCCTCCATATACAGTTCTTTACCTCTTTCGAGCATGTATTCCCTGGTCAGATTAAACTTGCCGTCTGTAGCGCTTACTCTAACTGATGAAGAATTATTCCTGTCCCTGAAGAAATTGATGATCTGCGCAGCAGTAGATAGGTCATTTTTATACAAAGCTACTTCTGCCTGTAATAAACGCATATCGCTCAGCCTGAAAACAGGAAGGTTGTTGCTCAGGTATGCATTGGTGCGATTGCCCGGGTTACGGTAAATAATATTCCTGTATTTAATAAGATTAGAACCCTGGGCGCCAACCTTTACAAAGTTGTTCCGATACCTTACTTCGCCTAAATCAGGGCCATAACCACCCACCAGCTCCAGTTTGTAATCATCGATATCTGCATAATACACGTAAGCATTGCCATTAGACAGATCCGCATCATCGGTAACGTTAATTTCTACTCCATTTTCTACAATGTAATATTGAATACCTACTACTTTTACCGGTAACCACTCCCATCCGCCGGGGCGGAAAACCCAACCTTCTCCATACCCTGTTCGCTCTACGCCATAATGGTTGTCGATATATTGGTCGGGTACCCAGAACCTGGGACTAAAGCCCAGCCCCTCTACTAAAGAGCCGGTAAGAAATCCGAGGCCAATATGATAGTAAGCACCTTCCTGGTTGTTCTCACTCATGGCAACTTCAAAAATGCTCTCGGTAGAGGGATTATTAAACTGGTCGCCATATTTAGCGGTATCTACCAGCGAGTATCCGCCACGCGCCATCAGCGTACTAAGGGTGGTATCCGCGTTGGTTACATCACTCATAATGGGCGTGTCGCTGTTAACATTCGTCATGGTTGCACGCCATAAATATAAATGAGCTAAAAGTGCGTAAACAGATCCTCTATTGGCAATAACACCCCGTTCCTGTACGGATTCGTTGCCCCAGTTGAGCATGCCCATTGCCGCATGACAGTCGTTTTCAATTTGTTTCATAACATCCGCTTTGGCAGATCTTGGCAATTGCGGAGCGCTTAGTACGTCATCATAGGCCTCTGTTACAATGGGTACATCTCCCCAAACCTTCACCAGCTGGAAATAACTCAATGCCCTTATAAAAAGGGCCTGACCCATGATCTTGTTCTTAAAGGTTTGAACATTCACCACATCTTTGGCTAACTTTTCATCAGGGATGGATGGTATCTTTTTAAGGATAATATTACTGTAGGCAATGGTCTTATAAAACACGGTCCAGTCTCCCAGTGTTTGAATATTATACTGGAACGTAAAGTCTCCTCCCTGTATGCCTTCTAATCCGTCCCCATTGTAGTTGATCGTAAAATAGCTGGTAGAGGTGGTTTGCGCATCTCCATACATATTATAGCGGAACGCATTTTCTTCGTAAGCAGAAGTGGCGGTAAATGAAGCCCTTAAAAGGGAATAATTACCTGCAATGGCAGACTCGCAGTCCTTTGCTGTTTGCCAGAAAACCTGGTCGTATGTAGAGTTCTGGGGTTCCTGTTCCAGTATTTTTTTACAGGAACTATTGCTGATAACCCAACCTAACATCAACAGGGTTAAAAGATATCGGTATTGATTTGTGTATTGCATTTTTTTAATTATTTGGAATTAAAAAATTCTATTGAAACGCCAGGATTAAAACAGTACCTGCAGTCCTATTGTATATTTTTTAGGGATGGGATAGCCGTCACCTGCATACTCACCATAGGAGTTTACGTTTTCTGCATCCGGCAGCAGTTTTGAAGATTGCCACCTCGCAGCATTATCAAGTGTTCCGAATATTTTAAAACCGCCCAGGCCCCATTTATTAATGATAGGTGCCGGCACATTATATTGGACATTAATGTTTTTGAGTCTTACAAAATCTCCCTTGGTTAAGAAAAAGCTTTGAGCGGACGTATAGTAATACAAATAAGTGCCTAAGTCATATTTGGCATAAGTTGCCTGGTCTCCCGGCTTACGCCAGATATTAACTGCATCCAGGTTGGGTGTGGAGTATTGAGCGAAATTGTTCTGCGGATCTCCGGCAGTAGAGTTGCTGAATTGATCTGCCAGGAAGAGGTTTAATATATCTCGTTTAAATACGAAATTGAAGAACAAGCCCACTGTAAAATTCTTCCATGTGACATTATTGGTCCATCCACCCGTTATCCTTGGGTTAGGGTCGCCCATCGGGATCTTATCCGGGTTGATGCCGCTGTTAAACACATCGGTGAAGTAATCTCCGTCTACGTCCTGTATATAAAAAGAGCCTGCGGTGAACGTACCGTTTGAGTTCCGGTATTTAGCACCGGTGAAAGGATTAACAGGGATATCATCGTCTGTAGCAAAAACGCCTAATGTGCGGTACAGGTAGAACGCATTGATAGGGCTACCTACTGAAAGGATATGCGATTTGTCAAACCGGTCGCCATCCATTACCAGGTCTCTGTTATTGTTAGGCAGGTTCATGATCGCGTTTTTATTGTAGCTGATATTCAGCCGGCTAAACCATTTAACGGGACTGCTTTGTGGCAGAGGGTTAGCAGCCAGTGTTAATTCAACCCCGGCATTTCTTACACCAATAGCATTGGTTAAGGCTTTGGAGTAGCCCGTGGTTACCGGCAGGTTTACTGAGAACAGCTGTAAAGAACTCTCTTTATTATAAACATCAATGGATCCGGAGTATTTTCCTTTTTCAACTTCAAAGTCAAGCCCGATATTCCATTGTTTTGATTTCTCCCAGGACAGGCTCGATTGCGCAGCGCCATCTTTCAGGTTGGGCGTAATAGCCGTTACGCCATTATAAGAACTGGAACCCAGGTTGCCTGGGTAAGAGCCCGCGTTTACACTGTAAAGATTGTATTGCAGGTAATTCTTAGATGGCAGACTTCCTGATGTACCGAAGGAACCTCTGATTTTAAAAAGGTTGATTGCCGAGGAAAAGTTCTGGAAAAATTTTTCTTCCGACAGTATCCAGGCCGCTGAGGCAGAGGGGAAGAAGCCCCATTTATTACCCGCCCCAAACCTGGAAGAGCCGTCCCATCTTCCGGCAAAGGAGAACAGGTAACGATCTTTGAAATCATAAGAAAGGCGACTGTAGTAAGATAACAGACCATACGCCTGGTAATCAGAATAACCTGCCAGGTTTTTTTGAAGGAAGCCCTGTACCACTTTAATATTGTCTGCTGACCCAAAGGCGCCGGAAACGGATGTATTTTCAAAAACATTAAACTGGATGTCCTGACCTATAACGCCGCTAAAATTATGCTCGCCCCATGTATTGGTATACGATAAGTAATTGGAGGTAAGCATATCCTCTACCTGGTCGCTGTAAGTATAGGAATAGTTGCCGAGGAAACTTTCCATAGCGCTGGTGCGGTTATAATTTCTCCTGGACGTAGTATATCGGTAAGAACTGAGTGAATTAAGCTTCAGGTGATCGGTAAAAGTATAAGAGAGGTTTAAATTCATGTTAAAGACATTGGAAAGGTTCTTGTCCAGGCTCTCATCATATGCAGCCAGTATCGATTCCTTTTTGGCCTCACTTAAGTTAAATAGGGAAGAGGGCATGTTGCCTGCGCCTAAGCTAAACGGATTAATACTCAGGTTTTCTAATCTTGGGTCAGCGCCTAAGCCCCGGCTTCTTGTAGTACGTGTAAAGAATAAGATAGGATTGATCTCCAGTTTACCCTTCATTGCTTTAGTAAGCATATTTAACCGGGCTGAGTATCTCTTGAAGCCTGTGGCTTTAATAATACCCTGCTCATCATAGTATCCGGTACTAAAGCGATAGGTAGATCCGTTTTCGCTTCCCCCCGAAATTCCAAGGTCTGCATTAGTTACAGAGCCTGCTTGGTAAAACAGGTCTTGCCAATCGGTGTTACCGTTATATGCCGGGTTAAGACTGTCTGTTAGCAAATACGGCAACTGTTGTTGTTGTGTGTAGGTAAGCTGATCCTGAAGTACTCTTAATTTCTGCCTTCTCTCTGTAGTGCCAAGGGTTACTTCCCTTAGTTTAGGGCGTTCTGTATATCCTGTAAAGCCAGACAAGGTTACTCTGGGTGCCCCGCTTCTACCTTTTCGGGTAGTGATAAGTATAACACCGTTAGCTGCTCTTGATCCGTAGATAGCTGCCGCAGACGCGTCTTTGAGCACATCAATAGACTCAATGTCATTAGGGTTGATACCGGCCAGGTAATTCATTCCGGTGCCCGATCCGGGCGTTACATACTCTTCATTTGATTGTGGCACACCATCTATAACATATAATGGAGAACTTACTACATTATTTTGATCCCATTGAGAGCTAACGAGTGAACTACCGCGAACACTTACGGCAGCTCTTGCGCCGGGGTCACCACTAAAGTTCTGCACATTTACGCCTGATAAGCGTCCCTGCATTAACTGGTCGAAGCTCGACATCGGCAGGTTCTCTATTTCCTTGCCTGAAATACTTGCAATGGATGCTGTAGACTTTTTGCGGGTTACTTTTTGATAACCTATGAGAACTACTTCCTCCATGTTACTTTGGTCGGCATCCAATGTGATGTCCAGTTCCTTTTTCCCTTCTGTAGGAAAGATTTTTTTAGTGTAACCAACAGCAGAAATTTCCAGTGTGGGGTTGGCGCCCGTGACGTTCATTGAAAAAAAACCGTTGTCGTCGGTGGGTACCCCCTTGCTGGTACCCTGTTGCATAATTGTAGCGCCGGGAATAGGAGTTCCTTTGCCATCATGTACCTTACCGGTAATGGGCGTGGTTTGCGCTAACACCGCGTGTATGCCTGTAAAAAAACATAGCACACACAGAAAAAATTGCTTTTTTTTCATTCGCAGCTTTTTTTTGTGTTTAGTAAATAAATGTTACAGTGTGGGAGATTTCTCTTTGTAAAACTTTTTCTCTTCCTACCAAAATATTAACATTACTTTAATAAAAGAGCAATCATTTTAATTATTTTAAAAAGTGGGTAAGATCGTACCAGTGGCGGTTAAAATGCGGTTATCAATTTTCTCATGGTGGGTAATGGGAGGAAAACCTGGCATAAAACGCCCGTCACAGGAAGCTAAAGCAAGATTAGTTGGAGGTATCTGATTTTCGAAAAGATTTTGGAGTCAGTTATTGCGGCGGCAATCATGGCCTATTTTCAAAAATCAGTCAAAAGGAATTTTAACTAGGCCAGCCGGGTCATGAAAGTGTTTTTCAGGAAACATTTGTAAGGGGATCAACAATTGCAAAGGATAACGATTGGCTTAAAGCAATCAGGCCTTATGCAAGTAACTAACTGCATAAAGCCTGAACAGTAATATTCTTAATATTGTGCTGGATGCCGGCAAACCGGCGTATCAATTGCTACATTTTTACCTCTACTGATCCGCCCGAAGTAGAAGCTTCCACTAACAGGTTACCGCTACCTAAGGAACCTTTTACGCGATCTTTTTTAACCGTACCGTTAAAGTTGCGGAGTTCCGAAATACGAACTTTGTCGCCTTTCAGATCAAGTTGAGCATTTTTCGTTTCCGGCATTTTCAAGCGAATGCTACCGCCAGAAGTGCGAAGCTTAACAAAGTCGTGAGTTGCTTTTAAATCTGCCGTAATTTGCCCGCCACTGGTTCTCGCATCCAGGTTACCGTCGATCTCTTTAAGATGAATGCTGCCTCCCGATGTTTCTGTATTAAAGTCGCCATTAATGTTGGTGGCAGAAATGGAGCCGCCGCTGGTGCGGGCGCTTACCGTACCTGAAAGATTCAATAAACTTAATGAACCGCCCGATGTATTGAGCTTCACCATGCCATCCAGGTCTTCTGCCTTGATCTGGCCGCCACTGGTAGTTAGGTCAATATTTTTTGAAAGATTTTTGACGGTGATGCTACCACCGCTGGTTCTGCCCGTCACCGTCCCGGCTATATCCTGCAGGTTGAGACTGCCACCACTTGTTCGAACATCGGCATCTACCTGGCTGCTGCTATAAATAATAAATGAAATATTCAGTGATGTTTTATTCGACCATTTTATATTTTTTCTCTTTGCCGTAGCGGTTAACGTACCTCCCTGCGAACGGATATCTACATCATAATATTCATTCAGTATCTGCTGAATTTCAGACGGGGACTTCCTGTCGCTCCAATTGTTAGAAGTAACATACATTTCTAACAGTCCGCTGGACTGACCACCTTTAACCTGTATGGCGCCTCCGCTGGTTTCAACTTTCAGATTTTTAATAGCGTTACTACTGAAAGATTCGGTACGATAGGGCGATTCGCCATTACGTTTCTGGGCTATAACCACAATCCCTAAACAGAGCAATACGGTAAGAAGGAGGCTTCTCTTCATAAAACAAGTTTTTTGAGTTTATAAGATGATAAATCGATCACCTGGCCGATGACCGATACCTATTAATCGTGGAAACCCTCAAAATGTTACAGTTGCTTTAGCTGACCAGGAATTATTCGTCTTCATCTTCAGAAATCTCATCGAGTTTCACGTATAAATAATTGTCTTTTACAAAATTACACCAGTGACAATCAGCTTTTCCGCAACCCTTGTAGAAGTCTTTTGCCTGTATTTTATCCCAAACGGTTTTGATCTGGTTTTTCACCGTAGTTACGTCGTTCGGTTCAATAACCACCTTCAGCTTCTGGAAATTATTATTACTGTCCGGCTCAATAAAATCAAATTCAGTGCTCACCACCCGCCAGTCTTTTAATTCATAATTGTCCAGCAATATTTTATAAAACACCGCCTGTCTCCAGTAGTCACCGCCATCCGGGTTTTTCTCTCCCGGTGCTTTTAGCTTAGGCAGTGCATTGTCTACATTGCCGGTTTTATAATCCACCACATTTACTTCCTTCCCGTTAAATTCTAATTTATCCAGCTTACCTTTTAGCGGTACGCCTTCTACTACAACGCCTTTTATATTGGTTTCTACTGAAACAACCTTATTCCAGCTATTGATATATTTTTTATAGTAAGCCGGAATGATAATAGAACCCTGCTCCATGCGTCGCGCATAGGCTTCCCGGGTAAAGTTCTGGCGATGACGCATCATATACCAGCTAAAATCATCGATCATGGTTTCAACCGGTGGAAAGCTTTCTGTTTCTCTCAGTTTACGGAACAATCTTTCGAGCGCGAAGTGGATAGCGCTTCCGAACTCCGTTGCTTCATTTTTACCGGAAGGAATACGCAACAGGTTCTGGTAATAAAACCTTAAAGGGCAGTTGAGGTAGGCACTTAATGCGGTAACGTTCATTACAAACCTGGATAACAGTCCGTCAATAAAATCATCTTCAAGACTATCAATAACCGGCTGTTGCCCGGTGAACAGCAGGTGTTGAAACTCGATCATCTGTTCGGTGCTGATCTGTGGTTTTTGCACGGTTAAGGCATGCTGTTCCATGATCTCGGCAATAAACATGGAGGGTTCTAATTCCTTGCCATCTGCATTTAACTTCGCATAAGATATGTACAGGTATTTTTCTGCGCGCGTAAGCGCCACATAGAATACCCGGCGCAACTCTTCTTCGTCGCTCGATTTAGCCTGCGAAGAGAAGATCGTTGAAGGCAGCTTGTAACCCCGGTTCATTTTTCTTTTCTTCTCCCAGAAAGAAGCATTAGAGCCGGCCAGGAAAACATATTCAAATTCCAGTCCTTTACTGCCGTGTGCGGTAAGCAGGTTAACGCCTTTGTCATTCCCGGTTGTTTTAACTAACGGAAGGGGAATGTTTTCGTGCTCCATCAGCTGTAATAACTGCACCAGGCTTGCGAGATTCATGGCAGGCTTACGACGATGTTCCTCTTTGATGAAATTATAAAAGGCAGACAGGGATTGCATCAGTTCTACCTTCAAAGGACTGTTCATGACATACGTAAGTACGCCGCCATTGCGGATAATATTATCCAGCAACTGTTGAATAGTTAAGTTAGGAACATCTGCTATCAGCTGCTCGATTACAGCTGAACTACGTTTCAGACTGGCGTGTAGCCCTTCATCGAACAGGTCTTTTGCCGGCGCATTGGCCTTCTCAGATAGCAATTGCCTGAGTGATGTACTTTCACCTTTAAATCTTTTCTGGTTGACTTCTACATTAATTTTTGCAATCTCTATGGGTGGATTTTTATAAAAATCAAAATGCAATATTTCAAACAACAGCTCATCTCCTCCAAAAGGAATATCGTGTTCTGCCTCCAGGTAATACAATAACGTGATGATCTTTTTTATGAACGGGCTTTGTAATAAGTTCGTACTACGTTTGCTGTAAAAGGGAATGCCTTTTTGCCTCAGGTAGTCGGAAAGCTCTTCCCCATATTTATTTTCTTTATAGATGATAGCAATGCGGCCCGGTTGAGTGCCTTGTGCAATCAAAGCCTCTATTTTGAATACAATGCCCGCCATTTCATCAGCCATGGTGTTGTACTCAAAAATTTCAGGCGTGTGTTGCAATTCATTAATGGCAACATTAGCAGCGATCAGCTCTTTGCTGAGTCCTGGTATTTGTTTGATGAGCCGTTCTTCGTTCCGATTGATCAGTGTTTTCGAAATATCCAGGATGGGCTGGATACTACGGTAATTGCTGGTCAATACAATCTTTTTAATATCGTTTTCATACTGTTTTGCAAAGTCCAGCATGTTCTGCACATTCGCCCCCTGGAAGCGGTAGATACTTTGATCGTCATCACCCACCACAAATACATTGGGTTGTTGCCAGTAATTGATCAGCAACTGTACAATCTTGTTTTGGGTGCCGCTGGTGTCCTGGAACTCATCGACCAATATATATTGATATTTTTCCTGGTAATCCAGCAACAGATTTTCATTTTCTTCAAATGCTTTGATCACCCAGTTGATCATGTCATCAAAATCATATCGTTTATTTACCCGCATGATCTCCTGGTAGTTCTCGTATTCGCCAATGGCTGCACGTAATTTATCCATGCGCTTTAGCTCATCAAAGTAGGCCGGCTTACGATCTCCTTTTTGCCATTTTCCTGCACGGGATGTTTTATATACGTAGGCTTCATCCTCTGCCAGTTCCTGTATATAAGCATCGATGCGGTCGCTGATATACTCGGGCGTCCAACCCTCCCGTTTCATAGCGGAAAATAAATTGCTTAAAGGATTAGCTTCAAAATATACATCGCCCCGGTATCTTTTAAGCGGGTGTTCTTTGGTGAACTTGTCAATAAGCTGTTTAAAATATTCCACCTTTTCCAGATCGGATACGGGGTCAAGCGATGTTTTTTCAAACAGGGAAAGATTGTCCTGTATCACATCATTACAAAAAGCATGGAAAGTGTAGATATTAACTTTATAAGCATCGGCGCCTATAAACTGCTGCAGCCTTTTACGCATGGCAACCACACCTGCGTCGGTATATGTTAAGCAAAGTATGTTTTCGGGTAAGGCATCCGAATCCAGCAATATTTTCCCGATCCGTGCCGCCAGTATCTGTGTTTTACCGGTACCTGGACCGGCAATTACCATTACAGGGCCTTCGAGCGTATCCACTGCTGTTTTTTGTTCGGTATTCAGATTTTTGTAAACTTCGTTAAACTGCTTTTCCAGTCTTTCTTTAATGATAGGCATGCGGCAATTTAGTGGAAAAGCCGGAGAATTGAAGCGGGGGTAACCCCAATCCGGTAAATGCAGGTCTGTTAATGGTGGAATATATGTAGCATATAAATATAAAAGCCTCTTGCCCGGTGGTCAGGATAAGAGGCTTTATAAAGTGAAGTGATATTAATACTGGGGCAGTTTATCCGTAAGCGTGTGAATAAATGCGATTAATAACTGTTTTTCCTTAGGTGTCAGGTTCAGTGGCTCGTCAGACAGTGTCTGGTTATCTACCTGTAAGCCAAGTCCAATGCCACCGCCCTTATCATAAAAATCAACCACTTCTTCCAGTGTTTTATAAACACCGTTATGCATGTAAGGTGCGGTCATGCCCGTATTCCTTACAGTAGTCGTTTTAAATGCATGCATGTAAGGTGCAACATTAATGATCTTGAATCTTCCGGTATCGGTGTCCATTTTTCTGCCATCAGCGGTTAATGGTACACCTAACACTTCACTTTCTGTTTTGGCAAATGCGGGAGGAACCACGCCATTAAATAAAGGGATAAAATGGCAGCTGGCACACTTAGCTTTACCGGCAAACAGATTGAAGCCTTCAATTTCCTCCTTATTCATTGCCTGGTTATTACCTCTCATGTACGCGTCAAACCGGCTGTTCAGTCCTATCAGGCTTTTTACATAGCTGGCGATAGCAGAGAGAATATTTTCTTTGGTAACCGTATTAGTTGAATAGGCATTCCCGAACAGTTTCACGTAAGATGTATCGATTGATAACGCACATATGGCTTGGTCCAGGTCGCCATGCATTTCGTCTTTATTGCTGATCACATTATTGGCCTGGTGCTCTAAAGAGGGCGAACGGAGATCATAAAACATGGCGGTTTGCAATGCCGAGTTCAACAAAGTAGGAGTGTTCCGTAACAGTGTTTTTCCAGCATCCAGGGCGGCGTTTTTGGCCAGCCCGTCAGTGAAATACAATGAAGGGTTATGACAGCTGGCACAACTTCTTTTTTTAGACACGGATAATATATTATCGTAGAAGAGCTTTTTCCCCAGTGCTACCTGTTGGTTCAACCTGGGATCTATGGAGTCTGCTTCCTGGAAGTAGGCATCAAAAATGCCTTCATCAAACAATGTTGGAGCACTGGATTTTAACAGCCCCTGTAAACGGATGGGCGCTATGCCTGCTTGTTGTTGCTGTGCAGCCAATGTGCGTGTTATGGGATTGGCATAATCTTTAATAAAAACCATTCTGTTAAACGCATCAAAATCAGGGTTATTGTTAAGGTAGCTGACAGCGGCATTTATTTTACCGTTCAAATCGATTTGCCCTTTTAAGTAAGGTATGATGGTTGTTAATTCGCTGAGCGATACAGCAGCTTCGGCGAGACCTGTTTTTACAGCAGGTGCATCAAAGCCGGTAATGCCCAGTGTGATTATTCTGAATACCTGTTTTTTAATAGCATCATACAATTGCTCCTGCGTAAAACCCCCTGCTTCTATATTGTCTTTTATCGAAATACAGTAGCTTTTTAATAATACGGTTTCATGCTTTAACGCAGCATAGTCAATAATATCTTCCAGAACCAATTCTTCCATTACCTGCAAGCCATGTGGCTCCCGCACTACCACTTCCGGCTGTTCGATCTCCGGCAAAGGAGCGCCGTTTACAAAACGGGCGATTGAAGGCATGTAATACTCGACGGCCCATTCAAATTTTTTGTAGTGAGCGCGGAGTGCTTTAAAGGAGGCAAGCAGCTGTTGCCGTTCGGCCGGATAATTTAATAAAGGTTGCAAACTATCCGTTAAATATCTTTCGAATTCATCAACCTGGACGGTCAGGTGTTGTCGCAGCTCAGCTACCGAATGTTCTTTTTTACCACAGCTTAAAAATTGTATGGATAAAAACGCTGTAATTCCTGCTAATACCAGAAAAATCTTCTTCATTATAAATACATAAACCTTGCCCGGTTAAGGGCAAGGCTCTTTCTGTTGATTCAATCAATTTTATCTTGGAACGTTGGTTAGGATAACTGTTTGGCCTCCCTCTTTATTGGTGCTTCCGCCACCATCAGGATTCACAAACTTATCTTTTTGCCAGGTATGCGGGTGAATATTCAGTATGAAGGTATTAGGAACACCGATTTCGTTGGAAATATCTACCATAGCTCCAAACTCCCAGCATCCCAATCTTCTTTCTGTATTTTGATAAAACCGGTTCACCCATGCTGCATCCTCTCTTTTGTGATCCATATTCAGGAATGGCTTGTAAGTTTTATTAGCGATGCTATACTGCCAGATATAAGAATCGTGCTTGGCTGCCGTGTAATAAGAATCTCCATCTTCCTGTATGTAAACATAGTTCTCCGTTACGCAAAGGTTATCAGGATTAATAAGATCATTACCCGGGTTAGAATCACCTTCGGCAATTACTTCTATTTTACCTTTGGTAGGGTCTGCGCTGTCTAAAACAATTTTGTAAACTCGCCCCCACATGGTATAACCAGCCTGCGGGTTTATTTTATCAGGAGACTGCCCGGTAGCAGTAAAGTAAACCTCGCGATTGTTTTGCGCACTTCCTTTCCTGTAGTCGATATCTTCTACCCTTGAAAAGCGAATGGCTTTTAAATCATTTACAGTAGTATTGATTTGAGCGCCCGTTAAGCCTTTCGCATTGGGTATTTCCACAAACTCCACATCATAGCTTTGCCCTTTTACAATATCCAGTTCTACCTGGTTATTGTCTTTTCTTTTTACAGCATATAATTTGCCGTTTTGGAGATCTCCTACCGTATTAGATACATACATTACCAGTTGACCGGCACTTACATGGCCCGTTTCCCAGCTTTGATCCTCACCCATGAAAACAACTGTTTTGCCGGGGAAAGCCGCTTTGGGAAGTGGTACTGCATTTTCCATAGATGCTTTTCCCAATGCAGGTAAAGTTCTGTCCGTTCTGCCTTTGTCAGCAGCAGATGCCAGCGGGTTGATACCGATGATCATACTTTCTACACCTGATTCCTGTGCGGTTAAGAACATGGGGCCGAAACCATGTTCTTCAGTGGTAGCCAATGTTGCAGAACAAAGCCTCTTTGCGCCACCTGTATAGTCGATGATATAATCGCCTTTAACGGGTTTTAGGTTTTTGTCGAGATAAACTCTTGAAACCGATTGGTTGATCTCGTGGTTGTTCAACATAATATAGCCTTCGCCATTGGGGTTTCGCATAAAGCCGGCACCATCAGGTTGTGCGCCGTAGATAAAGCCAGGACTTTGTTCCAGAACATCCTCACTGCTGATTAAGGGGAATATATTCACCCCGGTAAACCCATTCATCATGTAAACCAGGGAAGGCGTTGCAGATTGGGCTTTGATAGTTTCGGGTGGTGTAATAACAGGAGCTTCATTGTTGTCTTTTCTACAGGCGACAAAAGCCGTAATACCAGCGGCTATTATCGCAGCAGGCATAATAAGTTTTTTCATTTTCGAGTTGTTTCGACAAAACAATGACATTTACAACCTAAAACGGTTAAGCCAGTTTGAACAAAAAGTTAGCTAATTGTTAACAATGGTGTTTGATGTAAGAAACTGATTGCGGGGCTCCGAGAAATAATGGGATTGTCGTCTGCATATGCATGGTCATTCTCCGTCTTGAGAGTATAAGCCAAACTTGTATAAGTGTTTCAAAAAGCAATATAAAAATGTATACTTCTAATCGAATATGCAAAAAGTAATGCTAGTATATTCTGCTCAATCTTGTTTGTTTTAACGACACTTACGTGCTGTTACTTCTCATTATAGGTTTTAGACTTTTGAAGGTAATATCACACAAACTTTCCCTGGGGGCACTGATCATTATAAGCGCCGGATTTTTCTTCCCGGCAGTATTTGTGCCGCGAGCAACACTACTTTTACGCTTTATAATGCTAAAGTTAAAATGGCGGAAACAAAATGATAAAGATCATACGACGCTCTAAGTCAACTATATTTTTGAAGGCGATATTGTTATCCTTCTTTCTGTATATCGCTTCAGTAGCAACGAAAGCCCAACAACGATATACAGTAGAAAAGATGGTAGAGCAAAACAAGCATTTGAATATCGTACTAAAAAAATACAGAGGGGATACTCAAAAAATGAAGGCAGCGAGGTTTCTCATAGAAAACCTGCCTTATCATTTTGGATATACCGGTGAAGGAATGGATCACTGCCGAAAACTGTATGAGTTACGTAGTAAAGGAATTGCGCCAGAAAAGGTGATCGATTCAGTGAACGAGGTATATGGTGCTTTCAGCTACGATAAACTCACCCGCGTTTCGGATATTACTATGGATGCCGGTTATCTGTTTGAAAATATTGATTATGCTTTTAAAGCCTGGCGTGAACAGCCCTGGGGCAAGAATGTATCCTTTGAAGATTTTAAGGAATATGTACTGCCTTACCGGGTGGGCAATGAGGCGCTTAAGCCATGGAGAAAAAGAGTCTACGAATTATTTAACCCTATGCTCGACAGCATACGCAGACGTCCGGAGGCGGAAGATCCGAAATATGTGGCGAGAGTGGTGCTCAATATTCTTAAAAAGAGAAGACCTTTTCAGTTCTCAAGTAGCTTTTATGGGCCAAGCGTAGGACCGGATATTGTGGACTGGCATTCGGGCAACTGCAGGGAGAGCTCGGATTTGTTTATATATGTATGTCGTGCGCTTGGCATTCCCTGCGGTAGGGATGTGATGTTTTTGAGAGCTGATATGAACGTGGGACACGACTGGAATTTTGTGCTGGACAAAAACCGGGATACCTATTTTTGTTCGGTTACGTATACTTCCAATGAGCTTGAAGCGGCTCCTACCTACTGGAACCGGAAGGGAAAGGTATATCGTCAAACATTTGGTATTGATAAAAATATGCAGCAGGTTGTATATTCTCCAAGAGAAGATATCCATCCGTGGTTTAAGGAACCTTTATTTAAGGATGTCACCCAGCAGTATACCGGTAAGTTAAATCACCAGATAGTGATCTCTTGCGATAGCCTCTATGAAAAAATGGATAATGAACGGAAAGTATATCTCTGTGTTGCCAGTTGGTTGGATTGGGCACCTATAGGTATTAGCACCACCTCGGGCAACCAGGTACGATTTAATAATGTAGAAGGAGGTATTGTCTTTCGGCTGGCAACTTATGAGGAGGGAACAATACGTATAATATCCGATCCTTTTTTCCTGGATAAAGAAACCGGCGCGAAACGCTATATCTATGGTTCGCATGAAGAAGAAGTAGTTTTAACCCATAAGTACCGTCTACCTTACACCTACCCCTACAGGATGATAGGAGGCGTGTTTGAAGGCAGCAACAGCCGTGATTTTAGTTCAAAAGACACTTTGTTTGTAATAAAGAAAAAGCCACAGCGACTTTGGGATGTAGTAAGGTTGCCAGCTAGTAAAACCTACCGCTATGTAAGATATATGGGGCCTAAGGGTAGCTTTTGCAACGTGGCAGAAGTAGGATTTTATGAAGAAGAAGCAGATGAAACACCGTTAATTGGCGAAATGATAGGTACGCCTAATGACGATGCAAAAATTAAAACACACAATTATACGAATGTATTTGACAGGGATCCGAATACTTCTTTTGATTACTATTTGGAAGATGGCGGTTGGGCAGGGTTGGATCTGGGCATGGGGAAAAAGATTAATAAAATTGTTTACACCGCCCGCAATAATGTCAATTTTGTTTATCCCGGGAATCATTATGAATTGTTTTATGAGCGGCATGGCGAGTGGGTATCGGCCGGCGAGATGGAGGCAACCAGCGATTCGCTCAGTTTTAAAGTGCCCAAAGGCGCCCTGCTCTATCTTAAGAACCATAGCGGCGGAAAAGAGGAAAGGATATTTGAGTATACCAATGGCGAACAGCAGTTTTGGTAAGGTTGCACCTAACAGATATGTAAAAGTATAAAGTGCTATGGACACGAAGTTGATGAGAAAAGAGAAGGCTATATCCTGGATAGCTATGGGCTTATACCTATTGTTAACAACAGGTGTCATTAGCTACTTAGCTTTTATCTATCATTTTTCGTTTAATTATGAAATAGAAATAAACAATCAGTATTACCTGGTATGGGTGTGGCCGGTAGCTGGTGTGCTGATCATGTTGCATATCATTGCTCACGGGAGCAGGTTGTCTTTAAAGCAAGGGCTGCTATTGTTGTGTATGGTGCCTGTAGCTTGTCTAATGCTTTTCAGTAAGTATTATCATTGGGGAAACGAACATTTTACGGTTGTAGTATCGGTAATGTTAGTTGCCGGGGCTTTGTTGATGACTCCTGCGATAAAGTTGATTCATATTATTCTGGTATTGGTGTGCCTGTTGTTTTTTTACCAGTTGTATTTGGGATATATGCAATACCTGCACACTGTTGCTTATACAGACGACGTTAGCCTTGAAATTAAAGGTAGTTTTCAAAATTCCGGGGTAATGGCCATGTACCTGGTAACGCAATTGCCCTTCTTATTTTTTGTAATAGTAGAAGCGCCAGGGAAGTGTATTCGGGGGCATTTGAAGAGCAATAGGCCCCGGTTAATAGTTTTTACCTTAATGTTGGCTGCTACGCTTTTTTTGATATATAAAACCCAAAGCCGCACCGCCTATGTTGCATGTGCTGTAGTTTTTGCCAGCTGGCTATTATTGAAAAATGGTAACATTCTTAAAAAAAGCGTACGGGCAATATCCCTACGTGTCTTACTAATCATTAGCATGATGCTATTGGCTATGGTATTAGGTGGAGGTTACTACCTGTTTAGCATGAAAAAGGCTTCTGCTTTGGGGCGCATGATGAAGTTGCAAATTACAGGGCAGCACCTCGGCGATCATTTTTTTACAGGCGCTGGGCTGGGGCGTTTTAGCTGGTATTATCCGCAATGGCAGGCGCATTATTTCGCTATGAATCCCCATCCTCCGAGGTCATTTTTTCTGAGCGCTGGGGAGAGTTATATTATTTTCAACGAGCCGCTTCAGTTGCTAAAAGAAATAGGTCTGATCGGCTTTGTTTTTTTTATTATTGCGGTGATTTTTTTTTTCAGCCTCCGCACGCACCGGGATAAAAAGTTTTTAGCAGCGTTAAAGCTAACGGTGGTAGCGATTCTGGCTTGCAGTTTCACCTCTTATCCTTTGCATGTAAATTATCTTTTGTGGCTGTTCTTTTTTTGTTTTTTTGCGGCAGTAGCTATAGGATGGTCGCCTGCTTTTTCTCTTGTACGCAGCGGCTTGGGTATGCCATTCAACCGCTTGATGCAGGGTTGTTTAACCAGTATCGCGCTGCTGTTACTTATCATAGCGGCTGTACATGGCACTTCAACTTTTAATGCATTCCGACGCTGGAAACAATTACAAAATGCTTTTAAACCGGCCCATGAAACTTTGGGTGTATATCCCCAACTGAAAAAAAGATTGGATGGAGATGGCAAATTTTTAACCGTTTATGGCGCCGTATTAACTGAAGCCGGCAACCACCGCGAAGCCGTAACGACTTTGGAGGAAGCGCGTACTTACTTTATAAGCCGGCAGACGGTAGACCTATTAGCAAAAACTTATGCAGCCGACGGGCAGATTACAAAAGCCCTTGTTGTACAAGAATGGCTATGTCATTTTTTGCCTAACAAATTTGTTTTAAAGCGTGATCTTTTGCAGCTATACCAGGCTGCTGGCGATAGTGTACATGCAAAACGTGTGGCCCATGCAATCCTCGCCATGCCAGTAAAGATACCTTCAGCAGAAGTAGTACAGATAAAAGCTTTGGCTAAACAAACTTTAATAACACCATTGCAAAAATGAAACAAGCTATATGAAAAACTTTTTTAAAAAAATTCCCGGCAATATTTGTGCCGTGGGCGCGGATACATTTGCTATTGTTATTTTATTTTTTTAAATCTTAAAACAAAATTTATGTTGAAGAAAAAAATGTTTAAATGGGCTGTAGTGCCAGCGATAGCCGCTATTGCTTTTGTTAGTTTGAACTCGTTTACGGGTGAAGGCGAGTCAAGCGGGGGGGGGAAAAAGTGCTTTAATCTCACTACATTAAGTTGCGGTTCTATTCCTTCGCCATGGGGGAATATTCCATTAGGCGACAGAACCTTTTGTCAGGTTACCGGTAACAAAACGTCTGAATCTTGTACAGAAACTGATTGTTTTGGTCAATCAAGCAATGTAGCTTGTTTTTAATAATAGTTAGCGATCCATTGACATTAATTAATAAAATAAATTTTATGAGAAAAAAAAGAGTAATTATTGGCATGTTATGCATCACCATTACTAGTATTATGGGAATGTCATTTACCGAGTCAGGTGAGTCGGGAGCGGGAAAAGATCCATGCTATACGGCAGTAACCCGTAAGTGTGCAATAACCGACAAGGAAAAAGTAGATTGCGATTCACAGGCTGGAAAACCCGCATCTTGTAGATCGCTCTCTTGTACCGGTGAGGCAAGCGATAACCAATGTGATAAATAGGCGCTTCATTTATTGCTGTCTGTGGACACTTAGTCAAAAATTGCTCGGTCATAATGAAGTATGATTTTTTTTGAAAGTTAAAATTCCATCGAGTTTTAAAACTCGATGGAATTTTTGAATACATAGAAGTAGCAGACTCCTGCAAGCATTTAGCTTATAAATGAATCTCAAACTCGTTTCATGACTTTTGATTTTCTACTAAGACGTTTATGATGCAGTTCAAAAAATCCAGTCAGCTTTTTTAAACTACACTAAATCCAAGTCAATTCAAAACTCTGTATTTAATAATCAATGAGAAAAAAAATAATCACAAGAAGTAAAAAAGGGTTGAACTCAATAAAGACGAAAAATCTATCCGTATTTTGGAGCATCACATTTTTATCAGTTATATTAATCTCTTGCGGAAATAAAATTAGTGAGGATAATCTACAGGTAATTAACATAAATAATTCGTTACTTAAGGATACAGTTGACATTTCAAATTTGATAGACACGATCAGTATAATTAAATTAAATGAAAACGTCAACGTCCCATTAACTGATCCATTTCAGTTATATGCTATAAGTCAAGAACAATATGTAGTCCTCAATTATTCTTCTGGAGACAGGAGGGTGATTGCGTTTAATAAGAGTGGAGATTATATAAAAACAATAGCGAAAAACGGAACTGATTCTACCGACGGTCTTAATATTGCAGATTGCTTTGTGGATAAAAACGGGATGCTTATTTATGACTTTGCCCAAAATAAGATAACCGTTTATGACACGTCTTTAAATTTGATGAAAACTGTTCAGGGAGATAAGTCGCGTCATTATTCGCATTTGGCGCGTTTTTCTCAAAGCAGTGATTATGTAGGATTCGCCAATTTTAATTTATATAATCCCAATCGGTCTTTAATAGATATATTTGATGAGAATTTTAAGACACCCAACAAAAGTTATTTTAGTTTTCCTTCGAGCGATAGAAGGTTACTGGTGCTAACTTATAATAAATCCTTCTATCAATATGGCGATACCCTTCGCTTTTATAAACACTTTGACCCTAGTATATATAGTATTACTAAAACGGGCGTATCAAGAAGATTTGAAATAAAATATACTGAAGGGAGTGTTTCCCGTAACAAATTAATGTCGATAATTGAGCAGAATTTTGATAAGTTTAATGTTGATAATCCTACTCCGAGTGATCAAAGAATAGCTTTATTTGATGGATTGGCATTTCCTAATGGAAACTACCTGGAAAACAAACGTTTAATATATATTACTTCTCAGTTTTACAAAAAAGGACAGCATAAAAATTTTGTTAGTTTAATATCTAAAAAAGATTTGCATGATTTTACTACAGCAAAGGCATTGACAGAAAATAAAAGATTTGGAATCATTTTACCTCCACTAGTCGAGTACGACAAGTATAAAGATGAGCACCTTGCTATACTTTCAGGAGCACAGTTAAAATCAGTCTTATTACCTGGGAATAGACTGATGGGAGGTTTATCCATTGATTTGCCTGCATATTATTTAATCAAAGTAAAATTTAAGAATGAAACAGAATAGTTTTTTAGTTATTTTGGCTTTTTGTATATGCTTAATTTCTTTTTTTGCGTACACGAAGATAAAAAAGGGAGAAATAAGGGCTATAGAAATTCAAAACGATAGTATAAGCGATCTGCAAAATGATATCGGGTACCTAGAAAGGAACATCAGTTTTTCAAATAAGTATGCCGGATTTACAATTAAAGACAGCAGTTTTATTAAATGCAAAGAAATGAATAATGAAGATTCTTCGATTTTTGTAAATCTCATTGCTCCTATAAAATCCAATAAACATTCCTTGTTTTTGAGGTATACAGAAATAGGCTGTAATATGTGCAATGACATGGTTGTGGCTAAACTACGCGACTTCAATAAAAACAACCCAGATACCAAAATTTATTCATTCGTTGATTTTTCTCTTTTGCAATCATATTTACAATGGCGAAAAGGGGCAAAAATGAATTTTGAGATTTTCTATAAGAAAAAGGGAGATTTACCGATGGATATAGATTCGCCACAGTATTCCTATCTCTTTTTACTAAGTAAATCCGGCACTATTCGTAAAATTTTTGTACCGGATAGCAGGTTCCCCAATTTATTTGATAATTTCTTAAGCTCTATATCACATGAAGACTAGTTTTTTTATAAAGAAATGTTTATTGGTCGTTTTTTTCATTGGTTGCAGTGTTACATTTTTAATGTCTAAAATGTATGCCCAAGTACCAAAGTTAAGACTAGACCCCTCGCGCGCCTATGGCGGTGTGGCGTCTGAATATTTCGACGAAATTGAATATATCCCTTTGGAAACATCTAAAGAAAGCACTTTCGGAGATATTAATGATTTGTTAATAACAGATAGCAGTTTTGTTGTTGCTGATTTAGATACCAAGGCTATATACTTTTTTTCTTCCGAAGGGAAATTTGTTACTAAAGTCAATGGACAAATATTTATTACTCACGACCAAAGTAAAAATCAAATCGTTTCATTTAAATTTTCTCCTGATCAATCAAAAATTTATTTTAATTATTTTAGCCTGCTGGGCAAAAAAGTGCAACCGGAAATGCAGGTTGATTTAAAAGGTGTTAATAGCTTGAATGGGGATGGAGAAGCTAAGTTAAAAACTTTTTCTAAACCACTCGGATACGAGTATTTTTTATATACCAACTCCAAAATTTTTAATAGAGATAATAATCATATGCCTGCTCCGGCTTACTTGTACTCTATATACAAGAATGACTCGTTATACAAAAATGTCGTTCTTGTAAAAGACAATGTGCTTGCAGCAACAAAAAAGCTGGCTCCAGGATATGTAGGTTTGCCCTCTGTTGTAGAAGACGGTGCCTTTTACATCACAACACCGCTAGATTTCAATTTATACAAAGTCAGCAAAGACACTGCAGTGGAAGTTTGCCAATTTATTTTCCCTGCCAACAGAGTACTACCTCAAAACATTATTGAATCAGGCAATAACAAGTTGTTAGATAGTGTAAGATCGTCTATATACACTAACCGTAAGCTAATTCTTAATACGACAAATGTGTTTTTTTCAGGTTCAAAACTTTTTTATAAAATAAGTACGCCTTCGTCAGTAGTTTCATTTAATAATTCGGCTAACGAATATCAATATAATTTCATATATGATACGATATCTAAAAAGCTGTCTTCCCTTGATAGAATAACTCCAAGCGAAAAATCATTTTTTTTACCAATAATGGGAGAAACTTCAAAGATGCGAGGAATTATACCCTATAAGAAATACCTTTACAGTTATTTATCTTCGCTGGTTTTATTCAATAGTAAAGATAAAGCCAAATCTAAAAACCCTCAATATTCTCCTGTTCTTCAAGAATATTTCAAAACGCAAAATCGCAAAAGTAATCCGGTTATTGTGCGCATGAAGTTGAAGGAAGGATGACAAGTAGTTCAATTTAAGGTTCAAAAATTGGTAAAGAGGATTGTGTCATGATATAGAGCTGAATACATCAAAAATTGCGGGAAATGGTTACTATGTGTCTTAGGTTATGAGGGTTATGAGGGTCTTTGTTTCAAGCGCAGGAAGTATCGAAAATTCGGATAAATCCTGATCAAGCCTTCAGCGGCACTGTATCGGAATATCTTTTGAAGTAGAAATGTGTAATATTAGATGAGGATACTCACGATGCGTATTTTTTCTTCATTAGCGAAAAGTTTCTACAACAGAAAGCAAAGACTCTCGTACAAATTTTAAAGATGAACAAGATAATACCACATTGATTGGTTTGCCTCCGAAGCCAAGTCCTTTATATTAAAATATTCCGCTAAAAGCGCATAGAAAGAAGCCGTTTCTAATGAAACATTCAACAAGAAATTGTTGCTATATGGAATTACATGGGGAATGGATTTTACATGTCTCTTAATAGTGAGAATGACAAAGGTGGCGAATTGCATCTTTTGATATTTTTAAAAGAGACTTTCTATATATCCAGCTCATTTTTTATTAAGAAAGATTCGCGTAATGATTTAAGTAAGCTATATGTATTAGGAAAGTATTTGTCCCAAAACCAAAACTTATAGGCTATATTTCAATAAGCTTTTATTGGCACACCCTTCTTTTTACTATATATTCATTAGTCCGGGCACGGCAAAAAAATTATATCAATTCGTTTTACCATTCAAGTATCAAATACTTGAAACAATATTCCAGCCTAATAGCATAGCTGATTTTGATTCGTTATACGAAAATTATACATTTCGTAAGCCATCATTGATTCTTTCACTGGAAACATAGTCTCACATGACAAGATTATAATCTTTTAAGCTATGACATCTAGTTGAGGATAATACGATAGACAAGGACGGCAAATAATTAGAAATTTCATTTATGATTTTTCAATGCGGTAAGCTTTCGTCGTGGGAAAGAATTACAACTGATGAAAAAAACTTTTTTCAACCGATTTATTCTAAGTCAAAGGTTAACAAAAGTATCGTTGATATTGATAATGTTTCTTTTTATTTCAATGTTTCATAGCCGGAGATGTTTGAAACAAACTAAACATCAGGGAATAAAAATTCTCAGTATCTGCTCGTTCTTCAAGAATATTTCAAAACTCAAAATCGCAAAAGCAACCCGGTTATTGTGCGCATGAAGCTGAAGGAAGGATAACATGTTGTTCTTTAAAGAGACCAAGAATCACAAGAAGTTTCTTCGGAAGTGACGACATCCGCATGAAGTATTGCAGGCGAAAACTATTAAGCTAGGCGACATGACTTTTTGAGCTATTTTCTTTGAAGCAAATCAGAAATCAATCTCTGCATCTTCGCAAAAGGATTCGCTACGCTGATTTTATCCATACGCTTATTTTCCAAACTTCCTGGGATAGTAGGAGAATGTCAGCATATAATATTGTTGTAACACATTAGCCCGGGTAAAAGTTTGAGTATTGGCATAGGCGGTATTTACAATCCCTTTATTCTGCCTTAATAAGTCCAGTGCCGAAAATTTAATTTCCCCGTTATCTCCTTTCAGGAAGCGATAGGTCAGGCTGGCGTTCCAGATGGTAAAGTATACCGCATTAGCATTATTACTTTTACTTTGGTTATAAGTAATATTAGTATTCCAGGAAAGACCTTTAGGAAATTGAAGGACGCCTATCAACCGGGTATAGGGGTTGGTACTTTTAAACTGGTTGTTATTAAACCCTTCCTGCCTACTTTTGTAAATACCAAAACTTTGTTCAATTTTGAAGTTAAACAGGTCTTTATATCTGAATCCCAGGTTGCCTAATATGTTCTGGTAGTTGTTCTTGCTGGTATTGAGCAGGTTGTTGATATATTGTGGTGTTTGGCTGATGTCTACATTGTACCGCGCGTGTGCTTCCAGGGTAATGTTTTTCTGTACTTCGAAAGATTTGCGGACGCTATACTCCCCGTTTATATATTGGTTGCCATCTACATTGACTGCATACACGGTACGAACGCCCGAATCGTCGTAAATAGAGCTGTCTGTAATATTATTGTTGATGCGGCCTGCACCCATTTTTAAAGTAAAGCTTAAAGGGTTCTTAGGGGTACGTGTAGTGAATGTATTGGAAAAAGCCAGTTCACGCCGGTACTGCGGCTTTATGTTCGGGTTGCCTTTAGGGATATACCAGATATTGGAGCTATCTACCAGCGGCGCTATATTGTTGACGCCTGGATAGGTAACAGCCGTTGAGTAATGAAGCCCATAGCTTACCTCGTAGCTGCCATATTGATGGTTGCTATATTCAAGGGAAGCGCCTGGTATAAAATAAGCATACAAGTAAGAAAAGTTCTGAAAAGATTGTGTGGCCCGATGATCCATGGCAAAATATTGCTGTCTGAAATTTGCCTGTATAGACACCCATTTGTTATAACGGTTGGTAAGCCCTTTGTAAAATGTTTTGGATACATTAAATGCAGGCTGTAGGTTGCGGGTTACGGCACGGCGAGCGTTGCTGAGGTAGCTATTGGTTTCGTAAGCTTCTGAAAGTGTATCTAAGTCCAATACATTGTCGGAAAAATCTTCGGTTTTAAAACTGAAATTACCGGAAAGCTCCATTTGCACACCACCGAAACTGTGCCGGTTAAATATCAGTCTCGAAAGCCCGGGGTAGCGGACGCTGATGGTGTGGGCTGTACCGCTGGCATCCCGGGTCTTGTATATACGGTCAAAAGCTCGGTTATCGACAGCATTAATGTTGGATTTGAATTGCGTTTGGTTACGACTGTAGCCATCGTTGTCATAAACAGATAAATGATAACCGATCGTGAATGCGGCAGGTATCCTTTTCTTTTGATTATAGGAATGTCTCTCGCGGTTGCTGTATTCGGTACCGATTTGCAGGCTTCTGTTAGTAGATTCGGTTTCGTTGCGGGTGAGACTGCTACTGATAATACCCATACCTGTTTTTTCCTGCTCAGAGGTCCCTTCGCTTATATTGTTGTTGTGTGATTCGCTCATAGAGGACGTAAAGCTGAGGTTCATATATTCCGAATCCCAGGCATATCGGGAGTTGATCCTTTGGTCACGCGACCGGTTATTATTAGTGTTTTCAGATCTCCTGGAAAGGATCGTATCTGCTTCCAGAAAGTTATTGGTTGTGCCTTTATTGAAGATATGAGCACGGTTGCCACTTAAAAAATAATCAGTATTGAGACGGCTGCTTTTCTGGTACTGTACATCCGGTATAAAATCATATTGAAATTTTATACCGGCTGCAGAGGGCCGGTTAAGGCCCTGCATATTAAAATCACTTTGGTAGTCAATATTGGTTCCATCTGCTTTAAAGGAGCTGTTTTTTAGCAACACATCGGTGCTGTTGGCAAGCTTATTAATATTGTTAAATGCGCCTACTGTATTCAGTTGCAGTTTTTTGTTAAATCCACTCAACATGCCATCTGCTGCATATCGTTTGTCGGTTCCATAACCCGCACTCAATTTACCAAAGTAGCCTGTCTTTTTATTTTCCTTTAGCTTTAAGTTAGCAAATAAGGTGCTGTCCAATGGGTTCTTCTCGTCCCGCTGCTGGTATACCTGCACCTTGTCCAATGCTTCCTTGGGCAGGTTTTGGGTAGCCAGGGTGGGATCACCGCTACCCATGAACGGTTTGCCTTCTACCAGTATGGCATTTATTTTTTTGCCGTTGTAGGTAATTTCACCGTCGCCCCATACCGTAAAGCCTGGCAATTGCCGCATCAGGTCTTCGGCAGTGGCATTAGCTTGCATCCGAAAAGCATCTGCATTAAATTCTACCGTATCGCCATTCATGCGCAAGGGAGGCACTGCCTTTACTACTACTTCTTCAAGTATATTACCGTCTTTATCGGTGTTTTGGTGCATATATAACATGCCTAGCTCCATCCCCGGTTCTTGCTTGCCTAAAGACAGTTTCTTTAAAAATGTACGATATCCTACATGTGAAATAACCAGGCGAAGCGGCATTTCGAAAGGCAGGTCAGGGATAGTAAATTCTCCAAAATTGTTCGGAAGGCTAAATTGTAAAAGGCTACTGTCACTGTCTTTATATACAGCTACTGTAGCGCTGGTAAGCATAAAATTGTAAGTAGAGTCTTTAATCTTTCCTTTTATTGAACCTTTTGTAAGCGCGTCTTTTGTTTGCGCAGACAAAGCAAGCGACAGTCCGATAAAGACTAAAAGTGCAGTAGCTTTTTTTAGAAAAACGGTATATGGGTGTAAAAGCATAGTGGCAAGTATAGAATGATCTTAATGGTTCTTATTAATGCAGTGTAAAAAAGAAACTAAAAGATCCGTTAGCTGTATAAAAATAAGTATTATCTCTTCGCGAATAAGCGATGGGCGCTCCCAGGCTTCTTAGCATTTCGATATATTGTCTGGCGCATCGTTCAGAAATTCTCAGCTTTTGGGATAATTCCAGGGGTGTTCCAGTGGTCTTTCGGGCTATTAGCTGATCTAGTTTTTTCAATTTAAGCATGGTTTTCGTTGACATGGTTTCTGCTTTTTAAGGTTATAAGTTGAAAGTTATTTAATTGTATAAATGACAATTAAATAACCGCTGGAAATACGCAATAGTTTACTTCTGGCTTATTATATATGCTGGTATTTCTAAGTATTAAGAATATGTAATAGCACGGTTGTTGTGCCTGTCGGTTTATTGAATCGGTTGGTTTAATAATTGGATCTAAGCAATAGGTGTTATAATTATATTTGAATTGTGTTTAAGTTGGACCCCATAAACATAAGCGCTAGCTATCAAGGCATAAATAATATTATACTGGTATGGTGCTGATATAGTCTTTAAAGTTTGTTCTTTTCATACAATTAATTTGATCATTAGCCGGTTGGGATACAAATATAAGAAGTAATTTAATACAATCGATTGCATTTTATTTTTCTTATATTTTATACTAAAAATAATTAATAATCATATCATTATATCATATTTTTTGGCTCTTATATTTCATTATTTTATTTTTTTTACAATCGGTTGTATATTAATTCGATTGCAGGCGAGCAGATCAACGCCAGCAGCCTAATGTAAATAGTAACTGGAAAATGTAACCCGGTAAATCATACGGACAGAAGGTATAACCTGGTACGTTCAGGTGGGAATCGTAAATAATCAAAAGTATGTAAGATGCTTTTAAAAATCACTAACAAATGATATTACTATGCTCGCAACCTATAGGCAACTATTATATATAATTTCTGTTCTTTAGCTCGAGGTACTTGTTAATGGTGTTTACAGTCAATTGTTCGGGTGTGGTAAGAATACTGAGTATACCATTCTGGTGCAGCTCTTTTACCATTTGCTTTTTCTCAAAAGCAAATTTTTCAGCAATTGTTTTTACATACACCTGCTCCAGGTCTTCTGCATGGGAGTGGATTAATCCCTTAATGGCGGTGTTTTCAAAGAATACCACCAGCAGTAAATGATAATGGGATATTTTTTTAAACGCAGGCATTTCCCGTTTAAGTCCTTCGAGGGATTCAAAGTTAGTGAACAGCACCACCAGGCCGCGGTTGGTGATCCTGTTACGTATAGAGGCGTATAGTTTTTCATAGTCAGCTTCCAGGAATTGTGTCTGCTGTTTGTACAGCGATTCCAGGATCAGGTTCATTTGTCCCGGTTTCTTATCGGCAGGAATAAAGCTATCGATCTTTTCAGCAAAAGTGATCAAACCGGCTTTATCCTGTTTAACCATTGCTATGTTGGATAGTACCAACGAAGCATTAATCGCGTAATCCAAAAGGGTCATACCATCAAAAGGCATTTTCATCACCCGGCCTTTATTAATCACACAATAGATCTGCTGACTTTTCTCATCCGTATAATTATTGATCATCAAACTACCTTTGCGGCTGGTAGCTTTCCAGTTAATGGTGCGATAATCATCGCCGCGTACATATTCTTTTATTTGTTCAAACTCAGAACTATGCCCGAGGCGCCTTACTTTTTTAATACCTGCTTCCTCCAGGCGGTTACTGATTGCCAGCAACTGAAATCGTCGCATTTGTACAAAGGATGGATACACTTTCACTGTATGTTTAGCGCTGATCGCATAACGTCGCCTCGTAAGCCTTAACGGACCTGTTACTATAACATTAATATCGTCAAACGTATATTCTCCCCTCGTTAAAGGTTTTACTTGGTAAGAGATGGTTTCTGACATTAAGGCCGGTAGCTGAAGAACCCGCTCCCAATCCCTTATCTGCAGTTGAACGGGGAGTTCATCAATGACTAAAGCATTAACCGGGAAATTGTAGCGGTTGGAAATAAATAAAGAGATGGGGTTCTCATCACTAATGCTCAATCTTTCGGGAAGTTGCCGGGTGGCCACAATGCCGCTTTTTTTAGAATAAAGTAATGCCAGGTCGGCAAGCACCGCAATTAAAAGCAATAACAGCAGCAAAGATGCAATGCTGTAAAACGGGTGAAAGAAATACCCCGCCATGTAAAGCACCGAGCAGGCCCCGCCGATGTAGTATACGATTTTATTTAGATAGAATGATTTCAATGAAGATGATAAATGTTAAATGAATTTATTTTGAAACACATAGGTACATAGATTTATTGAACAGGTAATGCTGAAAAGTACTCGTTTACCAGGGTTTTCTGACCATCTTTGAAGATATTGTGGCAATTGAAATTAATTAGAATGCCCTTCGGGCATCGCAGTAGCTTCATATAGGTCAGAAGCTGTGCTTCGTGCACCGGTATAAGTTCCTGAACACATTTAAGCTCTACTACTACGCAGCCTTCTACAAACAAATCGCACCGGAACTCTATATCCAGCATTTTTCCTTTATATACTACCGGTACTTTCATCTCTGTGAGAAAATTTATTTTTCTATGTATAAGCTCCTCTTTTAGACACTGTTGGTAAACGCTTTCCAGCAGACCTCTACCCATGGCTTTATGTACCTCTATAGCGCTACCTATTATTTCATAGGTTAAACTGTCCAGGTATTTTTTAGTAATCATTGCCTATGTTTCTATGTGTTTCCATCAAGGCCTGGATGATTTCAATGCTAACTTCCGGATCTTTCTATCTCGGGATTTCAAGCCCGTTGATGATCTGTTTAATAATTTCATTTTCATTCACACCCTCCATTTCTTTTTCGGGAGAAAGAATAATACGATGACGGAGTACCGGAGCGGCTACCCTGATGATGTCCTCAGGGGTTACAAAGTCCCGGCCTTGTATAGCTGCCGTAGCCTTCGAGGCGTTCATGATTGCCAGCGAAGCGCGGGGGGAAGCGCCCAGGTAAATGGCTTTGTTATTGCGCGTTTGGTGCACCAGTTTGGCAATAAAGGCCAGCAGTTTATCTTCAATTAAGATCTCTTTTACCTGCTGCCTGAGCTGGTTGATCTTTGCGCCGTTCAATGCTGCATTTACACTTTCCAATGGATTGCTATTCCCCATTTTATGAAACAGGGAAAGTATTTTCAATTCCTCTTCTTCCTGCGGATAGGGCACTTCGATTTTAAATAAAAAGCGATCGAGTTGCGCTTCGGGCAATCGGTAAGTACCTTCCTGTTCTACCGGGTTTTGGGTAGCCAGCACCATAAAGGGTGCGTCCATTTTATAGGTAGTTCCATCTATTGATATCTGTCTTTCTTCCATTACCTCCAATAATGCAGCTTGTGTTTTAGCCGGGGCACGGTTGATCTCATCTACCAAAACAATATTGCCAAATACGGGACCTTTCTTAAACTCAAAACGGGCGTCTGACGGATTGAATACCGGCGTTCCGATCACATCAGATGGCATCAGGTCTGGGGTAAACTGTATGCGGGCAAATGCAGCATCAACTGCTTTGGCTACCAGCTTGGCCGTCTGCGTCTTGGCAACGCCGGGCACACCTTCAATCAACACATGGCCATCTGCCAGCAACGCGGTGATGATTAACTGAACCATTTCGTCCTGGCCCACAATTACTTTTCGTATTTCGTCGGTGATATTTAAAACCGCCTGGTTCAGTGTGGTTAAATCAATACGGTTTTCGAAAATCGGTTCTTCCATAAATTCAATTTTTATTCGTTGTTATGAAACGCTTCAATATTTTTTTGTAATGCGATCAGCTCTGTGTCACTATATGCTTCTGCATTGTTGATACGGCTTATCTGTATGACAATATCTTTAATCAAAGATTCAGATACACCTGATTTGTAGCTCAACTCTTTCACGAAGTCGTGGTCAAGAGTTTGTGCAAAGATCTTGTATCGGCTCCTGACATGCTCCATAAAATAAGCACTCATTTTTTGCGCCAGGTTACCATGATCTCCCCGCTCATAGTATAACAATCCCATTGTTTTTACAAATTCCAGTGAATCGTTAGTAGGGCTGTTGATAACGGGTATAACCCTTTGCCTGCGGCGCAATTCGGTTAAGGTGTAAATAAGGAGTAGTGCTAATGCCGTTAAAACACCCGCCCTGAAGTAATCGTTCTTCATGATAAACCCGAACCATTGTTTCTTATTGTTATTTTTAGCATGAGGCCGTCCAAAGTATTCATCCCATATTACAACCGGGGTAGCAGATGGGAACAAAGAGAAAATTTTTTCGAAATACTGGATATTATTATCGTATAAAAGAAAATAATTACTAAAAGCGATCGGCGATGTATGAACATATAAGTGACCATTTCCTTTTTGTAAGTGTATGAAATTGGGTTCACCATTATATCCATATCCCAATATCTCGGAAATACTGCTATCTGACCGGTTTAAGAAACTTTCGATTCTGTATCCCGGATAGCTGTACTGCCGTTGTCCCTGGAATGGGGGAGTGGTGATTGCGGCTTGCATAGAATCGCTGTCGTATTCGATTATATCTTCATCTATATAATTGCTTTTCTCCACATTTGCCCTTATAAAGCGGGACAGTTGGGAATTGGTGTTTAGAGTACTTATAAATACACTGTTACCTCTTTGGATGTAGTTAATGAGGTCGTCTATCTCATAATCTTGTGGAAAAAAATCCTGCTGAACGATAACGTATAATTGGTTCTGAGGATTATGGCCGAAAACCTTACTATCTCCGGGGTATTCATAATTTATTTTAAACCCGGCGCGGGGAAAGAACTTTTTTAAGCTTTCATGCAATACAAAAGCACCATACGGATTTTTGTCTCTTTTATCCAGGCTTATCTTCAGGCTTAACTTCCTGCTTTTGGGCGACGGGCGCAACGCAACCAGGTAAATGACAACAGATGATATCAGCAGCGCAGTTAATATGTAAGGCAGGGCTTTCTTCACTATTCGCCGATCTTTTTATAAAAATTATTGAATAACTGATCCACCCGGTTATATTGAGCCTGGCTGATAGGAAACAGGCCATACCAGCTATACTCATATTGGCGGGTCAGGCCCGAAAAGTCGGGATAGTGGGGTGTCTGGCGAACCTGTAACATATAATCGAAATTGGTTTTATCCGGCTGATACTGGATAACCCCTTTTTCGGACAAGGTCTTCAGTAATTGAAGATAATGAAGCCTTATGGCCAGCCTGTAATTGTTACTATCTAAAGCTTCTTTTATCGCAGTTGCGTATTCAATGGAAAAAATATCTTTTGATAGTTCTTCCTGCGGAACAGATTGGATAACAGCCGGCTTCTTCCTGAAAAACAGCAGGTTGTTCTCTTTCAGGTACCAGGCCAACAGCAAAAGAAAAACGATGATAGCTACATATATCCATATTTCACCAATTGAGAAGCTCATTTCAGGAGCATCCCGTTTTTCAGGTTCAGGGATGCCATTTTTTACATAATCAAAATTGTCCTCCCTTTTTAAATGGTCGATATACCCAGCCGGAAGTTGATGCCAGGCAATAGAGACTGCTTTACGGTTCAAAGTGTCAAATGCATTGGTCTCAGCCCTGTGTATAGAATCCTCATAAGACTCTTCGCTTTCATAATTTTCTTCATCATACTTCTCTTCCGATTGCAGAATGCTATCTGCAACAGGGGGCTCCACAAATGACAGAGAGTCAATGGCATCAGTTTGTGCCTGCCCGGTATTACCTATTAAAATGCCGGTCAGCAGCAGTATAAATAACAAATGATACCTTTTGAAACTCATAGAATTTGCTTGTTCAACAGAGCTTTCGCTTTATCTTTTTTATGGAGCTGTATGGGGTAAATAATAAAATACCATATTACGAAAACGGTGGAGGCGGCTGTTACCAGCGAAGTCAGCCAGGACGCATCATTATACAACCTCGTAATAAGACCTTCAAAAAAAGCGGCGATAACAAAAACAGGCATAATACCTATCATGATCTTCACACCATCTTTAGCACCTTCTCTAAATGCTTCTATACGCTTTTTAGTTCCGGGAAATAAGAAACTTTTTCCGAGAACGAATCCTGCCATGCCTGCTACAATAATGGCCGTTATTTCCAGCATACCATGTACAAAAACCACCAGCCAGAATTGGAGACCGTAGCCATGTGATGCAAATAACTGATCGAAAATACCGACCATTGCCCCGGTTTCTGCCAGCTTATACATGGTGGGTATACCACAAAAAATACCCGATACAAAAAAGATAAATGCTACTTTGATATTATTGATCATAATGCCCAGCCAGCTCAGTAAAGGATTTCCTCCTTCATATATGCCAAAGGGATTGCCTTTTTCAATGTTTTCGATGGTTTGATTAACGTAGCTATCTCCAAAGAAATTACGTGCTACCTCTACATCCTGGCGCGAAACAAAAAAGCCTAATAAAAAGAAAACGGTAAAAAGTACAAATGAGAATAATAAGGTTCTGTGATGTTTGCGGATCGTGAGCGGCAATTCGTACTTCCAGAAAGTTTTCAGGCGACTGCTTTCTTCCTTCCGGTTCTGATAAATATCCAGGTACATCCGCGCCGCCAGCTTATTCAGGTAGTTGGTGGTTTTGCTGCTGGCGTAAAAAGTTTTAGCGTAAGCAAGGTCATCTACCGTTTGGGTAAAAGCACTGGCCATTTCATCAGGTGATACAGGTGGTTCAGCTTCGTCCTTTAGCCAACGGTCTTTGTTCTTCTTAATAAATAAGGCCTCTCTCAAATCAATGCGGTTAAAAATCTAAAATACAAAATTTATAAAGCCCGCAATGGTTTTTTATGTGGAGAAATAACTACAAACGCTTTAAAAGAGAGATTAGATGGATTTAACGGGGGAAATGTTTTTTAAAGTAGGTTACGCTTTCGGGAATCGCATGGCTGATATCCCGGTATTGCAACCCTAATTCCCGGACAGAGGTAGTGTTATTGTAATAGTTTTTTATGCGGAGTATCCGCATATTATTGGTACATAAGCTGGTTTTTACATTGAAGAACCGAAGCAGGTCTCCCACATAACCTGCCAGTTGAAGCAGGAGGGAAGGGATGGCGATCATCCGTTGTTTTTGGCCGGTATAGCTTTTTAGCAGTTTAAAAAAATCCCGGTAGCTAAGATTATCGTTTCCCGCCAGGAGATACCGTCTGCCATTTTCACCGTGATGGACCATTTTTTCTATCCCGGCAGCAACATCTTTTACTGCAACAAAATTTTTTCCACCGGGCGGATAAAAGAGCAGGCGTCTGCGCATGCCCATCAGGATAATAGCTCCGCTGCTGGGTTTTTTGTCATAGGGACCTATCATAAAAGTAGGATTTGCAATATGTACCTTAATTTTCTGGGTTTGTTGTAACAGGTAATCTTCAGCCGCAGCCTTGCTCCGGGCATAGAAGGAATGCGTGAATGGCTTCCGCATGGGTTGATCTTCCGGTAGCTTTAAATCCTCCTGCTGAACACCATAGCCGATAGTGTTGGCGGTACTTACATAAATAAATTGTGGTACGCCCGCAGCAATGGCTCCCTCCGCGAGTAGTGCGGTGGCTGTATGATTAACGCGGTGGTACTCATCATAACGAAGGATGTTTTGTTGTGTAAGAGCGGCTACATGCATCACACAGTCTGTATCTTTTAAATGTGCGGACAGGTCGGCTGTAAGCTCGCTTTGGATCAGCATTAGCCTGGGATGTGCTCCAAAAGGCAGGTTGCTGATATTGCGGGCAACACCTTTTACATAATAGCCTTTTTCCAGTAAAAGGAAAACCAGGTTATTACCCAGCAAGCCGCTGATACCTGTCACCAATACCGTCATACAATTTCCTTTTTTATATTATTCGTTAATAAAGGTAGCTTTATCCAGATAGGTAATAAAGCCATGGCCAGCCAGCTCCAGTGATTGACCATAATAACCCGGTCTTTTTTAAATAGTTGACGGATACAACGACCTGCCACTTTCTCAGGTTTCAGTAAAGTAAGACGACCTATAAAGCCTAATTTTTTAATACGGCTGGTTACATCAGCATTGGTCGCCATCGCGCCAGGATTTACTACACTTACGACCACTCCGGTATTTTTCAACTCTTCGCTCAATCCTCTTGAGAACGAATGAATAAAGGTTTTAGAAGCGGGGTATACCGTTTTATAGCCAATGGGAGAAAAAGCCGCCATACTGGATACATTTAAAACATAGGCTTCTTTTTGTTGCAGGAGGTTAGGGAGTAACTGATGGGTAAGCAGCGAAGTAGCTACCACGTTCACCTGTATGATGGTATCGATATACTGCATCGATGCTTCGGTAAATTTTTTAGTACCGCCCAGCCCTGCATTATTAATCAGCACCTGTACTTCAAAGTGCTGGTTGATCCAGTCGCAAAGGGCCAGTACATTTTCTTTAACAGAGAGGTCTGTTTCATAATGATGAACCTGTACCTGGTAGGTATTGCTGATGAATTTTGCAAATGCGATCAGGTTTTGCCCGGGCAGGCTTACCAGCACCAGGTTCAATTGCTGTGCAGCCAATTCTTTTGCAAAAGCGCTACCCAATCCCTGGCTGGCGCCGGTTATAACAGCGTATTTTTCTTTTTTATGGAACATAATAATACTAAAAGCTAAGTTGATAAAACAGGTTTTCTTTCCCGGCCTTATTAAACAGATAAGCTTGCAACGGGAGGATTTAATTTTCTTTTTTTATACCTCCTTATAAAGTATAAAATGACACTTGCGATGAGCATAACTTATGTTTTAGGTGTATTATAATTTTCGCACTTTGCCAGAACCTGAAATGCTGGTATTGATGGATGGGTTACCAGAGTACCATACATCGCCGCTACCGGAGATTTGGACATCCAGTTTATTGTCTGCCCAAAGTTTGGCTTCGCCCGAACCGCTCACTTTTACTTTGGCCTGCTCGCTGCGCATTTGCTGGGTGTGGTAGTCACCATTACCGGTGATGCGGATATCCTGTGTAGCTATTGCTCCACCATCGATGGTAATATCACCGCTGCCGGTAATCTCCGCTTCCAGGTTGGTCGCTGTTAATTTAGGCGCATAAATATTGCCGCTGCCACTTACCCGCAGGTCGAGTGAAGTTGTATTGAGATCGGTATTAAAACTAATATTGCCCGATCCGGAAATGGTGGCGCCGGTTATAGCAGGGTTGGATACATATATGGTAACACGACCGCCTCTGATATCTACATTGGGCTTTGTTTTAAGTACCAGTGTATTGCCTTTTATTTCTGTAATAATATAGCTCTGTAGATTGTCTGCTGCTTTTACGGTTACAGATTTGGAGGCATGCTGAACAAATTCCACATTGCCGCTGAAAGCTGCTTCTATCCTGGTGAAATCTCCTACGGTTCGGCTTTCTTCAACAGCAGGACCATCAGGAAAAACCTTTTTACATCCTGTTGCTAAAATGATCAATGCAATAATTACTAATGATAATAACTGTTTCATCTGCTCTTGTTTTATTGGGTTTGATAAGTTTTGGGTTATAAGTTGAAATGTACACCGGCGGTTGCGCCCAGCGTGAGTGCAAAAGAGTATTCATCATCCCGGTACTTCCAGATATAATTGTTTGAAAAAAGTTTGGAGTCGGAATATTTGTAAGTATTGATGGAAGGACCTAAGGTAACTTCTATAGCAGGCGTTATTTTGTAGCCTAATAAGGCCCGCAGCGATTCAGTGTGTTTATAAAAGGTAAAATCTGTTTTAGCAATGCTTACAGCTTCTGCATTGATCCTTAGTTTTTGTGAAAGGGGTATACGGTAGCCAATGCCCGCTTCCATTTGAAATACTGTTTTACTGAGTTCCGACCCGGCTCCTGCACCCAGTATGCCATAAGTTTTACGGCCGCCTGTGCGCAAAACAACATTGGCCGAAGCATCATCATATACCTGTACCCCTATTTGTTTTTCTCCGTTTTTTATAATGTTTAAAAAACCAATAGGGTAATCAGAACTGTCTGCGATATTGATCAGGCCGGCTATTTGCACGCCTTTCACAGAGCTGGCTACATTGATCAGTCCTGCTATTTGTACATCGGCATTTTTCCCGATGTTAGCCAGTCCTGCTACCTGTAGTAATTCATAGCTGCTGTAATTGCTCAATCCGCCGATCTGAATAAATCCGTTGCCTTGTTTCTGGTTATGTAATCCTGCTATTTGAATGCCCAGGCCATTCTCAGCGCCATTGTATAAACCGGCAATAGATACGCCTTTGTTCGATCCGTTGACCTGGTTTACCAAACCACTAATCAATACACCTTTGTTGCTGCCATATAGTTTGGTATAAATGCCGGCAATGGCAGCGCCTTTATTATTGTAATTTACACCCTGTAAGGCATGCAGGGCAAAAGAAGGGCTAATGTCGCGGGCTTGCCTGCCCTGCGTACTTATAGGAGTTATGAGGCCCAAATGAACATTGTTGGCAACGGGTTCCTGTGCAATGCAGTAAGTGGTGGTAATGGATAGAAGCGCTAGTAAGCATTTGTTTTTAAAAAGCATAAATAATGTATATATTACTAATACACATTAATGAAAGGTTACCCCTATGCCCTCTTAAAAAATATTTATACCTACTGAAAAGCCAAGGTGGAGTGCATCTTTTTTGCCTTTAATCAAAGGCAGCATATTCCTGCTGAAATTGCTATAATAAGCGTTATTCTCCGTTTCGACAGGCTGTTGGTATTGTAACCTTGGACCGGCATATAACTGGATATTTTTATGCAGCTGGTATATCAAGAGCGGTTGAAGAATAATATTGCTATAATCGGTATCAAAATGATCAGTAGGTGTGTAATGCAGGTTGATTAGTTCCGTAGCCATTTTAAGCCTTCCTTTCAATTTCCATTCGCTTCCTAAACCATAGCCAAATAAATAGTGGCCGCCGGCAATATCGCTGTTTAGCCAACCCACCTGTACAATATTATATAATTTATAGCTACCCGATTTATAGGCAATATTTACCTGCTGATTTTCCTGTACAGATACCGATAATGCATGTTTCCCGTTACGACTGTAATTGAACGGTCCGATGGATATGCCATTTAATGTGTCTGCAAGGTTGAGGAAGCCTAACTGGAATCCGTTGATTTTTGGAGCATAGTTTACCAGCCCACTTACCTGTGCGCCTTTGTTCACCTGCCGGGCAATATTAACGAGGCCTGAAAGCTGCATGCCTTTTTTAAATTGCCCGGTATAATTTACCAGTCCCGCCAATTGCATGCCGCCGTTTATATTTTGGGTCTGATTCACCAGTCCGCCAATTTGCAGCCCATTGAATAGCTGCGTTTGGTTGTACAAGCCACTAATTTGTAATCCGGTGGTATTGCTTTTGTTAATATTTGCCAGCCCGCCAATTTGCAGTGCGTTGACATCTCCGGCAACATAGTTATTCAATCCGCCGATCTGAACGCCGTTTACCGAGCCTCCGACCAGGTTAAATAATCCCCCGATCTGGACGGCGTGTACATGTTTTTGTACAATGTTGAATAAACCTCCCAGCTCAAAAGCGTCTACCTGCGCGGCATATCCTCCGAATACATTAAAAGATATATTGTTTTCCTGTTGTCCCTTTAAAGCACTTTTGGTGCCTATTCCCGGCCAGAACCCCAGTTGAAATTTCCGCTCGTAGAAATAGTTCTTAAGGTTTACGCTGTTGATCTTTTGTTTGGTGCTGATGACACTGCGGGCCAGCCAGTGCCGCTCTATAGAGTGAACCGTGAAGGTTTCCTCTGTTGTGATATTGGGTGTTAACCCTATCCTTAGTGTCGTGTTTCTTTTGTCTTCTACTGTAAAACTGGTATCATAGTAAGATACCCGGTTGGCAACGAGTTTGATATCACTGTTCAAAGGCACTTTGAGAGAGAAATGCCCCTGATCGTTAGACATGGTACCGATCTTCAGGTTCGGTTCATAAACCGTTACATATTCTACTGGCTTCTGATCTGTATTGTCAAAAAAGGAGCCCTGCATCGTAATATATTCTGTTTCTTTTTTGCGAATAACTATTTTGTTATTGTTGATGATATAATGATACTCTTTGTCCAGTAATCTATCCAGTATCTCCTTTACGGGCGCATCAGTTGCTGAGAAAGATATTTTTTTCTGGTTTTTAATGAACTGGTTGTCGTAAGAAAAATAAAATCCCGCCTTGCGCTCTATCTGCATCAGGGCATCATACATGGTTATGTTCCGAAAGTCAACTGATACTTTCTGCTGTAGTATTTTTTCCTGGGCAAAAAGTGAATAGCTAATAAACAGCAGTAACAGGAAGGCGCAATGTTTTCTCAAAAGGGCTTATTTAGAAATGAGGTATTGGTTATGATCAGTTTTGGACCAGCTGGCATTGATCATCAGGGCAATATTTTCAATGATCTGGTCCGGCGTTTCCGAATGAATCAGGTAAGTACTGGTTACCTTTTTGCTTTCGATGCCCGGGGCCAGTTGCAGTTGAATATTATAGAGGTCTTCAAGCATTTCTGCCAGGCTATCCACCCGCATATCTTTAATTTTAATGAGTTGCGTATGAAGTGCGTCATTAATTGTGCTGTTAAAAGGTAATACACGCAGTTGGTTATTACGGTTATCTTTTACAATTTTTTGATTAGCTACAGCTACCACGCTTTTATCTCCCAGGGTGGCTTTTACTTTTCCGCTATGCACAAATACGGTATTATAATCGACCCCCTGTTGTATGGTAAACGAAGTACCCAATACTTCTACATCTACATCCTTATTATGAATAATAAAGGGCTTATTACGGTTTTTGGCGATATCAAAATATGCATTGCCTTTCAGGGTAACTGTCCGTGTTTTTTTGTTGAAGTCACCGGCTACCGTTAGCGCAGCTTCTTCATAGAGGGTAACCTTACTTTCGTCTTTCAGCTCAATAGTGCGGTGTTCCTTTTGAGCGGTAAACTGCTCAGGCTTGGGATTGTTGATGAATAAAAATAATATTACCAAAGCAGCGATGGAAGCGGCTACAGCCAGCCCTTTACGCCAATTAAGGGTAATTACTTTCGCTTTTTCAGGTACTACAACAGGTTTTTCTTCCAGCTGTTGCTGTAATTTTTGCCAGGCCAGTTCTTTGTTATATTGAGTGTATGCAGGACCGATCCGGGAGCTTTTCCAGATCCTGATCGTATCCTCGTATGTTTTTTTATGTTCAGCGCTTTCTGCAATCCATTGCTCCACCTCCTGTTGCTCCGAAGCGTCCAGCGTCTGCTCATAATAAGCTATCAATTTATGCTCCATATATTATAAATTGATGAGTTGAAGAATGAATAATGGTACTATCGACACCAGGTATTCTGTTAATCCGCTACGTAAAAATTTTAAGGCCTTCGACATTTGATTTTCTACCGTCTTAGTAGAAATACCCAGAGCGTCTGCTACTTCCCTGTAGCTCAATCCTAGTTGCCGGCACATATAAAAAACGGTTGCACACTTCTCGGGGAGTTGGTTAACCAGGTCCTGTATCTTCTCATGTAATTCTTTTTGTTCTGTGTGAATATTGTTGTCTGTCCCTGCGCCCCCGGCCATTTGATGCTGGGCGTAGCCGGCCTTCACCACTTTATGCTTTAAATGATTCAGGCATTCATTGCGAACCGATGTATACAGGTAGGCTTTTACCGTTTCCACGTTTACCGTTTCCCGGTGTTGCCAGAGTTTTATAAAAATATTTTGCAATATATCGTCCGTATAGGTCTCCTCCTTTAAAATGGAGAAGGCATACCCATATAACGCTTCATAATGAAGGTCAAATACATTTTTATATTGAATACTGTCCAAAGCCATCAGCGCTACAAAAATAGCATCCTATCTATACTACAACCGAATAATCATTTACCCCTACAAAAAAGTTAAATTATTTTTAGTTTTTTAACGAGCGGGCAATCGTCATCCATAAACCCCAAGGGTTGTCATCATTATGTAAAATGTGAACCGGGCAGGCGATAAACCCTGAAAGGGTGAACTTAAGATTGAGCCCAGGTGTCATTGTGATTATATTTAGCAAGATCGTATACTCGCTTTCATCGAGGTTTTTTTGCAGGAAGAACCTATTTTTACACTAAAGCAGCTACATGCCTATTGTAAGTGTACCAACAAGTTTTAATATCAGCCTGGAATTTGATGCACCAGGGCTCGGGCGACGTTGGGTGGCGCTGTTGATCGATATGATAGTTCAGGTACTGTATATAGTACTGGCCAATTACCTGCTCAACAAGATTTCATTTGGTTTCGATTCCGATGCCGGCTTTAATCAATGGGCTATCGGGCTCCTGGTCATGTCTCCCATTTTTTTATACCATATTCTTTTTGAATCGCTCACTAACGGGCAAAGTGTTGGTAAAAAAATAATGAGCCTGAGGGTAGTAAGTATCAACGGCGGACGGCCTTCTATCAGCCAGTTATTAATACGCTGGCTATTGCGCGTTTCTGATTTGTGGATCGTCATTCTTTTGCTCATGCTGCTTACTTTCCGGGGAGGAGGAAATACGGAAGGGATGATTGCTTTTACATTTGGGATGGCATTTTTATTGACTGATATTATACTGGTGGCCAATTCCAAAAAGGCCCAGCGGATAGGCGATATCCTGGCCCAGACCATCGTTATCAAAACATCAGCTAAAGAAAGCCTGCATAATACTATTTTCAGGGAAGTGGAAGAGGGCTATGTGCCGGCATTTCCGCAGGTGATGCGCATCAGTGATAAGGATCTGAATATTATTAAAAACCTTTTAAGCAGCGCTAAAAATTCCCGGCATCATGAAGAGTTGGGTGTTGCCGCTGCAAAAGTGAAGAACTACCTGCAGATCGAAACGGATATGTCTCCTTATGAATTCCTGGAAAGACTGCTAAAAGACTACAATTATCTTTCGGTGAAATAGGATTTACTATCCACCAAAAGTAGTGCCTAACATGCCTCCAACTAATGATAATACGAACAGGACAATGATCAGGAACATAATAATGCCCCATATTTTGAAATAGCTTGCCAGGCTTTGTAAACCTGTGGTCAATTTTACGGGATTATTGTCAGCAATTCCTGCTTTAACCAGCGAAGAAAAGCGAAAAAGGAAATAGAATGCCAGCACGCTTATGGCCAGGGAAATAAATGCCGATATATAGGTGCTACCCTGCATGAGTTGTTGCATATCATCTTTGCTGAATCCTTCCTGGGCCGCAGGGGCCGCTGGTAAAGGCCGGGTGAGTGTAGCCAGAATTCCTGCGAGCGAGCCTCCTAAAGAAATGATTGCTGCAATGCCGGCTATTTTAGCTGCAGACAGGATATTACGATGGAGCAAAGACTGTTCATTGGGCAATTGTTGATCCGTCTGCATGAATTATATAAGATTTGAAATGTTTATGATGAGTTGTAAACCTGTGAAGGCAATAACCGCAATGAAAAAGTTTTTCAGGTAAATAAATGCCTGCGATAACAGAGTGTTGTTTTGCTGCTGAATGCCCTGTAATAATAACTGTGACGCCTTGTACAGGTAATATAAAACCATGGCTGCAATAAAAAAAACAACAAAAAAGCCGGCTACCAGGGCCGGGTACATTCCCTTCATAGAGGGTATTGAAGTTGCCATGGTTTGTAAGATCTGCGCTCCGCTGAAGAGCATAATGATGACTATAAATGATCCGATACCAAAACCTACAACCGAAATAAGCCTGGTCCATTTACTGATTTCCAGCAAGGCTGTTTTATCTGTATCCGGGATATTGTTGTTAAAAATCTCTTCCTGTTGTTCCTCGTCCTGTATCATCCGGCAAAGATACTGGTTTCATGCAGAGCAGGGATAAGTGCGAAGGGCTATTGTATATTGAAAATTGAGTATTGAGAATTGTTTATTGAGCATTTTCTCTCACCAATTCACCTCTAGTTATACCCAACTAGTTTTTTTTCACTCAGAGCACGCCAAGAAGCAGAGAAGTAGATACGTATGTACAGTGCTTATTGTAAATGGAGAATTGTTTATTGAGCATTTTCTCTCGCCAATTCACCACTAGTTATACCCTACTAGTTTTTTCACTCAAGAAGCAGATACGTATGTACAGTGCTTATTGAAAATGGAGAATTGTTTATTGAGCATTTTCTTTCACCTATTCACCACTAGCTATAGTCTACTAGCTTTTTTTCACGCAGAGCGCGCCAAGAAGCAGATACGTATGTACAGTGCTTATTGAAAATGGAAAATTGTTTATTGAGCATTTTCTTTCACCTATTCACCACTAGCTATAGTCTACTAGCTTTTTTTCACGCAGAGCGCGCCAAGAAGCAGATACGTATGTACAGTGCTTATTGAAAATGGAGAATTGTTTATTGAGCATTTCTTCTCACCTACTCACCACTAGCTATTTCCCTACTAGCTTCTCTACTAACGGAATGATCTTATCTTCCCCGGCATCTATCCAATGCATCTCTGCCTGCCTTTTAAACCAGGTCATCTGCCGTTTGGCATAGCGGCGGGTATTTTGCTTGATGTGTTCAATGGCTTCTTCGCGGGAAATGGTTCCTTCAAAATAATCAAATAATTCCCGGTAGCCAACCGTTTGCAAGGCATTCAGGTATTTGTAAGGTAGTAGTTGTTTTGCCTCCTCCTCTTGTCCGGCCTGCATCATGAGGTCTACCCGCATATTGATTCTTTCGTATAGTTTTTCCCGGGGCAATTCAAGCCCCACCTGGATCGTTCGAAACGGGCGGGGCCGCCTGCCCGAATTGCGAAAACTGACAATGGACTGGCCGGTGCCTAACACCACTTCCAGCGCCCGCATCATTCGCTGGGGATTTTGCATTTCACCGGTTGACGAGAATAGCGGGTCGTGTTGTTGAAGTTGCTCCTGTAACCAGTTGATACCTTTTACCTCATACTCGCTAACCACCTGCGTTCTTATGTGTGCTGCTACTTCGGGTATGGCGTCCAACCCTTCGGTCAATGCCTTAATGTACAGGCCGGTGCCACCCGTAACCACAACCGTATCATACTTTAAAAAAAGTTCGCTTAAAAGGTTCAGTGCATAATGCTCGTACCACACAGCGTTAATATCATCCTGTATACGGTGGGAAGCAATAAAATAATGGGGTACCTGGCTCAGCTCTTCTACCGACGGGCGGGCCACACCAATATTCATTTCTTTAAAACACTGGCGACTATCGGCCGATAGAATAACTGTATTGAAATGCCGGGCAACTTCAATGGCATGCGCTGTTTTGCCCACAGCCGTTGGCCCTGCAATAACAATGATCGATTTGATAACTAAAATTTAGTATTAATAGCGGGATTAATCTTCTTCTTCCTGGTATTCGTCAGACGATTCTTCGACGCTCATATCCTCACCTTCTTCGTTCTTTTCGTTAAAGCCTTCGGCACCGCGGGTAAGGTCATATTTCTCTTCAATATCGGCAAATTTATCGCCTAATAGCCCTTTTGTGCCGTATTGTTTGGGTCCGATTCCCTCGCTACGTACCACGGCCGGATATTCCTGCCGGCTATCAGCTTCCTTGGATACATTGATCAGTTCGATCAAAAAATTCCAAAGCTTGTGAAAATCGTAGGTATAAGTAAAGCGTTGGTTCGTATTTTTTACTTCAGATCCGATAGTAGTTTCGGCCATGATCAGGGGATCTACCCTGTATTGCTTATCGTATTTCTCCAGGGAAATTTCGCGGCCCTGCTGCCAATTGTCATTACTGCGATAAAAAGTAGCCTGGTGCTTATTATCAAACTCGTAGGCTTTCAAAATTGTTTCATGCAGCTGCAGGAAGTTTTGCGTATGTTTAATCACTACATCACGGTAAATGCTATCATCCTCCTCGAAATATACTCTGAATTTTAGAATTGCCATACGGCGAATTTACGGAAATGTGTGGAGATGGGATAGAGGCATATCTGCTGAAATTTTGACCGGGGCGAAAATGCAGATTTTCGGGGCCGGGGATCGGTGGTTGGTGCCTCGCTACTAATGGCGCGGATAGTGTTGCAATTAAACTGTTGCTTGGTAGAAACGGCAATCTTGTTGATAATCTTGTAAAAAAAATGATTTTTTGCTAACTATATAGTCTACTTATTGTTTACGCTGAACACTTAAATTTGCCTACGAACTCCACTGTACACATCAATAATCAGATCAGATTATTGCAAAGTTTGCTGAAGAAGCAGTAAATCAATTTGACTACATGTTCTTGGGATAATCCCTGGATAGGCGCTCCGGGGATGGGGCGTTTCGCTTTTATTGGGGAAGTAGAAAGGCGTCTTACTCCTCATCTTAGATTTTTTTAGAATTCATTTGTACAGGCAGGGAGCCCGCCCGGTATAGGTGGGTGTATGAATCACGTGAGGCGGTAGCGATGGGAGAAACCGATTGGAGATTATGGGGAAGGTGCGCATAGCAGTTTTCAATTGCATTTATAGAAGTGCAAAAATGACATAAAATGCACTTTTAAATGTGCAAAAATGGATGACATTTTAAACAAGTCGATGAGACTGGTACGTAAGGTACAAACAGGCAGTATTCGGTATTTGTTTGATAAAATATTGTGGAATAATAGATTGATAGGCATTAAAGGAGCCAGGGGCATGGGGAAAACTACAATGCTTTTACAAAAAATAAAAGCGCTTCAACTACCGCCTCATCAGGCTACCTACTGGACATTGGATGACTTGTTTTTTACCAATGCAAGCCTGGTTGATACCGCTGTACAATTCTATAATAAGGGAGGAAGGTATTTATTCCTCGATGAAGTTCATAAATATCCGGGTTGGTCACAGCACATTAAAAACCTGTATGATCTGTATGATGATTTGAAAATTGTTTTACCGGTTCTTCTATAATAGATATTGCAAAAGAGAAAGTGGACTTAAGTCGAAGGGCTTTAATGTACACACTGGATGGTATGTCTTACCGGGAATATCTGAACTTCAAATATCAATTAAAATTACCTATAATCACTTTCCAGGAAATTATAAATGGTACCAACAATTGGCGGAATGAATTACCGGAGAGTTTTAGGCCACTCGAGTATTTTTCGGCATACCTGAAGCAGGGATATTACCCGTTTTCACTGGAGGATGAAGAAAGCTTTGCTAGCAGGTTGCAGCAAGTTATTCGCATTATTGTAGAATATGATATGGCCCATTTGCAAGGGTTCGACATCAGAAATGCACAAAAACTTTTGCAACTGTTGTATATTCTTTCAGCAAATGTGCCATTTAAGCCCAATATAACCGAGCTGGCAAGAAAGACGGATATCCACAGGAATACTATCAATAGCTATTTGCACTTTTTGGAGGATGCGCAAATGATACGGCTATTGTATCCGGATGGGAACAGCGTCAGCACATTACAAAAGCCGGAGAAAATATTTTTGAATAATACCAATCTGGCATTTGCACTGGCCACCAACACCACTAATAAAGGCAATTTGAGAGAAACTTTTTTTGCTGCCCAGCTTTCAGTAGATCATAAAATTAGTTTGCCCAAGCAGGGAGATTTTATGATAGACAACCAATACATTTTTGAAATTGGTGGAAAGGGCAAAACAAATAAGCAGATTAAAGACATCGAAAATAGTTTTGTGGTAGTTGATGACGAAGATTTCCCCGTAAGTAAAATACCACTTTGGGTGCTGGGGATGGGGTATTGAGCAAATAACAGCAGTCTGGTCGTTTCAAGTCAAATCAAAATAATGAATAGTCTGTCGCAACAATTGTTTATACCAGCTACAGCCTGCAATTGAAAATGTCCCATAGTCAAGGGCATTACCGACGCCTCCTTTCCTTTTTCAATATAGATTTTACAGCCTTCTTATAGTCCCGGTCATAACTGCCGTCATCAGTTTGATTGTCGTAAATAACAATACCAAAATCCTTAATAGAGTTGCCTTTTATTTTATAGAAGCCGGTCCAGATTTGGCCGGACATCACATAATTGGTTATCAACTTATATTGCGGTAGATAAGCAGGGTTTTTAATGACTTCAAAGCCTTTGATCTTTTTCAATTTGTTTTGAGCTGTATCAACCAGGTATAAATAATAGGTCTGGTTGCTTCTTACATCTGAAATGTTGTGCACCAAAATATCCGGTATCTTATCATCATTATAATCGGCAAATTCAACAGTCCGGGTTTTGCTAAAAACAGCGTCTGAGAAAATGGGCATATACTTTCCGCCTGATAACCGGCTAACAGTAAACAAAGTATTCGGGATGTTTTCGTCTTCATTAGTTGAGCCAATAACAGTTAAGGTGATCTGGTAATTTTTGTTGGGATATATCGAATCGCAGCGGATAGTGTCACATAATTGAAATGAAAATTTATTTTGCGCCACAATATTGACTGCTGACAGCGATAATAGGAAAGAGACAATGAATAACCTGTATTTTAACATGACCGTTTTTATTCTTAACCTTATTGCGGTCATCATTGCTGCCGCCCTGGAGTTTGACTTTATATATACAAACCTCGCGGTTGTAATCAACTATCCCGGATGGCTACAAAGATGCAAATTCCAGAATAATTGACCACTGCCACGAGAACAAAATTAACCAATCATTTTTCCCCAAGTCAGATGGTTGCGACCCCATACCCCAATAGCTAAGCTCTTGCCTGCCCGGTCTTAATTGCTCCTGCCCGCAAATAACGACAAATGATCACACCGGTTGAAGTTACAATATGCTCAGCTAAGGTGTAAGACTTCGGAACTGCGGCGTTATCAAAAAGTCGCTTACCTTCACCCAAAAGAACAGGGTGGATTTTGAGTCGGAGTTCATCTACCAGGTCATTGTTCAATAACAGGTGCACCAGTTCGCTGCTGCCCCATACCTGTATGTCAGGCCCCGCCGATTGTTTGAGTTGTTGAATATCAGCAAGCGCTGTAATAAAGTGGGTATTATTCCAGTCGGATTGCTTCCTGGTTGCAGATAATACGTATTTCTCTCCTTCGTTAATGCCTGGCCAATAATCCTTATGTTGTGGCCAGTACTGCTCCCATATCTCAAAGGTCTTTCTGCCTAAAAGATAGGAAGCAGGTTCTAACTCTTGCTGAACCACTTTGCCATACGTTTCGTCGCCATAAGGGCCTGTCCAGCCACCGTATTTAAATCCGCCGGATTCGTCTTCTTCCGGGCCGCCCGGCGCCTGAATAACTCCATCCAGTGTAAGCATAGACAAAACAATGATCTTTCGCATATATATCGTGTTTTATTATAGCATAAAGATCGCCAATAATATATGATAGGATAGAGGTAGGGTATGACAAATATAGGGTCTGTTGCGACAGTGTTTGGATCCCGTTTAATTTACGCATTCCTGTTTATCCGTATCCAGTCATCATACGAAATAACTCCCCGTTCAGGTTGAGCATCTCCTTCCAAAACTGATATAAATTCCAGCTGGTGGCCATCCGGATCGTTAAAATAGATGGCGATAGCGGGCATCCATGCAAAAACCATGGGTTGGTGAGACCCGTCTTTCAAAAAATTATACGGTCTTAAGTTTCGATCGTTTAAAAAATCAACAGCCTTATTTAAAATGAAATCTTTATCGCATCTGAAAGCAAAGTGTTGCGGATAGATTTGTGATTTAGGTCTTTCCCAAAGCCCCAGCATGGCTTCGCGTGGCTTTCCTACCCAGAAAAACGCAATGCGCCTTTCTTCTTCAAAATAGCATTGGGTAAGCCCTAAAACCTGTTCATAAAAATGGATGGATGCCTCCAGGTTTTCAACAAATAAATGTGTTTCGTAAAGTCCTTGTATCATAGCTGAATGTTATGTGTAATAAATATAATAACACAACAATAGGTAATGCTATTTGGTTGAGTAGCTTTCGGGGAATATAGAAATATAGATAAGCTTGCTTACTTCCTGCTAAGTGCCGGACTACTGAAGTTTTCGTTCAGCCATTTCAGTTGATTGTAACTATTCACAAACTTCAATCGTAATTCAATCAGCTTTTGTTCAGCTTCCAACAATTTGTTTTCCCTGGAGTTAATAAGAAACAGGGAACTTTCGCCATTGCCAAAACGGGTTTCTTCTGCATTTAGCAAACGCCGGTAGTTAATAATGTTTTGCTGTGCAATATCGATCTGGTTGCGATAATTGATCACTTCATTTTTATAGGCGGTTATCTTAGTATGTAGCTCCTGTTGTTTGTAATCAGTATCCAACTGGTTCTGCTCAATTTTCGATTGAGCGATCCTGTAGTCAGCTCTTGCTTCTCTCAACAAAAGAGGAATTTCCAGTTTCAATCCATATTGGTAGTTGTTTTGAAATAGTGGAAAATAGTCTGCCTTATATTGCTCTTTGTTGAAGAAGTTATAAGTAAAATCAAGCTTGGGCAATAAACTTTGTTGTTTCAACCGACGTTCACTTTCCAATATGCGATTTTTTTGGGTATAGTACCGAACAGCTGCATGCTGGTTGAGCGGCCGGTTTTCCAGAGCAGCCAACAGGGAGTGGTAGTTTTGGTAGGAGTGGTTTTCTATTAAATTATCAGCTGGCGTAACAGCCAGATTCAGGTCATAAGGTTCCCGGTTTTTAGTCCACATAAATAAAGAAAGTTCCTGCGTGGCCTTCACCAATTTCAGGTAGGCGTCCCCTAGCTGCAATTCAAAACTCTGGAGCTGCGATAAGGCCTCCGTTGTATCAATAGCCGCGCGCTCTCCATACTCAAGTGTTTTTTGGGTGAGCTTCAGGCGGTTGCGGTTAACCGCTACTGTTTGCGCCTGCAGTTGATAAACCTCGTATTGCTTCACCCAATCCCAGTAAATATTTTCTGCATCCAGCATTAACTGATTGGTTAAAACCTGTTGTTCAGCCTCGGTCATCTGCAGCCCGATTCGTGCCTGGTCGAGTAAAGCCCTTCGCTTATCATATAAAAGATTTTTGGCCAGTGGTAAAGTAATACCAAACTGGAAAAGACCACCTTTGGTAGTACTGTTGTTGAGTTTTTGCCCGTCGATATAGTTGTAGTTCCCATTTAACTCTATACCGTACCAGGTGGGAATTCCGAGTTCAATATTTGTTTCTTTATAGTAGTTCAACCCGTCTATAGTTTTAGCGCCGTTCTTCCCGTTTACCAGCGGATCATAGTTGCCCCGTGCTTTCTGAATTTCATCGGCGGCTATCCTTTGTTGCAACCGGTAGCGAAATGCCAGCGGGTGATAGTTTTTTACTATTGCAAGAAACTCATCATGGGACAGGCGCAAGGTATCCTGACCAAAACTGGAGCCGGGAAAACAAACTATGATGATGAATAAAATGGTGCTATTTATATTTTTCATTACCACTCGCAGGTTTTTCGTTTTTTACTGTATAGTAATCAGGAGGGAACCCGTTGATATTTCTCCAAAGCTCATACCATACCGGCACGTCATTCAATATAGCAATGCCTTGTACACCGGCACCCATTTTTAACTGAGGTGGCCAGGGTTTTTTACCTTCATCTTCTATGGCCAACGCCCTGAAAAGCCCATTGGCGCCAATATTGCTTTCCACAGCTATTACTTTTCCTTTGAAGATGCCATAGCTGGTATTAGGCCAGCCGGAGAACACAATAGCCGGGAACCCGTCAAAAACAAACATCACCGATTGTCCTGCTTTAACCAGTGGCAGGTCTACCGGTTTAATATAAATTTCAACAGCATAATCAACATTGCCGGGAACGATTGAGCCAATACTCTCACCATCTTTCAATATTTCGCCAATACCTGCTTTGTTCAGCTGAACAATCTGCCCGTCCTGCGCAGCAATTACGGCATACAGGCCACGGCGTATTTTATAATTGGAAACCTGGTTTTTCAATTTAGCTATATCGCCCTCACTGCTTTCAATCTGCCCCATGCTTTGAAAACGCTCTCCCTGTGTTTTATTGAGTTTTTCTGAATAATCCTGCACCGTAGCACTTTGTTCCAGGTTTACAGTGATAATTTCCTGCCGGGTTTGTGCCAACTTATTTTGGGCAGCCGTCTTTTTAGCGGTGGCGTTTTGGTAAGCGATGCTTCTTTGCTGTAACTGCGTTAAAGAAACCAGGCCTTCATCATACATTTTTTTTTGTCGCTGATATTGATCGGTAGTAAGCTCCAGCTCATTGTTGGCTGCTTCCAGTTCGGCTTCTTCGGCTGCCAGCTTATTGTTCAGTTGACCCAGCTTTACTTTTAGTTGTTCGAGCTTTAAATCACGTCCGCTTGCTAAGGCGCTTAACTGTGCAGCCGTGGTGTTTACTTTGGCCTCGTAATAATCCCGCACTCCCTGCTTGGCTTTTACCTGTTCTTCGGTACGGTCTATCAACAAGGGATCCATATAGTCTTCTTTGATCTCCGTGAGCTGTAGTATCGTGTCGCCCTTCTTTACAAAGTCGCCATTCTTCACATGCCATTTGGCAATACGGCCAGGTATAGGTGAGTTGAGCTGCTGCGGCCGTTGTTCCTGTAATAAAGAGGTTACGTTGCCCTTAACTTTTATATTTTGTGTCCAGGGAAGAAATAAAAAGATAATGCATAAAGCCAGGAAAATATAAAACCAGCGCTTTACTCTCGACTTGCGGTTATAATGATAGATATTATTAAACGATTCTAATTTCATCTTTGATGATTTATTTTGTTGTTACCATAGGGGCGGCAAGTTCCTGTTAACTTTCTTTGGATATCCTTCCTTTGTTAAGGAATAATGTTTGATCGGCAATAGCGATCAGGTCTTCATTTTGCGATACGATGATAATGGTAGTGTGTTGTTGGATCTCTTGCAGGTATGCAATCATCTTGGCTGAAAACTGACGGTTCATGCCGGCAATGGGATCTTCCAGTAACAGCAACCGCTTTTTACCAACTGCTGCTCTCAGCAGTAATATTTTCTTCCTTGCACTAAACGATAGCTCGGTATCTGTTTCACTAAGTTGGGTAAGTAATCCTTCAGTAAACTGGCTCGACAGATCTTCAATGCCCCAACGGCGGGTTAGTTCTACGATGTCATCGGTACCCACATCTTCACGTCCGAGGAGGATATTGTCCAGCAGTGAACCTTTGATGATCGCCATATCTTCCAGGTAAATACCCGATGCATCTCTGAACGACTCTTTATTGAGATTCTTTAACGGAATTTTGTCGAATAGGATGGTACCACTGGTGGGTTCATAAAACCCGATGATGATGTTCAATAATAGAGATTTCCCGGCGCCCAGTACACCGTTGATTACTGTAATACTGTTAGCTGGTATATTGAAATTGAGGTTCTGAAGTACAGGCTTCTGATCGTTAAAGTGAAACGATACATCGCTAAAAGTAATTTCCATACCGGTCCCGTTTTTTTCAACCTCTATATCAGCCGAAGGTTCCTCCTCCAGGTCGGTTACCTTGCTTAACTTGGTAAGGGATGTAATTACATCATAATAGCTTTCAAGGCTTTTAATTAATTTTTCTACTGCGGTTAAAATGGTGAGTACTACAATCTCCGTAGCTACGAATGCCCCGATATTCAATTCCTGGTTCACCAGCAGGTAAGTGCCAATGGCCAGCATCACTAAAGTGATGATCACTTTAAAACCTATTATCGTCCAGTATTGAAAAACCAGAACTTTAAAGTGAGCAGTGCGGTGTTTTAAATAGCGCATTACACGCTCATCCGTTCCCTTTAAATGTGTGTTGGCCTTCGAGTTTATTTTGAATGTTTTAACAGAGCTGGCAATATCTTCCAGCCAGGAAGCCACTTCGTATTTCCGGTCACTTTCATCTAAACTCGACTGGATGCCCGAGCTCATCGTCAATCTGAATATGACTATTACGATGATCAATACCAGCGCACCAAATACTAAAAACCAGGGATGGTAGAAAGATAGCAATACGATTCCAAAAACAATTTGTATCAGCGCAGTAGGTATTTCCAGCAATAATTTCGATATGCCTTTTTGTAAATTAGGCGCGTCGAAAAAGCGGTTTAATAATTCGGGCAGGTAATACTTCCTGGAAACTTTAAGGTTGATTTTTGGCAGCTTTTCTGCAAAAACCAGTGAATACTCTACGAATATTTTTTGCTGTATTTTTTCGATGATCTGCATGACCCTGATGCGGAAATAACCGGCCAGAAAAGTACCAGCCACCACAAACCCAATGAGCAGGTAAAGCGATGTCACCATAGTGGCGCCCATAACAAAGCTCACAATAGCTTGTATTCCGAGGGGTATGCTTAATTGCACCAGGCCATTGAGTATGGCATAGAAATAAATATTGGCGGCATCTTTTTTTTCTTTGGTTATATATTGAAAAAGCTTCCTGCTGTTAAATTTTGTATCGCCCTGTTGTGCCATGTATGTATTTATTTAATGGCAGAAAATGCCAATTGATTCAGATAATTCAGTACGTACTTTTTATGCTGTTGGTGTGATGTATTGTTGGTAAGAGAGGGAAGGTGCTCGCTGAAAAACTGCTGGTCGTGAGCTGTTTCCAGTAAAGTACTGGCCAGCGATCGTGCATAAGGGTATCCTGGGTTTATTTCGAGGATGATCATGCTGATTCGTCTGCAAAGGCTTTTAAGTGGGTTAAAGGCCATTTCTTTGTTGATGGTATCTACTTCCTTTACCAGGTAAGATTTGCTGCTCTCAGATATAACAATACTATGTAAATGATCCAGGTTATAATCCATCAGCCGTCGTTCTTCTTTCTGACAGTGCGTAATGATGGTAATGATAATTTTTAACTTGTCGCAGGAAGCCGTCCCGGAGGGAATCAGCATCTCGCTTAAAAATTCAAGATAAGACCAGTACCAGTTTAGGATATATATCAGCAAACGATGCTTTGAGGTAAAGTACCGGTAGATGGTAGCTTCAGTGGTGTGAATTTTTGCACTAAGCTTCTTAAAAGTAAATTGCTCAAAACCTAATTCATAAATAAGGTCGATTGCATTTTTGACGATGGTTTTGCCGATATCACTACTTTCAGGATCCTTCACATACAAATGCTGATTCAATTTGAACTTCAATAAAAATTCCATATTGAGATTGAATTGAATTTTCAAAAATTGCAGCGAAAGTAGCTGGTACTAATACGATAGAAAATAATAGTAATACTATTTTTGACAGATAAGAGATATTCTAATGTGGATGATATTTTTCTAATGTGTTTTAATACTTAATACACCCGGATCTAAAGCGTTAGCTTATTGCCCGAAACCATTGCTGATTAATGAATTTTGAGGAAAAATTGATCTGTCCCATTAATTGATGGTGTGGTGATTTTGACGTTGCTGGCTCTAATTATTTTCTAATGCATTCTAATCTTATTCTAAGCAGATTTGACTGGTAAACATCAATAAAAAACCCCTCGTGGAAACGTGGGGTTTAAACCAAAACTAACTGCTTATGAGAAAAACTTTAATTGCTTATTTATATATAGTAAGACGCTCATCTTCTCTTATTCCTTCGCTCCGTTTGGGCGTTTAACATTTTTTTAAGTATCCGTCTTAAAAACACAATCTCGTCTTATCCGGCACTATAACAACAACTGTCTGTAATTGTTGAATACACTTTATTTTTTAGTCAAAAATGTATCACTAGGCATTGCTGATGTATTCATCTTCAAGAGGCGGCAGTTTTTTAATAAAGCTATTATTGAGCGAAACCACAGAAGAAGCCGAATACAAACCAATAAAATTGTTATTGTAGTTGTAGTCTATTAAAGTGAGTTTAACCAGACCGTCAATCGCCAGCTCGATATAGTTTCCAAAACGGATCAGCTTAAAGTGGTAGGTATAACGCGGGTTAATGGTAAAGCTGTTATCCTGCAGCACTTTAAAATTAAAATTAGACCGGATGTCGGCTTCATTAAAGCCCCAGGCACGTACTTCTATATGCCCGTTAACAACATCAAAAGAGTAATAATATCCCGAGCCATCTTCGTCCATATCTGTCACCAGGCCCAGCTTTCCCATGCCTTCGACAGAGAGCACGCCTTCCCATATAAAATCGTCTGCAGGCTTTTCTACTACAAACAATTCATAGCCACTCCTGGAGCCCACTACCCAGCGGTTATCTTCAATGCTGTGTGAGGCGGTAGGATTGTCGAACAGGCATCTTATCGTATTAAAATGATTCTGATCAAGAATGTCATAGGCGACATCTTCCCAGTGATCAAAACTTTTCAGTAACAGTCGTCCTCTTTCGTCGGTGTCTAATTGTTTGGGAGGCAGAAAAACACGATGTGAATTGATCAACCCCGATGTATAAAAAAAGGAATATATAAGTGTTTTGCCATTAATACTTTCAACAACTCTGGCTGCATAATTGCCTTGCGGTAACAGTACGTTAGCATGGAAAGCGTGGTACTCGCCCAGGAACGCATCGCTGAACCAATAGCGAACTTTTACATCTTCTCTTATAGAAGCAATAGCGTAATAGCGACCATTGAGTTCAAATACACAGGGACACTCAAGATCGTCGTACACCATAGGCATATGCAAGGGCTTCAGATACTCCACCTGCTCTCCTTCCTGTTTCAATAACCCAATACAACCACGCCGGGATACGGGTCCGCGTGAAGAACGTGCGCATATCAGATAGTACGCTGTGTTTTCATATTCAATGCGATATGGATCTCTGAAACTAAGCCATTTACGTGGACTGTCGTCCATGCTTTCGTAGTACGGACCCTTAGATTCAATAGGGAAAATACCCTGGTTCTTTTTCTCCCAGTTATATAGATCGTAGGATACCGCAAGCCCTATCATAGAATTGGTGCCTCTCAGCTTTCTTTGTAAACCGGTATAGTACATTTCGAAACGCTCACCTACCTTGCATACATGCATGGTCCATAGCATATCATCATCCCACTCACCGGGATCGCCTACGAACAATGCATTCTTTACTCTTTTCCAGGAGATGCAGTCGTTGGAAACAGCATGGGCTATATAGTCATGATTAGGTATAATTAAATGAAACAGGTGGTATACACCATCATGTAAAATAATAGTTACATCACCTATTTCCCAATCGCTAAAACCAGAGCCCGAATAAAAACTTCTTTGTATGTTTTGCATTTGTTTAAAAATAATTATATTTCAACCACTCAAAAACCACACCTATAAAAATGAAAAGTTATTACATTCAATTATTTAGCCCTCATGGTTTGATAAGATTTCACCAGGCAGAGATCGGGCGCGATAAAGATACAGGAGGACAGGTAAAATATGTATTAGAATTGCTGGAGGCGCTTTCAAAGCATCCGCAGGTCAGAAAGGTGGATCTATTCACCAGGCGTATAACCGATAAAAGAGTATCTGCATCTTACAGTCAGCCAATAGAAGTAGTTAATGAAAAAGCGCGTATAGTACGCATGGATTGCGGCGGGCAGTTGTATAAGGAAAAGGAGCAACTATGGGATCATCTGGATGAGTTTATTAATAATACCATACGCTTTAATGAAGCAGAAGACGATTATCCTGATGTATTGCACGGTCATTATGCTGACGGTAATTATATTGCCTGTGAATTGAGCAAAATCTTTGCGCTTCCCTTAATTGCGACAGGCCATTCTTTAGGAAGAAATAAAAAGCGTATGCTTTTAAACCAGGGGTGGGAAGAAAAGAAACTGAACGATCGCTTTAATATGCAACGTCGTATAGACGAAGAAGAAAAAGTAATTTCCAGTGCAGATGTTGTGATTGTAAGTACCCGGCATGAAATAGAAACGCAGTACATGGACTACAACAATAAACCCCAGGCTAACTTTAAAGTGATACCGCCAGGTGTTAATAGTGACGTGTTCTATCCCTATTACCGTTTAGAAATGCCTTCGTTTGCCATGACTATCGAGCAGGAGCAGGCATTATATAAAATCAACTCTGAAATAGAACGTTTTTTATTCAATGCAGACAAGCCTTTGATATTGTCAATAGGCCGCGCAGATAAGCGTAAGAATTTTGAAGCCATTATTACCAGCTACGGGCAGGATAAAGAATTGCAGGCCATGGCCAACCTGGCCATTTTTGCAGGAGTGAGAAAAGACATAACGCAGATGCCTGAAGATGAAAAAGAGATATTGACCAATCTCTTACTGCTGATGGATAAATATGATCTGTATGGAAAGATGGCATTGCCTAAAAAAAATGATCCGGGCATTGAAGTGCCTGAAATATACCGGATTGCTGCCCGTAAAAAAGGCGTTTTTGTAAATGCTACTCCCGGCGAGAACTTTGGTCTTACCATTGTGGAAGCAGCGGCCTGCGGACTACCTATCGTTGCATCACCCACCGGAGGACCTAAAGAAATTGTAGAAAAGGCAGATAATGGCTTATTGATTGATGTGGAAGATACTGCTGCTATTGCCAGTGCATTAAAGAAGATAATTGCAGACAGGGCCTTATGGGATCACTACTCGGCCAATGGCATCAAAGCGGGTGCTGAAGATTATGCTTGGAACAAACATGCAGAAAAATACATAGAAACCGTTAATGATATTTTCAAAGAAAAATCAGAAAAGTTCCAGGCTCAAACATCTTTTGGACGAAAACTGGCTGATGCTCATTTGTTCCTGATCAGCGATTTGGACGGTACCTTGGTAGAAGGAGACGATTTGACGGGACTTGAGGAGTTAATGAACTGGTTGCGTGAAAATCCGGGAGTCGTGTTTGGTATATCCAGCGGCCGCAGCAAAGCTTTAATGCAGGAAGCGCTTCAGAAGTATCCATTTGTAAACCCGGACGTGCTAATTTGTTCAGCAGGAACTGAATTGTATTACACCAGGGATTTCATACCCGATGTAGGTTGGGAAAAACATATTAATCATCAATGGAAACGACAGCAAATACAAACAGCGATGGAAGAGCTACCGAATATAACCTTACAGGGCGCCGATGCGCAATGGCCCTTTAAGATCAGCTACTTTGCCACCGAGAATTTTACTGGAGACGATCTGGCTAACGTCAATAAACAACTGTATGATCGAAAGTTGCCGGCGAAAGTACTGCTTACTGATAATAAGTACCTGGATATTATACCCCGCCGTGCAGGAAAGGGCAATGTAGTAAGATACCTGAGCTATAAATGGAAACTTCCTGTTGAACAATTTATAACTGCCGGCAATGGTGGTAATGATATAGATATGTTGCAGGGACAGGCTAAAGGAATTGTAGTTGCTAACTACAGTAAGGAGCTTAATGTATTAAAAGGTAAGCGAAATGTTTACTTCGCCGGTATGCCTTTATCATCAGGAATAATGGAGGGAATAAATTTCTATGCCAAAAACATTAAAAAGCAGGACAAATAGTGTTGTTTGAAGTACAAGACGGTATGGTCCCTCAACATTAACAATACTTTCTGATTTTTGGCATAATATTATATATTTGCTCATTAATTATGCGTTTTAATCTGTTTTATAATTAGAAATAGATGATGACGCGTGACTATAACTAATAGACCAAATAAAAAAGTATGAAAAATTCAAAATCTCTCAGCCTTATTCTGGGACTATCTGCTTGTATAGGCAGCGTAAATGCGCAGGTTAGCCCTTCGCATCCATATACCGCACCCCACCCGATATATGGTTCTTTTTCTGTAACCGACTCTAATTACTACAACAAAAAACAACTGGCCCAACACAATGAGTTTATGGTTGGCAGCCACGACTATCCCGGAAAACCAAAGGATATGTGGGAAGTTGGTATTAAAGGCGGTATGTTCACCATTGGTGGAGATGTTGATGCCAAATTAGGAACTCCTGGTTTCGGTATACATGTTCGTAAATCTTTGGGCCACACATTATCTCTTCGTTTAGAATATATGTATGGTATTGCTAAAGGACAAAACTGGCAAACTTCAACAGGCTATACAGCCGGAGGTTATGGTAACCCATGGTTTTATCGCTATACAAAAAATAGTGTTTTACCCGGCGGAAATGTTTGGGATCCTATTGATTACCCTGGTGTTTATTACAACTACAAAACAGATGTTCAGGAGTTAAGCTTGCAATTGCTGGCTAATATCCACAACATTCGTTTCTACAAAGCACAAACAGGTGTTACTTTATATGCATTAGCTGGCTTTGGGGTATCTACATGGAAAGGCAGGGTAGATGCGATGCACCAGGTGAGAGGAGATGCTGAAAGTGCTGCTTACGATTTTAGCTCTATTAGGGGAGATGGTACATACGCAAATCGCAAAGACATCCTGAAGCGATTGAAAGATCTGCAAAACGGTGAGTATGATACTCCCATTGAAAGAGATCCCAGCAAGCCTTACTCTGATATGTTCCGCGGCAATATTGCGCCGTCTGTATCAGGAGGTTTAGGTTTGGCGTTTCGTTTAAGCCCTCGTATTAACCTGGCTATTGAAGACAGGGTAATCTACAATGGTTCTGACCTTTTAGATGGTGTACGTTGGGATGAGTATAAAACTTTATCTCCCGATAAAGACCTGATGAACTACTTAACTGTGGGTTTAAATTTCAACCTGGGTAATAAGTCAAGAAGAGTTGAGCCTCTTTACTGGTTAAACTCTTTGAATTATGCTTATGGCGAATTGCGCAGAGTACCTGAGATCATTCTTCCGGACGCTGATGGTGATGGTGTAACTGATCAGTTTGACCAGGAACAAACTCCAGCCGGCTGCCCTGTTGATCTACATGGTGTAAGCCTGGATACTGATGGCGATGGCGTACCAGATTGTAAAGACAAGGAACTGGTTACCCCAACTTATTGCCAGCCGGTAGATGCTGATGGTGTAGGTAAATGCCCTTGCCCTGCAGGTTGTGAGCAGCAAGTTACTAATGACTGTGCAGCTTTATTGGGTGCTTTACCAAGTATTCACTTTGCAGCAAACTCAAACAAACTTTCTGATGATGCAGCTGCTACTTTAGCAACTGTAGCATCTAAACTGAAAGCTAATCCAAACTGTAAAGTAGTAGTAGTAGGTTACTGCGCAGCTACTAAACGTCAGCAGCAATTAAGCTGGGATCACGTAAATAAAGTGATTTATCACTTGGTTGAAAAAGAAGGCGTAAGCAGCGACAGATTTATCTTCAGCTCAGGCCAGGAAGGTGGTGATTGCGATGCAGTTGACATCCGTGCAGCTGCTCCCGGAGAAGACGGTCCAAACACTGTTGCTCCTCCGCATCCAAACCTGCGCAAAAACTAAGTCACTTTTTGCTATAACATACAAGTAGCCGCCTCAGCAATGAGGCGGTTTTTTATTTTAAGGATATTGATTAGCTTTGTTGATAATTACTAACCAGTGATGAAAACATTCTTATCCCTTAAAAAACTATAAAATGAAATCGTTTTTTTATATTTTAATAGCTTCCATTCTTTTCGCTTGTAATAGTGCTCCCCAACAAGGTGACGATTCTTCGAAGGATTCCACAGCAGCAGTAATGGCAGATAAGACAGAACCTGTAGCGGGCGAGCAATGCTATCTTTTTATTGCGGCAAAAGATACGTATGCATTAAAGCTTAATATTATAGATAAATCAGTAAAAGGAACCGCAGTTTTTAAAAATTTTGAAAAGGATAGTAACCATGGAACGGTAGAGGGTACTGTAGATGGCGATATTATCCGTCTCTGGTATAATTTTCAATCAGAAGGAATGAACAGTGTGCGCGAATTGTATTTTAAAAAGCAAGGTGATAACCTGGTTACCGGGATCTCCAGTGAAGCAACCAGGACGGATACGGCTTACGTACCCGATGCAAAGGCAGTTATTTATAATGGCCCGGTGTATATAAAGAGTGATTGTTCCGCTGCACCAAAGCTTTAAGAAACCCGTTTTTCAAGTATCTTATTTACGATCAACAGCTATTTGGTTACTGCTTAATATATTGATTTGCGACACCTATTTGAATTACTCGAGCATACGAACCGCAGCGTTTTTCTTACCGGCAGGGCAGGTACGGGCAAAACTACGTTCCTTCAGAATTTTGTGCAGAAAACGGATAAGAAGTTTGCCATAGTGGCGCCAACAGGTATTGCAGCTATCAATGCAGGTGGAACCACTATCCATTCTATGTTCGGGCTGCCGCTGACCACTTTTGTTCCCACGGCTGAATTTGTAGATAGAAATGAAGCGATCAATATTCCTAACTTACTACCTCACTTCAAATACCGGAGAGATAAACTCAAGCTATTGAGAACATTGGAGATACTCATTATAGATGAGGTTTCTATGTTACGATGTGATGTGCTGGATATGATGGATCTGGCTTTAAGAACCGCCAGGAAATCCCCGCTTCGGTTTGGTGGTTTGCAAATGCTCTTTATCGGAGATCTTTACCAGTTACCGCCGGTAGTAAGGCCGGAAAATGAACGTATTCTACAGACTTATTATCATTCTCCTTTCTTTTTTGAAGCCAAAGCCCTGGAGGGGTTACATCTTTTAACCGTTTCACTAACCACCGTGTACCGGCAAACAGATCCGTTTTTTTTAACCATGCTGAATGCCATCCGGGATAGTGATATAGAAAACATAAATTTCGATCTGCTGCATAGCCGTTATCAGCCCGATTTTGATCCGGAAGAATTTTATGTGCACCTGGTATCACATAACTATATGGCAGATGCTATTAATAAACAGAAGTTAAGAGAGCTGAAAGGAAAAGGTCATATCTACAAAGCGAAAGTCTGGGGTGAGTTTAAGCCGAATCTTTTTCCAAATGAAGAAGAGCTGGAGTTAAAGGAAGGCGCACAGATCATGTTTATCAGGAACGACAAGGACGAGAATAAACGCTTTTACAATGGTAAGCTGGCGACCATTACAGAGCTCCGCGACGAGGAAGTAAAAGTGCTGCCGCAGGATGAAACAAGAGCGTTAACAATAGTACGGGAAACCTGGGAGAACAAAAAGTACTTTATCGATCAGGAAAATAACGTGGCAGAAGATGTAATAGGCAGTTACGAACAGTTTCCGTTTAAACTGGCCTGGGCTGTTACTATTCATAAGAGCCAGGGACTTACATTTGATAAAGTGATCATCGACGCAGGAAAATCTTTTACCAGCGGGCAGGTATATGTTGCATTAAGCCGGTGCAGAACCCTGGAAGGTATCGTGCTCAAGACAAAAATTCCTGCACACGCCATTATTAATGATCCCCGTATCCAGCTTTTTCAACAGGAAACGGATGCTGGTAATCAAATTGCCACTATTGTGGCTGCCGAACAGTATGTATATGTAGGAAACAAATTGCTTCAAAAGCTTAGTACACAAGAGCTCTTAACAGAAGCTGAAGCGTGGGAGGCTGCAGTACATGAAAGCAGTGTTATTGATAAAGCTGAGACATTACCGGTTGTACAGCAGGTAATAGAAGCGCTGAAAGCATTGGAGACCGTATACGGTAAATTTGCTATATTCTTAAATCACCGGCTTCAGCACTATACACAAACACCCGAGGCGTGGCAGCCTATTGAGGAAAAGAGTAAAGGCGCTGTGTCATTCTTTTTTAAGAATATCAATGAAAAAATATTTATACCCGCAAAAGAATGTTATGCAGAAACCAAAGGTGCAAAAGGGTTAAAAGTCTATAACGAGGTTTTAAAGGGCCTGATTGATATTGTTGGCTCTTATCTTTCCATGCTAAAAGATGTCAGGTTGTTAGATACGGTTTTGATGGAAGGTGAGCCGTTAATTGTAGAAAAAACCGTTTCTAAAAAGCCAACACATGTTGTTAGCTTCCAGCTTTTTGAAGAAGGTAAATCTCCGGACGAAATTGCAACAATAAGATCACTTGCTAAAGGAACTATACTCGGACACCTGGCTAAAATGGCTTCAGTAGGTGTGTTGACACTGGAGCGGCTTTTCAGTCAGGAGGACATCAGGTTATTTGAAACCCGGTTCACCCAGCACAGTTTTAAAAACATCACCGAATGGAAACAGGCATTGCCCGACTCCTGGGACTATAATGAAATCAGGATACTGGTGAATCACTATACCTATAAAACCAGTAAATAAACCATCCTAATCCCGTAAATTAGCTATCGGCAGGGAGTTGTTGATTGAATACCTTTAGTACCTGAAAGACAGACTATGGAAACCTTAAGAAAGCCCTTTTTATTGCTCCTGGTATTTGTAGCGGGATTTGCGAATGCCCAACAGCAGGATACCGAATTTACCAAAGGATGGTTATTGAATCTTAAATTAACTAACGGAGCCGTTACGAATTTCAGCGGCACTGCACCGGATGTATATACCGGCGGCTTATCTCTGAATCCGCAGGTAACGGTAGTGCCGGGCTTGCTGCGGTTAGGGGCCAACCTGGGCGCGGCTTATGCCAGCAAGAAAGTAAGCGGGCTCTTGGGTCCGATGATAGCGTTAAAACTTACAGAGTTTGGTACAAAGAACTTCGGCACCCTGGCCAATATGCACCTGGTTGCAGAGGCCAATTGGGGAACGAACCGGCAGCAAATGATCGGTGGCGGCCTGGGTTTTGAAATATTATCGCTGGCTCATGTGGGCATTACTGCACAACGGGATTATAAATTGAATAACTGGTGGCTGCAATCTTTTATTGCAATAAGATTAAATAAGCAAAAACAGGATACGGATAAATATGCCCGGTAGTACATTTTACATTTAAAATATACGCAATGAAAAATGCTCTTGTTATTAGTGGTGGCGGCTCAAAGGGTGCTTTTTCGGTGGGAGTGGTTAAAGATCTGATGAATATTTACGAGCTTGATTTTGATATATTAATAGGAACCAGTACAGGTGCCTTAATTGTGCCACTGGTAGCTTTGGGGGAGCTCGAAAAATTGGAGCACCTCTACACTTCAGTTACTGATGAGCAAATACTGGTAAAGTATAATATCGGCAAACGCCTGAATGCACATTCTATTTTTACTGCCGGCCCGTTGGGAGATAAGATCGATGCATTATATACGGACGACTATTTTAAAAGATTGCAACAATCAGGCAAAGAAGTTTATTTAACCACCACCTGCCTGCAAACCGAAGAACTGGTGGTTTTTACCACGGCGCAAAATCCTGTAGAAAGCAGCTATTATAAAATCAGAAAGATCGTAAGCGCGGATCAGTTCAGAAGAGCCGTACTGGCCTCCTCTAGTCAGCCTGTGTTTATGCCGCCTGTTAAAGTGAATAAAACCGTACCGGGAGAAGCATTTCCCGAACATCAGTTTGTAGATGGCGGCGTGCGGGAATATGCGGGGCTTGGTATTGCCACCGATGCGGGAGCTAATGAAATATTTACTATTATCCATTCGGCCAAAAATGTAAAGCAGGATCATGTTGAACAAACCAGCCTGTTTAGCATATTAGAAAAGGCTATTGCTATTTTTATTACCGATGTAGCGGCAAATGATTTATATGGACCTTTGCATTATAACCGTGGACTTTCTTATATCAGCAAAGTGAAGGAGAAGATGAAATCCCTAGGCGTAGCAGATGAGGATATTGAAGCATACTTTAATGTAGACCAGGTGCCGGGCGCTTATCAAAATAAAGAACCTTTAAAAATACACCTCCTACAACCCGAAGATGATCTGGGTGGTGGCCCGGGTGGGCTGGTGTTTAATCCCACCGAAATGAAAAGCATGGTATTAAAAGGACAGTTGGCATTACAGTCTTATGTGGCTCATTTAAATAAGGATGAAATAGACTGGGCCTGAATATAATAAAGGACAACATTTATTATTATTTTCTTTAAGCTACACCTATTTCTTTTGCTTTGTTTTTAAGAAACTCCAAAGCCGCTTCACGATTATTTTCTACGATTCCATCTAATATAGCATCTTTGAGACTGTCTTTTAAAATACCTACAGGCCTCGACGGAGAAAGTTTGAAGATTTGCATAATCTCTGATCCGTCAACCGGCGGCTGCCAGGTCCTGATCTGATCTTTTTCCTCTACCTCTTTGCAGCGTTCCCGAACCAATTTAAAATTTTCAATATAGCGTCTTACTTTCTGGCGGTTCTTGCTGGTGATATCCGCTTCGCAGAGTATCATCAAAGCATCAAAATCTTCCCCGGCATCGAATAATAGCCGGCGGATGGCAGAATCGGTGATATCTTCTTTAGTTAAACTGATAGGGCGCAAATGCAGTTCTACCAGTTTTTTAACGAAACGCATTTTTTCATTGGCGGGTAATTTTAATTCATTGAAGATCTTCGGCACCATGCGCCCGCCTACTACTTCATGCCCGTGAAAAGTCCACCCATGCCCCTCTTCAAATCTTTTGGTAGCCGGTTTGGCTATATCGTGTAATATGGCGGCCCATCTCAGCCAGAGGTCATCTGACTGTTTGGCTACATTATCAAGTACCTGTAATGTATGGTAGAAATTATCCTTATGCCCATGACCATCCACAATTTCTGCTCCGGCCAAAGCTACCATTTTGGGAAAGATGAGCTTTAAAAGTCCTGTTTTGTAAAGCAGGTCGAAGCCAATAGATGGCCTGGCGGCTTTAATAATTTTATTCAGTTCATCAGTAATGCGTTCCTGTGAAATGATCTTGATTCTATCTGCTTGCTCCGATATAGCCAGCAATGTTTCGCTGGCGATATTGAAATTAAGCTGCGTAGCAAACCGAATGGCGCGCATCATCCGCAGCGGATCATCACTGAAGGTTTGTTCGGGCTCTAAAGGCGTAACAATGGTTTTTTGTTCCAGATCTTTTATTCCTTCAAAAGGATCCACCAGTTTGCCATAATCAGCTTTGTTCAACGAAATTGCCAGGGCGTTGATAGTAAAATCCCTCCTTTTCTGATCATCGGCCAAAGTGCCGGGCTCCACCTGTGGTTTACGGCTATCGCGCCGGTAGCTTTCTTTACGGGCGCCTACAAATTCGATGTCGAAAGGCTCCCGGGTGTGTGGCAGGAGGATATTGATATGCGCTGTTCCAAAGTTTTTGAAAAAGCTCACGCGCGGAACAGGTTGAAATCTGGCCGCCACGGCATTAGCGAGTTCAATACCATCTCCTACACAAACAATATCCGCATCCTTCGTGGGACGACCTAAAAGTTTGTCGCGTACAAATCCACCCACCAGATAACTTTCGAGCTTCAATTCCTGGGCTGCTGCGGCAATCCGGGCAATAACTAACTGTTCCTGTTCGTTTAATTCAATATCCATGCGGCGACAAAGATAAATGAGTTTGCAGTTGTGGATATTGTTGTTTATCGTGTCTTATATAGAAGTACTTATGAAATATATAATTCTACCTTTTCTGCTGGTTTTACTGTTGGGCAGTGTCAGAGCGCAAAGTGATGTTTGGACCGCTTACTGGAATGCGGATACTACATTGTACGGATTTAAAAATAACAGTGGGCAAGTGACAATAGAGCCCCGTTTTTCTGGTGCAGGTGTTGCCCGCAAATTCGAGCACATTATGTCTGTAATAGAAGAATCTCCTGCAACGGGAAAATGGTCTACTTATTTTCTTACACGGGCCGGCAAAAAAACAGGTTTCGACAGTCTTTATTTTTTTGATAATGCGCCCGATTGTGAAAGTGAGGGGTTTATCCGGTTCAAAGATCGTAAGCTGGATAAGGTAGGACTGTTAAACCGAAATGGAGAAGTGGTTGTTCCTGCTATATATAACTACCTGGACAGGGTACAGAACGGCCTGTTGGCCGGCTTAACCGGCGCTCAAAAGAAACCGGATGGTGAGCATTATCGTTGGGAAGGTGGCGAAACTATGTTGCTGGATACAACCGGTAAAATACTGATCAGGTCTTTTGCCGCACCTTATGGTATCGATCTTTATTCTGTAAAAAGATCGGACCGGCTTGTTGACGATCCGGTTCGAATTAGTTATAAAGCTATTGATGGCCGTTATTATTCATTTATCGATTATGAGAAAGAGTTTGCCTACTGGTTAAAAAAGCTTGTAAGTACATTGGACGCTGATATTTTGAAGCAGCATGTTTTTAATAAAGTGTCTTATTACACGAAACACGATGGCTGGGTTTCCAAAGACGGAGCATCATTTATTGATGAAAATTATACTGTGCTAAAAGAAACCTTACAACAGTTGCAACAAGCCTCATGCGACTCTTTTATCACCCGTGGCGGTCTTAACCCTTTTATTTATGAGTCGGAGGAATATGAAAAGTATTTCGATAACTGCAACCAGGCAAAAGAGTGGAAATATCCACAGATGAGTATCTACATTAATCACTCTGGCAGCGGCAAAATAGATTACCAGGAGGGTCTCGATTTTCTACGAACCGACGAAGGGTACCGACTCATCAATGTAAATATAAAGAAGGCATCCTTCCAATAGCCGCTGATTAACGGATGATCTCTACATTACCATCTTTCCAGCGAATAATAGACGAAGGCTGTGTAGGCTCATTATCATCCTGCCGGTATTGAACGATATAATCGACCCCGGTTTTGATAGCATCGCTGATGGATGCAAAAAAAGGCGCTGCTGGCTCTCCTGAAATATTGGCTGAAGTAGATACAATGGGTTTGCCAAAACGTTTAATCAGCGCTTTGCAAAATGCTTCATCGCAAATACGTATTGCAATGCTGCCATCGGCAGCTACCAGGTTTTCTGCAAAACCTAGTCCATGTTCGTAAATTACCGTAGTGGGTCTCGTAGTGCTATCAAGGTAATCGAACAAGCTAAGATCAACAGCGGCTGTGTATTGCATCACGTCGCGTTCACCGGCTACCAATACGATCAGGGCTTTGCTATCATCCCTTTTCTTTAGCTCATACACTTTCTTTACCGCATCAGCGTTGGTAGCGTCGCAGCCAATACCCCACACCGTATCAGTAGGATAGAGAATGGTGCCGCCAGCCTGCAGTACTTCGATACATTTTTTGATGTCTTCTTCGAAATTCATGGTTTATAAAGCTGAATTATAAATATTCATAACTGACTGAACATATTTTTCAGGAGAAAAACGTTCTGCATTTTGAAACCCACGGGTTATTGCAGCCTCCCGGTAAGAGGCATCCCCATAAAATTTTCTAAAACCTTCCGCCATTTCTTCAGGTCTCTCAGGATCGGCCAGGAAAGCCGCGTCTCCGGCAATCTCCGGCATACAGGAAGTGGTGGAAGTAATTACCGGCACGCCGCCCGACATAGCTTCAATAATCGGCATACCAAAACCCTCGTAAAAAGAAGGATAGATCATGGCGGTTGATAGCTGGTATAATGCAGGGAAATCTTCTGTAGCAATAAATGGCTTTTTGCCCTGGGCTGCCAGCTCATCTGACAGAAAAATTACTTTTTCTTCCAGCTTGTGTTCAGCAAGATACTCTTTCACCTTCTCCTTGTAACCGGCTCCTTTTCCTACTACCACCAGCGGAATTTCAATATCCTTTTGAACCAGTTTCAATGCTTTACAAATGTTCAACAGGTTCTTTCGTTCTATGATAGTGCCCACATGTAAAAAAAACTGTTGAGGCAGACTATATTTTTCACGGATGGCTTCTTTTTTATTTTCGGGTTCTACTTTATTGAAAATGGGGTCGCAGCTTTGATAGGCGACATCGATCCGCGCAGGATCTGTACCATATTTCTCAACAATATGCCCTTTGGTTTCTTCGCTGATCGCCATGATCTTGTTGGCGTAGTTACAGGCATATCTTAGCTTGGCCCGGTATATTTTTACGTCGATGGGTTTAAAATCCTGGGGGTAGAGCTCAGGGAAAAGATCGTGAATGGTTACTACCGATGCGATGCCCGTTTGAGGGATTCCCCTGGGTATCTCCTGGCTTGGACCGTGGTAGAGATCAATCTTTAATTTTTGAAGATCTTTAGTGACCCATTTGCTACGCCAGGCGCTGCTGAATAGTTTGTGCAGGGATTGAGCAGGCAAAATCTCCTGAATATTAGCGGTCTCGGGTTGAAAAAGTGATCCCGGTTTGGGATTGAACAAATAATAGTTGTGTTGCGGATAATGGGTAGACATTAACTTAATCAGTACCCTGCTAAAAAAACCAAGTCCTGTCCCATTATGGTAAGCCCTTTTGGCATCAAAACCAATATTCATGCGGCAAATATAACTATAGACTATGGACCATTGTCTATTGGCGTTCCAAACTTATCTTTGCCGACACAAAATTTTATCATGCAAGATCTAATCATAGAAGCCTGGGGTAACAGGGACTTACTAAAAGACAAAAAGTACAGCGATGCCATACGTGAAGTAATTGAGGCATTGGACAAAGGACAATTGCGCGTTGCGGAAAAAAAGGAAACCAAATGGGAAGTGAATGAGTGGGTAAAACAAGCCATCCTGATGTATTTTGCTATTCAGCCAATGCAAACCTGGGATGTTGCTCCTTTTGAGTTCTATGATAAAATGTTGCTGAAGAGAGATTACGAAAAGCAAGGCGTTCGTGCGGTACCGCATGCCGTGGCACGTTATGGCGCATTCTTAGGTAGAAATGTTGTATTAATGCCTTCTTATACCAATATTGGTGCTTATGTTGACGAAGGTACTATGGTGGATACCTGGGCTACGGTGGGCAGCTGTGCGCAAATTGGTAAAGGCGTTCACCTGAGCGGTGGTGTGGGTATTGGTGGGGTATTAGAACCCCTACAAGCCAACCCGGTTATTATAGAAGATGGATGTTTCTTAGGAAGCCGTTCCATTGTGGTAGAAGGTGTAGTTGTTGAGAAGGAAGCGGTATTAGGAGCAAACGTGGTATTAACCAAAAGCACCCGTATTATAGATGTAAGTAAAGAAGTAGCGATCGAGACCAAAGGCCGCATCCCTGCACGCAGTGTTGTGATTCCTGGCACTTATACTAAAAAATTCCCTGCAGGCGAGTACCAGGTGCCCTGCGCGCTTATCATTGGCAAACGTAAAGCCAGCACTGATCTGAAGACCAGTTTAAATGATGCTTTGCGCGACTTTAATGTGGCGGTGTAGTTTTCGGGATAAAAGTGGTACATTCAATTTACTGTATACAATTAGTGTTGTAGTACAGCACAAAACTTTTAGTCCATGGTCGATAGTCCATCGGCCATGGACTTTTTTTAATTAAGAACAGGCAAAACGTCTAAATGATCAAAGCACTTGTATACAGGTCAACCGGTAGTTGGTATTCGGTAAAAGATGAACAGGGGAATTTTCATAATGCCCGCATGAAGGGTGTTTTTAAAATCGATGATATTACCAGTACCAATCCTATTGCAGTGGGAGATGAAGTGACAATAGAAGTAGAAAATGAGCTGGAAACCACTGCTATGATCATTCAAATCCTTCCGCGAAGAAACTATATCAACCGGCAGTCGCCACGGATGAAGCATCAACAGCATATCATTGCTGCCAATCTCGATCAGTCGTTGCTTGTAGCCACTTTGAAGGATCCCAAAACTTCCCAGGGCTTTATAGATCGCTTCCTGGTGGTTTGCGAAATGTACCATGTACCCGCTGTTATTGTCTTCAACAAAACAGATATTTATCGCGATAAAGAGTTCAGGAAGCTGGAAGAATTAAGTGCTATGTACCGTTCTTTAAACTACCAGGTGCATGCAGTGAGCGTGGAAGCCAACCAGGGCCTGGAAGCTTTACAGCACTTGTTACAGGATAAAACTACCCTGGTAAGCGGTCATAGTGGTGTGGGTAAATCGACTTTTGTTAATTACCTCCTGCCTGGCAAAGAAATAAAAACGCAGGATGTAAGCGGCTGGAGTGGGAAGGGAATGCATACCACTACTTTTGCCAATATGTACGATTTGCCTGCCGGAGGCAGGATTATCGACACCCCCGGTATCAGGGAGCTGGCTGTAACCGGACTAGAAAAGGAGGAACTTTCCCATTATTTTCCTGAAATGCGCGACCGGTTAAATAATTGCCGGTATAATAACTGTATGCATATCAACGAACCCGATTGTGCTATTAAACAGGCGGTAATCGATAAAGAGATACATGAAGATCGCTATGTAAGCTACGTAAATATTTTAGATAGTATGGAACAAATTAAATATTAATAAAGCATTGCGACCTAAGTTTTAAAACCAGTTTTACTTAGGCTATTTCTTGTTTTCGTTGACGAAATCTGGTAGTTGGGATGGCTTTTTTTGCAGTTGATGGGTTTTTTTGTTAAATGTAAAATATTATATTCGTAGCTAACCGGCATACTAGCTATGATGACTCTTGACCAAAAAAGGGCTTTTGATACTGTTTATTACGAGTACCACTCCGAAGTGTATGACTACGTCCAAAGAAAAATTCAATGTAGTTATACTGCCGAAGAAGTTGTGCAACTTACTTTTATTAAGTTTTGGAATAACAGGGAAACAATGCCTGAAAACATTGATACCCGCGTGCAGATCTTTCAAATAGCTAAAACTGTATTGATTGATCAGTTACGTAAAAAATACAGTAAGAAAAATTCAACACACCTGGCTATACCTGTAATGGCGACAATCGCAGAGCCTGTTAATCACGATGTAACTAATAGTGTTAATTATAAGGATACCCGTGCCAGAATTGAGAAGCTGCTTCAAATGCTTCCACCGGTCAGGAAAAAGGTTTTCGAGTTAAGTCGCTTCGATGAATGCTCTCATAAAGAGATCTCTCAAATATTAAATATTAGTACCAAAACAGTTGAAAATCATATTACACAGGCACTTAAATATATTAAGCTTTATTGGTGTGTAATTTTGTTATTAAGTTTGCCCGTGTATTATTTATAGAAGCTTTGTCGAATAAATGAAGATTGCGAATCATATAGTTGCAGATTTTTTTGCGGGGAAATGTTCTGCGGAGCAACAGGAGGAAGTATTACAATATTTTGAAAGTAACCCACGGGCGCTCGATGATTATCTGAAATACGATATATACGGATCTTCTTACAATATCCACGAAGCAGTACCAATTTCTGACGAAACTTCAAAAAGATTATTAAGCCAGATACATAGTCGTATCGAAAAAAGTTCCGGTCGTAAAACAATAGTCGGTCGAATAACAGCAGCAGCACTTTTTTTAGGGGTAATCATCAGCAGCCTGTATTTTTTTCAGAACAGGCAGGATGACAGCACAGTCAAACAGCTAGCTGTTGTTGCAGAGCCCAGGGTTATCCAGCGGGTTAACCATACGGGTAAAATTGAGAAAATCCAATTACCCGACCAATCAATAGTAACGCTCTACAACAATAGCTGTATTAGCTACGTAGAAAATTTTGAAGGTATTGAACGGAGAATCAGTATTGATGGGGAGGCAGACTTTAAAGTTGCTAAAGATGCTTCCAAACCTTTTATTGTTACGGCCAATAATATTGCTACCAAAGCTTTGGGCACCAGCTTCAAAGTAAGCGTAAAAAGCAAGGATATCACCGTTCAGCTATATGAAGGTAAAGTGGTGGTATGGAATAAAAATAATGATGAGCATAAATATTATTTAACCCCTAATCACCAGGTTGTTTATACCGTAGCAGGCAACAGCTTTGTTGCATCCTCATTTGGAATGAACAAACCTGCGCGATACATGGCTGTTAAATCCGCCAAAAATCCCGTTCGGAAATCCGATGTATTTTCCTTTGAAAATGTACCGCTTAAAGATGCTTTTGATAAATTGGCTAACGTATTTGATGTACAAATTGAATATTCAACGGCAGATCTTCAGGGTATCTTTTTAATTGCCAGCTACTCCAAAGATGAACCCGTAGAACGCTTATTACAACATATTGCAGAGATCAATAACCTTAAGCTGGTAAAAAACAGCGAAAAATACTATTCCATCTCTCACTAGACCAGCCTCTTCTATATGTCCCCGTCGGGTGACTTTTTCTGCATGAAAAAAATTGCTTTTTTAAGAAAATGTCAATTTTTTGTAAAAAAAATGTTAACTGGAGTAGGGGGTGCACCTATTTGAATGCGTATATACCTAATAGAGAGACGTAATTGTATTTAAAACTATTTTGTTTAATGAGAAGTAAATTGATCAAAATCTGCTTATCAGGTATTCTATTTTGTTTATTGATTCCGTTTGTTGGATTCAGTCAGACCCCAATATCTGTAAATGGTATGGTAACCGACTCAGAGGGAGAACCTCTGGACAGGGTAACCATCAGCGCGCGAAACACTGTGCATACCAAACTCGTTTATAATACGGTGACGGATAGTACCGGCGCTTTTTCATTTGCTAATGTCAATCCCGAGGGAAAGTACAGTTTTACTTTCACCCGTATTGGCTTTAAAGAGCATGCTATTACCGGTTATACGCTGAACGAGCAAGGCGTAACTTCCATCATTGTAAAGTTGATGCGTGATTCAACTTCTTTACAGGATGTGGTAGTTACCGGGTTTCAAAAAATTGATAAGTCTAAGTTTACCGGGTCGGTAGTTTCAGTAGATAAAGGGCTGATTAACCGGTCGGGTTATATGGATGTTTCCAAAATGCTGCAGGGAGCCGCAGCGGGGGTGAGCGTGCAAAGTCCTTCGGGTACTTTTGGAGCAACTCCCAAGATCCGTATCAGGGGAAACGCTTCCATTAGTGCCAACCAGGAACCATTGTATGTATTGAATGGTGTTCCCATTAACGCCCCGGCTAATCTAACAGTAAGTCAACTCTACTCAGGCGACCCTGCCAGCCTTTTAAGTTCTGTTATAGCAGGGTTGAATGCCAATGATATTGAAGATATCTCAGTCTTAAAAGATGGCTCCGCTACTGCATTGTATGGTACAAAGGCGGCCAATGGTATTATATCCATTACCACTAAAAAAGGTAAGAAAGGCGGCCTGGCTATAAATTTAAGCTCAGGACTCACCTTGGGCTTAAAACCAGATATCACCCGGTTTAACTTAATGAACTCAGCACAGCAGGTCGATTTGGCTAAAAGTCTTTTTGATTACGGGTATTTGTCTGTTCTGAATTATCCTTCCTCAACAGGAGCCTTTACAGATGCTTATTTCCGTTATGCAGAAAATAAAATAAACAGTACTCAATTTAACCGGGAAATCAATGATGCCCGTTTTGTAAATACTAACTGGTTTGATGTATTGTTCAGAAATAACCTGATGCAGGAGCATTCCTTGTCATTTTCCGGGGGTGGAGAAAAAGCTACTTATTACCTTTCGGGCAGCTACGCCGGTGATGACGGAGCTGCAGTAGGTTACAATACGAAGCGTTACACCATAGATATGCGTACGACTCTGAATTTAACCAGCCGGTTAGATCTGGATGTAGATATTAATGCCAATTTCAGAAACCAGCTCACACCGGGAACGTTTAACAGCACGATTTCTAATACTAACTCTGAAATAACCCGTCCATTTGAAAATAACCCAACCGTTTATGCAATAAGTACGAGCAGGGCTATGACCCCTTATAGTGCTGATGGGGGTTATAAATACTACAGGAGAAATTTTGCACCATTTAATATACTGGAAGAATTAAATGAAAATTTTTCAACCCTGAAGTCTCAAAGTATTGGAATTACTGTAAAGCCCTCTTACAAGTTTACCAAAGAACTTACTTTGGAAGTATTGTTATCAGCAAGAAAAAACAACTCCAATCTGGATCACGTAATGACAGAGTATTCCAACGTTGCAGCAGCATACCGTGCAGATTACCCGGATCCTGTGCGTAGTGCAAACCCTTATTTGTTTAAAGATCCCACAGACCCGTACTCCATTCCGGAAACAATTTTACCCAAAGGTGGTATGCTGGATAACTATCGTAGCGACGGAAGCGAACTATATGGCCGGGCAACACTGAATTATAAAAAAGAATTTAACAGAAATAATGTAATGACCCTGTTTGGCGGTTTTGACGTAAGGTCAAATAGTTATCTTACCAACACTACAAGGGCTTACGGCTATTTATATTATGGTGGAAAGATTATTTCCCCAAGCCTGCTGGCGATGAAGCGTTCTATTCTTAATGATGACAGGTATTACCGTGAGGGCGCTATCAACGAAAGGGCTATTGGCGGGTTTTTAAACGCACAGTACACTTTTATGAATCGTTATAACCTGGAGTTGATGGGCCGTTCAGATGGGAGTAATGTATTCGGAACCGGTGCCAGATCCCGCTTTTTACCGAATTATAATATAGGGGTGTCCTGGAACGTAGAGAGAGAGGGATTCTTCCAGCAAATCGATAAAAACAACAATATCGATTACCTGAAGCTAAGGGCCAGCTATGCCTTAAGAGGAAATGCGTTTCAAACCTCACCCATGTTAAACGGGCAGTTTTATAACGCTGTAAGAATTGATGATGTGAATAGCCAGATTGGCATCCGTATCACTTCTCCTGAATTGTACAACCTTGCATGGGAAAAGGATTACATAACCAATGTTGGTGTGGACTTTGCTTTTCTGAAAAGATTTACTGTAGTTGCAGAGTACTATACGCGTAAAAACAAAAACCTTATTGCGGCAAGTACCATGCCTTATGAAGAAGGATTTGCAAGCAAAACCATCAACTGGGCGTCTATGTCCAATAAAGGCTTTGACCTTACATTGAGTGCCAGCAACTGGCTGAATTCTAAAAAAATCCGTTGGGGAACCAGCTTTATCTACGGGTATGTAAAAAATACTATGATTGACGGAGTATTGCAGTCACCGCTGTTAACCAATGTTACCAATCCTTTAGGCTTTGGCAAAATCGGAAAACCGTTATATGGATTATATGCGTATAATTTTGGCGGATTGGATGCAAACGGGCAACCAACTTTTGAGATCGGCAATACCGGAAGAACGGTTAATGCTATCGTAAACTCATTAACTAACGACTCACTGGTTTCCTATATGGGGCCGAGAGACCCGACAACCACGGGTTCTCTTACTAATACCTTTGGATATGGCCCTTTTGAGTTAAGAATATTCTTTACTTATAGTTATGGTAATAAAGTGTTCAGGAATGCAATGGTGCAGCGTACTTACGCAGATAACCTTGCAGTAAACCAGGATATTGATGCCCGCTGGCGTACTTCGGGAGATGAGTTGATCACCAACATCCCCGGATTAGTATCCAGTATACAATCGGCCTACCTGACTTCAGGAGGTATTCAAAATGAGTTTGCATATAACAGGAGTACCGCTAATGTAGCCAAAGCAGATGTTTTAAGGCTTAGTGAAGTGATGTTGTCTTATGATTTCAGTCCCAGGTTACTACAGCGTTCAGGGTTTATTAAAAGCTTAAGGGTAATGGCTTCTGCAAACAATATCTACTATTGGGCAGATAAGCGGCTCCGGGGCGTAGATCCCGAAACCCTGTTAACGGGTGTCGCGCTTCCTAATCCTAAAAGTTATTCATTAAGATTTTTAGCCCAGTTCTAAAAATAACCAATCAAGAAATTATGAAACTTAAATATTGTCTTTCTATACTCGTATTGATTTTCGTTTCTTTAAGCTGTAAGCGGTTTCTCGACAAACCCTATGATAACCGGGTTACGCCTACGCTGACAGAGCAATTTGCGCAGGTATTAACGGATGCCTATCCATTGCGGCACGAAATGTTTACAGATATTCTTACAGATGATTACCAGTACTATGCTACCTTGGCGCAGGCTACCATTAATCAGCGCTTTCTGCCTATGTACCTGTACTCTGACGAGTATCCTCCTAATAATCCTTCCACCGGCCCGGAAAACGCCTATGGCGAATTCTATGCAAAAATTTACCGCGCCAATCTGGTGATTGAAGGGGTAATGAATTCAGAGCGCGGGTCGAACGAATATAAGAACGCAGTAATGGGAGAAGCCTTATTATTAAGAGCCTACTGCCATTTTATGCTGGTGAATTTGTTTGGGCAACATTATGATCCTGCAACCGCTGCCCAGGATCTTGGGGTTGGAATTGTTACGAAAGTGAGCCAGGAAAATAAAAGACTTGTGACCCGAAACACCGTGAAGGAAGTATATGACCAGATTGAAAAAGATGCTATAGAAGGAATTGACTATTTAAAAAAAGGAGTTGATTTTATTGCAAAAAATCCATACCATTTCACTTTAGCCAGCGCGAATGCCTTTATGTGCCGGGTAAAATTGTACAAAGGTGAGTGGGATCAGTCGGTAAAATATGCAGATGATGTGATTGCAGAAAAGGGACGAATTACGCGTAACCTGGCGGCAGACCTGGCGCTGGTAAGACAATATACCCGTGAATATCTTGCAACGATGTACATGGACGCGCCTTCGCATCCCAATATCCTTATGAGTTGCTATTCTTCTTCCTTAAGTTTTTTAACGCCCACCGGCTATACACTTTGTGGTTTTTTTGTTTCAGATTCTTTAAGGAGTAAATACAAAACAACAACAACAACCAAAGACCGGCGTGATAGTTTGCTGGTTTCGGTAGGAACGGTAATTGATAACCAGGTTGTTTGTGTAAAATACAATACCCAGCCCAACAACCCTAACAGCTTTGTGCGGGCGGCATATTTTACTACAGATGAAGTATTACTGAATCGGGCAGAAGCTGTATTAAGAAGTGGAGGCGGAACTGTTGATAATGCTTTGGTGGATATCAATGCCCTCAGAGCCGCGCGTTACAGTAATTACACACCGCTTATTGCATCCGATTTCACCAAAACAAGTCTTTTGGAATTAGTTCTGGAGGAGCGTAGAAAAGAGTTCTTGAATGAAGGGTTCCGTTGGTTTGATGTGAAGCGGTTAAAAGTTCCGGTAAGCCATGTGTTAGGAAGAGGGCTGCCGGTTGCAGCAAGTATAGCGGCAACAGACCTGCGTAAAGCCTTACAGATCCCGTTAAACGAGCAATTAGGTAACCCAGGAATACAGTTAAATCCTAGATAGACAGGCCAGTTATTTTAAGAGATTTTAATTTCATTAATATGAAAAAAACTAATTATTTATTTTCACTTGCAGCAGTAATCGTTGCCATAGTAGTCCTTTTCAGTTGTCAGAAAGAAGATAAGTTGATCAGGGAGGCAGATGCCGATTATTTGCAACCCATACAAAATGCCACAAAAAATCGTTTGGATTCTGTTATAGATACGGTACACCGCGATTATGGCGTTCAGGTATATTACCAGTTTAACCCAAGGGTGTTGGACCCCACCACATTCTTCACCCCAACCACCTATGACCGGGCCAACAGCTATACCGATCTGATTGTGCGCAAACTATGGCTGGGTCCCTTAAAGCAGCGTTTTCCAAAATTTTGGGCTAACGAAAAACCTGTAGAGTTTCTGATCGTAGGTAGCGCAATCAAGTTCAACAGTATTTCTTCCGGTGGTGCGGCAGGTGCGGGCCTGAATGGCCAGTTTTACCGTTTGGGTATGGGGGCTGTAGATAACATGAATTTCGCCAACAGGAATTCATTAAGAGAGCATATGTGCATTCTTTTTCATGAGCATGCGCACCAGATGGATCATAAGTATGGTCGTGGTTACGATTATGATCGTGTTTCCCGTGGAGATTATTATGGAACGCCCGGATACGCCTCAAGACATGATACAACTGCTCAAAAGGATGGTTTCTTCCGTAACTACGGAGGGTATGCTCCAGAGGAAGATTTCGCTACAACAGTAGAAGCCTGTTTAAGATTTTCAAAAGATTCGATCATGAAAATTGTTGCAAAAAGTGCAAAGTTGAAAACCAAGTATGAAATGGTTTACAATAAATATTTAAACCTGGGCATGGATCTGCACCAAATGAAGATCTACCTGGATTCAGCGGCAACCGCACTTTAACTCATTTATTAATCTATACTAATGCGAAAAAATATATATAATTACCTTTTATTGGTTGTTGTTGCGACTATGATATTAGGGTCATGCCAAAAGAATGACCTGCCTTTGGACGGGGCGCAGTCCAAGCAAAGAGCAACAGCATTACAAAAAGATATCCTGAGTGCTCTTCATGACACAAACGATGGTTGGGTATTGATGCTTCAGGGTTTAAATGCAAATATCAGGACAGCAATGCCTGTTCTTTTAAAATTTGATACTTTAACGGGTGATGTTAGAACGAGGACCTTGTTTTCTAAAGACGTCACCAGTTCTAAATTTTTGCTTTCAGCAAGTACAGGTGTACCATTATTATCATTTTCAACATTTTCTTTTATATCTCAGACCTATACTGCCGCGAATACCGCCATTACTGATTTTTTCTTTAAGGTGTTAGAGGTATCCAAAGACTCTATAACTATTCAGCCATTAAGGAAGGGAAATATTTACCAATCGGAAGGTGGGGCGTTGATCAAGTTGTATAAAGCCAGTTCTGCACGTATGAAATGGGCTTCAGATCTGCTCAATTCCACAGCTACTGGTCCAAATGTTTTTACTCAGGCTTCACTTTTTGGAAAAGACCTTGAAATTCGATTAAAGTCAACATTTGCAGCAGATTCCATTAGGAGCAGAACCTATTTTGATAGTTGGGGAACTTCTATAACTGTTGTAAAAAATAACCAGCCCATAACAAGAACCTATCCTGTGCTAAATCCCATTGTAATTGAATACTATGGAGCTTATCCTATTGCACCGACAGCTACACCTCTTAATGTAAATACCATAGTGGGTGAAGGGTTGATCTATTGGCAGCCAACAACGGCTTTGACTCCGGCAGAATATTTTATAACAGGACCTAATGCAATTATTAATTTTCTTAAAACAGACTACTTACTTGTTAAGTCTGTAACAGCTAATTCTGTTGAGGTTTATGCAGTAGATGCGAATGGTAATATTTGCATAAGCGGTACCATAGGGCTTTAGTCAGCAGAGACTGTGTCGGAAATAAATACTAAGTCAGATTATATTCCTTCGGAGGGAGTGGATTGAAATCTGACAATTAATACATACCTAAATGGAGTTTGGGCTTTGAAGATCAAACTCCATTTATAATTGTCTTACGAACGTAATAACATAGAACCTTATGAGTAACACGAAAACCTAATGATTTGTAATACTAAAAGCTAACAAATGCTAACGGTGGAATATTTCTGACACAGCACCTATTCTGAAGGTAGGAGTAATTTTAAAAAGCAAATTATGAGATCTTCAAAGAAAAAGGATTCTAATGTAAATTATTTAAACAAGGAGTTTCAGCACTTGTTTTCTTTTATTAGCGTTATTTAAACCATCCCGCATACTTCACATAATTATTAGCAATCCGGTTGATCTGTCCATTCACCAGCTCTTCAGAAATGTCCTTTACTTTTTTGGCAGGAACGCCGGCATAAATGCTGCCCGCTTCGCAGATGGTGTTTTCTAATACTACGGCGCCTGCGGCGATAATCGTATTGCTATGCACTACCGCATTGTCCATTACAATGGCGCCCATACCTATTAATACATTATCGTGTAAAGTGCAACCGTGCACAATGGCATGATGCCCTATGGAAACATTATTACCAATGGTGGTGCTGGCCCCCTCGTAGGTGCAATGAATGCAGGCCCCATCCTGCACATTTACCTTATTGCCCATTTTTATATAGTTTACATCTCCCCTCAATACCGCGTTAAACCAAACACTGCATTGGTCGCCCATTACCACATCACCCACAATGGTAGCATTGGGCGCAATAAAGCAGTCATTTCCAAATTGAGGCTCTTTTCCTTCTACGGGTAATATTACAGGCATATAGTATTGTTTGGGCTAAGATAGCAAAATCGCTCTTTGTGTATATAGGTTTCGAAGGGATTAATGCAGGATCGGGCTTTATAATAAGCCGGTCTGTACTTTCAAAAAAAGGGTAAAGAAATCTGTAAATCCTGTTTACATTTGCCCGATGCAGGAAAAAATTGAAGCCATACAGGATCTTTATAAAAGCTGGAGCGGGAATGAACCCGCTTCTATCGATGTATTACAACAGGCAGGTAGCGAGCGACGCTACTTTCGTATCTGGGACAAAGAGGGTGGTTCGGTGATCGGGACCTATGGCGCTAATGTGCCGGAGAACAATTCTTTTTTATATTTCTCAGAAAATTTTTCTCAGAAAAACTTACCGATCGCGAATATTTATGCCATAAGCGAAGACCGCCAGTTTTATTTACAGGAGGACTTTGGAGATGTTTCCCTGATCAATCGCCTGGAAAGCGAAGGCTACACACCGGCGATTTATGATCTTTTTAAAGAAAGCCTGCAACAGTTAGCCCGCTTGCAGGTAGAAGGCGATAAAGACCTGGATTATAGCAAATGTTTGACCAATAGCGAATTTGGCAAACAGGCTATTATGGCTGATTTGCTTTATTTTAAATATTATTTTCTGGATGCCTTGCGCAAGCCTTACGACAAGCAAAAGCTGATCGACGACTTTGAGGCGTTGAGTAATTACCTGACGCATACCGACCATAAGTTTTTTATGTTCCGCGATTTTCAAAGCCGGAATATCCAGGTAATGAAAGATAATTCAGTTCATTTCATCGATTACCAGGGAGGCATGAAGGGCGCTCCCCAGTACGATGTGGCATCCCTGCTTTGGCAGGCACGTGCTGCTCTACCCGATGACTGGAAGCGCAACCTGCTGCAGGACTATATGAATGCATTGGAACCTTTACTCGACAAGCCGCTGAATACATTGAATTTTATAAGCCAATATAATGGTTATGTATTGATAAGACTGTTACAGGTTTTAGGCGCTTATGGATTCAGGGGGCTGTTTGAAAGAAAAGCGCACTTCCTCACCAGTATTCCGTTAGCGCTTAGAAATTTAAAGTCTTTCCTCCAAACCCACCCCATGGGTATTGCTTTACCTGAGTTTGAAAAAGTATTGCAGCTATGCGTGGATGAAAGCATTATTCAACAGTTTACACCTGTTCAGGCTACTGATGATACACCCCTGGTAGTGAAAGTATGCAGCTTCTCTTTTAAAAAAGGATTGCCCATAGATGACGAAGAGAATGGTGGTGGTTTTGTTTTTGACTGCCGGGGCATTTTAAACCCGGGCCGCGTAGAAAGTATGAAATGCCAGACAGGGCGCGATAAAGAAGTAATTCAATACCTGGAACAGCAAACAAAAATGCCCGAATTTTTACACAGCGTTTTTGATGTAGTAGATATAAGTGTGGAAGATTATATTAAACGTGGATTTGACAGCCTTTACGTGAGTTTCGGATGTACCGGTGGCCAGCATCGAAGTGTATACGCAGCCGATGCGTTGGTAAGACATTTGAAGAATAAGTTCAAGGTGAAAATTGAACTATGCCATTATGTGCAGGATGCGAAGAATTGGATAAATGAGCCAGCGCAAGCCCCCAACCCCTAAGAGGGGAGATCCGCGCTGCTAAAACACTAAATCTATGAAACGAAAAATGCATGCCGGTGCCGGAAGGTTTTTATTTCAGCGGGCAAGGGAGCTACGCAATCAGTGCACTCATGCAGAAGAGATTTTGTGGGGTATTCAAAAAACAAAACCGTTTGGTATAAAGTTTAGAAGGCAACATCCCTACTCAATCTACATTCTTGATTTTTATTGCCATGCATTAAAACTAGCTATAGAAGTGGATGGTAGTATACATTTGAAAGAAGATGTGAGGGCCAATGATATCATTCGGCAAGAGTTATTAGAGGCAGACGGTCTACGGGTATTGAGGTTTACAAACAGCGAAGTTGAAAAGCATTTAGAAAGCGTAATTAAAAAAATCGAAGATTTTATTGTAATGAGTATAAGTACGAATAATCAATTACAGTCGGAAATTGCAGCTGAGCCCTCCCCTTCAGGGGCTGGGGGCGCGCGCGGAATGATCTTCTGCGCCGGCCTCGGCACCCGTTTTAAACCCTGGACGGACAACCACCCCAAGGCTTTGGCACCCGTTAATGGCAAACCCTTGCTGCAACGCAATATTGAGTATCTACAGCAGTATGGTATTAAAGATGTTGTTGTGAACGTGCATCACTTTGCTGATCAGATAGAAGAGGCCGTGCATGTAAATAATGGGTGGGGTTCCAATATTATTATTAGTGATGAACGCGATTATGTGTTGGAAACGGGTGGTGGATTACTCCATGCTAAAAAGCTCTTCAAACCCGGTGAGCGTTTTATTACCTGTAATGCGGACATCTTAACCGATCTTGATATTAACGAACTCTTGCGTTTTCACGAGCAGGAAAAGCCGTTAATTTCATTTGCAGTCAGTAATCGAAAAACATCACGTAACCTGCTTTTTGATGAACATAATGTTCTTTGCGGTTGGAGAAATAATGCAACGGGAGAAGAACGTATATCGGTGCCTAAAGACAATTTGGTGGCGAAAGCCTATGACTGTGTAGTGATATTTGAGTATGAAGTATTTGATCACATTCAATTCAACGGGAAGTTCTCTTTAATTGATCTATACCTGGATTTGGCAAAGACACATAAAATTGCCGGATTTGAACATAGCGGCGATCGCTGGGTAGATGTAGGTAAGCCGGAAAGTGTGGCCATTGCGGAAGCGATGTTTGGCTGATTTTTCGTATATTAGTGGAATAGCTATGATCACCTATTCTACAACACATAAATTTATTTTAGGAGTAGCCGCGCTAACCATCGCAAGTTTGGTTGCCGCCAAGTGTGCGAAAGATATGGATCAGCTGAGAATCGCGCTCATCATCATTGCAGCCGCCGGTATAGTATTCATGTTTATTTATGCTGTATGTTTCCCAACCAGTCTGGGTTATTTTATTAGAGTAACTGAAACAGATGCCGGGTTCAATTTGGAACGCCTGAATAAATACAACGAGGTTCGACGGACAGAGAAAATCGATCTGAAAGATCTTATTAGCTTCTCTTGCTTCGATCACTCCAGCCAGATTTTAACAAAAACCAGGTTTATTTTCAGATCATCTGGATCCGTGACTAAACTGACGCTGGTGCACAAAAAGAGGGTAAAGGGTGTTGAATTACAAACTACTGAAATTATTGATGGAGTACTGGGAAAAATAGCTGCTTTTAATCAACAGGGCCACTACAAATTCATCGAAAGAACCCCCAGCTTCTTCTCTAGTAAGCCGGGGTTTTACACCAGTATAGCATTCGCAACGTTGCTAGGATTTGCGGTTGTGTCTTCTCCGGCAAAGAAGGAAAAAGTTATACTTCTTCTGTTTTCTTTAGTGGCTATGATTTCTGTTCTGATGCTGCGTAGATGGAATGAATTACAACAGATAGCCAAAAGCAATAAAAGACCGTTGGATATTGCTTAGGCCAGCGTCATAATAAAAAAGGCTGATAAGCAAATAACTTATCAACCTTGCCTGCCGCCAGGCAGGCTTTAAACTTTTCATAACAAACCGGCATGAATTTATTGAAATGCATCCGACTGGTTTGTGAAACACAAACCTCAGCATAGCCCTGGCTAATGTCTCCACTGGCAGGAAGGGGAAGGTAAACTATATGGAATAATAATTTTTATACCTGTTTATTATCAACCCTGCCAATAGGCAACCAGTCAACTAAAAACCTACATCGCTGCCTGCATCGGGTTCTTGCCTACACTCTGGCCGCGGCGCGGACCTCCATCTGTCTTTTGCGAAAATGCTTTAAACCTGGTAGGGGCCGGCATGGTACCCCATACATTATTGGTTACATCAATATCAGCGGTTTCCTTGAGTGGGTCTAACTGTATTGATGCTACTTCTTTATTCTTTACAAAGAATTTTTTTACGCTCTGTTCATTGTAGCGCCATATCTGGGCCGGAATACGATCGATCTCTTTGCTGCCATCTTTATAAGTCCATTCAATAATAATGGGCATAACCAACCCACCCTTGTTGGAGAAACTCAATTCATAAAAATAACTGTTGGCAAATTTTTCTTTGGCTTGCGGCGTTAATGCGGTTACTGTCATCGGCATTTCTACTGTAAAGGTTTGTGCTGTATCTACTTTTACCTGTCCTCTTGCATATTGCCAGTAAAAATCTCTTGCTTCCGGATTCAGATCAGTATAGAACTTAATATTTTTATCTTCCCGGTTGCGGATCTTCGAAATGTCATCATAAGGGTTTTTATCGGGTGCTGCTACTTTGCGTTGGTCTGATCTCGCCCTTGGCAATTCGCTGTTTAAATCTGCTTTCGCATATTTTACCGTATCCAGTGAAATGTCTACGGGCTGAATACCATAAAACCACCCACGCCAGAACCAGTCGAGGTCCTCGCCACTCGCGTCTTCCATCGTTCGGAACAAATCGGCAGGAGTAGGATGCTTAAATGCCCAGCGGCGCGCGTATTCTTTAAAAGCAAAATCAAACAGTTCGCGTCCCATCACGGTTTCACGAAGAATGTTTAAGGCTGTAGCCGGTTTGGTATAAGCATTAGGACCAAAACCTATAATATTTTCTGAATTACTCATAACTGGCTCCAGCTGATCCTTAGGCAGCTTCATATAGTCCACAATGGCTCCGGCCCAGCCTTTCTTGGTAGGAAATTTATTGTCCCATAGTTCTTCCGTAAGGTATTCAACAAAGCTATTCAGTCCTTCATCCATCCATGTCCACTGGCGCTCATCACTGTTAACGATCATCGGGAAAAAGTTATGACCTACCTCGTGTATGACCACGCCCAACATGCCATTTTTCACACTCTCGCTGTAGGTGCCGTCTTTTTCTGTACGCCCGTAGTTAAAGCAGATCATTGGATATTCCATACCGTTTGCAGCCTCTACACTTTGTGCTACCGGGTAAGGATAAGGGAAGGTGAAATCAGAATATGTTTTGATGGTGTGTGCTACAGCACGGGTGGAGAATTTTCTATAAAGCGGATAAGCCTCCTTGCCGTAGAAGCTCATGCACATTATTTTTTTTCCGTTGATCAGTTGCGGCATGGCGTCCCATACAAATTTCCTGGATGCGGTCCAGGCAAAATCTCTCACATTATCGGCCTTGAAAGACCAGGTCTTTTTTTGAGCACTCTTGCTTTTTTCTGCTGCAGTGGCTTCGGCAAGGGTCACAATTTCTACAGGTTCTTTTGCATTGCGGGCCTGGTTATAACGCCCCAGCTGCGCGGCAGTCAGCACCTGTGCATAGTTCTGGCACTCACCGGTAGCGCCTACTATATGATCGGCAGGAACTGTAATTTGCACATCATAATTTCCAAAAGTCAGGGCAAATTCTCCACGTCCCGTAAATTGATGATTTTGCCAGCCCTGGAAGTCGCTGTACACACAAACCCTGGGAAACCATTGCGCCATGGTATACAGGTTATTACCATCTTCTGCAAAATGCTCATAGCCACCTCGACCGCCGTATTTCATCCGGTCACTAATTTTGTAAGACCAGTCAATTTTGATGATATATTTTTGACCTGGCTTTAGAGGAGTAGGCAGGTCTACCCGCATCATGGTTTTATTAATGGTATATTTTAGTGCCGCGCCATTCAGGTCGGTGAGCTTTTTTATTTTTACGCCGTAGCCATTATCTGTTTTTGCTGCATCTTCCTCCTGTGTTGCCAGCATCTTATCAGTCATCACCTGCGGCATACGAGAGGATGTTTGATAATTGGCATTGTTGATATTGCTATGCTCATTCTCGTCTAACTGGAACCAGATATAAGTGAGCTGATCAGGAGAGTTATTGAAATAATTCAGGGTTTCACTACCTGTCAGGATATTATTAGCCTCATCCAGCTCGCATTTTATGGTATAGTCGCAACGTTGCTGCCAGTATTTTGGACCTGGGGCGCCGCTTGCCGTTCGGTATTCGTTGGGAGTGGGTAAAATGGTGCCCAACTGCTCAAATTTATTGCCGTGATTACTGGTTGGATTGTTTTGAATATCCTGCGCAGCTGCGGTTATACAAAACGCGAGACCAGCGATGATACATGATAGCTTTGACATACTTTTTTATTACAGATCTTTTAAACCAACTTATGCGTCACAAGTTAATATGAGGTGCAGAAAATAGTTGCACGATATATTTTGATACAAAATCAAAAAGGAACTCTTTCTATAGCCATTTTGGCTGCAAATAATAAAACAGCCAGTGATACTACGAATATATAAATTCTTTGAGGAACTTTTACCAGCTCCAGTAAAACTTTGCCCAATAAAAGGATGATGAGCACTACCACCACCTGGCCCGCTTCCAGTCCAACATTAAAACCAAACAGACCCATGCCCAAAGACTGGTCGCTGGCCAACATCATACGTATGGAATTGGCAAATCCCAGCCCGTGTATCAAACCAAAACCCAGGGCCAGAAAATAATTGGTATTCACATTTTTAACCGGTTTGCCATTGAAAATGTTCCATGCAGCGGTTAATACAATGGTTACAGGAATTAAAAACTCTACCCAGGGCGATGAAACCCTGATCAGATCTAACACGCTTAGCGCCAAAGTTAATGAATGACCTATCGTAAATGCGGTTACCAGGATCAACACTTTCTTCCAGTCGCTGAAGGTATACACAACAGCTAATGCAAGAATAAATAGTTGATGGTCCAGCGCATCAGTACTAATGATATGCTTCCATCCCTCAATAAAATAAAAACTAAAATCGTTCATAAACCGTCCTTTCTCATGTGCCTGTACAACTTCTAAAGCTAAAGTTTTGTCTTAATACTATTTTCGCAAAATATGTCGGTGGTATTATTACTCAATAAATGGTTGTTGGGCTTTTTTTTGTTCAATGCAAATGTACATCCCTATCATGTAAGTGCTACTGAAATGGAGTACGATGTAAAAAGCAAAAGGGTGGAGATCAGCACAAAAATTTTTACTGACGATTTCGAGACTGTATTGGCGAAGGTATACAAACAAAAGACGGATCTTTCCAATCCTAAACTGAAAACACAGATGACGGTGTTGGTAAATAAGTATATTACTACGCACCTTACATTAAAGACGGGTGATAAGATATTGCCTCTCCAACTCTATGACTGGGAAATCGACCATGAGGCAGTGTATGTATATGCCATTGCTGAAGCCCCGGCGTTTAATATAAAAAGCATTATGGTAGAGAACAAAGTACTGTATGATCTGTTTGACGACCAGGTGAATATTGTGCATTTTATTTATAAAGGAAATCGTAAAAGCACCAAGCTGGTTTATCCTGAAACCAAACTGTCCCTGGCGTTTTAGGCAGTTGGCTAATCGCTGATCTTGATAATCTAAACTACCGTTTATCACATTTTACTTCTGTTAACGATCTGCACGCAAAAATTGTATTAAATTCAGCGTTTAAAATTTTTGCATGAGACATAAATTCCTTTATTCTTTTGTGTTGGCTTTGCTGGTTACCCCGGCTTTCTCTCAAACAACATCGGTATACAATGCTAAAGAAGCATTTAACCCACAGTTTTACCCTTATCCTGGAAATGAATACCGTAGCGCATCCGGCGAGCCGGGTGTGAAGTACTGGCAGAACAGGGCAGATTATAAAATCAATTGCTCTATTGACACCGCGAACCATACTGTTACAGGATCGCAGGAGTTGGTGTATACAAACAACAGTCCGGATAACCTTAAATTTTTATGGTTACAATTAGACCAGAATATTTACCGTAAAGATTCCCGTGGGTCGGCAACTACCACTGCTTCCGGCGGGAGATGGGCTAATACCGGGTTTACACAGGGCCAGGTGATTAAGTCAGTTGCCATTGAGGTAAACGGGAAGAAATACACCCCGAAGTTTACGATTACAGATACCCGTATGCAGGTATGGCTACAGGAATCGCTAAAAAATGCGGGCAAGGTTAAGCTGGTTATAGACTGGTCTTTTGAAGTTCCCATATATGGAACGGATCGCATGGGGCGCCTGCAAACAAAAAACGGCTGGGTATATGAAATAGCGCAATGGTTTCCACGTATGTGTGTATACGATGACCTTCAGGGATGGAATGTACTACCTTATGTAGGGCAGGGTGAGTTTTACCTGGAGTATGGGGATATCGACTTTGCAGTAACTGCTCCTACCGACATGATTATTGTTGGATCTGGCGAATTATTAAATCCGGCCGAATGTCTTTCTCCTGCTGAAGCTACCCGGTATGCGAACGCCAAAACCAGTGAAAAAACTGTAACGATACGGAGTGCTGATGAAGTGAATGCGGGTATCAAAACGGCTAAGAAAACGAATACCTGGAAATTTAAAATTCAGAATACAAGAGATGCAGCCTGGGCGGCTTCCAAAGCTTTTGTTTTTGACGGAGCCAAAATAAATTTACCCAGCGGCAAAAAATGTGTAGCATTAAGCGCTTATCCCGTAGAGTCGATCGGTACCAACGGGTGGCAGCGCAGTACCGAATTTACCAAAGCCTCTATAGAACATTACTCTCATAAGTGGTTTGAGTTTCCCTATCCGGCCGCAACCAACGTGGCGGGCATTGTGGGTGGCATGGAGTATCCGGGCATTGTATTTTGTGGATACCGGGCAAAAGGTGCCGGGCTTTGGGGTGTAACAGATCACGAATTCGGTCATAGCTGGTTTCCTATGATTGTAGGCAGCAATGAAAGAAAATACGCCTGGATGGATGAGGGATTCAATACTTTTATTAATGATTTCTCTACAGAGGCTTTTAATAAAGGAGAGTTTCATACGCCATCGAACGGTGATGAAGGCAGGGGCTCGTTTAGCGAAAACGTAGATGGATTATATACCATACCCGATGCGGTGCAACAGAGAAGCCTGGGTGTAACGGCTTACTACAAACCTTCGCAAATGCTGCATGCACTACGGGACAATGTTTTAGGTGCAGAGCGGTTTGATATAGCTTTTAAAGAATATATCAATCGCTGGGCGTTTAAACATCCGTCTCCCTGGGACTTTTTTCATACTATGGAAAATGTGGCAGGTGAAGATCTTTCCTGGTTTTGGAGAGGTTGGGTATTCAATACCTGGAAGATTGACCAGGCCGTTAAGGGTGTAACCTACCGGGATAATTTACCGGCTAATGGCGCTGCCATTACCATCGAAAACCTGGAGCAAATGCCTATGCCGGTTAAAATACTGGTTACAGAAACAAATGGCAAGCAACAAACAATAAAACTACCGGTTGAGATCTGGCAGCGCGGAAGTTCGTACACATTTACTGTACCTACTACCAGTGAATTGAAGGAAGTGAAAATAGACCCGGATAACCAGCTTCCCGATTGGAACCGCGTTAATAATACCTGGTTGAAAAAGTAGTTCTTTAGTATATAAAGGAGCTGATTCTAGCAATGATAGTGTACCTCGCAGGCAAAGCCTGCGAGGTTTTTTATTTGCCGGCTAACATCATTGAACTAAAAATGTTTATGGAAAAAATTACGATCTGTATCTTATTAACAAAAGCACAACTATGGCAAACATAGAAACAAACCAAAGCCAAAGCCGTGTACAGCGTGGCTTTGCCAGGAAACAAAAAAGACTATCATTAAGAATAGACATGACACCTATGGTGGACCTGGGATTTTTGCTCATTACCTTTTTCATCTTCACCTCATCGATGAATGAGCCCAAAGCCATGGACCTGTTTATGCCTGAAGATGGTCCTGAAACAACAACTGCTGAGTCGGGTGCATTTACTATACTCCTGGATAAGGATGCTGGTATTTATTATTACGAAGGCCAGCCAGACAACAGTAACGTAGAGATAAAAAAAAGCTCGCTTTCGGGAATACGCAAAGAGCTGATCCGTAAAAAGCAGGAAGTGATCAAAAACTATAAGCCGGATAAGGCTTGCGAAGAAAAGGCCGTTGCTAACCAAACTCCTATCGACGACTGCCGGCAAAAAGCGCTGACCGTTATGATCAAACCTACCAAAGACGCCAGCTACAGTGCAATTGTTGCCATGCTGGATGAGATGACGATTAACAAAATTGCCCGCTATGTTTTAACAGAACCTGACGTAAGAGATCTTACGCTACTTCAATCTACAAAGTAATTCAGGCGCTAAACTTTCTTAAAAAAGTAAACCCGGTCGGGTAATGGGAGAGGTATGCAAATAACGGCGCATGGACACGTTTCAAAACATTTTCAAATCACAATTTTAAATAAACAATTATGGAAACAGCAGCTATTTTACGGGCAGATATGCTCGACATCGTTTTTGATGGAAGAAACAAAAATTACGGAGCCTATGAGCTTCGCAGAAATTATCACCAGCGCATGACAAAGGCACTCTTAGTAACGGCCGGTATTTGTATTGCCATTGGGGGAGGAGCATGGCTGACCAATACATTTGCCAAAACTGTAGATGAGGGTATGGTAAAAATAAGTTCCGAACTTACGATATCAGCAATTGAGCCAATCGAAGAGGATATTCCGGAACCACCACCGCCGCCACCTGCACCTAAAGTAGAAGTGCCTAAAATACAGACGATTGCTTTTACTACACCGGTTATTACAGATAAAGATATTGTGGAACCTCCGCCAACACAGGAATCCCTGGCGGATACACGTATTAGTAATATATCCCAGGAAGGAGTGAAGGATTTGGGAATTATTGTAACTCCGCCGTCTGAAGGGGACGACAAAGGGCTAGTTATAAATACCGCAAAAATGGAGGAAACTAATCTTCCGTTTACCAAGGTAGAAATTCAGGCTTCTTATATGGGTAATTGGAAAAGCTTTTTGGAGCGAAATCTTGTGGGTGAAGTGCCGGTAGATAATGGTGCCGCTCCGGGTATCTATACCGTCATTATCCAGTTCGTGGTAGATATTGATGGCTCGCTAAGCGATATTAAGCCTCTTACAAGCATCGGCTTTGGCATGGAGCAGGAAGCAATAAGGGTAATTAAAAAATCAGGTAAATGGAAACCCGCCTTTCAAAACAGGCAGGAGGTAAAAGCTTATCGCAAACAACCCATCACTTTCCAGGTACTAGAGCAATAAAAAAATTACAACTTTTTCTTCTTCTTTCTAAAGGCTGCGGGTGTGCAATACTTTAATTTGTGCGCCTGTAGCCATCTTTTTAGGCAATAAGCTGTAATTTCGCAGCACAAAAAACAATCGTACATGACGCTTCATCGTGAGGGAAAAGGCTCTATTGCCATTGCAGTTATTTTATTTCTATTAATCAATTTTATTAGTTACAAATATCTTTTTCTTGCTTACCCGGCTATTTTCTACTTATTGTTATTGGTGACTTTTGTACTGCTGGTATTGGTGGTATCTTTTTTCAGGATACCCAACAGAAACTATACTTTAGGTACAGACACTGTTTTGGCGCCCTGCGATGGCAAGGTAGTAGTAATTGAAGAAGTAGAAGCTGATGAGTATTTTAAAGATAGAAGGATACAGGTGTCTATATTCATGAGCCCTTTAAATGTACACGTAAACCGTAATCCCGTAAGTGGTGAAGTGGTATATAATCAGTATCATAAAGGAAAGTACCTGGTGGCCTGGCATCCCAAATCTTCTACAGAGAATGAGCGACATTCTAATGTGTTTAGGGCTGCAAACGGAAAAGAAGTATTAACTAAGCAAATAGCGGGTGCATTAGCCAAACGTATTGTAAACTATCTGTCGGTGGGGAACAAGGTAGAACAGGCGGGAGAAATGGGATTCATTAAATTTGGTTCCCGGGTAGATTTATTGCTCCCCCTTGATGCAGATATAAAAGTAAAGATTGGCGATATTGCCGTAGGTGGTATCACGGAAGTTGCCCGTTGGTAACAGGGCACTGATTGAATCATTAAAATGAACAAAATGAAGCATATCTTTTTAGTAGCCGCATTGGCTTTTTGTATAACTGCCCAGGCACAGCGCAGCTACGAGGAACAGGTTCAGAAAACCGTAACCCAGTTTGTTAAAGCATTAGAAGATAGCGATCTTAAAACTCTTAGCAATCTCACCGTGCCCAAATTAACTTATGGGCACTCCAGCGGAAAAATAGAAACTAAAGAGCAGTTCCTTCAAACCTTTAAAACCGGCGCATCAGATTTTGTAAAGATCAATATTACAGATCAAACAATAGATATTGCCGGAACAACAGCAATTGTAAGACATATCTTTGATGCAGATACTAATGATAACAACAAACCTGGGCATGTTACTTTAAAAGTAATGACCGTTTGGCAAAAGCAGGGAACTAAATGGGTATTACTGGCCCGGCAGGCGGTTAAACCTCCCGTACAATAAGAGATTATTTTATATGAAGTAAAAAGAGTGCCTGCAAGCACTCTTTTTTGTTACCAGTCCTTTCCCACACTGCCTCCAAATTGTGTTTTTTTATTGGAGACCTTATTCTGTGTATTTTTTTCTTTTTGTTCCAGCCTGTCTAATTGTTGCTGCGCCTGGCTTTTGTTAAGTTTGGATGGGGACTGCTGGGGCTTTGGGTCGCTACCGCCGCCACCACCGCTTTTCTTCAATTCTGATAAAGCTTTTTGTAAATTTTCCCTGGCATTGTTGTCCTGGCTGTTTAAACGAAGCGCTTTTTTATAGGCTTCAATACTTTCTTCCACCTTATTTTGATTACTGTAAACTACTCCGGCATTATAGTGTGCGCCCGACTTTAATAAATTGGTGGCGTTGGGCGATACACTAACCTGGTTGTAAGCTTTTAATGCCTCATCCATCTTTTTCTGTTTATACAACGCAGTGCCTTTATTTAAAAGTGCAGTGTATTTGTACGGCTCTTCGGTTACTTTGTTGTAACTGGCTACAGCTTCTGCAAGCTGCCCTTTTTTAAAGAAATCGTTCCCCTTCTTAATAAAGCTTTGCTGGTTTTGAGCTTTGCACGACAAAACAACAATAAAAAATGATATAGATAAAATAGCTCTTCGCATGTTTATTTCTATTAATGCACCGGGCTGCAGCACTTACCTGGCCGCAGGCTTTCTTCCTTCCGGCAATAATTGTTCCCCAATCAACAATACAATCATCACAGCTACAAATACCCAGAAATAATAGGAGAAGCTCATAAGACTGGTGTCGCCGGTTACTTTTTTGTCTATCTGTGCAAGGTTCGCCGAAATCTGCTTAACAGCAGCATCGCTATTTTCCAAATGAACATACACGCCACTGGTATTTGCCGCAATCTGTTTTAACTCCTGTTCATTGAGCTTAGATACAATTTCAACGCCCGTTTCTTCATCAATTTTATGACCTTTGGTAGAGTCGTCAGGAATAAAACTACCCGTAGGGGAACCAATACCTACTGTATTAACCATTAAGCCGCGTTTGGATAGCTCTTTTGACAGATCAATGGCTTTTTCATCGTGATCTTCCCCATCAGAAATTAAAACAACAGCCCGGTATTTAGCATCTCTGTCGCCAAAGGCTTTCAGGCTTTCCTGCAAAGCATCGCTGATTACAGTGCCTTTCATGGGTACCGCATCAGGCGAGGCTTCGTTTACAAACATTTGAGCAGCTCCATGATCTGCACTAAGTGGCATTTGTACATAAGCCTTTCCTGCAAATAAAATCAGGCCTACCCGGCTGTCAGGCATCGCATCCATCATTTTGCTGATAAATTGCTTGGCACGTTCGAGCCTGTTGGGCTCAATGTCTTCAGCAAGCATGCTACGGCTTACATCCAGGGCAAAAACCACATCAATGCCTTTTCGGGTAACGCCATCGTTACCCCCTGGTTTGCGCAGGTTCATTACCGCCAGCACACCCATGGCAAAAGCCATGCAAACCAACAAGAATTTTAATGTAAAACGTTTCGGGCTGTACCGGTGTATTAACGACTTCACCAGCGATGGATTGCCTATATTTTTTATGATGCGTTTCTTCCACTTTTTTACACCCCAGAAAAGAAGCGCAAAAATGAGCAACACTGCAAACAGCCAAACAAAAATGGTATATTGAAATTGAAAGCCCAATATATTTGAGTTTATCCCAATGATTCAACTTTCCTGCCAATAACACAGGGTTCTACAAAATTAAGAAACAGGCTTTTACATCGCACCTTGAAAAAAGCCGTATTCTTTTAAAATATCCTTAAGAATTTTAAGCCGCACATCCTTCATATCATAGTTAGGGTCAGCAGATTCTACGTTTAATACAAAGAAGTAGGGATGTTTATTCTCCTCAATCCAGCCTACAATCCAGCCTAAGGCATGTCCTTTGTCAGTTGTGCCCCAACCGGTTTTATACCCCAGTCTGTAATTAGAGTTGTCTTCAAATAACATGGCATGCTTTACTTTTTGCTGGTATACCTTAAAAAAGGGCAGCTCATCAAAATATAGTTTTTTTACGATTCCCAAATTTTGATCGGGCGTTATCTTAACGGTATTATCAAGCCAGAAGCTATCTATTTTTGAAATTTTGTAAGTTTTCTTGTCCTTACCGGCACCATATTTCAAAGAATCCAGCCAGAATTGCATGGTGTCCTTTCCAATCCGGCGGGCTACCTCCTGGTAATAAGGCACTGCCGAAACTCTAAACGCCTGGTACATATTCAAATCTTTGTTCCAATCAGGTATATTGCGTGTAATGCCGTCCCACGGAATCACCATGCTATCGCTCGAGATCTTACCTGTTTGCAGGCCTATTAAAGAATTGATGATCTTAAAAGTAGAAGCGGGTAAATAAGTACTGTCCCGGTAGCGTTTCAGGTTGTAAACCGTAAATAGCCCCGTACCATTATTATATAGGGCAAAACAGCCGTTGAGCTGATGCGCATCAAAATACTTCTTAGGGGTATTGTCTTCCTTCACATTATTCTGGGTGCATGAAGCCTGCATCATTACCAGCGCTAACCCTATGAATAAGAATGAGAAGTGATTTCTCTTTAGACTACCTGTTTTATCCCGACCGTTGTAATTATTCATAATTGCTGCAAAAATAGGTTTAGCAACGGTTTGGCTTATGATTTTAGTATTTTTTTAATTGGCAGATGGCATAAGTATTGTTATATTACTATGTATAAATGATTATGCAGGAATTGATAACCACATATAATCCGTTAAATGATTACCGGTTAATTATTGATCCCAAGCCAGCAGTCAAGAAGAAAATTGCAGAGGCAAAGACACTGTTTGATGAACAGTATAAGGGAATGGTGATTGCAGGCGGACAGCCGTTTATTTATCTGGCTGAGTTTAGTGATTACGAATCCAACGAACAGGCCACCATTGATCAGGTGGACCGGATTGCTTTAGGATCAATGCCCTTTAAATTGCATCTTAAAAATTTTGGTGAACACGAGCAAAGGGAAATTTACATAGGAATCGAAAACCTAATACCGCTCCGGCTTTTATCAGATCAGATCGGGGCAGTGCTCTCTCAGGTACCCCAGGTTCGGATTAATAAAATACCTCGTCTGACTTTGGCTAAAGGCCTTCAGGCTTTTCAATTTATTAAAAGCTGGGAGGAGTATGAGAAAAAGAGCTTTTCCGCTACTTTCATAGCCAACGAAATGTTGCTGCTTAAACGCATGGAAGGGTTTACTAGCTGGCAGATATTAAAGAGAATGATATTTCAGAATCTTGTTATGACCTATTAGACTTTTATATAGATCTTCTTTTTATCCAGCCACCAGCAAATTGCCCACATAAAAAGAATAACTGTTAATGCATACATCAATGACCCAAATTTAGGATCACCCGGGATATTGATATAAATCTTCTTGTAAAGAAAATTCCAGAAATTAACGCCCTCATCCGAAGTAAAAAGACCAGCAGTTTTGGGTAAAAAGGCGCTCAGGGAAAAAATAAACAAGGCATTTTTGCCAAATACTTCAAAAAAACGGGTAGGAAAGCCTTTGTAGTTTTTCACTTCGATCAAATAGATCATAGTGCTTAAGGTAATAATTGCCAACCCAACCGTATACACGGTATAGGAACTGGTCCATATCTTTTTATTAATAGGAAAAACCATATCCCAGCAAAACCCGGTAAGCAACAATGCTACTCCTGCAACAAATAACCCGGTCAGCATTTTATAAATAGACGAAGGCTCTGTTGAACTCGCGGTATTCTTAATATACGACCCCACAAAAAAGCCAAAAATAACCTCGACAATAGCGGGTATGGTGCTTAATAACCCTTCGGGATCAAAGGGCACACCTTCTCCTTTATACATGTGCGAAATACCAAGAATAGCTTTGTCTATATTGGTGCCAAACCAACCTTCTAAGCTATAGGGATCTGTTGAATTGCCCAGCAGGCAAAAAGCCCAATATGCCAATAAAAGAATTATTGAGAAAAACCAGGCAGCTTTGGGTTTCAGATAAAAAGCGATAATTGATGCAAAAAGGTAACATACGGCAATACGTTGCAAAACGCCGAAAATGCGCACGCCTTTCTCACTGTTGTGTTGATTTACCCAGCCAATAAATTCCAGGCTACCCTCATGCCATCTTACAAATGGGTACCAGTTCAAAAAAAGACCTATAGCAAAAATGAGGATGGAACGTTTCATTACTTTTCGCCAGAATACACCGGGGCCTTGCTCTTTTAACCGGGGTAATACAAATGCCATAGCGTTGCCAACTGCAAAAAGAAAAAAGGGGAAAACCAGGTCGGTAGGTGTAAGACCATGCCAGGGTGCGTGTTTTAGCGGAGCAAAAATCTGTGACCAGCTGCCAGGGTTATTTACCAGAATCATGAGGCATACAGTGGCACCTCTGAAAATATCTAAAGAACGGTAGCGTGTCTTCATTATTTAATATGATAAGAGCTATAAATATACTATTTAAAGGGAGGAAATAGGATAAAACTACCAATCAACAGCGGAGAAACATGAATTTCATGGTAAACGACCATACTGTTATATTTGCACACTATTCGGTTTATATAAAAAAATATTAGAAATCTATGGCTAAAAAGACCATTGTTATTACTGGTGGAGCTGGTTTTATTGGCTCACATGTGGTGAGATTATTTGTAAATAAGTACCCTGACTATAAAATAGTGAACCTTGATGCCCTTACTTATGCGGGTAACCTTGAAAATCTGCAAGATATTCAGGACGAGCCAAACTATATTTTTGAAAAAGCCAATATTGTAGACGCTGAAGCAGTGAAAGCGGTTTTTCAAAAGCATAATCCCGATGGGGTTATTCACCTTGCTGCTGAAAGTCATGTAGACAGGTCAATCACCTCTCCATTAGATTTTGTATATACAAATGTAATCGGTACAGTAAACCTGCTGAACGCAGCCAAAGAGCTGTGGAAGGATAATTACGAGGGTAAAAGATTTCATCATGTATCAACCGATGAGGTGTACGGCGCTTTAGGAGATACCGGTTTTTTCGCCGAAGAAACTTCCTATGACCCTCATTCTCCTTATTCTGCATCTAAAGCTTCTTCAGATCATTTTGTGTATGCCTACGCTGATACTTACGGTCTGCCCGTGGTTTTAACCAACTGTTCCAATAACTATGGGCCCAATCATTTCCCTGAGAAGTTAATTCCGCTGATGATCCACAATATCATCAATAATAAGCCGCTTCCGGTTTATGGAGATGGTAAGTATACCCGCGACTGGTTGTATGTAATTGACCATGCAAGAGCAATTGATTTAGTTTTTCATGAAGGGAAAGACAGCGAAAAATACAACGTAGGTGGATTTAATGAATGGAAGAATATTGATTTGGTAAAGCTGCTTTGCAAGCAAATGGATGAGAAATTGGGTCGTGAATCTGGCACCAGTGAACAACTGATTACCTTCGTAAAAGATCGTCCCGGTCATGATTTACGATATGCGATCGACGCTACTAAAATCAATAAAGAATTGGGCTGGTCTCCTTCCGTAACTTTTGAAGAAGGTTTGTCCAAAACCATCGACTGGTTTTTAAGCAATAAAGAATGGCTTGAAAATGTAACCAGTGGTGATTACCAGAAATATTATGATAAACAGTATGCGGAATAAAATAAACATCAGTATTGTACTAGTGTTTTATTTGCTATGCGGATTGAATCTCCCCGCGCAAACCGTTGTTTATGGTATTCCAACCAGTAAGGCACAAGAGAAATTAATTGACGAGTTTATTGAAGTTAGTCAGTTTAAAAAAGCATTGTTGCAAGCTGCCAGTATTAAAGTATCTGTACTTGCGATGACTGCTAACCAAACGCGTAAGGACAGTATAACGCAAGAGGATGTTACTGGCATTTTGAAAGAAATTTATAATGATTATAATTATAAGGAAAAATATTACACTGAGTTTGCAACCGTGACAGAAAAACAACTGGCATCTTTAATAAAGTTTTATAAAGAAAACGCATCCCTCTCCAAAGAAGGCCAGTACATTTTTTGCCCGGTTAATCTTTTTCATAATCTGGATAACGATATTCAACACGCAACAAAAAGCGTATTGGAAAATAAAAACAAAAAATGAAAGGAATTATTCTCGCCGGCGGATCCGGCACCCGGTTGTACCCCATTACGAAGGCGATCAGCAAACAATTAATGCCTATTTACGATAAGCCGATGATCTATTATCCTTTGTCTGTATTAATGATGGCGGGTATCAACGAGGTATTGATTATCACCACACCGGAGGATAATGCAGGTTTTCAAAGACTATTGGGAGATGGGTCGCGCGTTGGCTGTAGATTTGAGTATGCAGTGCAGGAAGTACCCAACGGCCTGGCGCAAGCCTTTGTTATTGGTGCCGAATTTATTGGGAACGATAAAGTAGCGCTTGTTTTAGGTGATAATATTTTTTACGGCTCTGGTTTGGGAACCCAGTTGAAAAAATTAACGGATGTAGATGGAGGATATGTTTTTGCCTACCAGGTAAGTGATCCGGAGAGATACGGCGTAGTTGAGTTTGATGAAAATAGCAAAGCCATTTCCATAGAAGAAAAACCTCAACAGCCTAAATCTAATTTTGCAGTTCCGGGGCTTTATTTTTATGATAATTCTGTTGTAGATATCGCGCGGCAGTTAGAACCTTCAGCCCGTGGTGAGTATGAAATTACAGATGTCAACAAAATTTATTTGAAGGACGAAAAACTGCATGTAGCGGTTTTAGACAGGGGCACTGCCTGGCTGGATACGGGAACTTTCGACTCACTGACAGATGCTGCTGAATTTGTACGGGTGATTGAAAAGAGGCAGGGAACCAAAATAGGGTGTATCGAGGAAATCGCCTGGCGTAACGGGTTTATCAACAAAGAGCAGCTACATGTACTAGGTGATGAGTTGATTAAAAGTGGGTATGGAGAGTATCTGAAAAGGCTATAGCTATAAAGATTTGCCTGATTTAAGCACCCAAAGGTTATAAGTTCTTACTTTTAAGAATACATTTGCTGGTAACAAACCAAATTAATAAAAGCCTTCTAAAATGTCGATATAACAATAGCGGCAATATTTATCAATAAAATTTTAATATGAAAATAGCTGTAGTCGGAACAGGTTACGTCGGATTAGTAACAGGGACCTGTTTTGCCGAAACCGGAAACGTTGTAAACTGCGTAGATGTAAACAAAGCAAAAATAGAACAGTTAAAAAAGGGGAAATGCCCTATATATGAACCCGGTTTAGATGTACTGCTTCAACGAAATATTAAAGAGAAACGAATTCTGTTTACTACAGATCTGAAAGCTGCAGTAGATAAATCGGATATTATCTTTTTAGCACTTCCTACTCCTCCGGGGGAAGACGGTTCTGCTGATTTGAAATACATTTTGAATGTAGCTGAAGATCTGTCAAAGATCATAAAGGAATATAAAGTAATTGTTAATAAAAGCACGGTTCCTGTTGGTACTGCCGAAAAGGTAGCAGAAGTACTGGGAAGAAAGCTTTCACCTGAGCTTTTTGATGTGGTGTCTAACCCGGAGTTTTTACGGGAAGGTATTGCTGTTGACGACTTTTTAAAACCTGACAGAGTTGTAATAGGTACTTCTTCTGATCGTGCGCGGGACGTAATGAATGAGCTATACCAGCCATTTGTACGCCAGGGCAATCCTATTTACTTTATGGATGAACGCAGCTCCGAAATGACCAAATATGTAGCCAATTCTTACCTGGCTATGCGTATTTCTTATATGAATGAAGTCGCCAATCTATGCGAGTTAACGGGTGCCAATGTTGACCTGGTTCGTATTGGTATCGGAAGTGACAGCCGCATTGGTAAACGTTTCCTTTTCCCGGGTATCGGTTACGGTGGAAGCTGCTTCCCCAAAGATGTACTGGCATTGCACCATACTTCAAAACAGAATAAATACGAATTTAAACTGCTGGACACCGTAATGAAGGTGAATAAAAACCAGAAAAAAGTATTGTTTGGAAAAATAAAAAGGTTTTACAAAAATAGCCTGAAGGGCAAGAAGTTCGCCATGTGGGGCTTAGCCTTTAAGCCGGAAACGGATGATATCAGAGATGCTCCCGCTTTGGAACTAATTAATGAGCTTTTAAATGCCGGCGCTGAAGTTACTGTTTTCGATCCGGAAGCGATGGCAAATGTGAAAGCCTTGTTCGGTAATAAAATCAAGTATGCGAAAGATCAGTATGTTGGATTGAAAGAGGCAGACGCTTTGTTGATTGTTACAGAATGGAGTGAGTTCAGGAATCCTGATTTTGAGCGTATGGTAAAAAACCTGAAGTCTAAAGTTGTATTCGATGGAAGAAACGTGTACAGCCTGGAAAAAATGGAGGAGTTAGGATTTTATTACAATAGCATCGGGCGTAAAATTGTCAACGGTAAAAACTAAAACATGAAGAAGAGAGTATTAATTACAGGGGCAGCCGGTTTTTTGGGTTCTCACCTCTGTGATCGTTTTATTAAAGAAGGCTATCACGTAATAGCCATGGACAACCTGATCACCGGTGATTTGAAAAACCTGGAGCATCTTTTTCCCAATCCGGATTTTGAATTTTATCATCACGATGTTACCAAGTATATTCATGTTCCCGGTAGCCTGGATTATATTCTTCATTTTGCGTCTCCGGCCAGCCCTATAGACTATCTTAAAATCCCCATCCAAACCTTGAAAGTGGGTGCAATGGGTACACACAATTGCCTGGGCCTGGCTAAAGCAAAAGGTGCGCGTATACTGGTGGCCTCTACAAGCGAAGTTTATGGCGATCCGCTCATCCATCCTCAAACTGAGGAGTATTGGGGAAATGTAAACCCGGTTGGTCCAAGGGGTGTGTATGATGAGGCCAAGAGATATATGGAGTCGATTACCATGGCTTATCACACATTTCATAAGGTAGAAACACGCATCATTCGGATTTTTAACACGTATGGCCCCCGCATGAGGCTTAACGATGGTCGAGCACTTCCGGCATTCATTGGTCAGGCATTAAGAGGTGAAAATATTACTGTTTTTGGCGATGGATCGCAAACCCGCAGCTTTTGTTATGTAAGCGACCTGGTTGAAGGTATATATCGTTTGTTATTAAGTGATTATGTAAATCCTGTTAATATCGGTAATCCTGACGAGATCTCTCTTAAAGATTTTGCAGAAGAAGTATTGTCTTTAACGGGCAACACAGTGAAAATTATTTACAAGCCACTACCAGTAGATGATCCGAAGCAAAGAAAGCCGGATATAACCAAGGCAAAAGCTATTCTCAATTGGGAGCCTAAGGTAAACCGGGCGGAAGGACTGAAGGATACTTACAATTACTTCAAGTCGTTACCACCCGAAGAATGGTTTAAGCAGCCCAAAGAATTTGCATCAACCAAGTAACTTATCTGTTCATAATAAATATTTTACGAACGGGCGAACCTTTACAAAAGTCAAAGCGTCTACATTCCGACAGCCTTAATTTAACGGCTTGATGGCAGTTTAACAGTTTGGGACTGCCATTTGCGGAAGATTCTGAAAAGCTAAACTGTAGTATTGTCACGCAATCGTGTTCGGTAAAGTTTTTGTAATATTTTCCTCAAGCCAAAAAGGATTAATGTTTAAGCGTTAATTTTGGTCACATTTCTTCACAAGAATAAACCCCGGGCAGTATGGAAAAGGAAAAAGAGTTCAGCGATTTATTGGTTGACAATGCAGGGTTTTTAAAACCTTTCGCAGTTAACCTTACAAAAAATAACGAAACAGCAAATGACCTTTATCAGGAGACCCTGTATAAGGCGCTGGCAAATAAGGAAAAGTACAATTCGGGTACTAATATAAAGGCATGGTTATTTACGATCATGCGCAATATATTTATCAATGATTACCGTCGAAATGCAAAACGCAGAACGGTTTTCGATAATACACCCGAAGATTACCTGATCAACCTGAGGCAGGTATCTGTATCTAATTCTGCAGAAAGCAGTTTAAGGCAAAAAGAGATTGAAGCAGCGGTTGACGGGCTTCCTGAAACTTTTAAAGTGCCTTTTAAATTGTATTTCGAAGGATATAAATACCAGGAAATTTCTGAATACCTGGATGAACCACTGGGTACGATTAAGAGCCGTATTCACTTTGCACGTAAGTTATTAAAAGAGCAGATCAACAGATATTAAATAGAAAGTCCCGCCTGATGCGGGATTTTTTGTATTTGTTTTAGTTAGGAATATCCAGATAATGCTTCTCATTGTTAAATGAGTGATTGCCGTTTTCTAACCGATACCAAAATGCTACGTGCTGAATCAGACGCAATCAGTAAACCCGCAGCAAGCATAATAACATCCTTTAATACTAATCTTCCCGCCCCGCTTAAATAGGGAAATCCATATTGCGGGGTAGGGAAATCTCCTCCCAGGTTAGGTACATACACTTCGGGAGTAGTGATTAAAAAGGATAAGGTCACTACCGACATCCCGGCGGTTAAAATGCCACCCCAAAAACCAGCCCTGGCAAACCAGATTCCTGATAAAACCAAAACCCCTATTGCTACAATAGCAGCTCCTAATCCATAAGAGAATACATAAGTGCCGTTATCCTGGTGCCAGTTGATATTTTTACGCACGGTTTGACCCTCAGCGTTTTTGTGAAGTGTGTAAGCGGCAACCTGTTGGCCTTCGCTGTTGGTGACCATTTCTTTAGCATTTTTATAAAAGAAGCTCATAAAAGGGCTGTTGATAACAAAGGGTACAATCCCATCGGCTTCATATTGAAAAGCTTTAAGGCCACCAATCCATGCCATTACTATAAATACAGCCATTCTTAAACAATGAACGAACCGGTATTGCTGTGCTGCAAAAAACCTGAATACATATTGCATATACATGTGTTTTAAATCAGGTCGAAATTAGTTCGGGCTGTTGAAGAGAAAAATGGATGAATGCGGATAATGTATAGATTATTTTGCCGCAATGGATATGCCTACTTTTTCCCGGAAGGTTTTAGGCGGTACACCCGTTTCCTTTTTAAAAAAACGGCTGAAATAAAATCCGTCTTCAAATCCTAACTCCGTGGCGATCTCTTTAATGCTTTTAAAAGTTAAGTGAAGCAGTCTTTTTGATTCTAATATCAGGCGCTCCTGGATCAGTTGCGAAGGTGTTTTACTAAACTGCTTTTTAATTTGTTTGCTGAACGCGTTTACCGAAAGACCATAGTGAGCTGCATAAAAAGAAACAGACCGGCTGCTGATAAAGTGCTGCTCCAGCAAATTCTGGAAAGAAGCAAGACTGTTTTTCCCGTGACCGGCCACGCGATTTTCAGCCATGATGATTTGTTTTTCTTTGCTGCTTAATGCCAGGATCAGTTGCAGGTACGATCTCATGATAGAGAGATCCGCATGCTGTGATGAATTTTCCATAGCTTTTATTTTATAAAAGGCAGCCGTTATTTCTTGGAAAATCACCTCCGGCACCGAAATAAAAGGACGCTCATAGATGTTGTTGAAGAGAATGCCGTTACAGGCGACCTCCTCTTTATGGTACTCAATGCAGTAAAAATCTCCGTGAAAACGGAGCAGGTCTACAACAGGCGGGTTGTGAGCGTTCCATTGAAGTAATTGGTAAGGTGACAGAAAAAGCAGGCTTTTCCCGTTACAGGTATGCTCGATGAAATCTATAGAAAAACTGGCGGTCCCATCAAACAACAATATAAGATAGTAGGCCTCATTAAGTTCTTTCAGACTTTTGGGGTTGGTAATGTGCTCTGTTTTTATTACGTCATTCAAGCAGTTACTCCTTCGTTTTTTGTTGACTTAAAAATCAAAAATAAGTATAATGTTACGATACATCGGTTGGGTCCATTGCGGATACTTAATCTGCCGTTTTACATTGTTGTTATCGCAGAATCATTTACAAAGGCAGAACCGCTTTGCGCTTTTTATCAGGCATACCATTTAAATTCGCGGTCACAACTTTTTATATATCACGCCGCATTCGCAAATATTATCCAGTCCCATTGCTTACCTGAAAGGAGTAGGTCCTCAGCGTGCCGAATTGTTGCAGAAGGAGTTGGGCATATTCACCTTCAATGACCTGTTACAACATTTCCCGTTTAGGCATGTTGATAAAACAAAGTTCACCCCTATTGGCGATGCTACACCAGCAGATGAATACCTGCAGTTTGTAGGAATACTGGAACCCTTTCAGGTAATCGGGCAAAACAGGGCGCGCCGTCTGGTTTCCCAGATAAGAGATAAAACCGGGACCGTTGAAGTAGTATGGTTCAGCGCTATTAACCAGATTCAGAAAATGCTGCAACCTGGAAAAGCTTATATAGTTTATGGTAAGCTATCCTGGTTTATGAGCAAGCCTCAGTTAGTGCATCCTGAAATTGAAGCATGGACCCCCGAAAAACTGGAGGGCAAGGCTTTTTTGGAGCCGATCTATCCTTCCACCGAAAAGCTCAAGGCTAAAAACCTAGGCGGACGACAATTGGGTAAGCTCACGCAGTTGCTACTACCACATATAAAGCCGCAGGATATTCCCGAGAACTTTCCTCAAAAAATGATGGAAGAGTTGAAGCTCATGCCACGGTTTGATGCTTACCAGCAGATCCATTTTCCCCAAACACAAAAGCACTATGAAGCCGCGTTACGAAGGTTGAAATTCGAAGAGATTTTCCTGGCACAAATGCGTATGAACCTGCTGCGTTCCCAACGGCACCGGTTTTCAAAAGGTGTTGTTTTTGATGCGGTGGGCGATCATTTCAATACCTTTTATAACCGGTATCTGCCTTTTGAACTAACGGGGGCACAAAAAAGGGTACTCAAAGAAATAAGAAACGACACGGCCCGAGGAAAACAAATGAACCGTTTGCTGCAGGGAGATGTGGGCAGCGGAAAAACTATAGTGGCCCTGCTTTGTATGTTGCTGGCGGCAGACAATGGCTATCAGTCGGTATTGATGGCACCTACAGAAATCCTCGCCCGGCAGCATTTTCAGGGTATTTCATCGCTCTTAAAAGATATGAATATTGGTGTGGACTTGCTCACTGGTTCGGTAAAAGGCAAGGAGCGAAAACCAATCCTTAAGGGTGTGGCCGATGGGAGTATTCATTTATTAATAGGCACGCATGCGGTTATTGAAGACACGGTTCAGTTTCAAAACCTGGGACTCGTAATTGTAGATGAACAGCATCGTTTTGGCGTAGCGCAGAGGGCCCGGCTTTGGGAGAAAAACCATACTCCTCCGCATGTATTGGTGATGACAGCAACGCCTATACCGCGTACCCTGGCCATGACTGCCTATGGGGATTTGGATTATAGTGTTATTGACGAATTGCCGCCGGGCAGGCAGCCTATACAGACAGTACATAGGCTTGATAATGATAGAAGCAATGTAATGGACTTTTTAAAAGCAGAGATTGCTTTGGGAAGACAGGTATATGTGATCTTCCCGTTGATAGAAGAAAGTGATAAGCTTGATTATGAAAACCTGATGCGTGGCTATGATGAGATCAAGACTTATTTCCCTGAGCCGCAGTATTGGATCAGTATGGTGCATGGCAAACAGCCTGCTATTCAGAAAGAAGAGAACATGCGGCGCTTTGTAGAACATGACACGCAGATCATGGTATCTACCACGGTGATTGAAGTGGGGGTAAACGTCCCCAATGCATCCGTAATGGTGATTGAGAGTGCAGAAAAATTTGGCCTGTCACAATTGCATCAGCTACGCGGCAGGGTAGGGCGAGGCGCTGAGAAGAGTTACTGTATTTTGCTAACCGGCAAAAAATTGGGCAATGTGGCGCGTGAACGTATGAAGATCATGACTTCCACCAATAACGGTTTTGTAATAGCCGAAAAAGACCTGGAGTTACGTGGTCCTGGTGATATTGAAGGTACCCGCCAAAGCGGTGTGGTAGACTTTAAGCTGGCGAATATTGTAAATGACAGGGCGATGGTAGATGCCGCCAAAAAAGTAACCGAAGAAATATTAACGGATGATCCTGATCTGTCCAAGCCGGAAAACATCGCCTTAAAAGAGTTCCTGCAGTCGCAAAAAGGAAAGACGATCTGGAGTAAAATCTCCTAGTAGTAAATATGGAATGATATTGCTATTTGACCTTCCTAGAGTGATTACTATTTTCAGAGGAAATGTCCTCAACATTTTATTCACTGGTATGTTCCGTAGGAACAATTTATTGGTAACCTGATACCAATCATATACATAGCGTGTCGTAGGTACGCAACCTTTAATCAGCAATTTTCTTTTCTAATTCGGATAGCCTGTTCTTAATGGAGTCCAATTCTTCAAAAATACCTCCGCTTCCCTCCTGGCTTAAGGGCTGGTACCAGCCCAGGATCGTCTTTACAAAAGTAATATCACTCAAAGCAATTGCATGGTTACTTATGAGGAGCTTATCATTAGCGATCTTTTTAACCGAAACAACGAAAGTTGCATTGCCCGTATAAATGATTTGAGGCTGAAAAATGCTGATTTCATCCTCTTTTGCTAATATTATTTGATCTATGGTGAATCTATTGTCAATAATAGTAGCATTTTTTATGCTAACCCAATTGGCATTGCTGGGGAAAAGAGCTTCGCCTGGGTTGGTGGGGGTTGTTTTAGGAGCTATTTCAGGCACCTTAAAGTGGGTTACCTCGTTAACCGTTAGTTTCTTATTGATAAAATCATCTACACTGACGCCAAATATCTGGGATGCCCTTGTAAGTGTTTCTATTTTCGGTTCTGCTCTTCCTTCTTCATAAGAACTTACCGCAGCACGGGTTAGCCCTAAAATATCTGCCAGGTGCTGCTGCGTGTAATTCTTTAAGCTTCGTATCTTTTTAATATTAGAACCGAAATTCGACATGATTTATTCTGTTTTAGCAAATATAAGTAACATTGTTGCAAATTAAAATAACATTATCTAAAAATATTGCTAATAATATTTGCATATTTAAAAATTTCTTGGTAGATTTGATCTCAGGTTGCGCAATCTATTTGTAAAAAACTTAAAACGCATTGAATGGAGAGTTTTTTTGGTAAAGTAAAAAACTATGTTACCGAGCTTGACTATGAAGTTTTATATGAAAATGAAAACGATGGCATCATCGTCATAGACAAGCAGGAATATGGGATTAGGAATATGGTACTGGGCGTTGCTAACCCTATTTTAATTGTTGAGCAGTACCTGTTCAATTGTAACAGCGATTCGGTTTATCGTGAGCTGTTGATCAAGAACAGGGACATTGTACACGGAGCTTTTGTACTGGATGAAACCGGTGAAAAAGTGATCTTCCGTAATACGTTGCAGGTTGAATCGCTTGACAAGCTCGAACTGGAAACCACCATTAACTCGTTATCGCTGTTACTTTCAGAATATTCTAATGAAATAATGAAGTTCAGCAAATAATTAATCATCATTAAAAAAGAATGCCATGAATATTTTTCAGAGACTTTTTAAAATAGGACAGGCTGAAACCCATTCGGCCATTGATAAGCTGGAAGACCCCATCAAAATGATCGAACAGGGGCTGCGGGATCTGCATACCGAACTGGACCAGGCTAACAGGGCTTTGGCTGAGGTGAAAGCTATGCATATTCGCCGGGGAAATGAGTTGAGACAATATCGTGAAGAGCAGGAAACTATACACAACAAATCAGTATTATTGCTGAAGAAAGCACAGGAAGGGGCATTGCAAAATGAAAAGGCTGACCAGCTGGTAAAAGAAAACCTAAGGAAGAAAGCGGATATCACCCGTAGAATAACAGAGGCTGATCAACAGGTGGCATCCTTACAACTACAGGTAACTGCGTTGGAAGGCAATGTTACCAAGATTAAATTAAGCATTGCCCAATGGGAAAGCGAATTGAAGACACTGAAAGCCAGGGTTAAAGTAAGTAATGCTACGCAGCAGATCAACAAGCAGCTGATGAAAATGGACTCTAACAGTGTTGCTTCTATGCTGGAGCGTATGAAGGATAAAGTATTAGATGAAGAAGCGCTGGCGCAGGCTTATGGAGAAATGAATCAGAAAGAAGAAAGCAATGATGAAAAAGTAAACAAGATCATTGAAGAGATTTCTGTGGAAGATGAATTAGCTCAATTGAAAAGCCAATTGGGCATTGATAATGACAAAGGGCAAGAAGGTGCATCATCCTGATTACTGTTTCCTCAAAAGTTTAAACAATGAGACTACTTAACAATAAACCGGTTCAGACCTTTCTGGCTACAGGGCCGGTGATACTGTTTGCTCTTTGCTTTGTGGTTTATCTTTCATTTTTTATTTCGGCATTCAGCGGTACTTATAAATCGGAGGTTTTACAACCGTTATTGGCTGATCTGTTTAATGATGTCAGTGTACTTTTGGTTTTGTGCCTGGGGGCATCGGTATTTTTTATAGTAAGTACCATCTATTTTGTCTTGCACGCCGCTCAAAACCCACTGTTGCAAAATGGGAATATGCGGGTAGTGTGGATTTTGATCATCATCCTCATAAGCGGAGTTGGCAACTTTATTTATTGGCTACTTGAAATACGAAATAAAAGGCTCCAGCCAGTTATAGGCGATTCATTAGCTTATGCAGGAAAGAACGACTGGTCGCGTGGCTTGTATACGAAGAGCTAACCAACTATAATACTTACATCAAATCCAAACCAACATGCAGGAATTTTTTCATATCGCTTTCTCCAAGGTAAACTTTATTGCAACACTATTTGCCATATTATTTGCTATTTACTGGGTCATTACCATTTTTACAGGTCTTGATTTGGATGTGACTGATGCGGACGCTGATATAGATCATGATCACCCCGAAACTCAGCATAGCGGGGACAGCGCCTGGGACAGCGTGCTGAAATTCTTTTATATTGGAGAACTGCCAATTCTATTCATCCTGTCATTGGTAAGCATTTTTATGTGGCTGGTCATGGTAAATATTACGCCATTGTTGGGCTGGGAGGATAAGTGGATCGGCTTTGTTTTATACCTGCCGGCATTTATAGTAGGCCTTTTGCTGACCAAAGTAGTAGCCATGCCTTTCCTGAAACTGTATCGCATGTTCAATCATAAGGGAGAACAAAGTATTGACTTTATTGGCAAAGTGGGAACGGTAGTGGCTGGTATCCGTCAAAATAAGATCGGGCAAATTGAAATAAAACATGAAGGCGATGTGATCAGGGTATATGCTAAATCGATGACCGATGAAGAATATAAAACGGGAGAACAGGTGATTATCCTGGAAGCTTCCTCCGATGAAAAATTTTATTTAGTACAATCTTACAACCTATAACTATTAAACAACTCAATTTATGAATTACTCGTTCTACATTACTGCTGCTTTTTTAGTGCTCGTCGTTATCGGGCTCATTTTCTGGCTCATCTCGATGTATAAAAAAGTTAGCCAGGGAAAAATATTGATCCGTACCGGGCAAGGCGGCGTAAAAGTATTTTTCAATGCCGGCCTGGTTATTCCCATACTGCATAAGCAGGAGGTTATGGATATCTCTGTAAAAAAGCTGGATATTGAACGTATGGGCAGGGAAGGACTTATTTGCAAAGACAATATGCGCGCAGATATCAAAGTGGCCTTTTTCGTTCGCGTAAATAAATCAGTAGATGATATCATCAACGTAGCACAAACCATTGGTACGGACAGAGCATCTTCTCATGAAACGCTAACGGATTTGTTTGAGTCTAAATTCTCCGAAGCCTTAAAAACAGTTGGTAAGAAATTTGATTTCATTGAACTGTATGAAGCGCGTCGTGAGTTCAGGGAAGAGATCATCAATATTATTGGCACCGATTTGAACGGATATGTACTGGATGATTGTGCCATAGATTACCTCGAACAAACCCGTGTGGAGTTATTGGATAGAGAGAATATCCTGGATGCTGAGGGTATCAAAAAAATTACCGAGTTAACCGCGGTGCAAAACATAAAATCGAACCAGATCCGCAGAGATGAAGAGCGTACGATAAAGAAACAGGATGTTGAAACCAGGGAAGCAATATTGGAGCTGGAGCGCCAGCTGAAAGAAAAAGAAGAATCGCAGCGCAGGGAAATTGAAAATATAAAGTCACGTGAGCAGGCAGAAATTGATTCGGTGAAAGAAACCGAGCGGTTGCGTTCTGAAAGGATCAGGATACAAACGGAAGAACAGTTGTTGATCCAGGAAGAAAATAAATTAAGACAGGTGATTATTGCTGCTAAGAACAAAGAGCGTGCAGAAGCCGTAGAGACAGAACGTGTATTGAAAGATAAATACCTGGAGTTAACGGAGCGTGAGCGTGTAGTAGCATTGGCGGGTATCGAAAAAGATAAGGCCCTGGAGATCGAAAAGAAAAACATCCAGGATGCGATTCGCGAAAGGGTGGCCCTGGAAAAAACAGTTGTAGAAGAACAGGAAAAAATAAAGGATGTGCAGGTGTTAAAGGAAGCTAATCGTTTGAAAGATGCGGCAGTGATTAGAGCCAGTCAGGATGCTGAATCTAAGATGATTGAGGAAGTGAAGAGAGCGGAGTCGCAAGAAAAAGCAGCCACTCACGAGGCGCAGAAAGTATTGATTGAGGCCAATGCCCGCAAAGAAGCTGCCGGCAAAGAAGCGGAAGCACGCAAAGTAATAGCGGATGCTAAGGCAAAAGAAGAAGCCACAATAGGTTTGTCTGAAGCGCAGGTGATGCATGCTAAAGCTGAAGCAATGGAAAGACAGGGGTTGGTAGATGCGGCGGTGATTGAAAAGACGGCTATTGCGGAAGCTGCGGGTATAGAAGCCAGGGCGGAAGCCAAACGTAAAGAAGGGCTGGCAGAAGCTGAAGTGATACGTGAGAAAATTGTAGCGGAAGCAAAGGGTATGGACGAGAAATCTCTGGCTATTAAAAAACTGAATGATGCCGGTAAGGAGCATGAGGAGTTTCGCCTTACGTTACAGAAGGATAAGGAAATTGCATTGGCTGAAATCAGCATTCAGAAAGATATTGCAGAAGCGCAGGCCAGCGTGTTGGGTGATGCCTTCAGGAATGCGAAGATTGATATCGTAGGCGGTGACAATACATTCTTTGATAATGTAGTGCGCCAGGTGTCGAATGGTAAAGGGCTGGATAAGCTGATCGATAACTCTTATCATTTATCACAACTATCCGATAATCTGTTAGGCCAGGGTGACGGCGAAGAAAATATTATCAGTAAAATCCGTAACCTGGCTGATAAGTACGATGTAAGCAGCGAGGATATCAAGAATCTTTCTATAGCAGCATTGGTAGCCCGTATTCAAACATCAGCAACGGGATCTGACAAAGGCTTTTTAAACAACCTGCTCAGTTTTGCGAAAGGATTGGGTATTGAAAATAAAAAGATACAGCAGTTGAAGGGATAGATGTGAAATATAACGGATGTCATGGTTGGGCCTGGTGAACCATTGTTGAAATAATAAACCCTTCGTCAGGCTCAGGGTGACATCTGTTTAGGAATATTAACTCATGCAGGTGCTAATTGTAATCATCGGTTTAAGCTGTTCTTAAATAAGATTATAATTGTGAAATTACAATTGCGTTATCTCATCGTTTTCGAAGCAGAATATTATGTCAGAAAATACTACTGAAATACAAATGGATTCCGGCGCCTATGAAGTGATTCTTCAACGGCTGCAGGTTCAGAAAAATAAAATACTGGATAATGTTGCGTTGCTGAATAAGGAGCGTAAGGAAGTGTTCGGCGCAACGGCATTTGAGTTACTGGCAAATTTGCGTATCAACACCGCTAATAACTGCATAGCCAAAGATATAATGGCTATGGGTGGATTGTGCATTTTAGGATACAATGTACAATTTGGATTAAAGCAGGATATTAGCATTGCAGATGTGTTCAGCATTTACCGGTTTGATGGAAAAGAGTTTATTGCGCAAAATACTTCGATGTTAGAACAGGAGGAGTTTGTGACGGAGTTTAAGAACCTGTACAAATACTATCGCAATGCCTCTTTCTCTCGTTTTCATATAAAGGGCAATTTGCTGTATATGGTGTTTCAGCAAACAGCCAATGTGCAGGATATTAAAGCCTTTAAATGGCTGGTAGATGGAGAGCGCCTGCAGTTTATAGACGGTCGTAGTGCACATGAAGTTAAGTATCCTGCACAACACGATTTTGCCTGGGAGAAAGCCACACGCGATATGCAGCGCACGGGTAAAAACCCACATGTTTCTATACTCGATCGCGTTTTTGTGGAGACGATTAACGGTGACCTGTCTATTAAAATAGAAGATAATACGGATACCGGTAAAGGCATCTATCATGAAGACGTAGAGCAGAAAGATCAAACCCTGGACGACGGGGAGATCTGGTTTGCTGACCTGGGTAATATCATTCTGCTCAGAATAAAGCCCTATCTCGAAGACGATCGTTATTTTATTTTTAATGACAGGCTGAAGACGGTGATGCGTGTAGATACATTGGCAGATGCAGGGCTGCTGTTGCCGGAAGGGCAGGGCATACTTCTGTCGAATGGTTATTATCTTCAAAATGGAGAGCATAAAATCTTCGACCGGAAGCTGGAGCAGGTTAAATTTAGTGGCCGTATTGATGCGCCGAATGGAGAGGACTTTCTATACTTATTTTACCAGGAAAGTAGTCATAGCTATATCCTGCTTTCTTATAATGTAATTGAGCAGCAGGTTCAAACGCCTATTCTCTGCAATGGCTTTACCATTTTTGAGAATGGACAGTTATTGTATTTTATTTCCGAGAAAGATCCTACACGTCATCATTTGATACAGGTTTGGCAAACACCTTTTACCAAAGAAATGATGTTGAATGAAGCAGTAAGCCAGCATCATTTATACAAGATCGGTAACAAACCTATTGTGCAGGCGATGGCAGAAGTGCGGGAACTGCTGGTATTGCTGGATCAGCCGGATAACTATGAAGGCTTATACGATGATATATTGGATAAGAGCCGCGAGATCTACGACTCTTATTTCTGGATGCAGGATAGTACGCATTACCAGTTTGCCGCCGCGCTTACCGATCTGAAACAAATTGCCACCAACGCTATTGATGAGTTTCAAAAGGTAGTAGAAATGCGTGCCAATGCTGCCAAGCTCATGGCAGATGCTGAAGAAAAGGTTTCGAAGCTGGTATTCGATGTGCGCACTTCGAAAAAAGAAACCTTGCAGGATTATGTAAAGCTCTTGTCAGCGCTGCGATTATTGAAAGGCGAGCTGATCACGCTGAAAAAAGTAGCTTATACCAATGAAACGGTATTGGCCGCGCATGAGAAAGTGTTAACAGAGAAATCGGATGAACTATCTAAAGCCTGTGTAGAATTTCTGCTACGTGACGATGCCCTTCAGCCCTATCAGCTGCAGATACAGCAATTACAGGAAGCCTTACCAGAGGCCGCAAAAGTGGTGGAAGTAAAAGCACTGGAACAGCAAAGTACGGAGATTGCCGGTGCATTGGAAATGTTGATCGATATCATAAATCAACTAAAAATTGATGATGCTTCCCAGTCCGCAAAAATTATCGAAAATATATCGCAGCTATTTTCCAGTTTAAATCAGTTACGTACCCAAATACAAAACCGGCGTAATGAACTAAATAAAAAAGAATCGCAGGCCGAGTTCCAGGCGCAAATGACTTTGCTGGATCAGTCTATCATCAACTTTCTGGATATGGCTGATAGCCCTGAGAAAGTGAATGAATATTTGTCGAAGCTTACCATACAATTAGAAGAAATAGAAATGCGCTTTGCCGACTGGGATGAAGTACAGGTGCACACTTCGGAGAAGCGGCAGGTGTTATATGACAGTTTTGAAGCGAGAAAAGTGCAATTACTCGAACAAAAAAACAAAAGAGCAGGCCAGTTACAGCAGGCAGCAGAACGAATTATCACCGGTGTAAAAAATAAAGCTAAAAACTTTGAAACTGAATCGGAGATCAATGCCTTCTTTTCATCAGATCTGATGGTAGACCGGGCACGCCAGATGGCACAGGAGCTGATGGCTATGGAGGATGCTGCCAAAAGTGAAGAGATTCAGCAGCAATTGCTGGTGGTGCAGCAGGAAGCGATCCGCAACCTGAAGGATCGGAAAGAATTGTATGTAGATGGTGCGCAGATATTGGCCATGGGTAAATACCGATTTGCCATTCAATCGCAAAATGTAGCGTTAACGCTTACCAACAGGGAAGGCGTTTATAATTATCATATAACAGGCACTTCTTATTTTGAGCCCGTTCATCATCCGGAGATGGAGTCTCTGAAGGCTGTGATAGAGCAGGAATATGTATCTGAGAGCAAGGTTGTTCCAAGGGCTGTGTACCTGGCCTGGCGCATGATGCAGCAATATGCAGCAGATGATCATCCTGCTGCCGCCGAACTGGAGCAGCGGGTTAATGCTTATCTTACGGCTCATCCATCTGAGGGTTATGTAAAAGGGGTGCATGATAAAGATGCCCTGTTACTGGCAACGAATTGGCTGCAGTTAAGGACTGACCTCGGTGTACTGAGTTACCTGCCCGAAGAGCGCGCACTGGCACATATCTTCTGGCATTACCTGCCAGCTGCGGAGAAGGAAGATTTTACCCGCAAGATCACAGCGGTGAAATTCTTAAAAACACATTATAGTCAGCAAAAAGAGATTGAGCTTTTCATAAAAGAGGCTGCAAAAAAAATTAAGATATTTATACAGGAAGAGTTTCCTTATATCGAATTGGATACACAGGCTGCAGCGGCTTATTTATATGGCAGTCCGGCGGGTGTTACTATGGTTTCGCATGCCGATAATGATATATTCACTGCTTTTAAAAAGCACCTGAAAGCTGATTTTATAGACAAGAAGTACCAGGAGTACATGCAGGAGTTGAAAGATAAACCTGCCATGCTTTGGGCGCTGGTGGAAAGCTGGTTGTACCGTTTCTCTGTAAAAGAGCAGATTGAAATTCCAGGTGACCTGATGATGGAGCTCACTGCCATGCTGATCACGGAAGGCAGTACTCGGATTGAAACAGATGATGATCACCATGTCATAGAAGTAGCTGGTCTCCAATCGGTGCAACAGGATGGCAATGCATTTGTGCTGGATCATTATTATTGGGTGAGGTTATTGAAAGATCATGATACGCATATTGTTCCCCAGTTTTTGCGTTTGCAGCAATTAAAGAGAGAGCTGTTGTTGCAGAAGGGCAGGCAATTGAACCTGGAAAACTTCAAAACAGAAGTGCTGACTTCCTTTGTAAGAAACCAGTTAATTAACCAGGTGTATTTCCCGTTGATCGGCGCTAACTTTTCTAAGCAAATAGGAGAGTCGGGTGATGCCAAGCGAAGTGATAGAAGTGGCTTGTTACTGTTGGTATCGCCACCCGGTTATGGAAAAACAACGTTGATGGAGTATGTAGCCGACCGGCTGGGACTGGTATTTATTAAGATCAACGGTCCTTCCCTGGGGCATAGTATTACATCAGTAGATCCCAGTGAAGCGAAAGATGCAGCCGCCAAAAGCGAGCTGCGCAAGCTGAACCTGGCGTTGGAGATGGGCGACAACGTAATGTTGTATATCGATGATATCCAGCATTGTAATACCGAGTTCCTGCAGAAATTTATTTCGCTGGCAGATGGACAAAGAAGGATGGATGGAGTGTTTAATAGCGAGCCTAAAACCTACGATCTGCGGGGCAAACGTTTCGCATTGGTAATGGCAGGTAATCCCTACACCGAGTCTGGTGAAATATTTAAGATACCTGACATGCTCTCCAACAGGGCTGATATATACAACCTGGGTGATATGACTTCGGTAAGTAAAGCCCAGTTTGAAATGAGTATGCTGGAGAATGCTTTGATGGCCAACACGCATTTAAGAAAGCTATCACAAAATGGTATGGAGAACCTGTATAAATTGGTAGCCTATGTACAAGATCCTGAACGCAATCTTCCCAATTTGGATGGTAATTTTACAGCTTCTGAAATACAGGACTTTATACAGGTGGTGAAGCATGCATTGCAGGTAAGAGCTACGGTTTTGAAAGTAAACGAAACCTATATTCAATCGGCAGGCATTATGGATACCTTTAGAGAAGAACCGCCGTTTAAGTTGCAGGGATCTTATCGCAATATGAATAAGATGTTGTCTGCTATTATTCCTATTATGACAGCGGCAGAGGTAACAGAACTGGTGTCCAACCATTATAAAAATGAATCTCAAACGCTTACTAAAGATGCAGAAGCCAACCTTTTAAAACTAAAAGAGATTATGGGCTTACTTACGCCTGAAGAAGTCAGCAGATGGGAGGATATTAAGAAAGAGTTTAAAAAATATCGCATGTTGAAAGGCCTGGGCGATCAGGATAAGTTTTCGCAGATCATTGCACAGATGAACCAGTTTGTAGATGGACTGGAGGGAATTAAAGAAGTGCTGCGGGGAAGTAGTAAGAACTGAATTAGATTTCCCGGCCTTACATTGTAGGCATAGTATATATTTCGCATATTGATTAAATAGTTACGCTCGCGTACTGAAAACATGTGGAAGATGCTAAAATTTCAATTTGATTCGTTTCCCTATTGGGAAACCTGTATCTTTGTTATAAATTGCAATGAAGCCAACCTTTAATATTGAGTTATTACCCGAAGCGGTAGAATTCCTGGAAAACATTGATGACAAAGCCAGGGAAAAAATTTACTACAATATCAGGAAGGCGCAATTTGTAAATGATAATGAACTCTTTAAGAAACTTAATGATTTCATCTGGGAATTTCGAACTTTATACAACAGCAAAGCATACCGTCTTTTTGCATTTTGGGACAGAATAGAAGACAAAGAAGCGTTAGTTATCGCTACACATGGAATTTTGAAAAAGACACAAAAAACTCCAACGAGGGAAATAAAAAAAGCTGAAGAAATAAGGAAACAATATTTTCACAACAAAGCCAATAGGAGATAATTATGACTACAAATAAATTGAAAACTGTTTCGCTTGACACTATGATAGACAAGCATATTGGCAAGCGAGGTACTGACAAGAGAGAGGCATTTGAAAATGAGTTGAGAATAGACTTGTTAGGGCAGGCCATCAAACAGGCGAGGCAGGAGCGCAACTTAACGCAGGAGCAGCTGGGTAATCTTGTTGGGGTACAGAAGGCTCAAATTTCTAAAATTGAGAATAGTGTGAAAAATGCCAGGTTTGAAACTGTTTTGAAAGTGTTTGACGCATTGGGTGCGAAAGTGAATTTTAACGTGGAATTGAACAACAAGAAAATGGCCTATTAATTATTTATGTATAAATAATGAAATATTTACTATTCTTTTCCCTTTTTCTTTCTTTTAAAATAGGTCATTGCCAGGAGACAAAAAAGACGAGACTATACATCATTGGAACCGTTCACGAATCTTCTGCTATTCTAAATCCACAAATGCTATTTGAAATATTGGATCATATAAAACCCGATATTTTGTTGCAGGAGAATGACAGCGAACAAATTTCAAGCTACTTTAAAGATATCAGCCCTCAATCGAATGAACAGAACGCTTCTTTGATGTACTTAAAAAAGTATCCTGAAACATTAAATCTGCCCTTTGAATTTGAACGAAGAAATCAATATAGAAGAGATAACGGAATGGTTCCTACTGATAATCTCACAATAAATCTTATAGATAGCTTGTATAAAAAGAACTTACTTAGTCCGGCAAATACCAAAATTTTCGAGAAGTATAAAGAAGCAAATAGCGCATTGGTTGATTTTTCAAAAAAAGGTATCCAGGCATTGAATTCAAATGAGTTTGAAGCGGCTAACAGGAACAGGCAATTTATACAACATCATGAATTGCCTACAATAACCGGTTCAGAAGAAATCTTTTCCCAAAGGTTTGTGCTGAAGCCTGACGGAGAAAAGATTTCCTATAAAGAGGGCTACCAGCTTTGGTGTAATTTCTGGGATTTAAGAAATAATACTATGGCTATAAACATTATTAAAAAAGCAAATGAGCACAAGGGCAAAAAAATTGCCATTCTTACAGGCGTACAGCATAAATATTATCTAAAAGAATTACTTCATAAATATTATGACGGCAACTATGAAATGGTGGAGTACTTTAAATAAATTGCTTATAACAGGTACGCTTTGTGCGGCCTGGCAGTGAAGAGGTGATTCCCGCGGTTTTTTAAATTTTCAGCTAAACGTAATCCAAACCATTAATAGAAATTTTAAGACAAACCAACTCAACTATAACGATAAACGACATTTTTAAATGAGTCAAAAAGAACTGGCTGAATTAACAGATGAGAAATTACTACAGGCAGCTAAAAAAATGAAATCTGAGGCTATGATGAATGCCGGGTTCATTGGTTTCTTAATAGGCATTGTGTTTTACAGCTTGGTGAAAAACGGTTTTGGATTCTTTCTGCTGATCCCATTGTTTCTTATTTACAAGCTGGTCAATAGAAAGCCGAAATACAACAAACAAGAGCTAGAGCGTATTTTAAAAGAGCGGAATTTGAAATAAGGCAAGTCCCGTAGAGATAATAATCCGTTAAAGGCCTGCTGCTATGGGTACACACCAAAGCGGATATTTTCAGTCCCATAGGGACGACCTGTTGGTAGCCGATAATAGGATAAATGTTCTGCGTGCCGTAGGTACGCAACCTTACAATGTAGGTGTTGTGTTATTCAAGAAAACTTTGAAATGAATTGTGAGCATATACTGATTAGAAAAGCAACCGTAAATGATGTGCCTCTCATACATAAATTGTATGTAGCGGTTAGCAAAACTAAAGGCGGACTGGCTCGGACTGAAGATGAAGTAACAGAAGCCTATGTAAAATATTTTGTACAAAAGTCAGCACAAAACGGGGTACAATATGTTGCAGTTGATGAGCTTCGAAGCAATCAGGTTATTGCTGAAGTACATTGCTATAAACCGGAGCCTAAAGTATTTGAACATGTTTTGAGCGAGCTTACAATCGTTGTTGACCCGGAGTATCAGGGGCGAGGTATTGGGAAGGAACTTTTTCAAACATTGCTGAACCAGGTTGAAGAAAACAGGGAAGATATATGTAGGGTAGAACTGATAGCTAGAGAATCTAATATAAAAGCCATACAATTATATAAGAGCCTCGGCTTTGAAGTGGAAGGCAGGTTACAGGGTAGAATTAAAAATGAAGAAAACCACCTGGAGGCCGACATTCCAATGGCCTGGTTTAATCCCCGTTTCAAATCTTTTTGATATTATAGGGTTCTTCACAAAAGCATAATAGAATATTATCATAATGGTCATTTAGCATTCTGAGGGCTATAGCCCGGTTGACCCGTTATAGTCTGAGATAAAACCATATTGAGGCATGCAGCGGAGAAAGAAGTTGTATTTCCACTACTGCTAAGAATGGGGTTATTTATAGGTCTGTCGCGGTTATAAACCCCTCGCGCGCGGTTCTGAACTACTCCGTTGGGGTTAGTGAACCTGTAATTTGAGGTTGTATAACCCCAAAATCGGGGTTCGGAACCTTAAAAGCGCGGTTTTAGACCCCAAAATTGAGGTTGTATAACCTCGAGAGACCAGTAAAAGACCGGTCCGGACATATATTTTATAGATCGGAAGGTATAATAAACCCATTCAGACAGGTGTTGAATTCCATAGTCGCGGTTGTTTACCCGAAATAATTGGTGGTACAACTTTAACGATCTGGTGTTTTACCTCAGGGGAGCAGTTCTGCATAAACCCGCAGGTGTATTTTGTAGCTCCCGTTCTATAGCTAACTTCTGCGGATATTTACTTCATTGCTTTACCAGCTCACATAATAAGAAAGACTAGGTTCGAGCCTTGAAAGTGCGTTTGCATTACCTCAAAAAGTCTATAAAACATCTGTCAGAATATCAACAGCGGCTAATTGATAAGGATAACTTGGTAAGGAGATGAGTGGAATTTAAGATCGGAAGATTGTTGAAGAAACCTCGAATCGACAGCGCTACTTTTAAGTCCCGTTAGGGACGATTCTTTGGCAGCCGATATTGGCAAGGATATATATTGGTGCCGTAGGTACGCAACTCCCAGACTCAGGTAAAGGGCTGGTAAGCTAATTTCGCAATTAAAGGATACAGGCTAAATGTACTACTATGAAAGTTGCATGTAACAAATGTTTGTCAAAGGAAGAAATTGAAATTCCTGATTTTACTAAAGCTGAAAAGAACAGGCTATTGAAATTGATAGCTCAGTCCGCCCTGCTTTCGATAAAATACATCACAGGTAATTATGGCATTAGCTATCGTGACGCTAAATTTATGGTAACCCATATTAACAAAATCTATGACCATTGCAACTGTTGTAATTTTGAAAAACTTGAGGGCGAGTATATCGCATGCCCGAAATGCGGAGCATTGAATTTTAATTGGAAAAGAACATAGTCTGTATGAAATTTTTTTTAATATTGATAGTATTATCGCTATCCACTTTTAAAGTATTTGGACAAATCCCGATGCGTACAATTGAACAACTTATTGATATAACCGATCCCGGATGGCCATTGGTGAAGCAATGGATCGAAGCTGCAAAAAATAAGGTAGAAGTATTGCCCATGGACACAACAAGGGGCAAAGATGCTTTGTTCAAAACACAGGTAACAACCCGCTCTCCAATGGGTGCTATAATTTTTATGACAGGGGGATTGCTAATTGATAATGGATGGATAAGGATACTTGGGGCGGGAAGCAAAAGGTTGAGCAGGTCTTTACCGGAGTGGAATAAAGGGAAGACATTTAGAGAGTATCGAACGCAACCTCAATTTTTATTGATTGCTGATGATGTATTGGGCGGATTCTTCATACTCAACGGAGGTGCTTTTGGCAACGATCTCGGTAAAGTTTATTATTGGTCTCCCGATAATTTAGAATATGAACCGCTTGATATAACTTATACCGGATTTTTATATTTTTGTTTTAATAACGATCTGGATAAATTCTACGAAGGCTATCGATGGCGCAACTGGAGAACCGATGTTTCAAAACTTACCGGAGACCAGGTGTTCAATTTCTTTCCTTATTTGTGGACCAAAGAAGGAAAAGACCTTAATAAGGTTTCAAGAAAAGCTATTCCGGTAGAAGAGCAGTACAATTTAAATCTCGACTTTAGAAAACAACTGGGGCTTGAAAAAAATTAAAAGTTAGTTCCTAAATATAACCTCATGGATCAATACAAAGAAACATTCGAAACATGGAACAACGTAGCATCTGTTTACCAGGAGAAGTTTATGAACCTTGACCTGTATAATGAAACCTATGATTATATCTTCAATGCAGTAACCAGGCCTAAAGCAAAATTGTTAGAGATCGGATGCGGGCCGGGAAACATCACGAAGTATCTTTTATCTAAAAGGCCCGACTTTGATATTTTAGGAATCGACATCGCACCCAATATGATCGAGCTGGCAAAAGCCAATAATCCCACCGCCAGCTTTGCTGTTATGGACACCCGTGGTATTAAATCGCTTGACACAAAATACGATGCTATTATTGGTGGCTTTTGTTTACCCTATTTATCAAAAAGTGAAAGCGATGAATTGATATCGCAGTCTTATGAAATGTTGAACGCGGAGGGCTTGATCTACCTGAGTTTTGTGGAAGGCGAACCGGCTCAGTCTGGTTTTAAAACAGGCGGCTATGGCAGGGTGTACTTCCACTATCATAATTTGAATGACTTAAAAGCACAATTGACGAAAACAGGATTTGGAGCAATTGAAATATTTAAAGTGCCGTATAAAACATCGCAAACGGGTTTTGATATACATACTATTGTGATCGCAATAAAAAAGTAAAAAATGGGAACATCGAAATTTGATATAGCAGACTATTTGGAAAGCAGCGAAATGATTGCGGAGTATCTGAATACTGCTTTGGAAGAAGGAAATGATACTGAAATTGTAAGGGCGATCGGCAATGTGGCTAAGGCAATTGGTATGATTAAAATGGAAATTGCTGATACAGTTATTTCTGAGTCTTCAACTTAATACCTTCACATACGAACTCAAAAAGCTTACAAGGTTCTACATCAATAGCAAGCGCAATCAGGTATAGTTCATCAACTCGTAATTTGGCCGTTGGGTTAATGGTTAACTCACTTAACCGAGGTTTACTAAGTCCGGTTTTCCTTGAAACTTCGGATTTATTTACTGATTTAACCTGCAAATATTCACCCAACTTAGTCATAGCATTTTCGTCTTTCTGGATTTATATAATGATTCAATGTAAATAATTACAGAAAATCGAAAAAATATTTGGAAATAATATCCGACTTACTGTAAATCTGTACAGAAAGTCTTTAATTGTTTCTTTAAACTATCATGCATTATGAATAAATAAAAATCATTTCATTATCTATAAAAATACTTAGCGTATTTACTTTTCCTCGTGCTAAAAACTACGACCTTTTACGACAACGAGTAAGTAAGGTAAATCGCTCACGTTTTCTTATTATATTTAAGATTCAGCGTGGGCGTTCTTATTTCGTTGTCGGGGTGTCGTAGCCCTTTAGCACGGTAAGGACTAACCCACGCTTCTTTTATGGCGGGGTTCCAATTACTTTTTAAAACCACCTGTTATGAACGCCGTTACTACACCTACCACCCACCACCCGTTTAACGAAGCCCAATGGCTGCGTATTTTATTTCTCATCGCCGATACCGAACAATGGTTACAGCAATTGCATAAAGATATCTTTTACCAGCTCCCACTCAAGCAGCATAAAAAGCTATTGCGTAATAACTGGTACCTCAGCGCATCGGTATTGGCGCATATACTGGAGCGTCATTATGCGCCCATGTCCCGCCACCCCGGCGCTGGTAAGTTTACCATTGGCGTGGAGCGCATTGTTTTCATCATCAAAGAGGCTTTTGCAGCCACCCCACAGCCGGTGCCGCAAAGCTGCAACTACCAAAGGGTTTGGGATGCCAACAGCATCGTTGGTTATGATGTTTGTGGGAGTGTTACGCAGGTTGTTACCGTAATAGCCGATGCCGCAGGGCGGATTGTCACTGCGTTTCCGGGCATTATTGTTAATGTGATGCATGACGGTTCGGGCTCACCGTGACAGTGCCGGAGTGGCCACAAGGCTTTTGTAGAAGTTACGATAGCAGCTGCTGTCATCATAATCTGGCATTCATGATTAATTATTCTTTCTTCCACTTTTGTCTTGAAACAAAAGTGGAGCAAAAATTCAAGCCCGCCCGGATGACCAGTCGGACGGGGCTGTGATGCCTTCGCTAAAAATGACCTTCGTTTCGCTAAAATGCCTGAACTCGCTTCTTAGCGTGAAACAGTTATAAAGTTCGCGCGGGCTCGGACAGCAGGCATTTTTTAACGCTCCACTTCTGTCGTTTTCTTAACGCTCATGCATCAAGGCCGCTTGGCATCCGTTTGGCTTAAATGAGTTTTAGTTGCAAGTGCTGGTAGGGGCAAGCGTGCGTAAGCAAAATATTTGGAGATCATTTGCCAAGCACACCGCTTAATAGATATTCCCCGCCAATCGTCCGGGCAACCCCTGCCCGTTCGGTCAGGCGGGGATTGGCGGTGCCCTTTTTTACTCCACTTTTTTGGGTAAGCAAAAAACGTGGAAAAAAGATTTAAACTCTGTGTTCTTTGACGGAATATGGATATAGTTGATGTCTCTTACATCTTATAGTTAATAAAAACATTTTCCTATGAGCAAACACCAACACCTCGGTTGCTACCTCAACCGCATCGCCATCACCTATAAAGGCAATCCTTTAAAAGTATCATCGCTACAAGTACTAAAGGATTTCTTTACCTATGCCCAACCTGCCGAGCATTTAAAAGCCTTTGATGAATTTTGCCTGGCCGCCCTCCATGATCAATATCGATGGCGCAGAGGTAGTCCGGGCAACGCACTATACTATAGCGAACAGCTGGAGCTATTGATAGAAGCCGCTTACCTGTTGTACCGGCAACCTTCACCCAAAAAAGAGCATGATGAGTTGCTGATGAAAACACTGAATGACTTTTTCCTCCATGCATCCCTGCGCCAATGGAAAAATCGGCATCTTGCTTTTACGCATGCAGCGCTTTCTAAAAGTTCGGTAGCCGATGAGTTGCCCGCTACCGTTGTATATCGACATACAGCATATATCAAACAGCTCCTCATGTCAGCAGCTATTGTAGTGTCTGCTATCGGCAAATGAGCCGTTAATGAAAGAGGCCACCAGCAATGTACAGCGAAATTTGGCTTTGCTATTTTAAACATTCGATTTATTTTAACAGCAACCGCATTTAAACTTGCTAAAAACAATATTAAATTGGAATATGAAAAAACCATCCACCAGTCTACTGCTTTTGCTGGGCTTGCTTTTTTGTAAGCCCGGCAACACCCAAAATCAGGATTCGGCTATTGTATTAATTCTTGACAGCATTCCAACTCTGGTAAGAAGCATTTCTCCTTTCCCGAAGTTTACAATGGAGACCAAAAAATACCAGTTGACAATTTTCGACAACTTTAACGAGCATCGATTTAATCCCAGGCCCGGAGTATTAGACACAATTATTTTTTTACCTCAGAGCGATCATACTATTCTTTCATTTTATTATGAAATAACACGGCAACCTTTAGACTATGTAGTAAGGCGGGGAGATACGCTTGGGTTTCGCTTTGTGAATGGAATGCCTTACGTTACCGTTCACGATAAAAAAAAAGAAGCCGCTTTAAATTATGAGTATAACAAGATAGCAAAGCATGGATTTAGACACACGCCATTCGAATTGTATAAAGAACCTGTAACAGTTTCTAAAAGTGTGAATGAGCTATTGAGTTATAAGAGCGGATTGGAAAATCAATTTTATCTTCCGGCCCGGGGACTGCTTACCGGCGAGTTGTCCGTTCTTAACAGTTGGAAAGAGTTTAAGCAGGAATTTTTACACATGTATGAGTTTTACCATGACAAATTAACAAATCAAATTTACTCAATGGACCGGGCTCAGGCCCAACTTACTGCAGATACTATAAAAAATATACTTTACGCCAACAAAGCGAAGCCTGTCAGTTTATCTTACTCCTATTTTCTTCCTTTGCTTGAAACGATTGCGGATAGTGCCATTTTAAAAAAGGCTACTCTTTTAAGATATTCAAATGGCAGCGAATTAGATTATAGAGAGGTTTACGATAAAACCAATGAATGGGCTGATGTGAACGACTTTTACAAAAAGCAATTGCTGTTTAAGTACCTGCAAAAAATCGGAGACAAATTCTCTCTGTCAGATCTGGAAAAATACCTATCAAAGTTTGCCGAATTTTCAAAGGACACTCTGTTAGTGAAAAACATTAAGAGCAAATTTCTGGTTGCTGATAATAAAATGGCATTAAGCAAAGATTCTTTGTATATGTTGGACGCGCAAAACAGGCAGCTATCGCTTCAGCAGGTTTTAAATGCAAATAAGGGGAAGGTGGTTTATATAGATTTTTGGGCGAGCTGGTGCTTTCCTTGCCGACAACAAATGCCTCACGCCAAAGAACTTTGGAAGCAATTTGAGGATGTTGTTTTTGTATACCTTTCTGTTGATAAGAACAAAGAGGAATGGGCTGGGGCCGCTGCGGCGGAGGGCTTAAGTTCACGTGTACACAATTATGTTGTTCTCAACGCAGAGCAGTCCGCATTTTTGAAAAGCATTGATTTTGGCCCTATTCCCCGTTATTTATTGTATGATAAAGACGGTAAGCTGGTGCACAAAAATGCCCCCGGACCGGGTTCGGAAGAAATAAAAAAGGTAATTGAAACTTATTTGAAGAAGTAAATTTATGCGCTACTAAAAATTCTTAGAAACACCTATACTGGCAGTTTTTCCAAAAGAAAGGCCAAAAGAACTGGGCTTTTTATCGCTATCTTTTTGCCCATATTTTTGGTACTCTACACCACCAATGGATAAGTTTAAACCAAAGTTCTTTTTGATATTAACAAATACCGCGGGAAACAATCTAAACTGTACACCGTTAAAAGAGGTTTCTTCTCTTGTTAGTTGGGTAGCGCCTTCCGGGAAATTTTCGGGGTAGATGGTTTGTGTACCAAGATTTCTCTTCCCGCTCATATAAAGACCCTCCAGCTGACCGAATACGGAAAAAATATCTGATAGTTTTTCAGTGTATCTTAAAAAAGGTCCCATAACCCAATCTTTCCCTTTGGAGGTTGTTTCAAAAGTTATATATCCAACTCCCGGGTAGTAAACATCCCTTACATTTTCGTACTTGCTTGATATAACTGAAAGTGTAGCGCCCGCTGTTAGCTTTTCGCTAAACTGGTAACCGATGTATGGCGCTAATTCGCTTGAACGACTGGTGCCATTAGTTTCGGAAGTTAAAGCTAGTATCAATAGGTTGTCTGTTTTCTTAAACTCAACATTACCTCCTACTAAAACGGTTCCTTTTTGGGCAAAGCCAGTGCAGCTAATAATGATTCCAACGGTCAGTAGTAATTTTTTTTCATAATTTGTTAGTTTGATTTTGCTGCGCAAGATAAATAAATTGTCTTCTTTTTCAATCAACAACAGTATTCGTAAAAAATGTTTGCTGAAATTGCCGGTTTGGCATAAATTTAAATAGGAATACTATTGTTAAGCCATTTAAATTCAACTAAAAGCGAACACTATCGTTTCCTTATCTGGCAATTGAAAAACTATAAAAAATATATCGCATGAAATTATCTGAACTGAAAACCGGCGACTGGATATTACTAAACGACAATGGCGTTGAAAGGGAAGGCACTGTTTTACGTGTAAGCCACGAAGACAATAAAGTGTGTGTAGATAATGGCATACAGGAATTTTGGTATGAACTCGAATTTATCAAACCCCTTCCGCTCAACGAGCAGCAATTGATCAACCTGGGTTTTGAGAAGCTGGAAGTGGGAAATGGCGTAAAATATGGCAAAGGCGCCTTCAGAGTACACGTGCCCTCAGAGACTGATTTTTCGAAAGTAGAAGCCTGGTACCGCGAAGACAGGCGATTTTTTGATCATCCTATGTATGTGCATCAACTACAAAACATTCACCTGGATATGACCAAAGTGCAATTAGAAGCTTGATTATCAATAATTAATAATAGATTGGAGGAAGTGGAAAAGTAAATTTATTTCCTACTTGATCAACCTATCAACTTTTTTGCTACTTTGCGGTAGCAGATTGCCTGTTCTGAAATTTATCGGAACAGGTTTTTTTTATTAACAGAATCTCCGTATCTTTGCACCCCTAAAATTTTTATGGCTAAACAACCCTTAATAAAGCAAGACGGAGTCATTTTGGAAGCCTTGTCCAACGCAATGTTCAGGGTAAAACTGGACAATGGACATGAAATTTTAGCGACCATTTCAGGAAAGATGAGGATGCACTACATCCGCATTTTACCTGGTGACAAAGTAGGATTAGAAATGTCGCCTTACGATTTAACCCGCGGGCGTATCAATTTTAGGTATAAAAATTAAGCTTCAGATCTTAAAAACAAACAAGATGAGAGTAAGAGCATCAATAAAAAAACGCAGCGCGGATTGCAAAATTGTACGCCGTAAAGGAAAGCTGTACATCATTAACAAAAAGAATCCTCGTTACAAACAACGTCAGGGTTAATTTTTGATATTAGTATTTAAACTTAAGAATTTAATATTTATTTATGGCACGTATTGCCGGTGTTGATTTACCAAAAAATAAAAGGGGCGAAATAGGTTTGACCTATATCTACGGAATTGGCCCTTCTACGGCTAAATATATTCTGGATAAGAATAGCATTGACCGTAACAAAAAAGTAAATGATTGGAATGATGACGATTTGAACGCCATCCGTACCACCATTACTGAAGAGCTGAAAGTAGAAGGACAACTGCGTAGCGAAACTCAAATGAACATCAAACGTTTATTGGATATCGCTTGCTACCGTGGTCTTCGTCACAGAAAAGGTTTACCAGTTCGTGGTCAGCGCACAAAAACTAATAGCCGTACTCGTAAAGGTAAACGTAAGACAGTTGCCGGTAAGAAGAAAGCTGCTAAGAAATAATTAGTTAACAGGTTAATGAGTTGTCAGGTTGATGAGGTGGTTATACTTCCTTATCAACATATCAACTTGTTAACTTTTTTTACTATACAGGGCTTCTTATTACTCAACTTCTCCGGATAGCAATGAGGCCTGCAGGAGGGTAGGTTGGGGGTTCTGTTTCGAAGCTTCGGAACGGAATTTTATTATTTAATTTAAAGATTACCTCAGTTCTCATGGCAAAAGCACAATTAAGCGCGAAAGCCGCCGCAAAGAAAAGGATCGTAAAAGTAGATGCCTTCGGCGATGCACACATTTCCGCAACATTCAACAACATCATCATCAGCCTTACCAACAAAACAGGCCAGGTTATTTCTTGGAGCAGTGCTGGTAAAATGGGTTTCCGTGGTTCTAAAAAGAACACTCCATACGCGGCTCAGATGGCTGCTGCAGACGCTGCGAAAGTAGCGCTGGATGCAGGTTTGAAAAGAGTAGACGTTTTCGTTAAAGGTCCGGGTTCTGGTAGAGAAGGTGCTATCCGTTCTTTATCTCAGTCTGGAATCGAGATTGTTACTATTAAAGACGTAACGCCGCTTCCACACAACGGATGCCGTCCTCCTAAAAAGAGAAGAGTTTAATTTTATGTACGGTGTGAGATGTACGGTGTACGGTCCGTATATCCAACATCTCACATTGTACACCTTACATATTTTTGAGCCATTTCGGTTTCATTTTTAAAAAGGGTACGCAATTAATTTTTTACAAAGCTTTTTATCGATTGTAGTACCGGTTTCTAAAAAAGCTTAAATGAAAGTATATTATGGCACGTTACAATGGTCCTAAGACCAAAATCTCCCGTATTTTCGGAGAGCCTATTTTAGGTAATGGTAAATGGTTGGGAAAAAACAGTAACCCTCCCGGTCAGCACGGTGAAAAACGCAAACGTAAAACTTTGGGTGAATACGCTTTGCAGTTGCGCGAAAAACAAAAAGCTAAGTACACTTACGGTGTTTTAGAGAAACAATTCCGCAAAACTTACGAAGAAGCAAACCGTCGTAAAGGTGTTACCGGTGAAAACCTTATCAAATTACTTGAATCTCGTTTAGACAACACTGTATTCCGCATGGGTATTGCGCCTAGCCGCCCTGCAGCACGCCAGCTGGTGAGCCACAAGCACATCGAAGTAAACGGCGAAGTAGTGAACATCCCTAGCTATTTATTGAAAGCTGGTGATATCATCACTATTAAAGAAGGAAGCAGAAGCCGCACTTCTATTACAAGCGTGGTTACTCCTAAAAATCCTAAATACAGCTGGATAGATTTTAACGAGACTACTCTTACCGGTACTTTCATCACTTATCCTGAAAGGGAAAGCGTTCCTGAGAACATTAAGGAACAACTGATTGTTGAATTGTATAACAAGTAATTTGTGTGAATGGTCAATAGTGAATGGTCAATAACTAGTTTCACTATTCATTACTCACTACTCACTTTTAAAATCTAAAATAGGTATGGCAATTTTGAATTTTCAGCAGCCGGATAAAATCATCCTGCAAAAAGCTTCTGATTTTGAAGCCCAGTTTGAGTTTGCACCTTTGGAGCCTGGTTATGGCGTAACCATCGGTAATGCACTTCGCAGGGTTTTATTGAGCTCTTTGGAAGGATATGCTATCTCTGCTATTAAAATAGAAGGTGTTGACCACGAATTTGCTACCATCAAAGGTATCAGCGAAGACCTGGTTGAGATCATCCTTAACTTAAAACAAGTTCGTTTTAAGAAACTGGTTGATCATGAAGTAGCTAACGAGAAGATTTCATTGTCAGTTAAAAATCAGGCACAGTTTACTGCCGGTATGATCGCAGATGGCACTCAGTCATTCCAGATCATGAACCCCGAACTGTTGATCTGTACTTTAGATTCTTCTGCTAAACTGGACATCGAATTAACGATCGGTAAAGGTCGTGGTTATGTTCCTGCTGAAGAAAATGCAGTTAAAGATGCACCAGTTGGTTTAATTCCTATCGACTCTATTTACACTCCTATTAAGAATGTAAAATATAGTATCGAAAATACCCGTGTGGAGCAGCGTACTGACTATGAAAAATTAGTTATGGAAGTTGCTACAGATGGTACCATCCATCCTGAAGATGCGGTAAAGCAAGCAAGCCGTATTTTAATTCAGCACCTGATGATCATCACTGATGAGAACATCACTTTCGATAATAAAGAAGAGAAGAAAGAAGATTTAGTGGATGAGAATACATTGCAATTACGCAAAGTATTGAAAACTCCATTAGAAGACCTTGATCTTTCTGTACGTGCATTTAACTGCCTGAAAGCTGCTAAGATCAATTCTTTAAGCGAGCTGGTACAGTATGAGCAGGAAGACCTGATGAAGTTCAGAAACTTCGGTCAGAAATCTCTTTCTGAGATAGAGCAGGTATTAAACGAAAGAGGTCTTGGTTTTGGAATGGACCTTCAGAAGTTAGGTATCGATAAAGACGATTATTAACAATTGGCCAATGTGCTGATGAGCCAATTAGCTAATTAGCACATTATCACATTGGCATATTAAATAGTAGGCTATAATTCCTGACACGGTATAGCTGAATTCATTAACCGGTTTGGATTTGAAATCTTAAACTTCAAATCTCAAATCTTAAATTAAATGTCATGCGTCACGGAGACAAAATCAAAAATTTAAGCCGCACTAAAGCGCACAGAGAAGCATTATTAGCTAATCTTTCTAACCAGTTAATCGAGCATAAACGTATTGTAACTACTTTGGCTAAAGCTAAAGCATTACGTGTGTTTGTTGAGCCTTTGATCACTAAAAGTAAAGAGAACACTACACACCAACGTCGTATTGTTTTCGGTCACTTACAGGACAAAGAAACTGTAAAAGAATTGTTTGACAATATTGCTCCAAAAGTAGGCGGTCGTCCTGGTGGTTACACTCGTATCATTAAATTAGGCATTCGTCCTGGTGATGCTGCTGAAAAAGCAATGATAGAGTTAGTAGATTTCAACGAAATTTACGGAAACAACGTAGGCGAAGAAAAAGCTGCTGCTAAGAAAACACGTCGTCGTGGTGGTAGCGGTAAAAAAGCTACAGCAACTCCAGCTGAAAATGCTGAAGTAGTTGCAGAAGCTCCAGTAGCTGAAGAAACAAAAGCTGAAGAAGTGGTAGCTGCTGCACCTGCAGTAGAAGAAGCTCCGGCTCAGGAAACAAAAGAAGAAGGTAGCGAAGAAGCGAAAGCTTAATTGTAACCAGATTTATAAAGTTTAGTGCCCCGTTCTGATAACTATCGGAACGGGGCATTTTTTATTGCCGGAAGATAGGAGTCCTGAGATTGCTGCTAACAGCAATTATTGATCAAGATGTCAGCTAAGCTTTTGTAAGCTATATTGGTTAGGTAGAGTAACTTAGTGATAACATGATCAGATACTGGCTTGAGTTTGATTTTAATGATTACATGGGCTCTATCCCGGCAGGACTACATTTAGGTTGTGGTATAACTGCATTTAGTAGTGAGCATGCGTTAGCATTACTGAAAAGTAAAGTGTTTAAAGATGAAGTTTTACCAAGAATTTCTAAGTGTATAAGCAATGTCAATATAAAAACCCTGAACCAGGGGCATATTGTCTCCAATATGAAACCTCCTGTTTATATAGGCATTTGGTTCCCTCTTGGATATGATTAGAACCTAAACCGAAAGTGAACCGTACCGGCAGAATGGATAATATGAATATAAGGAAATTGAAGGCAGTATTGGAGTCTATGGCAGTACCCCATCGGTGGTACTCTATAAATGATGGGCTAAAAGTAGATGCATTAGTGCTCTATGAAAATTATAGGTATTGGGAATTTTTTTATTACAGCGAAAAAGGGGATAGGCTAGATCATAAGATATTTGAAACGGAACATGAAGCCTGTTTGTATTTTTTGGATAAGATTAGATTTCAGCTAGATCTTTTAAAAAGATAAAGATACGGCACATCACTATAAAAAAAGAGGAGTCTTGAGACCCCTCTTTTTTTATAGTGATTAATGGTTAAGATTACTAGAACCAGCTTCCAACAAAGGCTTCGTTAACCGTTGAATAATTTTTCAGCCTTTGTCTTCTTCTTCTTACCACCTTTTTATGAATATATGCTTCTCGGATCATTAATATCATAAACAAGAAAATCAATGGAGGTATGGACAGGAAGGAAATCCATTTGCCACCATACCTTTTCCTCATCGGGCGCCTTAACCTTTGATACATGAGGTACATACTAGGTACAATGATCAGGGTCATGAAAAATGCAAAGATCAAACCGAATATGATCGTCCATGAAAGCGGTTTCCAGAAGGTTACGTTATCGCCTCCAAAGAAAATTCTTGGATTCAATTCTGAGAATAGTGTAACAAAGTTGATATTAAATCCTATAGCCAAAGGAATCAAGGCCAGAATCGCAGCCATTGCAGTAAGTAATACCGGTATGATACGGGTTTTACCAGCCTCAACTACTGCATCATGAAGCTTGTAGCCCCTGCCATGCAATTCATCGGCAAATTCTATTACTAAAATTCCATTTTTAATTACAATGCCTGCTAAGCCTAAAATACCTACACCCGTCATTACTACAGATACATCCATTCCCGTAAAAACAAACCCTATTATTACCCCTATAATACTAAACACAATTTCTGTAAGGATAATTACAGATTTTCCAATTGAAAGGAACTGCCATACAAGGATCGTAAGAATTAGTAACAACGCAATTACCAGGGCTTTACCCAGGAACGCTCCAGTTTCAGCCTGTTGCTCGCCTTCTCCGGTTTGTTTGATCGTAACATCATCGGGGACCGCTTTGAATGCAGTAATGTAGTTTTTAAGTTTTGCATTTACCTCATTTGCGTTAGCGTCACTCAGTACATTGCTTATTAAAGAAATGGTGCGCTTTTGATTTTTACGTTTTACGCTTCCCAATGTATTGGTATAGTCTACGTTTACCAGGGAAATAATGGGTACACTTTTAACCTGACCGGTAGCCATATCCCTAAACGTAACGTTCATATTTAAGAGATCTCCCAGTTTTTTGCGTTGCACCTCATTGCTACGTACCTGGATTTTATACTCGTCTTCACCGTCTTTAATTTTGCTGGCTTCAAAACCAAATAGTGCTGTCCTTATCTGTTGGCCAATCTGGGCTGATGAAACACCTTCTATTAAAGCTCGTTCGCGATTTACTGTAAGTGCAATTTCAGGGCTTTTCAGGTCAACATCCATTTTGAGTTCTTCAACACCTTCAACATGTATACTGTCCAGGTAGTTTTTTAATGCTACCGCAGTAGGAATGAGGTTGTCAAAATTTTCACTGGCCACCTCAATATTAACAGGCGGATCGGTAGGTGGACCATTTTTTTCTTGTTCTACAGATATCTCGGCTCCGGGAATACCCTTGATATTTTTACGAATGCTATCTAGGTATGGCGCTGTACTTTTGCCGTGTCGTTTTTCATACTCCACAAATGAAACCTGTATACGACCTAGTTCACTTCTTGTGCTCCTGTCACCACTTGACGGATCTGCAGCACCTACGGCTACGTTTGAAATGACGCTCTCTACAATTGGATTGGTTTTCTTTTGTGCATGATCAATGCCTAAAGAGCTGTTTACTTTTGACTCCAGGTTACGGACAATTGAATCAGTGTATTCAACATCAGTTCCGGTAGGTAGTTTCAAATACACGTAAATGAAATTGGGCTCAGAGTTTGGAAAGAAAACTATTTTAGTATGGCCCGTACCCGCAGATATGCCAAATAAGAATATAGAAACTACAAACAAACCAACTGCTCCGAGTACCAACCATACTGGTCTCCATCCTTTTACCGCCCACTTCAAAAGATTCTCATAGTGGCTCATAATCCAGGGTAGTGCTCGGTTTTGAAAGCCGTGTATCCAGCCGTCCAATAAATATGCATTGAATATCATTAACAACGCCATAAAAAGGGACAGATTACCGAAGAAAAAGGCCATGTTTCCCTTGGGTAGGAAAAAGCCCCACAAGTCTAATAATACTCCGGCGATAACAAGTATTTTGAAAGTTGTTGTTCTAAATACGGCTGATTTTTTTGCCTTAAACTCGCCCTCTGTATGATTCATAAAGTCCACAGCAAATACAGGGTTCATTACAAAAGCAACAATCAATGAAGCTGACAAAGTAAAAATTAGCATCAGAGGCAGATAAACCATGAATTTACCGATAATGCCCGGCCAAAACAGCAATGGTATAAACGGTGCTAAAGTCGTCAAGGTTCCAGCCAATACTGGCACAAATACTTCTCCGGCAGCTTCTATAGCAGCATTTTCCGAGCTGATTTTACCTCCGCCTTCAACAAAAATCCGGTGCGTATTTTCAATTACCACAATTGCATCATCCACAATAATACCTAATCCGAATAGTAGGGCAAAAAGCACCATGAAGTTAAGTGTTATGCTTCCTCCAATAACAATTTCGCCTAATGGAAGAAATATAAACGCCACGAACATACTCAATGGTACACTTAGGGCCACGAAGAAGGCATTCGTAATACCCATAAAAAACATCAGGATAATTAGTACCAGTACAAAGCCGATAACAATAGAATTAATCAAATCGTTAAAGGACGTTTTGGTATTAATACTCTGATCACCCGTTATTACTACATTCAAGTCTTTTGGAAATTCGCTTGCTTTAAGTTCTTCGCTGATGGCTCTTACGGCATCGCTGGTTTCAATAAGATTTTCACCGCTACGCTTCACTATATTTAAGGTAATTACATTTTTACCATCTAAACGTGCATAACTATCAGTTTCCTTAACAGTGTCTTTGATTTGAGCAATATCCTTTAAATAAATAGGATGGCCTGACGTGTTCCTAAGAACAATGCGTTCGATATCCGCCACTGTTTTCAATTGACCCTTTAACTGCAGGTTCCGGCGCATATTTCCTACTTCCAGCTGACCACCACTAATATCCATATTCTCATAAGCAATAGCATTAGATATATCATTAAATGTAATGCCAGCAGCCTGGGCCAGATTGTTGTCAACATTTACCTGGAACTCTCTTTCAGGTGCCCCCACCAAATCAACACGGCTTATCTGTGAGAGTTCTTCAATCTTATCCTGTAGCCGATCGGCATAAGTTTTTAATCTTACCTTGTCGTAGTCGCCACTAAGATTCAAATACATAATCGGTTGCTCCGATAAGCTTACCTCCAACGCTGTAGGTTCCTGCGTCAAATCATTAGGCAAATCCTGCTTGGCCTTATCAATCGCATCCTTGACCTTTTGGAGGGCAACGTCAACTTTTACATCCGTTGCAAATTCAATCGAAATAGCTGAATAATCCTGGAAGGAGCTACTCGAAACTTTGGTGATCTTGGCCCCTGTAATGCCCTTTATTTGCTTTTCTATAGGTTGCGTAACCAGGTTCTCCATATCCTTGGGAGAGTTGCCCACATAAATGGTTGATATGTAGATCTGCGGAAATACAACATCAGGAAAGCTTTCTTTTGGAGTTGTAACAAATATCTGTACCCCCATTATAGAAACAACAAGTATTAACAAGTACACAAAGGTCTTGTTTTTTACAGCCCAGGTTGTAACAGGAAACCCCTGCATGTAACCCTTCAAATTTTTTATTAAGCTCATATAATTTTTTTATAGAGGAATTCATTGGTTTTTTGCTATCGTGTCGTGATCACCTGTCCATCATACAGGTTTTGGAAACCGTCGGTGATAATTTGATCACCGGCCGATAAGCCAGATTTTACTTCAAGTCTGTCCCCATATAATTCCCCTACGATTACAGTTTTTTTGCGTGCTACCAGTTTGTTACCTTCTTTTGTTGCCACTAAAACATATTTCCCGGTTTGGTCAGTTTGAAGCGTATTAACCGGCACCGTGATTGCGTCAGGACGACTATAGTCCTGAATTTGAACCTTGGCTATTTGGTTGGCCCGAATAGAAGGATCAGAAGGTACATTAGCCTCTACGTAAAAGCTCCGGGAGGCGGGGTCAATTAACTTACTAACAACTGAAGCTGTTGTTTTAATTGTTTTGTTTCCTGCATCAGGTAACGTAATAACTAATGGGCTTCCGGTTTTAACCCGATCGATATATGTTTCAGGAACATTTACATGAAGCTTTAATACCCCTGTGTTTACAATTGAGAGCTGTGGAGTAGAACCCATCATACCAATAAATGCCTCTCCAACTCTTATATTTACCTGGTCTAATGTTCCATTAATATCCGCAATAACATTTGTAAAACCCACTTGCTCTCTTGCGGCTCCTGCCTGAGCTTCAGCTGCACGTAATTGCGCGTTCAATTGGTCAACATTTGCTTTGGCCTGAATAACCTGCATTTCAGCTCCGATATTATTATCCCACAAATTCTTTTGGCGTTGATAAGTAGTTTTTGCAAGCTCCAATTGTGCTTTTACAGTTGAAACTTGTTGTAAAGCCGCTTCGAGTTGTTGACGGGGTATTGCATCATCTAGTTTAAGCAGCGTTTGTCCCTTTCTAACATTATCTCCTTGTTTCACATAGATGGCACGAACAATACCGCCTTGTCCGTTTCGGGGAGCTACATAGGCAGTATTTTTTGCATCAATTTTTCCTTGCAAGTCTATGAAGTGATTAAAATCGCTGCCATCTATCGACTCAACAGTAACCAGTTTAGCGGTAACTGCTGCGTTAGGATCTAGTTTGAGAATTTCTCCTTCAAGTGCTGCAACCTGATCGTTGATCTTTTTTTGCTCGCCTTTCAGTTTTTCCAGCTCCACTTTTTTATCGTTCAGGGCGCTGTTTTTCTCTTTTTTACCACCACCGCAGGATGCTAAGATGGCCGTAAAGGCTACTATCGATGTTAGTTTTAATATATACTGCATATAAATTGATTTATAGTTTGGGGTTTATGGTTTATAGTTTGCCGGATGCTTTCAGGAAATCGATTTTTGCACTAACTGCATTGTAGAGCGAGTTGAAGTAATTAGTCTGGGCGCTTTGCAATTGAACCCTAGCGTTCTCAATCTCCAACTGACTGCCTGTACCTACTTCAAATTTTTTCTTGGTTTGCTGGTAAACGCGCTCTGCTAAAGACATGTTCTGCTTTTGATAGTCCATATCTGTTATAGCGGTCCTGAACGTGTTTATTGAAGAATCCCTTTGTTGATCAATCTGCAACTTTAAAGCTTCCACCTGGTTTTCGGTTTGGCGCAGTTTAATTCTTGCCTGCTGTATACGGGAGTTAGTTGCAAAACCATTGAATATGGGGATGTTTAATTTAAGAGTCAACGCACTTACAGGAAACCAATAAGAACCCGAACCGAACATATTACCAAATTGATTGGCCTGGGTCATTTGGTTCCAGTAGCCGTTCAGGGTAAGGGTGGGCATCTTACTTCTTTTGTAGCGCTGCACATCATATTCGTTAAGCTTTAAGCCTAAAGAAGCTGCCTGGAAATCCCTGCGCTGAGCATAATCAAAATTTGCTGATTCCTCTAGTACTCCTTCTCTGATATTTTCATCTGTAAGGTCATCAGTTAAAACCAACTGATCCTTCAGCGGCATTCCCATTAATACTTTTAAGCCCAGGTAGCCATTATTAACGGCATTCAGTGCCTGAATTTTTTGCGATTTTACATTGGCTATCTGCACTTCCAGTTTGTCTATTTCCAGCTTTTCCACAAAACCATTATCATACATGATCTTAGTATCATGCTGGTTCTTTTGCAGCAGAGCTATATTAGAATCCAGTAAAGCTAATTGCACTTTACTTAATACGAGTTGATAATATATTTTAGCTACTACCGCCCGTATTTGTTCAGCTGTTACTTCAGCTGCCTTTTCTTTATAGTCAATAAGAGTGCGTCTGGCCTGCAAACCGGTAAATACCTGGCCGTCAAATAATATCTGGCTTAAAGAAACGCCGCCCATGCTGCTCCATTTAACTCCAAAGGCCAGCCGGGTGTCTTCAGTAGTGGGAGGTGTTCCCGGCATAAAAACGGTTCCGGCAGGAATAATGGAAATAGGCAGTTTGAAATTATCGGTGATATCACCGCTGGCGTTTATTTGAGGGAACGCACTGCCAGTTACTTCGCGGTTTACCTGCTGCTGAAGTTCAATGTCAAGCAAGGCATTTTTAACCTGCACATTGTTTTTTTGTGCATACGCTAAAGCCTGTTGAAGGGTAAATTGATGGGTTTGCTGGGAAAAGGTGGTTTGTGTAAAAGCGAAAAGCAGCAGGGCTACCGTCGCTATTTTAGTTCGTATCATCAGTAAGTGGTTTTATTGGTTCGGTTCTGTATTTATTGATCATCCGCGTTCCCTTTGGAGTTGCAATTCCATAAAGGAAAAGGATGAATATTTCTTTTTGTAACGTACCCAGGTCTGTCTTCATTGCATCGTAAAAATTGCGTTGAAAAGGCAAATTAATACTTTCAATTCGCAGGCGGCTCACCAGCGCCACATCCACATCTGCTCTGAATAATCCATCTTTAATACCCCATTCAATACTGTGGTAGATGAACTTATACAAGAAATCTTCCTTGAATTTTAAGAACTTCCGGTATGCTGCCGGGTAATACTTCTGCATATCAAACAGCAATATGGGATTTAACCGCCGCATCATTTCCGATACCGAAGCCGTAGCTAAAAAACCTTCATGAATTGCATTTTTAGCTTTCTCTCTACAGCTTTCGCAGTTAGCGTGATTCGTCTCCAGTATCACTCCAATAGTATCTGCAACCAGGGTTTCTTTATCGGTATAATACTGGTAAAGCGTTTTTTTACTCATCCCGGTTTCAGCCGCAATATCATCCATGCTCACCCGTCGCATGCCCAACTGCATAAACAGTTCTTTCGCTTTTTCTCTTATCCTTGTTTTATTGTCAACCACCATTGCCATTGCGTCGCGAAACTAAGGAAACTTTTCCGGGGTCTAAAGTTTCCAAACAGAATTATTTTTAAATGCACTGGTTTTGAAAACGGACTCAAAAGTAAAATACCTTAAAAGACGGGAAATATTTTTTAGGCGAATAGCAATAAAAAAGGGATGGACGGCGGAATAAGGTCAATCCGATATGAATGAAAGATATAGTATCTTGCGTCTCAAATGCCTAAATATCTTCCACATACTCCCAAAGACACAGTGCTGAAAACCCTGTTTCGTTATTTTGTTCAGGGGGTGATTATATTAGCTCCCGTAACCATTACAGCCTATATATTGTACGTAGTGTTTGATTGGATTGATAGCCTGTTAAGACCGATCTTTACCACGCCTGGGGTAGGGTTTGTACTTATTATCGCATTTATCATTTTTATAGGGTGGCTAAGTAGCTACTTTATCATGGAAAGCATGATTAATTTTTTTGACCACTGGCTGGAGCGAACGCCTGGCATTAAATTAATTTATAAATCAATAAAAGACTTTTTCCAGGCTTTTGCGGGCGATAAGAAAAAATTTACCAAGGCCGTATTGGCTAATGTGTTTAATAATGATGTGTGGATTGTGGGTTTTTTGACCGATGATGAAATGGAGAAGTTTAACATGGGGCATGAGATGGTAGGCGTTTATGTGCCCCAGGCTTATAATTTCGCCGGACAATTGTATATTTTACCCAAAGAGCGGGTGAAACCAATAGAAAACCTTACCGCTGGTGATGCCATGAAATATACGGTAACAGGCGGCGTTGTAGAAAGTTAGTTTGTAATTGTATGGGAAGAAAAATACTGATAGCAATAACAGGAGCAAGCGGATCTATATACCCTGCTCAAATGATTGATAAACTTTTGCAACTAAAAGATCAATGGGAGGCGCTTGCAGTAGTGGCTACAGATAATGCTATGGATGTATGGCAGGTTGAAATGCAGGAAGCCTTTAAAGAAAGAGAGGGAGTACACTACTTTGGCAAGAATGATTTCTCGGCACCCTTTGCATCAGGTAGTGGCCAGTATGATACCATGATCATTGCTCCCTGCTCTATGGGTACTTTAGGGCGTATTGCTAACGGTATTTCCAATGATCTTATTACACGTGCAGCCGATGTAATTTTAAAAGAACGGCGGAAATTAATATGTGTGGCAAGGGAAACACCTTATAATTTGATCCATATTCAAAATATGGAGAAGATCACTTTGGCCGGCGGTATTATTTGTCCGGCTACGCCTTCGTTCTATAGTTTACCTCAAACAATTGATGAACTCGCAGCAACAGTAACCGACCGGGTACTGGATCTGGCAGGATTTGATATTCAGAGTTTCAGATGGGGACAATAAAAAGCCGGTTCCATTCATGAACCGGTATAAAGATCTTTTATAACTTTTAGCTTAACCCAGATCTACTTTGAATGGAACCTTTTTAGGAGGCAAGCATTGTTTGTCATCGCATGTCTGGTAAGTAACAGTCCCCGAAATGTTGGTTTTAGCAGCAGCCTTTAACGTGATTTTTTGCACGAAATTTACTGTTTTAGAATACTGATTGGCACTGGCTCCTAAGGCTGCGTCGTGAAATTTTTCCATTTTACCTACTTCTTTAACAGCTCCTTCCAGTTTTACCAGGGGATTGCCTGTAAATGAAAACTTAGTTGGAATGCTAATCGCATCAGCCGGTTGTGTTTGAGAGTATAAATGCCATCCGTTATCCATTACAGCAGTCATATGTATTTCATAAACCTTTGCAGATATTTTTTTACTGGTAAATTTCCAGCTTACCGGATTTAACTGAGCCTGTGCTGCAGCAACTACTAATACGGCTGCCAAAAGGAAAACTAACTTTTTCATTTATTCTTTACGTTTTTATAAATCAATTAAAAATGCAATAATAGTTGTAGATGCATTTTCTACGTCACAGGTTGTGCGACACAGACATTAACAATTTCTACAGGTTTTTGTTTTTCAGATCTATTATAAGGTACCTGCCGAATTTATGTGTAAAGATAAGAGCCTGTTTCATATCAACAATACGCGAGTCTGAATATGCACTTACATAATTGTTGCTACCATACATTGCCGTATAATTGATTGGCAATTATAAAAGCAATAGTTAGCCAGAATGAGACCTTGGGGTACAGCTTTAGCTCCGCATTTAAATAGCCGTAGCCGTGAAAAGCGGCCACAGGCACCAGGACCGGCACGAGGTTTTCGGAGGTTTTTTCAATATCGAAAAGTGCCGCTATTATTGTTATCGCAAGATAGCCGAGAAACAGGTACCATCCTTTACGTATATGAACCAACATTTTGGCCGAATTGGCCTGCACATAATATATGCCTGCCAGCAAAGGGGCCAGTAAAAAAAATAAAGCGCCGGCATGCCAGAGCGAATACCGGATGTCAGAGCTTAGAAAAGAAAGGTGATAAAAATAGGAGGGAACTTCCAGTTTGTCATTTAAAAATAAATAAGTGCCATAAAAATAATAAGGGCTACCCAGTCCTAACAAAAGGAGAATCCAGTCAGACAGCCTGAAGGGTCTTAACACCAGTAAGGCTAAAAAAGCCCATGCTATAAAGAAAAGCGCCGGGAAAAAGAATAAGGAAGCAAGGCCAATAAGCAGCGACGCATTGAAAATGTGATTCTTAATATGGTGCGATTGGTAAAATAGTTTAAATGCCGTTAATAATAATACAGATGCCACCAGGTTGGACGACAGCAAATTAAAAGAAGGAAGAAAAGAGGTAATGAGTATATAAGCCATTCCTGCCAGGAAATTGGGCTTATTCATGAACCGGTCTGTATTGATAAAACTATTGAGTATAAATGCAATCAAAAGATTCAACGCAAAAGCGATTACAGCGAAAACAAAACTACTTCCGTTGGTGAACCGATCCAAAAAGGCGGTTAGATTGGTATAAAATATGCCATCGCTCTGTTTTACAATAAATCCTTTGGCATGAAAAAATGCAGGCAGTTTCATAAAAATGCCTAAAAGGATCAGTAAGATAATATTGCCCGGCGTTTTTTGTTTGAATATGCCCGTCATGAGCAGTTTTGTATTTCAAATACAAAGAAAGCCAATAAATCGGATTATGTGACAAACCATTTTAAATACTATGAATCCTGGTATATGCAGATCTATGCACCAGGCTTTGACTGCGCATCAAAAACTCCGACTGATTAGCCGGAGTTCCAATAACTTCATACAATATGTTTATTTTTTTACAGCTCTACTTTGGCAAAAGAGATATTTCTTTTGTAAGTGTATGGAACAATCAATTCTCCCGGACCTGTTTGCTTACCATATTTGGGCATGAAATCCAAACGTTTTTCGGGCGCTTTTATAGGCTGCCCTTTACGGATAGTTCCATCATTAGTGATCATTATATTTTCCAGATCAGATATTTTTCCTGAATTGTTCATCAGGAAAACAGTACCATTCGAGCCCGGAATCACCTGGTAAGAGATACTACCGTCGGTGTTGTTTTCACTTTGTGATTTTATAATAACATTATCCCAGGTTTTGTTGCCTTGTGCGTCAAATGAGAAAACAGCAATATTACCTGCATTGAACTGCTGCGAATTGCCCCATCCGGCTCCGCCACCCCAACCAGGTCCCCATCCGCCCCACCAGTAACTGCGGTAAAAGAAGGGGGAATAATAGGAGTAAGGCCACCAGCCACCCCAACGGCCCCATCCCCAGCCCCAGCCGGGTCCCCAACCGCCCCACATCCCCATGCCGCCGCCCCATCCCCAACCAGGTCCCCATCCGCCCCAGCGATCCCAATCGTTGGTGTTATACAAGGCTTCCGATGCTACTGTAAAGCTGCCGTCGCCATTTACAATAATATTGTTGATAAAAAAGTTATTAAAAGCATTTTTGCCTGACCTGCCTCTTGCTCTTTTTTTCAGATCTTCGTCAAATAAGGTCGTTTTTTCAAAAACCACTTTGCCCGTGCTTTTCTCCAGCCCAAAAACATAAAGACCTTCGATATCTCCACGTTTTTTAGTGCTGTAGAAAGAAGATAATAAGTAGCGGCCGCTGGCGTCATCTACCATCAGTTTGATATCGTCCAGGAAAAGATCGTTGACATTCAGACTGTGCTCTTCAAGCGCATCTTTATCTGCTGGTTTTTCAATTAAGGTAGCATCTACAATATTGCCATTGGTTTGCCGGTGATATTTAATAAAAGAATAGCTCCCGTCATTAGCTATACTATGCCCCGTTAAATAGTCGCCTTTATATTCCATTGGTAGTGAAAAGCGGCTCTCGCTTATCGGCTGTAATGCGGCGTTAAAAAGTTTTGTGGTGAAACGAAAAAGACTTTTATCTTTTTTATTGATTTTAAAAGCCATGAGTTTGCTGCCATCGTTGCTCGTTACGATACTGTATATTTTATTATCTGTTTTATAACTGATCATAGTAGTATCTAAAACGACAGGCTCGCTTAAGATACGGCCGTTGGCTTCGATAGCAACAGATTTCAGATATACCACATCACCTTCCTGGTGTTGAAAAAGCAGGTAACGATGGTTATCTACATTATAAAATGAAATATCCAGTATCTCATCCCTTTTAGGCAGAACGGTTAAAGGAACTTCCTCTCTGAGTTGCATATTGTGATCGTATACCGAAATACGATGATTGCCTTTCACTTCTTTATAAACCAGATAATTATCTGCTGCCTTGCCTAAAATCTCGAAATTCATACGTTCTACATCTTCTTTATTCACTGGTGCGTAACGTATAGATTGCGCATAAGTGTAGAGGGACAGAAGTGTAAATGCAAATACGGATAAAAATATGCGTTTCATTCCTAAACATTTTATGCCCTCCTGGCTGAATACCGTTCAGGCGGGTCTTTAACGGTTAAATCGTATCCTGGATGGTAAAGTTTTCACCACGTCGGTTTTTATTGTCTTTTTTTATTTTCGTTTGGCTGCATGTATATGCTATTTGATGTCATTTACGGCCAATACTTTCTCCGGAATATGCCTGATTAACCGGTTTTATACCATAAAGTTACGAATACCCTGAGTATCAATTTCCAGTAAAGCCGGCCATTGCAAATTATAACTTTTCTTTTCAAAATATAAGGGTAACAAATTAAAAATAAAGTTTTTTTCATTTGACACCTTTTATATAAACTTTGTATACTATTATTAAAAAATTAAGAGATCTTATCTGGTGAAAGCTCACACTAATAAAGCAACTGCGGCCGGCCTGCTCATTGCTTTAGGTATCATTTACGGTGATATCGGAACATCTCCACTATACGTATTTAACGCTATTATCGGTAACCGGCAAATCACCGAACAACTGATAGTGGGCACACTATCCTGTATTATCTGGACCCTGACACTTCAGACAACTATCAAATATGTTATTTTGATTTTGAGGGCAGATAATAAAGGTGAAGGCGGCACTTTTGCCCTCTATGCGCTGGTGAGGCGACGACGAAAATGGCTCGTAATTCCGGCTATGATAGGAGGTGCTGCACTAATAGCCGACGGCATTATCACTCCCCCCATGACCATTACTTCGGCAATTGAGGGTTTGAAGATTCTTCCTGCTCTGAAGGAGATGCCGACAACGACGATTGTATGGATAGTGTTAGGCATTTTAGCTGCTTTCTTTTTTTTACAACAGTTTGGAACTGCGTCTATTGGCAAAATTTTCGGACCCATTATGTTTATTTGGTTCACCATGCTTGCCGTGTTTGGCGCTTTACATATAGCTGATGACCTGACTATTTTTAAAGCCTTAAGTCCCTATTACGCCATTGAGTTTCTAATCAATTATCCCCATGGATTTTGGCTTTTAGGGGCGGTTTTCTTATGTACTACCGGTGCCGAAGCACTTTACAGCGACCTGGGGCATTGCGGCAGGGACAATATCCGTTATTCCTGGATTTATGTAAAAGCCTGTTTGCTGATCAATTATTTTGGACAGGGGGCGTTCTTGCTTGCGCACTATAATAAACTTACCGTAACAGATGATATCAGGCAGTCCGTTGGTATCAATGCCTTTTTTAATCTCATGCCCGAGTGGTTTATTCTTCCGGGGGTGGTTATAGCTACCACGGCAGCCATTATAGCGAGCCAGGCAATGCTTTCGGGGGCTTACACCCTTATCAGTGAAGCGATTCGTTTGAATCTATGGCCTAAGTTGAGGATTCGATATCCGTCGGAGGCTAAAGGCCAATTATTTATCCCTGCTGTAAATACCATTTTATTTAGTGGTTGCGTTTTTGTAGTACTTTATTTCCAAAAATCTTCTAAAATGGAAGCAGCCTATGGGTTGGCCATTATTGTGACGATGATCACCACAACCATTCTTTTTGCTAACTACATGGTATTAAGGAGGGTAAATAAGGTATACATATATATATTTTTAATAGGCTTTTTTATTGTAGAAACGGCTTATACCGTGGCCTTACTGGAGAAGTTCTCTCACGGAGGATACATTACACTTATGATTGGGGGACTTATGTTTATCGTAATGTATGTGTGGTTCAGGGCAAGAAAAATTAAAAACAGGTATGTGGAATTTGTACGGATGGAACATTATATATCGAAGATCCAGGAACTAAGCAACGATAAAGGCGTGGCAAAGTATGCCACCCATCTTATTTACCTCACCAGTGCCGATAATCCAAAGGAGATTGAGCATAAGATCATCTATTCGATATTAAATAAAAAACCCAAAAGGGCTGATATTTATTGGTTTGTACACGTGGATACGGTTGATGATCCCTATACATCGGAATATAAGGTTGAACATATCATACCTAATGATATCATTCGTGTCGATTTCAGGCTGGGATTTAGAATACAGCCACGAATCAATCTGCTGTTTAAAAAAGTGGTAGAAGACCTGGTGCAGAATAAGGAGGTGAATATTATGAGCCGTTACGAAAGTTTGGCCAGTAGCAACACTGTGGGCGATTTTCAGTTTATGGTGATGGAAAAATACCTGAGCCTAGATAATGATCTTCCATTTATTGAGAAAGTGATTATGAAACTTCACTTTTGGATTAAACATATCAGCTTGTCTGAAGAGAAGAATTTCGGGCTCGATTTGTCTAATGTTACGGTAGAGAAATTTCCATTAGTAGTATCTCCTGTAACTAATGTAAAACTGACCAGGGTAGAGTGACGGGTTAAGTTTCGGAGGCCCTGATATCTTCTATACGCAGTTGTAGTGTTTTTTGACCGTTCCATTCGTTTTCGTCAATTTTAAATACTACGTCAAAAGGCTGGCGGTCTTTAACCAGGTCGAACTTATCGGCCATGTTAAAACCGATGCCGGTGAAAGTCAGGCGGTCTTGTTTCACTACCAGGCGGAGATGATTTTCTTTTACAATTTTGCTGAAGCCGGTATCAACTACGCTACGGGCAATAAAAACCGGTGTCATATTTTCAGGTCCGAATGGTTCCATCTGGCGCAGTATATTGTAGAAGCTTGTAGTTATTTCTTTAAATGAAATCTCTGAATTTATAATGATTTCGGGAATCAGATGTTCTTCTTTGATGGTGGCTGATACTACTTCTTCAAATTTAGCTCTGAAAAGTTCAATGTTGTGCTTTTCAAGCGTGAGCCCCGCTGCGGCGAAATGCCCTCCATACGCGAGCAGGTGCTCCCTGCACGCATGAATGGCCTCATACAGGTTGAAGCCCGGAACACTTCTAGCGCTCCCGGCTGCGTAATCACCACTCTCGGTTAATACTACTGTAGGTTTGTAATGGTGTTCAATTAACCTGGAAGCTACGATGCCTACAACTCCTTTATGCCAATGAGGTTGGTAAACAACGGTAGATCTTCTTTCAACCCAAAGTTGATTTTCCGAAATAAGGGTTAATGCCTCCGCAGTAATATCTGTATCTGCTTCTTTCCTGTCCGTATTGTCACTGTGCAATTGCTCTGCATAGTATAAGGCATCCTCTTGTGTAGGGGCTATAAAGAGTCTTACTGCTTTGCTGGCATCATCCATCCGCCCGGCGGCATTAACCCTCGGCGCTATCATGAATACCAGGTCATTAATGTGAAGTGCTTGCTTTGCGCCGCCTAATGTTGCCAGGGCCTTTATACCCGGATTAGGATTTTCGTTAGCCTTTATTAACCCATAAAATGCCAGTACCCGGTTTTCTCCATTCATCGGCACAATGTCGGCGGCTATAGCGGTGGCTACCAGGTCGAGGTATTCAAATGCATTTTCTAACGGAATACCCATTTGCTCGCACAAGGCACACATCAGTTTAAATCCAACACCACAGCCACAAAGTTCTTTAAAGGGATAATCGCAGTCTTTTTGTTTAGGGTTTAATATGGCAACTGCATCAGGGACTACCTCGTCGGGAAGGTGATGATCACAGACAATAAAATCGATGCCGAGGGTATTGGCATAACTGATCAGGTCTACCGATTTTATGCCGCAATCCAGTGTAATGATAAGCGAAAAATTATGCTCTTTGGCGAAATCTATCCCTGCTTTGCTAACTCCATAGCCTTCTTTATACCGATGTGGGATATAAAAATCTACCTCGTTATGTAATTTCTTAATGAAGCTATACATGCTTGCGACCGAGGTGGTACCATCTACATCATAATCTCCAAACACCAGTATTTTTTCATTTCGGTCAAAGGCTTGCAGAATCCGGTTGACTGCCTTTGCCATATCTTTCATTTTCCACGGATTATGCAAGTGAGAAAGCTGTGGACGGAAATAATCTTTAGCTTTCCCGAAATTCTGTATACCGCGCTGCACCAGGATGCGGCAAAGGGTAGCATTTATTTTAAGCTCACCCTGTAAAAGTGATACATTATTTTTATCGGCTTCCAGTATATTCCAGCGTTTGGTCACAAATAGTTTGTATTGAAGTGGTTAACAAATTATATGGTGCCCATAGGTTTATAAAATACAGCTAAAAATGACTGTATCTGACACAAAGTTCTTATTTCTATCCAATATAGCAATGAGAAGCGTTTTATGACGCTAGTATTTTCTTTCTGTCACATAATCTACAAGGTCTTTTAAGCCCTGACGATATTCGTTATCAGGAAATTGCATTAAGATATCGAGCGCTTCCTTTTTATATTCATACATTTTTTCGGTGGCGTACTGTATACCGCCCGTGTTTTTCACCACTTCTAATACCCAAGCCACTTTTTGCTTGTCGTTATTATTGTTTTTTACAATGCTGATCACTTTCTGGCGGGTAGACTTATCCGTATTATTGAGGGTATAAATCAGCGGGAGGGTCATTTTCTTTTCTTTAATGTCATTACCGGTAGGCTTACCTACGTCTTCACTGGCATAGTCGAAAAGATCGTCTTTAATCTGGAATGCAATGCCGGTTTTTTCTCCAAATAGCCTCATATTTTCAGCATCCTGGTCGTTTTGAGTAGCAGACCAGGCGCCCGCGCTGCATGCCGAAGCCAGTAAAGAAGCTGTTTTATTTCTAATGATCTCATAGTAAATATCTTCTCTCAGGTTCAGGTTACGCGCTTTTTCCAGCTGAAGTAACTCTCCCTCGCTCATTTTTTTGACTGCATCAGTTAAAATATGAAGAATTCGATAGTCATGATTTTCAAGCGAAAGAATAAGCCCTTTCGCCAGAAGGTAATCTCCTACCAGCACGGATGCTTTATTCTTCCAAAGTGCATACACAGAGAAAAAACCTCTTCTTTCCAGCGAATCGTCTACCACATCGTCATGTACCAGTGTGGCTGTATGCAATATTTCGACGAGCGATGCTGCACGGTAAGTAGCCTCTGTGGGAGTTCCGAGCAATTTAGCGGACAAAAAAACAAACATAGGGCGCATTTGTTTTCCTTTTCTCTTTACAATATAACGTAGTATACTATTAAGGAGTGGAGTGGAGCTTTTAACAGCTGTTTTGAAACGCTCTTCAAAACTTTCCAATTCATTTTTTATTAAAGAAATGGGTAAATTCATAATAATAATTGAGCAAAATAAGGAATTTAAAGGGGCATTTTTGAATTTTTTGCATAGTATTTGCTGAGGTCAGGAGATAGCAGATTTAATTATTTTTTACGTTAAAATTTGTTTATTTAACAAATGGCTCTAAATTTGCTAAACTTATTAAGAAAAATCATTTTAAATCTTAATCCTTAGTTATGACAAGCAAAAAGTACCAATTACTAGCAGGCCTTAGTTGCCTGGTTGCGTCAACAGGCTTCGCCCAGGTGAGCCCGTCGCACCCTTATACCGCCCCACACCCGGTATATGGCACTTTCTCTGTGACAGATTCTAATTATTACAACAGCAAACAACTGGCTCAGCACAATGAGTTTATGGTTGGAAACTACGATTATCCTGCAAAACCCAAAGACATGTGGGAAATAGGTATCAAAGGTGGTTCCTTCTCTATTCCTGTAGCTGACGTTGACGCAAGATATTTAAACTCTTTCGGCTTCGGCGGTCATATCCGTAAATCTTTAGGACATGTAATGTCATTAAGATTGGAGTATGTTTATGGTGTTGCTCAGGGTTTAAACTGGAGACCATCTACGCAAAGCTACCTGGCTGAAGGAGCAAACACTCCCTGGGCTGGTTATGCAGGTAAGGAAGTTTACCATAACTACAAAACAAAAAGCCAGGACCTTTCATTACAGGCTTTATTTAATTTAGGAAACATCCGCTTCTATAAAAATCAAACAGGTGCAACTGTTTATGCTTTAGCTGGTGTAGGTGTTAATACCTTCAAAACAAGCGTTAATGCCTTAAATGGTAGCAGCCAGTATAACTTCCCAACTCAAGGACAAGTGTACGACAACCGTAAAGACCAGTTAGATGCGATCAAAGATCTTTTAGATGATTCTTATGAAAGCTCAGCTACTTTAGATCCTTCTAAAAAGTGGAGCAAAACTTTCGCTGGTTACATTACTCCTTCTGCAACAGTTGGTGCTGGTGTAGCTTTCCGTCTTTCTTCTCGCGTAAACTTAGCTCTTGAAGATCGCCTGATCTTTAACGGTTCTGATATGTTAGATGGTGTTCGTCGTGATGAGAGCGGAACATTAAGCCCTGATAAAGATTGGTTCAACTATCTTTCTTTAGGTCTTAACTTTAACCTGGGTAGCAAAGCAAAAAGAGTTGAGCCTCTTTACTGGTTAAACCCATTAAACTATGCTTACGGCGAGTTACGCAGAGTACCAGAAATCGTTCTTCCAGATGCTGATGGTGATGGTGTAACTGATCAGTTCGATCAAGAACAAACTCCTGCTGGTTGCCCAGTTGATACTCATGGTGTTAGCCGCGATACAGATGGTGATGGTGTACCTGATTGTAAAGATAAAGAACTGGTTACTCCAACTTATTGCCAGCCAGTTGATGCTGATGGTGTAGGTAAATGTCCTTGCCCAGAAGGCTGTGCTCCTGCTCAAAGTGATTGCGCTACTTCTTTAGGTGCTTTACCAAGCATTCACTTCGCAGCAAATTCTAACAAACTTTCTGATGATGCAGCTGGTACTTTAGCAACTGTAGCTTCTAAACTGAAAGCTAATCCAAACTGTAAAGTAGTAGTAGTAGGTTACTGCGCAGCTACTAAACGTCAGCAGCAATTAAGCTGGGATCACGTAAATAAAGTGATTTCTCACTTAGTTGAAAAAGAAGGCGTAAGCAGCGACAGATTTATCTTCAGCTCAGGCCAGGAAGGTGGTGATTGCGATGCAGTTGACATCCGTGCAGCTGCTCCTGGAGAAGATGGTCCAAACACTATCGCTCCTCCGCATCCAAACTTGCGTAAAAACTAATAAGTTTTTAGTTAAATAATAGAAAGGCCCTTCTCATTTGAGAAGGGCCTTTCTATTATTCTGATATATTAAGATTACGTGGGTCTTATAATTCCTTAAAGAAATAAAGCCCTATCCCAATTGGGAATAGGAGAATTGGGGCATCGCATAGGCTTAAATGTGATAAACCTTAATAAACCTTAGTTCAATCTATTGGTGAAAATCCTTTGAGAAAAGCCACCTATTTGTTCTAAATGGGGCCCAGGGGAAAGAAAAGAATGTTCAAATAGATTGTATAGAAGCAGTATATACTTATTATTAAGTGAATGATTCCATCTGCTAGTAAAGAAAAGTTGCATTGCAGCTACTACTAGCGTCCGTATTATTACTTTTTACACTGCTTGTTTCTGAGTTATGCTCAACGGCCATTTACTAAAAATGATTAGTTATAACTAGATTTTAAGTCAAACTTCTTTTGCAACACATAAAAAAACACCAGGCTTAAAATAACCTGATGTTCCTGATATTATTGATATAGAGATTGATGGATTAGTCTTCCATATCTTCTCTTATTTCTTCGCTAATCTTTACCAACACTTTATCGATCCTATGCCCATCCATATCCATTATTTCAAAGTCAAAACCATTCCAGTCCAGTTTGTCTGAAGCAATGGGAATACGTTTTAGTTTATGTAAAATAAAGCCTGCAATAGTGTCAAACTCCTGCTCTCCTTCGTTCATCCAATCAGTTTTGTCGAAGTAAGAGAGAAAATCGTAAAATGGAAGCTGACCATCTACTAAAAATGTACCATCATCTCTTTTGATTACTTCATATTCATCATCATCATGTTGTGGCATATCGCCGATAATAGCTTCCAGGATGTCTTTGAGTGTAATCATTCCCAATACGCTACCATACTCGTCAACTATAAAGCAGGAATGTAATTGCGACTCTTTGAACTTTTCCATCACCTTGAACGCCGTATTGTTGTCTGGTACAAAAAGCGCTGGCCGCATAAGGTTTTTGAAAGGTATATTATCGTTATTGGTATACAAATCTTTTAAAGAAATAACACCCTTTATGTTGTCTATTTCTCCTTCACAAATCGGATAAATTGAATGTGGCTCTTTTAATATTTTTTCCCTGATCGTTTCTTCCGTATCAGTTGTATTAAACCATACAATATCACTTCTGTGTGTCATCAAAGATGTAATATTCCGGTCACTCAAGTGAAATACCCGTTCGATGATCTCCTGCTCGGTCTCCTCTAAAGTACCCTGCTCAGTTCCTTCATTAATGATTGCTTTTATTTCCTCCTCCGTAACCTGAGAGTCGTCCGATTTAACATTAAATATCTTGGTAATTAACCGGGTAGATTGAGTGAGCAACCATATAAAAGGGAAGGTGATCCAGCTTACAACACGCATGGGGCCGGCTACAAATTTTGCAATCTTTTCAGGTGCTGACAGGCCGATCCTTTTAGGGATCAATTCTCCAAAAACTAGTGAGAAATAGGTAATCAAAATAACCACAACGGTGGTTGCAATTCCTTTACTGTAAGGCGCTAATGAAGGAAATTGCGCAACAAATACTTCAATATCCCCTGTTATTTTGTCGCCCGAGTAAATACCGGTTAAAATACCAATAAGTGTAATCCCTATTTGCACCGTGGAAAGAAAATGATCGGGATGATTGGCCAATGCCAGTGCGTCTTTGGCTTTTTTGTCGCCTTTGTTTGCTTGCGCTTCCAGCCTGGCCTTTCGGGCTGATACAAGAGCTATTTCAGCCATAGAAAAAACCCCGTTTAATAAAATAAGTAGGGCAATTATGAGTATTTCCATTAATTTAAAATTGATTGCTTATCGAATATGGGAAATCCGAATTTTTTGTTGAATAAATTACCAGATAGAGAGCCAATAAGAAGCCCCAGCAGCGCGCCGCATAATACATCGAAGGGATAGTGAACTCCAACATATATCTGAGCGAATCCAATAACACCTGCCCAAACAAAAAGGACCCAGGCATAACGGAAAAAGCTCTTGAAAGTTACAAAAAAGAAGGCAGCAATGCCAAAATGGTTAATTGCATGATTAGAAACAAAACTAAAGCCACCGCTGCACCTGCCTAGTAATGTACGTACATGGCCAATCATCTCAGGATCTGAACATGGCCTTAAACGCTCAAAACCCTCCTTGAATATTCGGGCACCCACAATATCAGTACAGGCGGCAGTAGCTAATGCCAGTGCCAGCCACCACCAACCGGTTCTTTTAAAATTAATTACTGTAAAAGCTACAATGAAAAGATAGAGGGGCCCCCAGGTAAATGCATTACGCATAACAGGCATGAAGCTATCGAAGAGGGAATTTGCCAATTTTATATTGATCCATTCAAATAACCAGCGGTCAGCACTTACAAACCAATCCGGTAAGGGAATATAACCAGGTATATCCATAAGATGCAAAAATAACGATACTGGTTAAATCTGGTGTTAAGTCTCCTAAATATATAATGCAATATCGAATAATTGTCTGATCAGAATTAACAACTTCCTATCTTAGCGTTTATGAAACGTAAAAAATTTATTGCCTCAGCTGCTGCAATGGCTACGGCACCTTTTTTACAGCTTAATGCCAGTACTGCCACCAGTAATAAGAGTACAATTCCTCCCTATCTGAAGCCGGGTGACATGATTGGTATTACTTCTCCTGCAGGGTATACCACACGCGAGGCAATTATCCCCGCGGCAACATTGCTTCAACAATGGGGGTACAAAATAAGAGTGGGGTTTACTATTGGCAAAAAGGATCACACTTTTGGCGGAACGGATGCAGAGCGGTTATCAGATATGCAGGCTTTGTTAGATGATCCGCAGATAAAAGCTATTATGTGTGCCAGAGGGGGGTATGGAAGTGTAAGGATTGTGGACGGATTGAATTGGGAGAAATTTAAGGCCAATCCAAAATGGATTATCGGGTTTAGTGATATTACGGTCTTACATTCTCATCTTCAAAGAAACATGGGGATAGCCTCTATTCATTCAAAAATGTGTAATAGCTTTCCTGATATATGGGATAATGCAGATGCCCTGCAGAAAGATACCATTGAATCGATAAAGCGTGCGTTAGCAGGCGACCGCATGGAGTATACCGCGCCGGTCAGTAACTATAATAGAAACGGGAAGGCTAAAGGACCGCTGGTAGGGGGAAATCTGAAAACGCTGGAAAGCCTGGCAGGGTCGACATCAGATATTGAAACAGAAGGGAAAATACTTTTTGTGGAAGATACAGGAGAGTATTTATATAGTGTGGACCGTATGTTCTGGAATTTAAAACGGACGGGAAAATTGTCGAGGCTGGCCGGATTGATAGTAGGCGGCATTAAAGTAAAGCAGGATGACCCCTCGGAATACTTTGGGCAAACTATTTATGATATCATTACGGACAAAGTAAAAGGTTATAACTATCCGGTTTGTTTCGATTTTCCCGTTGGGCATCAAATAGATAATTTCGCTTTAAAATGCGGGGTGATGCACGAGCTATCGGTTCAATCCGCCGGAAGCAACTTAAAAGAGATCTAAAAACATAAATTGATTTTTTGTCGATGATAATAAAGACACCTCCCTATCTACAACCGGGAGATACTATAGGCATTGTATGTCCTGCAGGTTACATGGCTTTTGAGAAGGCAGCAGAGTGTGTGAGAGTATTGCAGGACGAGTGGGGGTATAAGGTAAAAGTGGGCAGCACTTTGGGTAGTAAGTCCGAAAACTATTTTGCCGGTCCGGATGAGGAGCGGTTAAACGATTTTCAGGCGATGCTGGATGATGATACTGTGCAGGCAGTGCTTTGTGGAAGAGGCGGTTATGGGATGGGGCGAATTATTGATCAGATTAACTTTAAGAAGTTCAGAAAGAAGCCCAAATGGATAATAGGTTTTAGCGATATTACTATTTTGCATTCTCATTTATATTCGAACTATCATATAGCCTCCCTGCATGCGCCTATGGCGGCTGCATTTAACGATGAAGGGTACTTAAATAAGTATGTTGTTTCTTTGAAGGAAGCGCTTGAAGGGAAATGGGCAAAGTATGCCTGTGAGCCTCATGAATTAAACAGGCAGGGAGAGGCTGTAGGGGAATTAGTGGGTGGAAATCTCGCTTTGTTGGTGAATGGAATTGGTACGCCTTCTGAAATTAAAACCAAAGGCCGGATACTTTTTATAGAGGATATCGGTGAGCAGAAATATGCGATCGACAGAATGATGCAGCAGCTAAAAAGAAGCGGCAAGCTTAAAAAACTTGCCGGCCTCATAGTAGGCTGTTTTGCGGATACAAAAGATACGGATCGTCCTTTTGGCGCCACCCTGCATGAAATTATTCTAGACGCCGTTAGGGAGTTCGATTACCCCGTTTGTTTTGAGTTTCCTGTTAGTCACAATAAAGAAAATCTTGCATTGAAAATTGGCGTTGGGTATAAACTTCGTGTTAATTCAAAGAAGGTTACACTCGATGAATAGTTGATATTGCAGCTATTGCTCCCTGATAACTTTTACCACTCGGGAATAAGTAGGTGAACCGTTATCTATGTCGTGTTGGATAATTCTCAGAAAAATAGTTGGATTATCATATTGCGGACTATTAGACTCTTTCGCACAGGAGTAAATAACCATTCCTGCCAGTAGAGTGACATAGATGCGTGTCATGCGTTTTCTGAAAACGGAAAGTAGCAGTATTGCAAATGATATACCTCCTAAAACGGCGGATTTGCCCGAAAAGCTATAATTTAAAGGTGTGTCTGAATTGCCACCAAGTGCAATTGATGAAACGCTCCCAATCGTGTGCCATTCCGTTGCGTTCGGCGATACCTGGATCTCATAGTCTTTACAATTAGTCTCCCTAAGACTTTGCCAGTTTATCTGTAACGTGCCATTTTTTATATTGGCATTGATCTCTCCAAACTGAACAGGCAAGACAGAACAACTGTTATTAATTTCCCTTACAAAAGCATCACTGAAAGTGGTTGTAGTACCATCATTGTTGATAATTACTATGTTTTTAATAACCAGAAACAGATTCCTGTTTTTAAGTGCAGGGTTTGCCGATATCGACGCAGGATAGTAAAGCGTGTTATTGTTAATGGTTAATGGGGAGTTGGAGCTGGTCAGGTGGTAGTTGACGTCGCCATCTGTATCGATGGCTGGGGCGTCATCTGCAACATTAAAAAGGCCGTCCCCGTTGCGATCTACATATACATCAACGTTTAGATCAGCAGTTGTACTGTTCGCATCTTTTGCAATTGTAAAGGACAGCGAATTAGCAATGCTTGAACAGGAAATAGTGCCATTGGCTGTTGGACCTTCTGGGGTAAACGTAAAGCCCGGCATTGCACATTGAACCTGGTTAGCACTCGCTCCATTGGTCGACCATGCATCGCCGGTAAATGTCGGAAGTGAGCCTGTACAGGGCCCTGGCAACACTATTTTTAAGTTTTCTATCACATACCTGCTGGTAGTGCTATTAAGGGGCGTTTCAGTTACGGTGATGCCTGGCATAGTCGCAGGGTTGGCCATGGGAACAGTTGCATCGGGAGGGTAGCTGGTATAAAATGTTGCCGGGTTGGCGAAACTGTTAATACCGATATTTACCAATGAACTGTAAAGTATACCCGATGCTGATCCGGCATCGTCTATAGGCTGAGTGGCATAGTTAAAGGGTAGTGCAGTGCCGCCGGAGCCAAAATGATACTTATTTTGTTCCCATAAATGAACAAAGATGTATTTATTACCACCATTAACCTGCACGTCAAATTCAAGATTAACGAGATATTCGCATTGTCCTGTGGATGCATTGGAAGTAATGCTGACGAATTGTACTGTAGGACTCACAAAGGTGCAGGACTGCGCATATAAATGATTTGGGAGCAGAAACATAAAAAATGCTACGGCTGTGGTAAGCAAATTTTTAGTAATAGTAAGCTTCATAGTTCAGGCATTTTGGGATTAATAATTGGGAGGCTATAAGCGATCCCATTTGCCTGATGAAGTTATACGAGGAGATTACGTATTATATAAAAATTCTATGAATTGGCTTTGAAAGACGTTCAAAGTCCTGATTTCGTCCACGGCTCTCTGAAGGCGTGAGAAAAGTGAAGCAGGTAGCACAAAAAAATCCCCAACATTAGAGATGTTGGGGACTTCATCAAAAACCATTAACCATTAAACCTTATCCTATGAAAATTCAATACGAAATTACGAAATAAATTATATCATGCAAACGATTGTTATTTATTTTTATAAATTTTCACATTTTTTTATGATTTAATTATCGCATTATCAGTTGTTTCCCCCTTGTCAGGGAAACGAAGATTGAAAAACGCCTGAATTGGGGAATAAAAAGCGGGACAAAACAATAAATTAGTGTTTAAACAGGGATGTGTGTGTCGAAATTTTCCTGTCTTTTAAATACAACTGTTGTAGGGTGCTGTTGCGGGATAGAAAACTAATTTGCCTCGCGTGCTAAGATTTTCGTGCTGCGTAAATGGCCTTTTGGGTGGCTTGGGGCGGTGTGGCCTGCGCGGTGGTGCGCAGGCTGAAACTAAAACGATTAACACAATAAAGAACGCACAAAATAAGCGGTTATAAAGGGTATTCATACTTCTTTTTGTATCAGGGCGGGCAATAAACAGGCCAATTAAATCAGTTATAGTGCGAAGTATCTTTAAAAAAAATCGCCTTCAAGCGAAGGCGATTTTAATAAAATTGAAGGTAACCTGCTAGAACGTATATCTTGCAGATACGCCTACATTTGGATAAAAATTATTATAGCCATTATAATCAAACGGCTCAACAATATTAAATGTTGGACGAACATCAGCTGATACAGCTAGCGGAATCTTTTTAAACTTGTAGTCTGCGCCACCTGTTGGAAATAAACCAACACCAAATCCTTTATAGTATTTGTTATTTGAGAATGTGTTAGAAACTACTACTCCTCCTCCAACAAACCATTTTAAACCGTCAACAGGTTTAATGTCAAAGTGATGTTGATAGGCTCCGGAAGCTGATACATTTGTCCATCTGGTACCTCCGAACTTTTCAGGGCGTATACCCAGATTAAATTCGAGTGCAGACGCATCATTCAAAAAAGTTTTATAGGCTGCGGAAGCGATGTCATAATAGCCACTTCCAAGGCGAAGGCCTATAGATTGTTTGTAGTTACTTTGTGCAAAAAGAGCCGAGCTTAAAGAAAGTAGAACCAGTCCAAGTGTCAATTTAATTTTCATAAATATTTGATTTGTTTAAAGGCCGCAAATCTAAACTATTTCTTTATTAATTATATACCAAGATCTGGTGATTTCGGCAAACGGTTATTATCGGGGTACCAACAGCTTTAAGCCGGGCATAAACGACAAAAGTTTGCATAGTACTATGCAAACTTTTGAATAATCTGATATTAATAAACCTTATTAATAGTCTTTGTTGTAGTCGCTGCTACGGTCGCGATATCCGCCGCCGCCGCCATAACCGCCGCCGCTTTTTCTGTAGCCACCGCCGCCGCTGTTACCGCCGCCGCCGAAGCTTCTTTTTTTGTAGCCACCGCCATTGCTGCTACCGCCTTCTTTAGGACGGCTTTCGTTTACTACGATATTTCTACCGTCAACTTCTGTTCCGTTTAAAGCGCTGATTGCAGCTTGTGCTTCGTCATCATTAGCCATTTCTACGAAACCAAAGCCTTTGCTACGGTTAGTGAATTTGTCTAAAACGATTTTAGCAGAAGTTACTTCTCCGTGCGAGCTGAATAAATTCTGTAAGTCCTGGTCTTTCAAGTTCCAGCTTAAGTTACCAACGTAAATGTTCATTTTTTTTGTTTTAAGAAATTTAAAGAAAGTGAGAAACAGTAACCAAGATCAATGAACATTTATTGTACCATGGAACTTTAATACTGAATATACACCATAATAATATTACAAATATACTGCTAAATACATCGTATCTCCAATAAATTTATTTTACCAAATAATTACTAAAACGCCCGACCTAAAGGCCGGGCGCTGTAAATGACTTTGAAAAAGGAATAATTATTCAGCAATCACTTCAAAATCAAGTTCGGTGGAATGACCATTTCCGAAATCGATAGTAGCTTTATGCGTACCTAATTCTTTTACTTCTTCATTGATATGAATTTTTTTACGGTCGATTTCATAACCTTTTTGCTCGCGGATAGCTCTGCTGATCTGCAGGTTAGTTACACTACCGAAAATTTTGCCAGATGTACCTGTTTTAGCTCCGATTTTAAGAGGCGACGCGCTTAGCTTGCTGATAACATCGTTAATAGCTGCTAACATCGCTGCTTCTTTTTTCTTAGCTTGCTTCAGTCTTTCTTCCAGCTGCTTTTTGTTGCCAGCGCTGTATTCAACTGCTAATTTGCGAGGTAATAAAAAGTTACGTGCGTAACCATTCTTTACGGTTACCACTTCGTTAACACCACCCAAATTATCTACATCCTGTATTAAAATTACTTCCATTATAATGGTTATTTAGTTCCCTTTTGCCCAATCGATGAATTGTGACTGTCTCCACCGGTGTGGATTAGGGAAGGTTACTAATAGCGAGTAGAAAGCAGTAGAATAGTTAATAGGGTTCAACCTACTTGCAACTCCCTATTTTCTACTTGCTTATTCTATTTCAAAAGATCTGTTACGTAAGGTAAAAGAGCCATCTGGCGTGCCTTCTTTACAGCATCAGATACCCTGCGCTGGAATTTCAGGCTGTTACCAGTTAAACGGCGTGGTAACAACTTACCCTGCTCGTTCAGGAACTTTTTCAGGAATTCTATGTCTTTGTAATCAACATAGCGGATGCCATATTTTTTAAAGCGGCAGAATTTCTTTACGCGTTTGTCGGTTTTAATGGCCGTCAGGTATTTTATTTCATTCTTTGCCATAATATTAAGCCTCCACTGCTTTTTCGGTTCCTGTTTTCACGCCTTTAGCCTTTTTAGCATTATACTCAACGGCGTATTTGTCGAGTTTAGTGCATAGGTGACGAAGTACTGATTCGTCGCGAAGAAGCTGTATTTTCAGCTTCTCATTGAAGTCGGATGGCGCAGTGTATTCCATAACCCAGTATAAACCAGTGGTTTTTTTCTGGATCGGATACGCCAGTGATTTCAATCCCCATGGATTTTCGTGAACGATAGAGCCACCTGCTTCAGTTACCATACCGGCAAACTTTTTCTGAGCAGCTTTAAACTCTTCTTCACTTAAAACAGGGGTAAAAATCACCATCAATTCATAATTGTTCATTACCCTGAAATTTGGTTAAAAAATAAAAATATCCCCCAGCTTTTGCTAAGGGGCTGCAAAGATACTAATTTTAAGCGAATCGGGTAACTTGTAGGTTATTTACACAAAGTTTCAACTTAATCTGTTGATTTATAATTTAATATTCAATCACAAGTTTTCCAATAGTACTGCCGCTTTCCAATTTGCGGTGAGCATTCTTAAAATTATCAGCCAAAAGTCCACTTAAGGTAGTCGTTAAGGTCGGTTGCAGTGTTCCATTGTCGAAGAGCTCAGCAGCTTTATTAAGAATATAATGCTGCTCTATTATGTCCTCCGTTTGAAACATGGACCGGGTAAACATCAACTCCCAGTGAAAACTCACACTTTTTGATTTAAGCTGGCGCAGATTAACGGGCTGTACCGGATCGCTGATAGAACCAATGGCACCTTGCGGGCGAATCAGCTCTGCAAAAGCATCCCAATATTGGTTAACGTCTACAAAATCCAAAATAAAATCTATCTGCTGAAACCCTGCTGCCTGCACCTCATTTACCAGGTCGCGGTGATTCACCACATAGTCAGCACCCAGTCGTTTACACCATTCAACCGACTCAGCTCTTGATGCGGTGGCCAACACAGTTAGTCCTGCCACTTTTTTAGCTATTTGAATGGCGATGGAACCAACACCCCCGGCGCCACCAATGATCAATATGCTTTTTCCTTTATCTTTTTCATTAATGCGCATCCGGTCAAATAGAATTTCCCATGCTGTTAATGTGGTAAGTGGCATTGCAGCGGCTTCAACATAAGTAAGGTTGACTGGCTTTTTTCCAACAATACGCTCATCTACCAGCTGAAATTCGGCATTAGAACCGTTTTTGGTGATATCGCCCGCATAATACACTTCATCTCCTGCTTTAAAAAGTGTTACATCGCTTCCTACTGCCTCAACAATACCCGCAGCATCCCAGCCTATTATTTTAGGTGTATCCAACATTTTTTCTTTTGCGCTGTTCTGTCTTACTTTAAAATCTACCGGGTTTACGCCTGCCGCTTTTACTTTTACCAATATTTCATGACCAGTTGGTTGCGGCGTTGTTATTTCAAAGTCAATAAAGCTTTCTGCTTCTTCTATAGGGAGGGAGGTTTTAAATCCTACGGCTTTCATGATTGTTTGTTTTAGATGAATTATATAACAAACAGGGCTGCCATTGAAATTGTTTAAGATGCGACATTGCCACACAAAAAAAGTTCTTCCCCGGAAGAACTTTAATATTAATAAGATGTAGGATCTACTGATTGTCACCGAGGCTGTACTCGTTGTTTTCTTCGTCTTCTTCGCCAATATCTTCGTTATCATCATCTGCCTCCTGACCGGGCACATCCAGGTCCTTTCCATCCTGCGGCGTTCGCTCATTCAACTTTTCTCCTTCGAAGTCCCTGTCATCCAGCCTGGCTCTTTTTAAGTCCTCATCATCAACATTGTCCAGCGATTCTGTGTCCTTCAATAATTCGCGTTCCTGCCGCGAAACATTGGTATCATCATTGGCATCAATGTCTTCTTCATCAGTTTCTTCTTCGAAAATACCTACTCCTTCTTCATCGTCGGACGCAATGGTTAAATCCGCCTCCTGGTTGGTTTCAGGTGGCTTTACATTGGCCTGGCCGGGTATATCTTCTACATCGGGTAAATCAATAACCACTTCTTCCGGCTTTAATTTTTCCCTGTCTTTTTCCGAATCGTGTATGTCGGATCCATTTAAGTTTGTCATAGATAAAAGGTTTAGTACAACCTTAGGTTGACAAATACAATGCCACGCAATACGAACGGCAACTTAAAATAAAAGCCCCGGCTTTATGGGCCGGGGCTAACTATCTGCTTTAATATTTATTTGATCTCTTCCTTAATGTCTTCCATTAATTTGTGAGCGATATGGTTGGCCTTACTTTCAAAATCACTTTCAGAATAGATCCGGATAATGGGTTCTGTATTGGAAGTGCGTAAATGTACCCAGTCGTTATCAAATTCTATTTTTAATCCATCTTCGTCGTTGATCGGATTTTTAGCATACTTCTCTTTGATGCTTTTAAAGATAGCGGCTACATTAATACTGCTGTCCAGCTCAATTTTGTTTTTGCTAATAAAATAGTCGGGATACTGGCGGCGTAAAGACCCGATACTTCCTTTTTGGTTCGCCAGGTGGGATAAAAACAATGCGATACCAATTAAAGCGTCACGGCCATAATGGAAATCAGGTACAATAATACCTCCATTGCCTTCTCCGCCGATTACCGCGTCGGTTTCCTTCATCTTTTTCACCACATTTACTTCACCAACAGCCGAAGGGGTATAAGAGCCACCCCTTTTCAGGGTAACCTCTTTCAAAGCTTTGGTGCTGCTCATATTACTTACCGTATTGCCGGGGCGCAGCGATAGTATATAATCGGCAACCGCAACCAGCGTGTATTCTTCTCCAAACATGCTGCCATCTTCACAAACAAAGCAAAGGCGGTCAACGTCCGGGTCAACAGCAATACCCAAATCTGCTTTTTCTTTAACAACTGTGCTGCTTAGCTCGGTTAAATGATTCGGTAATGGCTCGGGGTTATGAGCGAAATTGCCTGTTACTTCTTTATTTAATACAATAATATTCTCAATGCCTAATGCATTTAATAATGCCGGAACAAAGGTGGCGCCGGTAGAGTTAATCGCATCTACTACTACTTTAAAATTTTTAGCCGCAATAGCTTCTTTATTTACCAAGGGGTAGTTGAGGATCGCATCGATATGCTTCTGCATATAAGAATCATCTTTCTTGATTTTACCCAGTTTATCTACCGGTACAAAATTAAAATCCTCAGCTTCTGCAATGCGTAGTAATTCCAGGCCAGTTTCGGCAGAAATAAATTCCCCTTTTTCATTCAACAGTTTTAAGGCGTTCCACTCTTTAGGGTTGTGGCTGGCTGTCAAAATAATACCTCCGTCCGCACCTTCGAGCGGAACTGCAATCTCAACTGTAGGCGTAGTGCTTAAATCCAGATCTACCACATCGATACCCATGGCAGACAGGGTAGATTGTACCAGGTTGCTGACCATCGCCCCGCTGATGCGCCCGTCGCGGCCTATTACCACTTTTACATTTTTATCCTTTCCTGCATTCTTTTTTAAGATGGCTCCATAGGCAGCTGTGAATTTTACCACGTCAACCGGTGATAAAGTGTCTCCGGTTTTGCCACCGATGGTACCACGGATACCAGATATACTTTTGATAAGAGGCATATACTTATGTGATTTTTTTATATTATCAGGGGTGCAAATTTACGAGCCATGCCTCTATTAATGGGAATTTGTGGATAATATTAATGTTAGGAAAGACAGAAAGTTGGGTTTAAAACTGCTCTGCGCGCAAAAAATGACCAGGTTAGGCAAGTGGACTAACGGCCGTTGGTCTCTGAAAAGCAGGCAGGTGCCATTACCTATGCCTAATAATAATTACTTTTGCAGGTTAATTATAAGTATTAAAGAAGGTTATGAGTGAATTTAAAAGAGTGCTGGTTACTGCCGCGTTGCCTTATGCAAATGGTCCCATACATATCGGGCATTTAGCCGGCTGTTATGTTCCTGCTGATATTTACGTAAGATTTCTGCGTGCACAAAATAAAGATGTAAAGTTTATAGGCGGTAGTGATGAACACGGCGTGCCTATTACGATCAGGGCCATGAAAGAAGGGGTATCTCCTCAGCAGATTGTAGACCGTTACCACGAGCAGATCAAACATAGCTTTGAGCAAATGGGTATTTCATTCGATATCTATTCGCGAACATCAAGCCCTGTGCATCATGAAACAGCAGCTGCTTTCTTTAAAAAGTTGTATGATGATGGTTTGTTTGAAGAAAAAGAAAGCGAGCAATATTATGACGAGAAAACAAATACTTTTTTAGCCGATCGTTATATAGTAGGTACCTGCCCTGTTTGTGGTAATGATAATGCTTATGGGGATCAATGCGAAAAATGTGGCAGCTCTTTGTCTCCCGAACAACTGATCAACCCGCGTAGTGCATTAAGCGATGCAATACCGGTTAAGAAAAAAACAAAGCACTGGTATTTTCCCTTACAGAATTATGAAGAGTTCCTGAAAAAGTGGATACTGGAAGGACATACCGAGTGGAAGAATAATGTATTTGGACAATGTAAAAGCTGGCTGGATAGCGGGCTCCAGAGCCGTGCTATGACCCGTGATAGCAACTGGGGTATTAAAGTGCCTTTGCCTGATGCAGAAGGGAAGGTGCTATATGTTTGGTTTGATGCACCTATCGGCTATATTTCTGCAACAAAAGAGTTAACGGAGAACTGGGCAGATTACTGGTGTAAAGAAGATACAAAACTGGTTCATTTTATCGGGAAGGATAATATTGTGTTCCATTGTATCATTTTCCCGGCGATGCTAAAGGCGCATGGTAATTTTGTATTGCCTGATAATGTACCGGCAAACGAGTTTTTGAATATTGAAGGGGATAAAGTATCTACCAGCCGCAACTGGGCCGTTTGGGTACATGAATATATTAAAGACTTCCCCGGCTGTGAAGATGTATTGCGCTATGTGCTTTGTGCCAATGCCCCTGAAAATAAAGACAATGATTTTACCTGGAAGGATTTCCAGGACAGGAACAATAATGAGCTGGCTTCCATCTTCGGGAACTTCGTTAACCGTACGTTTGTATTAATGCACAAACTATGCGGCGGTAAAGTGCCGAAACTGCATACCGAGGTGCTGGATGAAAAAGACAAATCGATCATTGCTGATATTGAAGCTGCGAAGGCTAAAGTACAAACTGCGCTGGAAAATTATCGTTTCAGAGATGCATTGTACGAAGCTATTGACCTGAGCCGTAAGGGTAATAAATACATGCAGGAAAAAGAACCCTGGATTGTTGCTAAAAAGCTGGCTGAAGATCCTGAAGGGCAGAAAAGCATTGATAACTGTTTGCATTTGTGTTTACAGTTAACAGCTAATTTGGCTATTCTCATTAACCCGTTTTTACCGGCTACCGCCAAAAAAATGCTACATATGATGAAAGTGGTAGATAAAATGCTGGATTGGGATAATGCCGGAAAGATCAACCTGCTGAGTGCAGGTTATTCCTTAAGGGCGCCTGAAATTTTGTTCAGGAAAATTGAAGACGCCGAAATTGAAGCACAAATTGAGAAGCTAAAAGCCGGAAGCCAGCAAAAGCCTGCGGCCCCGGCCAAAGAGGTAGCAGCTAAGGTTGAAAAAGAGGCAATTGTATCCGACTTAAAGCCCGAGATTGTTTTTGATGATTTCGCTAAAATTGATTTGAGATCAGGTACTATATTATCAGCGGAAAAAGTAGAAAAGGCCGATAAGCTTTTAAAGCTGCAGGTGGATCTTGGTTTTGAAAAAAGAACCATTGTGTCGGGTATCGCCCAGCATTTTGATGCAGATACGATAGTAGGTAAAAGGGTAGTGGTAGTAGCTAACCTGGCTCCCCGTAAAATGAGGGGTATTGAAAGTAACGGAATGATCTTAATGGCTGAAGATGCAGAAGGCAAACTGATATTTGTAAACGGAGAAGAGGGCGCTGTTAATGGAAGTAAGGTAAGTTAGGCATCGCACAAATTATAAACCGTAAAGGGCTTCTCATTTGTTGGGAAGCCCTTTTTTATTCTGCTGTTCACTCCAAAAAAGTGCGATTTCTTAATTTTTTCTATCCATTTATAAATAATAAAAGACGACAAAGGTTTTTTGTAGACGTTTCATCTGTTAGTCGACAATGTACCATTATCCGTCTCCCTGTTTTGTCTATTAATCTACTATCGGTTTTTAGGGGTTCCCGGTGAAATAGTTTTACAGCAGCAATAATTTTTAACTTCTAAAATATCTGCAATGAAAGCTGTAAAAATAATTATACTGGTTTGCTTCCTTAGTTTGGGCTTGAGTGTAACCGGCCAAAATAAACAGGCCAAATTAAAGCCCTGGGTATGTACCAGCGGGTTTTGGGTAGTGGAGACCAATGTAAAAACTCCACTATTAAATAAGGTAAGGTTTTATACGAACAACGGCCTGCTGATGGAAGAAAAAGAAATGAATGGTACCCGGTTGAACGTTAAAAGAAGAAAAGTAAAAATAGAATTGAAGCAAATGCTGGAAACAGTAACAGTAGCCTGGGAGCAACAACATAAAAGCGAGTGGGTAAAAAGAAATTAATGTTTTTCTTTAGCACAATTGGCCCCGTGTCTTTCCAGGCATGGGGCATTTTCAATCAAATACGTTTGTCGACGAAAATTGTAGTTTGGTCAACTATTCGGGCAAATACTTTTTTCAGCCGGGCTTCCATTGTAATTTTAATGTAGTTAATGGAAAAGTATCCTTTTATATTTTCTGAAGAAAGAAAGTACCGCATCAGGAGGCATGTAGCGTTTTGGACTTTCTGGTGGATATTCCAGGCTTTTTTATACTCTTTTATAGCGTGGAACAGCAGCGGGCGGTATAATGAGCGGTTAATTATTGCTTTTATTGAGTCTTTTATTTTTACATGGAGCCATATGTTCCTGGCTTACACATTGATGTATTTCGTCATTCCGCGTTTCCTGCTTCAACAACGCTATTGGGCTACAGCTGTTTTAACGGTTGCCTTATTCCTGGCCACAGCCTGGATATCCGTATTGTTGGGGAATTATATTATTAACCCTATCATCAATATATTGGCTGACAAAGGTTATGTTTTTCGCGATGAGATGAAGCCGATCGTTATCCACCGGTCAATGATGGGGGGCTTGCGTGGCGGCCTTACCACTGCGGGCATTGCCGCAGCCATCAAATTGATGAAGCACTGGTATGTAAAAGAGCAGCGTAACCTGCAACTTCAAAAAGAAAATGTGGAGTCTCAACTGCAGCTATTGAAAGCCCAGGTGCATCCCCACTTTTTGTTCAATACCTTAAACAATATTTATTCTCATACGCAGGATACTGCACCTGTGGCAGCTAAATTAATTACAGGTTTGTCAGATATACTCCGGTTTATACTATACGAGGGCAGTAATTCTGTAGTTCCTTTGAGCAAAGAATTACAAATGATACGAGACTATATCGGCCTTGAGAAAGTACGGTATGGAAACCGGTTGGAGTTACACCTCGATCTGCCTGATCATGCGGATGAGTTGTATATAACGCCATTGCTCTTGTTGCCTTTGGTGGAGAATTCGTTTAAGCATGGGGCCAGCAGTATGTTAGAACAGCCCTGGATCAATATGAGGGTAAGTTTAAAAGACAATCGTATGCACATGAAGCTGGTGAATGGCAAAGCACGTATGTCACAGCCGGCAAAATCTTCAGGTATCGGCATACAAAATGTAAAAACGCGGTTGGCTTTGTTATACCCGGGTAAACATGAGTTTAATATTACCAATGAGGAAGAAGTGTTTATTTTGAATATGAAAGTTGAGCTGGAGCGCAAATCAAAAACAGCTTTAGTTAAAACGGTTCCACCAATAATTGAACATATGCAAAAACAAGTATGATACGCTGTCTGATAGTTGATGATGAGCCCCTGGCAAGAGATGTGATCCGGCGATACATCTCAGAAATATCTACGCTGCAATTGGTGGGAGAATGTGCCAATGCCATTCAGGCATTTACGTCCTTACAGCAGCAACCGGTTGATTTACTTTTTCTGGATATACGTATGCCTCAGTTAAATGGTAATGATTTTTTAAAGACATTAAAAAATCCACCTAAAGTTATTTTTACAACAGCCTTTTCGGAGTATGCATTGGAAGGTTATGAGCTGGATGTGGTGGATTACCTGGTGAAGCCCATTCCTTTTGAACGTTTTTTGAAAGCCGTTAATAAGGCCTATCATTTTACCGACATCAAGCCGGTTGCAAAGCCTGTTGTTGAAGAAAAGCGATCGGAATCGTTCGTATACTTCCGGGTTGACCGCAAAATGATGAAAGTAATGCTTAGCGATATTTTATATATCGAAAGTATGAAGGACTATGTAAAAGTATTCACGCCAGGCGCTAAGATTGTTACCAAACAATCCATCAGTTCAGTTGAGGAAATGCTGCCTGAACAGGACTTTATCAGAACGCACCGATCCTTTATTGTATCAGTACAAAAAATCACCTCCTATACACAGGAGCTGCTGGAGGTTGATAAAATAGAAATTCCCATTGGAAAGTTATACCGGAACGAGGTAATGAAAGTGTTAGACTACCGGACCGATAATTTAAAGCTACGTAAATAACCTCTGGCCAATAACCTTAGACCATCGGAAAACATTGCTAATTACTTCTTAAAACCATCAATCAACAGCTTATTTACTACTGATCTTGATAAAGATATTCGGTCTTTTATGTATATTTAGTGATATGCGGTGCCTTCGGCATATAAATTGACTATCAAGTAAGGCCAAATAGCAACACTTGAAAAAGAAAATTAATTTAAGAGAACTAAAGCTGAGAAAACTACGGTTTAAAAGGCTGCGGTATCGTACTATGCTTATTTTATTAGGCATTGTTGCTACTGTCGTTCTTGCGTTTAATTTTTGGTTTATTGATCATGCCGAAGAGGCGCTGGAACAAATAGTATATTCACAATCAAAGGGGAAGCTTAAGCTCAAAGTAGCTAAGTTCAAATTTAACTGGATCAAAAATAAAATTGAACTCCAGGAAGCATCTATTTTTAGTACGGATACTACCGCTGCTACCAGTTATGCAGTTAATTCAAAAAATATCAGTATTAAGGCCCGCGGTTTTTTGCCCTTGCTTTTTAACAGGGAAATTTTAATTGATTCTATAAGGCTGGTGTCTCCAAGTGTTGTTTTTACGCGCAATAAGCCCAGAACCAAGGTAAAAGACACTACCAGCGATAATACATTTTCGGTAGCTGAGGAAATGGGGCGTATTTCGAAGTCTATAACCGATGCGATCAATGTACTACAGATAGACAAATTCAGGTTGGATGACGGCAGTTTTTCTCTGATCGATAAAACAAGAGCCGGGGAGCAACCATTTGCTGTAGATAATATCTTTATTCAGCTCGATAACCTGCAGGTAGATACTACTACCGGGAAGAAGGGGCAACAAAAGATATCCTTTACGGACAATATAGCAGTCAGAACGTTTAACCAGAATATTGCTTTTCCCGGGGGAAGACATTTTATTGCATTTAAGGATTTCAGGGTGAACCTGCAAAACCAGCGCGTAGAATTTGACAGCTGTACTTTGCGGGCAGTGAAGGGGGATAGTTCACGAACTGCATTCAAAATATTTTTTGATAAGCTACAGTTAACCAATATAGATTTTGACTCTTTATATAGTTCTGAAACTATCATTGCAGATTCTGTGTATTGTAGTCGGCCGCAAATATATCTGGATATAGACAGTGACCGGAAAGAGACTGGCAAAAAGAAGGAAAAGAAAGTGGGCGTGGAAAGAGTGGATGCCGTAATACAGCAATTATTAGGGGATATGCGCCTGGGATACGTAGGTGTGAAGAATGCTGACATTGATGTTAATACGATTAAGAAGGGGAGAATCAGTACTTTTTCGTCAAGGAATAATAGCTTTGAAATATATAAGCTAACCGTTCGGCAAAATGAAATCAGGCCTATTTCGCTGGATAAGTTTGTAATGTCGCTGCATAACTATGAAAATGTAATAAGAGATGGCCGTTATGCTATTGCCTTTGACAGTGTACGTTTTGAAGATGATATCATTAATTTGAGCCAGTTTAGTTTTAAAGAACTGGACAAGGGTAAAACGGTAAAAAGCCTTTTAATGCCGAGTTTCCAGGTAAGGGGCCTTTCATGGGAATCGCTTTTGTATGAAAATGTATTTGCTGCGCAGAGTGCAACATTCTATGATCCCAAAGTAAATTATACATTGAATGGCGATAAAAAGAAAGCCAGGTCTAAAAACCTGTTTGAAACTTTAAATAGCGTAGATGATGTAATGGATCTTAAGAACCTGGGTATCTACCGTGGAGATATTCAGTTGAACTTTAGTAAGGGAGGTTTCTTACACCTCACCAATACCAACCTCGATTTGCGGGCCAACGATTTTACCAGCGCCAATAAGATAAAGAATGTGCAACGGTCAGTAAACATTCTGAGCTTTGATAAAGGGGTTTTTCAAAAAGGCGACCTGACAGCAAATCTGCACCAGGTACATCTCTCCGAGAATAAAAGCGGTTTGCGTGCCTCCAGCATGGATATAAAAGGAAATAACTTAAAGGCCAGTGCGCACAACATCTTTATCGGATCGGTTATTTTAGACAGTGCCAATCAGAGCATTTTAGTGGACGGAGTAAAATGGAATAAAGCCACCGTACATATGATGCCGTCTGCCCAAAAAAATGCAACAACAAAGGTTGGAAAAAATAAGACGCCTTTAGTACTTCGCGGCATACAGGGTGCTAATACCTCAGTAGATCTTACATTGAATCAGAATCACATTACAGGTAGCTTCAACACTATTCTTTTAAATGAATTTATAAAGAACGCAGGGGGCAAACCGGCTATAAAAGGGTTGAGCCTCGATGGACAGAACGTGTTGTTAACGGGTCCTGATCTCCGCGTTTCGGTTGATAAGCTGGACATCAAAGACCAAACCCATAGTGTAATTGAGGGTATTGAACTACAACAGCAAAACCAGTTTGATACCATTATGGCGGTTATACCCAGGCTTACCATCATTCCTAATATAACAGAAATTATAAGCGGTAACCTTACGTTGCAAGGGTTGGTGTTGCAGGAGCCCAAATTGACGGCCACCATCGGAAATAAAGATAGTGCTGCTAAAAAGGAAAAGAAAGCCACTACAATTGAAGTAGGAAGTGCACTGCTGCAAAAACCGGATATTGATCTAACGCTGATTAATAAGCAGGATTCTGCCAGCTATCTGAGATGGGATGGAACAAAGCAGAACAGTTACTTAAAAATCACCAACCTGAAATCCACGCCGGCGATTCCGCTGAAGGCCGACCAGATCAAAATGTTTCTTACCAATTTTGAATTCATTACTGCCAAAGCAAGGAAGTATGCGACGAATGATAACAAGCTTAATATTGAGTTAAACGATGTTGTATTAGCTAAGAACAGCGATGGTAAAATGGATTGGCGCACCAACCTCAATATTCTGTCGTTAGACAAACTGGCTTTTGATAGCCTCGGTAAAAATAATGCAGTACTTGAGCTGGATAAAGGCGATGTAAGAAATGTATCGTTAAATTCTAAGTACATGGGTAGCGTTGGTGATATTATCACCAACAGTTCACATCTGAGCATCAATGGTACTAATGGTAAATTTGCAACAGGAAAAAATACGCTGAAATGGTATGGTTTTACAGTTAAAGACCGGCTGCTGGGTGTAGATTCATTCAGCCTCGTACCCAAACAATCGGTTGAAGAATACCGTACCGCGAAAGCTTATAATGAAGACTACCTGCGCATTAACACAGGAAAGATCATTGGCGGCCCTATTGATCTTGAAAAATATAATCATGATAGTATTTTAAGTATCGGTAGTATCGAATTGAACGACGTAGATCTTTTTACGTTTAAGGATAAACTACAACCTGATACCGCCAAGCGTTACAAACCATTGCCGGTAGAAATGTTACTGGGTTTGAAAAGCAGTTTGAATATTGATAGTGTGAAGCTGAACAATATGCATGTAACTTATTGGGAGGTTAATCCTGTCACAGATACCTTAGGCATTATACCGGTGTCTAATCTTAACGTGTTGATACGGAATATCAAAAACTATGATATCATGCCAGACGACAGTATTTACATACTGGCATCTGCCGATGTATTGGATCAGTTGCATACTACCCTGGATGTAAGCCAGTCTTACAGTGATACCACAGGATACATGCGGATGAACCTTACAACGGGGCCTATGGATCTGGCACAATTTAATGTAGTACTGGTGCCCCTGGTAGGTGCCAAAGTTTTTGATGGGCAGCTTCAAAGTTTGCAGGTAAACGCCATAGGAACCAATGACGCAGCCATCGGCTCCGCATACATGCATTATAAAGGATTGAGGATTGGGCTACTCAATAAAAACGATCTGCCTAACCAGACGTTCATGAATAAAGTAGTAAGCAGAATAGCGATGGCTTTGGTGGTAAGAAAGAATAATCGGGGAAAAGAGTCGCTGGTATTTTTCGAACGGTGGCAGGATAAGTCGCCTATTAACTATATTATTAAAACTACGCTGGAAGGTATTAAGTCGAGCATCGGTTTGCCAGGTGCCAAAAAGAAGCTCAGGAAGTACAATAAAAAAGTAGCAGCAAGCAGGAAATAATAAAGATGAATATGAAAACGATCTCCATGCCGGGTGACTTTTATTTTGAAGGATACCGGTTCTCTTTTGATAAACAGGTAATTCCTAAAGACGCTGTGTATGAGTATCTTTCGGGCGAGAGTTACTGGGCTAAAGGCATTTCTATGGAACTGGTAGAACGATCTGTTGAAAACTCAATCTGCCTGGGTATTTATAATGTTGAAGGACAGTTGGTGGGTTTCGGCCGGATGATTACCGACCAGGCTGTATTTGCCTACCTGGCTGATATTTTTATATTGGAAGCCTATCGTGGAAAAGGGCTATCGAAAATAATGGTTCAGGCATTCTGCGATCTGGCAGAGCAATTCCAGGTGAGGCGCACGATGCTGGCTACACTGGATGCGCACGGATTATATGCTCAATTTGATTTTGAACAACTCACTAATCCTGAACGATTCATGACCCGCAGCGGAGTGACCTATTAGGTCCATTCGGTTTATATGTTTATTTGCGGTAACTTTGCAGGCTTTAATCGCCCGGCTTTGTTATGGAACGAATTTATTTAGATAATGCTGCAACTACCACTTTGGACAAGGAAGTGCTGGATGCTATGTTGCCTTATATGACTACTCATTTTGGTAATCCTTCTTCTATTTATTCTTACGGAAGGGAAACCCGTTTAGCAGTAGAGAATGCACGCAAAACCGTAGCAAGGTTACTGGGCGCGCATCCGGGAGAAGTTTTCTTTACCAGCGGTGGCACAGAAGCCAATAATACAGCCATACTTGCGTCTTTAAGAGACCTGGGTTGTAAACATATCATCACATCGCCTATTGAGCATCATGCGGTACTCCATACTGTTTCTCATTATACTAACGACGGCATTTCGCATAGCTACGTAAAATTGTTACCAGACGGGCATGTCGACTTAAAAAACCTCGAGGAGCAACTCGCCAATGCAGAAGTGAAGTGTTTGGTAAGCCTTATGCATGCCAATAATGAAATGGGTAATCTTTTAAGCATGAATGCGGTAAGTGCACTTTGCAAAAAGTACAATGCTTTATTTCATTCAGATTGTGTGCAAACGGTTGGGCATTACCCAATAGATTTAAGTCGTATACAGGTTGATTTTATTTCTGCTGCTGGTCATAAATTTCATGGCCCGAAAGGAACAGGCATTTTATATGTAAGCCGTGAACTGCAGGTAAAACCTATGATACATGGCGGCGGACAGGAGCGTAACATGCGGGCAGGTACTGAAAATATTTACGGCATAGTTGGGTTTGCCAAAGCGCTGGAGCTGGCCATGTCGAATTACGAAAAAGATTCGGCGTATATCAAATCACTTAAGACATATATGATAGAGCAGCTGCTGGAGAAAATACCTGCAGTAAGTTTTAATGGTGATTATGCCGGTAGCTCGTTGTACACGGTTTTAAATGCTGCATTTCCTTTAACCGAAAGATCGGAGATGTTATTGTTCAACCTCGATATCAATAATATCTGTGTTTCTGGTGGCAGCGCCTGTAGCAGTGGCGCCAACCAGGGTTCGCATGTTATTAATATTATTAGCGGTGATCCCAACAAAGTTGCAATACGCTTTTCTTTTTGTAAGCATAATACAAAAGAGGAAATTGATACAGTAATTGATAAATTGAAAGAACTATTATAATTTTATTTATAACCTTTTTTTACTACTAATGATTACAAGACCGCCTTTGGGTGGTTTTTATTTTTCTGTCACCCGGTACTCAGGGTCATCCATAATATCTACCTCAATTACCCCCGCCGCATTAGATAACAAACGCCTGCAGTCTGCACTGAGATGCTTTAATCTCACCGTCTTGCCAAGTTCGGCATAACGCCTGCTTAATTTATGAACGGCGTCAATGGCACTCATGTCGCTGATACGGCTATCTTTAAAATCGATAATAACAAATTCAGGGTCATTGGCTACATCGAATTTCTCAGCGAATGTGACGGTAGAGCCAAAAAACAATGGCCCATAAATTTCGTAATGCTTAATACCTTCTTCATCAATGTACTTTTTAGCCCTGATGCGTTTGGCGCTCTCCCAGGCAAAAACCAGTGCAGCAATAATGACACCTATTAATACTGCCAGCGCCAGGTTGTGCAGCCATACGGTAATAGCGGCTACCAGTATACCCACAATAATATCTGCCTTTGGCATTTTATTTATGATACGAAAGCTGGCCCATTCAAATGTGCCGATCGCTACCATCATCATTACACCTACCAGGGCGGCCATGGGTACCCGGCCAATTAAGGGTGCGCCAAATAATATAATGGCTAAAATCGTTAATGCGGCGATGATGCCTGATAAACGAGCCCTTGCACCGGCTGATAGGTTTACAAATGTTTGGGCAATCATGGGGCAACCACCCATACCAGAAAAAAAACCATTGAGCAGGTTGGCTGTGCCCTGCGCCAAACACTCCCGGTTACTGTTGCCTTTGGTGGCGGTTATTTCATCTACCAGATTTAAAGTAAGTAATCCTTCTGTTAAGCCTACACAGGCCATCACCAGCGCATAGGGGAAAATGATCTGCAACGTTTCCAGGTTGAAGGGAACGGAGGGTATATGAAACGGAGGAAATCCGCCGGCAACCGAAGCAATATCTGATACCGTTTTGGTGGAAATTCCAAAGAGCTCCACTACAGCAAAAACCACTGCAATTGCCACTAAAGATGAGGGAATTGCTTTAGTGATCTTCGGAAAAAAAATAACTATGGCAATGGTTAACGCTACCAGGCCCATCATCACGTATAATGGCATGCCCCCTAACCATGCATCGCCGGCAGCTGTTTTAAATTGGTTCAGCTGCGACATGAAAATAATGACGGCCAATCCGTTTACAAAACCATACATCACGGGCTGCGGTACCAGGCGGATGAATTTCCCAAGCTTCAAAACGCCTATGAGTAACTGAATAATACCAGCCAGTGCTACTGCAGCAAAGACATAGTCGACCCCGTTCGATTTCATCAATGCGATCAGGGTAACAACAGTGGCGCCCGCTCCGCCCGAGACCAGCCCCGGGCGACCCCCGAGAATCGCGGTAACCAATCCCATAATAAAAGCAGCGTATAAACCTGTAAGCGGGTTAAAGCCGGCCAGGATCGCAAAAGATAAGGACTCAGGGATCATAGTCATGGCAACCGTAAGACCTGCCAGTATTTCGGTGCGGTAATTTACCTTTTGGGAAAAATCGAATAAACGTAGGATAGGGGTCATATTTTAAAAAGTTTCAAAGGTAGCAAAAGGTAATTAGTGCATAAACTGGCTTATTTTTAGAATAACAGATCAATCACCTTTTACAGGCTTTAATACTTACCGTTTATGAAACGTTTTATTCTTTTTGCTATCATAGCTTTAGTTGCCGGCTCTTTTACAAACGAAGCCCGAAGCCAGGACGCAAAGCGCAATTTTCGTGTTATTGCCTATTATGCATCTAATGCTTCTAATATCGACAGCTTCGCAACGGATCAGCTAACGCATATTATTTACAGCTTTTGCCACCTGAAAGGCAATCGTTTGGAAGTAGATAATAAAGCAGATTCCCTCACCATTCAAAAGCTGGTATCCCTGAAAAGAAAGCATGCTCATCTCAAAGTATTATTATCTCTGGGCGGCTGGGGCGGTTGTAAAACCTGCTCAGATGTTTTTGATACAGAGGAAGGCCGGAACGAGTTTGCCGTGTCTGTAAAAGAGCTGGCTGATTATTTTAAAACAGATGGTATCGACCTGGACTGGGAGTACCCGGCCATAGAAGGTTATCCGGGGCATCCGTTTAAACCGGGGGATAAAGACAACTTTACAGCACTTGTAAAGGCCCTAAGAGCTGCGTTGGGCAATAAGCAGGAAATCAGTTTTGCAGCTGGTGGTTTTCCCAAATTCCTGCGGGAGTCGGTTGATTGGGCTAAAGTTATGCCGGTAGTGGATTATGTTAACCTGATGAACTATGATATGGTACATGGCAATACGCCGCATACGGGCCATCACACACCTCTATACAGCACTGATGGACAGAAGGAGTCGGTGCATGCCTGTGTTACTTACCTGGAGTCGATTGGTGTGCCCAGGCATCAAATGGTGATAGGCGCGGCCTTTTATGGAAGGAGCTGGGGACAGGTAGCAAATATCAATAACGGCTTACACCAGCCTGGAGTATTTAAAAACTTTTTGTCGCATAAGATTTTTGATAATGTGGTTAATGAAGCAAATGGTTTTTCTTTTTATTATGATGATAAGGCCCAGGCAAGCTACGCCTATAATAAAGAGACAAATGTGTTTGTAACCTTTGACGATGAGACTTCCATCCGGAAAAAGACAGAATACGCGCTGGATAAAGGATTGGGCGGCATTATGTTTTGGGAGCTGAGTATTGACAAGAAGGAGATGGGGTACCTGGGGGTGATCGATGCGGCGGTGAAAGGTGAGCTGGTTGATTAGTTGATTGGTTGGCTGGTTGCTGGTGTAAAAAAGGCTAATGTTAAGCGTTGATAAGTTAATCAGGAGATCATTGTATCCATTAGTCAAATACCAAAATATAAAATGCCCGGAGTATATATCCAGGCATTTCGCTAATATATTCTTTAGGATGCTTCCTTGTCAACTATTCAATTTGCCAACTGACGCCTTCCTTCTAAGTAGCCCATCCTTTATCACCTTTCTGGTAAGGCATACAGCCATCATACTTACCGGGAACAGCAGAATAACGTAAAGCCTTGGTAGCGCCCGGCTCTGATGTAAAGAAGCCCAGTAAAGTCAGTTCTTTCATCATGCTGAAATAATGTTTCGACATGCGCGCCTTGCCGTAACCGAAATTGCCTTTTGATCTTTCGATAGAATCCTTGGCGTTTTCTTCTTTATCAAGCGCTGCCTGCTTCGCCTTATAATCCTCTGTGCCTGTGTAATCCTTCGCCTCTTTATCCAGTGCTGTCAGCAATTCAGTTCTTTGCTGGGGCTGCATCTGCATAAAGCCATTCTGGTACTTCTCCTTGCTTAATTTTTCAATAGCGCTCAGCCCTTCCTTAAATACCTGCTGGTCTTGTGGCGTATAACAGTCGCGCACCATCACATTCATGAATTCGCCCACTTTTGCATCTTTGGCTCCGGGCGTTGTTGTTTTAGGTAAAATGGTTTCAGCTATTTCATCCAGATATGATATCTCATCTTTGGTGAAAAAATCAGGGAGTACTTCGGCTCCTGCTTCGGCAGCTTCTTTTTTAGGGGTGGTTTTACAACCGGTTTGAATGAACAACTCTGCCCCCAAAACAGTGCCACCCATTAAGAGTGCAACTTTTTGTACTGCTTGTCTTCTGTTCATGTTGTATAATTAGTTTGACAGTTGATAATTTTTTTTGATAGCCCGTAGTCTCCTAACCGGGCTACTATAAATTTCCTTTTTTAAGCTCGTTTACTGCGAAATCAGCTGCACGGGCCGTAAGCGCCATATAAGTTAGGGATGGGTTTACGCAAGCTGCACTCGTCATGCAGGCGCCATCTGTTACAAATACATTCTTAGCATCCCATACCTGGTTATTGCCGTTAAGTACAGATGTTTTAGGGTCGCGTCCCATACGGGCGGTACCCATTTCATGTATACCCTGACCAAAGCCGTAGACGCTGTCATATGTATGTACATCTTTCAATCCTGCGGCTTCCAGCATTTCTGCAGCATCATTCATCATATCTGCACGCATTTTCATTTCATTCTCTTTGATCTCTGCGTCGATATTTAGCACCGGTAAGCCCCATTTGTCTTTTACATTCTTATCCAGCGTTATTTTATTATCATGATAAGGCAGGATTTCTCCGAATGCACCTAATCCCATAGTCCATGCTCCTGGCTCAGATAATGCTTCTTTTAATTCAGCTCCCACACTATATTCAGCAATGGTTCGCTGCCAGTTCTGGCGGCTTGCTCCACCCTGGTAACCAAATCCACGCAGGTAATCTCTTTTATCGTTGCCAATATTTCTGAAACGTGGAATATAGATGCCACCTGGCTTACGGCCGAAATAATATTTGTCTTCGTATCCTTCTATTTTACCTGAAGCTCCACAACGGAAATGATGGTCCATCAGGTTATGGCCTAATTCGCCGCTGCTGCTTCCCAAGCCGCCTTCCCATACATCTGTTGCTGAGTTCATCAGTACCCATGTAGAGTTCATTGCAGAAGCACAAACAAAAACTACCTTAGCAAAGTACTCATAGGTTTGATTCGTTTCTGCATCAATGATCTCAACCCCTTTTGCTTTTTTGGTGTCTTTATCGTAAATGATTTTTGTTACAATCGAAAAGGGTCTTAATGTAAGATTACCAGTCTTCATCGCTGCGGGCAGAGTTGAAGATTGTGTACTGAAGTAGGCGCCAAAAGGACATCCCAACCAGCATTTATTGCGATACTGACAGGCCGTTCGTCCGGGCAATGGCTGTGTAATATTGGCCACCCTCGCATTGGTTATAATACGCGAGCCTTTATAGTGTTTTTTCACACGGTCTGCTACATCTTTCTCTACACAGTTCATGGGCATGGCCGGCATCAGGTGGCCATTAGGATACCCGGGGAAGTCTTCGTTGGTACCGTTAATACCCGCAAATTTTTCCGCGTAGGTATACCAGGCATCCAGGTCTGCATGACGTATGGGCCAGTCTACACCCACCCCATCTTTGGCATTGGCTTCAAAGTCGATATCGCTGTGCCGGTAACTCTGACGTCCCCACATTAACGATCGTCCTCCTACATGATACCCCCGGTACCAGTCGAAGCGCTTGGTTTCAGTATAGGGACATTCCTTTTCATTTACCCAATAATCCAGATTGGTTTCATTTAAAGGGTAGTCTCTTTTTAAAACAGGATGATCTTTGATCATTTCCTGTGTACGTCCGCCCCGATGGGGAAAGTCCCAGGGGTTTTTATTGGCGTTTACATAATCCTGTACGTGCTTAATATCACGCCCTCGTTCCAGCATGATGGTTTTAAGTCCTTTTTCAGTGAGCTCTTTTGCGGCCCATCCTCCGGATATACCACTACCAATAACAATAGCGTCATAAGTGTTATCTGCCATATAGAAGTTTTCTTTTAAATATAGTTTTCGAATAGTATAACAAGCTGTTTCATTGCAAGCAGGTCTTAAAGATATTCAAAATCGTTGAAATCATTCGATCCGTGGAAATATTTTCCCAGACCCAACAAAAATAGCCCCAGAGTTAACAGTTTAAACCGTTGGCTCCGGGGCCGGGAATTACTTTTAAATCAGCAGATGTAATTTCTTAACGTTGAAAGATATATACTTCTCTTCCGGTAGTGGTAGAACGCTGAAGTGTCATCCTTCGAAACGAGCCTGCAAGATTTTCCTGTATCTCAAATTGGTCACCGCCATAAAGAATAGTTTTGGTATCTAAAAAAGAATAGGTTTTTGCAGACGCCGGGTCTTCCACTCCGCTGGAATTATAAATATAAACTTTGTTATCAGATTTGAATTCTGCCCAGCCTGCACCAGCAGTCAGATGTTCGGAGCTTGCAGGTTCGGCTGCGTTTGCCAGATATATTTGCCTGGTTAGCTCCCATTTGCCCGTTCTTGCATTATTGCGGACAGTATCTAATCCCAGCCCGTCGCGGGTTTTACTGCATGATGCGAATGAAAGGAGAGCAATAGCGCCCAACAGAAAAAAGGATGTGATTTTTTTCATTATCAGTTTTTTAATGATTACGGATTATAAAATGCTGAAAAGAATGATTGTAATGATGGGAAATTGGTTGCATTCAGGAATATTTGAGGAGTCAATTAAAATTTTTCTGCATTATAGTATCAAAGAAATCTGCAGTAAGGCCCGACGAATTCCTCTAAATAAGCAGGATTATTTCTAAAAAAATTATCTTTGCAGTATGCAAAACAACACAGATACAAGGTTTCAGGAAGATGTGGATGTATTGACACTCACTGCTTCATCCTGCCAGCTGATTGTCTGGAATGATGAAGTAAACACTTTTGAATGGGTGATTGAAACATTGATGGACATTTGCGGACACAGCTTCGAGCAGGCTGAACAATGCGCCTATATCATTCATTATAAGGGTAAGTATGCCGTTAAAGAGGGCCAGTTCGATGACCTGAGGCCTATGTGCGAGGCTATCATCGACAGAGGTATTAACGCTACTGTTGAAGAAGTGGTTTCATAACCAATACGTTTCTGCTGATTTTTTAAAAGGATCAATTTTAAGATAGTAATGGCAATTTTTGCCCTTGATGAATCCATTCATTTTCCTCCTGTTCATTTAGCCGAGCCAGATGGTTTATTGGCAATTGGTGGCGATCTATCCTGTGAGCGGCTTTTATTGGCTTACCAGTCGGGCATTTTTCCATGGTACAGTCAGCCACCTATACTCTGGTGGTGTCCCGATCCCAGATTTGTGTTATTTCCCCAAGAATTAAAGATCAGCAAAAGCCTGAGGCCATTATTGAATCGCAATGCTTTTGAATTTACGGTGAACAAAGCTTTTAAAGAGGTGATCAGCCATTGTAAAAACGTTGACCGCCCGGGCCAACCCGGTACCTGGATCGGCGATGAAATTGTGGATGCCTATTGCCGGCTGCACCAGTTGGGATATGCGCATAGCGCCGAGGTTTGGCAGAACGGCAGGCTGGTAGGTGGTTTATATGGCATCAGGTTGGGTAAGGTGTTTTTTGGAGAAAGTATGTTTAGCCTGGTAAGTAATGCCTCCAAATATGCGTTTACCAAATATGTACAACAGCTTATGGAAGATGATGTACAGTTGATAGATTGCCAGGTACATACCGGTTACCTGGAAAGCCTGGGTGCCAGGATGATTGAAGGCAGTGAATTTCAACAGTTGTTAAAGCAACTAATTGCATAACTGCTTAAAAAATAAAAATCCCGGCAATTGCCGGGACACTATTTTCAATCAACTTAAAACCTGGTTGAAAAAATATTAGGTAACATGTCTCGCCAGGTAGGCCAGTCGTGCTTGTAGTTGTTACCCCAATTGTCGAAATCATACTTGATGCCCTTATCATACAGGATCTTTGCAAATTCTCCTCCTGCCCTGGGATCTTCGTACGAACCGCTGCCCGTTAAAATATGTATATGGTTACTGCGTCTGATATTTTCTAATACATAATGGTCAGAAAGATTGGGCATATAATGTTGCGGGCTGTTGAAATACACGTTGTCGTCCATGTAACCATTGCTATAATAAGTGAGATCATAAACGCCACTCATGGCAATCACACCATTAATAAGATCAGGTCGTTTTAAAAACAAATTCATACTATGCAGCGCTCCAAATGAAGCACCGCTGATAAACACCGGTGTCTCCGGGCTGGTTTCGCTTTTGATATGGGGAATCACTTCGTTGTATATATAATTGTTCCATTGAACATGGCGGTGCGATTTATCCCAGGGTGCCATATTATTGTTCATCCAGCTTTCGTTATTCACGCTGTCCACCGAAAAGACTTTCATTTTCCCTCCGTTAATAAAAGGCGCCAGTGAGTCAATCAGTTGAAAACGCTCATATTCCAGGTAATCTGCGGCCGCGGTGGGCACCAATAATAGCGCAAAACCATAATTGCCGTAGCTAACAATGGGCATGTCTTTATTTAGGGAGGGACTGTGCCAGCCGAAGACCTTTCTGTTCATATATTGATTTATTGTTTTGTGTAAAATAGAGTATTAATATCATATTTGGTAATATTTTACTATTAACTATAAAAATATCCTGAGCGGTAATAAAAAGGGGGGGCATCCTGATAAACCTTGTGTTAGTTTATCGGCCTGATTCTGCTAATTTTGGCGTTTCATAAAAAAGTTGAGGAAATGAAGTTGATACAAACGGCAGAAAGGGTGTCGCAATTAGATGCATCGGATAATTACGTGTACCAAAGATCGCTATTGGCCTATGATGAAGCTGCGAAGCTGGTTTCGGGAGATGTATTGGAAATAGGTACCGGAAGTGGTTATGGGATTGAATTGATTGCCTCCAAAGTAAACCGCTTTGTTACCATCGATAAATTTGAAAATGACAACGTGGCGCCATTACTGCAAAAACATTCGAATATCAAGTTTCTCAAAATGAATATTCCTCCTTTTGAGGGAATTCCGGATAACACTTTTGACTTTGTGATCACCTTCCAGGTAATTGAGCATATAAAGAACGATAAGCTGTTCACCAAAGAAATTCACCGTGTATTAAAACCCGGAGGTAAGTTGATTGTAACCACGCCTAACAAAAGAATGTCACTCACCCGTAATCCATGGCATATAAGGGAATACCTGGTTCCCGAATTGAGAGATTTACTATTGAAAGATTTCAGCAGTGTGAAAACATTAGGGGTATATGGCGATGATACAGCCATGGAGTATTATTATGCTAATAAAAAAGCAGTGGACCGAATTACCCGTTTTGACTTTTTGAATCTTCAGCATAATTTACCTCGTTGGGTATTGCAGGTGCCCTATGATCTTTTAAACCGCTGGAACCGGAAGAAAATGTTGAACAGTGATAATGAAATGGTGGCTAAGATTAAAATGAGCGACTTTTTTATTGCGGAGGCCGGTAACGACTGTCTGGACCTGTTTTATATTGCAGAAAAATAATTTAGTAAATTTGAGTACTAAATAGTGTTTATATGAGTGTATCAGAAATGCAACTTGCAGCAATAAAGGAAATTACAAAGTTGGAGGATGAACATATACTAAGGGAGGTATTAGAACATTTAGCAAAAATAGCTTCAGTAAAAGACGAAAAACCTCTGAATCTATCTCAGCATTATGAAAAGGTAAAAGAACAATATGGTAACGTGTTGCAAAAACTTGCGCAATGATCTCCTTTGATGATATATTGGCTTTGCATGAGATGTCAATATCTGATTACGGTGGTTCAAAAGGTTTGCGTGACAAAGGTCTGTTGGAATCTGCTATAGCCAGACCATTTCAAACTTTTGGAGGCGAATATTTGTATCCTTCTATTGTTGAAAAAGCTGCTGCAATAATGGAGAGTATTATTGTGAATCACCCTTTCGTTGATGGCAATAAAAGAACCTGAGTCCTCGCCGCAATCACATTATTACTGGAATATTCTATAAGCCTAAATGCAAGTGACGAGGCTCTGTATAATTTTGTTATCGATGTGTCTACTGGCAAAGCAAAGTATGATGACATCGTAAAATGGCTGAAGGACAATTCATCAGCTACTTAATACATCTTTGATAGCCTTTGCTTTTAAAAGGCTTTCTTCCCACTCTTTTTCTGCATCGCTATAAATGGTAATGCCGCCGCCTGCCTGGAACGAAAGGTATTGTGTAGTTTGATTATATATGATGCTTCTGATTACTACATTGAAATCAAAATCTCCTCCTGGTTGTATATAACCCAATGCCCCGGAAAAAATACCCCGTCTGCTTTTTTCGTACTGATCAATCAGCTGCATGACTTTTACTTTGGGCGCCCCGGTCATGGAGCCCATCGGGAAAGTAGCATTGATGATATCTTTAAAGTTCACAGATTGATTAAGTATACCACTAACAGTTGAGATCATCTGGTGTACCTGCGGAAAGCTATAAATGCCAAAAAGTTCATCTACCTGCACCGTGCCTTCTTTACAGATACGTGACAGATCATTTCGCACCAGGTCTACAATCATTACATTTTCTGCCCGGTCTTTCTCACTTTCAGCCAGTAATTTTCTTTCTGCTTCCAGGCTACCATCAACATTGGTACGCCGTAATGTGCCTTTTATCGGCTGGCTGAAAATGCGGTCATTCTCTTTTTTAATAAATCGTTCCGGGCTGGCACAAAGCAGCCATTTGTCATTTAACCGATAAATCGCTGAAAATGGGTTGGGCGATTTTAATTTCAGCTTTTCGAACAATGAGAAAGGATCGGCATCTGCATCGTTAATAAAAAACTCCTGGCAAAAATTGATCTCGTAACAATCGCCCCGTTGAATATGCTTTTTTAACTGCTCTATGGTGGCGATATAGTCTTCCCGTGTCATTTTGCTTTGCACCGGCGGAAGAGGCTTATTGGTGTTTATAATAACGGCAACCTGTTTAATATTCGCAAATACTTCAACGGGGTCTTCTGCTTCAATTGTGATTTCATTTCCTTTACAGGTTATGAGCGTCGTTGCTTCAAAAAAGAATATGTCCGGGAACAAGAGCTGGTCCTTTTTTGCAGAATGGCTGATTTTTTCGGCGGTAACCAGTTCGTACCCTAAATGGCCGAACAGCCATCCCTGGCGCTTTGCGGCAAACGCCCGGAATGCTTCCAGTGCATTAGTTTCGGAAGATTGAAACAGGACTTTGGCACCAGCGGCAACCAGGAAGTCGTATGTTCCCTGGTATTGGCTGCTGTCTAAAAAGCAAAAAGTGTTGAACTGTTTTAACCAATTCAACACTTTTTGTTTAAAAACATTAATATCTTCTACTACAAAATTGCTGCGCAATTGAGCTGATCAAATAAAAGGATTATTAATAGTCATCATCTTCGTCGTCGAAGTCGTCTTTACCTCCGCCGCCAAACAAATCTTTGAATTCATCGTCAACTTTGAAATCATCATCATCATCTAAAGATTTTTTGCCACCGCCGGATTTTCCTTTAGACTTCGGAAGATCGAATTCTTCAAAGTCTTTGTCCCAATCTTCATCTTCGTCAGCTTTTTCCCAATCATCATCCTCATCTTCTACATCGTCATCCTCATCGTCGTCTTTTTTTGCTGCTTTCCCTTTTTGGGGTATTTCTTCTTCGTCAAGGAAGTCCTCATCCTCGTCCAACTCTTCTTCGTTTTTCGATTTTGATGAAGCTTTCTTTACCGGCTTTTCTTCATCGTAAGCCTTATCCGTTTCACTTGCTTTGGATTTATTTGATTTTGCCATTATCTAATAAATTATACTGTAAATTTTATTCTAAGTTTTTAAATAGCCAAATTTTTAAAAATAATTTTTCTAAAAAAATTATACAACAATCAGTTGATCTCTTTCAGGTCCGTTTGATATAAAATCTACATTTACTCCCAGGTAGTTATTAATAAAAGCAATATACGATTTTGCTTTTTCCGGAAGCACTGCAAAGTCTTTTACCTTTGTTATATCGGTATTCCAGCCTTCAAATTTCTCCAGAACCGGTACATAATGGTCCAGATCTAAACGCAAAGGAATTTCAGTAAGTTCTTTACCTTCTTTGCTGTAAGCGGTACAAACCTGCAATTCTTCAAAACTGTCTAATACATCTGCTTTGGTCATTACAATTTTGGTAACACCGTTAATCATGCAGGCGAAGTTTAAAGCTACCAGGTCAATCCATCCGCAGCGGCGTGGTCTTCCTGTGGTGGCTCCATACTCATTACCTACATCACGTAATTTTTGACCATCAGCATTCTCCAGTTCGGTCGGAAACGGACCGCTACCTACACGGGTACAATAGGCCTTCGTAATACCAATAACTTCTTTGATGTGCTGAGGTGCGATACCTAAACCGCTGCAAACACCTGCTGAGATGGTATTAGAAGATGTAACAAACGGGAACGTACCAAAATCGATATCGAGCATACTGCCCTGTGCACCTTCCGCCAGTATTTTTTTGCCTTCTTTTAAAAGTTTGTTGATGAAATATTCGCCGTTAACGATATTCAGCTCTTTTAAAAATTCTACCGCTTCGAAAAATTCTTTTTCATCGCCACTGATATCTTCAGTAAAATGATACGTATTGATCATTACCTGGTGCTTTTGGCGCAACTGCTCATAAAGCTCCTGGAAATTATCTTGCAGTAAATCGCCTACGCGCAAAGCGTTACGGCCTGTTTTATCCATATAGGCCGGGCCTATACCTTTAAGTGTTGAACCTATTTTACTTTTGCCCTTTGCCTGCTCTGATGCCTTATCTAAGGCTCTATGCGTTGGAACAATGATATTCGTACGCTCGGAAATAAAAAGATTCTTTTTGAGATCGATGCCAAACTCTGCAACTTTTTCGCACTCTTTTTTAAGCGTAATCGGATCTAATACAACACCGTTGCCAATGATGTTTATTTTTCCTTCGTGAAAAATGCCAGACGGTATTTGGTGCAACACCAGTTTTTTGCCATCCTTATATAAAGTGTGACCAGCATTAGGGCCACCCTGGAAACGAGCTATGACATCGTAGTCCTTGGCAAAATAATCAACAATTTTGCCTTTCCCCTCGTCACCCCACTGTAGCCCTAAAATTACATCTACCATCTATTGTATTTTTTGGTTTTAAAAATTGAAGTGCAAAAATAAGGGTTCGGATTGCATGTTTGAAAGCCTTGTAGCCTAATCCCTATAAAAAAATGATATTGAGGTTGCTTTATTTCAAATTCTGGTTTTCAACGAAAACAGAACTATCCCCGGGATAGTACACAAATACATATTTTCTTTTATAAGATTTGTCATTAAGAATGATTTGCGTGTCGTTTCTTTTCTGGTCCCTGGTTCGAATACTGTAATTGTAGGATATCTCCAAAGTATCGGGTGCTATCCAGTTTGTTTGTAGGTTCGAATAACGGGTATTTAACATGTGAGCAACTGCTTTTTGGGACTCAAGGCTATAATTGAACAGATCCGAAAGCGTGCGGGGCAAGGAGTTATATCTTTGACGATAGCTTTTTAGTCCGTTTATCAGCTCCGCGGGCGGGTAAGATGCTGACAGCCTTTTGTCTTTCCTACTGCTGGCTACGAGGCCGAATATGGGTGTTCGCTCTTCGGTATATTGGCCCGGTAAACCTGCCGTTTCAACCCGGGTGGTAGTGCAGGCCAGTAAAAACAGGGACAGGCACCCAATTGAACGAAAAACTTCCTTCTTAAAATTCATAATGTAGTTGACTGACGAGAGGATAACTTAGTGCAGGGAAATATTCTTACCGTCCCATTTTTGCTATTATTTGGGTAAATCTTCTGTGTCAAAGCGCTCCACCGATTCAATTCCTCCCACTTCCAGTAACCTGTTCACCAAAACATCCAATTCCTCCTTGTCGTGAACAAAAACTTTGATATTGCCTTCAAATACGCCCTCTGTAGCTTCAATGGTCAATGCCGCAATATTAATTTTCAACTCCCCTGAGATCAGATTAGTAATCTTGCTTACCATACCTACGTCGTCAATACCTATGATTCTAACGCCGGTAAGGAACGATATTTCTTTGTTTTTCGCCCATTTTGTTTTGACGATGCGATGGCCGTAGTTAGCCATCAATTTGGCGGCATTAGGACAGTTGGTTCGGTGTATAGTGAGGCCTTTACCTGTTGTTACAAAGCCAAAAACATCATCACCCGGAATCGGTTTGCAGCAATTGGCTAGGTTGTACATGATTTTGTCGCTGCTTTCACCGAAAATAATTAATTCAGCATCTTTAGGATTATGAGCGGGCGCCGTATGATGATGTGTTTCCGGCTTTATGTCGGTAATTTTGACAGGTTGCGGAGCTTCTAACCGGTCGCCAAATATTTTAAAGTCTTTTAACTCTTTTAAGTCGATATTTTTGATCGCAATCTGGTAAAACAACTCCAGGTTAGACTGAAGTTTATAAAATTGGGCAATAGCTTCAATATTCCCCTGGTACATGGTTACACCCAGGCCTTCCAGCTTTCGTTGTAAGGTGTACTTTCCTTCGTCAGCTACTTTCTTCTTTTCCTCCTTCAGGGCTTCTTTTACCTTGTTCTTTGCTTTAGCGGTTACTACAAATTTCAGCCAGTCCTCCGAAGGGTTTTGCTTATTACTGGTAATAATTTCAATCTGGTCACCGCTGCTCAATTTGTGGCTGATGGGTACCAGCTTGTGGTTCACCTTTGCCCCAATTGTTTTGGCGCCGATGGCAGAGTGAATAGCAAAGGCAAAATCGAGGGCGCTGCTACCTGCGGGTAACATCTTGATGTCGCCCTTGGGCGTATAAACATAAATTTCCTCGGTAAGGAAGCTGGTTTTAAAGTCCTGCAGGAAGTTAACACTGTCCAGGTCTTCGTTATTGAGCGACTCCCTGATTTGCTGAAACCATTTGTCGAACCGGTTTTCGCTGGAGGTGCCTTCCTTGTATTTCCAGTGCGCTGCAAGACCTTTTTCTGCTATTTCATTCATGCGTTTGGTGCGGATCTGCACCTCCACCCATTTACCCCGTGGTCCCATTACGGTTGTGTGCAACGCCTCATAACCGTTGGCTTTAGGATTACTTACCCAGTCACGCAGCCGCTCGATGGAAGGTGTATATTCGTCGGTGATCAGCGAGTAAACCTTCCAGCATTCCTCTTTTTCTTTTTCCTGCGGGCTATCCAATATAATACGAATCGCAAACAGGTCGTATACCTCCTCAAAGGACACCTGCTTTTTCTTCATCTTATTCCAGATGGAATGGATGTTTTTGGGGCGACCGTAAATTTCGAAATTAAAGTGATTTTTTTCCAGCTTCTCGCGTATGGGCTTGATAAACTCGTTAATATAGCGGGTACGCTCTCGCCTTGATTCCGCCAATCTCCTGGCTATATCCTTATAAATATCCGGTTCCAGGTACTTCATCGCCAGGTCCTCGAATTCGGTTTTGATACCGTATAAACCCATCCTGTGGGCAAGGGGGGCAAAAATGTAAACCGTTTCCGACGATATTTTAAGCTGCTTTTCCCGCTTCATGCTATCCATCGTACGCATGTTATTAAGGCGGTCGGCCAGCTTAATCAAAATAACGCGTGGATCGTCTGTTAATGTTAGCAGGATCTTTTTAAAGTTGTCGGCCTGCTGGGAAGTTGTAGTATCAATAACGTTCGAGATCTTTGTCAGCCCGTCAACTATGCGGGAAATCTCCGATCCAAATTCTTTTTCAATATCCTGCAGGGTAACATCTGTGTCTTCTACTGTGTCATGCAGTAAAGCACAAATAGTGGAACGCACTCCCAACCCAATTTCCTCCACGCAAATTTTAGCCACTGCAATGGGATGTAAAATATAGGGTTCGCCGCTTTTCCGGCGCATGCTGCTGTGAGCTTCCGCAGCCATTTCAAAAGCACGGCGTATTAAATCCTTGTCACCCGGCTTCAGTTTATCCTTCAAAAGCCGTAACAACGAGCGGTACTCGCGCACAATAAGCTTTCTTTCTTCTTCGTCGTTTAAATTGTATTTGGGTTTTTGCTCTATAGTCTTCATTGTCTGTCTCCTGCGTCTGTTCGTTGTGTATCTTTCTAATAATGCGCTACCGGCGGCTTTATAACTGTAATATATAAAAATATAACAATTCTGAAGCAAGAAAGATGTAAGCTGTAAAGCAATCATCATGTCAGCCAGTGCATAACCAGTTGCTTTATCATTCTTTACGTTTTAAAGTTGCATGCTGTGAATTAAAAATTGCAATATTAAATAAAAGCCGTACTTTTGCTGCCCTTCCGATAAAATATCGGGATAATGTTCTTTTCCGGATGTGGTGAAATTGGTAGACACGTCAGACTTAGGATCTGATGCCGCAAGGTGTGGGGGTTCGAGTCCCTTCATCCGGACTTTATAAATGTTTAAGGTTTTAGGTTAAAAAGCCAGCCTGACCGGACGGGCAGGGGCAGGTTTAAAGTTAGTAACCTTAAACCTTGGACTTTTTAATTTTAAACATACTCATGGCTACAATTACTAAAGAACCGATAGGCCAATTACACGAGAAGATCAGTGTAAAAATAGATAAGGCCGATTATTTCCCCTCTTTCGAAAAGTCTCTCAAAGAATATAGCAAAAAAGCAAGCATACAAGGTTTCAGACCTGGTAAAGTTCCCGCTGGTTTGATCAAAAAAATGTACGGTCCTTCTTTATTTACCGACGAAGTATTAAAGTCTGTTGATAAAGAACTTATCAGCCATCTGCAAACGGAGAAAACTGAAATTTTTGCTCAACCGCTTCCTATGGAAATGGATGTGCCTGCATTTGATCTGAATAATCCGGGTGAATATACTTTTAATTTCGAAGTTGGATTGAAGCCTGAGTTCGAATTGGCAGATTTAGCCAAGGCTGATATTACTGGTTACAATATTGATATTACCGATGAGATGATTAACGAAGAAGTTGAAAGACTTCAGAATCGATATGGTAATATGACCGACAAGGAAGCCGTTGATGGCGCTAATAATGTGATCAACGTAACTTTTGAAGAAGTTGATGCCGCTGGCAACCCGGTTGAAGGCGGAGTTAAAAAAGACAACTCTTTGCTGTTGAGCTATTTTGCAGAATCAGTTCAAAAAGAGCTGAATGGTAAAAAAGCCGGCGATAGCATTACGGTGGTATTGGGTAGTGCATTTGAAGATAAAGAATTAGAATTCATTGCTTCAGACTTAGGCTTGAGCAAGGATAACGAAGCCGATAAGAATAAAACTTTCAAACTGGATATCACTAAGGTATCTGAGTTGGAGAAGAAAGAATTGAACGAAGAATTCTTCAACCAGCTTTTCCCCGAAGGAGATGTAAAAACTGAGGAAGAATTTCGTGCGAAAGTAAAGGATCAGATATTCGCATATTGGGCTTCTCAAAGCCGCAATCAGATACAGGACCAGATCTTCCACAAACTGGTGGAAAATACTACCATCGAATTCCCTGAAGCATTTTTACGCAAATGGCTGGTAACACAAAATGCGCAGGGCCAGGAAGGTCAGCCTGCTAAAACAGAAGAGCAGATTGATCAGGAAATGCCCACTTTCCTTAACCAGTTAAAATGGACTTTGATCTCTGAAAAAATAATGAAAGATCAGAAGATCGATGTAAAGCAGGATGAATTAAAGGCTTTCGCACAGGCGCAATTATTCAGCTATATGGGCGGTATGATGCCAAACGATACTGAGCAGCCCTGGGTAAATGATTATATCGACAGGATGATGAAAGACCGTAAGTATGTAGAAGATGCTTACAATCGTATTCAGTCTCAAAAAGTATTTGAGTGGGCTGAAACTCAGATCAAACCTGTAGCACAACAAATCAGTGCTGAAGATTTCTCTAAAATGGTTAGCGAGCATCAACACGCGCACCATTAACAGGAAATACAAAATAAATAGACGAAAGGCGCTTTTAAGCGCCTTTTTTCATATAGGTAAAACCAATGCTTTCAGAATGTTTCAGTGCTTCGCTGCTATGTAAAAAGTAGCAGACGGGTATGTTCCTGCCCGAGATCTGATCCAGTTCTGCCAGTACCATTTGTTTTCTTTGTTTACCTACGCACCGTATATACACAGCTGAAATAAGCCCGGGAAAATTCTTTACCAGTGAGCTATATATGTAAGGATCATGTTGAGAGTCATCTCCTAATAAAATAAAACGTTGTGTGGGGTAGGCCTCCAGGATCCTTACGATACGGGCGAATTTACTGGCGTGATTTTTTTGACCGCTTTTAAGAACATTAGCGAGATTTTGTATTTGATTCAGCAGGCAAATACCATCGGGCAGTTCATTCTTTTCAATAAATTTTTTGATAAAATCATATAAATTCCATTCACTGCTACTCACATAAAAGAAGGGATTAGGCTTATCTGCGGTTGTTTGAGCCAGCTGTAAGGCCTGGTAATGTTTTACCACACCATCGAAAGGTTTACGGCTGTGGGCATTGCGGGTCAGCAGTAATTTAAGGCGCTTTAAAATCGACTCTGAGTGGGATATTAAGAATGTGTCATCTATATCCGAGATAAAAGTAAACTGGTTGATTTCCGGTATTACAATGTGGGACACTGCGGTGTCTAACAGCTTCTGATCGGTTTTGCTAACTAACGCTACTTCTACTGTATAGTCACCCGGTTCCAATGGTTTTTCGTTTGGTAGATCAATACTGAAAAATCCGTCGGAAGCCGTACTGGTTTCCCATATTTTTCCTTGCCATTTCACCTGGATCCGTGCATCTGGCATTGTTTTTATCATAAATGTTTTAAGTAGTGCAAGGGTATTGTGAAAAAAGCCGTTTTTGTAAATTTCACGTGGCGAAGCCGATTGTGTTAATGCGTGCCCCATCAATGTACAATGGGTCTTGTTGCCAAAACCTTCGTAAACCTTGAGGTGGGGCTTTTTGATGAGATGTAGTTTTTTATTAAGGGCTTCTTTAAACACTTACTAAATATTTATGCCGGACAAAATCTTATTCGTAATTAATAAAACATCGGGCGAAAACAATAACGACTGGCAGGCCGGTATTGAGGCTTACTTTAAAGGAAAAGATGTGGTACTTGAGTTTTATCATCTTCCTGATCCCGTTGATTGTAATTCGCTTGACCAGTACATAAAAGATGCCAAAGCAGATAAGGTAGTTGCAGTAGGTGGAGATGGAACCATTTCGCTGGTTGCAAAATCGGTAAGGGGCACGCCAATGATTTTGGGTGTTATTCCGGCCGGCTCAGCTAATGGAATGGCAAAAGAATTGATGATCCCCACAAAACTGGAGGACGCGCTGCAGATAATTGACAGCGGGCGGCAAACATATATGGATACCATTCTTCTTAATGATAAACACCTTTGCCTGCATTTAAGCGATGTGGGTATTAATGCACAGCTGATCAAAAACTTTGAAGAAGGGGATACCCGGGGAAAAATAGGGTATCTTAAAGTAGCCTGGAAGACCATAATCCGGAGGCAGGCATTGGAAGTAACTATAAAAAATGACGATAAAAGTTTTTGCCGGAAAGCCATCATGGTGGTGATTGCCAATGCTGGGAAATATGGTACTGGCGCTGTTATTAATCCGGAAGGTGAAATTGATGATGGTTTATTCGAAATTGTAATAGTAAAACGCCTGACTTTGTGGGGATTTTTAAAGATCATGCTCTCCCTCGGTTTTGACAATAAAAATATGGAGATACATCAAACCCGGTCTGTAAACATACTCGCCAAGCATCGTGCACATTTCCAGGTAGATGGAGAGTATATTGGTAAGGTAGATAAAATAGCTGCAATCATTCAGCCTAAAAATATACGGATCATGTTGCCCCAAGCCTGAGCCTGCTTTGACTAGCACTGCCCAATTGACTAATAAAATACCCGTCTTTCAGTCAACATGTCACAGTTTTTTGTGTTTTTGTAAATGGACAGATATTTGATCGCATCGATTTGTACATTTTTCATTCTCAGTGTTTAAACCGAATGAAAAATTTTCTGTACGTTTACTAATAATCAATTTAGAGACTTATGACCTTTAATTCAGAATTTGAAAAATACGCCGTAAAGCACAAGGGCATTTCAAGCAATACCCTGCATAGCTACGGTAATCACCTGGTTACAGCGCTTACGCCTAATATTATAGAAGAGCGTCCGATGAATGTGGCCGTAATGGATGTATATAGCCGCTTAATGATGGATCGTATCATATTCCTGGGCTATCCCGTAACCGATGAAGTGGCCAATATCATTACTGCCCAGTTATTGTTCCTGGACAGTACCGACCGTGTACGCGATATCAATATGTATATTAACAGCCCGGGCGGTAGTGTTTATGCAGGATTGGGTGTTTATGATACCATGCAATATGTATCGCCTGATGTAGCTACTATTTGTATAGGTATGGCAGCTTCTATGGCCTGTGTTTTACTAGGCGCCGGTACGCAGGGTAAACGCGCTGCTTTAAAGCATGCACGTATTATGATGCACCAGCCCAGTGGAGCTATTGGCGGACAGGCAAGCGATATTGAAATTACTGTGAACGAAATCCGTAAGCTTAAAAATGAGCTGTACGAAATCGTGAACGATCATACCGGCAAACCGATTGAGCAGATCGAAAGGGATTTTGAACGCGATAAATGGATGACCGCTCCTGAAGCAAAAGAATACGGTTTGATCGATGAAGTGTTATTACTTAACAAAAAGAAATAGACTATACCATGAACTTTTCAAACATATATAACAATAAATGGGCGCGCCCCATAGTGAGTGACGATGAGGGCGAGGAAGAAGAGCCGAAAGAACCGCAGGATAAGCGCGATGATTTGATGATGCTTAACAAGCGCCTGGAACAAATGTTCTTTGATAAAAGAGCAGTGTATTTGTGGGGTGTGGTGGACGATAAAAGTGCCCGGGAGATCACAACAAAATTATTATTGCTGGAAGCTGATAAGCCCGGAACTCCGATCAATTTTTATATCAACAGCCCCGGAGGTGTAGTTACCAGTGGCATGGTTATTTACGATACCATGAAAATGATCAGTAGCCCCGTACACACCATTTGTATGGGATTGGCTGCATCAATGGGTAGTATACTGCTCAGCGGCGGAGAAAAAGGAAACCGCTACATATATCCTCACGGAGAAGTGATGATTCACCAGCCTTCTTTGGGTGGCTACATTCGTGGCGTAAGTTCCGACCTCGAGATACAAGCTAAACAAACACAACGTGTAAAGCACATTGGTGCTAAAATATTAGCGGATAACTGCGGTAAAACCATTGATGAGATCATGCGCGATTTCGACCGTGATTACTGGATGGATGCAGGGGAAGCTATTAAATACGGTATCGCGGATAAAATAGTAGAAAAATTATAAGTTTTATAACAGCTGCTGGAAGATCTTCCGGGATTAATCTGTTATGAATGAATTAGATATAGATTTTTCCGGATAAATCTTTAAGTAGCGAATACTTTTTAAAAAAACCACTTGTTACAGGTGGTTTTTTTAACTTTGTAATTATATATGAAGGAAAAAATATCAGGCTCGGTTTTACATTGTTCGTTTTGTGGTCGTAGCCGCGATGAAGTAGAAATACTGATCGCCGGTCAGGATGGCCATATTTGCGAGAATTGTGTAGAACATGCCCAGGAAATAATTGACCAGGAATTACATCTTAAAGAAAATCCTCAAACCCAGGGTTTTTCGCTGAACGTGAAAAAGCCTATGGAAATTAAAACCTTTTTAGATGAATATGTAATAGGACAGGATGATGCCAAGAAAGTGTTGGCTGTTGCTGTTTATAATCATTTTAAAAGATTGAAGCAAAGGTCCGGGGCGGGGAGGGATATCGATCCGCATAACGAAATAGAGATCGAAAAAAGTAATATCGTGATGGTAGGGGAGACAGGTACGGGTAAAACATTACTGGCGCGCAGTATTGCTAAAGTCTTAAATGTACCCTTTGCAATAGTAGATGCAACTGTATTTACTGAAGCCGGTTATGTAGGTGAGGATGTGGAAAGCATTCTGACGCGCCTGTTGCAGGTTTGTAATTACGATGTGGAAGCGGCCGAGCGTGGTATTGTATATATCGATGAGATTGATAAGGTAGCCCGTAAAAGTGATAACCCAAGCATTACCCGCGATGTGAGCGGTGAGGGTGTACAGCAGGGGTTATTGAAATTATTGGAAGGGACCGACGTGTTGGTACCGCCGCAGGGAGGACGTAAACATCCTGATCAAAAATTAATCAAAGTAAACACACACAACATTTTATTTATTTGTGGTGGTGCATTTGATGGAGTAGATAAAATAATCGGTCGCAGGGTTCAAACAAATACCATCGGCTTTAATGTCGATAAGGCGCAGCAGGAAGACATGAAAAAGAACCTGTTGAAATTTGTGAATTCTCAGGACCTGAAAACCTTTGGATTGATACCTGAGCTTTTGGGTAGGTTACCTGTTGTAACACACCTGGAGCCATTGGATCCGGATACACTCAGAGATATTCTTACCGAACCCAAGAATGCTTTAATGAAGCAATATAAAAAGCTATTCGAACTGGAAGGTATTGAGTTAAAAGTTGAGAACGAAGTGTACGACTTTATGGTTCAGAAAGCTGTTGAATACAAGCTGGGCGCCAGGGGGTTGAGGAGCATTTGTGAGAGTATTCTTACAGATGCTATGTATGAGCTTCCTTCTTCCTCCGAAAAATCGTTTACGCTTACAAGGGATTATGCTGAACGCAAGTTTAGTAAGAGTAAAATGGGTTTGGTAAAAGCAGCTTAGTGAATATCAGATTTTAAATTCTAAATAAATTTTACAATGAACGAATTAGTAGAAAAGTTAAAGGCAGAAGCAGGTTTAACCGACGAACAGGCTGCTAAAGCTTTGGAAGCCATTAAAAGCTATGTGGTTGAAAAATTTCCTATGCTGGAAGGCGCTGTAGGTAATCTTTTCGGAAGCGGTAATTAAATATATAAGTTTTAAACTTAATTTTATAGCAGGCTATATGGCCTGCTTTTTTAATTTGATACCATGCCAACATTTGATCCTAAAGTAGATGTTTATATTGCTAAGGCTGCCGATTTTGCAAAACCTGTATTAGAGCATTTCAGAACTATAGTGCATAAGGCATCGCCTGATATTACCGAGTCCATTAAATGGGGTGTTCCTTCATTTGATTACAAAGGAAAAATGCTGTGTAGCCTGGCTGCCTTTAAACAGCATTGTGCCCTGGGCTTTTGGCTGGGTGCGCAGATCAAATCGTTGCAACCTTACCTGGCAGAAGCAGAAGACCGTGCTTCTGAGTTTGGCCGCATAGCAAATATTAAATCGGTGAAAGACCTGCCAAAAAATATGGACTTGCTGGCTGCGGTAAAAGAAGCTATTGCGTTAGCCGATGCGGGTGTAACGCTGAAAAGGGCTCCGGCAAAAAAAACAACGGAGTTACCTGTACCGGAATCATTAAGCAAAGCATTGGCAAAGAACAAGGCAGCGAAAGCTGTTTTTGAAAAATTCGCGCCCTCTCATCGTAAAGAATACATTCAATGGATCACAGAAGCTAAAACAGATGCTACACGCGATAAGCGCATAGCATCTGCAATAGAGTGGATTGCCGAAGGAAAGGGCAGAAACTGGAAGTACGAGCGCAAATAAGCTAACTCAATATACCGCCCATAAACGGATCGGTGATCGATATTTCACCGGTTTCTACGTGGCCGGCGTATTGCTTTTTAAATACTTTATTGCCATTAAATGCAAGCGTAAAATCGTACCAGCTACTGCTTTTTTTCAAATCTATTTTTATCGATTTATTACCACCGGCATCTATTGTAAACTGTTGAAGAGCTCTGCCATAAGCGTTATCAGTTAATGAAAGTGTAAGCGCGGTTTTACCATTGTTAACAATTTCCAGGATAATGTTTCCTGAATAGCGGTTAACTAATCCTTTTGTTGTTTCATACTTACATATTACATCCAGCTCAGGATCCTGTATATCACCCCTGTAGTGTCTGAAGAAACCATTGGCGCCATTGATACATAAGTCATAGATATCCCGGTCGAAATGATTTAACAGCAAGCTATCTGTTAATATATCTTTTTCTCCTACTGTGTAAAACCAGGTTTTCCCATTTTCTTTTTTATAAGACGATGGTGTATACACGTTAAATGGTGCCCCTATATGCTGATCGTTTGCACTTGCTTCAAATTTTAGCTCAACCGTTTTCTTCGTCTTGTCGATAAAACAGTCGGCATAAAGCACATACGGTAGTGCACAGGCCGGTCTTGTGCCTTTTTCCTGTTCTGCCATCCAATTAGAACCCTGCCCAGAGAAAGATTGATTCTGGTTGATCCATTGGATCTCTTTTTCAGACAGAGGTTGAGGTATCACCTGCGTTGGTTTGTTCTTTGCATTTTGTATACTATCAATTACCTGTGTTTTTTTAAGAAAATCGGGCAGGGGGTACCGCTCGCCGTTATACGGTCTGAATACTGACGTGAGATCACCGCAGACCGCCCTGCGCCAGCTGCTGATATTTTTAGATACGATATGTTTCCCTGTTTTTTTCTTTAGAAACTTTTCCAGGAACATCAGGGTTGAAGTGTGGTCATGTATCTGGGAGTTGATAAAGCCTCCCTTGCTCCAGGGTGAAGCGATGATCATGGGAACCCGGTAGCCTAGCCCTATCGGCCAGTTCCTGGCGGCATCGAAGTCAGCGGTGGTGTCAATTCCCGCCGAAACCTTACCTGTTGCCGGATCTTTGGGATCAGGCACGACGAATGGAGGAAGGTGGTCATAATAACCATCATTTTCATCGTAGTTTAAAATGAAAATGGTTTTCTTCCAAACCTCCGGATTTTTAGTGAGTATATTTAATGCTTCCGATACATACCAGGTGCCATACAGTGGAGAGCTGGTGTGATCAGAAAAAGCCTGGGGTGCAGCTAACCAGGAAACAGTTGGCAAGTTGCCCGAATCAACATCTTTTCGAAACTGGTGGAAAATATCGCCAGCTGGTATATTCACTGTTTGCTCCTGCCCATTATCATTTGTAAAAGTGTGAGGTTGTAACTGAAGGTACTCTTCCACTTCCATATTATTAGAGAACGCCTTGTCTATTAAATTCTTTTCCCGTTGACTGAGCTGGTTATATTGTGCCAGCACTTCTTCTGCTGTCAGAGCGGGTTTGGCTTTCGCATTTCCGTGTTTGCGGAAGTAAGCGGCCAGTTGTACACGGTGTCGCTTTACATATTCAATAGCATTATCGCCATAGTTACCCACCCAATAGTTGAGACTTTCATCAATTTCGGCAGTCCATATTTCATTCTGGTATATCTTCCAGCTAACGCCATTGTCTTCCAGTAACTCGGGAAAAGTGCTCCAGTCCACAAACGCCCCATGACGTGATTCTGCCTGTGAATTTCGTACTGCCGGTTTGCTATCAGCATTTAATGCTTCTCTTATGGTGCCGGTCCAGAAAAACAATCTATTGGGGGTAGTACCCGTGAGTGAAGAACAGAAGTAATGATCACAAAGGGTGAAAGCATCGGCCATGGCATAATAAAATGGAACATCAGCCCTGTTAAAATACCCCATACACATTTCTGTTTTTTGGGGTATCCACTGGTCGTACTTGCCATTATTGCGGGCCCTGCTTTGATCGGGCCAATCGTGTGGCAGGCCGCCCTGCCAGGTCACTTTTGTTTTATTGATGTCTATATGAAAAGGAGCATGGGCATTGCCGTTTTTAGACTTCTGTATCCATGCTTTGTTGGTGTCGGGGAGGGTTTTGATTCGCGGATCGTTAAAGCCCCGTGCACCCTTCATGCAACCAAATATATGATCGAAGGACCGGTTTTCCTGCATCAGGAAAACGACATGTTCGGCATCGTAAAAAGTGGTACCCCTGGGCGCGTTAATGGAAAGGGCCTTTTTGATACTCGATGGCAGCACGTTATTTAAACCGGCAGCTCCGGAAAGTATCGTTGCGTTTTTTAAGAAGTCTCTTCTACCCTGGGCCATAAATAAATATGTTTATATAATTGTAATACTTTTTAAATATAAAAGCTGTTTTGCAGGTAAAGGCCGTTCACTGGAACGACCTTTACTTATCGAAGGATAAATGAACAATGTAATTTTTAAATCAGGCAATGAACATTTCTGTTTATAGTTAAGGCATCAAATATTAATTACAAAAGTAGCCTGTGATATCCAGGTGCCATTGTCATCATAATATACCGTAATTGTTCTGGCCTGTCCACAACCCGATTCTGCTTTAAAGAATACACCAAATATGTTTTCTGCTGATGTAACTGGTGTGTAAGTAATAGGATTGCCATTAACAACAGTATAAAAAGCGCATCCATCTTCACTTACTACTTTAAATTTATTACCAACATTCAGGTTGTTATACTTAAAGTAAACTGATTTTGTATAAGGCGATGGAGGCGCAGGAGCTGCATGCACAGTAATGCCGGCAAAATTGCTTTCTTTTAAGTTGGTAACTTTAATTCTACTAACACCAGGGGCGCTCATATCTGATACCTCAGCGGGAATGTATGAAATAAAAGATAGAGACAGAACAAACAATAAGAGTAATAAAACATTCTTTTTCATTGTAATTTTTTTTTGAGAATTATAAAATTTGAGAGTTTAAATATTTGAATAGCTTTTTACGATTTCCTTATTCCCAACCATGGGGTTGTTGCAATTTTGGGTTTTGCGTTGTTTGTGATATCGGTATCGGGAAATAATAATATTTTGGAGCTACAAATGTTCTGGGTGCTAATCCGGTTACAATAGGTCCTCCGGTTTCTCCGTTCTCTAATGGAATGCTACCTGATTGGCCAAAAGTGCCTACTTTATAATAAACAAGTGTCACACCAAGCGAGTTTTTTATTCTTTGATCAACGGGAGGAATTGTAGCAGTTCTGCTTACTAAAATTATATCTGCAACATTGTCTCCTGTTAAATCATATTGGCCCAGTCCTGGGAAATACATTCCCTGTGGATACTTTTCAAATACCTTACCTCCATTCCAACGCATTAAGTCATCGTACCGTTTGCCTTCAAATGCAAACTCCACTCTTCTCTCTCTTCTGATTTCCAAAATAGCTCCTTTATTGGCGCCTGTTACATCAGAGAATTTATTCGCTAAAACCGGATCTGGGTTGGCATTTGCATTTGCAAGGTTGAGCCCGGGTATACCGGCTCTTGTTCTTAATAGATTAATGGACTTATCTATATCTGCCTGAGTGAGGCTGCCGAGTTCGGCACTGGCCTCAGCATAGGTAAGCAGCACTTCAGCGTATCGTAATTCCGGAACGTCTGCGCCGCCCCTTACGTTTGGATCAATGCTGTTTTGATAGCCTTTTTTCTGGTAATATCCTGTAAAACCCGTACTTAAAAGTGGTACCAGCGGAGTTGTGGCCGGCAGCCTTACAAATCCAGGAGTCATAAATGTTGCATAGATCCGTGGGTCTCGATTTTTAAATTCTTCTACGTATTGTTTTTTCTGGTAGTCGTCAGTACTGGTAAACCGTGAACCGTCTATCATTAAGTACTCTTGTACTAGGTCTCTTGAAGGAGATTGCTCAAAGTTGGCCGAAACAACACTGTTGATGTCAGAGCCCGCTTGTTTTGCTACATCATAAACTGTATTTAAAATCACTTCCTTGTTCGCGCTCAGGTCCTGGCTAACAAACAGGTCGCCATAATTAGGTGTCAACAAAAATTTTCCGGAAGTAATAATATCGTTAGCCTGAGTTTTTGCCAGCTCCAGAAAACGGTTGGCAGTATTCTGCAAATTTAATTCGGGATGGTATTTCCTGTAAGTGCCCTCATGTAATGCTAAACGGGCATACATTGTTTTAACTGCCCAAAGACCCGGTGTTCCTGCCGGCACGCTTTCTCTTACATTATTTACGGCATAGTCCAGATCTTTAAAAATGCTGTCTATAATGAGGCTTCTGGGATCACTGGCCTTATACAAACTTGCAGAGTCTGATGCTTCAATTACGTGGCTGTACCATGGAACATTTGAGTATACTTTCACTTTATCCATATAGAATAAAGCCCTGTAATATCTGGCCAGACCTGCATAATGATTTTTTACTTCTGCGGTGGTATTAGCGCCGGAATAGTTATCTAAGAAGTAATTAATATTTCTTAGAGTAGACCAGCCCCAAAAGCTGGGCGTATTGTCGGCAGATATATTACCAGCGAGCATATTTTTCATGCGCACATTTCCTGTTGTTGAATAATCATCTGTTGATTGCTCGTCACTGTTTACATAAATGCTTGTTCCTCTCTTACTCAACATGCCATTCACATATAGGCTTAAATCACTTTCTGTTTTAAAATAAAGTTGTGGCGAAATAACCGTTTGCGGGTATCGGTCTAAAAAGTCCTTTTTACAGGAAGCCGTTGCTATGATCAACAAACATAAGTATATATAATTTTTCATTTCTTTTGCTTTAAAATTTTTACGATCGATTACTAAAATGTAACATTTAAGCCTAAAGAATATTTTCTCTGGTAAGGGTAGGCCCAGCCGTATCCATCAACAATAGATTCAGGGTCGAGATACTTTTTGATTTTAGAAAATTCGGTAATGTTGTCGCCAGTAAAAAATAATCTCAACCGGTCTATTCCTATTTTCTTTGTTAACTGGTTTGGAAGTGTATACCCAACTGTTATGTTTTTAACCCGTAAATAGGATGCATTAAGTAAGTATTTCGATTGTGCCAGATCTAAACCATAATCTTTGCCTCCCTCGTGATAGTTATTGTCTGCCAGCCACGATTGTAATACCGGATAATAGGAGTTGAGATTTGCGTCAGCAAGTCCCGCGTTAATATAAGCTTGGGGATAGCCCGCTCTTTCTTCGGCAGAAGCAGCTTCAGGCCTGTAGAAGTCAAGTAACCAGGGGTACATGTTGGCGTATGGCTGCTGGTAAAGCCCCCAAAACAAATAATGTTGAGGATAATAATCCATTTTACCCACCCCTTGTAAAAAGACGGATAAATCAATATTGTTCCATGACATATCTACATTAAATGAATACCTATACCGGGCCTGGCTATTCCCAATTATTTTTAAGTCTTTCGGATCTTTATCGCTAAGCCCCTGGATGATTTTTTTATCTCCGTCCTGGTCAATATACTTCGGCCAGCCTGGTACAATTTCAAGGGCTCCCCAAGGAATAATTGCCGACTGATCCAGAGTGGCTATATCTGCCTTGTCTTTAAAAAAGCCATCACTTTCAAGACCCCATATTTCTCCAACTGTCTGTCCTTGTCTCCAGGCTGCTGAAAATAGTCCAAGTGGATTATCGTATTTCGTAATCTTACTCTTGCTGTCCCATAACTGTCCTTTTATAGTGTAAGAAAACGGTTTGTTAGCTACTATAAAATTGTTATTATAGCTCGCTGTAAGCTCCCATCCATTTGTAGACATGTCGGCAGCGTTTTGCTGGGGCGCACTGCTTCCCAGAACGGCCGGTAGTACCTTAGCGGGGCCAAGCATTCCGGTGGTTTTCCTTACGTAATAGTCAAATGTAATATTCAGATGGTTCTTAAAAAGTCCTATGTCGGTTCCAAAATTGTTCGAGATAACACTTTCCCATGTATAATTATTAGGATCGACTGACAGGTTAGGAGCTGAGGTAACAGGCGTTCGGTTGCCACCAATAAGATAGCCGGAGGTTCCAATTGGCAGATTCTGCAAATAACCGTAATAGGCTACCGACTGATTACCCTGATTGGCATATGAAGCCCGCAATTTAAAATTAGGAATTATGTTATTTAAGTTATCCCAGAATTTTTCCTTGTTTACTACCCATGCCCCGGACACTCCCGGTGTAAATGCCCACCGGTTGTTGGAGGGAAACCGGGAAGAACCATCTCTGCGAGCTATAAAATCAAGAATGTAACGATCTTTGAACGAATAGTTTAAACGGCCAAAATAGCTGCGAATAGCATATTCGTAGTAGGAGCTGCCGAAACCAGACTGAGAGATGGAGGCCGATGTATTATCAACCGTTAGTGAAATGTAAGGCAGGTCTCTTGATATAAGCTGGTTTTAGCGGGAGGATTGGTTGATGGTGGCAGAAATCTTGAAACCCGCTTTGGATTTAATAATATCCTCAGAGGTGTTCTTAGCTTCTTTGATAAAGACCTTGTTATTACTGGATCTATGAGTAACAAAAGGGAACTATGGAAAGGCAACTACTCGAGCCTGCCCTTTGAAGTGGGGTACGGCCCTAATGATGTACGACAGGTCAATACTCCTGGTTATATTTCTACCGTAAACGGAACTGTTGTTCAGGATATTTACGATCTGTTTGCGAACTATCATAAAAAATGGGGAGAACATAGCTTTGCCCTAACTGCCGGTTACAACCAGGAGAACTATCAATGGGACCCTACCTCAGCCAGCAGAAACCAGCTTATATCAAGAGACCTGCCTTACATTTCACTAACGGTTGATAATACATCGGCCTCCATCTCTCAGTCTGGTTTCGGCAGCTCCTATTATGAATATGCTATTCGCAGCTATTTTGGCCGTTTAAACTATTCGTTCAAAGATCGCTACATACTCGATTTCATTGCGCGCCGGGATGGATCATCCAGGTTCCCCTCCAACAACCGGTGGGCGTTCACACCGGGAGTGTCCGGAGCATGGGTAGTAAACAAGGAAAAATTCTGGGATAACTTAAAAACATAATTCCTAATTTTAAATTGCGGGCTTCATATGCCAATCAGGGTAATCAGTCAGTAGCCTACTATGGTTATTTGCAGAATCTGCCAATCGGAACCTCCGGCTACCTTATTGGTGGCAACCGAACGCCTGTTACCTCAGCTCCTAACCTGTCAGTCGATCCTAATAATTATACATGGGAAAGTGTTATATCAAACAATTTCGGAACGGACATAGGACTTTTTAAAAACCATCTGAATATTACATTTGACTACTACGTAAGGAAGACCACCGGATGCTTGGCCCCGCTAAGGTACTACCGGCCGTTCTGGGAAGCAGTGCGCCCCAGCAAAACGCTGCCGATATGTCTACAAATGGATGGGAGCTTACAGCGAGCTATAATAACAATTTTACAGTAGCTAACAAACCGTTTTCTTACACAATAAAAGGCCAGTTATGGGACAGCAAGAGTAAGATTACGAAATACGATAATCCACTTGGACTATTTTCAGCAGCCTGGAGACAAGGACAGACAGTTGGAGAAATATGGGGTCTTGAAAGTGATGGCTTTTTTAAAGACAAGGCAGATATAGCCACTCTGGATCAGTCGGCAATTATTCCTTGGGGAGCCCTTGAAATTGTACCAGGCTGGCCGAAGTATATTGACCAGGACGGAGATAAAAAAATCATCCAGGGGCTTAGCGATAAAGATCCGAAAGACTTAAAAATAATTGGGAATAGCCAGGCCCGGTATAGGTATTCATTTAATGTAGATATGTCATGGAACAATATTGATTTATCCGTCTTTTTACAAGGGGTGGGTAAAATGGATTATTATCCTCAACATTATTTGTTTTGGGGGCTTTACCAGCAGCCATACGCCAACATGTACCCCTGGTTACTTGACTTCTACAGGCCTGAAGCTGCTTCTGCCGAAGAAAGAGCGGGCTATCCCCAAGCTTATATTAACGCGGGACTTGCTGACGCAAATCTCAACTCCTATTATCCGGTATTACAATCGTGGCTGGCAGACAATAACTATCACGAGGGAGGCAAAGATTATGGTTTAGATCTGGCACAATCGAAATACTTACTTAATGCATCCTATTTACGGGTTAAAAACATAACAGTTGGGTATACACTTCCAAACCAGTTAACAAAGAAAATAGGAATAGACCGGTTGAGATTATTTTTTACTGGCGACAACATTACCGAATTTTCTAAAATCAAAAAGTATCTCGACCCTGAATCTATTGTTGATGGATACGGCTGGGCCTACCCTTACCAGAGAAAATATTCTTTAGGCTTAAATGTTACATTTTAGTAATCGATCGTAAAAATTTTAAAGCAAAAGAAATGAAAAATTATATATACTTATGTTTGTTGATCATAGCAACGGCTTCCTGTAAAAAGGACTTTTTAGACCGATACCCGCAAACGGTTATTTCGCCACAACTTTATTTTAAAACAGAAAGTGATTTAAGCCTATATGTGAATGGCATGTTGAGTAAGAGAGGAACAAGCATTTATGTAAACAGTGACGAGCAATCAACAGATGATTATTCAACAACAGGAAATGTGCGCATGAAAAATATGCTCGCTGGTAATATATCTGCCGACAATACGCCCAGCTTTTGGGGCTGGTCTACTCTAAGAAATATTAATTACTTCTTAGATAACTATTCCGGCGCTAATACCACCGCAGAAGTAAAAAATCATTATGCAGGTCTGGCCAGATATTACAGGGCTTTATTCTATATGGATAAAGTGAAAGTATACTCAAATGTTCCATGGTACAGCCACGTAATTGAAGCATCAGACTCTGCAAGTTTGTATAAGGCCAGTGATCCCAGAAGCCTCATTATAGACAGCATTTTTAAAGATCTGGACTATGCCGTAAATAATGTAAGAGAAAGCGTGCCGGCAGGAACACCGGGTCTTTGGGCAGTTAAAACAATGTATGCCCGTTTAGCATTACATGAGGGCACTTACAGGAAATACCATCCCGAATTAAATTTGCAGAATACTGCCAACCGTTTTCTGGAGCTGGCAAAAACTCAGGCTAACGATATTATTACTTCCGGAAAATTTTTGTTGACACCTAATTATGGCGACCTGTTTGTTAGCCAGGACCTGAGCGCGAACAAGGAAGTGATTTTAAATACAGTTTATGATGTAGCAAAACAAGCGGGCTCTGACATCAACAGTGTTGTTTCGGCCAACTTTGAGCAATCTCCTTCAAGAGACCTAGTACAAGAGTACTTAATGATAGACGGTTCACGGTTTACCAGTACTGACGACTACCAGAAAAAACAATACGTAGAAGAATTTAAAAATCGAGACCCACGGATCTATGCAACATTTATGACTCCTGGATTTGTAAGGCTGCCGGCCACAACTCCGCTGGTACCACTTTTAAGTACGGGTTTTACAGGATATTACCAGAAAAAAGGCTATCAAAACAGCATTGATCCAAACGTAAGGGGCGGCGCAGACGTTCCGGAATTACGATACGCTGAAGTGCTGCTTACCTATGCTGAGGCCAGTGCCGAACTCGGCAGCCTCACTCAGGCAGATATAGATAAGTCCATTAATCTATTAAGAACAAGAGCCGGTATACCCGGGCTCAACCTTGCAAATGCAAATGCCAACCCAGATCCGGTTTTAGCGAATAAATTCTCTGATGTAACAGGCGCCAATAAAGGAGCTATTTTGGAAATCAGAAGAGAGAGAAGAGTGGAGTTTGCATTTGAAGGCAAACGGTACGATGACTTAATGCGTTGGAATGGAGGTAAGGTATTTGAAAAGTATCCACAGGGAATGTATTTCCCAGGACTGGGCCAATATGATTTAACAGGAGACAATGTTGCAGATATAATTTTAGTAAGCAGAACTGCTACAATTCCTCCCGTTGATCAAAGAATAAAAAACTCGCTTGGTGTGACACTTGTTTATTATAAAGTAGGCACTTTTGGCCAATCAGGTAGCATTCCATTAGAGAACGGAGAAACCGGAGGACCTATTGTAACCGGATTAGCACCCAGAACATTTGTAGCTCCAAAATATTATTATTTCCCGATACCGATATCACAAACAACGCAAAACCCAAAATTGCAACAACCCCATGGTTGGGAATAAGGAAATCGTAAAAAGCTATTCAAATATTTAAACTCTCAAATTTTATAATTCTCAAAAAAAAATTACAATGAAAAAGAATGTTTTATTACTCTTATTGTTTGTTCTGTCTCTATCTTTTATTTCATACATTCCCGCTGAGGTATCAGATATGAGCGCCCCTGGTGTTAGTAGAATTAAAGTTACCAACTTAAAAGAAAGCAATTTTGCCGGCATTACTGTGCATGCAGCTCCTGCGCCTCCATCGCCTTATACAAAATCAGTTTACTTTAAGTATAACAACCTGAATGTTGGTAATAAATTTAAAGTAGTAAGTGAAGATGGATGCGCTTTTTATACTGTTGTTAATGGCAATCCTATTACTTACACACCAGTTACATCAGCAGAAAACATATTTGGTGTATTCTTTAAAGCAGAAGCGGGTTGCGGCCAGGACAGAACAATTACGGTATATTATGATGATAATGGCACCTGGATATCACAGGCTACTTTTGTAATTAATATTTGACACCTTAACTATAAACAGAAATGTTCATTGCCTGATTTAAAAATTACATTGTTCATTTATCCTTCGATAAGTAAAGGTCGTTCCAGTGAACGGCCTTGACCTGCAAAACAGCATTTATATTTAATTGGAAACCCGAAATAACGTTTAAAATAATCATCATATAAGTAGGAGTATTTCAAAAAGAGTTAAACCATATTGTTATATTGTCTCTCCATTGTATCCCCCTTGGGATATATTGCCCAAAATGCTGACAACCAACCTTGCTTTGCAATCTGGATAGGAGGAAGATATCAGATACGTACAGGTATAGGGATTATGAAAGCGCCCTGGACTCTGGAAGCATGGATCAAAGGAAATGACACCTCTTGGAAAGAAGAAGAGGTGATTTTTGGCGGTGGTGAATACAGGCGCTTTAAATACGGCTGAAAATCTGCCACTTGTTATCAAAAAAGGAAAATTACATAGCGCCGGCGCACAATTATTATCTCCTACCATTTTAAATGATCAGTGGCACCATGTAGCTATTAGCTGTAACGGAGTTTTCACTCATCTCTATTTGGATGGCGTAAAAATATGCAGTAAGAGAATTGCATTTCCAATCATACCAGGTGCCATTGGAGTATGCGAAAATAGAAAAAACTGCTTTTGGGGGTTGGGTGGATGAAGTTCGCATTTGGCAGACTGAGGTAGCTGCACAGACAATACAAAAATGGGCACACCAATCTATTAATCCGTCACATCCTAATTTTAAGAAAATTGTGGCTTACTATAATTTTAATGACGGTATAGATAAATCTGCTATTAATTGGGTAGGAAAAGGTTCCCAAGCTTATCATTTACGAAACGGAAGAAATAATTATAAAGGACAAAAGCCGTTGGCATATACCGAAATAAATGATAATCCAAAATTTGTAAAACCCGCAAAAGAACAGAAATTATTTAACGCAATAACAATTCATAGCGAATGGGACATTGACCAAGGAGCTTCCGACAACGCCATATTAAAATTAAGAATTGCGGTTACCGGTTCACTAACACCATTAGCACTTACAGGCATAACTCTGGACCTATCGTCAGTATCAGCTCTATCAGACATTTCGCGAATACATATTTATCACACAGGCAAGACAGCTCATTCAACTATAAAATCAGAAATATTCGGAAAAGGAACAATCCCATCTAAAAAAATTGTTCTTTCAGAAAGAAATACGCCTATTCGTTTATCTGCGGGTATAAATTATTTCTTGATTACAGCTGACTTTTCTGCCAAGGCTGCCATAGGAAATAAGATAAAAATAGACATTCCTGTTTTTGAGTTAAATAATAGGCATTATACACCGGAGACTACAAATTCATCTATTGCTCCAACAATAACACCTAACAATTACACCGATGCCAATATTATAAAAGTCTTACAATGGAATATATGGCATGGAGGTATACACGTAGGAAATAACGGAATCAACAACATTATAAATCTAATAAAAGCAACACATGCAGATATTATTACTATGCAAGAAGCATATGGCTCACAATTGCGTATTGCCGAATCATTAAATTACTTTCTAAGTACAGCATCTTCTAATGACAATCTTGCCATATATAGCCGTTTTCCTATAGCTAAACATTTACCTCCCTATAGCACTTTCAATTCAAATCCAGTGATACTCACTTTACCCAATAGCAAAAAAATTCTGGTGAATGCTTGTTGGCTCAGGTATGCAACTAATCCCGAATACACTTCACTCTACCCTAACAAGGGTTCAAATACTAACTTATGGATAGCAAAGGACTCTATGTCAAACCTGTTAGACATACACGAAATTATTTCAAAAGACACAGAACCATATCTGAAAGACTCAAATATACCAGTGATCATTGGAGGCGACTTCAACTCATGTAGCCACCTTGACTGGACAAAAGCTGCCATTCCTTTACATTTTGGATATGGACCTGTTGCTTTCCCGACTTCACGTTATTTATTGGCCAAAGGATATAAAGATAGTTTCAGGGAAATAAACCCCAATGAAGTAGCGCAATCAGAAGGTACATGGTCACCTATTTACGGACAATTGCCTGCCTGCAGAATAGATTTCATTTATTATAAGGGGTGTGGAATAAAAGCAATTACTTCAAAGATAATAAGGACAGCTCCTGACATCGATGATGTTTGGCCATCTGATCATGCAGGGGTACTCACTACTTTTCAACTTACAAACGATTAAAAATATCACAAATTGCACAATTCACATCGTTGCTATAAAAAAACATTAGCATTAATCACAATACAGCACCAAATAAGCCTTTGACCAATTCAGTCCTAAGATGTGATATTTCAAGACATGTGAGACAAAATGCCTATCGATTTCTGTAGTACATTTTGCTGTTTCGTGGTATTATTTCGACTTCCTGTTCCCAATACTTTGTTGTTACATCTGGTTGAATAGGTATCAGGTTTTCCAATTCAAGAAGTTTTTCGTTTGGGGTCTTCCCATTCAATGATGCATGAGGGCGTTTGTAGTTATAGAAATTTTGCCATTCAAGTAATTTCGTAGCAAGATCGAGAGTTCTTTCTTTACGATTAATGATTGAATAAAACTCTGATTTATCTGTGAGTTGGGATCTTTCGACCTTTCCATTCAGATGTGGACTTCTAGGCTTAATGGGCCTAAATTTTATAAAATGAACCATTAGCTCTTCCTGGAATAAATCATTGAAAAGTTCGGTTCCCTAATCAGTTTGTATCCTATGTACAGGGAATTGAAAAGTATCAAGCACATAACCCAGACAATCTACAGTGGATTCTGCTTTTTATTGGGTACAGTTTAATTGCTCTCATCCGGGTACAATCATCAATGGCCGTGAATTGATAGCATTTGGCGCCTATTTTAGTAACATCCATTTGAACCCGATCTCCTGGAATGGGCCTGCTGTAGCGGGTTGTCTGCCCATGCTTCCTATATTTTTTTATGTTAGGCATTCCGCTCTCTTTAATTACCCGCCAAACCGTAGGTGCAGAAATATCCATATTATGGACTCGAAGAAGATGAAGGCTTATTCTTTGTGGGCCAAAATTATACTCAACTCGTATGGCTTTTATAAGTGTGACTAATTCATCACTGACCTTTTGTTTAGCTAAAACTTTTGGACGTGTGGAATGAACTTTTAAGGCATCCTTACCATTATCTTTAAATCGCTTTATCCATCTGTACAAGGTAGATCGGGGAATACCACACTTTCGAGCAGCTTTATTTATTGAACCCAGCTGTTCATAACACCTTATCCAGGTTTCTCTAGCTTTGATTTACCTTTGCTTAGTATCCATTGAAAAATGAATTAATAAATAACCTCCAACGGCAATCGTCTGCCACGAGCTTGCCCGTTTTAAACAGTTGTCTTTGATAGTTTTGACATGATAATGCCCGAATGAAGACAGGCAACTATTTTAAACAAGCCTTAACCAAATCTACGTAAATAATTATAGAGAAAATGTAGCGAAAGTCTTGAAACTTCACATATTAAGTTATTCCTCGTAAATACAATACAAATTCCTACCACTAATAAACGATTAGGTTTATTAGTGGTGTTTAAAGCATGAATAAGACAATTGGTATTGTTCTTTAACTACAATATGCAGCAAGTCTAAGCCTTTAATTTTGGGCCACCAGGCGGCGAAAAGACGCTTCCTTCCTATCGGACGGAAACGCCTTTTCGCTTATTAAAGCGGTGCAGCCCCCTTGATAAAATCTCCTGCTTCCCCAAAACCTCCCGCTGTATTTTCTCAAACAGGCTGCAAGCTTTTTCTTTGAACAATAAAAGACTTGTTCTTCCTGTTGGATTTTTTTCTTGGATATTCTTAAAAAAAAGCCATTCATTTTCTGTTAACTTTTCCCTATCCAGTATTTCTGGCTGGTTGGGGTCTAACATAACAGTTCCTCTGGTCATATTCATACGCTTTATCCACGACCAGTCTTTCACTTCATCCAGATCTTTGTTCCTATTCCTGACAACAATATTTTGTTCACTAAAAAGCACTTCCGCATCAAATGGGTTAGCCCTTACGATATTTCTTGCACTGAAATGATATACCGGGAGCAGGATAACAATTATAAAGGTGAAAAAAGTATATTATTCCCGATAGTAAAGTATTCAATTGTGGTAATGGCAGTCCATACCCCAATAGCAGCATTCCAATTATATACGGCCAGATACATTTCTAAGGAAGAAATTAGAATTTTGATCTCATTACATCTCTATAGTTGGTTTGAATTGACTTAACTACTACCATATCAGCTTATTTAAACTTTTTATTATATAACAAAGAACTGGCCAGAAATGAACGCAAATCAGGATCAATCCTGCAGCGCATTCGTGCCGGTCAAATGAAAGATTATCTTCCTTCATGGATAGAAATCGATTCCGATCACATTTTGAATTGCCCCGAAGATCTAAAGAACAAGAATAATATTCTACTTGAATATTAATAATATAAAAGCCCGGTCTTCGACCGGGCTAACCTTGTATATGATAGTAACATATGCCTCTTTATTCAGAAACCACTTTAATTACCTTGGAAAAGGTCCTTGTGCCATCCTTATCTGTTTGTGCTATTCTTATATAAAAAATCTTTTGCTTGTTATCTATTGCTTCACTTACAGATTTGCTACAGGAAATGACTACAACCAATACCATCCCTATCAGGGATAACATTAGACGGGATTTTCTTTTGCCTAAGACACCGAGGAACATAAAAGCGGTTAGACCCAATGCTGCCAATCCACTGTAAGCAGTAATAAATTCATAATGCAGCTCCTGGCTCGAATTCCCATTAATGGCTTTGCTCTTTATAGTACCTATTTTTGTGAAATTTGTTCCATCCGCAGAAACCTCAATATCAAAATGGCTATTACTGGTTTCTGTTAAACTTCTCCAGTTTACAATCAGTTGCCCATTCCTGTACCGCGCCTTCACGTCATTAAAAACCACAGGCAACGTCACTACACAGGACCCCTGTCCATCACCATTGATCGTCCAATTCAACGTATTAGTAAGCATATCACGATCAACTGCCGCCGCAACTCCATAAGTACGACCAACAGCACCCAATGGCACTCCCGAAGGAGTAAGTGGATTATTCGCCCAACCGTGCAATATGTGGCTGTAGTTCTCACAGTTGATTCCGCTGTTATCTAGCATCCTTGTTGCATTGGCTAGAACAGAAAGATCCCATATCCCGATATCTTGGTTAAAACTTCGAGCGCCAGAAAACATCCAATCCATTACAGTCACCTTACTAACATCCCAATTGGCAATTGGACGGTTAAAATTTCGTGCGTCTATAAACATTAATCTCATTGTTGTAACATTACCTACATCCCACCCCTCTATCGCCTGATTAAAGTCAGTAGCATAGGCAAACATACCTTCCATACTGGTAACCTTGCTTACATTCCAGTTTCCGATAGGTTGATTAAACCTTGGTGTGTTCCAAAACATACTTGCCATTGATGTAACGTTACTTACGTCCCAGTTTCCTATAGGCTGGTTAAAGCTGGTAGCAGAAAAAAATAACGCATCCATAATAACTACGTTGCTTACATTCCAATTCCCTATAGGATAATTAAAACTACCAGCCTCCTGGAACATTGCTGCCATGTTTGTTACATTACTTAAATCAGGAACATCGACAGGCCCTAGACCACCCAAACTACTACACCTGTAATATGCCCGTTGCATACTACTCCAGACCACATCGCCCCATTGTTCGATAGACAGCAACTTCCTGTTATCAACCAGCGGAGAAACGGGAAAGGCAATACGATGAAAAGGTATTGTACCAGTTGGTGTCATTGAAAGGCGGTAAGTACCGATAGAAGGGAACGTAATGGTTAATTCGTCCGCACCACTTCCATTGCCATTATTGCCTGGGTTTCCCACCTCCTCCCATACATATGTATAAGACCCCTCAGCAGGTACCCTGATTTGATTAGTAGCGCTGACTCCGCTATTGTTTGTTTTCCAGACTGTAATGTATGGGCGTTGCCCTATAGCTTCAATGGCCAAAAATAAAAGTAAAAAAAAAGACATTTTTTTCATGATAAGAATTTATAGAAATAATTAGAAAATAAGGAACGGCGTTGTGTCTGTATTTTAGCCCTATAGAATCGTTCGATTTTGAATTGACTATATTCAACCCAGAGCGAATCGTATTTTGTTTTGTTGCTTAAAGAAGCTCCATTTTATTGTTAGTACATTGAAGAGTAGCAGCCACACTAGACGTACCTCTGGATTTTATAAAACTTAAACACAGTTAAATTTGAATATCGGAGTAAGATGCTTATTCACTATCAACTAAGTATCTTCAAAAGATCAAGCGAAATTAGCAACTATCGAAAATTCAAATTTGACTCAATGATCTATTGATAGTTTCTTTCTATAGCTATTCAGATATTAGCAATAATTAACTATATAGAAATTTTATTATCATTATTATTTAATATTAAAAGAAAAGTTTGCCGTCTGTTCATTACCAAAATTGTCCGCTATCCATATATCAATTCATGACCCTCTTCTCCTGAGTGTGCCGTAGAATAGAGTACAAACTTTTCAGTGTTTTGAAGTTGCAGGTCTGAAGCCCTCTTACGATCATCCCAGCAGATACTTACATTTTCCCTGCATCAACAAAAGAAGCCGGTTACCTAAATATGTTTCAATAGAAAGCCTGGCGCTACCACCATAGATAAATTTATCTTGACTTAGTATGACAGCGCTATTGGCAAATCTCTCTTCACCTCTGTTTATTGTCCCATAGCCACCTGTCACACTAAGACCCCAATTAACAGAAAAGTTCCTGGCCCAGTCTCCTAAATCGCCGAAGGAAAAATAAAATGGGTTGTCTTATTATAAGTCACATACACATCATAGGGAACGACAGCCCTATAAGATGTCTCCCTAATCGTATCGGCCTTAGAATTGTTGTCTTCATTTTGTGCGCTAACGGTCGAGAACATAACCGTAAACAGGAGAACAAATCCTGTTATTGTCTCACACCTATTTTTCATAGGTACTGTAATTAAGATTATTATTTTTTCGGAAGTAAAAACACCTGGTGGTCTGCCTTAACGGTAACTTTGATATGCCCGATCCTTTTAGAGATATAGCCCGTAGTTCTCTGTATTACTTCTTTAGTCAGATCAGAGATCATATGCTGCCTCGCAGAACTACTCAGTGTTATATTGGTGCCGGCAGAACTGCTCAATCCGGAAGCGATCTCCTTAAAGGCATTTACCTCCGGAGAATAGGGCAGGTTTAGACCCAGCTGACCATCCAGATCATAGGCCGAAATATCTATAGGAACTATATTACCTCTATATTCTACGGACGTGATCTGTAGCACTAATCTTCCTTCCTGTATCTTTGCTGTCGCGGTCAACAGGGTTTCGAACGAGATTGTCATTTTAACGATCCTGGCAGGCTCAAGTGAACCATGAACAATAAGCGGATGCTCTTTAGATTTTGAAACCTTGGATATGGCATTACCTTTGAGAAATACGTCTCGATATCTGACAGGAAAAATCTTCCTACGGTTAGCTCAGCCCCTTTAGCAATGCTATAATAGAACCATCTGTTAGTTTTACTGTAATATTTTGCGTGTGTTCAAAATAAATATCTGGTTTAATGAAATTATTATATCCCGTAATGCGTGCAATTACAAACCCTAAAGTAATAACAGCCGCAACGGTATAATCCCTAAATTTCCTTTTCCTCTTTTTTTGCTCGAAAGCATTTATATTGTTGTGAATATTTTCAATAGATCGCATTCGCTCTTCTTGTGTGCTAAGCTCTTCATGCCCGTCGCTTCCGTTGAGAATATTTTCCCAAAGACAGTTATTCTTATGAAATTTTAACACTCACTAACGGACTTTAACTCTCTTTAAGAATTTTTAACTGCGCTTTTTAAGAAAAAGTATTGCCTCGGAAATATGATATTTCACAGTACTCTTGGGAATATTTAAACGAATAGCAATCTGCCCCTAGAATTTCCGGGTCTCACAATCAAGATAAGAAGTTCCCCAGCAAGCCTCTCCGCTGAATAAAGATATTTTCGGGTTAGATTACAGAATGTAACTAAGATCAACCACTCCAATAAAAAAGGCCAGTCATGAGGAGATTTCTCAAAAGATTGTTGAATTCACTAATGACCCCAATAGTTTTCTTAATCGGTTGAACTGGAGCGATTCTGTAAAAACCCGGCTTGAAAAGCTATTTACAATAGTGGACTCTGTAGGTGAGGCTGGCTGTACTTTTCAACAACTGAAGCGAACTATTACTGGTTTTGAACAGGAAGTATTGGAAAGCACGCTCCCACAAATCGACAAAGAAGTGATTTTAAAAGCCAGCTCAACCGCAAGATTCTCTGGCTATCGGTGGAACTGTAAACCGAAGCTGTCAAAACCCTATGAGCCGACCCAACTCCTCACCTACTTGCAAATGCAAAACACCCCACTAACAATGGCAATGGTAAATAAAGACCGACCTGGCTTGTTTAAACGCGTGGGCAGGTGGATTGCAGTTACCAGCATAGACATTATGGGAGCTGTGCATTATTTAAGTGCCGCAGAAGGCGCTGTAGTCAGTGGTTACGCCGGCCTTACCATGGACTTGATGGATAAATTTCATTGATGAGATAGTGATATTGTGGATAAATTCTTTGAAAAGCGGAGTAATGAGTATTGATATTTTTAAAGGAATCGAAAAAGCCGAAGTGGAACAGTTTAGCAAAAGACTGGCGCAGGAAAGGCAAAGAGAGCAGCGGTTTGCTGCTATTCAGATTAAAGGTGAGACACTAGCGGAAAAAGACATCACATTTCACAAAACAGCCTTTGAAGCTTGCAAGTATATGTTAATGGCTCCTACTGATAAAGGGTATTACACCTTTCGATCTTTAAGTCTTTTAGAAGATGACGCAAAACGCATACTGAAGGAGAATATCGCGGAAAAAGAACAAGATTTAAAAAACGTATTTGCAATGGCCATCTCAAAGCAAATGGCAAAAGCTGATTGGTATTACGATTACTCTGATTGGGGATACAAATGGAATAAGGGTAAAAACGAGATAAAAAAGATAATCGCAGAGCTAAAACTCCTATCCCGGCTAGACGGAGGAATAGACAAGGCAAAGGAGCTATGGAAACTGCATGTCCCCCCTCACTCCATAAACGAACCGTTTTTTTTCTCAAAACCCAAGTTGCTGGATAACGCTATGAGCGGGATCATTATGAGACAGGACATCGCATCATTCCAAAAGGCACTTCTAGCCTTACAAAAGGAGGGATACTCCTTTGTTACTCTAAAGTCAGATATCTTAGAACTTCCCCAAGACAGGGTTAAAGGATTCACAAGTATTACGGATGCCAGAAACTATGTAGATTACAACAGCAGTCCGTCCAAAAGTTATTTGATCTATTCCATTGCCACTCTTAAGATCGAGCTTCAGCAAGCTTTAGCACCTAATAAAGATAACCTTTTACAAAACATTACGGAGCGTTTGAACGCGTATCAAAAAGAAGAGAATCGCTCGAGAGAAAATGAACCTCCTAGATGAGCATTTATGAAAACTAAAATTGTGAAATATGTATTTTAAGCAAATGATTGGCTTTTTAGTAAAAGCTAGTTGCGATCACCGTGTAGGCCCCCATCATATTGCGCTTTACATTGCGATATTCCAGCAATGGTGTATGAACAATGGAGAAAATCCCGTTTCGATTACACAAGTCCGGCTACGGGATGTATCAAAGCTTGGAAAGACAGCATATTACCGATGTATGAGGGAATTGGAAGAGTACGGTTATATAAAATATATCAGATCATATAGTCCGGTTTTAGGTAGCCTGGTTTATGTAGAGGATTTTACTTGAAAGTGATAATATCTCCTGATTTCTTTATTGAAGGGTCAGGAGATTATCTTAATAATGTATTAAATGAAAGGAAGCAAAAAATGATTAGGAAACAAGATATAGTTGTCATGAAAGCTGTGGCACTTTGCTTCAAGCCTTTTTTGAAGCCAGAAGAAGCGCTAATTTATTGTAACCTGGCCAGAACACAGTTTGCCAAAAAATGTGAAGAATTTGGGGTTTATAAGAATAATGGCGGTTACTTTAAGAAAGAAGACCTGGACAGGATGTTGAGCGGTGAGTATATTAATACGGGGCCGGGAAAGAAGATACGGGATCTTTAAGCTTTTTATCATCAACTTAATTTTTGTGGTATTGCGAACACAGTAGATATCAAAGATAATCCTCATTGGTGCGGCACGAAGCAAGGCCCAGTAACCGGTAAAAGGGAGTTGATGGAGCAAGTAGGTTATTATATTTGCTAATAACGGTAAGCAGGATTTCAACCGACTATTTACTCCGGTTCTGGCGCTAACCTATGAGAGATGTGCTGTAAGGGATCCGATAAGGACGGTAAATAAAGGCTAACACTATGTATTCAACTAACATTTTTCGGAGAGAGAAATACCAATAGTTCACTCAAGGTATAGTGCTTGTGTTTAAAATATGTTATGGCGATAAATCCTGTTCCCACAACTGTAACATTCTAATCCTTCCTGCAAAATGTATATAGGAAGCTCAAAAAAGGAGCATCATTCTTTGAAAAGCACAAATAGAAACTCGGCTGTAGGTATTCACCATAAGAAAACTGCTATTCACCGGTGATTTCGACGTAGTTCGCCATTATGGTATTGACTCCAGGCAGCCCTTGAGCTTATGTTTGTGAAACAATTGATAATAACTACTACAAACAAATAAAATGAAAAATCTAATTCTGTCTGCCGCAACCTTATTAACGATCACTTTTAGTGCCGCTGCTTCGCCTGTAGAACCAGTTATAAGTGAAAAAGCGCAGGCAACTTTTACAGCTATCTTTAAAAGCGCCGTTGATGTAACCTGGAGTGAAACAGCCAATAGTGTAGAGACATATTTCACCGCTAATGACGTAAAGACCAGAGCTACATTTGATACCAAGGGCAACCTGATCCAAACTGTTCGCTATTATAAAGAAGATGCACTTTCCCCGGTTGTATTGGCTGGAGTAAAATCTTCTTTCCCGGGCAAAGAAATCCATGGCGTTACCGAAGTAAGCAACAAAAATGGTGTTAATTACCGAATCGTTTTAAAAGATAACAAACACTACACTCATATCAATGCCAACAGCACCGGTGATACTGAGGTAGTTTCAAAATATAAAAGAGGCGACAAATAACCTCGAACTTTTTCTCATGTAAAACAACGGAGGGGATTTCTATCTTCTCCTTTTTTGTTTTTAAGCGTTCATTCTACAGATATCCCTATTCTTATCTCACACAATTTTTAACTTCGCGTCCTATTTAGCTGTACCTTCTATTACCATTTGTCGCGGAGAAAGACACATGAGTAAGAAAACGATCGTTATCCTAGACGATAACCAGGAGATTCTAAACATTTTATCGCTGATTTTAGAATCTGGGCCTTGTAATATTATTGCCTGTAATAGTCTAAATCCTTTAGGGCGGAATTAGAAAAGGAATACCGGATCTAATTTTACTGGATATTAAATTACCTGATGGCAATGGGCTGGATTTGTGCAAAGAGCTAAAAGACGGCACTGACACAAAGCATATTCCCATCATCATGTTATCTGCGTATCATGGAAAAGAAACCGGGGCCAAAGGTTATCCAGACGCCTACATTGATAAGCCTTTCGATTTAGAGTACATACAGAAAACCGTTAGCAGGGTATTGAATAGAAAAAGAAACTAACGGCGCTACACTATAAAAAAAGTCCAGCCTTGAAGGAGCTGGACTTTTACATTGTAGTTCCACTCTACAATATCCTAAAATGAGCAGGCATTTCTTCAGGGGATGGCAATAAACTAATGGTCGCAGATTGATCTTTAGGTCTATGCCTTTTATAAGCGCTACTTACCTGTTTTGTAGTTGCATGCCCCATTAGATACGCTACGGTTGCGTCATCTACCCTTCTATCCTGAAGCAAAACAGAGAAACTCGTCCGGCCACAAGACCAGGTGATATGTTTTAAGATTTTCGCAAGATTCATCCAGATCGTAATGATCTTATTACAGGTATCCTGATGCGGTAGTCTGAAAACCCTTTGATCCCCGTACTCGGAAATATCTCCTGCCGGCCTCAAGTAATTGACAATAGCCATTGCCATGGGATGTAAGAACAATACAACTGGCAGACCGGTTTTCTTTTGAATAATAGTGGTGGTTAAATGATGTCCGGCTAATTGATTCCACTTAAGCGTATCGACGTCGCACCACCTCAGACCCGTATAACAGGTAAATAAAAATCCCAATCCTACTTGCTGGTTCGGACAAGGAGTAGTCATTAACGCAAAGTATTCTTCTACCTCCAGGATCTCTTTTAATCGCTTACTAGGTGTGCCGCGTGCTGCTACTTTTTCAACCGGGTTTTTACGGAAGTAACCATCGCTTGTGGCAGCATTCACCACCCACTTAAAGCGAGCAAAATAATTGGCGGGTGTTTCACCGGTAAACCTATCCATCAGGTACTTCCTGAATTGCTTGCAAAGATTTTCCGTGATATCAATTGGTGCGATAAAGTCCTTTTTGATAAGGGCTTTAAAATGTGTCAGGCTATTAATGAGATGCCGGTTATTCTTTCTACGGTTCTGTTTTACATAATCCTCATAATAATCCAGAAAATTAGCTTTAAACTTGTGTTGAGGTATATACTCGCTGCCAACTGCCTGCATTTCGATAATCGTCTGCCCCTTCTTTACATCAAGTAGAACTTTCGTCTCCAGGTTATGTAATTTTTCGGCTTGTGTTTTAGGTTTTACATAAGTAAAAAGACCTGTCGATGGACGCTGACCTGGACCTCTTCCTAAATCGTAAAAATAGTTGTACCTATCCCCTTTTGGATTCTTTCTTTTCCCAATATTCATAACTGCACATTTAAAGGTGATTAAATGATACGTCAACGAATATGCCATTACCGCTCACAGTTAGATGTCGAAATGTGCCTTGGAAATGAACCGGAAATAAGTGGTAAAAACTGTGTCCTACCTGACCTAAATTAGCATGGGTGGTCGTCAGATTATGACATTCCGATAGGAATAGCTTAAACCTTGTAACGGAATTTGAGTGTTTTTTGTCTTTAGTTTTCGAAAAAACGAGGTGTGAAATGAGGGTAAAATCAGACTCAGTGTGCCGGTGCTGTGCCGGTTTTGTGCCCGTAAAATGATGTGTCATTTAGTGTGTCATTTTCGTGTCAAAATAGGTGGTAGTAAGCGTAAAAAAGTGACACGAATTTGACACACCAAAAAATAAAAAAGGCTGCAAATCAATGATTTACAGCCTAAAAAATGTGCCCGAGACGGGATTCGAACCTGCACGCCGCGTTAGCAGCGCTACCACCTCAAGGTAGTGCGTCTACCAATTTCGCCACCCGGGCATTTATTCAAGTCAAAGTTGAAGATTTAAAATTCAACAATGAAATTGTGTAAGAACTAAGGGCCGCAAATGTAAAGAAAAAGTTGAAAAAATTACAAGTTTGATGTTGAAGGTTTGAGATTTACCGATCCTGTAAACTATCAACCGGCTGCTATCACTTCTCTTACCTAATCATCCAGCTTCAATACCGCTAAAAATGCCTCCTGCGGTACTTCTACATTACCGATCTGGCGCATACGCTTTTTACCCTCTTTCTGCTTTTCTAATAATTTGCGCTTACGGCTGATATCACCACCATAACATTTTGCCGTTACATCCTTGCGCATTGCAGAGATGTTCTCCCTTGCTACGATCTTGGCACCAATGGCAGCCTGTATCGCGATCTGGAATTGCTGGCGTGGTAATAATTCTTTTAATTTTTCGCAAAGTTTACGACCGAACTCATGTGCACGGCTGCGGTGAATTAATGCGCTTAAAGCATCTACTTTCTCATTGTTGAGTAATATATCCATCTTAGCAATATCACTATCACGATATCCTATCGGGTGATAATCAAAAGATGCATAGCCTCTTGTTTGAGACTTCAACTTATCATAAAAATCAAATACAATCTCCGTTAAAGGCATCTCAAAAACCAGCTCCACACGGGTGGTAGTCAGGTAACTTTGATTAATAAGGAAGCCACGCTTACCCAGGCAAAGCGTCATAATATTACCGATATATTCCGGCTTTGTAATGATCTGAGCCTTGATAAACGGCTCTTCAATACGATCTGTCTTAACCGGATCAGGAAACTCTGACGGGTTATTGACAATGATTTTCTCTCCTTTGGTGGTGTAAGCGATAAAACTTACGTTAGGCACCGTGGTAATTACGGTTTGATTAAACTCACGTTCCAGGCGCTCCTGGATGATCTCCATGTGCAGCATTCCTAAGAATCCGCATCGGAAACCGAAGCCCAAGGCCTGCGATGTTTCCAGCTCAAAAGTTAAAGAAGCGTCGTTCAACTGCAGTTTATCCATACAGTCGCGCAGCTCCTCGAATTCATCGGTATTAACCGGGTAAATACCCGCAAATACCATGGGTTTTACCTCTTCAAAGCCTTTGATTTGCTCGGGATTAGCATTCGATGCTAAAGTAATGGTATCCCCTACCTTTACCTCTTTCGCATTTTTAATACCAGTAATAATGTATCCTACATCGCCGGCACGAACCTCTTTCTTCTCGGTCATTTTCAATTTTAAAATACCGATCTCATCTGCCTCATACTCCTGGCCGGTGCTTACAAATTTTACTTTATCGCCCTTCTTAATTGTCCCGTTCAGAATACGGTAATATACAATGATACCACGGAAACTATTAAATACGCTATCAAAGATCAATGCCTGTAACTGCGCCGACTCATTTCCTTCAGGGGCCGGAATTCTATCAACAATAGCCTCCAGCACTTCGTCAATTCCTAAACCCGTACGACCGCTGGCTAACAAAATATCCTCCGGTTTACAGCCAATAAGCTCAATGATCTGGTCTTTTACCTCTTCGATCATTGCACCATCCATATCAATTTTATTGATTACCGGGATAATTTCAAGGTCATTATCAATAGCGAGGTATAAATTACTAATCGTTTGAGCCTGAATACCCTGTGTTGCGTCTACCAGTAACAAAGCGCCCTCACAGGCTGCCAGTGCACGGCTCACTTCGTAGCTAAAATCTACGTGGCCGGGCGTGTCAATCAGGTTTAGCGTATAATCATCACCTGCTTTAGACTTATAATTAATCTGTATGGCTTTACTTTTAATAGTAATGCCTTTTTCGCGCTCCAGGTCCATATCGTCCAATACCTGGTCCATCATCTCCCGGTCGCTAATGGTATTGGTTTGCTGTAAAAGCCTGTCCGCCAGGGTACTTTTACCATGGTCGATATGTGCAATAATGCAGAAATTCCTAATATGCTTCATATTCTAAAACCTCTTTGGAGGCGTGCAAAGGTACGATAAAATACGATGACAGGAATGCTATATAATACCGGCTTCTGCTATACCACCCGGCGATCGCAAATTCCCACGGGCATCTATACCTGGGAGTAGGACGCAGGAACCAAAAAGGTATTACTGATTTTAGAAATTGTATTGGCATACTGGGTATCAGCTATCAGCCTTTTCCATTCAGGATCAGCCACAAAGGAAGCCCATCCTTTATCACGCTCTTCCATATTATTACAGGTAATCATATAGGTGATACGGGGTAACCTGTCGCCCGCAATCACCTCACCAAAAAAAACCGGGTTCAGTTTTGCCCTTTTAAAAATGGGATACTCGCCATCATTGAACATCTTGATTTTTCGTTTTACTGCATCTTCACTGTAGCCTTCATAGGTTCTTAATTCAAATATCCGGGGTATGCCTGCCGGTACAGCCATTACCGGCCAACCGTCGAAAGCAGTCATAAGGGCAGAGGTAAAGCGATTATATACGGGTTTACTGGCTGGTATATTGTTGTAGGAAGTGCTATTCTTAAAAAAATCAGGATCATTTTTAACCATGGCGTTTATAGAAAAATAGCTTTCAGCAGAAGAATAAGGAATCAATAAATAAAATTTAGCGGGCTCAGACTCTCTCCATTCCCTGAAAACACCTACTGTTTTTACTCCGTATTTATTGAATGCCGGTATCAAGGCTGTTTTAAAATAGTTTTCCAGCAGACTTTTATCTGCACCAAATAACAATTCATACTCCCGCCATTCATACACTTCCTTTGGTACAGCGGTTCCGTCGCCGGTTGATGCATGTGTGCCGATTGTTGTAATACCTGCGGCAACCGTAAAAGAAGATTGAAGAAATTTCCTGCGTTTCATATATTGATTTTTTTAGCAAAGACTATATAGCGGTTCCTTTATCTATGGCTCTTCTAAAATAGGACATCTTTTCGGGTAAAGCTAAAAAATGATGAGAGACCGGCACCCTCATACAAAATCTGTCAAATGATATCACTGGCCGGTTGTTACATGTATAGTCACTATCATTGAGATCATAATCTTTACATTTTTCCCTGCAGGAATAGTAAAATTTTTCTACTTTGCACGTTTTTAAAAATACCACATGCAGTATTTCGAAGGAAGTTCCATCACCCATATCGCCGTTCATAATGTTGGCAACGAGTCTGAAGGAGAATATTTAACCCTATCCAAAAAAGAACTGGTGCTTGACCCTGAAGTAAAGGATCTGCTAATCAAATACTTTTTAACACCTTTCAAATCGGAGGAATATTTTCAGTTCTTTAGTGAAGGCCATATCAGCAATAACGATGTGTGGAAATCAGTTTGTTCTATATTCGATAATCCGGAACAAACGCTTTTACAATCAAAGCAACTGGCACAGCATTTATATAACCTGGGTAATCACCCTAATGTTAAAGGTGGCGAGCTGTATGTGGTTTACTTTAGAGAAGGTTTGCTGAACGGCGAAACGGTAGACGCGATTGGGATCTTTAAATCGGAGCAGAAAGAACCTTTCTTAAAAGTGTTTCCTGTTGAAGATTCGTTTGAAGTGGAAAGCGAACAAGGAATTAATATTAACAAGCTGGATAAAGGCTGCATGATCTATAATACCGACCGGGAAAACGGCTTTATCGTTTCGGTGGTGGATACCAAAAGTAAATCGGCGGAAGCACGCTATTGGACGGATAGTTTCCTGCGCATACAGCAAAGACAGGATCAGTATTTCAATACCGAAAGCACTATGTCGCTCTACAAAACCTACGTAGTAGAGCACCTGCCCGAGCAATACAATGTAACCAAGGCCGACCAGGCTGATATGTTGAACCGCAGTATGGCGTTCTTTAAAGAAAAACAACATTTTGACCAGGAAACTTTTAACAACGAAGTGTTGCATCACCAGGACTTCATTGAAAGCTTTGATAAATACAAACAACACTATGCCGCCGAAAGAGATATTGAGATAGCCGAAAACTTCTCTATTTCACCGGCTGCTGTAAAAAGCCAGAACCGCGCTTATAAAAGTGTGATCAAGCTTGATAAAAATTTTCACATTTATATTCACGGCAACCGCGACATGATTGAGCATGGAGAAGATACTAAAGGCCGCTTCTATAAGCTGTATTTCAATAACGAGGAGTAGCGAGGTACTACTTATGGCAATTGGCCGAGGTTCACCTGGGGCTTTTTACCAGTTGGCTTTCGCTCGAAGGGTTGATTGTAATTTGTATAATCATTAAAGAACCCGCAGTTTCTTAAAAAGAACCGCTGATCGCTGGCACCGCCACTGTAATCTTTACGATATCCTACGCGAGCTGTATTATCCGCTGTAAAAGTAGCTTTAGTCAATTCATGCCATTCGCCTTTAGCATCTCGCACCCACTGGTTACCAAAATACACTTTGCGTTCTATATTACCCATATCCGGATTAAAGTTCTCCAGGAAGGAATGAGGTCTCTTTAAATAAGTGGCCAATTTAGGTCGTCTGAAACTGGCCACGAGTCGCCAGTTATTCTTTTCATGATCAAAAAAGTAAGCTGTATAAATGGTGTGCGATTCACCATCGGGCACCACGTGAAGTAAGAATTTCTGTGTCTCATCAGCTTTCCAGTTATACTTTAAAAAGCTTTGACCGCCCGAACCTTCATTTCCAAATTCTCCCGTGTAAACATCAGCACCTTTCTTCAGCATTTTTATTTTTTGATCTTCAGGGATCGCCCTGGGATCATCCGTATGAAAAGGGCTCCAAACCGAAAATAACACCCGCCTTTCAGAAGGCCCGTTTACCTGCATTCCAAAATACCCCTCACCAAATCCATTCGCCATAAAATAAGAACCCAGCACATCGTCACCTTTTGGAACGGTCACTTCATTATAGAACCACTCTGCATCAACTCCCTTTGGTAACTGGTAATTCATATGCACCGAAGGACCTCTTCGACCCCAATGAAAAAAATTGCCCTCATTGTTTTTCGTATAGCTGGCCTGACCTGTTATGGCAGTGCCCTCCAGCCTCAGCGCTTTAACACCAGGATACTCGGCTCCTGTTTTTCTGAGCCCTCTTACCACAATAGCTACATAGCCGCTATCTTTTAACATCCATTCTCCTGCCCAATGTAACGTATCGCTTTCATCAACAGTTATCTTTTTAATAACACCCGCGATGGAAACCGATAATTGCGAAGCTGCTGACAGTTTATCCGTCTCCAACCCAACTCTTACTGATCCGGGCTGAGTTGTCCGTATATAAGCCGTAAAACCTGTATTATCCTCCTGCCAACGGGCAACCCCGTTATTCCTGATCCGCGGGCTATTGAAATTATCTAAACTCCAGGCATTACCACCTAGGGGTAACAACACCGGCTGGCTATGAACAACACTTACTAAAAATAATAAATAGCAAAATGACAGTAACTTACTCATAAAATAATTTATTGGGGCTTCAACAAATTTATAGATACCTCAATACAAAAAGCTGATCAATCGTTTGCATAAGGCATACATTGCCAACTTACCACAAGAAATCAACAAACATTCCGCTAACAAAAATGCCCCTGTAAACAGGGGCACCGTTTAAAATATTATTACCGGCGAGTTATTTAATCAACTCCGCGAGTTTAACCTGCAACTCCTCTCCTCTTATATTTTTAGCTACGATCTTACCAGACGGATCCAGCAAAAGATTTTGAGGGATAGCCTGTATACCATACTGTTTGGCCACCGCATTGTCCCAGAATTTAAGATCCGAAACATGTGTCCAGGTCAGATGATCCTTGGCAATGGCCGCTAACCATTTTTTTTGACCGTCTCTTTCTTCATCATCAAGGGAAACACCCAGTACTGCGAAATTTTTGTCTTTATATTTATTGAACGCTGCTACTACATTAGGGTTTTCGGCGCGGCAGGGTCCGCACCAGCTGGCCCAGAAATCTACCAGCACATATTTACCCCGAAAAGATGCCAGGGAAACCATTTTACCAGATGTATCGGCTTGAGAAAACTCAGGAGCGATGGCTCCGATGGCAGTTGCTTTGGCGATAGTAATCTTTTTACCAAAGCGCTGACCCGCTGCAGTACTACGGGTAGCTACCGGCAGCGTGTTATATAAAGGTTCAATTTTGGCAATATCAATATCATATCCGGCGTACTGTCCCAGCGCATATAAGGCAACAGGGGACGAAGGATTTTTTCTTACATAGGCTCCATACACTTCCTCATTCATTTTATTTTGCAGCACATCATAACCTTCTTCAACTTTCCTCATGGCAGCTGTATCATTCGCCTCCCGGTATTTAGGATAATCTGCTGTCAGCTCGCGCATTTGTTGTTGAAAAGGTTTGATATCCGATTTAAGTTTTGAAAACTCGGCATTAGCCTTCGACTCCTTTACAGAGATATTTGAAAAAGAATCTATGGAAACCACTGTATTCACCCCTTTTTCAACAAATATTGATGCGGCGCTGTTACTGGTTCCCCTTTTAGCAGGACTGATAATAGAAAGGTTCACCATTAAAGGCATTTCGGATTCTGCCGATATAGTGTACATCGCATCTTTAACGGGCACACTATCTCTCACCACATCATCTCCATTACGGTAGGAGTAAAACAGGAAGGGCACTTCCTCTTTTATATTTTTTAAAGTTCCTTTAATAGTAGCAGTGGTGGTTTGGGCAAACACTGCAAAAGGTAAGCCCAGGCTTAGACTTAATAAAATTTTCTTCATATAAAAATTAAATATATTCAAAGGTAGTAAGATTGGAAATGCTAAACAGGAATAATATATTTTCGTTGTTCAATTAAACATCGACAAATGAAAAAACAGTTCACCTTATCCGCCCTCCTGATTGTAGTAACCCTTTGGAGCCAAACATTATGGGCTCAGAATGAAAAACGTTATTCTATTGAGATGAGCTTCACATTCAACGGGAAAACCGTTAAAACAACACTAGCCTCCACGAGTTACAGTATTAACCGGGAGGTTTACGAAGAAGACAGTGCCTATGCTCCTAAAAAGTACATTTATTACTCTGCCACACCCGTAAAGCTTGAAAAGGATCTGTTACTGGCCATCAAAAACAAAAAGGCCAGCTATGATATCCTGATTACTATGACCGATAATTATGGGAAAGAAGCTAAAAAAGAAACCCTGCTAAAAAAAGCAATGATATCCAGTATTTCGGAGTCATACTCACCGTATAATTACGACTATGCAGGCTCTATTAGCCTGGGCATCAATGCTGAATCTATTGTTTTGGACGGTGTTGAATTATTACCGTAGCTCCATCATTCCAGAAGGATACAATAAGTCCCGGCCATTTACATTGCCGGGACTTCCTGTTTATGCTCGAATTCCATTCGAATACACTTATTCCATCCGTTCTTCAAGGTGGGCAATCTTACCATCGGCAGTCATGCCCTGTATTACTACTCTAAAAGCATCTGTTACATCGTTATTATAGAACGAGATCACCGCCTGTTTGGTACGCGGATCGATGGTTACATTAGGATTCCAATACAATGTAGTTCTTACATCGCGATCAGCTCCCGGTGCCGGTTCTGTTGTTAAATATTTAGGAGAATAAAATTCGCGGATATTGGTATAACCCTCTACCCTGGCACTGGGTATGCCGGCTCCCGGCTCCCGTTTTACATCATTCCCTCTTCTTGTGTAAATGGCAATTGCACCATTACCGCCATTAAATCCACCCATAAAAGGCGGGCGAAAAGCCTTTATAAATGCCACGTCTGTAATATTAATGGACGACACCATACTGATGTCAGCAGGTACTTCATCCACATAAATTTGCGGGCTGCCACCACGCCAGCTGAGGGAGGCGCCCGCACCCTGCCCTGTTATCTGCAGTCCGGCCACTTTTCCCTGCAGGTAAGTGAAGATATCTCCCACCATTGCGAACTTGTCATTAATCAGGTCAAAACGGATTGCATCACCACCACTGAATAAACCAGACGAGTACTTTTCATCCATCTGGTCGATCAAAGGTTTGGCCTTGGCCTGAACCGTTACCACTTCCAGTTCTTTATACTTGCTTTTGCGAATATTATCACTCAATTCTGCAGAAAGCAATAAATGCCTCCATAATCCTGTTGTATCGGGAAATAATGAGCTGTTATTGAACTTGCCGACCGGTGGCGTTCTTAGTTTGTTAGGCAAGAACAAAGCGGTAGCGCCTTTGAGATTTTTATCCTGGAACTGGTAATAAACCTGGGCTGTATCAAACAAAATCACCGAAGGGTCATTGAAAGTGCCGTTTCTTTGAACCGGCACCAGTAACATTCGATTCTGCTGATCTTTTTGCGTCAGGATCATCATAGCCGCCGAGCCATCACCGATAGAGCCGGGCATTATGCCCGTTACTGTACCCGACAAAGACATATAGGAAGTGTCTCTGGGAAAAATAACTTTGGGAATGACACCGGAAACAATTTGCTGCCAGTTTATTCGGCGCCATCCATTGGTAAGCATTACCAAATCGAGCTTCTGCTGTTTTTCTTCTGAAGGATTAGTGAAATAGTAAGCCGCATTATTTACTTTACCCTTCAGTTCGCTGGTAAGCATTAACGTGGACAAAATATTATCACTGGTATCGGCATCAATGCTGAGGTCAGTTACTGAAACAGATAAAGAAGACGCAACGTTCTCAGGTACCGTTATTTTAACCTCATCCCGGGCTCTGTAACTCAGGCCCCAGCGCACCACTTCCATTTCGGGTTTGAAAATATAGGGGGCATTGTTATCAATATAGGTAATGCGTTCCGCGAGCGGTTTCCAACTTTTATCCAACACGGTGATCGTTAATACGCCATAAGGCAGATTAGCAGTGGGTACAATACCTACAATATCTCCCTTTGTAGCTTTGGCTATGGTAAATACAGGATGCTGAAACATGGTACCAACCAGATAAACACTATCTGAGTTAGTTGCAATATCGGGCGACAGGTTTACCCTGAATTCTCTTTTGCCCGGCGCTACTTTTATCTGCAAATGAGCGCCGCTTCTTTTAACATCCGGAAGCGGTGTTGCATATTCTTTGTTTTGCTCATCCTTCCATTTAGCAGTGAAAGAAGAACCCGCAAGAGGATTCAATAGTACAAACCCCATTCCATCATGCTGTACACGAAGACTGTCGACCACTTTACCGTCGCTGCCGGTAACTACCCCTTTAATTTTTACGGGACGGCCCCATTGATCAATGGCTTTAAACGCTATTTTATTAGGAAACCCCGATATGAGGTCGCCACTCTCCGGGAAAAAATCAAGCACCGGCTTTACCACCGGTTTCTGCATGGCTTTTAAAGAATCTTTATTGAGAATATTGATCGTCTTCCTGTAAAGAAAAGATGAATCGAAATTCAGCATCCAGCTGGTATAAGCTTTTACCGATAAAGACCGCCCTGTATACTCCGCAGGAATATCAAATTGCCCGTTCGTAAGGCCGTCTACAAGGGGTGCTACAGTATGTTGCAGGATCTTTCCTTTTTCATCAATCCAATCTATATAAAAGTTCTTACTATCATTAGCCGGACTGATTTCATTTAATACATAAGCTTTAAACCATATTGTTTCACCCGGTGAATAAGACGATTTATCATAATGCAGGTAGGCCCGCTCTGGACTGAACCTGGTTGCATAGTTTTCCAGTTGCGCCACTACATTTTGTGCAGAAAGGTAGTTTCCCCATAACGCAGCCACAAAAAGCAGGCAATACCTGGTCATCAAAATTTTATATTTCATCTGTTATCAATTCGGTTCCAAAACAGGAAAATTAAAACTGTATCGGCTTACAACAAAATCTTTGCAAATATTTACAGGAATTTTATGATTCAATAGCAGGTATTTAAGCCACCAGTCCTTAAATTTCATTTCCGGGATGACAGATATCCAAAAAAGATACAAAACTGTACGCTATTACCACTTAGCAACCCGATAACATCAAATACTGACTCATACAAAACAAATGCAAGTTATAGGTTGTGTACCGATCTCCTGGATGATAGTTTCACCAAAACATTTTATGAAAAAAACGCAATGCTTATCGCTCCTGCTTTCAATAATCTGGTACAGTCTGGCAACACAGGCCCAGACAATTGTATATTACCCTACGGTGATGAAAAATAAGGAGCCGTTGTTATATGGCGGCGTAACAGCACAGAGGCCGAACGGGGATTGGACATTTCGACTGTCTGTATCAACAGCAGACGACAGCACTACTTACTATTATCCTGTCAATAGACTTTCCAGACAGGTAAATATTGCTTATTTCCTCAATACGCGTAGCATTAATATTTCACTCTATCTTAAACAGCAGATAAATATCGAAGACATACGGTTTCGCGTTTTTGAGAAAGATAGCAGTGAAACTGCCAGCTGGCAACCCGCAAAGGGAAGAGTGGTCAGGCAAAACGAACGGGACGGATCCTATCAAACCAATATATTCCTGCCCCCCATTGACTGTAACAACAAGGTATTGTACCTGCAGGCCTATCATATTAACGATCCCGAAAGCCTGCTAACCCAGATAGTGAGTACGAAACTTATAACCCGCCCATCTGTTGCTGCCTTCTACCACTTTTATAGGCCCTCAAAAAAAAAGATGCATCAGCAGGACAGCTCTGCATACACAGATGTTAAACCACTTGTATCAAAAGCATTAAAAACTGTAGACTTGAATGAACAGCAGGAGATCCGCTCCGGACAGCTACTCCTGGCCACTGACAATGAGCCGGCGCTGTATCACGCCTTTATTATTCGCAACTACCAGGGGGTCGACGATTCTATTGCATTAAACCGGCAGTGGGAACAGATCAATACCAGCAATTCCCGTCCGGATTCATTATTAAAAGATCTACCGCTGCAAGTAGGATCATCAATCTATACGATAGCTATTCCTCAGGAATATATTAGCAGACCAGGAGCATACAGAGTGGCTGTTATACCCGGATTTTTGCAACCAGGCTCGTCAACCAGATTCGCACACGCTTTCCCTGACCAAAGTGTTACACTTAACTATACTGTGCTGCGCACCCGGACCTGGCGCGACTGGTTGATGATAGTATTAAGCGCTGTTGGACTACTGGCCATTCCCATTATTATTGTTATTCTTTACAGGAAACGAAGACAAAAAACGCAGCTTCTATATCAGGAACAATCAGCAAAGGAAAGTCGTCTCAAATTGGATTTTGTGCGGGCCCAACTGAATCCTCATTTTATTTATAATGCATTATCGGGGATACAAAATCTTTTACAGAAAAATAATATGCAGGCAGCAGATAAATACCTGGCTAAATTCTCCAGATTATCTAGAAAAATATTAAATGATTCAGAGCGGGAACTTATATCTTTAGAAGATGAACTACAGCTCCTTGATGACTACCTGCAGATGGAACAGATGCGATTTGGCTTCCATTACAATTTTCAAACCGGTGAAAACATTGACCCCATTAACACAGAAATTCCTGCTATGCTCGTCCAGCCCTTTGTAGAGAATGCTGTCAAACATGGCGTTTCGGCTGTAGCTGATGGACACATCACTATTCAATTTGAAAAAAGCGGGTCTAATATACTGATCAGCATCTGCGACAATGGGAAGGGCTATACACCCGGTATCTCAACGGGTAAAGGATCAACGCTATCGCAAAACAGGATCAGCCTGTTGAATGATATCTACAAAACAACCCCCATCCATTTATCCGTTACTACCAATAAAAAAGGAACTCTTGTTCAAATCACTTTAAAAGACTGGCTGGCATGAAAGCAATTATTGTCGATGATGAATATCATAATATTGAAACCTTATCCAGGTTACTCATTAACAACTTCCCCGAAATTCAAATTGCAGGTTCGGCCGGCAACGTCAGCGAAGCAATCTTCCTCGCACAGCAACATCAGCCAGACCTGGTTTTTCTGGATATACAACTAAGAAACGAAACTTCATTTGACTTTCTAAATAAAGTAGCCAACAGATCATTCGAGGTTATTTTTGTAACCGCCTATCACCAATATGGCATAGAAGCTATAAAGTATGCAGCGCTGGATTATTTACTAAAACCCATTGATCAGTCAGAGTTACTGACGGCTGTGCAAAAAGTGCGCAAAAGAGCATTGGAAAAACAGCGTATAACCCAGGTTGAGTTCCTGATCCATCAATTGAAAAATGCCGATCAGGGCTTTCAGCGGATCGCTCTTCCGTTATTTACAGAAACGCGCTATGTAGAACTGGGAGATATTATGCATTGTGAGGCGCAAAATTCTTATGCTCTTTTCTACCTGAGCAATAACGAAAAAATATTGGTTTCACGGCCACTTAAAGAATATGATGAATTGCTTTCACCGCGGGGCTTCATTCGTTGTCACCAGACACATCTTGTCAATCCTAAATACATTAAAAGCCTCCTGAAAGAAGATGGTGCAAGTTTACTATTACAAAACAACACCAAAATTCCTGTATCTAAATCGAAGAGGGAGTTTGTAAAAAAATCTCTTGCAAGTTAGCGGACCATTATCTGCTGCCCGATCGAATTACATTACTAATTGTTTTATTGCTTAAAAAAAATCTATACCCAGGGTTACCTTTTCTTCTTTGCAGTATTAAGAAAAAACTTTGAAGAAAAGTTGATCAAGATTAGTTGATTTCAAAAAATTATTTCACCTTTGCACAGCAAATAAAAACAATAACAATGCTACGCACAATACATATCAATTCAGCGAAATGCTTTAGCCCGTTAGGCTACAGCGGGGCTGGGGTATTGATGTATCATGCGTTTTATTAGCGAAAAAGCATTGAGGACATACAGCCCCGCCCCAACAGGCGGGGCTTTTTTATGCCCCGACAGATCAAAAACAGTAACTGAAAAATGATTTTATGTAAACCCAAAAACAATAATACCCGACACAACAGTCATGGCATTTATGAAGCAGGCACAACAGTATACTTTACTGCTGAATGGCTACGCTTTGCCTTCATAAAATCCAACAACATACCACAGAACCGGACTCCTCCTTCAAAGTGATAGTTTTAAATATCTATCATTGAGTAAACCCGGTCTGTTTTAGATCGGGTTTTGTTTTAAAACAACCGCTATGATGTACTTAATAATTATTATGGGAATCTATCATCTCTTAAAAATAATCTTTAGAAAAGAAAATCCAGATGAAACGAGGCCGGCGTCCCGTGCAGTGCATGAAGACACAAGGCATCCGGCCGAAATACAGCTCCGTTGACGACCTGCATGAAAACACCAGGTGACAAAAGCAGAGAACGATCAGCATGAGCCGCAGGACACGGCGGCCATGCGATCTTCTGCCAACAGCTGATTACACTATTTAATAATAATAAACGGAGGGTTGGCAGAGCGGTATTGCACCGGCTTGCTAAGCCGAGGTTGGGGTAACACCCAGGTAAGTTCGATTCTTATACCCTCCGCCTAACCGGAAGGAATCCGGAAAAAATTAAGACAATGAAAAAAGAATATCTGTTCATAATGACAAAACAAGACAGCGCCCATCAAAGCGCAATGTTGCACTACATTCTTATAAACGCATTATGGACACAAAACTTAATAAACAACGGGGTGATGCAATTCTTTCCTACAGAATTCAGAGCGAACGAACGAAAAAAAGAAAGCGTAAAACAGATTTTGATAAACGTCTGCTGAAAAAAAGCAGGGAGCATAACGCTCTTTACGAACAAAAAAGAAACCTGGGTTGGGAACCGGTTCACCCTCCTTACCAGCAGGGATGGAAAAGATACTTCATATTAAGAGCCGATGTTCGAACAGGAAAAAAAAGCGACTTCTTTCAGAACATCTTAGACAAAGTAAATACGATACAATATAGTTGGAAAAAAGAATTTACGGTGAAGCGGAGAAAATACGGTAAAAAGATATTCGTACCCAAACCCCAGCATTTGCAAACATATCGGGATTGGGAATTGCGAAAGCTGCATTTATCACCGGATGAGCTGCAGTTTTTCCGGGCAGATTGGATAACAGATAAATATGGCAAAGAATACCTGCTATATGTATTTACCGAACCCCGGAGGTTTCAACTCACCATTCAGCCTAATATGATCGATAAACGAAGAAAGCTGGACACTGCATTGGAGGCTGAAATAGATTCGATCGATCGATACATGACAACAAGACATCTATACCCCTACCTGGTCAGGCTGGAAAAAGGCAGGTTTAAGTACAAAGAATGGAAACGGGAACCCAAAGCTCAATATATCCGGTTCATACGGAAGCATTCTACTCATGAATGGTTAAATATGATCGAAACAGGAATGATTTAATACTAAAAACATGAAACAGCAATGGCGTACATTAAACGGAACAAGATTGCAGCTTTCTATTAAAGAGGCTGTAAAGCACCGGCTGGCGCTGGAAACGGCTGCCGGTCATGAAATAAAAGTATGTATAGGTACAGACAGCCAGGTTAAAGGCGGTGAAACCGACTTTGCCACTGTAATTGTATTTATCAGAAAAGGGAACGGAGGATTTATGTTCGTTCGCTCCGAAAAGACCAGTTACAAAATGAGCGTTAAGGAACGGATGTTATCTGAAGTCATGAAGAGTATGGAGACTGCTTTTGACTTGTGTGACGTTTTCACGGCATACAATACAGCGTTAGAAGTACATGCCGACATCAATACTGATCCGGCCTTTAAAAGTAATGATGCATTAAAAGAAGCAATGGGCTACATAGCAGGACAGGGTTTTACATTCCGTGCAAAACCAAATGCGTTTGCCAGCACCAGTTGCGCCAATAAAATTGTACAATGAGACCAACAGAACAAAAAATAATGAACCTGAATGGCATCTTTGACGGAAGCCAGATAGACACACGCGTACTGTATATGCACGAGTTCAGCCATATACCCAGCACACACTACATGCATCAGGTAGACGGAGCCAAGGCTTTCTCTAAAGTAAAAGAATTGCTCATGGCATATACGACTCAGATATACCAGCAACATTGGTTTAAAAGAGCTAAAGGAAACTATCAATACAGTAAAGCTGTCTTCCTGTTAAATAATGCCTGTATCGTAGAACTCGATGATAGCTATTGCGAGATATTGCATGATGGCAACCAGGATGAGTTGATCATGAAACTTACTACTTTATTGAAAAATTTCCAGGAGCGTAACAAAAGACAGCCCCTGGAGATCAACCTTGTTATTCAGCAGGGAAGCCGTATGTTCTTAAGAGAAATGGAAATAAAGAAGACCCGGTTAGATTTGAACCTGTTTTACGAAGATGAATTTAAAGCAGTAGATGCGACTATAGTGAAGCGCCTGAGGAATAAAAAAGACAAAGGTATTGTGCTATTACACGGTTTACCTGGCACCGGTAAAACCACCTACCTGCGACACCTGGTTGGGAAAATAAAAAAGCGGGTGTTGTTTCTTTCTCCATCTGTTGCCGGCAATATTACTAATCCGGATTTTATTGAACTATTGGTCGATAACCCGGAAACGGTACTTATTATAGAAGATGCAGAGCAGATCATTACGAGCAGGAAATATAGCAGTAACAGTGCGGTATCCAACCTCCTGAATGTATCAGATGGTCTTCTGGCTGACTTTCTCAACGTACAGATCATTTGCACGTTTAACAGCTCTTTATCGGCTATAGACAGCGCGTTATTAAGAAAAGGAAGGTTGATCGCCCAGTATGAGTTTGGAAAGCTGGGCATCAATAAAGCACATGTGTTAAGCAAGCATTTAGGGTTCGACACACTGATCAATGAGCCGATGACCATCGCAGAGATCGCCAACCAGCATACGGCAGCCGAACCAATTGAAGATAAAAAGGTAATTGGATTTAGAATGAGTGGCTCAAAAGCGTAATTAAAGATATGATGAGGCATTGCTGATTAAGGGCCACGAATGCACAAATGTGGTTTTGAAGTTACCTTCTGAACCACAGGTTTAAAGAGTTTTCAAACCTTTGTAGCAATTACTTATTTAATAATTTGGATAGTCTGAATAATGATCTTTTGTTTTGATTGCTAATATTTTTAAAGCGTATTTGTGTATTTGTGGCATTTTAATTCGGGCTACTGATCATTCGTTGGTTTCTGCAAAATAGTTATCATACAGCGATCTTACCTTCTTCTTGATTCGCTGAACAAAAAAACGGGGAGTCAGAACAGTAAGACCTTCACCAAAGCCGATCAGTTCCCGCTCCAATTCAAAATTGGGGATCACGGTGATGGAAAAGACGACGCCATCTTTGGTTTCCTCCACAATAGTTTGAGACGAATGAATCGGTTTGGTTTTGATATAGGGCGCCTGAACAGCGTTTGCTAAAAAAGTAATATCGATAGGGTTGTCGCCTATGTTACGGGTTACACCAATGATATCTTTAAAGTACTCCTGTGGATGAAAGCTGCGGTGTATGCGATAGGGCTCATCAGGCAGTAAAGTGATGGCTTGTATCCTGTCTAGTGCAAAAATAGCGATCTCTTTACCCTTCCGGTTCATAGCCAGCAGGAACCAGCGGTTACGGTATTCTTTTAATAAATAAGGATACAGTACTATATCCGCTGCCTGCCGGGCTTTGAAGGACTGATAAGTAAGCTTCAATGTTTGTTTATTGATAATCGCTTTATGCAGGGGATCTAACCAGTCAATGCCGGTAAGCTGTTCATTTTTCTCAAAATCGATAACAGCATGTTGATCGTGGTGCTCGCTGTAGATCTTATCCTCCAGCTTATACAGCATTTCATTCATTTCACTAAAATGGCTGAAACCTTTGAACTGGCGGAGCAACTGGGATATTTCCTGTAATACACCCAAATCCTGTGCGGTAAGGGGAATATCGGTGATCGCATAATCAGGATCATCGTAAGTGTAATACTTTTTATCGACGACAATGATAGGTGCATTGTAACCCAGCTTATCACTTCGCATGGCGTTTAAGTCCATTCGAATGGTACGCAAACTAATCGGCTTATCAATGCCTTCATAGTCGTATAAAGCGTCGGAGCAAGCGTCCATAAGGTTTTCAATGGTCCATTTACGACGACGGTTCTGGAGGCATTTATCAATCGTTCTATAACGGATCAATGCATTTCGATTAACAGGCATGAACTTTTTTTAAGAAAAATAAAGAATAATTTTTACTGTGCAAAATGATTGCATAGCAGAAGACAAATCTTTGTTCACAAAGCAACGCTTTTTATAATAAACAGGTATCAAAATTATTATTACATATAGTTTACCCCCCCTTCCAGCCAGTGGAGACACTGGTCAGGGCTATGCTGAGGTTTGTATCTCACAAACCAGTCGGATGCATTTCAATAAAATTGATACCGGTTTGTTATTAGCATAAAGGAGGTACAGCAGGAAGCGAAGTATGGGTTCGAATCCCATAAGAGTGACAAAAGTTCTGTGATCAAAGATATTGCCGCAAGGCAAAACTAGCTATCGCTACGGTACACATAAACCGGGTGGCTGTTTTAAAGGCAGCGCAGTGCAGGCGTAGTAACGTTTTGTATGCTGTTATGGATACACGAAGCATAGCGCCAGGATCTGTGGGTCGGGGGTTCGACTCCCCCTTTCGTTTCATACGAAGTAGCTCAATCAGGTAGAGCAACAGAGTTTTATGCGGGTTCGAATCCCGCTCCGATCAATTCGGGTAGTTCAACGGTAGAACACCAGACTTAAAATCTGGAAAACAGCAGCACGCACTGCTTTACCAACGCGTTCAGTAAAGCGCCGGGCGGCCGGGGACTATTTCTTAACCAAAGAATTATAGTCTCCACCGGAACGGGCCTGTAGACAAGATGACCCGGAAAGAAAGGCATTAGCTTCTTCATTAGAATACCACAACAACTATTGCTGTTGTATATTTTGAAGAACCCAATTATTGGAAATTCCAGTTCGCTTTTCTCCGCCGCGTAATGGTTGCCGCTCCGGAATGCTTACTGTATTGATAACTTTCAAAACCAAAAACAATATATATGAAAAGGGTAAAAATCAATGCTTATCAAGTCGGGCTTGTATTTAAGAATGGCGTATACGACCGACTGCTGACCGAAGGCAATTATTGGATATGGAGCGAAACGGTTACCATTTATAACCGGCAGGGAGCGTTCACACCACCTATAGCCTTGAACCTGTTATTGCAGGACCAGGAATTGGCCGCCATGCTGGAAGTGTTTACCGTAAACGACCAGGAACTGGTATTGCAGTTTGAAAACGGCATCCTGAAAGCAGTGTTAAAAGCCGGAGAATATGCATTCTGGAAAACGCTGGCCGTTAACTACAACTTTATAAAATTGGATACCTCAGTGTTAGATATTCCAGCTAGTATAGAAAGAAGCCTTTTGCAACATGCATTGGTGCAGCCTTTCGTAAGAACAGCAACCATTGAAAGTTTTGAAAAGGCGGTGTTATTTGTAGATGGAAAATACAATAATCTGCTTGACAGTGGTGTATACTATTGGTGGAAAAACGCGGTACCGGTATTTACTGCGAGGGTCGATACCCGGCAGCAACAGCTTGAGATCAACGGGCAGGAAATTCTAACCAAAGATAAAGCAACTTTACGTATCAATGCCTGGGCACAGTTCAGGGTTACCGATATTGAAAAAGCCATTCTGCAAAACAAAGACTACGACAAGCAATTATATGTTGCGCTTCAACTGGTACTGCGGGAGTACATTTCTGGCTATAACTTTGATGAGCTACTGGAAAAGAAAGACGCCATCGGAGCTTTCGTAATGCAGTCAGTTCAGGAACAGGCTATGGTATTAGGCATTGAAGTCCTGAGCTTTGGCATCAGGGATATTATACTGCCAGGAGATGTAAAGGAGATCATGAACCAGGTATTGATAGCTGAAAAGAAGGCACAGGCAAACACCATTACCAGGCGGGAAGAAACGGCCAGTACCCGAAGCCTGTTAAACACGGCAAAATTAATGGAAGAAAACGCAGTATTGTGGAAGCTGAAAGAACTGGAATACGTTGAAAAAATCGCTGATAAAATCAGCACTATCAGCGTCAATGGCAACGGGGCTTTGGTAGAACAACTCAAGCAGATCTTTATGCCGCAGCAATAGAGTACATCCGATACGAAAGTGTCGGATGTTTTTTTGAAAAAAAGAATATTTCCACCATGAACATGCCGGATGGATCACATTTTTTTATAGTAATACATTCTGTGCAAAACTATTGCACAGTTGAGTTATAATTTTATTTTATGAGAGAGATACAAAACAAATTAAAAGAGATAGCGGCCGATAAGAACATACATTTGTTATATGCCTGCGAAACAGGCAGCCGGGCATGGGGATTTCCATCTCCGGATAGCGACTATGATGTACGATTCATCTACCGGCACGATACCCAATGGTATCTGTCTTTGAGCAAGCATAAAGATAGTATCGAGTTAATGGAAGACGAACTGGATGCAACCGGGTGGGATCTGAGAAAGTGCCTGTTACTATTGAACAGATCAAACGTACCGCTGATAGAACGTTTTCAATCGCCCATAATATACTGGGAAGAACCCGGTTTTAAAGCTGATTTTAAAAAACTGATAGCCGGGTATTACAACCCGGTAGCCGTCTTTTTTCATCACTATTCTTTAGCTATAAAATTTTGGGAGGAAATAAAAGAGCAACCCGATTATAGGTTAAAGTCTTTATTTTACCTGTTCCGCTCGTTATTATCCTGCAACTGGATCATACATGATGACAGCGTACTACCAATGGATATAGAAGGATTAATGAAATACAGCCGTGAAGAGGTGAATACAAGTATAAGGGAACTTATAACCCTAAAAAGCGCCCAACCCGAAAGCTACAGGCATCCCTGGGACTTTGATATAAAGGAATGGATCATCCACTCCTTTAGTGTGCTGGATCGGGCGAAGCCGTCTCTAAAGGTCAATAAACCAGGTATGAATGCCTTAAATGATTACTTTTTAAAAACAGTATATGCAAACCATAACCATAGAAACAGTTAAGAAAAATGGCTGGCTTATTTTTGAAGGTATTGCTGGAAGCCGTGCCTATGGATTAGATACGCCCTCGTCTGACACCGACATAAAAGGCGTATTTGTTTTACCTAAAGAGCTTTTTTATTCATTGGATTATGTTCAGCAGGTTTCCAATGCAACCAATGATATCGTATATTTTGAATTAAAAAGATTTATAGAGCTATTAGCCAAAAACAATCCGAATATACTGGAGCTGTTAGCGTTGCCCGATGAGTGCATCCTATACCGGCATCCGCTGATGGAGAAGATACAGCCTGCTGTTTTTCTTTCCCGGCTTTGCGAACAAACCTTTGCCAACTATGCTTATGCTCAAATAAAAAAGGCATGGGGACTGGAAAAGAAAATGGCCAACCCGGTGGAACCTGAAAGAAAATCATTATTGGATTTTTGCAATGTATATACCGGTCATCCAAGCATGTCGCTAAATACTTTCCTGTTGCAAAGGAATTGGCAGCAGGAAAATATTGGTTTGCGCAGTGTATCCCATTTGCGGGATTGTTACGAGATGTTTTATAGCATGGATGGTCATTATAGCGGCATCCTTAAAAAAGAAAGCGCCAATGATGTGGCATTAAGCAGCATTAACGCGCAGGCAATCCCTGTGGGCCTACTATATTTCAACAAAGACGGATATTCTGTTTATTGTAAAAAGTACAAAGAGTATTGGGATTGGGTGGCCAAAAGGAATGACACCCGGTATACCCAAAATCAACAACATGGTAAAAATTATGATGCCAAAAACATGATGCATGTATTCAGGCTACTCATGATGGCCCAGGAAATAGCTTTGGAGCAGTGCATCAATGTTCGCAAAACAGATCGCGACTTTTTATTGGCTATAAAGCGGGGAGATTTTGAATATGAAGATTTGCTGGAACGGGCAGGAACAATCCAGGCAAAGCTTCCTGAATTATTTAAACAATCGGGATTACCCGACAGTCCCGACCTTTCCCTCGTTAATGAATTATTGATCAATATGAGGATGGCTTATTATCAGTAAAGGCTGCCGCGGCAGCCCTTATTTATGCAATAAGAAAACCAACACTAATATAAGAAAAATTGACTTATTTTTCAGGGTTACCTAATTCCCAATCCCGTATTAATCTCCGCTATGCGTGTACTATAACTACATATCGAACAAACACCGGCAGTGTAAGCTAACATCTGCCAATAAAAAAAATTTACTGTGCAAAAACATTGCACCGTAGTACTTCAACTTTACATTATCAAACAGAGCGGACACAATCCCGCTTAAAAAATATTTTATGAGCAAATTAAGCTTAACCGGAAAGGAATTAAGAAATATCGGCTATCCCGAGGGACCTGTCATTTCTATCGCTATGAACATCATGCAAAAAGCCTACAAACATGAAAGCAAGGAAACAGCCCTCAAAGTTTTAGGTAATATATTGGCTTCGCCTCAGGACTATAGTACCGATGATGTTTTTGGCTCCATTGCCCATCAACTGCTGCCTCAACAAGAGTTGGAGCACAATGGCATTTCACTAAATCAAACGGGAATTCAGTTCAACATTTTTGGACAGGAACATATCGAGGAAGGCGCTATGCACCAGATGTATACAGCAGCTAAATTACCGGTAGCAGTAGCAGGTGCACTGATGCCCGATGCCCATCACGGCTACGGACTTCCTATTGGTGGTGTGCTGGCAACTGAAAACGCTGTAATACCCTACGGTGTTGGCGTGGATATCGGTTGCCGGATGTGCCTGAGCATTTTTGACATCGATCCCCGCGAGCTGGTACAACGCGAGCATTACTTCGCCAGGGAGATCAATGAAGCGACACTATTCGGTAGTGGCGCCCAGTTCAAACAGGCCGCTGATCACGAAGTGATGGATCATGAAGCCTTTAGCTTACTGCCTTTGTTAAAGCAATTACATGGACGAGCCTGGAAGCAACTGGGTAGCAGTGGAAGTGGGAATCATTTCGTTGAATTTGGAGAAGTAAGCATTGACGAAACCGACGACACATTGCAATTACCTGCGGGTAAGTACCTGGGACTTTTATCGCACTCTGGCTCAAGAGGTTTGGGCGCCAATATTGCGAATCATTATACAAAAGTAGCAATCAGCAAAAGACGCTTACCACAGGAAGCCAAAAACCTGGCATGGCTGGATATGGCCGAAGCAGAAGGGCAGGAATACTGGCTGGCTATGAACCTGGCAGGCGACTACGCTTCTGCCTGCCACCATATCATTCATGATAAAATAGCACGCCAACTGGGTCATAAGCCACTGAAGCGGGTAGAAAACCACCACAATTTTGCCTGGAAAGAAATGCTCGACGGTAAAGAAGTAATTGTACACCGTAAGGGAGCTACACCGGCAGGTAAAAATGTGCTGGGCATTATACCAGGTAGCATGACAGCGCCAGGTTTTATTGTAAAGGGCAAAGGTGAAGCAGCATCTATCTACTCTGCGTCACATGGTGCGGGCAGAAAGCTGAGCCGGACCAAAGCGATGCAAAGCATCACCGAAAAACAGCTAAGAGATGAACTGGTGAAGCATAACGTTACTTTGTTAGGTGGCGGTTTAGACGAAGCACCATTCGCCTACAAGAATATCGAAGAAGTGATGAAGGGACAAAAGTCGCTGGTGGACATCGTTGGACGCTTTACGCCTAAAATTGTAAAGATGGACGGCACTCCGGTACGCACCCGGAAATCGCAAAAGCAGGATATCGTTGAAGGAGAGTAATATAAACCTGATCACATCAACGGGCTGTCTGTTAAGGACAGCCCGTTCTATTTTACCCGAAATGAAACCGATCTGGCTTTGCTAATCCCTTCCTGGTTCATGTAGGTATTTATATAACCACAATCATGAAACGGGCAGCAAGAGTGAATTTACCTAATTGCGTTAGCGCAAAACGACAATCCCCGGTAACTTCTATCACTGTCTTCACCACTTCACACACATATTCCTTTTGGGAGAGAATATCCCGCTGAAGTAATTTACCGGATATAAGATGCGGCACGTACACCCCTCCTGACTCTATAAATCTTCACCTTTTATGGGTTTATTTAAAACTTATAACTATATCCTAACCGGATAACCTGTGTTTCATAATAGTCATTACTGGTGTACCTAAAACCCATTCCGTCAATCTTTCTTTTAATGACCATTGTGTTTAGCAAATCAGTTGCATTGAAGAATAATTCGCCCTTGCCTTTCTGTACTATTTTTTTCGCCCCCGCATCAATCGAAAATCTCGATAAAATCTTACCCTGAGAAATAATATCAGGTGCCAGGTATACAGCTGTTAATTGTGCATCCCACCCTTTTGCAAAACGCAAGGTATTGTTCAGTTTCAGGTTGCCCGACATGGCAGATCGCTGGTCAGCGGAAAAGGTATTCGGCGCAGGATACTTGTTTTGTACGGTAAAAGCATTTATCTGGTTTCGGTAAATATTACCGTTGATGTTGAAAGAATAGGCATCAGATACCTTTTGGTTCACAATGGCTTCCATGCCAGTGTTATAGCTTCTGCCGGCATTTTGGAATATGGCATATATAAGTGTACTACCCGGAACTGTGCTTGAAATTCTTGTAATGGTTCCATTGGCAAAACGATGGTATAGTGCAGCATAAAAATAACCGCGGCTCCAGGTATTCTTATACCCTAATTCTATGGAATTGGTAAATTGCGGGCGTAACGCAGGGTTCCCGACTTTGATAATTTCTGCGTCATCATATTTAGGAAAAATGCGAATGTCCACTTCGTTCGGCCTGTCCACCCTGCGATTATAGAATACAGAAAGTTTATTATTCTCATTCAATTTATAAGCCAGCCTCATATTGGGGAAGGGTTGTGTATAGTTGTAACCATCACTTTTGTAAGTACTGTGGTTGGGGTTTACATCGTACCGGATTTTCACGTATTCCATTCGCAGGCCTAATTCAGCTTCCCATTTTTCATTTTCAAAAACATAGTTCCCATACACGGCTGGTATCAGTTCTCTATAGTCTGCCCAGCCTCCGGCCTCCATATCCAAAACGGAATTGGCTCCCGGCCTGAAATCCATATTGGTGGGAATGCTCCGGTTACGCAATTTGATACCTGTTTCGATACGGCCATATTTCAAGGGCCTGATGTAGTCTATATTGAAATCATATACCTGTTCATCTGACAGCAATTTGAATGCATCTGTTCCTGTAGACGAAGGCAGGTAATTATCGTAAAAATATTGCTCGTCCTCCCTGTGAAAGGTGTAATTAAAACCGACGTTCAATAAGTGTCCTGCCTCCTTAAACCTGTGCATGTAAGATGCTGTAGCCATTGCAGTAGTTTTCAGTTCATCTTCAAGGAACTGCCAAAGACGTAACCGTTGTGAGATAGCCCCGTTAAAAAATGGCTGGTCTCCACGGTCTATAATCTTCTCACTTCCGTACATTCCCGAAACGGTCAATGTATTTTGCTCATTAATGCTCCAATCAACGCCCGCTTTGGTAGTCAGGAAATTAGTGTTCCTGTTGCGTTTCAATTGCGAATTGATAATCGTACCATCATCATAACTCCTGGTTACAAACTCATTTTTGTTCAGCGTTTGTGTATATAAGTTATCTGCCTGAAGAAAGAGATTTACCCTATCTTTTCTATAATTGAGCGATACTGATGGATTGATTTTCGGCGTAAAAGTGTATTGGGGTCTTATGCTCGGCAGGTTTTCTTTCCGTACCCAAAGTGAACCCAGTCCCGAAGTCAAACTCACTTTGCCGTTAAAGCCATTCTGCTTGTTTTTCTTCATTATAATGTTGATGATACCTGCATTGCCGTTAGCATCATACTTTGCGGAAGGGTTATTAATAATCTCTATTTTATCTATGGCAGATGCGGGAATATTATCCAAACCTGTTTGGCTGCCAAAACCTGTTAAAGCAGTTTGCTTACCGTCAATTAAAACCGTAACCTTATCGTTACCCCTTAATTGTACTTTACCGTCCTGTACCGTAACACCGGGCAGATTTTGCATACTCTGTAAAACCGAACCTCCGCTTTGGCTGATATTGTCGGCAACAGAGTAGGTTTTCTTGTCCAGCTTGTTACTTATACCGTTTGTTTGTGTTGTAACGGTTACCCCCTCCAAAACCGTCGATTGCTCGTTTAACTCAATGAGCGGAAGATCTAAAAACGCTGAAAGGCTGCCAACAAACAAAGGTTGTTCCTTAGGCTCAAATCCTGTAAAGGAAATGTACAAACGATAGTTTCCAGGCTTAATACTGGCAATGAAAAACCTGCCTTCATCATTAGTTACTGTTCCGGCTACAAATGAACTGTCCTTTTCATTTTTCACAACAACGTTTACATAAGGAAGAGCCGATTTATCTGCCTTATTTCTTATTATACCTGAAATAGCAATGGATGAAGCTTGTGCATTAGCTACCGAAGCTGTAATAATCGAAATGAGTACAAAAAACAACCTGACTTTAAGCATCTCCTTAGTCTTTAACCTCTTTTAAAAATTTACCTGAGTTATCAAAAATCAGCTCCTTGCCTTTTACTTCTACCTCGTAGGTAACAATCCCTTTATCATCTGTGATTTTTTGCTGTCGCTTTGATTTTTTGTCCTGCATAGTATTTGGCAACATGGGCTTTGGCGTTAGCAGGCAATTCGTCCTTTTTGATTTCTGTTTCTGTTTCAAGTATCTTTCCCGAAGCATCCATCAATACAGAATAACCAGTCGTTGCCACTTCAAATCCTGCTTCATAGTTGCCATTCTCTCGTTCCCATTTTAACACCTTCGCATTAGGATATTTCTCTTGTAGCGATGATTTTACTGCTACCGGAACTACCTTGTCTGAAACTTTTTGTGCATTGGCCAATAACACATTTACCAACGCTAATAAGACAAAAATCACCTTTCTCATTTTTTTTATTTTTAGGCCTTAAAATTTCAAAATGATTTTGAAGAAATTTGGAATGGCTTAATGTAACTCATTCACGTTTCATAGTTTTCCGGGTTATGAATATCATTAGAAACATTAAAAAAATACAAATAAGAGACGCATTAAGCGTTCCGAGTTCCATTCCTCCTTTCGCTAACGGTTTTGTGAGAAAATCACCGAATGTTGCGCCAAAGGGCCTGGTAAAAACAAATGCGATCCAGAATACCAGAATATGATTAAGTCTGGTCAAATAATGTAATAACATTACCAGCATTATAACGATCCCTGTTACCAAGGCACCAAGCAAATAATTTAGCCCTAAGTTGTCGGTTAAGAAATCACCAAACGCTGTCCCCAAACTATTGGAGATCAGAACAGTTGTCCAGAATAGTAATTCTTTCTGCTTTTCAATAATTGGATATACTTCCAGGCTTTTATACCATCTATACCAAATAAGTAAAACACCAGCAAGACTGATCGCCAATAATATGCTTCCCAACAGATATCCCACTTGTAGGGTTCGATCAATAAAATCAGAAATCTCAGTACCTAATGTCGTGGTTCCGATTATAACAAACCAATATTTTACAGGATTATATTCTTTGGCATTAAGTTGTATTAACAGCGCAATAATTATAATTATTGAGGTAATACCTAACCCGATCACATACCCGTAATTGAGGGTCATAGCAATGAAATCCCCCAGCGTTTCCCCCAAGGTTGTCGCTATCACTTTCATTAGCCAGAATAATAGCGTGATGGGAGCTACCTTATTTAATCGCTTCATCTTCTTTTACAACAAAGCTATCGTTCAATTTAGAGGAAATTTTGAATGGCACAGATCAACGTTTCCGCTTTCCCCATTTGTACTGGTGTGTCCAATAGCTTAGCTTCATAGAAAGGAAGCCCATACCTGCACCAACCAGCACATCGCTTATGTAATGCCTGTTATTGGCCATTCTTAATATACCTACGGTACCCGCTATACCGTAGGCAGCATAGGGCATCCATTTAAACCGGTGTTTGTATTCCTCGCTCAAAAAAGTAGCTGCCGCAAAGGCATTCGCCGTATGACCCGACGGGAAGGATAAGTAATTGGAACCATCGGGTCTTAGCTGGTGTGCATATTTTTTAACAATACCAACGGCTACAAGGTTAAACAACTCACCTTTTAACAATATAGCAGTGCGGTTAGCCAGGTCGGTTTTAGATTTAACCCCCAATGCATCCAGTCCGTACGCAATGGCGATAGGACTGTGTTGTAAATAGTCGTCAATATGAGTGCCAAAATGAAACAGGTGCTCATTGCGTTCCTCTGCAATTTCGTTTTTGAAAGATTCCGGCTTATTGCTGTTAAGCGCGATGCCAAGGCCGGTTAACGCCACAGGCACATACAGTTTTTTTATTTTGAACTGTTCTATTTGTAACTGTATCGTATCCTTTACATGGGTACTGTCTAATGATTGCGCGTTAATCCTAGAGAACGGGATTAGCAACATGCATACACACAGCCTCAAATTTCTCATTATTAAAATTTACAGGTATTTTTTATATTTCTGGCTAAACCTTTGCAGGCTGTAGTACTGCCGTTGATATCACAATGACAAAAATCACCTTGCCCCCATCTTTCCATTTTTGAATCGCTCGCTGGCGGTTTGATAGTTCGCAACGGTTTCGTCGGCTAATGTTGGATCCAGCTTTTTTTGTTCTGTTAAAGATTGATTAGCCGTCGTAAATACAAACTGTTTTATTCGCTTACGGTCATCTATTTGCGTAAACAGGTTATTTTTTAACATGCCCAGCGTTCTGTAATTCCCTATAAAAGCCCGTTCTGCACCGGGTTTTACCTGGTTAATATCTTTGCCGTACAAAGCAGTATTATAGCTCCACCCCAAATATCCAAACAGTGTAGGCAGCAGGTCTATTTGCGATACCAGGCGATCTATTTTTTGTGCAGGTTGTTGCAGGTTATAAATAATAGCAGGTATATGGTGCTTATCAATATTGATTTCCCATTTGCCCGCACTGCTGGCACAATGGTCTGCCACAATCAGGAACACTGTATTTTTAAACCAGGGTTTTTGCTGCACTACGGCAATGAATTTACCTAAGGCATAATCTGTGTATTTTACTGCTGCATTCCTGTCGCCCTGTGGCAGGCTAATCCTCCCTTCAGGAAAAGTGTAAGGCTTATGATTGGATGTTGTCATTACAAACTGGAAAAAAGGTGTGCCGGCACTACTACTTTTATCCGCATATTTAATTGCCTGTTTGTACAAATCTTCATCACAAATTCCCCAGGCATTTTCAAAGCTCACTTCATCGGTGGGGATATTGTACCGCTGTGTTTCAATCTGATCGGACAATGGATTTCCGCGATCTCTATCTACTATATCAAAGCCCTGGCCGCCAAAAAAGTTATTCATATTATCGAAATAGCCATCTCCGCCATAAATAAAATAAGGATGGTAGCTTTTTTGTTTAAGTATTGTAGCAATGGAAAATATATGTTCGTTGTGGGGCCTTCTTACAATACTATTGCCCGGCGTAGGCGGAACGCAAAGTGTGAGCGCTTCCATTCCTCTTACTGTTCTTGTGCCTGTTGCATACAGGTTGGTAAAAAAGATACTTTGATTGGCAAGGCTGTCATAGTTCGGCGTAAGGTTATCTTTATTTCCAAATGCTTTCAGAAATTCCCCGCTGAAGCTTTCTATCGTAATCAGGATAATATTGGGATGGATTTCATTTTTTCCCTTTGTTATCCTGTTAATATTGTCCCATTGCCCGGAAGTGTATTGCTGATTCTCCTGTAAAAGTGTTTTCTTCAATACAGCATACGCCTGCTGATCGCTGAGCTTAGGATAAAAAGTATCGTAGTCCAGCTCATTAGACCTTAAGGCGGCAAAGAATGAAAACACTCCGTTTTTGCCCAATTCATTTATCACCAAATTATTGCTGAAATCAGCCTGTTTATTTTTCATTATGCCCAGTAACAGAAAAGCAACAGCCAATACAGGAAGCATATAAATTGTCCTGACGCGCATAGGCAGTTTGTCGGAAAACGCATTTCTTAAAATGCCTTTCTTGTTTAGCAAGATGAATATACCTGTTACAAAAGCAATTAAAACGGCAATGATTAATGGTAACGGATAAGACTGATTGATATTGGACACCACTTCGTAAGTGTATATCAGGTAGTCAACTGCTATAAAATTGAATCTCACCCCAAACTCGTCCCAAAACGGGAATTCGGCCATCAAACTAAAAAATATAATGATAAGGACTATGGAAAGATAAAAGTAGGTAAAGACCTTATCCGCCCATGACCCAATCCATCTTTTGGGGAAAAGCAGGAGATAAACGGCATATAGTAAGAGAAAAGATAGTCCTGTGGTAATGTCGAAAACCAAACCCGTAGCAAACGCTCTTAAAAGGTAGATAAAATTAAAATCCAAATCTTTTGCCGACCAGATAAGAAATACAACCCGGGTCAGAAATGAGAGGGCTATATACAAGCCTAAAATAATAAATAATATGGAAAATCTGCCGCTGGTAAGCTTACCCAATAAACCAGCTAAACTTTTCTTAATATCCATGCCCGACTTGCTTTTAACATGTAAAGTACCAATGTAATTTAGAATAAATTTAGAATTTCTGTATGTGTAGCATACTTTTAAAGAACCGATAAAGTTAAAACAACGATTTGCCTAAAATGTAACCGAAAAAATATGCGCCCGATCTTCAAAACGATATGTGGCATGCCACCCCTGAAGATTGCATATTTCCTGAATGATAGACAAGCCTAGTCCGCTACCGCTATTGTCGGCAGACATCCTCGAAAATCTTTTAAACAAGAAATCGGTATCAAGTGCCTGATCCCCCGAATTTCTAACTACAAAAGCCGATGTCGATAAGGCTACCTGTATGGCTCCTCCCAGCGAGGTATGACGAATAGCATTAATGAGAAGATTATTAATTAGAACTTCTGTTAAACCTATATTGCCTTTCTTCTCAATTCCGGGTTGGAGATCAGTACTAACCTTGATATTTTTCTCCTTAAAATGCTCCTGTAGTCCATCCATACTTTGAGCAACCAAAGTATCGAGGCTAACAAGTTCGGCTTTATCAAACTGGCTATTTTCGATCTTGGCAAGCAACAGCAAGTTTCTATTGATGCGTGCACTCCTTATCAGGGCTTTGTTCATTTCTTCAGCAATATGGTATTGCCTTTCGGTCAGGTCATCGTTCTGCAGCAGAATGTCCAGCTTGTTTTTCAATACGGCTAAAGGAGTCTGCAATTCGTGGGAAGCATTCTCCGTGAATTCCTTTTGGCTTTTATAAGCAGCTATATTATGCTGAAGTAGCTTGTCAAGCGTCGTATTCAGTTCAGCAAACTCAATGGTATCTGTTTCCTGAAACTCAATCCGGCTTTGACTGCTTAATTGAAATGATTTTAGTTTCTGTAAAGTATCCCGAAACGGTTGCCATAATTTTTCAGAAAGCCTCCTATTCAAAATCCAAAAACCGACTACCAAAATCAGGAAGAATAACAATGTAACCATAGCAATGTAGGTTACAGTTTCTTCGGTTTCTTCCACGTTGGTTTCTACAACCAATACATAGTTTCGGTTATTTATTTTAATATTGGTTTTTAAACCACGAAAGCGATCTACGACCTCTTTTCTGGAAGGATAAGTATTTTCCCGCCTGACGGTATACAAACTGTCTTTCGATAAGCTTCTTCGCACATTTTCTATTTTGCTTACCGGCTGTATTTCGTTCCAGAATTGAATGCTTTCGGCTAATTTTTCATCGCTGATCTTTTGCTCATTAAATTCATTTTCTATCCGCTCTGCAATAAGTTGATTGTTTTCGTCCAGCTCCTTCAGCCAAATCCAGTCTACCAAAAGAAAATACGAGGGAACGCTCAATGCAAATACAATAAATGCAAAGAGGGTTAGTTGTTTGCCCGATTGATGTAATAAATTTTTCATCCTTCCCATTTGTAGCCTGTACCGTAAACCGTCTTTATACATGCTTCACAACCGGCATCGCTCAGTTTCTTCTTAAGGTTTTTAACGTGCGCGTAAACAAAATCATGATTATCGAGCATATCGGCGAAATCACCTGAAAGATGTTCAGCCAACGTACTTTTGGAAAGTACCCGGTTCTTATTCCCGATAAAATAGATAAGCAAATCAAATTCTTTTTTGGTCAATGTAACAGGTTGGCCATTCACAGCAACCGTTTTCGCCAGAAGGTCAATTTCCAATTCGTCCTGCTGTATCACATTGGAGTTATTAAATTGTTTTCTTCGGATGAGGGAATAAATACGCGCCGTCAATTCTGACAAATGAAAGGGCTTTGATAAGTAGTCATCGGCTCCTATCTGCAAGCCTTTTATTTTATCATCTACAGAGTTTTTTGCCGAAATGATAATAACACCATCTTGTTTATTTTCCTTCTTCAGTTCTTCTAAAATCTTAAGTCCGTTTCCATCCGGCAATGTTATATCCAACAAAATGCAGTCATAGTTAAATACATCTATTTTGTTCATGGCTTCGCTAAAGCCGGAAGCAAGTTCACACAGATAGTTTTCCTCGGAAAGATATTCTACAATACTCTGGGCGAGCTCCTTTTCATCTTCAATAATTAATATCTTCATTCGATAAATTTACAATTTCAATTTTGAAGAAATTTGGAATAGCCTATATATGATTTCTATCGCGGAATAGATTCAGGTAAGATTCACTTAATTAATCCGGTAACTTTTGATTTTACACGGCTGCCTATTTTTTCTTTTCTGTACAACATTTTCGGGCAGAACTTTTGCTACTATAGGGCAAATTGAACATTGAGTGCTGAATCTGTCAACACCTTTAGTATCATTAACACTTGAATTATTTCACCCTGGGGCAATATGGTCGGGATTCTGTGGGCTATAGGCTTTCTTCCTCCCTACTATTGGCACTACATGAATCAGAAAATCCAGTATTTACTCGCCTCCATCCTGGAATCCTCTCGGGATTCAATCGTTTCTATCGATCTAGACCGAATTATTACGAGTTGGAATCAAGCCGCAGAGGAGTTGTATGGTCATCCGGCGAAAGAAGCCATAGGAAAACCATTGCATATGGTTATGCGCCCCGAAGACATACATGACCTTATAGAAAAAGTCAACAACATTAAACACGAAATTACTGTACAGGTATACGAAACCATAAGAGTTCATAAAAATGGACTGCAAGCCGACCTGGCGATATTTCTCTCTCCTGTAAAAGACGAAGACGGCGAGGTTGTCGGCGTCTCAACCATTGCGCGGGACATCAGCATCCGTAAAATGCAGGAAAAACAAAAAGATGAGTTCATTGAATATCGCTAGTCATGAACTTAATGAATGAATGAATAAGTCTTTTGAGAAACTGCTATGTTTTCGCATACATTACATAGCTGATCACTTGTTTATATGCAAGTACCCTAAGATAATTATTTTCATAACCCGCACTTCAGCCAACTTAGCCGAAGCGGGTAACATCATTGTCAATCGATTTGAGCTTTTACAGTAGACGACGAGGATTTTGCTCCGTCCTTATCTGTCTGCTGAATTTTTATAAATATTCGCCCTGACCTGATCAACACCTCACCCTGGTGTTTCCGGCATGAAAAGCCAGAAATCACTAATACAAAAATCAACGGCGCACCTACCCACTGTTTAGTACGGCGGTTAATAAAAGTCAATAATAATCCTACAGCAAACAGGAATGGTATATAGGCAAAACTCATTTTATCCTGCAGGTCTGTAACTGGTAATAAGAAGCTATAGTTAAGCTTGTCTGAAGAGTTGCCGTTGATTCCTTTCGAAGCCAATTTACCTATTGATTTGAAATTTTCCCCATCTGTCGATACCAACACTTCAAAGTGATCTACGTTTGTTTCGTTAAAAGTCTGCCAGTTCACTTGTAAGCCGGAAGCTGTTGATTTTGCTGAAACCGATCCAAATGTAACAGGTAATGTTCCGTCAGGCGTAAATTCAAATTGAACCTGCGGAATGTTTTGAGAAATACTAGTTGCCGCCGGAGGGCTTACAGGATTCGGATTGTTTACATCCGTTCCATAATACAATCCTCTGGCATAGCCAGGTCCGGTTGTTGGTTGATAAGATCGCCAATATTGCCATTGAATATTTCCCAGCGGCCTGTTCTCATCTACGGCTATCACAATATTATCCGTTCCATTCCAATGAAAGGGACTACTCAGGGTTAATTCCATCCAGGTATTTGCCTGGCTAACGTTTAGGAGCGGAAGTGAAGCCTCGTAGACCTGATTTAGATTGCTAACCGGCACCCAATCGGTCTCAGTAACGAAGCTGTCCACTGTAGTGTGCCTTATGTAAATGGTCCAATAATCCCAGGTAACAGAAGGAGTGACATTGACAGTTTGATACCGAATTTTGGAAATGGTGCCCGCTGTTGTTGCCCCTGCTGCGTTCATTTCACTTTTAGTGTAAATAGCCTGGGTATAGGAATAAAAGTAATCTGAGTTAATGGGAATCGCATTTCCCAACAATATTCCCGAGCCGAGTTGGATAGTCCTTTGGGCATACGCTGTGATTGAAATAATTTGAAAACACAGAAATAAAGAGGTTAGACCAATTATTTTCTTTTTCATTTTTGTTTGGTTTGATTATTTAGAGGGAGCCAAAAATACGAGTGAAAATGAATCAAACCTTGTTTTAAGTTTTCCCAAGAGCTTTCCGGTACCCGTCACCAGGAACCAAAGATCTGGTCGCGCCTGTCGTTATGAATAGGCGTTGATGCCCATTGGAATCCATCTTCAATAAAAAAGTTTATCAACTCCCGTGCAATTTTTACCTGGTCTTTTAAACAAACAAATCAGGACTTTTAAACAAAGTCAGTGGTTGTAAGGCGTTCTACTTTTGTTCCAACAAAACAAATTAAAAATGGAACAGAACAATTATCAGGGAGCCTTACAACAATCAGCTGGTTCAGGCTTCAATGCAAAATCAACAACCGATGATGTCATTAAAGGAATTGACCTTACAGGAAAAATTGCCATAGTTACCGGCGGCAATACGGGCATCGGACTGGAAACTACCCGTACGCTTGCCGCGGCTGGAGCAACTGTGATAGTGCCTGCACGGGACATGGATAAGGCCGCTAAAAACCTGCACGGTATTGACAACGTAGAGATAGCGGCTATGGACCTCATGTCACCGGAATCTATTGATGCATTTGCAGACAGGTTTCTTGCTTCCCGAAGGCCACTGCACCTGCTCATCAACAATGCGGGTATTATGTGGGTGCCTTTGCGCAGGGACCGCCGCGGTATAGAATCGCAATTAGCCACCAATTACCTGGCACCGTTCCAGCTTACGGCAAAGCTTTGGCCTGCGCTTAAAAAGGCAAATGGCGCCAGGGTAATCAATGTTTCTTCGCACGGGCATCATTTCGCCCCCTTCCATTTCGAAGACCCCAATTTCCTGCACAGAACATACGAAACACTTCTGGGCTATGGCCAATCTAAAACAGCCGTTAATCTTTTCTCCATGGAGCTGGATAATCGTGCCCGTGATTATAATGTAAGGGTATTCGCCGTACATCCGGGTTCTATCGGCGGGACCGAGCTGGGAAGAGAAGCTCCGTTAGAACTGTTTCAGAAAATGGGATTCGTCGATGCAGATGGACAAATGCTGCCCGAGGTTGCTGCATCATTGAAAACAATCCCGCAAGGCGCTGCCACAACGGTATGGTGCGCCACATCAACATTATTAAACACTATTGGCGGTGTGTATTGCGAGGACGCAGACATCGCTCCTTTGTGTGCTGATATTGCCAGCCAAAAGGGTGTACATCCCTATTCCCTGGATGAAGCCAGTGCCAAGCAGCTCTGGATGCTAACAGAAGACATGACCGGTTTGAAGTTTAATTTATAATACTCACTTAAAAAAACAGAACAATGAAAAATCTGGAAAATAAAGTTGCTGTAATTACCGGGGGCAATAGTGGTATCGGGTATGCCGCTGCGAGAAGACTAAAAGAAAACGGTGCCCGGGTTGTGATTACCGGGAGACGAAAAGATGCAGTAGAGAAGGCTGCGAAAGAACTCAATATAACGGGGCTGGTGGCAGACCAGTCCAGGATACCGGACATTGAGCAGCTTGCAGCAGCAGTGAAAGCGCAATTGGACAAAGTAGACATCCTGCTGATCAACGCCGGCATTACCAAATTCTCTACCATTGAACAGGTAGAAGAAAGCCAGTTTGATGAAATGATGAACATTAATTTTAAAGGCGCCTACTTTACGTTGAGCCGGTTTATTCCTTTGCTCAACGAGGGAGCCTCCGTGATCATGCTTTCATCCACTTCAGCCACCATATCCCCACAAAGTGCCTCCGTATATGCGGCCAGTAAAGCTGCCGTAAATGCAGTGGTAAAAATAGCCGCACTGGAACTGGCCTCCAGAAAGATTCGTGTTAATGCTGTAAGCCCGGGACCCGTGGCGACTGAGATCATGAACAAAATTGGCTTAAATGAAACGTTGGAAAACCAATTGCTGCAAAGTATTCCTGCAGGAAGAATGGGCAGGGCTGAGGAGGTCGCCAGTATGATTCATTACCTGGCAGGCGAAGAGGCATCCTTCATAACCGGTGCTAACTTTTTGGTAGACGGTGGGCAGTCTATTTAACAACAGGGAAAATAATATTAATGATGCACCTTCCTCTTTCAAAGCCTGGCCTTTTAAACAAGCTGAGTCTACGCAATCCGCTATCTTTGATTTACTGATTCCTAAAAAAAATAAAATGATGGAATACCAGGCCCGGTATATTACCGAAGATATAAAGCTATCCAGTTACGAGGATAAATTTTTCAAGTCGGATATTATGTTTGACCACCACATGCTGGTGTGGTTTCTTTCCGGCGAAACGAAGATCGTACAGGCAGATGCAACTTATTATTTTAAAAAGGGAGATATTTTTCTTATTCCCAGGAACCAGTTAGCCACTATTATCAATTATCCTAAAGATGGACAACCGCATAAGACAGTAGTCATGCACTTATCGGTAGACAGGCTCGGAAGTTTTTATGCCGGCAAGGATATAAAACCCAGCCGGCCGAAATCGCCGAAAATCTACAGTTTCAGCAATCATCCCCTACTGGAAAGTTGCCTCGCTTCGCTGATCCCCTATTTTGATATGAAGGACATACCGGAAGATATAGCATCTATTAAGATCACGGAGGCTATCAGCATTCTCAGAACACTCAACAACGAGATTGACCAGGTACTTGCTAACTTTGAAGAGCCTGGCAAGATTAATCTCACTGACTACATGGAAAAAAATTTTATGTTCAATCTGCCAATCGAAAAATTTGGCTACCTGACAGGCAGAAGCCTTACCACTTTTAAGCGCGATTTTAAAAAGGCCTTCAGCACAACACCGCAACGCTGGCTGACGCAAAAGCGATTGGACCTGGCTTATTACCAGCTGGCGGAAAAAAAGAAGAAGCCATTGGATGTATGTTATGAAGTAGGTTTTGAAAACCTGTCTCATTTTTCGTTCGCCTTTAAAAAGCAATTCGGCTTAGCGCCCAGCCAATTGTTTGAACAAAGGTAAACAGTTGATGTAATATCTGATTTTTAATGCAATGCTTACTATATTATTTATGTTGCAACTACTTCACCATTACTTCATCAGCATGGCTGCCAGCGCAAATTGGGCCCGGGTGATTGTCGAAAGCATACTAGCGTAAGAAAATTCAGGCCTCCTGACAGACAGTTGTCATACCCTCGTTAGACCTTCACGGCTTAAAATAAAAAAGCTATGAATTTAATGTCTGTAAGGATCATCACCTCAAAGGTTGATGAGCTGATTAATTTTTATGAAAAGCTAACAGGAGTTGTGGCTAACAGGTATACGCCCGATTTTGCAGAGATAAAAACACGAAAAGCAACTTTAGCTATTGGGAGTGTTCGCACGTTACAGTTTTTTGGCGGCGAATCCGTAGCGCAACCCGCCTGTAATCGTAGTGTTATTGTTGAATTTATGGTGGAGGATGTGCAGCAACGTTTTGACGAGTTGTCCGAACTATTGCAAGGCGAGCATTTAGTTCAGCCTCCTACGCTTATGCCCTGGGGAAATAAATCTCTATTATTAAGAGATCCGGACGGCAATTTAGTCAACCTTTTTACTCCGGTTGCCGCTGAAGCTATTGAAAGATTTAATAGCTGATTCCCATCAAAACATTCGGTGAATTGTTGCGTGAGGCTCTTTTGAAAGAGGCCCATGTAACAATCCATTTTTATTAAACCGGTGGTGGGCTGCATCCATTCCCTCCAGATAAGAATCTCTGGTGAAAAATGTCAGTTTTGGCTTGCCTTAATCCTGGCGGCAGAGATCAAACATCTTATATTATACAAGATGTTTTCACCTGGATTAGTAAATAGGTCTCTCAGCACCACCAGATTTTAAGTATTCACCCATCCCGGGATAAATCAACTCTCGAAAGTGCAAGTAAATTTTTCGTGTCATAATACAAATTGCTGTGCATTACGTCTCAAGTGGCTGGGGAGGCTTTAACGTCAATTCGGGAAATTTAGACAACTCAACGGGAAATACAGACGCCAACTCCTGCCCATGACTCATCTACTTTTGTAGGTACAACAAAAGAATGAGATTATGAAACGTAAACATTCAATCTGGCTTTCTCTGGCTGCCATGCCTCTTTTGATAGCGGCCTGCGATAAAGACAACGACAATATGCAGCAAATATCGGCGGCATCTATCACTATAGAAAATGTATTGGATTCGCGGCCCTTGGTAGAATCGGGCACTTTTAAAAATAATGGTGCATCACCGCTTATCATGCCTGGTGAATCAGTATCATTCCAATTTTCGGCCGCCAAGGGACAAGCGCTGACGTTCGCAACCATGTATGGCTGGTCGAATGATCTTTTTTTTGCACCCACGAATCCTGGCATAAAACTATACCAGGATAATGGTACACCAATAGAGGGCGATGTTTCGTCACAGATCAGGCTTTGGGACAATGGGACCCGGGTTAATCAAATGCCCGGTGCTTCAGTTTCGCATCCGGGTACCGCATCTGCTGCCCAAAACGTCACTGAAGTAAACGGGACGGATGCTCAGGGCAATAGCTATGCTTCGGCTTCTTCCTTGATGAAGGTAAACCTGCATTACGAAGGAAATTCTACTTTCATACTGACTATTACCAACACCTCGGGTGCTACATCCAATTCTACACCCTTCAGTCCCGGTGTTTGGGCAATCTCCTACATTGCAGGAGGAACGCTTTTAAATCCTAATCCACTTTATGAAGCTGGCAAGCCTGCCGCTAACGGTCTGACAAACATTGCTGAGATGGGCGACAATAGTATCCTGGGCACTTATCTTACCGGACAAACAGGCACTTTTACGCCCCTATCCCCTGTGCTGGTAGTAGTATATACCGGTTCTGAAAATCCCATTTATAAAACCGGACAAAAAGATCAGGGTAAAGGCCTGAAGGAGCTGGCGCAGAAAGGCGATGCAAGCAACCTGGCCACCTATCTCAAAACCGTTCCAGGTGTAAGGGACGTTTATGTGCTTGCAGCGCAAAACACTACCGTCTTGCTGCCGAAAATTAGCAGTCAAATGGGCGGCAGCGTTTCGCAGTCGTTAAATGTTACCCAAGGTGACCGTATAGCAATCGCTACTATGTACGGGTTCTCCAATGACTGGTTTTTTGCGTCGAAGGACAACGGCACAGATGCGATGCAAAAGGGCGATATTTCTTCGTCTATAGGATTGTTCGATAACGGTACCGCGATCAACCAATTTCCGGGTGCTGGTATCACACAGTTTAATTTATCAGGAACACCCCTGGAAGAAAGCAAGACTATTGAGGCAGTTCCGAATCCTAATATGTTTACAACCTTACCCGCAATACCTCAAATCATCAAAGTAACCCTTCATTAAATGGGCTAGCTCAAAAACATTGAACATAAAAACAAAGCTTAAAATGAATGCAATGCTGAAATGTGCTATGATAGCACTCTCGTTAACCTTTTCTATAGGTATGGTTGGCGCTCAGGACAAAGGCAATTTGTCGACATTGTCGAAGGTGATCGCCGGAAACGAAAATAATGAGGTATCTTATGTGATTCCTCAACGGCCGGAGGATATAAGTCCTTTGTTAATTGGAGAAAAAATCCCCGTGGCTATGCTGTCCGATGCTTCAGGAAGGGATATTGATCTCAATAAGCTTATATCTGAAAAACCGACTATTTTGATTTTCTATCGAGGTGGGTGGTGTCCTTATTGCTCCAGGCAACTTTCTGGCCTGCATCGGTCAGCCCCTCGACTGGAAAAATTAGGCTATCAACTAATTGCGGTTAGTACTGATATGCCGGGAGGTTTGGCGGAATCGGTAAAAAAAGAACGCCTGAACTATACTTTATTGTCGGATGCCGACTTAAGCTTAGCTAAGAAATTCGGCATCGCCTTTAAAGCGCCTAAAGGATACTGGGAGATGCTACCGAAAACTACCGGCGGGAAAAATAAAGACCTTTTGCTTCCCGTACCATCGGTATTTATCCTGGATAAAACCGGCGCCATTCAATTTGAGTACATCAACCCTGATTTCAAACAAAGAATGAGCTCCGAACTTTTAACGACGGCAGCAACAGTCATAAAAAAAGAGATTAAGTAACGGTCATGATAAACAACAAAATCCCTTTAAAGTGGACATTGATAGCCATGATTTTGCTCACGCATGGAATAACCACATCATCCTTTGGCCAGGCAAAAGGATCGCCAAAAGCTCCTGCAGCCATGGCGAAAGAAATAGGATTTGCCAAAGGGAAATGGCAAGACATAACTGTACTGGCAAAAAAGGAGGCAAAATACATTTTTGTGGATGCCTTTACCACCTGGTGTTCACCGTGCATACAGCTACAAAAATTTACTTTTAAAGATGCTGCCGCCGCGGAGTATTATAATACCCATTTTATCAACTACACTATTGACATGGAAAAAGGTGAAGGCCTGGCTTTAGCTGAAAAGTGGAACATTAATGAATATCCCACGCTGTTATTCTTTTCTCCGAAAGGCAAACTGGTTAGAAAGCAAATCGGCTATATAAACGGTAAGCGGCTAATTGATCTTGGAACGGACGTTCTCACAGCAATTGAGAAAAAATAATTTTGCTAAATTGAGCAAAGTGAGGAAACCGGCAGGGATTATATCCAGTGCACTTTGATAATTTTGGAAGATAGCAGTACTTATAAAATTTGAGTACGGTAAAGAAACATCTGGTATGATCAAGGAATATAGCGAAAACTCAACGGCTGCGCGATTCGTCATGCATAGTGGCAATAAGCTTTTCGGAGGGCATGGATTAAGCAATCCGGCCCCATATCCGATCAATACATTTGTTTACAACAAAGGCACAGCCCAGCAGGTCACTATTGACGAAATAGTGTACACCATGCCAAAGGGCTGTATTCTACCGCTGGTATCCAACCAGCATTTCAGATTTGAGCATCCGGAAACTTTGACGGCCTGGCAGTTTAACCGGGAGTTTTACTGCATTGTTGAACACGATACCGAAGTAGGTTGTGTTGGTTTTCTTTTCTATGGCATCAGGCATCCGATGTTCATCTTACTAAATGAGCAGGAAACCGAGGAAATGCTGCACCTTGAAAAGGTTTTTTCCAATGAGATGGCGCTGAAGGATAATTACCAGGGAGAAATGCTTCGTACACTGCTAAAAAGAGTCATCATAAAAGCAACAAGGATGGCGAAGGCCCAATGTGAAAGCTATATGGAATTCCCGCACGAAAAGATGGATATCATCAGGCGATTCTCCTTATTGCTGGAAGGTAGTTTTAAGGAGCAGCATGAAGTTAAGTATTACGCTGCAGCGCTAAATAAATCTCCCAAAACGCTAAGCAACGTTTTTAGCCTCCTTAAGCAACCAGCACCTTCCGTTATCATTCGGAACAGAATTGTGTTGGAAGCTAAACGCTATCTCCATTATACCGAAAAATCTGCAAAAGAAATCGCTTTTGACCTGGGCTTTGAAAGCCCGGCGCATTTCAGTAAATTCTTCAAAGCGTATACCGGAACAAATGTTTCAGACTTCAAAAATCAACGATAACAATCTGAATTGGTAAAGAAAGGCAATGGAAGGCTTGAAGACTTTCTTCACTAAAATTAAGTTTACATTTGTGAGCAATGTTATGTGGTATTGAATTTTCATAGTTGCGGGAGCAGCCGCTTCGATTGGAGCGCTAATACTCCTTGACCACTCTGTACATTTTGTAAATCGAAGCCGGTTAGTTGAGGGCTTTGTAACCCAATTCGATACCGTTAATAGTGGCAACGCAGGAAGGAGCTATATTCTGGTATTCAAGCTTACAACAAGCGATGGTCGGCAGATCAGGTACGTTCACCATTCATCAAGTGCACCTCCGGCTCACCCAGCTTCGGCCCGGTTTCTTAGTTATGCTATATTTAAATTTACCATGCTGCTGCTAGATATTTCTATCACTTGTATAGTAATAGGTGCCGGCTATTTTGCAGCCGGCTTTTAATCGAAGAAGATTAAAGCTTAATTTGCGGATTTATTAACTGCCTAAAAAATATGATGGACTTTTATATCATTGGTGACGATCAGGCAATACCTAATTACCCGGAAGAATTGGGATTACAGTTTGTTGGGGGCATAGATTACGGGACGTTTAAAAATCTTCAAAGCAAAGGAATTCTTGACAAAGGATTCGATTACTATTCGGATTTCCGGATGGATACTGTTCTCTTAAAACAAATTCAAGAGAACATTTTACAAAAAGAATTGCAGACTGATACTGATGTAATAAAGTTGCTGCAACTCTTCAATATTGCAAATGAAAAGAACAGTGGGCTTATAGCTTTTGGCGATTGAACACGAATAACCTGTAACAGCCCGGAAGCTTATCGGAGTTTGTGAAATGCCGGCATGCAAAGTCGGACCATATTGAAAACCGGCAAGCATGGTGGGCGCGCTGTAAGCAAACGAGGGCATGTGCATTGGCGCCGACGGCAGGTAATCCGGCGATCTCGCAGTGCCTGCGATATTGCGTGCTGGAACACAAAAGTACTCCAAGGTTATAAAGGTTATGAGAGAATATCCAACATAGTCAATATCCTCCGATTGGGATTAGATTTTTTCCTGACGCCTTCGAGCGTTGTTGATTGACAACAAGGAGCTTTATTATGTTGTTACATCACTACCTGTTTTGCGGCCTTCTGAAGTTCCCATTAGGCTTTTAGTTCTCATTGCCTCTATATTACCCAATACCTGCTGTAAATGGGTTCACACTTATTTCAATCATTAAATTTTCAAAAAAGAAATAGAAACCAAATGTATTCCTTATTTTTTTTGGTTTACTTTCCAATTGCAGGCCACCCTCTGCTTTTAAATTTTCATAAACATTCCAAACAGCGTCCTCGTCTTCCTGATAAAATCCTACATGGAAATTCCGGGGATATACCGGTACATTTTCTTCGTTGTTCAATACCTGTCCCCAAATAACCAGGGCAAAATTATTCCCGTTTTCCATTACCGCCATTTTACTGTTTCGGTTTACAATTAAATTGAAACCTAAATGTTTTTCAAATAAATTGACAGCTCTATCTACATCTTTAACGATTAGATTGATGTGATTCAAGTTCATATTGTTTTCTTATTTGAATCAAAATTACTTTTCAGGCATCAGGCTTAATTGGATAAATCGGTCGTTTTCATTTTTATTCAGGACGATTGGTTTCACTCCGGAGAACTTCTTCACTTCCCTTATAAAATGAGATTGGTCTGCATAATCCAACTCCGGGTAGAAAAGCCCGTTTTTTAGCTGCTTCAGTGAATTGGAGAAACGGATAATGTTGATGTATGATTTTAGCGTTAGCCCTAACCATTTATGGAAATACCGGTTCATTTGCCTGCTGCTCCAAAAAACTTTTTGCTCTAGTTCTTTGACGGTAATTTCTCCTTTAGATGCATAAATGAGTTCAAATAACTTTTTTTTCCGGTTGTCAATTTCTTCATGCGATATCGAAGAAATGATGTTAACAGCTTTTTGGTAAAATTTTTCAAAGTCGATCAGGTCATTTCTTGAAAATCCCCAATAATTAGCTGGTAGCATTTTTTTGGTATTGTTCAATTCAGCAAAAGATTGTTTAAAAATGTATTCGGCAGCGACAGGATAAAAACTAATAGCGAACATAATGGTTTTGGGAAATGGCGGCTTACTTATAGGAACTGAACAAATGCCGGAAGTGAATATCTCAAATTTTCCATTTTCATCGTCTGAAAGAAACAAATCTATTTTCCCGTCGGGAACGACAACACCTTCTTTTTCTTCATCAGAATGGTTTTTTACCATCCAGATACTTTCCACAATGTTTGTTAGCGGTTTACCGGGCTTAAGACAGAAATATTCTAATTGATTTCCTTGAAAAAACATCGTCCATCATTAAAGGATTAGGTATACGTTTTGTAAAAATACAAATTAAACTCCTGGAACTAAATCGTGACGCCAAATCCTGTCGGTCTCATGGATTAAAATGAAAAATGAAATCATTGCCGAGTTCATTCTGTGATTCCACTTGGAACCGAATATCAAGCAGCTACGATGCTGCAAATTAAATAATTATTATCTTACTACTTAGATACGTTCACCGAAAAGCTTCCTATACTATTTAGGTTAAAGCAATGCAATGACCTAATACACACCCAACGACAATCGCCGATGTTCAGAAAAGTCTCGTCGAGGAATAGGAAAATGGATCACGGCAGTCTCTACACCTGAAGGATAAGACTTTTCAGTATTCCAATTGTCACCGAGTTTAACATTCTACTTTTTATTTTCTACAATAATATCAAACTTGATGCTTCCGCCTTTCGCGCTTTTGGGTATTACATTTTTTACACGCATCAGCGCTCTTAATGAATTGCTGAACTTGATGCAATAGACTCCTGTACTAGGATTTGTATAGTTAGCATACTGACCGTCCATATTATTTGAATAAGCTGCATTAAAAGCTTTCCAGCTATTATCTTCCATTAATTTTTCAAATGCTGCATTGCTCATGCTTCCTTTGTACAGCTCTCCGGAGTTAATGTTTTCCTGCTCCCAGCCACCCATACCATCTTCCTTAAATATATCAATTTCATCATAGCTCGTGCTTAAATCGGCTTCTTTGGCATTCGCTGGAAATGTAAGGATCATTGCCCCGGCATATCCGCTAAAAAATACCATGGCTACATCTTGTTGTATTTCGTTAGCAGTTTCTATATCTACACACTGGCCGGTGGAGGGTACAAAAAAGGGTCCGAATTTTGTATTTTTTTGATCGCCCATCATGATGTCCTGGAATAAAGTGACATACTTACCCGTTTTTTCCTTTGGAGATGAGATGCCGACAGGTTCAGCGGTTTGCCCAATGCTACCTTGGCCTACCGTCTGATTATTGTTTATTACTTCTCCTACGCCTTCCGGGTCAAGTTTTTCTGTTTTGCTCTCATTTTTCTTTTTCTTCTTTTTAGAAAAAAGGTCGTTAATGTCAATTTTGTCAATAACCTTATCTATACTTTCATTGGCTTTATTCTCTAATTTTTTTCCTACAGATTGTGCGGGTGCTGTAAAGCTTGTTGCGAGCAGTAGCAGGAGGATATAAGTTTTCATTTTCATTGTTTTATGTTGGAAAATTTCTGTGTATGATTCTTTTTGAAGCCCGTTAATTTTTTTCATAAGTGCCGGCGTGCCATCTTGCCGTATTACCAACGTAAATAACAAGGTTTCCGTCACTTTGAAGCACAAGCGTACTTTGTCCCGGATAAAATTTATCACCTCTTAGCACAAAGCGTTTTAGCCCTTCGTTGTCTTTGTTTTTTTGGTCGGTAAATGCATCCCACTGCGCTTTGCCGTTGTAATCATACAATACCAGGTTGCCATCTGACTGAAACACACATTTTTTTATGGCCTTTCCATTGGTATGCGTGTGCCAGAGTGCCTTAAACTTATTCGCACCCACTACTTTGTAAAGCACCAGGTTACCATCGCTCTGCATTTGTATAAAATAGCGGTTGTCTTCGCTGTAATATTTTTGATCTTTATTGAAAACAGTACCGCCACTGAATGAGCCCTGGGGCAGGCTGATTTTAGTTCCCGGCTTTGGCCGTGCCGTTATTTGGGCCATTGCGCTCATAGCAAAAAGAATGATTAATACCGTTAGAAAACTTTTCATATCTACTTATTTTAATGGTTAAAAACTAATTGTTGCATTCACTGTTTTCATTGCCCCATCGCGGTTGTAAAGCGTAACATCTTTTAGCGTAATGGTTCTGCCTGATACGCTGATATTGCCCGTAGTTTTATCGGTACCTGAAAAAGATTTGGCTTTAATAAGTCCATTGCCACGACCAGACAGTGTTATAGTCGCAAACCCGGGCTGAGAATCTGACATGGCTAATGTGGGGCCGTCAAATACTTTCAATGACGGATTATTAATAGCATCACTTTCATTGAGAAAGGTAATTTGGAGCAGCGCAAAATCGGGGTTTCCGGATCCGCCTTCATTATCATGTTGACAGAGTACCGAAAAATTTCCTTTTACTTTATCCCCCAAATATTGTGTGCTTACTACTCCTTCTACTGATTTTCCATCGAAGGAGAAACTACCCGTTTGGGCATCATCGTTATTTGTGGTAATGCTGTTCAAAGCTGCATCTTCATCAGAAGATTTTTGCCCATCTGTACATGCTGCAAAGAGTGTGAGCAATGCTAAAGAGATTATCGTAAGATTTTTCATCTGAATATTTTTAGAAATGAGTATTTTTCTAAGTGCCTTTTTGGGTTATCTTCCGGCTGTATTCGTATGGAACATTGCTACATATCTTGGTTTGGGCTTGGTAGGGGCAACACAGTAAATAACCACGTTGCCATCGTCCTGCACTCGAAGCTCGTGGCTATAGAGAGTTTCTAATGGCGTATTGCCGCTTGCATCTTTCCATTTATCCTTAGCATCCCAAACGGCTTTGCCGTTGTCATAATAGATTACCAGATTACCATCATTCTGAAAGATGCATTTTCCACTAAAATAGCGGCCGCTGTTCCAAAGAGGAACTATATTTTTGGGTCTGATATGTTTGTACACAACCAGGTTGCCATCAGCTTGATAGCATAAAGAAAATTTTCCGTTAGGGCTAAAGTAATGTTTGTCTTTTACAAGAACCGTTCCCTGGGGAATAACGCCGGTGTTCGACTGAGCGTTTAATATTGCTGCAAAACAAATAGTAATAATTAATAGCATAAATTTTTTCATACCCTTATTTTTTGATTGGTTTATTTTATGATGTATTCGTAAGTGGTAGTACTGCTTAATGTACCATTCGATGTTTCCTGCCTGCTGGTGGGGTAGCCATTGGCATTAGCTACATAGGTATAGGTATAAGTATAGGTAGCAATGTTTGCCGGATCATCGTAATCTACTGTAACAGCTTTTTCCATAAGATGAATACTGGCTGTATAAGGTGTTAGTGGCTGTATAGCGTGCTTGGGGTCTTTAATAGTAGTGTAGGTATACGTATTATCTACCCATACCCTTCCATTTACTGTGTATAGTTTAAAATTGGCAATGTCTTTTTTATCGGCAGCATAGGTAAACAAGCGTTTACTGCTGTTGCCCGATTTATAAGTCAGCACTTCTTCAATCCGGTCATCGAAATAAGTATAGGTTCTTTTCTCATCCATGCTGCCATCTGTTGAGTACTTCTGTGAAGAAGTCATTCGGTTTTGATTATCATAGGTATATTCAATTCTTAAACTGCCGCGATTAGGGAATTTTTGGGCCGCAATATTTCCTTTGCTGTCATAGGTGTAGGTAATAAGCTGTTCATTGCTTGTTCCTTTGTTTTCCAGTTCGCTAATGATGCGTCCATTATCATCGTAGGTATATTCGGTTATCATAGTAGAACCGTCATACGTGTAAGTGGCATTGGTGCGGGCCAGCAATACTTTCTTTTCGTGGGACTGTGGATTATTATCGTTTTTTTTGCAGGAGATAATACTTGTTACTATCAGTAGACCGAGAATTAAAAATTTGTTCATTGCCTTAAGATTTAATTGATGCTTTTGATTAATAGATTTTTTATTTTATCAATTCCCGGTAGGTATAATCATATATATATACTAAAGTTGACTCGACAGTCGGATAGTTCGTATATGTTTTATAGGTGTAGGTGACTTTAGATTTAGTGCCATTGGCTACATATACATTTTCATATTCGTGTGTTGAAATTACTTTGCCTGCAGCATCTTTTGTTTCGGCGCTTATTGCATTCCTTTTATTTACAAAAGGCTGTGTACTGCCAAACGGCCCCGGAATAGCTTTTTTATCATCATAGGTAAACCGGGTTTCACTCTGCAGCACATCTGCGGCATTATAAGTACGGGAAAGGGCAATGCCGGTTTTATCGGCATTGTAATACTCTACAATTGTACTGGTAATAGCATTGGAGGAGTTGTACGATTCTGTTACAACCCTGTCGGTATAATACTTATATTGTTTGGAATTGAGTGAACCGGAAGGATAGGTATTCACTACACGCTTTATGGTGCCATCTGTGTTATAATCGTAAGTACCCGTTGCATAATTATTACTTAAAATACGCTTAGATATTTTGCCTGCCGCATCGTATTCCACTGTACCCTCATAGTTGGGGCTGGTTGTTGTGGTGGACACGAAACTTTCACTAATTACTTTGCCAGCGTTATTGTATTGGTAATTGTTTGTATAGGTGGTTGAGCCAGAAGTTTGCACCATTTTTTCCAATAGAAACGTTTTTTGCTCAGGCTCGTTTATTTTTTCTTTGTCTTTTGAGCAGGAAAACAGAAATAGGCTTATGCTAGCCACAGCTACATGAAATAAGCTAAAATGTTTCATCAGTGTAAGTTTAAATGGTGCTAACTAAAATTGTTACATCAAACTTACCGCTGAAGCACAGCGCTTACCAGTTCTTATTGACGAAAATGTAGTTTAAATTGACGAAAGTAAAAGAGGTCAACTTTCCAGGGGAAAAGTAACTTCTACTAGTGTGCCTTGGGGTAGGGAGGTAAATAAAACAGTGGCTTTCATTTTTTCAGATAACTCTTGCACTAATTGTAAGCCCAGTCCATTAAGTGTTTGCATGGTACGCCCAAGCTGTACCTGCATTTCAAAATCTTCCTGTGCAAAAGCACTACCGCTATTTTGGATAGATAATGTAGTCTTACCGTTTTGAATAGATGTGTTTACAATAATCATTTCGCCCGGTGCTGAAGCCTTGATGGCGTTTTGCAAAAGATTGCGGTAAATCGTTTGCAGAAAATTTTCATCGGCCCAAACGATAGTACCTGCCACAATATTGTTTTGTAAGCGGATGTTTTTTTCTTCCAGGTGCAATTGCAGCAGGAGTTCTACCGGTTGCAAGGCGGGCAATAATTCCACTGGTTGTATATTGGGTTTTAGTGTACTCATTTGTGTTTTACTCCATAGCAGCAGGTCTTCCATTGTTTCCAGCAGCGACTCGGTGGCTGTTTCCATTTTGGCAGCACGCTCCGCTTTTTCCTGCTCATTGTGCACATTTAATTTTTGCAGTTTTAAAAACTGGTATACCTGCTTCACCGGGCTGCGCAGATCATGACCAATAATGCCAAAGAGTTTAGCTTTGGTATGGTTGGCTTCTTCCAGCTCATTGTTCAACTGTGATAGCCTTTTGTTTTTATCGTCCAGCACATCTGCCGTTCTCTTCTTGTTCCTGTAAAATACAACCAGCATAGTGGCAATAATACCCAAGAGTAAAAGCCCGGAAATGAACCACAGACGTTGCTTTCGCACAAATCCCAGGTCTTTTTGCTGTGCCTCTATCTGTTGTTGCTTTTCTTTATTTTGAAATTTAGCTTCGGCATCAGCCATGCTTTTTTGTATGTCCACAGCATATAAAGAATCACGTATAGGCAAATACTTCTCATAATACAATGCTGCCTGTTGCCATTGACCTGTACCGGAATAGCATTTGCCCAGTTCTCGCAATACATTGCCGTATTGTTCCGGCCCCTGATCCAGGCCTATTTTTTCGGCGTTCTTCAGGTAGCCGAGTGCAGCAACGTAATCTTTTGCAGCCACCAGTGTTTGCCCCATTGCGTAATTAAAGGAGGTGATATAAATGGTATCGGTAACAGATGCTCCTATCAATGATTTTGCAATATTCATGTACAACAAAGCGCTGTCTACTTGTTTATTGCTCAAATAATAATCTGCAAAAGATAAATCAGCCAACATCCTGATGTCCCAATTGTTATTTTTATCTGTAGGCGGGCCATATTCTTCCCTTGTAAGATTGGTTAGCGAATCATAATATATTCTTGCCATACCCGGTTGAAATAATTGCAAATAAGCATTGGCTGTATTTTTGTAATAATGAATGATGGCGTTTCTATAACTGTACAAGAATTCTTTTGAGGGTGTCAAATATTCCAATGCTTTTCTAGGTTGTTTCAATTCTAAATATAACGCGCCGATGTTGATATAACACACGCCCATATTAGCCGAATCTGCTCCTTCAAATTTTCCCAGAGCCAATTGTTTTTTATTAATTTCAAGTTCTGCAAGCAGCATATTCATTTGTTGTTCGCGCCGTCCCAATGTTTCATAATACTTATTAAGTGCATTATACAAATTTTGTTTGGTATCATCATTACGTATGGTATCTACAATGTAATGCACCTCTTTGGCAGTTTTGTCGCGCTGGCCGGCATAACCGTCCATTGCACTATACATATACAATAAACGCTCCAGCCCGTTTATTACTCGTTTGGAATTGCCGGCACGGCGAGCATAGGCTACAGATTTTTCTAAATAAACAATAGAAGAATCTCCATTACTGCCTTGGTAATAGACCCCAATGTAGAAATTGAATAAAGACAAATTATAGTAATCATCTGCGGGGGTAATGTGTAATGCGTAACGGGCCGTTTTAAATGTTTCCTTATACGCTTCCATTCTGTTTAAAGAATCGCAAATATTCGACAATGCTTTAAGTCGTTCTTTGGAAGTTTTGTACTTCGTTGCGTCAAAACCTGGTACAGGTTGTTGAGCTGCAACACCACCAAATGTTACAAAACAAAGAAGAGCAAGCAAGGCGTTTTTCATTATCTGAAGATTTCATTTTTGATGGTATCCTTATAAGTTTTGCCAATTGGAAGCGCAGTGCTCCCACAAATAATTTCATCGGAAGCATTGAAGCCGCTTATTTTATTTCGGGCAACAGCGTAGCTACGATGAATACGTAAGAAGTTGCTTTGTGGCAATTTCGAGAAAAAGTTATTGAAACCAACCAATGTAAGATAACTCTGGTTTGCAGTAACTACTTTGGTATAGTTTTGCATGGCCTCCAGGTAGACAATTTCATTGATTGTCACTTTTGTTTTATTGCGCCCTTCACTGATGAGGAGGGTACCTGTTTCCTGCTGCAACTCATAAGTAGCTGCTTTCTGCCGCATACTCCAATAATCCTTCAACCGTTGTGCCGTATGATTAAACCGTTTTTCCGTAATGGGTTTCAATATATAATCAAATGCAGAAAGTTCAAAACCCTCCAATGCAAATTCAGGATGGGAGGTAACAAAAACTGCCAGTTCAATATCACTGCGCAATAGTTTTAAAATCTCCAGCCCTGTAACCCCGGGCATTTCTACATCCAAAAAAACCAAATCAGGTTTTAATGAAATGATCGCCTGAAGGCCGTCGGAGGAAGAAGAAAAATCACCTACACATGTTAATGCGGGTTCTGTTTTTATCCACTCATTGAGTAACAACAAATCGTCCCGTTCATCGTCAATACATATACAACGGATCTTGCCTGTCATTGGAGATGTTTAATTCATTCAAATATAGCAAATAAGGGAATTCAATTAAAACATGACAATATAACATACTATTGAAAATCAACGCTTCAGATAAGTGTTGTACTATAGTATTCAAAACCTTGTTTCTGCCAATATTGTCACCCGACTTAAATGAGATTAGTGATTGGCCATTGATCAAGCTTTTATTCGTCAATTCTTTTGTCCATCAACTGGTTTGAAAAGTTATGGTGCTTTGATTGGGTAAAAATACTGGCTATGTTTAAGCAAAAATTAAACAACGATATTGACGAGGTATATACACATCTGCCATTTATAAATTGAAGTGATCATTCTCGTTGTCATTTTTCTTTTTTACATCCTGACATGTTATTGCCGGGTGTAAAGCGCTGAGAGATTGCTGTTGAGCTTGAATATTTGACCGCTAGACGTATTAATTATGAAAAGTAGCAGAGGAGTACAGGACGAAAGCTATAACTACGCCTACTGAGAAAACCAAATTATATAAGTTAACATGTGGTTCTCGAATTGTGCATCAAATAAATCCAAATTTTAAATACGTAAACTGAAATTTTTCAATAAGTGCCTTGCAACAAGCGACTCCGTTAAATCCCCAACCGGTCTTCAACATAAGCTTCCTCTTCGGCTTCAATACGCAATGCCTCAACAAGAATAGGAGCATTGTCATATCGAGAGTAACATATATCTTCCATCTTATCCACCAAGTCCGAAGAATGATTTTGCAAAACTGGAACCTTGTAGTTCGGGTATAGCGATAACAGGGGGTGTTGCCCGAGGTTTTGATTTATCTCAGAAACTAAGTAGTATTTACAGGTATTGCACTTGCAAAGAACAGGCGTTTAAAAAGCTGGCCTTGTGGTATAATGATGTAGAAGCATCTGCAATTGAATCGTTCAGAACTGTATCGAGAACCATTGAAACGCATTACCTTGGTATCCTGAACTTCTTCAATAACAGAAGTACGAACGCTTCAGCAGAATCTTTCAACGCCAAAATCAAAGTTTTCAACGCTTCTGTAAGAGGTGTGAGAGATATCAACTGCTTTCTTTTTCGATTAGCTAAAATTTATGCCTGAACCCTACAGCCCCCAACTTTTCAACCTGATCCCCTGATCCCTAAACTGTGCACGCCGCGCCCTTGCGCAAAAACGGACATAAAAAAAGCGCATCTTGCGATGCGCTTTCTGAGTGATTCCGCTGGGAGTCAAGATCGCTCTCATTATTGTAAGTAAATCAACGAATTAGTCTTTAATAAAACTCATTAGTCCCCTTTTTAGTCCCCTCTTTTTTTAAGCCAGAATAAATCAGATATGGTAAACTTTTATCCGCACAAAGTTACAAACACATTTCATTGAAAAGTGCTTTTTTTTACTGATCAAACAGCGTGAGGATAAAGTCCGAAACCAATCGTCCAGTGAGACAGTACTTGTAAAAATATTCAGTAATGCTTTACTATGCCAACAAGAACTTGCGATAAAATATCGGCGCTTCAAAATTTTTCGTAAAATTATACCCTGTTCCTCTAAAGTTAATTAAGAAGAATCAACATGACAGCCCAAACATTACCATTTAGTACACTTATCCCGATCGATCGAAAATCCCCGACTCCAGTATTCAGACAACTCGCAAATGGTTTGATTGATTTGATCAGGAAAGGACAACTTAAGACCGGCTATCAATTGCCGGCAAGTCGGGATATGGCCTCAATGCTGAAAGTAAACCGTGCAACGATTGTAGCTGCATACGAAGAATTACAGGCTCAGGGCTGGGTTGAATCTGTGAAACGAAAGGGGAATTTTGTTTCTAAGTACTTACCTATTAGCAGTCCCAAGTCCTTCCAAACCCCCGATCTGAGCGGGGTTCCCGCCAGGCAACCTAACAAATTTTACAGAACCATCGCCGCTCCACCATCCGGAACAAGGAAGCTGATGGCTCACCAAATGATGATCAACGATGGTTATCCTGATGCCAGAATTGCTCCCTTAGATTTGATAATTGACCGATACCGGTTTCTTTCAAAGAGGGTGAATACTTATAATAAACTGCTATCTGAAGGCTCGCTGGGAAGCAACTCGTTGAGAACCGAGCTTGCCCTGTTTTTATCTAAGACAAGGGCTTTGGATATAGCCCCGGAACAGGTTCTGGTTACCCATGGCGCACAATTGGCGATCTCCATAGCAGCAGGTATGATCCTTCAGCCAGGCAGCTCGGTTATTGTTGGTGACATGAACTATGTTTTAGCCGACAGGCTTTTTGAGCAGTTGGGTGCCAGGCTTATTAAGGTCAAGGTAGATCAGGATGGGATCGACGTAGAGGCAATAGAAAACATCTGTAAACAAGCAAGGCCGAGCCTTCTATATATCATTCCCCACCACCATCATCCCACAACGGTAACCTTGAGCGCAGAAAGACGGGTTAAGCTTTTAGACATCATTCAACGCTACCAGCTTCCGGTGATCGAAGACGATTACGACTATGATTTCCATTACGAGAATGCTCCGATACTGCCATTGGCCAGCGCAGAACATAATGGCTATGTTCTTTACATAGGATCTATTTCTAAAACACTGGCACCCACTATTAGATTGGGATATCTTATTGGAGGGCAAGATTTCGTATGGCAGGCCTCTAAGCTTAAACAAGTGTTGGACATTCGTGGCGATGTGTTATTCGAAGAATCTGTTGCCCATCTGTTCACAACAGGCGATATGCAGAGACATCTTAGAAGATCTGTGAAAGTATATAAAAAGAGGCGAGACCAGTTCTGTGAGCTTCTTCAATCTTCTTTGGGAGACGTCGCCAAGTTTATCGTGCCCAATGGTGGTATGGCTGTTTGGACATTATTTGATCCCGGATATTCAATACCCAAGCTCGCAGAAAGATTGGCGACCAACGGCATTTATCTGAATGACGGAAGCCTTCATAAGTATAAAGATGACGTCAACGGGATCAGGTTGGGTTTTGCCTCGTTAAATACAAATGAAATGCAAACTTTTGCCCATTCCCTTAAAAAATCCCGTTGAGCAGGCCCTTCGTATCTATAAACTATTGGGTCGTGTCATCTTTTAATGAGACGTAACTGGAAAAACGTATGTTTATTGTATTTTGACCCAGTCACTAAACCTGATCTTACCAGGGAAAAATTCACCTGAAGGCACTAACAAAGATCTCGGAATATCTTCAAACATGTACTTATCATTGTCGTTGGCTATTACTATTATATCCGCTCCTTTCTCCCTCAGGTAACCTTCCACGAAATCAGTCATCAATCCGCGGTCAGGACCGGCTATTTCTACTATCTTGTTTTTAGGCTCCTCCAAAGAAAACCTCACTACATAATCTACAACGTCTTCCAATGCTATGGGTTGATAGTCTACTGTTGACACATGTACATTCTTCCCGTCCGCCTGAACATCGATAATTGTGCCTACATGTTCGTGGAATTGAGTTGAGCGGATAATGGTGTACGGTATGCCAGATTCTACCACCGCATCTTCCTGGTGTTTTTTTGCTCTAAGATACCCGATATGCTGTGCCCTATCTGTACCAACGATTGAAAGGACGAGGTGGTGCCTGATACCAGCAATTTTTACAGCCTTAACCAGATTATTGGCTGCCGTTTTGAAAAAGTTCAAGGCGATTTGCGCTTCAGGCGATGGAGAATTGGAAAGATCAATTACAATATCAGTTCCCTCTAAAGCATTTGCAAGCCCTTCTCCTGTCAGAATATTGACGCCATTTGACGGCGTTCCCACAATTACTTCGTTGCCGGTATTTTTCAGTTTTTCACATACGCCTTTACCTACCAGGCCGGTTCCTCCGATTACTAAGGTCTTCATGACTAAAACATTTAAGTAAAAAATTTGTGCAATAGAAACAGACGCCATTAATAAGCAAAGCGGCTGCCGTTTTCAATGTCAAAATAATAGATAAAAATGACGACCCCGACCATCCAAAAACCAGATTTAAGGCCGTCCAGACCATATACTTTCTGAAATATCATAGAATGCTTCTTTTTTGCAAAGACGGCACCAGAAAGGCATTTAACAGGTTGACGATGCGTTATCATATCGAATAATTAACTAGCCTGGTTTAAGAACCGATAGTTCCGTCGCCGGATGAATAGCCGGCGCAAATGATTATGTCTAATTTTCGATAATTTTGACGAACCGAAATGATACCTAAAGAAATACTCAGGGCCAGAACTTCTTAAGCAACTTCGTTTAATAAGGACTTGAAACAGGTGACTGAGTTTTTTGATTTTGTCTACAAGAGACAATAATCGCAATAAACAAAAGCGAAAATATAAAACAACCTGCCTTTCTCAGAGCTTATCTATTACTGAGCCAGATATCACTTAACGAATTTCAGGGTTTCTGCAAGAGGTGTAAGGGATATCGACTTCTTCCTTTTCCGATTAGCTAAAATTTATGCCTAACCTCACCGATCCCCCAACTTTTTAACCTGATCCCTGATCCCCTTTTTGATCCCGGCCCCGGTGGCTAAAAAAAGCACAAAAAAAAGCGCATCGCAAGATGCGCCTTCTGAGTGATTCCGCTAGAATTCACTACTTCACTAAATATATCCAGTACATCAAAAATCTAGGTTCGCTAGCAGTCTCGAAGCCCTCTTGGGTCTCCCTTTTTTTGATACCGTTTCAAATAGAATCAGAAGAACTGTTGCTTAGGGAAAAATACGATTAATACTTAAATCACACATGACAAATGTAAAAATTCACCTCGCAACCATTCAATGTAAAAGTAAATTTCAAATCAGTAAATTTGGGCAGATCAGACATAAATTTTTAAATAAACGTGGACCTCACAGACCAAATCGAATCAAACTCATTATTTGAACTTTACAAGGCTTTAAATCTATCGGTAAGTCTCTTTGACCTTACAGAAGGGTTTACCATTTTCAACCTGAACGAAGTTGGCTTCGAACTACCCTATAAATCGGCATCTTTTCGACCTAATTTCTTTTCATTTTTATTTGTAAAAGAAGGGAAAGGACAATATTGTATTGATGAACATGTTTTTGAAGTAGAGCCCCATTCTATCTATTTCACCAATCCAAGCAATTACCGAACGTTCAGCTGGCAGGAAATTGAGGATATATCATTAATTACTTTTGACGAAACCTTCCTGAAACAATATATCGGTGAAGGCGTTTATACTGATTTTCCTTTTTTGCTTTCAGAAGTAGTTCGGCCAAAAGTTGTAACGGACAATTTTTTTCTGGAGACTGATAGTATCAACCAGCAAATATTGAAGGAGTATAGAAAAAATACATCTTCAAGGTACAAAATTATTGGTCATTTGCTGGCAGTGCTGCTTTTTAAAATAAAGGAGCATATATGGAAAGATTACAATCCTATCTATGAGGGTAACAGGAGCTCCCAGATTGTCATTTCATTTAAAAGACTATTGGAACAGCATTACCGTGATCTGAATTCAGGTAAAATTGATACGGCTTTCAGAGTACAGGATTATGCCAATGCTCAAAACCTGCACCCCAATTACCTGAGCAGCGTGATTAAAAGCAAGACCGGGAAAAACATAACGACATGGATCGCTGAAAAAACACTTGCAGAAGCAAGGTCACTGTTGCAAAATGCATCCATACCGGTTAAGGAAATTACTTATAAACTGGGATTTACAGAAACCGCCCATTTCAGTAACTTCTTCAAAAAACATGAAGGCATTTCCCCGATCCAATACCGTAAATCCCATCATCTTTAAAATTCGCAACTCTTCCTTTTATTGACGTAAGAACAGGATGATTCGTCCCAAATACCTTTGTCTTGTAAAAATAATTGAAGCAAAAATTATTGTTGAACAAGATAAATACAAACAAAATGGGACGAATAATCATTACAGGCTCTTCGGATGGGCTCGGTATGATGGCCGCAAGCCTGCTGATAAATGCTGGGCATCAGGTAGTGTTGCATGCCAGAAACGAACAGAGAGCTGAAGATGCACTTAAAGCCAACCCCAAAGCCGAAGCTGTACTTACAGCAGACCTTTCCAGCATAGCCGAAACAATAGCTCTGGCAGAGAAAGCAAACGCAACAGGCCGTTTCGACGCCGTTATCCACAATGCGGCTGTAGGATACAGAGAATCCCGAAAAATAATAACCGAAGACGGCCTGCCGCATGTTTTTGCCATAAACAGCCTGTCGCCGTACATTCTTACTGCCCTTATAGAAAAACCGAAAAGGTTAATTTATACGAGCAGCGGGCTTCATCGTGACGGCGATAGCAGTCTCAGCGACCTGTTGTGGAAACATAAAACATGGAATGGATTTCAGGCCTACGCCGATTCCAAACTGCATAACGTCCTGTTAGCTTTTGCGGTGGCAGCCCGATGGACGGGGACAGCGGCAAATGCTTTAGAGCCGGGGTGGGTAGCCACGAAGATGGGTGGCCCAGGTGCTCCCGACAGTCTTGCTGATGCTCCGCTGACACAGGCATGGTTGGCTACATCAAGGGATCCGCAAGTGTTACAGTCCGGAGGCTACTACTACCACAAACAGCCACGGGAAGTGCATCCTGATTGCATAGATCAGGAGATACAAGAACGCTTTATTGAAAAGTGCGCGGAGATTTCCGGAGTTAAGCTTCCGTCTTAGGACACCGGCTGGCTTATCGTTGTTGCCCACACTTTAAAATTTGCAACTCCTGCTATACCCTGCGCAACAATGAGTTGCCCTCCCCCTGCCAGCTTTGCATCAACAAATTTAAAAACAGATCAAAATGAAAAATTTATCAGGAAAAGTGGCCGTGGTCACCGGCTCATCAAGGGGAATTGGCGCCGCTATCGCTTTAAAACTAGCCGAAGCCGGTGCAAAAGTAATTATAAACTATAGTGGTGATCAAGGTGCCGCCTATGAGGTTGTTACTCTGATCGAATCCAATGGCGGAGCCGCGTTTGCGATAAAGGCAAATGTTAGCAGCAAAGAAGAAATCATCCGCCTGTTCGACGAAAGTATTACCCATTTTGGCAAAGTGGACATTTGGGTAAATAACGCCGGTGTGATGCTGAACAATTTCATTCAGGACCTCACTGAAGATCAATTGGAAAAGCAATTGGGTATTAATTTCAAAGGCGTTTTTTATTCGCTTCAACAGGCTGCTACCAGGCTGGCAGATAACGGAAGCATTATCAATCTTTCGTCTACAGTTACCCGTACTATTTTCCCCACCTACGGTGTTTATGCCGCGACAAAAGCAGCGGTGGAACAAATGAGCCGTGTATTTGCCAAAGAGATCGGTGCAAGGGGCATCAATGTCAACTGTGTATTGCCCGGCCCTACAGGAACCGATTTATTCCTTAATGGCAAGTCGGAAGAACAGATAGCACAGCTCGCTGCTACCAACGCTTTCAAACGCCTGGGTACCCCCGAAGATATAGCCAAAATAGTTGCGTTCCTGGCTACTGACGAAGCTAAATGGATTTCCGGACAAAGCATCGGTGCCAACGGTGGAATGGCTTAGCGAAATACAAACAAATAATGTCAGCAATTAAATTTTTATAAAAATGAACACTCTTAATAACAAAGTAGCCTTGATCACAGGCTCAGGAAGGGGCTTGGGAAAAGCCATAGCGGAACGTTATGCTGCATTGGGCGCTAACATCGTACTGAATTACTCCAGAGATAAAGCTGCCACCGACCAGGTGGAAAGTACCATCAAAGCGATGGGCGTAAAAGTTATCTCTGTGCAGGCCGACGTAAGTAAGGTAGCCGATATCAAACGCCTTTTTGAAGAAGCGAAAAATGCTTTTGGTAAAATAGATATTGTTGTAGCCAATGCCGGTATTGAAATGGTAGAAACGCCCGTCACCCAATTTACCGAAGAGCAATTCGACCGCTTATTTTCCATCAATACCAAAGGTGCTTATTTTACCATGCAACAGGCCGCTCTGCATGTGGAAGATAAAGGGCGTATTATCTACATTGCTTCCAGTACTACTGCATTTCCTGTTCCAGGCATGGCGGTGTATGGTGGCAGTAAGACCACACCAAGATACCTGGTAGACGTATTGTCAAAGGAAATAGGCCATCGGGGTGTTACCGTTAATTCCATCATCCCTTTTGCGGTAGACCATTCCGGCATTTTTGCAGAAGAAGGCAGTTATCCGGAACTACGTAAATCCTTATTAGAAAGTTGCCCGATGGGGCGATTGGCGGAAGTGGAAGATGTGGCTAACGCCGCAGAATTTTTTGCCACTGACCTATCTTCTTTTGTGAGCGGCCAGCAGTTGTTGGTAAACGGAGGGGCTACCCAATAAGCTGTACATGAGGAATAATTTAAAATTTATCTTACCGGTGACGCTCCTGTGTGCTTTACAAGCCTGCGGGCAGACCGGTAACCATAACCATCAAACTGTTAAAGAAATGGAATTTACAAAAATGAGCAACACAAAAGTACAGGCCGCCATTGAAACCTGGCAAAAAGGAGACACGGTGATGTGGCTTTCCTTTTTTACTGCTGACGCCAAGCTCCTGGACGATGGACATCCAAGAGATTTTAAGAAATTCTCTACCGAAGCAATAGGGCATGAACGCTTTATTAGTATTGACAGGGTGGAAAATAACGGACTGGATATTTACGGTAGCTTTCACAGCGACACCTGGGGCGATTTTAAAACCTATTTTAAATTCCGTTTCAACGAAGATGGGAAATTTCACCGGCTGGAAATAGGACAAGCTAAATATTGAGATTTTAATTCAAAAACAATTAAAAGCAACATTGAAATGAAAACATTAGCAAATAAGAAAGTGATTGTATTGGGCGGGAGTTCAGGATTAGGGTTCGCTACCGCCCAGGCCGCAGCAGCAGACGGTGCGGAAGTGATAATTGTATCCAGTAACCAGCAAAGGATTGACAAAGCATTGGAAACTTTGCCTGAAAACAGCAAAGGATTTGCGGTTAGCCTTGATAAGGAAGAAAACATAAAAACGTTCTTTGCCGGTACAGGCAACTTCGACCACCTGGTGTATACCGCAGGTGAAAACATATCCATGAGTATGGTAGATGATACGGAGATAGAAAAGGCAAAGGATTTTTTTGCCATTCGCTTTTGGGGCGCCTTTGCGGCCATTAAATATGGAAAGCAGCATATCAACGAAGGCGGAAGCATAAATTTAATGAGCGGCAATTTCGGGCAACGTCCTGCCGCTGGTTATAGCTTGGGGGCCACAATTTGCGGTGCAATGGATGCTTTTACTAAAGCGATGGCGATAGAGCTGGCTCCGATACGGGTAAACAATATAGCCGCCGGAATTATCGACACCAATCTTTGGGGTAATATGAACGATGCCGACCGGGAAGGCTTTTTCAAGCACCTGGAAAATACCCTGCTGTTAAAAAGAGTGGGTAAGCCGGAAGACATCGCACAAGCATTTGTTTACCTGATGAAACAAACTTATACCACGGGTCAGTCATTAGTTATCGATGGGGGCGCTGTATTGGTCTAATTTATAACCCGGGAAAACTGTAATCCTCATTTTGGATAATCATTATCGCATTTTGGTTCATTGAAGCTTTGGTATCCATAGGACATTTGCCCTACAAATAAATGTCCAACAATAAAAATATCAAGATCATGAACAAAACAGTATTGATTACGGGAACATCATCGGGGTTTGGTGCTTCGGCGGCCAACTTCTTTGCAGAAAATGGCTGGAATGTTATCGCCACGATGCGTGATACCGGCAAAGCATCAGGTTTAAGCAATTCGGAAAACATTTTTGTGACCCGGCTGGATGTAGAAGATACAGCTTCCATACAGTCAGCCATTGACGCCGGTATTAAGCGCTTCGGAAAGATTGATGTATTGGTAAATAACGCGGGATACGGGCTCTTCGGCATTTTTGAGAGTGCCGGCCGCGAAGCTATTCAAAACCAATTTTCGGTAAATGTATTTGGGGCTATGGACGTAACCAGGGCCATACTCCCTCATTTTCGTGGAAACAAATCCGGGGTCATCATCAATGTAAGCTCGGGTGCAGGGGCCATTGGCTTTCCGATGGCATCCATTTACAGCGCCTCCAAATTTGCCTTGGAAGGGTGGTCAGAGGGACTTCGTTACGAACTGGCTTCTGTAGGAATCAAAGTAAAAGTGATTGAACCGGGCGGCGCCCCACAAACAGGTTTCCTTAGCCGTGTAGGCGGCGAAAGTGCAGGATTGCAACCGATCAATGATTACCTTCCTTTTCTGGAGCAAACCGCGAAAATGTTCCAATCGATGGCGTCAGGTTCCGATACCGATGCCGTGGAAAAGGTTGTGGCCGCGATCTACGAATCTGCTACCGACAACAGTACCCGTCTTCGGTATTCTCCGACCCAGGATATTCAGCCCATCTTAAATGCCCGTCGCTCTTCCTCTGAGGAAGCCTATCAACAGTTTACCACCAGCATTTTTACACCAGCTAATGCTTAAGATCACTTTATAAAACATTCAAATGAAAACCATCTTTATAACCGGCGCATCCTCCGGCCTGGGAAAAGCTACAGCAAAATTGTTTGCCCAAAAAGGCTGGAAGGTAATTGCAACAATGCGTCAACCTGAAAAAGAAACAGAGCTTGTGCCCCTTGCAAATATGCACCTTTTGCCATTAGACGTAACGGACGGGAAATCCGTTCAGAAGACAGTTGAAGCCGCGACTGCCATCAGCCCCGTCGATGTTGTATTCAATAATGCCGGTTACGGCTTAACCGGGCCATTGGAGGGATATGTGGATGAACAGATAACCCGACAGTTCAATACCAATGTATTGGGGGTAATCAGAGTAACACAGGCATTCCTTCCACATCTGCGGGAAAGGAAAAGCGGGTTAATTATAAATACCACATCTATAGGTGGATTGGTGACTTTCCCTTTTAGCTCAATTTACCATGCTACCAAATGGGCGGTTGAGGGCTGGAGCGAAAGCATGTCGTATGAGCTGGCAATACATAACATCCAAATGAAAACGATCGCTCCGGGAGGGATTGCGACGGATTTCATGAGCAGATCCCTGGATATGGGGAAACATGAGGCCTACGCTGAACATTTTGACCGGTTTTTAGCAGGTTTCAGCAATTCTGATAGTCCGCTGCAATTCTCATCTGCTGAATCCATTGCCACGGTAGTTTATGAGGCTGCCACCGGTGGCAAAGACCAGCTCAGGTATCTTGCGGGAAATGACGCCATAGCTATCTACCAACATAGGTTAAAGGTGGGTGCCGAAGCGTTCAGAAAGGGTGTTGCAAAAGGACTGGTTAACTAATCCGTTCGGCGTAATTTTTTTAAATTTATCATTGAAAATAACGTTATCATGATGAAGAGCATAACCACAACCATTGCGCTGATCGCTGTCGCGATAATACTGCTTTCCCTGACACCGGGGAAAACCGATCCTGATGAATCCGTCAAAAACATTGTACTTGTGCACGGAGCCTTTTTAGATGGTTCTGGATGGGAACCTGTGTATAACATCCTTATAAAGAAAGGATACCATGTATCGGTAACGCAACATAAATTACAAAGTTTAGAAACGGACATTGCAGAGGTAAACAGGATTATTGATCAGCAGGCCGGCCCTTGTGTTTTGGTGGGTCACAGCTATGGAGGTGTTATTATATCACAGTCAGGTAATAACAGCAAAGTTTCGGGACTGGTGTACATCGCAGCTCATGCTCCCGAAGCCAACGAAAAAAGAAGTGAGCTTTTCCGGAAATATCCTCCGGCCTACACTTCACTGATAAAAGGCGAGGATGGCTATGACTATATCGATCCAGAACGCTTTCCCGAAGACTTTGCTGCTGATTTGCCGGCGCCCACAGCAAAATTTATGGCCCATGCTCAAATGCCGACAGCGGATATCTGCTTTCAGGGATTGATTGATAATCCGGCGTGGAAGCTAAAGCCCTCCTGGTATATGATCGCTAAATCGGACAGAATCATTAACCCTGAGCTGGAACTCTTTTATGCGCGAAGAATGAAAGCAAAAAAGATCGTAGAGATTGAAGGCGGAAGTCATTCTATATACGCTTCCCGCCCGGAAGACGTAGCCCATATAATAGATGCCGCAGCAAAGGCTTTATCTAAATAACTAATAACCGTTTATCGGTTCAGAAAAAAGAATTATGATAGATCAGTCAGTTCCCAAAAAAGAATTACGATATTATAAATCTATTTCGGATTTATGCAAAGCACTCGGCGTTCCCAAGCCTGCCCACCCTTTGATTGCACTGATTAATCACGATGAAATATCTTCAAATGAAGTGCGTTACCTGGTTCATGACTTCTACATGATTTCGTATAAAAGTAATTTGCACGGCAAGCTAAAGTACGGCCAGGGTTATTACGATTTTGACGAAGGTGGGCTGATATTTGTTGCCCCCAACCAGGCACTGTCAATTATTGATGAGGATAGATGTCAGGGCCGAAGCTTATTTGTTCATCCCGACTTTTTTGCAGGGCACCCCTTGTTTAAATCGATAACTAAATATGGATTTTTTAGTTACAATATTAATGAAGCCCTGCATCTTTCTGAAAAAGAAAGAGACAAAATTCTGCATGTGTTTGGGGATATTAATGACGAATTAGAGACCTCCATTGATGATACCAGCCAGGAACTGGTGATTTCTTATATAGAAGTCCTCTTAAATTACAGCAACCGATATTACAAACGACAGTTTATAACAAGAAAAGCCGTTAACAGTCCGGTGATAGAGCGATTTGAAACCCTATTGAATAGTTACTATGCCACTGGACTGGCTTTGGAAAACGGAATGCCGTCCGTAAAGTTCTTTTCTGATCAACTTAACGTTTCCTCCGGGTATTTAAGTGATTTGTTGCGCAGTCTTACCGGCCTTAATACTCAGCAGCACATTCACGCGAAATTAATAGAAGTCGCCAAACAGAAACTCTCTAATTCAGAACTCACCGCAGCAGAAATCGCCTATGAGCTGGGCTTTGAATATCCGCAGTCTTTCAATAAACTGTTTAAAAACAAGACCGGCATGACACCGCTGACATTTAGAGAAAAGCTTAATTAAGTCATCTTCCATCTACTTTTTAATTAGTGATTTCGCTGGTGTCACTACTTGTTTCAGTGAAATCAGAGGAGCTGTTGCAGATGTAAAAAATACAATTATCTTTATTGAGTTGGGAATAAGTGATGGATCCTTTTTCAATAAGGATGTCTACGACTACGCAAAAAGGCTGCCCTTTGGGAACAGCCTGATCTCCGGGGGTACCATCGACTTGCATTGGGTTTGGGTTAATTTAATGCCCGAAAGACTTACGTAAAGGTAGGATTGACCTATACGAAGAACCTAGATAAAAGGCGACACCCAATACTTTACCTTTTCTCTAACAAACTTGTACATTTAGTCTTCCTTCGATACCGGTAAGCATTTTAGCAGCAATTTGCTCACTAATTCCTGTTGGTGTCGTTCCGCAAAATATTTTGAAATCATCTACCAGGTGCATCTGGTCAGCATAACCAAATTCATGTGTGATTCTATACCAGGAAATATCTGGATGCGCTTCTCTATAGAGCCATGCATTTGTAAATCTTAGAACTCTCGAATATAGTTTAGGTGACACTCCCAAACTAACTATTGCCTTTCTTTCGAATTGCCTCATGCTTAAGGAAGCAAACTCTGCAACCTTACTGATCGGTAGACTTCCGTTGCTGGCCGCCAGCATTTCAACAGCTTTATCAAAAGGGGTCATTGGCTTGATATCCGGTAGTCGCCGTAATAAGAACTTTTCTATTTTTCCAAATACCTCATTATCATTTTGGGCGTGTAATAGCTGCTCTGAAAGCTCTCTTGTTTCCTTAATAACCAGGTTTAAGTCTAATTCTTTTGCAAACTCTTGCATCGGAATACCAAGTAGCCTATAGAGCCCGCCAGGTTTGAATGTAATGCCTGCCACTCGGCGATAAGGTCCGAGGTCTATTATATTATTTTCCAATCGTGGGCCAACCACGAAATTTTCAGGATAAACGCTAAAATCTGAAGCCTCGTTTTGCTTGACCATTAGATGCCCACCACTGATTACAAAGTAAATTCGAGTAGTTACTGACCAGGGATATTTTAGGACCGCTGGGAGTGACAAACTCTTAAGATCGACATCTATTATGAAAATAGATTCCACCCAAGCACTCAAGCTGGGGGAAGCGGGCAAGATCGTATAAGTATAGGGTTGCATAAGCCACAGTTTTGATAAACTAAAATTATTGGCTTGTGCAATGCTTTAAAAATTTCTAAGATATTATTAACACAGTTAGATTACGACCAACAATAGTGCAATGTTCTTTACTGACCAGAGCACGATATTGTTATAGCATTCCTTACCTTAAATAAAAAGCAATACTAGATAAAGTGTAAATATTATTCGACAACCGCCTGGACGATTTTCGAGTAATTAATCTTCCCGTCAATATCTTGCTGGGCAATACGAATGAATATTTTCGACGAAGTGGTAAGCGTTTCCCGATCATTATCTTTAGCGCACCCTGCGAATATTACTGTAACAGTCACTGCCAAAAATAAAATGCTATAGTTTTTTCTTCTGCTTCTTGCTAATAGAAGCAACGTTGCCAGCCCCGCAAAAGAAAAAGTGATTTGAGAAAGATCAATTGCCAGTTCATAAGACAAGGGGGATGAAGAATTTCCCTTGGTAGCTTTTGAAGACAGAGTACCTATACTGATCCAGTCATTGCCATCTGAAGAAGCTTCTACAGCATATTCTTTGCAATTCGTTTCTGAGGTAGTCTTCCATTGCACAGACAGCCTATTGTTTTTGGCAAACGCGCTAATTTCGTCAAAGGTCACCGGAAGTACAACATTACCACTGTTTGAGGGAAGCGAGTAGGCTGTGGAGGCGCTGTTAGATTCCCAGTTGGAAGCGTTGTAAATAGTTGCCCTGGCAACTGCCGGGTCAGTACTGATCCTCACTGTAGATTTTAATCGCATACAATACCCTGATCCATTGGGAGGCAGCACAGCAAAAGCGTAGTTCCTGTTTCCATTCAGTGAATTGTTCAACACATTGGGAAGCGACGACGCCGTCGGCGAGAGGTCACAGTTATTGAGCGCAGTAGCCCATCCGTTTGGGCTAGCGCAAATCCCGCTAAGAAGTGTAGGAGTGGCTAAGCTGCCGGTAAACGCGAAAACAGATTCCCCGGGAGAGGCCAGCGTAACAAAGTTAGTGCTGGAGTTAAAAGTACCTTGAGTACCGGTAGCGGTGCCGACGTTTGATTTAGGGTTCGTAACGCACCGAACAACTATTTGCGTACCGTATGGCAGCGTACTGTTTGCCTGCCACCTCACCACTCCGTCGGTTAATGCGCCTGAAGGAGTTGTGCAACCAGCAGGATTGGCACTTTGAAAAGCCTGGGCATCCGTTCGCCAACCATAGTCTGTAAAAAATATAGTCGTGCCTGCAGTTACTTGCTTCAATAAAATAAAGCAAAACTCCCTGTTGCTTTCGCTTTGAGGGGTATTTACAAAATCGTTGGTGGTGTTTGAAGCTGAATTAACTCCGGTAAAAGCAATATCTCCTGCAACAAGTGTTGTTTGAGCGTTTAATTTTAACAGCATGAGGCAACCTATAAAGGGTAGCATCAGTTTCTTGATCATCATGATTGCAAATTTTGATTTGTATTTGAGGGTTATTTGTTAGGGTTTGCAAAACGTCACGGTGTTTATTGCTTTGTTTAGCCTTTAATAATCTGTAGCAAATATAGATACCTACATATACAGGTAAAATATTTATAATGTAATTCGGCAGTTGGACTATTTAACCATTGTTTCTCTATCGGTCTTACCTGAATATTTTTTGTTCTTGCGTTCTAGTGCCAGGAAGTTGTAGAACACCATTTCATGTGTCCGTTGCTCAGTGGCGAAAAGCCTGTTTATATGCATATGCATAAGATCAGCAAATATTTTAGGCCTAACTAGCTTAGGATACCCGTTTAATGTTTCTATCATTGACTGCTTCATTCTTTCATATAGTGCGGTGCTATTGATATTGAGAGATGGCATCGTTTCTTGACGGAAAGCCTTATAACGGCTGTTGATTGCCTTAAACTGCGGTTGTCTTATCACATGTTCAGCGTTGTAGCTGTCTGCCAATTTACCTATAAGATGCTCAACGTTTGCTGGTTCGATGAGCCCACTGTTAGCTACACAGTCAAAGAGTCCCATACACAATTGATATCGATGATTGTCGGACAGCATGGATTGAATCATAGAAATCACAAATTCACTGTCCGTATAAAAATGATGTTCTACCTGCCCCATATTGCCGGGCAAATAGCGGTGTGTTTCTTTTTTGTAGGTACATAACTTTATATCTGAGACAATGCCGCTTTCAAGTTCGGGTTCGAGAACTGTTGCTAATGCGGTGATCATCGTGGCTGTACTTGACAGATCTTCAATTTGCAGGCGCAACCGTAGGTGTTGCCCATTCTCATTGTAGCGAATAAAAAACCATTTAGCGATGCCTGACCGAAATTGGTCCAGGTAATAGCGAATTTTTCGCACCAACAGGTCATTGGCGATATTAGGGCTACTGTATATTTCAAAGTAAAGCCAGTCAAGACCTGGAGGAATCCACTGTCTTTTTGAAAGTGATGGAAAGGTTCTTTGCACTACAGTAAGAGGCGCGACAACCGGCTCAGCGTGTTGCAATGTTAGAATTAATTGTGCCAGATAAGGCCTGGATAGTTCGTCGATAACAACCGGGCTTTCGGGCAATGCCACTTCTTCAACATGAATTTTTCCTTTCGGGTCCTTCAACAATATTGACAATAGCAATGCTACGTCATCAACCGACCTGCTGTCGAACAGCAAGGTCTGGTCCGCTATGCCGGTTTTCAAAAATCTGCTGGGAATTGTTGTTTGAAGATAATTGGTAAGTACAGAGAGCTTAGGGGCTTGGGAATTAATTCCTTCGAATATTTGAGTCGAAAGTTGCCAGCACGCAGGAGCGACAATTATATTCTTAAATTGTATACGCGGATAATGTGGTAAATCCGGTATCAGGTTGACCGGACGGAAGCTCAATGCCGTAGAAAGTCCCTGGTTTTGAATGTCCATTAACAGACGAAATAGCGGTAAATCGGAACGCTGGTAGTTATAGGCAGTTGCCAATCTTGGCATAAGCCGCGTATTAAGTGTTTGAGAGCGTAATATGATTTCATCCCGGTGTATGCTAACTGTCAAATCAAAAACTGAAAGTGGCGAAGCAGAAGTATCGTAATTTAGAATGTTAAGCTGAAGATCATAAATTGCCGGTCTTCGGTTTACATTATCAACCGCATCTTCTTTAGTGTAACCAACGTCAAAGAACAAAACACCGGGGTTGGCGGCCTTTTCCCACTCAGCCAACTCATTACAATATTGCCCGATTCCTGGTACAGCCAATGCAAACCTTCCCAAAATACTATTGGCGGTGGCGCCGCCCATGTATTCTAAAAAGACCTGATCGTCTGCAACTACTACACCGGCGCTGATAGTATTGGGTAATATGGTGCTTGGTTCTTCTCCAGGTATGAGTGATTCCAGGTTGATCGCGTCTCCCCTTTTACAGCAAAGCATTGACCGGAAGAGGCGATCGCGTAGCCCACTATAATCATCCCCTAAGACGCTGCTGCCCTCTTCAATTAAAAAAGGGGAAAGCGCCTTGTCGCTATCATGCTGTGCCATATTACCGTAACCGATACCGATATCGGGATCGAGGGCTTCCATAACAGGTATTTCTGCCTGTTCATATTTTTTAATAAACTGATTTTTGAATGTTAACAGGTTGCGCGAAGCCTTTACAGATGTTATTCTCTGCAGCGTTGCAGCCAGTTCGGGTAAATAGTGCAGTGGCTGCTTGCTGATGGCACCACCTAGGGAGGTTCGTTCCGCAATAATGTATTGCTTATTATGATTGCATTTTGATTGTGTTCGATTGAAGTAATCTTCTCCTATAATATTTCTGCTCCGGTTAGTCAGCACAAGTTGTACCTCATACAATTCAGAGAGGTACGTTTCCAAATCAACTTGGGAGACTTTGTACCTTATCTCTGTCAATAGCGCCGAAAACGATATTGGCTTTTGGCATGAGACAAGGATGTCAATGATAAGCGGATCAAAGTCGATGGCAGCCATGACGTAGTTTTCACCCTGCCTTTGGATAAAACGTAGTTCATCCAAAACCCTATAGTAGCTGGTATTAGCAAAGAATAGCAATTTTGTGTCACTAATACTATCGATATCTTGGGGTGTTGGAGTGGTCCAATCCGTGAAGCTGTGAATAATAGGCTTTTCAGCTAGTTCTATACACCCGGCCGATGTGTTACTAAACTTGTTAAGGCTAACGGTGGCAAATGCACCAAAGGGCGTGCTCCGGAATCTTGCTCGGTTAAAATATTTATTAACGGCCAGTCGTACTTTAGCGTCTGCCGTAACTAATGACTGATAATCTAGATTCTTAATCACAGAATATAGATCTGGCGAAGCTTCTTTAATCAGCAGTTTCAACTCGTCCCATTTGTCGGAGAGACGATCGGTAAAGGAAAACCTCGGCGTTCGGATAAGCACCTGGTCGTTTAATTCCAGCTTTGTCATGTACATCGATTTTTGTAGCATGGCTAACTTACTGGAACGGAAAGGGGTCGTGAAATTAAGTTCGTGAAATGTAGTCTGTATGCCGTGAAACGGCTGAATGAGGTTTACTTCGGAGTTCCTCGCTAGGATTAGGCGAGCGTTAGATTGAAATAAGGAGGCGACCAGGGATTAAAATACTTACCGAGAATTTTAGAGTGACAAAAAGTTCGGGTACTAGTACAGGCTTTACCTAGCACTCAAGCAGCCGAAGTAAGTAAGAACGGCTAGTTTAATCATCTCTCAGAGTATAAGTTTGCTATTCTAAATTTGTACAATTAGGTATATTGTCTACCATCACTATATTTTCCTTTAATGCTAGCTCTTCTGATTCTTTATCAGCATAGCTTCCTAAGATTGACAACTGTGCTGTTATTTTAAACTCAGTGCCAGGATTAGAAATTCGGTAAACAACTTTTTTCAATAAGTCATCAGTGGAACATAATCCAATACTTGCTCGGTTGCTGTCGATGGTTTCTTTTCTTTGCTTATTATAAGGGGTTAAAAGCAGTTTACACTTATACTGAAAATAAAATTTTACGGTGCCGTAGTAAGGCCTTGATCCATTATTTGTACCCATATCCTGAATCGTCGCATAATAATCGGGGCTGATTTCACCATTAATCAGTGCCTTTCTTAAACTAGGAGTAAACACTGTATCTCCATTTTGACGGCTTTGATAATTGTGCACCATAATTACATCAAACGGAAGCATAGTGCTCAATAACCCACTTTCATTTAACGGTGGCCCAATAATATCTTCTGACAAGAATCCCCTACTTTCAAACATAGACTTTAAACAGTGAGAAATAGTATCTCCAGTTAGGTACATCATGTCTCTTTCCTTAGTAGCCATTCCGGATTCCCTCCATACATGATTGACAAGTTGATCTCTGATAACTAAACTGTCAATTTTCATAAGAATGTTCTTGTTTTTTCTAAGAATGGAATCCCGCATATTTTTTGCATATATCATATTGGAATTCCATTCGCGGTGTTTGTGCAGCTTTGAATATGCGGAAACGTTTTTAAAGAAATTACTTCCAACGCCTTTGACTGCAAGCTTTTTGCAGAGCGCCATAGAAGCATCTAATTTACCTACGTAGGCCGCACAAATACTGGCGTTGTAAAGATCAGCCGCAAAGGGGTTTTCTTTAACATCGAAGGCAAGGTTGTATATTTCCAACGCTTCGCCATATTTTGAGTCGATAATTTTAAGCTCAGCCTGGTTAACTAGCTCACTATACTTTTTATAATCGATCACGCCTGCCCAGGATATTGTATTTCCTAACAAAATTGCAAGTGCCAAAAGAGTAGTTCTCATGATTAATGTTCTATTTGATAATAGTTAATTGCATCCATTTTTAAGGGATGGTTACTCCATTCCTCCCATTTGCAATTGTAGGGATCATAGCCGCACTTTAACGGCTTACTTTGTTGTTCATGGGGATTATCTATATACGCCCGGCAATCTGTACATACGTGCCTGAATTCACAATCTTGGCAAACCTCAACTGTATCCTTGTTAATATTCCAAAACTTTTTGAAGTCATTTTCAGATAGAGCTTGCTGTAGTGTTTTGGTGGCTATATTGCCAAAGGCCAGCTGCATGGATGGACAATTTTTAATGTATCCATGTCTGTCGATACTGATCTTCCTGTTTAAGCAAGAGTTATACTGTAGGGACTCCATAAAGTTATCGGTATGAGCCACAAAATAGCCTTCATTTATAACGCCACAGCATGTTTCATTATGAATTTGTTTGGTTGAGAAGATTATTGGGACGTCGAATTCATTTGTTGCGTTTTCTTTTTGAATAGGGCTGCTATGTATTGAGAGGCCAGTTATTTGTTTGTAACTATCACATAATATTCCCCATTCGTGTTCTGATACTTCTTCACTGAACTTTAAAATTAAATCAATTGATGTAATGGTAGTGCCTTTTGTCTCGTTTAGTATGGCAACAAAGAAGCTTAATGGAAAAGTTGAATAGCAACGAATTTGCAAGTATTTGCAATTAAGGTCGTTTAGTTGATCTACAATATTTGGGAAATCTAATGCACAATTCTGATCAATGTCTATGATACAACTCTTTACTTCAAAGGGATAACTCCATTTCTTTTCAAGCTCAGGAAACCATTCTGGGGCATGAGTGTGAAATATTAAATCCTCCTGCTTAAGGAAATCAAAGTATTCATCCAGCACCTCATCGTACTCGTGGTTAAAATTTTCTTTGATTTCATGAAGGGTCCTACCTTGAAATTCGACTAAAATATCATACAACCCGTTAGGGATAAGATGAACCTTATTTCTTTGGAGATCACAAATTGTGCTCCTTGAATGGCCTTTTACAGGAACGCAATTAGCATACAATTTAAAAGCAGGTATTGTGTCCATAAAAGCCTATAGTATTTTTGAAATCGGTTTTGTTGGTGGATAGTTATTGCAATTATAGCTTTGGAATTTTTCAATTGCTATAAACCTGTTCACAAGAATGTATTTGCTTCGATCCAGCGGCTTGAAATACCAGAAAGTCAAGGGGAGGAACTTCATTGAATGTTCCGGTACTAGGTCGGTTATTTTCATAAATATTCTGCGATTTCTTTTTCGATATAAAAGTTTCCCGCTTTGGATAGAAAACCATATTGACCAAAGGGGTTGACCTCCAGGAAATGAAATGTGTTATCAGGTGACACTATAAAATCAAATGAGCCGTAGTTAATGTTTAAGAGCTCAATCATTGCTGCCACTTCTTCTTGGATAGAGTCCGGAAGATTAAACGGAACACGCCTTTGAGGCATTTTACGATCGATCTCTCTTCCATCAATTTTAGATGATTCGTTTGCCTGTGTAAATATTGCAATAGCATAAATTTTGCCATTAAAGTAAAATGCTCTTACCTCAAAAGCTTTTTCAATCAGCTTTTGCACGAAAGTAGGCGGGAATGTATCATTAAAATGTCCGATTTGTTCTTCTGTAATTTCCTCTGTTCGTTGCCCACTTATAATGTACCTATCTGTAAAAATGCTTATTCCATCCACCATTGGCTTACAAATTATTCGGTTCCATTCCCTGAGAAGCTCAGCTAACCTAGCCTTTCGATAGACTATTTCGTAATCGGGGACATTAAACTTTAAAGAGCGGGCGAGCCTAAGAATCATCAACTTATTAACGATAGCCTGAGACATAGGTACTTGACCAAACCTCTTGATGCCTGCTAGACTTTCTGAAAAGATATTGTACCAAACAGCTTCCGCTTCTTTAGCGATGTATTCGCTAAATTGAAAATCTAGTATAGCCTCGTCTGTTTTCAGATGCCGTTGCATCATCCCACTTCCGTTAAGATAAACAGACTTCACTTCCTGATTTTTTACGGCATTTTGCAAGAACTCCAAATCTGCAAGGGTATTCACTCGGAAAAAGGATTTTCCCATTGCCTGAAGCCATTCGATAATTTCCACAGTTGTATCATCCCTTTGCCTGCTGTGAACGATAACCATATAGTATCAATTTTTAAGTTCGCGACTGTCCGTACAACCTGGGATTGCACAAACCAGCTGACAACCTGGAAATGGGTTAGGTACCGCAGAAACAAAACAATTTGGTCTGCGTGAATTTATGTCAGGCCCTATAGAAAAAGCATTGTAGGGATTGAAAATATTGAATTTTAGTTTTTCAACGTAATCGCCGATAGGCTCCAGACCCGACTTTCTTCTTTTTTCATTTGTCTGATCGAATGATTGGTTGTTGAAATTACAGGCGTAGTAAAAGCAACCTGATGTTACAATGCTAGGGAGTCCAAGTTCCTGGATTTTTTTATTAGTCAAAACCTTTTGTAGATAAGCAAAATCGACTAGTCCTTGACTGTTTGCTACCAGAAGAAAGTCTCCAAGCGCGTCTTGATCGATGAAATAGAACTGGCGGGACGCCAGATCGCAATAATGCATTTTAATTATATTACTGAAGATAGGATCGGTGATAACGGTATCATGCTCTATACTTGCCCCGATTTTGTAAGGCGATAAGTAGCCAACCTCATTAAACATATTCAGCAGTCTTTTCTCAATCTCCCTTTTTGAGTTGTTCAAGTCCTTAAGACTTTCAGGACCCAAGTTCAAGATTGGGGTAGCCATAATTTTGTCGTAATCTAAGGCCATTCTTTTCAACTCTGATAATAATGCAAAATTTACGTTCTCTATCCTTAGTTTCTCATTTTGGGCTTTCCTGATCAGCGAATTCCACCCGGGTTCCGCTTTAAGTTTGGCATAAATAAACTTCTTTTCGAAATAAGGCGCCCCGACACCTAGTGAGGCGAGGTCGTATGCATATTTAAATGCCTTTTCGTTCTTGTTTAGGTAGATAGAGACAACCAGAGCATTTTCAATATCTTTTAATAAGGGTTGCTTATTTAATGCAAAAGCTATATCGAAATGTACGTCAGCATTTCTATAATCTGCCTTAGTTACGGCCAATTCGGCCATATTGATCTCCTGATTATAATTTTCTGCTCCAAATCCCTTAACTTGAATAGCTACTAAGATAGTCAAAAGACAAAGCAATACGGTCACACGGTTCATATAGATTATGTTGTGAATAGTAAATTAAGAATGGATTGTCTACTCTCAGGGAATAGACAATCCATTGATTCAGCAACTAACGTGGAGGTAGCGTAGGTGTATATACGTCGCCGTAGCGCTCATTTTCATAACACCAAACGCCGTCTTTAAAGCTATCTGCGGTCCAGAACCGGGTACGGACGATATAACATCCAGCAGCATCGTTCCACATTGGCGTTCCAGCTTGTTCATTGCTGGCACCGCTTGTTATACCAGCATCACCACCCCTTACTTTACACATTTGAGTACTTGAAAGTGGTTTAAATTTAGCCCCCTTTAAGCTTTCTAATTTCATATAAAGGTTTTTTTAGTCCCTGTGATACCGTCATCGGGAATAACGGACACCGTTAAAAAATGGTAAGGTGTCAACCTCGAATGTTTAGTGATTAGCCTCAACCCATCCATAACCTTCTCCCCAGTAGCACATCCTTCCGTCAACCATAGCATCTGAGGTCCATGTACGGATCTTCGTCATGGTTTGGCTATAATAAGTAGTACCCGTGCCAGATCCCTCACAGGGTGTGTTGATTGAATAGGTACCCATCTCTTCCCTTCCGGCACCAGTGTCAGCACCGCCTGTTACAATAGTCATCTGGTCGTTATTCAATGGCGCAAACTTTGCCATTTTCATGCTTTCTAATTTCATAAAATTGATTGTTTATAGATTCTCTTCTCTTATCGCTGTAGAGAGTTATCAGCGTTCACCCATGTTTATACAGTGATAGGCGTGACCTGTTCTGTATTCGGCCGAAATACAAACTTGTGGCTCCCTCGGAGCAATTATTTATAAGAGTAAAAAGCTTTACGCTTTTAGCCATTTTAGAAAGAACATCATAGTTATTGGCTATTAGAGGATTGATGTTATCTCTCAAATCGACTAACGCTGGTTTAAAATTTTTCCATCGTTATGTTGATGTTTTAATTTACCTGGGTGGTAACTTATCTATAACAAACGTACCTTTTCTAAATAAATTGTCAAAACATATTTATCAGTTTTTTAGATAATGTCAAAATGAAATGCCATCACTGGAGGGATGCGAATTTTCGAAGTATTTCTCGAATTTCCTACAGGTAAAAACCAGCGTTTTATCCTGACATACCCGATGTAGTGAAAAGAGAACCCTCCACCATCAGGCGAAGGGATTCTCAGGCAACCAAACAACCAAATCCGGATGGACTTGGACACTATAAACACCCCAAAAAATTGAATACTTGATAGTCGCCAGCATAGGAAGCTTTTTAAAAGTAATATCAGACGTTAGTTTCGGTAACATAGGGGCACAAAAAAGCATCGTGGGCGCTTTTCACATCACTTGCTATTTAGGCTGTCGAAGGCCCTTCCCGCAAGCAACGCTAAAACGCCCACGATGCTATCGTGGACGTTTAGCTTGTTACTCGGCTGCGGGAATTTTAAAGTTTCGACATTTAAATAGCAGCTTCGTATAGCTAAACGCTAAACATATATTTTGGTCTGTTGCTAGCTGATAAATCAACCAGGACGACAAACTTAGATTTTTTTCATTAGGATCACAAAAACCAATTAGCAGTAAAACGGATATTTGGTCTCGTGGAGGCAAAAGTGAGAAACATTTTGGTGATATACAAAGGCAAAAACCTGCGATTATTTCAGACAATCACCTGCTGATAGAAGTGCATTCAGCACGTACATTACCTTATGGATGTTCCCAAAAACTAAAGGCGGTTTATAGTATAACCAGCCTTTCAAGTAGATTGTCTTTGTAAGAATCACCTATGGGCAATTTCCTTCCGCCCTCTACAGTCAGTTCATTTTCACCAACCATTTCGATGTAAGCAAGGTTTACAATATAACATTGGTGAATCCGAACAAGCTGATCTTCCGGCAAAGCCGCCTCCACTTTGTTCATCGAACTTGTACCTTTTAGGGTAAGGCCGTGAACAGTATGACAAACTGTTCCAGCCTGATCCGCTTTTACCCACAGAATCTCAGCCAGCTTTACCCTTGATACCTGGTTGATCGATTCCCTAAGGAAAATTGCGTCGATGTAGTTTGCTTTCTTTTCATTAATATCTAATAACCACCTTTCTGCTAACTGGATATAGTTAGCAAATCGAGCCTCAGATACTGCGCGGGGCAAGTAGTTAATAGCACCGGCATCGAGCGCTGGTTTATTTACCTGCTCGCTGCCACCTATCATAATAACTGCGGTATGCTGGCATATTTCATGAAGGGAAGCAATATCAATGCTGCTTAGCTCATTGATGCACGTAAATAATATACCGGCCCTCAAACGGCCAGTGCGTAACCCTTCTAAGGTATCATTCACATCTTGCCCGGCAACCATTAACCTAAGCTCAGGCACTGTATTGATCAGCTGTGCGAACCGGTTGACAATGCCATCATCTTGTGATGCGATGTAACAGTTAATCTTTTTAAACGGTGTGTTAAAGAGCATGTGATTAGCCGACTACTGGTTATTTTACAACTATACCCGCAAATTTCGCAAAAGAAAAAACAAGTATTTCCACATTTTTCCCGCTCCAGGCTTTTTATGCCTCAAACATCAATTTCACGACGCAAATGTACCTGTTCACGACTTATATTTTTTTACCTCAGTAAGTTTTAGTAAAAGGCTATCCATGTCACTAGCTAATATTGAGCCGTCGGTATAATTCCTCTGCATAGTTTCTGCCTACATGCAGCGTAGTGCCAGTGGTAAGTTGTACTGCATGGTGTGCCAAGCCCTTTATGTAATTTAGGTTGACAATATATGACTTGTGTATACGCATGAACATTACCGGCGGCAGCTCTTTTTCTAAATCTGTCATCGAACGGGTAATTACCAAGCGGGTGCTGCGATCCATACAGTATAACGAAAGATGTTTATCATACACTTCAATCCATACCAGTTGCGATAATACAACTCGCTCGTAGCAGCCAGCGCGTGTTTTGATCATTATATCAGCGGGAACAGCTCTGTCCGCGGTAGCGCTAAGCTGCAGACGTACTTTTTGTAAGGCCTTTAGGAACCTTTCTGCGTTGACAGGTTTAAGCAAGTAATCTGCGGCGCCAAGCGCGTAAGCATCAGCTGCGTGGCTGGTTACACTTGTAACAAAGACAAAAGGGATATGGGCAGGTATTTGTCGGCAGAGAGACTGGTAGTCCAATCCAGACGTGTCAATATCCAGCAGTAGCATATTGGCATCAAGTTGACCGGCAATTATTTTACTAAAAGCTGTAGCTCCGTCTGCCGAGTGGCCGGAAAGATGTACGCCTGAGGTGCGCTTTACGAGACGCGTTAGGGCAGCTATGCTTGGTGGGTCTTTGCTTACTATAAAGGTACTAACATTCATTGTAGGGGTGATAGCATTTTACTTTGATCTATTTTCGGGGCAGGTGTCGGTTGATGTATTCCATCACCGCTTCTTTATATGTGCGCCCAATTGGTACTTCTTTCTTTCCTTCTAAAGCCAGCATGTTGCCTTCTAGACTTTCTATGGCGGCGAGGTTAACGATGAAGGATTGATGCACGCGCATAAAATCTTTGTTTCCCAGGGTAACCATCATTTCTTCCATATTCCCTAGCGTTTCATAAACTCTATTTTCCTTAAGGAGAAAGCAAATACTATTTCTTTTGCTCTCCACATAGATAATTTGGCTTTTGTATATCTTCTGCATCTTGCTCTTCACCTTTACAAAGAAGAAGTCTTTCGGCTGAGACAAAAGGGCTTCAGCCCGCTGTACGGCCTTTACAAACCGCTCGTAGGTAAAAGGTTTAAGTAAAAAATCGGCAACATCCTTATCAAAGGCTTCAAGGCTATATTGCGGATGCCCTGTTACAAAAATTACAACAGCGTAGGGCTTTATCAAAGATGCCAACTGCATTCCGTTAATATTAGGCATATCTACATCCATGAAAACAATATCAGTAACTATGGCACCGCTGGCTATTTCGTTATATGCCGCTACTGGATCGGTACTGCAGGCCAAGAGCGTTAATCCGGTGGTAGCAACAATGGCTTTTTCCACCAGGGTAATTGCAATAGGGTCATCATCTATAATAACACATCTCCGGTTCATAGAGCAATAATTAGTTCAACAATAAAGTCGCCTTCAACATCCTTAGTGGTAAGCGAATAGCTATCATAGTAGTTGCCTAGCCTTTTTTTTACATTGTCAAGTCCCATGCCCATGCTAACTGTAGCAGGCTCACCTTGCGGGGCATTGCTTGATTTAAACATCATTGTACCCGCGGTGAAGCTGATGAATATCTGAGCGGGGCATTTAGCATCCGTAACTACGCCATGCTTAAACACATTTTCGACAAGGGTAATGAGTAGAAGCGGTGGAACACGAAGCTCTTCGGGTGGCTGATCAATATTGTACTGTAGCTGCATGCGGTTACCCAACCTTAGCCGGTTGAGGGATATATACTCCTCCAGATAATGCAGTTCATCGGCGAGCAAGCCCTTACCATCTGTACCTACAGGTTTAAGAGCATACTCCATAATTTGAGCCAGCTTTAGCACTGCTGGCCCGGCACTTTGGTCGTTGGCGGTAATGGAAGCGTAAACGAAGTTTAAGGTATTAAAAAGCAGGTGCGGGTTGATCTGCGCTCTGAGGTAGGCGTTTTCCAGCTCCAGGCGCGCTGTTGCCAGTGCTGCGTTTTCCTTTGCTTTTTTAATGCTTCGTAGCGCGAAATACAGGCCAAGGCTATAAAGGTAAAAACACATGAGCCTGTAAATGCTCTTTACGTGGAATGCGTACGCTTTAGCGGCATCTACTTCTGTGAATTTAATAGTACTTGCGCAGATATTTACTAGGAGCACCAATGTGTATTGTAATGCAAGAGCGACAATTAATAATAGCACATATACAGGTTTTCGCTCGCTAATGCGTGGGTACAGGAAATATGCATTAAGATAAAATGCCGCGAAATATACGAGGTAGGTTAAAAGTGTATCCACCATTAGCGGATTAATTTGCATGCAAGCCAGCATTGCCATTTCGAGCCCTACAAACAAAATAATGGCAAGAGCGTGCATTGATACAACTTTAACCGTAGCAGTACCCCATATTTTGTCGTGCGTACCCGATTTCGTGTCGTTTGTACTGAATTTCATGTCGTGTGTACCAAAAATTTGCATCTGGGGCATGGGCATAAGTATATTCGTTTTTATTAAACAATACCACATTATGAGCACATTACAATCAAACAAGAAGCTTCAAACCCGTGTACTATTTGTTTTCAAAAGCAAAGGGAAAAACAAGGCAGAAGGAGATAAGTCAGTAACAACAGCTACTGCCACTTCCACCATCCATTGCCTGGGACGGCCGGCTTAGTAAATCCCATTGCCGGAGCAATCCGGCATTGTTTACCTTCTGATTTTATGTGCTACGAGCTTCACGAAAGCTGGCTAAGGAATTGAAAAACTTGAAAGTGCATAATGGAGGTGTTTTGGTTGCCTACAAATTAAAAAATATTAGCCAATAATGCAACCTGAGTAATATGTATCCACCATGAAATACCAATTGCTACACCGGTGCAGGGAATGCACAACTGTGGAATGCACTTATCAGCCCCATATTTCTTCACAAAACATGCGCGCATTGTGCGTGTGGCACCATTATTCCTAACTTTTAAACATCCCAAACATTTTTAACTTATGAAAAAGATTCTCTTTTCCGCCGCCCTGATGATGGGATTTGCTGTTGTATCTGTTGCAGGTACTCCCAAATCCGAGTCCAAGCCCACAGAAACCCAATCAACAAACAAAAGTGGTCAATCACTTTACTGGTATGATGTAGTTTATGACGGCTCTCACCAGGATGGATATGTGCCCAACGGCACCACTCCCGAACAAGGTGAGCGCTCCGAAATGGAAGGAGATTGCCCGCAGGGAGAAGCAAAGCTTTGCAAAGTTGGATTCCAATCGCAGCAAACCTTGCCGATCTCCAGTGAAAATTTAGGCAATGCGACCGAAAATATCACAAGGAGCAACTAACCCACTTCAATGGAACGGGCTGCTGCCCGTTCCATTAATACACTTATTGTTCCTAATCTTTTTTGTTTTTTTCTTTTGCTTCAGCTCTCCTGTAGGCTCTTGGTACATCTACATTCTTATCAGATAAGAGATCTACAATGTTCTGCTCAGAAATCTTATAAGTAATCGCTCGCACAAGCCCTTGCGGATCGATCACCACAATGTAAGGTGTTGGCCCAATATCAAATTTTTCCGATACAACCGAATCGTAAGCGATGGGAAGTACAAGGTTATAAGCTATCCTATTTCTTTCATACAAAGAAACAATTTCCTTATAATCTGATCGATCCCGATACTTAGATCCACTGTATCCTACCAATAGAAATTGAACTCGTTCGCCAAATTTTCGTTGAAGGCTATCAATATGTGGCTGGCTCTGCAAGCAATAGTAACAGTACCGATGCCAAAAATCAAGCACAAGCCACTTACCCCGAAAATCCGACAGCCGCACTTCCTTTTTTTCAAAGTGACGAACATCTGTGAACTCAAAATCTGGACATTGTTTGCCGACTTGTGGATACACTAATGATGAGCTTTTTTGCGCGTGCCCAATGAAAGTTGTCAAGATGACGATGCACAGGGACGTAGATACAGCTAAATTCTTTTTATTCATATCCTGGATTTTGTGTAAGTAAGGGATTGTAGATTATTTCCGACGCAGGTATGGGATATAAGCTATCAGTAGGTTGCCAATTAGGCGCCTTTCTCTCTGCTAATACGACATTTGCCCTTTTCGTCCTTTTCAAATCAAACCATCGATGCCCCCATTCCGAGAAGAGCTCACGTTGTCGCTCAACCATAATGGAATCTAAAAGCTGCGTAGAATTAGACGCCACATAGCTTTCTAGTCCTGCCCTATTTCTGACTAGGTTCAAATCGAACTCTGCTTGTTCTTTCTTGTTTTGGCGGGCAAATGCCTCTGCCCTGATAAGGTAAATTTCAGCGAGGCGTTGAACAATATTGAACTCTGTAGTAGTCGTACTACTTCTCACTTTGTACTTAAAGGGATAATAATATTGCTTTCCCGCGATGGTGTTGGCTTTGAGCCAATTTAACCTACGGCCATCGCTCAAACCGAAGCTATTCATTAGGTATTCGGTCGCCGCATAAACAGGAAGAGCAGTAGAAGTTGAAGGGATGAACGCCCCGCCTTCGCTCGTGTTCGTGTTAACTTTACTAATTTGAAAAATAGACTCGGGCGAGGAACTTAAGAATACTTTGTTCAAATCAGGCTCTAATCTGTATTTCCCAGAACCGATAACGATAGTAGCATTCTTTTCGGCTTGCTCCCATTGACCGATAAATAATTGCACCCGCGACAGCAAAGCCGTGGTAGCCATGTAGCTTATTCGTGTATTTGGCAATGAGCCGTTAGAAGGCAGAAGTAACCTTTGAGATTCGAGTAGATCATCGAGTACTCGATTATATACAGTGGTAGTTGACGTACGAGGGATCGTTGAATTTCCGATGTAGTCAGAAGATATAACGAGAGGTACATCTCCAAAAAGGTTTACGAGGTAGAAATACACCAGGCCGCGCATATACAGCATTTCGCCTCTGAAACCAGCTTTAGGCCCACTATCAATAGACGTCGAGTTATTAAGGGCTTCAAGAATCAAGTTTGCCGTATAAATAAATTGATAAGAATTCAACCACATTGACCCCGTAGTTATGTTGTCACTCAAAAGCCCATTGGTATAAAATGCCTGCAGAGTAGATAAATTAGAAGGGTTATATAGTTCGTCGCTGCCTACCCCGGGGTAAAAACTGAGCCCTCCATTCAAAATAGCTGTGCTCGATCCCCTAACCTGCGTATATAAACCCTTTATGGCCGAGAGAGCAGTGCTTTCGTTCTTGAAAATCTTATCAGTTTCTGCAGTATCGGTTGGTGGTTGTATGTCGAGAAATTTGCTGCACGAACTTGATAAAACCATCCCGAACAATAATGATGTTATACCAGTAAATTTCATAATTCGCTTTTTTAAAAATTGATATTTACACCAACCACAGCTGTTCTTAATGGCGGCATACTAAGTAAATTTTGCGTTTCCGGATCGCTGCCTAAATAGTTTGTTACAGTAAATAGATTCTGTGCCTGCGCATACATTCGGCAGCCTTTCAGGCCAAATTTTCCAATAAAATCATTATTGACGCTGTACGATACAGCTATGTTGCGCAACTTAATAAAGGATGCATCAGTATATGCGGCATCCGATTTGGAATAGTAACTTCGGCCCTGTAAAAGCGGAATATTATAGGGACCTGAAACAAAAGGCTGTCCAATGGCTATATCGCCAGGTTGCCTCCAACGATCCAGTGCTAGTATGGGCTGATTATTGGGATAGCCAGGAGGCGTTGTGAACTGCGTTAAATAGCTGTTCCCAAGTTGCTTTCTAAAAGAAAGCAGAAAGCTAAGCTCAATCCCCTTATAGGTTATTGTGTTCTGTAAACCGCCATAGTATTTAGGATCACGGTCTCCAAAATTTACATAATCTTCAGTAGTGTATACTCCATCACCATTTGTATCTTGAAACTTATACATTCCTGTCTGAGTGTCCATACCAAGGAATTTGTAGCCTCTGATAACGCTTAATGATTTACCAACTACATAGCTCAGCGTATAAGGTGACTTATCTAAGTTCGGAAAGTCAACGAGTTTGTTTTCTGGGACAGAAATGTTAAATGATGTCACCCAACTAAACGATTCGAACGTAATATTTCTACTACTAAGACTGAACTCATACCCTTGGTTTTGGACTAGGCCGGGAAAATTTCGTGTGATTGAGGAAAAGCCGGTTTGAATAGGTAACCTATAGCTTACAAGTTGATTGTTACTTCTGTTTTTATAGAAAGCTCCTGAAAATAAAATACGATCTTTGAAGAAGCCAAGCTCAATTGCAACTTCAAATTTCTCATTTATTTCCCACTGATAGGTTCTATTGTACAATGATGAAGGAAGCAAAGTAGAAGTCCCATCGTAAGGTGTAGAAGACGCACGCCAGAGATCAAGATACTTATAGTCTCCTATCTGATCATTACCCGTTATGCCGTAACTAGAGCGAACTTTACCATAGCTCAATAACCGTTGATTTTTTGTCCAAAAGTTTTCATTAGTGAATATCCAACCCATACCTACTGCACCAAAGTTAGCCCACCGGTTCTGGGGAGCAAACCTGGTAGAGCCATCGCGACGACCGGTTAAATTGACGATGTACCTGTCCTGAAAATTGTAGTTTATCCTCCCGAATATTGCATTATATCTATATTTTGTCGTGCTGCTACTGGAATTAGTAGTTGCAGCTCCGGCTATCGTTCTTAACAGCAGGTCTGAAGTATATCCACGTCCTGTGGTTTGAAGCGAACTCGATGATTTGTCTTGGAAAGAGGTTCCGAGAAGGATATTAACGTTCCCTAACCGCCCCCTAGATGTATATTCGAGTTGAGGCTCAACAATCCAACTGCGCATACTTGACGTTCCAAAATCAGCAAAAGGAAGAGGGTCGGGATTGTTAGGATTGATGGATTTTGTTGGATAAGCGCTGTACTCTTCAGACTTCATCATACTATATCCAAGGGATGTACGTATAAGCATCCCTTTAAAGACAGTATATTCAAGCTTTAAACTGTTATTTAAATTGTCGGTTTGTATTTCATAGATCGTCTGCAAAACATATAAAGGGTTATTAAAACTACCGTTATTTAAGGCGATTCCATGATCTTGAGCTGCTATATTACCTAGGTTGTCATACAGTAGAAGATTGGGGATAAGATTACTCAAGCTTGTTGTCAAGTCTGAGACCGGCAGATGCGTAGTATTATTACTGTACTGACTTGTAAAATTAATCGCAAGCCGTCGATCTTTTGATCGATGGCTAATCGATGTCTGAAATGATCCCATAGCGTCAGAAAAGTTTCCCGGGTAAATTGTCGTTTCCCGGCGATAGTTACCTCCAATTAGAAACTGCGTGTTTTCTGAACCACCAGAAACTGTGACCCCGGCAGTAAGCGTTTTAGCGGTATTACCCAATAACAGCTTGTTGAAATTGGTATAGCGTGTAGTATCAAAAATCATTATATCTGGAGCGTATCCCTTGTCTGCCGGATTTGTGCTGGGGACCAACTGATCATTTAAGAGTCCTTCCTTTCGCATCGCGACGTATTGCTGAGTATTGAGGCGTGCTAGAATACGCCCTACTTTACTGACACCGTAGTTTACATTTACATTGTAGGCTGTCTGTCCGGTACGTCCGCGCTTGGTAGTGATTAAAATCACGCCGTTCGCACCACGGCTTCCATAAATCGCCGTTGCGTCGGCATCCTTTAGCACATCTATGCTTTCGATTTCCGAAGGTGGAATGAGTGTTAGGGGGCTAATGCCACCAGCGCCTTGAACCATGGTCGCATTGAAAAGTTGATTGCGAGCAGTATTGCCCGCCTCAAACGGTACCCCGTCAATAACAAATAGGGGATCGTTTTGAGAACGGGCTAAGTCCAAAGATGTACGGCCACGCAGCTGAATTTTCAAGGCACTTCCCGGAAGTCCACTGGTTTGAGTAACTATCAATCCGGGCACTCGGCCTTCAAGTGCGGCGATTGGATTGCTGATAGGCTGCTTTTGTATCTCGTCCGCACCAACTGACGTAACGCTTCCTGTATTTAACCTTCTTGTAGTTGTGCCATACGCAATCACCTGTACTTCGTCCAGGTCGGATATAGAGCGGCTCAACCGCAGTACCATTACCGAGGCGGCGGGAAAGGACTGGGCGGGAAAGCCAATACCTTGCGCAACGATAGACGCATCTTCCGGCACCTGGCCCAGCTCAAAGGAGCCGTTGCCATTGGTGATGGTGCCCCGATCGGTCCCTTGCAGCTGTATGGTTATAGCGGGTAGCGGCTGGCCGGTTTCGTCTACCACTTTGCCGTTTACGTTTATCAGCTTTGTTGTTGGGGCTGGTGTTGCCGGTGCTTTTGATTTTTTAAATACTACCAACATTTCGCCCACCGTCTTACAATCCAGTTCTGTATGTTTCAGCAGCGCCTTTAGCGTTTCCAGCACGGTTCGGCTGGCTTTCGGTATGCTAACTCGCTTGTATTGCTTTACGTCGTTAGGGTAGCCAATGTTTACCCTACTAGCCTTAGAAAGACGAGTTATAGTATTAGCCAGGGGTTCTGCATTTGCCTCAAAAGTTATGGTTTGGTTACCAACTTGCGCCCTCGCTATCTGCGGCAATAAAGCTATTGCCACGATTGAGCAATAAAAAAGGTAGTACCGCCATCGTTGGATGACTGTTTTTCTTAATCTTTGCATAAGTCTTTAAGTTTTTAATTTGAAGCTGATCCCCCCGGAAGGCCTGCAAGCAAATGGGGGGATCTTTGTATTATTCTCTGTTACATGGTTCTCCTGTTATTTCGATTTTGCCATTATTATTAATATAATTTGCTCCCAAAATTGTGCAAATCACATCCAGTACATTGCTTAAACTTTCAGTACCGCTAAGCGGCGTTGCTATGTTTATAGTACAATTTTCCATCCCAGGCGTTTTGAGTACTATCTCCCTACCGTACCGCTGCTGTAGTTGTGCCACGGCGTCTGCCAATCTTGTATTATTAAAATGCAATCCTTCCTGCATCCATACAGTTACGGGTTCCAGGTCAATTTTCTTTAACTCCGCAATTTTAGTTTGATCATTGGTGGCAATCTGCTGCCCTGGCACCAGCACTGCCAGCACCTTATCATCCCTTTCAACCTGCACTTTGCCGCGGGCTACTGTTACGGAAACGCTGTCGCCGACCTGTTTAACATTAAAAGCGGTGCCCAACACAGTTGTTTTTATCTTACCCGTTTGTATTACAAACGGCAAGCTTGCATTACGCTTTACATCAAAGTAAGCTTCTCCCCTTAGCGTCAGCTGGCGGTTGGCGTTGCCAAATCCGCCTGCAAGCTGTAGGGTGCTTCCTTCGCCCAGTACAACAGTACTGCCGTCAGGTAAGGTTAAGTGGCGCGTGTATTGTACAGGATCGACTATCGCTGTTTCCTTACCAACACTGCGTTGACCTTCCGGCCACACCAAGTAGGCGATGATTAACCCGGCTATGAGTATAGCTGCTGCCTTCATCCACATGCTTAGCCTGCGTTTGCGCTGTTGGCGGGCAATGCGATACATAATTTGCCTGGTATGCCCGGCCGCATATGCTTTTGCTTTCGGGGTATCGTCTGCATATATCGGCTCAACCAAAGGGTCATCCAGTTCATCATACCAGGCGTGCAGCTCGGCCTCCTCCTGTGGGGTGAGCCGGTCTAGCCCGTGCTGCTCCAATAAATAATCAAGGCGTTGTTGGTCCATGACGAAGCCTTTTATTACTATATCGTAAAAACGAAGCGCAACCCTATATCAAATTCAATATTTTTTTATAAATATTATTTTAATTTAACTTTGGAGTAATGGCCAATGCTTATGACATAGAGGACAATAACTTGCTCGCGTTATGGACTGAGGGTAACACCAATGCCTTTACCCGCTTTGTAGAAAAGCATTTTCGTAGTCTGGTGTATACTGCGCAGCGTAAAGGCTGTAGTTTGGAGATAGCGGAAGAATTGGCGCAAGATGTGTTTATAGTTTTATACAACAGCCGTGTTGAAAATAATCCTTTAGCTTTTTGCACAAGCGTTCTAAGAAATAAAATTATTGATGAGTATCGCCGGAGAAAACTGCCGGTGGTGAAGCCAGCCAATGATGCGCCCGCTACCGGCCTAGCCGGTGGCGCAGGCCATCTTGTAGAACTGAAGGAGCTGGAGCAACAGCTAGCCGGCTATGTTGACCATTTACCGGAGCAAGCACGAAAGGTTTTTCTATTGCGGCGAGCAGGCAACCTTACCAACCAGCAAGTGGCCGAAAAGCTGGGCATTTCTGTAAAGATGGTAGAGGCGCATATGAGTAAGGCTATACGGGTACTTAGGGAGAACTTAAATTATAACCTAGTGATTGCCGCCACAGTTGGTCTTATTACTTAAGCAGCGCAATAACCTATCCTATGATAAACAGCATTGCCGAATTTAAGGCGCTTTGTGCAGATTTATTACCTGTTACTAGCATCGTCAGTTTCATTCTCATCTGGCTGGGTATTATTTTTCACAAGCACAAATATGTTAATGGAGCTAGTAGCAGTGAGAATTCCAAGCCTTATCAAATGTGTTTTTACAAGGTCAGACTCATCCCAATCTACTGCCATAGAATAAGCTAATGAAGCAAAGACTGCTGTCACGATTTGAACTTTTCTAAAGTTATTCACCGCGTTAACGATGGTTAGGAGCGAGATGCTGGAAGTTTCAAAACCAGAAGATTTGCTGCCGACGGCAATGTCTAAAGCGACCTGATCGAAGCGGTTGGTAGACAGGTTCGGCGTGTTCGCTGCTTTGGGAAAGCAGTCTGACCAGTTGCTGCCCCTCACTCCCTCTCAATACTCAATATCCAATTAGCTCGCGGCTTAGTGGGCAGCCTGATCGTAGATCGCTGTTACAATGTTAAAAGATAGGCTTTGGCAACAATTTTGCACCTGAACTGTAAAGCAGTATAAACACGTCTTAAAATCTTTTATACGCTGGTTTATAAAAATCAATAGTTATGGCAGATAACAAATCTAAAAGGGACAATCGTGACCGCAACAAAGTAAGCGGCTCTGAAAATTATGAAGTGCAGTATTTTAAGGAAAAAATGGGCGTGTCCGGGCAAGCAGTAGCGGGTGCGATAAGGGCAACCGGTTCCAATGACCGTAAAGTACTGGAAGCATACCTTAAGAAAAAACATAGTAAGTAACAGCTATAATCTCCCTTCATGTCTTTAGCCCAATACCGCAAAAAGCGGAATGCCAGCGCTACGCCCGAACCTTTCGGAGGCGAAAGTGAGGACTCCGACCAGCTTCACTTTGTTATCCAAAAGCATGCAGCTTCGCACTTACACTACGATTTTCGCCTGGAGATGCGTGGCGTCCTCAAAAGCTGGGCGGTGCCCAAAGGCCCTTCGACAGATCCCTCCGTCAAACGCCTGGCAATGATGGTTGAGGATCATCCTTACGATTACCGTGATTTTGAAGGTATTATTCCTGCCGGAGAATATGGTGGCGGTACAGTTATCGTATGGGATGAAGGGACCTATGAATCTGTCGATTCGAAAGGTAAAAGCAAAAAAGAACAGGAAAAGCACCTGTTACATGGCTTGCACAGCGGGAAACTGAAGTTTATACTGAAAGGAAAGAAACTTAAAGGTGAATTTTCACTGGTAAGAACACAAGGGCGTGGGGAAAACGGTTGGCTGTTGATGAAGCTAGAAGACAGATATGCCTCAACGAAAGATATCCTGCTGAAAGACAAGTCTGTCCAATCGAACAAGACCCTTGAAAAAGTAGCAGAAACCAGCGACAATATTTATGGGCAAATCAGAAAGAATGCCATCCCTAAGAAAGCAGCGGCTAAGAAAAAAGCCGTAGTTAAAAAAGCATCAGCAACAAAAGAAACGAAAGAATTGGTGCAAACGCTGGACACCGACTATGAAAGCCTGTTATCAAAAGCGAAAAAAGGAAGCATCCCTAAAAACATAAAACCGATGCTGGCTACCCTGGTAAACGCCCCCTTCGATGATCCGGATTGGGTTTACGAAATTAAATGGGACGGATACCGGTCATTAGCTTTCGTTCAAAAAGGAAAGGTTCAATTACTCTCCCGTAACAATAAGTCATTTGATAAAAAGTTCTACCCCATTTATGACTTGTTGAAGCAATGGAAAATAAATGCAGTTGTTGATGGGGAAATTGTAGCGCTTGATAATAACGGAAGATCTAACTTCAATAAGTTACAGAACTGGCGCAGCGAAGCAGATGCCGAGCTTGCTTTTTATGTTTTTGATATTTTATGGTACGAGGGGAAAAACCTGATGGGACTGCCTTTAAATGAACGCCAAATCATTTTAAAAGCAGTTTTACCACAAGAGGATGACCGTATTCGATTAAGCACAGTATTTAGTGTATCCGGATCAGAAATGTTTGCCGCTGCAGAAAAGATGGGACTGGAAGGCATTATGGCCAAGCGTTCCGACAGCGTTTATACGTCGAACCTTCGTAGTAAAGAGTGGCTGAAGATAAAGGTGAATAAACGGCAGGAAGTCATTATAGCCGGCTTCACAAAAAATGCGGGGACATCTAAAACCTTTAGCGCCCTGTTACTAGCGGTACACGAAAACGGGAAGCTTACTTATGTTGGCAAAGTAGGTACGGGCTTCTCCGATAAAAAACAAAAGGAAATGATGGAGCTGTTTAAGCCACTCATTACCGACAACTCTCCTTTTAAAGAAGAAATAGACGTAGACAAACCCTCGCGCTTTCGGCAACGTATGGGCGCTAAACCTACATGGTTAAAGCCCCGGTTGGTTTGCGAAGTGGCATATACAGAGGTGACCGACGAGGGCGTTTTCCGCCATCCCTCTTTCGAAGGCATGCGAGAGGATAAAACTGCAAAGGAAGTGATCCGGGAAACAGAAGCCAGTACGCAACAGGTAGTAAAGGAAGTGAATAAGAAGCAAAAGTCTGCTGCATCTTTAGTTAAAGCTCCCGGAAATACTAACCGCAAGACCCTGCTTAACCCAACCGACGAAACGCAAACCCGAAAAATAAACGGTCATGACCTCAAGTTTAATAACTTAAGTAAAGTCTATTGGCCTAAAGAAGGCTACACGAAGCGAGATATGTTTAATTACTACTATCAGGTGGCAGAATATATACTCCCGTATCTAAAAGACCGGCCACAGTCCCTGAACCGCTTTCCCAATGGGATAACCAAACCCGGATTCTATCAGAAGGATGTAAAAGGAAAATCGCCTGATTGGATTAAAAAGTATCCCTATACCACCAGCGAAGGTGAGAAAAAAGAATTTCTTGTTGGAGATAATGAAGCGACTTTGCTCTGGATGGCTTCTCTGGGTTGCATAGAGATGAATCCCTGGTTCAGCCGTGTTCAATCGCCGGATCATCCCGACTATTGCGTTCTTGACCTTGATCCCGACAAACAAACGTTTGACCAGGTTATTGAAATTGCAGTAGCTATTAAAGATTTACTAGCAGCGATTGATGTGCCTTGCTACTGCAAAACTTCAGGTTCTACAGGCATACATGTATATGTTCCCCTGGCAGCAAAATATACTTATGACCAGTCACAACTATTTGGCAGGTTGATCGTGGACCATGTACAACAGCAGTATCCATCCTTCACCACTATTGAGCGAATTGTAAAAAATCGGAAGGGGAAAATGTACCTGGATTTCTTGCAGAATCGCCCCGGTGCGACGCTGGCTTGTCCATATTCTTTAAGACCGAAACCCGGAGCTACCGTTTCGATGCCTCTACATTGGGATGAAGTAAAGCCAAGTTTGAAAATGACTGACTTCACCATTAAAAACGCCGTGGCACGTATCAGGGAAACCGGCGATCTTTTCAAGCCTGTGCTAGGTAAAGGCATTGACCTGGCAAGAGCATTAAAGAACTATGAAAAGACGTTTGGGTCTTCCGGATAGCTCTCTTTTACACATGGAGAACCTTTCTAAAGGTCATATTGATTCTTGCCTTCATGGGAACTATTGATTTTGCTATGCGATGCTCCCAACCTTTTTGCAGATCGGCCTTCATTAAAAGTAAAGACCCATGCTCCAGTTTGATTGAGTGCTTTTTCCTGTGATCTACTATATTTCTAAAATCAAAGTTTCTTTCTTCACCTATACTAACCGATGCGATATCAGTTTTCAGGCCTGGTATAGTATCCTTATCGGCATGCCAGGCTACAGAATCGTTTCCATCCCGATAATAGTTAAGCAGCACGCCCTGGAAACTAACACCGGTGTGCTGCTCGATACGTTGCTTCAGATCATACAGGCACGGGAGCCACGGTAAAGCTTCACGCTTCCCTTCGTCCCTTTTCCTTTTATCGCCGTACCAGGCCGAAAGCCGGGGAGTGATCACTTCTTTATCGTACATAATCTCTTTATGCTGCTGCCAGGGAACGGTATTTAAAAGTAACTCCAGCAATTGATTTCCTTTTTCCCGACTGATAAAGCCGGGTGTGTAGGTCAGTAGCTCTTCCGGCAACTGTAGCTGTTCTATATCGTCAAATAATTTCTGTTGCATTGTCATCATTTAAAATTTCTTGAAGGAAATAATTCCCCTTGTACCGCTCTTTTCAGTTTCCTATTGCCATCAGCAGGAAATAATTCACCATCCTTTTCATCGGCTCTTGACTGAGGCAGCACTTGTGGTTCTGTGCCCGGCGCCGTCATTTGCTGAAGCAGCCAGGACATATTATAGCAGGTCGTTACCACAACGTGTATCACTTCTCCTTCTTTTTGTAAACGGCCCGAAACCATGAGCAACCTGGATTGCAAAATCTCTTTGCGGTATTGTTCAAATACTTTTTGAAATACCACCAAATTGGCAGTTCCTGTCTCATCTTCAATGGTAATAAAACAGATACCACTAGCTGTGCCTGGTCGTTGCCTCACCAGCACAATTCCGGCGACACATAAAAACTCGCCGTCGCCTCGCCCGGCTAAATCCGAAGTGGCATATATTTGATTGGCCTTCAGATGCGGCCGCGCAAAGCTTACCGGGTGGGCTTTTAGGGACAGCGTTGTGCTGCTATAATCCTGCAATACATGCTCGGCTGCCGTCATTTGGGGTAAATGGATAAGCGGCTCTGTGTTGCTTTCTGACGGCTGTCCTTTGAAAACGCCGTGGGGTTTATCTGCCAGGGCCGATACTTCCCAAAGTGCTTGCCGTCGATCCAAGCCAATAGACCTGAAAGCATCTGCGTCCGCCAGCCTTTCCAATGCCGATTCAGATACCCCTGCATCATGCAGATGATGCAGGCTTGCAAATCCTTCCTTACGGGCAGATAGTAAGATCTGCATATCTTCTTCCCGTAAACTTTTTACCTGTCTGAAACCTAAGCGCAAAGCGCAATACTTTCCGGATAATTCTTCCAATGTATTATCCCAGGCCGAAAGGTTAATATCTACCGGCCTTACCTCTACGCCGTGTTTACGGGCGTCCGATACCAATTGTGCAGGAGCATAAAATCCCATAGGCTGACTATTGAGGATCGCTGCCGCAAACACATCCGGGTAGTAGTGTTTCAACCAGCAGGATATATAAACCAGTAAGGCAAAACTAGCCGCATGACTTTCGGGGAATCCATAACTGCCAAATCCTTCCAGCTGCCGGAATACGCGTTTGGCAAAGTCTTCCGGGTAACCTTTTGCCATCATACCGCTAATGAGCTTTTTTTCCCAATCACTTACTTTGCCCTTCGCTTTAAAGGTCGCCATGCTCCTGCGTAGACCATCTGCCTCAGCCGGGGTAAAACCCGCCGCGACGATGGCTATTTCCATAGCTTGCTCCTGGAACAGCGGTACCCCTAATGTGCGTCCCAAAATTTCCTCCAGCTCTTTAGAAGGGTATTCAACCGGGTCTTCTCCGTTCCTGCGTCGCAGATAAGGATGCACCATGTCGCCCTGTATAGGACCTGGACGGACAATAGCTACTTCGATAACCAGGTCATAAAAACATTTAGGCCGCAGACGTGGTAACATGGACATTTGCGCCCGGCTCTCGATCTGAAAAACGCCAACCGTATCGGCATGTGAGATCATTTCGTAGACGTCAGGATCATCCTGGGGCACATTGGCTAAGGTCAGGTTCAGGTTATAATGTTTTTTGGCAAGGTCGAACGCTTTTCGAATGCAGGTAAGCATCCCCAGCGCCAGCACATCTACTTTCAAAAAGCCCAGTGCTTCAATATCATCTTTATTCCACTCTATATTTGTCCGGTCCTCCATACGCGCATTCAGGATCGGACATAGATCTGAAAGCTTATCCTGCGTAATTACAAATCCTCCCGTATGCTGTCCTAATTGCCGGGGAAAACCGATATATTGTCGTGTGAGCTCAAGTGTTTTTAATAAGTGAGGGTCATCCGATTTAAAGCCGTTACCTGCGGTCACTTTTCCCTCAAACCAATCCCCTGTAAACTCATAAGATGATTTGGCCAGGTGATCTACTGCATCAGCGGAAAGACCCATCGCCTTTCCTACATCTCTTACAGCTCCTTTCCAATGCACTTCAGTAACCGTTGCTACAATACCTGCACGATGCCTTCCGTATTTATTGTAGATATATTGCATTACTTCCTCTCTCCGCTCATGTTCAAAATCCACATCAATATCCGGTGGCTCATTGCGTGCATCGGACATAAACCGGGCAAATAGGACCTTAAATTTTGACGGGTTCACGGAAGTAATACCTAAACAGTAGCACACCACTGAATTGGCAGCCGAGCCACGCCCCTGGCAAAGAATATCCCGGCTGCGGGCAAAACAGACAAAATCGTATACGGTCAGGAAATAGGACGCGTAATTTCTTCTTTCGATAAAATCAAGTTCCATGTTGATTGTCTCTCTGATTTTTTCGGGTATATCGTCACCAAACTGCTCGGCGGCTCCTTTCCAGGTAAGTTTAATCAGCTCTTGTTGCGGTGTATGTCCCTCTGTGGTCAGTTCTTCCGGGTAAACGTATTGCAGTTCATCCAGCGAAAAAGTACAGGCATCTGCTATTTGCTGTGTGCGGCGAATGGCTTCGGGATATTGGCGGAAGAGACGCTGCATTTCTTTGGCAGGCTTTAAATAACGCTCTGCATTCTGGCAAAGCAGGTAGCCTGCATTGTGTATAGTTTTCTTTTCCCGGGCGCAGGTAAGAATATCCTGAAGCTCCCTGCGACCCCTATCATGATAATGAACGTCGTTGATGGCAACCATCGGTACCTGGTAACGACCGGCCAGCTGATCGAGCCTGAAAAGCTTTTTAGCATCATCTCCCTGGTAGGAGCAAATGGCCCCAAGATAAACGTGTCGGCCTAACCTGTCACTGTATTCTTTGACAGCACTTTTAAAGTCCTCTTCAAAATCAAACCATTCATTTAAGCTGCCAGGTGGAATGATAATAAATTTCATACCTGCTGCGTGCTCGTAAACATCCTTTTTATATAACTCGCATTTGCCTTTCTCTGTACGTAGATTGCCTACTGTAAGTAATGCCGAAAGCCTGCCGTAAGCATCTTTATCGGTTGGGTATGCTAGCAGGCTGTAACCGTCCACGAGATTCAGACAGCAAGCGGGTATGAATCTTATCCCTGCTTTTTTAGCCGCTACATGCGCCCTTACAATCCCGGCCAACGTATTGTGATCGGCCATTGCAATTGCCTGATAACCCAGTTCTGCTGCATATTGCATCAATTCTTCGGGATGGCTGCCTCCCCGCAAAAAACTAAAATTCGAGGTAACCTGTAATTCTATGTATTCATATTGCTTCATAACTATTACGCAAAAATTCCATGTAAATACCATTGAGGGTTTCCTTCGTCATATTTACCCGACCGGAATAGCCAATACCGTGCTCCTGATTCGTCTTCAACGCGGTAATAATCCCTGATCTGTGTCTGCTTATCCATCCACCATTCGCGTTCAATACGTTCAGGCCCGTCTGCTTTTTTTACTTTATGAATAAGCCCTTTATAAATAAAGAGCATGGGCGGATAATCCGGTACCGGCACTGTTACTTCGATTTTCTCTGGTTTCTCTAAAAGACAAATAGGCCGTGGGCGGTCGGTCCGCCATAACGTATCCGGCTTTTCGCAAATGGAATGGCTGATCTTCATAGATCGTTCCGGCCAATAATGTTCTGCGGGCAGGTATCGGCGAATGGCGGCGATGCCTACTTTCCCTGCGATGCGATCCAACAGGTTTGACAGCTCGGTATTGGCATCGCTATCACCCAAAGCGGTCCATAAAGATTCCTGCTGCGCCGAAAGATCCTCTACTACAGGAGCCTCCAGGATAAATAATTCTATACCCAATGCCGGCCGGATCGTTTCAATCTTTTGTGAGAACAATTGCAGCAGGTGCGCGACATTACGAACAGGCCTATTTGTACCAATCTCAATCTGCTGGATATTCCCATCTAACCGGTAGCCTTTAAAGATGGCCTTTCTCAGTCCTTTATTTTCCTTCAGCAAACGTTTGGAAAGTGCTTCCAATAAGGTTTTCAAAGCTATGTCAATTCCGGTCCTCGTCCTGATCGGCTCCAGGCAAGGCAGCCGTTCCTGGAAGATTACAGCAGGTAGTACAGAAGTCAGCTGTTCGGGCATCGTGCCTAAGGCCTGGCCGATACGGGTAAGCAACTGCTGCCCGAATCGACGGCGTAGAACCGGGCCGGGCATATTGATAAAGCTGCCTATTTTGTAAAAACCCAGCCTATGCATCCGGTCCAGGATAAATGGACTCAGCCGTAGTGCTGCCGGTGGCCAGTTGCTAAGCGCTGTTTGCTGCTCTCCCGGTGGAATGATCTGCCCGGGTCTGCCATAGCGGACAGCGGCCCAGGCAGCTCCGATGGTATCGGCAATAGCAGCATTAGCATGGTAACCTCGTTGTTTTAATTTGGCTACAACATCGACCAGGTACTGCTCTTCACCTCCCCACAGATGCGGACAGCCACTTATGTCCAGTAAAAGCCGGTCTGGAGCTTCGACAGCGATAACCGGTGTAAACCTGAACGCCCAGTCGGCAAGTTCACCCAGCAGCTTTTCACACACGCCTTCCTTATAATTGTAAACCTTAAGTGCAGGCAGTGTTGCAGATGCGTCAGCTACCACCATTCCTGGGTGAATATCTTTGTTCACAGCTTCGACACTGGCCGAATGAACAATCATACGCCCCCTGGAAGGGGCTGCTAGAACAAAGGCGACTTTGCTCAACGTGGGCCGGAGCTGGATAGCTCTATCTGCCAGCAGATAAGGAAACCATATACACATGTATCGCTGCATCTCTATCCTGTTTTTCTTGCCGGTAAATGTTCTATTACTTTGGGTTGCTGGACTACCTTAAATCCATCAGGATTCCAGGCTACCTGCCACCTGCCGGGCTTTCCGTTTCTTATTTTCAATAATTCGACATTCCAACCCGGAAAGCCAATACCTGGAATCGTCGGTTCTCCTATACTGGCAACTGGCGTAATCCGCCACCGCGAAACGCAAGTAACATTGGTTGGTAAGCTACCGTACCGATGTATCAAACCGGTAACACGCGACGTTTCTACTGCTAATTGAAGCCTTCGGGATTCGGTGAAGCCCAGCTCCTGCACTTCACCCACTACGGCAGCCAACGTTTGGCATTTCAGACCTTCCTCAATAATCCAAAGTGCGTCCTTACTGGTCCTGGCATCAATGAAAATCACCTGGTCGGGCGATATACCAAAAGCTTTAAGCGCAGGAGGAAAGATCCGGCACCTGGTACTTACCCAAAGGCATGACCCTTTACACATTAATATGCGGAGTAATGCCGCGATAAAACCCGATGAGGCCGCACCGTTTTGGGCATTATCACTAATAAATTCGTGGGTAGCAGCCACCGGGAAGGTTTGATTGGGAAATGCGTTATTAATAATTCCCAGGCCCGTATCACGCAGTTCATTTTCCAAGGGGACGCGCAGGCCTTGCATAGCCAGGATTTCCTGTCGCAAACGCTCCACCACATTTTCCTGTATCTCTGTTGCTTGTCCCATTAAATTCCGTAAGTTTGCTAATAATATTAGTATTCTTTACCTAATAATGTTAGCGTTATTTATGGACACGCCAAAAACTTTTTTCGTTCCCAACTTTAAATTCCTGAGAACCAGGAAGAAAATGACGCAGGCACAGCTTGCTGAAGCTTTCGGCATTACTCAGAAAAAAGTAGAGTCTATGGAAAGCGGCCGCGTCAAATCTCCGGGCCCGGAAGATCTACTGAAATATTCCCAGTATTTTAAAATCAGTATCGATACACTTATAAAGGTTGATCTATCCAAATTAGGAGAACTGAGGCTCCGGGAACTCGAAGCCGGCAGCGATGTATACATACGGGGTGGGCAGTTGCGCGTGTTAGCCATTACAGTGGATAAAACCAATAAAGAAAACATTGAGTATGTTCCCGTAAAGGCAAAAGCAGGATATGCCAAAGGGTTTAATGACCCCGACTTTATTTCAACGTTGCCCAAATTCAATTTACCCAATATTCCCAAAGGTACTTTCAGGATGTTCCCGATTACGGGCGACTCTATGCTCCCGGTACCTGATGGCAGCGATGTGATCGGGCGTTATATAGAGGATTGGAAGAGCGTCAAACCACGGACAGCTTGTATTGTGATCCTCAGCGGTGACAATGATTTTGTGTTTAAGCTGGTTACGATAAAAGAGGATCGAACTGTTTTATTGGAATCACTCAATACCAGTTACCAACCTTACACGGTCGATATAGCCGATATATTAGAGATATGGAAGTTTTATAGCTACCAGGCCAAAGAAATGCCGGAACCAATGACCGACATGCAGGAGGTTAAATCAATACTCCAGGAACTGAGGTCTGAAGTGCTTAATATAAAAAGATAGGCAGACAGTATATGGAATATGCAATAGTTGATATAGAAACAACCGGGGGTAATGCTGCAAATGGCGGTAGCATCATAGAAATTGCGATACGTGTTTTTGATGGTAATGCGGTTGTAGCAAGTTTTGACAGTTTAGTCAAGCCTATTCAACGTATACCGCCTTACATAACAGCTATGACTGGTATTGATGATGCAATGGTTCAGGATAGTCCCGTTTTTAAGGATGTAGCAATGGATGTATTCGCTATGCTAAACGGCCGGATATTCGTGGCTCATAATGTCAATTTCGATTACTCGTTTATAAGGCATCATTTGGGAATAGCCGGATACCAATATAAGGCGAGCAAATTATGCACCATACAGTTGTCAAGAGCGATCAGGCCAGGATTACTTTCTTATAGTCTGGGCAAGTTGTGTGATGCGCTGGAAATTGGACTGAACAATCGGCACAGGGCCGGCGGCGATGCCGATGCAACGGTATTGTTGTTTCAGAAATTATTGCAGTGGGATATCGAGGGCGTTGTGCCTGCCTTTTTGGAAAGAGGTAATATAGATTCCCAGGTGGTACCGGATATGTTAAGAGATGATTTTGAGCAACTGCCCAATAAACCAGGTGTATATTATTTTCACAACAATAAGGGGGAAGCTGTCTATGTGGGCAAAGCCAATGACCTGAAAAAGAGAGTGGCACAGCATTTTAAAAGAAATAACGGTAGCCGGTTGCGTCAAAGCCTGATCAGCGAAATAGCCTCTATCAGCTATGAGGTATGTGGGACCGAACTGATAGCGCTTATATTGGAAGCGTTGGAAATAAAGAGGCTTTTTCCTAAGTATAACCAGGCACTTAAAAAATACGACGCCAAATACGGCCTGTTCGTACAGGAAGACCGGGAAGGTTATCTCAGGATGAAAGTCTCCAAGCTGGGCAAAAACCCGGCACCTGTCCAGGTATTTACTACCCATCAGGGAGGGATCAGTAAGCTACGCGAGCTGTCCAGACGTTTTGGTCTATGTGCTTCGCTATGCCGTTTGAGCAGTTGTGACTTATGTAGCCTGGTCGATAAAAAAAACAATTTACTCTGCACGGCAAACCATCCAGCTGAAGTTTACAACGAGAAGGTTGTGAAGGCACTCTCTTTTCTAAAAGAAGATTCAGGAACATTTTATATTATTGATAAGGGAAGAAACAGTAATGAAAAAAGTTGTCTTTGGGTACAAAACGGACATTTTTATGGGATGGGGTATATTGACAATGGCGCTGATATTTACTCCTTAGACGATATTAAAGGTAGCCTTACCTCCTACGCGAGTACCCATTACATCATGCAGCTGGTCATTTCATTTATTTGCAGGTACCCGAAGAAAGTTGTTCCGATCAGCAATAACAGCTTTGCATATCAATAAAGCCATTTCAGGATGACAATGTACCGCAAGATCATTCATATCGATATGGACGCCTTTTATGCATCGGTGGAACAGCGTGATTTTCCGCAGTATCGGGGAAAGCCGCTAATCGTAGGTGGTATGCCGGAAGGCAGAGGTGGCGTTGTAGCGACCGCAAGCTATGAAGCAAGGAAGTTCGGCGTTCGTTCTGCAATGCCTTCCAAGACTGCCCAACGCATATGCCCCGAAGCTATTTTTGTATTTCCCAGGTTCGACGCATATAAAGCTGTGTCCCGCCATATACGGGAAATCTTCCACTACTATACCGATCTTATCGAACCCCTTTCTTTAGACGAGGCTTACCTAGACGTAACCAGCGATAAGCAAGGTATTGGTTCAGCGATTGAGATAGCTAAACAAATCCGCGCCGCTATTAAACACGAGCTACAGCTTACGGCCTCTGCCGGAGTTTCCATTAATAAATTTGTTGCCAAGATCGCTTCTGATCAGAATAAACCAGATGGCTTGACCTTTATCGGCCCTTCCAAAATTGAATCTTTTATGGAGGAGCTGCCGGTAGCAAAATTCTATGGTGTGGGAAAAGTAACTGCCGCAAAAATGCAAGGGATGGGGCTTCATACCGGTGCGGATCTTAAAAAATTGTCTGAAGAGGAAATGATACGTCATTTCGGGAAGGCCGGCCGGTTTTACTATTACATAATAAGAGGCATTGATAACAGGCCGGTGCAACCGCACAGGGAGACAAAATCAATCAGTGTGGAGGATACTTATCAACATGACCTGACTACCAGGGCGGAAATGCTGCCGGAGCTGGAAACACTTTCATCCCGTTTGGCAGAAAGGCTTCAGCGATCCGGTCTTAAAGGAAGAACTATTACGGTAAAGTTTAAATTTCATGATTTCACCATTATTACGCGCAGCTTATCGGTGCCTGAATTAATCCATACAGAAGCCGAGCTAAAAATGGCTGCCATTACTATTTTAGATAATGCGCCCGTTGACAGCAAAAAGGTTCGCCTGCTAGGGATAGGAATTTCAAATTTTGAACTACCTGTCAATAAAAAGGAAGATGGTCAGCTAAGCCTATTCCAGGAATTCACCTAAGCTGATGAGAGCCGCTCAATAATGCACATTGAGCTTTAGAGAAAAGATGAAAAATACTGCCGCACGCCTGAGCACCCCCGTTTGGAAAAAAGCGAAAATGACATGTAAGCCCACATCTCAAAAAACAAAAACACTTTCCCCCGGACCCCGGACCGCCCCCGGTAGCTTCCCCATAGGGTACAACGCTACAATTAGACGCCCCGGTGCGCTTTCCTAAAAGCAGTCACTATTTCATCAGCTTGCTTTTCTGTTGTACACTTTTGCAAAGAGCTACACAAACTTTCAATATCATCAATAAGAATAAAGGACTCAAAACGGTATTCAATATATTCTTTACCGATCCTGATCAATACCCGGTAAGGCTTGCGGAGCACCTTGACCAACCGCATTGCAGCGAGCGCATCATCGGGGTTCTCGCTTCGTTCGTACCGATTTATCAGGGACCTTATGCGGGCGTATCGGCCATAACGAAACATGTCGTTTTTAACTTGGCGCTTTTTAGGCTTACTGCGCCTTCTTAAATCATCCAGAAATTCCTGGTAACTATAACCCGGATATTCTATCGACATATACAAATAAGCAAACAAGGGCTGCTTTTTCCAAAGCCGCCTGGCTTTTCGCAGCCTGCGCAGCCTACAGAGCTGGTCAAAAGATAGTTTTCTACCCATAGTCTGAGCTTTTAGCGTACTGGTATAATAAATGAAAGGTGACCGCCGAAGCAGTCACCTTTGCAATCATTCAACCGTATTCTCAGGCAGCCTTGTCCCGGCTTAGCTTTTTGATATGGGCCTGTAAGCTTTTAGTACGCTCTTTCAGGCGCGCCTGGCGCTCAGAAGCTTTACTGCCCTGGTCACTTTCAACTGTATTTACATCCAGGCCTGAAGCCTCCGCCATTCGGTACAGGCAGATTCCATACACGGTATCTTCCACTTTACTGGAGTAGTTGCCGACAATTACAGTCCTGATCAGCTTTGCAAACTGCACATCACTAATAGCAGCCAGTTTCTCAAAAAAGTCCTTATTGTCTTTATATCCTTTAGGGAACAGTAATCTTTTCATCGTATCCCTATGCTGGTAATTCATCGCTTCGTACACGATGAAGCGAACGGCTGCCTTATCGACTGCCGTCACCCCCGCTTTCAGCTTTCCCTGTTTCAATGCAGCGTTAAATTCCTCGTGTAGTCGCTCCTGGACTTTCTTACGATCCAGCTCTTTGAACCGTTCCTCACGGCTTTTGATCCGATCTATTTCTTTACGGAGCAGTTCAGGTGTAGCCGAGCCATCCTTAATGGCCTGCTGTACTTCTTTAGCAGTAACCTGGCCACTTGCTGAAAGCTCCGGCGCATCCTTTATATCCGGATCAAAATATACCGGTTTTATCTCGGCACCTGATATGGCAATTCCCAACAGTGTACATTCGCCCGAGAGCAACCTTTTGTATTCAGCCAGGTCCTCCCTATACTCCCGGATCGCCTGGCTAAATCCTTCGCGGTCTGGCACTGGTTTTTCTCTTTGTTCATCCCAAACCTGGTAAAGACTTTTCTCTGGCTTTACCGGCTCGGTGAATTTCTTTACATCAAAGAAATTATAGCGAGGCAATTCTACAGTTTCCGGCAGGGAATCGATCAGCGTACGATACTCTTCATTTACCTGGTGTGATAACAGGATTGCCACAGGTTGATAAGCTTCAAGCGTAGCCCTGATCATAGCTTCAGCACTGGCAAGACATTTATTCTTAAAACAGGTCTTGTTATTACAAACTGCTTCCTTTGCCATCTCAGGAAAAAGGGTCTTGAGGGTAGCTGAGTTAAACGGGCAAGCCGTACAGGCCCCAACCTCCGGTACCAGCTTCTTATCTTTTACATTAAAAGGTGCTTTTTTCAGATCGTATTTATACCGGCCAATGAAGTACCGTACATTACTGATCGAAAAATGCTTCTTTTCTTTCCAGCCAGCACAATGCTGTGTAAAAAACTCTTCCTGTGAATCTTTAGCAAGGGTACCCAGCTCGGCAGCTTCGCTTACCGTCAGCTTTCCGGCAATCAGTAATTCCTGTATCGATTCTATTAAGTCCGCTAGTTTGAGCCGGTTATAAACATAGGCAGCTGATTTACCCAACACCTGTGCAGCTTGAAGCGTGGTCTTCCCCTCTACTTCCATCAGTTCCTTAATGTCTAAAGCCTCGTGCAGCGGATGCGGATTCTCCCGCTGGATATTCTCCGCCAGGCGACGCTTTCTCATCTCGGTATCGGTCATATCCTGGATTTTCGCAGGAATGCTGGCAAACCCCGCCAGCAATGCCGCTCTGAACCGTCGCTCACCATAAACGAGTTCATACTTGTTGCCCATGGGTCGAACTGTTATGGGATGCAGTATTTCAACCTCGGTGGATTTTAGCTGTTCGGCAAAATCTTCCAGAGCCTGCTGGTCATAGAACTTCCGGTAGTTCGATGGCGAAATCTCGATCATCGATACAGGCAGTTGGTAGTACTGCTCTTCAATCGGTATAACCTTGCCTTTGGCGGGTACCGCTTTAGTTTCTTGCTTTTTTACTGTGGTTTCCATAATTGATTGTTTTGAGAAATGATTAAATAATGATCTAAACAGAAGCGCTTTGGTCGAATAGGATTTCGATCATCGCTTTGAACTTAGGGTTGGGGAGCTGTTGTGTAGTAACATATACGATTAGGCAATGAGCGCTTACAAGGCCTTTGGTCCATCCGAATAATTCGGTAGCAAACAGGTTGTGTCTTTTATATAAGAGCTTACCATGTTTTTTGATGATTGCCTGAATTTCCGAAGCAAGATTCAGCCAGCCATCGAAGCTGACAAGACCGTTCGACCAGGAGGCCCGGTTTCGGTCCTGGTCTTCAATGATTACGGCGCACATGCCATCTATATAGCTGATCAGCTTCGGGATTTCTTCAGGAAAAAGATCGTGCAATAGTTGCGCTCTTTCCACCAGGTTCAGGTGCATTAGTGGTTTCATAATAAAAAATGAATTAGGGCTGCCTTGTCACTGGCAGCCCGGTTAAGAAATAATGCAGTAGCATTGATTTTTTACAGTGTGCTATCGGGCGTCCGTTCTTGCAGGCCCAACAAAAAGCCTTGCTGTTCTATATTATCCAGCCAGGTGTCAGCAAACGCTGCATGCTCTGCCTGCTGGCGCTCATCAAATGAACTAAAGAAGCAACTATCCTCTATTTGTATGCTTTCCTGGTAAATACCCAGGTTCGCCTGCTGGTACATATAAGGGACGACATACACCGCCGTATAATCGTTAGACCGCTCTCGATTGTCTACGACTGCAAAGCACATTTCGGGGTCCTGCATTAAATCGCCATTTTGTTTATAGTAATGGCAAAGGCTATATAGCATAGCCAGTCCGTAAGGTTTGAGTTGTGCCGTGCCAATAAATTCCATTGAGAGCGGCATGTAAGGTTTGTTTTCGATTTTAAGGTAGCTGTCTACCAGGCTATCCATCAGCACGCAGAATACCCGGGTGCTGTTGCTACTCAGTCGCTTCATGACATGACGATACAGTAACCGCTGTATACGGTTTTAAAAAGTTCAATAAGTGTTGGTGAGCAAAAACGCCGGAGGCTAGTAGCCGGGCTGGGTTTCCAGCAGTTTTTTGAGTACTACTTTGGCTGCAAATATGCCGTTGGCATTGAGGTGTCGCTGCCAGGCTTCTTCTTTGGGGCTCCACCGAAAAGCATTACCCTTTAGTATTTTTCGAATCTGCTCCGATGGTTTTTCATCAAAGAGAAACTGTACCCGGCCTGCTTCTTTATTTTCCTTTACTATACCTCCCGGGAAAGGCACTTCCGAAGCCGGGCGGCTTTCCAACAGCTCCAGTTGTTGGATACGCTGTTTGATACGGCGGATATTAGTGCTATTATTAGAGAAGGCATAACTGGCAAAACCAACACGGCCCATATAATCGGGCGTATTCAACTCTTTCCACAACTCAGGTGTGCCCAGCTCCATGTTTAAAAAGCCTTCTTCATCTTTTTTACGTATAAAACGGTTGGCTTCTTTCATAAAAGACTGGTTGGCCTCCAGGCGTATTATCTGTGCTCTTAATTTCTCCAGTGCACCCGGGTCATCAGAAAATATCGCATCATTACTTTCTATTGCTTCCGCTTTCCGCTCATAATACCTAGCCTTGTCACTAGCTTCAAATGCTTGACCAAATTTGTTATGAATTTTGTCCCGGTAGTTACGGTCTCTTTTTTCGCTGTGATGGCCTACCAGGATGGGTTGACCAAACGGGATGGCTGAACTCATTTTTGTTGCCTGGTTATATAGCTCGTCCGATAGCCGCTCATTTTTGGCAGCTTGTTTTTTGGCATACTCGATCCGGTTCTGCCGGCGCTCTTCAAAATTGTGTTTCATAATAATTGTTTTTGTTAACAAAAAGTCAGTAATCGTTCATCATAATCAAATCGCTTTCGCCCATGATCATCTACAAAGCGAAAGACTACGGTGGCTCCCTCATCCTTTCTCCGCCCGATGATCTCAAAGCCATTTTCAATTTCTGTTCTCTTGAAAACAGGTTTGTTAGTGGCGCTACGGCGCGACAGCAGATCACCTGAGATATCTTCTGCCAGTTCTTTGCTTGCCTTTAATACGGTAGTTTTCATTGCAGGAAACTGTACGGTAACGACGTACCCGTTTAAGTATAAAAAATGGATTAACTCGTAAGCAGGCTATAAGCGGCAATGATCTTCTTACTCATTTCCTCTGCTTCTGCAGTTCGGTGCTGGTTATGGTCCGGGTGCCACTCAGCAATCAGCTTACGAAAAGCCTTTTTAATTTCGGTTTTGGTGGCACCGGTAGTAAGACCTAATAGCTGGTAGGGTGTCAGCTCCTGGGATTGTAATACTTCAGTCGCTTCTTCCTTACTCATTCGCTCGTGGAAGGCACTACGCCACTGGCCTGCATGACCAAAACCATCGGTGGTATCGTAGGTCTTATAACCTTCTAAAAATCCTTTCTTAGCCATAAGGTCATTGTTTGATAAGATTTACTTCATAAGGTTTTTCATAACCGGGGATACCTATAGCATCCAGGTGTTTGCAATGCCTGTAGCGTTTCCACGCCGGGCAACTACAACCCCAATGCCGCTTCCGTTTATTTTGGGCAATGGTGTAAAGCCGGTTGGAGGTCTCACTGCGGACGTTAAAGCGAAACTGCCATTGATCGGTATCAGGCAGCGCCAACTCTTTGGAAATTCTAATAGATGGTAGCATAGCTATGTATATTAAAAAGTGAATAATCAGGCACCCAGGAAATGAAGGCTTTTTTTCGTCTTACCGGTTTTAACCTCTTCGCTGCCGTATTTGCTGCGTATTTCATCCAGGGATTTTTTACTACTGCGGAGCTCCTTAAGATCTGAGCTTCGGTAATACCAGGCTTCTTTCTTGGATGCATAGAAAAGACCTGCTTCACGTAGTTGTTTGCGTACAGGCTTTGTATCGCCCGTCACCCAAATCCATAAACCCACCAGTTCTATTTTGATACCTGGCAGGTTAATGACCTGTTCCACTACCTTTCGGTATTCGTCGGAAAACCGGATTTCTTTATCGGTATCCTCCTGGGACAGGTTAGCGCCTTTAAGCAGGAGTGCTGTAGCATATGCATACTCCGTATTAACGGCCTGCATGACAGCCGTATCTCCACCCCTGTCCGGATGGTACTCAAAAGCCAGTTTCCTGTACAAGGCCTTCACTTCATCCAGCGTTGTACAATCGTTGAAAAATTTCATGAGCTTATTTTTTTAGTAACACAATCAGGTTAGCGTTTCGCCTTGCAAGGCTCATCAGTACCGGCAGCATACCGGCAGACGCTTTTTTCCACAGGTAGCGAACAATTGGGACATTTCAACCAACCCGCTGTCTCTGAGTGAAGCGCTTACTAGGCTATTTGCTTTTCAGGAAGCCAATTTGCTCCGTTGTGTTACTCGCGGCAACTCGGCTACTAAGCCACCGGTCATCGTTACGTTTGAAAGCTGACGGCATTGCCCTTTCAAACCAAAGCTCTCTTACGATCATGGTGAAGACCGGAGCGTGTTTCTTTCAAAAAAAATACGACCGCCCGCCGCCTATATTTTTTGTTAGGCGGCTAAAGGGCGGTGGAGATTTTTTTTGAAAAACCCGTGGCAAGGCGGCCCTGCTACGGCGGCCGCAGACACGCTCCTGTCTTTGCCAGGATCGTAGCTTCGCTGTCCCGTTTGAACGGGCCATGCCGGAATAACATTTCAACGCAATGACCGGGCACTTAGCCGGTATGGCGCGGGTAACGCAAACAGGTTAAAAGCGGCTGAAAAGTTCAGTAGCATCATAAGTCGCCAAGATGACGGCGGGCAGGGTGTTATGTCGACTGTGCCACCTGTAAAAAAGGTCCTGGCTTTCTTAATGTTTATTTGATACTTTTTGATTGATCCCTTTCATCATTTCTTCTACAAAATCTGCCGCTATTGGTGGCACTGTAAACAGTTTTGGCTCACCGGCAAAACAAAAAGCCGCCTCCTGGACAGGAAGCGGCGATGGCTGTTACACCTTAACCCTCTACGAAGTTGTGTGATATTGTAAGTTTCTTATAATATCGCCGATGGCATCGGAGTTATACGATACACCTTCGGTAAGTTCCATCTCTGAACGAATAAGCAGTAACCGGTAGGCCATATAACAAAGCTCCTGCCGGATGGCTGTCTTACGCTCCGGCGATAATAACTGGTCTTTGCCACCTATAAAATGGGTAACCTTTTTTTTAGAAGCATCGAGCACGAGCCGGATTTCCGCATCCTCTTTTAACAGGATAAAGCCCATTGACAAGGCCATTTTTTTGAGCTGCTCAACCCTCCGGTCACCATACTCAGAACGCTGCAGCTGCAGGCGTTGCAAGGGTTTACTTTGCAGGATATGCGGCAGGATAACTTCTTTCATAGCCTTGCTAAATAATCCTTTTGCACGCCATTGCGTTAGCATCACAGCCCGTAAGTTATCTTCCTGCGGCTCCACGGCTCCTGCAGCCTGGCTATCTTCCAGGATCAGATAAATAATACGTGGTAACAGGTCGGCAGGAATCGATTCACCCTGCTTATATTCGGGCCATAGTTGTACCAGTTGCACATTAGGTGCAAGTAACCGGTACATGGTAACTGAACCTGCTACCTTACCAGCTTTCCATTCGTCCAATATTTTTTTCAGTGATTTCATATACTTATTTTAAAAACTGTCCATTCATGCGTTAGGGATTGCCGGAGAAAGCCCCGCCTCCTGCCGGGCTTGAAACAAAAGCCCGACCCGCCACGGGCGGGGAACGCCCCACTCCTAACGCTTTTTGCCTTTCGATGGTCCCATATCATCAAGCGGTGCGTGCTGCCTGGGCGGGATACGTTCTACCTTTTCTTTCGATTTACCGGAAGTTTTATCAGTGGTCACTTTTTTTTTATCATCCGCTGCCTTCTTAGCATCAACCTTTGTTGTATCTCCTGTAAGCTCAGGCCCCTTTTCGGCAACTTCTTTACCTGCCAATTCCTGTCCTGGCTCATCCACCTGCTTGCCAGACTCCGCTATTGTACCGGCAGTATCAGTGTCTTTGCCTGCTTGCTGGTCCATCACAGTTGGATCATCGGGCATAAACGGAATGTCGTTGAGTTCAGAAACATCTGCGTTCAGATCACGAGCCAGCTCTTCTAAAAACGGATCAATAGCCTCGCCCTCGGTATTGTTATTAAAATATTCAGCAGCCAGCGCTGCTGTCTGTTCTTCCACTTGCTTGTCGTCCGGCCCCGGTGAGGGGGGCGTCTCCTGCATGGTTGCCGCCTCGCTATGCTGCTCATCTACCTGATGAGCCGGCTGGCTGACCTCCGGGTTAGTAATAAGATCGTTATCTTGTTGCACTCCCTTTTTTTGCTGATAGGCTTCAGATAACCCCTCAGCGCGTGCAATGATTTTACCTTCATCATCGACACCCAATACTTCCCGCGATTTAGGATTGGCGATAATATTAGCTTCTACGTCCATGCCCTGTATTTCCAGCGTCCCGCGGAGCGGATCACCCTTTCTCAGGTTCTCTTCTGCCCAGGGTGGCATTCCTTGTCCGGTAACCTTGCTCCAATTCAGGTTTTGTAAGGCCTTAGCTACATCAAAACCAAAATTCTCGTGGTAATTATCAATCTTGGCATTTCCTTTAGCGGTCTTTTTCTCAAAATTCATAACATGCCAGGATTCATACTTCTCGCTATCTTTCCAATGGTCCTTACAGACAGCCCGGCCTTCTACCAGGTTAAAAGCTTCCTTAGCCGTAAACCCCCTGTTCTTAAATACTCCAAAATACTGCTGCGCTTCAGGTTTTTCCCTGGGTGTCAGCAAGAACCCGGATATACTAATCCAACCGCTTTCAGCCGAACGCTTATGGTCGATCCTGTAGTCTATTTCCTTTCCGTGGAATTTATCGGAATGGTTAACACTGAACTGCTCTGCGCCGTTGTTCAAATTGGTTGAGACTTCGTCGCTGTGTTCCTTGCCAAAGCCTAAGTAAAAAAGACCATTGTCCAGATATTTCAGATTATCATCAATGCTGTATTCCATTGTAATCAAATTTTATAGTGATTAATATTGTTACTTTCTTAGCGTCGTATGCCTTTGGACTGTTGCTTACCCAGGTCAAGTGCCTGATGCTGCCGGGGCTGCATACGTACTACATTGGGTTTTCGTGCAACTCCAGTTTTAGTCATGGTTACCCTTTCGGTTTGCGTTTGCCTGCGGGAGGCCAGGTACCTCTGGTCGCTCGCTCCCACGGGACTTGCTACAAGCCATTTGAGTGTACGGGTAGCGAAATCGCCGGCTGCACGTAGTATCCTGCGGGCTACACGGTTCATACGACCGGGATAAAGTTGACGTTCCAGGTCGCGGTTGGCGCTGCGTAGCATTTTCACCGAAACACGCTCTTCTAAATTGCGCGGCGGCTGCACCCGCTTGTACAGCCTACGCATTTCAGCAAGGCGTATTGTTGCAAAGGCCCTTCCCTGTAAACCTTTCTTGCCGAAAATCGATGCAAAACGCGCTTCTTGCCGGTGCCAGGATTCCAGCCCTTTTTCGATGCGATTGGTCATAACCTAAAAGATTTAGAATTTATATTTTAACTGGCGGGCCTGTATAATATCATTGCCTTCCATTTTCAACTGAAGGTGCCGGTCACCGCCTTTTTCAAAAAACTGCATGATAAAATGCTTCTTGTCGGCGATCGTGAATTTGGGAAAAGCAATTACGATAGTTCCGTGCCCATCGGCTGGCACCCGGTTGTCCAGCTCTTTATAAACATAAAGTGGCTGCAATTCCTTTTCCTGCTCAGCGGTACGCTTTATCCGTTTTTTATCTTTTACATAAAAGCGCAGAAAATCCAGGTCATAGTCAATGGGTGAGCTATTTCTGAGCGAAAGCCGGTAAAAGATCACATCCTCGCATGTATAAATACCATCCAACGCTGCAGCCATCTTGAACATCTTTTCCCTGGGTCTTGTCATAAAGGGCGTCATTTTCGTAATACTGCGGGCTACCACTTCCACTTGTTCGTCATTAAGGGTGCGGGATTTAAAGAATGCCGCTTGAGCCTCCTGCAATTGTTGTTTCCCCATATCAATGGGACGGTCGTCCGGGTTAGCGCTGTAATCCACCCGGAAAGCATAGATCTTACCATTAGTGGTTATTACGGTAAGATTGGTTTGGGGAAAAGACGGTGCCGCCCCTTTTACCTTCAGTACATTGTCAACACCTGTTACCGTTTTCGCGAGTATATCCCCTGTTCCCCGGTCCACACCATTACTAGCTATAGGCGCTGGAAATACAAGTATAGTTGTCTTCTGGTCGCTTACCGATAAATGGTAGGGTTCCTGCAATGCCTCATTAAAAAACGTACGTGCAGTTTGCGCCTGAGCCTGGCTCCAAAGGCCGGACGCCAATAGGATTATAAATAATAGCTTGTTCATTTGAAAAGTAGTTGTAAGGATGAAGAGATTATTGATTGCGTTTATTGAGGTCGATGAGCAGCACGGGGTAACCGGCCTTAACGGTGGCACGTACCAGCTTGGCTTTACGACCGAACAAAGATTTGACGGTCTGTACACCGGCACTGGCAGCCTGGGCTCCAAAGGATTGATCCATCATCGGTATATCCAACCCTTGTAAAACCTGGTCAGCGCCCTGTTTGGTTGCATCCCGACCAATGGCCCCGGGAATGCGAATGCCGGTAATACCATCCATATCGTAAACAGCGAGGGACACCGGGAACAATGCATTTTTATAACGGATACCTTTGACCTCGATATGCATGCGCTCACCCTCCAGTTGGCAAGTGCCAAACACGTAATTTCCCTTGGGGATCATCACCCCGTTAATAAAGATTTGTTCAGCCAGGCGCATTTTTATCGTAGCACCCGAAACAAGGGTTTGTGTTTCATGTACAAAAGCGGGAACTGCCTTGTTTTCTTCGGCGTCGTCCGGGCCGTCACCGGACAGCTCATAAAAATTGGCCGTCACCGGACGGATTGCCGCTTGAGCGGATTTAGCGTCTTTGATCTTTGTTGTTCCACTGTTTCCAAACAGATCGGCGCGGGTATCTTCCACTGGAGCAGATACTGAATAAACCAGCCCTTTATTTTTCTCGGAAGCTGCCCTGGCTTTTTCACGGGCGCGACCAGGGTTTTGTATATCCATCACTTTTTCCAAAATGCCATCAATCTTTTCCAGCTCGGCATCCGGTGCACCAGCGGCGCTGCCGGCCAGAGTACCAGCTTCCAGCGAAGCCTGTAGCTGGTCTACTTCTGCCATAGCATTGCTGCTTGCCCGGTAATCGTTTCGCTTGTATTCGGCAATTGCCAACTGATTTTCCAGGTCATGCAATCTCTCGCTCAGGCGGTCTTCGGCTTCACGACTTCCCAGGTTGTCATAACGAGCGTTACCCGGATAATAGATATTGCTTCCCAGGGTAAGGCCACGCAAACTATCGGCGTACCTGGCACTGTCTGCATAAGACAGGAATTGTCGTTTTCCATAAGGGTCGGCACGTCGAAACTCTTCCATTTCCAGTGAATCTTTTAATGCCTGGTCGTATAAGGAGAGCTTGTCCTGCTGTTTATCGTCAGGGCCGGCACCGGGAAGGTTCGTGTTCAGTCCTGAAGACGGCTCTGCTGTTCCATCCGGGTTATCTTTACCTCCGCCCATTGACCAGAATAGCAGGGTAAGGAATGGAATTGCAATCACAGGCAGGACGACCAGTAACCTGCGTTTCTTTTTGATTTGTTCGTTCATAATTATTGCATTTATAGTGTAAGTGGATATGATTATTCAACAAGGAGTATTTGAAGACTATCCCAAAGGCCGGGATGCGACCGACGAATCCGATCCAGCTGTGCACGCCCCGAATCAGCACGATATAGGCTGTCGATCTTCTCCTTTAGGAGTCGCCTTTGTTTGTCCGCTGCATGAGCCGAAAACGTATCTGCCGGTAAGCGTACGGTGCTGATCGCTTCCGGTCTTAAAGGCTCTGGTGTTGCTTTACCCGATAATGACTGGTATAAAATAATACTGCTGTTGGCTCCCATTGTCAAACAGAAAAGGGCCAGCGCCAATTTCTTTTGAAAGCCTGTCCAGTGGGCCGTACTGCGATTCAGCATATCAGCCAAGCGGTGTTGTTGCCGGTTACACCAACGGGAAAGCCGACTTGTAATGGAAGCTTCGCCAGCATTCTTTTTATTATTATGGATAGATCTCATCGGATATCTGTTTTAACGTGCCTTGATATCAATATCCCGGTTATCGAGTGTAGCCCAGCGCTCGATCAAAAAGCCGTGAACATTATTAGAACTGATCGGCAGGCCGTCCCGGATATAGCCTTCCGTTACCATACTGCGGGTAACCGTCGATGTAGGGCGGGTGATATACAGCCTTGCGTAATACCGGAAGTAATAGGGCTTTCGATCCACAGAAATAGTGATACTATCCGGTTCTATACGTTGGCTGACGTTGCCCGATACCATATTGCTGTAATAGCCGTTTTCCCGAAGGTTATCGTACTGGGCTTTGGCGCTGCCATCGGCCAGGTATAAGGCTTTGGAAAGCTGTGCCTTTATCTGCACCTCATCGGGAGCCAGCGTAAAGAAGAAAAAATGAAAAGTTTTGATATGGTCTTCCAGTTCTATTTTCACGTTGTCTTTGCGGTTGGCGGACTCGGCCTCCAGGAGCTTACCGTTGGAAATGATATATACTCTTTGCTGCATTTTATCAATGCCGGTAATCGCCCAATAGATCGTTGACAGGCAAATGCCGGTAACGGCAATAATCAGGACCAGGGAGAAAACTTTGATGTGCTTAAAGGCGGTCTCTATATTTTTAAATTGACGGAACATAGTAGTTGTTTAAAAAGTATTCTAGCGTTTACCGGTGAACATCCCAATGGTAGAAGCTCCTGCACGGTTGGCGCGGGACAGCAAGCCATTGCCACCGTGGGCATGGATCACATAATTGGCGACGGAGGGTACGGTGAAGTAGCCGATAATACCGATGATCATAAATACCAGGTAAGCTGTATCAGTTGCGCTAAAGAAAGTATCGCCGTTCTCTTTGATCTGGCCGATATCGAGTTTAATCATTCCCTCCTGGATCTTACCAATCAACGCTCCGAAAATATTAGCGATGGGTAACCATAGATAGATATTGATATAGCGGGCAATCCATTGCGTAAGCGAATGCTGAAAACCATCGTACACGCTAAGGCCGATAACTATGGGTCCGAGTATGACCAGGATCACCAAGTGGAAAGTGCGCAGGGTATTGATACAAAGGGCCGCTGCCTGGAACAAAACCTGTAAAATCTCGGACATCCATTGCTTCACACTATTCTTAAACTGGTAATAATATTTGCTCATACTAAAGCGGATATCGTTACCAATTTCCTCGAAGAAGCCTTCATCTTCCGTGCTACCCGGATGGGTATACTTATACCAGGCGTCGCGGTCTCCTTCACCGTTAGGCCCCTGATAGATCAGCCATTCGTCTGATTGCTTAATGGCATCTTCTTTATCCTTCAGGAGCTTTTTGATAGCAGCATCAGAATTCTTGACCATGCCCGATGTAACGCTTACCGTCGGTTTTAATATCGAATTAAATAAGCCAATCACCTGCATGTAAAGGGTGAGCACCAACCCCAAAGCAAAAGGCCTGAGGAGTGGATAAAAGTCGATGGCTTCTGCCCTGGCAATATGGCCCCATACCCGGTATCCGATATAAAGCATCGCTCCAAAACCGGCCAGGGAGCGGCCGATAGGTATGATATCGCCCGCCAGGGCAATCATTTCATCATACAATTGTTCGAGGATACCTTGTAAGCCTGCTATTTCATCGGCAAGTCCTTGTGCGTATAATGGTCCTGGCAGTACTATCAAAAGAACTAACCCCAACCGTTGAATTATCTTTTTCATATCACCTTATTGTTTGAGGTTGTACATCTTTTCTACAGATTTAACTTCCTGCTGGGCCCGCTGGCGCTGACGGCCCAGCACGCCTGTTGAATTATTAAAGGAGCGCAGGAAACTAAGCTGCTGATCCACATCTGAAGCCAGGCGGTCGATAGCGGTCAAACGTTCGTCATCCGACATCCGCATGCTGTTTGCTGTAACGACCATGGTCAGCTCGTTTAAATTAGCCAGGCTCTTTTCCAGCAGGTTATCATACACGGTACCCATATAGCCTATCTCCTGGGCGTTAAAAACACCGGACTGCTTAAAGGAAGCAAATGCCCTTCGATACTCTTTGATGATCTGCGACTGGTTGTTTATAATATCACCTACGCGCCTGTAGTTACGAACGGCCGGGCTAACGGCCATCAGGCCGTCCAGGAAGCCTTCGTGTAGGGAGTAATTGCCACTGGTAATATCTTTAACCTTGTCATAGCCACCGCGTATGATCTGGTAAGACGTATACATATTCCTGAGTATCTTGCGGAACTGTGTTAGCTTTTGGATGTTAAGCGCCAGCTGCTGAATTTCGTTGGCCTGTGCCCTGACTTCGTAACCTGCCAGACATAGGAAGGACAAAAGCAGGTATATGATCCACTTTTTCATCGGTTTTATTTTTTAAGGTTATATAATCGATTCATTTGCTCGCTATCACTGAGTTGCTGAGCACGGCTACGGAGCAAAACCTGAAGCTCCGCCGTAAATCTTTGTAACACTGCTGAGGTTTGCTGAAGCACAATGGATACTTGGTTAATCCGCTTGATCCGCTCATCATCGGTAAGCGCCATCCGGTCAGCAGTAATTAAATCATCCAGGTACTGAAGGTCTTTTTCAGCATCATCAATGATCTTACCCAAAACACTGACGACGTACCTTTTTTCTGAGGCCTCCAGTAATTCACTGCGATTGTTAACCCGAATCATTTGGGAAGCCTGCCTGAGTATGGCCGTACCGGTTTGAACAGCGGCATCCACTTTCGACAGTCGCCGTATTTCCGGGTTCACTGACTTAAGTGATTTATAATAGAGGTCGTGCAGGTTAAACTCTCCTGTTTTTATATCCCTAATTGTATGAAGCCCCTTGTCTACGATCTGGTAACCCCGCTCGGCCTGCCGTAGATAAGTACGCAGTAGTCCTATCTGCTCCATATATCGTTTGATCTGCGTAGCTTTTTGATTGAAGATACCCTGGGCCGAAGTGGTACAAGCCAGCAAGCATAATAGCAATGCTCCTATTATCTTGTTCATATTGTTAGGTTGTAAGGTTATTGAATCCCGTAGATACGTTTTGTGTTAGAAGCATCCAACATATCCCTCGAACGATTGAGCCTTAAAAGAAAATTCTGGTTGTTGAACTTCTTCAGATCGGAGCGGTTTTCGTCCAGTCCGATGGCAGCCTGCGTAATGAGTTCCAAACGTTTGCCATCGGTCATTGTCGTCTTGTGATCGGACAGCACCAGGTAGAGCTGCTCAACATTTCTGAGACTGCTGGTAAGGATACCGGAATATACCTGCTCCATGTAACGGATCTCTTCTGCCGTAAAATGTTTATCCTGTCTTAATAGTGCCCATGCCCTCCGGTATTCTTCCACCAACTGTAGCTGACCAGCTATAATCTGTCTTGCTTTTTTATAAGAAGCAATGACGTTACGCACCTTTGCTAACTCATCGTAGTATTTTTCAAAAAGGCCTCTTTGCTTCTCGGCCCAATCTGATATCTCGCGAAGCTTCAGCTTTGACATTGTATTTTCGATTTCCTTCTGCGCATTCTGAAGACCGATGGTCTTGTTCTGTAACCGCTGAATGGCAAGGTCCGCCGCTCTCAATGCCTTTTTGACGGCTTCCGTAAAAACCTTCCAGACAATAGCATGGCTACGATGAGGCGACAGTGCCAGCACCAGGCTTAGTATAGCCGTAACGAATATCTTTTTCATGTCCTGATTATTTTTATGATTTATTATCCCGTATATCCCTGGCCAAGGCTGCGATACCCTTACGATAATCCCCGCCGAACCGTTCGGCATATTGCTGTACCTTCATTTTCTCTGCCTCTTCGGTGGTATAAGCCAGATACTCTTCCAGTGAAACTTCTGTACGGTATACTTTGCTCAATTGTCCTCCAAGGCTTATAAATACTTCTTTGTATTTTTTTGCCGGATCGTTTGCCTTATTGATCGACAGGATTTGAATTTTCTCTTTTTCCGTAAGGCCCAACAGTTCTTGTATCTGGTCAAACTTATTTTGATACTTACTTTGGTCCAGGAGTATTTTGCAATCACTGTTATTGATAATAGCCTGCTTCACGACCGGCGAGCTGATAATGTCCTCCACCTCCTGGGTAACCACATTTGCCTCGCCAAAAAATTTCCTGACCGTTTTAAAAAGGTATTTAATGTACTCTGCCATACCTTCCCGGGCGATAGCTTTCCAGGCTTCTTCGATGAGAATAATCTTTCGGATACCTTTAAGTTTCCTCATCTTGGAAATAAAGACCTCCATAATGATCAGGGTCACCACGGGAAACAGGATGGGGTGATCCTTGATGTTGTCGAGTTCGAACACGATAAACCTTTGCTGTAAAAGATCCAGGTTCTCGTTCGCATTAAGCAGGTAATCAAATTCGCCATCCTTATAGTAAGGCCTCAGTACATAAAGGAAATTGTCAATATCAAAATCACGGTCTTTTACCTTCTCCTGCTGCAACCTTTGTACGAAAGCACCCTTCAGGTAATCATAGAAGGAATTGAAGCAGGGGAATACCTTTTCATTTGATTCTAAAAACTCGTAATAACCGGTGAGTGCATTGGACAGTGCTACGTACTCTGACCGCCGGAATGATTCGTTGTCCTTCTTCCATAATGCCAGGAGCAGCGTTTTGATCGACTCCTTTTTTTCCGTATCTAACGTATCGCCATCACCGATAAAAAAAGGATTGAACTTAATTGGGTTGCGCTCTTCGTAAGTGAAATAATAACCACCAACCAGTTTACAAAGACCTTTATAGCTATGTCCGACATCTACGATTACGCAGTGAGCGCCCTGTTCATAATAGCTGCGTTGAAGATGATTGGTGAAGAAACTTTTTCCGCTTCCATGTTTGGGTCTACCGGGCCACTTTCTGAAAAAATGGCCCGGTAGACCCCGGACGGGCCAATGATGAAGCGATTGCGATTAGTGATGATCCCTTTGCGCATCGGCTCGTCTGAAAGGTCCACATGAACCGGCATACCGGTAATCCGGTCTCCTAATCGCAGACCAACCGGGCTGATGGAGCTACGATAATTCGTTTCCATGTTAAGAAAACAGACAGCTTGTTCTGCAAACGAATCAAAACATTCATTCAAGGGGAGGTCAGCGGCATTACCCGGTAAGCCCGCCCAAAAAATCTGCGGTGCTCCCTTGATCTCCTGCCGGGGTTGTCCATCAATTTGGGTAATGGCCGAAGCCGCTGCGTTGCGCAGGTCTTTTAGTTCCTGTTCATTACTTGTCCACACCTGCAGATTAAAGTGTGCTTTGACAGGCAACCTGCCCTGTGAGATAGCTTCATTCAGGAATTCAGCGGTTGCATCACGGGCGATGGCATTTTCCCTGGAATAGGCCGACAGCGACTGAAGACGAAGGCGTTTGCTTTCCAGCTTCTTCATCGTCAGTTGCATATCATCTATTACAATAAACTGGTTGTAGATATGATTGCAGTTTAAAAGCAGTCCCATTGGTGAAGCAAAACCTACTGTAAAGCGCGTCCGCTCGCTGCTATACCGGTCGTAAGGCAGGCTGCTGCCGCATTGTGCAGGAAGGTCTTCTGCATCCGCGAGTGTATATAGCTGCATGTAATTCTCACCAATCTTCCATTCCGGCTTAAAAACGATATCAGATAATGTAGGTGTACCTTTTGCGCTATCCAGGTAGAGATATGCCTCCAACAGACCGGCCTTGTGCTTGCTACCGGCAAGGGCATCTGCTTTCAGGCGCCTCAGTGATAACAGTCCCGTATCTGTCAACACCCTTTCAAATTGCCCCAGTACATCAGCAAACTCATAAATAGCCTTTGAGTCTACATTACCGGATATCATTCTTTTGCGGAGCAGGTTCGACATCACGGAGCTGGACGGCTTTCTGCCCGCCGCCTTCTTGGTGAGCATTAAGTAACATTTATGATTCAGAAAGGGACGTTCGCTGAAAAACATTTCGCTTGCCCTGGAAAGAAACGCTTCCGTTTCAAAGTCGGGTTGGTATCCTTCCTTGAAAAAATAGTCCTGCTTATGCAGCACCGTGTGCTTGGGCAGGAGTTTGATGGCTTTAATCCAGGCCTGGTGCAATTGTTCCTGCTGTTCGGCTCCGGTTGTAAATATCTCAGGTAGCGTCAATTCAAATACCGCGGTAAAGTCCCCTTGCTTCGATAAAATATAATCACGCTCGATTTTGTAAACGGGCAGTAGACTAAGCAGGTCTTTGCGCACATCTTTATACTCTTTTAAATGAAGAATAGCTGCGATGCCGGCAGTAAGGAGTAATATTAAAAATATAGTTGTCATTGATTTTTGTTTTGTGGTTGGAGCAGGCGATAGAGCCGTTTGCCTTTAATAGCCTCGGGTAAGCTGCGGTAAGCGGCTTCTTTCATAAGTCCGTGAGCGCCGTATTTGCGGGAGTAGCGATACACATAGCTAAACAGTGCGAACGCACATAGGCCAACTATAGGAAGCGTAATGAATGTTGATAGCCCGATGAGGTATAGAATGGCAAACAGTAACAACAGCGCCACCAGACCAACTGCCAGGTAAGCGATATACTGTGCTTTCAGACCCCGAAACTCGATCGGCTTATTGATGCCTTTGTTGATGGTATATTTGCTGGAAGCCATAGCAAGGATTTTATACGCCAAAAAAGCTTTTGAGTACTGTTGCAACGACCACCAGGAAAATGCAGGAACCGAACCATGCCGCAGCCACCTTATTGGTGTCAGGATCGCCCGAGTTCCATTTATTAAAAACCTTGACTGCACCTACAAGACCTACTACGGCGCCTACGGCGTACATAAGGTTAGTTCCGGTAGAAAAGTAGCTTTTTACTTTGCTGGTAGCTTCTGTGATACCGGCATTGCCATCCTGGGCAACGGCAGCAACCGACAAAAGACATAGAGTGGTCATCATCAGCACAGCGAGGCGCTGATGTCTTTTATTAACTAAAGACATAATGGATTTATTTAGATAAGAGAAAGGGAATTACAATACCTGCAAATGTCGTCAGGGCCAGATAGGTCGCAGATCAAGGGTGGTGAGACGCGTACCACGGTACTCGTAGAATTTATTGATCAGGTCCTCGGTGATCGCCTCCTTAAAGGGCTGATATACCGATGGCTCAGCCGCCTGAATTTGCTCTTTGAGGAGGTCCAGCACTTCGGGTGTCGGAAGCCGGTGCCTGCTGCTGATTATATCAGTTAACCGGCTGACCAGTTCGTCCAGCAAAGCGTACTGCCTGGCCTGCTCCGCTTCATCGTCAAAATCATCATCGGCTTCAAAGGGCTCTTCTTCCTCTTCTATAGCTGAAGCATTTTCCCTGGTTGTTGCCTGGGGACTTTCAGGAGTCAGATCATCATCGTCGAACAGGACAGAGCCCATAACACCATTGGTAACAGGGATAGAAAGATTCCTGCGGGATGGGGAAGGTTTGGCCGAAAACCTTTTGAAGATGTCTTTTCTGTAATAAATGAACAAAATAATTGCGTAGTAAACCGCAGCCGCAACAGCTGCAATGACAAAGAACTCCGACCAGGTGATTGTTGAAAACATTTTTCTAGTTTTTGGGGTGAAGAACAGATGCATTGAGTGCATCATTAACACCCCAAAAGTGGCATCGCAGAAAGCCTGAAACACTCAACCTGGGCACTGGTAGTGTTTTGTCCTGGAGGAAGTTTATTAGCATTTAAGAAGATAAGGCGAGAAGTAAAAACAGAAAAAGCGCCCTTTCGGAGCGCTTCTTATTTTATAAGCATCTTTAAACTAAAGGCACTAAGTTCCCATAAAGTATGAATTAAAGAGCCTACCGATCGACAGCCTTAGTTTTTATAATAGTGTTTTGATACGCCGCCCCTTTCAAGGGCAGACGAGCACCCTGATGTAGATTATAAAACAAAGGATAGTAGGGTGCAAAAGGCCAAAATGGTGCAGGGCAAGATTTTTCCTGAGCAAGGAGTTTTAAATGAGGTATTTGTCAGGGTTATGATCAGATGGATAAACATTTTTATAACTCAACCACAGCATATTTCATGATGCGATTATGTTCTAAATCAATATCGTAACTGTGTTGTTTATTCTGTAGCAGTAGTGCATAGCCATAGGTGTCCATATATCCCTTTAAAAGATCAGCTCTGATATAGGTGGCCTCATTCGTGATCAGATTTTGTTCATAATTGATAGTAATCAAACACTGCTGAAGATTTTCATCCAATATTAGGCCACTGGCAGGATCTGCATTCAATCCTAGATGTTTGCCCATCTTGGCGGTTGGAATATACATACTGAAGCCTTTGAACGACTTGCTATTAGACTCATTCAAATACTGTATCAATGTAGCCTCACCATTAAAGTTGATAAATTCATCAAACGAAAACTCACGTTCCTGGTTTAAATCTTCTCTTGTAAATATCGAATCTTCATGAAAAATATCACTAGGACGTACCATACGTTTCCTTACAATCTTTTCACCAGTCTTTACCTGATAATGCTCTATTTCATTCTCAACCTGATTATCGGCCCAATAGTATTCACCAAAATAAACACCACTGTTATATTCAGGTGATAAATGAAGATCGCCATCCCAATTAAATATTTGGGGACATACATGGTTTTTCAATCTATCAAAATCACCAATCTTTTGGATAAAACAGCTTTCGGTCATAATAAACGACCTGGTTTTATAATCATGACCAATACGCTGTCCAACCGTGCCTTTCAACATAACATATGAAATGCCATTAAAGTCACGTATCAAGTGCTGTTCGATCGTTTCAATTTTATGCTCCATTTGCCAGCCCTCGACACGTTCACCTGCAGGAATCAATTCATCGAAATAAAACCGTTCAGCTATAGTATACTGAAGATTAGGCATAGAAATGTCGATTTCTACGTCACCAAGACGATCATATCCACTTGCTGGATCACCAAATGTTCTATAAATATCAAGTTCCCCACGTTGGAGTAAATACCCGGCGTAATCATAGAAAGCCTTCCAGTTGTATTTCTTTCCTAGTTTATCCACCTTCCCTTCAAAGGACATCCTAATGCCATAGTAAAAATTCTTAAACTCCTCATTCCAAACTGGCACATTATCCCTGAGCTTAAAGCCCAATTCAAATACCCTTTGCAGTACATTGGCTATTGCTTCAGTTCTTGCCTTATATCCATTTTTGTGTATCAAACGCGGTATAGTGTAAATGGCAAAATCCATTCCCAAAGGTTCTGGACGGTCCATTTCTGTACTTTTTGCAACCTTACCCTTCACATCTTGCGACGGTACCGACCACCCGGGTAGGTTTCGTACGATATATCTGCTCACATATTCCAAGTCTTCTGCCGTTGCTTTCCATACACCCTTATACATCGCCAAATCCAGTAAATGCTTAATTGAATCAATGACTATGTAATCATATACGGCATGAGAGGCATCTGCTCTAAACTGAAGTTTGAAAAGCGTTTCAGCAATTACAGGTAAATGCTCCTGAACGAATACCTGATCGTGCTGCTTAATCAAGGTAACACCATAAAGCGCATGTATGGCTCTCTGGTAGACATAACTATCCTTTAAGGTAGCAACGGATTGCGCCACCTCCAGCAGTTGAAGTGGCAACCTCTTACCATATTCAATCAGATAGGCCGTTGCCAGGTCACGTAATTCCCTTATTGTAGTTGCCGTCAGCAATGTGACCAAAACTACAACAACCGATTCGGGTTCTTCTTGAACTTCGCTGTTTTTTAATCTATTTAATGATTCCTCAATTAGGTCAAAAAAAGTTTCAGCATTTTCATAGATATAAAATGTCCAGTTTGCATCCGAATCCCAAGCATTAAACTGAGACAGAAAGCGAACTATGAACTTAATATTATAAGGATGATCAGGAACAAGCCATCGATTTATGCTTATCTGCATTACATATGGCCAAATTTGTAAACTCAAAGGATTAGCTAACAGCTGTTCTGGCACCTGTGGCTGGTTTCCATTGTAGCCATTATACAAATACCACCATCCTTCTTGATACGCTGTCTTCTCCGTAATGGCTGTAATTATTTCGGGCCGGTAAATAACAAGGAATTTCATTATATCCAGTCGCAACTGATGCCGTAAAGCCGGATCGTTGCCATTAATCATTTCTGTGAACTCTTGTGAAACAATCAACTGTGCAGCATTTGGGTAGGCCTCTATCAGATAAGTAGCTAGCAAGTATCCCCCAATTAACTGTTGTGTATGTTTTACAATTTCCTGTCTCGGGGCGCTTCTCTCCTTGATGAATACCAGGTTGCCTTCCAACATTGGCTGTGCAATAGATTCATGCTTAACAACCATAGCTCCGGCCTGATCAAAAGACCTTACAAATTCTCCTAATGGTAGAGTTGCTTCAATACTCTGCATAAACCTGCCTGAACAATTGTGCAATCCCTCATTTATGGATGTGTTCGCCATCAGGTTTCGTCGCCTTTGCACATCTCTTACTAGTTGCTCGACGTAACCTTCAAATATCTGCAAGTAAGTGCGTCCATCAAGGGTAATAGTTTGAAGTTCAGATCGATTTCCGTTTGTCATCTTACACAACAAATCCAACAAAAGGGGGATTTTAAATAACGTTAAGTCGGCAGTATCGAGGTTTGTGGCTTTAATTTTATAATAGTCGAAGTATCTATTGCACATCTGAAGGGTTTCCTCATTTTGAGTTACCCCATTCAATGTAGCAATTCTTTCGGGCCGAACATTCCAAATATCTTCAATGTAAGAGCTCCTGAGCGTGCAAATAAAATACAGGTATGGAAATTCCCCCAATAGGTTAATAAAATTCTGCAACTCCCTCTCCCAGATGGTGCTAAAACCTAGTGTTGACGTGGTTGTTTCATTCAGCGCATCGAAGATGATGAATAATCGCTTTCCTTTTTTACTTGCAAATTTGTTTAACCGTTTCAAAGTATCCAGCAAGGAATAGCCTTCCGGAATAAACAAACGATTATGCAAACGCTGAGCAAAATCTACTTCGTTCCCATCAAAAGACCTAGCGTTTAGGAATATTGTACAATCACCCTGCTTGTCAATTTCTTGAATCAGGTACCCTATGGTATGTGTTTTACCAGTGCCAGCAATACCCGCGATAATTTTATAATTCCTGTTTTTAATAAAATCGTTCAGCCATAAGTTGGCCTTGTTCAATGAGGACTGCACTCGCTCATAAGCACTGACAAACTCATTGAGCATAAAATGATTAGACACAGGCCCCTTGTCAAAGATGTCCTTATAGCTAAATTTATTAGGTAGTGGTTTTGCCTTGCCAAAGGTTATGAGTTTTAGGGCATCTATATGTTCGAGTACGACATACCCATTAGCTGAAAGCTTTTTACTGGTACGTTCCAATTGCTGATAAATGCTATCCAGATCATCAGAAAGTGACTTCCCGTTTGCAATAACTGGATGGTTAGGGTTTACAATAGTTAAACCATCCGAAGCAATAATCGCATTAAACAACTCAAATTCCTCTTTGTATTTATGTAATTCCTGTCGCGCTTGTTCAATACAACGAAGACCTCTGTTTACCCAGTCACGGAAGGCCACAATGTCTTGAAGGTTCTCACGTTCAAATTGATGGTTCTGATGCAGTTCAGGAATAAATTTCGCACGCATTTCTGGACCGTAATACATGCGACGCAATGCATCTAGCCAGGGCTGGTTTACGCGAAAAAACACTCGTTGAACCTTGAGGTACAGATTTATATTGGAATCACTAACATTATTAAAACGTATTCTCACTTTTGATCATATTTTATCTCTGTATCTTCTTGATTTGTCACATTCAGGTCACCAGCGCCGGTATGGGTAATATCATACTTGCCTCTAGTTAGGTTATTAAAATTTGCATTTCTGGTGAAATCGGTAATGAGGCTTATTAGTGAAAGCAACTGAGTTACGATGACAATTAATGGTTCGTAAAGATTTTCTCTACTAATCCAGCGAGATGCAAGGATTAGGATAACCACGTTACCAGCAATAACGATATATTTTAAAAGTTTCTTTTTCATTGTTTTGGTTTGTTTGGATGATTAATATTTTACTATAAGGAGCTAAACTTTAAAAATAACGATTTCTACTAATAGTGTAAAGTCGACATTATTCGACCAAAAGTAGTGCAGGACGGTAACTGACAATGTTACTCCTAATCTTTTTAACCTGTTCTACTGTGAACATTCTCCTGCAACCTGAATAATCCATAAAATTATTATAATTGGAAGGCTGACCAGGTATGCAAGATTTATCCGTCGCCTTACCATAAGGTGGTGGACAATCATCACAATCACCGTTTGTCTGCGTTGCTTCTTTTTGAGGTGGGGTATCGCTAATTCCGTCACCGTCAGAGCAACTGTATCGATCCCCCTTTCCACCACCACTACCGTGAAGATGTAACAAGCCGAACCAATGACCGACTTCATGTGTAAGCAACCGGTATCCTTTGCCAATCCATTCAAAGCCGAGATATACGGCGTCTCTATCTTCCAACTCCCATGGAGTGGCACTAGGCGCAAAACTTCCACCAATATTCCCGATATAGACATTCAGATATTTTTTGTGGTTGATGATTTTGCTTCGTTTGTACAAACGACTTGTATTATTGGAGGTTTTCAATCTTAGAATTCCCTTTCTACCACCTGCTTGGAGCAAGGTATCAGCGAGATAAAACTCAATTCGCGGATTTCCTATAATCCCCTTAAACACGCCGAGCACTTCAGTCGTATCAGCGTTAGCCAACATAAAATCCTGGCTCAAGTTCTTCAGCTCGGCAAGTATCAAGTCTTCAGAAATGTTCTCTGAGGTGTTCGCTCCCTGATAACCGCTGTGCGCCCTATCAGAATAAATGATATGAAAGATAGCTGGTACTCTGACTACCTGTTCCGGCTGAAGAACTTGTGACCAGGCACAGTTGACCATACCCAAAAAGGCCACAATATTAATGAGCGTTTTCATAGCAAGCGTTTGGTTTAGAAAACAATATTGCAATAATTAGTCAAATTTGCAATACTGGGCTATTAAAATACTATCTGCCCTAGCCGTTCCCCTCGGGCCTGGCTATTCGTTTTAATTCCTCGCCCCAACCTATGGTTGGAGCTGTGGGATTTCCACTACTATCCCCTTCGCCTAAGAACGACTGTTATAATGAAATGTCTCGTGTTGATTACGAGACATTTTTATTGCTTAGGACGAGAAAGACAAATACTTAATTATACAACTCTTAATAAGCTACTATGCATGGGCAAAATCAGCTCGTTGACCACTTCAACATGCTGATACCAAACGATGCCACAACATGGACACTGTTACAGTATTCCTGCGTTATAAAAAATAAATCTAGCTCTTGCAATCATGCTTTTCCCAGTAAGCAAAAAATGGCCATCACCTAAATACGGTACCGATTACAAACGCTTCCCTGCTATTTGTTACTCCGCAAGATTTTCCGTCGTTGCCTACGGGCACCTACCTGCCCCGGTCTGTGGTTTGTAACCCTGGCCGGTACTCCTTTCAAACAAACAGCAAAAATACGATCCAGTACGCTTTCAAACCCCACAATGACCGGGGGCCTAGTAGTCGAGTTCCCGCAGTGGCAACAACCGGGCAAATTAGCTCCCTGAACAGCAAATAGCTAAGTAAGCGCCCGACATCGGAGACAGCGGATTGGTTGACTAGGCCTCTGAAACACCTTAATGGACTGGAACACCAGGTAAGTAAATACGATCCTAGTTGGACGGCCTTGCGGTCGTCCCTTCTTTTTCCTTTCGTACCTAGCATTTTGTACTTTGTAGCATCAAACACTATAAAATGTGGGAAGAACAAGATAACTCCAAAAACAATAGAGTTTCTGGGAAAATGCTATCAATGTTAGTTATCGATTTGCATACGCGATATAATAAAAATCACCGCTTATTGTGCCGCTCGTCGGCTTCCCTCATCCCCGCATGGTACCGGCTGATCAACAGGTTCAGATACGCAGCGTCATCCTTTTGCGAGTACATTTCCTGGCGAGACCGGTGTACATTGCTTAAATCCGTATTGAAAATAATCTCGAAAATTCTGGACAAGGCCTTAACCGTAATATTTCCGTGGTTGATGCTTTTACTATATACCAGCGCGTAGGTTAGCTGGTGCAAGTAAATTTTCTTGTCGGTCCATTCAGCGGTTATACCATCGGGAAGCACACCGCTACTCTCTGCGCGGTGAAGGCGGCGATCTAGGTATTCGTTTAGCTTCTCGTAGGCGATAAAGCGGGCAAACTTTAAAGTCATTGGAGTGATATGTTGAAGATCAGAGAGTAGTTCTGTTTCTTCGATATTAGTGGGAGGCGGTGTTGGGTTAGACAAGAAAAATTCCCGGTCAAAAGATTCGTCGCCGGTTATAAAATACCGGTAAGCCTGCAGATTCTGCTCTACATAGAGCCGAATTACTTTTTGCTCTTTCTTATATTGTTTGGTCCTTAAGCGCTCAGAAGGAAATGCGGAGGCCTCCAACTGGAAAACACGATGAAAGAAAATAAGGTACGCGTGAAACAGCGGGCTGATTGTCTTGTAATATTCAATCTCATCGGCTTCGCTGCCAAAGCTGGCAGGTTGCAGTTCCTTCAATCTGACTAGATACTCCTGGGCCGTATAAAATGCAACATTGGACCGCTGTATAACCTTATCAGAAAGATCAACGGCTGAGAGTTTGCTTTCAAGTTCACCACGAAGGTCTAAAAGTTGATAGATCGTATTGTCTTTCATAAAGAAAACTCCTTATACCAAGCCCAATACGCAAGTCGTGGCTGCAAAATAGAAAATTTTGCTACAGCTGTGCGGGTTACCGGGCCATGGAAATTAATTTCTGTTATATCTACCAATGCTGGTAGATGTCCTCATACACCGCTAAAATATTACCTGGGCAGAGCGAAGTCAATGTGTATTTGACTGAAAATTTTATCGGTTAATAGCGCATGGACAAACAAACAGGGCTGAAAGAACACATCCTTTGCCAAGTATTTTAGCAAAAATTCAGTCGTTCGACGGATTGTCTGATGATTACATAGCGTGTAATTTTAACTGTATTATATGAATAAATACATTTTTATGAAACCTCTACTCATGTTATTATTACCCTTAATGGCCACCTGTGGAATTTCATGTAGCAAATCATCCGGAGCCCCGATCCCGGACAGCAACGTTAACTTTATCCCGAAGGAGCAAGCCAACCAAATGATCAATAGCTATCTCCGCGCTGTCGGATATCCTGGTAAGGATGACGAAGTCCGTTCCTGGTTGCTGGACGCCGCAGCAATAAGAGAATATTTATCTGATACATCGATCGTCAAATTCAAGGTTTTCCTGGGTCACACGATGGACTGGATCAATGCCGGCAATGGAGGTGTTAGACCCGGGCCGGGCGAGTTTCCTAACACATTGATACTTGTCGGGGTCAATAGACAAGGGAAGTATCAATTGGTAAGAGGCAAGGTAATGGATAATGCAGCGCCTTGTCCTCAGTTGTGTATGGATGCCGCACTGGAATCTCACATCGAATAATCAAAAACATGTTGCTCCGTATTATTATCCTGGTGGTGCTGGTATTCAGCTTTACCTGTTGCTTGTGGCGGCTCGGGGGCCGTTCAACGCCGCTTCGGCTGATCGTGGTTTGGGTAGGTTTAACGTTGCTCAGCGAAATATCTGCCTTCTACCTGGCAGCGGTCTATCGGAATAATCTGGCGGTCTTCCATATTTTCGCGCCCCTGTTATTCCTGAATACAGTAATGTACTTTACAAGTATTTCACCTGTCATTAAAAATAAGCGGATCGGGCTGTCACTTGGTATTATCGGCCTTACAGCGTCCGTCATCAACAGCATTTACCTTCAGCCTATCCATACCTTCAATTCAAACTTTTTGCTTTTTGGAGGTCTTTGTATCTGCACCATGGGGTTCATAGTGCTTGCCGAGTATGCAAAGAATTTTGATAGTCCTGCTCCCGCGCATAACCCGCATTTCTGGATAACTGTTATATTACTCTTTCAACAAGTTGGCGCCTATTTTATTTATATCCTGATCCGGTTTTTGGAACTAAACCATGCCAACCCGAGTAATATCACTACAGCCTACTACATGCTTTGGATGGTCGGAGTGATCAGCTATTTTTCAATCGGTATTGTATTTGTTTGTTTTCCTGTTAAAAAAACGATTTATGAGTGACGCCAGCCAGGTTGTAGTACTTTTTGTGTATGGGTCTCTGTTTGTAGTACTGATTATAATAGTCATCGTACTACTTGTGTTTTTAACCCGGCATAAAGCACGCAATTATGAATTAAGGCTACAGGAAGTGCAACAACAATTTGAACAGGAAACAATGAAGACGAAGCTCGAGCTGCAGGAAGAGGTCCTGACCAAAGTATCCGGAGAAATACATGATCATATCGGACAGGTACTTGCAGGAGTTGCGCTGGCACTCCAATCTCTGGAAGCAGAAAAGCTGACAGAGCGTGGAACACGTATCGTGGATGGGTCCGTACAACGCGTTATTGCCGCAACAGAAGAGCTACGTAACCTGAGCCATCTGATGAGCGGCACGAAGGTTGAGGGTCTGGGACTAATTGAAGCGCTGAGACGAGAGCTTGAGTTTTTGTCGCTGACTAAAAAGTTACAGGTAAAATACCATCACTGCGACCGGCAAGCTTTCCCGGCCATCAGCCGTTCGGCCATCATTCTTCTGTTCCGCATTGCCCAGGAAGCCATCAAAAATGTGATCAATCATGCATCGGCCGGCTTGCTGGAAGTTACAATCGACTACCTGCGAGATATGAACACCCTGGTAATGACCGTTAGCGACGATGGTAAAGGCCTTCCGCAGGCATACCGCGAAGGAATGGGGCTTAGCAGCATGAAACAGCGGGCCAGCTTACTTCACGCCCAACTAGACATCGGCAATAGTTCGCTTGGCGGTACCCTGGTAACAATAAAACTTAAAACAGATTATAATGCAAACAAAAACAATCATCGCCATCGCGGATGATCATGATCTTTTCAGAGAGGGCATTAAACTGGTACTGGATAACACCCCCGATTTTCACCTGGCCTACGAAGTTAGCAACGGCCGGGAGCTTATGGCCTTATTGGATGAGCTCTCGGGCACGCCTTCTTTTCCGGGTATCGTACTGTTGGATATTAACATGCCGGAATTAAACGGATACGAAACCATGCAATTACTTGGCCAGCATTACCCCGACCTGCCGGTGCTTGTACTAACGATGCATACTGTAGACTATAGCGTTTTAAGTATGTTAAGGCTGGGAGCGCGAGGTTTTCTACCCAAAAGTTCGAAAAAAGAAACGTTCCTGGAAGCCTTGGCTAACCTGATGGCAGGAGATTACCATATACCGCGAGAATTGTCGAAACTCTTTATTACAAGTCAAGGCAGACAGGTAGCAGGCCTTACCGCAAGAGAAATCGAATTCCTCGGTTATTGCCACCAGGACATTTCTTATAAAGAAATTGCAGAGAAAATGATTTGCAGCGAGCGCACCGTTCATTCGTATCGGGACAAATTGCTTTTAAAGCTGAACCGCAAATCAAGGAATGGCCTGACTGCCTACGCTTATGACATTGGTATTATTACAGGTTAGCGACCGTTATGCAGATTTATGTTCATCCTTTTCTTCTAGTCCCCCCTCCCGCTGAAGCCTGCATTTTATCCTCAAGCAGCAGGCGTGATTTGACCGGGTCGGCTTCTATTTCCGCAACGAGTGTTCTTACCAGGTTGGTGATATCATTTTTTACGATGATGAAATGATCGGCAATCTCCTGCTCTGTTACCTTATTAGGGTTGGGGATATCAACAAATCTTTCCGACTCCAACTTTAAGGCCTGGTGATCATTCTGAATCTGAGCGTGAAAGATCTTTTGCTCAATAGGTTGATCTGGATTATCGGCCACGATACCCACAAATTCGCCAGGTGATAAAGTAGCAATAGTGGAAGCGGGAATAGCGCTGTCCAGTTGGGTTGATTTGCTTACAGAGGTGTCCTGCCGGTTGATACTAATGCTGTCACGCTGCTGTACAATTTTACCAAAACGCTCAGACAATTCTTTAGCCGTAGCACCAAAGCTTTGACCGGCAATAATATTACCGCAAAGGTTCATAAGCACATCCGCCTGCTCCTTTCCATAGTCTTTTACTAATTGCTGATAGGTTTGAACGCACAGTATATTGGAAATTAGATAGCTTCTGCAAACTGCTATAAAATTATCCAGGCCATTTAGAAAAATACTCGGCAGCTCATCTATAATAATACTGCATTTATTCTGCCCTTTTTTTAGGATGACTCTTATTAATCGGAAAACATAAAGCGAAAGCACCGCTCCATAGGTCATCACTTTCTCCGGGTTATTGGCAGCACACACGATCTTTGGCGCTGCAGGGTCATTGATGTTCAGCGAAAAGTCATTGCCTGTTAAGACATAATAAATGGAAGGCGAAGACAGGCGCGCCAGTGCGATCTTAGCAGATGCTACCTGTCCTTCCAACTGCTCCATTGCGCGGTTCTTAAAGGCACTGATGAAAGGATTGATCAATGCTTCAATATCCTCATCTGTAGCTAAAATAGGAAACAGGTCCCGGTAGTCCGCCTGCATCAGCTCGATGGCATGAGGCAATGTACAGTATTTGCCATCCTGGTATTTTTTTAAAAACCAGATGACTGCCGTTAGCAGGTTGATAGGCGATTCCACGAAAAATTCGCCTTGTTTCTTGATCCAGTCACGATTTAGTCCCAGTAGTATTGTCCGCGAAGCTTCAGTGGCATCTGTTATATCTCTCATTGCTTGAGGCTCCAGCGGATTGCAGCGGTGCATTGGCGTATCGAAATTGATCACATAAAACTTAGGAGGTACCTTGTAATAGCCTTGGTATTTTAAAAGGTAATTGTAGGCGATCCGGGACAGGTCATCGTATTTAAAATCGTAGAGGAACATAGAGAATCCTTTGCGGATTTGCTGTTCAATGACACTACGAACGACATAATAACTTTTGCCTGCTCCAGGGCTGCCTAACACAAGGCAGCTTCTAAAGGGCGCGACATTAATCCAGCTATTTCTAAGCTTTCCACCATAACGGTAACGTGCCGGGAAGTTCAGTGAGTATTGATCTTCCAGCAGTCGCTCCTCCTGGGGAAAGGTTTCATTTTCTTTATTGAAAATGTCTTTACGCAGTTTGGTTTTCAGCAAACGAGAGAGATAAGTCCCTCCTGAAATCATCATCAGATAGCCTATTGAGGTGGTAATCATGTAACCCGCTGCTACCAGGTTTGTACCGCCCGGAACAAAAAGAAACAGATTAGCCAGGAAATAGAGCGCCAGTCCGCAACCACAATAGGCAAGCGCGGCCTTCAGGTTGACCGTTCCATCTTTTTTGCCTTTAACTCCAAAAAGGAATATGATCAGCAGGACCAGAGAAGAGCTTTTAGCCAGCATCACCGATTGAAAAAAAGGGAGCCGCCTGATATTTCCAACCAGCCGGTCGGTGATCGAAGCCGTCAGTTCCCAGGTGTTAAAAGCCGGGTAGCAAATAATATAAAAGTGAATAAGGAGCACCGCAATGCTCAATAACCGGGTGAAATCAATCACCGATCTTAGTCCTTGTTCGTTTTCGCCTGTCATTGCTCAATTTTTTTAAGTGAAAAAATTGAGAGGGTCGGTATAACAGCGAATCAAACCGGGCATCAACTGTAACGCCGATGATGCAAGCTCAGCGTTTCCGCTTGCGCTTAGGGCGTTTGCTTACATAAAAAGCAATATCCTGTTGCTGGGCTTCCAGGAGGATTTTAATACTATTAAGGAAGGGAGCCGCAAGAAAAGCTCCCGGCAGGGTCAGCTTAGCTAATTCGTTGATTCCATTAATCAGGCCGGCCGTAAGATGAAGCCTGAAGTATTTTTCTATATGCTGTGGAACTGTTACATAGGAAAATTCAGGACTTTCTTTTGAGCCAACAGTGAAGGATTCTGCATCGGAGTTTCCGTGAAGCAAGCGAAGGCCTTGGTTGTAAAGCTGGCCGATAGTAGCAGCGATTCCCAGATCAAAATCTATTTTTTCAAATGCTTTTTCAGACAGGACTTTATTTTTTTGGATTTCGCTACGGAGCTCTTTATCATCTGTTGTGAGACGTGCCAGCAGCTGAGCAGCACTGTAATTTTTTCCCAGATCACTACCATTGAATACGGACATGGAGCGGTGATCGACAAAAGTGACGCCATAAATACGTTCCGGGTTTCGCCTGAATACTACATCAATGTTATCTGCCTTTAGTGCAGCTACCAGCTTGTCCGCATCCTTTACCTCTGTAACAGCTTTATCGATAGCGTTCTTTAACGGCGTCTTAAAACGCCAACGCTGCTCGGCATTCTTTACAAATTTTTCCTCAAGACTGGGAAGCGTTGGTTTACTGTAGATAGCACTGGCTTTAATGGGAACACCCACCTTATTACCTTTCGCATCAGTAATAAAGTAGCAAAGTCCCTTTGCGGCAAACATTTTACTGTCAGGCTCGCCCCTGTCCGCAACCACGTTAAAACTTCGAAGTACCGCGTTTAACTCAGCTAGCGTTGTAAAATTATATTCTCTTACTACTGTCCTTACAATATTAGAAATCGCTTTCTTGGTTCCGCTTTTGCCGTATGATGCGGCTTCCAGGTCAGCAGGTTTTAAATAAGGGCTGTCCTTTTCCCGCCCTTCCGAGGGGACCAATCCAAACCGTTGTTCTATCTCCTTTCTAATCGGCTCTGACTTTTCCTTGCCGATATTATGAAGCGAAATGCGCTGACCATCTGATTGAATATTGGTGGTCACAATGTGCATGTGTGGGTGACCTGCATCTGTATGTCGGTATACCAGGAAGGGCTGCGCGCCTAGTCCGATTCCCTGCATATACCTTTCAGCAATCTGTGTCATTTTTTCGTCGGATAGCTTTTCGGCGGGCTCGAAATTCAGCGAGATATGAACGCAATTTGTTTTTGCGCGGCTATTGCCGGCGGCTAACCGCTCCAGCCGTAGCAGGCGCCCCTTAAAGGTCAAATGCTCCGGCGACGCCGTATATCCCTGTGCCCCGATAAGTGTAGCTAATCCCTTCCTTACCTTCTCCTCGTTATAATTAACGGCCCCTTTTATCGATTTTCCGGTGACAATACGGGCTACCATTTTGCATAAATTTTATCGATCACCTGCTGAATACAATCAATTTTTGACAGCAAATCTTTCTGAAGTTCTGTGCAGGTCTTCAACCAGAAATCTTTATTTGGAATATCTGACAGCTTGTGTATGCGTTTAACCACCTGGTTAAAATTGTTGGATATGATCATTAGTTGCCTGCGGTTTTCAACCAGCTCCTCTATGGTTTTACCTCTTGAGGGGTCTACAACAACCTGCCTGATGGCTTCGCCCAATAATACTGTTCGTGCATAATCACTCAAGGATCGGTTAAGCGTTTTTTGCTGTCTTCTGGCAATTTTTTGATGCTCATTTTTGGTAAGCCTTACCGTTAACCATTCGGTTCTCCGGTCGCTATCCGGGGCTTGGTCCTTACTCGTTTTCATTAGTCCATATGATTTAACTGACAGAATAACCGAGTTCCGAGCGTTATTGTAAAATCCTCTTGCGACTTCGGAGCAAAGGCAAGAGCCGTTTGTGCCACAAACGTACATCTTGCTCCTTTCAAGAGGAAGGTAAACGGCTTCGCCGGGCTTCGCTTTGCCGCCGGTATAAGGCCTGTAAACAGGCTATTCTGTCAGTATGATTAAAAGATATAGTTATTCGACTTTGGGTCAGCTGAATTTATTGGAGTCCTTTCAAAGCGTGCGCTAGAAGGGCCACAGACTCTCGAAGAACTTTTCCACGCTGGCGATGGCCGACAGTACCCTGGCCGTGTGTTCGGAGTGCCCGTCTTTTTTTGCTTTCATGTAAGCGCGGGCGTCAGCAGATACTGCTTCAATGCCGCCTTGAGTCACCTGTGTAGGAGACAGAAAGGGTACAAAGAAATGCAGATGGGTATTGATGGTGTGTAAATTAAACCATCGGTAGGCAGAGCTGCCCGCTACAGCAAGGGTTCCCAACACTCGCTCTTTTGCCTGTGCAGAAAGATCTTCATTAATGAATACTTTCTCTTTTAACGACTCAATATCTGCTATAAATTGTTCGTAGCCGATGCGATCAGCCTGTTTGATCATCTTGAACAGCTGCACAAAAAAGGGATATTCCGGCGCTTTGGGGTCCAGCATTTCCAGCGGATTGGCGGCCGTTTTATTAATGCTTACCAATAAACCAGGTGTCACTTTTTGTATTAGGGCCACGTCAACCGGGTAGTGTTTTGCATAGACGTGCATAATGATTTTGTGCGCCGGTTCGCTGTTACGAGTACGATTGTTAAGCGCGTACACCAGCGCCGAATCTAACATCATGTTGTGGTAAATACCGGTACTGTCGTAATCATTTTTTGTAAGTCTTCCTGCGCTATTAGGCATACTTACCAATGAATTTTGTTCGTCCTGAACTGGAGTGCTTTGTTTTTTCTGACAGCTAAGCATTGCGATTACGGCAACTGCCAGGAGCATTTTTGCTTTCATGTTGATTTGTTTATATGGTGATAAAATGTTTACGGTAATTATGGAAACGGGACGAATGGGTGGTTTTTATCAGAAGTCCGGCATATAATCGAAGGCTTCGTAGGCCCAACTGCTGGTAGCGGCGGCTTCAGTAATGGCTGTCGGAAGGTCGTTATCTGTAACGATTGTTTCTACCAGGGAAGTCATGTCCGTCATCGCTGCGCCTACAGCCCTTATCAACTTCCAGAAGAAGCCGCGGGATGCGGTACGGCCGTCAGCAGACATATTCAGCTCCTCATCATTCAACCAGTAATAAGTAGAATGCCGGGCAACGGAAGCGGCGGACAAAAGCAGCTGCTTTTCCTTTTCCGAGAAATTAGCATCCTTGAGAAAGCCGTCTTCCATCTTAACGAGCTGGGCCTTGAAAGTTGAAAATTCGCCGTTGTCTTTTACAGTTTTAATCTGCTTGTAAATTCCAACGATCGCATTTCTGGCGTCGTTGTTAATGGGCAGTCTTGACAAGTTACCCAGGTAACGACTGGCAGTATCAGAAATAACATGATAAACGGCTTTATCCAGCTGCTCAATGTTTGTATGTGTATTGGTGTGTCCCATTAGGAATACATTACGTCCCCTTACGGTATTCTCGCCACCATTTTCAAGATACTGCCTTACCATCGCTAGCAACCGATTGTGCTCTTTGCCTACAAAATCATAAGGATTTAAATGATTATCGGGAGATACGTTTTCCCGGGCAATCGCATGCCCGATTGGTTGAGGTTGAGTGGTAGCTTCATTTATTTTGTCTTTTTTGGAACAGCTTGCTATTCCAACCGATGCAACAAGAAGCAGCAATAATTTTAGTGTTTTCATCTTTTTATGATTTAAAATGTTTGAAAAAAGTTTGTCCCGTTTTGTCCCGTTTTGTCCCGTTTCCCATAATATTTTGTCCCGCTTTTTTTAAGCGTTTTGTTGACTATTAATGTCTTGTAGAAATTTTTTGTCCCATTTCTAAGCATTGTAGCGTTATGGGACAAACTTTGAATGTCTGTGTTACTGCTTGCTTTCATCGCTGCTTTTGTCTGCATCCAACCAGCGATGAACCGTTGATTTACTTTTGCCGAGTATTACCGCAATCTCCCGGAATGTCTTGCCCTGCTCCTGCAGCAGCCTTGCGATATCCTGCTGCTCATCTTTTTGCCGGATGGTCTTCAGACCTATATGCTCGGCTTCGTTCACATGCTCCTCCACCACTTCAAACCACATAGTATCGGGGTTTAACCGCAGCAGCTTGGCATCATCAGCTTCTTCAAAGTGGCGGGACTTTCCCCGCTTCAATAACCGAAGGTGTTTGCTCTGTCCACTTTTTCTTAAAAAGAAATCTCCATCTGAAAGATCAGTTTTAACGCCGCTGCCGGTTTGCAGATCGCTATCGCTCAAGAGTGATGAAGTATGTTTTCTAAAATGATCGGTTATAACAATAGCTGTCTTTGAGCTTTCGCACAACGCGAGTAAAGTGTACATCATCCTGGTGATCTCTTTATTATTATTGGTATCAGTATCGGTAAAGGCCATCCTGAGGTTATCGATAACGATAAGCACCGGCTTGATACGTTCGACGATCTGAAGTAGCGCAGGAAGATCTTCAGTCAAACTGTTCTTCGTAGTAAATGCTCTGGCTTTAAACCGTTGCTCCGGCAAAAAGGGGCAGGTATTTCTTAGTTCTAGTAATCTTCTGCGTATTGTTTTTTCAGACAGTTCATTGTTAATGTAAAGCGTATTACCGTGTAGGGTAATGGGCTCCCCCAGGAACGAAGGCAGCTCTGAAGCGACAGCCATACAAAGCTGTATACAGAAATAGGTCTTACCGACGCCTCTCGGTGAGGGGAAGTGTATAAGTGTTCCTTCAGGGATATAGTGTCCCAACACAAGCTTCATATCCTCCAGCAACTTCGCTTCCTCTGCCAGCTTTGCAAATGATTTAAGTGTCGGCTTAAAGTAAAAGGATACTTCGTCTGTTATTTTTTTTGTATTACCCATTGCCCCTCAATTGATAGCCCGAAGGAAGCTGAAGCCTTAACTTTAACTCTATGGTTTGTGGGCGCGAAGCCAATTGATACATCCATATCCATTTATTAGCGACCGTTTTCCAACTACGGATGGGCAGGCCTTTCTCCGTTTTCCATTTACCGCGTTGCTGGGATGCAAAAAATGCTTCCGCTGCTTTTCTAACCAGTCCCTTCTGATCGAAGAAGATAACGACTTCGTTAAGTGTCGGAGTACAACCGGAAGCTTTGCCTCTTGCGCTTTTGTTCGTTCCCATAGTTTTTAAGAATTTTTAGAGGTATGTGGCTGCGAAGCCAGCAATCGGGTGATTTCGCTGGAGTCATAATAAAGCACGCCACCAATCTTAGTGAAGGGAAGTGTTTTTTTCTTACGGAGAATCTGTAATGTGCTAGTCGAAATGTTGAGTAGCTTTTTAACTTCATGACTTTTAAGCCAACGTTTGACCGGCTGTCCGTGAAACTCTTTGAGAAGTAATCTGATGTCAGAGAGAAGCTGCTGACGGAAATCGTAAAGATCCCCGAGTGTAATGAGCCTGGTAGAAAGAAGCTCATTACCTTCCCGGCCCTGGTGATAAACTGCTGAAGACATATAGAAATGTTTTCAGCAAAACTGGCTTCGCGTGGCGCCGGTAACACTCAACCTGGGCACTGGTAGTGTGACAATTCCACGACATCGTAGAACTCGTTAGCGGTCTGCTTATAACGTTAAACGGCAGTTGTCATACAAGCCGATTAGTTATTCAATGATTATTAAATTAAACTATAACTTGAATGCCCGATGTCACTATTTATCTGGTATCAAAAAAATCACTATTTTGATGAGTAAAATTGATTATGGGGTCATATTCCGAGTTATATATTAGCGGCTATCCCACGTTTCCCATTAAAAACTCTTACAATCTTCAGATTGTAAACCATCTGTTTCAACCGGAGGATTATATTTCAGAGAGGCGTAAGTATAAAACAAAAAATAGATTGACCTGGGGAGACAGCTATGTTAATAGCAGGGGCACTTTCATTTTTAAAGGATTTAGGCAAACGGTTGGTGTTTGTAAAAGTCGATTGGCGATATTTGGGATGAACATAAGGGCCGCTAGGACAAACTTCATGGATGCTAGGAAGATAGCGGGAGAAAACCAGTATTATAATCAGGAGTATGACTTTTCCATTTCAAAGGTTTCGTTTAAAGATTACTACTTAGAACTTAAATCGATAATTAACAATAAGGCAATTGACTACACCGGCGACAGAAATAGCCTGCAGACTGCTCTGATAACAGATGGACTTTATGTAGCAGGGCAATCTATTCCTGCTGCACTATATTCTATATTAAGCTGCGTCAATGACGATGCCATTGTCGAGTATGACCTTTCCGACGTGATTGACGGAGGGTGGGTCAAGCCCAAAGTCGCTGATAATATCACATCAGAAAAAATAATAATTCTAACAGAGGGCAAAACCGACGCTATATTTATCAAAAAATCTTTGCAACTTCTTTATCCGCATCTTTTTCCTTATTATCATTTTATGGATTTCGAGGGCTATAGAGTTGAAGGGGGAGCATCAATCCTCGTGAAAACGTTAAAGGTCTTTGCTGCATCTAATGTCAAGCATCCAATAATTGCGCTTTTTGATAACGACACAGCAGGTATTGCAGAAATGAAAAAAATACCCGCCAAGCTGCCAAATAACATTAAAGCTCTAAAAATGCCAGACATAAACCTTGCAAAAAAATACCCAACAATAGGTCCCGAAGGAAGCAAACAGATGAATGTTAACGGACTGGCATGCAGTATAGAACTTTATTTAGGGAAAGAAATACTTTCTAAGAATGGCTACTTGTCAAAGATAAAATTGATCAGTTTTGATAACTCACACGGAACATACCAGGGAGTTCTCGAAAACAAAGGAGAAGTTCAAAAGATTTTCACTAAAAGAATGAAACGTCAAGAATATTGGGAAATGCCTGAAATGAAAAAACTCCTAGAGCATATTTTTAGAGCATTTGATAAATAATACGTTATTGTAAAACGACAATATGGCTTTTGCAGATACACCACAGATAGATAGGTATTCAATCAATAGCAATAGATCAGAGCTTGCTCTTGAAGCAGCACTCAATCAATCTTCAGGCTTCATATGTCGAAAAGATATTCCTGACAAAGGCTGTGACTATGACATTGAACTGATCACGGATGGCACTAATGCATCGAACTGGAGGTTTGGCCTTCAGCTAAAAAGTGTTGAAAAACTTACGTTAGTTGCAAACAACGAGTATGTTTCTTATTCTTTTGAAACTTCCCGCCTCGGTTATTTAATGAGAAGGCCCTTGGGAGCAGGGGCAATTGCTCTATACTCGATGGTCAGCGACGTGATATATTTTGATTACGTAGACAATATTTATAATCGTCTCATGGAAGAAAGGGATTCGACAGACTGGATGCAAAATGATAGCGTAAACATTAGGATACCAATATCAAGCATTTTAGATACCCATGGTATTTCAGAACTCCACAGAACATTTTCAAACCGGTTTCTCCGTGGCTCGGTGCTACTTGCCTCTCATGGCGACAAGTATGGCCTACCTACTACCAACATAACAGGTGAAGTCAAATACGACTGGAACAACTTAGAAGACATCAAAAAGATGTTGCGGGAGTACGGTCTACTTCTGTTAAACAGTTACGATCTTACAATCGTCTATGATTTAATTTCTCAAGTTTCGCACAAGGAAATTTGTGCCGATCCCGAACTGTTAAAAATTGCCGCTATCACCTATTGCGAAGTTGGCATGTACGCAGAGGCGTCGCTTTACAATAAAAGATTTACCAAATCAGGAGCAGATTTGCTTTCCGATAGTTTGACAATGGAATATGTCGCATTAAAGATCGATCTCGGATTGGGTAAAATCACGTGGGCGGAATTTTCTGATAGTGCAAAGCTTGTTGTTTTAAGGGATACCAGCGAGCAAAATGCAATTACTGTCGAAATAAATCTTATTTTTTCGGAGTTGGCCGAATTAAAGATTAATGACGACGCGTCATCAGATCTATTAGAACGAATCAACTCGGTTTTTGAGCGGATTGACAAAAGTGAGTCTATCAAAGGTTCTGTGAAGGTGATGCTCAAGATATGGAATGCGGAGAACTACGGCATATTCGTTGATAGAATAAGCTACAACGAAATCACCAATTTCAAGCTCCAAGAAACGCTTGGCGTTACGGCCCCAAAAGAAGATAGAATTGAATACGTGCAAAGAGCTATCAATAGAAGCAGTAATTTTTTAGCGATAATCTCGAAATTAAACGAAGAGGTTGAAAAAGAGAAATCGAAGTTGGGCGGAGCCTACTTAAGGGCCTTGCTAAGTCGAAATTTTTTATCGAAGGAGTTAGAAAATATAGCATTGAATATCACCAAGTCCGAAGATAGCCACCGAAGCTTAATTCACAATCGTATCTCACTCGCCTTAGATGCTCACGATAGATTTGTTTTACTTAATCACTACAGAGAGGCATATACTTCACTCTGTGATGCTCTAGAGTTGATAAAGGTATCGAGGAAGTATTATCGATACGAGGACTCATTTGAAGAGTCAAAAGGTCTTGAAATAAAAGAAAAAATGGAGCAAGAGTTTGGCTTTCCGCCTTACAAAATGGTAATAGAAAATTTGTTGGAGAAAGTAAAAAACAGTGCAGAGTCCGACAATCATGCTGAAGACTATAAATCGCTTGCGAATTTTACAGACGAACAGTTGGAATGGTTTGCCAAACGTCTTCAAAATGCAATGCAATTAGCCCCATCATGTCTTGTCAACGTTCTGGCGGAACTCAAGGCCTATAGAATTTTTGCAAAACGCTGTACAAATTCAAACATAGAGTTATTACAGTTAAATGAAACCGGCTATCTCGAGCCGGTTCGATTTGTACTTAGAACTAAAGACACTAATATCCAAAGTGTCGAAAGTCAAGATGTTGAATATTTACTTCAACAATGGGGTATGTGACAAAACCGGTTACCTTGAGAAAGCACTACTATTATTTGGCTTGGTCAATATGTTCCTAGGACTAGTCTAGTATACTGCAGCTAACTAATTTTGTAATTCGTTGCCTTTTAAGGCATGCCATTGTCTGGTGTTATTGAACGAAATATTGTCAGGATTAAGAGTTTCTGAAATAATTTGATCGTCTATTCCGAGTTGTCGCAATGCAAAAGCTATTTTGAATAGCTTTTCTTCCACAAAAGGCTGATCACTTTCAGGCAATGGATGAGTCATGTACTTCTTCAGTATCCACACTAGCAATTCGGAATGATTCGCGAAGGAAGGCAAATTTTTCTCATCAGTTATCCAGGCCGAGACATAAGATAAACAAGCTTCCAAAGAAGGACCTACCTGGAGCAACAACTTATTTAATATCAGGGCAACTGCTTGTTGCTCAAAAACCTCAAATTCCAATCGTTCCGAAAGTTCGGCAAGAGCCCAGATTACAGACGTGCTTTCTGAACTGCTAAGTCCTTCCCTAAAATCTGAAAATCCGGTGTGGGCAGCATAGAGTAGTTCTACACTAGTTAGAGTCATGGTATAATCGGAATGAACTTCTAAATCACCTTTGTAAAAGCGCAGAAATCTAATCATATCATGTACAATGCTTGTAAAATCTACGATTGAGTTTCCTTTTGAGGGACTCACTCTTTGAACCTCCGAAAGAGCTCCTTTTAATTTTTCATAAATCTGCCTCAAATCCTCTTTGCTAAAGGTCAATCCATGTTTAGGATTGTTTCTCAACGAAAATTCCATGATAGGCAACACTTGTTGTCCACCATGAATTTTTCTACCTTCTATGCCCGTTGCCCATAGTTCAGTGTGATTTAAAACTGCCGATCGAATTTTGTCCATGATACATGGATCATTTTCAGAAAAGAAAAGGGCAACTCGAAGAGACCTACTGTTACTTAGCTTTTCAAAATCCAGATCTTGCAAATGAAGATAAATATTATTAAGTTGAGCTTCGGACAACAAAAAGAAAATATTACCTAGTGTAAAAAGTGCGCTTTCGGGATCATTACCAAGATTATCTATTATGTGATCTATCTCGTGCTTAGCTGCTTCTGGAACTTGATCTATTTTCTTACTTTTCAGAATCCTGTTTGAATTGAGATGATATAGATATGATATGACTGAGTCAGGATTACTCTGAAGCTTAGCTAGTATATCAATTATAATTCTAAAAGCAATTTCACCTTTCTCAATAAATTTGAGACCTGCGTTGATATAGGATTCACAAACTGTGTTGTACTCTTCAAAGGCCTCTCCATTAGCAACCAAAGTAGTCCAAGTAGCTGCAAAGTCATCTTGCCATTGAGACGGAGGGACTGAGGCAAACAGTTCTGTTAGGAATACCATCGCCGACTTAGGCCGGCTTTTGAAAGCGTTAAAAGTAACCTTGACAATAGCGTTACGATGCTCTTTTATTTTAACTGACCAAGCAAAATCTTGCGCCGTTCGTTTTTGAATATTTTCATTCCGATATTGCATCGCATAGTATAGGAAAGGAAAAGGAAATTGTTCGAAGCCCGCTTTGAAAAACTTGTACCAAGTTTCTCTTTGGACGGTAGAAAGAATCCCAATTTGCAGAGGAAATCCAAAATTTATTATTAATGATAGAAACTGGAATGGGGGAAGTTTCCGGAATGGATTCATGTTTGCATAACTGTCAGAAGTAGAAAACCGACCACGTCCATAGGGATGTGTATCTTTCTTTTCTCTTCCAAACGAGTCTACCAACAGGTCGATCAGTTCAAAGAAGGACGTATACCCGGCCTTTTTATATTGCTCTATTCTATTGCGTAATCTGTCTTCGCTAGACCAGCTGTTACTAAACTTGATCAAACGTAGCAGTTCAAGGGAAAAAATTCGCTGTTGTTCAGTGATTAAATTGGAAGCTATTTGAACTTCTAATAACTCAACTGCGCCTTCTACGTTAAACTGGGATAAAAAACCAGCCTTTACATGCGTTTGCTCTATAGGTGGATGCCATAAATTCAGAGACCTTTCCAATCCGTCATAGTCCAATGTGAAAGCGCAGCGTAAAATGCTACATAACATGCTGCTGGGATCGTCAGAAAAGGGTTTTCTCAGAATACTATCAAACTCCTGAAGGCGTGTAGCATCTTCTTTTAAAGTATCTATTGCTACAAGTTCACTTACAATTTCTGGTTCTACAACACTACCGATGGGAATATAGAGTTTGCCAACCAAGTGTGTGAATAGCTTAAACAAATTATTACGACTATCTACATTCAGTCCGGAAAGAAATTTATTATTTATAAGAGTTAGAAAACGGTACTGACCGTATGCACTGTCCTGTGACAAATTCGGAACGGTAATTTTTGACGCAATTGCTGCAATTTGTGCTGCGCTCTCCGAAATCTTCTGATCTTTAAACTTAAATCCATCACTGTCCAACTTTGCTACGTCGTCCCAAAGATGCTGCCATTGTTCTTCGAAAACTGATTCTCGCGGTTTTATAGGTATTGAGATTGAGTCATGTCCTGCCAAAAAATCAAACAAAAGTTTAAGTGCAGAGCCATAACGATTCACTTTGTCTATTATTTGGCCAGTTTCTTTTTCTAGGAAACTAATTACTTCAGGTGATAGTAGCGAGACCTTTCCGATTCTATGATTTTCATAGTATAGCTGTCGGTCATCATTTTTTATGTCGCCATCGCTCATTTCGACGAGATAAATCTTATAATCAGGCTGTTGGTCAAAAAGTGACCCTGATCGGTAAAGTAAATCTCTTACCCAACTGATCCAGGCAGTGAAATTTGGATCAACACCCGAAAAGCCAATTAGGCAAAAAGATTCCTGCAACAACGCAATTCGCATAAGCTGGGTGAAAGCTTCATGTTTATATGGATAATGTTCATAATGCTCTGCAGAAATTATATATTGTTTCCGAGGATCGTTATCAAAGCCGAACTGGTAGCGACTACGTTCCTCTATCGTGCGCAAAGATCCATGGAGCTTTATTATATTCTTATTTTTTTTAAGACTCAATTCCGCGCCACGAGTTACCAAGGTATAACAACTATCAGCTTGAATTTCATTAACTGCGTACTGCTGTTGCTTATTATGTATTTCTGTTTTATCCTGCCTTATTTTATTCTGCAACTCTTTTAGGTCGTTGGATAACTGCTCTCTTTGTTTAAAAAAGTCCTCCGAAGGACCAGTTCCTTCAACCAGAGCGCCGCTGCTGTCCTGTTGATTTAAAACCGTGTCTAAATCATTTAACCTCTTGTTGATCTCCTGTTCCTTTTTTGTAAATTGCTCCAGAGATTGCATAAGATCATGAATTCTATCTGCTAATGCTACATTCTCCTGCATCAACTTTGTGTGCAAATTGGTGTCGACACTTGCTTCTAAAAGAGGGTCATAATTTGTAGTAAAGACATTATTCCAAGGAAAAGAAAGCAAGGTTCTGTGGAGGTTGAGCATATCGTCCGACAATAATATCCGCGTGTCATCGTCATTGATTAAATAATATAGCCCATCGTTCCCTTTTTCAATGGGAGTACGTTTTTCAATATAAGTGACAATTGCTTCTTCATACCCTTTCCTAGAAATATATTCTGAAACGACCTTTAAGTATCCCACCTTTTCAATCATCTTTTGCGTTTGTAGCCGAAGAGCTTGGGCACGTTCGCCCTCTGGCAAATCTTTCTTAAGTCTGCTTTCTATTTCATCCTCATACAGTTCATAGACCAGATCCTGCAACAATTGTATCCAATCCGGAAACTTTGCACTTACATTTTTGCTAAATCCTGCGCCTACTAAGAGAGACATTTTCCTGTTAGCAAGCTTATTTCTGAGCGCCTGTAAATTTTCAATTTGACCCATGTCTGGCTTTGATTTAATTTTTGAAAGATAGCAAACTAACTATTGATATTGTATAATTTAGATCAATCTAATTTAACGTTAGTTAGATGCCAACCAATCTGTGTTCTGTATTTTGATATTTTGAAATAATATTGCACGACGTTATTCAATAATGAAAATAAATTTGTTAGAGCAATGGAAAAGTGATCTGATCTATCGATCTTCCCCACTTCATATAACCCCAGGGTTCGTGAAGCGCGAAACGATTGAAAGGATATATTCCGTTTTGACAGAAACATTTGGCACAAAATTCTTTAACATCCAGCAGATCGGAGTATCGCTTACTAGTAAAAACTGGCTGCACCAGTTGCTCGCTAATAAAGAAAAAATTGGAAGTATAGTTTTGCTGGCCGACTACGCCGATCTTATATTATATGCTAAGTCGTTAGCGCCGCAATACTATAACCAATTAAAAGAGTTACGCCAAAACCCAGACAGCTTAAGAAGTTATTTCTTCGAATTGTATACCTTTCGCTTGTTGGACAACAATAATATTTCCAACGAGAAAAAAATAATTGAAGGAAATCAGGAACGAGAGGGTGTTTGTGCGATCGGAGGAATTGAGTACCTTTTCGAGTGCCGGAAAATCTATATTCCTAACATTCAAGTACTAGATGTAAAAAAGGATCTGTTAGCATTCTTGCTTCAAAGATTTTCAAAAATGAAGGCCGGTCTAGGATTCATCCTATCGATTAAATTTAAAACTAAGCCGGACAATTCTCTTAAATATAAGTTTATGCAGAGAATTGACGTTTTTTACAACGGACTAAACAGTAAATCGTTTAGTTCTATAAACTACCTAGACGAAGATGAATTCGGCTATTTGAGGGTTATAGATTACAGCGTAGAGTCTTTGCTTGAAATCAAAACAGACGAAAACTATGATATTTTATTCTACGTTATTCCGCCGAGCGTGACAACTCCAGGAGTAAAAGGTTTTTATAGAGCTAGCGGAAATGTGACATTTTCGGTTAGCTCGTCGACCTTAATAGAGAGTTTATTCACAAAGATCGCCGAGAAAAGAAAGCAAACTCAAAACAGTTCATTTAAGAGAAAGATATTCTTTTTTGATAACGAAATTTTCGAAGAAACCAGGATGGGAATGTTTCAAAATTTGTACGAAGAAGAAAAAGACATCATCCAAACTCGCATTAACGAAAGTAAATTCAACGACATCCTCTGTATAGTTTCAAGGCATTATAAAGACAATTTGATTCAAACTGAGTTTCATATATTCTGCAAGGAAGAGGACGCGTATGTAAGAGAGGAATTGGCAAGATTAAAAATCTGATCAACAAAAAGTACTTCATTAAATGTAAATCGCTCACTGCAATCTCCAAAGGGCGGTAATAAATACACTACTACAACGCTGCCAATCTTAATCAGAAGGAAGCTATCGTTGGAATCCGATAGCCAAGAATAATTGGCAAACCTGGTTATATCCGTTTTAGAAAGATATAGGCATCTTTCTTACCGCAAGAGCTTTTTTCACAAGCCTAATATCTGCGTATTATACAGAACTAGGGACAAAAATGGGTAGAACTAAAATCAGCCAGCTCTTTTCATTTCATTGATATCTTTTGTACGGTCTTTGAACGAGTCAGCCAACTTTTTGGGCTCTATAACTTTACCTTTTATGTAAGCAACTAACGCATTTAATATACTTTTGGAGCTGTTAAATGAGTCTTGCTGCTCCAACAGTTCTATGCATTCATGTAAAACCGAATCTGGTAGTTTTAGCTTCCTAATTGCTATCGCGTAAAAAAATTCGTTGATCGCTTCCGAGTGCTCATCTTCTAAGTGAAGAATCATATCACCCAAAATAGATTTCATCTGAAGCGCCATTTCTTCAGAAAGGATAAACTTCAGTTCTTCGTTAGTGGCCGCTCTTAAAATGCACGCCTGTATTACTCCATCATTGAACCTAACAAAATTACCAGGTTCAATGACATGACGGACGTATTCGCTCTGCTCAAACTTACCCTTACTCCGCATTTCATTTAAAATAGCCGATACAATAAAGTAAACTTCAGATTGTGTAGCCAAATCAAACGGCCTATCGGCCGGAGCAAATGCAAACCCATTGTTTAGCTTGAGCGGTCTCCCCGCAAACGACCTAAAAAATAGATTATTTTCAAGTCCTTTAGACGATGCGCTATTATTTAACTCCTCTTCTCTCAACTGACAATATTCAATTGCCGGCGCAAATTGTCCCCCAAAATTCTCACAATATTCTTGAAGTTCCTTTACAAAATCGAGCTCCTTATGCCAAGGTGTCGTATTTGCGTCGTTAACGCAGGTAATGCTCTCAACGTTAATTGATCGATGAGTGCTCTTGCCAAACTCTCCGTATCCCAGATTGTTCTCCAAAAATTCTTGTCGCTCTTTATCTTTCGTTCGTGCCAAAAATGTAAAGTACATTCGACGATAAGTCAACTCAAAGCTTCTCAAAGCCCTACTAAGAAACAGAAGATTATCCCCGGTGACAATTGAAGAACTTACAACTACAATAACACCATATTCTTTTGGATTTATAGTCCCAATTTCTGAAAGGGCTATTACATTTTTCTTTTCGAAATTGATTCCTGAGTTTGCTAGAACTTGAATAATTAAATCAGCCAACAATGATGAAGCATTATCCGGTAATACAATCATGTATCGTAAAGATGCTGGTATATTCTGTTGTATAAATTTCTCTAGTCGTTCAAAAATCTTTTTGGAATATTCCGAAGTGTATGTTTTCGTTAGCCATTCTGAAAATAGCTGCTCGACGTTCACGTACACCTCGTATTTTTTGTTTCCGGTCCCTTTTCCATCCTTATAAAAGGCTCGAATTATACTCGGGTCATCTTTTTTTGATTTATAATAGTCGCCAAAATTTTTAAGAAAACTAGGCTTGTCATTTACTGTGATCTTAACACCTTTGACACTCGGCTTCTCTAGCAAGAACACATCACCCTCGACCTTCAATGGAGTAGAGCCATTGTCACAAAGCTTGCACTGCAATCCCTTTTTAACATTATAGCTCACAAACTGATCCAGTCCTTTAGGATTGCTGTCCTTATCATGGTCAAGCTTGCAAACAACCTGCTTTTGATATCTGCGTTCTACTGAAAGACCGTATATCACTGCTATATTTTCCAAATCAATATTTCTGTTTCTATTTTCCTCAGTCATACGCGTAATGATACTACCAGAGGTTGAGGACGATATTAGAAATAGGCTGTCTCTACTTGCTTTAAATTTCGCTTTTTCAAAAAGCTCGTATGACCCAAAGCTTTCCACATGGACAACGTCCATCCCCAGTCCTAATTCTTTCAAAATCGCAATGAGAGCATAGGCCAATGAGTTGATAGATGATGTATCACAATAAATGGTCGAAAACTTTCTGCATTTAAAGTGTCGAGCTATTGCCGAGGCTATGAACATTATCTCGGCACCATTCACAAGCACATTGCCCGTTCTAAGGAAGCGGTCGCAATGCTTGCCGGAAGGAAACACAAAATGATGAGCTGCCTGAGAAATTATTAATCCTCCATGCTCACTGAAAATTTTCGACATTCCTCTTCGGTAAACTTCGTTGAGAAAGTCAACCGACATTGTTTTACCAACTACCTTATTAAGGTTTCCAGTTCCTTGCAGTACATATATTGACAGGTTCTGGTCTTGGTCGTCTATTTGAAACTTAGGGATATAATTGTAGACAGATGAGCCAGACTTAAACATATCCTTAATTTCAGTTTTATTGTAATCGAATCCAAGGATCAACAGGTGATCTGGTAATGAACAATTAAAAAAGTAATCTCGTAGTTGTATTTGGAAATTGTCTATATCGACGCCTACTCCTTTGTAAGGAAAAAATAGCACCAAAAAGTTGGTAGGCTTACTGCAGTCCCCCTTTTGCACATTCTTAATAAAGTTGAAAATATATGAGGTTCTCATGGTTTATTAGTATTTGGTAGTGGAAATGCGAGGGTAATCAAGGCACCTTCCGACTCATTTGCAGTGGTAAATGCATGATTACTGTGGGATATCCAATCTAGCAATTCAATATCAGGATCACCATTGGTTGGAGAAACAGGATGCTTGGCTAAGTCTCGATAGAGGGAGCATCTATTTGTCCTTATTTTTATAAAGCCGCGCAGCTTGCTCAACACAACGAGCACTTCATTTAAACCAAAACCCTTTTGTTCTCCCTTCCAGTCGTCTACGGAGGTTGACCCTTTTCGTAGGCATTCTTTTACAGTAAGGACTTCATCCTGAATTTTAACATCAGAGTTCCAATTGCTACCCATAAAACGTTTTACCAGTCCTGGCCCGCTGTCGAAAACGGAAATTTCCAAGAAGAAAGCTTGTTGCTCTGCAACACTTCCATAGTACTTTGACAAACCCAAATGTCCATCAGCCTTTTTTTCTAAGCTTTCCTTAGTATCTCTAAGCAATTTAATACATACTCCACGGGTATTGGGTGAAAGAATAGTTGAGTTAATAGCATCTGACGTTGCATGTTCATCCGTATTCTTAAACAACTCCCATATTATCTGGTCTATTTCATCACCAATCGAGCTAACAACAGTGTTGAACCGTGTCTTATAAATCTTGCCAACACTGAGAAGGGCACGGTAAATAGTATTTTCGAGTGCAGATGGTGTCTGAACGAAATGTTCGTGTGTAGGATAAAACCAGTGAATTAAGCCTTTTTGTTTTGAATAATGATCAAAACAAGTCAGGTAGACTTGGTCATTAGGCAACCCTTGTAGAAATTCAATTTTCTTGTTCATCCTCTCTGTGTGAGGTTTTAGAACTGCCTTTAGATTTACGCCATCCAGGTCAACAATTTCAACTTTTTTCCAAATTGTAGAAAGTAGAACATACGCAAAAAAAGATTCAGCAAAAGTGTCGATTGCCTTTGAATTATTCTTAGTCGTCTTTAGAATGAGTTTCCCAGGATTTCCTCTCATCCATTTGAAAAATACCTGTAAAACTGATACCTCTATACCAAAACCTTCGAAAGTAAGTTTTGGCGGAAGTTCAATATCTTTTGCAACGCCAACATCGATACTGTTTACAGCGTTTAAAAGCACCTCAACCGCATTGAAATTTAGCTTTGAGGGTATAGGTATACTACTCATTAAGTTGTATGTTTTAACGTTTTGGAAAATGCGTATAGGAATCGCCAAAAGTAGTTGGTCGTTTTCTACAATAGGACGGCATTTCTTTCCAGATAGAGAGTCCTTTCAGAAATATTCGCACATCCTTTCGTGGGCATCTAATTTTATTGATTCGAGCAGTAAAACAGACCATTACTCACGCAATTCACTAATTAGCCATTCTGTTCGTTGTCTTGCGACACTAATAATATCAAGATATGTTCTGTACTTAACGTCATCGCGTTCATTGTGCGAACTCATATTTTGTATAACACGTCCTCCTAACAAAACAATTTCGATTTTTTGGTTATGAAAATAAGAATTTAATTCATCTCGATATTTTATTGCTTGGTTTTCAGTATCTCGATTCAGTGTAAAACTTGGTCGTTTAAATTCGATCAAACACAACTGCCTGCTTAACGTCCTTCCGAACATCAGGTCCGGTCGATCGTCAGGGATCTCTCCGCTATATATCTTACCAAGAACATCATTTATCGCTTTCTTCATCCCAATGTCAGAAAACATAACTGAATAGTCATCACCAAGAAGCCAAGTGTTGTTTTCGAAAGCTCTATGTATTGTCTTCTCAAGCGTTTTCGGATTGTCAATTAATAAATTTAATTCGTCTAAAAAACGGAGTCTATTTATAGCTTGACTTGCAACAATGCTCATTTCTAATAAGCCAAACTCTGACAATGCATCTGCAAACCTTTCTACATCTTCGTTTCGAGTATCTTGAATATTCTGAATAATATCCCAGTAATGATCTTTTTCCATTGCTGCAACCGCCACGGAAATTACAGTACTGATTCGATCATCTGTTTCTCCGTAAAACTTTTCCAGAATTTTATAGAGTGCCTTTTCAGCAAACGGCTTTTTATACTCCGGCAGCTTCTCGAGCTCAAGGTTGATTTTTCTCTGATACCTAGCTCTGGCCATCCTCATATCTGTCGAGAAGACTTCATCAACAGAGCCCTTAAGATTTTCTTTTGTAGCTTCCGATATACTTTCAAACAGTTTGCTATTGTCTATAACAGCTCCAAAGTCCGCTGTAATATCATCCTCTAAAGCATCACAAATTATTTCGCCATATACGCGGCTCTGCAGTTTTTTCGGAATAATTTCATCATCAGATAAAAAGTTTTGTGGACGTCCAATAATCTTATTATTTACCCGAACAGCAATTCCCGACTGTTTAAGCGGCTTTTCTGTTATTGTGTAATTCAGCATTGCATTTTTTCCGTCCGGCAACTTGATTACTGTCGAATACGCCTTCCCTTGTAAATCTAAGACGCCAATACTCTCTCCATTAATAAATATGGAAAAGTCTGCCTCTCTTCCATAATCCCTAATCAATATTTCCTTCAGTCGTTCCGGATTGGGATAAAACATGTTTTGATTTAACCCTTCAAGGGTAATTGACGTACCATGCTTCGTGGGTTCACAATCATTTACTTCAATTGGAATAGGAAACTTTTCAAGATCATAGCCAGCTTTTGCCAAATCTGACTTATTTATCACTAACGTAGTTCGTTTCCCAGCGGAAAACGTTTCTAGAGTCATCTGATCTGCAACCATAAGGCCCGCGAACTTCCCTATTCCTTTACGCCCTTTTACTTTTCTTTTTTTTGAAATGGACAGTCCACCTTTTCTGGAGGTTCTGCTATTGGCAATATTTAGGTATTCATTTCTTACTTCTTTTTCCTTCATTCCCGCGCCATCATCGGTAATAATTACTTTTGGGTGCTCTGCTAATTCTGATGGCAGGTGTATGTAAACCGATTCAGCGTCGGCATCATAAGAATTATCAATTAGCTCTTTAGTTGCTTCTTCGATTGATCGGTAGGTTTCACCCAGAAGTTCCGCAAGCTTTGGATGTACCGTAAAATGAGCGGCTCTCGTCATTGGTGTCAATTTTTGAAATGGGTTTGATTCGCCACGAACATCAAATATCTAAAATTTTTCTTATTTTTTACACTTGCCGGATGTTCAAGGATCATTAAAGTCTCATCCTCAATGTAAATCGTCAGAAAGGTTGATCTTCAGTTGGCTCAAACTCTTGAGTTTCATCTTCATCTTGATCTTCATCAGTATCCTCATCTTCGGCTTCCACTTCTCTTGACAGTGACGTGCCCTGTCCGTCAATACCGTCACTATCGTCATCTTCTTCGTTGGGCTTAAAAAAAGTCACGTCATTCAATAATAGCTGTTCGAAAAATTTATCATTTTGAACTGAAGTCTGAGATCTTCGCAACCAGGTGCCCGCAACACCTTCGTATGCAATGAGCCAATGTTCAGAATAAAGATTAGCACTTGTAACAAGAGAACGCCACCTAGCTTTATCGAAACTCAACTCGGTCAAACCTTCACGCTCTAATGCCAATAGAATGAGAATTACGAAATCATTTTCGCAAGAGTTTAGTTGCCGAACCAATGTTTCCGATAATTCATATTTAACTTGATAATAGAACCATAATGCCCATACCACTTCAAAGTGGTTATCGTGTGTAGCATGATAAGAGATGAAAGAGTCAAAGGCCTCTTTAATGATTGCCTTTTGAATTCTCCTCGGTGCGGACGAGTTCGTTTTTAAAAGTAGGTTCACTACCTGAACTACTACTTTAGGCTCTAAGACAATTGAATTAAGCAGAAACGCTTGAAATATTTGCCAATTCGATCGGGCAACTCTTAATGATCTTAGCTTCGCTACGGCATAAGGCAAAACCATGTCAGCGGGGCATGACCTTGCGAAACTGAAGACCATATCAAAGAAAGCAATAAGATCAAAACGTTGTTGACCATCATCTCTTCGAAACTTGAATGACCGTATTCTAGCCTTCCATTCGCTTTCCAAGATGTCCGGAAGCTCCAAAATCCGTTCTTTTGCCTCGTTGAGTTCAAGTTCATAAGCTCTTAGCAAACGCTGTAATACGGATCTTCCTTTCTCAGCGTCGCCATGACTTTTAAAAAACAGAAAATAATCATCAACATTCCGTATTCCTTTAAAATCCGATATTTCGTTCTGTAGTTCCTCATCAACTTTAGCAAGAATTAGCTCAGAAATAATCCTACTACTATCGGGTCCAATAGGTAGGCCTAATGTCTGTTTGTCTTGACAATTTCGAACCAACATGTCTATGAAATTTCCATAAAGACTGTTTCGATTATTTGCTTTCGCAATGGTTTTGCCATGAATCGCCCACGGGATACTATGAGTGTAAATGGATGCATAAAATCGAGTGACATCTACGTTCAGCAGGTATCTATAACCCGAAGACCTGAGAATTCTCTCGTCGATAAACTTTTTAAAATCCGGTTTGGCGATGTACCGATGATTATCATCATTATAGTCCTCGTAAATAGATAATTCAGATAACTTGTGAATCTCCTCAAGCTCCGATCGGTGTTGGACTAAAGCTTGAGTTAGTTGTAGGTAGTGAAAAGGTCCAGGTACAGTTAAATTCCTGCGATATCCTTTCGTATGCGGAATCGAAAAGGGTAATAGTTTTGAGGAAGAGGGAACGCGGTCATCTCCTTGTAAAAAGCTAGATAGATTGAAATTGCCTCTGCGCACAATATACTCAAGGTCGACGCTAGAAAAGCACGCAGGCAACTCTTCAGGAAAGTACCCAGAGCTAACAAACTTCCCCCATAGCCGTCTTGATAATACGTCCATATTAAAAATATTGGATCATCAAATTACATAAAATTAATTTATCACAAAACTTCCGACATAGACAAATTGCTAAAAGACTTTCCTACGGATAAGGTCTCATTAACTCATTATGTCCATGCCTACGTGCCCTGCCTAAGTTGGCCATTGTGAAACAACAGTGCCTCAACCTTGTCCATATTTTTACTTATCTTCCTCTTTGTAACCTTTGCATACCGCTCTGTTGTTCGGATTGATTTGTGACCTAGCATTTTACTCACAGTTGATAATGGAACATCATTCTCTAGCGTGATAGTGGTGGCAAACGTGTGTCGAGCATCATGGGTAGTAAGATCTAATGATATGCCACACGTCCTTGCAATTAGTTTCAAATCGCTGTTATAAGCCTGATTGGATGCGATCGGCAGTAGCTTATTGGAAACAAGTCGGCAAGGATGACTATTGTACCGTTCAATAATATCAACCGCGATAGGAAGTAAAGGAACGCGTTCGGTAAAGCCTCCGGTATTTACGGTCTTAGTCCTGACAATCTTTAACCATTTCTTTCCATCCAGGCCAGTATATATATCATCATATGTAAACCTTCGCACCTCTTCATATGCGTAACCGGTGAAGCAACTAAAAATAAAAGCATCCCGCTTCTCGTTTAGCGCTTCTCCAAAATCTGTATTGATCAGTTTATGGATATCTACCATTTCCAAAGCTGCTGGCTCTGGCTCAATGTATGTACACTTGAATTTATGAAGAGGGTTGATTAGTTGGTACCCATTTTCAACGGCGCGATCATACACCTGTTTGATCAACTTAATATGCTTCATGGCGGCGTTGTTATCGCAGACATCAACTATAGTTAAGTACTCATAGATTTCTTTGGCATATTTGATCTTGATGCTACTTGCAGGTAAATCGGCGTCTTTAAAACGATACCAGTTAAACGCCTGGATTTTTTCATGAGTAGCACAATGACGTCTAAAAGTTGAAAAGGCGCAAGTACCAGCAACTGCTCTTCTCAAATAATAAAGCAGAATTTCAAAAGAGAGGTCAAGTAATGCCACTTTCGGTATGTCGATACTTTCAAAATGTACAGCTGCTTTTAAGGTAGCTCTTTCAATATCCGTCTTAAGCTGATCATAATTTTTTTCATACTGCGCAACATGATGGGCTTTGACCAACTCATGCTTGAATTTACCCAACTTTCGTTTCTCCAAGTCTAATTCCTTCGCGCGTTCAGATAGTGCTAATACGGTTTTGCGGATATCAAAATCGTTAACCGGTTTTGCTGTTAACTGACCTCCCTTACTACCAATGATAGAAGCGGCTACCTGATCGGAACCGCGAACAGGTATAACAGACTTTGGCTTTTTATCACTAATCCCTTTACGCTTCTTGTATTCATCTCGTAGCATGTCAGAGGATACTGTTTTACCTTGCAATTCCAGCACATCATAAAGCTTCAATAAGGAAGCCTTGATTTCGGTAAGTTCATTATTTACAGCTCTTGCTTGATGAGTTTTTGACGTAATAATTTTTCTTTTATTACACCAGTCTGTAACAAGACATTGTTGACCGGAGGAAAACTCTTTGCGGTCTTCATTAATGGTGATCCGGATGTAAATCGGAGCCAGGCGGGTGGTAGGATTTTCCCGCTTACGGCTGAGGAAAAAAAGAATCGAAAGTTTCTCGTTGACTTTCATAAATGAGAATTTTTAAAATTAAAAATTGCTCACCTTATCCAATCCTGGCGGCCAAAAAGGGGACCTAAATTTAGCTTATAAAAGAAGTCCCCTTTTAGGTCCCCTTTTTTTTCAGTTAGTTTAATATCGGTTCGATATGAGTTTTTTTACAGACGGCTCCGTATCATTAGTTTAAACAAAAACAGCACTCAATAATGAGTGCTGTCTGTGATTCCGCTGGGGCTCGAACCCAGGGCCCCAACATTAAAAGTGTTGTGCTCTACCAACTGAGCTACGAAATCAACCTGTTTTTTCCCGTTTGGGAGTGCAAATATAGAAACCCTGAGCCATTGCACCAAACTTTTTTTAAATAAAATAAAACTTTTTTTTCACCCCGGTAATTTCTCTATAGCATACCCTAACTCCTTCAGCCTGTTAATCAACTTACTTAAGTGATCGTACAGTTTATCTCTCCGGCGTGGATCGGTACCTAAATGTATCAAAACAAAATGACCGTTCAAGCCCTGTTCCCGCTCGCGTTCAAATAGCTTTTCTTGCAAACTCTCACTACTGCGATAGTTAAACAATTCAGGCCAGGTATAATCTGCATTGGTACCCGTACCAGGTGTAAAGTTAATAACCTGAAGTCCCCTCTCATTACACCAGCGCACCGTTTCTTTATTGTACCATTCATATGGAGGGAGATACCATCCTCCACTTTGTGCACCTGCTTCTTTTAATGCCAACAAAGACCGGTCCAAATCACGCTGAAATGAATCCTTTGTTACCAGTAAAGAATCCCTTTTGCTCCAGTCAGCATACAGCAGGTGACGATCCGAATGAGAACCCAGGTAATGCCCCTCGCGAACCATCCGTTGAACGATATTTTTAAACGCCTTGTTACGTATAAAATCACCCGTAAGAAAAAAGCTTCCCTTCACCTTGTGTGCTTTCAGTGCATCTAATATTTTAATGCCCCCTTCGCCGAATTCATGTGCAGAAAAAAGGAGATAAATTTTCTTCTCCCCCGGATTGAGCTTGATAACAGCACCTTCGGCATCATATATTTTATTTTGAATATTATTATCCTGAAGCGAAGACAAATAATAACTCAGGCTGGCTGTCCCATCCATGGTTGGCTCATTGGTAGAATAATCGCCAAAATCATCATGATACACTACGAGGCTGGATTGAAAATCTTTAAACTCGTCTTCGGTATATAGCTTTATACCGATCAGTTTATTCCAGATACTGCCATATACAGGCCCGTCTACCAGCCCCCCGGATATTTTGTACTTATACAGGTAAGTAAACGCCGAATGTGGATCCTTAGGAGCTACTCCTTTTTCCGGCAAATCGCAGATCATACTGGTGCCCCAGGGATTACAACCCAATAACCAATCTCTCATAGCGGCTTCCGCTTCATTATACCGTTGGTCACCAGTTAGTTTTTTATATAAGCTTATTTGAGTCAGCATGCCCACCACCAGGTTGTTGGAGCACCAGATAAATGGCACCCCGTTTAAGAAAGGAGTTCCTTTACCGCGCTCCACAACTTTATCGATACCCTGCTTCATAAAAGAGAGATACTCATTCCTGTTATCCGGATCCAGCTGCGCACCCCAGTAATGGCCCAGGTTTACAAAAGGATACCATTGGTAATGATTGGCAGTATCAGCCCCCATCCATGGAGTAACCGGCTCCATCCTTGCATATTGAATAGCTTCACCCAGGTACTTCTTTTGCTTCGTTAACTGGTATAAGGAAAGCGCCGCCAGCTCCATATCATCGGCATCATTATCTTCTGCGTATATGTAAGGGGCTTTAACGGATAATGTTTGTGTATTGCCCGGGTACTGCCTGCCAAATGCATAAGCATCTTTAGCTTTCACAACGAGTGTTTGAGCAAATGAAGGATAAAACCTTTTCATTACAATAGCACCCAAAGCAAAAGCCGAAGCAAATTTGCCTGCAGAAGAAGCTACACCTCTTGTTTTATTTTTATACTTCTCACCCTGTGGTTGCCCCGTTATAAAATATACCGGCCTGGCAAAGCCCTTGCCAGGTCCATATTTCACACTATCTTTCGTTGGAAGCCGTAAACCCGCATGATCCCGGTCATCGGCTAACTGGTTATAATATTCTTCTCTACCCGGATTCATTTTTACCAGCCAGTCCAAACCCCACTTAGCCTCATCAATAATATCAGGGATCTGATTAGCGCCTTCATTACCCCAGGCATCATAATGATCAGAAAAACTCTGCGGGTTTTGTGTATAGGCAAAAAGCATCTGGTAAGTAGCATTGGCTGATGTGGGAAGGTACTGTAAATAATCAGACGCATCGTGCCAGCCTCCTGATACATCTATATAGGTGGAGTCTTTGGAACCGTCCTTATGGTACATAATAAAACCATCCTGCCGATGACAACTATCTTTTAGAAAAGGGTTATAACCGCTTCGTTGCTGCCGCATATACTTTAAAATAAAATCGGCCGCTCCGTTATAAACCTTATTTTGAATACGAAACCCGGGAGACTTCACCCCTCCGGCTTCCAGGTAATAAATCCCTTCTTTATGGAATGAGGAAAAATCAAGTCGCCAGCTTTGCTGAAAAGCTGCATAAGCTCCGGCTGCCAATGTGGGTCCGGTCCAAACAGCTTCTCCTGTACCGGCATCTATGAGGTTAAACCGGGCAAAGGTGCGATCATCTTTAGCGACCAGCACGGCTACTTTAACGCTGCTATTTGCATATCCCAATTGATTAATTCGTATCCACGCCCGTTGGGCTGTTGTATGTATAGACATCAGGCTGATCAAGAGTATATAGACGGATCTAATCATGATTTGATATTTGAAACTTACCGAGATGTAATTTACTTTCTCAAATTACACAAAGGAGAAGGAAAAATTACACCAAAGATTACTCTTGGCCAAAGACCCCTCCGAACTGGTGTCGTCCGTGCGGGCAATAAAAATATACAAGAGAATTTACAAAAAATCAAAAGGGCCGCCTATATTGGTTTTTGCCGTTTTATAAGTAGGTTTGCCAAAATCATCTTATCCTGTTTTAATGAATGTCCATTTCAAAGACAAAGTAGCGGTTATAACCGGCGGTACCGATGGCATTGGCAGAGCTCTTGTAGAGACTTTACTCAGCTATGGCGCCAAAGTGGCTACCTGTGGGCGCAGTCACGACAAGCTTTATGAATTACAGGCGCAGCACCCTTCACTGCCTTTACATACACTGGTGGCAGATGTGAGCCAGGAAGCCGACTGTAAAAAGTTTATCGACTCTACCTTAAAGGTCTTTGGCCGGATTGATTTACTGGTAAACAATGCCGGCATCAGTATGCGGGGCTTGTTTAAAGAGCTCGAATTGGAGGTGATTAAAAAAGTAATGGATGTTAACTTTTTTGGCGCTATTTACTGCACGAAATTTGCACTGCCAGCTTTAATCGAAAGCAAGGGCACTATAGTAGGCATTTCGTCTATAGCGGGCTACAGGGGCCTTCCGGGCAGAACAGGTTATTCGGCCAGCAAATTCGCACTACAGGGCTTCCTTGAATCGTTGAAAACTGAATTGAAAGATGACGGGGTGCATGTAATGTGGGTGAGCCCGGGCTTCACGGCTTCTAAAATAAGGGACCATGCATTGAACGATAAAGGAGAGCAACAGAAGGAGAACCCGATGGATGAAGGCAAAATGATGACCGCAGAAGAATGTGCTGTGCTGTTACTGGATGCTATCAGGAAAAAGAAAAGAACCCTGGTATTGACATTTACCGGTAAAGAAACCGTGTTCCTGAACAAGTTCTTTCCGGGATTAGCTGATAAGCTGGTACATAAGTTCTATTTTAAAAATAAAGAACTTATTAAATAGACCGTTTTATTACAGCTGGCATAAATTAGTATCGTATATAAAAAAATATATAAATTGCATCGCTCCATTAAGAAGCGGACTGGCAGTAACTCCTAAATGAACTTTGTAACACTTACATCAGATATCGGGCATAACGACTACCTTATCGGGGCCATAAAAGCTCAACTGCTGCAAGCAAGCAACGATCTGCAACTTATAGATATTTCTCACAACATAGCTCCCTTCAACTTTCCGCAGGCTTCTTATGTATGCCGTGGAGCATTTAAGAATTTCCCCGAATTTACTTACCACATCATACTTGTTAACCTGTTTGATAAAAAGCCAAAAAACCTTTTGCTGGCTTTTCATAAAAACCAATATATATTCTGTGCCGACAATGGTTTGTTGAATATGATACTGGAAGAGAAGCCGGATATGGTAATGGGTATTAAACTGGATAAAGCTGCGAACAAGAACACATTATATTGTACCAAGGTCATTGCAGAAACTATCGCCCGTTTAGCCAACGGAGAGTCTATTCAAAAAATTGGCATTCCTGATGTCAGTTTTGTTGAAAAGAATCCGCTGCTTCCACTGGAAAGTGCCAATTTTATTGAAGGGCAGATCATCTTTATCGACAATTTTGAAAATGTTGTAGTGAATATTACCAAAAAACAGTTTGAAGACCAGCGCCAGGGTCGGGGTTTTAAAATTGTGTTCCTGCGGGATGAAATGATCAATAAAATCAGTGAATCTTATGCTGATGTTCCCGAAGGCGAAAAACTGGCGCTTTTCAATAGTGCCGACTATCTTGAAATTGCGATCAACAAAGGCAATGCTGCGGGGCTATTTGGCTTAAAAGGCTACTCAGACAAGGCCAGCCGCTCTTCGGTGATTATGCAAAACCAGCTGTTATACCAGACGGTGAAGGTTTATTTTGAATAAGCAGGTGTCGCTCCGGTATATTTTACGTAATAATTTAGCAGCCATGAAAAAAAACATCTTGCACTTCCTGCTTCTACTCGCTTCATTTGACATATGGGGTCAACACCGTTCAAAAAAAATGATACACAATTAATCGCTATTCTCGATACTATTTATAACGCTGATCAAATCGACAGGGTTAATATGGCTGGAGTTCAAAAGCAATATGGATTGCAGTCCACGCAGGTCGATTCATTATGGAAAAAAATAAACGTTCAGGACTCTATCAATCTCATCAAAGTTAAAAAAATCATCAGCACTCACGGGTGGCCAGGACCTGATAAAGTTGCCGAACAGGGCGCACGAACCATCTTTCTTGTTATCCAACATGCTGATTCCTTAACTCAGGTAACTTATCTCCCTTTACTACGCGAAGCAGTGAAAAAGGGAAAAGCGCGGCCCCAGGATCTTGCTTTACTGGAAGACAGGATATTGACCAAACAAGGTAAAAAGCAGATATATGGTAGCCAACTTACGCAAAGTGGTTCAGAAAGAAAGTCCGTCTTTTTTCCTATAGAAGATGAAGCCAATGTAAATAAAAGAAGAGCCGCTGTGGGACTGGAGCCTATTGAAGACTATGCAAAACGTTTTGGAATTATCTATGTTTCTCCTGCCGCTCCTGCCCAGGAGAAAAAATAATAAATATAATACTTATAACTCCCCGCAATTACGCTGCAGGCACTGTCCAATCCTAACTACCGGTCACTTTGCTCATCCATATTCAAATTGCTATCAAAAGGACTTTTTGTAAAGGGATAAATGCTTTGTTTTACAAATCCCTTAGGATATTCAGCCTCTCTTACACCTGTTCCGGCCGGCCATTCTTTACCAGGTAGATAATACGTACCAAAAATCCAGTCGATAAAGGGGAAGATAGAAGCAAAGTTTTTACCGTAATATTTAGGATCCTCGCAATGATGCCAGTGGTGGTATTGAGGGGTTGTAAAGATATATTTTAAGAAACCGAAATTGATCCGCACATTAGAGTGAATCAACACCGCATGTACTGCAATGAAAATAATATAAGCATTAAACACCGGCTGCGAGAAACCCAGTATATACAAAGGTACAAAAGTCATGGCCCTGGTAAAGAATATATCGATAAAATGGGTACGGCTACCCGCCAGCCAGTCCATATTTTGGGTTGAGTGGTGTACAGAATGGAACCGCCATAAATACACATGGTTATGAAAAATGCGGTGTGCCCAGTACTGAAACAGGTCAGTGGCAAAAAATGCCAGTAATAAGCCTAAAATGAACGGAAGATCAGCCACCCAGGCATGCACTTTATCCAAGCCGATCCAGCCAAAGAACAACATGGCCGGCTTTTGGGTTACCACCCCGAAAAATTGAATAAACAAGTGACTGATAGCAAAATAAACCAGGTCGGTTCTCCACTCTTCATGAAACCTCGATTGTTGATTACGTTTAGGAAAGAATAACTCGAGTGGTACGAAGATGACGGCCATTAACAGCAGATCCAGGAGCAGCCAATCCAGCCCGATATGCCAGGATGTTTTCTCAACACTACGCCCTTCCATGCCGAATGCACCTAATACAACCGCAATGCCCGATAAACCAGCGCCCATTGCAGCCAGTTTGATCTTTTTGCTTAGAATCAAACTGAGCAAAGCAAAAAAGAAAGCTGCAATCACTACTGCCGTGATCAATGTGGCCATGCTTTCACCGGTGTACACTTCCCTGAACTCTGGAGTAGTTAACCGTTCGGGATACCGGAAGCACAGCATACCCCCCAGTGCAAGAATTGAAAGAAAAATGGAACAATAGCCGCTGATATACCCGCGGCCTATTTTTAGTCGTTCATATTTAGCCATAAGTCAATAAATCTCTCTGAACAGTGAAATTACTGATTTGCTTTACAATAATCAGAACAGTAAACAATCTCCGGCCCGATAATAAATGCCGTTAAAAATAAAAACGGATCTGCTAAAAAGCAGCCGGTTTCAATCTTAATCCCAGTGTTTCTTCTAAACCAAACACCAGGTTCATGTTGTGCACGGCCTGCCCGCTGGCACCTTTTAAGAGGTTGTCCAACGCAGAATGCACCACCAGCTTATTACCTGCTTTTTCTAAATGAATAACCGCCTTATTGGTATTTACCACCTGCTTTAAAAATACAGATGTTTTGCTTACCTGTGTAAATGGATGATCTTTATAAAAATCTTCAAACAAAGGATATAATTCTTCTAAAGCCAGATCAGTAGTAACCGTAGAGCTCACAAAAATCCCCCTGGTAAAATCGCCTCGCCAGGGCACAAAACTCAAATCAAAATCAGTATCGTCGCCCTGCAGCTGGTGTAAGGATTCGCCTATTTCTCCCAGGTGCTGGTGTGTTAAAGTTTTATATGCCTGAATATTGTTAGCTCTCCAGCTAAAATGAGAAGTAGCGCTTAATGATTGGCCTGCCCCTGTGCTACCGGTAATGCCTGTTGTATAAATGTCTTTTAATAACCCGGCTTTTGCCAGTGGCAATAAGCCTAGTTGTATTGTGGTAGCAAAGCATCCGGGGTTCGCAATATTTTGGGCACTCTTAATTGCATCTTTATTCAACTCAGGCAAACCATATACAAAAGTGCGGTTAATAGCCGCCTGTACATTATCTTTTCTTAAACGAAAATCGTTAGCCAGGTCAATAATCTTAATGGAATCTTTAACAGGCTCCTCCTGCAGGAATTTAGTAGATTCGCCATGACCGAGGCAAAGGAACAGGCAATCAATATCCTGTAATACTTCGCCACTAAATTTCAGATCTGTATCACCAATCAGGTCTTTGTGTACTTCATAAACATATTTACCGGCATTGCTGCGACTGTGAATATAACCAATATGCACTTCCGGGTGATTGATCAATAACCTGATCAACTCCCCTCCTGTATATCCTGCTCCGCCGATGATTCCTACGTTTATCATAATTATGAAGTTGATAGTTGACAGAAACGTCAGATGATAGTTATGACTTCTTCCGTCAACTGTCATCTATTAACTGCCAGCTCTATTTAGAATTCGCTTGCGTTCTTTTGATTCACGCTTTCTTTTACCAGGTGGTAAATGGCTGTCTGATTGCCAAATATACGCGTAAAGCCTTTTACATCATCGCCGGTAAAACCTGCATTCATTTCACCATAGCTACCAAAAGCACTGTTCATCAGGTCAAACTCACTTTCAATGCCTATTACCTGGTAACGATAAGGATGTAACTGTATAAATACTTTGCCCGTTACATTACGCTGGCTACTTTCGAGATATGCCTCCATATCGCGCATTACCGGATCCAGTATCTGCCCTTCATGTAACCAGGTGCCATAAAACTGCGATATCTGGTCTTTCCACTGTAACTGCCATTTGCTTAACACATGCTTTTCAAGCGCATGGTGGCCTTTTAAGATCAGCATAGGTGCCGCCGCCTCAAAGCCTACACGGCCTTTAATACCAATAATCGTATCACCTACATGAATATCGCGACCGATACCGTAAGGACCGGCAATGGTTTGCAAATACTGGATGGCTTCTGTAGGATGATCAAAAGATTTCTCATTTACTTTCACCAACTCTCCTTTTTCAAATTCCAGGGTTACCTCTTCACTACCTGTTTTAGTAACCTGGGTTGGCCATGCTTCTTCAGGTAATAACCCTTTCGAGTTCAAAGTTTCTTTTCCACCCACACTGGTGCCCCAAAGCCCTTTGTTAATAGAGTAAACGGCTTTTTCGAAATTCATTTCAACACCTTTGCTCTTCAGGTATTCAATTTCCGATTCACGGCTCAGTTTCAGATCGCGGATCGGCGTGATAATCTCTGTGCCTGGCGCAATGATATTTAACACCATATCAAAACGTACCTGGTCGTTACCCGCACCTGTGCTGCCATGGGCCACGGCATCAGCGTTCAGGTGTTTGGCATAGTCAGCAATATGAAGCGCCTGGCTTAACCTTTCGGCGGAAACACTTAAGGGATAGGTATTATTTTTTAAGATATTACCAAATACAAGGTATTTGATAATAGAGTCATAATAGTTTTTAACGGCGTTTACTGTTTTGTGCGATTTCACGCCCAGCTTTTTTGCATGAGCTTCTACCTGCTCTAACTCCTGCTCGCTAAAACCGCCGGTGTTTACGATAATGCTATGCACTTCATAACCTTTTTCTTCGGTTAAATACTTTGCACAAAAAGTAGTATCTAAACCGCCGCTGAAACCTAAAACAACTTTTTTAGCCATCTAATAATTTATTTTAATGAAAAAGTGAATTAAAAAATACTTTTAACGATGAGCCTCCGCCACCATTCTTTTCTTTGCGGCGAAACGGCTTTAAAAACTTCCATTGTTTAAAACGTAACAACCGCTCGAGGCTCGACTGGTTCTCTTCAAAGAAAGCTTTTGTTTCTTCAGGCTCATAATGATCTTTAGGATCATATAACATGGCCGTACACATACAGTTCTTCCTTTCCTTGCTCATCAGGATCTCGTAGTTCACACAACTCTTGCATCCCGCCCAAAATTGCTCATCCTGCGTTAACTCCGAATAAGTAACCGGCTCATATCCCAGTTCGCTATTGATCTTCATTACAGCCAAGCCGGTAGTTAAACCAAATATCTTCGCCTGGGGATAAAGCTTCCTGCTTAAATTAAAAATGGTTTGTTTGATCTTTTTGGCAACGCCACTTTTACGGTAATTGGGCGATACGATCAAACCTGAATTGGCAACATATTCGCCGTGGCTCCAGGTTTCGATATAACAAAATCCGACCCAGTCGCCCCCTTTGGTAAGAGCTATAACTGCCTTTCCCTCATCAATCTTCATCTCAATATATTCGGGACTTCTTTTGGCGATGCCTGTGCCTCTTGCTTTGGCCGACGACTCCATTTCATCGGTAATGATGGTAGAGAATTTCTTATCTTCAGAGTTTGCAACTCTTACTATAATTTCCTGATTGTCCACTATTTGTATTTCTAAATTGTGTTGGGTGCCTGCCCGAAAGTTTGTTAGGTTCCGAATTTTTCCACTGACAGGCGCCTCTGGCGATAGGTATGTCCTGTCAGCATATAGGACAACAGCGTTGCGGACGTGGCGAAAATATAAACACATCAAAGCCAACCGCGTACACACCGGTAGTGATATCCGGGTGAAACATAAAATGTTTGGTATGACTTAAAAGATTGTTCATATAAAAACAAATAGTACTTTAGAGCCGCAAATTTAGTGCAATAAATTAATATTGTATTATTAAAATTTAATTAAGTAAAACCTTTTTATGCCTATAGAACCCATTCCGGCATCAACTGTGCCCCCGAAGAAACGCCGTGGCTGTGCCAGGTACTTTTTCATGGCTGTTTTGGTCATTTTATTGCTGGGATCAGGCTATATCTATTGGAAATTCTATTATCCTTACACCTCAGACGGCGTCAAGTCGGGCTATTTAAATTTTGCAGTGGAAAAAGGCCAGCTATTTAAAACCTTTGAAGGAAAGCTGATACAGGAAGGGATAAGAGGTTCCGCAACCGGCGGTGTACAGTCTAATGAGTTCGAGTTTTCTATAAAGGATAAAAAAGTATTTGATATCCTGAAAATGAACTCGGGCAAGCGATTCGACCTTCATTATAAAGAATACAATGGCGCCCTGCCCTGGCGTGGAAATACCCGTTACATTGTTGACAGCATTATCTCTATGAAAGAGGCCACGCCGGCATCAGGCTTTTAACAGGAAAATTGCAGGCTTTTTATGCAAATCGATGGTTTGCTGCTGCCATTGCTGCACCGTTAGTGTTTTAATTACTTCGTCGGGCCCGGTAATATTAACAGCTACGCATATTCGGGTGGCGGGCTGGCAGGTTTTTAACAGGGTTTCCAGCATCTGATTATTGCGATAAGGCGTTTCAATGAAGATCTGCGTACTGTTTTTCTTATTCGACTCCAGCTCCAGCTCTTTTACCGCTTTTATTCTTTGCTGGTTATCTATCGGAAGATAGCCTGTAAAAGCAAATTGCTGCCCGTTCATACCACTGGCCATTAACGCCAGTAAAATAGAGCTGGGACCAACCAGAGGTGTAACTACCGCTCCCATTTCCTGGGCGACCCCTACCAGTATCTGTCCAGGATCGGCCACGCCAGGACACCCGGCTTCGCTGATAATACCAATGGTTTTACGCTCCTTTAAACAGGCCCGAAAAGCCTGGACCACCCCCTGCTCCGCCTTTCCTATCGTGAACCATTCGTAGTCATCAATAACAATTTCTCTTTTTAGTTGCTTGATGTATCGCCTGGCCGAGCGTTCATTCTCGACAAATAACACATTACATTTCTCTATTGCTTCCAGCAAATAGGCCGGTAGCACATGTAATGCATCTTCATACAAAAAAGTGGGAATAAGATAAACCTGTACAGACATAGCGATTATTTGCACAATGATACTACAATTAGGCGTTTTACGCTTGTTGAACTCTTCGCCTATCTGCCTTACACCACACCTTGCGACAACATGGCTTCCGCAACTTTTACAAATCCTCCTATATTAGCTCCTTTTTCGTAATTGATATGCCCGTGCTCGTCTTTGCCGTATTTAACACAGATCTGATGAATATCCATCATGATCGTTTTGAGCTTGTGATCCACTTTCTCCCTGCCCCAGCTGTAGCGTAGTGAGTTCTGCGACATCTCCAGGCCAGAAACCGCTACACCACCGGCATTGGCCGCTTTACCGGGCGCATATAATACTTTTGCATTATTAAAAGCTGCCACAGCCTCAGGCGTACAGGGCATATTAGCCCCTTCTGCAACACAATAACAACCATTGCTGATCAGCATTTCGGCGTCATCCAAAGCCAGCTCGTTTTGTGTCGCATTGGGCAGGGCTATGTCACATTTAATCTTCCAGGGCTTTTCTCCCGCATAATATTCGCAGCCAAAGTGGTCGGCATACACTTTAATACGGCCCCGGCGCTGATTTTTCAGTTCTTTGATAAACTCCAGCTTTTCCTGGTCTATCCCCGACGGATCGTATATAAATCCTTCAGAATCGGACATCGTAAGCACTTTAGCCCCATGGTTGATACATTTTTCTGCAGCAAACTGTGCCACATTTCCCGAACCGGAAATAAGTATCCTTTTACCAACAAGGGTCTCTTCCCTGTCCTTCAACATTTCTTCCACAAAATAAACCAACCCGTATCCCGTTGCTTCAGGCCGTATCAAACTACCACCCCATTCGAAAGCTTTGCCGGTTAACACACCATTAAATGTCCCCGTTATCCGCTTGTATTGTCCAAATAAATAGCCAATTTCTCTTTTACCCACACCTATGTCGCCGGCGGGTATATCTACATCATTTCCTACATGCCTGTACAACTCCGTCATAAAGCTCTGGCAGAATTTCATGATCTCGTTATCAGACTTATCCTTTGGATCAAAGTCTGCCCCACCTTTTCCTCCGCCCATGGGCAAACCCGTGAGGCTGTTTTTGAATACCTGTTCAAAAGCCAGAAATTTTAAGACGCTGAGTGTAACAGTTGGATGAAACCGCAGCCCTCCTTTGTAAGGTCCTATCGAACTGTTCATTTGAACACGAAAGCCCCTGTTGACCTGTACCTCACCGTTATCATCTAACCAGGGAACCCTGAATATCACCACGCGCTCCGGCTCGGCAATACGTTCTAATATTTTACTGTTTTTATACCTGGGCTGCGATTCTATATAAGGAATAAGTGACTCTGCTACTTCAGTAACGGCCTGTAGAAACTCCGGTTCTCCTGCATTTCTTTTACTAACCAGTTCCAGAAACCGGGTGGTAGATTGATTCATATTGCAACAAAAATTTACATTAACCGGAAAAGTACATAAACACTAATTAATGATCACTATTTTTTTTAGATTTTTTTCAATGCAATGCCATTAATTGATAATAAATATTTACCACAGCATAGAAATATTAAACAAAACTCCAGGTTTTACAAAAAAAAGCAGCCCTCGTGAGCTGCTCCAATCAGTTCTTATAATATTACAGATCAATTCTGTGTTTTACTGCCATAAGCCAGGTCTCCGGCATCTCCCAATCCCGGTACAATATAGCCCTTCGCGGTAATTTCCTCATCAATATCCCCGCACCAGATGGTTGCTTCAGGTACTTCGCGTGTTACGTATTCCAAACCGTCTACACATGCTATTGCAGCAGCAATATGAATATCCTTGGGCTTACCCTCATTTTTCAGGAACTGCACCGTTTTTACCAGCGAAGCTCCGGTAGCCAGCATTGGATCCGAAATAATAATAATACGGTTGTCCAGCTCCGGCGTACTTATATATTCAATCTCTATTTCGAAGCTACCATCTTTGTGATGCTTGCGGTAGGCCGATATAAATGCATTATCGCCTTTGTCAAAATAACTCAATAATCCCTGATGCAAGGCCAAACCTGCACGCAAAATGGTGGCCAATACGGGCTGTTCTGATAGCTTTTTGCTGTTAGAAATACCTAAAGGTGTTTGCGTTTCGACTATTTCGAAGGGTAATGTTTTACTTATTTCATAGGCGATCACTTCGCCAATACGCTCTAAATTGCGCCTGAACCGCATACGATCGTTCTGCACTTCCACATCCCTCAATTCACTTACCCAGTTACTCAGCAGGCTATGACTCTCACTTAAATTTATGATCATTGGTATTGGCTTTTTTTGTTGAGCGATATAATTACTGGTGTGTTTTATTACTTTCGCAAACATACAGGATTTTATATTTTTTATGAGCCCGGCCTGAGAATATAAATGATAGCCCCGCCCGGGCAGGGGCCGGCGTTTGGTGCAGCAGGTGTCGCACCCTTTATTATGGCTCAGGTCGTTGGTCTGCTGGATATCTGCTGTTAAAGCGCTCCTGTCCTTTTTATTACTTAAATTGTTTTAGAACTACCATGGTTTATCGTGCTATAGGCTTAATGAGCGGCAGCTCCCTCGACGGATTGGATATTGTGTTTGCTGAAATTTTGGAAAATGGGGGTAAGTGGAGTTATGAGCTGGTTCATGCGGACTGCATCCCTTACAGCAGCGAATGGATCGAGCAATTAAAAAATGCCACTTCGCTTTCTGCATTAGATTATCAACTCCTGCATACAGCATATGGCCATTATATAGGTCAATGTGTTAATGAGTTTATAGAAAAACATCAGTTGCATTTTAAAGTTGCTGTTATCGCATCGCATGGACATACTACTTTTCATATCCCTGCAAAAAAAATGACGGCACAATTGGGAGACGGGGCTGCCATTGCCGCAACTACCCAGTTGCCGGTGGTTACAGACCTGAGGGCGATGGATATTGCCTTTGGTGGCCAGGGAGCGCCTATTGTGCCGATCGGGGAGCAACTGTTTTTTTCTAATTACCAATACTTCCTTAATATCGGTGGCATTGCCAATATTTCCATTAGCAACGATGGTTATAAAGCCTTCGATATTTGTGCGGCTAACCGTGTTTTGAATATGCTGGCCAACGAAGCCGGACAAGAATTTGACAGGGACGGTGCATTGGCCAGAAGCGGACAGGTAAACCAGGCACTGCTTAATGAACTCAATGGCCTGACTTATTACACCCTTCCTATCCCTAAATCATTAGCCAATAGTTTTGGTACTGATACCGTATTTCCTATTATCAAGAAATACGGACTAACTACTGCGGATGCCCTGCATACTTATGTGGCCCATATTGTAAGGCAGATTAAAAATGCTGTTATGAGCAACCGGGTATCTGCTAATGGAGAAGAACAACTACTGGTAACAGGCGGTGGCGCATTAAACGGTTATTTGATAGAACGCTTACAAGAAGCACTGGGGTCTATAAAGGTTATCATCCCGGATGAGCAATTGGTTCAATACAAAGAGGCACTAATTATGGCCTTAATAGGTGTATTGCGCTGGCGCGAAGAATACAATGTACTGAGCTCGGTAACCGGGGCAACACGTAATAGCGTAGGTGGAGCTATGTGGATGGGACAGGAGGAATAAGGAGGGACGACAGCGGACAGTTGATAGCAGACAGAAGGCAGATGAAATTTTGTGCATGATCGTTCACAGATAAACGCTTGTAGCCGATACTGATCAGCTATGAACTATTGGCTATGAACCATGAACGTTCCCTTCCTACATCATAATCTTTACCACCATTTCCTTTAACAGTTCGGCATCCTCTACCCTGGCGGTATTAATGCCCAGGCTTTTGAGGTTGTAGCTATGCAGCAGCAGCAGTATTTTCTCTACATCCCGGAAGCTGTAAGTTTTTGAAGCCTGTAAATAACTCTTTACGAAAAATGGTCCTACACCAATCTGTTTGGCAATAGCGTCTTCTCCGCCGGAGGCGCCATAAACCATATAGGTTTTATTGAAAAAAGAATACAGTGAGGGTAATACGAGTTGAATGGGCGCTATTTTAGGGTTGGCCGCAAAATACTGGATGATACGTACCGCTTTGGCCAGATTACGTGTAGCAATAGCGTTCTGCAACTCAAATACGTTAAACTCCTTACTGATGCCTACATAATTCTCTACATCTTCTTCGGTAATGGATTTCCGGGTGCCCAGGTTAATGAGTATTTTATCAACCTCATTTTTAATCCGGCTCAGGTCATTACCAATATGGTCTACGATCAGGCTGTTGGCCTTTGGCGATATCGTATAACCCATACTTTTTACAACAGTATTCACCCATTCGGGCAGTGCATTGTCGTATAACTTCTTGGTAACAATATATTCCGTTTTGTCTTTTACCAGTTTGGCAAACTTGGTGCGTGAATCCAGCTTCTTATCCTTAAATGCTACCAATAATATAGTAGATGATAAGGGTGTCTGAATATAGGGCTCCAGCTTATCTACATCTTTCATTTGCTGGGCCTCCTTTACAATTACAACCTGCCTGTCAGAAAACATAGGATACTTGCGGCATGCGTTTAACACATCGGGCCAGGCAGCGTCCTTCCCATAAAAAATGGTGAGGTTAAAAGAGGCTTCACTTTCGCTAAGAATATGATGTTCTGCATAATTTACCAGTTGATCTACATAGAATTCCTCGTCGCCTTCTATCCAATATACTGGTTTATAAGCATTTTTCTTCCAATCTGATATTACCTTATCCACGGACATGCACGCAAGATAATTTTAAATCCCAAAATATTATCAAAATAACGAAGACAGTACCAACCTTTCTTGATTTGGCATAATTTATGTTTTGACTGTAAAGACATTTTTAGAAATATTAGGAAATTCTTTAACCTACTGCGTTAATTTGCAGTTTTTTAGTGCAGTTTTTAAATTAAAAAAATTATTGTTTTATGGCAAACACAAATTATCCCTCTGCCTCTCAGCAGCCATCCAATAATACGCCCTCTGGTTCCAACGGTGGTAGAAACCTTATTATCGGCCTCCTTGTTGCCGCATTACTTGGAACATGGGGCTTCATGCTTTGGAATAAAAATTCGGGCTCTGAAGGCGGAAATGTCTTTTCCGGTACAGATGCTCAGACTGAAACAGTCATGTCTGAATCAGATTCGTTAAGACAAATGTTTAACCTGGCTGAAATGCGCCTGGACTCTATTACAGGAGCTAATAATAACCTGCAGGGTGAAAAAACAGCTTTGCAAAAAGAGATCGATTCAAGAAAAGCTGAAATCAATAAAATATTGAGCAGCAATAATGCTACAGCTGCTGATTTGAAAAGAGCACGCCAGCTGATAGGCGAACTGAATGGCCAGATCGGAAGACTGGAAGCTCAGGTTACACAGCTTAAAGGCGAAAATCAGGAGTTAACAGCACGCAACACGCATTTAACATCTGAAAAAAACGTGTTGAGCCAGAACCTGGACATGCGCACTGCAGAAAATGATGAATTGGCTAACACTGTTGATGTAGCCAGCACATTGGCAGCATCAGGTATGTCAGTTACTCCTTTGAAAGAAAGAAAAAATGGTAAAGAGAAAGAAACCAGCTTTGCCAGAAAAGTAGATAAATTACAGATCGCCTTTAATATCGAAAACAGGATTACTACTTCAGGTCCTGCCGATCTTTACGTGATTGTTACTGACCCTAAAGGCGCTATTGTTCAGAATTCTGAATTAGGCTCAGGAGCCATGACTACCCGCCAGGATGGTGACAGGAACTTTACAGCGAAAATCCCTGTAGAATATGAAACAGGTACCCGTAAAGGCGTTTCTTTCCCCATTAAAAACCTGGAAGGCTTTAAACCCGGTGATTACAAAATTGAAGTATATCATAACGGCTTTAAAATAGGCGAAGGCATCAGAAGCCTTAGGAAAGGAATCTTTGGTTAATAACATCAGAAACCCCCAATATAAATGCCGCCTCAAAAGGGCGGCTTTTCTTTTGATGTATTTCTATATAAAGGTTGTATAAATGAAATTGACAGCTATCACTTTACAACATATGTTCGCAAAAATTGTGGCCCCTTTATCAGGTAAAGCTAAAACCAGCGAAAGGTTTTCACATGAGTTCTACATAGTCGATATGAATTAGAGCCGGGATTTGACAGACATATCACTGATAGTTTTTTAGTCTGCTTATATTATACTGGCATATATTGGTGTAAAAAGGCAGGTCAAACGTATCTGAAAACTTACACGTGAAAGCCCCAATCATACGTAAAGAGCCGGCCTTATTATAGCAAATATGGGTTTAGATAGTTTTAAAAATCCCGCCGGATGATAAAGTAGTGGTAAACCAACCATCAAAATAAGATGCACTTACACCCTGGTACAAAGCAATTTATATTAGTTAACAAACCCCCAGAAAATACCGAATCTGATGATTAAGCCTGCATAAGGATAATCGGGCGTTGCAAAATTGTTATTGGTGAATCCATAAGAGGTCTTGCCATCTACACCAACCAGGCTCCTGAATGTATTGAGGTTTTCGGCACGCAAAAATGCCCTGAACGAATTGATCCGGAAATGAACAAATGCTGCGATATCGGGTAGTTTATATTTTACCATAGTACTGTCCTGGTAAAAAAACTGTCCCAGCAAAGGTGAATAATTATTGGCTTTATAATTAGTGCGATACCTTGTATCAAAACCCATGGCAATTTTGAGATTATTGAAACCCAGGTTGCCTTCGTACATAATACGGTTGCGGGTTAACCAGGAAGGTACATTTACCGGACCATTGCCAATTACCTGTTGAAAATAGTTGTCTGTTATCCATTTGAACTGGTCTTTTTTGCCAAATGCAAATGTTTTATGGGCAGATATCTGCAATAAATTAAATAAGGGGGCCTGGTTGATATTGTAAAAATCAGTATAATAGATATAATTATTCACCAGGTAGTAGTGCCCGGTTAACCTCAACTTCAGCAAAGGCTGATATAGCGTAGCATACAGGTGCGTACTGTTCTCCTTTTTGAAGCTTACTGTATCCTTCATATAGTAAAACGAACTATTGGGATTCGTAATATAAGAAGGACTTCGGTTTACATTTTCAAAACCCAGCTTAAGCGACCCGATTTTCTCGCCGAAAGAGCTTTGAATACTGGCAGCCGCATCGTAGTCTCCTGCGTTCATTCCAATAAAATACAGGTTACCCCTGGCTAAAAGGTCCCAACGTTGGTTTTTGGTGCGGTTTCGATACTCGCCATGTCCCATCAGGTTATAACCCTTATTGATCCTGTCATCGCTGTAGTTGATACCATCCGTGGTTTCAGTAACCCCATCCCTGAATGTTCCCGTTAAGTTTTGCAGGGCAACTCCAAGCTTCAAAAACTGTTGCGTATTCTTTTCGTCAGGGAAAGTGTAAATGGAGAAGTCATTCATTAACTCCTTCCAAAAGTCTTCTCTTCGAAAAAGGGAATTTACTCCAGGCAGATCATAATACTCGTTATAATATTCTGGCCGCGGGCTAGCATCTGAAAAAAGATATTTATAGGCGCTGTATCGAATGGTATGCTCTAACCGTACACGAGGGAAAAACAGCGGTATTACCGTGCTGTCGTTTACCAGCGAATCTTTACGTCCTAGATCGTATTGATGACGCATTACGGCATTAAAATCTTCATAAGTATTACCTGTAGCGATATCCGTGTTAAAAATTCCGGATCCAAAACCCGACTCCCCACCTAATTTGGTATTCACCCTGGACCGATCAGCAAAGTCGGGATTATCGATATAATTCTGATCGTTGAGTATACCTCCGCTTTCGCTACCTTTTAGCTTGTTGGCAATGATGGCTACATAATTGGTATATCGCCTGTCCTGGGTTTGAAACCAGTTGGTTATGGCGTAATTATTATGACTGGTTTTTTGATTACGATAAATACCCGGAGCACCAACCATCCTGTAATGAACGCTGGCGTTCCACTGGGGTTTAATGTTTTGTGTATGCATCAGCTCAATCATTTGTTCGCTGCGCGTACCTAGCAGGTAACTTATTTCCGAGTAGGGCCTTGTAACTGTAAAAAAACGGGCTTTATCTACCGTAAATTTATAAATATCATACGCATGAAAACCGGCATCCCAGCCCGATTTCATAGTAGGAGAGAATAAAAAAGACTGCGCTGCCGCACCTGTATTAGTAAGGTGATAATAGTCTGCCGGAATGGGATATTTTACAGTAAAATCATTAATGGTGGAATCCACCCGGTACGCTCTTGCGGTATCGAGATATCGATAGCTAATCGTAACCGAGTCTTCAAATTTATTCCGTCTTCCTATTGAGTCAGCTCCTCCCCCGGCGTTCGCAATACCTCTGAACCTGTCGCTAACACCCCTGACAGGGTTTTGAGCATATATAGAAAAGCCCACTAAAACCAATACCAGTAAAAAAATACCCCTCATTGAATCTCTATAAAGCTTTTATCAATTCAGTGAATAAATGTGCCAGTTTAGGCTCGGCTGCGTTAGCAGCTTCCAACACTTCCTCATGGGTAATCACATTTTCTTCATCCCTGATACCCAGGTCTGTAATAACACTCACTGCAAAAACTTCCATTCCCATGTGGTTCGCTACAATGCACTCCTGTACCGTGCTCATCCCCACTGCATCAGCCCCTACAATTTTTATCAGCCGGTATTCGGCCCTGGTTTCGAAAGTAGGTCCTGTTACCACAAAATAAACGCCTTCATGTAATTTAATAGAAGCAGCCTGGCCTATTTCTTTGGCCCTGGCAATCAAATGCTTTTTATAGGGTTCGCTCATATCGGGAAAACGGGTACCCCATTCTTCTATATTTTTACCTATAAGCGGGTTAGGCGTACTGAAACTGATATGATCGTTAATAATCATAATATCTCCCACACTAAAGGCCTCATTAACACCGCCCGCCGCATTGCTCAGTAAAAGCGTTTGTACGCCAAGCATTTTTAATACCCTTATCGGGAATACCACTTCCTGCGGAGTATAGCCTTCATAATAATGAAACCGGCCACTCATGGCCACTATCTTTTTACCCGAAAGCTCGCCGAAGATCAATTTACCCGAATGTCCTTTAACCGTAGACACCGGAAAATGGGGTATATCAGTATAAGGCACTTCCTTTTCTATCTTTATTTTTTGTACAAAATTGCCCAGCCCGCTTCCCAATATGATCGCCACCCTGGGTTGCCCTTCATATTGAGCTTTTAAAAAAGCAGCTGTTTCATTTACTTTTTGTACAATAACCTCACTCATACGGATATTATTTTAAGTGAGCAAATATAGTGAAAGGGAATAGCTTAGCAGAAGTTCAAAACGTTAATACCTTTGCAGCCGCTAGTTTTATTAATATTTTAAGACAAAACAGTTTGTCCGGCGCAACAGGGAGGGATTATTGTATGAAATTTCAGATCAGGGAATATAAAGAATCAGATCAACCATCGGTGCTGTTGGTTTGGGAACGATCGGTATCGGCCACGCACCATTTTTTGTCACGAAAAGATTTTGACGCCATTAAAAACATTGTAGCGCAAATACCTTTTGCAAAGCTGAATGTGCATTGCCTGATTGTTGAAAATAAAATAGCGGGTTTTATATCCGTAATTGAGAGAAAAATAGAAATGCTGTTCCTGGCCCCGGAATATATAGGCAAAGGACTGGGTAAGGAATTGCTTCAGTTTGCATTACGTAAATTGGGAGCCTGCCAGGTAGATGTGAATGAACAAAATGAGCAGGCTGTTCAGTTCTATAAGAAATCGGGATTTGTTGTTTCAGAACGATCAGCAAAAGACGATCTCGGTTTCGACTATCCTTTGTTAAAACTGCGCCTGCAACAAACTGAGAAGTAACCATTGCAGTTAATAGTTACCCATAACAGGTAATATATCAAAAAGGCATTTAAACATTGTTGAGGCGCTGCCCTTACACGAGGGCAGGCATTCACGGGAAATCGGCACTCAATGAAATTAAAAAGAGCCTGCCCATATTTGCAGACTCTTCTTTATATGTACGGAGCAATTACTTGTTATATTGAGCATTCAGCTTGTCGATCTTTTTTTGTATTTCGGTGATGTTCTTTTCCGACTTCGCCAAACTTTCTTCTTTATCAGCCACTTTGGATGTTAATCTCACCGCCTGCTTATTATCGCTGGATGCACGGTCGGCGTCCTTTTTCGCTTTTTTAGCCGCACCCGGGTCACCTACATTTGCCGACATCTTTGCTGCCGCTTCTTTGCTATCAGCCGCTGACTGTGCCGCTTTTTCATTTGCTTTCTGTAAATCCGTTTTGAGATCGACCAGATCGTTCTGGTTTTGGGCCAGCTTTATTTTTTCTTCGTATAAGTCTACATTTAATTTTGCCAGGTCCTTATTATACTGTAACACCTTGATCGAATCTTTGGAAACCGCTGTCGTTTGGGCATCTGCAGCCATACCCAATCCCATGGTGGTTAAACTCACTAATAATAGTTTAATGTTTAAGCATTTCATATTAAAAATTTAAGCTGAAGTTGCAAAAACATTGTTTACAAAAAAGCAATATTCGACGAAATGCCCGATTCATTCTGTGAAGCAGAACACCAGGTCAAACTTTGAATACAAACTTTAAACTTTCCTCTTATCTTCGTGCCAAAAGTTTTTTACTATGAACCTTCATGAATATCAGGCGAAAGAGTTATTAAAAAAATACAATGTTCCGGTGCAGGAAGGCTACGCATGCAGTTCTGTTCAGGAAGCTGAAGAAGCCTACCGTAAGATAAAAACTGACAGCGGCAGTAAGTTTGCTGTTGTAAAAGCACAGATCCATGCCGGCGGTCGCGGAAAAGGAACTGTAAAAGAAACAGGCATAAATGGTGTAAAAGTTGCGAAATCTTTAGAAGACATACAGGAGTTTGCACAGGGCATATTGGGTGGTACCCTTGTAACCGTTCAAACGGGACCTGCGGGTAAAGTAGTAAACAAGATATTTGTAGGCCAGGACATGTACTATGATGGACCTAGCGAAAGACAGGAGTTTTATCTTTCTATTTTGTTAGATCGCTCAAGTGGTAAAAATGTGATCATGTACAGTACCGAAGGCGGTATGAACATCGAAGATGTGGCGCATGATACACCTGAAAAAATATTCAAAGAGTTTGTTCATCCTTCAGGCGGTCTTCAGGGATTCCAGGCAAGAAAAATTGCTTTTAACCTGGGATTAAAAGGTGAAGCATTTAAGAACTGCGTAAAGTTCGTGATCAATTTATATAACGCTTATGTAGGATTAGATTGCGGCATGCTGGAGATCAACCCATTGTTCAAGGCTGCCGACGATAAGATCATTGCAGTAGATTGTAAAATGAGCCTGGATGATAACGCGATGATTCGTCACGCCGACCTGGCCACTTTAAGAGATATTACGGAAGAAGATCCAACAGAAGTAGAAGCAGGTAAGCACAACCTGAACTTTGTAAAACTGGATGGCAATGTAGGTTGTATGGTAAACGGGGCCGGGCTTGCAATGGCTACTATGGATATGATCAAATTAAGCGGTGGTGAGCCAGCTAACTTCCTTGATGTAGGGGGTACTGCCAATGCACAAACTGTTGAAGCTGGGTTCAAGATCATTATGAAGGATCCTGCAGTAAAAGCTATCCTGATCAATATCTTCGGCGGTATCGTTCGTTGCGATCGTGTAGCTGCTGGTGTTATTGAGGCCTACAAAAACCTTGGCAATATTGAAATCCCTATCATCGTTAGATTGCAGGGAACCAATGCTACAGAAGCTAAGAAGCTAATTGATGAAAGCGGCCTGAAAGTACAATCTGCGATTCTCTTAAGCGAAGCAGCAGATCTTGTAAAGAAAGCAGTAGCTTAATAATACATATATAAGCAGCTAAATTTTATTATTAAAAGCCTGTAAGAGGTTCTTACAGGCTTTTTTGTTTTTGGTTTTTAACGAATTTCTAATCCCCTGCCGCCGGCTTTGGCCAAGTTATTGTAGCGGTAGGCTGGCAATAGAAAAACTTACACTAAACCTTATCGAACAAACTATGTTATTGAAGCTAAACCGAGGAATACTCTTCTTTGTATTCCTTCTCTCCTCTTTCAACTTTGTACAGGCTCAAAATATCAACGGAAAAGTTATCGGTAAAACCGGTATCGGCTTAAGCGATACTTATCTTTTTAAAACAGGTTCTGCCGACACTGCCATAACAAATACGGAAGGCATTTTTAGTTTAAAAGCCACCCGGGGAGATTCTGTACAAATAAGAAATAGCCTGCTGAATTTAAACCTGTCTTTTGTTGTGCCGGCTGCAGACAGCATTCTGATCAATATAAAAGACAACAGCGAGATTGAAGTAGGGAGCTGGAAAAAGAGCAGTAGTATTAAAGACTCCATCACCGGCCAGGCCCAGACGGTGGTTGATTCGGTAAAAAAACAATCGGCTGTGCAAACCAACAATGCCACAGCCGCTAATGGTGCCGACAGCGCAACCACAACTGCAGCAGTATCTAATACAGGAGACACTATTTTTATAAAAGGTACCGTAACTAACAGTGCAGGAGAGCCCCTGCCTGCTGCCAGTATTGAATATCCCGATGGGAAATTATACACTGCAGGAATTGATGGTAGTTTCTCCATCCCTTTTATCCCCAATGCCAAAGTGCGTTTTTCGGCCGTTGGTGTTGCAGCGCAGGAACGAACACTTACAACCGCTAATGCATTAACGATACAATTGCAGCAAACTACACCCGAACAACTCGAAGAGGTAACCGTAACAGCATTAGGCATCTCCAAGAAAAGCAGGGCGGTTGGATATGCAGTATCGGAGGTAGATGGCAGCGATATCCAAACGGCCAAAGAAGTAAACTTCGTAAATAACTTAGCGGGGCGTGTAGCTGGTGTTCAAATTTTAACTAACAGCGGCTCGATGGGCGGCTCTACCAAAGTTAACATACGTGGTCCTAAATCTATTCAGGGTGACAACAATGCCCTGTTTATTGTTGACGGCATCCCTTTCAGCAACTTAAATACAAACTCCTACGGTCAGCAAATTGGTGGTGGGGGTTTTGATTACGGCAATCCCATCCAGGATATAAACCCTGATGATATTGAGCAGATATCCGTACTAAAAGGTGCGGCTGCCACCGCTCTTTATGGAAGCCGGGGACAAAATGGTGTGGTTTTGGTGACCACCAAAAAATCGGCCGGCGCTAAAAATTTCGGAGTTAACTACAGCTTAAATATACAGTCAGACAAAGTGTATATTTTACCGGAATATCAAAACCTTTATGGAGGGGGTAGTAACGGGAAATTCGATACACTATGGCAGAGCAAAAACCCTGATTACTTTTTATCTGCAGGCGCAGCTACCTATAACGACCCCGTTAAGGGCGGATATGATTTAATGCCTGAATTCAGTGTGGATGAATCCTGGGGACCACGTTTAGACGGAAGGCTGGTAAGGCATTACTGGTCATTCGACAAAAACAAAGGCAATCCGGATTTTGGTGTTACGGCTCCGTGGTCACCTCAACCAAATAACGTGAGGGACTTTTTCCAAAGCGGACTTACCATCACCAATAGTATCAGTATGGGAGGAAGTAATGACCGAGGATCTATACGTATCGCATTTGCAGATACCAGGCAACGCTTCGTATTACCCAATTCAAAATTAGCACGTACCAATGCAGGGATCAACGGAACGTATAAAATAACAGATGATCTGATCGCTTCAGCAGGTGTACGATATGCCTACACTGAAGCTAAAGGCAGACCTGGCACAGGTTTTACCGGCCAAAACATGATGATGCTCTTTAGCGAGTATGGACAGCGCCAGTGGGATATGAACAGGATGAGCGACTATAAATATGCTGACGGTACCCAGAGAAGCTGGAACAGGCGTTCATTTGCTAATGACACGCTGGCATTTTCGAACAACCCATACTGGACCCGATTCGAAGAATACCAGAATGACAGCAGAAGCCGTGTATTCGGATCCTTAGGGCTCGACTATACTGCTACAGACTGGCTTACATTGAGCACCAAGGTTTTTATGGATACCTATAACACTGTACAGGAGGAGAGGTCTGCTAAAGGCTACTTACCAGGAAGCTACCTGCGCAATACGATAGACTTTAAAGAAATGAACTACCTCGCTACCGCAAACGTAAGAAAAGATATCGGCGAGAAGTTTAATGTTAATGTAACAGTAGGTGGCAATATTATGCGTCAGGACGCCAGATTATTTACGGGCAGTACAACCACCGGCTTAGGTTCTGCGGGAGTATACACCCTGACCAACAGCCTCGGGCCGGTTTTAATAACAGAGCAAAATCCACGCAAACAGATCAATTCGGTATTTGGAACAGCGACTGTTGGTTTTACTAATAGTGTATTCCTTGAGTTAACGGGAAGAAACGACTGGTCATCTACCTTGTTACGCAACGGTCGTCCGCGTGCTTACTTCTACCCTTCAGCTTCAACATCTATCATTTTTTCTGACTGGATCAAAAATGCAGAGTGGTTAAACTTTGGTAAGTTAAGGGCAGGTATTGCACAGGTAGGTAACGATACTGACCCTTTTAACCTGTTTACCGTATACCAGGCTCCTGTTCAATTCAGCGGGCAATCAATGACAGGGGTTGATCCCACCCGGAGAAACCCCAACTTGCTGCCTGAAATGAGTACGGAAAAAGAAGCAGGTATAGAACTGAAAATGTTCAATAACCGCTTTGGTATAGACTTTACTTATTATGATCGCATTACCAAAAACCAGATTATCTCCATCCCTGTATCACAAACAACAGGTTTTACCAACTCCATTATTAACCTTGGTAAAATCAATAACAGAGGTATTGAATTACGGGTTGACGGAACGCCCGTAAAGTCTCAAAACTTTAGCTGGAATATTGCAGTTAATTTCTCCAGAAATATCAATAAGGTTCTCGATCTGGCGCAAAATGGACAGGAAATTACCGACCGGGTTGTGATAGGCCAGGAAAGAAGAATGACTCCCCCGGTAGCTTTAGTTGCAGTGAAAGGCCAGCCCCTTGGTACGTTGTATGGATTTGATTATGCATACGATAACCAGGGACGTAAGATACTGGACTCTGCAGGTCTGTATCAGCTAACCAGTACAACAGTTCCTCTTGGCAGCGTGTATCCTGATTTCGTAGGAGGTGTTACCAATTCTTTTACTTACAAGAATATTTCTTTAAGAACGCTTATTGACTTCAGCCAGGGTGGCAAATTCTTTTCCTACACTAATATGTATGGCAAATATTCGGGCCTGCTGGCCGAAACAGCGGAAAACGGTGTCAGGGAAAACGGTGTGCCGGTATCTGGTGTAGTGAAGCAGGCTGATGGCAGCTACGCCCCTTACGCTATGAATGTTCCTGCTAAAACCTACTATCAGGCAAATTTTGGAAGAAATAATAATGTGCATAGCGCTAACATTTATGACGCCAGCTACATTTATTTAAGAGAAGTAACGTTGGGTTACCAGCTACCCCAAGCATGGTCGGAAAAAATCAGCTCCGACAATATTACTCTTTCATTGTATGGAAGAAACCTATGGCTAATTAAGTCTAATGCGCCGAATGTAGATCCTTCCAATTTGGCAAATGGTTCGGGCAACATACAAGGCTTCGAGGGAGGTGCCCTGCCCTCTGTACGTTCCTTTGGTTTAAATCTCAACATTGCTTTCTAATTCAATACTATTAATGATGAAATACCTATATATAATTTCCAGCATCTTTTTTTTAGCTTCGCTTGGCTCCTGTAGCAAATTCGAAGAGCTTAACACTGACCCTACCAAACCCACCGATGCCACTACATCACAGCTGATACTTTTCGCGGAAAAGAAAGCTTCAGACATCCTATATAATACTTTTACCAATAACCGTGTAGGAATGCACTATGCGCAGTACTGGGCAGGAACCGATTCTAAGCAAGACAGCCGGTATAGCTCTTCTGATGCAGGCTCTGCAAACTTATGGTCCATGTATTCTGTGGTACTGCCGGCATTAAAAGAAATAGAGATCATTAACGAAAGTGCTACTAACCAGGCAACAGCAGCCAATCAGAATGCCGTTGCAGGCGTGCTGCGTGTTTGGGTCTTTCACATGCTTACTGATGCTTTTGGCAATGTTCCCTATTCAGAAGCTATAAGCGAACAGCCCTTACCGGCGTACGATGATGCAGCAACTATTTATAAAGACCTTCTTGTAAAATTAGACGGGTACCAGGCGCAGCTCAACCCATCAAATCCTTCCTTTGCAACCGGTGACGTATTATATAAAGGCGACGTGGCTAAGTGGAAGAAGTTTGCTAATTCGCTTATGCTTCGGATGGCTATGCGCATGAGCAATGTGGATGAAGCTACCGCTAAGCCATATATTGAAAAAGCGATTGCGGGCGGTGTTATTGAGAGCAACGCAGATAATGCACTATTTCCTTATACCAGCAATGCTACAGAGGCTTTTCCTTACAATAATATAGAGCGGGATCCTGTACAGTTTGTGGTAACATCCACATTAATTGATTATATGGTTGCCACGGGCGATCCCCGCTTGCCAATGTATGTCAGAACTGTGGCTGGTGTTTACAAAGGTGCTCCTTATGCATCGGGCGACAATAACGCATCAGATGCGAATAATTTTTCGAAACCTTCCTCAAGAGTTTATAGTCCCAACTTTCCTGGTATTCTCTTTACGGCTTCTGAGGCACTGTTTCTAAAAGCGGAAGCCGCCGCCAGAAATATAACTACCGGAAGCGCAGCCACGTTTTATAACAATGGCATCAGAGAAAGTATGAATTTCTGGGGTGTATCGACAGACAATGCTACGACCTACCTGGAAAGAGTCCCTTACAATACAGACCGCTGGAAAAATAGTATCGGCACCCAAAAGTGGCTGGCCTTTTATATGCAGGGGATGCAGTCGTGGTTTGAACGTGTAAGATTAAACTTCAACAAGCCGGACGGCACACCTCTTTTTATTGCTCCTGTAGCAGGTTCTTTAGATCCTACCGTGTCAATGGTACCCAATCGCATCACCTACCCAACAGCAGAGAACAATACAAACCGGGCTAACAAAAATGCAGCCGCCCAGGCTATTGGCGGCGATACCAAAGGCACTAAGCTCTGGTGGCAAAAATTTTAAATCAGTTGTTACTACATAAGCCTGAATGAACTTCAGGCTTTTTTTATAAATAAACTTTATCATTCGTGAACCTTTCAATATTTGTTTTGTTTGTCTTTTGTCGCATGCGGGTATAAGTGCTATGTAAAAAAAATCAAGGTTCACTTGAATTTCTCAACCTTATCTTTTATGTTTGCGAACATTCAGGATTAAGCATTAGCCAATACCCGTTGTTGTAAAAGACTTCATGAATCGCGTAACACACATACTGTTATTTCTTTTACTTCTTTTTGGCAGCTCTTTCGAAACCATCGATATGGTTACGTACAAAGGGCCGCTGAAGTGTGGTGACAATAAACATCAATCTAATAATAAAGGTGACCACCAGGATGTAGCTGTTGATGATCTCATCATCTTAAAATATCGTAATCTTAATTTAAAAGGAGCGGCTGCTAAAAGAACCGCTGCCTTTTATTACGATTTTACCGACGCTGCATCTGCCATATATCAATCGTCACTTTTCGGCGCCGTATCGAACCAGCCCAGGCAACTAGCGGGTTTCGGGCATTTACACCTCTATTACATTTACTGATTCTCCCTCCTTTTCGCGTTGTGCAACGCATAAGCGTTGAACCTTTTAACAGGAAGGACTCTTCTCGCCTGTTTTATTCACCAGAGTTTACACTCCGGCAGGATCTTCTATTCTTAAAATTTAATCATGAATCAGCAAAAAAAGTTTTTCTTATATAGTGTTATATTATTTTTAGCAGCCGGATGCAAAAGCATGTCGCAGGAAAAGGCTAATAAAGACCAGGACAAAGCTTACCCGGTGATTACCATCGCCAAGCGCGACACTACGCTAAGCATCCCTTACGTTGCCGATATACAGGCAGGTAAGAATGTCGAAATTCACTCGCGCATTGACGGTATACTTAATAAGATTTATATCAAAGAAGGACAGCATGTAAAAAAAGGACAGCTATTATTTAAAATAAATGACAGCGAATTAAGAATAGAGCTCAATAAAACTACGGCGGCCTATAAAAGCGCCATGGCCGATGCGCGGGTAGCACAGGTAGAAGTAGAACGTGTGCAAACATTAGTGGAGAAGGGTATTATTGCCAAAACCGAATTAGACCTCGTCACTGCCAAATACAAAGCACTGCTGGCTAAAGCCGATGTGGCGCTGGCCGATAAAAACGCCGTTAACCAGCGCATACAATACACCAGTGTCACAGCACCTTTCGATGGTATTGTTGACCGTATTCCATTAAAAGAGGGAAGCCTTATTACCACCAGCTCATTTTTAACTACTCTTTCGGATATCAGTACCGTTTATGCCTACTTCAATATATCTGAGAATGAATTTTTCCAGATACAAAACGGAGTTAACGATAATAAAGATATCGTGGCAATTAATCTTGTTTTACCCGACGGTTCACAATACCCGCAGGAGGGTGAACTGCAATCAGCCGAAAGTGAGATTGATGAAAATACCGGTAATATAGCTTACAAAGCAAAATTCACTAACCCGGCCGGCCGCTTAAGACATGGAGCATCAGGTAAACTCCTGATCACCCGCCCCTTACAGGATGTTATTTTATTACCTCAGAAAACCGTTTTTGAAATACAGGATAAGAACTATGTTTTTGTGGTAGATAAAGACAACATCGTACGCATGAAAAGTATACAGATCTCTCAAAGACTGGCCGGCTACTACGTGGTTACCGATGGTCTGCAGCCCAAAGACAAGATCCTGTACGAAGGTATACAAACCGTAAAAGAGGGCGACAAAATTACGCCGCGCTCGGCTTAATCATCTTATCCATATAATATATGCAAACGGCTCGGTTAGTAATGATTGAGCCCTGCATCATCATTTTATTTACCTGAAAGCTATAACATGGTTGAAACTTTTATACGAAGACCCGTGCTATCACTGGTCATCTCAATAATTATAACATTAATTGGTGTACTGGCACTTTTCCAGCTACCTATCACCCAGTTTCCCGATATCGTACCTCCCTCGGTAGCCGTAACAGCCCGTTACACCGGCGCCAATGCCGAAGTATCTGTAGATGCGGTTGCGCTTCCTCTTGAACGTGCTATTAATGGTGTTCCGGGCATGACTTATATGTCTACCGTAACCGGTAACGATGGCGTTACCATGATCACGGTTTATTTCCAGGTAGGCACAGACCCAGATGTGGCGGCAGTGAATGTACAAAACCGGGTAACTACAGTACTGGACGAGCTTCCCGAAGAAGTGATTAAAGCCGGTGTTACCACAGAGAAAGAAGTAAACAGCATGCTGATGTACCTGAACATCACTAGTTCTGACAAAAATGTCGATGAGGACTTCATCTTCAACTTTACCGATATTAATATTCTCAAAGAGTTAAAACGTATTGATGGAGTGGGACGTGCAGAGATTATGGGTGCCAAAGACTACGCGATGCGGGTATGGCTGAACCCCGAAAAGCTGCGCGCCTACAACGTTTCAACGGATGAGGTGATCACTGCATTGCGTCAGCAGAATGTTTCGGCAGCACCTGGAAAAACCGGCGAAAGCTCCGGCAAAACCAAGAGCGACCTGCAATACGTGCTTCGCTATACCGGTAAATTCTCTGAGCCTAAGCAGTATGAAAATATTGCGATCAGGTCCAATAGCGATGGTTCTATATTAAAACTGAAAGATGTAGCAGATGTTGAGTTTGGCGCTATGAGCTATAGCATGGTATCCAAAAGCGATGGAAAGCCCGCGGCTTCTATCATGATCAAGCAACGTCCGGGATCGAATGCCAGCGAAGTGATCGATAATATCAAAGCCAAAATGGAAGAATTAAAAGGCTCCTCCTTCCCTCCTGGCATGGAGTACAGTTATGCTTATGATGTATCCCGCTTTTTAGACGCTTCCATAAGCGCCGTTTTAAAAACATTAATAGAAGCTTTTCTTTTAGTGGGCGTAGTGGTGTTCATTTTTCTCCAGGACTGGCGTTCTACCCTTATACCCGTATTAGCAGTGCCTGTGGCTCTTATAGGCACACTGGCCTGTATGTCAATGCTAGGCTTCTCTATCAACCTGCTTACTTTGTTTGCACTGGTTCTGGCTATTGGTATCGTAGTGGATAATGCCATCGTAGTTGTAGAGGCCGTGCACGTAAAAATGGTGGAAGAGCACCTGCCTCCGCTGGAAGCAACTATTGCAGCTATGAAAGAGATCACCGGCGCTATCATCGCCATTACCCTCGTAATGTCTGCGGTATTTGTACCCGTAGCATTTCTAAGCGGTCCCGTTGGCGTATTCTACCGCCAGTTTTCATTAACCCTGGCCTTCTCCATCGTTATTTCGGGTATTAATGCATTAACACTCACTCCGGCACTCTGCGCTATCATGTTAAAACATACTACTCCTGGTAAGAAAAGCTGGCTTGGCCGTTTCTTCAACTCTTTCAACCGCGGATTTGACAAGACGACTTCAAAATACCAATCCGTTTTAAAGCGCATTGCCGGTAAAAACATCATTACACTAGGCATGCTTGTAGCATTCTTTATTCTTACATGGGGTGCAGGAGCCGTATTACCAGGAGGTTTTATTCCAACGGAAGACCAGGGAATGGTATACGTAAACGTGACCACACCTCAGGGAGCCACTGTTGAACGTACCGAGAAGATCCTCGACGATTTAAATAATGCTACCAGGGACATTGAAGAAATAGAAAGCGTTACCACCCTGGCAGGCTATAGTCTTACCAACGAAATCGCCGGGGCTTCCTATGGTATGGGTATGATCAATCTTAAGTCGTGGAATGACAGGGAGCGAAGCGTTGCTGAAGTGATTAAGGAAATTGAACAGCGCGTTGCTACATTAACCGACGCCAGGGTGGAAGTATTTGCGCCACCAACTGTACCGGGCTTTGGTAATACCAGCGGTTTTGAATTACGCCTGCTCAATAAGGGAGCCGGAGATATTGGTGAAACTTCAGACATCACCAAAGAATTTGTTCAGGCCATCAATAGCACTGAAGAAGTAACCAATACTTTTACCAGTTTTGATGCCACCTTCCCGCAATACCTGATACATGTAGACTACGACATGGCGGCCAAAAAAAATGTTACTGTTGATAATGCCATGGGTACCCTGCAAACATTGCTGGGTAGCTACTATGCCACCAACTTCATCCGTTTTAACCAGATGTACAAAGTGATGGTGCAGGCAGGCCCACAGTTCAGGGCAGAGCCGCAGGACGTATTGAATCAATACGTAAAAAACAGCAATGGAGAGATGGTCCCCTTTTCTTCTTTCATCAGGCTCGAACGCCTGTATGGTCCGGAGCAGCTTACCCGTTATAATATGTTTACCTCCGCCATGATCAATGGAGAACCGGCTCCCGGATACAGCAGTAGCGATGCTATTAAGGCCGTTGAAAAAGTAGCCGCTGAAAAACTACCACGCGGATATGATTTTGACTGGAGTGGCATGACCCGGGAGGAAATACTTTCAGGCAACCAGGCTGTATACATTTTTGCCTTATGTCTTTTGTTTGTGTACCTGCTACTGGCAGCACAGTACGAAAGCTTCCTGCTTCCGCTACCGGTAATCCTTAGTTTACCTGCAGGCATATTCGGTTCTTTCATCTTCCTTAAAATGGCAGGACTTGACAATAATATATATGCCCAGGTTGCCCTGGTGATGCTGATTGGCCTACTGGGTAAAAATGCTATTCTTATTGTTGAGTTTGCTATACAAAGTCGCAAAGAAGGAAAGCCGGTTTTGGAGGCAGCGATAGAAGGAGCTACGCAAAGATTAAGGCCTATCCTGATGACTTCTTTTGCCTTCATCGCCGGGCTGATCCCGCTTTGTATTGCATCAGGCGCCGGTGCCAATGGTAACCGGTCAATAGGTGTGGCAGCCTCCGGTGGTATGTTGATTGGTACCCTATTTGGTCTGCTGATCATACCCGGACTGTACGTGCTTTTTGCCCGGCTGTCAGAAAGGAAAAAGAAAAAACCAGTTGTAGTGTCATTACCCCAATCTCAAAATGCAGACAATGAAAAGAAATAAAATAATCATACCGGTTAGCATCTCATTACTGGCCTTTGGCTGTAACGCCCCAAAGCTGAGCTCGGTAAAAGAAATAAAACCTTTACCAGATGCATACGAAGCTAAAATGCCGATCGATTCTAATAATGTTGCGAGACTGCATTTCAGCGACTTCTTCCAGGATCCCGACCTTATCGCCCTGATCAATAAGGTACTTACCAACAACCTGGACAACAAGATCGCCTCGGAGAGAATTAAAATAGCTACGGCTTACCTGGAAGCTAGGCAAGGAGCGCTCCTGCCTTCAGTTACTGCAGGTTTAAGGGCTTCCGGAACGCACTATGGTAAACATACTATGGAAGGGGTTGGTAACTTCGACACCAACCTCTCACCTAATATTGATAACAGCCAGCAGATACCTACTTTCATCACTCCAGATTACTGGCTGGGATTGAGCGCCTCCTGGGAAATTGACCTTTGGGGAAAGCTGAACAGTTTAAAAGGTGCGGCTATGGAAAGATTCCTGGCCACTCAGCAGGGAAAGGATTTACTGAATGCAGCGCTGGTAACGCATACGGCAACCTTATACTATGAGTTAGTTATGCTGGATAAAGAAGTGTCGATCCTGAACCAGAATATCAAACTACAGGAAAAAGCGCTGGAAGTAGTAAAGATACATAAAGAAGTAGGAAGGGCTACCGAGCTGGCGGTTCAGCAGTTTGATGCACAACTATCTAATACAAAGGCTTCCTTATATAGCATCAAACAGGAAATTGTAGCTACAGAAAACAAATTACTGGAACTTACCGGCAGCTATACGGGCGCTATTAAAAGAGGTGCTTCCATCGATACCAGGTCTATCCAATACCTGGCGCAACATGGCAACCCCAACCAGCTGCTGGAATACAGACCCGATATCAGGATGTCCTATCATGAACTGGCTGCATCACATGCCGACGCTAAAGCCGCCCGGGCAGCCTTCTTCCCCAGCCTGACAATCGGCGCTTTTGCAGGGTTCAACTCATTCAACGCGGAGAAACTGTTTAACCCCACTTCTATAGCTTATCAGTTGATTGGAGGCCTTACTGCTCCGGTATTTCAGAAACGTCAATTAAAAGCAGGCTTTAAAGTAGCAACAGCCGAACAGGAAATTGCTTTTCTTAACTACCAGAAAACGGTTAATGGGGCCTTTCAGGAAGTGAAAACCTTACTCAGCTATATCGCCAATAACCAACAGATTTTAACTGAAAAAAGAAAGGAAGTATCGGCTCTTGATAAAGGCTTGCATGTATCGCAGGATCTTTATGTGAACGCCTATGCAACTTACCTTGAAATTATCGCAGCACAAAAAAGTAAGATCAATGCAGAGATGGATTTAATCAAGACAGAGCGTAATCACGTGAACATATTGATACAACTATATAAAGCCCTGGGCGGCGGAGCCGTTGGATCGTAGCCAGATTTTTTATGTTGGGTTTCAAATAGCAGCGGAACGAAAGTGACGCTGCTATTTATTTAGAGGCTATTGCTGATATTGAAGTAAAGCGGCCAGTTCCCTTATACGTTGTTCAGTGATCCAGTTCAGCCACTGTTGTTTTTTTACATCCGGTCTCATCGCATATAATAGCGCCGCTGTTTCATCGCGGTAAGGGATCCAAAGTCTCTGCGTTTTTCTCAGTCCATCTGCATTCACTTCTGTATTAAAATCTGTCAGCGGTTTTTTCCTAAGCTTTATTAATACATCGTTATACACCGCATTCAACCGTGCATCATTATCCTTCATCTCTGCTACACCCTTAGGCAGTTTTCCGCTGTTCAAATTTTCTATCAGTTGTACAAATTCATTTTTTTGCTTTACTAAAGACTCCGTTGCCCAGGCTGCATAGCCACTGCCTCCATGCAACTCTTCGTTCCATACCTTTGCCTCCAAAAAGTTGGCAGTAGCTTTATAAGACTGCTTCAGGTATTTGCCGCTTCCATTTTTAAGACGGGCCGTCAGCAGGCTCAGCCTTTTATGGATTTGAACTTCACTGTCAGCGGCACCTCTCCTGGCACAGTAGCCCATACCATAACCGCTGGTTACATAGTGGCATATATTAAATTCAAACTGCTGCTTCCCCTTCCACACTTGGTAGGCCGTATCTATAGCAATCATTAATTCAGCGGGTACACCGCCGCCACGACTGATCAATTGCAAAAGCAGTTTATTATCCACATCGGCAAAGCGCCCTTTCCGTTGCGAAGCCGCTTCAGCTATTTCCCAGACCGAATAAAACTGATTCATTTTACCCGTATCAATGTCATATTTTTTCACGAAAGCATTCGCGTCAAAGGGTCCGGCTTCGGCAGCATATTTAATACTCCTGATACGTCCTGCTTCGTTGTAAAATTGCATTGCCGGGTTGGCTTGCTTTCCTTTCTCATAGACGGCTAGTATCGAAAAAAGATCAGCTTTAAATAAATTGTTTTGCCTGAAAAAAGCCTCATCTAAAAAATAGCTCATGGCCTCTCCATGCCCCTTCAAAGCTGCTTGCTTGAAATGAAAAACGCGATCATTATCGGCCAGGGCATACCTGTATGCTAAATAAAAATGAGCATCTGCGTTATTCAATAGCGCCGCCTTCTCATATAAGACCTTCGCTTCCTGCTTTTTATCCTGCTCGTATAAAGCATTTGCTTTCTGCACGCACTCCACGGTAGACTGAGCATGGGTAAATCCAACATTACAAATGGTCCAAAAAATAAATAAGCTACATATGCGCATGAATGATTGATTGATCTTATAACGAAGATAGAGATTATACCGGCCCCAAAAGACTACAGAAATTAATACAAAAAAGCGAAAAAATGGTACAAAAAAACAGGCTGTGTTTGCATATGAATGACTTCTTTTGCAAACTGATTGTTTTTAACCGCCATAGGCAGCCCCCCTGCCGGCAGAAAAAATTAAACATGTCTTTAACCGGCACAGAGCTCTTAAATACAAAAAAGCATTTCGAAACCCTTGATGGCCTCAGGGGTATAGCTGCCATAGCTGTAGTGGTATTCCATTTTATGGAGTTTGCAGCACCTAAATATGAAGATAGTTTTATCGGGCATGGTTACCTGGCAGTAGACTTTTTCTTTTGCCTTTCGGGTTTCGTAATAACCTATGCCTATGATGAAAAGATCAAAGAGATTGGATTGGGGCGTTTTCTTAAGCTTCGCCTGATTCGTCTCCATCCCCTGGTTGTCATCGGCTCGGTTATTGGCCTGATCGCTTTTGTGTTCGATCCTTATAGTAATCTCTATCAACAGTACGGCTTAAAGAATGCGATGCTGATGTTTATCTCGGGCAGCACATTAATCCCCTACCCCCTGGTGCAGGAACGCTATTTTAACCTATTCCATCTCAACCCGCCTACCTGGTCGCTGTTCTGGGAATATATTGCCAATATCTTTTATGCCTTACTGTTTTACAGGCTGAAGAGATATGGCCTGCTGCTGCTAATGATTGCTGCAGCATTTCTTCTTGGCTACGAGTCTTACAAATCAGGATATATTGGTGTGGGTTGGAGTGGCGATAATTTCTGGGGCGGTGGCATCAGGGTACTCTATTCTTTTCTTGCAGGAATGTGTGTGTACCGTTTTAAATGGATCATCAACAACCGGCTGGGATTTACCTTCATTAGCATTTTACTGCTGGCATCCTTCCTGGTGCCTTATACAACAGCAACCGCTCCCTTTGTGGATCCGTTGATCGTTATTCTTTATTTTCCTTTAATTGTAGCTTTAGGCGCTGGTATTTCATTGAAGGGAAGGGCGAAAAAGATCTGCGAATTTTCAGGTGCTATTTCCTATCCATTATACATGGTGCATTATCCCATACTATGGCTGCTCTTAAGTTACCTGGAAAAACATCCGCTTTCAATGGATCAAATGTGGGTAGTGATCCCTATTGGAACCGTACTGCTCATTGTATTCGCCTACATCATTATGATCGGGTTGGACATTCCTATCCGGAAATATTTAAGAAGAAAAATAGATTAAGATAGTTGCTGTTTATGGTTGGTTAAATTGTAAAATCCACCGGCTACTCTACAATTTTTTGCTTCACTTTTTTGAAAAGATTCTTCACTTCTTTAGCCTTTCCGGCTACAATGCTTTCGTTATCGCCGGAATCTTCGTCCCGCTCCTGTTGCTTACCGCCACCAGCGCTACCATTGCCCTTGCCCGATGACATAGCAACGTCTTTGTATTGGGTCATTGTCGTTTTCTCCTTTGCAATTATTTCGCCCGCCAGCCATTGTTTTACAAAGCCGGTAACCACATCATTCACCTCTTTACCGGCTCTATAAATCACTTTCCATTTTACCGGTCTGGCTTCATAAGCAGGGTTAACAAATGTGCGGCTGCCGCCAGAGCCAGTTATTTCCGCTTTAAAGTCAACTGTTGCTGCTAATGCCAGGTACTCCTGCAAACGTTTCTTTACCATTACCGCCGGATCGGCCGGGTACATTTTTTCCCACCGTGTTTTATTAGGTGTAGGATCTTTTTGCTGTTGTATCTGTAGCTTTTGTTCTGCAATGGCTTTTTTTGCTTCGGCCAGTTGCTGTTTGGTCATATATCCAGCTGCCTGCGTCAGCGCCTTCTCAGCCTGTACTAAACTTTTTTCAATATTCTGAACTTCTGCCAGGGATAACCGCGGGGGTTCCGAAACCGGTTTTGTTTTAGCCCGAAGCTCCGTATACGCTTCAATAAACTCATGGCTATTGATATACTCTTTTACATAATTACAAACATCTTTGGCTACCGCGGCTTTATCACCTGCAACCATGCTTTTCAGGTTGCGTATATACGGTACTTTAAATGATTTTAATTGCGCATCTAAAGAACTTCCTCCTACATCTTCTACGGCATCGCTTCCGATCGGTGTGGCATCAAAATTCCCCACCAGGTTCTTTAAAATATAGTTTTGGGCATTACTATGCTTAATACCCAATTCGTTAATAATGTCCCTAACGGCAATAAAAGCCCATGTACTCAACGCGAGTACCACTAACAGTGTAGCCTGAATCCGTTTCATAACTTTCTATTTATTGATTGATATAATAAGTTTAAACAAACGGCTCAATAACTATATTTCATCCTCGAAGTATCTGTGCGGATAAGCTTTGCAGCCGGTTGATCATAAATATTCCATACTTCTTCAGTTACCAGTCCGGCTTCGTTTACCTGATACTGATACTCCCAGGTTTGGTAAAGTAACCGGGTTAAGCGATTATAGTAGCTCCTTTTCTGCACCAGGTTTTTCAAAGCTTTTCCAAACCGGTCAGCCAGGCTGGTTTTATAAGACAGCTTATCGGGGATAACAGTGAATTCAAATACAATGGAATCCCGCCGGTTTTGTGAAGGCGTAGTAAAATTCCTGAAATGATTGATCCAGTATTTATAGTTGCCGTTTTCATAGTACATATTGTAGTCATTCTCATAAGTAATATAATTACTGGTCATCCTGGTACAGTAGCCTGCATTATCATAATAGTAGTTGCTGATATTATTGATCGTTTTATCTGCCCTCATACTATATACAGAGTCTATAAAGCCATTGGCATGTACCCGCATATAGCCTGAAAAAGAAGGTTGATTATTAACAACGACCGAACTATTGTAAAATCCATTGCCTTTGGTATATGTTGTTGTATATACAGAGGTATTATTGGAATAACGGGTGGTTTGTATTACTTCGTTGCCTTTATATATAATCGTTGTGGTATCAGTACCCGAAGCTGATATGCGAATCACCTCAGAAAGTTTGTATTCCTTTGCTGCTTCGCCTGGCTTTGCAATATCATCCGATTTTGTACAGGACACCAACAAGAACATCATTGAAACTATTGTACAGGAAGAGATCCTTTTAAAAATTGTTTTCATTATAATTTAAAATTGGTAACGAGATCATTTGCTTTACTCTTCACAGGCGGTCCACTTCCCCGGCGCTATGCTAATAGTGGATGTGGCCGTAGAGAAAGCCGGAGACAGTATCAATATACTCTTAGACTGGGCATAAGCCACTCCACCGAAATTCAATGTATTCAACTGTACTTTACTAAGCAATTGTTCATCGCTAACAGCAGCGGATTTAGGTAATACACAAACGAAAATTACCGGGGCTACAGCGGTATAGATCTCGCCACCCGGATCCGTAAACTTATCGGTGTTTGCATTAATGGTATAAGCAATAGTAGACCAGGCGCCGCCCAAAACAGCAACAGCTGTTGCATTAGCTGTCCAGTTAATAGCTTTCTTATACCTTATTGGCCTGGCATCAATGGGGAATGTTCCGGGCATGGCGATGCTATTGAGTAGCCAGGAACAGCCGGTGTAAGCACCTGCACTGATAGCCGTAGTAGTTACCGTGGCAAACGCAGCGCTGCTTCCATCCGTTGGCCTGATGGAAATTCGTACACCGCCCACTAATAAGCCATCCCTCCAAAAGGCGCCCTGCATAAAGTCGTGTACATTAACACAGATATTTTCGGGTGCAGGCGGAGCCGGCGGAATGGGTGGCTCTGGCTTTTCGGAAGGCCCCATCGTAAAATTCAAAAACTCCTGGAACTGTATCCCTTTTCTAAGGTTCTCCGGAAAAATATTTAATATTGCCTGTTGAAATTTTTTTTCGTCGATAGCGGCTTTCTCCCACAATTCTTTAATAAAGGGATAGAACTCTTTTCGCAAACGCTCCACTGCCCGGATCTGCAGCTCAGGATCTTTTAAACTCTTTGCATATGCCACGGCTGCTTCATATTTTTTGAAATTACCGGTTCCGTCACTTTCAATTGCTTTTTGTAACTGGTTACGAACGGGCTCCAGTATTTCACTTAAATGCTTTTCAACCTCTTCATTGATATGAGTGTTCACCGGCAATTGCTTTAGTAACGTGCCATCGGCTTCACGGGCTTTGTCACCCTTGACTGCAAGTTTTTCGTTTGCTATTTTTGGGGTATATACATCATTGTCAGTTGATAGTTTATCTCTTTTTGTACAGGCAAATAATACAAGCACTATGGAGAGTTGGAGCATAGTTTTTTTCATGATCATTTTTTTAGAGGGTTATTGTTTAATAGCTTTAATTGTTTTAGAATAGGTTTTTACTCCATCTTTGTCGGTTTGTACGATCCTCACGAATACATCATTCCGGCTGGTATCCAAAAGATCATTAGCGGATTTGTTGCACGCAAAGAATGCCCATATCAGTAATGAAAAGAGCAGGTATAGTCGTGTCCAAAGCCTACGACTGCGACAACTTAGCAACGACAGTAAAATAAATATGGAAGCGCCAACAGTCCCGGCGTAAGTGCGCGCAAAGCGATATTGAAGCGGAACACTCGAATTACCGTCCTCTGCCTGCGTTACTATCTTACCGCTGATAATAGTAAAAGAATTGCCGTCGGCCGATGATTCTACCTGGAAATAAGCATTATTGGTTTCGGCCTGCGATGTCCAGTTCACTGCTAATATACCATTACTAACAGAAGCCTCTACCGCACCAAAAATTACGGGCAGCGCTATGGGTTCATCTCCGGCTTTCAGCCAGAATCCACTAAATCCGGTTGTAAAAAAAACAACTTCCCAACGGTTGGCAACATTATCCCAAACAACTTCCTGCGGATGTATCGTTACAGGAGCCCCCGTATACTGGTTTATTACCCCGTTGCCATTACCACTTCTCTTTTCAATGTAGATATTTCCCCTGTAATTGCGGCTATCATTGGCATCAACCGGTAACAGTATTTTAGGCCGTGTAGCATTGTAGCTGTCAAAATCCTCCTGGCTAAAAAATAAGGTAACTCTTGCGGTAGCATTGGATGGATTATTCTGAGGCAGTATATCGTAATGTCGTCTTACATACCTTCGGTCCTGTGTTTCATTTACCCAAACTCTTACTGTGGTAAGACCGTTCAAGGGATCAGGTGTATTGGTCGTATTGATCATGGCAATAGCCGTATTGCATCCTGATAAATAATAGTTATAGTTGCCATCGGCTGTTTGATTAACCGTTGCACTACTATTTCCTGTAGGTATAAGGCCAGGCATTTGCGGCCCCTCGGAGATTTCAACAGATACGGTTGTTTGCTCATGTCCACTGGTGATCAAACAGGTGTATGCTCCGGGTAACAGATTATTGACCTCGGCGGTTCTCAGGTTACCCGGGGTCCATAAATAGGCGTAAGTGCCGTCACCTCCCGAAGCAGTAACCCGGGCAGTGCCATACCCCTGAAAGCAGGTAATATCCGTCTTGCTTATTTCGGCATTCACAGGGGCTGTCCAGCTGATAATAACCCGCCCGTCAGCACCGCTCCTATGGTCGCCGCCACCGCCGCCCGGAGCTGCGCCGGCAGTTGACGGTATGGTATAAATGATATATTCAATAGAGCCGCTTCCCCCGTTTCCTTCGCCACTGCCGCCCGTGTAGCCACTACCAGACATACCATTTGCTGTTCTGGTTGCAGACCCGCCACCACCACCACCATTACCAAATGACTGACCAGGATCCGACCTCACACCATTGCCGCCATTGCCTCCTCGAAAAGTACCTGTACCACCGGCACCTCCAAAAGTATTTACCGCAGCACTGCCTATTCGCTCAAAGCGTGCTGCCTGGCCGCCCCCGGCCACTACCCCACCTGCAGAAGAGCTTCCACCCGCCAGGGCTACCCCTCCTCCTGCACCCACAATAACATTAATACTAGTACCCGGAACAACGGTAATATACCCCCTGGAGAAACCACCGCCGCCGCCGCCGCTTCCGGAATACCTGTAATTAGCAGCCCCTATCGTAGAGATCGTGCCACCTCCGCCGCCGCCCCAGGCCTCCACATATATTTTTGTAATCCCTGCAGGAACCGTAAAGGTTCCGGATGCGTCAAAGGTTTGCGAACCGCTTTGAGCAAATAGAATCACCCGGAATAATAAGATGCTCATCAACATACAATACTTCGGCAATTGCATATAATAGTTTTTATGAAAAGAGATGGATATCAATGGGCTTATTGCCGAATAGCGGTGATGACTTTTGAATAACTTTTTTGGCCATCCGCATCAACCTGTACTACGCGTATGTATAGATTCTGATCACTGCTATCAGCGATATCATTACCGTTCTTTCTGCAAGACAAGACACTCAGGGTACACACCATTATGACGAAACTCAACAGCCATAAGGATTTGCGTTTTTTAAATGTTATTGACAAGCTTAAGAACAGCAGAGCCAGACCCTGTAATTCCACGTAGCTTTTGGTAAATGCGTATTGAAGCGGGATGTCGGAGTTACCATCAAGGGCTTGGGTAAAAACTTTATAGCTGATCGTTACGAAATGCTTTCCGTCTTTCGATGCTTCAACAAGGTAATAAGCATTATTGGTTTCTTTTTGCGAAGTCCAGTTTACCGTAAGCGCGCCATTTCTCAGAAAGGCATCAATGGTTCCAAATGTGACAGGCAATACCTGGTCCTCATCCAGCTTCACCATCCACAGATCGGCAGAGCCATGTGCCCCAGAAATGTCACCATCATTTGAATACGTATGGCCTGCCGCCAGATAACCTCCGTCTGCTCCCCGGCAAATATCATAGAAGATATCGTTGGAGCTTCCACCCAAACATTGCTGCCAAAGCAAACTTCCGTTATTGTCTAATTTAAAAATCCAGGCATCTTTGGCACCTCCCTTGTATCCGGTAATATCTCCATCTGTTGATCCGGTCTCGCCAGCAACCATGTAACCTCCTTCCACCTGTATAATCTTCCTGGCAATATCGTTGTTGGTTCCTCCAACCGCCCGGGTCCACACCGTGTCCAATAAACTATTTAGTTTAACAACCCAGGCATCCGACCCGCCTTTATATCCATGAACATGATCCACATCTACCCCAGACGCATAGCCCGCAACGATATATCCTCCGTCCGAAGTTTGAATAACCGACTGCCCTCCTTCGTATCCCGGGGTGCCCAATTCCTTATCTGCAACAACAGCGCCCTGGCTATTTAATTTAACTACCTTCACGTCTGCTCGATTGGCTGTCGTTGCTTCACCTGTAATAATCGCACCGCCATCGGCAGTGGCGTCTATTGAGTTAACGGCGTATGACAAGAAAGACAACCATACATTAATACCGTCTGATGTATATTTAGCTACAAAATTGCTTCCTCCTACCCAATACCCTCCGCCGGCGGCCTCGCTAACAGCACGTCCTGTTGAACCTGCAACAGTCTGCCATTCTATATTCCCGGCTTCAGACAATTTCACCAGCCAACCACCCGAACCGGTTGTAACATCACCATCTACTATATCATTAGCGTTATTTCTGCCAGTGAAAATATAACCGCCGTCAGAAGTTTGTTTTATATCATTTATCAAATCAATGCCAGAACTACCATACCTTTTTTGCCATTCAATATTACCGTTTGATGCCACTTTAACGATCCAGCAGTCATCCTGCGAATATCCGGGCACCCCGGTCAGATTCCCATCGGTTGAATTGGTACTTCCTGCAATTATATAACCACCATCACGGGTTAGTTCAATGGAGTAAGCACTTTCCTCACCACCTCCACCTATAGCACGCTGCCACTGGGTGGCAGGGGCCTGGGCATTTACGCCTGATACAACTGCATTTAGCATTACTAACCCTGCTATGAAAAATATTTTCATCTGCTTGTTTTTTGTTCTGTAAAAGTGCCCTGTATATGAGCTTTTTCTTATCCTGTAAAAACAGGATATTGAATGAAACCGCATCGCTCATTCGGGCGATACAGCAGTAGTATTCTGCTTATTATTTTTGATAACGCTATGCAAAGCCTATAAATTCCTGTAAAAAGGGGAGTAATTTCATTAAATTCAATTCGTTTATTTGTAAAAACAGAAATATGCGATGGATGTCCACTGCCCAAAGGTTTATAATAGTTGCAGCAGCAATGGGGTATGGATACATAGGAACCGCTCAAACGAAAGTGCTTGATAGCATCAAGGCTGAAATCAATAAACATCCGCAAAGAGATACGTTGCGGGTGAGGATAATAACAGATTATGCACGGGCTGCACTAAACGGAAATACCTCGCAACTATTGCCCTATCTCAACGAAGTAATCAGTATCAGCAAAGAGCAAAACTACCGCAAGGGCCTGCAGGCAGCCTATCACTATAAGCAGATTTATTATTCGGATAAGGAGGATGCAGAAAATGCACGGGCTTACGCTGATACAGCTTTCATGCTGTTAAAGAAAGACACTTCCAAATTCGCGGTAACCTCTTTAGCATGGCTGCACAATAATGTTGCAGGTGACTATGCCAAATTAGCCGATTACAAGCGGGCTATTGATCATTTAACACAAGCAGCTATCATTTTTGAAAAAATAGATCCCGATGCTTTAGCCTCTGTCTACGGCAACATCGCGATCATGTATGCCCAGCTGCTATTGCCTGAACGGGCAATGGAATATGACAGAAGAGCCATTGCAGCAGCAGAGAAAGCTGGAGATTCGTTGAGCTTTGCGCGCCGCAATATAGGCTATGTATCGAGATTACTGGATGCACAAAATTTCAGAGAAGCCACAAAGATCCTGGATAAAATTGAACCTGTTGTTATGAGGCTTGACAATAATGCAACCTATATCTTTTTTTATCAGAACAGGGGGCTTGTAAGCAAACATGAAAAACAATATGAAAAAGCTATTAGTAATTTAAAAAAAGCATACGATTATTCGCTTCAAAATGATAACAAGCAGCTGGAACTAACGATTCTGGATCCACTTAGCGCTGTGCTCACAGAATCGGGGAAACTAAAAGAGGCCAAGCAATATCTCGACTCATTGCTTGCCAAATCTGTGGCCTTTAAAATTCGAACTGCAGAATTAAATGCTTATAATAATCTTGCCCATTGGTACATGCAAAATAAAGACTATGAAAATGCCAATAAATTTCTTTTTAAAAAAAATAAGCTTATCCGACAGCCTTTCTTCCGAAGAGATGAAAGAAAATATTGCCGTTATGGAAACGCGGTTTAAAGTGCAGGGGAAAGACAACGAGATAAAGATATTGCAGGATGAGAAGGAAATACAACAATTGTCTATTCGTCAGAAAAATACGCTGAATTATGTCTTATTCGGCGGCGCTGCTGCCCTTTTAGTTATTTTGGTATTGGGGCTACCGAAACTACAAAAAACCGCCAAAAGCTGCAACTACAGCGCATTACAGAACTTGAAACCCAGCAACAATTAACCGCCACTGAAGCTGTATTACAAGGGGAATCACAGGAACGTACCCGTCTCGCCAAAGACTTTGCATGATGGTTTGGGTGGCATGCTCAGTGGCATAAAATATGCTTTAAATACCATGAAGGGAAATCTAATTAATGACGCCTGAAAATGCGCAGCTTTTGAACGCAGTATAGACATGCTGGATAGTCTATCCAGAAATGCGTCGCGTGGCTCATAATATGATGCCTGAAGCGTTGGTTTAAATTTGGTTTGGACACAGCCCTGCAGGATTTCTGTTTGCATATATCGCAAAGCGGCGCCCTGAAAGTCTCTTACAAGTCTATAGGACTTAACGATATTCAGTATAGAGCAAACCAGTTGCGGTTACCATTTACCGCATGTGCAGGAAACTGATCAACAATAGCATAATGGACAATGCAGCGGCAAAAACCGCCATTGTTTCAATTAAGTGTTACACGATCACACGCTATCTGTAACCGTAGAAGACGATGGTAAAGGGTTTGACCACCACACACTTAAACAAAGCAGCGGTATAGGATGAATAATATTGAAAACAGGATCATTTTTTTTAAACGGCAAACTGGATATACAATCTCTTAATAACAAGGCACGTCTGTTTTGATTAGAATTACCTTTAACCTGACAATAGTGTAGCCAAACGCAAATGGCACAATGCAAATCAATCTCTTTTATAGTTGGATGATCACTATTGATAAATAAGAAGGCATCCAATCGCTACTGGTGCAGGGAAAAAGATATCAACTGGATGGGACATGCCACCAGTGCCGGCGTCCTGCCTGGCTTTCCTGAAAAACCATCAGCCCGATGTCATTTTAATGGACATTAATCTTTCCGATAAAACGGGGATCGATCTGTGTAAAGAGTGAGAAAGTACTTATCCTTCAGTTTTTATCATTGGACTCAGCACTTTTAACCAACATAGTTTATCAGCAAAATGATGGATAACGGGGCGTCCGGTTATATATTAAAAAATGCCACCCCGGCCCGAATTGATGGAAGCTATTCGTACCGTTATAAAAGGAAGGTATTTTTTAGTAATGAAGCCGCTCTTGCTTTGCAACAAAGTCCGGATGTTCATAATATTATTCTTACCCGCGCGAAAAGGAAGTATTAGAGTTAATTGCCGATGGCTTTACCCAATAGTGAAATTGCCGGGAACCTATATATAAGTATCACTACAGTTGATACGCACGGAAAAACCTGCTCGTAAATTTGACAGCGGAATGTAGCCTCATTAGTGCGGAAAGCCTCTCAACTCAACCTTATATGAACGAAAGCTGTGTTTATTTATGCCTGTTGCCTGAATGCCGGTAATATCCTTTTTTTCTCCTGGCAGAATTTTGAGGTGCGGGGTTATACGCCGGCTGTTGTCCTGAGGTGCTCAGGTATCGTCATTTTATCAACCTCCTTAGCAATCAATTTCTCAATGGCCTGAAACTTCCGTTGCTCCTTGGGATTCACAAAAGTAAATGCACTACCGGTTGCTTCCGCCCTGGCAGTACGTCCAATCCGGTGTACATAATCTTCACCATCACCCGGAACATCAAAATTGATGATCAAATCGATATGGTCTATGTCAATACCTCGTCCCAGGATATCGGTTGCCACCAGCACAGGTAGTCTTCCGCTACGGTATTGCATTAGCACGTCTTCCCTGCTATCCTGTTCCAGGTCGCTATGTATTTCGCCCGCTTTAATACCTACTCTTCGCAGATCCCTGGCGAGCTCCTTTACTTTTACCTTACTGCCGCAAAAATAAGAACGCCTTTATATTGTTTTTCCTTAAGCAGGTATTGTATCAAAGGAATTTTTTGCTCATCGTATACCATATAGGCCTGCTGCAATATCTTTTCAGGCGGCTTGCTCATAGCGATGCTGACCTCAACAGGATCTTTCAATATATTTCTTGCCAATATTTTTATTTTGGGAGGCATGGTTGCCGAAAACAGCATGGTTTGCCGTTCCTGGGGTAGCTTGCCGATGATAAACATGATGTCTTCATAGAAACCCATATCCAGCATGCGATCAGCTTCATCTAACACCAGGTAGCGTAAAGACTGTAACTTAACATAGCCCATTTTAATATGAGCCATCATTTTCCCGGGCGTACATACCACTATATCAGCCCCCATGGTCATCGCTCTCTTTTCCTGTATAAAATCATTACCATTACCTCCGCCATATACAGCAATAGAGCTCAAATTGGTGAAGTAGGAAAGTCCTTCCAGGTGCTGGGATATCTGGATCGCCAGTTCACGGGTAGGTACAATGATCATTGCACTGATGCCGTTACTGCTGGTTTCTTCTGTAAGTAACCTGTTGATGAGCGGCAATAAAACGCAGCTGTTTTACCGGTGCCGGTTTGCGCAAAAGCCAGTATATTTTTGCCATTAAGTATATGGGGAATAGCCTGTTCCTGTATAGGAGTAGCCTGTTGATAGTTGGAGGCTTCAATGCCCTCCATTAAACGATCGTCAAAACCAAATTCTGTAAATTTCAATTGTTTGTTGGATTAAAAATGAGCAGCAAAGATACCCTTGTTTAACTCATTGTATAGATATGTATTTCGCTGATACAAAACGATGCTCATGAATATAAATCAGGTTGGATAATTGTCATTGGTGTGTCAGGCATAAATTTCATTTTGTTACTGCTAGGGGTAGCTGGCGTGTTAAGGTGGGCCCTTCGGCGAAGGGTCGTGGCATAGGCTGGTCGACTTGTTGAGCTATAGGCACACAAAAAAGCCTCACAAAATTGTGAGGCTTCTGTAAAAAGAATGGCAGCTACCTACTCTCCCGCATTGTGGTGCAGTACCATCGGCCTTAAGGGGCTTAACTTCTCTGTTCGGTATGGGAAGAGGTGAACACCCTTGGTATAACCACCATAAATTCTTGAGTTGACAGGTTTATAAGTATTTAGTTAACAGGTAAGTCCTTATTAACTTGTGAACTTATCAACTTTTCAACTTGAATAAAATAACATATTGGAAAAAGAAAAAAATTAGAAGAGTACCTAACAAAATAAAATTAAAGCGTACGGGCAATTAGTACTACTCGGCTTTGATGTTACCACCTTTACACCTGTAGCCTATCAACGTAATAGTCTCTTACGGCCCTTAAAAGTAAACTCATCTTGAGATAGGTTTCACGCTTAGATGCTTTCAGCGTTTATCCTGTCCGTACTTAGCTACTCAGCATTGCACCTGGCGGCACAACTGATACACCAGCGGTACGTACGACCCGGTCCTCTCGTACTAAGGTCATGTTCTCTCAATTTACTAACGCCCACCACAGATAGGGACCGAACTGTCTTGCGACGTTCTGAACCCAGTTCACGTGCCACTTTAATCGGCGAACAGCCGAACCCTTGGGACCTTCTCCAGCCCCAGGATGTGACGAACCGACATCGAGGTGCCAAACCTCCCCGTCGATATGAGCTCTTGGGGGAGATCAGCCTGTTATCCCCGGAGTACCTTTTATCCTTTGAGCGACGGCCCTTCCATACAGAACCGCCGGATCACTTTAGCCGACTTTCGTCCCTGCTCGGCCTGTTTGCCTCACAGTCAAGCTCCCTTATACTAATGCGCTCTGCGTACGATTACCAACCGTACTGAGGGAACCTTTGCAAGCCTCCGTTACTCTTTAGGAGGCGACCACCCCAGTCAAACTACCCACCATGCACTGTTTCCCGCGAGGGATTAGATCCTAAATCAAAGAAGGTTGGTATTTCAACGACCGCTCCACAATGGCTGGCGCCACCGCTTCATAGCGTCCCAACTATGCTACACATCCGTAATTCAAAATCAATGCAAAGTTATAGTGAAGGTTCACGGGGTCTTTCCGTCCCGTGGCGGGTAACCGGCATCTTCACCGATACTACAATTTCACCGGGCTCGTGGAGGAGACAGCGTTCAACTCATTAGACCATTCGTGCAGGTCGGAACTTACCCGACAAGGAATTTCGCTACCTTAGGACCGTTATAGTTACGGCCGCCGTTTACTGGGGCTTCAGTCAGAAGCTTTGGATTACTCCGAACATCCTTCCTTAACCTTCCAGCACCGGGCAGGTATCAGGCTCTATACGTCATCTTTCGATTTTGCAGGGCCCTATGTTTTTGTTAAACAGTTGGTTGAACCATTTTACTGAGACCTACCGAAGTAGGTATGCTTTATCCCGAAGTTACAGCATCAATTTGCCTAGTTCCTTCTCCACGGCTCACCCGAGCGCCTTAGAATACTCATCCCGTCTACCTGTGTCGGTTTGCGGTACCGGCCGCTATGCTCGCTTTTCTTGGAAGAACTTTCACACTTGCGCTTCACCCGAAGGATCCACTCAGCTAATCCGTCAGCCTGTAGTGCTAGCATTCTCCGTCACTTTTAATGCATAGTGGGCGCAGGAATATTAACCTGCTTTCCATCGTCTACCCCTTTCGGGTTTGACTAAGGACCGGGCTAACCCTGATCCGATTAACGTTGATCAGGAACCCTTAGACTTTCGGCGATAAGGTTTTTCACCTTATTTATCGTTACTTATGCCTACATTTTCTTTTCTAACCGCTCCAGCATACGTCGCCGTACACCTTCGATGCAGTCAGAATGCTCCCCTACCGATCATGCGCCTAGCGCCGATCATAGAGCTTCGGTTCATAGTTTAATACCCGATTATTTTCCGCGCAGAGCCTCTCGACCAGTGAGCTGTTACGCACTCTTTAAATGAATTGCTGCTTCCAAGCAAACATCCTGGCTGTTATAGAAGCTCTACATCGTTTGATTAACTTAACTATGCATTGGGGACCTTAGCTGCTATTCTGGGTTATTTCCCTCTCGGCCACGGACCTTAGCGCCCGCAGCCTCACTCCCGGTAAACATCTGTTAGCATTCGGAGTTTGTCAGGGTTTGGTAGGCGGTGAAGCCCCCTAGCCCAATCAGTAGCTCTACCTCTAACAGACTTTATAAACCGAGGCTGTTCCTAAAAACATTTCGGGGAGAACGAGCTATCTCTCAGTTTGATTGGCCTTTCACCCCTATCCACAGGTCATCCCAAGACTTTTCAACGTCAACGGGTTCGGTCCTCCAGTGTGTGTTACCACACCTTCAACCTGCCCATGGATAGATCACAAAGTTTCGCGTCTAGCCCCACTGACTAAGCGCCCTATTCGGACTCGCTTTCGCTACGGCTCCGTTGTTTAAAACTTAACCTCGCCAGTGAGGACTAACTCGTAGGCTCATTATGCAAAAGGCACGCCGTCACAACATATAGTTGCTCCGACCGCTTGTAGGCGTACGGTTTCAGGTACTATTTCACTCCCTTATTTAGGGTGCTTTTCACCTTTCCCTTACGGTACTGGTTCACTATCGGTGTCTGAGGAGTATTTAGCCTTACCAGATGGTGCTGGCAGATTCAAGCAGGATTCCTCCGGTCCCGCCCTACTCAGGATACCACTCGTCCACATCAATTTCTGCTTACGCGGCTTTCACGCCCTATGGCTTAATTTTCCAAAAAATTCAGCTTGATGATGCTTTCTAAATGTGGTCCTACAACCCCGGCTCCGCACGCGAAGCCGGTTTAGGCTCTTCCCTGTTCGCTCGCCACTACTTAGGGAATCATTGACTTATTTTCTTTTCCTCCGGGTACTTAGATGTTTCAGTTCTCCGGGTTGGCTCTCTTTCGAGTGATACGTCTTCAACGTAACAGGTTGTCCCATTCGGAAATCCAGGGATATAATACTCGTGTGCAGTTCCCCCTGGCTTATCGCAGCTTACCACGTCCTTCATCGCCTCTCAGACCCAAGGCATCCACCATACGCCCTTAATTGCTTTAAAAAAGTTTATAAAACTTAATTAATATGAGGCCAGTATCTCTACTGGACTTTTTTATTTAGTTTGTTGTAGTTGTTACCCGACCACATTGCTTCAGACCAACCAAAAATTTTGGTGATATAATTACAATTATGATCGATAAACTATGTTAGGTACTCTCCTAACAATATTTTTTCCAATATGTCAAAGAACTTTTAATCAATTTGCCAATCAGCTAATATGCTAATGTGCTAATGATCGTAGTTGATAATATGGTTGCGAACCATCAGACCTTAAAACTATTTTTAAGTCATTATCAGTATGTAAAGAACTATTCTGTGAGGCTTCTTTTAAAACATTACCTCCTACTTTGTGGAGGATATCGGAGTCGAACCGATGACCCTCTGCGTGCAAGGCAGATGCTCTAGCCAACTGAGCTAACCCCCCAGAGTTTTAGTAGACCCGACCAGATTTGAACTGGTGACCCCTACATTATCAGTGTAGTGCTCTAACCAGGCTGAGCTACGGATCTGTTTACTAATGTGCCAATTTGCTAATATGCTAATGTGCTAATGCTTATCAGCTTTTGGCTTTAGATTGCCGCTCTCAAATTTGGCCATCAGGTCTTATGTAAAGAACTTTGTTTAAGTTGACAGGTTTACTGGTTGAAAAGGTAAAACCCTTATTAACTTTTCAACCGATCAACCTTTCAACTTCAATAATATTGAAAGAAAAGGAAACAACAGCACAGATAAGTGCTTGCTCTAAAAAGGAGGTATTCCAGCCGCACCTTCCGATACGGCTACCTTGTTACGACTTAGCCCCAATTACCAGTTTTACCCTAGGCAGCTCCTTACGGTTACCGACTTTAGGTACACCCGGCTTTCATGGCTTGACGGGCGGTGTGTGCAAGGTCCGGGAACGTATTCACCGTATCATTGCTGATATACGATTACTAGCGATTCCAGCTTCACGTAGTCGAGTTGCAGACTACGATCTGAACTGAGAGTAGGTTTTTGAGATTAGCTTCACGTCACCGTGTTGCGACTCTTTGTCCTACCCATTGTAGCACGTGTGTAGCCCTGGGCATAAAGGCCATGATGACTTGACATCATCCCCTCCTTCCTCGCGTCTTACGACGGCAGTTTCACTAGAGTTCCCAGCGTTACCTGATGGCAACTAGTGATGGGGGTTGCGCTCGTTGCGGGACTTAACCCAACACCTCACGGCACGAGCTGACGACAGCCATGCAGCACCTTGCTTTGTGTCTATTGCTAGAAATACCGCTTTCACGGTACGGCACTCGCATTCTAGCCCAGGTAAGGTTCCTCGCGTATCATCGAATTAAACCACATGCTCCACCGCTTGTGCGGACCCCCGCCAATTCCTTTGAGTTTCAACCTTGCGGTCGTACTTCCCAGGTGGGATACTTAATGCTTTCGCTCAGACACACACAGTTTATCGCGTATGTCGAGTATCCATAGTTTAGGGCGTGGACTACCAGGGTATCTAATCCTGTTTGATCCCCACGCTTTCGAGCCTCAGTGTCAATATATGTGTAGCCAGCTGCCTTCGCAATTGGTGTTCTATGTCATATCTAAGCATTTCACCGCTACATGACATATTCCGCTAACCTCCACAATATTCAAGACTAATAGTATCCATGGCAGTTTCCGAGTTAAGCTCAGAGATTTCACCACGGACTTACTAACCCACCTACGCTCCCTTTAAACCCAGTGAATCCGGATAACGCTTGCACCCTCCGTATTACCGCGGCTGCTGGCACGGAGTTAGCCGGTGCTTATTCATATGGTACCGTCAGTCGAGAAAGAATTCCCTTTTTTCGTCCCATATAAAAGAAGTTTACAATCCAGAGGACCTTCATCCTCCACGCGGCATGGCTGGTTCAGAGTTTCCTCCATTGACCAATATTCCTTACTGCTGCCTCCCGTAGGAGTCGGGCCCGTGTCTCAGTGCCCGTGTGACTGGTCGTGCTCTCACACCAGTTAATGATCGAAGGCTTGGTGGGCCGTTACCCCGCCAACTACCTAATCATACGCACACCCGTCTTCTAGCGTGTTGCCACTATAATATCAGTGAGATGCCTCACCAACATGTTACGGGGTATTAATCCAAATTTCTCTGGGCTATCCCCCACTAAAAGGAAGGTTGTGTACGTGTTCCGCACCCGTTTGCCGGTCGCCGGCGGTATTGCTACCCCGCTGCCCCTCGACTTGCATGTATTAAGCCTGCCGCTAGCGTTCATCCTGAGCCAGGATCAAACTCTCCGTTGTAAATGAGTTTGATTGCTGACTATTAAAAATTCTCAAGAAGAAAAATTAACGTGTCAAAAATCGAATGTTATTTGCTTTTGACTTACCTTTCGTGTCGTCTTACGACGATTTGATTGTGCTATTGTTTCCAAACTTTCAAAGAACTTACAACCAATTAGCTAATTTGCTGATGTGCTAATATGCTAATGATTAAAGTGATAATTATGGTTATGAACCACCAGACCTAATGTCATTATCAAATATCTAAAGAACTAATTTCTAAACTTAATGAGCGTAAAATACTACCCCGATATCTCATCATCCGCGGGCTTACCACTCATGGGCGACTCTCTCGCTCCTTTCATCTTTCCTATAAACTTTCTGAAGAACCAAACAACTTTCGTAGTGTTGTTTTTTAATTGGGATTGCAAAGTTAGTATCTTTACTTCAATCTGCCAAATTTTTTCGAAACTTTTTTTGAATTTATTTCTAAAGAATCAATCTCTAAAACCAATCAAAAACCTCTCTAAGAACTATCCGATCAATTATTTTCGGACGGCAAAGATAAGGAGAAATTTCGAAACTCAAACCAACTTTCTTAAAACTTTTTTTTCAAAGCTTTCTAAAGACGCAGACTTAACTGCAAAGGTGGGAAATAAGCGGAATGCTTAAAACTTAAGACATTCATTATTAATTTGTTATCCAGTACCCTAAGGGCTTTTCTAAGAACTTCTTTTCCGCTTTATCTCTCAAACGGGATGCAAATGTAAAAGCTTTATTCTAATTAACCAAATTTATTTTTAATAAATTCAACCTAACCATCTCTCTGCCAAACAATTACAACACTTTAAGAACTACGCTATTCGCTAACGGGTTGCAAATATAGAACTTCTCACAACATCACAAAACTTTTTACACAAATTATTTTAAAAAAAATTGAAAAAGGAGACCTTATACCTGCCCTACATGCCGGTTATTAGCAACTAAAAATCTCGTAACCAGGACTTTATATAGAAATATCGTTTCATTGGCGATCGTCATTTTTGTCAATGTAATAATCGACAAAGGCAATTATGATCCGAATACCTCGTTATGCTGCTCTGCCACCCTTATAAAAGTGGTTCGTTTGGTCAATTCCTTCAGCCGGGCAGCCCCTACATAAGTACAGGTAGAACGAATGCCACCTAACAGATCTTTTAAGGTATCAGCTACCGCGCCCCGGTAAGGAATCTTTACCGTTTTACCTTCTGACGCCCTGTAGTTGGCTACCCCGCCAGCATGCTTGTCCATTGCAGTTTTTGAGCTCATGCCATAAAACAGCTTGTACTTCTCATTGTTCTCCTCGATCACTTCTCCCCCGCTTTCGTCATGTCCGGCCAGCATACCGCCCAACATCACAAAGTCAGCTCCTGCACCAAAAGCTTTGGCTACATCTCCGGGCACTTTACATCCCCCATCAGAAATGATCTGCCCTCCTAAACCATGCGCCGCATCCGCACATTCTATGATGGCAGATAACTGGGGATACCCCACTCCTGTTTTTACCCTGGTAGTGCATACCGATCCCGGACCAATGCCTACTTTAATAATATCGGCGCCAGCCAATAACAATTCCTCAACCATCTCTCCTGTTACCACGTTGCCGGCGATGATTGTTTTGCCGGGATATAAGCTACGCGTTTGTTTTACAAATTGTACAAAATGTTCGGAGTAGCCGTTGGCTACATCGATACAAATAAAATTGAGTTGTGGGTACCGGCTCAGCAATAGTTGCAGCTTATCTGCATCGGACTTACCGGTACCTGAACTTACGGCAATATATTGATATAGTTCATCGTCGGCGCCATCTAAAAAAGCGCTCCACTCTTCAATGGAATAATGCTTATGAATAGCAGTGATAATCTGCTCGGCAGATAGTGCCAGCGCCATATCAAATGTTCCCACAGTGTCCATGTTGGCTGCTATAACAGGCACTCCCCTCCAGGTTTTTCCCGAATGTAAAAATGTGAAATCACGTTCCAGTTCCACATCGGCCCTTGTTTTCAAAGTAGATCGTTTAGGGCGTATCATTACATCTTTAAAACCTAATTTAAGCTCATACTCTATTCTCATATCACTGATTTATTGAAATAATAGAAAAGATATTCAAATTATCTGACTTAACAGACCTGCGATCATTTAACGAAATGCAAAAACAGGGCAAAAAAATAGGCTGCCTCTGATGAGACAGCCTATTTTACAGCTTTTGCTATAATTATTTTTTACCTGCTGCTGCTTCTTCCTGTTTTAATTGTCTTGTCATTACCACAGAAGCAACCGGGATACGAGGAGAGTTCAATATCTCCATATCCGGAGCAACGATATCTTCGATCCTGATATTTTCGTTGATCTCAAGATTATCAATAGGAACTTCAATTGTTTCAGTTAAATGCTTGGGTAAAGCTTTTACTTTTACCGATTTGATTTTAGAAACAAATCTACCACCGGCTCTTACACCTTTAGAGGTTCCTGTGTATTTAAGAGGTACAGTAGCAATAACTTTTTTGTCTTCTACCAGCTCTAATAAATCTACGTGAATTAAGGCATCAGTTACTTTGTCAAACTGAAGATCTTTCAAAATGCATCTGTAAGTTGTTCCATCCACTTTAACTTCCGCTACCTGGAAGTTAGGTGTATACACTAAAGGCTTAAACGCTGCAGTAGACGCACTGAAGTTTACTTCTTTAGCACCCCCGTAAATTACAGCAGGCACATTTCCCTGAGAGCGAACCTGGCGGGTGGCTGACTTGCCAAACTCGGTCCTCAGTTGTCCTTCGATTGTAATTGTTTTCATTTTTATTTTGTTTTAATATTTACTAACTCGTTCTCAGGTTTGAGTGCACAAATAAACTTGTGATACTCTTGTTTTCGAAAGCATGCTTGATCGCTACCGCGAATAATTCAGCCACTGAAATAACTTTTATTTTTGGGCTTTCCTTTTTCAAGGGAATGGTATTACATACTACCAGTTCCTCTAACACGCTGCTCTCTATATTCTCGTAAGCTTTACCGCTCAACAAGGGGTGCGTTATCATCGCTCTTACACTATTGGCCCCTTTTTCTTTGATGAGTGAAGCACATTTGGCCAATGTACCACCGGTATCGCAGATATCATCAATGATCACCACATCTTTCCCTTCTACATCACCAATTAACCGCATGCTTGCTATCTCGTTGGCGCGCTTCCGGTGCTTATCACAAATCACCATATCCGCGTTAAAATAGCTCGCAATTTCCCTGATTCTATTGGTTGCTCCCACGTCAGGGGCCGCAAAGGTAAGGTTTTTTAGCTGTAACTTTTCAATATAGGGAATGAAGACTGCATGACTGTCGAGGTGATCCACCGGGATATCGAAATAGCCCTGTATCTGCGGAGCATGTAAATCCATGGTTACAATACGATCCGCTCCAGCTGCTGTGAGCATGTTTGCCACCAGTTTACTACCGATAGCTACCCTAGGACGATCTTTCCGATCCTGCCTTGCATAACCGTAATAAGGCAAAACGGCTATTACTTTATAGGCCGATGCTCTCTTTGCGGCATCGATCATCAGCAGTAATTCCATAAGGTTATCTCCGGGGGAGTAGGTACTTTGTACTAAAAAGATATAATCTCCTCTCACACTTTCAAGGTAATTAGGAGAAATCTCACCGTCTGCAAAGCGTTGAATGCTAAGCTTTCCGGGGTCGCAGCCAAAATGTTTTGCTATTTCTACTGCCAGTGCTTCGGATGCTGTTCCCGAAAATATTTTAGCAGCATGGGGAATCGATTGAGCTTTATGCATTGTATTCGTGAATGAGCGGCGAAGATATTTTTTTTATTCAATTTATGAGGTTCAAAGCTTTTTTTTTTTGAACAGCCGGTCCACAACCTCTTCATTGCACATAAGAAGGTCCGCTGCCGTCTTTTTAAGAACCGGCCACCCGTATTGAAATACAAAATACTCTTTATTAGAACGATACACTAACCAAAATATTCGTATTTTTAGGATAACTTATGGAATTGAAAAACACCATTAAAGAATGGCCAAAAGACGACAGGCCAAGAGAAAAACTGATCGCAATAGGCGCCAATAACCTAAGTAATTCGGAGCTTCTGGCGATACTAATTCACAATGGTACACCCGACAGATCTGCCCTTACCCTGGCCAAAGATGTATTAAAACTGGGCAATGACGACCTGAATGAATTAGGCACGATCAGTATTAAACAATTAACATCTGTAAAAGGTATAGGAGAAGCCAAAGCCATCACAATAGCTGCAGCCATGGAACTGGGTAGAAGACGCCAAATGGGCCGCATGCCTGTTAAACAGCGGTTCACCACCTCCAGGGAAATGGCAGATTTCCTGAAAGAGCGGCTCAAAGACTACCAACACGAAGTTTTCGCCGTTATTTACCTCAACCGGTCCAGTAAAATTTTGAGTTTTGACATCATCAGCACCGGGGGAATCACCGGAACGGTTGCCGATCCCAGGGTTATTTTAAAACACGCCCTGGAGAAAAATGCGGTCAGCCTTATTTTAAGTCATAATCACCCATCAGGAAGCCTGAAGCCCAGTAAAGCCGATGAATACCTGACTGAAAAGATTAAACATGCGGCCGCTTTTCTTGATATTAAAGTGCTGGATCACGTTATCGTAAGTGATGCTGGCTACTACAGTTTTGCAGATGACGGGCTGCTATAACTAGCGGCTAAAAGACATTTTATAGTCTACTTTTATTTTGCCCGAAGAAATATCGTTGAGCTTTCTTTTCAACAATTGTCTTTTTAACGCGGGTAAGTGATCGATAAACAGTTTGCCTTCAATATGATCATATTCATGCAAAATCACCCTGGCTGTAATACCGGTATAAGTATCTGTATGTGTTTGAAAGTTTTCGTCTTCATACTCTATGGTAACCGATTCAGCACGGGTAATATCTTCCCTCACCTTAGGTATACTTAAACAACCTTCGTTATAGGCCCAGGGTTTCCCATTCAATTCTTTTACATAGGCATTGATGAACACTTTCTTAGCACCTTCATCTCCCGGGTACTCCTGCTTTTCTTCTTCATCCTCCATTGCTTCGAAGATCTGCAATGAGTCTATTACAAACAATCTTATAGATTTATTAATCTGTGGTGCTGCCAAACCAACGCCATTACTGGCATACATGGTTTCCCACATGTTGGAAATCAATTCCTTTAAGCCAGGATAATCGGGCCCTATCTCTTCTGCTACTTTTCTTAAAACGGGATTGCCGTAAGCTACTATTGGGAGAATCATGGCGGCAAAGGTACTAAAAACTGCACGATGTCTATAATTCGAAAAATGTTTACTTTGGTATAGCATATTTTAGATGAAAATTGCAACTGACATAAAAACCGAAGATTGGGAAAAAATTATTCGCACTTTAGTTAAAGAAGGTTGGAAAGTTCGATCAAAATACCGGGGAATTGACGAAGGCGTCGATTATGACCACCTGGTGCTGCAAAAAAAACCGACCGCATTGCTTTTGGCTGGACCAGTTATTTTGAAGGCGAAATAAAATGCAGTGATCATCTATTTGCCTACCTGAGCCAAAAATTTGGAGTGCAATTTGTTTATGGAGATCCAAACGCATTAACACCGGGCTCTTTCGAAAATGAGAAGCCCGATAATATCAGCAACTGGTTGAAAAATCCTTTTCGCAGGAAATGACTTACCCCCATTTTGCGAGGTACTCCTGCAACATAATAGTGGCAGCAATTTCATCTACCAGGGCTTTGTTACGTCTTTGCATTTTTTTAAGGCCCATCTCCAGCATGGCGTCTTTCGCCATTTTTGATGTATAACGCTCGTCTACTGTTTCCAGCGGCATTTGAGGAAAATGTTTTTTCAGGTCTTTGATCGCTTTTTCAACCAGGGGTGTGGCATGGGTATCCGTATCATCCCAGTTTTTGGGCATACCAATAATGATTTTTTCAACAGGTTCCTTTGCGAAATAATCTTTCAGAAAAGATATCAGTTGTTTGGACTCCACCGTAGTTAACCCGGTTGCAATGATCTTTAATGGATCAGTTACTGCGATCCCTGTTCTTTTCAGGCCATAATCTATACAAAGCCATCTTGACATGAGTTAAGGATTGATAGTCTGGTAATGATGAACAAATAGATCTATAACTACGAAAACCGCAAATACCACCGAAGCAATCCCGTTGGCAGTCATAAATGCCAGGTTTACCCTGCGCAGGTCGTTAGGTTTTACAATGCTATGCTGGTAAAAAAGCATGCCGGCAAAAACGGCAATACCGCCCCAATATAACCATCCAAACTGCCCGATAAAGCCTGCAATGATCACACAGGTGGCACTTAATACGTGCAATAACTCCGAAACACGTAAGGCTTTCTTTTTGCCTAATACAGAAGGGATTGAATACAGGTCATTGTTCTTGTCAAACTCCTCATCCTGCAAGGCATAAATGATATCGAAGCCACTTACCCAAAAAATAACTGCGAAAGAAAATAGTATGGGCAACAGATCGAAGCGGCCCGTCACAGCCAGGTAAGCGCCTATTGGAGCCAAAGACAATCCCAGGCCCAGCACGAGGTGGCATAAAGGAGTGAAGCGCTTGGTATAACTATAGCCCAGCACAACTGCCAATGCAATGGGAGAAAGATAGAAGCAAATAGAATTGATAAAATAGGTACAGATGACAAACAGAAGTGAATTAATAATGGTAAACCATAAAACCCTGTCGGCCTTCAAAATTCCGGCGGGAATTTCCCTTACGGCCGTACGCGGATTCTTTGCATCAAAGCTCCTGTCGAGATAGCGGTTGAAAGCCATAGCTGCACTGCGGGCAAAGATCATACATAATATAACCAGTAAAAAGAGATACCATTTTTCCTTAAAAAAGAGACCAACTGAAGCTTGTTCCCCTGGCGCCCGTAACCACATCACACCCAGAAAAAAACCAATAATAGCAAAGGGCATTGCAAAAATGGTATGCGAAAATTTTATGAGGCTTAAATATTTTTTAGCTGTTGACATTTTTCTCACTTTTTAGTATTCTGCTGACTAACTCCCATAACACAACGCCGGCTGCCGTAGCAATGTTCAGTGAATGCTTCATACCGAGCTGTGGTATTTCAACACAGCCATCACATAAACCGATAGTGGTTTGCTCTACACCTGTAACTTCATTACCAAAAACAATGGCTATCGGCTCATAGGCTTCCCAGGCTAAATCGTGCAGATGTGTGCTGTTTTCCACCTGCTCAATAGCATACACTTTGTAATTTTTTTCGCGTAAATCGGCTATAGCATCAGTAGCATTAGCAAAATGGGTCCAGCTTACCGAATCTTCGGCACCAAGGGCGGTTTTTTTTATTTCCTTATGTGGTGGTTTTGCAGAATAGCCGGTTATATAAATGGCTTCTACCAAAAAAGCATCACTTGTTCTGAATACGCTTCCTACGTTATAGGCACTGCGTATATTCTCGAGCACTACGATAATGGGAATTTTGGCAGATGCCTTGACCTCATCTACCGATTTGCGGCCTAATTCCTCCATACTTAACTTTCGCATCGCGCAAAAGTAGCGATGAAAATTGAAAAGTTAAAGGTTTAAAGTTTAAGGGTGTGACAGCGCAAAAAAAATCCGGCTGTGGTTAACAGCCGGACTAAGGATAAGATATGGGTTTGGTTAGTGTAAAACTCTTTTATCTGCCCGCACCAAGGCCAATATTGTAGGCTAACCCTACGCCAATGATACCGGTATTATATTTTTGCGAGGCGTTGCCTACGTTAATAGTTCCCTTATCACCGGTGAATACCTTTGAATAGTGGGCAAAAATATTCCAGTTACGGTTATGGTAACCCACTTCAGGCTTTAAATAAAAACCACCGTCGGGGCGCGCAACTGAGTAATTCGGCTCTACTCTTTCATCACCCGTAATAACGCCGTAACCCAAATCGGTGCCAATATAAATACCTTCAGCTTTGGGGTAGTATCTTACTAATGCCGCTACAGGTACCACTCCGAAACTATTATTATCTAACCGGGTTCCGTTAACATCGTTCTCTTTACCAAAATGATGCTGGTACCCTGTTGCCACACCTAAACCGAAATGTGGAGTTACCAGGTTTTGATACGCCACATCCAGCCCGGCGGCAGCTGCCGAATTATTGGAAGGAACTGATGCACCAGCTAATGCTCCTATTTTGATCGTATTCTTCATACTTTGTGCATGTACTGCTGCTGTTGTAAATAATAGGGCCGCTCCGACTAAAATTGCTTTTCCTTTGTTCATCACTCTACTTTTTAGTTTTCAAATATTGTGTACGATGTTTATGAAAGCTTCTTAAAAATCATCATCCATTCATCGTTACCACAGATTTCGCATATCTAGACAAATGCCGTGCCAATATGGTTGCATTAATAACAATAAAAAGCTGGTGGAAGGCTGTACACATGCAAGCAATTCTTTCTATGCTGTTCTATAGACTATATTTAGCTAGGTACTCTTAATGACAGCATTTCCAATAGCACAGCTGAGACATTTTCTATGGTTGCAATATTGCGTTTTCAGCTCAACGAACGCTTGTGAGTCGTAGGCATTTTTATTTAAAACTCCTAATTGCTGAAAGCCTCTTGTCACTGAATTTCTCTCTGCTAATACAGCTTCCAGCCATTGCAGCGCCTTTTCTTTGATTGCTCCATTGTGGTGTTTGTTGCCATAGGCAAACAGCATTGGCACTACCGTATTAATGACAATATTGTTGACCATATCCTCCCCTATCGGCTTCTTTAAAAACTTAGGATCGTCAATTAAGGTATAATGATAGTTCCAAAAATCATTGGGAGCAACTGCGAACCACTTTTTTACCTCCGTCAATTGCGGTTCTTCAACAATACGGGAAAAAAGATGAGCCGAGTTATGTATCAAAGCAGCTAACTGAGCCAGTCGAATCGTTGGAAAATTTCCAGGTCGCATCCTGAGAAAATGCACAGGAAATACAACCGTACGAAGTTTGTATTTTGTTTTTAAGAATGCGTATTCCTTATCTAATAATAATACATACTTATCCTGGTATTTTGCCCTATTTAGAAGTCCCGCCTGTCCCAGCAATAAGGCCTCTAATTGTATAAGATTACTTTTATGACGGGCCAGCAATTTTATAGAAATACTTTTTGCAATAGCTTCAAAGGTTTCTGCATTTGTTTTTGTACCAAAATTCCGGGCCAGCAACCACCAGAAACTTTCCTCCCAATGCTGTTTATTGCCGCATAGGTAATCTTCAATCAGCATAGCCTTCCGATGTAGTCTTTCTGCAACCAACCGGTCTTTCCAGCTATTTATAGTCAGCCCATCTACTTTATGTATGAGTTGTTCGCAGGCAATAAACCGTTGAGATTGCATCAGGCTGTTGTAACGTCTTATAAGAATTCCAGGTATCAATCCTGAGAGTTCGAGCACCGGCAGGTCATTACGGGGCACATCATCTTCATACACTACATGCAGTACAACGTTTTTATAATTATCATCGCTGTTATGACCATGCTTTGACCAGTCGGAAGTTTTGATATGTAACTCAACTGTTCCGGCCCACAGGGTATGTCCTATTTTAACTTTGGCGTTACTGAAATCGGGGCCCTGATTGGTATTGAGTGTTCCGGGATGAATGATTTCTACAGGGTCGCCCTGTACAGTAAACAGGTTTAGTTTATTGAAGTATTGAAATCTCCATATAAACTGCAGCAGGTTTTCGTTCATAGGTATCTTTTACAGGTGATTGTTCTCCCTGTAAAGATATTAAATATTAGCCAATGCCTGAACAACCCTGTTAACGGGTAGCCCCATTACATTATAAAAATCTCCTTTTATGGACCGGATACCCACTACACCAATCCATTCCTGGATGGCATAAGCACCAGCCTTATCATAGGGTTGATACTTCTCTACGTAGAATAATATCTGTTCGGGCGTCAGCGGATTAAACGTTACTTCTGTCACATCTGCAAACAGCAGCTGTTTTTCTCCTTTTAGAATAGCAACACCCGTCACCACTTCATGTGTGTTTCCCTGCAACCGGGTTAATGTATGAATAGCTTCCTGTTGATCAGCAGGCTTGCCTATAATATCCTCGTTCAGTACAACTACTGTATCTGCTGCAACAATTACTCTATCCTTACCAAAATCTTCCTGTACAGCTTTTGCCTTCTTCAATGCAATATGTATTGCAGCTTCTGTACTCTTCACGCCAACGGGGAAAGTTTCATCTACAGGTTTTACTACTATTTCAAAAGCAACCTCTGCCCACTCAAGCAATTGCTTTCTGCGGGGCGATGAAGATGCCAGCACTATTGTATCCGCCATAAAAAATTATAAATAAATATAAAAAAGCAACATTGATAAAATACCGGTGAACATTGCCATTTTGGTATAACTGCTTAGCTGGTGATATTCGTGTGTCGATTGCGCATTAAGCAGTTTTTTGAAAATATATAACAATGGCACCACAATAGCTACGAAACAATATATTACGGCCCACCACCATCTGAATTGTAAAACATAAAACTGAATAACCAATAACATAATGATCAGAATAGTTAGCCATACAGTAACATATACCTTGGTGGCGTTAATACCCCAAACTATCGGCATGGTTTTACAACCAAATTTCTGATCTCCCGGCATGTCCTCTATATCCTTTACAGCTTCTCTTATGAGTGAAATAATAAATGCAAATCCGGCATAAAGAATCGTAAACCGGAATAACCTGATCTGCCCCGGATCAATATGATTGAAGGCATGCTGAAGAGAATATTTAGAAAGAAAAATAATGATGATCGTCCAGGCGGTTAGTAAGGAAACTATTATATTTCCTATTAACAGATCTTTTTTAAATCTTGCCGAATAAAACCACAACAAAACCACACAAACCAGGTTAGCAATTACCAGGTACCACCGCGCAAAAACATTTACCGCTATCGCCGTACATATAATACCAGCTGCACTTAAACCCAGATGCCAGGCCAATGCCCAACGTCGGCTCAGCTTTCTATCTAGTATCATTTTATCCGGCTTATTCACCAGGTCTATATTGATATCGAAATAGTCGTTGATAATATACCCGGCAGCTGCAATGAAAACAGAAGCTACTACCAGTAGAACAAACTGGAAAGTATTGTGCTCAGGAATATTTCCGGCATAAATGGGCCGGTAAATACAAAACTCAAACACTACCTGCGTTAATACAATAAACACAAGGTTAGGCCATCTGATGAGTTTTAAAAATGGCTTTAACAGCGCCATAAATAATTATTGATTATCCGGTAATTCATAACTGTATTATTAGGTTGAAGCAACTGAAGGTACAGCGTCCCAATGCCCGTTTATTTTTAATACTTTTTCGATAACATCCCTCACACAGCCATCTCCTCCTTTTTTTGAAGAGATATAATGAGCTACCGTTTTAATATCATTAACAGCATCTGCCGGGCAACAGCCCAGTCCTACTTTATCAAATACAGGCAGATCGGGCATATCATCTCCCATGAACAAACAGCCGGCTAAATCAAAACCGTGCTGATCTGCAAGAGCTGCTACAAATGTCCCTTTATCTTTTACCCCAAAAAAAATATCCTGTATACCCAGGTAATTCATTCTTTTTTCAACGGCACTTCGGGAGGAGCCGCTCACGATAAAAATCTTATAGCCTTTTTTTACAGCTAACTGTAAAGCATAACCATCTTTCACATTCATAGTGCGCGCCATTTCACCGCTTTCCAGTACCAACACCCTTCCATCTGTCAGCACGCCGTCTACATCAAAAATAAAAGTAGTTACTTGTTTAAAACTGCTTAAAACATTCATGCATACCTTTTTTGTTTATTTCCCGCAAAAGAATTCTTTAATATATATTATTTTATTAAAAAGGGCGCTTTCGCGCATGCAAATGTAGGCGAATGACCAATATCAAACATTAATCCAGCTGTTTCAGTGGTTGGCCTAAAATACTTTCGGTTAAAAATTCGTACAGTTTTAATAACTGCGGGTGTTTATCCAGCAAAGCCCGGTGTTTATTAATAGTTTCCATATCTCCCCTTGCCGCCGGACCTGTTTGCAGACTGGAAGGAGCAGCATCGTGAAGCCTGTAGAACGTATTATCGATTAGCGGTAATAGCTCCGCAAATTCAATCCCCTCTTTTTTACAATAGGTTTCAGCTAAAGAAAATATATGATTAGAAAAGTTGTTCACCAATACGGCACCAATATGCAGTTTAGTTCGCTTATCAAAATCGGCGCTAAAGGAGGCTTCTTTGTATACCGACCGGGCCAGTTTATTTAAGACATTTTTTGTTTGTTCATTAACTCCTTCAATATATATAGGTATTTCGGGTATCTGTTCCTGCTCCTTACGCAAACTTTGTAAAGGATAAAAAACGCCATAATTATCCGTCACCTCTTTTAACGCATCCATTTTAACAGCTGCAGCAGTATGTGCTACCACTTTTCCCGGCAATCTAAGATCATTGGCTACATCTACGATCGCGTCGTCGGCCACGGCAATTATATATACATCTGCATCTTTGTTGATAAGACTTGAATAGTTGGCCGATTCTGTATTCCACTCATAGGCTAAATCCGATGCGGCGCTCGCATTCCTGCTTAATATCTGTACAATGTGATGGCCGGCTGCAACGAATTTCCGTCCTAATACGGCGGCTACATTACCCGACCCGATAATTACGATGTTCATAATATAAAGATACCAATTAGAAAAGCAAAACGCTGTGATTTACAACAACTCTTAATGCCTATAGCCCTTACCGAAAGATAAACAGCAGTTTTTTTATTTGACCGGTATCAATTTTAAACCAGCAATCTGTCAGTGAGATACAGTAACAGTTAACTTCGTACCGCATGAATGTACAAGGCATTATCATCAAGATCTTTCGCGCAAGACTACAGTTATTGACTGCTATTTCAAAAAAGAGGGCAGGCAACGAGGCCTTTCGCATTTTTTGTACGCCGTATTTCCGGATGGCTTATAAAGAAACGTTATTTGAAAATGCTGAACGGTTATCTTTTAGATTCGGCTCTACAAATACAGTTGGGTATCGCTGGAATAAAGGCGGCGACAAAAAATTGCTCATTGTGCATGGTTTTCGATCTGCCACAGTTAATTTCCTTCATTTTATACCCCCGCTCATGGAGAAGGGCTATGAAATTGTAACTTTTGACGCCCCTGCGCACGGGTTAAGTGAGGGCAAAAGCCTTAATGCCATAGAATATAAAAACTTTATTGGGTCGTTAAACCAGCAATTTGGTCCTTTCGATGCCTTTCTTTGCCATTCATTTGGCGGACTGGCGGTAAGCATGAACCTGGCAGAGCTACCTGAAAACTCCAATATTAAAACCGTACTTATAGCGCCTGCCGCCAATTCAAAGCAGTTAATCGAATTCTTTTTTAAAGAAATGCGCATTAAGGATCAATTAGCGCAAGAACACTTTTATGCAAATATTCATCGGCTTAGCGGTAAAAACATTGAATGGTTTTCAATCGCCAGGTGCGCCGGTAGCATTCAAGGCCCTGTTCTTTGGGTTCACGACAAAGATGATGCTGTTACTCCTATACAAGACGCTTTAGAGATTCAGCAAACCCAACCGGCTAACTTTCATTTTATATTCACATCAGCCCTTGGTCATCGCCGTATTTACCGCGACAAAGACGTGGTTTCGGCGATTATTAATTTCCTGTAAAAAAAGGCAAAAAACCTGCACTTATTTATAAATAAGTGTGCATTTATAAAAAATGTGCTAATCTTGTTCCCAAAAAACGGCTGAAATACGTTTATTTTACCCGGATACGACAATTGGTGGTTCGAGGCTGAAGGGGTAAAAATGGTCAGCGCGTGATCAGCTATGTCCAAAAACTATAATTAAGAGAATTTAATAAATGGCTAAGAATTTACTGATAGTGGAGAGCCCTGCAAAGGCCAAAACAATTGAAAAGTTCCTGGGTAAAGATTTTCAGGTAAAAAGTTGCTTTGGGCATATACGCGATCTGGAGAAAGCAGGAATGGGGATAGATATAGAACATCAGTTTAAACCCCGTTATGTAGTTAGCGATGGTAAAGAAAAGGTAGTGAGGGAGTTGAAATCGCTGGCAGGTAAAAGTGAAGAAGTTTGGTTAGCAACGGATGAGGATCGCGAAGGAGAAGCCATTAGCTGGCACTTATGCGAAGTATTAGGCCTTAATCCAGACACTACAAAAAGGATCGTTTTTCACGAGATCACTAAACCAGCCATCAAAGCCGCGGTTGAAAGACCCCGCAAGCTGGATATGAACCTGGTAAACGCGCAGCAGGCCCGCCGGGTACTGGATCGCATTGTGGGATTTGAACTCAGCCCTGTACTGTGGCGTAAAATAAGCGTAAAGAATAATTTGAGCGCCGGCCGTGTACAAAGTGTTGCGGTTAGGTTGATTGCTGAAAGAGAAAGAGAGATCAATGCTTTTGAAACGCAGAGCAGCTTTAAACTAGAGGCTATTTTTACTTCAACGGACACTACCGGTAAACAAATTAATTTTAAAGCTGAAGGTAAAAGATACAATGATAGCCAGAGTGCTGAAAAGTTTTTACAATCCTGTATTGGCGCTAATTATACGGTGAGCGATATACAGGTAAAACCTGGCAAACGCACACCTGCAGCACCTTTTACTACTTCCACACTTCAGCAGGAAGCCAGCCGGAAACTGGGATACAGTGTAAGTAAAACGATGCTGGTAGCGCAACAGTTGTACGAGAACGGGCATATTACTTATATGCGTACCGACAGTGTTAATTTAAGTGATACGGCATTGGGTGATATCACTAATACGGTGAAAGGAATGTATGGTGAAAATTATCACCAGTTTCGTCGCTATAAAAACAAGAACCAGAGTGCACAGGAAGCACACGAAGCCATTCGCCCCACTTATATGAACAATGCAACCGTTGAAAACCCTGAGTGGAAACGGCTGTACGAGTTAATATGGAAAAGAACCATGGCCAGCCAGATGGCTGACGCCCAGCTGGAAAAAACGACTGCTTCTATCGATATTTCTACCAATAAGGAACAACTGACTGCGTCGGGAGAAGTAATCAAATTTGAAGGTTTCCTGAAAGTTTACAGGGAGGACAGAGACGAAGAAGACATTAATGAAGATGAATCTGCGGAAGGCATGTTGCCTCCTTTGCAGGTAAAACAAGATCTGCCATTGGTGCAAATGACAGCCACTGAAAGATTCACACGTCCTTCCCCGAGATATACAGAAGCTTCGCTTGTAAAAAAACTGGAGGAGTTGGGTATTGGAAGACCTTCCACCTATGCACCCACCATTTCTACCATTATCAAAAGGGAATATGTAGAAAAAAGAGATAAGGAGGGCGTATCGCGTAATTACCAGTTGCTCACGCTGAAAAACGAGCAAATAGCGAAAGCTACGCTATCTGAGAATACCGGCGCAGAAAAAGCCAAACTATTCCCTACTGATCTGGGTTTAGTGGTAACGGACTTTTTGAAGCAATACTTTGACGATATCATGGATTACGGGTTTACCGCCCGTATCGAGAACGAGTTTGATGATGTAGCCGGGGGAAAACTGCAGTGGAACAAAATGATTGATGATTTTTATAGCCCTTTTAAAGAGGATGTAGATAAAACCATCGAAACAGCTGAGCGTATCAAAGGTGAAAGAGAACTTGGTGCCGATCCGCAAAGCGGCAAGCCTGTTATCGCCCGTATGGGAAGGTTTGGACCTATGGTACAGATAGGAAGTGCAGAGGAAGAAGAAACACCTCGCTTCGCTTCATTGCAGAAGGGACAGAGTATTGAAACCATAACCCTGGATGAGGCTTTAGACCTCTTTAAATTACCGGCGGTACTGGGTGAATATGAAGGAAAAGAAGTTTCGGTGAACATCGGCAGGTTTGGACCTTATGTAAAACTGGGCGAAGATTTTATCTCCATACCCAAAGGAGAAGATCCGTTTAGTGTTACGCTGGACAGGGCAATCGATCTGATCAAAGAAAAGCAGCAGGCGGATGCTCCTATTGCTGAGTTTGAAGGAAAGCCGGTAACAAAAGGTAAAGGGCGCTTTGGGCCATTTATCAAATGGAACGACATGTTTATTAATGTGCCCCGCCGTTACAATTTCGATCATCTTTCGCCACAAGACATTAAAGAGCTCATCGAAACCAAGGTAGAAAAGGAAGCCAACCGTTTTATTCAACAATGGCCGGAAGAAAAAATTGCACTGGAGAACGGCAGATGGGGACCATTCATCCGGTTTGGTAAAAAGATGATCAAGCTGGGCAGAAAAGAAGATGGAGAAAAGTACACTGCGGAAGAGCTTGCCGGTGTACCATTAGAGGAGGTTAAAAAAATGATTCTCGCTGAAGAGCCCAAAGCTTTTGACAAGCCTGTAAAGGCTGCTGCCAAGAAAAAAACAGCCGCTAAGAAAAAGGCTGCGCCCAAAAAGAAGTAAATATTGATCAAGATGGAAAAAGGCTGCTTGCTCAAATAGGCAAGCAGCCTTTTTATGTAAAACAACGTTGGTTTTAAAAGCTTTGCGGTAGTAATACCTGGTTAATTTTGTGTATTACACCATTAACATAATGCTGGTCACTCGAGCCTCCGGGTTCGGGTGTAGGATTGATAGTAATAGTTGCCGCGGTGGCATTTACGGCACCTTTAACAGATGCAGCTGTTACCATTGGACCGGTAAGTGTTGCCTGCAAACCAACCCCCGGATGAGCAGGTACAGCGCCATTTAATAATGTGGGTACGTTAGTTTGTGTAGTTGCGAAATTATTTAAGAAAGCCCGGTTTCCTAAAATATGATACACGACAACGCCTTTTACACGTTCTGCCGTTAATACAGGAAAGAGTAATGGATTGCTGAATACTGCTGTTGAACCAACAAGTGCAGTTGTCTGAGCAGGAGCATTTGCGTCGGCGGCCGCATTAGCCACTGCATCAGAGGCGCCAGCGGCTTTGGCCTGGGCAAAAATCGTAGCACGAACAGAAGGAAAAGCCAGATTATATAAGGTAGCCTTAAATGCATCATCTGTTGGAGCAAACACCGTCAGGTTGGCTCCTATATTTTGAAGCACACCTGTTAAAAATCCGGGTGCTGCCGTGCCACTGTCTGCTCTCGCAACAGCTGCTTTAAGGTAGGTCAAATTAGCATCTGTGTTAATCCTATCCCACAAAAATTTTTGAGGAGGGATAACAACGGCGCCCGTTTCATAAATTACACCATTGCCAACAAGTGTTCCTGATGCGTTTGTTATAGGTACATTATTTACAAAATTGCCATTTCTGTTAGAAGGAAATGTGGTTAACCTTAATAAGGCGCTAACAGTTGGCGCGGGATTAATTAATGTTGGGTATTGAAAATTTGGAAAGTTGCCGGGTAATGAACCGAAGGTAATTGCCTGGGGAACCGTATTATAACTCACCATGCCCTGGGCTGTAGCAGTTGTAAAATTTTCACTACCGATAAAGCCCAGGAAAGTTGCATCGGGTGCCGCAACCGGTATGGCGCCAGACGTCAAAAGGTTTATGGCCTGCTTCACAGCCGCATTACCTGGCACAAAAGCGGTCAGTTTAATAGTGGAATCGCTCAGTTTACTTGCTAAACCAGATTTTGCAATAATTGCGTTATATAAACTGTAATTAGCATTAGCTGCAATAGAGGCTGCTATAGCAGGTTGAGAGCCTGGCGAAGGTGCACCGCTATCAGGGTACTGCTCTACATCCTTATTACAGGATAATAAAAGGATACCCAATGCGAATACCGGAATAAAAAGTCGTTTAGTATCTAAAGGTTTCATGTGTTAATTTTTATTGTTTTTTAGCCACATAGAAAAAATATCCATCCTACTATTTAGGATAATGAATATTTTTTTTACTTATTTCATAGTATCACTTTAACAGCTTGATCCGAGATTAAAAAATATTATATCCGAAGCTGATATAGTACAATCCGCCTACGCGGGCATTGCCTATCGCATTTACATAATACTGGTTGAGAATATTGGTTCCTCCGATCTTCACAACAGATTTGGCCTCCAGCAGCCTGTAGCTAACCTGTGCATCCAGTGTATTGATTTTAGGCACCCGTCCATTTGCAAAGTCTCCGTTATAATAAAAAGTATCCTGCCAGCGATATGCCAGGCTAAAAGAAGCCCTGTCCTGGGGACCAAAGCCTGTATTCCCAAAGCTGGCATTAAACCGGTATTTAGGGGCGTTAAAGAAGGAAACAAATCCTTCCGGAACATCGCTTAAAACATCGGATGAAAGATTAGCAGATACGGTAAAGTTGGCGGGCAACCTGTAATCCAGACCCAGGCCAAAGCCATAAGTTTTCACGCCCTCATCAATATTAGTAGGTACAGAATAAATATTTCCATTCAGCGTATCTGACTGACTGATTGCAGCCCCTGCCCTATTCTGCACCAGCAGTGTTCGGGTAATAAAGTCGCGATACTGACCGTAGTAACCATATATGTCAATCATTAACCGGTTATCGGCATGCAGCCCCTTATAACCCAATTCAAAAGAAGATACCGTCTCAGGTTTGTATTTTACGTAGTCGTATTCTCTTTGATTACCCTGACGCAGATCATTCAGGTAATACACTTTATTACCTCTAAAATTGTAGAAATCCCAAAACTGCTCCTGCCCTCCAATTAAACGGGTATTACCTCCTACGTTCAAATTGATCCATTGTTGTTGTGTTGAAGGAAAACGATAAGCTGTCTGGTAACTTACGCGGATATTACTATTGTTTGCCACGGTAAATACGGCGGTGGCTCTTGGTGTAAAACGACCTTTGAAGTTCTCATTCTTGTCGTAACGGCCGCCCAGCGTAATACGTACTACTTCTCCCAGTTTTTTACTTAACTGGGCATATCCTCCAAACTCATTAATAGGGATTGTTCCGGTAGAATCTGCAAATAAGGTTCCTTCGGAGTTCAATACATATCTTTTAAAATTACCACCTACCAGGAAGTCTACTACATTATTAAACATTTCAGAAAAATTATACTGCCCTTCATAGTTATACAGGTCGGTTTTATCAACAAACAGTCCGCCTCCCTGGGAAATTGGTTTTGCTCTCACGCTATCAAAAAGCCTTTTCCATTCTGCGCTGCCGGCATCAGGACGGCCTATATCGGCCGCGGCCCTTGCTGCCAGGTGCGCGTTGTAATCTGTTTGCCCGGCCAGTTTAGAACCTAAAAATGCCTGGCCGTATTGTGCAAACCAGCCGGTAGCACCACCGCTGGCCTTCCATGCTTCGTTGGTTAACCTTGTTGTAACAGTCGCGTTAAATGATTCTCCTGCGTTCTCCTGTGTGGTAGACGCTCTTAAGAACCAGTTTTTGTTTACCAGTTCTATTTTATACTGGCCTATTTTAAGGTTTTTCAAAGAATACCTGTCGCTACCTGTATAAACAGTATTACCCGTGCCCCAGTTACCTGCTACAATTAATTCAGTAGCGGGCGTAAGCTTAAAATTCAAGGAACCACCTATTTTAAGATTCATTGTAGTAGGGTCAATAATCTCCCGCTCCTCGTAACCCGTACGCGACACCAGGATTGGATTTGTGGTTAAAGTACTGATATAAGGAGCCAGAAATGGCGCCTGTGCTGCAACTCCGTTTAAAACCTGCCGGATATCGGCGCTTGTTTCGTCCCCGTATACATTGATACCATCATAATTCGGATCAGTTAAACGGGTTCCTCCTTTAGGTGTTCCGTCGGTACCTATACGTGCATAATTCCTGTAATCCTGGGCAACCCAGTCTTTTGCCTGAATAAATTCCGAAGTAATCTTAAACGCAAATTTCTCAGAAACCTTATGACCCCATCTCAACGCTACATTATGAAAGGGAGAAGCTCCTCTTCCTGCATCACCTAAATGCATAATGCCCTCTTTTAGCTCCAAAGAAAGTCCCTGATATTTAAATGGATTCTTGCTATTGATCAGCAGGGTTCCGTTCATACCGCCGGGCCCATAGAGCACGGAAGAAGCACCTGGCAGCAGATCCATGCTCTCTACATCCAGCTGAGTTAAACCCACTACGGTTCCCACAGAAAAATTTAAGCCGGGCGCCTGGTTATCCATTCCGTCCACAATCTGGTTGAATCGCAGATTGCCGCTGCCCATAAAACCACGTGTGGTAGGTGTTTTGAATGTAAGTGAAGAGGTAACCACATCTACTCCTTTTAAATTAGCTACAATATCATAGTAGCTGGGAGCAGGTGTGTTACGTATGGCAGCTGCTCCTACCCGCTCCACCGTAACCGGCGACTCCAGCAGCCGCTCGCTAAACCTGGATGCCGATACAACAATTTCCTGACCGAGCAAAGGCTTTAACGTTACTGTCAGGAAACCCGTGCCTGTAACAGATACATCCTGTGATTCAAAATTTACCGAGGAAACAGTTAAAGTAACCGGTAAAGAGGTGACATTGATTTGAAACTCCCCGTTTTCATTGGCAACCGCCCCCTGGGTACTACCTTTTAATACAATGGAGGCCGCTGAAATACCTTCACCATTGTCGATATTTTTTACTACGCCTTTAATCGTTTGGGCAAAGGAAATGGTTGCGACAAGACATAGGAAGCCGGTTATGGCAGACAATCTTAATGCAATTCTCATAAAATACTGATTTGTTTGGACAATTGTTCTGTTAAAATAACACTTGTTAGTTTAATTTCAAAAAAAATTGCGGCGGCGGCTAATGAAATGTAAGATGGGATGCTCAATGCAAGATGCGGGATGGTAGATATTTGTTACTCGATGCTGGATACCGGATACCCGGATATTGGTGTTTGTTTCTCAACATTCCTTATTAATTTCGCGCCATGCTTGAATTAAAATTTCCCCAACAAACTAATTTCTACCGTGGTAAGGTTAGAGATGTCTATACTATAGATAACCGCTTACTGGTGATGATCGCTTCTGACCGTATATCGGCATTTGATGTTATATTACCCGAACCTATTCCTTATAAAGGACAGGTATTAAATCAGATCGCTGCTTACATGCTGAATGCAACCAAAGACATTTGTAAGAACTGGCTGCTGGAAACACCTACGGTGAATAGTTCTGTAGGGCAAAAATGTGAACCTTTCAAGATAGAAATGGTAGTGCGCGGGCATTTAACAGGGCATGCCTGGAGAACTTACAGCAGCGGTAAAAGGATCTTATGTGGCGTTGACCTGGCGGAAGGACTAAAAGAAAATGATGCCTTTCCAACGCCTATCATTACGCCCAGCACCAAGGCCAGTGAAGGACATGATGAAGACATCAGTAAAGAAGAAATTATCGCGCAGGGATTGGCAACTGCGGATGAATGGCAGCAACTGGAGCAACTGGCGTTAGCTTTATTTAAACGTGGCCAGGAGCTGGCCCTAAAACAGGGATTGATACTGGTGGATACCAAGTATGAATTTGGCAAGCTGGAGGATGAAATTGTTTTGATGGATGAAATACATACACCTGACAGCTCCCGCTACTTTTATGCAGATGGCTTTGAAGAACGCCAGCAGGCAGGAGAAAAGCAAAAACAGTTAAGTAAGGAATTTGTAAGAGAGTGGCTGATAGAAAATAATTTTATGGGTAAAGAAGGGCAAAAGGTTCCGGAGATGAAAGAAGAATGGATCAGCACCATTTCCAAACGCTATATTGAGCTATACGAAAAAGTAATTGGCGAAGCCTTTCAACCTCAGAAGGTAAGCCCGGAAGAGCAGCTTGAAAAAATATCAAATGCGTTGAGTAAATACTAACGAACAAGGGCCGCAAAATTGCGGCCCTGTTTTTATAGAGAACGGATAAACTACTTATTTAACCAAGGGTGTACGTCTTTGCATCTGGATAGCATTTTTCTTAAAGGAAGCGGCATAACCTTCACTATCTTCCTTGCGTATTACAGAGTTGATAGCATCATTTCGATACCTGAAAAACTCATCTACCTCCAGCCTTATGTTTCTGCCAAATGTCTTATTGTATACAGAACGGCTTCCTCCGGCTTCAAAATCGCCGACAAGAACGTCATTTACTTCCGGCCATAACCCGGCATCACTATCCACACTATACACCACCGCATACTGACCATCGTAGTCCATCTTAACTACTGAGTAAGGAGAATTCACTTCCGAAATATAGGTTACTATTCCTGACTCATCGTTGTTACGAGGATTATCATCATAATAATCTCTTTTTGTACAGCTTGCCAATAATACGATTCCGGCAAAAAACACCAGCGATATGGAAATAAATCTTTTCATTTTTATAAGTTTAGTAGTTTTAACTAATATTGTTTGCTTGTTTAACATATAGAGTATTAAAAAAGCTTCGGGGTTTGTAGTGCATTGTTAAAAAACTTATAATAAATATTCATGCCAACAGCCCTGTCCATTATTTATAAACCCCGATTCAGTTATATGAAATCAATAATCCTATCAGTCATTTGTACCAGCTTTATGCTTCCTGCACAAAATTTACCGGCGCAGCGCCTGATTATCGGCACGTACACAAACAATAATGCAAGCAAAGGCATCTATGTATATGATTTTAATGCAGCCAACGGAGAAGCCCGGGAGATAAGTTCAGCTAAAGCCGGCAACCCCTCCTACCAGGCTGTAGACAAAAAGGGGAATTTCATCTACAGTGTAAATGAAAGTGATGAAGGCAAGATATCTGCATTTAAATACGACAGGTCTGCCGGATCTCTGTCATTAGTAAATCAACAGTCTAATAATGGCAGCGCTCCCTGTTATGTAAGCATTGACAAAACAGGCAAATGGTTGTTTGCCGGTAACTATAGCAGCGGCAATTTAACGGTGCATCCTATTGCATCCAATGGGAGTATAGGTGTCATTCAGCAGGTGGTACAACACAGTGGAAGCGGCCCCAACAAGGGCCGCCAGGAATCAGCGCATGTGCATTGCACTTATATGTCGCCCGACAACCGTTTTTTATATGTACCCGACCTGGGTATTGATAAGGTGATGATCTATCCTTTTAATGCACAAACGGGCAGGTTAGATACAGTACAAAGTAATGCTATTACCGTCCCGGCAGGTGGCGGGCCGCGGCATATTGTGTTTACGAAAAACGGGAAATTCGGATATATCGTCGAAGAGTTGTCGGGAGCTATTACTGCTGTTGTGCGCAAAGGAAATCAACACGCTATTCTTCAACAAATTAATAACCTGCCTGCCCAATATAATGGCGCCAGTGCCGATATTCATTTATCGCCCGACGAACACTTTTTATATACCTCGCACCGGGGTAACAGCACCATACAAATACATAAAATAGATTCCCAAACAGGACGTCTTAGTTTTATAGCAGAACAATCTACCAATGGCAATTTTCCGCGCAATTTCACCATCCACCCTTCAGGCAAATGGCTGTTAGCCGCTAATCAAAAATCAAACGATATAACGATCTTTAAAAGAAATGTTCAAACAGGACTGCTTACTGATACTCAACAGCGTATTTCAGTACCGGCGCCGGTTTGCCTGCAGTGGATTAATTAGGGTGCATCCCAATTTGTCGCATTCTTTTTTTACCGCAGAGAGCATGAGTTTATTGAGTTTATGCGGAGAAATCTCTGCATAAGCTCTTGCGTCTCTCTTTTCCGCAGTTAAATTTCTTTATACTTTTTGCTTGGTTGCGAAAATTGGAATGCGCCCATCGATAAAATCGCAGAGATCTACACATATGGAGTTCGTAACTTTGCAGTTTGCTACAACAATCGGCACATACCTTATTTGTTAAACAAACGGCAGCACATCTGGGGTTTGATTATTGCGGTATTGCTAAGGCGATGCCACTGGATGAGGATGCCCGCCGGCTGGAAGCCTGGCTGAATAAGGGTATGCATGGGCAGATGAAGTATATGGAAAATCACTTTGAGCTTCGTATAGATCCTACCAAACTGGTTCCCGGAGCGCGGTCCGTCATCACCCTTTTACTCAACTATTTCCCCCGGGAGCAACAAAGTGATACTGCACCTAAAATAGCGAAATATGCTTACGGCAATGATTATCATGAGGTGATCAGGGCGAAACTCAACGAGTTTCTTTTTATGATCCGTGAAAAGACAGGCGACATACAAGGTCGCGGATTTGTTGATTCGGCCCCGGTACTGGAACGTAGCTGGGCGAGGAAAAGCGGCATTGGATGGATAGGAAAGAATGGCAACCTGATCACCAAACAAAATGGCTCTTTCTTTTTTATAGCCACGCTAATTACCGACCTGGAACTGGATTACGATGATCCGTTTGCTAAAGACTTTTGCGGTTCCTGCACACGATGTATTGATTCATGCCCTACAGGTGCGATCCTCCCCAATAAGGTAGTGGATGGCAGCCGCTGTATTTCCTATTTCACTATTGAATTAAAAGAGTTGCTGCTGCCGCAGGAAATGAGCAACAAGTTTGACAACTGGATGTTTGGTTGCGATACCTGCCAGGATGTTTGCCCCTGGAACCGGTTTAGCAAACCACATTCGGAATCAGGCTTTACACCCATACCGGAGATATTAAATTTATCGAATAGTGAGTGGCAGGCAATGACAGAAGAAAGCTTCCGCAAAATATTTAAACATTCGCCTTTAAAAAGAAGCAAGTTTAAAGGCATTCAGAGAAACCTGAATTTTATTAAACAGGAATAAATAGAGAAGGCCTAAGATTTTAAACAGAGGACTCAAAGAAAAAGAAACCCGGAGAAAATCTGACTTTAAATATTGACTTCTACTTACCTAAATCACTTTTTAAGCTCATTCAGCCCCCTGGTAATAAAGTCTCCATAACTTTTATCCAGCATTAAACTTGAAAATTTCTCCCAGGGATACCATTTCAGTTGAAAGTCCATGTATCCCTGCAGGGCCAGTGAATCATTGCGTTCATCCTTATTGATCTGCCAGCCGCTGACGATGGGGCTCGAACCTTTTTGCATGGAAACTACCACACTGCTATCGGTAGATTCACTAATGGCGAGGTTGATGCCATTTGCGGTAGCTTTTATCACTCTCCCATCCTTTACCAGCTCATCGCTTAATACTACATTCTCAAAACCAGGATACCATTTCTTCCACTGCGATAGATCACGCACCTGGTTTAATACGCTATCCCGGTTGCTGGCAAGACTGGTCATTCTAAACACCCTTATACGGGAGGGAATGAAAAATGCTACCACACAAGCCATTGCAAAAAAAACAAGGGCACTGATTAATATCAATTTAATATATCGCATAATAGAACCGTAAGTAAAATCTCAAATACAAAGTGATGAACCTGTTTAAACTTTTTAATTAACCACATAGATTCAGTAGAAATCATAGCGTTTAAGACCGCATAGATTCCGCCAGGGCGGAACATAGCTAATCTGTTTTTCTGCTTTCTTTTTTCTACTATTATAATACGTCTGTACTTATGCGCCCCATGCCGGTGTGGGCGGGGTTTAAATGGTATAAACAACTTCAATAAACAATAAACTTTAGATATTAAATTTTAAACTACAAATAATAACGATTATTCCCATTTCATTACTTTCATCACGATGAGGTAGACAATGACGATCCAGATACCGAGTATCCCTATTTCTTTCCAGCAATCAAACAAATGCAGTCCTTCGAAAGATATTTTACGCATGGCATTATTGAACTGGGTAAGCGGTAAAGCCTGGCAAAGATGCTGAAGCCAGGGAGGAAATACATCTATTGAAAAGAAAGTTCCCGATAGCAATATCTGGGGAAAACCGAAAAGGTTAATTAATAACGGGATGCTGGTATCTGATTTTGCTAAACTGGCAAAGATCAATCCCACGCCCATGAGCAAAAACAACATATACACGGTGAGCACCATCATTTCAACGAATGTAAGCGCTCCGTTGATCAATGTAAACTTTAAAAAGAAATGTCCGAAAAGGATCAGTACCGCTACGTTGATCAGTTGAAAAATAAGACGGCTGGCTCCAATACCAATCAGGATATTTATTTTTTTAACCGGTGATGCATAAAATCTTTTCAACACTAATTGCTCTCTCAGGTTAAAGAAAACAAAAGCGATCCCAAACATAGTTGCAAATAAAATAGAAAAACCCAATTGACCAGGCAATACAAAATCAATTTGCCTGTACTTTTTACCAGGAACGACCTGTGGTATAAATGCATACTCCCTATGCAATTTATGTGTATCATCCAACTCTATTTTCAGCGCCTGGTAATCGAGTGTACGCATTAAATTATAAACCGCTCCTCCACTGGCTTCGCTCGACAATAATAGAACCTTGTAATATCTGGAAGAATCGATATTAAAAGGCACTATATTCATTACGGCAGCAATATTGCCTTTGATCAAATCTTCATTTTGCTTTGCCGTATCAGTATAGGGAACGATCTTAATCCTGGAATTCAGCCTGAGACTGTCAAACAAAACGCTTGTGGTATCGCTATAGGGACTTATTGCCACTTTATATGCTTCCGCCGGACGCTCACTGAATGCGCCGAAGATGAGAATAAAAAGGATTGGAAAAAGGAAACTAAAAAACAAAGAAGAGGGCTGACTAAAGATCGCTTTAAAACTTGCTTTGGTAATCGCCCACAATGCTCTTGACTGGCTATAAGACATTTAATAAATGTAAATTTGAAAAAAAATTTAAGAAACCGATGAGCGGCTAGTTAATGGTGAAATCAAAAGGTAATTTAGCCTGCGCCCCCTGCGTCATGGCTTTTACTTCTATCAATTGCCTGTATACCTTATAGTATTCTTCACCTAACTCTTTTTTCATTTTTGTTCCGGCTATTTCCGTTTTATCCATACCCAGTATCCTTTCCAGCAGGCCGCCCTGTTTGGGAAATTCTTTAACTTCATAGCTATTCAGCTTTGCCTTTTTTGCCGCCGCCGCAATAGCAGTTTTCAGTCCTCCATAAGCATCTATCAGCCCAACATCTTTCGCTTTTAAGCCAGTCCACACCCTACCCTGGGCAATAGTTTCAACATATGCTGTATCCTTTTTACGTCCCTGGGCTACACGTTGTTTAAAATCCGCATATATTTTTTCTATACTCGTCTGCACTAATTGTTTTTCCTGTTCAGTCATTGGATGGTCCACGCTTCCTGCATTTGCCAGAGGCCCTGTTTTCACCCCATCAAAAGTAACGCCCAGTTTATTTTTGAAGAAGGTGCTCATATCTGGCACAATACCAAATACCCCGATAGAGCCGGTAATTGTATTTTTAGAAGCGAAAATACTGTCGGCCGGAGCTGCTATATAATAACCACCTGAAGCAGCCACATCTCCAAAACTCACCATTAATGGTTTCGCCTGCTTCGCCAATGACATTTCCCGCCATATATTTTCGCTGGCTAATGCACTACCGCCTCCTGAGTTAATTCTAACCACAATTGCTTTGATGGATTTATCTAACCTGGCTTTACGCAACAGGTCTATGTAATCAGCACTACCAATATTATCTTCGCCGCCCTTACCATCAATAATATTACCCGTAGCATATATAACCGCAATATTGTCTCCTTTGCCTCCCAGGTCTCTGTTGGAGGACGCATATTTTTCAACAGTTAAAAAGTTGATCTTTTTATCTGCATCAATTTTTAAACGTTTTTTAATCTCATCCTTTATTTCATCGTCATACTTTACACCATCAATCAGCTTATGTGTAGCAGCATCTTCAGGCGTTCTAATAGTTCCGGCATCGGCCAGCTGATGAAGTATAGCAGTATCCGTTTTACGGGCTTCCGCTGTTTTTACCAGGAAGTCGTTGTAAATATCATTGAGCCAAACCGTTGTTTGCAACCTGTTTTCATCAGTCATTTTTTCGGCACGTAACGGCTCTGTAGCGCTTTTAAATTTACCGGCATAAAATATTTGTGGTTTAATCTCCAGTTTTTCAAGCGTTCCTTTGAGGAACATATAATTTACACCAAACCCCATCCACTCAAAATAACCTTTGGGAGTTACATATATCTTATCAGCTATATTAGCTATGCTGTAAGCATTCTGAGACATTACATCTGCATGCGCTATAATGAATTTTTTAGACGATTTAAAATCGATCAGTGCATTCCGTATCTCATCACTATTACCAAAGCCATTGGCATTCCCATTCGCTTTTAAAAGAATGCCTTCAATATTTTTATCCTCCTTTGCTTTTTCAATCAACCGGATCAGGTCGTAAAAAGAGGGTGTTTCATCCAGTGACTGGGCTTGCAGCACCGATTGAAAATCTGTAACGGGCCTTTCATCGAATTTTTTACTTAAATCTATTTCCAATACTGATTTCTCTGCCACTACCGGTGCCGATTTGGATAGGGCACTTCCCGCCAGGCCGGCAAAAAAGAAAAATATCACGAAACAAAATACTACCAGCGCTAAAAAAGAAGCCAGAAAGATTTTTAAAAAGGATTTCATAAGAAATAAATTGATACATGTCGGGCTTTGAGTGGACTGCCCTTTTAATATCGCCAAAATTAAAGATATTTCGGATGCAAATTTTTTAGTCTGCTATGGTATTACAGGCTTCCACCTAGATTTCTTTCCCTTTTAGTGGCGGCTTCTGTAAATTTACCGCCCTAAATAAATGTATACAGCGTGTTTACAGATCAAAAAATAAAGGAGACTTATTTAATTATGGGCACTAATTTAGGTGACCGGCCCGCTAATCTGCAACAGGCTATTGTTGAAATTGAACAAAATATTGGCAAGATACTCGATTGCTCATCGGTTTATGAAACTGAGCCCTGGGGGGTCAGCGATCAACCCAGTTTCTATAACCAGGTGTTGAAAGTGGCCACTTCTCTGGATCCATTACAATTGCTTACCGCCACACTGGCTATTGAAAATGAGATGGGCAGGGTCAGGACTGAGCGGTACGGAGCACGGATCATTGACATCGATATCCTGTTTTTTGACGATTTAGTGATCAATACAGACCAATTAACTATTCCTCATCCGCGGATTACCGAACGAAATTTTGTGTTGGCGCCTCTTGCTGAAATAGCACCCGACCTGGTTCACCCGGTGTCTCATCAAACTATATCGGCAATCTGGGGTGCCAGCGAGGATCAGTTAGGCGTAAAAAAAATCTTGGCCAACGAACTGTAGAATTATATTTGCCCCGGTATCATCAACTATTATGGCTCATTATTATTTTAATTTGATTTGCGTTACGAGTTTATTACCATAGAAGGGAATATCGGAGCCGGTAAAACCACATTGGCTACATTGCTCAGCAAGCATTATAATGCCAAACTGGTATTGGAAGCTTTTGCAGACAACCCTTTCCTGCCCCAGTTCTATGAAAATCCCAAACAGTTTGCCTTCCCGCTGGAATTGTTTTTTATGGCCGAACGCTATAAACAATTACAGGAGATGCTGGTGCAAAAGAATATGTTTCACCAACTAACGATCAGCGATTACTTGTTTACCAAGTCCCTGCTATTTGCCAAAGTAACATTAAGCGAAGATGAGTATAAGCTGTATCAACGGTTGTTTGATATTGTACAGCAGCAGCTTATTCACCCACAGCTGCTGGTTTATCTTCATGCCCCTGTATCAAGACTGCAGCAAAATATAAAAAAGCGGCAACGAGCGTATGAGCAAAAAATACCGGATGAGTACCTGCACAGTATACAGGAAACTTACCTGCAATATATTAAACAGCTTCAATTACCGGTATTATTTGTTGATGCGTCTAATGCTGATTTCCTATCCGATGATAAACACTTGCAGATAATTCTTGATGCACTTGATCATGATTATGAACCAGGACTCCACCCTGTTGCTTTGCCTTGATAGGGTTGCCGGGCGATAGTTAACCATTGATCGCTGCCACCTCGCGATCACCGGTTACTTATCATTGATTACACCTCCCTACCTTTGCATACCTAATGGCAAGCGCAAATATCCCCGAAGTACAGTTAGTTAATGACCCTTTTGCAGCAGTTCGAATTCCTGAATACCGAAACCTGATGATTGGCCGTTTTACATTTGTAATGGCTATGCGCATGATTACCACAGTAGTGGGCTGGTGGATCTATCAAATAACCAAAGACCCATTGGCGATAGGCATGATAGGGCTTTCAGAAGTTATACCCGCCCTTGCCCTGGCACTATACTCGGGCCATATGGTGGATACGAATGATAAGAGGAAACTCATTTTAAAAGGTATAGCCGGATATTGTATTGCAGCCCTTGTGTTATTTACATTATCTACTTCCAAAACGCAACAGTTCCTGCACACTACGCATATTTCCTGGTTTATTTATAGCGTATTCTTTTTCACCGGTATATTACGGTCTTTTGTAGGACCATGTTTTAGCGCCATGATCGCTACTATCGTTCCCAAAAACCTGTTACAGAATGCTACTACCTGGAACCAGGGCACATGGCTCTCCGCTTCAGTAACCGGTCATGCTACAGGAGGCTTCCTGATTGCCTTTATTGGCATTTCTTCAACACTTGTTGTGATCAGTTGTCTTGTTTTTCTAAGTCTTCTGTTTCTTTATCAATTGAAACCCAAACCGCCTATCAAAATTAAGATAACAGACAATAATAGTAGCTTCACCCAGGCTCCCGAAAAAAAGACCTGGGCCAGTATTAAAGAAGGCTTGTCTTTTGTATTTCAAACAAAAGCTTTATTAGCTGCCATGGCACTGGATATGTTTGCTGTTTTGTTTGGTGGTGCTGTGGCCATGATCCCGGTATTTGCGAGCGATATACTTAAAATAGGCCCTAAAGGCTTTGGCTGGCTAAATGCTGCTACGGATATCGGTGCTATCTTTATTGTGATCATACTTACCTTATGGCCCATGAAAAAAGGCCAGGGCCGGAAGATGTTGCTGGCTGTTGCCGGGTTTGGCACCTGTATTATACTGTTCGGGTTATCCAAATGGGTTTGGCTATCTTTTTCTGTGTTGGTTGTAGCTGGTATACTGGATGGCGTAAGTGTTGTGGTGCGTGGAACCGTAATGCAACTATTAACACCCGATCATATGCGTGGCCGGGTGAGTAGTGTGAGTGGCATGTTTGTATTGAGCAGTAACGAACTGGGGCAATTTGAGAGCGGTGTGATGTCCCGTGCTTTTGGTGTAATACCATCGGTAATTATAGGAGGATGCATGACTATAGCCGTGGTTGTTACTACCTGGTTTAAGGCACCTACCTTGCGTAAATTTGAGTACTAGTTGATCATCCTCTACCCTTTACTTTATGGATATACAAAGAATTACTACTGACCAGGTATTGTTAGTAACTGACTTATTCAATAAATACCGGATCTTTTACAAACAAGCTTCGGACATAGCATTGGCTGAAAAGTTTCTTACTGAAAGGTTGGCGAATAATGAATCGGTGATCTTCGTAGCTCTGATAAACGAACAACCGGCCGGCTTCACGCAGCTCTACCCCACGTATTCTTCGATGCGTGTTTCAAAAAACTGGATCTTAAATGATCTTTATGTAGAAGCTGGCCAGAGAAAGCAGGGAATTGGAGCCGCCCTGATTAAAACAGCTATGAACTTCGCCCTTGAAGATGGCGCCAGTTACCTGGCATTATCTACCGCGGTTGACAATTATACGGCACAGGCACTTTACGAAAGCATCGGTTTTATAAGGCAGGAGCTGGATACTGCTTTTTTAGACTATCGAATAGCCTTAAAATAAGAAAGCCGGCACTTTCGTACCGGCTTCCAACAACTTAAAAACAAGATCAGTTATATCACTCGCACACGTAAAACACCTTCGATCGCCCTTATTTTAGCGATGCTTTCTTCGCTGCTTACGCTTTCCAGGTCCAAAATAGTATAAGCATAATCGCCACGGCTTTTGTTGATCATATCTTTGATATTGATCTGAGCATCGGCCAAAGCTGTTGATATTTGCCCTACCATGTTTGGAATATTTTTATGAGCTACTGTAATACGCTGAACACCCGATAAAGGCATTTCGCAATTCGGGAAATTTACCGAGTTCCTGATATTACCTGTTTCCAGGTATACCTTGGTTTGTATAGCGGCCATATGAGCGCAATTGTCTTCTGACTCAGGAGTAGAAGCTCCCAGGTGAGGAATAGTAATCACACCGGGCCTGTTGATCATCTTCTCATTCGGAAAATCCGTAACATAACCGCCAACTGTTCCAGCTTCTATTGCAGCCAGTATATCATCATCATTTACCAGTTCGCCACGGGACAAATTGATCACGCGTACGCCTTTCTTCATTTGAGCAAAAGCTTCTGCATTTAATGTGCCCTTTGTTTGGGCATTGTATGGTATGTGCAGGGTGATGTAATCTGCTTTTTCGAAGATCGTTTTCAAATCAGTAGCTTTTTTAACCGCTCTGGACAATCCCCAGGCAGCATCTACCGAAATAAACGGGTCATATCCTAAAACTTCCATACCCAGGTTAACCGCTGCGTTAGCGATCAATACACCAATAGCACCCAAACCAACTACACCCAGCACCTTTCCTTCAATCTCGGGCCCTACAAACTGCGCCTTTCCTTTTTCTACTTCTTTGGCAACATCCTGCGTCAACCCATTGGCCCAATTGATACCATCTACAATTTTGCGGGAAGAGATCAACATAGATGTGATCGCCAGTTCTTTTACTGCGTTCGCATTAGCACCAGGTGTATTAAACACTACAATGCCCTTTTCAGCGCATTTATCCGTAGGAATATTGTTTACACCAGCACCAGCACGCGCAATGCTTAAAAGCGATTCAGGAAACTCCATCTCATGCATCGATGCGCTCCTTAACAGGATACCATCCGGGTTTGCCGCATCATCTGCAATTGTATAGCCTTCACCAAATTTCTCCAAACCGGTTTTGGCTATTTTATTTAATGTTTTAATTATATAAGTCATCTTGCAATCAGTAATTAATAAAAAGTAATTATTTGTTGTTTGTTTCGAATTGTTTCATGAAGTCAACCAGCTTCTGCACGCCTTCCAGAGAGATAGCATTGTAGATGCTGGCACGCATACCGCCTACAGACCTATGTCCTTTTAATTGAACAAAACCTGCTGCTGTAGCTTCTTTGATAAACTTAGCATCTATCTCTTCGTTACCGGTAACAAAAGGAACATTCATTACAGAACGGTCTTTTCCTGCTACCGTGCTTTTGAACAACGATGACTCATCGAGGTAGTTATATAAAGTATTGGCTTTGTCAATATTGGTTTGTTCAATTGCAGCAACACCCCCCTGCTCTTTCAGCCAGGTTAATACCAAACCGATCAGGTAAATACCAAAAGTGGGAGGCGTATTATACATACTTCCGTTCTCAATATGCTCTTTATAATTGAACATAGTTGGAGTAAAGTCCATTGCGTTGCCCGCCAGGTCTTCCCGAATGATCACCACGGTTACACCTGCAGGTCCCAGATTTTTTTGCGCTCCGGCGTATATCAGGCCAAACTTAGAAACATCATAATGTTTGGAAAGAATATCAGAAGACATATCTCCTACCAACGGCACATTACCGGTATCAGGCAATTCAGCAAACCGGGTACCATAAATGGTATTATTGGTAGTGATATGGAAATAGTCTGCATCCTTATCAAACTTAGCCGGATCCAGTTCAGGGATATAGCTGAAAGTTTTATCTTCAGAAGAGGCAATCACATTTACGGCTCCGTAACGTTTTGCTTCTTTGATCGCTTTTTTTGACCATGCTCCCGTGTTTACATAATCTGCTTTTTTATTTTTATTCATCAGGTTTAAAGGAACCATAGCAAACTGCGATGAAGCTCCTCCCTGTAAAAACAAAACTTTATAGTTATCGGGCACCTGCATTAACTCGCGCAATGAACTTTCTGCCGAATCAAGAATGGACATAAAATCTTTTGAACGGTGGCTCATTTCCATCACGCTCATTCCGCTTGTTCCATAGCACAGCATTTCGCTTTGTGCTTTCTTTAAAACCTCTTCTGGTAAAGCAGAAGGGCCGGCCGAAAAATTGTAAACTCTTTGCATTGCCTATTAATTATTGTTTAAAATATTGAGGCGCGAATTTAAACTTATCTAACGTAATTACAATCCTGCACTGTCGATTTTTAACAGTTATGCACATTTAGTGAATAAACAAGTATTTCCCGGCTGGTCAAATAATAACGAAAGACGGGCATTTAGCATAGGTTTTGTGTATAGAAAACGGGGTAATCAGGACCACCACAACACTTCTTAAGCATTATTTAATGTTATAATCAGATTAAAAAGCGGACAGCTGATGTATAATGCGAGGTATAAAAATGATACCGCCGGTAATTAACGCACCTATAGAAACGATCAAAACCGCGGCAGCAGCCAGATCCTTTACAGTCTTTATTTTGTCATGATATTGGGGAGATACCACATCGCAGAGCTTTTCGATAGCCGTATTCATAGTTTCTGCGCCCATTACAGCAGCTATGCAGGCTATGATTAGCCCCCACTCTGCCCCGGATATACCCAGCCCAAAACCCAGTGCTATGGCGAGCACGGCCGACACCAAATGAACCCTGAAGTTCTGTTCGGATTTAACTACCGCTATTAGCCCGCTGACTGCGTAACCAAAGCTTTTCAGCATTTTTTTTATTGAGAATTGTTGCGCCATCGGCAACAAATCTAAACATTTAAGGCCATAGACCTGCTCCTTCAGCAAGAAGCCGGGCTACCATCATTTTTCAAAATTGAAACCAATTTTTGAGGTGTTGAAATAAAGTAATTCATGAATATTGATTTATTTTGACCGCAAATGGCCGATCTGATCAACCGTTGCATGTTCACATTAGTACTTTGCTTTTGGGTAATAGGGGGAATGTGCCAACCGAACGAAATAGTATTAACCGGTAAAGTAACAGACAAAGAATCCGGCGTGGCATTGCAGGGCATATCGGTTTATGTTAACAATACCACCTTTAGTACCCAAACCGATAAAGATGGAAGCTTCCGGCTGGCTAATATTCCTTTATTTAATTTTGAACTGGTTTTTCAGCAGTAAACTACGAAACACAAACGCTTGGCATTGACACCCGGCTCCCTATTGCTCCCCTCAACATTCAAATGCAAAAAAGCACCGCTTTGCTTAATGAAGTAGTGGTAACCGCCAATGTTGATAAAAATGGCTGGGCACTATACGGCAGCACATTTAATAAAGATTTCCTTAGTTATTCATCGTTTGCAAAACAATGCGAAATTGTTAACTATCCTGCGATTCGCTTCAGGCGAATAAAAAAGGATAATATCCTAAAGGCGTACTCGAAAGAACCGCTTAAAATAAAAAATAATGCGCTGGGCTATGAGCTTACTTACTGGCTGAACGAATATGAGCACCGGTTTGCAACACAGGTTGTGTTTTATAAGGGTAACACCCAATTTACCGAGATGAAAGGCAGCAAAAGAAAAATGCAGCATTGGAATAAAAACCGGGAGATAGCTTACCGCGGATCACTGACTCATTTTATCCGGTCTGTTTACGAGGGAAATACAAAAGAACAAGGATTTATCGTTAATCTTATAAAAACCATTCCGTATAAAGACATCAACCTTTACATACCCGGTTTTACTGATACAACCAGTATTCACAGCTCCGCCGCACTGGCTAGATTTATAGATGGCATATATGCTTCCGGGGACAAGGCCTTAGCGGCATCACAAGCCAATAACGCACTGCAATGGCTGGGCAGCAAACGAGACCAAATGCCGTTTGTTATTTCACGTGCTGCTGCCGACAAGACGGTACAGGCCTATTTCTTTGTAAAAAAGTCCCTGGTATCCGACCAGGTTGCGGTTTACACGTTCGATGTAAAAGACACTGCTGCAGTAAGGCGTATACAATGGGAGACTGCCGGTAGTATCATTCCGGATCAAAAAGCTTTGAACCGGATCAGCGGTTATCAAAGCATCACTCCCGATCAACGCGGATATTTAAAAGTTAAACTGTTTTATTCGCGCCCCTTAAATACCAATCTTTTTGTTACCAGGAGCGATAATCAACTATTCCTTCAATTTAAAGATACCTGGCAAATTACTTATACCGGGGAAAGTAAGGATAAAGAATATATCGAAGAAAATGCGTTGCAAAACAATGACTCGGGTTACCAGGAATCTACGCTTAGCATGACGGGATCTCAACCGGTGCTGATTTTACCTAACGGATATTACACCGGTATTTACAGCTTTATTACAGGCGCTTACTGGGCGTATGAAAAAGTGGATAAAATGTTGCCGTTAGATTTCAAGCCCTCAAAATAACGCTATTGATCATTTGGTTTTGGCAGCTGATTTTTTAGCAGGCGCTGTTTTATTTTTCGCTTCCAGCTTCCGGGCCTCCTCTTCCAGCCCCAGGCTAAACAAAGCCATGCTGCATTTACCGCAACCCAATTCCTCGCCTAGCTCAAAGGATTCACGAGCCATTTGAAGATTTCCTATCGACGCGTAATAGCCACCCAGCACTTCATAGCCATTCGTATCTCCCAAGTCGATAGCGCGATATATGATGTCCACAATTTCCTGGTTGGGCGCCCGCTTTTTAATTTGTTTTTTGGAATTAAACAAAGCAGTTACGCCACCCATATCTTCTAAAGTCTTCAAACCGGCATAATCCAAACAAGCTTTTGATAATCCACTATCGCACAAATTTTTAAGTGTATGCTCATAGGTACTGTCGGGGCCTTCAAAGAGCAGGGAAAGCTCGCTACCTCCTTTTTTGATATTATAGTACTGGTACAACAAACCGGCTATCCTGTCAGATTCCCCGGGATCAGTACGTAAGGATTCAACAGTTGTATCCTTTACTTTTTCCCAAACATAGCCATCTACCCAGTCTGAAGCGCCGTATAATTTATTGCCTTTAATAATAAATTTAAAGATGCTTTTATCAGGGTACACAATAAGGCTATCATCTTTTTGAAAATAATAGCCATTACCTATTCCTGTAATATCTACCCTGCCATTGCCATCAAAAGTAAAATATTCGTACATAGCCGTATCGGAGCTGGCTTTGAAATATCCATGCAATGCATTGGTGATCTTTTGTGCAGACAGCGTGAAACTACTTACCATTATCAACGATAGCACCATGCACAGGATTTTATTACACATAAAAGTCATTTGGCATCAAATATATATAAATAAAAAAAATGCGAAACATAAAGCTTCGCATTTAAAAAGTTATTTTGCCAATTATCAGGCTTCGTTGATCGCTGCTATACCCGGAAGCGTTTTACCTTCAAAAAACTCCAGCATAGCACCACCACCTGTAGACACATAGCTTACCTTATCAGTGTATCCGAATTTGTTAACAGCTGCAACGCTGTCACCTCCGCCAACTAAAGAAAAAGCACCATTTTCTGTAGCTTCAGCCACTGCATCTGCAATTGCCTTGGTGCCACCCTGGAACTTTTCCATTTCAAAAACACCCATTGGACCGTTCCATAGAATAGTTTTTGATTTTTTGATCACATTAGCAAACTGGCCTCTCGATTCGCCTGCAATATCCAGTCCCATCCAGCCTTCGGGTATATTATTGCTGGGCGCTTCAGAAGTATCGGCATCTGCAGCAAATTTATCAGCAATAAGGCTTTCACCAGGCAGGTGAATACATACATTCTTTTCTTTTGCCTTCTCTAAAATTTCCCTGGCAGTATCCAAACGCTCTTCTTCACAAAGAGAAGAACCAATATTACCACCCATTGCTTTAAAGAAGGTGTATGCCATACCACCACCAATAATGATGTCTGTAGCTTTGTCCATCAGGTTTTCGATGATCAGTATTTTGTCAGAAACCTTGGCTCCGCCTAATATAGCGGTAAAAGGTTTTTGTGAGTCGCTCAATACTTTTTGTGCACTGTTTACCTCTGCTTCCATCAACAGGCCAAACATTCTTTTCTCTGAAGGAAAGAACTTAGCTATTACAGCGGTTGACGCATGAGCACGGTGTGCTGTACCAAAGGCATCGTTTACATATACATCACCCAGTTTGCTTAATTTTTCAGCAAAAGCTTCGTCACCTTTTTCTTCTTCTTTATAAAAGCGAAGGTTTTCCAGCAACAGCACTTCGCCCTCGCGCATCATATCAGCTGTAAGATAGGCCTGCTCGCCCACACAATCGTTGGCAAATAATACCGGCGCCCCGTCCAGCAGATCGCTTAAATGCTTTACCAGGTGCTTTAATGAAAACTTATCTTCGGGACCGGTTTTAGGGCGACCCAGGTGAGACATTAATATTACTTTACCACCATCGGCCAATATTTTTTTGATGGTGGGCACAGCAGCTTTCATACGCGCATCAGAAGTAATCTCCAGGCTTTCGTTCAAAGGCACATTGAAGTCTACACGTATGAGGGCTTTCTGCCCCTTAAAATTATATTCTGAAAACTTTGACATATAAATATGTTTAGGGCCTGCCTGTCGGCAGACAGGTTTTAAATAAAGTTGAATACATCCAACAACAATGCCTGTCTTTTACGCACAAAATAATGACAGCACTCTTGCCGGTTCTATAAAAATAAAAAGCGGAACGCTTTGTTCCGCCTTTCAATTTGTTATCGCGATTATTTGCTGATTAAGCCTGCGAAATATTTTACTGTACGAACCAGCTGAGAAACATAGCTCATTTCATTATCATACCAGGATACAGTACGAGCGATATGTTTGTCACCCACGTTCATTACTTTAGTTAAAGTAGCGTCAAACAGAGAACCATAGCTGGTTCCGATTACGTCGCTGCTTACTATTTCGTCTTCGTTATAACCGAAGCTTTCGTTGGCTGCTGCTTTCATTGCTGCGTTGATTTCTGCTGCAGTAGTTGGTTTACCCAGGATCACGTTCAACTCAGTGATAGAACCAGTGATTGTTGGTACACGCTGAGCGCTACCATCTAACTTACCTTTTAAGTTAGGTAATACCAAACCGATTGCCTTTGCAGCACCAGTGCTGTTAGGAACGATATTAGCAGAAGCTGCACGTGCACGACGAAGATCTCCTTTAGGATGTGGCGCATCCAAAGTGTTTTGATCGTTAGTGTAGGCGTGGATGGTAGTCATGATACCGATTTCGATGCCATAAGTATCGTCTAATACTTTAGCCATTGGAGCCAAGCAGTTAGTAGTACAAGATGCACAGCTAATGATTGTTTCGCTACCATCTAAAATATCGTGGTTTACATTGAATACAACTGTTTTCAGATCGCCTGTAGCAGGAGCTGAAATTACAACGCGTTTGGCACCTGCAGTAATATGTGCCTGAGCTTTATCTTTATCTGTAAAGAAACCAGTGCACTCTAATACTACATCTACATCATGCTCACCCCATGGAATTTGAGCAGGATCTTTTTGTGCGTAGATCTTAATTTCTTCACCTTCTACTATAATAGAGTTTTCTGTATGAGATACATTTTTATTGAAAGGGCCCTGTGCAGAGTCGTACTTTAATAGGTGCGCAAGTGTGGCGGGGCTTGTAAGATCATTAATGGCTACTACATCAATGCCTTGCTGATTGTAGATCTGACGGTAAACTAAACGTCCAATTCTACCGAAACCATTGATGGCTACTTTTACTGTGCTCATGATTTTTTAGTAATTTAATTTATAAGTACTTTTTTTGGAGGCGTGAAGTTAACGATTTTATGGGATTTAGTGTACCGGATACATCTTATTTTTTGTTCACGTATAAAAGTGGAAAAACATTTTTCAGAAAAAGTTTTGGACATTACAAAGCAGCAACCTATATTTGCACTCCCAAATCGGATAAGGCGCGTTGGTCAAGGGGTTAAGACGCCTCCCTTTCACGGAGGAATCACGGGTTCGATTCCCGTACGCGCTACGAAGGCCAGCTTTTCAGCTGGCTTTTTTAATGCACCCATTTTAACACTGCGGCCTCCGGCCCTAACTACGGCTTTCCCGGCCACCCATTACCAGAGTATTACTAAAACCAGGAATTGAAAATTGAATTATGGCATTTGCTGCGAATAAATTTTATTCGTTAGCGCTACTCTTCCAATCAGCTCCCTATATTTGCACTCCCAAATCAGACAAGGCGCGTTGGTCAAGGGGTTAAGACGCCTCCCTTTCACGGAGGAATCACGGGTTCGATTCCCGTACGCGCTACGAAAAGCCCAATGGCGCCAAACACTAGCAGTTGGCGCCATTTTTTTAGTAAAGCAATTGGTTTCAAATATTTATATCATAACCCAACCACTTCTTCTATTACATTTAGCGCTTATATTTTCGAAAATTGGTTCAACTTTGTAAGAACTGGTCCATTAAGGGTACCGCCCCAAAATGAAGTGTGCGTTTCTTAGCTCTGGGAAACAGCTTAAGAATAGATGGAGGTATCACAGCCTGATCCAGGCTATGATTGTTGACAATGTTCCTGGCTCAGCAATCGACAAGATTAAAAAAAAATCTTGTCGATTATTTATTTGTATGAAGCATGAATAGCGAAGCAGGCATAACTGTTTAGCTCGCTCTTTATTTTTATGAAATACTCAACTTTGCTTTTGATACAGAAGCAGGTTATTGGTGCTGAATAACAACACTCTTAAATTTTTTCGTAAAATTATGTCTTGTTCCTCAAAAGTTAAATAAGCAAGATCTTAAACATGACAGTCCAGACATTACCATTCAGCACGCTTATCTCCATCGATCGAAAATCCCCTACTCCGGTATTCAGACAACTCGCCAATGGTTTGATTGATTTGATCAGGAAAGGACAACTTAAGGCCGGCTATCAATTGCCGGCAAGTCGGGATATGGCCTCAATGCTGAAAGTAAACCGTACAACGATTGTAGCTGCATACGAAGAATTACAGGCTCAGGGCTGGGTTGAACCTATAAAACGAAAGGGGAATTTTGTTTCCACCCACTTACCTATTAGCAGTCCAAAGTCCTTCCAAGCATCCGCTCCGGCCGGGGTTCCCGCCGGGCAACCTAACAAATTTTACAGAACCATCGCCGCTCCACCATCCGGAACAAGGAAGCTGATGCCTCATCAAATGATGATCAACGATGGTTTTCCTGATGCCAGAATTGCTCCCTTAGATTTGATAATAGACCGATACCGGTTTCTTTCAAAGAGGATGAATACTTATAATAAACTGCTATCTGAAGGCTCGCTGGGAAGCAATTCGTTGAGAACCGAGCTTGCCCTGTTTTTATCCCAGACAAGAGCTTTGGATCTATCCCCGGAACAGGTTCTGGTTACCCATGGCGCACAATTGGCGATCTCCATAGCAGCAAGTATGATCCTTCAGCCAGGCAGCTCGGTTATTGTTGGTGACCTAAACTATGTTTTAGCCGACAGGCTTTTTGAGCAGTTGGGTGCCAGGCTTATTAAGGTCAAGGTAGATCAGGATGGGATCGATGTTGAAGCAATAGAGAATATCTGCAAACAGTCAAAACCAAGCCTCCTCTATATCATTCCCCACCACCATCACCCGACAACGGTAACCTTGAGCGCAGAAAGACGGATTAAGCTTTTAGATATCATCCGACGCTACCAGCTTCCAGTGATCGAAGACGATTACGACTATGATTTCCATTACGAGAATGCTCCGATACTGCCATTGGCCAGCGCAGAACATAATGGTTATGTTCTTTACATAGGATCTATTTCTAAAACACTGGCACCCACTATTAGATTGGGATATCTTATTGGAGGGCAAGATTTCGTATGGCAGGCCTCTAAGCTTAAACAAGTGTTGGACATTCGTGGCGATGTGTTATTCGAAGAATCTGTTGCCCATCTGTTCACAACAGGCGATATGCAGAGACATCTTAGAAAATCTGTGAAAGTATATAAAAAGAGGCGAGACCGGTTCTGTGAGCTTCTTCAATCTTCTTTGGGAGACGTCGCAAGGTTTATCGTGCCCAATGGTGGTATGGCTGTTTGGACATTATTTGATCCCGGATATTCAATACCCAAGCTCGCAGAAAGATTGGCGACCAACGGCATTTATCTGAATGACGGAAGCCTTCATAAGTATAAAGAAGACGTCAACGGGATCAGGTTGGGTTTTGCCTCGTTAAATACAAATGAAATGCAAACTTTTGCCCAGGCCCTTAAAAAATCCCGTTGAGCAGGCCCTTCGTATCTATAAACTATTGGGTCGTGTCATCTTTTAATGAGACGTAACTGGAAAAACGTATGTTTATTGTTTTTTTATCCAGTCACTAAACCTGATCTTACCTGGGAAAAATTCACCTGCAGGCACTAACAAAGATCTCGGAATATCTTCAAACATGTACTTGTCATTGTCGTTAGCTATTACTATCCTATCCGATCCCTTCTCTCTCAGGTAACCTTCCACGACATCGCTCATCAATCCGCGGTCAGGACCGGCTATTTCTACTATCTTGTTTTTAGGCTCCTCCAAAGAAAACCTCACTACATAATCTACAACGTCTTCCAATGCTATGGGTTGATAGTCTATTGTTGACACATGTACATTCTTCCCGTCCCCCTGAACATCGATAATTGTGCCTACATGTTCGTGGAATTGAGTTGAGCGGATAATGGTGTACGGTATGCCAGATTCTACCACGGCATCTTCCTGGTGTTTTTTTGCTCTAAGATACCCGATATGCTGTGCCCTATCTGTACCAACGATTGAAAGGACGAGGTGGTGCCTGACACCGGCGGCTTTTACAGCCTTAACCAGATTATTGGCTGCCGTTTTGAAAAAGTTCAAGGCGATTTGCGCTTCAGGCGATGGAGAATTGGAAAGATCAATTACAATATCAGTTCCCTCTAAAGCATTTGCAAGCCCTTCTCCTGTCAGAATATTGACGCCATTTGACGGCGTTCCCACAATTACTTCGTTGCCGGTATTTTTAAGTTTTTCACATACGCCTTTACCTACCAGGCCGGTTCCTCCGATTACTAAGATCTTCATGGATAAATATTTAAATAAAAGAATATGATCTAAAAACAGACGCAATTAATAAGCTGCGACTGCCATTTTCAATGTCAAAATAAGAGATAAAAACGGCGACCCTGACCATCCAAAACTCAGATTTAAGGCAGTCCAGCGGCCAGGCCAGGAGCATTTGCTTCTGCATTCGATACGGACATTATAGCAGGTGATCGTAAGGAAGTGTCTTTAAGAAAGTCAACCTATTCAAACCAGCTAAAAAATAGTTCGACATTTCGCTCATGCAGGGTACCAACTTTTGATAGATTGTAAAATCTTACAAATAATACAACGGCAATCCTATAAAGAATTGCCGTTTTTTAATATTCATCCAAAATACCGGTAATTGATCTGCCCGGTCCCGATTGCTGAACTCCTGAAAATACTTCTATTAAGAAGATGTAAAAGGTTGCACAGATCTTTTAAACTGTTTCATCTTCAGTAGCAGCACCGGGTGCATTTTCCTTAACGGATTCAATGCCTCCATCCCTGCCGGCAGCGCTATCATACATTTGACTACTTCCGATAACCTGCCCATTACCAGCTTTCAGGTTAAAATGAAATTTACCATTGGCAGCTGTTTTACGATCATAGCTGCCATCATCGCCGGCATTCTTTTTTACAGATTCGATCCCGTTTTCGCAGCCAGACTTGTTGGCATAACCTTCGCTGGTTAATATAACCTGGCCATTCCCGGCCTTTAGATTGAACTGAAATTCTCCGTTAGTTCTTTTACTGATTACAAATTTCCCCATAGATATTTTTTTTAGTGATGCACCAATATACACATTATTTATAATATACAAGTAGTATGATCTTTGCATTTTTTGCCACCATAATTAAGAAGCGCTAAAGCATCAATAAACATACGCACGCTCTACAACTCCGTGTAAAGTGCCTGAGCGATTTGCTTAGTATTCATTTTTAAATAAAATATATTGCCACGAATGCACGAATGATAGTACAAAATATTCGTGCATTCTGTACAACAAAATGTTTCAAACCTGTTACCTCGCGCCTTCCCGACTGCAGCAGGCGGGGTTAAATAACATCCGGTTGTTACTGCAAATAAATCACATGGAATCAATGGAATTCGTGGCAATAAAAACAAAACACCTTGCCCAAACGTCAGTCATTGGTCAAAAAGACACAACAACGGCAGTGTAAAATCTTCACCGAAATGACTGGTAAGAGGATATGGATTTTAGTAATTCAAAAACTTAGTAAAAGGTTCTATTACAACTGCTGCTGCACTTCTTCCGAAACCTGAGGCTGTTGCTCTTTGAACAATCCGGCGAAAACCAGCAGGCACACTGTTGCCATTGCTGCCGGGTCTATCCCCTATTTATGTGAGCCTGGTAGTGTAAAAATTGTAATACATTTAGTAGCGATTGTTAATAACAATCAGCAGAATATCCCAATACTACCGCTGCAGGTTTTGCTCCGCGTATAAGGATGGTAGTTGAATTGAATAAAAATCGATACAACCTAAACACGCTACATGCAAAAGCTCCTCTTTTTCCTTACCATATTTGGCCTGAGCACCGCCTGCAACAGGCTTCCAAAGAAACAGCCTGATTCAACCCAGCCGGGCGCCGCCGTTATAGGCTGCATGCCTAAAACTACTGATAAAGCCTGGTACACTGCCGGTACAAAGGCACCCCTGTTAACGGGGCTCGAAGGCATTGACTTTAACATTTCGACCAACAACAAAGAAGCGCAGGCTTATTTTAACCAGGGGATGATGTTGGCCTACGGGTTTAACCATGCAGAAGCAGCGCGTTCTTTTTTTGAAGCCAGCCGGCTAGACTCTACCTGCGCCATGGCCTACTGGGGCTTTGCCTATGTGCTGGGCCCTAACTACAACGCCGGCATGGAAGAAGATAATTACCAGCGTGCCTACCAGGCAATCCAAAAAGCCATTGCCCTTGCGGGTAACTGCACACCCAAAGAAAAAGCTTTGATCTCGGCCTTATCAGCACGGTATGTAGCTACACCTCCGGCAAACAGGGCTGATCTTGATAAAGCCTATGCTGCGGCCATGCAAAAAGTATATCATATTTATCCTGACGATGCGGATATCAGCGCATTGTATACTGAATCACTTATGGATATGCATCCCTGGGACCTATATGATAAAAAAACAAAAACGCCGAAACCCTGGACTCCCGAGATCGTAAATATATTGGAGCAACTGATCCAACAATATCCCCAACACCCCGGCGCTCCGCATTTTTATATTCACGCTGTTGAAGCTTCGGATGAACCGGAACGGGGTTTGGCTGCTGCCAACCTGTTAATGACCCTTGTTCCTGGATCGGGGCACCTGGTGCATATGCCTTCGCATATTTATATCTGGACGGGCGACTATCATAAAGGATCACTGGCCAATATTGCAGCTATAAAGGCAGATAGCACTTATATCACTTCCTGCCATGCGCAGGGCGCCTACCCGCTGGCATACTACCCCCATAACTACCATTATTTAGCTGCTACAGCAACGCTTGAAGGTAACTCCAGGCTGGCCTGGGAAGCTGCAAAAAAAGTACAGGAAAAAACAGCAAAGGATATTATGCTACAACCGGGATGGGGAACATTACAGCACTATTATACGGTTCCTTATTTTGTTGCTGTAAAGTTTGCATTGTGGGATAGCATACTGGCCATGCCCCTTCCGGCAAAGGAGCTGATCTATCCCCGCGCTATCTTACATTATGCCAGGGGCATGGCTTTTTTGGGCAAGCACCAAATAACAAAAGCCGAAAATGAGTTGGGCAGCCTGAAGGAGCTTGCCAGGGACACCGTACTAAAAACAATGACCATCTGGAACATTAACAATATGCAGGACATTGTACAAATTGCCGTGCATGTGCTTGGCGGGGAACTATACAAAGACAAAAAGGAATATAGTACAGCTTATAAAGAGTATGATAAGGCTATTGCTATTGAAGACAACCTGAATTATAACGAGCCTCCCGATTGGTTTTTTTCTGTACGCCATCATTTAGGAAGGGCATTGCTTGAGGCAGGAAGCTATGCCGAAGCGGAGAAAATATACAGGAAAGACCTGGATACCTGGAAAGAGAACGGCTGGGCATTAAGCGGCTTATATGAAGCGCTTCAAAAACAAGGCAAGGCTACCGCGGCAGATGTGAAAAAACGTTTTGATAAGGCCTGGCAATACGCAGATACGGATATTAGTTGGATGCTGAAGAAAAAAGAAGGATAAATTAGTGAACACAATTACATATAGTAACAGAGAGGTGAACTACTATTGTGAGCTATGTTGGCTTGTTGGTATAAAAAGGCTATGCAGCTATATATTTCATTTACCAGGGCAAACCATTATTTTTTTTACTCTTTATTTAAGTTTTTTGTTCTTTGCAATAACTTTATCGTAATATTGCAATTAATAGTTGAAATATGGGGATTACAAAAACTGAAATATTTAATAAGCAGCAAAACCGGCTGGCCACCATTTTAAAGGCGCTGGCTCACCCGGCGCGTATTGCCATTCTTCAGCACATTATAAAATCGCAGGCCTGTATTTGTAACGACCTGGTGGAAGAGCTGGGCCTTGCACAGGCCACTATTTCTCAACACCTGCGGGAATTAAAAAATACGGGAATTATTAAGGGAAGTATTGAGGGTACCAGTATTTGCTATTGTATTGATGACAAAGTGTGGGCACAGGTAAGCAAGGAGCTGTCGGCATTCTTTACCTCATTTACCCCTGTAAAAAGCTGCTGTTAAAAAAATTTACAATCATTCATCGTAATAATGCAATATTATAAACATAAAATAAGAAATTATGAAGCTGTCTGAAATTAAAAGCCTGCTACCGGGCCTTGATACTGTAGCATTTACGTTGCCTGACGGCACCCAAGTGCCGGAACATTTTCATGTAACGGAAGTGGGAATAGTAAATAAACACTTTATAGATTGTGGCGGAACCACCCGCTTTGAAGCTAAAGTTAACTTTCAGCTATGGAACGCCAATGATTATGAACACCGTTTAAAGCCCGGTAAATTGCTACATATTATCAACCTCTGCGAACAGCAACTTTCTATTAACGACAACCTGGAAGTGGAAGTGGAATACCAGGGCGACACTATTGGTAAGTATGCCCTGGATTTTGACGGGGCATCCTTTGTTCTGGTATCTACCGTTACCGATTGCCTTGCCAAAGATAGTTGTGGAGTACCGCCCCAAAAGCAAAAACTATCTTTAAAAGAATTACCGGTTGCTGCTGAAAGCCGCTGCACGCCCGGAGGCGGATGTTGCTAAAGTACCATGCCGGTTAACGTCATCAAAAAATCATTGAATCAAAACAAAAAAAATACATGAAAAAAGTTTTAGTGCTTTGTACCGGCAATAGTTGCCGCAGCCAGATTGCCGAAGGTTATTTAAAACATTTTGCCGGGGATAAGGCGGAGATCTATAGCGCCGGTGTAGAAACGCATGGCGTAAACCCTAAGGCAATAGCTACTATGAAAGCCGATGGTATTGATATTTCAGGCCATACCTCTAACAACGTTACAGAGTATAGTAATATCGATTTTGACTATGTTATTACTGTATGTGATAATGCTAAAGAAAGATGCCCCTTCTTCCCTACTCATGCGGTAAAATTCCATTATAATTTTCCTGATCCTGCAAAATTCCAGGGCACAGAGGAAGCAACTGAAAAGGAATTTGCAAGAGTAAGGGATATGATAAAAGACTATGCTAAAAACTTTGTTGAAACCAATTTATAATGCCTGCAGACCATTGCGCCCCGGCACAGGAACGTAAAAAGCTCTCCTTTTTAGATCGTTATTTAACACTCTGGATATTACTGGCAATGGCCATTGGTGTTAGCATTGGGTATTTTGTTCCTTCGGCCCCCGATTTTATTCATTCATTTTCGAGCGGCACTACTAATATCCCGCTGGCTATAGGGTTGATTTTAATGATGTATCCTCCTTTTACCAAAGTGCGTTATGAAAAACTAAAGGAAGTTTTCAACAATACAAAAGTATTGGGCATATCCCTTTTGCTTAATTGGGTAATTGGCCCGGTATTGATGTTTTTGCTGTCTGTTGTTTTCCTGCATCACTACCCGGAATATATGACAGGCCTGATACTTATAGGGCTGGCCCGCTGCATAGCTATGGTTATTGTGTGGAACGAATTAGCCGAAGGCAGCCGGGAGTATGCCGCCGGGCTGGTTGCATTAAACAGCATTTTCCAGGTGCTGTTATACAGCGTATATGCGTATGTATTTGTTACCGTGTTGCCGCCCCTGTTTGGAATAAAGGGAGTTGCAATTGATATTACTATTGGACAAATTGCCAAAAGCGTGTTCATTTACCTGGGCGTTCCGTTTGCGGCCGGTTTTATGACAAGGTATGTTTTAAGAAAAGCGAAAGGTGATGATTGGTATCAAAACGTATTTCTGCCGAAAATTTCCCCGGTTACGTTAATTGCTTTATTGTTTACCATAGTAGTTATGTTTAGCTTAAAAGGCCAGTTAATAGTTAGCATACCAACAGATGTGATACGTATAGCCCTGCCACTGATCATTTATTTTACAATGATGTTTTTGGTAAGCTTTTTTATTGGTAAAAAAATGGGTGTAGATTATTCGCGTAATACCTCTATTGCCTTTACTGCCGCAGGCAACAATTTTGAACTGGCTATAGCCGTTGCCATTGGTGTTTTTGGCATTAACAGCGGGCAGGCTTTTGCCGGGGTAATAGGGCCATTGGTAGAAGTACCGGCCCTGATAGCCCTGGTGAATGTGGCATTTTGGTTAAGAAAAAGATGGTATTTAAATAAAAGAATAGCTTAACTGCTGCATCAATTCAGCCAGATTTTTTTGTACCAGCTCTACATGCGCATAGTTCACCAAAAAATCAGCATCATACCGGGCCGAACAGTAAGACTTCTGCAGCAAATGGAAAGCTTCCTGTTCTTTTTTTGATACACCGCAAAAACCTTCGGCAACGCCCGGAATTAAAAAGAAGAGGTGTCCTTTTCGAACACCCCTTCTTCCCAAATTGGCTATTGAAAAGTAATTAATTCATGAGATAACCAAGTTTCAATCCTAGCGAAGAATTTATTTCAGCCTTTTGGTTATTTGAGAAATCCATCCTGCCACCTACATACACTTTTTTAGATATACGAAAGTCGATACCGCCAGAAAGCCTGTAACCTACGGTAACACCATTATCAAACTCAAGAATGGACTCACGAACCGACGAAGGATCATCTGCACTTCTTAAACCGGCAGATTTTTCGGAGGAACGTTTCCAGTAGCCTACTGTAGGGCCGATTCCAATATGAAATCCTTTTAAAAACTTATGAAACGGATGATAGACTGCTTTTGCCCACAAGGTATTCCCTGAAACATGTCTAAAGAATGGTTCTTGATAGGCTATTTCCGTAGCAGTTGTATTTTCAATTTTGGGTTCTTTAGTACCCGTTTCAAAAAGCATTTCACCTCCAACTAAAAACTGACCCAAACCCAATCTCGGTTTTTTAACCAAATCTTTTGTCATTCCAGCACCGACACCATAACCCAAAACATCTCCGGTGCCAAAACTTATATATAGCCCTGATAATTGCACATTTTGAGAGATGCATAGTTTTGATGAAAAACAAGCTACATATATCAAAAGCATCTTTAAATTTTTCATTACTTCTAGTTAGATTGAGAAATTCAGATTAATGATAAAAAAAGTTTGAAAACAATTACTAACTTCCTGTAAATATTTTATGCCACATAGTAAATGTAACCGGTGAGGTTCCATTCCGAATGCCCCAACCTCCTCTTTTTCCATGTCCTTGATCCGTAGTATTCATAACTTCAAATACGTCTCTATTCAGTTTTCCCTGAAAGATAATCTGATCATCTGATTTATATGTGATTTTAAAATTCCCCTCGGTGCCGACTGAAAAAGAACCAGAAGTTGTTGATCCAGAGGAATAAGACGTAGTGAGTTTGCCACCAACTTCAGACGTATTTCTGTTATCTTCTTCGTAAACTGCTATAAATTCTTGTAAGTTATCGGTTTCCCAATCTCCATCCCATTCAGCATTAAATGTTTTCCAATTTTCTTTCCTAATATCTTTTCTACTAATATCATTAGGAACGGGAGTAAAGAAATTGTCTGCAACAACTTGACCGTCTTGCATCTTCATATAAGCATCGGCTCTAACAAAACGTATTTCGGAGCCGCCGCCATTCCCTGTGAAGCTGATTAATGCATCATATTGTTTTGTACATCTTACGTCACCAATATCTACTTTTAAAATTCTTCTTGGCAGATTGGGTACGACCACAGGCGGTTCAGGTTCGTAAGCTATGGGTGTTCCTGAATTATTAACAACTTCTTCTTCTATGCCGTTAACACCGATTATTAGCGTCGGATTTTCTTCGGCAAAAGCATCGTTAACCAGAACCTCTTCATAACCAAGAAGTACATTATTGTTGTCATACGCCGGCTTGTAACCAATACCCTCATCAGCATCAGCAGTTGCTGTAACCAATGTTGGCGCTACTGATCCATAGTAAGCAATATCTTCTGCTGACTCAGGTGGGTACGGTTCATAAAGAGTAACTTCAGGTTCAAAAGAATCCCTCGGTCCTTCAGGCTCCCCGACAGCATAAGTATTTTTGACGGCAGATCGAACAACTGTTTTTACTGAATTGGCACCCTTGATTTTGTTTACATAACTAACAAGCTGAAAATCTTTTGTCCCTTCTATTTTAGCATTAATATTTTTTGCAAAAAGCTCTAAACTCAAATTTTGTTCGTTTAATTTTTGCATTAATACTTTGTTTTCTTTGAGACTGCTATTTTCTATGAGCAAATCCCTTAAGTAAACTGCTTTATCTCCTACTGTTCTCGAAGCTAAAACAGCTCTAACCAACTTCACGTTCTTTTGATCTTTATACATTTCTTTAAAAACGTCAGTGATTTTATTCAAATTGGCTACCAATTCTTTCTCTTCTTGTGTTTGAGGAAGTCGCATTACTTTCGTTGGGTCAACTTTTAACTCCGCAGGAGGTGGACTGATGTTTTTTTGGCATGAGCATAGAATAGCTAAAAAAGCTGTTGCTCCTAACAGTTGTTTTTTCATAAACTTTAATTCTAATAGTGTTTTTAATTAATTTGGCTTAAAAAGATTAGCTGCAGCGTTTTTCTTTTCACAACGAATATAATAAATAAAATATATTTAAAAAAGATATTTTATTTATTCAAATGTTTATGGAAAGCGATATACTTCTGTGTTTCAAAAAAGTTTAAACAACTTCAATACCTGCACGCAACCAGCTTATTAAGGCAGATACTTTTTCCCGCACTATCTCCAACTCTTTAAATCCCACTTCAAAACCTTCTTCATACCGGGCGGCGCAATACGATTTTTGAAGTAAGCGGAATGTATCCCTCTCTTTTTGTGTTATGCCGCCAAAGCCTGCTGCTACCTGTGGCGTTAAAAAACTGAGGTACTGGTTGAGGTGGTGAAGATTATGAATACGCAGCTGTAACCCCGTTTGAGATTTAATAAAGGCTGTTAACACCAACTCTGTAGCCTGGTGGTACATAAAAAGCGCCAGCTTATAGTGTTTGCGAACGGTAAAGAGCTGTGCCCCGGCCATATACTCATTAAACAACGTAACGCATTTTTGAAAACCGGTTTGCCCCGTTGGCGAAGTGCTTTCTGCAAGCACATCTTTACTCCACTGTTCCGGTTGCGGGTGGGTGTTATAAATAACCGGGGCGTTTAATACAACGGTTACTGCAAAAGCATTCTTTTCATGCAACTCACGTATAAAGCTGCTGGTTTGCATTACCATGCAGCTAACGGTATGGTAGCGGCTGCAGTGTTGCTCCATTGCTTCCTGGTACATTTTAAGCCGCTTATCATCGCCGCTAATTAATACCAGCAGCCAAAAAGCGCTGGTATGCGCAGCGGCAGCGCCGGGTGGTGCAAATATATTTTGAGCGGTATTTAGTTTTTTGGCTAAAACAAAGATGGTGTTCACCTGTGTAATTGGGGTAATGGTGTCCACCACCTTTGTGGCTATGGCTTTATCTGCCTCGGTGAGATAAAGCGCTGTAGGGTTAGCAACGGTTTGTTCTTTCATAACTGGTTGTTTTTAGTATGCCGATGTTTACAGAACCATTTTTTAAACCACCAGTTTTGGTGTTGATCTCTCCATTGGGTGTACCGGTTTATTGTTTTGCGATTGCCCTCGCCGGGAAACAGCATGCCCACGGCATCCATTTCTTTAAAAAGCTGGCGCATGTCAGCTTCGGTATAGTGCTGCTGCCCGTAGCCGTGTGTAATAAAATAATTAATGAGGTGCTCTTTGGCCGCGCCCCTACCCTCGCGGTTCCAACTGCCGCAGCCCAGGTTATCCATAAAATCGGTGATCATTTGTTTGGGCGTTGTGCCCATCAGGCGGCAGAGCAGCAGGAATGGATAGGGCAAAATGAAATGGTAATGGGCAAGGCGATCCCAGGCGCCGGTTTGCCATTTTAGCTCCGGCTTAGGCTTGCGCTGTTTTTGTTTTCGGTTGGGTGTTTTTTGCATGGCTTGAAGCATTTAAAGGTGAAGAAGATGCACACAGACCAACCGGCAGCGCATAAAAAAGACGTGGGTTGGTCCTTAATGATTCTGAGGGTTACGACACCCTGATCTCAAATAAGAACGCCCACGCCTGAACCTTAAATATAAGGAAAACGCGAGCGATTTACCCTATCCTCCCGAGATCAATGATATGTCGTAATTTCAGAATCGGGAATAAAGCAAATACGCTTATATACGTTATTGTTTAATTTTTTATGTCATAAAAAAAGTTTTACAAAATTGTTATGCAATATAACACAATTGTTACACAATAACAATTTTATTTCCCCCAATAACTCTTTTGATTAAAAATCAATTTATTACAATTCTATAAATTGTGTTTCATAAGAACAATTTATTTACCCAATGAGTAAAACAATAAAGCCTAAAAGAAAACCAGCTCATCTTGTCATGAACAGGTTAGCTGCTGTTTTAAAAGAAGAACGCGTCTCTAATAAGGACCTTGCAGAAGCATTAGGATATGAACCGGCAACTGTTTCTAAATGGGCCACCAATACCATACAACCACCGCTTGCCACATTCTTTCGCATTGCGCTTACCATCAACCGCGATCTGAAAGACTTTTTTATCTCGTCTAAAGACATTGAGGGTGACGAAAAGAAAAAGCTGCTGAAGGAACTGGCGGTGATTGCCGAGAAGGGGAAAAGGACGGGAAAGGGAAAATAAAGCGTTTGGAATAGTGTTGCTATTTTTGAGCAGACTGCTTCTATTGAAACTAAAAATGGAATTACAACTACTACAGCCCAATTTAACAAAGCCGTTTGAAAAGCAGGTAAAAGCATCTGTTAGCAAATGTTTTAAAGACCTGGCCAAAAGTGATTTTACGGTACAGGACTTTAAACATTATATGCTGGCCGGTGCAGTGGCATCTTCACAAATTGAGGGCAGCACGCTGGATTTAAATAGCTTTTTGGTAAGTAAGGCTAATAACAAAAACAGTAAAGAAGTAAAAGAAATTGAGGACCTATTAAAAGCATACCAATATGCCAAACGATACAGCATCAGCCAAAAGGGGTTGCTAAAATGCCATGAAATACTAGCGGGAACATTTAGCCATTTAACCAAAGCACAAAAAGGTAAATACCGTAAAACGCAGGTGGGTATAAGCGGCTGGCAGGGACTGGTTTATTTGGCCCTGGAACCGGCGCAGGTACCGGCCGAAATGGACAAACTGTTTGCGGATATTGAAACCCTTTTGGGCGAAAATTTAACCCTGAAGCAAACGCTTTACTATGCCGCTTATATACATTTTATGTTTGCCAAAATACATCCGTTTGCAGATGGCAATGGCCGTGCTGCCCGGTTGCTGGAGAAATGGTTTTTAGCTGAATGCCTGGGCCCCTTGGTTTGGGGCATACCTACCGAAAAGTATTATTATGATAACCGCCAGGCCTATTATAACAGTTTAAATATTGGCCGGGATTACTATGAAACGCAGGAGCAGCTGGATGCCCTACTACCTTTTTTAACCCTGCTACCTAAAGCGATATGCTATAAACCGGTGGATTGAATGCTAAACCGTTTGGAAGTAGTGTACACTGTGTCACATTATTTACGATTTTGACGGCGGCATATTTGCATTGGGAATCGTTGGCTGTAAAATAAAATAATCCACCATAGTGCGTACTTCAGAATGGCTATTAATTTGAATTTCCACACACTTAATCAAATCGTCAAGTCTGGCTTTTGAATTTGTCAATTTTATATTATCATAAAATTCTGTTGTCAGAATTTCATTTTTCACCTTTTCCAAAATATGAATACATTGACTCAAGGTTAACCCCTGCACAAACTGAGCGTCAAAAGAATTATTCCTTTTGCCATAATCGTTTAAATCTTCAAGCAGTTTAGAATTCATCCGTTGTAGCAGTCCAAATTTCTCGGTCAACAACTGTTTTGTTTCCTTCAAAGGGTCAACCGTACTTGATTTATAAGTCAAATAAGCAAGCCATGTTCCGAAGATCGTGCAAAAGAGAATAATAGCTTCCGACATTAATTTTATTTTATTCAATTTATTAGGCAAATAAGAGCAAACTATCAGACTAAAATTAACGCCAAATTGAGTAAAAAAAGTCTAATGATAGCACAATAGGTGAGTCTTTAATAAGCCCAATTGTATTATAATTGAAGTGTTTGACTGTCTTTATTGTCTAATCTAAAATCGTCTTGCCATTCAAAATCTATTTTTAACGTATTTCCTGATGAACCTTCATAAGCGAAAGCGATAATTTCAATCGAATTTTGCGGCCTAATATCTATCGAAGACGGATAATCGGGAATAATTAAATTTGTTTCACCAGGGAATGTTACAATAACATTTCTTGCTGTCGCCTTTCCCTTATTATATACTTTTATTATTCGCCTTCCTTTTTCACTTTTTACAACATTAGCTTCAATTATTGCTTTCTTTTCAGAGTCCGTTTCTTTTTTAAACCTTTCTAACTGAAATTGATTTATCAACGCATTTTGTTTTTTAATTTTTGCGTCATGTCTGAAATATGTATACAGGGATAACAAAAGGGCTACGGCAGAAATAACAAAAGGTATAATCTGTATAATTGTCATACTATTTAAACTTAATATTTTTATTTCCCCTGAAAGCATCTTTTAGCATTTTATCAAGATCATTTTTTAGATCCCGGGTTACTTCTTTTTTCATGGAATCTAGTTCTTCGGAGATGGTATTTTCATTTAACTGAACTAACTCATCGTATCCCCCTGGATATTCTCTATTACACCTGTTGCATTTTATCCATGTTTTATCTTCGTTGTAATCGAAATTCGATGTGTCGCCACAGGTAACACATCTTAATTGAATTGATTTGCTATAATTATCCTTCATTTTTGCTTTTTTAATTAATTTATTATTGCCTGTGGAGTTACCAATTCCGCTAACTTAGCAACAACATCTGCCATTGATTCATCTATCGTACTTAAGCCACTGCGAGAGCCAAGCAAAGGACTTACTTCGCGTAAATCCTCAAAGGTTGTGTTATGAACAATAGGAACAAGTAAGTCACGAGCTAAGAGAGCAGACAGCTCTTTGTCTGCGATTCCTTCTCCCTTAATGCGTTTAAGAAAAGAAGGAGTAACTAACACAATGCCAACACGGGATTTTGCCAACCCCTTATCGATTTCGCGAAGTAGTGGTGAACCAAGCAAAACATCTTTTTCGCTAAACCAAACTGAAACCCCCTTTGATTCTAGTAAATCATGTAGCTCTTTGGCAGCACCTTGACGATCATCCCAGGCATGACAAAGAAAAACATCCCGCAGATCCAATAATCCCAAACGTTTTTCTACGTTTTCACGTACGGGTGTAAGCGTTCGAATTTCTGCAGGTGTATATAAAACAGTAGAGCCTGCTGAAGACCATCGCGCTCTAGTTCTAGGCTGTCCGCTAATACTGCTACGGCTTACTGAACTATTTGAAGGTGAGTAATAAGTAGAAGAGGGCGAATAATACGAGTTGTAGCCACGACTGTAGCGACTACTACATGCAGGGCAGTTTGCTGCCGCACTTGCTGTTCGATGACCATTTACTGGTGCTGTGCATCTTGCCATATTTAATTTTTTTAATTAAAGAAGTTTTATTTATCATACGAAAACTTTACATACCTATTGATGTAAGAATTAAGACCGCTTCCAGCAGCAGCCAACCTCTTCATATTACTTACATGGTTGCTTCCAGCATACCGATGGCTGTACCGGTACGCTCTACCTGTGTTAAACATTACAAGTATATAATCTGTTCCCGCTTCATAAGCAGCAACACCAGAATCTCTGTTTAAATTTCTATATGGTATCATTTAAATAGTATTAAAAGTTATAATAGTTTTTCAATAAGAAGGATTGCGTCCCATAAATGAGGCGCAACCCTCCGATTAGTTTTTTGTATCCTTCGGCGGATTAGGATCATTCCCATAAGAGTCTTTGTCCCTGATCTTACCGTCAGTACCATGAATAACTACCTCAGACTTTTGATTCTTAGCAATTTCTTTTGCTACTTCAATTGCCTGCTTTTGTGTTTTTGTGACAGCGGTTGCTTTGCCGTTGCCTGCGCCTTTAACCTGCCAACCACCACCGGTATGCTTGGTTACATGCTGACTTTTCCCCATTGCTTTTAAAATTTAAATGGGTTAATAATGCCACAATATGTTATCGGAGTAGTGGTGTTATATCCGGCAGACGGTGTAAAGAAGAGATGACTGGCAACAAATTTGCCTTTGTTAGGTTAGCCGCTTAAGTAGCCGGTTTGAAAATGTTTTCCAAACCCCCTACTTTTGCGACCTGATTGAAAAAATCACTCTTTGAAATGACTGTCTACAACATCATTTCCTGAAAGCCTTTGGTCTGACCACCGGGGGCTTTCACTTTTATAAAAAATTCATTTTCAATAACTGCTCCATATCTGAACTTTTGCCCTTATCAGCCAAAATTGCAGGCAATTGCTGCATTTGCTAACTTTTTTGGTGAAATAAACTAAAAATATACGCAAACTGTCACTGTCATTATTTCACGTTACGACACTGTAAATGTCACATATAAATCCACTTTTTGCAAATATTTCTCAAAAAGCAATTAAATAACCCTTTATTTTGTGATTACAATAGAATCACTTTTTTGAAAATGGCTTAATAAAATGCACACTGGCTTAATAAAGCTAATGGTATTTATGGTTCTATTATTACGGATTCCCGTAACCGCGCCAGGAAGGCCATTTATAAAACCGGTATGCGATACTTAGCGCATCCAATTAAAGTAAACAGTTATGCTTATTGATTTTGCAGTAACCAATTTTCGCTCTATAAAAGAAAAACAAATTTTTTCCATGCAGCCTGTGGCAACAGTTAAGGAATTGCCGGAAAATATTTGCACTGGTAAGGATAACGATTTTAAGATACTAAAATCGATGATCATTTATGGACGTAACGGATCGGGTAAAAGTAATTTATTAAAAGCTTTTCAGGCATTGAAATACCTGGTAATAGAATCTGCCGATTTTAAAACAGGTGATGCCGTAGGGCCCTACGAACCATACAAGCTTGATGTGGAGACAAGCAGCCAACCTGTAGAATTTGAAATTAATTTTTACGGGAAGAAAGGTACACGCTATAATTATCTTATATCATTTAATAATAACGCAATTATACGTGAGCATTTGTATTACTACCCGGGTAGAAAGAAAGCAAAACTGTTTCTACGGGAGGCAGATGCTAAAATAGAAGTGGGAGATTCAATAGATTCGAATTACAGGAAAGTAGAAAAAGGGCTATATCCCAACCAGCTCTTTCTTTCGAAAATAGGCAGCGAAAAAATTGATGCTCTTGTAGAGCCGTATACTTATTTAACCAGGCATTTAAGCACCCATATTGTACATGATACGGATTATGATGAGATGTTAATACAGGTGTTTACGGATATGATGACACAACCTGAAAACAGCCACTTAAGGAACAGTATTGACAAACTGCTAAACGTTGCTGACACGGGTATAGAAGGTGTATCCATTAAGGAAAACAAGGAGGAAGATTTTCGTTTTCCAGACTCTATTGATTTAGAAACGAAGAAAAAGATTCTGGCAGAACTGAAATACCAGGTTAAAACAAGACATAAGCTGTATAAAGAGGGCGTTTTAGTTGGAGAAACTGAATTTAGAATAAATGAAGAATCTACCGGTACCAAAAAATTATTAGCAACCGGAGGCATGATCATAGAAGCGCTTAAAGATGGGGATGTTTTGGTGATTGACGAACTGGATAAAAGCCTACACCCGTTACTTACGAGGGCGTTGATCAAATTATTCAACAACAAAAAGACAAACCCCAAAAATGCACAGCTCATTTTTGCATCGCACGACGTATCTTTATTAACTAACGAAATTTTTCGCAGGGATCAGATTACTTTTTGCGATAAAAATGAGGCAGGCGCGTCCAACTATTATTCTTTAGCAGACCTTAAAGGCGTTCGTAAAGAACTGTCTTATGAAAAATACTATCTCAAAGGAATATTTGGAGCAACTCCTAGTATAAATGAATACGAACTGGATTTTAATATAGCTCCGAATGACTAAATACCGCCTTTCCAGATCCATCAGCCTGCCCGAAAGGGTGTTGGTACTTTGCGAAGGCGAATCGGAAAAGGTATATTTAAGCGGGTATAAAAATGAAGATGCTAACCGCCGGCGGTTAAGCCGGGTAGAAATTGAAATTTATCAGCCAAAAGATTTTTCGCCATTAGGGCTTTTAAAAGAGGCCCGGAAAAAATTGAAAGAGGCAAAGAAAGATCACTATCCCTACAAAAGTGTATGGATTGTTTTTGACAGGGATCAACACGCCCATATTCCTCAAACCATACATGAAGCCCATACATCTGAGCCGGTTATTAATGTGGCTTTTTCACTGGTATGTTTTGAATATTGGATTTTACTACACTTTGAGCGATCCCGCAAACTGTATAACAATTGCGAGCAAATTAAAAAGGTGATTGAAAAAGATTACCTGCCTAATTATGCCAAAACCATGAATTTTTACTCGCTGATAAAAAGCGCCATCAATACCGCTCTTGAAAATGCAGCATGGCTTCATCAGCAAAATCAACCGGATATCAACAACGGCGTGCCATTAGTCAGTCTGCAGGCCTATACCAGCTTTGACCAGCTGATTAGACATTTAGATGAAATCAAAAGCGAATAGTAGTTACTGCCTTTTTTGATAAGTACTACTTTCAGAACTGCCATAATGCGTAACCAACAGTTGGCAGGCTGCTTTTAAGATTGCCCGGATATTTTCCAATAACTAAAATTCACTTATACCCATTGGTTTGGTTTCCCCAACCGGTACCAGGTCTTTCCGGCCGATAAAAGAAATTTCTTTGCCCAATTACGGCATACCGCATGCTCCCCCCGACCGATACAGCAACGATACACGAAGGATACAGCCAGGATACAGCCAGGATACAGAAAGGATACAGCCAGGATACAGAAAGGATACAGAAAATATGCGTTTTGAGATCAGAAGGGATCAGGAAGGATCAGAAGGGGTCAGAAGAGATCATAAGGGATCACAAGGGATTATAAGGGATCAAAAAAATAAACCGGCTGAATAATACCCCAATTTTATACCAGCAAATATTTATTTATTCATTTTTAAAAATTATAGTTATGGGAAGAGTGACTAATTCTATTTTAAGCGGCACATCGGGCCGTACAGGGCGCGTAGTTATTGCCAACGTGCATGGTGTGGAAGTAAGCCGCGCCAGGCCCACCACGCGCAGCAGCTCCACCGACCAGCAAAATGCCCACCGCGAGCTGTTTCGTTTTGCAGTGGCTTTTTTAGGCTTGTACAAATCGTTTGCACGCCTGTACTTTGGCAAGCGCAAAGGGCTGGTAACGCCCTATAACCAGGCACAGGCCAATGTTATGGAAAGCATTCAGCTTGCGGGCAGCGATGTAACCATTAACTACAAACAGGTGGCTATTTCGAAGGGTAGCCTGCTGGAAATGATTCCCGGCAGTGTTAGTGCCGGGGCAGCACAGGCGGTTACGGTTACCTGGACGAATAATGCGCCGCCTGCCAGCAGTAATGAAAGAGACCTGTGCTCGGTTTTTGTGTACCTGCCCATGCGCAGGGACGGCCAGCTTTTTACCAATGTGGCATTGCGCCAGGCTGGCGCCGCCACCGTAACCCTGCTGCCCCTGTACGCGGGCGAAGAAGCGCATGTATGGGCCGCCTTTACCGATAAAGACGGCACTATGGCCTGTAACTCTAAATACCTGGGCTCTGTAACACTTACCTGATTCTTTTTAAAAAAAGAACTGATGCCGGGGTGCTGTGTAAGCCCCCGGCATTTTGCTGTATACCTAATTCGTTTTACAAGCTAATGACGGTAATAAAAATGAAATTACACCCTGCGGTAATATAATGCTGCAGGCATTACCTGTTTATAAAAATGTGGTATGGAATTAACATGTATGCCGCGGAGCGGCTACCTGTTTAAAAGCCACAGGAAGATGTATTGCATGGTAGAAACCCAATAAAATTGAGGAGGTGATGATTGCGTACCTACGGCACGCGAAATATTTATAAACATTATGGGGCTATAAACAGGTTGCTCCTCCGGAGCAAAGACGTTGGGTCAGGGTGGCCTGCTAACATCATATACGGATAATGGTTGCCATTCATATTTTCGCTTTAAGCAGCACTTCGTTTTTATTGGGTGACAAATGATAGTTGCGTACCTACGGCACGCGAAATATTTGTAAACATTATGGAGCTATAAACAGGTTGCTCCTCCGGAGCAAAGACGTTGGGCCAGGGTGGCCTCCCCAATAATATAGGGGTAATGGGTGCCCATCAAATTTTGCTGTACCTATGCGGATGTTAACAACAAACCATTGAACATTAGCTTTTTATTATAATTTAAAGTTTGTACATTCATAGTACTGTTTTCGTTTGCTGATCTATGACCGGCTAATCATGATGAACCAAACGGGAACAGGGTGTGCCTGCTGATTATTTGATGAACATGCTTTTGCCAATATAAAGTGCAATATTGCTACCGGCGAAACAGTTTAATAAACAAACAGTACCCACTACCCTATAACTATCCTACCGGAACTGAGTCTTCGTCAAGCTCAGACTGACAACATTGTTAACACAACTTTTTGTATAACCATTCAAAACATCCAACATGGCAACCAAAGTAAACCTGTCTGTACACCAATTAGAGCTGCTGCAAAAAAAGTATGAAGCATCTGACGCCTTTGAGCTGGTAAACAATAAGGCAATGATGCGTATGCTGCATATTTCTAAAAGCACCCTTTACCGGCTACGCACAGAAATGCATATACCGTATGTTAGAGTAGGCAGGCAAATATTTTATATACGGGGTATGGTGATACGGCAACTGCTGGCGCAACATGAGGTGCTGCCGCCAAAGCGGGCGTAGTTGTGGAAGAAGGAGCCACGAAGACAGGAAGGCACCGCGGTTGGTTGGTGAAAACACGCAACCAAGGCGTAAACTCTTTTGCGGCCCGGACGGAATAAGTTATCTGCCCATAATCCAATAAAAATCAGCTACAGTCCTTTTGAGGTCTACTTTTGATCTACTTTTAAGAACTAAATTTTACAAAAATTACTGCACTTTACAACGCAGGCTTCAGAGCTTTTTTTTATTACATCCTGTAGAATTTGCCTGTCAAGACTCAGATCAGCTATCATTTGTTTTAAACGCGTATTTTCTTCTTTTAGCATTCTTAACTCTCGAAGTTCTGACACGCCCAATCCTACATACTTTTTCTTCCAGTTGTTCAAAGTGGCCTCCGGAACCCCATCTTTCGAAAGTTCTCATTCCCCCTAACGCCCTATTCCAACCGGCGGATCGAAAACACAATCTGCGCCTTCGTAAATTTTGCCTTTTTCATGCGCAATATTTCATTTTTTAAGTTATCAATATTGCTCCAATTTTCTACTTTTAATTGCTACAGTTTTTAGCGAGGAGGTCAATATGATAATAAATTTCTTGAATGCAAAAGGAGAAATAGACATCACCATTAATCTTATGTTTTTGTGTATCTATACTGCTAACAGGAAAACCACTATCATCGGCCTAACCTTGAAATGCATTAATGGTCCCCGACGTTAAATTTTCAGATTCTATTCGATTTTTGCCTATCTGAAATACAACTTTTCGAATTAAAGAATCCTTGCTCAAAATTGCGTCAACGGTATGTACCATTAAATAGTACCTCCTTGACAAGGTATTCCATCTGCTAATCCCAGCCTGTCATTGCTGGCTTTTAATATCCTAAATTTTGTATATTCATTTGTGCGAAGCATTTATATAACCATAATTGCTATTTGGTCAGGACTGATAGCCACTGCGTCACCCTTAATCAAGGCTGATTCAATGAGAGGCCTGAATGAGGTTAACCTATCAGAACTCCAATGGCGTTTTCATCCAGGCGATAATCCGGGTTGGTCTGCATTGCAATTACATGACAATAACTGGGAGAAAGTGTTACCGGTTTTTGGAAATACCCACCCAATAAAAAGTTGGAGTGGCAAGGGATGGTTTCGTCTTTGGATTGATATTGACAGCAATGTGGTAAATCAAACGCTTGCTCTGAGGATCAACCACCAAGGCACCTCGGAGATATATGTGGATGGTCTATTAAAATCGATTATTGGTGTAATAGGAAATGATGCTGGAAGTACCATCGCCAAAAGAAAACCTTACCAGTTGATCCCATTTTTTTTTTCTAAAGCCGGTAGACATTTGATTGCCATCCGCTATGCTAATTTCAAACCTGCTGCACCGTGGTTCCAGGGATTTGAGTTGACCCTAGGAGATCATGCGCAGCTTGCTGAGGGAATTGCAGAGCATCAACGGTTATATGGATACATGCTCATGAGCATTGCGGTGTTGATTGCATTGGGCTTGCTGCATTTATTTCTTTTTCTTTTCTACCCCAGACAGATACTGAACCTGTATTACTCTATTTTTCTATTGATACTGGTTTGTGGGGGCATCACAGTTTATTTGATGGACCAAACCGATAGCCCCCTAGTTAGAAACAATGCAATGCATATTCATTGGGTTTCAAATATTCTCTGGGTGTATGCTGCCTGGATACTACTGTATTCATTGCATTTTCCCATCAAAAAAAGCAAGAGGGTAATAGTTTATGGTATAGTGACTTCATTTTTTATACTTGCTGTTTTGTTGTTTGTTTCCTCATTTGTTTTTTATGCATATATAGCTTTCTCCCTGCTACTAATGATCGATGGTCTCTGGCAGGTATATCAGGCGTACAAGGCCGGAAAACCTCATGTCTGGCTGGTCGGATTGGGAATGCTAACTGTTTTTATAGCTTATCTTTTTGCCGGTTCCAACCTACTGCATAATTGGTCAGATGAAACCCACCGTACCCTCGCAATGTGTATAGGAATTTTAGGCCTTCCTTTTTGTTACTCGCTCTACCTGGCGCTTGATTTTGCCGGCACTAACAAAGCGCTTGCAAGCCAGGCTATCGCAAAGGAAATTGAAAAAAGGGAGCTGATAGAGGCACAGGCAGGTATATTAGAAAGGACGGTAGCTCAAAAAACAGCACAGGTACAGGAGCAAGCCGACCGGCTCCGCGAAATGGATGCCCTTAAGAGCAGGTTCTTTATTAACATTACACACGAGTTCAGAACACCACTCACTTTAATATTGGGCACAACCGATCAACTAGGGAATCAGTACCGTGATGCTTTTCTGGTTCAAAAAATAGAAAGTATTAAACGTAATAGCCAGCAGCTCTTGCAGTTGATTGACGAATTGCTGGAGTTAGGAAAACTGGAGGCCGGCAGAGTGAAGATCAACGAAGCGTATATCGATATCGTTTCTTTTTCAAGAATACTACTGTATTCTTTCGAGTCAGTAGCCGGTCAAAAGCAGGTAGGCCTAGGGTTCTCTTCAAATGTAGAGAAACAAGGTATGAACATTGACCATCAGAAACTGGAAAAAATCATTTTAAATATTATTGGTAATGCTGTGAAGTTTACAGATGCGGGTGGAATGGTAAGCCTTGATCTTCAAAGCAAAGGGGGAAGTCATTTAGTTCTGACAGTTACTGATAATGGCAGGGGAATTGCAGACACCAGATTGCCCTATATATTTGACAGGTTTTACCAGGCAGAAAGTTCAGATACCCGTTTTCAAGGTGGCGTAGGAATCGGTTTGGCGTTAACGAAAGAATTGGTAAACCTCCTGGATGGACAAATCTCCGTTGTTAGTCGGGAGTATGAGGGTACTACCGTAAAGGTAGTTTTACCGTTGTCTGATATGGAGTCTATGGAAATAGAAGGCAGCGAAGTAATGGAGGTTCCGGTTCCTGCTGCTATTGAATTGCCTCCTGTTTTCAATCCCCTGGATGAGCAGCCGCTGATCCTTGTAATTGAAGATCACCGGGAGCTATTGCATTTTATGCGGGAATCTCTTACCGGAAATTTTAAAACGATTGGAGCGGAAGACGGAAATGAAGGCATTCAAAAAGCAATGACCCATATTCCCGATCTCATCATAACAGATTTGATGATGCCTGAGGCAGACGGGTTTTCGGTTTGTAAAAAACTAAAAGAGGACCACCGGACTAGCCATATTCCCATCATTATGTTGACTGCACGTGTAGATAGGGAGAGCAAAGTGGAAGGTTTACAAACCGGAGCAGATGCTTATATTTCCAAACCCTTTCAAAGTTCCGAACTGTTAGCCCTGATACGGAGCCTGCTTTTTAACAGGAGCCTGGTTCGCGAGAAGTATAGTTCGGCCAGTAACTGGAATACGCGCTCCGACATACTCCCTTCGGTCGAAAAAGAGTTTATTATCAACCTTGGGAAAATAATTGAGGAGCATATGGATGCAGAGCAATTTGGCATCGATATGCTGGCCGTAAAGGTAGGCTTGAGCCGGGCGCAACTTCACCGTAAGCTGAAAATGCTTACCGGCGAGACCCCGGGTGACCTGATCCGAAGGCTCCGGATGGAAAAAGCTTTTGAACTACTTAGGAATAACGCCGGCAATGTCTCTCAGGTGTCCTATATGGTGGGGTTCGGCAACCCGGCCAACTTTTCTACCAGCTTTCTGCGACATTTTGGCTTTTCACCCGGTGAAGTGGGAAAAGACTTGTAAAGAAAAGACGTTTTCAAAGGGATTTGCAACATATTCAAAGGCGGTTTCAGGTGAGATATGGGTCCTTTGCTGAGGATATAATTCCTCATCAATAAGACTCAAAACATGAAAAGTTTTTTACTATCCCTTACCTGCATGATTATTACAGGTAACCTGCTGGCCCAAAATAAAGTGCTGCCAGTAATTGACATGCATTTACATGCATTGCCCGCTGATTTTGATGGTCCACCACCAATTGGCATGTGCGCTCCTTTCGAACACTGGTCTGTTCGTGATGCCAAACAAAGCGGACAAGAGTACTATGTGAACACTCTAACGAAAAACCTTTTTTGCGGCGGCCAGCATTTTCTTTCTGCAACAACAGACGACTCCCTGCTTCATGAAACGCTCAAGGTAATGCAGCAATACAATGTGTATGGGGTCGCCAGCGGTCCATTTCAGGTTGTACAAAAATGGCGACAGGCGGCTCCAGACCGCATCCTTCCGGGAATCATGTTTTCACCGACTATGGAGATTTCTCCGGAACAACTCCGGAAATGGTTCAGCTCTGATAGCCTTAAGGTATTAGGTGAGATAACCGGCCAATATGACGGAATAACCTTATCAGATAGTATCATGGAACCTTACCTTACACTGGCAGAACAAATGGATGTTCCAATCAGTGTGCATGTTGGCCCAGGCCCTCCAGGTATTGCCTACGCGGGAGCAGGAAAATACCGGGCCAGACATCATAGCGCTTTGGTATTGGAGGAAGCGTTGATCAAACATCCCAAACTAAGGATCATTGTTGCGCATGCCGGCTGGCCTATGATTGACGATATGCTGGCTGTTTTATATGCACACCCGCAGGTGTATGTAGACCTGGGGATTATTTGCTATGGATTCCCGAAAAAAGAATTCTATGCTTACTTACAAAGAATGATTGACGCAGGATTTGGTAAAAGAATTTGTTTCGGCTCTGATCAAATGATCTGGCCTCAGACAATTAGAGTGGGTATCGAAAGCATAATGAGCGCTCCGTTCCTAACTGAACCACAGAAACGAGACATCCTTTACAACAACGCTGCAAAATTCTTACGACTTACTTCCGAAGAAATGTTTTTGCATCGTTATCCATTCAAAAAACTTAAGGAAAGAGCATTATGAAAATATTATCGTCGGCAATTCTTAGTGCAAGTACTTTGTTATTTACTTTTCATGTTAGTTCTGGATTTTGTCAATATTCTGTAATGACTAATACCACGCCTGTGCAAAGTCACGTAATCGCGGCAGTATCGCCGGAAGCTTTAGTACAGCTGAAGGCAAAACAAATAAAAGCATTAGGAACGTTTGTAAGTTACACCAAGCGGCTTAATACTACAAATAGTAAACTCAATAGCAAGTTGTATACTGTTACGGGTGCAAAATATACAAATGGACACGTTTTTATACAACTTGAGAGTGGACAAAACGAGCGGTAGCTATTTATGGCGAGATATATAAATTATGGAAGCAGCTAGGCAGGTGAAGAAGGCCATGTCGGAACCCCAACAGCCAACGAAGCTAGCTGCCCGGATGGCGTAGGGCGATATAATTTTTTAGCATCGAAGATAAAGCCAATGCTAAGGCTATCTATTGGCGGCCCGGGAAACCTGCTGTCCTTATCGGCGGTAGGATCTTAGATTATTGGGCCGTTCAGGGATATGAAAAAAGTGTATATGGATATCCTGCATTTTATCGAATGATGCCAATAAAAACCTGGAGCCTATTGATATGGCCACCCATTTTGAGCTTGCAAAAAACAATTCGTTAGAAACATTGCTTCATGATTTTAAAATGCTTAGGGAAGAGAGTGTTGCAGCATTAAAAAATTTCAATCTTCAACAGGATGATTTTACAAAAACAGCATTTCACCCTAAAATTTTTGAAGTGAATTTGCAACAGCTTATTGCTACCTGGGTTACACACGACCTAAGCCACCTTACTCAAATTTCAAGAATAATGGCCCAACAGTACAAAAGCGAAGTGGGCCCGTTTGAAGCCTATTTAAAAATACTTAAATGAGCATGATGCAGAGATATCCCATACCGGATATTTTAGTTGCATAAAAAATTAAATGTTGTTACTGCCTTTTGGCCTGTATGGCTTTTATAATTACGGTGCCCGATAAAAACAAAGCACTGCCCGGTAACAATAAATAAAGAGCTAACCTATGAATGGCCATTAAGAGGTATTTACCTTAGGAGCCACCGCCTATGATTGTGCCTGTTGAATGGCCACGATAAACTCTTTTCGGTATTGTGACTTTATTTGTCTATCTTTACATACTGTTAAGAAAGTAACAGAACACTCTTTCAAAGTTCGTTGCAAATTGCAATTAGTATTGATCCTGCTTTAAAGCAGATCTTCTCCTAGTACTTCCTCCCTTGTAATAAGTTGCTGCTTTATTAGAAAATACGGATAGGCCTACCCCTGTTCGAACTTATTATTATTTATCAAATCTTCTTTTATAAAAAAGTTATCATTTAAAAAATCAGAAGCCGCTGATTTTTCTACCACGCTGAAAGACCGTGTTGCAGCCTATTTAACAACTAAAGGCAAAAACCGGTACGGCAACCGGGCCCTGATATTTAAGACAATTTTCATGCTATCGCTGTACTTTGTGCCCCTGGGCATTATTTGCTTTGGCGGTATTGTACATACATGGCAATTGTTTGCCCTATTTATACTTAGCGGGTTGGGAATGGCTGGCATAGGTATGGGTATTATGCACGATGCGCTGCATGGCTCGTACTCTAAAAGCAAAAGGCTTAATAAATGGATGGGTTATACCATGAACCTGATTGGAGCCAGCGATGAAGTATGGAAATTACAGCATAATGTGCTACATCACAGCTTCACTAATATTGACGAGCACGATGACGATATTAACGCTCCCTTCTTCCTGCGCTTTTCACCTCATGCCAAAAGAAACCGCCTGCACCCGTTTCAACATTATTATGTTTGGCTATTTTACGGCTTATCTACAGTGTCGTGGATAACCTCCAAAGATTTTATAAGGCTTAACCGTTACAGGAAATTGGGGCTGGTTAAAGGAAAAGCTGAATATAGGAGGCTTTTGTTAAGGATCATCTTCTGGAAACTTATTTATTTCTCTTACGTTCTGGTATTACCGCTGTTGCTTACTTCATTTGCCCCGTGGATGGTGATGCTGGCTTTTTTAAGTATGCATTTTGTAACAGGCTTTTGTATATCCATCGTATTTCAAACAGCCCATGTAATGCCTGACACGTCTTATCCGCTGCCAGACAATGCGGGTAAACTGGAACATGAGCGGCTGGTGCATCAACTAACTACTACCTGCAATTTTGCCCCGCGAAGCAAGTTATTTTCCTGGCTGATTGGCGGCCTGAATTTCCAGATTGAACATCATTTATTCCCGCACATATCTCATGTACACTACAGGCACCTGGCACCAATTGTTAAGAAAACCACAGAAGAATTTGGTATACCTTATTACAGCTATTCTACATTTTTTTCTGCAATAAAAAGCCATAGCCTGATGTTACGGCAGTTAGGTACAATGCCTTAAAGACCTTTTATACCATCTCAAAACAGTTTGATAAGCTGATGCTTTATCAATCATAAAAATAAACTAATGAAATACATTACAAAAAATAAAAACAACAATAAGCAACCGGGTACAGCTGGTAAAAAGAATATAAAAACGATAGACCCGGCTTTATTGCAGGTACAGCCTGCAACGCAGCAACCGGTAAGTTTTGAAGCGGCATTACCTTTTTCAGATATGCCGGTTCATGAACTGTTAAAGCAAAATATACAAAAAAAAGGCTACAAATATCCAACAGAGATACAGCAGCGCGCCATACCGGCCCTTCTTGAAGGTGCCAACATAATTGGTATTGCGGCTACCGGCACAGGCAAAACAGGAGCTTTTCTGATACCTTTTATTGAACAATTATTACACAACAAAAATAGTACAGGCTTGGTAGTAGTACCAACGAGAGAATTGGCCCAGCAGGTTGCTGAAGAATTTAAGGCGCTGACGACAGGCATGAAATTTCGTGCGGCTTGTTTTATTGGCGGCACAAGCGTGAACGCCGATGTGGCCCGTGCCGACGCACGAAATCATTTGATTATTGCTACACCAGGCCGATTGCTGGACCTGGTAAACAGGAAGGCGCTGCACCTGAACGCAATAGAGGTGCTGATATTGGATGAGTTTGACCGTATGCTTGATATGGGTTTCATCAACGATGTAAAAACTATTGCATCCCTCACCCGTGCGCGCAGGCAAACCCTGCTGTTTTCAGCCACTATGAATGCATCCCAGCAAGCACTGATCCGCCAGATGGTTCAAAACCCACTTACGATAAACGTGAGTAGCGGCAAAAGCGCCAGCAGCAGTGTAGAGCAAAACGTTCTTAAAGTGGCCCCTAACGAAGACAAAATGGAAGTATTGTTTAACCTGTTGAGCGGTGACAGCTTTGAGAAGGTGATGCTTTTTGCAGAAACCAAACGAACGGTAGATAATCTCAATAAGCAACTGGCCCGAAGGGGGGTGAGATCAGATGTGATCCATGGCGATAAATCGCAGCATTACCGTACAAAAGCCATTCAGCAATTTAAAACCGGCCACACGCGCGTATTGATTGCCACTGATGTTGCTTCAAGAGGTTTGGATGTACAGAATGTTACCCACGTAATCAATTACCAGCTACCACAAACTATGGAAGCTTATATTCACAGGATTGGCCGTACCGGAAGAGCCGGTAAAAAAGGAATAGCTTATACATTTATTAATTAATACTTAAAATAGACAATTATGAAACAGGGAACAGTAAAATTTTTCAACGACGAAAAAGGATTTGGCTTTATTACACCACTTGAAGGCGGTAAAGATATTTTTGTACATAAAAGCGGGCTTATACATCAAATTGACGCCAGCGACCAGGTAACCTATAGTACACGCGATACATCAAGAGGACTGGAAGCCATTGAAGTAAAGCAAGTGAGATAAAAATACCTGCTAAGGAGCTCAGCGCTCAGCTATAATATTTGCAAGATTACCTGCAAGTATTATAGTGCTTTGCTACCAGGTAAATGACTATTTGCTGATAATAAAAGGGGCTATTTTAACCGTCATTCGGATCCCGATCCTGATCGAAGTTGTCGAGTGATCTGCTCCGTTCAGGATATCTTTCGATCTCCGCTGCGCTCCGCTCAAAATAACGATTCTTTTTGTCAGGCCCCATTGATTTTTGATGGCAAATTCTTTAGTTGAAATAACCATTGCGGGCGTTTGATACGGCCTCTTTATTTTTTAGTGCACATGCTCGCCAGCACCTTGTGCCCCGGCGTTTGAGCTATTGAAAGTGGTATAAAAATACTACATCACCCACATAGGCGGGTTTTGTTTGATTTTTGATACTGAGAGTTGCCTCTATAACAACTTTTGTGGTTCCCCTTAGGTCAATTATCGATTTAAGCTTAGCCTTTAACTGAACTTCGTCGTCGACCAAAACGGGCTGGCCAAATTTTAGACTCTCTATACCGTAGTTAATTTCCATTTTAAGATTGCGGACATCAGCAATCTGTTTCCATAAATATGGAATTAATGACAATGTTAAATAACCATGTGCAATTGTAACTTTAAATGGGCCTTCCTTTTCAGCCCTTTCCCTGTCAACATGAATCCATTGGTGATCCAATGTGGCATCCGCAAACCTGTTAATTTGAGTTTGATCTATTTTATGCCAGTTAGAGAAACCCAGCTCTCTACCCAAATATGATTTATACTCCTCAAAGTTGTTAATTACCAGCATAAATATTTTTTTAATGAACAGCACCAGCTACCCGCTTTTACCGGGTACGTTACCAATTGGCTGGCATTTGTATTACCAGTTGAATTGTAGTGTGCATTGACCTATTGATATTTTCGATTTGTGATCTCTAAAATAAGTATTCCTGATCAAACCGGGCTATTTCAATGTTTGCTATGATTAGTTAACAGATCTTTTTGGAGTTTAATTTACGAAACGGGAGTGTTTGTTGTATGCATGTAACCCCACTCCCCAACTGCCGGGATGATAATCACCCTGATTGAATTTGCCTCCTACACACTACGGGAAGCCAGCTATATAGTTTACCCTCCCCTTCCAGCCAGTGGAGACACTGGCCAGGGCTATGCTGAGGTTTGTGTCTCACAAACCAGTCGGATGCATTTAAATATAATTGATGCCGGTTTATTATAAAAATACAGGCAATTAAACCCGGGTTGCAGAGATCGTTAACAAACTTGAGAGTAAAGATGAAGAAAACGCGGCAAGAAGGAGCCACGAAGACAGGAAGGCATAAAGAAACACAAAGAAAGTACCAACAAGGCCGTTGATTGGTGAAAACACCGAACCAAGGCGGCAAGAAGGAGTCACGAAGACGGGAAGGCTTATCCCAAATAAAAAGCATCTACCCGTTTTATCACCCTTGCAGGCTGGCCATAAAGTTTTGTAACAGGAAATCAGCGCTTGTTTTCAAAGCCCGTTTTTACTCCCGGCGGATTATCAATAAGAGACTTTCCTATTTCGCGGGGAGCAAAACTAAGTGTATGGTTTTCCTGCTCTCCCTCCCTTTCAGTTGGCGAAGCTGACTGCAGGATAAGATGGGTTTCATTCGATCCGGAATAATAATGCAGCTTGAATGTATAGGTTACCGGTTCTAATTTCCAGTTACCGCTTTTAACCAAACTACCCCATTCATTGGTACGGCCACTGGCCGATTTACTCCACCATCCCCCCTTCCCTTGTCGGGGTGTAACGGTAAGTTGATCACCATCCAACTTCCATGAACCTGTTTCATAAACGTACTGTATCTCTTTCACATATACGGCCCAGTTCTTCATACGAAATAAATAGGTGCCATCCTTAAAAAAAGTATACTCTTTTCTAAAATATCCGCCGGATGGTTGTGCCAATCCATTGGAGTAGCCACTTGTTTCGATGGTATAACGAACCCACAACCCCAGTATGGATGCATTGCTGTGTTCCTTTACTGGCGCCGCTGTCGGGTTATTTATAAGTGTTGAAGCGGATTTTGTTAGCTCTAAAGAATTAATAAAAGCCAGTAATTCATTTTGATACTGATCTGAATTGGTCATTAATACTACACTGGCCATTTGCCCACCACCGGTTGCAGTAAGCAATGTTGCCAACCCTTTTTGTGGGCCATCGGTATAATTAGCCGTTCCTGAAATAATTTCCCAGCCATTTTCTTTGGCAGGCTCCAGCATGGTGGGTTCGGCACTTACCTGTACCGAAGCTTTTACCAGCTTCTGCCAGTCCGTTTTAAAATTCTGATTGGCAGTTGTACCGGATGCAGTAGCTTTTGTAATAAGCGCCACTGCATAAGCGCCGGTTTTTTGATCGGTAACCGATAGTTGTATGCCACCCTCATTTTGTTGTTGCTGCCAGCCGGCGGGTACGCTGAAGGAAACAACATCAAAATTTTGCTTTTGAGCAAGGACAGGACAACTCACCAGGATGAGGCTGTGTAGCATCAATAGTGTATTGAAAAGTTTCATTTTAAGTTTTATTATTTTATCAATATAATGTCGCATCGCAGATACAGCTGCTGGTCGCGCTTTCTTTTTTGCATTTGCCTTTGCGCCGTTTTTGCTGGTTGACAGTTGACAGCTATAATGTTTGGCTGCCATTATTAAGCGAATAATTTCGTACGATCATTAAAGCATTTTCCTCAAAGCTTCCCTATCAAAATTTTTCAAAAAATTGTTGAAGAGCCTTGTAGAGAATCCGCTATCCTTACCAGTCTCATAACGAAATTGAACCTCCATAAAGATGGGTTGGGTAGACTGGCTATTACCAGCAGCAAAATACCGGGGATTTAAAACATACAAAGCAGAGATGTATTCATCTTCGGCATCATAAAATTTACCCAGACTTTCCAGGCGTTTATAGGCTTCATAGGTCCTGTTATTATTATCGACCACTGCCGGCTGCTGCAACCACTCCGGCTTTTGGGTAGCCAGTAACCCTTTCAGTTTTGCTTTTTTGGCTTCATATATTTTGGGATAGGCATCTCTATCCTGTTCCAGCAAAACCATTTTCTTTTTAGCCCAATCAGCAGTTTCATTCGCATAATCCTTTACCATTTTGGCGTGGCTATACAGGAAATTGGCTTTTTCTATTTCGAGGTATTCCAGCATATCCTCCAGGTATTGTTTCCTGCTTACGGGAACCAATAAGGGCACACCCGGTTTGGTTATGAGGTAATGCCTGTCAACCCAGGTATACGAATCGGGGCCACGCTTGTCATATTGGCTTCCCCTCATCCAGTTTTCAACATAACCGTCACCATTAATGATTTTTAAAAAATCAGCATGTTTATTTTTATAGTCAGTGGAACGGTTGGCGAGCATATCCGATTCTGAAATGTATTGCGATACCCTGCTGGGACTATTTTTCTTATCATGCTCAAAGTTGGCTCCGCTCCTGGCTTCTACCGGTATCTCGTAACGGATCTGGCCGTTGATGGTAAATTCGCCTGTTCCGCCAGCTTTGGTCCCCGTAAAAATGGAGGGATTCATATCTACCCGGAATACAGTTCGGTATTCATCTACTATTTTAGGTATATGCTCGGTAACGTGGCAAACGTATTGGTAAACACCCAACTGGTAACCGTACCTGGCGTAGGCATTTTTTCCATAATCGCTGCTGCCCCATGTTGCAAAACTTACCCTGGCGGCACATCCCGTCAATTTAAAATCCCTGCGGCTTGCTTCCTCCAGTTTTTCAATAACAACGAGGTTTTTCATCATTGCAGCTTTTTCGGCTGCAGTGCCCTTTAAATTGAGTGATCCATATTTGGGATTGGTATGGTCGGTATAAATACCTTCCACAGCATCGGCAGTTCCGTTGCAGGGCACTTGTGGCGCAATTATTTTTCCTTTGGTTTGTGCCGTTAAATTTTGAAAGCACAACAATAGCGCAAAACTAATAGCATATAATTTCATCCGTATATATTTTATGTTTTTAATGACCGGGCGCCTGTCGGCAGGCAGGCAACTTTGTGCACTGCCGGGTCAGACGGAGACCGTCAGACCAGATTTATTTACCAAATATGCCGGTACCTTGTACCGACCCTGCCCCGGTGTTAAGGCTGATGCTTACTTCCGCCCCCGCGCTTCCGCTGGCAGGCCCGATACCTGCTTCTGCCTCCACACCTCCTTTTACTACCACATCAGAAATACCATTGCGATCTATTTCAATATCAGCGCCCACGCCTGCGCTTACATTGGCTTGCAGCGGACCTACTTTACCGCCAACGCTTGCTTTAGGGCCTATGCTCACCGTGCAGCTTTTAAATGAATCTCCAAAGCCGGCATGGTCTAAATCCTGGTTCAGTGTTAAGCCCAACGCTGCTGCATTAATAGATGTTTTCAACCCGCTACAATCCAGGTGTATATTGAAGCCCACATTCACGATGCCTAATTGTGCACCAAAATCACTATTAATAGTGCAATTCGGGTCTTTAAAAGCGGTTAGTTTGCCTCCTTTTATTTTACCGGCTCCTGTGCACCCGTAAGTTACACCTAACACTTCAGCTTTAAAAGACAGGTCGCTCAACCATTGTTTTTTTAAACCGGCAATAATACCGGGAAGCAATTCAGGATAGGTTGTATAAAGCGATGCATACGCCATTTCATTTAAAAACTGCTTTTGCACTATTAAATACTCATTATATAAATCCTCATACTTTGTATTATACGCAGCCAGGTAGGTATCTACCGTTTTTACCGATTCGCTGCATAGCACATCATTATTTTCTGTTCCGCCCTGGCCCACATTTTTCCACCGCTCGTTAATCTTATTCATAGCAGCTTCATATTCCTTCTTATATACTGCGCCATCGCCTTTCATAAAAGCAGCCATTTTTTGCAACACGTCATCTTTTTTTCGCTGAAGGTTTTGCAGTACCCTATTTTCCCTTGCATTCATTTCTTCCGAGAACATGGGTGCGCCTACAATTTGCAAGGCACTACTTTGGCTTACCGAACCAGGGTTAGCCAATGCTTTGCTGCTGGCATTCATAAATTGTTTTTGCTGATCTTGCAGCCGTTTCACCATTTCCTTATTCGATTCTTCCGCTAGTTTTTGCAATGGTTGCATCGCCTGGCTTATCTCAACTAAAAATTGCTTTCGCTGCTCTTCGTAAGCTTTCATTGCCGCATACGATTTAGGAAATTCCATGGGGGAAAAATTACCCAGATTCAACAAATCATCGCTTTTGTTGGCCGGTGGAAAATTGTTGTAATCCCCAGAACCGATTTTATAGCCTAATTGTGCCAGTTTATCTTTTCTTGCAGCCGTTGCGCCTTGTTTAAATGCAGTTTTGGCATGGCTGGTTGCAGCAGTTTTATTGCCTTTATTTTCTTCAATAAGACATAGCGTTTCGTTGGCTTGTGCATGAGCAGCAGCTACCATCAATGTACTATCTAAATATTTTTTTGATTGCCCCATATCTCCCAGCGCAAACCAAGCCTGCCCCAGGTTGTTGAGGATAGTGCTGTTCTTTTTAAACCGGGCGTTCAGGTTGTTTAAAATGGGAATGGCCAGCTCAGGAGCTCCCATCATAGTGAGCATAGCTGCATAGTTGTTGAGGTTGTCGGTATTACCTGCATCATCTTTACACACCTGCGCCATTAAACTCAGGGCAATTTGTATGCGTCCCTGCATCCACAGCACGGTGGCTGCACTACCCATTTCATTTGTATCTGCGTTTTTATTTTTTAGTGCTTTGTAAATATCATTTGCCTTGTTTTTAGCAGCGGGTAATACGGCTGAAAAAGTACTATTGCTGGTTGTACCTATAAAGGCGCTCATATTAGCGGTGGAAGGTGTGGCGACAATAGACGCAATACCTTTACTATTTTTGACCGGGATAATGCCATTGGAAATAATTCCATTTTTTACGGTAGCAGGGTTATTATTAATTTTGGATTCAGCGTCTTTTATTTTCTGCCCCATGCCTACACTCCCGGTCATGCTATCGTACATCCTCCTGGCTTCGGGACTCATTTTAGACAGCTGCTCATTCAATTTTTTCTGTGCCTCGGCATAGGCCTTCCTATCCTTTTCCATTTGCTCTTTAGAAGGTTTTTGGGCAAAAGCCGGGATAACAAGTGAAAAGAATAAAAACTGCCAGATTACCTTTTTCATTCCTAAAATATTTATTGTTAAATGATCAATTGCTATCGAACATAAATTCCCCAGGACTGTGAAGCTTTGGTGCCGTCCGTTATGTTGGTTTGTGTACCATTTTTCCAGTATACCGACCTGTTACCGGCACCGCCGCCTTCAATGCCCGATACATATATATCATTTCCAAATGTTGCAATGGAAGTGGCTGTAAAAACCAGGCTGGCATCGGATAAGGTTGTTGCCGTTCCGTTTTTCCAATATTTGGCAATGTTTTTATTATTGACAACTTCCAATCCTGCGCAATACATATCATTGCCTTTTACAAACAGTCCAAAAGCAGCAGTATTACCGGTTTCAGACTGTACCGCCGTTCCATTTTTCCAACACCGTAAGGTAGAGCTGCCATTACTATAAAGTTCATATCCGGCCACATACACATCATTATTATTTACAGCAATGGCCTGAGCATATGTAGTGTTTGTGCCATCAGAAAGTGTTACGGGGTTTCCGTTTTTCCAGTATTTGGCTACATTTTTTCCATTCGCATTATTTTCATATCCCGCCACGTATACATCGTTGCCATTTACAACAATGCTTCGGGCAAATGAAGCGGTACCGGCACTACCTAATGTTACGGGTGTGCCGTTTTTCCAATATTTGGCAAGCGCCACCGTGGTATTATTTACGGGAACCAGTTCATGCCCGGCTGTATATACATCATTACCGCTTACAAAAACGGATACTGCTAAGGTGTTGGTAGCACCATCGCCTAGCTCCACTGCCTTCCCGTTTTTCCAATATTTGGCAACCGCTTTTCCGTTCGCATTATTCTCATATCCTGCTACATATACATCGCTGCCATTTACAACCACCGATCGGGCAGCTGAAGGCAAACCGGTTGTACCCAATGCCACCGGCGTTCCGTTTTTCCAGTACCTGGCTACACTAATATTGGCCGCATTGTTTTCGTAGCCGGCAACATATACATCGGGCACATAAGTAACGGTGCCTCCATTTGCGGTTGCGCTGCCCGACTTTATTAACACCTCGCCGCTTGTATTACCTACGGCAGGTACACTTACTGTAATAGCAGCAGCAGATACAGCAAGTACCGGCGCCGGCACCCCGTTTATGGTAACAGTATTGTTAGCTGCGGTAGTATTAAAATTGCTGCCATTGATGGTAAGCACATCGCCATAATGCACGGTTACGGCTGAAAGAGCATTTACAACAAGACCTTGAGCAGGCGCAGGTGCGTCAGTGTTTTTACTGCAAGATGAAACAAAGAAGGTGCAGGCACAAAAGCCAATCATCAGCAGCGGAATTATCTTTTTCATTTTTGGTAATGTTTGCGAGTGTAAAGATGGAGCATGAAAAGCGGTGAAGCAATCGCCTGAAAAAGCCAAAATTCGGAGACGAAGAATCCCCCGAACGGGGGATAACTTTTTGCCGGACAAATTCATTAATTTGTAGACTAATGCGCACAGGTTTATTTTATAGTATAAAAAAATGGATGCCTCTACTGCAGCTATCATTTTTTTTTAATGCTTCAGCACAAGAAATGCCGAATACAGACAGCCTGATGCAAATAGCCAGGTCAGCAAGGGAAGACAGCATTAAAATAAAAGCACTGCTTGTATTATCTGATGCATATGAAAATAATGACCCTGAAAAAGCCATCTCTTATAGCAGACAGGCGGTAACCATAAGTATTAAATCGGGCTATGAAAAAGGGATCATGAGTGCTTACCGAAACCTGGCCTATATTTTTACGCTTCAATCCCGATATGATTCATTGATGCACTATAACAAATTGGTGTATGAGATGGCAGAAAAAAAGAAAGACGTATTTAATATGGGCGTTTCCCTGTACAATATGGGTGAGGGCTACAAGTATCTGGGAGATTATGAAAAAAGTATTGATCATACTTTCAGGGCCCTTAAAATATTGGAAGGAAAGGGCTACGATAATATAGAAGCTAATTTATATGGTGGATTGCAATCCACCTATTACAAATTAAAGCAGTATGACAAGTCAGTTGGATACGGATTAACAGGAATAGCGCTTGCCCGAAAAAATAAATCGGAAGGAATATTAATTGTGCTTCTTGAAAATATGGGACACTGTTATGCCGATATGAAACAATATGCCAAAGCTGAAGATCACTATGATGAAGCTATTCTTTTGGCCCGCCAGCGACAAGATAAAATTAATGAAACGATCTGTTACGAAGGGAAAATAGATATAGCCCTGAATGAGAACAGATACAATGACATAAAAAAATACGCTGACAAAACGATGTCATTGAGCGTAGAAACAGCGAATGCTTCCGGCATCTGTACCTCTCATTATAACCTTGGTTTGTACTATATGCTAATCAGGGAATATAATAAAGCAAATGAAGAAACGCTGGCTGCCTTAAAAATAGCCCGTGAAAATAAGCTCCTGGAACACGAAGCACAGATTTTGAACCACCTGTCCATCATTAGTGCAGCGAGGCATGATATTTCAGGTTCTATTGAATATGCTAAACTGGCGGAAGAAATTAATAATAAAATATTCACGGACGGAGTGGCTGAAAAGGATGCAGCAATGCGAAACCTATATGAAACCGGGAAAATAGAAACGCAGATAAAACTACAGCAGGCTACCATCAGGCAAAAAAACATACTTAACTATTTTCTCATTGGCGGCGCTTTGGCTCTTGTCGTTATACTACTATTATCCTACCGGAATTATAGAAACAGGCGAAAGATACAACAGCATCGTATCAACGAATTAGAAACAGAAAAACAATTATTAGCCACTCAATCCCTGCTTAAAGGCCAGGAAGATGAACGCAGCCGCCTTGCGAAAGATCTGCACGACGGACTTGGAGGCCTGCTTAGTGGCGTTAAACTTCAATTAGGCGCTATGAAAGGAAATCTTATTTTAACCGAGGAGCATGGCCGCACATTTAATAACGCATTAAACAAGCTCGATGAGTCCATCAGCGAAATGAGGCGTGTGGCGCATAATATGATGCCGGAAGCATTAATGAAGCTAGGCCTCCAACAGGCTTTGCAGGATTATTGCGATAGTTTAAGCGAATCACAACCCTTTACCATCAATACTGAATTTTACGGGTTGGAACAGCGTATGGAGGCATCGGTGGAGATTGTAGTATACCGCATTGTACAGGAGCTGGTGAATAATGCGGTGAAACATTCGGGAGCGACAACCATTTTGGCGCAGGTAATAAGGCAGGACAGTAACCTCAGCATTACCGTGGAAGACAATGGAAAAGGATTTGAAACAGAGCGATCAGGCTCTTTAAAATCAGCCGGCCTGCACAATATACAATCAAGAGTACATTACCTTCACGGGCAAATGGATATACAATCATCACCCGGCAAAGGTACTTCTGTTCACATCGATTGCACAATCAATAACAATGGATAAAATAAAAGTACTAGTGGTGGATGATCATCCCATGGTATTGGAGGGCATGCGGTCTATGCTGACACTCATTAATTTTGTGGCGCTTACCGGTATTGTACCAAATGCATACGAGGCTATGGAAGCAATAAAAAAAGAAGAACCCGCCATTGTGTTCACCGATATTAATATGCCCGAAGTAAGCGGAATAGAACTTACCGAAAAAATAAAGAAAGAATTTCCCGAAGTAAAAATTATAGCGATGAGTACTTTTAAGGAACGCAGCTATATTTCTCAAATGATACAACAGGGAGCATCGGGCTATTTAGTTAAAAGCGCATCGAAGGAGGAAATTGAAGAAGCCATTCTTTCTGTGTACGAAGGGCATTTATACATAAGCTCAGATATTAACATGACACAAACGGAGCAGCAGGAAATAAAAAACATACCGGTAATAAGCAGCAGGGAAAAAGAAGTATTGCAGCTTATTGCCGACGGAAAGACCAATCCCCAAATAGCTGAACAGCTATATCTGAGTATGCACACCGTAGACAGCCACCGGAAAAACCTGCTTACCAAATTTGGAGTCAACAATACAGCTGCCTTAATAAAGCTGGCGGCAAGGCATAATTTAGTATAATAAGGAACCCAAAAAAGATTATAAGTCTCTGCCCTGTGCCGGTTCTTTTTATGGATGCCCGCCTCCTCCTGCCGCGCCGTATATTTGCCCGTTGGCATAGCTGGCATCACTTGCTGCTAGCTGGACATAAATAGAAGCCAACTCTGCCGGTTGTCCCGGGCGGCCTAATGGTGTGCCTTCTCCAAATGTTTTTAATTTTTCCTGTTTGGAGCCTCCGCCTAATTGTAATGGCGTCCATATAGGCCCGGGTGCAACACCGTTTACCCGTATACCTTTTGGCCCCAGCTGCCTGGCTAACGACCGGACGAAATTGGTTGTGGCCGCCTTGGTGATGGCATAATCAAAGAGCTCGGGCGAAGGATCTTCTGCCTGCACCGATGTAGTGGCAATAATGCAGGCACCAGGCTTTAGATGCGGCACTGCTGCTTTTATGAGCCAAAAGGGTGCATAGATATTAGTCTTCATCGTCCAGTCGAACTGTTCGGTAGTAATATCCCCGATAGATTCATGCGATTGCTGGCGTGCGGCATTACTTACAAGGATATCTAACCCTCCCAACTCCTGTACCGCTTTTGCCACCAACTGTGTACAAAAATCCTCACTGCGCAAGTCGCCCGGAATAGCCACCGCAAGCCTCCCTTCCTTACGAATCAATTCAATTACCTCCTTTGCATCGCTTTCTTCTGCCGGCAGGTAGTTAATCGCTACATCGGCTCCTTCCCTTGCGTAAGCAATAGCCGCAGCACGCCCCATGCCTGAATCTCCGCCGGCTATCAAAGCCTTTCTACCAGCCAGTCGCCCCGACCCTTTATAAGACTTTTCGCCGTGATCGGGTCTGGGTTCCATCTTATTAGCCAACGCAGGCCAGTCCTGGTGCTGCTCCTTAAACGGGGGGTTGGGATATTTAGACCGGGGGTCTTCGAGGCTTAATATAAAATGCTGAGAGGGCGCTCCCTCATCCGCCCATGCAGCAGGCATAGCCATTGCAGCTACGCCCGTACCCACACTCACAATAGCCTTTCTCCGGGATATCCAATTTTTGTTGATCATTGGTGTAAAGTTTATTTTCCCTTTTTTTGAGACAAACTTTATACCATGGCCCGAAACGTCCGCCTTGTTATGATGCGCTATACATGTACTTTTTTACTACCTGATATAAAGTCAACCTGTAGAGACAGCTAAATAGAGTTTTCAAATAAATTCGTTTCTCTATTCAAAAAACGATTTGCATCTTCCACTAAAGAAGATAGTACCAATAACATAATATGAAAAAATATTTCTGCCTGCTACTTTTCGCATTGAGCGCTTCACAAGTTTCCATGAGCCAGAACAATAAGCCGGTTACTACAGTTGCTAATAGGAATATAAACAACGAAGCCCGCTCGCTTCAATTGACCCATCAATTAAGAATAAGCGATACAGTAAAACGTGAACAAGTGTATAACCTGTTAAACCATCACCTGAACGCATTGCAACTTATTTTTGACGAGCGTAGAAAATCTATGGATGATGCCGAAAAAAATACTACCGAAGAACTGGCCGATAGCAGAGCCAGAGCCGCATGGGATGCAGCCAACGGACAGCTAAATAAATTATATGCGGCTTTTTTAGGTAAATTATCTAATTTGCTTACCCCTGATGAAACAGAAAGGCTGAAAGACCTGATGACGGAGGGCGGATTGCAGCGTGAGTATAATCATTATCTGGCGCTGTTACCCAACCTGTCGGAACAACAAAAAATGCAGGTAACTGCCTATTTGAAAGAAGCAAGGGAAAACGCGATGAATGCCGCCACTGCTCAAAACCGGGTGGAGTGGTTTATTAAATTCCGTGGCCGGGCCAATAACTACCTGGCAGCCGCAGGTTATGATTTACATAAAGCCACGGAGGAGCTTGAAACGCGCAGCAATAAAACCCGATAATTATTTAAATAAAATACTACAAGTATGGCCATACAACAGCAGGCAATAGACCAACTCTTATCACAACTCAATAACAAGGAAATTAAATTTGCTGATGTACTTCAATTTATTGAAGCATACTACACCCATACACCGGCAGCTTTTAGAAACGGGGAACAGCTGAATGCAGCTAAGGAAAACCAGGGCAGCGCAAAGGTTTTGCGCTTTGCACAGTTAAACAAATTATCTGAAACGGACACGCTGAAGCTGTTTGCTGAACATTACAATGATGTTGTAGCAACACCCAACTCCGTTAATCACCAAAACATCAGGCAGTTTATGCAATCCGGATGGGAGGGCGTGCACTTCGAAAGCGAAGCACTTAACGAAAAGTAATAAACATCCTACATAAAATAGCAAAGCCCCCGAAAACGGGGGCTCTTGCTTATAACTACCAAACCAAACTACTCTCTCTTTATTACACTTTCTCTTCCCGCCATTTTTTAAAGATGGCATTTACGATCCGGTCTACCTCGCGGGATGTTATTCTCCGGTCGTTTAATTCGTCAGTTGCCCATCCCTGTAATATTGTTTTATCGCTTTGGGCATCTACCATTGTAATGCTTATCGTTCCCTCCCTTGTAGGCACGTTATAATTATCGTAGCCTACAAACCTTTGCGGATAATAAACCCTGTAAAACCTCCTGGCATAGGGATTATAAAAAGTTCTGAATCCTCCCCATGAATACATGGGCTCCGAAGCTACCTTTGTTCCCTTCTCAACCAGTACATCATAACTCAATATTACATCGGGGTTACGCTTTACTTCCTTCCATCCCTGCGTTCTGGCCAGCTCTGCACTTACCGCGTCTTTTATACGCTGTTCCGCTATTCCAGCCCTAGATCCCTTTTCATTTTTCTGCGCCCAGGCAAAGGTTTGATAATTACCAAAATTTACGTTCCTGGCTTTTTCTATATGTGCTGTAGGACCACAACCAGAAACGATAAGAGCTATTATTGCAACTATACCCAACAGCGCTATTCTTTTCATCTTCTAAAGTATTGTTACACCTATTAGACGCAAAAACAGCTAAAATGATTACAGTTGTAATGCAAAAAAATTGTGAAAGAAAAATGAAAACTGGGCGTACTTTAAGGAAAGTTTAAGGTATTATTTCAAACAAAAAAACCTGTTGCTTTTCTTTAATATTGAAATTATTATCTGCCACTAAAATCAGGGACCGGTGGCCATTAGGAAGTAGCGGCCCCAAGGTAATACCCTCTACATTATCAATATATCTTTCGAGGGAATTAAAATTGAATAGCAGCTTTTTGGTAGCTGGTGTATATGTTGTGTTTTGATACAAACTCTTTGTGGTACTTACATCCGTTGCTTTTGAAAAATCAGCCAGGTATATTTTGATCACACAATTCTCCACACCTGTAGAAAATGAGCGCTCCAACACTAAAAACCGGTTCTCCCCTATATTTAATATTTCAGGTATCCCGTTAACGCTAAAAGCTGTGTTGGGGATAGGTTCTGCCGCTATTGCATCCAATAAATAGCCATATTGCCCCATTGCTTTTTTAGTTTTTACATCAAACCTGGTGAAGCGAACCGGTGCGTTGGCGTAAGTAGCGGAGGCCAGAGGCCCATCTTCGTGAATAGCGCCTTCCATACTGGCCCACAGGTGCCGATAATCCGGCGAAAAGCTCAATCCCTCCAAAACATCATTTTCTCTTGCTCCGCTATCGCCCACATACATATGCAGGTTGGCGGGAATCAGGAAGCTGTCTTTGAACCGGCCTTTCAGGTCCATTTCGTAAATCCAGGGATTTTGGTAAACCATTCGATTACTGCGAATGGCCTTATCGCCCTCGCTACTCCAAACCAGTGTTTTTGTTTTTTTATTGTAACGGATCGACTCGGGATCTGCAGCATGTTCGGGCAAAATTTTAAGCGCAGGGAATGTATCATTCTGTGCATTCTTCAAGGTTTCAACCGAAAGAAATCTTACCGAATCAATTTTGTAATTGTTGATATCAATAGCTGCCGTATAAAATCGTGCAGCGCTGGTTGCCGAACGTTCATCGCAGATGATGAAATATTTATTTTCTGCGGCATCGTAATCAATACCCGATAACCCTCCTACCCAGGTATTTTGCAGGCGCAGATCATGGGCGATAACATATTCGTCTAAAAATTTAAGGGATGAGACCGGTACAGTTTGGCCGTTTGTTTTAACTGCTTTTTTAGAAGTGCTGCAGCCAGTTAACAGAACCACACTCAATGTAAAAACGGATATAAAATAACGCACGGAGTATATTTTCAACAAAGCTAATGGAATCAACAGGTAAATAAAAAGTTACAAGCCTGTAAGCCGGATTCTGTACTTCATCATACTTCGCCAGGCTCAGTATGACAAGGTGGTTATCATTTATCTGTTCTGTAAGTTACCCTACAGAATCAATCTGCCTACCCTCCCCGATAGTTTTGCAACATTTTGCCGGGCCGGCAAAAGATCGGGGTTTACATGGCATTTCAGCACACAAGGTTTACCCAAAATACTTATTACTAAATATTCCCGTGAGCTTTTACCTCACATTTTCACCTTTTCCCGTAAAAAAACAGGTAGTTATTTTCTGTGGCACTTTCTATCCCCGCTTTACGCGAAGCCCGGCTATTCACCGGTGTGCTGCCCTGTGCTGTCCGGACTTTCCTCCCTTTAAAAAAGGCGATAACCCGGCTTGTAACTGTGCAAAGATAGTTTTTATTTGTTAGCCAGCTGAACTGCATCAATCAGCGGTATTGTGTCACTCACTTGTGCGGTTGAATATATGGCATCTCTAAACTGTAACTAGTTTTTTATTTCAGTTATTGTAACACCTGTAAAGCAATCGTCAGCGCAGTTTTTGGGAAAGTAGCCGCATGTTGAAATCATGCCCCCATTCTTAGCCTCAAAAAAAATAAGGTTTTCATCTTTATCCATGCGTAGCCACACATGTTTAGCCTTATCATATATTTCGTCCAGTGTTAAAGAAGCATTATAACCTTTATGGGTATTCAGTGTTTCCTTGTTTTCTGTCCACTCCGCGTATAGTTTTATTTTAGTTCTATCCTGTTCATCCGGGATCATACTTTTATAAGTTCTGCCAGTAACCTTCCCATTATTGACCTGCACTACCATGGAAGAAGAGAAACCCGTCCAGGAACTCCAGGTTTGTGTATATGAATAACTGTCGTTGTTAGCCGCTTTAAAATCGAGCCAGGTCTTATAACTCCGATAAAATGCATCGCTGCTGTAAAAGCGCTCCTTTTTACATGACTGTATTAAAAACAATAAGCTTACAGTAAAAGCCATCCAATATTTCATAAAACAATGTTTTACTTATTGAACGTGCTTTAAAATAACAACGCAACTAATATTTAAAAAATATCTCGGTGGCACCATACCCGTAACGGGAATCGTATTGATTGACGAAATAGCTTACCTCTTTCTTTAATCTCAATGCATCATGAATCTCGTCCCTTAACTTTCCTGTGCCTACTCCATGAATGACCACCAATGTGGGCTGCATATGAGCCACTGCCAGGTCGTAAAACTTTTCAAAGGTTTTTAATTGCAAGGTCAGCATTTCAAAATTATTCATTCGCTCATGGTTATCGGCAAGTTTTTCGATATGCAGATCGACCACGCTACGGGCCGGCTCCAAATGTTTACGTGCTTCTTTAGCGCTATAAATTTTGAAGCCCTTACTGGCCAGCTTATCCAGCGGCAGCTTTATTTCTTCCGGAGCTTTATCCGGGTATTTATCTAATAACAGGTACGAAAAAGAAGCTTCATTTTTCTTCTTCAACTCTTCTATTCGATTAAATGTTTGTTTGGGTTTTAGTTTAACCACACTCTCAAAATGGTCTGCTTTGCCCTTTTCGGCCACTGGTAGTGAAAAATCGAACTCAAAAGCAGGGCTATCACTCATATCAGAAAAATCGACATCATGGATGTAGAAATTCTCAAAAGGCTGGATGCTGTTCTTAAGTTCAAAGTCCGCTTCGCCGAAGAATGTTAGCTTATAATCAAATTTATAAACTGCTTTGCTATTATTCACCAGGTATACTTTCAGCTTTTCTACGTATTCATCGCCAAATTCATCCGTATCCATTACCGGTAAAAAATTCAGCCAAACGCCATTCTCTATACGGTCCTCCTTTGCTGTTTTTTCTTTCCGGATATCATCCACATATTTTTTGGATGCGGGTTGCGGATTATCTTTCTTCTTTTGTGTAAAGCGTTTGTAATAAGGAAAATCAACCTGGTCGAGGTGCACGGGAAACTTAACGCCCCGCACTTCAATCATCGCCATATTCTTATTGATAAATTCCACAATCTCTCCCTCTTCGTCTGAATGAAGCACTAATACTTTATCTCCTACCTGATATTTCATCAGTAAATTTTTTATTTTTTTAATGGTCTGACAGAACTACGCACTAGCACTCTTTATCTAAAAGAAATCTTAACATGCTTCGTTTCATCTGGCAAAATTACAACAATAAACAGGATTTACAGAATAGCGATCGGAACGGTACGGGCAGCTAATATGTGGCCAGCCAATTTTGATATGCCGCCGCTATGCGGCTTAAACCAATGATCAAAACAATTATTCTATTGATATACCGCCGCTATGCGGCTTCCTGTAATAAACAGTAGAGCTAACATTCTAGCGCTACGAAGCAAATCTGGCAAAGTTTACATTTTGAAACAGTTTATTTCTCTGCCGCCAGTTTGCTATGCCGGTATCCGTATAAAAAGTAGATTGCCAGCCCCAAAGCCATCCACACAAAAAACCATGCCCAGCTGATGGCCGGAATTTCTATTAGCAGGTACATGCAGGTTAATACCCCCATGACAGGTATTAATGAATATTGTTTCTGAATTGTTTTAACAGTAATAATTAAAGCAATTAAAAGATACACCAGGAACAAAATTTCCTGGTAAGCTTCTGCGCCAATGTTTGCTACAGCACTGGTTAAGCGGTCTCTGAACAGGTATACAAACAAAACATACAATGCGGGAATAATGATCCTGCCGTTGATGTAAGGAATCTTAAACTTTCCCGGCTCTTTAGCAATAGGTGGTAACAAAAGCACGCCTCCGCATACCAATATAAAGGCAAACAGGGTACCGATACTGGTAAGGTCTGTTACCAGGCCGCTCTGCAGGAACAAAGCCCCCGCACCTACAATTACGCCGGTAATAATGGTTGAAAAGGAAGGCGTTTGGTATTTAGGATGAATTTTTTGAAATACTTTGGGCAGCAAACCATCGCGGCTCATGCTCATCCAGATACGGGGCTGACCGATCTGGAACACCAGCAACACCGATGTAGTTGCCACGACAGCGCTTACCGAAATGATCTTTTCAATCCAGGGCGCACGCTTTTCAAATACAAAAGCCAGCGGATCATCTACACCTTCGAAGCTGCTATAGCTTTCGATTCCCGTTAATATTAAAGCTATGGCGATGTAAAGCACCGTACATATAACCAGGGAGTAGATCATACTACGCGGCAAATCCCGCTGGGGATTTTTACATTCTTCTGCAGTAGTAGAAATAGCATCAAAACCAATATAGGCATAAAACACAGCCGAAACCCCTTTCAAAACTCCTTCAAAACCATTAGGCATGAAGGGTGTCCAGTTATTAGTATCTACAAAAAAAGCACCCGCTACAATTACAAAAATGATCACAGCAATCTTAAAGATCACCATATAATTGGCAGATTGTTTACTCTCTTTAATGCCTATATAGGCCAGCCAGGTAACCAGGCAAACTATGATAAAAGCAGGCAGGTTAAAAAACACAGGCGAACCTGCAAAACGTGGCGCTTCATTGTACGCTTTAATGGCAAACTGATAGCTCGCAATATCTTTAGGAGATAGATTGGCCGCGTTTTGCTGCAGTTCGGAAGTAGCCTTATTAAAGGCTTGTACTGCAGTTTGCGGGTCCACCAGCATCCAGTCTGGCAGATGAATATTAAACACATGTTCCAGCAGGTTATTAAAATAACCACTCCAGGAGATGGCTACTACAATATTACCAATGGCATACTCCAGGATCAGGGCCCAGCCGATGATCCATGCCACTACTTCGCCAAAACTCACATAAGAATAGGTATACGCACTACCTGAAACCGGCACCCTGCTGGCAAATTCGGCATAACAAAGCGCAGAGAAACCACAGGTAATAGCCGTGATAATAAAAAGTACAGAAACGCCTGGTCCTCCATTAAAAGCAGCGCCGCCGATGGTAGAAAAAATACCGGCGCCCACTACCGCTGCAATGCCCAAAAAAGTAAGATCCTTTACGCCCAGTATTTTTTTCAATCCGGCATCATGTCCATCACCGTAACCTTCCGCCGCATCTTTTAATATATTCTCTATTTTCTTTTTTCGCAGTATAGACATTGTTATGCTTTAAAGTTTTTGGTTTTAGGTTTGAAGTTAAAAAAACTTCACCTTAAATTGAACTTTTAATAATCACGCTTCACCAGCAACAATGCCAGGTCTTTCAGCGGTTGCTTACGTTTAGCCAGTACGGCAATTTCTTCAATATAACCCAAAGCGTCATTGAGAAACAGATCTTTTTGAGCGATCGCCCATTCGTCTATTTTACAGTCCCGGTATAATTGCAATACCCGGGCTACTTTATCAGCGGCATTCCCGTTTAACAATTCCTGCAACTCTTGCCTCTGAGCAGCATTGGCCACTTCCAGCGCCTGAATGAGCAGGAAGGTTTTTTTGTTGGAAAGAATATCTCCGCCCGGTTGCTTGCCAAACTTCTCAGGATCACCAAAGGCATCGAGGTAATCATCCTGCATCTGGAAGGCCAGCCCGATCTTTTTGCCGGCTTCGTACAATAAAGCCAGGTTACCCAGGCTACCGCCCCCTAATATACCGCCCATTTGCAGGCTGGCAGCGAGCAAAACCGATGTTTTAAGGGTAATCATGTGCAGGTATTCTTCGTAAGACACATTATCGCGTAATTCAAAATCCATATCATATTGCTGTCCTTCGCATACTTCTGTAGCCGTTTTATTGAAAAGGTTAAGGATACGCGGAATGAATTCTGGCGATAGTTTATTGATATAGTCGTAAGCCTTTACCAACATTACATCGCCGGCCAGGATGGCTGTAGGCTCATTATATTTACTGTGAACAGTTGGCTGGCCGCGTCGCAACGGCGCTTTGTCCATTATATCATCATGGATCAACGTGAAATTATGGAACAACTCAATAGCGGTGGCCAGATGCCAGGCATCCGGATGTATTTCTCCTAATAATTCGTTTGCCATCAGGCATAAAACCGGCCGGAAACGCTTCCCTCCCAGGGAAAGAAAATAATTATTAGGCTCGTACAAACTGGCAGGCTGTTCCGGGAAATGGGAACGGTTGAAATGTGCTGAAAATTTCTTTGATAAGTCCTCAAATGATTGCATGGGCCAAAAATAGAGAAAATAAGGGCGAATAAGTGTTGTTTTTACAACCGGACGTTGGCACGACGGAAAAGCAGTACCGGAAACTATAACAATACTGAAAATTTTCATCAAAACGGTTTAAATTACAACTCAACAACGCCCTCCCAACATGAAAAAAGTATTTGCCGTTTTTTATTTGTTACCCCTGATTGTATGTGGTTATGCCTGTAATAAAAATGCAATAGCTCAGACACCTGAAAAACCTCCGCAACCAGGCGCTGAGTTTGCATCTGCAGCAATCATCAATCAACGACTCGGCTGCGGCATCAATTTAGGCAATACCTGGGAATCGAGTTGGGATAAAAAGGAAAGTACACCAGCTGATTTTGAAAAAATTGCAGCTAAAGGGTTTACCAGCGTGCGGCTGCCTATACGCTGGGAAATGCCGGAGCGGGCACAATTCACCGCTCCCTATACAATCAGCAATACTTTCTTGAATAAAATCAAATCAGCTGTAGATGACGCGCTCAAGAACAAACTGCATGTTATTATTAATATGCACCACCACGACAGCCTGTATGCACGCCCCGATGAGTTAAAACCGGTGTTTTTAGCCCAATGGAAACAAATAGCGGCTGTTTTTAAAAACTACCCCGACAGCCTTTTGTTTGAAGTATTGAATGAGCCGCATGGAAATTTGGATGCCAGCAGATGGAACACTTTTTTTGCAGAAGCGCTGCAAACCATACGAGAAACCAATCCTAAAAGGACCGTGCTGCTGGGACTTGCAGAATGGGGCGGCGTAAGTGCCCTGGGTAAAGTATCGGTTCCGCAGGATCAGCACTTAATACTTACGATCCATTATTATAATCCCTTTCATTTTACCCACCAGGGTGCCAGCTGGGTAACAGGCGCCAACGCATGGCTGGGTACCCGTTGGAGAGATACAGAACTGGACCGGCAGGAAGTAAAAGACGATTTTAAAGCGGCCATCGAGTTTGCCAAAACAAAAAATATTCCCATCAATGTTGGCGAGTTTGGTGCTTACAGTACTGCGGACATGGATTCGCGCATTAAATGGACGCGTTTTATGGCCCGTTATTTTGAGCAACAACAGTTCAGCTGGAACTATTGGGAATTTAATTCAGGATTTGGCATTTACGATCCGGCTAAAAACACTTACAATACCGGGTTGGTAAACGCACTTACGTCCGATGCAATGGCGGCTCCCACACCTGTTACTTTTATAAACCTTTACACCAGTAACTTTTTGAATCCGCAGGCAGATGGATGGAGACTTTATAACAACGATGCATCGGCATCTTCTACCCTGGGCATAACAAATGGCAAGGCCGTTATTACCATTGCATCAGCAGGAACACAAACCTGGTATATACAGCTGATACGTGCCAATACATCTATAGAAACCGGAAAAACCTATCGGCTCACCTTCAATGCCGCTTCTGACAGCAACCGAAATATCTCCCTGGCATTTCAACAGAGCAGTACGCCCTGGCTGGTTTACGGAAGTAAGCAATTCGGCATTACGAAAAACGAAGAAAATTACCAGTACGTTTTTACAGCCGCCAGTACGGATGCCAAAACCAATCTCGTTTTTTCTTTGGGCAAAAATGGCCTGGCTCCTGTTACACTTTCTAATATCAAGCTTGAAGAAATAAGGTTTTGATGGCTGCAGATTTTGCTTTATTTCTTTCATTATAAAATTAAACGGGCTTCTTTCACTTGAAATAAGCACATAATTCACTTCGACGTTATAATGACGGGGAAAAGTATAATTTATTTTATTTTCAATAAATACTGAAAGTTTAATAAGTTTACAATACCTTTACATTATAAAACAGCCAACATGAATGCAGTGAAACAATCCAAACAAAAATTTATTGACACCTGGGGAGCATTGGGCAGCGATTGGGGTATTAATAAATCGGTAGCACAGGTACAGGCATTACTGCTGGTATCCGATACCGCTTTATCAACAGACGATATTATGGAGGCATTAAAAATATCGCGAGGGAATGCCAATATGAGTTTGCGCCAGCTGATGGACTATGGTATTATTTATAAAAAAGTAGTGGCGGGAGAAAGAAAGGAATTTTTTGTTGCAGAGAAGGATGTGTGGAAATGGGCTATGCGTATTGCCATGATGCGTAAGCAAAAAGAAATCAACCCTGTACTCGCTATTTTAAAGGATCTGAAAAACGACACCAGGGGCGACAAAACAGCCGAGGGAAAAGAGTTTAATAAAATGGTAGGTGAAATACAATCCTTCACCGACCAAATCAGCACTATGGCGGACAAGGTGTTTGAATCGAACCGGGGAGAATTACTGCTGAAATTACTGAAAGTAATTATGTAGTCATGAACTATAATATACTCTGCTATACCATTTACGCAGCCATCACTATATACATCATTATATGGGTAGGTAGATTGTTTCACCGGAGCGGCAGGGTATTTATCATTCGATTATTCAACAACAACACTTCTCTGGCAGATACTACCAATAATATTATACTGGTAGCGTATTATCTTTTTAATATCGGATATGCTGTTATCCAGTTCAGTTTCTGGGAACAGGTTACCAACACAGGCCAACTAATCGCTTCAATCGCGAATAAAACAGGTATCCTGATATTGATATTGGCCGCAACGCACTACTGTAACCTTTTTATTATCTATACACTTTCCAAAAAATCTACATTTATCACACCTAAAACATCATAAAATGGAAAATTTAATTGTAACCGCCTATCTCGTGTACCTGCCCATCGTAATACTACTTACCTATTATGTGGCACATCAACTTTTTAAAAATAGTATTGTATATATGAAAGATATCTTCAATGGTCGCGAAGAGATCGCTAAAGCCACCAACACTTTGTTTAAGATCGGTTTTTACCTGATGAACCTTGGATTTGCTTTGTACATTTTAAAGATAGCAGCAGAGAAGCTTAGTACGCAGGGAGCTATTGAAATACTCAGTATGAAAGTAGGTGGATTTAGTATTTATCTCGGCATTATGCTATTCCTGAATATGTACCTGTTCTTTAGAGGTAAAAGAGTGGCAAGGGAAAAGAGGATGATTACGCAGGTGCCCCTTAAAGCGTAAAATTTTCCATAGTAGTTACTAACAAATCCTTAGAACGCGGCCGACATGATATCAAAATCCTTAAAGAGATTGGGGGCGTTTATAGCCATTATGATTTTGATCAATGTTATTGGGGCCATTCTGTTTACCGTGAGTGACTATTTCCTGTGTTGGTATTTCAATAATAGTTGTGAGATATATTCTTTTCAAAGCAGACTTCTTTTTACTTGCCCGTCTACCTGATGTTGAGTTTATATACAGGATTTTTCCTGATCATAGTAATACTTATGATCGCCAAATCGAAGTACCATCTTTCATTCGGAAAAATGGCAACAATCGGGTGCATTTGCGGGGGTCTTTTTGCGCTAAACACCTCGCATTTAATCTGGTCCTTGTATATAAATTCTCCCGAAAAGGAATACCGGTATATTGTTGTCGTATTGTTAACTATGGGACTAACACCCTATATTATACATCTATTTAGAAAAATCATTTAATGCGAACCTGATTTATGAAACCTAAAATAGTAATAGCCGGCGGCACTGGTTTTATAGGCAGCTACTTTCAAAAAAAGTTTGCTGATGCCGGCTACGAGGTAGTAATCATTTCAAGAGAGGCCAATCATGTAAGCTGGAAGGACGATGCATCACTTTTGAACGCCCTTGAAGGTGCTGCAGTATTGGTTAACCTGGCAGGCAAAAGCGTTAACTGCAGGTATACTGCAAAAAACAAAAAGGCGATACTTGATTCAAGGGTGCATACTACCCAAAAGTTGCAGCAGATAGCTGATCAATGCAAAAGGCCGCCCGTGCTCTGGATTAACTCAAGCACCGCCACTATTTACCGGCATGCCGAAGACCGGCCAATGGATGAAGAAACCGGTGAAGTCGGTTCAGGATTCTCTGTAGCAGTGGCCCGAACCTGGGAAAAGGCATTTTTTGAAAAAGAACATCCTGGTATTAGGAAAATAGCCTTGCGTATTGCTATTGTACTGGGAAGAACCGGCGGCGTTATGAAACCGTTTACCAACCTTGTAAGATTTGGGTTAGGCGGAAAACAAGGTAGCGGGAAACAAATGTTCAGCTGGATACATATTGAAGACCTCTACCAGATCCTGCTATTTTTAATGGAAAATCAAACATTGACAGGCGTCTATAATTGTTCGGCCCCCTATCCTGTCACTAACCAAATATTTATGAGTACCATCAGGAAAATTCTCAGGCCATTGCTACACCTGCCCTCTCCTACTCTGTTATTAAAAGCCGGAGCTATTCTGATAGGAACAGAGACGGAACTCCTACTCAAAAGCAGGTGGGTGCTGCCGCGTAAGCTGCTTGATGCAGGTTACCGGTTCAGGTATCCCGATATCAATTCCGCATTGCATGAGATCTATAAAAAGTAATCCTGGTTGCTACAGTGATTGCAGGCTCCTGATATGTGCCTGAATCACCTGCTTTTCTGCATCTGCGCTGGTTAGGGTGAGTGCGTTATTAAAATGGTTTAAGGCCATCTCATTATCAATGCCTTCGTAAAGTTTGCCTAATAAGGTGAAGTAAAAATGGTTCTGAGGTACCGCAAGAGATGTAGCTTCCCTGATGGCCAGCTCTTTGCCATGAACTTTGGAAAAAACATACACGCGGTTTAATGCAGCCATAGGTGAATAGTCCATCAATAACAACTGATCATATAACTGAAGCACCGTTTGCCATTTTTGTGCAACGTCCTCTTTTATGGTATGCCAGCTGGCTATAGCCGCTTCTAAGTGATACTTGCTGATTTCATTACCTGTAAAAGCCGTTTTAAGATAAAATCGTCCTCTTTCAATCAGCGCGGGGTCCCAAAGGGCGGTATCCTGGTCTTTATACAGAATTAATTCGCCCTGCTCATTTAAACGGGCTTCAAACCTTGAAGCATGAAAGCACATTAATGACAGTAACGCATTGGCTGAGGGCGTATTGGCCACTTCATTAACTACGAGTAAGTGGCAAAGCCGCATAGCTTCCCAGCACAATTCTTTTCTTAGTACGTTGTTCTGCGAAAAGGAATAATATCCTTCATTAAATAATAAATAAAGTGTGGACAACACGGCATCCATCCTGTCTCCAATTTCAGTGACTATAGGATAAGCGATCGGTACATTTTCCTGCCTTAGTTTTTCCTTGGCTCTTTGAATACGCTTATAAATCACTTCTTTATTGGTGAGAAAAGCATCAGCAATTTCCTGCACTCCGAAACCGCAAAGCAGGTTTAACGAAAGAGCCACCTGTGCTTCGGTATTAACAGCGGGATGGCATATCGCAAACATCATAGCCAGTTGGCTATCGTTGATATTTTTATCCGACAGGTCCAACTCTACCTCTTCAGAAAGCCTTTCATTGGATTGCAGCTCCCCGCTTACTTTCTGATCGAAGATTGCGCCCCGCTTCAGGTGATTCCTTGTTTTGTTTTTGGCCACTGTATACAACCAAGCAACCGGATTTTCGGGAACTCCTTTTAAACCCCATAATTCGGTGGCAGATAAAAAGGTATCGCTGACGATATCCTCAGCTGTCTCTATATGCTGTAGACCAAAAAGAGAACAGAGTACCGCTACCATCTTCCTGTACTCTGTTCTGAATAAATGAGGTATCAGATCCTGCTGCAACTTATAAAGTTTTAATGGCCCTTACTTCTACATTACCGCCATAGCCATATACCGGGCAACCCTTTGCCAGTTCTACCGCTTCATCGATCGTTTCCGTTGTCACCACGATATAACCGCCAATGGCTTCCTTTAATTCCATAAAAGGTCCATCGGTAACCATACCATTAGCCCTTACTACCTTGCCGGTTCTTTCTAAGCGGTTGCCACGGTTATTAAGCTTGCCCTGCGCCGCAATACCGCTGATCCAATCGATCCATTTTTGCGTATCAGCCTGCATTTCTTCGGGAGAGAGTTTGGGTATTTCATTTTCATCTCTGCGGAATATAAATAAAAAGTCAGTCATTGTTAAAAGTTTAAATTTTTAGATAATGGTAATTTTTGAGTCATCTTATTAACCGCTGAGAACAAGAGAGACAGAGTTAACGCGGAGTGACTACATGTAATATACACTCCAGACTTCATCATAACTGGACACCTCCTCTGCCGAACCTTCGCGCCCTCGTTTCTTCGCGGTTAAGAGATCTATCGCAGAGAAAAGAGAAACAGAGTTAGCGCGGAGTAGTTTGTATTACATACTCTATGTTTTACTTTACCAGACCTGAACTATATCTCCGCGTAACCTTCGCGTCCTCATTTCTTCGCGGCTAAAGATATTCAGCGCTTAAAAAGGTTACGCAGCCTCTTGTTTCTGCGAAAATTGTCCTACCTGATAAGTACCCACAGCCGCGCCAAATGCAATATTAAAACGATTATAGGTATTGATAGTAGTTACCGCCAGTGTTAGGTCTATCAGCTCCTCTTCAGAAAACTGGCCAGCTGCTTCGTTGTAAATATCATCCGGCACCAGCGTCTCATTTAACCTTGTCAGCGCTTCTGCCCAGGCCAGGGCTGCTCTTTCTTTATCAGAATAAAACGGCGCTTCCCTCCACGCATCTAACACCAGTAAACGCTGTACTGATTCGCCGGCAGCCAGCAGGTCTTTGGAATGCATATCTAAACAAAATGCACAACCGTTAATCTGCGATACCCGGTAATAAATAAGGTGCAAGATATTTTTATCGATAGTAGTTTTGGCCAGATGACCTGCTACCCCGTATAATGAACGCATAGCCGCGTTCCCTTTCTGAAAAAAGTTTAATCTCTGTTCCATGTTTCTGAATTTTAATTGTTATAAAATAGAATAACAATCAGCCTCCAGCGATCTGGACAGAAAATAAACTCTTTTTAAAAATTATTTTTCGTTCACCCATTCGTAGTCCAACTGCCTCTTTTCAAGGTTAGCTGCAATGACTTTAATGCGCACTTTATCACCCATCGTAAATTTCTTGCCGGTGCGGTGCCCTACCAGCGCATAATCGCTTTCCGAGTGACGGAAGCTATCGTGCTCGGCCAGACTTGTTATTGAAACCAGGCCCTCACACATGTGGTCGACTGTTTCGGCCCAGAAGCCAAACTTAGAGACTCCGCTAACAATGGCGTCAAACTCTTCTCCCACATAATTACCCATGAACTGTACCTGCTTGTACTTATTGCCAGATCGTTCACTATCCATTGCCGCGCGTTCCCGCTCACTACAGTGCTTACATTTTTCTTCCATCCGCTTGTCGATCTTCACACTATCTTCCAACACATCCTGTAAAATACGGTGCACCATTACATCAGGGTAACGACGTATGGGCGAAGTAAAATGACAATAATACTCAAAACCCAATCCGTAATGGCCTACATTACTCTCGGTATATTTTGCCTTTGCCATGGTACGGATGCCTAATTGTTGCAATACAGCTTCCTCAGGGCGACCTTTTATGTCTTTCAGCAATTTATTAAAGGATGCGGCAATCGCTTCCGCACTGGATATATCGAACTTATAGCCAAACTTATTGGCAAATGCAATAAATGGCAGCAATTTTTCCTCATCAGGCGTATCGTGAATACGATATGGAAAAGGTATTGCCTTATTATTAATCTTTATTTTAGAAACATGCTTCGCTACATAGCGGTTTGCCAGCAACATCAGTTCTTCGATCAGCTGATGCGCTTCCTTACTTTCTTTTAAAACAATGCCCGTTGGATTGCCTTTTTCATCCAGCTTAAATCTTACTTCAGTAGAATTGAAGTTGATGGCACCTTCGTCAAAACGGTATTTACGCAGGGTTTGAGAGATGTTATTTACAGTCAGTATTACATCCGCATGATCTCCTTCCCCGCTTTCAATGATCTGCTGGGCTTCTTCGTAGGTATACCTCCTGTCTGAATGAATGACGGTTTTACCCAGCCAGTATTGCTTTACTTCCGCTTTATCGGTTATCTGGAATATAGCTGAAAAAGTCAGTTTATCTTCGTTGGGTCTTAAAGAGCATAATACATTGGAAATATGCTCCGGTAACATCGGATTTACCCGATCCGGCAGGTATACTGAAGTGGCTTTTTGGTAAGCTTCGTCATCCAAAGCATTGCCGGGCGTAACATAATGGCTCACATCGGCGATATGTACGCCAATCTCGTGGTTGCCATTCTTCAACTTCCGATAAGATATCGCATCATCAAAATCTTTCGCATCTGCAGGGTCTATGGTAAAGGTCAGCACACCCCGAACATCCTTCCGTTTACTGATATCCTCTTTAGTGATCACTTCCGGTATGCGTGCGGCTATTTCCTGTGCTTCGTCTGAGAAGTTCAGTGCAAAGCCATTGTCCAATAATATAGCTCTCATTGCCTCATCTGCTGCATCGTCTCCGCTTAATACTGACACCACCGTTGCTGAAGGTTTTTTACCTTCGCTGCCCCAGTCCAGTATTCGAGCCACTACGGTTTCCCCGTTCTTTACACCATTCAGGTTTTCTTCGGCTACATACAGATCGGGGATATTTTTATCCTTGTCGCCTAATATAAACGCAAAGCCTTTATTCATCTGTACTTTGCCTATAAACTCCGTTCTTTTCCTTTGTACTACTTCGGTAACCTTTCCTTTGGGCCGGCCTTCAGATCCGCCGGATAGCTTTACACGAACCGTGTCACCATCCATAGCATCTTTAAGGCCATCCGGAGCAATCATAATATCTTCTTCCAGTCCCTCCACAATTACAAAACCACGGCCCGAGCGGGTTACATCCAGACGCCCTTTTAGGGTGCCGGCATCCGACTCACGCTTAGTACGTTTGTTTTGTTTTTGTTGTCCTGCCTTCTTCTTAGGTTTATTGCTTTTACTCATTATCTATGGTTTAAATGTAATGATCAAATCATTGATCTTCTTATGATAACATCTTCAATTTTGGTTCCAAAAAACCAATTATTTTTTGATCGAAAATGCTTCCTTCGTTAAACAGAAACTGATGCTGCACCGGCAAAGCCACCACCGGCAGCTCTTGCAGTTCTTTGAAGTCTGCAAGTCTTACTGCATCTTTTTCTGTAGTCAATATAATTTTATTTGTTTGTTTAATAGCATTATATGCTGTTAAAATCTTTTCAATGTCCTCATCTGAAAAGTGATGATGGTCTGCATAAGCTATGTGAGACCATTCGAATGGCTTTAATTGCAGATAGTCCAGGAGCGGTTGTGGATTTGCTATCCCTGTTACCAATACCGCAGCGGAAATATCATCCCAGTTGATCGTTTTACTTGAAAATATATGGTAAGGCAAACCGTACGCTATTGAGGTAAAGAAAACCTGCTGATGAGGAAATGGCCTGATTTCTTTAACAATCTGCTCCTTCCGCATATATTCAAGGTTGGAATTACACTTGGTTACTACAATGATATCCGCTCTTTTGTAGTTCGATTTCAAATCCCTTAAACTACCTGCCGGAAGGTAGCCATCTTTTGTAAACAGGTTGTTGTATTCTGTTAGCAGTATATTAAAACCCGGTGTTACAGCACGGTGTTGAAAAGCGTCATCGAGTATAATAACACCTGTTTTGGGTTTTTGTTTAATCAATGCTTCTATTGCTTTTGCACGTTCCTCTCCTACCGCAATAGTTGCACCCGGGAATTTTTGATGGAACTGCATAGGCTCATCGCCAATATCCGCTGCTGTAGTTGACCCGTTTGCCAGTACAAACCCTTTTGTTTTTCTGCGATAGCCCCGGCTGATGACGGCTACAGGCGTTTTATTCTCTAATAACCTTAACAGATATTCCACCATGGGAGATTTACCCGTACCACCCACCGACAGGTTACCAACACAGATGGTGGCTACCGCAGGTTGATAAGAACCGATAAGCTTCCAGTCATATAATTTATGAAAAACAAAAGCGCTGGCCTTATACAACCAGGAGAAGGGAACCAGTAAAATATTTCGTTGACGGATAAGTTTGCTAAAATTCATACATCCTTTCGGGTGTGATACAATAGTCTAAAGGTACATCAAATTCGTTGAGGTCCTGTATTTTATCTATTGGTTCATAATAGCTTAATCCAACTTTAATCACATTATCGCTAACCTGCTCTAAAAACTTATCATAAAAACCCTTGCCATATCCTACCCTATACCCCAGCTTATCGAAACATAACAGGGGTAAAATCACCAGGTCGATGGCTTCGGGTGGTATAATGGAAGCCCCTTCGGTTTCCGGCTCGGGCGTGCCGTATTGGTTTTTAATAAACGGGGTGTCGGGTGTAGCCAGCACAGCCTGCATGGTGTAATTTTCAAATTCACAAACCGGGTAAGCTACCTGTATAGCAGGGTTCCTGAAATGGAGATAATCTACAATCGGATCGGTATTGACTTCGGTTTCCATTGCTGCATAAGTAAACAACATATCGATATCCGGCAGTGGCAGGCTTTGAAATTGTATTAGAATCAAATCGTCCCACTTCAATCGTTGCTGAGCGGTGGTGGTCTTTCTTTTGGCGGAAAATACTTTGCGTGCTTCAGATTTTAGCATGGGATTTAAAGTTTCAGGTTTAAGATTCATTGTACCGGATAGCCAACAACCTCTAGGTTTCTAACATTGTATTTCTTAGAGCAATAAAAGGTGTCGTTCCTACGGAACTCAATGTCCCTCCTATCATTTCCCTACCAATATATTGTCCCTCCGGGACTATATATGAACAATCAACGATCATTGCCGGATTGAAAGCATCTTTTCAAATTCGTCCTTGAATACCTTTTCATTTTTAAATGAACGATCTGGTCTTGAATCAAAGGGAATAACGTCACCTTTCTCAAACAAACTCATACCTATTTCATCCTGGTATAACTGTATTACACAAAAAGTATGCTTCACCCAAATATCAATCATAGCCGCTCCGGAAGGAAAACGATTTACTTCGTATCGTAAATTTAGCCCATCGGCCTTTTCAATAATATACGAAATCAGAGACTCCAATAATTAATTATAAAACTATTCGGCTTCGTTTGTAAATACTGAGAAAATCGTTGTGCCATAATTCTTCTCAAAACTATATTTTTCAAAAGTTTTGTAATCATTACGCGGTGTGTGCTCTAATACAAATATCCCATCAGGCGCAATCATATTTTGGGCCACGATGATGCGGGGCAGCTCATCGATCTCTGTTAAAGCGTATGGAGGCCCGGCAAAAATAAAATCATACTGCTGGCTATGACCCTGTAAAAATTTAAATACATCCATTTTTACAAACTTCATATTTTCAATTTTCAAGGCAGCCGCGGTCTTCCTTATAAAATCAAACATTTGGTTATCCTTTTCAACAATCGTTAAATCGCCTGCACCCCGGCTGGCCAGTTCATAACTGATACTGCCGGTGCCCCCGAAAATATCCAATGTTTTGATTCCTTCAAAGTCCATCCTGTTTTGTAAAGTATTGAATAAACCCTCTTTAGCCACATCTGTGGTAGGACGTGTATAAGGCATTTTGGTAGGCGGATGGATCCTGCGACCACCTAAGCTTCCTGAAATAATTCGCATCCGATCAATTCGTTGAGAGAAGTGAAATAATGAGCCGGCAAATCTGTAATAGTATCTATCCAGTTGGCAGGCATTAATGTTATATGAAGGAAATAATCATATAATTCCTGGTACAATTTTGACTGAGTGTCTATCAAACCTGAAAGCTGCAATGCAACCTGCTCCTGGTTAAACGAAAAGACTTCGCAGATCTTCAACAGATAGAAGGCCACATCTGCTGTAGCATGATAAGCATAAGTTTTGCTTAACAGCAGGCTCTCGTTTTTAAAAGCCTGTACCGTAAAAGTCTTTTCAGCAATATTTACTTTAAGCACTCCATGTTCGTAAGCACCTTTAACCGATTTAATCTGCACTGTATGCGCATGTAAATAAGCCGAAGAAGGAAAATTATGTACCAGCCAGGTTAATATTCCGGGAGCAACTGTGTACATATTCGCAATTTGTCTTTCTTCAATTACTTCGGTGATGACATGATCCTGCTGGTCTGCCTGTTCCAGATACATTAAAGGTGCTGCGTCGCTATTGTTTAATGTAGCAGGAAGAAGAGAATTAAAGCCGAAATCAAGCCCGGTGATAATTTTGTAAAAACTTCCCTGCAGGCGCGGATTCTTATTAACAATTTCCTGCAATTGCTTTTCATTTACAGTACCGAACACATACCTTTTAAGCTCCAGGACTTTCTGATCGTCAGGATGATAGATACAAAAACAAAAATGCTGATTACTTACCTGCATAGCCAGGCAATTATCTTCTGGGTATATCTCTTCTTCTGTCGAAAAACTAAACTGCTCCTGCAAAATGTGACTTATTTAATGTTAACCGGGCAAATATCCTATTTAAAATTGAATATTAAAGACGAATATTGATAGCGGATTTACGAAATTTGATGTCTTTTTATTTTAGTATCTATGGCTCAACTCGAAAGCTTACGGGTAAATATCAGCAACCGGCAGATCATTAAAATTGCTACACCGATTGCATTGGCCATGATGGTACCGCAATTAAACTTTATTGCCAACACGGTATTCCTGAGTCATTTAGGCGAAACTGAACTGGGTACCGCAGGCATTACGGGTGTGTATTATTTAATATTCGCACTGGTAGGTAATGGATTAAATAGCGGCTTACAGGCATTAATATCAAGACGCGCGGGTGAAAATAAGCCCCTTGAAATAGGAAGGCTGTTTTTACAGTCAATTTATATTGCGCTTGCATTTTCTTTTGTGATCGTTAGTCTTAATTACCTGATGGTCGATTTATTTCTGTCGTCTGTGTTAAAAAGCGGTGCCGTATTGGAAGAAGCCGTTTCATTTTTGAAGATCCGCGCCTGGGGCCTTCCCTTCCTGTACATTTTTCAAATGGGAAATGCGCTTTTGGTGGGCACCAATAACAGCAAGTATCTCAAATATGGTTTTATAGCTGAGGCACTGGTGAACGTATTTCTCGACTATACTTTAATATTTGGAAAACTGGGATTTCCGGCAATGGGATTTAATGGTGCGGCGTATGCATCCGTTTGGGCTGAAATAACCGGCGCCCTTATTGTGTTCCTCATCATTTTCAAGAAAGGCTTTGTTCAACGTTTTTCGTTATTCCAGGATAAAAGGCCGGATACCCAGACGATCAAAATTATTTTCAATCAGTCTTTACCACTGGTGATGCAGTTTGTATTAAGCGTGAGCGCCTGGTTGTTGTTTTATGTGCTGATAGAACACCACGGAGAGCGGGAACTCGCCATCAGCAACACCATGCGAAATATTTTTGCGGTGTTTGGCATTTTTACCTGGTCTTATGCCAATACCACCAATATGATGGTGAGCAATATTATTGGACAGCAACGCCAGGATGAGGTGATGGGACTGGTTCGAAAAATTGCAAGACTGAGTTTTTTTACGATTGTCATATTATGTATCACGCTGAACCTGTTTCCGGCCACCCTTTTAAGTATTTATGGTGCTGAACCAGGTTTTATTACAGACGCGATCCCGGTGGTGCGTACCATTTCCATATGCCTGATCATGATGTCTGTAGCCGTTGTATGGCTCAACAGCATCACGGGAACCGGTAATACCAAAGTGAATTTAAGAATAGAAATAGCCTCAATAGTTGCCTATACCGTTTATGTATTTATCATTGTAGAAAAACTACGATTATCACTGGTTTACGCATGGGCCAGCGAGTTCCTTTACTGGTTTATCACTTTTATTTTTGCGTGGTGGTATATGCGCAGCGGTAAGTGGAAGGGGAAAGAAGTGTGGAGGTAGGGTGAAGTTGGCTGGTTGACTGGTTGAAAGGTTGACTAGTTTACTGGTTGAAATGTTGACTAGGGTCGCCTGATTAACCAATCAACTTTTCAATTTTTCACCTCCCCGACACCAACTATTACATTCAGTATCTTTGTATAAAAGCTGTACCGATGACTGACTTTTCCAGTTTGGATTTAAACAAAACTTATTCGTATGCCGATTATCTTACCTGGAAGTTCCAGGAAAGGATCGAATTGATCAAGGGGAAGGTTTAATTGTTGAGAAAAGTTGACTGGTTAACTGGTTGATAAGTTAATTGGTTAACAGTGATAGAAGGGTTTACACCTCGTCAACCTTTCAACTTTTCAACTTATCAACTAAACTAAGGATACAACAAATACTTCTTCCGCATCTCCTTATACTGGCTCAAACCTGGTTCCCAGCTTTTACGGATCTCTTCTTCAGATACACCATCGATAATCTGCTTTCTAAAAATGCCGTTTCCGATCTGGATTTCGATATTGTTCATTTGATTACTGAACTTGGATTCGAAAAACTTTTCTTTATGAGGGTGCGCCTTATATAATTCCATGATCCATTGAATGTTGATCTTTCCACTTTTCCGTAATTTCTCTGTATCATAATTACGCAGATCAAGTCCATAACAAACCTCGTTCATAAAAATGGGTGTTTCGGCCATTCCCTTAATAGATATAGGTGTAAAAGAAAAAGAGTACTTACCTTTTAATTCGGGGCTGCCTAAAACAGTAAAGGGGTATTGTGTGCCACGACCATGATTAATATAAACGCCTTCGAACATACAGGTTGAGGGATATAATAAAATTGCCTGCTGTGTGTTTAGATTGGGAGACGGTTTTACCGGTAAAGTGTAAGGCATGCTATGATCGTAATTAGCCACTTTAATGATTTTCAGTTTGCATTTTACCTTATTGGTCAGCCAGCCTTCCCCGTTCGCCATTTGTGCAAATTCGGCTACGGTTAATCCATGCGACATAGGTATGGGAAACATCCCGATTCCGGATTTATATTTCATGTCCAGTACAGGACCATCAATAAGATAACCATTAGGGTTAGGGCGATCCAGGATCAGCATTTCTTTATCACTTTCAGCACAGGCTTCCATCAGCCTGGATAAGGCATTGATGTTCGTATAGAAACGCACACCCACATCCTGTAGATCATATAGCAAAACATCCACATCGGCCATATCCTGTTTAGAAGGTTTATTTTTGGGGCCGTAGAGTGAAATAATACGGATACCTGTAGCAGCATCTGTCTCGTCTTTTATCTTTACACCAGCACTTGCATTGCCTCTGAAACCATGCTCTGGCCCAAAAACTTTTACAATGTTAATTCCCAGGCTTTTTAAACTATCTACCAGATGTTTCTTCCCTATAATGGTGGTTGGATTAGCCATTATTGCCACTCTTTTTCCTTTCAGATAAGGTACATATAACTGAGTTTGATCGGCCCCGGTTATAATTTGTTTTACGGGTTCTTTAACATCATTGTTCCTGTTGAAAGCTGATACAGCAACAGACAACATCAGCAACAAAGCAAGATTTATTTTCATCCTTGTGGTTTTTAGTTTCTTTATCAGGCATCGCCTTTCTGAACGGTTTGGCAAATCTTTTCAAACTTACATGTTTTTTTTGTCCGGGGCGCGTGGGTGGATAACATTTTATCCGACCACAAAGAAGGGAGACGCAGCGCTTACGCTGAGGGTTGCTCTGATCTTTGCGCGATAACTTTGTGTGCGCTTGTTCCTAGCGGAAAAATATCAATGCTTCTTTAAAATGTTATAGCCTGGTTGTTGTAATCAGATTTTAAATTATGGATGGAAGACTTAACCCCGGGACGCTATGACACGACGAAAAACTAATAAAGTCTCGCATCTATTAGTTTTTAAGTTAATAATCATTTGACAACAACGCTATTTTAAAAAGAAAACTACCTTTGCAATTAAACTCAGCTATATGAATAACAAAGAAGTTTATATTCTTTCTGCCGTACGTACACCCATGGGAAGCTTTGGTGGCAGTTTAAAAGATCTTACCGCAACTCAATTAGGCGCTATAGCCATCAAGGCAGCCCTTGAAAAAGCGGGTATTGAAGGCCAACAGGTGCAGGATGTATTAATGGGCTGTGTTTTACAAGCCAACCTGGGTCAGGCGCCTGCAAGACAGGCTGCTAAGTTTGCGGGCCTGCCCAATGAAGTCAATTGTACTACCATTAATAAAGTTTGTGCCAGCGGCATGAAGGCTATTGCGCAGGGCGCACAAAGTATCTTGTTAGGCGATGCAGATATTGTTGTAGCCGGGGGCATGGAAAGCATGAGCAATGTACCGTTTTACGTACCCAATTTAAGATGGGGTAATAAATATGGCAATACCAATCTTATAGACGGCCTGGCGAAAGATGGATTAACAGATGTATATGACGGGAATGCTATGGGCATGGCGGCAGAGTTATGCGCCAGCGAATGTAATATCAGCAGAGAAGAACAGGACGCATTCGCCATTGAAAGCTATCAAAGAAGCCAGGCAGCCTGGGCAGAGGGGCGTTTTTCAGAGGAAATAACCCCTGTAGCCATTCCGCAACGAAAGGGTGATCCGGTAATTTTCGAAAAAGATGAAGAGCCGTTTAATGTAAAATTTGATAAGATACCAACATTAAACCCGGCCTTTAAAAAAGAGGGCACTGTTACTGCCGCCAACGCCAGTACCATGAACGACGGTGCCGCAGCAGTGGTTTTAATCAGCAAAGAAAAGTGTGAAGCGTTGGGATTAAAACCTATTGCTAAAATTTTGTCTTATGCTGATGCAGAACAAGCTCCCGAATGGTTCACTACAACCCCATCACTGGCTTTACCCAAAGCACTTGCCAAAGCCGGACTTACAAAAGAAGAGATCAGTTTTTGGGAACTTAATGAAGCTTTTAGTGTTGTAGGCATAGAAAATACGAGGAGGCTTACACTGGATCCGGCCAAAGTAAACGTCAATGGCGGCGCTGTTTCACTGGGCCATCCCCTGGGAGCCAGCGGAGCCAGGATCATTGTAACGCTGATCAACGTATTGAAGCAACACCAGGCGAAATATGGAGCGGCAGGCATTTGTAATGGCGGTGGTGGCGCCAGCGCCATGGTGATTGAAAAACTATAATTGTATGACAGATCCGAAACAACGCTTCTCCAACCGCGTTGCAGACTACATTAAATACCGTCCGAAATATCCTAAGGGTGTTATTGATATATTAAAAAGAGACATTCATCTTAGCTCACATGATATAGTAGCCGATATAGGCGCTGGCACCGGATTTCTTACAGAGCTATTTCTGGATAACGGGAATTTGACTTATGCCGTTGAGCCGAATGAAGCCATGCGCCAGGCCTGTAGCGACCTCTATGGCTCGGAGGGCCGTCTAAAAATTATTGATGGCTCAGCAGAAGTAACTCATCTGCCAGATCAGGCTATTGACCTAATTGTAGCCGGAACCGCTTTCCATTGGTTTGACCCGATAGAAACGAAAAAGGAATTTATGCGCATCCTTAGGCCAGATGGTCATATCCTGCTGATATGGAACGTACGAAAAGATGATGCGCCATTTACTGCCGGCTATGAAGAAATACTGCATCGCCGGATTCCTGAGTATGAGGCTTCAAAACATCGGAAATTTGATATTGATTTAATAAATAATTTTCTTCATCCCCGTAAAATGAAAACGCAGGTTCTGGCTAACAGCCAATCTCTGGATTGGGAAAGTTTTAAAGGCAGAACACTATCGTCATCGTTTATGCCCAAACAAGGTTTATTGCACGATGAGGTGCTAAGCGAAATGCATGATCTTTATCACCGATACCAGGAAAACGGGCAGGTTTCATTTCAATACGACACCATCATGTATTACACATGATAACAACAATAACGATACTACTATCATTTACTTACATTACTAACATATAGTTCTCATGTACCTCTCTTATAAAACTGAAGCCAGGAACACTTTAAAACTGGCTCTTCCTATTATTTTTGGTGAACTGGCTCAAATGAGCCTGCACCTGATCGATACCGCGATGATCGGCTACACCGGCTATAAGCAACTCGCCGCAGCAGCATTGGTATTAAACGTAATCAACATACCGTTCATCTTTGGCATTGGCATTACTATTTCTGTAGCACAGATGGTATCACTGGCTCATGGTAAGTTTGACAAGCAACTCGTATCCCATTATTTCTTTAACGGGTTTTGGCTCTGCGCTGTATTTGGCGTGCTGATATCGCTGGGATTATTCTTTGGACGCGATATATTATTGCACCTCAAACAGGATCCTGAAGTTGTAGAACTGGCCATGCCTTTTATGACACTGATGAGCTTTTCCATTATACCTATGGTATTGTTTATGACCTTGAAGCAATTTGCCGATGGTTTACAATATACCAAAACAGCCATGGCTTTATCAATAGCAGCTATACCGCTCAACGTATTTTTAAACTGGTTATTGATTTATGGCAATTGGGGCTTGCCCCGCCTGGAGCTGATTGGCGCCGGTTATGCCACTTTGATCACCCGTGTTACGATTTTTGTTTTGCTGGGAATTGTAATACTTAATCACAAGGTGTTTAAAAAATATATGGCCGTTTCCAAAACGCAATGGAAGATCAAAAAAGATACGCTCGTACAGCTTTTGAAAATAGGTATCCCCAGTAGCTTACAAATAGGTATGGAAGCGGGTGCTTTCGCCGTATCGGGTATCCTGGTAGGTACTATAGGTGCAGCGGAACAAGCTGCACACCAAATTGCATTGAGCTCTGCAGCTTTTGCCTTTATGGTATCGCTGGGATTATCGCAGGCAGGTTCTATCAGGGTTAGCCATGCTTTTGGTACTACTAATTGGAAACGTATATCCGTAATTGGTAAAAGTACAGTGGTGCTGGCATTAATTTATGGCGCTGTTTGTTGTATTCTTTTCGCAATTTTTAAACAGCAACTGCCGCTCCTTTTCAATCATGAGGAGAATGTGATCAGCATTGCTGCTGCTCTATTATTGTTTGCCGCTGCTTTCCAGATACCCGATGCTATACAGGCTACCAGTGCCGGACTGTTAAGAGGTATTAAAGACGTGAATGTTCCTACCCTCTTCATTTTTATTGCTTATTGGGTATTGGGTATTCCTCTAGGCTACCTGATGGCTTTTCATTTCGGGATGGCGGAAAAAGGTGTCTGGGTTGGGTTTATCAGTGGCCTGAGTTTTTCAGCTATTTTTCTCACCATCCGTTTTTTGAAGAAAACACGACAGCATTTATCATAGATCTAAAAATCAATCTCCCCTTGCTACGGGGGAGATTGATTTAAAAATAACCTGTTAAATAATTTTAAGCCGCTCTTCCTCAAGATCTATCTGGTACAGCTGCTGCCGAATGATCTCTTCATCAATGGAAGGGTCTTTATTTAATTCGGTGAGGTACCGTCTTTGGCTTTCCAGCAGTTCAACAAAAATAATTTTAGTCTTCTCATTCATCCAGCTATCATCTGCAGCTTTAGCTCTTTCTTCCCATTGCTTTAAAATCTTTTCTATTCCTGCATGGCCATTCAGGTCATTTTCATAACGACTTTTTAGCACTTCATATACATGCTGCTTCAGGCCATGTTTCATTTTTTTGCGGGTTTCCTCCTCTTCTGCCTCGTTGAAAATTCCGTCAAATAAATGCGTACGTTTTATAATGAAAGGCAATGTAAGCCCCTGTACCAACAGGGTTAATAATATAGCCACAAAAGTGATAAACAATATAAGGTCTCTGTGCGGGAACAGGGAACCATTGTCTAAAGTAACAGGTATCGATAATGCGGCAGCCAGAGACACTACACCACGCATACCCGTCCAACCCAGAAGCAATGGCATTAAATATCGTCTTTTCCAGTTGGTTACATGCGGTATCGCCCGTCTTCTGAAAATAAGCGTGGCTACCAATGCAGCATAGCTGCTGATCATTCGCGCTACAATCAACACCACCGTTACCAATACGCCATATCCAATTGCCTTATTTAGCGGAATACCTTTGGACCGGATACCCTGCACAATCTCAGGCAGCTCCAAACCTATGATCAAAAAAACAATACCATTCAAAATAAAAACAAAGCTTTCCCAAACACTATAACCTCTTATGCGACTGGCGCTATTCAGAAAAATCAAGCGTTTGGATGACATATAAAGTCCTCCTACAACTACGGCTAACACGCCTGAGCTATGTAATTGCTCCGCTATCCAGTACATGAAATAAGGTTCAATCAAGGTAAGTGCAATATCAGAAGGGGCATCTGTAGGCAATTTTTTATGTGCCTGCACAAAGAACCAGGCTAATAGCAAGCCAATTCCAGCACCACCGAGTACCATCCATAGAAAACTAACAGCGGCATCCTGCCATATAAATTGTCCCGTGCCTACAGCCACCAGGGCAAAGCGAAAAATGATCAGAGATGAAGCGTCATTCAGCAGACTTTCGCCTTCCAATACTGCTGAAGTTGATCTTGGTATTTTTACAAATTTGGTAATGGCTGCTGTGCTTACCGCATCAGGAGGCGAAACAATGCCCCCTAATAAAAAGCCCAATGCTATAGTAAAGCCTGGAATAAAATGGTTGGCCACAACAGCTACCGACAATGCGGTGAAAAAAACCACCAGGAAAGCGAAGCTGGTAATGATTCGGTACCACTTGCGCATCTCTTTAAATGATATCGTCCAGGACGCCTCAAATAACAAAGGCGGCAGGAAAATAAAGAAGATCAAGTCCGGGTTAATCTTCACTACCGGCAAGCCAGGAACGAAACTAACCAGAAGTCCTGCCACGACCAGTAAAATCGGATACGCAACTTTTAGCTTTACGGCAAACATTTGCAGCAAAACAATAGCCGCTACCATGGCTAAAAAAAACGGCAACAGGGTATGCATTCTACACTAAATTTATTAATAGCAATTAATTACGAAGGTTTAACTGAACTGCAAGTATATTATTTTTTCATATAATACTAACATTTGTTCACCAATTTATTAAACCGATCTACTTAATGATGACTGCTGCCTTTTAGTTCAACCGCTATTCCTTATTCTTCTTCATTTACGTTTTTTAACGCCATTAAAAGGCTGTAAGCTCCTTTAACCACCAGTTTCTTTTGAGCCAGGTCTGCGGGAGAAATGATCGCCGTATAACCCGATTCGGTGGTACCGGTTTGCACTTCGAGCATTTCAAAATTATTTTCCTCTTTTGCCGCAAATACATATTCTTTATTATCAAATCTTACAACTGCCTCTTCGGGTAATGCATTGGATTGGCGGGCAGTTGTTTCAATTTCTGCATTCATAAACATGCCGGGTAAAAGTTTTTGATCATACTGATCGAAATGGCAATGTACTTCTACAGCCCTTTCTCCTGAAAGATTTCTGTTAATCAACATGATGGTACAGGAGTACTTTTTGTCCGGATCAGTATTGGAGTACGCTACGAGTTTTTGTCCTATGGAAAGCTGGTTCACGTCTTTCTCGAATACCGTAAGCGATAAATGTACACCGTTCGGATTCACTAGTTCAAACAGCACATCTGCAGGATTTACATATTTACCCATGTTTACATTCACGGCAGCTACAAAGCCATCAATAGGCGATGTTACCTGGATGCTCCGCGAGATATTACCTGGACCGATCCTGTTGGGGTTTAAACCTGCCAATATTAGTTTTTGAGCCAATGAGTGCACGAGTACATTTTGGGTTTGATAGGCCGCTTTTGCCTGCTCATATACCTTGTCACTTGCAGCCTTACTTTGGTTTAAATCTCTTTGCCGGTTATATTCGCTTTCATTAATAGCAAGCTGGGCTTTTGCTGTAAGATAGTCCTGCTGCAACTGTATATACTGCGGGTCCTCGATGGTTGCCAATACCTGCCCCTTACGCACCGGCATGCCAGGCAACAGGCTGGTTGATTTAATATATCCACCCAGCGGCACACTTACAGAAATCCTGTTGGCTGGCGGCACATCTATCTTTCCATTTACCCTAAGGACAGACGAGATATTCCTGGGTTCCAGATTTCCTGTAGCAATACCCGCATTCTTTAATTGCGCATTGGTGAGTGTAACCAGGTTATCCTGTTTGGCAGACACAGGCTCCTGTTGTTCGTTCTTTTTTTCGCTGCAGGAAAAAAGAATAAAAACAGTTAAAATGATTAAAGTTATTTTCTTCATTGTATAATTTTATAATGTCGCCCCGGTAAGGCGCATCTTTTCTTAATTCTAATTGCTGGTGAAATAGTTAAGATCCGCGACCGCGTTAGCCAGGTTATACAAAACTTCCACATACTCGCTTTGAACCAATACGGCCTGGTTGATCAGCATCACCCATTCCAGGTAATTGATATCGCCATTCGCAAACTGCTGATTGGCTGTTGCTGTAATAGCTTCCGCATTTTTTAAAGCTGTTGCTTCAAAGTATTGTTTGGCATTAATATATTTCTGATATTGAACAAGGACGGCCTGGTAATCGCTCACAAAAGTCTTTAATGAGGTGGCATACTCCTGCTGTGTAAGCTGTTCATTCACCCTGGCCGCATGGATTCTTGCTTTTTGTGCCGTGTTAAAAATAGGAATACCCAGCCCTACCTGTACCGACTGAAAACGGGGCACGCTATTGTACTCTTTATTGTCCGCACCATTCCCCTTCATGCTCATAATATTATAGCCCAATATTAAGTCTGGAATCAGCTTTGCTCTTTCAACCTGTGTAACCGCGCGGGCCGTTTCCTGTTGCTGGGCCAGGTATAATAAGCCCGCATGTTGCTGTAACCTAATCGTATCTATCAGAGGAACGGGTGCTGCTACAATATTCTCCTCAATGATGTTAAACATTGTAGTAGAATTAAGCAAGAGCCGAAAACGGATTTGTGCTAATGCTCGATCCTGCATCAATTGCGACAACTGTATTGCCATTTGTCCCCGCTGGTTTTCTGCTGTCTTTTTCTCCAGCAAATTAGACGCCCCTTTATCAAAGCGCAGGTTGGCTTTTGTTAAAAATGATGAAAACAAGGTATCAGTTCTTTCCAGTATTCTTTTCTTGCCTTCGAGATAAACCAACTGACCGTAAGCCTGCGTTACCTGTTTCTTTAATAATGCTTCATTTACCCCGATGTTCAAAACACTACTCTCCCATTCTTCAGTCAATAATTCCTTTTGAGAACGATGCACTTTCGGAAAACTCAGCGTTTGATTCAGGCCCAGCCTGGCATCCGCATAAATGCTGTTCATTTGACCATACTCTGCTACAATATTGGTTAGTGCTATTTGTTTGCCGGAGCTGATCAATATTTTATGGTATTCCGATTTCAGCCTTTGATTTTTTATACTCAGATTATTGGCTAAAGCCGTATCGATAGCTGCCTGCAGCGAAATAGTTGTTTGCGCCTCTGTTGACTGGCTACTAAACAGTCCCACCAGAATTATGGAGACCGTAATGACCTTTTTAGCGGAGCCTGTTTTCTTTTGAAACATAATATATAAAATAGGTAAAACAAATAAGGTAAGAAAGGTGGCCACCAACAAACCTCCAATAACAACGGTGGCTAACGGACGTTGCACTTCAGCTCCCTCGCCGGTACTTATGGCCATAGGCAAAAAGCCTAAAGAGGCAACAAACGCTGTCATCAATACCGGCCTTAACCGGATTTTGGTACCCTGTATAACAATGCGCGTCAAATCTTTCATACGCTCCTCTGTTCTAAGCCGGTTAAACTCGGCTACCAACACGATGCCATTTAACACCGCTACACCAAACAAGGCGATGAAACCCACACCCGCGCTGATGCTGAAGGGAATACCCCGGATGCTTAAAGCAATGATGCCTCCAATAGCCGAAAGGGGGATGGCCGTATAAATCAGTAATCCCTGTTTCACTGACCTGAATGCAAAGAACAACATCAGGAAAATCAATAGTAGTGAAACGGGTACCGCTACGTATAAACGTTTCTTGGCGGCTTCCAGGTTTTCAAAAGCGCCTCCATAAGTTATATAGTAACCGGCTGGTAGCTTTACCTTTTGTGTTACTTTTTGCTGTAATTCTTCTACGGTACTTTGTATATCCCTGCCCCGCACGTTGAAACCCACTATAATCCTTCGTTGAGAATTCTCCCGTTGAATCTGGTTATAACCATCTACAATATCGATAGCGGCCAGTGTTCGCAAAGGTATCTGCATGCCCTGCGGGGTTGCGATTAACAGGTTTTGCACGTCGGCCAGGCTCTTCCTGCTATCACCAGCCAAACGTACTACCAGGTCAAATCGTTTCTCCCCTTCATATACCAAACCGCTGCTCTGTCCTGCAAAAGCAGCGTTGATCACATTATTGACATCGCTGATGTTCATTCCATACTGGGCTATGGCTGCCCGGTTGTACTGAATCAGGATCTGTGGCATTCCTGTCACCGCTTCTACATACAAAGCGCTGCTGCCATCAACCGTGTTGGCTACATGCCCGAGCTTAGCAGCGTAATACGCCAATGTATCCAGGTTTTCGCCAAAGATCTTACAAACCACATCCTGCCGGGCTCCGGAGATCAGCTCATTAAAGCGCATCGCTACGGGGTACTGAAAACCGAAGGTTACCCCAGGTATTTCTTTCAGCGCTTCCGTCATTTTTGCCTCCATTTCCCCGTAGGTTTTGGCAGAGGTCCACTCATCCCGGTCTTTCAAAACAATGATCATATCCGAGACATCGATAGGCAGCGGCTCTGCGGGCACTTCACTGGTGCCGGTTTTAACCACCACTTTTTCTACCTCCGGAAATCTTTCCCTGATAATACGGGATGCTTTCGAAACCGATTCTATAGAAACATGAATATTGCTACCCGGTAACACCCTGGTTTCTACCGCATAATCACCTTCCGGCAGCGACGGAATAAACTCACCGCCCATCCGGGTTAACAAAACTATAGCTAATGTAAAAAGAGCTAATACAGTTAAAATGATCGGCTTTTGAAAACGCAGGGCTTTTAGCAAATAGCGTTGATAAAAACGCTCCAGCCGGTTCATCATCCGGTCGGACCAGTTTTTTTTGTGTGCTATCTTTTTACTCAGGAACAGCGTACTCATCATCGGTATGTAGGTAAGTGAAAGCATAAATGCCCCGGCCAAGGCAAATGCTACTGTTTGCGCCATGGGCTTAAACATTTTCCCTTCTATACCCTGTAATGTAAATATGGGCAGGTATACCATCAAAATAATGATCTGGCCAAAAACCGCGCTATTCATCATCCGCGAAGCAGAGTATTGAACCTCCTGATCCATTTGAGTTTGCGATAGCTTGTGGATCTTGGAAAAATGCTTACTATGCGTGAGCCGATGCATTACTGCTTCTACAATGATCACCGCACCATCTACAATCAATCCGAAATCAAGCGCACCCAGGCTCATCAGGTTGCCACTTACCCCAAACAGGTTCATCATAATAATGGCGAACAACATTGAAAGCGGAATTACAGATGCCACCAGCAAGCCTGCACGCAGATTTCCTAAAAACAATACCAGCACCAATACCACAATCAATGCCCCTTCCACCAGGTTTTTACTTACCGTACCAATAGCATTGTTGACCATTTTAGTACGATCTAAAAAAGCATCAATAACAACTCCCTCGGGCAAAGTTTTCTGTATCTGGTCAATTTTCTTCTTTACACTTTTGATCACCTCGTTACTATTCGCTCCTTTTAGCATGAGCACAATCGCACCCGAAACCTGTGCTTCGCCGTTAAAGGTCATGGCGCCGTAACGGGTAGCATTGCCCAGCTTTACTTCCGCCACATCCCGCACCAGGAGCGGTACCCCGTCTGCCAGGTTTTTAACAACTATATTTTGTATATCCTCCATACTCCCTACCAATCCTTCACTGCGGATAAATAAAACGCTGGGCCCCTTTTCAATATAAGAACCACCTATATTCTGGTTATTCTTTTCCAGGGAAGTAAAAACATCGCCGATGGTCAATCCATTAGCAACCAGCCTTGCAGGATCAACCGCTATTTCATATTGTTTTAGCAATCCGCCAAAACTGCTTACTTCTGCTACACCAGGAACACCTAATAGCTGTCTGCGCACTATCCAGTCCTGTATAGTGCGCAGTTCCATAGCATCATATTTTTTTTCATATCCCTTTTTGGGCCTGACCGCGTATTGATAGATCTCCCCCAACCCGGTGGTTACCGGTGCCAGCGCAGGCACTCCAAAACCCTTCGGTATCTGGTCCTGTACCTGTTGCAGCCGCTCGTTGATCTGTTGCCGGGCCCAGTAAACATCTATATCATCATCAAATACAAGCGTAACCACCGACAACCCAAAACGGGAAAAGCTTCGCAACTCCTGCAGACCGGGGATATTATTATTCACCTGCTCAATAGGGAACGTAATCAACCTTTCTATATCAGTAGCTCCTAATGAAGGGGATACCGTAATAATCTGCACCTGGTTATTGGTAATATCAGGTACTGCATCAATGGGTAGTCTTTTCACTTCATAAGCTCCATAGCCTATGAGTGCTATAATAAATAGCCCGATGATCAGCTTATTCTTTATGGAAAACTCAATAATTTTTGTAAGCATACATATTTAGTTAATCATTATGCCACGTATACCATTATCAAAATGCTATATGCGCTTTAACACACGAAACATTGCTGTTTCGATAAACCCAATAATTGAAATGATTAACTAAGCCCTGGGAGGTTGCCAGATGCTATCGAGGTAGGCCGAGGAATAAAATTGCCGGGGCTGTAGCGCATTCTGCTGTTCTACGTAAGCCACGACCACCTTGTTTAAAGAAAAGTTAGCCGATGGCACAACCGTAACCACCTGTAATATAGAATAATCTACAGCCTTTAAAGGTAAACGCTGATGGTCGCCGTGTTCGTCATCGGGATGATTAATTTCGGCAGCATAATGCACTGCTATAAAATCTATAAAAGAAGTATTGTTATCCCAGATAACATGTTCGTTGTAATGGTGAATCAAACGGGGCAGCCTCAATAATTCACCAAATAGAGTATTGGCGATGAGGATGAGTAAGAGGAAAAATATTGCCACAAGAGATCTCACGCCCGCGAAAGTAAAGAACTATGCATAAAAACGGGGTGAAAATATTTTTTTAATCAATAAATATTATTGATTCGTTTTATCGCATCAACAATACGAATAAGAATTGGCAGTTGCGATAAATAAAAAGCGACACTTTAACAGCGCCGCTTTAGGAGATTAATATTTTAACTGTACTTTTATTTCTGTATTAATACCCTGTGTGGTACTGGTCCCTGAACGCCATGAGCATCCCATGCATTTTTAACCAGTTCCTGAACACCGAAATACACGTCCCAATAATCGGGTTGGGTGGTATAAGGACGGATGGCTAATGTTACCATTCCATCTCCCACCTTCAGCACACTCACTTCCGGTGTTGGTGTATCCAGTACCTTAGGATGCTCCTTCATGGCAGCAATAGCTACCTCTCTTGCTTTGGCAATATCCATATCAGGAGCAATTGCCATGGTGAGATCTACTCTCAGGTTTCCGTGAGCAGTATAGTTAATAATAGTGCCGGTTGAAAGGGCACCATTCGGAAGGATCACGGTTTTATTATCAGCTGTAAGAATAATCGTATTGAAAATGCCTTGTTCCAGTACAATACCTGTTTGCCCCTGTGCCTCGATCATATCTCCTACTTTAAAAGGCTTGAATAAAAGCATCATCACGCCACCGGCAAAATTGCCCAAAGATCCATTCAATGCTGCACCTATGGCTAAACCGGCACCAGCCAATAATGCAGCAAACGCCGTAATTTTTACACCGATCATCTCAAATACAGATAACATCAGCAAAATAGTTAATGCTACGCGTACTAAAGATGATAAGAAAGTTCTGAGAGAGGGATCGTAATTTCTCTTGATGAAAAGCTTGTTTAGTAACTGGGCTATCTTTTTAATAATCCAGGATCCGATAATGTACACCAATATCGCCCCCACTACCTTAGGTGCATATTCAATAGCCATTTCTTTGGCCTTTAACGCAAAATAAGAAGCCTGGTTCGTAACTGTGTCAATTTGAAGTAAGGTCATTGGTTTGTGTTTAGGGGGTGAAAATAAAAAGCTTCATGCACCCGCTTACACAACTTTCGACGAGTTGGTTCAATTCAAACACCAGCCCCGGCCATTATTCGATAAGATTATAGCTACTAAACAAGAAAATCTTCCCTGGCGGGAGTAAACGCGTCGATTAATGCACCCGCCTCTATACATAAACATCCATGCAATACATTGGGTGGTACAAAATAGCCATCGCCCTGCCTTAAAATTTTGGTCTCCTCGCCTATGGTCAGTTCAAAAGCACCACTTTCTACGTAGCTCACCTGCACATGCGGGTGTTGATGCATAGCACCCACGGCGCCGGATTCAAATTTCACCTTTACCATCATCATTTGTCCATCATGTCCCAGTATTTGCCTGGATACACCATTGCCCAGCTCTTTCCACTCTATATCGCTGTTTACCTGAAAAAAAATTTTATTATACATCATACTAAGATAAAGCAAATGCCTAATAACCAGGATTTCGGGTACAGCACGAAGACGATTTAATATCGGAGCATTGAGCACTTTAATTGCATGCTTGCTGGTTTGGCCGGTTTTATATGACGCCCTACAGGGCTGGCAGATATTTTTTACATATTCTGCTACCAACATGTGGTCTTACAAGACCAGTAATAAGTCTTTTAGCCATCATCTTTATAAATGTGCATTCACTGGCGAACAGTACAATTTCTCTACTAACAGATATCAAATATCCAGTATCAACCATCCATCTGACATCCAATACCCTCATCCAGTAGCTAATCCAGATCTGGTATCCAGCACAATATCCTGCATTTAGTTCCCCATCCCTGAATTATTTTCACTAAATCTGACAATCTGACTTTTAATCTATAACGGTATCAATTTTGATTGAAATCGGAAAAAAAGTCAATATATGGTTCAGGAAAAAGGTACTATTTCAATCCACACAGAGAATATCTTCCCTATCATTAAGAAGTTTTTGTACAGTGATCATGAAATTTTTCTTCGTGAATTGGTTTCTAACGCCGTAGATGCGATCCAGAAAGCGAAAAGACTGGTTTCTTTAGGCCAGTTCCAGGGCGAGCTGGGAGAACCATTGGTTCAGGTAAAACTGGATGCAGAGGCTAAAACGATTACCATTTCTGACAATGGAATTGGTATGACCGCTGAGGAGATTAAAAAATATATTAACCAGGTTGCTTTTTCGGGAGCCAGCGAATTCCTTGAAAAGTTCAAAGAGGCTAAAGATGCCAATGAAATTATCGGCCAGTTTGGTTTAGGATTTTATTCTGCGTTTATGGTTGCGGATAAGGTAGAGATCCAGACCTTAAGTTACCAGCAGGGCGCAGAACCGGCCTGTTGGATATGCGATGGCAGCACCACCTTTGAATTGAGCGAAGGAAACCGTACTGAGCGTGGTACAGATATCATTCTTTATATTAACGAAGAAAATAAAGACTTTTTAGAAAACTACAAGCTGCAAACTATTTTAGATAAGTATGCTAAGTTTTTACCGGTTCCCGTTCAATTTGGCACCAAAACAGAAAGCGAGCCTGATGGTGAGGATGAGGAAGGCAAACCCAAATATAAAGAGGTTGAAAAACCAAATATAATCAATACGGTTAAACCTATCTGGACGAAAGCGCCGTCTGAATTAAAGGATGAAGACTATTTAAGCTTCTACAAAGAGTTATATCCGTTTACAGAAGATCCTTTATTCTGGATCCATTTGAATGTGGATTATCCGTTCAACCTTACAGGTGTTCTGTATTTTCCTAAGATCAAAAATGATGTTGAAATACAACGCAACAAGATCAAATTATTCAGCCGCCAGGTATTTATTACCGATGATGTAAAAGATATTGTGCCGGAGTTCCTGATGCTGTTGCATGGTGTAATTGATTCTCCAGACATCCCGCTGAACGTATCTCGCTCTTTTTTACAGGCCGATGGCAATGTGAAAAAAATCAATACCTATATTACTAAAAAGGTTGCTGATAAGTTAGCAGAGCTATTTAAGAACGATCGTAAGAGCTACGAAGAGAAGTGGAATGACATCGGCGTATTTGTAAAATATGGTATTGTTAGCGAACCCAAATTTGCAGAACGTGCGAAGGATTTTGTATTACTGAATAATGTAAACAAAGACTTCTTTACCTTAACAGAGTATCGTGAGAAAGTAGCAACTGCTCAAACTGATAAAGACGGTAATGTAGTATTCCTCTATTCAGCCAACGCAGACAGGCAGCATAGTTATATCAGTGCGGCAGAAAAGAAAGGATACGATGTATTGTTATTAGATGGTCCTTTGGACAATCACTTTGTAAGCCACCTGGAACGCGATCTGGAAAAAACCCAGATCAAACGCGTAGATGCGGATGTAGTGGAGAAGCTGATCGATAAAGATGAGAAAATTGAAAGCAGCTTAAGTGAAGAGCAAAGCAAGGAGCTGGAAACGGTATTTAAGGAAGCTATCACTAAACCAGGCATGGAGGTAAGCATTGAAAACCTTTCAGCAGATGGACTACCCGTTACTGTTACCATGGATGAGTTTATGCGCCGGATGAAAGATATGGCGGCGATGGGCGGTGGTATGAACTTTTATGGCTCTATGCCCGATCGTTATAAAGTGGCCGTTAATGCCAACCACCCGTTGGCGACTAAAATATTAGCTGAAACCAATAGCGATGCGAAGAAAGCCCTGGCACAGCAGGCATTTGACCTGGCACTATTAGCACAAGGCATGTTGACTGGTGCTGATTTGACCGCCTTTGTTGAAAGAAGTGTGAAGCTGATTTAAATGATCACGATAGAGAATTTCAAGAAAATCGCCGGACAATTTTTGCCCGGCGATTTTTGTTATCTCCGATTATAGACAACTAAAAATTAAACTTGGTTTTGATGGGGTTATCAATACCCCGGTCAGGCGTGTCTTTTGGTACTGCAATCGCTGAATAATGATGTTCTACATGTTGTAAGATATGGGCAACGAGTTCGGCAGAGAGTGACTCGACTGGCGTGACTGCTGTAGCTGCTACCTTATTTTCCTTTGGTGGAGTGGGTGGCAGTATCGACGTTAACGGAGCCATTTTTTCTACTTTAGCAAGCCTGGGCTGGGTAAGTAGCTCTGCCGATATCTTTTTTTTAGGTGAAACTGGCGTCAGAGCCTGTGGCAATGGAGCTTCTATTTTGGTTACCGTTGGTGGCGGTGGTGGTGGTGGAGCCATTTTCCTTTTGCGAGCAGGTGGCGGTGGTGGTGGCGGTGGTGGCGGAAGTTCTATTCCGTATTTTTTTTCGAAAGCCATTTTGTTTTCGGGTGTGGAAACATCTCCGCTTACCTCTTTGCCATTCTTATATTTAATTACCGCTCTGCTATCTTTGCCATTCCGGGTTTCAACAATGAAAACTTCTACATCTGAAGGTTTGCCTTTGGAAACTTTACCAGGAGGTGAAGCTTTGGGTGGTGGCGGTGGTGCCTGGGCATAGATTCGCTCGCTGAACATAAAAACCATTAACCCTAATAGTGGCAGGCATAATGTGGCTTTCAGGCCGGCTATAACCGGGTTCGCTTTCTTTTGTAACATGATGATTCTTTTTTTGGTGATGAAAAAATGAAAGCTGCTGGCCAATGCCTGCGAAGGTTGCGCGCCTGCCCGTTGAAGTAAAAGATGCTGGTAACTGCGCATGTTATCCAGTTCCTTTACCACCGCGGCATCGGCCAGCAGTTCATGATTGATTTTTATAGATCGCTTGTACAAGTAGATGATAGGATTGAACCAACAAAAGACCTGTAATAGTTCAACAAACAAAATATCCCAGGAATGCCTTTGCCTTACGTGCGCCAGCTCATGCTCTAACACTTCTTTTTCTATACGCTGATCCCGGTATTCGTCGTTATTTAAAAATATTGTATTCATGAAGCTATACGGTACCACTGGCTCCCTTAAAAGAACAATTTTAACGCCCTTAAAAACGACGCGCTTATGGCTTCTTCCTGCTATTCTTTTCAAACGCATTAAATTCTTCGCAAACCTCACTGATAACACCAAACTTCCCAATATTGATATAGTAGTCAGCACAATCATCGCATAGTCATTCCAACTGTACTGCTCTTTAATTGGCTGCCCTACACTATTTATAATATAGCTGTCATCAACCGTTACATATACCGTAAATGTGATAAAGGGAATAATATATGAAACTATTAAAGCAGCCAGCAGGTAAAACCGGTTAAAAACAAACATCTTTTCATTCTTAAACAACAGCACATAAAGCCCGTAAAAAGCAGCGCTGCAGGCAATCATTTTTAAAAGATAGACAAGCATATCATTTCTTTTTTTTGATTTCAGAATCAATGATTTTCTTCAATTCTTCCAACTGTGACTTGGTCAAGTTGGTTTCTTTGGTGAAAAAAGAAGCAAACTGCAACACAGAATCATCAAAATAATTTTTGATCATACTACTAACGTGAGTAGAAAAATAATCCGCCTTCTTTATTAAGGGATAATATTCGCGTGAATTTCCATACTGGTTAAATGCAATAACGCCTTTATCCGTCATGCGTTTTAAAAGGGTTGCTACAGTAGTGCTTGCCGGCTTCGGATCAGGAAAGCTTTCAATCAGGTCTTTCATAAAAGCTTTTTCCTTCTGCCAGATGTATTCCATTAACTGCTCTTCGGATTTGGATAACCTAACCATTCTACAACTATAGATTTATTTCTACAAATGTAGAATAAAATTTTATTCCTCCAAATTTTTTATTGAAAGCTACCTTATACCCAAAAGAAAAAGCTGCCTTTAATAAAGACAGCTTCTAAACATTCATCTGAAAAATTATTTTCTTATAGCCTGCACTACCTGTGAATAGCGGGCAGTACCATCTTTATCGGTCTGCTTGATTCGTACAAAGACATCCTGGTTAGTATAACCACTAACATCATCCCCCTTTTTAGTACAGCCGGTATTTAAGATGATTACTGACGTTAACATTATTAATGCAAATACAACCCGGCTACGCTTATTAAAAAGAAATCCCGTCAATGCTAACACACACAAACCAATGCCTGCTAATTGGCCTGGTAAAGTTTTAGTAAAACTGTATTGCAATGCTTTCTCACTGTTACCACCGGGTACCTGGGTTTTAACCTCTCCTATCTTAATAAAATTAGTTCCATCATAAGAAGCTTCAATCTCATAATGATCATTGTTCAGTTCGGAAACAGCCTGCCAGTTTACTGTAAGGGCGCTGCCCGACAAGTTGGCTTCTATGGTTCCGAATACAACAGGCAGACTGGTAGCATAGCTAACCGTATAGTTAACAGGGGAACTCTGCAGACCTACGCCATCCACTACTTTATAAGTAAAGACAGTAGTAGTAACATTGCCAGGGGTGGAAGGACCAGGCTCTATAGTTAATAAAGCAGGGTTGTAATTAGCTACCGGGAAATCACCGGTTACTACTGTTCCGTTATACTTTAATATAAAACCGTTGCTGGGTGGATTTAATATTACGCTTCTACCGCTCCAGCTGGTTTTAACGGGCTGGTCTACCGGATCGCGGCCCTCTAAAGGAATATCGCTCAGGTTGGTTAAAACCGGTTTGCCGGAAACAAATTTATTTTCAGGATAAGCCTCAGGTAAGGCATTTACAGCAAAATTAAGATTTGTTTTATCAGTGCTGGTGTTGGTAAGATTAATGATCCCATCCCCGGAAGTATTATCAACAGCCCCGCCGGTTGTATTGCCACTTACATTTTCTCTTAGTATACCATACCCGACAGGTGGCACAGCAGCGGGTACTGAGCCCCCTACCGCTACGTTTGCAGTAGAATATAAAACTTTTAATCCCTGGTTCGACGCAATGTAAGGTACACCTGTACCTGCTGCAACAGCTTCATTAAAGCTATAGGTACCAGTAGCTGATACCGCAACTTTTGCCATTACCGTTCCGTCGGTTTTAACGATATAAGCATACAACGGAGTAGTACTGCCATTAATACCGGTTTCACTTCCATCTTTAATACCATTACCATTGAGGTCGTTAAACACGGTACCCGAAAGTGCGCTTACCCTAATCTTGATGGTGATATCATCCAACACAAGATCATTGCCATTGGTATTGGATACAAGATCATTGTCTGAATTATAAAAATTAAAGTACAAAGCAGCTCCGGTATAACTTAAAGGCAATGTAAAAGGAAGATTATGATTTTCCCATGCTAACGCTGTATTGCTGGCCGATCTGGCCAGGGTCCAGCTACTGTTAGAGTAGGCAGCACTGGCGTTAGTTATAGACGGGCTTACTGCTAAACCGATCATGCTGTTCTTATAAACAGTTGTGCTTATACTGTTTTGCAAGAGGTTGGCCGCCCAAAAATCAATCGCGTATTCGGCACCTGGAATATCAAAGGCTGATGTTGTATATAAAAAATAAGTTCCCCCTATCTGTCCCTTCTTTGCTGGATTTGCGTTAATCAACATCATATATCCATTAACATCACCAGTTGTATGATCCGGCGCACCCGCGATCCATAAAGAGCTATAACCGCGCGTTGCATTTACTACCGAATAATTACCATCAGTAGTACTGCCGGATCCCGTTTGAGCCGTGTAGGAAGTGGCGCCCGGTAAAATATCGCTGGCCGGACTGGTTGACGGATTTGTTGATCCGGTGCCAAAGCTGCTGTACAAAATAGTTCGATAAACCTGGCTAAACGCCTGCGAACAGGCTACAGAAAATACAACTGTCATAGACAGACAGATAGAATGGATCCTCTTCATGATCTGGACATTTTTTTGTTTAGAATATCTTAGAGGACTTCGGGAATCGTTAGCAACGCCCAAACCATACTGTACAGGTTTACCGGCATCTACCAACAACTCTCTGTTAATGCATATTTGCCTGACGCTTCTTATCTGGCATCAGATATTGCTAAAACTCGTTCTACTATTTGTGAAGAAGGTTAAAGCCATTAAAACCTTATAAGAATCCAGGCGTTATGACATTAGATTGCGAATCTATTATCTATTTAAGAGGCGAATCAGATTTATTCGGTGAAACGGTGGCTGTAGCAGGTGAAATGCCTTTTTCTTTCGCTGTAGTTTTAGATGTTATCGAATTTATGCAGTTGCCATACATTTTCCACATGAATGAAAATTGCGGTGATGGTCATTTCTTTTTAGCTTCTTTGCCAGGCGCCGGATATAGCGCTATCCAGGCCGATTGTATATTAGAAAAGCACTTACATTGCAACATTAACCAGCTGGACGGGCTGGGCTGATATTACACTTGTAATAATAGCATTCAATAGTGAAGAAGTTCTTTTTGTGCCGCATTGATACCACCAATAGCTATTCAAAACCTCAGCATTTTTTACCACATGGTCGTGGGTATAAGCTTTTGTTTTTTGCTGAGGCAAAATCTGGTAGCCATCACCCGTCCAGCAAATCATTGGATTGTGTGACGCTGATTTGATGTAAATGATTCTTTTCGCATCAGACAGTTTAATCACATCGTTACTGATCATTTCTAAACACATATTTCTTTGCCTGGCTATTTTTTGTGCCACCGGCAACATCATGTTTGCCGTATCTGGCTTCGCCATTAGAATAACCAATGAAAGGGTTAGCATTATTAACCTTAACCACGGCGACCGCGCTGGCGGATGATTCCCATCAACTAAAGCCTTTCCCCTTAAGCGATCGGATATCCAAATAAGAGGTAGCACACTATAAAAAGCAAAGCAAATCATGCCAATAGCCTGATGCGTTAACCCATCCTGAACCTGGCCCGACCACACCAGAATGATGATCCTGAAAGTATTGCTGACCATATTCAGCACAATAGAAATCAACAAGAGAAAAAACACCTGTCGCGGGCTGTGTTGTATCTTCAATTTTCTTTCTTTAACAAAAAGGATCATCACCGCTATAAAAAAATTCACCTTTAGCATGTCCAGGCCCATACACCCATCGTTAATGGTTATACCACCTGCCGATGTATGTAGTATGCCCTGCCCTGCTGATTGTATAGCCATCATTTTACCTGCGATCATATACACCCATGTTGCAAGCTGCTGCTTTATAAGGGCACTGTAGCCATGCAAAAAACTATGAAGTGCGGGAGAAGTTAGCCATACCAAAAGCATAGGGAGCAGCACATCCTTTCTGGCATAGCTTCCTGCCAATAAAATAATAGCCGATACAATAGTTAAAAAAAATAATGAGCGATAGCCTAAAAGAAAAGCACCGGCAGCACATAATAATATCAATATGCCCGATACAATATTGGAAAGTGAAAAAGATACTGCACTTCGGTTCAATAGTACCAATATCAATGAGCAGGCCATATACATCCATTCATTTTGAATGTAATATTTCATATCCCCTGCATGCATTACCGTTACAATGATTAGCAGACATAACGGAATTAAAAAAGTGAGGTTATGCCTTAAACGCCCATGCATGCTTTTTTCTTTTATAGACGTAATACAATAAGCCTGCTGCCCCAATAATGATTAATGCCCATTCATGTGGTTCAGGTACAGCGCCATGGTTTTTCATATTCGCGTTTCCCAGGCCATTGTTCTTAACATCGATCGCATTATTCTTATAATCGGCCTGGGTTTCTAAAACTACCAGCGAACTGATCGGGCTTACAATATTGGCATCCTTGGCTAATTCGAGGTACCCCTTATTTATAAGTGCTTCTGAACTGTCTTTAAAGTGGTAGTTTCCCATTAGTTTGTTATAGGCATACATCCGGTACAAATGATTGGTGCCATTGCCAGTTGCGCCTTTTGAATCAGCAGGTAGTTCCCGTATAGACAATCCGGCAAACGGAATATCTATCGAGTTATCTATGATGTTGTCTTTGATAAAAACACCTTCTTCCAATAATGCTTTAAGCTCGCGAGTGGTGCCGTAGTCAGAAAGAATCCATTTTCTTTCATTGAGCGTATTCCAGAAATCATTAGTAAAAGCTGACAAATGATATACTGCGCAACGTTGCCCCTGGTTCATTTTACTGGTGATGATTCTGCCATAATCCGTATCCAGCAGATCTTCAAAATTTGGCGACACCGATGTTGATTTTGTAACTACTAACGTAGTACTATCTAACGAAGCGACCGGAATAAATGAAAAATTCTGGCGGTGCAGTTCATCAAATAATTCATCCCTGTTTGCAGGAGCAACCGTTTTCCATTCGTTATTGAAATATACTTTTTTGTCCGGGCCGTTTATAGCCATTATCGTGTTCCACTCCTCCTGCGACCAGGCCTTATTTACATCTAATACCAGGGTAGCGAACGCTTTTTTATCATGCAGTTTTTTATAAGGCATGGCAGTGTACTCCCGCCCCTTCCAGTTAAAAGTATTGCTGGATAAAGGCTTTACAGGAATAGTCAACCTAAAGTCACTTGCAAATTCCGGTCGTACCCACCAACCATTTTCATCTTTTTTCAATATTCCATTATCTGGTATTGCACTATCATCAATAGTTTGAACTTTCACCATCCGTTCCGCATTTTGAATATCCTGTCCTATAATTTTTATAGGTGTATAGGCCAGTTCCTTACCATTGAGTTCAAGCGGACTTGTAATACCTATTTTCACTTTACGTGGCATCTCTTTGGTAACCGGGAAAACACGAAGACTTACTTTATTTCCTTCTCTCCACTGCACCAGGCTTGGGTCTCTCTGCTGTACACCTACTATGTTATTGTAGGCCTTTTCCGCTTTTTCTTTTGATGTTAATACCGCTTTTTCCTCCACACCATTTATCCAAAGAGACAAAGAGGTTACTATACTATGAGGCGGCATGGATATGGTATAGATCGCTTCGCCATTTCCAAAACCAGTATTAGTTATATTGAAGATGGTTTCTGTATAAGCGAGGTGATAGCCAGGGTATAACATTACCTCACTCCAAAGCTTATTGGTCTTAACGGATTCACCATCCCATAGCCTTTTTTCCTTAATATAATTGTGGTTATAATAAAATCCCAGCACAGATAGCATTTCATCTTCAGTTAACGACAACCTGGGTACAAATACATAGGCGAGCTCAGCTATCGGATTATGCTTAAATTCAAAGGCTCTGTTAGAGCCCGTATTAAAACGAAACAGATCTTCGCTTGCCAAATCCTGAAAAAATGGAGTACTTAAGTTGTACAGAATAATATCTTCGAGTGTACCGTTTAACTCCAGGTTTTTTGTCACCGTTATCCACTCCGGTAAGTCAGCTTTATGGTTGTAATGTGTAAGTGCCAGCGAACGCTCTACTTTGTTTACTGCTGTAGTGAGCAGTATAATTTTTATAATAACAAATACGATTACGGCACCAAAGCCGGAAAAGAAAGGATAAATCATTTCACGGCGGTCTTTTAAATCCCTGGCAATGCGGCTACCGAAATAACAAAAACAAATCAATGGCAGAAATACCAAGCCTCCCATTCCCAGTGCTACCATACCAATAAGTCCCATAGGCATTAATACCACAAAGTATATAACAAACAGCAATAGCATAAACATGGCGATGCCATACATAAAGTACAACAGTTTTATAACCCAATTGTACTTGATAGATGATTGTACAGCTATACCTACTACAAACAACATAGTCAAGGTAGCTAAAGAAAAGCCTGATATTTCGGGAACCAATCGCATATCCCTGTTTAATATAAAGCCGCACCACATCAAACAACTTAATGCGATAACCACATTATTCCTGTACGGATCGGTGCCTCTTTCACCAGAAAGAAAATTGACTATTATGTAAATGATGGTAACAAAATACCCAGCAAAAAAAATACCCATAGATTCAGAAACAATACCCTCTCTTTGATAAAAACCCTTGGTATATATGATTGCCAATACCAGGCTAATGCCTATTCCTAGTAAGCTTAAAGCATTCAATTGACGCAGTGATGATTTCATAATTAATATTAAAAGTACTTTGCAATACAAAGCAATTGATTAAAAAAAACTTCTTATCTACATCTGATCATCCCGGCCAAACAGCGGCCGGACTTCACCTACCCGGCATCAGATAAAATAAAAAGCACTTTGAGATACAAAGTAAGAGTATTGGAATTACATTTCAAAATTATTCCCGGGGGCTGACCAAAAAGGTCAGCCCTTTTCTTTGTGAGAAAGGGGCTGAGTTGTAATTTTAGTTACCACACAAAAATTACAATGGCTAAAGTAAAAACTTCTGTAGTATTTAAGCAATATAGTCCTCAACAAAATTTATTGTTACCACCTTCACTGGAAGAGTTAATAGGCAAGGATCACCTTGTAAGGGTGGTTAATGAGGTAGTTGAGTTGATGGATATCAGCGACCTGATCAACTTATACAAAGGTGGCGGCACCAGTAGCTATCACCCCCGGATGTTACTAAAAGTGTTATTATATGCCTATTGTGTAAAGATCTATACTGGCCGCAAGATAGCCAAGGCACTGAGCCAGGACATTCATTTTATGTGGCTTTCAGCTATGAACCGTCCTGATTTTCGTACGATTAATAACTTCCGCAGCAGCAAAGCCAAACAGGTAATAGAAGCATTGTTTAAAGAGCTGTTGGAGTTTTTGGTAGCTCATCAGTATATCAAGCTGGAAAATTATTTTTGCGATGGAACAACATTGCGTGCAGATGCCAATCAGCATAAAATGGTATGGAAGAAAAATGCAGAGCGGTATGGTCTGAAGGCTGTAGAAAAATGCCAGGAGTTGTTTAAGCAAATAGATGAGCTGAACCGGCAGGAAGATAAAGCCTATGGGCAAGCTGATCTGGAAGAACATGGACAAGCTGCTACCGTGAGCCGGGAAGCAATAGCCCAAAAGGCAGCTACACTCAACGATGTCATACGCAATACTGTTGTAAAGAGCAAACGACGCAAGGCCACCACACTGAAAAAGAAGTTAAAAGATGCTGAAGGCAAGATAGAAAAGTATAACAATCAGATTCAAAAAGCCGGCAACCGTAGTGGTTACAATAAAACTGATACCGATGCCACAGCTATGATGATGAAAAATAAGGTAGAAGTACTGCCAGCCTACAATGTACTGGCAGGTAGCGAGGATCAGTTTATTACCGGGGTGAGCGTTCATCAATCGACCAACGATGGAGCCTGCTTTAATGATCACCTGCACGCCATAGCCAGCCAACAACCTTGCCAGCCCGACAGGATTATTGCTGACAGCATCTTTGGTACAGAGCAGAATTATGAACTGCTACAACAAAATGAAATAGCCAGTTATATGAAGTTCCCGCTATATCACAAAGAACAAACCAAAGCTTATCAGCAAAATTCTTTTCTAAAGGACAACTTTATCTATGATATACTCACAAATACTTATAGCTGCCCTAATAAGCAACTACTTATTTTTAAAGGCAAACACCAACAAACGCATAAACGTACCGGTTACAAATCAGAGGTAAAAGTTTATGAATGTAATAATTGCTCCGGCTGTCCTTTTTATCAACAGTGTTGTAAATCGACTAAAGGGGAGAACCGAAAGATAGAGATCAACGAAAAACTGGAAGCCTTTAAGCAGCAGGCAAGGCAAAACCTTCACACAGAACTGGGACAGTCCTTGAAAAAACAAAGAGGCACAGAGATCGAAAGCTGTTTTGGAGATATAAAACACAATATGGACTTCCGTCGCTTCCACCTGCGAGGTCTTCAAAAAGTAAAAACAGAGTTTATATTGGTAGCTATGGCACACAACCTGAGAAAAGTATCAATAAAAAAACTCAATAAAGCAGCCTGATAAACAAAAAAAGTACGTTTATCACTCATAATATCCCCTATTACTGCAGATATTATTGTGAAACCGAAAACTTAAATAAATAAAGTACAGCCCATATAAGTGAACTGTACTTTTTCAAATATTGAGACGTTTGACCTTTTTAGTCAGCCCCGCATTTAGAAGTTTTGCTTATTGTTCTGCCGGTTAACATCCGCCATTCTCTGGCTCGGGTCGATCTCAATGGTAGCGATGTCTTCCTTCTTTAAGTCGGTAGAGACTACATAAGTTTCACTGGTCCAGCGCCACACGGGGTAAGTTTTACGGGGCATTGCATTCTCTTCCGGTTTTACACCGTACATCAGATCCATCGGGATATAATACAATTCCTGCTTGCCGTCTTCCCTGGTTATTACTAAATCAACAGGCATAGGTATCAGTCCTTTATTACGTAAACGAATCTGGGTTTTTCCATTTTCCTCCCACACATTGTCAATTGCATAGTCGATCGTTTTTGTACTATTTACCCAGAACTCCTTGTACCAGTCCAGTTTCATGTCGCTTACCTTTTCGGCAATTCGTATAAAGTCATCCACATTAGGATGTTTAAACTTCCAGGTATTGTAATAATCCAGTAAGATCTTATCCCGACTTGATGCTCCAACTATATAACCCAACTGCTCTAAAAAAACCGCTCCTTTTGAATAGCTTGCGATACTATATCCGGCGTTGGTATTGAAATGATCTGCATGAGTGGCCAACGGCTCTTCAAAATTACTACGCGCCAGTTTGTAATAACTGTTATAATCAGCCAGGTTAGCCGTGTCTCTATTACCGTTCTTTAACCAAACGCTTACAATGTTCTCTCCATAAGAAGTAAATCCTTCATCCATCCACGGGAAGAGACTTTCATTGGTAGCCAGCACGCCCTGATACCAACTATGAAACCATTCATGTAGCCAGGCGCCGGGACTGGCCAATAAGGTAGCCATTGGATACTCCATACCCCCATCGCCACCTGTAATAAAAGAATACTGTTTGTAGGGATAAGCACCGAAATGTTTTTCCATAAAAGGATATGCTTTTTCGGCCTGACTTAATATATTCTCCCAGTCTGCTTCTTTTTTTCCTGCGGTTTTATACAGCAAATGAAGCGTAATGCCGTCTTTGATTTGTTTGGTCTTATGAATAAACTCAGGATCTGCAGCCCACATAAAGTCATGTACGTTAGAAGCTGTAAATTTCCAGGTAAGTTTTTCAGTGGCAGGTACCACTGGTTTAACGCCGGCGGTCTCATAGCCAAAACCAATCTGGTTGGCGTTTTTCAAATAACCGGTACCACCCAGTATATAATTTCTGTCAATACTGATATTTACTTCAAATTCACCAAAGGGACCATAAAACTCCCTGCCGACATAAGGAGTAGGATGCCAGCCTGCTTTATCATAAGCGCAGATACGCGGATACCACTGGCTCATTGAATAGCGAACTTTTGTTGTAGGATTGTCCCTTCCGCTTCTCCTGATTTGCAGAGGTACCTGGGCTTCAAACTCCATGTCCAGCACTACTTTCTGTCCTGGTAAAATAGCTTTAGTCAGGGGTACCATTAAAATAGTTTCCAGCTCCTCAAATTTCTGCGGAACACCATTTAGTTTTAAAGACTTTACTTTCTGGAAGCCTATTTCCTCTGGCTTTAGGCTATCAATACGGCCTCTCACCCTCGGATCCCAATCTGGCTTTCCATTAATGCTAATTTCACCCTGGCGACGGCTACGGTTATCCATCATACTTCCCGGCTGAAAAGCATTCCAGTACAAATGATAAAATATCTTTTTTAACGTGTCGGGAGAATTATTCCAATACTCTAGCTTCTGCTTCCCGGTAAATTGGTTGGACTGTACATTCATGTCCACATCCATCACATATTTTACTTTCTGCTGCCAATATCCCTGTTGAGCCAAAGCAATTGTTCCCCAAAAACCGGCCAAAGCAACCGTCACAAGTTTCCTGATCATAATCGTTATCCTTAAGTACGAAAAGCGCTAATATAAAATATAAGTTAAGGGAATCCTAACCGTTCAAATAATAAAGCGCCGCGATACCGCAGCGCTTTTACTACAATTTAAATATTATCGATTTCTGAATTAACCAACCAGATGATCAAAACAATAAATACCTTTCTCTCAAAAGAAGAGCAAAATATTCATTTGCAAACACTTACCGATCCTTTATAGCTATTCATTCAAGGTTGCCGCTTTTATTCATCATGTTACTATTCACTCTTCACTATTCGCAACCCGCTTTCCATTAAAGCCCTCTACAACCAGCACAATCTCTCCTTTCACCGTCTTTTGAGAAAAATAAGCAGCCACTTCCTCCAGTGTACCTCTTTTATTTTCTTCGAACATTTTGGTTAGTTCGCGGCTTACGCTACATGGCCTGTCGGCACCAAAATAAGCTGCCAGATCGTTGAGCGTTTTAACTAACCGCATGGGCGACTCATAAAATATCATGGTTCGCTCTTCGGTTTTTAATTTTTCGAGCATGGTGTGGCGTCCCTTTTTCAAAGGCAGAAAACCTTCAAAACAGAAGCTATTGGTGGGTAACCCGCTATTTACCAATGCCGGGACAAAAGCCGTGGCACCTGGTAAACTTTGCACCTCGATACCCTGCTGCACACAGGCCCTCACCAATAAAAAAGCGGGGTCTGAAATACCTGGTGTTCCTGCGTCGGTTATCAAAGCCATTTTTTTACCGGCTGCCAGTTGCTGCACCAGGTGTTCTACAATTTTATGTTCGTTGTGCTGATGATAAGGAGTGAGTGGTTTGGAAATATTGTAATGATTTAACAGGTGTGAAGAGGTGCGTGTGTCTTCTGCAAGTATGACATCTACCTCTTTCAGTACATCCAGCGCTCTGAGCGTTATATCTTTTAGATTACCGATGGGTGTTGGAACAAGATACAACATTACTAAGCTTTATTAGGTCTGAAAATTAAAGATAGCAGTACGTAAGCGACAAATATAACCGGTACTGCCAGCCATTTTAAAAAGATGATTGACAACACAGCGACCAGCAACAAAATAAACTTATCCGTATTGCTTTTTATACTAAAATTTTTAAACTTAAGGCTGATCAATGGAATATTGGATACCATTAAAAAAGATATCAGGACAATGATTACATACAAAACATAGGGATTAGAAAGCCATCCTTCTGCCCAGCTATTGTTTGTATTGACAATAAAGGGTAACGAAGCTATAGTTAAACCTGCGGCCGGCGTAGGCACTCCCTTAAAATAATAAGTCTGTTCTTTATCCAGGTTAAACTTTGCCAAACGCCATACTGCGCAACAAGGAATTAATAGTGCCGGCAACAGATACCATATATTGCTAACCGGTAAAGCAGCTTTGGTTAAAGCCAATTGCAGCAGGCGATACATGATCATGCCCGGCGCTACTCCAAAGGTTACTGCATCTGCCAGCGAATCCAGCTGAGCGCCCATTTCGGACGTGGCCTTAAATAACCTTGCTACAAAACCATCGAGGAAATCAATCACCGCTGCAAGGAATATATATACTCCTGCCACTATCAACCCCATAGAGAAAGTACCGGCATCATTTTTAAACATGAATCCATCATCTTTAAAAATATAAATGATAGCGATGCATCCAAATACCAGGTTCAGTAGTGTAAATAAATTAGGAATTTGTTTCATACTATAAGACCATTGTCAATAGTCCATCGTCCATGGACTTACTTCTTCATTAATCTTTCAATGTCATCTGCTTCAATTGGAATATTCTTCATCAAATCTATATTGCCGTTTTTAGTAAGCCAGAAGTTGTTTTCAATACGAATACCCATTTTTTCTTCTTCAATATAAATACCGGGCTCAATCGTAAATACCATTCCTGCTTTTATAGGCTGATAAAAATTAGGGCCCAGATCATGTACATCGATACCTAAATGATGAGAGATCCCATGGTAGGTATATTTACGGTATGCCCTGTTTTGAGGATCTTCGTTTTTTACATCTGCTTTGGTTAACAGCCCCAGTTTCAGGTATTGTTTCGTAAACTCGTCACCCGCTTTTTCATGGTACTCTGCAATGGTAATGCCTGGCTTCAGAATGCTGGCGCAATAATGATGCACCTGCAGGCAGGCATTGTAAATTTCTTTCTGCCGTTGTGTAAATTTTCCATTTACAGGTACGGTACGCGTAAGATCAGCATTATATCCTCCGTATTCAGCACCAAAGTCCATCAGTATCAGTTCTCCGTCTTTACATTGGTTGTTATTAAAGATATAGTGCAGCACCCGGGCATTGTCTCCACTCGCAATAATACTGTTATAGCCTTCTCCGGTACCACGCTGACTGAGGAAAGAGTGAACAATTTCTGCCTCTATTTCGTATTCCCACACATCTGGTTTTATAAACTTCAATAAGCGACGAAAAGTATTTTCGGTGATATCGATAGCTTTCTGAATTACCTCTACTTCGTATTGCGTTTTAATCGACCGCAGTTCATGCATAATGCGTGCGGCGCGCAGGTAATTATGGAGCGGATAACGATCCTGTATATGTTTGATATATCGTGTTTGCGCAGTATCAAGCCATGATCCTTTACGGTCGTGCTCATTAGAATCCAGGTATATGTTTTCGGCAGCATGCATCCAGGCCTGTAATAAAGCCGGCAAGGCATCTGCCCATACAATTGTTTTAATACCATTGATGGCTGTGGCTTCCGCGGCTCTTAACCGTTTGCCGTCCCATTTTTCTTTTAATTCGTTAGGACGAACCAACACCAATACTTCCCTGTATTTAGGATCCGGATTATCTGGAAAAAGGATGAGCATAGAATCTTCCTGCCGGATACCTGTTAACCAGAAAAGAGAGCTATTAGCTTTGTACTTATACAAAGCGTCAGCATTATGAGGCACTTCTTCGTTGGCTACGAAAATGGCAATGGAATTCTTCTGCATTTTTTTTACAAAACGCTCCCTGTTATTGATAAACAGCTTGGGATTTAACGGTAAGTATTTCATCCGTATATTTTTTATTTTTTGAATTTGGTCGGATGGAACGCCCTTATACACTCTCTCCTGTCTGAAAAAAATTTACATGGGCGTTTCATGTATCTGTTCTATTGATTAAACGATCGTTAAAGGTAATGGAAAACTTGTTGCGACCATCATCCGGATCTATAGAAAATGGGACCGCAATACGGCCCCATCATCCCAAATTTATCATTTCGCTACAATCTGCATCAAAACCGGCGAACCACCCCAATATTCAGCCAGCCAAAAGTAACACCATTTCTTCGTCCTGACTCTGACCAATCTGCAGGTTGTCCCTTATATTTATTAATATGTACCCCTCCCCCAACATCTGCACCAAAGGTTAACATATATTCTTTGTTTAGGTGAAATAGTGCTGTACTTGAAAAGCCAACCGTACCTACCGTTACTTTTTCATCTCTTAAATGAACTTCTGTAGAAAAAGGGAACCCCTGCATAGAAGCCCTGCTCCAATAAGAACGCCTGTATTTTTGTTGTGCGATTGAGTAATACGGACCTATGCCTATGCGGAACCTGCCAAAAAACTTGGTATATACAGCTATATTAAATTTTGCACCGATATGCTTCTGATTAAAAGCTATAAAAGGTGTAACTCCAACACCCACCACTTCGTTCAGCATTAATCTTTCATACTTTGCATACAGGCCATGCGAAAGTTGTTCATCGGGCTGATCGTTGTAAACGGTTTGCGCCGTGTAATATCCGGCAGATAATAAATTATCAGGTAAACTACGTGGATATAATTTCTTATTCTTTAAAATAGTTTCCACTCTTTTCGAAGGCACTGCATCAGAGAGATCCGCCGGTTCCTTACTTTTTAACCGGGGATGAGGAGGACGAGGAGCAGGCCTTTTAAATTCTTCAACCGAACCATTTTCAAATACAATACGTTTGACACTACCCACCGATATTTTATAGTCGGGCCCACCGGGATTTTCAGCCTTTTTATATGATATAACCGATTCGCCGATTTCTGACACCTTGCCTGCAATTACCTTTTTGTTTCGCAAAAAGATACTGTCCTGTGCCGTAACAGAGTTAAATAACATACAGCTTAATAAGGTTAGTAAGACAATTTTCATGTGTTAATTTTTATTTATTTGTGGTCACAGGCCCGCCTGACCGGACGGGCAGGTAATTTTGTATAATCCGCCAGCTGGCGGACATCGCTTTGAGTACCAACCAGTCAGCCGGCTGGCTGGTTTGCTTGAAAATCTTTATAGACATTTCATAGGTTATTGTTTCTGATTTCAGAGATAAACTGTGGATTCTGCTGGTCTGTTATATCGAATAACGCCAGCCCACCCGTTACATAAGCAAAAAGTACATTATCTATTACTATAACATCGCTGTAATTCTTTCCTTGCGTGATGACCTTTTTGACTTCGGGTTTTCTCTTATCCTTTACATTAACCACGGCCAATCCGGCCTCTCCGCAACATACATATAAAGTAGTATCTTGCACACCTAGTCCATAAGGCTGTGGCAAACCGATAGTGCTTAACAACACGGGGTTAAGAATTTTACCACCTGAAACATCATAAACATTCAATACGTTTTGTGTACCACCGCAACGATCATTATTATTTCTTAGTGTAACATAAGCGTAGTCACCATCTGTTACTACCGGGTCGCAGGCTCTGATATGGTTAACCGTTCCCTGCCGTGCCGGATTACGGGGATCACTGATATCATAAATATACATAGCAGCCGTAGACCCTATAAACAGTTTGTCATTATAAGGATAAATCGTTTCTACTTCAAATCCAACTGGAATCGTTTTTTGTAAAGTCATAGTGGCCGGGTCAGCAATATTGTAGACCTTTAAATCGTTATGATTTACCAGGTACAGATAATTTCCTACAATAGTCATCCGGGCTATGGATCCGCTTTTACCGGAGGAAGAATCGTTTGATGCACCGCTATCGCCTTTTTTACAACCCAGGCATAAGGCTGACATCACCACAATAATTATAAAGCTGGCTGTTCTCATACAATAATTTTAGTTAGTTAGTAATAGCATTTAGGATTAATCAGGATAGCTTTTTGCCAACCGGTTATGATCTTACCCGGCTGCTGCACAGGACAGATAAAATAACCCCGTTCGGGCGGAACCGAAAAAGTAGTTTGTTCTGCAAGGGCTTCGGGTACCCGCCTGATAACGCTGACGCCGTTACCATTTAAACGAAGAGCCAAAAGTTCGGTGAAATTGTTGGTAAGAATAGTATTACCTCTAACCGCCACTTCACGGCACCCCCTTAATGTTATAAATCCTGCATTCTTCGGATTTTGCTTATCAGACACATCTATAAGATGTATTCCCTTATCGGTTTCTACCTGGTATACCGTATCGCCCAGAATGTATATTTTGCCACCGTTTTGTACAGGCCGACCTTGCTGCTGATATGTAACCGCCTGTATGGCAGTAGTATCCTCATAAACGGGCTCATAGCCCTGTACTTTTTTGTCTTCTTTGTTACATGCAAACGAAATGGCAAGCACAGGCAGCGCTATTGTTAGCTTTCTTATTCTCATAGCATTTTAATTGTGTTAATTTGGTAATACGAGCATATTACCATAAACGCAACTGCGTACGAAATTTTTTTTAACGGAAATTTTTCTTAACCAATATATAGTGGGAGGAGACTTCTGACCGGAAAGAAATACCGGGTCACAGATATTGATTTTTTTGTAACTAAATCGAATTTTTAGAACAATCCGTAAAGCGTGGAATCTATCTTAGTAATGATATCGCCGAAATGTTCCTCGTTTTCACCAAACTTATTTTTATCAACATCAATCACCAACAAAGGACCTTCTTTATAGCCGGCAATCCACTTGTTATAAAATTCGTTAAGCCTTTTCAGGTAATCGAGCCGGATATTCTCTTCGTACTCGCGTCCTCTTTTTTGTATTTGTCCTACCAACGTTGGAACCGAGGCGTTCAGGTAGATCATCAGGTCTGGCGGTTTTACCATTTTTTTGAGCGTTTGAAAAAATTCGAAATAGTTATCGAAATCCCGCTTGCTCATCAGGCCCATTTCATGCAGGTTGGGTGCAAAAATATTAGCATCTTCATAAATGGTGCGGTCTTGTATAATAGTTTCAGTTCCCTCCTGAATGTCCAGCAATTGTTTTAAGCGCCCATGCAAAAAGTATATCTGTAAATTGAAACTCCAGCGCGGCATATCCTCATAAAAATCCATCAGGTACGGATTATGATCTACATCTTCAAAATGAGGGATCCATTTATAATGCTTGGCCAACATTTGTGTTAATGTAGTTTTACCGGCGCCAATGTTGCCGGCTATTGCAATATGCTTAGGTTTCGATTTCGACTTGGCCATTTTTGCTGTATAATGCCTGAAGTATAAGCCAGGCTCGTTGGTTTAATTTTTAAGACTCGGCAATAGTAAGGCTTTTTTCTATGCTCTAAAAATATTTTAGACCAATGGCCTCCCGTACGGCACTGATCGTCTTATCTGCACTTTCAGCGGCCTTTTGTGCACCTACTTTCAAAATTATATTCAACTCAGCTTCATTAGCCCTGATGTCTTTTGCCTTCTGGCGGATAGGTGCAATATAATTGACCATATCTTCAGCCAGCTGCTTTTTCAGATCGCCATAACGGATATTACAGTTATTGTAGTCAGCCTCAAATTGCGCAATCGTATCCTGCCGGCTTACCAGTTTCATCAGGTCAAAAACGTTTTCGATATAATCAGGTTTTACACTATTGGGCTCCGTGGGACCTGAATCTGTTTTTGCCTTCATGATCTTTTTACGGATCAGGTCATCATCATCAGAAAGATAAATAGTTGCATATTGATTTTCGCTCTTGCTCATTTTCCCGGCTCCGTCCAGGCTGGGCACTTTAAGCAGTTGTTCGCCAAAATTGAAAGCTCTTGGCTCAGGAAACACCTCACCATAACGATGATTAAAACGATTGGCAAAAGTACGCGTCATTTCCAGGTGTTGTTCCTGGTCTTTGCCTACCGGCACCAGTTGCGCGCGATGAATCATTATATCAGCCGCCATTAAAACAGGATAAGTTAATAAGCCCGCGTTTACATTCTCCGGCTGTAAACGTACTTTATCTTTAAAGGTGGTGGTTTTTTCAAGTTCTCCTTTATAGGCCATCATGTTTAGAAACAGGTATAACTCTGTTGTCTGGGGTAAATCACTCTGGCAGTACAAGACCACTTTATTCGGATCAAGACCACAAGCCATATATTCTGAAGCTACATGAAGCACATTTTCCTTTAGTTCTTTTGTATCGGGATGGGTAGTAAGTGAATGCAGATCAGCTATAAAAAAATAACAATCATACTCATTCTGCATCTTTACATAATTACGTAATGCGCCAAAATAGTTACCCAGGTGTAAATTACCTGTAGGACGCACACCGCTTACCACGATTTGCTTACCGGCAGACATGGTTTCTTTATTATTGCTCATAGGGCGCGAAGATAAACAAGAAAATGAGCATTAAAAATACGCTGTTATTGTTTTTTATTGCAACTCTGAGTGCAATTCAACATTTCAAACCTATGCTACTCATAAATGTACAGCAATACAGGCTTGTTTGATTTATCAACAATAGCGCGAAGTTTTTCGAGGAAAGAAGGACTTACCGTTGGACAACCGTTGCTCTGGCAAATATCCTCTTTCGTTTCTTCATCCGGAACGCAGGCATGCGAATGCATTACAACAAAACGTTTTAATGCATTATTATTGGTTTTGTCCAGGCCATATAGTTTATAAGCCAGCCCAAACTTACCATAGTAAGGAGTACCTATCTTATACTTGCCCAAAGAGGTACAGCCACTACCCACTTCATTACTATACTTTCGGCCCTCCAGCCAATATTGATAGCAGTTTCCATGCGTGACCAAACCAGCATCTGTAGTTGAGTCCTTTTGGAGATCATAGATGAAAAATCGCTTAGAGCCGGATGCTAAAGACATATCAATAAAGAAACAAATTTCCCTGTTATAGCTATTCTGATTAACAAACTCCTTTACCAGCATCAAATGTTTATCAGCAATTACCGGTTTACCAGGTGGTAACGACTTACCAGCTGAGGCAGCTGCGCTTTTACTCAATACCGGTAGGGAATACGGTTGAACAACAAATGAAAACACACCTAAACCAGCAATGCAGGTTGCCAGTAACAATTTGTACTTCATAAAACTGCAGTTATTTTACTTTGACGCAAAAACTGCAGTTTCCATAATTTTTATAAAAAGAATATATCAGGATCGGATTACCCCGTTATTATAATTTACCAGAGCCGGTTAAATTTCTGAAGCGAAAACGAAGCACCAACGGCAAGCGAGTAATAGTGGTTGGGATTATCAACTGTTTTATCAGGGAAGTTATCGAGATTTTTAGCAAAAAAACGGTAAGTACCCTCCGCAAATATTTTTATCCTGTCCGTCATTCGGTACTTGAAACCTGCTCCCAGGGGAACCACAAATCCGAACTTTTCACTGGTTGTTTTAGGATCGCCTTGCTGAGGTTGGTAATCGAATAAATAATAAACGCCCGGGCCTCCGTTTATATAGGGCGTAACTTTATGCCTGTGCAGGTTTAAAAACTCATACTCTACTTTAGCGCTGGCTTCAGCAATATAGCCCCTGAACCCACCTTTCAAAGGGTCATTTACTTCCTCTTCTCCGTTTATATTATTGCCGGCAGCCTCACCCATCATTAACTCACCGCGTACATATAATTGATGAGGAAGGATTAGCCGGTGACCATAAAATACTGATCCCGACATGGATGTATGACTGATGAAAGATGCATTTTGACTATAAAAGCCGGTATAAGTAAATGTCCCCAGTGTTCCCCCTACAAAACTCTTCTGAACGAGATTCTTCTGGGCGTCAGCTCCTTTAAATACGCAAATGCCAATCAGCAGACAAAAAAGGTTTCTCACTGGTTTCGTTTTAAGTTTGATTTATTTCATAAATTGCAGTCAGGCGACTATGGCAAAATTAGTTCTCCCTTATTAAGAAACGGTTACCTTAACCCCTGCCATCTCCCTAACCGCGGCTGCAATACCTTCTGCATCATAGCCACACTCCCGATGCAGTTCTTTCGAGCTACCGTGCTCTACAATACGGTCGGGTATACCCAGTATTTTGATCTCGTTTTTGTAACCATGTTCTGCCATAAACTCCAGCACGGCCGATCCGAAACCTCCCACTACTGTTCCATCTTCAACTGTTATTATTTTAGGATAGGTGGCAAGCGCTTCATGTAATAAGGCTTCATCCAATGGCTTTACAAATCGTATATCATAATGAGCCGGATCGATCCCCTCCTGCTTTACACTGCGAATGGAGGCTGCTGCAAAATTGCCCGGATGACCAAAAGAAAGAATAGCAATATCCTGTCCACTCTTTAACCTTCTTCCCTTTCCTATTTCTATCGCTTCCATGGGTGTTTGCCACTCCGGCATCATGCCTTCGCCACGCGGATAACGAATAACAAACGGTAATTCTGTCGACTCCAATTGCGCCGTGTACATCAGGTTACGCAGCTCTGCCTCATTCATAGGCGAGCTGATGATCATATTAGGAATGCAACGGAAATAAGCAATATCATAACAGCCATGGTGCGTTGGCCCATCGTCACCCACCAGTCCTGCCCGGTCCAGGCAAATTACTACCGGTAATTTTTGTATGGCAATATCATGTACTACCTGGTCATATGCCCGCTGCATAAAAGTAGAGTAAATATTACAGTACACTTTTAACCCCTGCGTTGCCATACCGGCACTTAGGGTGGCGGCATGCTGCTCACAAATGCCCACATCAAAAGCACGGTCGGGCATCTCCTCCATCATATACTTTAATGAAGATCCGGAAGGCATGGCCGGTGTTACACCGAAGATCTTATCATTCTTCTTAGCCAGCTCTATAATCGTTTTGCCAAACACATCCTGATACTTGGGCGGTTGTGGCGTATCAAATTTCTTTTTATAGATCTCCCCGGTTACCTTGTCAAATAAACCCGGAGCATGCCACTTGGTCTGGTCTTTTTCAGCCAGCGCATATCCCTTACCTTTCGTAGTAATAATGTGCAGCAATTTTGGACCAGGGATATCCTTCAAATCATTTAAGGTATCTACCAGCTTGCTGATATTATGCCCATCAATGGGTCCGAAATAACGCAACTTCAACGCCTCAAACAGGTTCGCACTGCTGCTCACCATTCCTTTGATACCTTCGGTGAGTTTATGTGCCATAGCACGGGTAAAACTCTTACCTACCGGAAGTTTCCCCAATGCATTCCAAACATCATCTTTAATTTTATTATACGTAGGTGAGATCGTAATATCAGTAAGGTATTCTTTCAATGCACCCACATTCGGATCGATACCAATGCCATTATCATTTAAGATAATCAACATATCGGTATTGGCTACACCGGCATGGTTCATCGCCTCGAAAGCCATACCGGCTGTCATGGAACCATCTCCTATAACAGCTACCACCTTACGATCTTTTTCCCCCTTATATTTCGCCGCCATTGCCATACCCAATGCTGCCGAAATGGAAGTAGAAGAATGACCAACACCAAATGTATCATATTCACTCTCAGATCGCTTGGGGAAGCCGCTGAGACCGCCATATTTGCGGTTCGTCTCAAAATTGTCCTTTCTGCCGGTAATGATTTTATGACCATAGGCCTGATGTCCTACGTCCCAAACCAGCTGATCATACGGTGTATTATATACATAATGTAAAGCCGTAGTTAGTTCTACCACTCCTAAACTGGCAGCAAAATGCCCACCGTGCACACTTACTACGTCTATAATAAATTGTCTTAGCTCTTCGCAAAATTCGTGTAGCTTTTCCATTGGGATCTTTTTAAGATCCTCAGGATTATTGACAGACTGTAGTAACGGACCTGGGGTGATAGTCATTCAGAGAAAAATTATTGCGCAAAAATAAGTATTTTGTTAATGCGCATGGCGATTGACATGACCAAACTGACCTGTATAACGGTTTATCCCCACTTATAAATGCACATAACCATTAATAAACTTTAGAGCAGCTTAAGATCACATTTTAGTTAGATTTGTTACATGATCATAGGAAAAAGACATTACTGGCTTTTGCAGCTGTTTGGTTGGGGTTGTTTCTTTTTGTGGCACATATTCGGAGCATGGTCATTTGATAAGATGAGTATCCCTGAAGAACGGCTTTTAATTATTCAACGTGCCGCCGGATTTAGCATACTGGGCCTGCTAATGACACATTGCCTGAGAATCACTCTTCTAAAACTCAAGGTATTAGCCAAGAGGGCCTCTACACAAATCTGGATATTTCTGGCGCTAACCTTGCTCACGTCCTGTGTGGCCGGCGTTGTGGAAATGATTGTTTATCAGTCCCTTGGCCTCCTAAGCAAAGGTGAAATTTTAATTACCAATAAGTCGCTCATACTCATTTTCTTAAACAATTCACTGGCATGGTTTTCCTATTTTATTATCTGGAGCGCTGTCTATTTCATCTATCACTATGTTAGTGCTGCGCAACGCGAGCAGATCGATAACCTTAAATTGAAGTCCCATATCAAAGAACTGGAGCTCAAAACAATTAAAACCCATATTAATCCACATTTTATTTTTAATGCCCTCAACGGAATCAGGGCCATGGTAGATGAAAACCCGCAAAGAGCCCGAACAGCCATAACGGAACTAAGTAATATACTACGTAGCAGTATCAATATCGACAAATCAGAAACAGTACCCCTCACGGAAGAATTAAATATCATAAAAGATTATCTTGCGTTGGAGCAAATGCGATTTGAGGACCGGTTAATGGTTCAATATGATATTGAAGACAAAACCACCAATCAGCCGGTGCCTCCCATGATGCTGCAAATGCTGATAGAAAACGCAATCAAGCATGGCATCAGCCATGAGATCAATGGAGGATTGGTAAAACTGAGTGCTTCATTGAAGGATAATGTTTTAGACCTGAGAGTCGCAAATACGGGACAATTAAAGGAGCAACAGCAAGGCGGCGGTTTCGGCATCATGAGCATCCAGGAAAGACTTAAACTCATGTATGGGAATAATGCATTGTTCGACATCAAACAATCGTCTCCCCATACCGTAACGGCTATCTTGAAGCTCCCCGTTACCTTATAAAATATATGCTTACATGAGAACAATTATTATTGATGATGAAAGGCTTGCACGCACTGAACTCAATAAAATGTTGCGATCCTTTCCTGATATTGACGTGGTAGATGAAGCTTCTAATGCGGAAGAAGCTATCGAAAAGATCGCAAGCCACCAACCCGAGTTGATTTTCCTGGATATACAAATGCCGGGTAAAACTGGTTTTGAAATGCTCACTGAGCTGGAGTGGGTTCCCAAGGTTATTTTCACTACGGCATTTGATGAATACGCATTAAAAGCTTTTGAGGTGAACGCACTCGACTATCTGCTAAAGCCGATTGACCAGAAAAGACTTGAAGCTGCTATTAAAAAAATAGCAACCGCAGATGCCAGAGAGCATAAACAGGAGGAGATCTATACCAACAATGAAATGCTAACCGAAAATAGCCAGGTATTTGTAAAGGACGGAGACCGTTGCTGGTTTATCAAATTGAACGAAGTACGTCTTTTTGAAAGTGTAGGTAATTACGCCAAGGTATTTTTCGGCCTGCACAAACCGCTTATATTAAAATCCCTTAATGCGTTGGAAGAGCGTCTCGATCCAAAAACATTCTTTAGGGCCAACCGTAAACACATTATTAATTTACACATGGTAGAAAAAATAGAGCCCTATTTTAATAACGGTTTATTGGTAGAATTAAGAGGTGGAGAAAAAATTGAGATAAGTCGTCGCCAAACAGTGAAATTCAAAGAGAAAATGAGTTTTTAGTAAAATTTTTATTTATATAAAATGATAAATCGAAGTATGGCATTTATTAAATCGATAACGCTTGTAACCGGGGTTTTATTAACTTCTGCTACTGCTTTTACGCAACAGATACAGGTTGCGGATGTTACCAAAACCATCAGTTTTCTGGCATCAGATGAGATGAGGGGCAGGCAGGTGTATAGTCCGGAAATTGACAAAGCCGCTGATTTTATAGCCGCGGAATTTAAAAAAGCAGGTCTTCTACCATTTGGAGGTAGCAGCTATCTCCAGTCTTTTATAATGGTCAGTGCCACTCAGCAGACAATTAATGCACAAAGCGCCGGAAAAGATATAGATTCCAAAAATATTGTGGTGCTGACCTCTAAGCCAGAGTTAAGCCTGTCATCTGCCAATATGCAGGTAGCAACGATCCAAGCGGGGGATAATCTTTTCTCCAAAGCCTTTGAATATGCAGGCAGCAGCAAATCTTTACTGATTAAAGTAGATGAAAGTTTCGGCGACCGTTTTTCGAGACTGGTTTTCTTAAAAAGAAACTTTTTTAAAACAGATGCTGATATCGTTTTTGTGTTGGGGAATATCGATACCAAAGATCTTTTGATCAAAGCCACGCATACTATAAAAGAAAATAAACTGGCCAACGTAGTTGGTGTGTTACCTGGCAAAAAGTTAAAGGACGACTATGTTATCTTTTCCGGGCACTATGATCATATTGGAACGGGTAAACCCGAAAATGGGGACAGTATTTACAACGGTGCCAACGATGACGCTTCGGGCATTACGGCCATAATTGAATTGGCAAAACATTTTAAAGCTCAAAAAAACAACGAAAGAACATTGATTTTTGCTGCATTTACTGCTGAGGAAGTGGGCGGATTCGGATCACAGTATTTCAGTAAGCAACTATCGCCAGAAAAAGTTATAGCTATGTTTAACATCGAAATGATTGGCACAGATAGCAAATGGGGGAAGAACTCTGCTTATATAACAGGGTACGAAAAAACCAATATGGGTGATATTCTTCAAAAAAACCTAAAAGGCAGCGCCTTTACTTTCCATCCGGACCCCTACCCTGACCAGCAGTTATTTTACCGGTCAGATAATGCCACCTTAGCAAGATTAGGAGTTCCGGCACATACCATCTCAACTTCTAAAATGGATAGTGAACCCAATTATCACAAAGCTAGTGACGAAGTAAAAACACTGGATCTTATAAACATGACTGAAATTATTAAGTCGATAGGCATCAGTGCACAAACGATCATTTCCGGAAAAGACACGCCGAGCAGAGTAGATACGAAGGAGTTGAGATAATGTACAAAGTAAATATTAAAATAGCTAGTAGGAAGACCTCTAGCTATTTTTTTTGGTTAGCTCAAAAAATATATACCGTTTCGTTTGGTAAAACTGCTTACAAAAAAGTATAAAACCTATTTAGAAAAATATCAACCTATTCCTTCTTACCATTCCCTATTCCCTACTCACTATTTACTATTCCCCTCCCTATTTCTTCAGCGCCTCTCTTACTTTCGGTGCGATTTGAGTTCCGAATACCTCAATAGACTTCATCATACGCTCGTGGGAAGGTGCTCCAACGTCCATATGTGCTGAAAAACGGGTTAACCCAAACAAATCCTGCAGCTCCAGTATCTTGTCTACCGATTCATTTACATCGCCAATTATTAGGTGACCGCCTTGGGCTCTGCCCCGATCAAATTGAGCACGCTGGTAAGGAGGCCAGCCACGCGAACGACCTATCCGGTTCATTTGAGCCGCATAGATCGGGTAGTAATATTCTCCGATATCCTTACTATCAGTTCCAAAAAATGCATGAACATGCACTCCCACTTCAAATTGGTCCATATTATGGCCTGATTGCTCGTAGATATTTTTATTGTATTCGAATAAAGGTTTGAACTGTGCCGGGCTTCCCCCTATAATCGCAAACGTCACAGGTAAACCCAGGGTAGCAGCGCGTACCACCGATTCGGGTGTACCGCCAACCGCCACCCATATTTTCAGCCGGTCGTTCACTGCACGTGGCAGTATGGTTTGTCCTTTTAATTCGGGGCGAAATTTCCCTTTCCAGGATATAGGATCCTGCTGATTGATCTGCAATAGCAATCTTAGCTTCTCATCAAATAAAGCGTCATAATCCTCCAAGTCCTGCCCATAAAGCGGGAATGATTCAATAAAACTGCCGCGGCCTGCCATTAATTCAGCACGACCGTTGGATAAAAGATCAACAGTAGCAAAACTCTGGTATAATTTTACCGGGTCGGAAGAACTTAAAACTGAGACGGCGCTACCCAGTTTAATATTTTTAGTTACTGTAGAAGCGGCGGCCAATACTATTTCAGGCGCAGAAACAGCATAGTCAGGTCGATGGTGCTCACCTATCCCGTAAAAGTCCAGTCCAACCTGGTCCATCAACTTCACTTCTTCGATTATTTCCTGTAAACGCTGTTGCGCGGACTGTGGCTTTCCATTGGCATCTATATGCAGATCACCAAACATTCCTATTCCCAATTCCATAGTTATAAATCTCCTTTATTTTAAATGATTAACAGGGAAATAAAAGAATTGTTCCAGGTTGGCGACTCACATACTTTCAGGCACAAGGGCAATGATGTATGACTGGTTTCAGATAAGAGCTAAACTCCTTCTTCTACGATAAAATTCAGAAATTACAGATTGAGCTTAATGGAAGCGCCATGTATAGCCTGGCTCATTTCAGCAATTAGCGTGGGATCTTTCTCGATAGCATTCCCAATAACAACTACATCTGCTCCCGCTTTGCAATTCAGATAGGCTTTTTCAGGATCGGTTATGCCGCCACCGATAATCAGCGGTGCTTCTACATTTTGAGCTACAGATTGTATCATGCTCTCGCTGATAGGTATTTTAGCTCCGCTCCCGGCATCCATGTAAATCAGCTTCATGCCCAGCATCTCTCCCGCCATCGCCGTGCACATAGCAATTTCATTTTTATCAGATGGTATTGGCGCTGCATTACTAATGTAGGAAACAGTGGTTGGCGCTCCGCCGTCCACCACAATATACCCTGTGGGCATTATTTCCAATCCGCTCTTTTTTACAAAGGGGGCTGACACCACATGTTGCCCAATCAGCAATTCCGGGTTTCTGCCTGAAATAAGAGAAAGATATAAAAGCGCATCTGCATACTTGCTTACCTGCGAGGGACTGCCGGGAAATAGAATAACCGGGATATCGCAACTGGCTTTTATTTGCTGAATAACTTCGTCTAAGTGATTGGAAATAACCAAACTACCGCCAACAAAAAAGTAATCGACCCTTGTTTTGAGTGATAATTGAATGAGTTTTTCAAGAGAAGATGCTGTTACCCCGTCCGGATCTATCAACACAACGAAAGACTTCTGCGCATTCTTCTTCTTTTCCAACAGGGAGTTATAAATGTTCATCTTCATTAGATCAAGGCAGGTTTATGCAAAAATGCAAAAACTTTTTTAAAAAACCGTATTTATTGGGTAAATGATGCCGATCGTTCAGTCTCGTGAATTTCTGTTTATTACCGGTTGATTATTTAACAGCCTTAAATCAAAAGGTAATTTTCTATAATCGGACGAAAGATAATTTGCCCGAATGTTATTATCTTTCTCAAAAATATCATGCGTGTCCGTCTATTATTGTTGTTGATAACAGCAAGTTATTCCATCCAGGCACAGGTAACTGCATTTCAATACTCCAGCATTAAGAAAAGTACAGGTAAAAACGGGGCGGTGGTCTCGGCACACCCACTTGCCAGCCAGGCGGGCTTATTAATGCTAAAAAAAGGAGGTAATGCGTTTGATGCTGCTATTGCTACCCAATGGGCTTTGGCGGTTGTATACCCCGGTGCCGGTAATATAGGCGGCGGCGGCTTTATGGTTGCAACACTGAAAAACCAAAAACCCATCGCGTTGGATTACCGTGAAACGGCTCCGGCCAGCGCTTCAAGAGACATGTATTTAGATGCCGCAGGAAACGCTGTTAGTGAAAAAAGCCTTTATGGGCATTTATCAGCCGGTGTACCCGGTACGGTTGCTGGGCTTTTTGCCTCACACCAGCTTGCTAAATTACCAATGCAGGTGTTGATACAACCGGCCATAGACCTGGCAGAAAAAGGCTTTGTTATTACCGAGGGGGAAGCCCGGGCTCTGAATAGCTCCCGGGATGCATTTGAAAAATATAATACCCAAATACCTGTTTTGGTTAAAACAGATGGGTGGAAAAAAGGAGATACGTTAGTTCAAACAGACCTGGCCAATACCTTGAAACGTATCAAGCATAACGGGCAGAAAGGGTTTTATGAGGGTGCTACCGCCCAACTGATAGTTGACGAAATGAAGCGTGGTAATGGATTGATCAGCCTGGAGGATTTAAAAAATTACAAGGCAAAATTCAGGGAGGCTCAACTTTGCAATTACCGGGGTTATAGTATTATAGGAATGCCCATGCCAAGCAGCGGCGGATTGTTACTTACCCAAATGTTGAAAATGACAGAACCTTACCCAATTGGAAAAATGGGTTTTCAAACCGCAGCATCCGTTCAATTGATGGTAGAAGTTGAGCGCAGGGCCTATGCTGACAGAGCGAAATACATGGGAGACGCAGACTTTTATAAAGTACCCGTGGCCGAGTTATCTGATGGAGCCTATCTCAAAAACCGGATGAAAGACTATCAACCAGGAAAGGCAGGCAGTAGCAAAATAACCGTGGAGGGTACTGTGCCTGGTTACGAAAGTGAAGAGACCACCCATTTAAGTGTAATAGACAACCAGGGCAATGCAGTATCGGTAACCACCACACTTAATAATAACTATGGCAGTAAAACCGTAGTAGCCGGAGCAGGTTTTTTGTTGAATGATGAAATGGACGACTTTAGCGCAAAACCGGGATCACCTAATCTTTTTGGAGCTGTTGGAGGTAAAGCCAATGCTATTGAGCCAGGTAAAAGAATGCTGAGCTCGATGGCACCTACCATTGTACTTAAAAACAACAAACCTTTCCTGGTGGTTGGAACTCCCGGAGGAACCACCATTCCCACATCCGTTTTTCAAACTATTGTAAATATTATCGACTTTAAAATGTCAACCGATGATGCGGTTAACCAACCTAAATTTCATCATCAATGGTTGCCGGATGAAGTTTTTGTTGAAAAAAAATTCTCGTCCCAAACCTGGCAGCAACTCCAAAAAATGGGCTACAAAATAACAGATAGAGGACAGATCGGACGTACTGAAGTAATACAGGTATTAACAAACGGGCGATTTGAAGCAGTGGCCGATCACAGGGGTGATGATAGCGCTGCAACCTGGTAAATGACCTGTTATTCTTTTAGATAAAATACAAAACATGAAAGCGTTAAGTTCTATCGGCCTGCTATTTTTGTCCAATGTGTTTATGACCTTTGCCTGGTACGGACATCTTAAGTTCTTTGGTAAGACAAGTAATCATGCCAACACATCAGTATGGGTAATCATTCTGATAAGCTGGGGCATTGCGTTTTTTGAATACTGCCTGCAGGTGCCTGCTAACCGGCTGGGCTCATCTGAAACCGGGGGGCCTTTTTCATTAGTACAGTTGAAAGTTTTGCAGGAAGTAATCACACTGGTGGTGTTTATTATTTTTTCTAAGCTGATGTTTGATAATTTCCAGCTCTCCTTAAATCATTTAATAGGCTTTGTGTTTCTGGTAGCAGCCGTATACTTCATCTTTAAAGGATAAAATTTACCTATTCACGTTCTGCATCTATTTTTAACGGGGCAATCAAAGTGCCGAAACTTCCTTTCAAATCAGTTCCCTGAACAATGATCAGGTAACTTCCCTTACTCTCCGAAGTATAAAAAGATAGTTTTGCTTCACCATTTTTATGGGTAATAATATCTGAATTCCAGTAAATGGTTTGCCTGAGATCAGGGAAGATGGTTTCCTGGTCGGGCGAAGTGTATCGGGGACTGTAAAACCGGCGTCCTACAAAAGGAGCATCAGGCTTCAATAAATACATACCCGGCATTTTTTTTAGGAAAGGGCCCACTCCACCATGGGTTGTAATTTCAACATAAATAGGCGGATCCATAAAATCTACCTTTCCTTCATTAAACCGCACCTGGTATTGCATAGAGTACCGGGGACTTCTCATCACTTCAATACCTTTAACATCTTCTGCTGAATAGTATTGTAAAACATCGATGGGATTCATTTCAAAAAACTTCAGGTCCATCCCATCTATCACAATTTCTATCCGGCTTCTGCCAATAGTAAAAGGCATGCCTCGCATACGTGGAAAGCCAGGTATTTGCTTACTCAACACCGTAAGCAAATCATCTTTGGGCGTTTGTTCCAATACCGACTGCGTGATGGTTTGATCAGATCCGCCATCCTCGTTCAGGTTTTTTGAGCCAGGTATACGAGCTTTCGCAGTCACAATCACTTCCTCAAGGTAACGGCCATCTCTTCTCAATTGTTCCATTACTGCAGACCGCCTGTCAATTGCCCTTTTGGCTGCCGTATCAAATAAGATGCTTCCCGGATCAAATATCGCTTCAGGCACGGGTATTCCCGGGTATTCTTTATTAAATACCTCCACACCTACTCCAAAAGATTTATCCCTTTTATTTACTGCTTTTATAAGCGTGCTCACACTATCGGTTACGAACAGCGGAAAATTCCTGAGATAAAACTGACCTTCATTATCGGTGAGTGTATCTTTAAAAAAGATGCCATTACGACCATCGCGACCAAATAAAGTAACATTAGTGTTGTCAGAAGGCTTGTTTAAGATATTAGTAACCTTCCCTCTTATTGCAAACTCTTTTTCATAACCATATTTTCCAGGAGTGTTCCCAAAATCATATTTCACCCAGCCTTGCGTCAGCATCAACGCATCTGTTGCTTTACTCCGCGGATTCTTTATAAAATAATAAGGCGTTTCAACCGATCCCTTCAAATCCGCGCTTAAAGCCATGTAGCTTACAATGTTTTCGGCGTTCATATTAAATGATACCTGGCTTGTATCCAATACAGCCAAAGAAAAGCTTCCTAATACAGGTTCGCCCGCATCATTTTTCACAGTCAGGGTCAATGCAACGCTGTCTTTATTACTGTAAACATTCTTTGCCGTAGTTAACTGTAACTTCAAATCATCATCATGCCACACCCATAATGCTCTTTCATTAACCGGAACTCCATTTGCATTGTACAAGGTAACCCTGGCAACGCCGCTGGGGAAAGTAGATGCGGGTAGTCTTAACTCATGATGTTGTTTCTTCCGTAAACGTCCCTTTAGAAAATTATAACCTCTTGTTTCACCGGTAATAAAACAGCCGGCTGTATCCGCGGGATCATTGGTATCAACTTTAATAACAATACTGTCCCCCTGCCCGGTGTAACCCACCTGCAAAGCCCATCCCCGAGCTGCTGCGGGCAGAATTTTATAATTCGATCCATTATCCAGCGAGGCCGTGTATGTTTCACCCGGCAGCGGCGTCATCTCCACTATGCCCATCCCCTTGTATACAGATTCAAAAGACGTCAAAATATTACCCTTGCTATCTTTAATAACACCTTTCACATCCACTCCTTTACCATAAATATTTAGTGCCTTAAAACCCAGCCTTTGTTGGTACCCCACAATAAAACTCCCTCCTTCCGGTAAAAACTGTAAATCGATAGGCTGATTATTGTCAGGTAACGGAATTTTAAGGTCCAGGTCTTTATTGGTTATTTCAATGTGAAAATTCTTTTTATCAGACTGATTTTTTAACAGGGTGTCGATATAAATATTACCGCCTGCATCTGTGATCATTCGTTTACGGAATACTGTTTTATTTTTCGATTTCAGTGCTACAGTAACCCTGCTGTTCAATAACGGAGCTTGCTCATTGGCACGCAGGCCCGCTGCAATAAAAAGTCGATCATCAATAAAACTCAACTCGTTTAAAGTCGCTTTCCACATTTCAGCTTTGGGATTAATAATTTTAAACGATGTTTGAAAAAACAAGGAATCACCAAAACTACGCATACGCTCTGTGTAGGCCCGCAAAATATAATCTCCCTGGGGGAATAACTGATCACCTAAAGTTATGTTGCTGTAAAAAAGACCCAAATCACATGTAGCACTGATAGGTTTTACCAGCTGACCGTTAACATCAATAAATTCTATATAAGCAATACGGCTGCTATCGTTCACCATATTCATATTGCCGGATACGATATAGCCCTTCAGCCACATCGTATCATTTATTTGATATTGAGGTTTATCAAAATGGATAAAGATCTTTTCTCTTCCATGAAAAGTAGCCATACTGTCCCGGGTTTCCATCTCATGCTGAAACCGGTCGAACTGCGCCTGTACCTCACCAAGAACTAAACAAAAACAAAAGCTTAGGAGAAAGTATTGCTTCATAGGAGCCGGATATTAAAGATGCGCTATTCTATTTTTTTCACTGAGAAATTCGTTCCAGACAGTTGATATAATTGTTGCCGCCGATGGCATATCGTTGAGCAAGGCGCTTACCTGGCCTATTTCGAGCTCTCCCTCCTCCAGATCTCCTTCAAACATACCCTGCCTGGCACGTCCCTTTCCTAATAAGACAGCCAACTCTTCCCGCGACACACAACGGTTTTCTGCAGCTTCTATTCTATCAGAGAAATTATTTTTAAGCAATCGTACCGGCGTTAATATTTTCATGGACAGCCGTGTATCTCCCTCCATCGCATTTATTACCTTGTCTTTAAACCGAACGTGTGAAGAAGCTTCAATACATGCTACAAACCGGCTTCCCATCTGCACAGCTTCGGCACCTAAAGCAAAAGCCGCCAGCATCTGCCGGCCTGTAGCAATACCACCAGCTGCAATAACCGGTATATCCACGGCCGCAGCTACCAATGGTATCAATACCATCGTTGTCGTTTCTTCACGACCGTTATGCCCCCCGGCTTCAAAGCCTTCGGCTACTACAGCATCGCAGCCAGCCTGCTGCGCCTTTAAAGCAAATTTGCTGCTACTGACAACATGCACCACAATAATGCCGGCCTGCTTAAAAATAGCGGTCCAGGTTTTAGGATTACCGGCGCTTGTAAAAACAATGGGAACTTTTTCTTCTATGATAGTTTGCACCTGCTGATCAATATCATGATACAACAGAGGCAGGTTAACAGCAAAAGGCAAGCTGGTGGCGGCTTTGCATTTTTTTATATGTTCTTTCAGCAAAGCAGGATTCATTGATCCGGCCCCTATAATACCCAGACCGCCGGCATTGCTTACAGCGCTTGCAAGCTTCCATCCGCTGGCCCACACCATCCCAGCCTGGATAATGGGGTACTCAATATTGAAAAGTTGGGTAATTTTTGTTTGAAACATAATTCATCCGGTTCAGGCAATTTACCGGAAGATACTATGTTTATTGCATAATTAATACAGCGGTGCCCTTTACGACTGCCTGCCCTTCAGATGATTGCACTATCCCAGGTCGATACTGGTATTATCTCCGATATTGAGGCTTCTTGACTCTCCTTTTAAACTGGTATCGCTTCCAATAAGAGAGTCTTCTAAAACAATATCGTATAGGTTGGAATAAGCGCCGACAATTGAGTTTTTAACAATAGATTGCGCCATATTAGTGTATTCGCCCAGGGTAACATTAGGACCAATAATACAGTTTTCTATAGAACAACCTATACCTATGCTTACGGGCGGGATCAAAACGGTATTCGGATATTTTGAGGGATCAGCTTCTACACCAAACTTCTTTAACAGGGTAGCATTCGATTTCAACAGGGTGTCCTTATTTCCGGCATCAAACCAGTTATCAACTTTGAATGACCTGAAAGTAACGCCCTTTTCAATCATGCAATGAATGGCATCTGTGATGCTAAACTCGCCATGGGTTAATAAGCCTGCTGTTATATTTTTTTCGAGACAGGAAAAGAGAACATCTGTTTCCACAATTTTATACACCCCTACCATGGCCATGTTAGACTTGGGAATATGCGGTTTCTCAATTACCGATTCGATAATGCCGTTACTGTCTATTTCCGCTACACCAAAGTCCCGTGGATTATCAACTTTGCGAACACCGATATAAGAACCTTCCGCCCGTAGAACCTCGTTCACATCATACTCACAGATCGTATCTCCAAGAGTGATCAATATTTCATCACCTTTAACCAGGTCTTTTGCCAAGCTAATGGCATGCCCAACGCCTCTCCGATCTTCCTGTCCAACAAAATGAGCAACGATATCGCTATGTTTATCTTTGATATAATGATAAATCTTATCGCCCAGGTAACCTATGATAAAAATAAATTCGTCAACGCCGGCATCTTTGAGCTGATCAACGATAATGCTCAAAACAGTTTTGTCCGCCAATGGTATCAACGCTTTGGGTTGCGTATAGCTATGGGGTCTCAATTTAGTTCCGGTACCTGCAACAGGGATGATTGCCTTCATATATAACAAACCCCGGGATGGGGAAAATAGTTTACTCTATGTTATAAAAAAGTGAAGGTAAGCAAAAAATGAAAAATCAGCTGCTGTATTCATGTTCCAACTTCTTTTTCTTGATCGCGGCTAAACAAGCCGGTCATTTGCACAGGTATAGATTTCCTGTGTATTTCCATCCTGTAAGGCTAAATTTATCATTTACACATAAAAACAAGGTTCTTGTGGGTAAAATATGCCGATAAAAATTTGTATAACCTTAATTTTGCGCCATGCAAAATGATACTATCCTCTTTGAACTGCTCAATAAAGAATTAGAGCGACAGCGCAACGACATTGAGTTGATTGCCTCAGAAAACTTTGTTTCTTACCAGGTATTACAGGCAATGGGTAGCGTGCCCGCCAATAAATATGCTGAAGGTTATCCCGGACGCAGGTATTATGGTGGTTGTGAAGTAGTTGATGAAATTGAGAACCTGGCTATCGACAGGTTAAAGCAAATATTTAATTTAAGCTGGGCTAATGTGCAACCACACAGTGGTGCGCAGGCCAATGCAGCCATCTTCCAGGCTGTTTTAAAGCCCGGTGATACTATAATGGGACTGGACCTGAGCATGGGTGGACACCTTACCCATGGCAGCCCCGCGAATTTTAGCGGTAAGCATTACAAGGTTATTTCTTACGGAGTAAATAAAGAAACAGGATTAGTTGAGTACGAAGACCTGGAACAAAAAGCATTGGCCGAAAAGCCTAAAATGATTATTTGCGGCGCTTCTGCCTACAGCCGTGACTGGGACTATGCCCGCATTCGTGCGGTTGCCGATAAAATCGGCGCTATAGTTTTGGCTGATATTGCACATCCGGCAGGGTTGATTGCAAAGGGTTTATTGAACGATCCTTTCGATCATTGCCATATTGTAACCAGTACCACTCATAAAACATTGCGCGGCCCGCGCGGAGGTGTTATTATGGTACGCCACGATTTTGAAAATCCATGGGGTATTAAAGATCCTAAAGGAAACACACGTACGATTACTCAATTGTTAGACCTGGCGGTATTCCCCGGTATACAGGGAGGTCCGTTGGAGCACATCATTGCTGCTAAAGCAGTAGCTTTTGGCGAGATATTAGATGACAGTTTTACTGCTTACGCTCAACAAATTGTGGCGAATTCGCAAGCTATGGCTAAGGCTTTTGTGGCTAAAGATTATAACCTGATCAGCGGTGGCACCGATAACCACCTGATGCTGATTGACCTTCGCAACAAAAATATCACCGGTAAAAAAGCACAGGAAACTTTAGACAAGGCCTTTATCACCCTGAATAAAAACGCTGTACCATTCGACGATAAGTCTCCTTTTGTTACATCAGGTATCAGGATAGGTGTTCCTGCGGTAACTACACGGGGGTTGAAAGAAGATCACGTAATACAGGTGGTGGACCTGATAGACAGAGTGCTTACTAACGCTGATGACGAAAAGCTGATTGGCGATGTAAGAGAAGAGGTAAAAGCTTTCATGAAGCAGTTCCCGTTGTATCCGGAGCTTGGATAAGTAGTTCACCGTTGAAAAGTTGATGAGCTAATAAAGGCTCCCCTTGCAGACTTGTCAACTTGTTTAACACTTCAACTTATAAAGATGATTCAAAGAAAACAAACACTGTGGTTATTGCTTTCTGCTATCAGCAGCGGATTGACTTTTAAACTTCCATTTTACAGTGGCGTTGTAGCGCCCGGAACTACTGGTGTAGAGGGCCCTGAGCTAACAGCCACAGATAATATATACTTAATATTATTGACGGTGTTAGTATTGGGCTTATCTGCTGTAACCATATTCCTGTTCAAAGACCGCAAGAAGCAAATACAATTAAGCATTTTAGGATTGATCGCTTCTTTGGGGCTGATCGCTGTATACTGGATTTATAGCCAGAACTTTTCTGCGGGCAACATAGCTATTACAGCATTACTCACTTTATTGATTGTAATAGGCTTTTTCTTTGCGATACAGGGTATTAGAAAAGACCAGAAACTGATCAAAGATCTGGACCGTCTCAGGTAAAAAAAGCAAAAAAATATACAAAATGCGGAGCCGAAAAGTTCCGCATTTTTTGTGCCAGGCAAGCTGATCACTGATTAATGATCGAAAAGAAATAAACCCAGGCTATAAAAAACAATTGTAATGGTACCCTAAACCAAAGATAGCGGGCAGAAGGCCCCCTCTCATTTGGGTTTTCGTAGTTTACTTTTTGAAGAGCTGCATAAATATTAGCCGGCAATACCAAAACAAAGAAAAGGATAAGCGACCAGGCCACCGGTACGCTTACACTATTACAAAGCAAGCCGGCCGCTGCAACTATTTCAAAAATGCCGGTTGCATAAACAATAGCTTTTCGGAACGGAATAAAAGCAGGAAGCATGGCTGTCATGCCCGCATTAAACCTGAAATGGGCTGCTCCCGTAAATAGCAACATAATAGCCATAGCTGCCTTCCCCGCCAAAGGCACATTCCAGGCACCCTCGTAAATACGTATTCCCAGGCCGGTTAGTAAGAAACATATCAGAAGTAAGATCAGTGGTTTCATTTTTTCAACAAATATCAAATCAATTGCTGTTAACAAAAATGAACCCGGGTTAAGAAATCCTTTTCCTGATCCTGCTTAATGCCTGTGGTGTTATTCCAATATAAGATGCAAGATATTTTAATGGTATTTGCTGAATTAAATGGGGTTGCTCAGACAATAGCTTCAGATACCGGGTTTCGGCGTTATCATACAATAATGACATTTCTCTTTGAGACTTCTTGAGAAACAGTCCCTCTGCTGCTTTTCTTCCTATGATATTTCCGGCATCAGTTTGTTCGTATACCTCCTGCAGGTCGGTAATGTTTATTCGCCATAAAGTAGATTCAGTCAATGTTTCCACCTGATATAAACTTGGCATTGCTCTTAAAAAAGAATCGTAAGCGCTGACAAAATTATTTGCAAAGGAAAAAGAGAAAGTTAATTCCCGGTCTTCCTGGGGTATATAAAACCGAACGATGCCTTTTTCAATAAACGAAAGGTATTGTTCCACCTGACCTTTTTTCAAAATAACGGTACGTGCGGGATAGTTAATGCATTCGAGTTTTGACCGAAAAAAGTTCCAGTCGTGCGTGTTTTGTACCTGTAGTTCATCAAAATACTTCTTTATCAGTTCCATACCATTCTTTTTATAAAGATAAAAAGGCTATATCCATTTTGTAACCTGTACTGATTTTTTGAAGTACCTTTGCACCTTCTATAAAAAAACGACATGGCAAAAGTAAAAATAGGCATGGTTCAGATGAGTTGTACTGCAGATAAGCAGGAAAATCTGGACAAAGCAATTGAAAAAACAAGGGAAGCAGCTGCTAAAGGCGCACAGATTGTATGCCTGCAGGAGCTGTTTACTTCATTATATTTCTGTGATGTAGAAGATTATAATAACTTTTCTCTGGCTGAGTCCATTCCCGGCCCTTCTACCGAAGTGTTGGGTGCTTTGGCTAAAGAACTGGGCGTTGTCATTATCGCCTCACTTTTCGAAAAAAGAGCTGAAGGCTTGTATCACAACACAACTGCTGTGCTGGACGCAGATGGAACCTACCTAGGCAAGTATCGTAAAATGCATATCCCGGATGATCCCGCTTATTACGAAAAATTCTACTTTACACCAGGCGACCTCGGCTATAAAGTATTTAAGACCAAATTTGCAACTATTGGTATATTGATCTGCTGGGATCAATGGTATCCTGAAGCGGCCCGTATCACGGCGTTGATGGGTGCTGAGATCTTGTTCTACCCTACTGCAATTGGTTGGGCAACGGAACAGGATGAAGAAACTAATAAAGACCAATACAATGCCTGGCAAACGATACAGCGCAGCCATGCTGTTGCTAACGGCATTCCGGTAGTAAGCGTGAACCGTGTTGGATTTGAACAAAATGGTGCGATGAAATTTTGGGGTGGCAGCTTTGCTACCAACGGGCAGGGCAAACTGATTTACCTGGCATCGCATGATAATGAAGAAACTGAAGTGGTTGAGTTAGACCTGAAGGAAGCAGATAATTTCCGGATGCATTGGCCTTTTCTGCGCGACAGAAGGATAGACAGTTATCAGCCTATTACAAAGCGTTACATAGACGAGAATTAAAGTCAGTAAGTTCGTAAGTCAGAAAGTCTGTAAGATCAATCAAACTATAATTATATTAATTTGTCTTTCAAATTTGAAAAACTAATGGTTTGGCAGAAAGCAGTTGACCTGTCTTTTGAAGCGGATTGTCTGGCCAGACTATTTCCTATAGACGAGCGGTTTGCATTAGCTTCTCAGATAAGAAGGGCAGCAGATTCTGTTTCCCTTAATATTGCGGAAGGCTCAACAGGCCAAAGTAATGCAGAATTTAAACGGTTTTTGAATATTGCACTTCGATCCAATATAGAAGTAGTAGGATGCCTTCATTTAGGTAAGAGAAGAAATATCATCCCTGCAGACAGCTTTAATTCTCTTTACAAACTATGTGAAGAAATACTGGTTATGATTAATGCCTTAAAAAATTCTTTAAAATAAATGACATCTAATACATCCGGCCTTCCGAACTCCCCGACATCCGGACTTCCAGACTCTCCGACTTTTCGACTTCCCGACTTATCAACACCCAAACAACTTGGCTATTCTTTTCCCGCCGAATGGCACCAGCATGAGGCTACCTGGCTGAGCTGGCCTCATAAAGAAGCGTCGTGGCCGGGCAAGCTCAATACGATATATCCATACTATGCACACTTCATTAAAGAATTAGCAAAACACGAACTGGTGCGTATTAATGTGGCAGATGAAAAAATGAAATCTTTTGCATTAAAGCATCTCCAAAAACAAGGTGTTGATCTTACTAAAGTTGCGTTCTATTTTAATGAAACCAACGATGCCTGGTGTCGGGATCATGGACCAGCGTTCCTCATCAACCCTAATGCAAAAGAACATAAAAAAGTGGTGGTTGACTGGGGATATAACGCCTGGGGCGATAAGTATCCTCCCTATGACCTCGATGATGTGGTTCCGACAAAGATTGCACTGCAATTCGGATTACCGGTTTTTAACCCGGGAATCGTTATGGAAGGCGGGTCTGTTGAATTTAATGGCAATGGCACTATACTAACTTCTACTGCCTGTCTCTTAAACAAAAACAGGAACCCACACCTGAATCAGCAGCAAATAGAGGAATATTTATACAATTACTATGGCGCAGAGCAGGTACTTTGGGTAGAAGATGGTATTGTAGGCGATGACACTGATGGACATATTGATGATACGGTTCGTTTTGTAAATGAGGATACGGTGCTAACTGTTATTGAAGAAAATAAAAACGACGAGAATTACGAATTGCTTCAAAATAACCTGAAGCAACTACAACAAATGCGTTTATTGAACGGCAAACAGCTCAATATTATTGAACTACCCATGCCTGATGCGGTAGTGTATGAAGAGCAGAGATTGCCGGCATCCTACGCTAATTTTTACATTGCTAATAAATCGGTGATAGTACCTACTTATCGTTGCAGTAAAGATGATGCTGCGTTAAAAATTATACAGGAGCATTTTAAAGACAGAACGGTTATCGGTATTGATTCTACTGAAATCATCTGGGGCCTGGGAAGCTTTCATTGCTTAAGCCAGCAGGAACCTGCTATATAACTTCATTTATATTTTTAACAAAAGAGGTTGATCCGTCCGGATCAACCTCTTTTGTTTGCTTTCTGTTGTTATTATTTTAACCATTAAGGAATTAAGTGACATTAAGAAATAGTCCCCTTAATCCTTAACTCCTCAATGCTTTTTTTAAAACACTTCCAGGATAAACGTCATTCCTAAATATATTTCGAAGTATAACTTTCTTTTACTTTTTTGATATCAGTTGGTTTCCCCGCAAATACTAACTCACCGCCACCATCGCCTGCATCGGGTCCCAGTTCAATCAGCCAATCCGCACTTCTTATTACATCTATATTATGTTCTATCACCAGTATAGAATGTCCCTGTTCAATCAACGCATTAAAAGAAGCCAACAGCTTTTTAATATCATGAAAATGAAGACCCGTAGTAGGCTCATCAAAAATAAACAGCACTTTATTACTGGCTTTGCCCTTACCCAGGAACGAAGCCAGTTTTACCCTTTGCGCCTCACCGCCCGATAAAGTATCTGAAGACTGCCCCAATTTAACATAGCCTAATCCTACATCGCTCAATGGTCTGATTGCATCTGACAATTTTCTTTCATCTGCAAAAAAGTCAATGGCTTCATCCACGCTCATTTCGAGCACATCGAAAATACTCTTGTCTTTGTATTTAACTTCCAGTATCTCTTCTTTGAAACGTTTACCGCCGCAGCTTTCGCAAACCAGGTGCACATCGGCCAGGAACTGCATTTCAACAATTTGTTCGCCTTCTCCTTTACAGGTATCACATCTGCCCCCATCTACGTTAAAAGAAAAATGTTTGGGTTGAAATCCCCTCATCTTACTTAACGGCTGCTTTGCAAAAAGATCCCTGATCTCATCGTAAGCTTTTATATAAGTAACCGGGTTACTTCTCGAAGATTTACCAATCGGGTTCTGATCCACCATTTCTATCTGCTGCACGCTCTCCACATCACCTGTAATGGCTTTATGAAATCCTACTTTATCGCCACTGAACTCGCCCTTCATTTTTTGTAAGGCCGGGTATAAGATCTGTTTTACCAGCGTGGTTTTTCCGCTACCACTAACGCCACTTACCACACAAAGCACATTGAGTGGAAACTCCACCGTAATATCCTTTAAGTTATTATGTCTCGCTCCTTCTACCTTGATTGAACGATTCCATTTACGCACTGTTTTGGGCGGCGCAATAGAAAACTCACCGCTTAGATACTTACCTGTTAAACTCTCAGGGTTTTTGATCAGGGTTTTAAAATCACCTTCAGCCACTACCTCTCCTCCTAAATGGGATGCCAAAGGTCCCATATCGATAATATGATCCGCATGCTGCATCACCATTTCATCGTGCTCCACTACCACTACCGTATTATTTAAATCGCGCAGCTCTTTCAATACTTTGATCAGGTTGCTGGTATCGCGCGAATGCAAACCGATCGATGGCTCATCCAGTATATATAGCGAGTTGGTTAAGTTACTACCCAAACTACGGGTTAACTGTATGCGCTGGCTTTCGCCACCACTCAATGTATTGGCCACCCTGTTCATGGTCAGGTATCCTAATCCAACCTTCAATAAAGTATCGAGGCGATTATTAACCTCTAATAAAATACGTTTCGCTATTTCTTTTTGATGACTGGTTAGCTTTAGCTGATCAAACCAGGTTTTTAAATCCCGTGCCGGCATTTCGCAAAGCTCTCCGATATTCTTTCCTCCGACCTGAACGTACAATGCTTCTTTGCGGAGACGATAACCGTTACAATCAGGACAGGTAGTTCGCCCTCTATAGCGGCTTAATAAAACACGGTACTGTACCTTGTATAAATTCTGCTCTACTTCTCTGAAAAAATCATTGATGCCACCTCTTGTTTTCCATAAATAATTGTATTGCTCTTTGGTAAGATCTGCCACCGGTTTATGCACCGGGAAATTATCTTTAGCCGCAGCTCTTACAAAAGCATCTTTCCGTTTACCCAATTTCTCCCCTTTCCAGGGAGCCACGGCACCCTCATAAACACTTAATCTTTTATCAGGTATTACCAGGTCGGTATCAATACCTAAAACCAGGCTAAAACCCTCGCAGGTAGGACAAGCGCCCAAAGGATTATTAAAAGAAAAAAGATTAGGCTGTGGCTCTTCAAACACAATACCATCCAGCTCAAAACGACTATTAAAATTCAGCAACTTCTTCTTCCCGCTTTTCGGAATTACTTCAACATACACATCCCCTTCACCCTCGTAAAACGCCGTACCAATCGAATCTCCAAGGCGATGAATATCATCTTCATCAAAATCTTTTGCTACAATACGGTCTATCAAAATATAGGCGCTTTCTTTTTTGCCTCTACCTGCCTGAAACTGTTTGGTTATAGCAGCAGCATCCATTTCTAAAAAGTCCTCGATCCGTTTTACCGCCATTCCCTCACCGGCATCATTGCTATCCATTGCAATCCGGCTAAAACCCTTTTGCATTAATATGTTCAGTTCTTCTTTGATATCCCGGTTACGATGCTGTTTAAATTTAACCAGGATAAAAACCTTATCTCCTTCCTGCAGTTTCCGGATAGCGCCCACCACATCAGCAACATCATCTTTTTTAACTTCCTGTCCTGATACAGGCGAAATAGTTACACCGGCCCTTGCAAACAGCAATCTTAAATAATCATAGATCTCCGTCATCGTACCAACTGTACTACGGGGCGTACGGGTAATTACCTTTTGCTCTATAGCTATGGCGGGGCACAATCCTTTAATATAATCTACCTCTGGTTTATTCATGCGGTTTAAGAATTGCCTTGCATAAGCACTAAGACTTTCAGCATACCGCCGTTGCCCTTCAGCATACAAGGTGTCAATGGTCAAAGAAGATTTTCCCGAACCAGAAACACCTGTAACCACAATAAATTTATTTCTCGGAATACTAACAGTTACATCTTTAAGATTATGAACTTTCGCCCCTTTTATCAGTATTTCGCCGCTTGATTTTTTCTGTGCCGCCATTATTAAATTTTACCTGTACAGCTTACAAAAGTAGCTGCAAAATTGTTTAGAAATACTTGTTTTTCGGGCTTTTTAGCCGGTTTTCGAAATAGAGATCACATTACCCTAAGCACCACGTCATTAAAAATATTATTATTGATAATCAACAGTTTGTTAACAAATAATTGTAACTTTAACAAAATTTTTAACACTTTTGGGCAATTTTTTGGGTGATTTGCATCCGTAGCAGTAATAGAGAGAACGGTACATGGGGAGAAACAGAAGAGCTACAACCATTTTAATCATTTCAGAAAGTAATGACTACAGATATAAAAAAGAGCGACAACGAGCTTATACACTTGTTTACAAGTGGTAACGAATCGGCCCTCGATTCATTACTGGAGAGGTACAAGGACAAGCTTTTTAATACGATACTTTTTATTGTCAAGGATAAATACCACGCGGAAGATATTTCGCAGGATGTTTTTATTAAGATTATAGAAACCCTTAAAAGTGGTAAATACAAAGAGGAAGGTAAGTTCCTGCCCTGGGCGATGCGTATTGCCCATAATTTGTGCGTTGATTATTTTAGAAAATTGAAGCGTTTTCCCTTTGCAAAAAGCAATACAGATAATGAAGTGCTGGACACTATTAACTGTACCGAACAAAATGCCGAAGACAAGATAATCAAAGTTCAAAGTATGGGTAAGGCTAAAGACCTTTTGGAACAGTTACCCGAAGAGCAAAGGGAAGTAATCATATTGAGACATTTTGCGAACCTTAGCTTTAAAGAAATTGCAGACATGACCGGATGCAGTATTAATACAGCATTGGGCAGAATGCGTTACGGATTAATGAACTTAAGAAAACTAATGACCGGGAAATAGTTTTAACAATTATTAAAGCATTGTTACTAAAACATTTCCAACATAATATTCGTTAGTATAGGAAACAACGACGACCGATAGTTTAAGATATTGTCATCTTGTGTTTCCGATAGGACAAAAGAAATTCGCTAAATCCTTGTGAATTATTCTTGCCGAAGCCAACCGGTTTACACAGGATGACGACTAATTGAAACCGCTGATTTGATCAGCGGTTTTTATTTGTCTATAACAATCTTTGTATCGCCGGATACCAGGTTAATATGACAACAGTCATGTGCTATTTTAAATACCCCATTTGCAACGGCCTGGTTATCCAAATACCCCTTAAATACAAAGTCCTCACCGCAAACCGAAGTTTCGTCCCTATAGGCATCCGAATACACCAAATAAGCACCCGGCATATAAGAAACACCAGGCGACGGTTGCCATTTGCTATTGTCAAGTATTATTTTTTGATCGCTTACTCTTATCACTTTAAAACTATCCAGCTCCACTCCCGCATAAGAACGGTTAATTACCTGCACCATTAAACTCCTGAATTCTTCAGTGCATACGCGGTTGGGTTTGCAGCCCGATTCGCAGTCATCGTTAACCCGGGAGTTTTTATTACATGCCAATATTACCAGGCCAATGAAAAGTATACTAACAATTGAAAACCTCATCGCAGTATGAATTTAAAAGTATATTATTAAAAACGCAGGCAATTACTATTTCGCAACAGCTAACCAATAAGCAAAGTCGCTATTTCAAAAAATTATCTCATTTCCGCCATATCAGACTCGTCTATTACATATTCTCTCCGTATAATATTTCCGGCAGCATCCTTGGTTTTAACCCATTGTTCATCTTTAAAAAGATTGGCCACGTCGGCTTCGCAGGTTGTCTTTCTTTCAGCATCCGGAAAAAGCCAATAATAAACGCTGCACAAGGTGTCTATTTTCTCTTTGCCACTTATAGTTACCTTAACGAGGTTTTTCTGATAACGGGGATCTGACTCGCTCAGAAATTGGGGCCCGCAATTAGCCGTACATATAAATACCGAAGTCTCATAAGCCTTTCCAGGTTCGATTACTATTCCCTGGCCGATAAACCCCGTAGTATCCTCCTTAACCGGCTGTCTTTTCAATCGCAAACCGTATTGAATGGTTACAGGCACCGCAAGCGTATTTTTATAGGCGGTTGTTACGTAATAACCCTGCTCTCCGCTACTTTCTTTTTTACAGGAACTGATGAATACCAGGTATATTGAGGTTAAGAAAAAGCAGGCCAGAGCAATACTTCGTTTCATTTACAATTATGTTTTGTACTTAAAACGTGTTGCTGTTGAATAACGCAACAAAAAAGGTGTTATTCTTTTAAAGAATAACACCTTTGAACATTTTATTGATCAATGCTAGTTCTTAGCAGCGAACTCTTTCCTTATAATATTCAGCGCGCCGCCGGCTTTAAACCATTCGATCTGTTGCTGATTATAAGTATGATTCACCTGGATGTTTTCAGCGGTACCATCAGCGTGGTGTAGTACCAGTGTTAAGGGTTTGCCGGGAGCGAATTCGGTTAAACCAATAATATCCACCACATCATCCTCCTGTATTTTATCATAATCATCCTTATCAGCAAAAGTCAATGCCAGCATACCCTGTTTTTTCAGGTTAGTTTCATGAATACGTGCAAATGATTTTACCAGAACAGCACGCACGCCCAAATGACGGGGCTCCATGGCGGCATGTTCGCGGCTGCTACCTTCACCATAGTTCTCATCACCCACTACAATACTACCAATTCCAGCCGCTTTATAATCCCGCTGGGTAGCCGGTACTGCACCATACTCCCCGGTCAGTTGATTCTTGATATTATCAGTTTTATCATTAAAAAAGTTCACCGCCCCAATCAGCATATTATTAGATATATTATCCAGGTGTCCGCGGAATTTCAACCAGGGACCAGCCATAGAAATATGATCCGTGGTACATTTGCCTTTAGCCTTAATCAGTAATTTCAATCCTTTCAGGTCTGAACCTTCCCATTGGGCAAACGGATCTAATAACTGCAAACGCTTACTGGCCGGATCAACGATTACCTGAACACCACTGCCATCTGCAGCAGGAGCCTGATATCCGGGGTCATCTACCGCAAACCCCCTGGCCGGTAATTCTTCGCCCGTTGGCGGGTCCAGTTTCACTGTTTCTCCCTTCTCATTAATCAAAGTATCTGTAAGCGGATTGAATGTTAAGTTGCCCGCAATAGCGAGCGCTGTCACGATTTCGGGAGAAGCAACAAATGCATAGGTATTCGGGTTACCATCGGCGCGTTTGGCAAAATTTCTATTGAACGAATGAACGATTGTATTTTTCTCCTTCTTCTCAGCGCCTACCCTGTTCCACATGCCAATACAGGGCCCGCAGGCATTAGCAAATACGGTAGCGCCAATTTTGTTGAAAGTATCCAGGAATCCATCCCGTTCGATGGTGTAACGCACCTGTTCAGAACCTGGAGTGATTGTAAACTCTGCTTTTGTTTTAAGCCCTTTTTCATTCACCTGTTTGGCCAGGGAAACAGCGCGGCTGATATCTTCGTAAGAAGAGTTGGTACAGCTGCCGATTAGTCCTACTTCCACTTTTGTGGGCCAGTCATTAGCCGCCGCTACTTCTTTCATTTTAGAGATCGGCGTAGCCAGATCGGGCGTAAAAGGGCCATTCAGATGAGGCTCCAGCTCATCCAGGTTAATTTCGATTAACTGGTCAAAATATTGTTCCGGGTTAGCATATACTTCTGGGTCGGCTGTTAAGTGTTGAGCGATAGCATCTGCTGCTGCAGCAATTTCTTCACGACCGGTGGCTTTCAGATAACGGCTCATGCTATCATCGTAACCAAAGGTTGAAGTAGTAGCACCAATTTCGGCACCCATATTACAAATAGTGCCCTTACCCGTACAACTCATAGATATAGCCCCTTCTCCAAAATATTCCACAATACAGCCGGTACCTCCTTTAACGGTTAAGATACCGGCTACTTTTAAGATCACATCTTTAGGAGCCGTCCAGCCATTTAATTTTCCGGTCAGTTTAACACCTATCAGTTTAGGCATCTTTAGCTCCCAGGGCAAACCCGCCATTACATCGCAGGCATCAGCACCGCCTACGCCAATAGCCACCATTCCCAAACCACCGGCATTTACCGTATGGCTATCGGTACCAATCATCATACCTCCGGGGAACGCGTAGTTTTCTAAAACCACCTGGTGAATAATACCGGCTCCGGGCTTCCAAAAGCCAATTCCATATTTGTTAGATACGGAAGCTAAAAAATCAAACACTTCTTTACTTTCTGTATTGGCATGTTTTAAATCAGCCTCAGCGCCTGTTTCAGCCATAATAAGGTGATCGCAATGCACTGTTGACGGCACCGCCACCTTAGCCCTGCCGGCCTGCATAAACTGCAATAGCGCCATCTGGGCTGTGGCATCCTGCATAGCTACCCTGTCAGGGGCAAAGTCTACATAGTCAACACCCCTGTCGTATGCCCTGGTTGCAGGATTCGTCAAATGTGCATATAGTATTTTTTCGGTGAAAGTTAAAGGACGACCCAGTAACTGGCGCGCATCGTTTACTTTTTGTTCAAATTCAGAATAAACTTTCTTAATCAGATCGAGATCAAATGCCATGTCTACTAATTTTTTTGTAGTAAAAAATTATGATTTGCGAGAGGATACAAAGTTAAGGATTGTAGGTTGCGATTGGATATTTCCCAAAGCGAAAACCAACTCCACCCCAAGGGTTGCAGAAATAGGGCCAAAACCAGTTAAACTCAACATATGCATAAAGAAAAACCCCGCTCTGCTCAAACAGAACGGGGTTGATTATATTAAATCCTAGCTGTGATTTTAGGCGGTTAACTCTTTTACCGAAGGAACAAACTTGGTAAGGTTGATGCCTTCTACAGCAGCCTTGTATTCGTCGATGCTGGGAATTCGTCCCAGGATAGCCGATAACACCACTACCGGGGTTGATGCCAGTAAAGACTCCCCTTTCTTACGCTCAGAGTCTTCTACCACACGTCCCTGGAATAAACGGGTTGAAGTGGCCATCACAGTGTCGCCTTTTGCTGCTTTTTCCTGGTTACCCATACAAAGATTACAGCCTGGACGCTCCAGGTACATCATATTTTCATACTCAGTGCGGGCGGTACTTTTAGGCAACAGATCGCTAAACTCAAAGCCCGAATATTTTTGCAACAGATCCCAGTCTCCCTCTTCTTTCAATTCATCAATAATATTATAAGTAGGTGCAGCTACTACCAGCGGCGCGTGAAACTCTACTTTTCCTTGTTGTGCTTCAAGGTTTTTCAACATTTGAGAAACAATCTTCAAATCACCTTTGTGCACCATACAAGAACCAACAAAGCCTAAGTCTACTTTTTTATCACCGGCATAATGAGATAAGGCGCGGATCGTATCATGCGTATAACGCTTAGACACATCTTTGTTATTCACATCCGGATCAGCGATCATGGGTTCTACGATAACATCCAGGTCAATCACTACTTCCGCATAGTATTTCGCATTGACATCAGGTGTAAGAGCAGGTTTTTCACCCGATTTAATTTCAGCAATACGTTTGTCTGCCTTATTAATTAATCCCTGCAACACCTGCTTGCTGTTATCCATGCCTTTATCGATCATAATCTGTATCCTGCCTTTGGCAATCTCCAACGATTCAATCAAGGTATCGTCTTCAGAAATATTGATAGAAGCTTTGGCTTTCATTTCCGCAGTCCAATCTGTAAAAGTAAAAGCCTGGTCTGCCGGAAGCGTACCGATATGCACTTCAATAATTCTACCCTGGAACACATTCTCCCCACCGAATTGTTGCAGCATTTGCGCCTGAGTAGCGTGTACTACATCACGAAAATCCATATGCTCCTTCATCTCACCCTTGAAGGTTACTTTCACTGATTCAGGTATGGGCATAGATGCCTCACCCGTAGCCAACGCTAACGCCACCGTTCCTGAATCGGCACCAAAGGCTACACCTTTAGACATCCTGGTATGAGAGTCACCACCAATGATAATCGCCCACTCATCTACCGTAATATCATTTAATACTTTATGAATTACATCTGTCATGGAATGATACTCACCTTTAGGATCGCGGGCAGTGATCAAACCAAACTCATTCATAAACTTCATTAGCTTAGGAATATTAGCCTGGGCTTTTTTATCCCATACAGAAGCAGTATGACAACCTGATTGATAAGCACCATCAACAATCGGAGAAATTACGGTAGCAGCCATCGACTCCAGTTCCTGTGCTGTCATCAGGCCAGTAGTATCCTGCGAACCAACTATGTTCACTTCTACCCGCACATCAGAACCCGCATGTAAGATCTTACCCGGCGTAATTCCAACCGCGTTCCTGTTAAATATTTTTTCTACCGCAGTAAGGCCCTGTCCTTCGTTTGAAATTTCTTTGGAAGGAGCAAATACCGCAGTTGGTTCAATACCCAAAATTTTAGCTGCAACAGTCTGTATTTTTTTACCAAATACAATGGCGTAAGAACCGCCGGCCCTGATGAATTCTTTTTTCTGAGGTGTAAGCGCCTTGGCGATATCAATCAACTCCTGTTCACCATTATATAATTTTTTCGTTTTAGTATTAATGGTCAAAACAGTACCAGTTGCCACTGAGTATACTTCTTCCAAAACAGGATCACCATTTTCGTCGCGAACCACATTACCTGCCGCATCAGTTTTCTTCACCCAGTTTTTAAGATCAATACCAATACCCCCTGTTACATCAACGGTAGTAAGGAAGATAGGTGAGATACCATTGGTGCCACCAACAATCGGAGCAATATTAACGAAAGGAACATAAGGACTTGCTTGTTTACCCGTCCAAAGTGCCACGTTGTTCACACCCGACATCCTGGATGATCCTACACCCATAGTACCCTTCTCCGCAATTAACATGACACTCTTATCGGGATGCTGTGCCTGGAGCGTCCTGATTTCTTCCTGTGCTTTTGGTGTGATCATACACTTACCATGTAACTCACGATCGGAACGCGAGTGTGCCTGGTTACCGGGAGACAGCAAATCTGTAGATATATCACCTTCACCCGCAATAAATGTTACGATCTGGATTTCTTCCGGAACCTCCGGCAATTTAGTAAAGAACTCCGCCTTAGCATAGCTTTCCAGTATATCTTTGGCAATTTCGTTATCGTTCTTAAATGCTTCTTTTAAGCGGTCTATATCTGCATCATAAAGGAAAACCTGTGTTTTAAGAACAGCAGCTGCCTGTTGCGCTATAGTTACATCATTACCCAGGGCCAGATCAAGCAGTACTTCAATAGAAGGCCCACCCTTCATGTGTGATAACAATTCAAAAGCGAAAGCAGTTGATATTTCATCTACCACCGACTCACCCAGGATAATTTCTTTCAAAAATTGGGCTTTCACACCAGCTGCACTTGTTGTACCAGGTAAAGTATTATAAATAAAAAATTTAAGAGAATCTGCACGGTCCGCGTTAGCCGAATCCCTGATTTGCGCGATAATTTCGCTTAGTAACTCAGCACCATCGATAGGTTTCGGATGAAGCCCCTGGGCCTTTCTTTCTTCAATTTCCTTAATGTAATCCTTATACATGTTCATAACAGAATTCTTTTCAATATGAAGGCAGATTTAAAAACAGTCGCTGGTACTGCCATTTATTTACCAGCCTGTGTCGATATACATTCTATTTAATGCCGGAGATCACTTTACCCCGAGCAAAATCTACATAACTTTACCACTATTACAGACAATAACTGCGAGCATATTTTTTTCGGGGGCAAGGTGTAAAGTTTTCGCTTTCAGATCAGAAGGTGTTTTAATAGTTAACGGCCATCGCTAGCTTTTGTTCAATTTCAAAATGAATTTCCGCAACCAGTTCGAGATCAAATGCCATTTTAATATATTTATATTAGTAATACCTTCATTAGCAGTGGCGCGAATTTACAAAAAATAAGGGTTCTAATTGATAGAACCTGATGAAATTATCGGCAGATTTGGTAATTTTGCAATGTAAACCAACTATAGTAAGTATGAATCGCCTAAAAAATTTTGTGGAGTGGAATGCTTTTGGAGTTTGCTCCTCTATTGGTGACAGGTTACATATTTCACCTTGTCGCATCAGGCAATATTTTATTTATTCTTCTGTATTAACCATGGGGTCTCCTATTATCGTTTACATGGTACTGGCCTTCTGGAAGAATATGAAAAACTACATCTCTTCTTCGAAGCGCAATCCGTGGTACTACCTGTAGTGCAAAATTGGTTATTGGCTTGTCGTTTTATTGTTTAAAAATATTTATACGCCCGGTTATAGAAAGGAGTTAGTAGTTAATCTTGCTAAGATGCGTGAAATATCCCGCCCGGAAATATACAGCGCTGCTTTGCTTACTACTTTTCCGCAAGCGGAATGGATGCTTCATGTAAACCTGTTGATATTGTATCTGTGGGTAATGCGAGAGATATATGCAAAAAAGAGGGGTCAACCATACCTGGAAAGGTGTCGTTGCCCACTCTAGCCCTCTAAACCGTAATAAAGATATATAGCGAAATTGCTATACAGAGCACTAATTCGCCGAATACCCCTATTTATTAGATGAATGCCTTCTTTTATTCGATGAACTCCCGAAACTCCACCTATTCACTCTTTCTCTTTGATATACCCAAAGGGATGAGAAGTAGACCAATGCCAATCACGGTTCTCATTTAATCCTTCAACACATAAAAGTCCCGCCTCGAAACCGAAGCGGGACTTTTTATATTTAACGGCCAACAGCTGTCAACCGTCATCTTTAAACCATCAACTAAATTAATAGCCCATGCCACCCATATCAGGACCACCTGGCATTGCAGGAGCCGCAGATTTAGGTTCTGGTTTGTCAGCGATTACACACTCAGTAGTCAACAACATACCAGCGATAGAAGCTGCATTTTCCAATGCTACACGGCTAACTTTAGTTGGATCGATAACACCGGCTTTGAACAGGTTTTCGTAAGATTCTGTTCTTGCATTGAAACCGAAATCACCAGTACCATCTTTAATTTTCTGAACAACGATAGAACCATCGATTCCTGCATTGTCAGTTAAAGTGCGGATAGGTGCTTCCAAAGCACGTTTTACGATAGCCATACCAGTTTGTTCGTCTTCGATCTGACCTTTTACTTTAACATCTAAAGATGCTACAGCACGGATGTAAGCTACACCACCACCAGGTACGATACCTTCTTCAACAGCCGCGCGGGTTGCATGTAAAGCATCATCTACACGGTCTTTTTTCTCTTTCATTTCAACCTCTGTAGCAGCCCCTACATATAATACAGCAACACCACCGCTTAATTTAGCTAAACGCTCCTGTAATTTTTCTTTATCATAATCAGAAGTAGTAGACTCGATCTGAGCTTTGATCTGGTTTACACGACCTACGATATCAGCCTTTTTACCTTTACCACCAACAACAATTGTGTTGTCTTTATCGATAGTAATAGAAGCCGCCTGACCTAAAGCTGAAATATCGGCACCTTCTAATTTGTGGCCCATATCTTCAGAAATAACAGTACCACCTGTTAAAATAGCGATGTCCTGTAACATTTCTTTTCTTCTGTCGCCAAAGCCTGGAGCTTTAACAGCAGCTACTTTCAAAGTACCACGTAATTTATTTACTACCAGGGTAGCCAATGCTTCACCTTCTAAATCTTCAGCAATAATTACCAAAGGACGACCGCTTTGAGCTACTTTTTCCAGGATAGATAAAATATCTTTCATTGCACTGATCTTCTTGTCGTAGATCAGGATATATGGACTTTGCAATTCAGCCTCCATTTTTTCGCTGTTGGTAACAAAGTATGGAGAGATATAGCCACGGTCAAATTGCATACCTTCAACTACATCTACAGTAGTATCAGTACCTTTCGCTTCTTCTACAGTGATCACACCTTCTTTACCTACTTTACCAAAAGCCTGAGCAATCAGATCACCGATCTGATCGTCGTTGTTAGCGGAGATAGAAGCAACCTGTTTGATTTTTTTGCTATCGCTACCTACAGTCTGGCTTTGCGCTTTCAGGTTCTCTACTACTAAAGAAACTGCTTTATCAATACCACGTTTCAGGTCCATTGGGTTAGCACCTGCAGCTACCATTTTCAAACCTTCACTGATGATAGCCTGAGCTAATACAGTAGCAGTAGTAGTACCATCACCTGCAATATCAGCAGTTTTAGAAGCTACTTCTTTTACCATCTGAGCGCCCATGTTCTCAATTGCATCTTCCAGTTCGATTTCTTTTGCAACAGTAACACCATCTTTAGTTACGGCAGGGGCACCAAATTTTTTCTCGATAACTACGTTACGGCCTTTAGGACCCAGCGTTACTTTTACGGCGTTTGCTAAAACATCAACGCCTTTTTTCATTTTATTTCTCGCTTCAATATTGAAGTGTAATTGTTTTGCCATCTCTATTTAGAATTTAAAATATTGAATAAATATTAAATGCAGAATGATATGTATTACATATTCATCACCTTACATTTATTATTTTACATTAAACAATAGCGAGTATATCGCTTTCACGCATAATTAAAAGATCCTGTCCATCGATCTGGATTTCAGTACCTGCATATTTACCGTACAATACAGTGTCTCCGGTTTTTACAGTTACCGGTTCGTCTTTTTTACCAGGACCTGCCGCGACTACAGTACCGCGTTGTGGTTTTTCTTTTGCTGTATCAGGAATAATGATACCGCCTGCTGTTTTTTCTTCAGCTGCTGCTGGTTTTACAATTACCCTGTCATGTAAAGGGGTAACAGTCGATTTTTTAGCCATTGTTTATCTTTTTAAAAAATTTGATTATTTAATAGTGAGTATATACACTCACTAAATGGTTGGCAAATGTACCCTAAATAACATGCCATGGTCAGCAAACATGAAATTTTTTCAGGTTGATGACAGGCTAAGGCTATCCTCCCGGCCCGAATGACAAGATGGCAACGTTCGTTGATCGCTGATTAAGTGAACACGTTTAAAGGTTGACAGGTTGGCAAGGCTGCTATTTATTAGTTGACTGGTTGATTAGTTGACAAGGTACTTTAAATTTATAGCCCTTGTTTAGTTTTATTACTCCCTGCTCAACAAATCAACCAGTTCACTGATTACCATTCTTCAGTCATACAGCCGACCCGGTTAACTCATCAACTATCAACCTGTCAACCATCCTCCCCGTCAACCAGCAATTTTTCAACCTGTCAACTAATAAAAGCCTTATCTTCGCCGGTTCAAAATAGTTCTTGATTCAATGATTAGCAGAAGAAACATAAGGGTAAAAGTGATGCAAACCCTTTATTCGTACACCTCCAGTCTGGATACCGACAAACCCCTTGATCCGCAAAAAACGCTTAGACAACATTTCAGCCAAACACGCTCTTTAATGGTGTATGTGGTGCATTTTTTAACCGAAATAGCCCGCTATGCCGAAAAAGACGCCTTCCGCAAATCGCATAAATATATACCGAGCGAAAAAGATCTGAATGTTAACACCAAACTGGCAGGTAGTAACCTGCTTTGGCAGATACTCGATCTCAACGAGGTTAAACTGGCTTTTAAGAACGAAAAAACCGAGCAACTGATAGATGAAGAGCTGGTGAGAAAAATATACATGCAGCTCACCACTTCTCAGCAATATCTGCATTATATAAATATACAGCAACAAAGTCTGCAGGAAGACCGCAAAATATTTGAGTATATTTTTAACGATCTGATGCTGGGTAATGAGGAGTTTGTAGCGCATGTCGAAGAAATATTCAGCAATTGGGACGACGACGGCGAAATGATTGTGCAAAGTGTTGCTGCGTTTATACGGAAACCACAAGCAACAGGCTTTCAACAAATTATTACTTCCGATAAGGAGCAGTTTGCCGTAAATTTGTTAAAAACAGCGATTGATAAGGAAGATTACCTGTTAACATTGATTACTCCCAAGTTAAAAAACTGGGATCCCGAACGTATTGCCCTTCTGGATATGGTGCTGATGAAACTGGGGGTAGCTGAGTTTTTATATTTCGAAACTATTCCACCCAAAGTAACCATCAACGAATATATCGACCTGGCAAAAGACTACAGTACGGCTCAAAGTGGTCATTTTGTAAATGGCATTCTCGATAATATTCACAAAGAGCTGGTTGAGGAAGGAAAGCTGAAGAAAAAGGATTTTCGAAAATCCTGATTTTAAGGCAATATTTTTCGCTGGGTTTGAATATTGATCTACATTCGCACTGCAAAAATTAATTAAAATCAATCTGGATAACATGAAACGTTTAGTACTGATTATTTCTGCTGCTGCTGCATTAGTTGCCTGCAATAGTAATGGTGAAAACAAAACAGCCTCAGATGCACCTTTAACAGATTCCTTAAAACAGGAGGCATTAAAGGATTCATCTAATTTTACCACAATAAGCTGGGTAGACTCCACTTTTAAAAACCTGGGAGACGTAAAAAAGGGACAGGTAGTAGAAATTCCTTTCGTGGTTAAAAACACCGGGGACAAACCTTTGATTATTTCAAGCGTTCAGCCAGGTTGCGGATGTACCGTAGCAGAAAAACCCGAAAAACCTGTTTTACCTGGAAAAGAAGAAAAAATTGTAGCCAAGTTTAACAGCGAAGGTCAAAGTGAAGGTACACATACTAAAACTGTTGTGGTAACTGCCAACACCAAACCTTTCACACAGCACACATTAACATTCCAGGTGAATGTTACCAAATAATTTTTATACAGTTAATAAATAATGATGCATTACATTTTACAAGCACAGGGACAAGGCGCCGGATCGTTTCAATTGATTTTTTTAGTAGGTATGGTTCTCGTATTCTGGCTGTTCTTTATCCGCCCTCAGGCTAAAAAAGCAAAAAATCAGAAAAAGTTTATCGAAGATTTACAGAAAGGTGATAAAATTGTTACGATAGCGGGTATACACGGAAAAATTCAACAGGTAAACGAAGATGGTACATTAAACATCGAAATCAGCCCTGGTAATTATATTAAAATTGAAAAATCGGCTATCAGCATGGATTGGACAGCACAGATCAATAAGCCTGCTGCTGTTACGCCAGCTAAATAGTTTAAAAGTTTAAGGTTTAACATTGAATATTAAACCTGCAACCTGTCTGCCGACAGGCAGGCACCAAACTTATAATATGTTACGAATTGGCCTTACAGGCGGTATTGGCAGTGGTAAAACAACCATTGCCAATATTTTTTCTACCCTGGGCATTGCTATTTATGATGCCGACAGCGCTGCCAAAAACCTGATGAACACCAACCTTCAAATAAGGCAGCAACTAACGAACCTCTTTGGAACGGATACCTATAAGGACGGCCAGTTGAACAGAGCTTACCTCTCATCAAAGGTTTTTAATAATGCTTCCCTGTTGGCACAGTTAAATGCTATCACTCACCCTATAACCATAATGGATTCTATAGACTGGTTCTCCAGGCAGCAGGGATCGTATGCTATAAAAGAAGCAGCATTAATATTTGAAAGCGGAAGTGAGAAGCATCTGGACTATATCATAGGTGTATGGGCAGAAAAAGAGTTGCGCATCAAAAGAGTACTTCAACGTGGCGGAGGCATGGATCGCGCAGCCATTGAAGCGCGCATGGAAAAACAAATGGAGGAGTCCGAAAAAATGAAGCGCTGTAATTTTGTTATAGACAATAATGGTAAGACATCTGTGATCAGGCAGGTTTTCGAAATACATCAGACTTTACTAAATTTAGCGAATGGTTGATTGCCAAAAGATTTTATCTTCGTAACGTAATGCCTCTAACTTCAATAATAACGGTAAACTACAACCAACCAGCCGTTACTATAGATTTTTTAAAATCGGTGAAACGATTTACCAATAGTGACGAAGTTGAAGTGATACTCGTGGATAATGCTCCTGTGGAGAACAGGATGACGGATTTTGCAGCTGCATATCCGGGCCTTATCTATATCCATTCCTCTAAAAATCTGGGATACGCGGGCGGCAATAACCTGGGCATTAAAAATGCCAAAGGTTACTACCTTTTACTACTTAACAATGACACTGAAATAACGGCAGGCTTTGTAGAAGCATTGGTTAAGGAAATGGAGCAGCATCCTTCTATCGGGTTATTGTCTCCTTTAATAAAATTTCATGAGAACAAGAAACTCATTCAATATGCCGGTTTTACAGCAATGAATTATATCACCGCGCGAAACGGTGCTATCGGAGATAAAGAAATTGATACAGGGCAATATAGTAACGACAGCCGGGAGACAGGTTTTTGCCATGGTGCTGCCGTGATGTGCCGCAGAACCGACCTGGACCAGGCCGGCATGATGGATGAACGGTATTTTTTATATTATGAAGAGCTGGACTGGTGCGAAAAATTTAAAAGAATCGGTAAAAAGATCTGGTTTACAGGAAAAGCAGTTATTTATCATAAAGAGTCGATCAGTGTAGGAAAAGCCAGTCCCATTAAAGCGTTTTTTATGACGCGCAACCGCATGTTGTATATCAGGAAAAATACCAACCTTACTAACACAGCCTTATTTTCGGCTTATTACATTTTTATAGCCACACCAAAACAGCTTTTGATACATTTGAGAAATGGCAGGACCGATTTGGCGGCCCAAACATTTAAAGGCATTTGGTGGAATTTAACCCATTCTGCAAACAGCAGTTCATTAGGATATTTTATACCATGATTATTCTGTTCTGGATCAGCCTTTTTATTGTTTTTTATGCATTTGCCGGTTATGGCATTTTTTTATACGCGCTAATAAAGCTGAAACGAATTATCGGCAAGAAGAAGCAGACGATTACTTTGAATGAACAACAGTTACCAACTGTAGCTTTGCTTATAGCGGCTTACAACGAAGAGGCCTACATCGAGGAAAAAATTCAAAACTGCCTGGAACTGGATTACCCGTCTCATCTTTTCAATGTCGTTTTTGTAACAGACGGCTCTAATGACCGCACGCCGCAGAAAATACAAAACTATACCCAGGTGAGGCTATATCATAAAGACGAGCGGGGCGGTAAAATGGCAGCTATAAAAAGGGTAATGCCTGAACTAACCAGCGATATTGTTGTGTTTACAGACGCCAATACTTATCTGAACAAGGAAGCTATTAAAGAACTGGTTAAACACTACCAGGACCCTAAAGTGGGTGCCGTAGCAGGTGAGAAAAAGATAATGGTTGCCGATAGCGCAGATGCCAGCTCAGCAGGTGAAGGATTCTACTGGAAATACGAATCTGCCTTAAAGAAATGGGATTACGAATTGTACAGTAATGTGGGCGCCGCAGGAGAACTATTCAGTATCAGGAGATCATTGTACCAGCCGGTTGAAACCGACACCATCATAGATGATCACATGATTGCAATGCGTATTGCTGAAAAAGGATTTGTAATTGCCTACGAACCTAAGGCTTATGCTATGGAAACTGCATCTGCCGATTCAAAAGAAGAGCTGAAAAGGAAGATCAGGATCGCTGCAGGCGGTATCCAGTCTATATTCCGGTTGAAAAAGGCCGCTAATCCATTCCGTAACCCTGTACTTACTTTTCAATATATCAGTCACCGCGTTTTACGATGGACGGTCACTCCTTTTCTGATGATACTAGTTTTCATACTCAATATCTTCATTGCTTTGCAAACTCAACACCCGTTATATATTGCATTACTGACCGGGCAAATTCTCTTTTACGGCTTAAGCCTGGTGGGCTATTTTTTGGAAAAAAGAAACCTCAAAGTAAAAGCCTTTTTTATTCCCTACTATTTCTGCCTGATGAACTATGCAGTGATTGCCGGCATGAACCGCTACTTTAAAAAATCGCAAAGCGCTGCATGGGAAAAATCGAAAAGAAAGTAAGTCCTGACAATTAAACAAAGGTAGCCTATTACCGCAGAGCACATTTCTTCGCGGTAAAAGATTTACCGCTGAGAACGGGGAGTTAAAGCGGAGTAGTTTGCGTTACATATTCCAGGTTTTACTTCGCCAGAATCAGGCTACATCTCTGCGTATCCTTTGCGTCCTTATTTCTTTGCGCCTGCCCGACTGCAACAGGCGGGGTTAAGATATCTGCAGTGTAATCAGTTTTAAATATAACCTAGAAATGACATCGGCTAATTTATAATTGACTTAACAATTCATTAGTTAATTCAATAAACCTGAGGGAGTTGTTTTGAGGATAACAAATACTGGCAAAGTACTGCCCGTATTCGTCATTCACGGCAAAACTAAACAATGCCAGTTGCTGGTAAGTAAACGCCTTTACAAAATCAGCATCTACCTTTTGGCTGATATCAATGGTGCGAAGGTCATCCAGAAGGCCCACTCCTACACTCTTTAGTAATGCCTCCTTACGGGTCCACAGCTGGTAGAACATGTTAATACTATTATCGGCCGTATTGAATAAATGAAGTTCCTCCGAAGAAAATACCGTCTCTGCCAGGACTTTCAGTTCTACATTTTTAACCTGCTCGATATCGATCCCTACCGGGTCATTACTGACAGCTATCAACACCTTATTACCCGAGTGGCTGATATTAAAAAATGGTAGTACTGCCGGGGTATCTGAATAAGCTATAGGTTTCCCATTATCTCCCGGTTTAATAATAATTGCTGAAGGATCCATTACGCCATAATACGCCAAAAGTTTTTTAGTAATAACCCGGCCGGTACTGAACCGATCTGCATCAGCCTGTTGCCGGAAAGATTTAGCCCTGGTTAATTCTTCTTTTGTTAATAATGGCAACAGGTCTTTAATATCCAGTGTTGCTATATCGCAGGCATATACATGCACCTGGCCATCTAAGAGGCCGGCAAGATCTGTCCATGTTATCTCCGTGCTATATTCCACTAGTTGGGTTATTTATCGCTATTTGAGACCTGCAAAATACCCATTTTGAACTTTCAAAGCAACACCACTGGTTATGATCGCCAGGGCACTTGCATTTTGTACCAGCCAAAGCCTATTTTTGTGTAAATGCTGAGGCTGAATTCCATATCATTATTCCAGTTTAAAAACTATACTAACAAAGTTTTTAACTTCAGTAAAAACGTAATTGGCATTTGTGGGAAGAACGGTGTGGGTAAAACTAATATCCTGGACGCCATTCACTATCTCTGCTTTACCAAAAGTTATTTTAGTACAACTGACACTGTTAATGTACACCAGGGCTCAAAGGGCTTCAGGCTGGAAGGCCGGTTAACTAAGGATGATGTTGAAGAAACAGCAACCTGCATCCTGAGAGAAAATAATAAAAAAGAGTTCCTCATTAATGGTAATGCCTACGAAAAGTTTTCACAACATATTGGCCGTTACCCTTGTGTGGTAATTGCCCCTGATGACGCTGTATTAATTACAGGAGGCAGCGAAGAGAGACGTGGTTTTCTTGATTCCCTGTTATCGCAGCTCAATCCTGAATACTTACAGAAGCTTATTCAATATAATAGGATTTTACAGCAACGCAACTCCCTTCTTAAATCAGCAGCCGAAACCGGCCGGCTGGATGAAGCACTACTGCAGATATTAACGGAACAATTGATTGTACCCGGCAACTATATTTTTGAGCAAAGAAGCCAGTTCCTGGTTTCATTTTTACCCAAAGTAAAAAGATTGTACACCGAGATCGCGCAAAAGGAAGAAAACTTATCGATACTGTACGATAGCCGGTTACTGGAAACCTCTTTTGAAGAACTATTATCGGCTACCCAGAGTAAGGATCGCATGCTACAGCGTACCACCGCTGGTGTACACCGCGATGATATCATCCTGCAGCTTAATCAACAGCCCTTTAAGAATATAGCTTCCCAGGGGCAGCGTAAAAGCCTGCTTTTTGCCTTGAAACTAACAGAGCTGCAGGTTATTACACAAGAGAAAAAAGTAACTCCTTTTCTATTGCTGGACGATGTTTTCGAAAAGCTGGATGAAGAACGCATCAGCAACCTGTTACAGAAAGTTTGCATGGAAAATGACGGCCAGGTTTTTATCACCGACACCAATCACGAACGTTTAATAAAACACCTCGAAACTTTAAATGCCGACTTTGATTTGATATCTTTGTAAGCTGGTTGAAGCGTTTGATTAAAATTTAAAGTATGGGCGAGTATTCTTTAGGCGAAGCATTAAAAGAGTTTTTAAAGAAAAGTCGTATTCGCGGCGATATACAGGCATTAGAGATCGATGCTATATGGGAGAACATCATGGGTAAAACAGTAGCCCGTTACACAGACAAATTACAGATTATCGGGGATAAGTTATTTGTTTATACCTCAGTAGCACCTCTTAGACATGAGTTAGTTTATCAGCGATCCAAGATCATTGAGCGGGTAAATGAAGCACTGGGTGGAAAAGTGATCAAAGAAGTGATTGTGAAGTAGGTTGGATGCTGGATACTGGATGCTGGATGTAAGACAACCATCGTATTCCGCCGGTATAGTGTGTACGATGTAAGTTGCACGGCGTACGGTTGAACTTTGAATATTGAACATTAAATCTCATCACCCACCAGCTATCTACCACCCCCCTATTTCCCATTCACTATTTACTATCCCTATTTCCTCACCCTCGGATCAAACACACCATACAGCAAATCAGCAATAATATTCATCAATACAAAAAAAGTAGCAGATATTAACACCGAGCCCATTACAACCGGGTAGTCCAGTTTTTCCAAAGCATCTACAGTTACTTTACCTATACCCTGCCAGCCGAATATATACTCAACAAAAAAAGCTCCGGCCAATAACTCAGCAAACCAACCGGTGATAGCTGTAATAACGGGGTTCAATGCATTTTTTAAAGCATGCCTCCACACTACTATCCATTTGCTTAAACCTTTGGCATAAGCAGTTCTTATATAGTCCTGATCCAGTACATCCAGCATGGCACTACGGGTAAGCTGTGTAATTATTGCCATCGGACGGATACCCAATGTAATAGCGGGAAGCAATAAATTTTTAAAGCTGAAAATGCGTTCACCAGTCACTTCATCTATATCAAACCAGTTACCACTAATCTGCAGCCCTGTATATTTAGTCCATACAAAGCCGAAAAGATAAGCAATGACGATTCCCATAAAAAAGGAAGGCGCGGAAATGCCGATTATACTCGAAAAGATAGCACTGGTATCGAGCCAGGTATTTTGTTTAACCGCTGCTACCACACCCAGTGGAATACCTATTACTACCGCAATAGCCATTGCAGCAATGGTAAGCATAATGGTTCCGGGTAAGGCCTGCATCAATATAGAGCCTACTTCCCGTTTGCTTTGATAAGATCTTCTTAGGTATGGAAGTTTTATGCACAGCTTACGCTCGCCTCCTATAAAAACACCCTTGAGTTGTTTGGCACTGATCTCTTCCTTTGAGTGAATGGCTATCGGTGACACGTCATTTACATATAACAGGAACTGCTTCCACTTGGGTTGATCCAGGTATAGTTCTTTCCGGATGTTCTCCTGTGTTTTGGCATCCCCTGTCTGCCCCATCACCAGGCGCGCCGGATCTCCAAAACCCTGGAATAAAAAGAATACCAATACTACCACACCGGCTAAAACCAGTATACTGTAAAGGATCTTTTTAATAAGGTATTGCACCATGGGAGATGTATGATTATGGTGTACAATATACGATGTATGGTGTACGATAATATCTTCATCGTCAAATCGCACATCAAACACCCGACAACATATACTTACAAACTTACTTTATCAAAGTTTTTATAACTCCATTTACCTTCGATCGTTCCTTTGCTCAACACATAAACGGTAGGATTAGTACGCGCGGCTGTCCGAATCATAGTATTGTCACCGCTTAAAATCTCTACCGCATTAAAGGCCGTTTTATCAATGGCCGGCTTTAAACGCGCGGCCGCACTGCTTACTATATATACAGGCACATTCTTTTTCTGCGCATCGGCTACAATCCGGGCAAATCCTTCCTGCCATTTTTCCAGCGGTGTTTCGGCGCCTTCAACAAATAGCAATACTACTTTTCCAGCATTAAGAATTTCCTGTGTTATATCTTTTCCATCTGGTGCAGTGAGGCCAAAGGCCTTAATGGGTGGTTCGTTGTTAACCCCGGGCCTGATCACTTTATCATAACGATCAACAAATTTATAAGTACTATCATCAAAATCTTCGGGGAATGTTTCGGCTGTAAACTCAACCTTCTTACCAGCCTTTTCATATACAAATGTGATGATGGTGCTATCGGGTATAGCATTCGCAGGCATTTGCATTTGCTGAGGTATATTATTTCCCTTTTTAAAAGGTAAACAATCTGCCACAGGCAGGTATTTTAGCGTATACCACTGTGCTGCAAAGCTGAATACCGTTGCCAGCAGCAACAAGATGGTGGTTGCTCCCCTTGCAAATACCGGCTTAATATATTTTGTATTAAAAAAGATCAGCAGTATTAGCACCAGTAAAATAATATCCTTGATAAAAGAAGTTTGCGCGGTGATAGGAATACAATCGCCAAAACAACCGCAGTTTTTAAACTTACCAGACAAGTGTGCATAGCCCGTTAAGAAGGTAAAGAAAACGATCAGCAATAACAACAGCCAGCTTACGGTTTTAATGCGCCAACCCAACAGTAAGGCAACTCCGGCGATGATCTCAAAAGCGATCATAATAACTGAAAGTGCGAGGGAAATTCCATCCAAAAAACTGGTACCCCAAACCAGGAAAAATTCCTGCATTTTATAACTAAGCCCTATAGGATCATTGGCCTTTACCAGGCCTGAGAAAATAAAGAGAATACCCACTATAACACGGGCAACATTTACAATTACCTTCATGGTATTTATTTATGTCCGGCTTCGCTGTCAAGTATCAATGCGAACACCGAATAGTTAATAATATCGTGATAATTGGCATCAATGCCCTCACTGATCAATGTCTTACCATCATTATTAATGATTTGTCGTATACGAAACAGTTTCATCAATATCAGGTCTGTAAGCCCCTCCTGGCTCATGCTGCGCCAGGCTTCCCCGTAATCATGATTTTTGCTTTGCATCAACTCTTTGGTAGCTGCTATATGTTTTTTATAAGCTTCCACTACCTGATCTTCCGGCAAATCCCAGGGTGCATCCGCAGGTAATTCCAGCTGTATTAATCCTATAACGGAATAATTGATCATCCCTAAAAACTCACCCGCAATATCGTCAGCAATCAGTTGCTGTTTTTTTTCTTGGATGGTTCTGATACGTTGCGCCTTAATATAGATCTGGTCAACAATGGAGATCGTGCGCAGCACACGCCAGGCTGTTCCGTAATCTTTATTTTTTTTGAAGAAAACGTTTTGACAGGATGCGATCACCGCATCATATTGTTCGTTTGTTTTTATCATGTAATGTATTTGATGGAGCGGGCACCTGGTAAGTAAGTTAAAAGCCTGCCGGTTGCGAAGCGCTAACAGTTAACTTTTCAACCAATAAACTTGTCAACTTTTCAACCAATCCCTACCTTAGCTTCTAAAGAAGCAATTCCGACAAAAATAGCAAAACAAATATTGATGTTCACACTTAATTGTAAAGGCAAGTTACTCACTATCAATAAACCCATTGTTATGGGTATACTGAACATCAACGAAGATTCTTTTTACAGCGGTAATCGCTATACTGCCGACGGCGAGTTATTGCTCAGAGCGCAGCAAATGATCGCAGATGGCGCGGCTATACTGGATATAGGCGGGCAAAGCACCCGACCGGGCAGTGAAGTCATATCGGCAGACGAGGAGTTAGCCCGTGTGATACCCGCTATAGCATCTATACACAAAATTTTTCCTGAAACGATCATTTCTGTTGACACGTTTTATGCAAAAGTGGCAAAGGAGGCTGTGCAGGCAGGCGCATCCATTATAAACGACATCAGCGCCGGCAGCCTTGATGAAGAACTGATCGATACGGTAGCTTCACTAAATGTGCCCTATATTTTAATGCATATGCAGGGCACTCCGCAAACCATGCAAAATCATCCTCAGTATGAAAATGTATGCAGGGAGGTTCTTGATTTTTTAATTCAAAAAATCGCTTTATTAAAAAGTAAGGGAATAAAAGACATTATCATTGATCCGGGCTTTGGCTTCGGAAAAACCGCCACCCACAACTTCACATTGCTAAACAACCTGGGACTCTTTAAAATGCCAGGTCTCCCGGTACTCCTGGGTGTAAGCCGGAAAGGATTTATTTACCGCACCCTGGGCACTGATGCGGAAGAGGCACTTAACGGAACTACTGTTCTAAATACAATAGGGCTGATCAATGGCGCTGATATTTTGAGAGTACATGATGTAAAGCAGGCAGCGGAGGCCATTCGGCTTACAAGCGCTATAGATCCTTGTTAACAATTTCTTCAATCGCTGTTTCGCCGGTCATTTCTGCCAGGTTCAGCAGGCGTAAATTCTTTATCTTTTCCCATTTTTCAACCGGTTTAACTTTAGTTTCTTCAAACTCATTCATACCGGTAATCGTTTGTTTTTTGCGCGTAGAAAAATTATAGCTGGTAATAGAAGACTCTCCAGATGCCCGATGGAAAGACGATACATCAAGACCAATCAATTCAAATTTTTTATTCTGATAACGGAAAATATAATCATAGTCGGTTACATACCAACTACCGCAACTTAACCAATAGTGTAAACGGATCTTCAATAAACCCTTGGATATTTCTATCCCGCCTTCAGAAAAGGGGTCTTCCAAACAGGTACTTTCCTCATCATTTATAGAAGGAAGAAAAACATCAGAAGCCAGTTCCTTTGTATAACCGGTTCCTGTTTTAAAAAGTATAAGTAGCCTGCGTGGATTCAGATCCAGTTGACCCATACCCAAACCATCATTCTTTTTTAAATTTGACGGATCTGTATTCCTCAAAACCAACACCACATCTGCTTGCTGATCTTTATTCAAATCGCCTTTTAGTGCTGTATCCAGCACCCACCCTTTGGGAATATAATTGTGAAGTTCTTTTTTATACGAACCAAGCTGGGCTTCCGATGGCGCAGCTATCAAACATGCAAGAAAAAAAAGAAAAAAATATTTCATAACGATATAGGAAGCATAGGCCCTCTAGTGACGATCAGCCGTCAATACCTCAGGCATAAATTTTTTGCTTTGCTCAATTGCATCCATCAATTGCTCGGTTATTTCCTGTGCCGAAGCGTCATAATCTATTTCAAGGGGCTCTTTAAAAGTCACCGTAAGCAGGGTTCCTTTTTTACGAAGCGTTACCCCTGTTTTATTAAATGCTTTAGAAAAACCATTAATCACAACCGGTATTACAATAGGTTTATGATGTTTAATAATAAGCGCGGTTCCCTTTCTTGCAGGTGCATAAGGTGTGGTAGTTCCCTGGGGGAAGGTAATGATCCAGTTATTTTTAAGTGACCTTTCTATCTTACGGGTATCGCTGGGATCCAGGCCCGCCCGTTGCTCTTTGCTGCTCTCATTCCAGGTACGGCGTACCGTGAGCCCGCCCGCCAGTAAAAACAACCGGCTCATCCAGCTGCTTTTCATAGTTTGCTCGGCTGCTACATAATTAACCCGGGTAAAAGGATTCAACATATAGGAAGGAAAACCGAGTCGTTCTCTTTTACCCCATTTAATAGCCGAAAAAATATGGAACATGGTAATCACATCCAGGAAATAGGTTTGATGATTACAAACAAACAGCACATTGGTCTTAGGCAAAGCCTTTACTTTATCTGAGCCGTGAATACGCAACTTGTTTATAATAGCGATCCCGGGATAAGTGCATATCCCTACCAGTAGGTGTACCAGCTTTTTTACCAGGCTCGTACTCTTTAATCTATCTGTAAACTTTCCCATTAGCGCTGGCAAAATAACGGTTTAAACTAATTAATTATTCATTAACAGCATTTTTTTTATACATAGTCCTATAATAAAAATTAAGTTTTTATCATATTGCTTTCCTAATTTGTGGTTATGAATGATTTGGAGATACTTAATAACCGGCCATCCAAGAAAAAGATTCTTTACCCGGTTAACAATGAACTGGCCAGCTACCTGGTGCGCCAGGGAAGAGAAGTAAGCCTGCCTGTATCGCATACTGATTTGCTAAATTTCACCTGGTCGATACCTATAAAAGATGAACAGGGCAACAGTACCTACTGGGAAAAAGCTATATATGACAAAAGAGACTGGGACTACCTGCGCGAGGGACTGGTAAAGATCTATGCAATACTGCGAACCGAGGGCGACATGAGCTTTGCCGACCAGCTGGATGTGGCCAGGATTGACTATTGTTCATTTGGCAATTCGCTCCCCTTTCGCATCAGGATCGTTAATAAGTTCAACTCCAATTTTGACCACTATTATATTAAGATCACCGATGCCTCCCGGATTTACGGCCTGGAACTGGAGCATTTTCTATCTCCTAACCGGCTTACTTTTTATACAGACAGAGGCACACTGGTGGAAGAACATATTCCAGGGCTGCCGGGAGATGTTTTCCTGGAACAATACCTGGATAGAAGTGAAACAAATAAAACCCGGCTTGCAAAAGAGTTTGTTAAATTTAATGAGCGCTGCTTTGTACGTTTGCTGGGAGATATGCGGGCCTATAACTTTGTAGTAGTGGCTACACCTGACATTGAAAGTTACCAATATCGTATCAGGGCTATCGATTTTGATCAGCAATCTTATGAGGGTAGGAAAAATCTTTATATGCCCCAGTTTTTTAAAGAAAACAATGCATTCGTAACTACGGTAATCAGCCAGCTAAATACAGAGTCCATTGAACAGTACAAGGCGGAAGAGTGGTCAGCTATGGCCTACCGCGTGGCTGTAACAAGGTTCAGACTGATGGAACTATTAAACATCATGTCGCGGGACACAGTAGCCCCTCCCGAAAAACAACAATTGCTGATCGACCAGTTAAATGAGCATTTCAAAACACCGGCTTTTAGCAGGTGCAAATCAATGGGGCAAATATTGAAGCTTCATTTAAAATATATGCTTCGCGGTAACCTGAAACTGATACAGGAAAAAACCAGGAGCCTGGTAAAGCGGATCAATTAAAGAAACACTATTATGTATCAAAAACACATTCTTACGCTAACCTTCGTCATTACTGCTGTACTATATTCATTCGCACAAAACTCAACCGAATTCAATACCGCAGCCTTGAGAAAAGCGGTTCAGGACACAACTTCACCAGAGGGTTATCAAGCGCTGTTGAAAAAATTTAATGAAACGCCACAATACCTTTATGCAAACGAGGGTGCGATTATTTACTATGCAAAACTTTTCCAGAAGGGACCTGATCAATTTCAAAGGGTCGCCGCAAAAAAGACATTTAATGAGCTAATGCTGCAAAAAAAGTTTGACGAAGCGATCATTGAAGGAGAACGATTGGCAAAAATAAACCCGGTTGATTTAAAGCTGCTGGTAATGTTGATGGCAGCTTATATCGAAACTAAAAGGGAGGCGGAAATTAACTTAACCAAAGCTAAATTACAATTACTATCAAATGCTATTCTGTCTAAAGGACATGGAAATACAGATGCTACCACTTTAAAAGTTACCAGCGTGGAGGATGAATATACCATTATGGCTATGCTTAAATTAAATGGCAAATCAAGGAGATCGGAAAGCCGGAATAATTCCAATATCGACCATTGGACTATAGTAAAAAAATATTACAGTCCCCGATGGGGGTTTATAGAAGATAAAAACGGGCAATCAGAAGACAAAGAGAGCAGCTTATTTGTAGAAGTGCTAAGGGCGCCCAATCCGGGCTATTAGCACCTAGAATTTATCCCCCTTCGTGTATGTATCACATATTATTATTATCTTAGCGAGCCTGCTTTAAGGTATATATTATTAATAAAAACAATAAGAACAAAATGGCCAAGTACACAGCCGGAGTATTACACGGCAAGGAGCTTGAAGCTCTTTACAACGATGCTAAAGACAATAATTTTGCCCTGCCTGCAGTAAATGTGGTAGGAACGGATAGCGTAAATGCAGTATTGGAAACCGCTGCGAAAGTAAACTCGCCGGTAATGATCCAGTTCAGCAATGGCGGCGCACAATTTTTTGCCGGAAAAGGCATGCCTAATAAAAATCTTGAAGCTAATATTTACGGTGCTGTAAGTGGTGCGCTTCATGTACATACGGTAGCCAAATACTACGGCGTACCTGTGGTTTTACATACAGACCATGCTGCTAAAAAATGGTTACCGTGGATTAGCGCTTTGATTGACGAAGGAGAAAAATTTTATAAAGAGAAAGGACAGCCGCTGTTCAGCTCTCACATGTTGGATTTGAGTGAAGAGCCTATTGAAGAAAATATCGCTACTTCCCTGGAGTTCTTCAAACGTATGGATCCATTAGGTATGAGTATTGAAATTGAGCTAGGCGTAACTGGTGGTGAAGAAGATGGTGTTGATAATACTGATGTTGACAACTCTAAATTATATACACAGCCGGAAGAAGTAGCTTACGCTTACGAACAACTGAGCACGGTGAGCAATATGTTTACCGTAGCAGCAGCTTTTGGTAATGTACATGGCGTTTACAAACCAGGTAACGTACAGTTAACGCCTGTGATTTTAGACAACAGCCAGAAGTACATCGCAGAGAAGTTTAAAACAAGCAGCAACAAACCAGTTTATTTTGTGTTCCATGGTGGTAGCGGTTCTGAGCAAAGCCAGATTCGTGAAGCAATTGGTTATGGTGCTATTAAAATGAACCTGGATACTGATATGCAGTGGGCGTTTGCTGAAGGTGTTTTTGACTATTACAAAAAGAACGAAGCATACCTGCAAGGCCAGTTAGGTAACCCTGAAGGTGACGACAAGCCTAACAAAAAATACTACGATCCGCGCGTATGGTTACGCAAAGGTGAAGAGACTTTTGTTAAACGTCTTGAAGTTGCTTTTGAAGATCTGAACTGTATCGGTAAAAATGCATAAGCAATAAAAAACCCCGCAATGCGGGGTTTTTTATTAAACATTTAAGTAATTCTTATAAAGAATTATTGTCATCTTTTTTGCCTTCTAATATTTTAACTTCTACAGGAACCAAACCATTGCCTGCATGGGCAATTTTCTGAAAAGCAGATTTGCTTAAATCTACCCTCCCCTTTACATGTGGGGCCATCCTGTCGTTCACTACAACCTGTACACTTTCTCCGGTCTTTTTATTAGTAACCAATAAACGTGTACCTAATTTGTAGATATTAGATGCTGCTGTCAAAAGATAGTCTCTGTATATATCACCTGTTGCGGTTTTACGACCATTGAACTTACTGTGATAATACGATGCTTTTTGCGAAGTACTTTGAGCGAAGCTTTTAGCATAACTGAAAATAAAAGCAAAAAACAGAACTAACCATTTCTTCATGTGAGATATTTTAGTTAAACAATAAACGCTGAAAAACAAATTTTATTTTACAACGCCCTTATAACGTTATTTTACTAACATGCAAAATACGGTTGCAAAGGTAGGACGAAACGCGCTTACAGCCTGCCAATATGGGTGACAATCTGGCTTAAAATTATCATAAACAATTGAAAATCAATATGACGATCTAACAAAACAGGAAGCTACGCTATTTTATGAAGCATTTTTAACCCTAAATCTTAGAAAACTGAAGACACTGAAATAAGTTTCCTGATCAGCACAATTTGCCCCAAATGATAATAACTATGCTCCAAAACACCTTGTATATTCCTAAGGTAAGTGTCGTATTTTTTGTCTACAAATACCTGGTCAAACAGTTGGTCATCCATTGTAGCCACTGCATCGGCAAATTTTCCTGCATGATCCAGGAGTGATTGTACCAGGCTTTCCCAATCAGCATCGGTTTCAATTGGGGGTAGATCAAAACTATACTGATCGCTTATCTCCAGTCGTCCGCCATTAAAAACATTCAGGATACCCTCCAGGTAATAGTTAATATGATAGGTTAACGCAGCGATGGTATTTAAGTCGCCTATTTTTTGAACAGCCTGCTCCCGGTTTACTGATAGCAACTGGTCTTTATAATTGGTATTGGCAATCCATCGGCCGTCTAAATAAACTTCTCTGAGCCGGTTGGCGAAGAAAACATTTCTTTCCATACTTATATTATTTTATGCAAAGTACGCAAAGAAAAAAGACGTGGTATACACGTCTTTTATTTGTTGCATTTAAACCTGATTCTTAAAATTTGACTCCTGTTAATTCCTACTCCCTATTCACTATTTTCTACCCCTTCTTCCTATCACGGCACTACCACTCCTTCCAAATCATAATCATATGCCTTTTCAATCCTCACGTTGTAAAACTCACCGATCTTTAATCTCTGCTCGCTGGTAATGATTACTTCATTATCTACTTCAACACTATCAAATTCAGTACGGCCAATATAACGACCGGCTTCTTTTTTATCGATGATGGTTTTGAAAACCCTGCCTATTTTTTCCTGGTTCAATTCGTAAGAGATTTCTTGCTGATGCTCCATCACTTCCTGGGCCCTGCGCTCTTTTTCTTCCTGTGGTACATCATCTTCAAACTGGTAGGCGCCCGTATTTTCTTCATGCGAATAAGTAAATACGCCTACCCTATCAAAGCGGTGTTTATCAAGGAAAGATTTTAATTCGTTAATATCTTCCTGCGTTTCACCCGGGAAGCCTGCTATTAAGGTAGTGCGCAAACAAATACCCGGAACTTTTTCCCTTATGGTCGCAATCAACTCATCCATCTCTGCTTGTTTGATCTGCCGTTTCATCGCATCCAGCATACGGTCAGACGCATGTTGCAATGGTATGTCGAGGTAATTACAAATATTATCGCGTTCGCGCATTACATCGAGTATCTCCAACGGAAATTTAGTCGGATAAGCATAATGCAGCCTGATCCACTCCAGCCCCTTCACATCTGCCAGGCGATGTAACAATTCAGACAACATTCTTTTTTTGTAAATATCCAGTCCATAATAGGTTAGCTCCTGCGCAATCAGCATCACTTCTTTCACCCCCATACGCACCAGCTTTTCGGCCTCCATCACCAGCTCGTCAATTGGTTTGCTGATATGTTTACCACGCATTAACGGAATGGCGCAAAATGTACAGGTACGGTTACATCCTTCAGAAATTTTCAGGTAAGCATAATGTTTGGGAGTGGCCAACAGGCGCTCCCCTACTAATTCTGTTTTATAGTCTGCTTCAAATTGTTTTAAGATAGAAGGCAGTTCCATAGTACCGAAAAAGGCATCTACTTCCGGGATCTCTTCTTCCAGGTTATTTTTGTAACGTTCGCTCAGGCATCCGGTTACATACACTTTATCAAGGCGGCCGCGTTTTTTCAGCTCCACCTGCTCCAGAATTGTATTGATGCTTTCCTCTTTGGCTTTATCTATAAATCCACAAGTATTAACTACCACTATATTATGATCCCGCTTCGTATTCTCATGCACTACATCAATATCATTAGCCAGCAGCTGACCGCTCAGCACCTCGCTATCCACCATGTTTTTGCTACAACCCAGCGTAATGATGTTGACTTTATCCTTTTTTAGCGTTCTTACTTTCAATATCTGTTTTTTTAAGGAATGCAAAGGTACATCATTTATCAGACTCGCTGGCCAATCGCCCGGTTGGTCCCGATCAATATCGCAGTTCGCTCATTATCAACGATATTTTACCCGCTCATTAAGTTCCGACATCGTCATTAGTCTATCATCAGTTCGTCAGCAAATATCCACCCCGGAGCTCCTGCTCCCGGATGATCGGGAGGACAGTTATTATTTTTCGCCGTAACCCTGATAAACCTTGCGGATGTATTACCCAGCGATACTTTAAAATCATACTGAAGGTAATTATCGTGAATATCAAAAGGTGTGTTTACTGTTTTAATTTCCGTAAAATGTTCACCATCAACAGATACTTCAAACCTTACCCACTGGGGCAGAAAAATCCAGCTTCGGTAAGATTGCAGGCAACCCAAAGAAATTCGGTGCAGGCTCACCGTTGCACCTAAATCAACGGTGGCAATGAGATCATCTCCGCTGAAGCCATGCCAATACTTTCCCGGGGCCGCAGTTCCTTTAATTCCGTCCAACAATGAATTAGGACCATTTGCGGGGTAGAATTTCGAAGGCTGATGAACGTAAGTAATGCTTTTTCCAACTCCCTTGTGTATTACAAAAGACTGTTTGGAGGCCTGTACATTTCTTACCTGCTGATCGGTCACCGTAGATGCTTTTAATACCATCGAAGCCTCGATCAGCAAAGGTTGAGTATAAGCAGCTGAACCCACAACAGGTTCATTGCCATCTGAAGTATAAACAATGGTACTTCCGGGAATTTCATTAGACAATTCAACAAACAACTTCCCATCCTTGATTACAGGATTAATAGCTACGGCAAAATTACCAGCGCTGTAACGAAGTCCCAGCTGTTCATATCGTTTATAATGATGGGGTATCCTGCTCATAAATGATGATAAGCTGCGGCCTTCTTTAGGAGTCCAGACTGCTTCGGCCAACGCCGGCATACGGGGTAAAACCATGTATTCGATCCCCTCCGGCTTTGTAATGAATTCAGTCCACAGGTTGGCCTGTGCGCCTAAAACAAATTTACTTTCTGCTTCGGTCAATTCTTTAGAAACCGGTTCGTAATTATATACGTTCTTCAGGCTGTTCATACCGCCAAAAGCCAATGGTTCTCCTTCAGGCCCCGCCTGGTAATGATCAAAATACAAGGGGTAATCAGGAGTCATAATCACATCATGCTTCATCTTTGCAGCCTTTATTCCACCTGCCTCTCCTCTCCAGCTCATGACCGTTGCATCCTCAGCCAGGCCGCCTTCCAGTATTTCATCCCAACCAATCATTTTCTTGTGTTGGCTGTTTATAAATTTGCCGATACGCTTAATAAAATAGCTTTGTAATTCTTCTTCATTTTTTAGTCCTTCTTTTTTGATCCGTGCCTGGCAGCGTGCACAGTTTTTCCAGGGAGTCTTATCTACCTCATCTCCGCCAATATGAATATAAGGCGACGGAAACAGGTTGGTCACTTCCCGCAATACGTCCTCCAGGAAATGAAACACAGAGTCGTTGCCCGCACAGTAATTGGATGAGATCCCGTTATAGTTTCCTCCGGTAAGTGATAACTGAGGTTGTTGTGCACAACTCAGCCAGGAGTAAGAGGCTATTGCTGAAGCCACATGACCAGGCATTTCAATTTCAGGAACCACCATTACATTTCTTTCTGCAGCATAGCTAATAATGTCTTTTACCTGCTCCTGTGTATAATAGCCGCCATAAGTGGCGGCCTCTCCGGGCTTTGCCTGCGGACGCACACCCCATACCAGGTTATTTTGATCTACCCTCCACGCACCTGTTTTAGTAAAATCGGGATATTTTTTTATTTCAATACGCCAACCCTGGTCATCTACCAGGTGCCAGTGAAAACGGTTCATTTTATAAGAAGCCAACAGGTCTATATACTCTTTTACCAACTCAGGACCGAAAAAATGGCGGCTGACATCCAGGTGCATTCCCCTCCACTGAAATCGTGGATAATCCGTTATTTTCATACAAGGTACCTGTAAAGGAGCATTGGTACGAATAGCAGGCAGGGTCTGCAACAAAGTCTGAATGCCATATATAATCCCGGCCTTTGTATTAGCTTTCATTGTAATAGAAACAGGCTTAATATCAAGCAGGTACCCCTCTCTTCCAATTGTTTCTAAAGGGGCAATAACCAATTCAATTTTCCGGCTGCCGTTTGCACCTGCTTTTAAATCGATACCCGAAACCCTTTTAATATGAGCCTTTAGAAAAACTGCAGCGGATTGTAATTCTTGATCAGCTGAATTATATAGTAACACCGTAGATTGATCTATAATGAAGGTCCCGGTTCCCTTTTCCAAAGAAACCGGCTTAGGGATCAGGTTGAGTGCCTGCTGGCCAAATAAATAAGTAGTTATCAAAAGAAAAAAGATCAGTAAGCTTTTCTTCATACCATTTTATTTGGGGATAAATATACAAGGAAGTTACCGGCTTAAAAGCTGCCTTATTTTCTTTTAAAAAGTGGCCCCTGATCGTATATTTACATATAAAGTGTCGAAATGCTGCTTATACGGTCTTTAATTAAATCTTACGGCAATTACGAAGTGTTGAATATGGCAGACATTCATTTTCCCAAAGCAAGCTACTGGATAAAGGGTGCTAATGGAAGCGGGAAGTCAACCTTCTTGAAAGCCATTGCCGGCATTACTCCATTTAAAGGTGATGTATTGCTGAATGGGAATATCTCTCTACAAAAAAATCCCGTAGCATACAGAGCGGCCATTAGTTATGCACCTGCCGAACCTGCTTATCCTTCATTTTTAAAAGGCGAGGAACTGGTTCAATATTATATGCACACGAAAGGTGGTAACCGGTCTCAGGTCGCAGATCTTAAGTCTACGCTCAATATTGATAACTACCTGGGCAATCCTTGTGGAAGCTATTCAAGTGGCATGTTGAAGAAACTCTCTTTATTGCTGGCTTTCCTGGGCATCAGCGAATGGATCTTCCTCGATGAACCTTTTACTACCCTGGATGCAGCAACACAACTTTCGCTACAGCAACTCATACAAAACAGTACAGACAAAGGTTTTATCATTACCTCTCACCATGACATTCCGGTCGATGCAATTTCCTTTAAATCTATTTACGGTATTCACCATAAAACACTAAAACTTGAATAGCATCTCTCACATACTATACCGGTCTGTCGTCACCCCTTTCTATAAACAAATAGCGGGCGCCATTTACTTTTTGTTTTTTGTGCTGTTTGGTATACAACCCAACTTTAAGCAGGCACTGGATACCCATTATTATATCATCCAAAGTATCGCGTATAACCCAACCGCTTTCAGCGTATTTATATTATTATGTTTATTGTACTCTTTTAAATGTATTTCTTTTTACGCCGGCAGGATCCTCAAAAGCGAATACCTGTTTTTACAGGTCATTAACGGCATTCCTTTTAATAAACGGGTTCGTCATTTTTATTTCACAGCGTTAATACTATTACTCCCTGTTATACTATATACTTTGTGCATTGCAACCGTTTGTATATGGCAACAACAATGGTTGAATATAATAGCCCCGGCTATTTTTTTATTGTTCCTCCTGGTAATAGTTACGCTTTCTTTTGACAGACTCACGAGTAAACCTGCCTTATTGAAAGAGATTTCATTACCCGGTATTATCACCTTTCCGCCAAGGCTTTGGCAATTTATGTTGCGTTATATCTTCTATGAACAATTTTGGGCATTATTAATTCTCAAGCTACTTGGTTTTTGTTGCCTGTATTTTTTTGTCATTACGGATGCTTCCGTTTTTGAAGGTCGCATGTTATGGCTCATTTATACACTTTGTCTTGCGGGGCATTGTGTCATTATTTACAAAACTTTTTACTTTTTAGAAAATAAATTATCCTTTTACCGGTCTTTGCCACTGCGGCCATTTCATATATTAACGGCTCTTTTTCTCTGTTACCTGGTATTGCTGTTGCCCGAGTTCTGGGCTTTAAGAGCCCTTGCGCTACAACATCACCAGGTATACGAATATAGCTGCATGCTCATTGCTGGCCCCGCCATTCTCTCTTTATTACATGTTCTGTTATATACAGATGATTTTAAAATGGACGGCTACCTGTCATTGGTATTCCTGGTATGGATACTCTTTTTCTTCTTAAGCTTTACTGAAAACAAATGGTTGTTACCCGTTATTGCCGCGGCTGGCGTATGTATTGTTTTTTGTACGTCGTTCAGGAATTTTGAGAAAAAAGCCGCTATAGAAAAACTGGAGTAATGAAATGATAACAAAAAAGTACTGCCGGATATAAAAAGAATGCTACCTTTGAAGTCATCTGATGATATGATGATTAAATAATGGAACCGATTCAACGTAAATCCCTGGCACAGGAAGTAGCAGACGCTATTAAGGAAAAGATTCAAAAAGGACTTTTCCCGGTGGACGCAAAGCTGCCCACAGAACCCGAACTGATGAAAAGCTTTTCAGTGGGGCGGTCCACTATTCGTGAAGCGACTCGATATCTGGCGCAGTCGGGGTTTGTACAGGTAAAACAAGGCATCGGGAGTTTTGTAATCAGTACGTCGGGCAACCATGGCCTCGATGACAAGATAGAGAAAGCGGGATTTGCAGCCATCTTCGAAGTAAGACAACTCATCGAAATGCAGATTATTGAAAAAGCTGTTAATAACAGAACACAACGGCATTTAGCTGCTATGCGCAAACACCTGAAAGAGCGGGCTATATTTGCAACAGCAGGCGACCTGGCCGCCTGTATAAAAGCAGATATTGCCTTTCATACAACAGTGGCCGAAAGTTGCGGCAACTCTATATTAACTGAATTGTACAAAACGCTATCAACCCATGTATCCAGGTCTTTTTCAGAATCCTACACGGATACGCAACCTTTTATATACTCTCAAAAAGAACATGAAATGCTGCTAAAGCATATAGAAGGCGGCAATAAAACAAAAGCACTCGATTCTGCTAAAAAAATAATTGGACATTTATAATTTTTTAACCTAAGTCATCAGATGACCTGATGTTTAAAATCATGAAAGCAACAACTTCAACCACAGCAACACTAACAGCCAATCAAACAGTTTATCCCATTCTTTTTGCAATCAGCTTGTCTCACTTATTAAACGACCTCATTCAATCGGTTATACCAGCTGTTTATCCGCTGCTTAAAACCAATTATGCTTTGAACTTTACACAAATTGGTATTATCACATTGGTATTTCAGCTTACGGCTTCTATACTACAACCTTTTGTGGGCTCTTATACCGATAAAAAGCCTAATCCTAAATCGCTGGTGATTGGCATGACCTTTTCAATGATCGGGTTATTGTTTATAGCTTTTGCCAGCAACTTCTACTATATCCTCGCGTCAGTGTGTCTTATCGGGATGGGGTCTTCTGTATTTCATCCGGAAGCCTCAAGAGTAGCACACCTGGCCTCAGGTGGTAAAAAAGGTTTGGCCCAATCTATTTTTCAGGTGGGCGGCAACGCAGGAAGTGCTGCCGGCCCCCTACTCGCAGCGCTGATCGTAATTCCATTCGGACAAAAATACATAGGCTGGTTTGGCATATTGGCATTGCTGGCGATTGCAGTATTAAGCTTCGTTGGAAAGTGGTACCAGCAAAATATACAACCTAAGGTTGAAAAGCAATCTGCGTCAATCGCTCCGGGCGCAAATCGGGCTATCTCTAAAAAAAGGGTAATTATATCTATCATTATTCTTCTTGTACTCATCTTTTCAAAGTACTTCTATATGGCTTCCATGACCAGCTATTTTACATTTTACCTGATAGATAAGTTTCATGTAACTGTACAACATTCGCAGATTTATCTTTTTATCTTCCTGGCTTCGGTAGCTGCCGGAACTATTTTGGGCGGACCATTGGGTGACCGCTACGGTCGTAAGCTGATTATCTGGATATCGATACTGGGCGCTGCACCTTTCACGTTGTTACTACCGCATGTCGGTCTCACCGCAACTGTCATTCTTTCTGTACTGATCGGACTGATCATATCTTCGGCGTTCTCTGCCATATTGGTTTATGCAACAGAACTGATCCCCGGAAAAGTTGGGATGGTGGCAGGTTTGTTCTTCGGCTTTGCTTTTGGTATGGGTGGTATTGGCTCGGCAGTGCTCGGTTCGCTGGCTGATAAAACCAGTATAGAATATGTTTTTTCTATTTGTGCCTATTTACCGTTGATAGGAATTATAACTGGTTTTCTGCCCAATATCGAAGGAAGGAAATTTAAATAACAGCATCATTCGGCTATCAATGGAAGGTATTTATTGTGCCTTCTGCGCTCCAACAAAAAGTGGCTGTCCGTTTAACGAGACAGCCACTTACTAATATAGAAATATTGCTTATTGTTCTTTTAAACTAAACAAGCTATCCACGAACTCGTGTTTATCAAACACCAGCAGGTCTTCGGCTTTTTCACCTACACCTATAAATTTAACCGGTATTTTAAATTGATCTGCTATAGCCAGCACTACGCCTCCTTTAGCAGTACCATCCAGTTTGGTAATAGCCATTGCCGTTACATCTGTAGCCGCCGTAAAATGTTTGGCCTGCTCTAAGGCGTTCTGCCCGGTAGAACCGTCCAAAACCAGCAATACTTCATGAGGAGCTTCCGGAATAAACTTCTGGATCACCCTCTTGATCTTATTAAGCTCATCCATCAAATGTGCTTTATTATGCAAACGGCCGGCAGTATCAATCAGCACCACATCACTTTGACGGCTTACCGCACTTTGCGCTGTATCAAAAGCAACAGCTGCGGGATCGCTTCCCATGGCTTGTTTTACAATAGGTACTCCAACCCTCTCACTCCAGATCGTTAACTGGTCAACTGCAGCAGCGCGAAACGTATCTGCCGCACCTAGCAATACCGATTTGCCGGCTTTCTTAAAATTATGGGCCAGTTTGCCAATAGTAGTGGTTTTTCCTACCCCGTTTACGCCCACAACTAAAACAATATACGGTTTAGCAGGCATCGGGCTGTCGAATGTATAACTATCTGCGCTGGGCGCATCCACCAGTATATTTTCGATCTCCTCCTGAAGCATCTTGTTCAATTCAGATGTGCTCAGGTATTTATCGCGCGCTACTCTTTCTTCAATCTTCTTAATAATACGCACGGTAGTTTCCACGCCTACATCAGCGCTCACCAACGCTTCCTCCAGGTTGTCCAGCACTTCTTCATCTACGGTACTCTTGCCGGCAATTGCTTTAGTGATCTTACTAAAAAAGCCTTCCTTGGTTTTTTGCAAACCCTGGTCCAGCGACTCTTTTTCCTTTTTCCCAAACAGCTTTTTTAAGAAACTCATACTATAAGTTTAAAGTTTTCCATTTAAAATTCAATATACAACACTCCTTTCGAAATACTGAATGCAGAACTTTAATAACGTGTTACCGAAAACAACAAAAGCCATCCGCAGTTACGAATAGCCTTGCTAAAATATTATTGTAAGCCAAAATTACTTTTGAGCTAAAAAGTCTTTTACCTTCTCTTTGTGAACAATCTGCTCTTTAAAAGTATAAGCACCTGTTTTAGGGCTACGTATAGCACGAATCACTTTAGTCCAGTTCTTACTTTCTGCTGCTGCTTTGGCGTCTTTTACCTTCGCGTTTTTAGAAGCTGCTTTTGCCATTGTGTGTTAAGTTGAAAAGTTAATATGTTGATATGTTGATAAGGTGTAGCGTTAACTAGTTAACCTGTTAACTTATCAACTAAATTACTTGATCTCTTTATGAACAGTCACTTTCTTTAAAATCGGGTTGAATTTTTTCAACTCCAATCTTTCAGGATTGTTCTTTTTATTTTTTACGGTAATATAACGGCTTGTACCAGGCTGACCGCTGGTTTTGTGCTCTGTGCACTCCAATATTACCTGAACTCTATTGCCTTTCGCTTTCTTTGCCATGGTATGTTGCTTTTAAAAAATTAGATTTTCTCGCCTTTCGCGCGCAGTTGTTTCACTACAGAGTAGAGGCCGTTTTTGTTGATAGTGCGGATAGCATCAGTAGACAATTTCAACGTGATCCATTTATCCTCCTCAACCAGGTAAAACTTCTTAGTCTGTAAATTTGGTAAGAATCTACGCTTAGTTTTAATATTAGAGTGAGATACTTTATGACCACTCACCGGCGTCTTACCCGTAACCTGACATACTCTTGCCATAATAAAAAATTTTTGGATTGCAAAGGTAAGGTATTTCCGGGGGAAACAAATCTATTTTTTATAGATTTTTTTTAACTATTATTCCGGAAGGGTTTTACAAATATAGCACAGGCCTTCGAATGGAACGCATTGTATGTAAACCGATCAGCTATTTAACCCCGTATCTTTTTATATTTACCTAAAAAATGCGTCCTCAAACAGGAGACTACCCCGTTTTTTACGATACATATATCAGCCTTACTACTGGTGCTGATGTACAATATTTGCTTTCTCAATCATTGAAGAACCTGGACGACTTCCTGCACTCCATTCCTGAAAACCTATCCGACTTCGCCTATGCCGAAGGTAAATGGACGGTAAAAGAAGTTGTACAGCATTGTATTGATACCGAGCGCATTTTTGCCTACCGGGCACTATCGCATGCGCGCGGTGAGCGACAGTCCCTTCCGGGCTTTGAGCAAAACGACTACGCTGCAACAGTTGTTGTAACCCAAAGAAGCCTTACCCGCCTGATAGAAGAATTTATATTGGTAAGACGAACCACCCAGCTTTTGTTTGAAGGTTTTTTACAAGCGGACCTCGAACGGGTTGGCATCATTAATGGACAACCCATTAAAACCTTTTGCTGGGGATTTATCATTGAAGGTCACTGGCTTCACCATCAACGCATTCTGAAAGAAAAATACCACCTCTAAACAAACATCATGACAAAAAGGATTGCATGCTTTGTTGCCTGCCTGCTGGCTTCTCCCCTTTTTATGTTCGCACAGGATATGCCCTTGCTGGGTGTTTGCGCCGACCTGGATAAAGCCGCCGTTGTAAAAAAATACAACTACGCATTTTTACAGCCTACAGTAGCCGATGCGTTGCACCCCTTACAGGCAGATAGTATTTTCAACAATGGAGAAAAAATAAGAAGATCCGGCGCCAAAGTATTAGCTGCCAATGTTTTTATTCCCGGTTCTATTAAAACAACCGGGCCCGAAGTAAACGAACAAAGAATATTAGCTTATGCTACCACTGTTTTCGAAAGAGCACAAAGCCAGAACATTCCTGTTATCGTGTTTGGTAGCGGCGCTTCCCGCATGATCCCCGAAGGTTTTTCCAGGGATTCTGCATTTAAACAGTTTGTATCTGTTGGTAAAAAGCTGGCGCCATTGGCCGCCCGGTACAATATTGTACTGGCACTCGAAAGTCAGAATAAAGAAGAATGTAATTTTTTAAATACAGTAAAAGAATGTATTGATGTGGCAAAGGCAGTCAATCATCCCAATTACAAAATATGCGTGGACATTTATCATATGATGCGTGAAAACGAGCCGGCATCCGTAATCACAGAAGGGGGCTCTTTAATTTACCACTGCGATATCGGAGAAAAGGCCACACGCTCTGCTCCCGGTATATCGGGCGATGACTTTACGCCTTATTTCAAAGCATTTCAACAAATAGGTTATAAAGGAATGATTGCCCTCGAATGCCGCTTTACTGACCTGGAGAAGGAACTACCCATCGCCGCTAAAACGATCAGGGAGCAATGGCAAAAGGCGCTAAAGCCGGACTCCAAAAACCTGTAAAATAATCAACACTATGTGTCATTTATTATAGAATGCTGTTAGAAGCCGGGAGCCGGAGCGTGTGCCCACACCTGCTATTCAAAGACGCTCTTTTTTCATGAAATATTTGCATTTTTACCATTTTACAAATCAAGTACCATTTGGATACTGAGGCCGGAGCGCGTGTCCGCACGCGCTATTCAAAGCCTCTGTCTTTCACGAAGTATTTGCAATTTTTTTACCCTCTTACAAAGAGGGTACCATTTGAATATCACAATGCTTGTATGGCATAAGCAATCCCGCCACTTTTTTAATTCCCATTTTAATAATACAGGTTGATAGCCGGCTTTAGTATGGGTGAATAGCTGAAGCGCCCGATTTACGGGCGGTGTTATAACAGGCTGCTCCTATTCAAGCCCCTTTTTGATGTAGTATTTACGTATTTACAAATCAGGAACCATTTGGATATTGGGGCCGGCGCGCGTGTCTGCACGCGCTATACATATACCATCACTTTATAAAAGACCTCTGTTTACAAATCAAGTACCATTTGAATATTACAACGCTTATATGGCGTAGGCAACCCCGCCACTTTTTTAAATCCCATTTTATAATACAGGTTGATAGCGGGCTTCAGCATGGTATTACTTTCCAGGTAAATTGTTGAAGCGCCTGATTTACGGGCAGTGCTTATAACAGCCTGCCCCAATAACCAACCAATACTTTTCCCCTGTGCCTTCGGCGATACTGCCATTTTAGCCATTTCAAAATCATAATCCGAACCATTCATTTTTATCAGGGCGCATACGCCCACCGGCTCCCCCTGGTAAAGCGCTACCAGTATTTGTCCCCCTCTATCTAATATGTATTCTTCAGGATTATCCAAAGCTTTATAATCAGCCTCTTCCATTTCAAAGTAGGTGGAGATCCATTCCTCGTTTAAGGCCTTAAATGCGTCTTTGTATTGCGCTTGGTAGGGAACAATGATCACCTCCTTGCCTTCCCGCAGCTTCTTTTGTTCCTGTACTCTTTTGAATAATGATTTCTGTTCTAATAAAAACTCCCATTCAGCAATAGCCTCCCAAAGATTATGGCTGGCTTCCATCATTAGGTTTTCTACAGCTTCTGCAACATCAGCATTTTGCACCTTCGTTTGCTCTGCAAGCTTTTTTCCTTTTTCAGTAAGTCCGGCAACGTTCTTTCGCTTGTCGTTTGATTTCAGATTATCCTTAACCAGCCCTGCCCGGGCCATTTCCTTAATAATTTTCGTTACTGAAGGCTGGGAATGCCCGATCAGCTCAGCGATTTCGGTAATGGTTTTTGCACCTTCTTCCGATAACACGAAGAAAACGGGAAACCATTTAGGTGAGAAATCAACATTATACAACTCATATATCTTAGAAGCGTCGTCAGTTATCTTCGCCGTCAATAGGCGTAACCTGCTTCCAATAGCCATTTTACCTGTTTTATCAAATATATTCATAACAATATAATAAACTACATAACTAGTTATGCAAACTTACGATTTTTTTCCTTCTGCATGCTTGTTTTTGTTTGGCTATGGCAATTGCGCAGGAAAAAAATTTTTTCTTCCAGGCATACAGGGTTGAAGAGCACAGGCGGCCCCTTTGCCGTTTACTGTAATTCAGCTAAATTCGCAGGGTTTAATGCTCATCGTTCGGACCTTGTCAATCTTTCGAAAATAAAGCTTCCGACAAAAAAGGTTTAAAAATGTGCCTTTGAAGAGTTCTTAAACAAAAGGGAGGGTTTTTTAAACTGCCGGTACCTTAAAATTGTTCTTACTATCAAATTAAATATAAAAATTAATAACACATGGCATACGATGTAGTAGTGTTGGGAAGCGGTCCGGGCGGTTACGTAGCGGCTATCAGGGCATCTCAACTGGGTTTAAAAACCGCAATTATTGAAAAGGAAAGCCTGGGAGGTATTTGCTTAAACTGGGGTTGTATTCCTACTAAAGCTTTATTGAAAAGCGCGCAGGTATACAATGATATTAAGCACGCGCAGGATTTCGGTATCGAAGCAACGGGTAAGCCCAATTTCGAAGCTATTGTAAAACGTAGCCGTGGTGTAGCAGATAAAATGAGCAAAGGTGTTCAGTTTTTGATGCGTAAAAATAAAATTGATGTTGTAATGGGCTTTGGAACCCTGAAAGGCAAAGGTCAGATTGAAGTGAAGGGCGCTGATGGAAAAACACAGATTGTAGAAGGGAAACATATTATTATTGCTACAGGTGGCCGCAGCCGCGAATTACCTGCTTTAAAACAGGATGGTAAGAAGATCATTGGATACCGTGAAGCAATGGTGCTGCCTCAACAGCCTAAAAGTATTATTGTTGTAGGTAGTGGTGCGATAGGTATTGAATTCGGTTATTTTTATAACAGCCTCGGCTCTAAAGTAACTGTGGTTGAATTTCTACCTCGAATTGTACCGGTTGAAGATGAAGACATTTCGAAAGAGCTGGAAAAAAACCTCAAAAAACAGGGTATTGATATTTTAACCAGCAGCGAAGTAACTTCGGTAGACACCAGCGGTAATGGTGTGAAAGCTAAAGTAAAAACAGCTAATGGTGAAGTAGTACTGGAAGCAGATGTTGTGTTAAGCGCTGTAGGCGTTGCTGCCAATATTGAAGGTATAGGTTTAGAAACTGTAGGTGTTAAAACTGAAAAAGGAAAAATCAACGTAGATAAATTCTACAAAACAAATGTAGCAGGCGTTTACGCTATCGGAGACTGTGTTCCTGGCCAGGCGCTCGCACACGTAGCAAGTAAAGAGGCTATCATTTGTGTTGAAGCTATTGCACATGCTGAAGGCAAGTACAAGCACCAACCGGAAGCTATTGATTACAACAATGTACCAGGTTGTACTTATTGCTACCCCGAAATAGCCAGTGTTGGTTTTACAGAAGCAAAAGCAAAAGAAGCCGGTTACGAAATTAAAGTGGGTAAATTCCCGTTAAGCGCCAGCGGTAAAGCAAGCGCTGCAGGCCATGCGGAAGGTTTTGTGAAAGTGATCTTCGATGCCAAATACGGCGAATGGTTAGGTACACACATGATTGGTTACAATGTTACAGAGATCATTTCTGAAACAGTAGTAGGCCGCAAGCTGGAAACAACTTATCATGAAGTATTAAACGCTATTCATCCGCACCCCACTATCAGTGAGAGTGTAAAAGATGCTATTGAAGTAGCTTATGGTGAAGCGATACATTTATAACAGAATTGGGTTAATAAGTAAGCCTCCCCCTCCGGGGAGGTTTTTTTATGCCTGCCCTGTTCTTATCTTTAAGCAGTTCTGCCGGGGTTACCCGATCATTCCTATAACTCATCAAAAAACAATAATGAAAAAAGTAGCTATCCTGCTGTTATTATCCTATGTAGCATTATTTTCAAAAGCTGCTATTGTTGATACGGTTAACATATACAGCAATGCGATGAAGAAAAGCGCAGCCTGTGTGGTGATCAAACCCCAAAGCTATGCGCAGGCCGATCATTTTCCAGTTGTATACCTGCTACATGGAGCCGTTGGAAAATATGCCACATGGATTATGCGTGTGCCTGAACTACAGGCTTACGCAGATCAATACCAGCTGATGATTGTATGTCCCGATGGAAGCCCCGATAGCTGGTATTTTGACAGCAAAGTGAACCCTGCCGTACGATACGAAACCCATATCAGCACCGAGGTTCCGGCTTATATTGATACACATTACAAAACGCAGAAAAACCGCTATAGCAGAGCCATTACGGGCCTAAGTATGGGCGGTCATGGCGGCCTGTTTCTAGGGCTGCGACATGCTGACATTTTTGGAGCCTGCGGCAGTATGAGCGGTGGCGTAGACATAAGGCCATTTGCCCAAAAATGGAATATTCAAAACCTCATCGGCAACCCGGACTCTGCTGGTTTCGACTGGAAAGATTACACTGTATCTGAGGCTATCGAGCGGTATCCAAAAGATTCGGTCGCTATTATTTTTGATTGTGGCGTGGATGATTTTTTTTATGAAACCAATAAAGCCCTGCATCAAAAAATGCTGGACCTAAAAATTCCACATGACTACACCGAACGGCCGGGTGGGCATGCCTGGCCTTACTGGAAAAATTCGATCAAATATCAACTCTTATTTTTCAGAAGCTATTTTGATGAAATGAAAAGCCGGAATTCCATTCAGCTAGGTTGATGAACCCGTAAATAAATCAGTTAAGTATGATAAGGTTTTATTATATTAGTCATCTATATAAAATCTTATGAGTCAAAAACCACCAATATACACTTTCTTACTTTTAGTGGCAGGCTTGCTATGCCACACAGAGCTAACGGCACAAGCTGCAAAAGCGGACACCGTTATTTACAAGCCAGACTCCACCATTTATGAGAAGGTGGATCAAAAAGCGGCTTACCGCGGCTCCTGGCTCAACCATGTACAACGTAATATCAATATGCGCGTACCCGTAACCAACGGAGCGCCCGATGGTACTTACACGGTTATAATAGGATTTGTAATCAATACAGACGGCACCCTCAGTAATTTTTCGAAGCTTACTGATATGGGGTATGGCATGGAAGAAGAAACGATTCGCATTATTAAAAAATCAGGCAGGTGGATTCCGGCTTTATTGAATGAAAAGGCTGTCAGATCTTACAGAAAGCAACCGCTTACTTTTTTAGTTCGCCGGCTGTAAATACGCTTTACACAGGATTTAACCCGCATTTCTGATGGTTTATAATGGCTTATCTATAACAGTACTTCTTCATGGGGAATGTTAATTGTACACTGTTTCACTGCTATTTCACGCGTTTCCAATAAATTTGCCGCTAAAAATCTGGCCGATGCCTTTCAATCAATTATTAGTTGTATACCTGATTAGTTTACTGCTTGTTTTATTACCGTCGTTTGGTTTGTCTAAATTATTCAAGAAAGCCGGTCGCGAGTCATGGAAAGCGTATGTACCTTTTTACAATACCTGGATCATGCAGGAAATCGCACAGCGCCCTAAACACTGGGTATTCTGGCAATTTATACCCGTTGTGGGTTGGTTTATCACACCAGGTATCTTTATAGAATTCGCGAAGGTGTTTTGCCGTTTTTCTTTTTTAGATCATGCCGCAGCGTCTTTGCTGGCCCCTTTCTATTTTCCGTGGCTTGCTAATAATAAAGATGCCCGGTTTATAGGTGCAGAAGGTGTAAAGAAACATAAAAAGCCGGGTTGGCGCGAGTGGGTAGATGCCGCTATTTTTGCAGTGATTGCCGCTACCCTGATCCGTACATTTATTTTTGAAGCGTATACCATTCCATCCAGTTCAATGGAGAAAACCTTGCTGGTAAGGGATTTTCTTTTTGTAAGCAAATTCAGCTACGGCCCGCGGATTCCCAACACGCCTTTGTCTGTGCCTTTTGTACACAATTATCTTCCCAGCGTTAATACCAAATCCTATTCTACCTTGATAGAATTACCGTATACCCGCTGGTTTGCAGCACCAGTAAAAAGGAACGATTGTGTAGTATTCAATTTCCCTGCCGGAGATACGGTCATACACCGGCCGGAGTTTGAGTCGGCTAATCCTTATTACGATATTAAAAGAAGAGCTGCAGCGGGGTCAGAAACTGATCAGTATATTCTGGCTAATCCCGGCGAATTCCCTGTGGTATCGCACCCGCTGGATAAAACAGACAACTATATTAAGCGTTGCGTGGGCATTGCCGGCGATTCATTAAAAATTGTTGATGGTATTGTTTATATTAATAATAAACCTGGCTTTGTATCTCCTACTTCTGCAACTTATTACACTTTTAAAACAAAAAACAACCTGCAGATTGATGAGGATTTTCTCAAAGATGCAGGTATCGCGCTGAATATGGAAAGCGGCAGTCCTGATTTCAGTGCCTGGCAGGATGGTATTTACCACATCAACCTCACCCTTCCCGAGCTGGAAATATTAAAGAAACTACCGGCAGTAGACGCATCCAGTATTGTTAAAGAAGTAGCACGCGGCGATGCAGGGTCTGAAAGTCTTTTCCCTTATTATGATGTTGCCCACGCGTGGACAGTAGATAATTACGGATCAATCTGGATCCCTAAAAAGGGAGGCACTGTAACTTTAAACGCCGAAACATACCCCATGTATGAGCGTGCAATCCGTACTTACGAAGGCAATACCCTGGAAAACAGGAATGGCGCTTACTTTATCAATGGGCAGCAAACCAATACCTATACTTTTAAAATGGACTATTACTGGATGATGGGTGATAACCGTCACAAAAGCCAGGATAGCCGTTTCTGGGGCTTTGTACCCGAAAGCGCTGTGGTGGGTAAGGCCTGGATGATCTGGTTCAGCTATGATAACGGACCCAGATGGAAAAGGCTGTTTAATATCATTAAGTAGGATACTGGATACTGGATATTTGATAGTAGTATGATATTTTGGCCCTTCATCGACCAATAAAGTATCCGGCATCTGCGGATTTATAACCTTTATTTTAACCATCAGGGCGCAAGGATACTATGTATCGGATCAAGTGAGTTGCCGGTCCCTACGCACTTCTGCGCCAGACAACCAAGCCTATCTTTCACACATGCCTTATGCTGTATGTCATCGTTCACTAATAACTAGTCAACTTATTAACTCATCAACCTTTCAACTTGTCAACCTTTCAACCACTTAAGCAGCCAACTTATCAACTAAAACAGCTACCTTTGCACCGCTTTTAACAAAGCACAGTGTTTCCCGGGGTGCCGACCCGCCAGCAGGCGGAGAAGCTGAGATAATACCCGTAAACCTGATCAGGGTAATGCCTGCGCAGGGAAGGAAGATCTTTCTAATCCTTTCTCATTTCAGCATTTCCCTCTCATTAATTTTTTAACCCGCCGGCCCTGAGGCATGGCAAAAAAGAAAAAACAAATGAAGAGGATTCTCATGTTCATTGGCCTGTCATGTACAGCCGGTTCAAATCTTTTCGCTCAAAGGGACACTATCCCATCTGACAGTGTTCAGCTCCTAACCCCTGTTGAAGTACGTTCTACCCGGCTCAACGAAAAATCGCCTTTTGCCGTAAGTAATATTGGCAAAAAAGAAATTGCTAAACAGAACCTCGGACAAAACTTTCCTTACCTGCTTAACCAGATCCCTTCGGTTGTAACCAGTTCCGACGATGGTGTAGGTGTGGGCTATTCTTCAATGCGTATCAGGGGTACCGACATAGCACGTACCAACGTAACCTTTAATGGCATTCCTGTCAACGATCCTGAATCACAGGGGGCTTTCTTTGTAAACTTTGGTGATATTGCATCATCCACCAGCTCGGTTCAGTTACAACGCGGTGTGGGCTCTTCCACCAATGGAGCCGGAGCATTCGGGGCCTCATTGAATATTTACAATATCGAGCAAAACAAACAGGCATCAGCCAGCATCAGCAATGCCTATGGCTCCTTTAATACCTGGAAGCACACGCTGCAGGCCGGTACAGGCTTATTACGCGGAGGATTTCAGTTTGATGTGCGTTTATCCAAGATCAACTCAAGCGGGTATATACAGCGTTCAAACAGCGATTTAAAATCTTTGCAGTTCTTAGCCGGATGGACCTCGAAGGATGAAATGACAAATATTAAATTCAATCTTTTATCGGGGAAAGAGAAAACCGGGCAGGCCTGGAACGGAATTGGTACCATTTTCTTCGATGGGCAAGGTCCGGATGGTCTCAACTATAGCGACCAATTAGATCTGGCAGGCAGGCAAACCAATACGCTGGGGAAAATGGCCAATGGGAACTACTATGATGACCAGACAGATAATTACCAGCAGGACTATTACCAGCTGTTCCTGAATCACAAGTTCAATCCTTACTGGTCAGCAAACCTTAGCTTCTTTCTAACACGTGGCAAGGGTTACTATAACGAATACAGAAAAGGCGACCCGTTTTCAGACTATAAATTAGAAAATCCTGTTATCGGAGATTCAATAATTACTTCTACCAATCTTACCCGTCAGCTTTGGCTGGACAATCATTATTATGGAACTGTATTTTCTGTAAACTATAGCAGGAATAATACAGATATCAATATCGGCGGTGCCTATACTCAATATGATGCCAAGCATTATGGATTTATAAGATGGGCCGATGTTGGAGTACCTGTAAATTATAGATGGTATAACCTGCCCGCTTCCAAAAACGACTTTAATATTTATGCAAAACTGCAGCAACAGATCGTTACCAACCTGTATGGCTTTGTTGACCTGCAACTGAGATCTGTAGATTATACGATCGAAGGGTTCAGGAAAAATCAGGGCTTACAATCCGGCGGGAAATACACTTTCTTTAATCCAAAAGCTGGTGTTAGCTATACTATAAAGCATGCTAACACAGCCCAAAGTAAAATATACGGGTCAGTTGCTATAGCCAATAAAGAGCCTAACAGAAATGACTTTGAAGCCAATATAACCGAAGCTCCCCAACACGAGCAACTAACCGACTTTGAGCTCGGTTATCAGTTTAACACCAAAAGGTTTGAAGCCGGCATTAACGGTTATTATATGAAATATAAAAACCAGTTGATTGCCACCGGAAAGATCAATGATGTAGGCGCTGACGCCCGTATTAACGTTGACAACAGCTATCGCGCAGGTATTGAAATAACCGCAGCATATCGCCCCACCTATTGGCTACAAGCCAGTGCCAATGCCACTTTCAGCCGGAATAAAATAAAAAACCTGGTACAATATGATGTTGACTACGACAATGAAGGCCAGATCAGTGAGTCGTTCAGCAATACCGACATCTCTTTTTCACCTAATACGGTAGCCGGAGCCGTGGTAACATTTGAGCCATTTACCAAGCCGGAAAGCAAGCAGCATTTTTACTTTGATCTGCTGGAAAAATATGTGGGCAGACAGTACCTGGATAATTCTCAAAACAAACTCAGGAGCATTAATCCTTATGCGTTAACAGATGCCAGGTTTCGCTACCAGTTTTCATCTAACGTCTTTAAAGACATCAGCATTATATTGATGGTAAATAACGTTTTCAACAAGAAGTATGAAAATAACGGTTATACCTACAGTTATTTGTATGATGGTGTTATGACTACAGAAAACTACTACTTTACCCAGGCCGGCACGAACTGGAATGTTGGACTAACATTCGGCTTCTAAAATAAAAAGACCTGCGGAACCGAATTGCTCCGCAGGTCTTTAAAAATAATATTTACTGTAAGCAGCTTCCTTACTCCGCCTCAAATGCATCTCTCCAGGCCAGAACACCACCCTCTACATTCACTGTTTTTTTGAAGCCTTGTGAATCCAGGTAAAGGCAGGCGGCAGCACTTCTTTTACCGCTTCGGCAGTGGATAATAATTTCCTCATCTTCCTTGCCTTCAAGCGGGCCCAGGTCTCCGTTTTGTATATTACCCAGTGGAATCAATGTTCCCCCGATATTGTACTCTTCGTATTCAGCCGGCTCCCGGCAGTCGATGAGATTTACTTTTTCACCATTGTCAATTTTTTCTTTCAATTGCTGAACGGTAATGGTTTCCATAATATTTAAAGTTTGCTTTTTTATTTATTTATTCATTGTCTACGCTGTCAGCAGGAGAAGGAGAATGCCCGCTTAAGGAATCTACTACCGGCGCTGTAGCGCTTACCCATACATCCATCACCTGCCCGGCCCTGATACTGATGATGTGTCCCTCATCATCAAAACGATCGGGGCTTTGCCTGTAAACATAAGCATTCACGGTATCACGCACGCCCGGATCGGGAATAATGGACGCCAGCTCAATACCCTTCTCCTTTAATAAAGCCCTGGCCTGTCCTAATGTAAGGCCAATAAGGTTAGGGATCGCATACGCGGTATTACTCAATTCCGAACCAATTACGAGGTCCACTTTACTGCCCATACGTATCTGGGCACCGGGTTGTATGAGCACCCCGTTATATAATTGCTCTAATACTGAGTTCTTAGCAAAATCGGGCCTGAATGTAGTATCTCCCAGCTTTAAACCCGCTGCTTCCAGTTCCCTTAACGCATTGCGGAAACTTCGGCCAACTATGTTGGGCATTTGTGTGTAAGGCGGCTGCGACATATTATAGGTAAGATAAACCGTGCGGCTTGATTTCACCACTTCGAGCTCATCGGGCACCTGCCTGATTACCTGAAGCGGCGCGATCGTATCCTGGTAAACACTATCCTGGATCTCTACCGTAAATCCTGCTGCACTCAGTATCTTTTGTGCTTCTGCCAGCGATTTGCCGGTTACGCCCGGAACTGTTTTGGCATCGTCATGGTTGGTAAACCAACCTAACGAACTGATCAGTGCCACAAATAAGATCACCGCTAAAAGAAATCCAACCAATAGGTTCACCCAAAGCGGCTTACCCGTAATAAATCTAAACATTCGACAAATTTATATAGTAAACGTACATAATTTTTTGTTGCCCCGTTAAATTACCTCTTCCCGCAGAAAAATTTATGCCAGTTACATATCCATCAATCAATTATACAAAACATTCCTCCACCAGCAGGCTGTAAAAGTCTTTCAGGTTACCACCCGCTGCAGCTACCTGTTGTGGAATCAAGCTGGCAGCACTCTGGCCGGGTATTGTATTCACCTCCAGCATAAAAGGAGCCCCAACAGCTTCACTATAAATAAAATCAATGCGTATCACGCCTCTGCAGTTGAATATCGCATATACCTGCCGGGCTGCAGCTCTTATTTTTTCTGCAATCAACTCATCTACCTGGGCTGGTGTTACTTCGGTGGATTTGCCTTCATATTTTGCTTCAAAGTCGAAGAAGACCTTTGACTCATCAGCTTTTACTTCCGTCATGGGCAGGGTAATGATCTCACCCCTGGACTTATACACGCCGATAGTGAACTCACGCCCCACGATCATTTCTTCTACCAGCACCTGGGTATCTTCTTTAAAAGCCTTTTCTATCGCAGATTGCAGCTCTTCCGGCTGCAACACTTTGCTCATACCAATGCTGGATCCGCCACTATTGGGTTTCACAAACAGCGGCAATCGCAATTTTTGCAGTATCTCTACAACATCAAGTGGCGAATGATCAAATAATAAAACCGATTGGGCTACGTTGATACCCGATTTGCCGGCAACACCGGTAGTGTAGCTTTTATTCATAGTAAGCGCAGATGTGGCGGCACTACATCCTGTGTAAGGTATCTTCAGCATATCGAAATATCCCTGCAACTTGCCGTCTTCTCCTGGCGTACCGTGTAAAGCAATGAGTACCGCATCAAACCTTATCTTTTGATCTCCCTGCTGAACGGTGAAGTCATTCTTATCCACAGCTACGGGGTCACCTTGGTCAGGTTCATAAAACCATCCCTCACGGGTAATATTGATCTTGTAAACATTATACTGTTCGCGATCAAGATTATTTTGAATAGTGGTCGCGCTTTTATAGGAAATCACGGCTTCGCCGGAATACCCGCCTGTAACCAATGCTATATTTTTTTTCATGCTGAATACTGTATTTATGGCTTAACCGGCCCTTGTTTGTTATGAAAAACCTCACAGGTAGAATATCCTGTGAGGTTCTAAAGCGTGGCTAATAAAGGACACGCCATAATTTTTTAAACGTGTAATTTTTCTTTTTTCTCCATCAGCTGATCTACTGTCTCCTGGTACATTTCGTCGGGTACGCAGCAGTCTACCGGGCAAACAGAAGCACATTGCGGCTCTTCATGAAATCCCTGGCACTCTGTACACTTATCGGGCGTTATGTAATAGGTATCCACTGCTAATGGTTCGTTTTTAAAATGGGCGTCTACCACGTTACCGTTCATTAGGGTAAACGCTCCGTTTACCGATGTACCATCTGAAATAGCCCATTCTACTCCACCCTCATAAATTGCATTATTCGGACACTCTGGTTCGCATGCCCCACAGTTTATACACTCATCTGTAATTTTTATTGCCATATCCTATTGTTTGTTTTATGAAACTATATTTGTTCGTATAATCTGCAAAATTACTGAATGGACTTGAAATAGGCGATATCAACCATCAAACAAAAATTCAGGTAAACGGTTTATGACCATTAAATTCGCCTTTTGAAGAGCGAGGCAACAAAAAATAAATAAATGACTTTACAAAAACGTATAGAAATACTGGTGCAACTGGGACAGTATATGCAGAAAAATAGCGAAGACTGGCAGCAGGTAAAACAAAACGCCTATTTGCATAACGGCTGGTTTTTGCCCGAATTTATTGATCTGAGCATTAACAATATTGTGCGCCAATTCCTGCAGCGGGAAGCCTTACAGAACTGGATCAGCCAATACCCGGGTTTAACCCGGGAGCCAACTTCAGCCCGACTGGTTGGTATTGTTATGGCGGGAAATATTCCCCTGGTAGGTTTTCATGACTTCCTTTGTGTGTTCATCAGCGGCCATCGCAGCCTCATTAAACCCTCGTCAAAAGATGAAGTATTGATTAAACACCTGGTGGAGAAAATGATCGAATGGGCGCCGGAACTCAATGAATATACTGCCTTTGCTGAGCTGCTTAAGAACTGTGATGCCTATATTGCTACCGGCAGCAACAGTAGTGCGGGACATTTCGAGTATTACTTTAGCAGATTTCCCCATATCATCCGTCGCAACCGCACTTCTGTAGCCATTATTAAGGGTAATGAATCGAAGGAAGAACTGGAACAACTTGCTGACGATATTTACCTTTACTTTGGCATGGGCTGTCGTAATATTACCAAAATATATGTGCCCCGCAATTACGATTTTGAATCGCTGATCAATATTTTTAAGAAATACGATTACCTGGCCGATCATCACAAATACAAGAACAATTACGATTACAACCTGGCGTTGCATCTGCTCAATCATAACTATTACATGAGTAATGCCTCGCTGCTCTTAATTGAAGCCGATAGCCTGTTCTCACCGGTAAGCCAGTTGAATTATGAAATATATGATAATATTGAAACGGTTAAAGATGAATTAAACCATAACAATGATGTTCAATGCGTGGTAGGTAATGGCTTTATCCATTTCGGCCACGCCCAACGCCCCTCGCTGACCGACTATGCCGATGGAGTTGACACGATGCAGTGGCTGACCACTCTTAGATAAGGATTTACCTTTAACATTTAATTGATGATACAAACGAAATAAAAGCTTATCGTTCAACGTCAAACAAAACAAATCGCAAAGTACGAAGACTTTAGTAAAACTTTGTTAAACTAAAACCTGTCAAAAAGAAATACATCTGACAATTTGTTATTTTGTGAAAGAATAGGAATAGTTTTTGAATAACTCATTAAAAAAGTGAACAAGAGTATGAAAGTTAAACAGTTAGTACTGGTAGTAGTTGTAAGTGTACTATCAGCTTTTGCAGGAGTTTACATTTACGGAAAATTTTTCAGGAGCAGCTCCGCCGGGCTAGGACTTCCGGTGGATGGAAAGCTGCCTGTTAATTATGCCAGTTTTTTTGACAATAAGGGTAATGCGGCAGAGCCTACCGATTTTACGAAGGCCTCCCAATCTGCAGTACCTGCCGTGGTGCATATTAAAACCAAGATACCGGCTAAGCAGGTTACCAACGATTTACCCAACAGCAGAGGCGGCCGCGATCCGTTTGAAGATTTCTTCGGAGATTTTTTCGGCGGTGGCATGGGTCCGCAAATCATTCCTGAACAAAGAGCTTCCGGTAGTGGGGTTATCATAAGCCAGGATGGTTATATTGTAACCAACAACCACGTTATTTCTGACAGAGATGGAAAAGGAATCGCTCCTGAGATCAAAGTTACCCTGAACGAGGGAAGAAAAACCTACACCGCCAAAGTAGTGGGTCGCGACCCAAGTACCGACCTGGCAGTTCTGAAAATAGAAGCCACCAGCCTGCCCTACCTGATTTATGGCAATTCGGACAATCTGCAATTAGGTCAGTGGGTATTGGCTGTAGGTTATCCTTTTAACCTGGAAGCTACCGTAACAGCGGGTATTATTAGTGCGAAAGGCAGAAGCATTGGTATTAACAGCCAGCAAAGCCAGTCGCCTGTAGAATCGTTTATCCAAACAGATGCTGCAGTAAACTCAGGAAATAGCGGCGGCGCCTTAATTAATACAAATGGAGAACTGATTGGTATTAACTCGGCGATCCTTGCTCCTGGCGGTACTTATGCCGGTTATTCTTTTGCTATACCTTCTACTATTGTTAGAAAAATAGTGAATGATATTGTTAAGTTCGGCGATGTGAAGCGTGGATACCTGGGTGTTACTTATTCACCTCAGTCTGCCCAGAATGAGGAGTACCTGAAAAGAGCAGGACTGCAGGATGGTGTTTATGTACTAGGAACAGATCCTGACGGAGGCGCCGGTAAAGCAGGTATTAAAAAAGGTGATATCATCACCAAAATCAATGGCAGGGATATTGTTTCCGGACTGGAAATCAGCGGAGCCATTGCAAGTGCACAACCTGGCGACAAGGTGAAACTTACTTATGTACGGGCAGGAAAAGAAAGCACCGTTGATGTAACATTATCAGCACAATCTAAAATGGTGCAGATCACTTCGGCTGAAGCTATTGGCGACCGGTTAGGTGTGGATCTGAAGAATGTTGAAGCGCAGCGCGCTACCCAGCTAAAAATAAAAGGTGGTGTTGAAGTAACCAATATAAAATCTGATGGTCCGTTAAGAAGAACGCGTATGGAGAAAGGATTTATTATTACTTCAGTAAACGGAAGAGAAATTAAGAATGTAGATGAGTTTGCACAAATGTTAGCGCAGGCTAAAGGTAGTACCATTGAACTGGTGGGTATTTACCCGGGATATAGCGGAAGGTACAGCTACCAGATCAATTTGTCGGGAGATGAAACGGATGGCGGCGCATTCTAAAAGAACTTCGTAAACTAATAATAGGGGCTGACCAAAAAGGTCAGCCCTTTTCTTTGTGAGAAAGGGGCTGAGTTGTAATTTTAGTTACCACACAAAAATTACAATGGCTAAAGTAAAAACTTCTGTAGTATTTAAGCAATATAGTCCTCAACAAAATTTATTGTTACCACCTTCACTGGAAGAGTTAATAGGCAAGGATCACCTTGTAAGGGTGGTTAATGAGGTAGTTGAGTTGATGGATATCAGCGACCTGATCAACTTATACAAAGGTGGCGGCACCAGTAGCTATCACCCCCGGATGTTACTAAAAGTGTTATTATATGCCTATTGTGTAAAGATCTATACTGGCCGCAAGATAGCCAAGGCACTGAGCCAGGACATTCATTTTATGTGGCTTTCAGCTATGAACCGTCCTGATTTTCGTACGATTAATAACTTCCGCAGCAGCAAAGCCAAACAGGTAATAGAAGCATTGTTTAAAGAGCTGTTGGAGTTTTTGGTAGCTCATCAGTATATCAAGCTGGAAAATTATTTTTGCGATGGAACAACATTGCGTGCAGATGCCAATCAGCATAAAATGGTATGGAAGAAAAATGCAGAGCGGTATGGTCTGAAGGCTGTAGAAAAATGCCAGGAGTTGTTTAAGCAAATAGATGAGCTGAACCGGCAGGAAGATAAAGCCTATGGGCAAGCTGATCTGGAAGAACATGGACAAGCTGCTACCGTGAGCCGGGAAGCAATAGCCCAAAAGGCAGCTACACTCAACGATGTCATACGCAATACTGTTGTAAAGAGCAAACGACGCAAGGCCACCACACTGAAAAAGAAGTTAAAAGATGCTGAAGGCAAGATAGAAAAGTATAACAATCAGATTCAAAAAGCCGGCAACCGTAGTGGTTACAATAAAACTGATACCGATGCCACAGCTATGATGATGAAAAATAAGGTAGAAGTACTGCCAGCCTACAATGTACTGGCAGGTAGCGAGGATCAGTTTATTACCGGGGTGAGCGTTCATCAATCGACCAACGATGGAGCCTGCTTTAATGATCACCTGCACGCCATAGCCAGCCAACAACCTTGCCAGCCCGACAGGATTATTGCTGACAGCATCTTTGGTACAGAGCAGAATTATGAACTGCTACAACAAAATGAAATAGCCAGTTATATGAAGTTCCCGCTATATCACAAAGAACAAACCAAAGCTTATCAGCAAAATTCTTTTCTAAAGGACAACTTTATCTATGATATACTCACAAATACTTATAGCTGCCCTAATAAGCAACTACTTATTTTTAAAGGCAAACACCAACAAACGCATAAACGTACCGGTTACAAATCAGAGGTAAAAGTTTATGAATGTAATAATTGCTCCGGCTGTCCTTTTTATCAACAGTGTTGTAAATCGACTAAAGGGGAGAACCGAAAGATAGAGATCAACGAAAAACTGGAAGCCTTTAAGCAGCAGGCAAGGCAAAACCTTCACACAGAACTGGGACAGTCCTTGAAAAAACAAAGAGGCACAGAGATCGAAAGCTGTTTTGGAGATATAAAACACAATATGGACTTCCGTCGCTTCCACCTGCGAGGTCTTCAAAAAGTAAAAACAGAGTTTATATTGGTAGCTATGGCACACAACCTGAGAAAAGTATCAATAAAAAAACTCAATAAAGCAGCCTGATAAACAAAAAAAGTACGTTTATCACTCATAATATCCCCTATTACTGCAGATATTATTGTGAAACCGAAAACTTAAATAAATAAAGTACAGCCCATATAAGTGAACTGTACTTTTTCAAATATTGAGACGTTTGACCTTTTTAGTCAGCCCCATTGAACACACTACTAAAGCTTTATTTTAGACACCCGGAAAGGTTTTTTAACGGCTTTGTGTGCAGCGGTTTTAGCAATAGTGGCCTGCAAATCAGAAAGCTTTTCGGGCTTGTAAGCATTCTTACGAACATCTGCATTAAATAACTTTTCATACCAGGTACAGGCTGCAGTAAAACGGCCATAATCGAGGTTGAGATGATACCCATCTCTTGTATAATGATCGCCAATGCTAGAGGTACGTCCATTTTGAACAGCAGTGCCGGAAGGAACAATAAATTTAAACCAGCCCGATTTGCTGAGCTTTTTTGAAACATCCACTATCTGTTCATACATTATTTTTTGCTGCCTGTTATAATTGGCAAACCCTGTATGTTTAGAGTCCTGCTGATAGGCCCATGTTTGATGATAGATTAAAGCAGCACCAGGCGCTTTTGACTTTACATAATTGACCAGCATGGGTAAATGTTTCATAATTACATCATATTTCCCGGAGAGCGGACTGGCTTGTTGTAAACTGATATAGTCCCAATCCTCATCAGCAATTGCCTCTTCAATACTAACATTCTTCCTGTTCAGCTTTTCGCCATCCAATTGTGTTTTGTGATAATCGTAGGCTTTTTTGTTGCTATCCGCATTTTTAACGTGCAGGTCAATGGGAGCGCCTCCTATATACATGTTGCCAATAATAATCTTTTTATTCCCGGCTTTTGCCAGGTCATATAAATAGTTCTCCACGGCATCCTGGGAGAAGCTGTTACCAATAGCCAGGATTTTTAGAACATCAGGATCTTTATTCTTTTGGGCCGCCAAAGAATATACCTGGAAGAAGATGATGGTAATTAAAACAATACTTTTTTTCATAGGGATAAAAATATAACTTTTATATTGTTGACACGCATCCATACAGCCGCTGTCATTAGGCGGATAGAATGTAATGACCGGGCACTATGATCACCCGGTGCAATACGTCAATAAAAAAACCTGGCGAGCCAGGTTTTAATAATGTTTGATCTTTCTTTATTTTTTTACATACACCAGGTACTCCCAGGGTTGCATTTCGAAGCTTTTAGACGAACTGAAATCGTTGGGTGTTTGAGAAAAAGCATTTTCAAATGAACCATTAAGTGCGTTGTCGGTAATATCAAACCTTGCAGCATCTCCCGAAAAGTTCAAAACCACTACAACTTCGTCGTTACCATTTTTACGCAGGTAAGCAAATATTTTATCGTTTGCTGTGGTGGTTAATTTCAGCGTTTGCACCGACGGATCGCCTCCTCTTAACGCAGCATGAGTTGCATGCAGGTTCAATAATGTCTTATAGAAATCATGCAACTCATATTTACCGGTCCACGGAATAGGATCTTTATCAAAAAACTTCAGTCGTTTATCTTTTAATGGCAACTCCTGGCCACTGTAAATGAGCGGAACACCATTCCAGGTACAGCTGAACACTGCAAGTGCCTTAGCCATATCTCCATATTTTTCATATTCTGTACCATTCCAGCTATTTTCATCGTGGTTAGTAGTAAACCAGGCCCTCATACTGCTATCACCAATATTGCTGTATTGCTGTAACAGATCTAACAATTCATGCAAAGGCTGATGATGCTGGTAAAAATCTTTGGTCTTGTGCATCCATTTCCAGGAGTAGCTGGCGTCGAATACTTTGCCATAGTCCGGAGTTTCCAACTCATCAAACTCACCCAGCCAGAACAAGGGCTTCACGGCATCTACCTGTGGCCGGGCTTCCTGCCAGAAATCCACTTCCACCCATGATGCCAGGTCGCACCTGAACCCATCTATATCACATTCAGTTACCCAGAACTTCATGGCATCAATCATCGCTTTGCGTAGATCCGGATTTTTAAAATTCAGTTCAATAATATCATCCATTCCACTAGCTACCTGAAAAGTACCCGTAGCAGAATCATGCAGGTAATAATCAGGGTTAGACCTGGTCCATACGTGATCCCAGCCGGTATGATTAGCCACCCAGTCAATAATCACTTTAAAACCCTGGCTATGAGCTGTGTCTACCAGTTTTTTAAAATCTTCGAGAGTCCCGAATTCAGGGTTGATAGAAGTATAATCAGAACATGCATAATAGCTCCCCAGCGAACCCTTCATCTTCTCCCTGGCAATAGGTGTTACAGGCATGAACCATAAAACCTGTACCCCCATGTCTTTTAGCCTGGGTAATTCTTTCAAAAATGCATTAAAAGTACCCTCCTGCGTATATTGTCGCACATTTACTTCGTAAATATTGGTCGCATGTTTCCAGTCTGTGTTTGTCGTTGTTGCCATTGTACCGGTTTTATTTTGTTGATTGTCTTTTTCTTCTTTAGGCATTAGCTTGCAAGAGCTTAACAACATCATACTTAATGCTAAAACTGCGAGTTTGCTCATAAAGAAATCTTTAAAATTGAAGATAGGGAAATATTTGTATTGAGTCGTATTGCTTTTACAACGGCTAATTTATCTGATTTTCCTGGTTATCTTTGCATTTATGAAGCAGTTTGATGTACCGGTTTTTTACAGGAGTTCTCTTATATCTACCATAAAAAAACTGAGGAAGGAAAAAGATAAATTAAAAAAAGATTTTACCCCTACCCTGCTGGATTTTGGACCGGTACAAATACATCTTGCCCGCCATTTTGGGTTTTGTTATGGTGTGGAAAATGCGATAGAAATTGCGTTTAAAACAGTGGAAGAAAACCCCGGGAAACGTATCTTCTTATTAAGTGAAATGATACATAATCCCCAGGTAAATGCCGACCTGAGCCGGCACGGTGTTCAATTTTTACAGGATACTTATGGCAAAGAACTGATTCCTTTCGATAATCTCACGTCGGATGACATTGTGCTCATACCTGCTTTCGGAACCACCCTTGCAATTGAAAAGAAATTAAACGACATTGGCATTCCTACAGAAAAATATAACACTACTTGTCCTTTTGTAGAGAAAGTGTGGAACCGCAGTGCAGCCATCGCCAAAAAAGATTATACTATCATTATACATGGCAAGCCCTCGCACGAAGAAACAAGAGCTACTTTTTCGCATGCCGCAGCCGATGCTCCTGCAGTGGTGGTAAAAGATATGAAGGAAACTCAACGACTGGCATTATACATAACAGGCGAACTGAACGCTGCCGGCTTTTACGAAGAATTTAAAAACCAGTACAGCGAAGGTTTTGATATAACCAAAGATTTTGAAAGAATTGGTGTAGTGAACCAAACTACCATGCTGGCAAGCGATACACAAGCCATTGCTGATTATTTAAAACAGGTGATGGTAGACAAATACGAACTATCGAGGGAGAACCTGGCAGAACGGTTTGCAGACACCAGGGATACCCTATGTTATGCTACCAACGACAACCAGACATCTGTTTCAGCAATGCTTCAAACAGATGCCCACCTGGCTATTGTTGTGGGCGGCTATAACTCATCTAACACTTCTCACCTGGTAGAGCTTTGCGAAGAGAAACTGCCCACTTATTACATTAATAGCCCTGACAAGATTGTATCTCAAAAAGAGATCATCCATTTCAATTTTCATACTAACCAGGAATTACTTACGGCAGACTACCTGCCTCAGCAGGAACCGGTAAAAATATTAATTACCAGTGGCGCATCCTGCCCGGATATACTGGTTGAAAAAGTAATTGAAAAAATAACCGGCTTTTATTCCCATGCGCTCCCGGTACAAGCTGTGGCACAGCAATTAGTTTAACGGCAGCCATTCACCTAGCTTAATAAGATGTTTCCAGCAATTGCTCTAATTGGCTTATCCCTTTTGACAGGATATTTTTGATGATCCGGTAACTCCTCAATGCATTATCGGGTAGTTCGTCTTTTATTGCTTTTTCCTCAAGCAGCTCAAAATGCGGCATCAGCTTTTTGCCTATCGTAACGGCAGTAGAGGATTTAAGCTTATGAGCCAGCATTTTTATTTCTTTATAATTCCTCTCATTGATGGCCTGATCCAGTTCCTTCATTTGCCCCGGCACCTGCGATAAAAACAACTCAATCACCTCTTTCTCAAACTCCTTATTATTATCAGAAAGCTCTCTCAGGTAACTCAGATCAACCACACTGGTATCGGTTGAGAAAAGCTTTTGCGACGGGCTGGTAGCCAGCTTCGGGGTAGGCTCTATAGGTGCACTGAAGTCTCTCGAAACCAGGACGCTTATTTTCTCAAACAGCTGACGTGTATTAACCGGCTTGGTCAAGTAGTCGTTCATACCTGCTTCCAGGCACCTGTCTTTTTCTCCTGCCAATACATGAGCGGTTAATGCAATAATAGGTAAATCAAGGTGTAGTTCTTTCCTGATGATTTTTGTGGTATCATACCCATTCATGTCAGGTAACTCGATATCCATTAAAACAATATCGTAAAAATTTTCTTTTACTTTTTCTATAGCCTGAAAACCATTTTCTGCTACATCTATTTTCACATTGGTTCCCAGGAAAATTCCATTAATCAGTTTTATATTAAGCGAGTTATCCTCTACCAGCAATATCCTTAAATCATCTAAGAACGAAAGATCCGTTACGGTTTCAATGGGTGTTGCATTGCTCAGCTCGGCTTCATTAAAATTAGCAAATTCCATGGTAAAGCTGAATATAGACCCTACTCCCAGCTCGCTGGTCACCGTAATTTCGCCGCCCTGGCTTTGAACAATATGCTTGGCAATACTCAGGCCCAGCCCCGTTCCTCCATACAACCTCGTTGTTTCCACACCGGCCTGCTCAAAACGCTTAAAGACCCTCGATAATTTATCTTTTGAAATACCAATTCCAGAATCTTTGATCCTGAATTCTATAACCGAAGTTTTTTCATTGGCAGCGATCATTTTGGCGAAGATCAATACACTTCCCTTTGGTGTAAATTTAATAGCGTTCCCTACAATGTTGGTGATTACCTGCGTTAACCTTACAGGATCGCCAATTACCACTTCGGGCACATTATTATCACACTCATAACTCAGGGTAATACCTTTGCTTTTTGCTTTGGGCAGGTATAAAACGCAAATAGAATTCAGGATACCATCGATGCTTACAGGATGCTCTTCAAAGACCATCATATTCGATTCCAGCTTGGAAAAGTCGAGGATATCGTTTAATAATCTCAACAGGTTCTCCCCTGCTGACCTGATAATGCGAACATATTCGTTCTCCTCCGTACCAATATCTCTTTTGCCCAGCAGTTCGGCAAAACCCAGGATGGCATTGATGGGCGTTCTGATCTCGTGGCTCATATTGCTGAGGAAGGATTCTTTTAATTTAAGCGATTCCTCCACCAGCTTTTTAGCCTCGATCAATTCATTTTCAAACTGTTTTATATTGCTTATATCATCAAAAACAGAGATCGCATATTCCAGCTGATTTTTTTCATTGTAAAGCGGGATAGCACTTACCCTCAAAGGAATCTGCCGGCCGTTTACCTCAACCGTCGTTTCGTTAAAGCCTATATTTTCTTCGCCATGAATTGCATGGGTAATAAAGAGTTTATCCCTGAGATCATCTTTTAAAGCGCCGCTGAACGTATAGGTATGATCGAGTGCTTCGAACACTTTACCGTCTGAAAGCAACTGCTTATCCAGTAAGGTAACTGCTTTTTGGTTCGCATGGTATTCATTGCTTTTGGTATTTACGATAATAACACCCACAGGTAATTTATCCAGTATACTTTCAAGCCTTATCTGCGATTTCAATAACAGTTTCTCCGTATCTACCAGTCGCTGGTAAATCTTACGGATGTAAACGAGCGTAAGCATAATGATCAACACAGCTACCAATACACTGGTGATTACTACATAGATCACCATATTAAAATTATCATTTTCCTTCTTCAGCTTATCTGACTGCAGCGCTTTTTCGGTGTTGATAAAGTTCAATACATTATACCGGAGTTTGTTAACCAGTCTGGTTTCATCACCTCCGTTTAAAAAATTCCAGGCCTCCAGGAACGAAACATACTTACGTTTAACAATGATGCTATAAGCTACTTCCTTCTGATCGCTGATCAAGCCTGCAATGCTATCCAGCAATAAACGTTGCTGGTACATCATGGGCAGGCTTTTTAACGAATTAATACGGGTATGCAGTATGCGGCTGGAAATTCCAAAAGATTTCAGAAAGGAGGAATCATTGGTGATGATATAGCCACGATAGGCAGATTGTACGTCCTGTATGTCGTTAAGAATATCCTGCGAACGCGTAATGATAATACCGGATAAATTAACATCCCGCATAGATTGTTTATACCTGATGGTTCTTGAATTGGCAAAAATCCCCAAACCTATCAGAATAAGCGCACTGACACTCAGGGCAATAGTAATTTTCACCTTTTCCGACAATGCTATGGGTTTTCCTGAACTCACTTTTATTAAGTTATTCCAATATTCTTCAGGTTTAGCTTTGCTACAATTGCTATAAGCTACGCTAGACTTGGTTAGAAGGTAACTGTAAATGTATGAATTAATTAAAACATCACCAATATTAGTTACGGCGGGAGAAAATTAATCTTTCTACATTTGACATGAGAAACACCCGTAACATTAAGTCAATAGTCATGAGGAACCCTTTTATATCGCTGCTCAAAATTGTCCGGAAACTTTTGGCATCCGATCGTAAAAAAACAGGTAAAAGCAGGCAACGCCTATTAATAGAAAAAAAATGGTGGATGGGAGATGATCTTTTTATTGATAAGCCGTTTATCAATACCGCCTTAGAAGACAAGCGCCTGACCAGTTAGGATTAGACTGGCTCGTTGGCCCACTCGCGGCTCATTATATTAAAATATTTTAAAACACATAGAAAATTAAAATAAAAAAGCAGCTACTTTAATGTAACTGCTTCATTTTAGTGTGACCGCGTTAGGATTCAAACCTAAAACCTTCTGATCCGTAGTCAGATGCTCTATTCAATTGAGCTACGCAGCCATTTCCCCGTAAGGGAGAGCAAAGGTAAGGAAAATAATAATTCTAACAAAGCAATTTTTCAGAAAAACAAAATATCAGGCAATAAATAACGCAATGGCGGCACCCACCTGAAATAGCAAATGACCGATGTGTGTCTGTAATATGCTTTCATTTTAAATAATTTAGCAGCGTACAGCACTGCCCTATCACCCAAAAAAACAGGCCATCCGTTGACAGCAACCACTTTTATCCAATTATTGCCAGACAAAACAGGTTGTTTGCGTTTGTACCAGTGATATGCATTTGCCTCAGTAAGGCACAAAATATCCCGGGATAAATAAAAAAAGACCGATCGGTCTAATATTATTATATCTTTGCATCACGTTACACACGGTTTTATGAAAATGTCAAAGTCGGAGAGCACAAAACAGTTCATTGTTGAAAAAACCGCTTCTGTATTCAACACTAAAGGTTATGCCGGTACTTCAATGAATGATATTATGGACATAACAGGTCTTTCAAAAGGCTGCATCTACGGCAATTTTGAGAATAAAGATGAAGTAGCCCTAGCTACGTTTGATTATAACTTCAACATAGTTACCGAACACATAAAAGAACGGATACAGAGAACAGAAAATGCCATTGATAGATTATTAGTTTATCCGAATACTTATAAAAATTACTTTAGATATCCCTGTTTACAGGCAGGATGCCCCATAATAAATACTGCTACAGAGGCTGACGATACACATCCTAAACTGAAAGAAAGAGCTGCAAATGCACTCTTATACTGGAAAACATCAATAGAACACCAAATAAAAAGAGGCATGGCAAGAAACGAGATAAAAACTGATACAGACCCAACAGAAATAGCCGTGATTATGATTTCAATGATCGAAGGTGCATTTATGCAGGCAAAGGTTACGGGGAAAATAGCAGAGTTGAAGATAGCAATGGCATTTTTAGAAAAAATGATAGGTAACCTGGCTGCTTAATTTTTTTTATCAAAAAAAAGACCGATCGGTTTATTTAAATCAATATTGCTAAAGACCACAATAACTATTGAAGGAGCTTTTAAAAGACAATGTAAAATAGTAGCCAGCGAAAACGTATTTTTTAAATAACAAATAATATAATAAAATGAACGAATTTGATATCGCCGTTATAGGCTCAGGTCCCGGCGGATATGTTGCAGCAATAAGGAGCGCCCAGCTGGGTTATAAAACCGCTTTAATAGAAAAGTACGACACTTTAGGTGGCACCTGTACCAATGTGGGGTGTATTCCTACAAAAGCATTGCTGGATAGTACACACCACTATATTGACGCCATACGCCGGTTCGAAAGTCATGGTATTCATTTTTCGGGTGTCAATTTAGATTTTGACCAGATGTACAAACGAAAAGCGGATGTGGTGAAAAAAAATACCCAGGGCTTAAATTTTTTAATGAAAAAAAATAAAGTTACCGTTTTACAGGGTACGGGGTCATTTGTAGATAATGAAACAGTAAATATAAAGGGTGCCGGCAACCAGGATATTCCAATCAAAGCAAAGAAATACATTATCGCCACTGGTTCCAAACCCTCCACTATTCCTGGTATAGCTATAGATAAGAAAAGAATCATCACTTCTACAGAAGCACTGAACCTGGCAGACCAACCCAATAGTATCATCATTATTGGCGGCGGTGTAATAGGTGTAGAAATGGCATCCATTTTTAACCGGATCGGAACTAAGGTTACCATTCTGGAGTATGCAGAACATCTCATTGCTGCTATGGACAGAGACCTGAGTACCGAATTATCTAAGATCCTGAGCAAAGAAGGGATAGAAATCAGGCTCCGGGAATCGGTATACAAAACCGAAAACCTGGAACATGAAGCCAGGGTGTGGTTCAAAAACAGCCAGGGCCTTGATGATATGTTAAGTGCCGATTACATACTTGTCGCCGTAGGAAGAAAACCTTATACGGAAAACCTGGGTTTGAAAAACACCGGCGTTGAATTAAACGCCAATGGAACAATAAAAACCAACAAGCTTTTACAGACTACGGTACCCCATATCTATGCTATAGGAGATGTTACCGGGGGTGCTATGCTGGCGCATAAAGCAGAGGAAGAAGCAGTTTTTGTAGTGGAAAAAATAAATGGTCAAAATCCGTATATTCATTATAACAGGATACCATCAGTGGTTTATACCTGGCCCGAAATCGCCTCTGTTGGTTATACCGAAGAAGAACTAAAGAAACAGGATATAAAATATAATATCGGAAAATTTCCGTTTGCCGTTAATGCAAGGGCACGTGCAGGTATGGAAACCGAAGGATTCGCAAAAGTGCTTTCCGACCCTTTATACGGTGAACTTCTCGGTGTGCATATAATAGGGCCCAGGGCTTCCGACCTGATAGCACAGGCTGTGGCAGGTATGGAGTTTGAAATCACCGCCAGGGATATGGCATCTGTTTGCTACGCCCATCCAACTTATTCGGAAGTTATGAAAGAGGCCTACACCATTGCATCGGGAAAAGCCTCCGTCAATATATAAGCTATTGTTGAATCGTTCACGCACAGGTTGGCCAATATTTCCCCTGCCGGGAAAAATAGAGAAGTGTTTTATGGGTTCTGAAGTGATCATCCAGGTACTCAAACGGCTGCATAATTTAAAAAAGTAAAACCCTCCTGTTAAAGGAGGGCTTACTAACCCTATTAAACAACTATCCTCTGAAATCATTAATACCATAAAAGTAAACCTGGTTGTTGCCGGGATACTGTCCCTGGATCTGGAAATTGCTACCCTGCTTACCAACCGCTGCTTTAAATTCTTCCACAGATTTAACAGTAATATCATTCACTTTTGTGATAACAAATCCGGGTTTCATAGCAGTTTGATCGCTGATCACCCCGTCACCAATATCTTTTACTTTTACGCCGCCTGCAATATTAAGTTTAGCGGCCTCGGCCTTACCAACAGTTTCTAAGGTTGCACCCAGCGATTTAATGGCTGCGTCCTGTTGACCGGCGAAGGTTCCTAATTTTTCCTTCAAGGTTGCAGTAACCGTTTGCTCCTGGCCACCCCTGGTAAAACTGATCGCTACCTGGTCTCCGGGTTTATGGGTTGCCACCTGTTCAGATAGCTGCGCACCGGTTTCAATGGACTGACCATCGATTTTTGTAATTATATCGCCTTTCTTAATACCTGCCTGCGAAGCGGCTCCCTGGGGGTCGGTTTCTGCTACCCAAACGCCATTGATATTATCCGGCGCGCCTAGTTGTTTCCGCGTAGCATCATCCATATCATCGGGTGCCATACTCACACCCAGGTATCCACGTTGCACCGCGCCAAACTTCATAATATCGCCTATTACTTTTTTCATCAAATTAGATGGAATGGAATAGGCATACCCGGCATAAGATCCTGTGGGAGATGCGATCGCTGCATTAATTCCTACCAATTCTCCCTTGGTATTTACCAAAGCCCCGCCACTGCTGCCGGGGTTCACCGCCGCATCCGTTTGTATAAAAGCTTCCACCGGCGCTGATCCCTGTTGATTGATACCGATGTTCCTGCTTTTAGCACTTACAATACCCTGGGTTACGGTAACATCCAGGTTTAGCGGGTAGCCTATTGCCAGTACCCATTGACCCAGGTGAACATCGTCTGAATTTCCTATGTTCATTACAGGAAGATCTTTAGCGTCGATCTTAATTAAAGCCAGGTCTGTATTGGGATCAGTGCCTACCACCTTACCCTTATAGCTTTTACGGTTATTGGTAGTTACAGAAATTTCGGAAGCGCCGTCTACAACGTGATTGTTGGTAACTATATAGCCATCGCTGCTAAGGATTACCCCGGAGCCTGAAGCTTTTTGCTCCGGCCGGGTCATAGATCCGCCATCACCAAAGAACTTTTTAAACATCTCATCTCCTCCAAAAAAGCCACCAAAGGGGCTGTCATTTTCCATGTCCCTCCCGGCAGTTTGTTTAAACTTAGTGAGCGTTTTTATATGAACCACAGAAGGAACGCCTGCCTCCGCGGCACTTTCAAAATCCACGGGCGGCGTAGCGGCTTCAACAAAACCGGTTCTTTTAACGAACGGTTCGCCAGGCTGCATAATACTGTTCTTAACCACCTGCCCGTGACTGAAAAACGCCCATCCTCCAATTGCTATAACAGCCAATACCGCCAAAATCATTGTTGCCAGTTTACTAATAGATATTTTCATACTTGATCATTTTTTTTGTTTTCAATACAATCACGCTATAAATTTATTGTCGCATACAAACCAAACACAAACGGAAATCGCTATACTGGCATAATGAGTCGTTTAAAACGTAAGTTGAGTAGCCAGCCCGGCTTTGCTGGTTTATGATAACAGTGTGTAGTGATATACTAAATTTGTAGCAGACATATTTAAAAGCGGCCTTATTTAACTTTAAAAAACGATGTAGCTATGGATTATGAACTATTGAGCCGCCTGTTGCTCGCCGCCCTATGGGGTGGTCTTGTTGGTGCCGAAAGAGAGTACCGGAGCAAGTCAGCAGGGTTTCGCACCATCATTATGATCTCTATGGGTTCCTGCTTTTTTACGATGATGTCTACCCTGATCGGTAGCGGTGGCAACCCCGATCGAATTGCCTCTAATATTGTAACGGGTATTGGTTTTTTAGGAGCCGGTGTGATCTTCAGGGGAGATAACCGGGTTAACGGTATTACCACTGCCGCAACAATCTGGGCTGTTGCTGCGGTAGGCATGGGTATTGGCGCGGGTTATTATTTTGTGGCTGCCTGTGCATCCTTTCTTATCCTGTTTGTGCTGGCAGCATTACCTTATATTGAAAAACTCATAGACAATTCTAACCAAAACCGTTTATATGTTATACAGTATTTCTTTGAAAAGAATGCCAAAAAGAAACTGGAGCAACTCTTTCACAACAGTGAATTGAAATTTAAACTCACCAAACAGATCAAAGAAGATGGGCTGATGACCACGCACTGGCAGGTACGGGGTAAAGCGGATCAACATAATGCTATTGTTACAAGCCTGGAATCGGACGATACTATTAAAAGATTCGAATACTGAGAATATAGTCTTCGGAATTAACTGCTATAGGTATTATATAAATGCCGGGCTTCCATCAGCGCCTTATCACAGGCGAGTTTCAGCTGATCAAAGTAGGTGTCGAAAGTTACCTGCGAAAGTTCATTGTATTCCAACGCATCCAAATAAGGTTGCAGTACATGATTAAGTCCCATCACAGATACAGTAGTTTTCATATTATGCGCTTCCTGTTTAACCGTACTTATGCGTCCATCTTGCCATGCCGCCCTTATAGCAGCCAATGCTTCCGGTACTGTTTCAATAAATAAACCCGTTACTGTTTTTTCATAATCTTTGTTACCCATGCTTACCTCATGAAGATAGTCGAGGTTAATATAGGCATAGGCACTCTCCTGCTTTTGGTTAACGGACTCTTTAAAATGACTATGCGAAACCGGTATATATTTAACCAACAATTGGTATAATGCAGCTTCCCTTATAGGCTTGGCGATATAATCATTCATACCACAGCTCAGGCATTTTTCTTTTTCACCCGCCAGGGCATGGGCAGTCATAGCAATAACAGGTATCGAAAGCTGCAAGGTATCGCGTATATAGCGGGTTGCCGAGTATCCATCCATTTGAGGCATCTGGATATCCATTAAAACAAGGTCGTATACCCTCAATTTTAATAAATGAATAGCTTCTCTCCCATTACCCACCAGGTCGTAGTTAATTTGCCAGCTATTAAACAGGTGCTGTATCAGGCTTTGATTCACCTCATTATCTTCCACAACAAGTATCCGGATATCGGTCCAGTCTTCAAACGAAGCCTTTATGTTTTCAGTAACAGGCTGAGTATTGATCTTTTGCTCATCCGAAGCAATGGTGTAAGGTATTCTTAAATAGAAAGAAGTGCCTTTACCCGGCTCGCTGTTCAGGGTTATCGTTCCTTTCTGAAGCGTTACCAGTTCCCTAACAATAGATAACCCCAGCCCTGTACCCCCAAAATCCCTGGTAATGCTTTCATCCCCCTGTTGAAAACGGTTGAAGATCTCTTTTTGTTTTCCCGGGTCGATACCTATTCCGGTGTCACTTACTTCTATCCCAATATTAGCGTTATGATCTGTATCTTGTTCATTTGTAATGTTTACTTCGATGTTTCCCTCCCTGGTAAATTTAAGGCTGTTGCCAACCAGGTTTACCAGTATCTGTGTAAGCCGGGTAGCATCCCCTTCCAGTATTTCGGGTACGTTATCGGCTATATGCGTACGTAGCTGTAATTTCTTTTCTGCAACCCGGGCTGTGAACATTACTTCAACGGAGTGAATCAGCGACCGGATATTAAACGGCGCCGATTCAATAGCCATCATACCCGCTTCAATTTTAGAAAGATCCAACACATCATTGATAATGGTCAACAATCCTTCTCCCGATTTACGAATGGTATCTACATACTGCCGGGATGTTTGATCCAGTTCACGTTGCTCCAACAGGGCTGTAAACCCCAAAATCGCGTTCATAGGTGTCCTGATTTCATGGCTCATATTAGCAATAAAATGCTCCTTTAATGCAGCACCCTGCCTGACTTTTTCCTCCGAGCGGGATAGTTTCTGAATGATATAAATAATATACCAGAAAATCAGGGCCGCAGCGAGCAACACCAAAACGGTTAATAAATCATTCAGTTTCTGGGCGCGCGTCCCGCTTTTATCAACCGCCCCGGTAATTGCGGCCAGGTGATCATCCCGTGTATTTTCAATCTTTTTTATCCAGAACTCAATGTCATCGGAAAGCCAAACAGACAAATGGCGCTCAACCACCGTGTCTGCGGCCAACCAACCAGCCTGCATATGGGTCTCCCACACTTTTCGACAAAGCACTGACTTTAGCAACACAGCGTTGCTTAAAGAGTCGATGTATTGCGAAGTACTATCACCGGTAATACTTTTCTTCAGCTCTTCTTTCGCTTTTGAAATCTCTTGCTCCAGGCTGTCCATCCTGGTTTTAGTGCGGGAAAGATTTCCGGTGTCCAAACCCTTTACCAAACGTTGCAGGGCAACAACATGCCCTGAGATAAGCGTTAAGTTTTTGCGGATCTTAAATTCCTGCAAAAGCCTGCTGTCGCCGCTTACGAGCCCTTCAATGCTTTTGGATGAGTTATATTGAATATAAACCAATATAAGCGTCCCTATTGTAAAGGCACCCAAAATCAGGAAGATCAGCTTTTGTTTCATAAAACCGTTCAATCAGTTTATACAGGCATTATTAACACAGTGTATGAGGCCCAACCTCCGGGCCAGCATTATAAAATATTCATTCGCTTATTCAAAGCCGACCGGTAAGTATCTGCTACGGGTACGGGTATATCATTAATGATGAGTGCGCCATCCTGCACGGTGTCGATCTTTGATACGGCTACAATATAGGAGCGATGGGTACGGATGAACCGGGAGGCCGGCAAGCGTTCCGAAACAGATTTCAATGTAGTATGAATAGCGTAGAATTTGCCCGGCACGTACAGCTTCACATAGTCACCCATTGCCTCGGCAAATAAAATATCATCCATCTTAAGCCGGCGTACCACGTTAGAGTCGCGTATAAAAACAAATTCATCATCGCTTTGCTCTACATCAGTGCTATTGCTTTCCACCAGCTCCCTGGCTTTGTCTATTGCCTGCAAAAAACGCGCAGGTGTAACCGGTTTTACAATATAATCTGCCACGTTCAATTCAAATGCCTCCGCTGCATATTCTTTCTTCGAAGTGGTAAAAATGATGACCGGTCTTTTGTTGCCCATAGTCTTTGTTAGTTCCAGGCCCGTCATTCCTGGCATTTCAATATCTAACAACAACAGGTCAACAGGCTGCTCCTGCAAAAAATTGTAAGCATCCGTAGCGCTTTCACATTCTCCTATCACTTTGAGATCTTTCACCTGGCTGGCCAGTTGCTGTAATATGGCACGGGCGATTTTATTGTCATCTACGATAAGTATCCTCATTTCACAAAATATATGGGTTCTGTTCACTTTTTCTGCAGAAAGATTGTTTTTAAACTTTGTCCCCCTTTTTCACGGGCTGTTTCTACCCCATTCAACGATCGTTTCCGCCTGTTGAGCGATCGAGATATAATACACCTGTTTAGGTATAATAGCTTCGCTTAATAAATTTAGTGGTTTTTGAACAGACATTAACACGGCACGGCCTGGCAATCAATAAAAGAATTAAAACAGCAATGAGAATCATTTACATTATATTATTTCTCGCTGATGCCATTACCCTGGTATTTTTCTTTTTTGGCTTTTTAAAAGCTTTAGATTCGGGCGGTGGGTTAATACATTGCCTTGGCGTGCTGGCCGGTGTATTGTTCACCATTTTGTTATTGATTTTTATACTGCGGGCTTACTTGAAACTTCCGCCGGAGCAGTAAACAGATTGCCCTGTTTCTTGTAACCGATATTTTTAAACTAAAACAAAACTTTTATGAAAAAAATTTTGGTGGGATCTCTTATCTTATTGGTTGTTGCAGGCTTCTCTTTTGTCAGCTTAAACAGCCGGCAAAAAAAAGCGGTTGTACTTTCGTCCGCAACACCGCTCCGATACATTTATCTCACTTTTGATGATGGCCCTTTAAATGGCAGTGAAAATATTGACAGCGTTATACTGGCCGAACGTTTAAAAATAAGTGTATTTCTTGTGGGAGAGCATGCCTTGCAGACAAAAGAAATGGGCACTTACTACAAAATGTATGAGCAAAACCCCTTTGTAGAAACTTATAATCATAGCTACACTCATGCTAATAATAAGTATGCATTATTCTATAGTAACCCGGCGGGCGTACTGGCAGATATCCAAAAAAATGAAGCCTTGCTGAATCTGCGGTATAAAATCGTAAGGCTACCGGGTAGGAATATATGGCGTATTGGCGACAGAAAAAGAGATGACGGTACCAGCGGCGGCACAGCTGCAGACCTGCTTGCGGCCAACGGTTACAAAATATATGGATGGGATATCGAATGGCAACATCACGCGAACGACGGAACGCCGGTACAATCTGTTGATGAAATGGAAAAGGCAATAGAAGACCGGCTAAATAGCGGCGGAACTTTTACCAAAAACCATATTGTAATACTGATACATGATGAGATGTTCCAGAAAAAATGGGAAGAAAGTGAATTGAAGCAATTGATCGACCGGCTCAGGCAACATGATAATTATGTTTTTGAGCATATCCGTTTTTATCCCAATCGATAAATGGCAATGATCCACCGACTGTTTTTGCCTTTTCAGCTAGTTGCAAATGGTGGACGCTTTTACCCGTTGTAGCTTTAAACTAATAACGGAGCAAAATAATATCGATTGAAATTCTTTTACCAATTAAAATTTTAAAAAAATGAAAAAAATTCTATTCGCAGTTTTAAGTTTCATAAGCTTTAGTGCCGCAGGTTTTGCACAAACAGCTGCCCCTGCAAAAAGTACTACTGCAGCAACACAGGTAACCGGTACCGCCAGTCATCATTCAGCTGCAACGGCGGTAAAAACTCCAACTGCTACCACCCACGCAACACCATCAAAACCGGCAGGCAGCGTTGCCAAAAAAGCTACAGCAGCCGCCCCGGTAAAAAAAGACGGCACACCCGATATGCGTTATAAAGCCAATCAAAATGCGGCGAAAACCGCAGCACCCCAACACATGAAAAAAGACGGCACACCCGATAAAAGATATAAAGAGAATAAACAGCATAGTTGATTGATAGTGTTTGCAAATCGGCCCGGCTATAGCAGCCGGGTTTTTTACTCCCTTTAAAACAACACAACTGTATGCAAACAACCTGGGCCCGGTTTTCGTCGCTTTCAAAAAAAATATCTCCCAAAGCTCACTGGCGGGAACTGGTAGCTTTACTCGTGATTTTATTGGCCATTTTCTTCTTCAGAAGTGAGCGGAAGGAATTGCACCAGATTGTACCGCAATTACAACAGGTGGGCGGTGGATGGCTACTGTTGCTATCAGTATTAGGCGCAGGCATTATTTTTTGCCAGGCAGGAATGTACCACCAAAGTTTTGCAGCGATTGGTCTTCCTTTTAAACTATTACACGGCGTTGAGCTCTTTTTAAAAAGAAATTTCCTCGGTGTCTTCCTCCCAGCGGGAAGCCTCAGTGCCCTGGCTTATGCTCCCCGGCAGATCAGGAAAGCCGGCTACAGCAAGATGCAGGTACACCAGGCGAGCGGACTTTTTGCATTTGCAGGTTTATTATCTGTGTTTATTGCGGGTGTTCCCGTCATCATTTTTTCTTTTTTTAACGGCACCCAAACAGGTAATACCTGGATTGGCTTACCTGTATTATTACTGGTTATTTTCCTGATTTACTTTCCTGTTGATTCTATCCGGAAAAAAGGCGCTGTTTATCGTTGGATAAAAAGCAAATGGCCATCGCTGACACCGCAGATCGATGAACTATTTGACGCTAGTGTGATTGTACGTAAGTACGGTAATGTTGTCGGCTATTCTGTTGCTGTAGAAATACTCGGTATGCTTACCATTTATTGCTCTATACTGGCCCTGGGTCAGCCGGGCTCCTTCCAGGCTGCTGCATCGGTCTATATCGCAGGGATCCTCATGTCGGTTATTTCACCGTTTATGCGGGGCCTGGGAGCAGTTGAACTTTCAATGGTTTATATTTTGGAACGCTTTGGTTATAGCTCAGTAACAGCCTTATCGGTCACCTTGCTTTACCGGGTTTTTGAGTTCTGGCTACCGTTAATTGCAGGTCTAATTTCTTTTGCGTGGGGAGGCCGCAACCTGTTGTTAAGAGCGTTCCCCGTTGTACTTACCTTTTTGCTTGGCCTTATTAATATTATTTCAGCGGTAACACCACCTATAAAGGGACGGTCTCAGCTACTTCGTGAGTACCTGCCCCTAACTGCCATCCATGCTTCGCACCTGTTGGTATTGTTTATGGGGTTGGCGCTACTGATCACTTCTGTTTCACTCTTTAAAGGGTTGCGAAGTGCCTGGATTTTTGCCTTAATACTCACGGCATTGTCGATAGCCGGTAACTTAGCCAAGGCGCTCGATTATGAAGAAGCTATTGTAGCATTGGCAACCCTGGTAATTCTTATTGCAACTGCATCACAATACCGGGTACAAAATAGCAGCAAATGGAAAAAAGCCGGTATCAGGACGGCCTTACTGGGGTTCCCGTTTCTTTTATTATTTGCATTCATCAGTTTCTATTTCATCGATCAGCGGCATTTCGGTGAAGATTTTACCTGGGCAGACTCTTTATTACATGCGCTGAAAAGCTTTCTCCTGGTTGAGGATAGTACGCTGCATCCTGTAACCAGGTTCGGACATGAATTTATATGGATATTGAGGGGGCTTGGCTTTATTTTATGGGGCTTGCTTATTTTTTGCCTGATCAGGCCCTACACCAAAACGAACCAACAGCACGAACGTCACCGTGATAAAGCGCTGTTCCTGCTCAGCCAGTTCGGTAATTCGTCGCTCGACTATTTTAAGGTATATGCCGATAAAGTATTTTTCTTTTCAGAAATCCACGACGGCTTTATTGCCTATAAAATTTCGGGCGGCTTTGCTATAGTTTTAGAGGAGCCTGTTTGCGATATAGCGCACAAGCTTGACATTCTTACCGAATTTGACCAACGGTGCCGCCAAATGGGTTTAAAGCCCGCATTTTACCGTGTAGATGAAGACAGCATTCCCTGGTTTAGCCGTTTAAAGAAAAACAAATTAATAATCGGGCAGGAAGCAATTATTGACGTGCATAGCTTCTCGCTCGAAGGCCGCGATAAAAAATCGCTGCGCAACGGGCTAAACAATCTTAATAAGAAAGGATATAGCACCCACATTACCCGGCCGCCCCACACATCCTGTTTTCTTGCGCAATTAAAGAACATATCCGATGAATGGCTACGCTCTTATGATATAAAAGAGGCGGTGTTTTCACAGGGTATGTTTGATGAGAAAGAGCTCCGGCAACAGGACATCATTACATTGAATGACGAAAGCGGTAACATAAAAGCATTTCTCAATGTCATACCGGATTATGCCGAAAGTGACTGCACCTATGACCTCATACGTAAAACCAACGACGCGCCGGGAGCCGCGATGGACGCACTGGTAATCAAATTGACGGAATACGCGAAAGAACAGGGCAAACAATACATCAACCTGGGCCTGGTTCCACTGACGGGGATCTCACAGCCAGACAATACGGCCGAACAGCTTATAAAAATGGCCGCAGATAAAATAAAGAGATTTCAGCACTATAAAGGGCTCAGGGAATTTAAAGACAAATATGCAGCTATATGGGAGGACAAATATCTTATTTATGATAATGATTTTGACCTGCTTCAACTACCTATAGCTATTAACAATGTAATGAAACCATGAAAATGATGATTAAAACTTTTCTATTTTGCAGGCTTATAATATGGATGACGCTACCCATCATCTTCTATAGCGTCCGGTGTGCGGGGCAAAACAGCACACTTCCTATCAAAGACTGGAAAGGGAAGCAGGATTCGTGCATGGTTTTATATATAAGCGGAGACGGAGGTTTCAATAGTTTTTCGGATAGTTTTTGTTCCGGCATTAATCGCACCGGGATCAACGTTCTGGCAATAGATGCGAAATCCTATTTCTGGAAAAGAAAAACGCCGGAACAAACTACAACAGATATTGAAAAATATATCAGTGCAATTTTGAAAAGAAAAGATCAACAATTTGTGATGATCGGGTATTCATTCGGGGCTGATGTAACGCCGTTTATTGTTAACAGGTTTTCGCCCGAAATAAAAAAGAAATTAAATTCGGTGATCTTATTATCACCATCACCGTCTACGGACTTTGAAGTGCATTTGAATTATTTTTTGGGTGTCGACAAAAAGCTAAATATGGATGTAGTAAAAGAAATCAATATGATGACCCTGAAAAAAAAGATAGTGCTATGCGGAGAAGACGAAGATGAATTTCCACCCAATGGCGTCAAATTAAAAAATTGTATGGTTCAGAAATTACCCGGTGGCCACCACTATGATGAAAATATGGATCTCTTAATCAAAAGAGTAATCCAGTTTTTAAAATAATATCTTACCTTCTCATCAAACCAGGCTCCTCTGTTATCATCCGATTTCGCATCTGCATTTTAAAAGTCGAGGTAAGTAATAAGATCAAAGTATTTGTTTTTATCATGAAAGAAAATCACTTCATACATCGCGTAGGCTGGTTAAGAGCAGGCGTGCTGGGCGCCAACGATGGCATTTTATCTACAACCAGCCTGGTAATAGGTATAGCTGCCGCTGCGGCGGAGCGAAATACCGTTATCCTGGCAGCTATTTCAGGGCTAATTGCGGGTGCCATGTCTATGGCCGCAGGCGAATATATATCTGTCAGCTCTCAACAGGATACAGAAAAAGCAGATATAGCAAGGGAGACCGAAGAGTTGGAAAGAATGCCCGAACAAGAACTTTTAGAATTGACAGCCATATACGAAAAAAGAGGCCTGTCAAATGTTCTCGCCCGGGAAGTGGCAGCGGCATTATCAAAACACAATGCACTGGAAACCCATCTCAGAGACGAGCTGGGAATGACTGAAGTATCTGAAGCCAAACCGTTGCAGGCTGCCTTTGCTTCTTTTATCTCATTTGTAATAGGCGCGTCTTTACCTCTCCTGGTAGCTCTATTAGCCCCTTTAAAACAAATGATCTACTGGCAGTATATCTTCTCAATTGTATTCCTGATCTTATTAGGCTCTGTAGCAGCCCGTACCGGAGGGTCCCCGATAGTCAAAAGTGCTATACGAATTGTTGTTTGGGGCACGATTGCCATGGCGGCATCTGCTTTAATAGGACGCCTTTTTGGTATCGCCATTTCATAACCAGTTACAAAGAGGCTCTTTAATAGTAAATAAGCTTTGTTGCCCATCTTTCCTTCTTCGTTGCCATTCCATCCCTATTCGTCGATTACAATTGAAAGTGCAGTTATGTTGCAGCAATTTGCTTAAAAAAACAATGAGCAAACATAAACGATCAGGCTCTTACGCCTGGTTAGAGGTCATCATCTATTTTACCGTTATCATCGGTATATCATGGATTGCCAGTCGCATCGAAGCCATGGACAATATCTTTGTATACTTTGGCACCTCCCTGCTCCTAAGCTATGTGCTGCTTCGCCGGGAAGGAATGACGTTGTGGAGCCTGGGTATCAGACCTGGCCGAAGCGCAGACTACCTGAATTTTGCGGGTGGCATTGTGCTGGGTGCACTGGCACTGGCCTGTAGCGCCGGCTTAACCATCTGGCTCAATCACGGGAAGCTGGTATTCACAGGAGTACCAGGGCCGGTATTTCTGCTAACACTAATTCTTATGCACTTCGGGTCTGCCTTCGTACAGGAATTCACTTATCGCGGCTACCCATTTCAACGCCTTCTTCGATCTTACGGCCCCTGGATCGCCCAGGTTGGCATTACTTTGCCTTTTGCTATTATGCATATTAACCTTAATGCACCACCAGACCTAAACTCATTTTTAATAACATGGCTAACAACCGGCATTGGCTCTGTTCTTTACGGATTGTGTTACTTAAAAACAGGTAAGCTTTTTTTATCGGTTGGTGTACATATGGGTTGGAACCTTGCACAGTCTATAATACCCCGGTCTCCACAAAAGAGCGAAGGCGTGCTTTTCCAACTGATTACTGATGCAAAAGCTTACAACCCTATTCATGTTTTATGGCCTTACATCGTTGTATCCATTTTACTCATGGTGCTTATCAGCCGATTACCACTTACCACCCATACAACCTCATCAGCTAACTGATCTTGTATGCATCATAACCCAACACAAATAAGCGGGCAACCATTAAACAGGCCCTTTTCTATTGCGATGCGTGTACTGCTCTTTTACGCGATCTCAGTTATTATCCTCATCTCAATTGACCTCGTGAAGCTGGACAAATCGCCCGAAGCAACAGCTTTGAACCTGCTGCTCATCGCTGCTTTAAGCTACCTGCTCAATATTGTATTCCTGAACAGGGATCATATAACTCCCGCAAAGGCCGGCATTGCTACCAATCGGGCAACAGCAACACGGCTGGTAACCGGATTGCTCATTGGCCTTTGTTCTGCAATACCGCAACCTATCAGCCTGCTTGCCTGGGGGCATTTTAAGCTGGAATGGAGCGCACCTGAGATACAAACCGTATTCGTGTACATTGCTATATATTTTTTTGCGGCCCTGCGCGAAGAACTTGTTTTCAGAAGCTATGCTATCGAGCAACTCCGGCATCAATTGGGTTCGCGGCTGAGCCAGGTAGTAATCATGATCATTTTTATTCTGGAACACAAAGCCAGTGGCATGTCATGGACTGCATCGGTGCTCGGCTCGGGAACAGGGGCACTGCTCTTTGGTTTTGCCCGGCTGCGAACAGGAGATATCGCGCTATCCCTGGGTATTCATTTTGCCTGGAACTTCGGGCAATGGACCTGCGGCTTTAAAGGATCACCCGGGGTCTTGCGGGCTGTTGTTGCACCCGGGTATGCCCACCAGGCTGAATGGATCGGTTACCTGGCTTTCCTGTTTGCCATGGCAGGAGCAGCCATTTTCATTCATATTTCTTTTCAAAAGCAAATTAAACCCAATAGCTGATATCATTTACCTTTAATTATGAAGTGGTGGTATAAAACCAGAATTATTGATCCTGCACCCCAACAGAGGGTTGTCTATCACCTGTTGTTCTGGTTACTTCTTTTTGCGGTACGCTCTTATCTCACAGGTATCAGCTTTAACGTCTATTCCGATCTGTCAAACGGTTATGTCACCTTATTAAATCTTTGCAGCACGGCTCTTATTGCTGCGGCCTATTATGTGGTTGCAGGCCCGGTTCGCCAACTAATAACGAACAAGAGAATGGGACAGGCTATTTCAGGCATAATGCTGATCATCGTGTTTTATACAATAGCTGATGCTGTTACCGAGGTCCTGATCCTGAGGTCTTGTGAAAACTGCATGCACCTGCTTAAAGATCACCAGCCGGCCTATTACGCGCTTCTCTCTCTAAACCTTCCCACTATCATCGCTAAACGACTGCTGGGATTGGGCACTCCGCTGTTTTTATTACTGGCATTAAGTATTCCATTATGTATTAAGCTTGCACGCGAAGCCTGGCGTGCACAGGTTAAAAGTCTTCAATTGGCTAAAGATAATGTTGAGCTGGAGTTTAATTTCTTAAAATCCCAGATCAATCCACACTTCCTGTTTAATACTATGAATAATATCTATGGGCTGATCCTGAGAAAAGACACCACCCGCTCCGCCGAAATGGTTGCGCGACTGTCCACATTATTCCGCTACATGCTTTATGATACGGATAAAACTTACGCGCCATTAGATAAGGAACTAAAGCTGCTAAGTGATTATATTGAACTGGAGAAAATAAGGTTAAACGATACCGCGGTTGAAGTAGAGGTTGGCACCGATAATCCCCAGTACGAGATCCCTCCATTACTGTTCATACCTCTGGCAGAGAATGCCTTTAAATTCACGGTAGATCAACCCGGTGCCGGGATCTTTATCTCGTTACAGGTAATAAAAGGGCGGTTAGAGCTCATTGTAGAAAATACGGCTTCTCAGCCTACGCTTACCGAACAACATGGTATCGGCATCAGCAACCTGCTTAAAAGACTTGAACTTTACTATAAAGGCCGTTACAGTTATGCAGCGGCTTACCGGGAAAGAACCTATTTTGCAAATTTAATCATTGACTTATGACCCATAAGATCCGGTGCCTTGTAGTGGATGACGAACCGATAGCCCGGGATATCATCAAAGCCTATATTGAGCAACTGCCACAACTGCAATTTGTGGACGCCTGCAAGAATGTGGCCGAAGCTTATGAAGCGCTGCAGCAATACGAAGTAGATGTCATTTTCCTGGATATCCGCATGCCGGTTACAACCGGAATTTCCTTCATGCGTTCTTTAGCACAACCTCCGCTTATTGTTTTTACAACGGCCTTTTCGGAACATGCCGTGGAGGGATTTGAGCTCAACTCTGTAGACTACCTGATGAAACCTGTTACCTTTGAAAGGTTCTGCCAGGCTGTTCAAAAAATACAGGAGCGAATGTTGCCCCACACTGCCCGCGTTCCATTAACGGATAGTCCTTCTTATTTATTTATAAAGCAGGATACCCGCTTACTTAAAATAAATTTCGACGACATTATTTATGCCAAAGCCGAACGCGATTTTTGTTCTATCTTTCTAATGAATGGAAGGCGGCTGCTGGCAAGTATGCATCTGAAGTTATTAGAAGCTTCCTTGCCGGCACAACGATTTCTAAGAGTGCACCGGTCCTATATCGTTAACCTTCACAAGGTACAATCCATCCAGGGCAATGTATTAGTGGTTGAGCAGGCCACCCTTGAGATAGGTAGTAGTTACCGGGAAAGTTTATACCAGGCTCTAAAGATCAGGTAGTAAAAAATTACTAAAAATGCTTCAACCCGTTTGTTAGTTACTTCATAGAAAACCTCTGTCATATTTAACTTTCATCCGTGGAGGGTAGTGCTTTCCAGGCATTTCAATAATGGTAACCATACGTCAGGCTGATTGTGTTATTGGGGCAACCACCATAATAACTGCAGTATGTGCTCCAATAATCACAATTTAATAGTGCCTCTTCTTATTTTGAGAAATTTAGTGGTATACCGTTTCTTTTAAAATAATATAGACGCCCATCACCAACACAAACCACCCAAAGGCAGGTTTAAGTTTTTTACCGTTAATTTTTGTCGACAAAAAGCTGCCGGCGAAAATCCCGGTTACTGCCATGGCACTTACACGCAGCAGAAAAAACCAATTAATGTTGGCGTGATGAAGTGAAAAAACAAACCCGGCCAGTGAGTTAACAGCAATGATGAGCAAAGAGGTACCTATGGCTACTTTCATAGGAAGATTCAGTAAATTAACCAATGCAGGTATAATCAAAAAACCGCCTCCCGCCCCAATTAATCCTGTCACAAAGCCCACAAAACCACCTTGTATAGAAGCCAGGCGGTATTTCAACTTTCCTATTGCTGCTGCTTCCTCATTACAGCCCTTACATCTGCTGATCATTTTGCCGGAGGCAAAAACCATCAGCACTGCAAAAAGCAACAACAGCAATATGCTTCTGGTAACAGTAAAACTACCTACCGAAAAAATTTCAAGGGGGATGAGCGGAATAACAAAAGCGCGGGTAAGAAATACCAATGCGATGGATGGCAGACCAAATACAATGGCCGTTTTAATATTGATGAGGCGCTTTTTGAAGTAAGAGTAAGAACCGGCCACGCTTGTAACACCTACAACGAAAAGCGAATAAGTAGTAGCCAACACAGGGTCAACTCCAAACAGGTAAACCAGCACCGGCACCGTTAGTATACTTCCCCCTCCCCCAATCAACCCCAGGGAAACGCCGATAAAAACGGCAGCTATATAACCCGTTATATCCATAGAATTTCTTTAATTGATACAACAAATATGTACCAATAAAAAAAGCCTTACAGTTACATTGGTTACATAAGCTTAATTTTGTTTCGACCTAATTGTACCACTCCATTTTCTTCAAGTTGTTTTAGAAGCCTGGATACCACTACCCGGGCGGTTCCAAGCTCATTGGCTAACTGTTCGTGGGTAATATGCAGCGTTTGTCCACCTCCAATCTCTTGTTTTTTAAACAGTAGCAATAACAGGCGTTCATCCACCTTTTTAAAAGTAATGGCATTAACAATATCTAAAAGCTCCTCAAAACGTTTGTGGTATAGGCGGAAAATATAATCCAGCCATTGGGGATATTCCCTGATGAATACAGACACTTTATTCATAGGCAGGAAGAGGATCTCGGCATCTTCTTCTACTTCAGCCTTCACCTTGCTGGTTTCATTATGCATGCCGCCCAAAAAAGACATGATACAGCTTTCGCCGGATTTTATATAATAAAGCAGGATCTCTTTTTCATCGTCGTCGGTCCTGATAACCTTCAATGTTCCGCGGATAACAATAGGGATAGAACGAATGGATGAATTTTCATTCAGTATAACGGTACCTGCTTTATATTGCTTAACGATACTGAATTGATACAGCTTCTCCACTAATTCGGGTGATGTTTTAAACTCGGCAACCTGGCTAAGTGATTCCATTAAACAAATATAGATAATTTAAAAAAGCACTTAGCTATACAAAACCTTGTACATTGAAATTGCCACATCAAAATCTTCAAATTACAGTTACCCCTGTAACAGGCGAACACAGTGATAAAAATTAGTTTTAATTATGATCGCAATCATTTATTTCAACGCCTATACAGAATAGCTTAGATCAATTAATGCAAATAAATTTTTTTGTATGAAAACTATTCTTGTCACAACCGATTTCTCGAAGGCATCTGTCAATGCCGCCAGGTATGCTGTAGAAATAGCAGCTATCCTCAATGCTTCGCTTCACATTTTCCATGTGTATCAACTTCCTGTCAGCTACGGTGATATTTCTTTCGCTGTAGCCAGTGGTGAAATCGAAAAAGATGCCCAGGACCTTATGAAGGCGTTTCGATCGCAACTAACTAACGCCAACGTTACCAATGTTGAGATTAAAACAGAAGTACGGCTTGGAGATTTTTTAGATGAACTCGCAAAAGTCTGTAAAAAAATTGATCCTTACCTGGTTGTATTTGGTATACATAAATCAACCGCAGCTAAAAGATTCTTTTTTGGTAGCCAGGCTATATTCGCCATGAAACATATAGAATGGCCACTGGTTCTCGTACCCGAGCATGCACATTTCAGGAGTTTAAAAAATATCGCAATAGCGTGCGACTTAATTCAGGTTGCTGCTACGGTACCGGTAGAAAAGGTGAAAATGCTGGTAAATGACTTTGGAGGAAAATTGCACATATTGAATGCAGGCAGCAATGCCAGATACCATCCGGATATTGTTTTCGAATCAGGCCTGCTTCGTGAGGTTTTGCCGGGTGTCGATCAGGAATATCACTTTATCGAGTCAAGAGATATCGACCAGGGCATTACAGACTTTGTAGATAAAAGAAATATTGACCTGCTATTGGTAACACCGAAGAAACACGATTTTTTCGAACGCCTTTTTTTAACCAGCCATACCAAAGAGCTTGCCTTAATATCCAATGTGCCGGTAATGTCACTTCACATATAGTTTATCTTATCAACCCCGCTAAACGGCTTCTGTACCCAACCTCGTTTAACACATAAATATCAAAAAATATGAAAAAGATTCTGGTACCTACCGACTTCTCGTCTAACTCTAAAAGCGGGATTAGGTTTGCCATTAACTGGGCAAATTATCAAAAAACAGAACTGGTTTTTGTACATGTTCTGAATACGATGAAGCCATCTACCTGGACTGACGACTACTTTGAAAAGTACGCGAAAAATGAAGAAAACGCCTGTTATGAAAAACTAAAAAGTTTTATTACAGGCATCTATAAAAATATGCATATTGAGCCGGGCAAACATAGCTTTGCTGTGGTACAGGGTATAAGTCCTGATTTATCCCTGCTGGGATATTGCCTGGACAAAGCGGACATCAGTTACATTTGTCTGAGTACAAGAGGCAGTGGTAAACTGGGTAAGTTGCTGGGAACAAATACCGGCAACTTAATAACCAAATCTCCGGTTCCTGTAATGGCTGTTCCCCATCACTACAAAATAAAACCCATGAAGACTGTATTGTATGCTGCAGATCTTCAAAATTACTCCAGGGAACTCGAAAAGGTTTTAGCGTTCGCAAATCCATTTAAAATGCAAATAGACGTGTTGCATTTCACCTGGCCCAACGAAGTTACTTTTGATGAGAAAACGATCAACCTGGCCTTCAAAAAACCATATAAATATGGGATAAAAATTCACTTTGAAGGAAATGACGGGATACATTCCTTTGTACAGAACATCCAACGCCAGATATCACTAATCAAACCTTCGGTGGTAATCATGTTTACAAATCAAAACAGAACACTATTTCAAAGAATTTTTCTTTCCAACAAATCAGAAGAGCTGTCTTTTCAGATAAAAGTGCCGTTATTGGTGTTTAGCAAAGGTTGAGGTTTTAAAAAGCCGGTTAACTTTACACACATTCAAAAACGCTCCCATCCGAAGCAATCAATTTTTTATTGCCAGGCCATATTAAAAGCCCGGCAATAAGAAGCGCTATCTGAAGGTAACCAGGTCGTGGCTATTTGTTAACTGCAAATCTCGTGTTTTTAAAAATATTATGTAAGCTTATTATAGCTACAAAAAGCAGGCTCATGAGCGAGCCCGTTTTCTGAAAACGATCCTTGTTTGGCAATCCTGGAATCAATCGATGTTACATCTATAAACCTATTTAAAAGTACATTTTTCTAGTCAACAGGATATTCTTTCACTCCCACTTTTAAATTATTTCTCACATTGGACACTCCAGGCGCATTCCATGCCGCATCTGCTGCGTTCTGCTTCTCTGTAAAAGATCGTACGGTACCGCTTAAAAAAACTTCCGTTCCAATAACTTCAACTTTGATATTGCGTGCATCTACCGTTGCACTGCGTTCAAAAGCCTTTGTGATTTTGTCACTTATATCTGCTGCTACTACTTTAGGCTTTATTAGAATCAGATTTCGAACACTTTTTACACCTGTCAGATCCTGGATGGCTATCTGAGCACTATTTCGCTGGTATTCCCACTCCACTTCGCCTTCCAATGTTACAATTCCATCTTCCACCTTAATTTTTATCTTATCTTCTATAACAAAGGAATGCCATAGTAAGGCATCCAATACTGCTTTGGCAATTTCAGCATCAGTACGTTTAAAAATCGGAGACGTGCCCACCAGTATATCTTCGGCAACCGCCCGCACACCAGAGACCTTTTTGGCATCCCGCTCTGCAGCCAGTTTTTGCGCATAAGATTCTACCTGGCCTGAGAGGGTAACTACTCCATCCTTTACCGCCACCCCCAATCCAGCCTTGCTTACACTGGGGTCCCAGCTTAATTCTTCCATTACATCCTTTTGAATTTGAAAATCGCTTTTCATAATTTTAAGTTTAAAATTTAAGTAACTATGTTAAAATGTTAAATACCTGATTTCGCATACTATTCATATGCAGAAGAACAATCAACCATATACCAGCTAAAACAACTTGTATACATCCGGAAAATAGCTGATGGTTCCATCCACATTCACGTCTGCCATCATATACAAAACAAAAACAGGAACAGGCTTTGGCACTTTTTTAGTTATGGGTTGCTGCCCCTTTATGCTTGCTTTTAAAAATGCCTCATCAAGTTGCTTTTCCAGGAAACTGTTTGCCAATAATATAGGTTTCTCAACCCGTATACAACCATGGCTGAAATACCTGGACCTGGCCTGGAAATCTGATTTAAGATTTGTATCGTGCAGGTATACATTATAGGAGCTTGTCAAATTAAATTTAATGACACCCAATGCATTGTCGCAACCAGTAGACTGACGAAACCGGAAAGGAAAATTGCTCTTTGTAAACTTTCGCCAATCCAGCGAGCGGGGATCTACAACCCCTCCTTTACTATCTATCACCTGCATCTTCAATACGTCCAGGATCATCAGGCTCTTTTTGCAAACAGGGAGAATCTCGTTAACTGCAATGCTTCGCGGTACATTCCAATAAGGATATAAAATGACCTGGTCACAGTAAGTAACAAACCGGGGCGTCATCGTAGATGGCTTTCCCACAACAACAGCCATATCTAATTGTAGAGAATCGTTCTCATAATATTTTAGCTCAGCAGATGGTATATTAACTACTACCAACTTATCGAAGTGAAAATGACTAAACCATCGATAACAATTTAAGCTGGTCCTGACAGCTTCGGCTTTTACAGAATCGCCCAAATAAATTTGCTTCTTCAGTTCGGCCTTGAGCAGCGTGTAATCTTGCTGACGGGGCTCCAGAGACCGGGCCATTGCATTCAGATCGGTAGTGCTATTGAGCTTATTTAGAAGGTCTACAATATATTCAATATCTCGCCTCTCATATTTCCCACTCACCTCATCACTCCCTATTAAGTTTCTAATTCGCTTGTCGCCCTGGTATAAATCAAGAAAGTACGTTAAGGCGGCATTAGTGAATTTTCTATCGTAGTCGAAAGCCTCTACGGGTGACAAATTTGAGAAGTCTGCTTTTAAGGGCAGCATCGATAAATATTTCTGGGAGTCCAGGCCGTTAAATGCCGATTCTTCCCTGAATATTCTAATCAACTCTTCCCTGACATTTCCATTTTTTTCACTGTCCTTTTCAAACCAAAACAGATCCCCTTTCCACTCTTTGTAAAACAACTCCACCTTATCCGTACTTGATAATAAAATGCGAACCTCTTTCTGGCCTGCCGCGCCATTTGAAATTGTAATAAATGTCAAAAGAAAAGCCGCTATTATTGCTTTTCTACTCAAGGGTATTTTTTTGTATTTACATTGTGTCGGCATGGCCTTATAAAGGTATCAATACAAGTATTACCAAATGAATGATGTATATCAATCACCGGCCTGACATCGGTCACATACTCCCGGTATATTCTGATTTATTTTACGAAGTAGTTATAGCAAGGCTCGGTTGCAAAAAGGCTATAGTTTAAAAGCGCTTAATCATGCTGTACAGCGCGGCAAATAGTTAGTTTTTAATAAACTGAAAGCTGGAAGATAAAAAATGCTATCACTCAGCATTGCATAAATTTCAATATATTTGAAGTACCAAAAACTAAAAATAGTAATTAGCCATTAAAAACCAGACCTCGATTTTTGCAGAGTGTTTAAGCCGGACAAGTTGTTTTATTACAAAGGGTGTTTTTGTTAGCATGGGTAAAGCAGGCTGCTAAAGACTATTTCGATTTTAATAATTGTCGTAAAAGCGGTATAAACTTTTTACATAATGGCAAGAATATTACTTATCGAAGACAATCCCGAGATCAGGGAAAATATGACTGAAATCCTGGAGCTTGCCGGCTACAACGTTGATAATGCACCTGACGGCAAGGCCGGCGTGGATTTGGCACTGGCCAAAAGGCCCGATATCATTATTTGCGATATTATGATGCCCGTATTGGATGGATATGGCGTTCTACACTTAATCCAAAAGCATCCTGAATTAAATGGCGTTCCTTTTATATTCCTGACAGCGAAGTCTGAAAGAGATGAAATCAGGAAGGGAATGGAATCGGGGGCTGACGATTATATCACCAAGCCTTTTGGAGGTACTGAATTACTTAATGCTATAGAAACAAGGTTAAAGAAAGCACAACAATTGAGGGAACATTTCACGAGCGATATGGATGGTGTGAATCACCTGATTTCTGTTACCTATGGTAAAGATTACCTGGAAGAATTGAGAACGGGTAGAGATGTAAGCCGATACAAGAAGAAACAGATCGTGTATTCGGAAGGCAACCACCCTTCCCGTCTGTTCTATGTTCAAAAAGGCAAGGTTAAAACCTTCAAGCAAAATGAAGATGGCAAGGAATTCATTGTAGGATTGTACACGGCGGGAGATTTTTTAGGTTATATTCCTCTTATGGAAGGGAGAATTTATCAGGAAACCGCTGAAGCATTGGACGACACAGAACTGCTGGTAATTCCCCGATCTGAGTTTGAAGAATTGCTGGGAAGCAACCCGCAGGTAATGAAAAAATTTATGAGTATACTGGCCTCTAATATCAATGAAAAAGCCGGCCAACTATTGGCTATAGCCTACAACTCTTTACGAAAAAAAGTGGCCGATACTTTGATTACACTTGACAGGACATATAATAAAACGCATGATCAAAATTTTTACATAGACATTTCACGGGAAAACCTGGCGGCAATGGCAGGCGTAGCTAAAGAATCGCTGATCAGGATGCTGGGCGAACTAAAGGATGAAAAATTAATTAGTATAGAGGGCGCCAGGATTAGAATTATGAACTATAACCGGCTGGAACAAATGTTTAACTAATACATTTGGATAAATAGATCTAAAACAGAATAGCTATTTAACCTCCCGGATTACAAAAACTGTGCTAAAATGTATGTGCCATTCTATACAACACGGATGTTGATCTGCGGAACTTCAATACTGACACGCCCAGTGTAATGCCATTGCCGGATGCTCATTATTAAAACAGCTCAAAGGCATTAAAAAAATCACATCCTGAAGTTTTAATGATCTATACGATGTTACTATGCACATAAACCAATAGGGTTGCAAATAAATCACAATTAATCAGAAATACCGGTTATGAAAATAAGCCATATCAGCAAACAGGAAATTGCACGCGGAGAGGCCATACGTGGACTAGAAATACGAACCGGGATCTTTGATCTATTGAGAAATAAATTCCCGGATTTCACTAAAGATGACTTTATATCAATTGATGAGCTCAACCAATACCGAAGGATTTACCTGACTTCTTTGATAACTCTTGAAAAGGGCGAGCTCGCAAAAATTGATAGCGATGTAATGGAGGCAATTAAAAACAATTCCATTCTTTCTGAAAATATACAGGATGAAATAGAAGCAGATCTAACACCTGGACAAAGGATAGCAGATAAAGTGGCAGCATTTGGAGGTAGCTGGACTTTTATTATTACTTTTTTTTCTTTCATTTTAGTTTGGATGTTGATTAATATTTGGTTTCTAGCTGCGAAACCGTTCGACCCCTATCCTTTTATTTTACTCAATCTTATCCTTTCCTGTTTGGCCGCTATACAGGCACCCATTATTATGATGAGTCAAAACCGGCAGGAACAAAAAGACAGGCAACGTAGCGAACACGATTATAAAATAAACCTGAAAGCTGAGCTGGAAATAAAATTGCTAAGCGAAAAAATTGATCATTTACTGGTACATCAAAACAAAAAGCTCCTGGAAATTCAGGAAGTACAAACTGATTACCTGGAAGACCTGATGAAGGAGATCAAAAAAAGCGGGCATAAAAAATAATATACCCCCCCAATAACCAACCCAACTTAAATGCCGGCCAACAATTTTAACATAAGCGGTTTATCTGACAATGAGGTCCTTCAGTCCAGGAAAAATCACGGAGCCAACCTATTAAGGTATAAAAAGGAAAATGTTGTTTTTGATAATATAAAACGTTTTGCTGCAGAACCAATGGTTATTTTACTACTGGCAGCGGCAGCTATCTACTATATTAGCGGAAGCATAGGTGATGGAATATTTCTTTCGGTAGCGGTTCTGTTTCAGGTATCTATCTCTTTGTTTCAATATTCCCGAAGTAAAAATGCCTTAGAAAAACTGAAAGCCCTCTCGCAACCTAACAGCAAGGTAATTCGAAACGGAAATATAATGGAAATAAAAAGCCAGGATTTAGTCATTGGCGATAGCCTGCTGGTGGAAGAGGGTACGTTGATTACGGCGGATGGTGTCATTATTCATTCCAATGATTTTTCTGTAAACGAATCTATACTCACGGGAGAGTCTTTTGCTGCTTTTAAGGATAAAACACAAAAAGACCATTTTATTTATAGTGGCACAACCGTAGCCAGCGGACTGGCTGTGGCTACTATTACTGCAATTGGTAACGAAACCAGGTTGGGTAAAATAGGAAGCAGCCTGGCTGGCATTGAGGAAGAGAAAACACCGTTAGAAAAACAGATCGCCCGTTTCGTAAAGAATATGGCTATTACCGGTACAGTAGTTTTTGGTATTGTATGGGTAATTAATTTTTGGAATACACAGCAACTGCTGCAAAGCTTATTGCAGTCGCTTACTTTAGCCATGAGTATTTTGCCGGAAGAAATCCCGGTTGCGTTTACCACTTTTATGGCTTTAGGCGCCTGGCGTTTAATGAAACTGGGTATTGTGGTAAAGCAAATGAAAACCGTGGAAACACTGGGCAGCGCCACCGTAATTTGTACTGACAAAACAGGAACGCTTACCGAAAATAAAATGAGTGTGGCAAAGCTGTTTTTATTGTCGTCCAATAAAATATTTGAAACCAAAGATACATTGTCAAAGGATGAAAACACACTCATCCAATTGGCCATGTGGGCCAGTGAACCCAACCCATTTGATCCGATGGAAATTGCCCTGCACCAAACATACAAAGAGGTAGTAACCAAAGACGAACGCCCCGATTACCGGCTGGTTCACGAGTATCCATTGAGCGGAAAGCCACCCATGATGACTCATATTTTTGAAAATGAGCCAGGTAAAAGAATTATTGCAGCCAAAGGCGCTCCGGAAGCATTAATGGCGGTTGCCAATCTGAGTCCAAAAGAAAAACAGCAGGTAGAAAAAGCCGTAAACCATCTGGCTACGGATGGGTACAGGGTGTTGGGTGTAGGTGTAGCTGATTTTCCCGGGTCTGATTTTCCGGCAAAACAACAGGATTTCCCTTTCCGGTTTAAAGGCCTTGTAGCTTTTTACGACCCACCCAAACCTAATATCCAGAAGGTGTTGGCTGATTTTTATGAAGCCGGAATTATTGTCAAAATCATAACGGGCGATAATGCGGCAACAACAAAATCTATAGCCAGGCAAATTGGTTTTAAAGGATATGAACAAAGCATTACCGGTGATGAGCTGATGGCTTTACCGGAAGATGAGGTAAAAAGCTGTGTTATGAACACCTCAGTTTTTACCCGTATGTTTCCCGAGGCTAAGCTAAAAATCATCAATGCTCTCAAATCAAACAATCAAATAGTGGCAATGACGGGCGACGGAGTTAATGACGGCCCTGCGTTGAAAGCCGCTCATATTGGCATTGCTATGGGCAAAAAAGGAACTGAAATAGCCAGGCAGGCTGCTTCCCTGATTCTATTGGAAGATGACCTTTCTAAAATGGTAGATGCAGTGGCCATGGGCAGAAAAATTTATACCAATCTCAAAAAAGCTATTCAATACATCATTTCCATTCATATCCCTATTATACTTACCGTATTTGTACCACTGGCGTTGGGCTGGATTTATCCTAACATTTTTTCCCCGGTGCATATCATTTTCCTCGAAATTATTATGGGGCCCACCTGTTCTATTATCTATGAAAACGAACCTATGGAAAAAAATACCATGCAGCAGCAACCAAGAGCATTAACCACTACTTTTTTTAGCTGGGGGGAATTATCTACCAGTGTACTGCAGGGCTTGGCAATTACTGCGGGAACCTTACTAATGTATGAGTATGCCGTACAAAAAGGATATAATGAAGCGTTAACCAGAACCATGGTATTTACGGTTTTAATAACAGCAAACATCTTCCTAACATTAACCAATCGTTCTTTTTACTATTCTATTTTTACTACATTGAAGTATAAAAACAACCTGGTACCGTTAATTATTAGCATTACCGTTATCATAGTAGCGTTTATACTTTATATAAAACCGGCCACCCGGTTTTTCGGGTTTGAGCGGCCAGGATCTTCCCAATTAATGGTTGCGCTATTAACAGGATTTGTTTCCGTATTTTGGTTTGAGATAGTAAAATGGGTAAAGAGAAATAAAAGGAAGCAGCATTTGTAAATACGCTTCATAATAAACCTACATCAATTTTATTGAAATGCATCCAACTGGTTTGTAAAGACAATAACCTTAGCATAGCCCTGGCCAGTGTATCCACTGGCTGGATGGAGAGGGTAAACTATAGGTAACAATAATTTTAAAACCTGTTTATTATCATATCTGTTCATGCCTTTATTTTCCAATTCAACAGCATCATTAATTGTTCGCAGTCCGAATGGCGATGCCTCAATAAAGCAGCTAACGATGAACGTTAAAATCAGAAACCGCTTTCATTAATGTAGCGCCGCTCCAGCGTCCATCTATAGCAATACGCCGGATAGTGAACATCTGGCTCCCTTTTTCGTAAGGACCATTTAGCTGGAAAGCCATTTTATAGTCATTCTTTTTAAGTTGCTGAACGGCATTGCTGTTCCAGCTGCCATAAGGGTAAGCAAAACAACTGATGGTGTTACCCGTAATATCCCCAAGCAGCTTACCTGGCTTCACAACCTGGTCATACCAATCCCCCTCTTTCAAAAAACGCATATCAGGATGACTCCACGTATGGCATCCGATTACATGACCGGCTTTACAAAGACCTTGCAACTGTTCCCGTGTCAGGTAATAATTCTTATCAATGGTAACCGTCATAATAAAAAATACCGCCTTATAATTATAACGGTTCAGTAAAGGCAATGCATTGCTAAACTGTCCGCGGCTTCCATCATCAAATGTTAAAATGAAACATTTTTCAGGCAACGGTTCATGTCTTTCCATATAACCCAGCCATTCTTGGGGCAAAAGGGTTTGATAGCCCGATTCATGCAATATTTTCATATGCTCAGCAAATGTTTTCACCGGCATAATATAGGCCTTGTCAGACCTGGAGTCAGAAGCTTTCCAATCTCTAACCTGGTGGTAGCACAGTATAGGTGGCTGGTAAAAAGTGTCAGCGCCACACAAAAAAACACCTGTCGCGCCGGCATTTGCCAGCAAAGCCGGTCTTACCATGATAAGCTTCGAAGTTCGGGAACCCGTGCCCGTTCCAAAAACATATGGGCCCATCCACCCCATAATCAATAATAACAGAATAAAAACTTTGTACAAACGCCCGGTTATTAAAACCGGGAAAATTTCCTTTACCTGTTCCATAGCATCTTTTTTAGCATTGTAGATATTCAAACAAATATCTGTTTCATCTATGGCCTTAACAATAACATTCGTAATGGAAAATGCTGATTAATATCATTTCCCCCGTATTATAAACTCGCTTGAAAATAAACAAAACAGGTAGCAGAAACAGGAACACCGATATCCGGGTATAAATGTTAGTTGAAACAATGATCTCGCTCATTGTTTCAACTTTCAGGCAGTAGTAGCTTTAATGTAAGTATTAACCCAAAACAGTTGAGTAATGCATCCATTCAAATCCATACAAAAAGAGCAGCTATTCGCGTTCATAACAACAGCATTCATCCTGCTTTCCGGCTTTCGTTTCTTTGGTCCAATAGCAAAAAAGATATTTATCGAAATCTTCTGGAAGTTGTATGATATCATTATTAAAGGGTAGCATGTTTCATCTACACCGGTGCGTTGAGGTGCTCCGGCGCAGATACCGGCTATGTACCAACGTGGTAATAATGACACGAATAAGAACGATTACTTTATAGGATCATCAACAAAAAAGTCACGACCGGTCATCAGCTTCAGTTCTATACAGAAAAGCACCCCCTGCTCTTTATTTTCAGAAAGATCAAATGGCCAATAAGAAGATTGCTCTAAATTGATTGCCACGCTTGCCAACACCCGGTCCTGCAACACTTTTATTGCCTGCAGTTGATTGTCCCTGCTTGTAAGCTCCTTAAATTCACCCCAACAAACTACACTTTGCCATTTCAACATCGAATCCACATTTTCCACCTGGAAGCAAACATTGGGATTTTCACGCAAAATTTTTAGTTTTAATCCTTCAGAAGTGCGACCAAAAATACGTTCGCTTTCATAAGCATAGCAAATGGGCACAACATAGGTTAAACCGTTAGAATGGCAACCGATATGACCGTAAATTCTATGATTCAATACACTCTCTATCTCAGCCTTATTTAATTCATGAAGCATAATGTTGAATGATTAGGGTTAGAATTTGTTACCTTTTTGCGAACTGGTATTAATCTGGCTGTTTGATTTAAGCTAAAAATATACCGGGACTGGAAATCTTAGGTAAAATTAGCCTATTGCCATTTGAAATAATATATTTTTTATCAATTTGCACAATGAGAGACAGTTGATCCCATCTTCATGCTACCCTATACCGCTTCATTACCGGATAATTTATTACTAATTACAAAATAAAAGGGTGCTAAGTGCACCCTCCGGGCCAGCCAGGCTCAGGTACATAGTATATCCACGCGCCCAACAAGCCGCCATGGTATTAACTTACGTGAATTGTTTTTTCAGTACCGGTTTTACCATTGTCATTTTTGGGTAGGTGCAGTGTCAGTATGCCTTTATCATACTTTCCTTCGATCCCTTCTTTATTTACATCTGGTGGCAGTGTAATTGTACGGGAGAAAGTAGAATAGCTATATTCCCTGCGCCGGTAGTTCTTTTCATTCCCCTCGTTTTCTTTTTCTGACGCAGCGCTGATGGTTAACACATTCTCATTTACCCGGATGTCAAAATCGCTCTTCTCCAGGCCCGGCGCAGCCACGGTTACGATGTATTCATCCTTTTCATCAGATACATTTAAAGCAGGAACTGTATCCTGGTTAAAAATATTGTTCCTTTGAAACCATTCGCTCCATGGAGTAAAGAAATCGTCAGCAACTGCGGGAAATACATTTTTGAGACTGATTAATGATTGTTTGGACATAATTAAGCATTTTAAATGATCAATTTATTGATTGTTGCTATTACCTTATGGGTAAAGCTTCGATTTAAAATTAGTAACAACCTGATAGCCATAACAATGATACAGGTTAGATTAGACAATGATCTTTATTACTCCTGCCCAATAATAAAACCGAGCACCAACGCTATCAGGCTAGATGACAACAATCAGCGCAGACCATAATCGATATCATTGGCAAGGGCTGCCCTGATCCGGTAGATTGCAGGAAAATAATTCAAAAATGAAAGCATTAGTATACCACGGACCAGGAAAAAAGACATGGGAAGATAAACCCCAGCCAACCATTCTTAAAGCAACCGACGCTATCATTAAGATTACAAAAACAACTATTTGCGGAACCGATCTCCATATATTAAAAGGAGATGTGGCTGATGTTACAGAGGGGCGCATACTAGGCCATGAAGGAGTTGGGATTGTAGAAGAAACAGGCGAAGCAGTTACCCACTTTAAAAAAGGCGACCGCGTTCTGATTTCCTGTATCACCTCCTGCGCCAGGTGCGTTTACTGTAAAAAAGGAATGTACTCACATTGTGTGGATGGAGGATGGATACTGGGGCATTTGATAGACGGCACCCAGGCCGAATTTGTCAGAATTCCTTATGCAGATTCAAGTCTTTACCCTATTCCTGCCGGTAGTGACGAAGACGCCCTGGTGATGCTAAGTGATATATTGCCTACAGGATTTGAATGTGGGGTGCTGAACGGGAAAGTGCAACCCGGTAGTACCGTAGCCATCGTAGGGGCGGGTCCCATTGGGCTGGCTGCATTGCTTACGGCACAATTTTATAGCCCTTCGGCAATTATTATGATCGACTCGAATGAGAACCGCCTTTCAATTGCCCTGCAATTTGGCGCTACACACACTATCAATTATGAACAGGAAAACAGTACCCAAAAAATAATGGAGTTAACAGGAAACACAGGAGTTGATACGGCTATTGAAGCTGTAGGAGTACCTGCCAGTTTTGCACTTTGCCAGTCTATTATTGCCCCGGGCGGTACCATTGCAAATATTGGGGTACATGGCAAAAGCGTTGAATTGCACCTGGAGCAATTATGGTCGCGCAATATTACCATTACTACCCGGCTGGTAGACACGGTTACAACACCCCTGTTATTAAAGACGGTAAGCTCCAAAAAAGTGGACGCTAAAAAACTAATAACGCATTACTTCAGCTTAAATGACATTATAAGCGCCTACGACACTTTTGAAAAAGCAACCGCTACAAAAGCATTGAAAATAATTTTAAATAACGATTTATGAAAAAGGTAATTCTTGTTTGCGATGGCGAAAATTATTCCCACGGCGTATTTGAGTTTATCAAACAAAGTCAACAGCATGAAGCCTTATTCGTTAAAGGAATATTTTTTTCATCTATCGACATAGTAGCATCTGTTGCCCGTGATTTTTGGGAGGAGAAGGCCAGTATCAATGGTGTAGCTTCTATGGCAGTCGAGCGTTTTGCCAACCAGTGTAAAAATAACAATATCCAATTTGCTATAGAAGAAAGGGATGCCTCCTACTGGAGTAAAGTGTTCTGGCAAAAAGAGTCCAGGTTTGCCGATTATATTATTCTAAGCCAGGCAATGATTGGGAAAGATATAGATTCACAACAGCCCAATGCATTTATGCAGGAACTGTTTCGCTGGGCCGATTGCCCCATCCTGGTTGTTCCTGAAAATATAAGAAAAATAGAGTCTCTTATTGCCACCTACGACGGCTCCCGGGAATGTATGCATGCAATTAAAGAATTTACCAAAATTTTCCCCCGGTATTGCAACCTGCCTGCAAGTTTTGTTTATGTAAAAGACGAGGACAATGCAGACATCCCACAGTCAACATTGTTAAAAGAGTTTGTCAACATCCATTTTCAAAATGCAGTAATACAAAAATTACACTGGGACTATCAAAAGCTATTTTCTACCTGGATCGAGTGCCATAAAAACCCGTTGATTATAGCAGGCTCCTACAACCGATCTATTGTTTCTTACCTGCTTGAAACAAGTTTCTCGGATCTGGTAATAAAAGATCAAATAGCACCTATCTTTATTGCTCATTGATAGGTCTTTATATTAAACAGAATACGACGCAATTGTACACAGAATGAAATATCTGATTTGCCAACAGGAAAACCAGGCTTTCAAAGATTTCCAGTTTGGCAACCCCAATAAACAAACCCGTGGTGGTTATTACATGCGATCGCAGGATTAATGGAGCTTTCAGCAAAGATCAATGGAAACCGCTTGTTCTTGCTACTAAAGATATCGCCATGTTTTCAGGATTACAGCAAAATTTTGATATCTCCAAATCACGGGAAGAACCACGTTTTAATCAAAAGAAGGCTGAGATTGCAGCGAAAGAAGCACTTGACTACCTGATACAACGTAAAATAGTGAAGCGAAGGGCTGGAGGAGCCACTTTAACTCCGGGCTTCTGCATGTATTAGTGTAAGTAGTTCCTCTTTTTGTATCTTACTAATATCTGTAAACCCGTTATTATATTTTTTGAAGCGGCTTCGTTCAACCGGACTCTCCCTTGCTTTAGAATATCCTATCCTAACCAGTCATAAATCTGCAGAACAACTACGTTATGATGATACGTCAAATCAATCTCAGCTATTTGTTACCTTTCGTTAAAAAAAACCTTCACTGTACAAAGCCGGGGCATAGTTATATTTTTTGTAGAAATGCATGGCAATTTTTCAATTTGAAGGAATTCTCGCACTCGGTATTTGCTAATAAATGTAAAGGCGGGCTATTCACTTAACCATAAAACAATTGGCAAAGACTGATTATATCCTCAGCAGACGATATTTCACATGGTTATCTTTATGTATAGAAGGCAGATGGTGACTCCGGATTTTTCCAAATCAGGGTTTCGACTCTCTTTTTTAATGTCATCAAGAACATCAATATATATATATCACCAACTCTATGTAAGGTCTACCTCGAGCTACTAACAAGTATATTGCTTAGTACATACACCCCAGTAATGCCTATGAATACCTGAAGTGCTATTCCCAGTAAGAAACTAAAGATTATTAACCCCAATGCCTGACGGAGATGATATTTTAATAAGCTGTTAGCAAGAACAACATAAGTGTTAGGGCTGTTTTCAGTCCGAAAATAATAAGAATATATAGGTAAGTTTATCTATATAATCAGTTACTTCATCGAAACTTTAGCTTCATCGACCGAAAATTAGCATTGTATATTGTTTTACGTAAATATGTTTGCTGAATACTTTTATTAAAGCATTCTAATCAAGACTTTTTACCTTAAAACAAAACAAATGTATTCTTTTCAATTTGTAAAGCGAATCCGTTATGGTATTTGCTATTCTCTTAACGAACACTATAGCCGGCCAAAGATACACATTGGACTATATCTTAAATGCAGCTAAAACTATTGCAAGCAATGTCGTAAGTACAACAGGTGGGACCTTAATCTTTACTTCAGTATTAAAAGTCGAGATACTCCTATTCCCGACTTTCCCAATGAGTTTACCATACCTCTTACTTATTCGAGCAATGACGAAACAATTTCTCCGGTGTTAATCGTTGGTCTTTACTTGCTTCATTATCCATCTACGTCAACGATTACCTGATGATTCTTCCAAAAAGTAAAAAAAAAGTTAATGAAATACAATAAAAAATATCTTTTGATAAAGAAAATATTTGAGAGTTATCCGAAAACATTTGTCTTACTACTGACGCTTATTGTTTTATCAGGAGTAAAGGCCCATGCCCAATACCCCAATGCATACCTTCCGGACATTGATTGGTATTATTATAATGCACAAACAGTATTTGCCACTTACCCCGGGTATACGTTGGGCACACCTGCCGGCGCCAGTATCAATGGGGATCTCGGAGGCAATCCATTCACTGCAAACTTCGCTAATCCGGCTAATCTTGGTAATGGTGGTTATGGTGGCACTGCCAGTGCCACTACAGGTAACGGTGTAACAATAGCGCCATACAGTTGGGGTGCTTATGTGTTTCGTACCAATGTTAATTATTATGCGCCGACCCAGGGGAATTATATTGATCTTAGCTGGCGAGGCAGCGGCACCAGCGGTGCAGCCACAGCCATTCCAGCAGGTAGTACAGCTACTGTAACTTTTACTAATAATCTAAGTGTATTAGACCAGTTAATAGTAGGCGATATAGGTGACGGCGGAGGCGAAACGGTAACTTTTGAGTTTTTGGATGCCGCTGGCAATCCTGTAGACATAAGCGGCAATATTCGTGTAATACATTTAACCAATGATGCTGCAGGTGCAAGTGCACCGCTTGCCTACCCTTCCACTACATCTATATCCCTTAACGCAACTACACCGGTTACAGGAGTAACTAATGAGGGTTGGGCGTTTACCATGCTCACTAATAGCGTTAAGAGCATAAAACTTACACAAACCGGGTCTATATCCTCAACTGCCCGCAATTCCTGGTCGTTTACATTTGCCAAAAGTGCTCCTGATCGTGGCGATGCTCCCGCCAGCTATGGCAATCCATCAGTGTATTCTTTAGGTGGTCTTCTGCGGCTTGGCGCTTATGGAGGCGATACAGAATACAATGCTATTTATAGCGCCAATGCTGATGGGGATAATACCAATAATATTAATAATGATGAAGATGGAGTTAGTTCTATTACCCCCATACCCAACAGCGGTGCCAGGGGGCAGGTAATACCTACTTACACAATTACCACAACAGCATCTAACCGAAGTGGCACAAATGCAACTGCTATTGCATGGATGGATTGGAATGGAAATGGAATGTTTGATGCCGATGAGGCTGCTACATCAGTCAATGTCCCTACAGGAAGTAGCAATATGCCTGTTACATTTACATGGAACAATGTCATACTCAACGGCCCGGTAAGTGCCTCCGGAACTTTTGCACGTATTATCATAGCTACAAGTACTTTAAGCACTTCCGATGCGGCAACTGCTATTTCGCCCGGGGCAGGCATAGGTGAGATAGAAGATAACTTTATACCATTTGCAGCAGCGCTTCCCGTAACCTTTGGTAATATACAGGCAAAAATGAAAGGCAATAAACTTTTTGTAAACTGGCAGTCTTTGACAGAAACAAACAATGATCACTTCGAGATTGAGGCATCTGCCGATGGTAACAGGTTTACTAAAATAGGAGAGATTAAAAGCAAGGCTGATGGAGGTAATTCCTCGGTATCATTAGACTATAATTTCAATACAGATGCATTGGGTGGAGCGTTGTCTTTAAGCGGTGGCATACTGGCCTTGTTAGGATTAGGCCTGGGATTGAAAAGAAGGAATCTGGCAGGTGCAATTGCTATAGTGGTGCTTAGCATAGCAGTATTGGTTGCAGGCTGCAATAAAAACGACGGAAGCTTGCAAGAAAATACAGGTAAGGTCTATATCAGGGTTGCCCAGGTAGATATTGACGGTACAAAGTCCTACTCAAAAGTAGTAACTGTAGTAAAAGAATAAGATTATTAAATTTTAGTTTGGAATATAGAAAATGGATTCCCGGTTTGTCTAAACCTGGAATCCACTTTTTTAAGGTAATTGTGATTTCAAGACATATGAGACAAAATATTAGAGTATTTCCCCACTAACTTAAAAAATAGAAATACTGACGAATTACAAACTGACGCTCTCAAAAGCCATATGCTTGAGTAAATCAGTTACAATATTTTCTCCGAAATACCGCCAGGTGAAAGTAAGATGATTTTACTTTTTGCATGTATTACTACTTAGAGGAAGGTTAGGGCCTTCAATTGATTTAGCAGTTAAGAATAGGAAGGTTATTTTTCCTTAGTTTCCCGATTTCTAATAAAACAGCCTGTCCTAGAAAGAACAGGCCATGCCAACCAATAAAACACAATCTTTTTTGCTATGTGCCAGGTTCTTGTTTAATAATACTTACAACCTTATGACTGTTCAACAACCCCTGAATTTATCAACGTGAGCCGGAATATGATGCACAATTTTATCATTAGTGAGTAATATGCTAAAATACCAGAAGCCTCAATGTATTTTTCAATTCACAGGCTTTGTGCCTAAAATCAGCATAGGTAGCGCTAAGTGTCATTTTTCAAGATCATTGCAATACGAATATAAAAATATCAAGAATACGAATAATAGTATCGCTTAAGTTTCAAGACATAGGGAGCGGTCGCAATTTGGTGTAAATTTTACCAGCCAACATGCAAAACTGTGGCAAGGTTTCGAATTAATCGGATCTCACTTGAAAGACACAGGTACGCCTTAGAAAAATTACATTGTATTGAAAAGCAATATTATAATTTATATTTGCGATAGTAGCCATTATATAAAATGGCCAACGCCTATAAAATAAAAAACTTACACTTAATGTTAACTAAAAAACAACTACCTTTGCGGTGAAAATCACATTTGCAGAAAAAAAATTACAAAAACTGGCTAACGATGACCGGAAAATGCATAAAGAATTAGGTAAACAACGTGCCACCATTCTGAGACGCAGGCTTGGCCAGTTACAGGATGCCACCACACTGGAGGAGGTTAGGTACCTGGCAGGCAACTACCATGAACTAACCGGTGACCGAAAAGGACAATGGGCCTGTGACCTTGACCAGCCCTACCGGCTGATTTTTACAGCACACGAAAACCCTATTCCTACTAATGAAGATGGCCGATACATCTGGTTAGAGATAAAAGGCGTAGAAGTGATTGAGATTACCAATTACCATTAAGAAACTTTTTTATGACGAGGCAAAATGAATATTACCCACAAACTAAACCACACCCGGGTGAAACCCTGGCCGAAAAGCTGGAAGAAATGGAAATGGGGCCTAAAGAATTTGCCCTGCGTACCGGCAAGCCAGAAAAAACCATTATTGCGGTAATGAAAGGTGAAAGTGCTATTACCCCGGATATGGCCGTACAGTTTGAAAATGTTACAAGAATACCGGCTAATTTTTGGATGAACCACCAAAGGGCCTACGATGAGTTTATAGCAAGGGAGAAACAAAAAGCGGTTATTGACGAAGCTGTGGCATGGGCGGAGCAATTTCCACTGGCAGACATTATTAAGAAGGGTTGGCTGCCACAGGTAAACACCTTACAAGAGAAAACCATGGAAATGCTTGCGTTTTTTGGATTTTCGAACCACACGGCCTGGGAGGACTATTATTTCAGACAGCAACTGAAAGTGGCGTTTCGCATTTCGCTGGCACAAACCAACGAGCCTTACGCTATTTCGGCATGGCTTCGTAAAGGTGAACTGCAAGCGGCTGAACTGGAAGCTGCTGAATACTCGGAGCAAAAATTTAAGGAAGCCCTGCATGAAATAAAGTCAGTGATGGCGAAACACCCGGCAGATTTTTTTGCTCAACTACAACGTATTTGCCTGGCAGCCGGGGTGAAAGTAGTACACACCCCCTGCATTAAAAAAGCTCCCATTAGCGGCTCTACACGCTGGCTTAATGACACGCCGTTTATACAGCTTACCGGTAGATACAACCGAAACGATAGCTTTTGGTTTACTTTTTTTCACGAAGCGGGACATATCCTACTACATGGCAAAAAAGACATTTTTTTAGAGAAAGTGGAATACACAGATAAGGACTTACAGAAGGAAGCTGAAGCCGACGCATTTGCCTGTAAGTGGACATTGACCGAAAATGAGGAAATGGAAATATTAGCGTCTGCCCCGCTTAGTAAAGAGGACATCAGGCGTTTTGCTAAAAAATTCAACACTCATCCTGCCATTATTATAGGGCGCCTGCAGCATAAAAAATTAATACCTTATTCACTGGGGCGGGAGTATTTTGAACCGGTGGTATTTGAATAGGTATAACAAGTTTTAAGATGTCATGAAATTGAGAAGGTTGTTCGCCGGGTGGCACCTTATAAAGCTCAACAACATAGGCTATCAAAAAGAAACCTCTGACTGAAATACGTTTTATAATTACTTTCTAAGTGCTAATTTAAATATGACCTACCTGTTTCTTGACACAAATATTTTCCTCCATTTTCAGTATTTTGAAGAGATACCATGGAAAGAGATTGCAAACAGCCAAGATTTCAATATTGTAGTGGCTCCAATAGTACTTGATGAGCTAGACAAGCATAAGCGAAATCCAAAATCTAAAATTGCCACCAGGGCGAAAAAAGTATTGAGCAGAATAGAAGTGATTACACAAAATCCCGATAGCTATCCTTTACAATACTGGCCTATAAGACCGAGTAATGAAACTTTAGAAATAAATCAGTTGGACAGAAATGAGCAGGATGATCTTCTTATGGCAAGTATGATTGAGTTTTCTGCTAAAATGCAAAATGAAGCATTTTTAATAACTAATGATACAGGACCATTATTGAGAGCGAGATCGGTAAATTTAAAAGTGATAAAGATTAGCGATAAATATCTTACACCCATAGAGCAATCTGAGAAGGAAAAGGAATTAATTAAAGTCAAAAAAGAGCTTGAGTTGTTAAAAAATGTATTGCCCAAAACCGAGTTGACTTTTAAAGACAAAAATGAGTTTATTGAAGTCAAGTTACACCATATGGCCGAAACCATTGATGACTATGTAACCAGAAATTATACAGGCGAAGTAACCGAGCTACAACCACTGATTTACATTGATGCTAAAGAAAAAGAGCGCCAATTGAAACAGAAAATCGAAGAAGCTTCAACCAACCTTGAAAAGCTGAATTTAAAAATGAGGGAAGGATTAAGCTTTGGGGAATTGACTAAAGAACAAATTGAACAATATAATAATGAATTGAACGAATATAAGGTTGATTATGGGATGTTTGTTCGAAAAAAATACGCGTACGAACGTTTCATATCATTGTCATTTCCAGTAGAATTAATACTAAGCAACGTGGGAACTGCGCCAGCTAATGATATTGACATTTGGTTGCATTTTCCAGACGGCTTCAAACTTATTAACGAAGGTGATAGACCCGCGGAACCCCAACCACCGCGACCGCCATACAGACCAAAACATCGATTTGATATGGAAGGGTCACCGTTTTTTCCGGGCAATTTTAGGTTCCCCTCTGAACGAAGGTACCCAGAGTTACCATCGTTAAACTCAGACAAACCTAACATTCGTCAAACCAATAGCTACGAAGTTACCATACAGATAAACTCGCTAAAACATTATCAACTATATAACATAGATCCATTAATTGTAGTATTTGAAGGGCCCGAACAGATCTCAAATTTCGCAATCGATTATCGCGTTGTTATCGGAAACCTGCCCCAACCTGTTTCAGGTAAACTTCATGTAAAAGTTTCAAGCGGCCTTGGATAATAAAATACATTAACAGAACTCCATATGCGAAGACGCCTATAAACAACAATTACTTTTAAAAGAAGTTTTGGTAGACCGCTGAAATAGTGAGTTGCAATAACTCCGACATACTCTTTGTTTGTCTTAAGTATGGAGCAATATCAAAAAAAAGTAGCTTTAAGTTCGTCCAAATCCATTACAAGATATTCGTTTGGAATTTTTGGGTTCATGCGGAAAAAACGATTCCTTGCTTCCTGCTTTTTATCTTCGCGAAAGACAAATATATAATTAGCATATATCGGCAAATGCGAGCCTAAAGCAGCAATTGAGCCAAGTACCTTTTCATGCAATTTGTCCCTTCTCACATTGTTGGGATTTTGATAGTTTAGCCTGATTTCAACTAACACCATTAACTGGCATTCTTTTTTGAGATCTGAAATACCAAAAGCTAAATCCATAGATTTAGCTCTTTCAAGTCCGGCCGCCGCTGCGCAGGTTGCCTCTACACAATCTAAATTCAAAACAACTTCTCCCATATTAAACAATTGTTGAGAAGCAATGTAGCCTTCCGCACTCAACAAATCATTAAAATCATTGACACAGTGAGGACAAGACACTGATGTCGGATGAGTAGTTGTGGTTTCGCTGCAGTATTTCATCAAGAACCGTATTGGCTTATTCGATCTATTGCGATATTAAAGGATTGAAAAATAGGGTCTATTTCCTTTCCTAAATGAGTATAATCATAGGAGAATTTTTTATTTGCTTTTTCAGCTAGATAATAGTTTAACGTTTCGTTGGTTCCTTGTTTCTCTGAAATGTACTTTAAAGCACTGACCATATCTGGGTTATGGCTAGCTATAAAAAATCTAACACCTATCTCTTTACTTAGTAGAACAATCAATCTGGCATATTCAATAATCCATTGTGGATGTAAATGAGATTCAGGCTCATCCATAATAACTAGAGTCTTGTCAGTGAGGGACCCATTTTTGATAAGTAATTGCAGTATTGCAAAAGATTTGATTCCTGTTGCTACATCCAGCAAATTATAGATTGATCCATCCGATCTTTTAAAAGTAAAATCATCAGAGGCCAAAGTTCCTTCATCTACAGTCACATCTCCACTTATTATATCTCGGCTAATTATTTCTGAGAGGGCTGAAAAATTGGATTTACCTTTTTCCAATAGCAATTCGTTCAAATCGTCCCAATACTCGTTATCAGAAGACACAACTCCTAAACTCATAGGGGAATCAATATAAATTACATTTTGAATCAAATATGGTATAGATAAAGAAGATGTATTTATGGAAACTATTTGTTCTTCAAATTCAAATACCTCAAATTTTTCGGGAAGATTACCATCAGTAAAAACCGATGACAACTCATTTAAAAAAAGAGAGGTTGGCCGTGATTTCATTTTGCCAAAGGCCTCTGCAAAAATATCTCGAACTACCTTAATCAATAAATTAAATGGCAGAGTGTCAGGATCAATGCCAGGAATTAAATCGCCTAAAATATCCCTAATGATATATTTTAATCGATTACTAATTCTCGGATTAATTGGCTTGTCACCTTTAAATAGTGAAGGTTGCGAGTAATAATTGTTTGTAACCTTTTCAATAAAAGCTATCCATTTGTGCATCTCCTCCTCTGTGGGATCATCAATACCATGCCGTAAGCTTCTTAACTCTTCATATTCCTCACGCGTATTTCGTTGATTGGAAATTGAATGTATATCACTTACCATTATTTCTAAAAAACGCTCAATATCTCTCAACTTATATCTAAGTTCTCTACCAACAAGCTTATTATAATTGGATGCTGTTTTATAAAAAAAATAAAGCAATTTAGAAAGAGTGCTTTTCCCGGAGCCGTTTTCTCCAGCAACTACAGTTATCCCATCAATAACAATGTTCGCTTGCGAAATAGCTCTAAAATTTTCTGTTTTTATTCTTAATTGGTGAGTTACCATAATATAAAAATAATGCTATCAATTATAGGATTCGCAAAATAAACAATTTTATCACCAAAAAGGATGCTACTTACATTATTAAATCTAATGAAAAAATAATGCAAAGTGTGAAAAGTTGATATTATTTCTTTCTATTTGGCCGAGTTTGAAGTAGTACTTTTGAAAAAATCATCCCAATTTACATTAAGCGCTTGCAAGATTTTAAATAAGCTACTTAATCTCATATCCTCTGTTCCTTTCTCATACTTTCCATATTGCGCTCTGCCAATTCCTTTATCAAAGGCAAATTGCTCGTAGCTGGTATAGCCTGCTTTTTGCCGATAAGACCTTAACTTATTACCTACTTCAAGCAAAAATTCATCAAAATCCTCGCCCGATGTCTTTGTATTTTTCTTAGAAACCATGCGGAAAATAAATCAAAATGGATCATTCTAATTACTCCTAATTAAATACATCTATTTAATAGCTTTTTAGTATCTTTGAATTGTAAACATATATTTGCGATCACTTCATAAATAATTTGAAGCTTTCGCTTTGAGTCTTGCACAGAAACCTCGGAAATTTCAAGCCACAAGACAATAAGCAAAGGCTCACGTGAAAACCGTGGGCCTCCTTATTCGTGGCAGGTCTCCGAGGACCTCTGTGCGGTAAGTGAGGTTCCACGGTTTTGCATTTGCTAACCGCATTCATTTACTAAAGACTCATCCCAATATTAAAGCGATGAGTATGAAAACATCAGACTTTACCAATTTGACCACCAACCAATCAGAGTTATTGAATTTTGAAAACTTCAAACTCGGTAAGGAAGATGGCTTTACCTTTTTTTACACCAACTATTTTCCCTCCCTTGCAAAGGCAGGACTAAGATATTTAGATAACTACCTGGTGGTAGAAGAGCTATTAAACGATGCTTTTCTATATACCTGGAAGCTAAAACACTTAATTGAGTGCCCCAGGCATTTGTATTGCTTTACCCGGCTTCGGTTAAAATGGGCTTGCCTGCGTTATAGGCAGCAGCAAAAATTAGAGCGACGTTGTTGTTATCATATACAGCACCAATGGGAAAACGATGCATACCTTGACTTAACGCAGGAAACCAACGAAGAGCTGGAAGCCCTGGTGTATAAGGCCATACCCCTGCTCCCTCCCACCCGTCAAAATATACTAAAGCTGTATTTTAACTATGGGCTATCTCATAAACAAATTGCAGCAAGGTACTGCACATCGAACCAGCAAATAGCCAGGCAGCTCCAGGAAAGTATTTTGTTTTTAAAATCGGTGATCAATAAAAAGAAACAGCGAAGTAATACTACTGCGAAAGTTATAAAAATGACTAATCTTTCTCAATCAGTAACCAATACTGAAGATTTAAGAAAACAGGTGTTTGAGCTTCGATACAACAACCAATACTCATTTGCACAAATTGCCACGGCACTGGGCATTGATGAAAATACTGCCAGGGAGCATTATGTAACAGTACACCGTACCCGGCAGGTTGCCAACTATTAAAACTTACCGCTATGAAAAACGAACCATTGATACTTGTAAAAAGAATACAGCTGCACCTGGCTTGCAATGATAAAGACCAACGCGATGCATGTATGCAAATCCTTTACAGTTGGCAACGCATCTGTTTTCAGGCTGCCAACCTCATTTGCAGTCACCTGTTTGTACAAGACCGTATCAAAGATTTTTTTTACCTGGCCGAAGGCATCCGGTACAAATTAGCCGATCAAAATAAAGACTCCCTGGGTGTGTTTAATACATCGGGCATGAATACAGTTTACGCATTAATGGCAAAGAAGTTTAAAGGTCAAATACCAATGCGCATTATATCGGCCCTGAAGATGACGATCGCTAAAACTCACCACCAGGAGAAAGAAGAATATTACCAGGGTCAAAGATCGGTAAGAAATTACCGGATGGGCTTACCCATCCCCTTCCAGGCGACGGATATAACGCGTATTCAACCCTGCCCGTTACATAAAGAATTTCAATTTACTTTATTTCAAATACCCTTTCGCACCTACCTGCGCCGCGATAATGGAGATAAAAGAAACTGTATGGAAGCACTGGTATTAAACAGGTCTGTTTTAAAAACCAGCAGCATACAACTATTAAAAGGCAAGATTTATTTATTGGCTTCATTTGTGCAACAACCGCCCGCATTGACAGAGCATATACTAATAGCTGAAGCCGAACTAAGTATAGAAGTACCCATTATATTGACGATTCATAAAAAGCGTTTCACGATTGGTAGTAAAGAGGACTTTTATTATAAAAGGTTAGCCATACAAGCTGCGTATAGAAGGAAACAACAGGCGGTTTTATATAACCGTACCGGCAATGGCAAAAAGCGAAGAGAGAAAAGCCTGGACCATTATAAAGATAAAGAACACTGTTTTGTGACCCGCACACTGCATTTATATAGCGCCCGGCTGATCGAACTATGTATACAACACAGAGTAGGCACTTTGCTGCTTCGCAAAGCACCGGAACCAGACGCCAACCCTATTGATGAGGCCAGCGTTATGCGCAACCGCGTTGTACTAAGAAACTGGAGCTATTACTCCTTAACTGAAAAAATAAAATACAAAGCGTTGAAAGCAGGTATTGAACTAATAATAGAATAAACAATGTTGGAGGGTACTTGCATACCCGGAGGGTGAGGCCGAAGGCACTCACTGAATTCTTTGTTTTAAGAATATGCAACTGGGCTCTCTTATTTTACTGATACGATCTGATAATCTATCATAGAAAACCAGATAACTAAAAGTTGCAAGATTGAATTTTTCACAAATTATTCAAAGCAACCAATTTTAATCAAAGCCATAAAATATCCGCGATACAATGAGAAAATTGTACTTACTACTATTTTTTGTTATTTTTAGTTATCAATACTACTGTTATGAAAATAGCCATTTTAGCCCTTTCTATCGTTTTTGTTATAAGTGCTTGCACATCAAATACCAACAGTATTGGCGCAAGTGAGACTAGTAAAAATGACTCATTGAAGTTTTCTTCGCCGCTCGAAACTATAAGATCAAGATTTCTATTTGCAAAAGAAAACGGTCTGCTTGATCTATCCACCGAATCTGGCTACTTGTTAAACAAATATTCTACAGATGTAATAAATTCAATAAAGGTGGTAGATTCGACTGCAATAAAGGGCACAAACTTATACGCAGTTTTCTATTCGTATTCCATTAAGGCAAGCGTTAATAATGCCTTTTGCTATATGCGTAAAATAGACAACACCTGGCGCATACACGAAGGTTATTATTATTATTCGGAGTATTCCGACAAAGATCCATTCAAGAATGGTGATGGCAAGGCAGCCAAAGAGTTATTGGAAAAGAAAAGTAAATGGACAGAGGGAGACGAATTATTCTTTTTGAATATCGACAAGTAAAGCAACCTATATTTCAACTATATGTTTCGTCTGAAATTTAGGCCGAGGTTCAATTCAGTTCTCAATTCAAAAATGTAATTAAATTGCATCGTCACCGCCAGCCCGGCATCTGCACTATCATCATCAAATGCTTTAGCACGATCAAATATATTTTCAAGATTGTAAGCAGCTACTTTCATTTAGACTTTTATTTTATAAGAATTGGTATCGACGGATGTACAATATTGTTGGTGGCATGATTTAGCATTGGCAATTAAGTATAGCGGCATTGAGCGTTTTAGGCGCAAAAAATAACTCCACTATCTGCTGCAACCGCATTAAAAATACTGTCAATTCGCTTTAGAATTATTTTTTAAAACCATAACATTTTTATTTCAAATGCCAGTAATGTGAACAACTTAATTACTAAATATATTAGCAATTTCAAGAAAAAGCCGCATCTTTGAAAAGCAAATCAATTTTTAATGAAAAACAAGTAACACTATGCAATTAAACACAATTTCTGATTTAAAATTAACTGTAGGAACCGAGGCTAATCAATACGCAGACGTATTAGGATACTACACCATTGGCGACCAGGGCGGGGGAGCTTTTTATTGGGATGAATCATCGACTCAAACCGACAATGGGGGAACAATTATCCAGGTAACCGGTACAGCACTTGGAAGATGGAAACGAATATTTAACGATGCTCTGTATGGCAAATGGTTCGGGGCTAAAGGAGATGGAATTAACGATGACACGTTAGCCCTGCAAAGCGCCATTGACGAAGTTGGAGAAAAAAGTGGCACACTAATACTTCAACAGGGTATTTATAAGACTTCATCTACACTATACATAAGTAAAGAGAACTTAAGTATTGAAGGCCTGGGAAATCCTATAACATTTAGCCGGGAAGCTGAAATTACAGAAGGAGTCACCATAAGATACACTGGAACAGGAACAGCAATACAGGTTTGTAAGTCCCGCAGCCTCGACCCCATTACCGACGCTACTAATCCAGGATGGATGTTTAAAATATCCATTCAAAATATACGAATCGAAGTTTCTACAAATGCTAAAAGAGCTTTATGGGTATTTCAGTCAGTAAACTCCTACTTTGCAAATATAAGCATGTGGGGTAATGAGGGGCCCGGTAGCGAGTTATTGAAAGTTAGTGGCGGTGTTAACAATAGCTATTTCCTGATCGAAACCAATGGATCGGGCCGAACAGGTACATCACCAATACCTACTGCATTTGAGGATCCCCATACGGAGAAATGTGCAAATTTAGGCTTAGGGTGGGCAAACGATACGGCAACTACCACAACTTTTACCAAATGCTATTTTCATTATGGTATTATTGGCTTACAGACCTTATATTTTTTCAGATTTGTTGATTGTGTAATAGAGGGAAACTGGAGAGGGTTAAATGCAGATAATGACGCCATCGTTTCTTTTGACAAATGTTGGTTTGAGGCAAATAGTAACAGAGATGCATATTTTGGCAGAGGCTCGTTTACATTTACAGATTGTGTGGTAAATGCCTACGATGATAGAGCCGGATATAATAGAGAGCAAATATTTGACTGTGCGGGAGTTAACAGAATCGTATTCGACAACTGTTCAATAGGGTCAGATCATCCGGCTCCATACATATTTGGCTCAAACCCTTCTGGGAGCTATCTATTCAATGTAGCTGCAACAACATTAGGTGCAATAACATTTAACAATTGTACAATTGATCCCAAATTCAACATGGGACACATTTATAATTATGACAGGGGAATTATAGATATCAGCTCTGACCCGAAGAGAGTTCTTCAGTTTAAAGACACATTTATTGAAAGCACTGCTAAAGAGCTTTCAACATTGAACGATACCGGAACCGCATATATTATGCCCTATGACGGCTATGTTACGGCCATTCATTATTATTCAAAATTCAATTTATCAGCCGGTGAAGTCCTATTGATACTTGTTAAGAATCACACTGGATGGGTAGCGGGTGACACCGTGTCTTCATTACCTTTTGAGAAAAAGTGGGCTCCGAGGCTGCTTCGCTTTAGTAAAGGAGATCATATCGGAGTAACGATGGACACCAGTTTTGACTTCGCTCCCGGCAACACGATGGCGGCCGATATATATGTTTCCTTCTTTCAAAATAGTTCTATATAGAAAACAAAGTACAACTCTTTTATGCTTACCTGATGTTAGAGACCTTATCTTTCGCGCTTAGTGGGCAACTCGCCTTTAAACTTATAAAACGAGCAGTTGATTTTTTTATCACAATAGATGGTAAATCACCGTGCACTCTTATTAAGTTGATAAATGAGGCTGTCTCAAAAGCCCGAGACAGCCTCTTTTTATTCGGTAAGGTGATGGAGCGTGATCTCAAATACGCGATTCTCAGAGCCTTCAAAAACCTTTTGATACACGCTCATTTAAAATAATGGACCACCGATCTCGTGTATGTTTCTTTTAGAAGCTCCGCAAGTAGTCAGATTTATCAAAGGAATTTATTTTTCCATAGAAGGAATAATAATCGTGCTTTCACAGTTTTTAATGGGTGGTATCCACCACCGCTACAAACGCCCTAACTATAAGAAATAAATTGGCCAATGAAAAGATCCCAATATAAAAGGCCCGCCCTAAAAAGAACAGGCCTTGGCTAACCTATGAAAAACACCAACTTTCGTTTAGTGAACCTTTTGTTTATTGACGCTATCTATATTATGACTACTTAGCCATGCTCTGAAATCAGCTGCACAAGCCGGCTTATAATGGATAATTGCCCCACATTGAAGTAAAATGCTGAAAAGCCCTGAAGCTTCTATATACTTCTTTAAATCATAAGCCTCATGCTCAAAGCCAGGATAGGTAGCTTTAGGTGTCATTTTCAAGTTATTGCTGATACGAATATAATTAAACCACAATATAAAAACAAAATTATTAATCGTTGAATTCAGGCTAAGATCGCCTGACGGCACCCGGTGTTATACCAAAATGTTTCCTGTATGCAGCAATAAAATTGGTCACCTTTTGATAGCCAGCCAGCTGTGCAATCTCCTTCATGGGTTTGCGCGTGTCTTCAAGCATTTCTTTAGCGTTCATCATTTTTTGATGAAGCGCCCAACCAAATACACCTGTGTGAAAGAGTTGCCGGAAGCCTTTTTTCAACTTAAACTCATTAAGACCTACGGAACGCGACAGCTCCCGGATAGTAGGTGTTTTTTTATCTAAACTTTGTTCCAATAATTGCCGGGCCTCATAAATCCTGGCTACCTCATGTATCGTAAAATGGTGCTTGCTTTCAGATAAACTATGCTTCAGTATAAAAAGCAATAGCTCGCGTACTTTCATATCAAAGTATAAATGCTGCATAGCAGTATCATAAGGGCAATGGAGCAATTGCAGGCATATATCCCTTACCTGCGGCGGTGCCCAGTAGGTAGCCCGGCCACCCAGCCAGCTATTTCTATTTTCTTCAATGATCTTTTCCAATTGCGGAAAATAACTGCAAACCTGCTGTAACAGGTCGGGGGCATATATAATCTCCAATAATTCAAAAGGGCTCTCCTCCTCCATTGTACCACGGCAATCGGCCTTATTAATATATGAAACCAGGTAATGATCTTTACGCAGATGTGCTTTCCCCAGGTCAGAAATGTCTTTGCGTATGCCATTCTTCAGCATAAAGCTACTACATAGCCCGGCAGAAGCCTGCCAGCCGGTTACTAATAGCTGCCTGAGTTTATACCCACTACTATAACGAATTTGGAAACCCGGGTATTGAATTTGCTGCATCACTACCTCAACCGTATCACTTAGTATACTTTCAATAGTACCATTCCTTACAATTGGGCCGTTATAATGCCCTGGTAATTCGTTCCCATAGCATAGGCCTGGTGCTTGCGGTGCATTAATTTGAATGTTCATAAGGCTAGAATATTAGCATTCAACAATACATAAATATACACTACTTAGTATATTAAAAAATTCACAATTTATTTTAAGAATAAAAATCCCGATCGCATATAAAATCAGCTTTTTAGAATTACGATCAAAACCGAAAATTGTATTGCCAAACCAACCCATTGATACACCCTACTAATATTGATGCTATGAAATGTAAACGATCCCGTCACCGATTATGATCCGATAGCACCTATCGTGGATCATTGTAGCCAGCAGTAAAAACTTTCCTTTAAACAGGACAGGTTAACTAAACCCCATACAGAAAGGGCAATGATAAGCGGTGCTATCAACGTGACTTTTTTTTTGTGACATTTCCGGAATGTCACACCCAACTTGTCACCAAGTTATTTTTTTAACCTGCTAAAAAAGATCAGAAATGAAAGAGATTAGAAAAGATTTAAACCTAACGCAGCAGGAAATGGCCTCGCTGTTAAATGTATCGCGTAGCGCGATTGCCATGTATGAAAAAGGTATGCGCGAGCTGCCGGCTGCGGCATCATTAGCTTACAATAAGCTTATGCTGTTCTGGCAACAAAGTATGGGGCGGCAAAGAACGCTGCGCCCCATCAATAGCCCCTTCTTACAGGTGGAACAAACACAGTGTGTGGCCAGGCTAAAGGCTTGCCAGGAAAGAGCCGCCGCAACTATAGTACACATTACGCAACAGCTTTCGGCAATGGAACAAAAGCACCAGAAACTGAGCCAGCAGCTACATGTTTTACAATCGCTGATGCAGGATGCCAGGCCAGGCACTTTGCAGATGAGCCTGTTAAAAAACCGGGAACAAATGGTTTTGATAAGGCTTTCGAAATGCAGCCCCGAAAGGCGGCAGATGCTGCAGTTCAGACTACAGGTATTAACAGCGCGACAAAAAGCAGCGCTGTCTGGCAATGTTATTTTACAACAACAGGCAGCTGTTAATAATACTTAAAAACAGCAGATCCCTATTGGAAAAGGCATGCAGGCAATGCTAGGTTTGGCTTATTGTTTCACCTTTTAAAATTTTATGTTATGCCCAATTATCCATTAGTACAACTTACAACAGTTGCCGATTGCGATGCTGCATTAGACATTGCAAGAAATGAGCAAAAAGACCTGGAATGGAAAAAGCTCAGTTTTGAAAGACAGCAGGAGCAGTATGGAAAAAACTCCGTAAGCATTGAAGCCGAACTGCTGGGAAAGCAGTTTGAAAGAGACTCCCTAAAAACTGTAATTGCTGCTTTACCCGATGGTCCGATGAAAACAGAGAACATTAACCGGTTGACGAAGATTGAGTACAGCATTCTTCTTTTGCAAACCCGGAAAACCAACTATGGTAGTGTAGCTCTGATGGAGAAGCATTATGAAATCCAACGCGTTCAGCGCGAACTGGAAGAAACGGCCTCATTCATTTCGGAAATTGAAGAGCACAAATCAACTCTTTGAGCACTCAGGCCCTACCAGCAAGCCGCCCCGTAAGGCGGCTTGTTTAAACCCACTTTTTAAACTCTAAAAAATAATCAATATGAAAAAATCATTTGAAGCAATACCACTAAATATTTCTGAGCAGGCCAAAATTCTGGGTGTCACAAAACTTGAGTTGGTTACTTACCAGTTGGGATATGACTTGCAAAATACAACCATACAAAAACGACTGGATTGTTTTTACAACTTTGCCGAAGAACAGCTTTGTGAATGTATTGAAATATTTTTTTTAAGTCCTGACAAGTTAAAAATTGCTGCTCCTTTTGTCAGGAGACTTCGCTTAGAGATTAATGTACTTGAAGCCCATTTAATCAGGAACAAGTTAAAACTAAAAGCTATGGAGCGTGATTATAGGGATAAGCGACCAAAGTTTCAATTATTAAATGCGCTGAGACATGCAAAAGTCGATATCATATACGATCCTGATGAACTAATACCGCTCAAAACCAGAATAAACAAAGAAGTAGCAAAAATTGATCGGTATGAACAACTCCTATTAGAGTACAGGATAACCAGGTATAATAACGACCTTGCTGCAAAAAAAAATCTTCTCAAAGAATTAACTACTATACTCCCCGAAATACATGATGAAGATACCATTAGCTGAGATTATGCTTGTATTTATCCTTCGGATTATACGGTAGCTCAAAAAATATATGATGAATTTAAAATCATTTAAAAATAAGTTATGAGTTCATTTATACAATACTCGCCAGACGCAAGATTGTTAACCTGGCTGCTCATAGTGTTCATTCTTGATTTTATTTTTGGCCTGCTTAAAGCATCCTTTAACGGCATACCCCGTACCTCGAGAGGATTACGAAAGTCGGTAATTAAATTACTCCAATATGGCGGCTGTATTATTGTGTCAACAGTGATCCTGAATATTCTTTACGGCTCCGGCGAAAATTTCGGGCAACAATTTGCCTGGATATTTGGTGACATGATGCTGTACTTTATGATCTATATAGAAGTGGTTTCAGTTATGGAAAACATGGAAGCCATGGCCCCTGCCAGCTTCTTTGTGAGGCTATTTGTAAGGCCGGTACGACGGATCATCACCTTCCGGTTGAAGAATCTTTTCCAGGAAAATACAGGCACAAGGGTTACTCACCCTCCGGAAAAGGATATTTTTAAAACCCCGCCTGAAAAATAATGTTTTAATAAACACCTCATGCCATGATACTTTTAATATACCACCAGCTTAAGTTACTCCAATGCTTTTAGTTCAGGCTGCATCTTTTGTATTTTTTACCAACCCGATGCCCGAGAAGAAAAAGATCAACCCGATAACACCCACCACAATCAACGAGGTATAACTGGTGCTCTTATTGATGAGCTCGTAGCCTGTGTAAATAAGGCCTGTAATCCCTAAGATAGTCAACACGGTTCCGAAAATGCGTTTCACATTCATAATCCTGGTTTTTAAGAGTAGCTACGCAATATCTATGCCTTAATATGCGCAATGCTGTCCAACTGGCGCATACGAGCTTTACCACTACCAGCTATTTGGCAAAAAAGAAATATCTTACAACCGATTGCAACAATACCCTCCGATTATGATTCTTAAGCTGTTTTATAGTGCCTTGTTTCTTCTTATAACAACTAACTTATTCGCACAACAACCCCCACCCGGGAAGCCGCGTATATTGATCAGCTCAGATATTGGCGGCACCGACCCGGATGACAACCAGTCGCTGATACACTTGCTGATGTACAGCGAAAAATTCAGGTTGGAGGGATTGGTTTCCTCCCCCTCTTTTGGCGAAGGCAGCAAAGAAGAAATTTTGAAAACCATTGATCTCTACGAAAAGGATTTGCCCCAACTGAGCAGGTATCAAGAAGGACTGGCCGATCCAGAGTTCCTGAGATCCATCACCAAACAAGGCCGCAAAGGTGCGGCGCCGTTTAAAGGTTATAGCCAGCCCACAGAGGGTTCTGACTGGATTATTACATGTGCCATGAAGCAGGAAAAGGAACCCCTATGGATATTGGTTTGGGGCGGACTGGAAGATGTGGCGCAGGCCCTGCATGATGCACCGGGCATACAGGATAAGATCCGTATTTACTGGATCGGCGGACCCAATAAAAAATGGAGTGCCAATGCTTACGCTTATATAGCGGCCAACTTCCCCAGGCTTTGGTTTATTGAAAACAACTCCTCCTACTATGGCTTCTTTTCTCACAGCGATGAGCCTGACAGTGTAACTGCTTCCAGCTACTATGATCAATATATAAAGGGAAATAGTTTTATGGGTAAAGACTTCATCAATTACTACAAAGGCGAGATCAAAATGGGAGATACTCCGTCTTTGCTTTATATGATGGATGGCAACCCCAAAGATCCTACCCGTGAAAGCTGGGGAGGCAGCTTTGCAAAGATCAGCTATAGTCCCAGAACAATACTCGAACATACCACCACTAACAAGGACACTGTTGCCTACTGTTCTATTTTAGAGTTCAGGTTCACCGTTCCAAACACAAAAGCCGTTAAAGATTCGGTTTATTTTTGGATGGAAGTGCCTTATGGCAATACAGTGCAGAAATGGCCGGGCTATTATACAGGCAACGGCGTATTTTCTTTAAGATATATTCCTAAAAAAGCGGAAACACTCCATTACACTTTTACTTCTGATATTAAAGAGCTCGATGGCAAAAAAGGTACTATAGTGGTAGCTAATCTCTGGCCGGGAAAAAGAGGCGCTGCAGACTATCGGCTGGGCAACCACTGGTACTCCGACAAACCTGATACCGGTCTTTACTTTGGCAAACTACAGGGTGGAAAAACAATTTCAAAATGGAGAAATGCCATTCTTACGGATTGGGCCGGCAGATGGGCATGGCTGAATGAATAGAAGCCTGTAGTTTTAACCTGTTTTTACCATTCCCGATTCCATCTGTGCCGGCAGTAATGCTATATTTGAAATCGTGCGAAAAGCAATCCTTTATACCAGAAAACATAAACAACTCCTATTGGTAGGGTTGCTGGTATTTGCATTGGCGCCCTGCACGGTAAAAGAAGCCTGGTTCTCGCTCGCTGGTTTGGATTACACTAAACCGCTCAATGGATCTAAAACCACCACTTCGGGTCAGCAATGCCAGTATAGCTATTTAAGTGCGCAAAAGATGGCCGTTCAGCAAAAGACACGTGCTAACAAAAAACTCCTTTCCAGCTATCTCCCGTACCAAACTTACACGACAACAGCAGCCGAAATCTGCTCCCGGGATTCTGTCTATTCCAGGGCCAATAGCCCACCCATCTACATTTTATATAAACGTTTGAAGCTGGGTATGGTGTAGCATAGGTGCCATTCATATTTTCGCTATAGTCATGCCCGCCCGTGCCGTCCCTGCCCGCCTGACCGGACGGGCAGGGACGGGGAGGCATCTCCTGAATAGCAGCGGTTTTCCCGTGGCGAACGCATCTGTCATTAATAATAAACAGGTATCAAAATTATTATTACATGTAGTTTACCCTCCCCTTCCAGCCAGTGAGGACACTGGCCAGGGCTATGCCGAGGTTGGTGTCTCACAAACCAGTCGGATGCATTTCAATACAATTGATGCCGGTTAGTCATAATATATCGCTGCCATGCAGCTCTACCGCCTTTATGACTATTCTTTTACTAGTTTATCGCAGCTACGCTGCTTTTATCATTGTGATCATTGCCGCATAGCGGCATCGCATTCATAGAGGCCATCATAATTCGTTAGTTACCGGAGCTGCGCAGCAGTGATCTATGTTGTTTCAAACCAAGAGGAATGGATGCGGTTGCCCCGGAGATGCCCCACAGGCTCAAAAGGACCTGCAAAACGAAGTATAGCACAAAGCTAAAATTTGAATGGCACCCTGTAGTATTTACCAACTGCAATTTATCTTTTTACGTTTAATAAAATATCAGTTACATGAAATTGACTTACAAGGAAGCGGCGGCTAATCCTGCCGGGCTTTTTACATTAGCCCTGCGCTGGGTTATCGGCTGGACCTATTTTTCAGCGTTCTGGAGGCGACTTATACTCGAAAACAAGCTTATTCCCGGGGAGGCCGGGTATATCGGCGAAAAATTCAACCACTTTCTTCCTAATGCATTAGGCATTCAACCCATTATTAAATACCTGGTTACCCACCCGGAAGCCCTGCAGCTTTCTATGATTGCTTTTACCATCATTGAAGCCATTGTGGGCCTTTGCCTGATACTGGGATTATTGACCAGGCTGATGAGCCTGGGCGTGATGCTGCTGGCAACCGGCATACTGCTGGGTTCGGGCTGGCTGGGTACCACCTGCCTCGATGAGTGGCAAATTGGTGTGCTGGGCATTGCGGGAGGGTTCACCCTCTTCTTAAGCGGCAGCAGTGCTTTCTCCCTGGATCATTACCTGGCCAAAATCAATCACCCGGTAAGTAGCAAAAAATGGTTTCCCCTCCTGGGATCAGGAGCATTCCCGGTTCATAACCACCCCCGTTTGATTTTAAGTATATCGCTGCTGATAGCGGCAATCACTTTGTTCACCAACCAGTATTTCCACGGCGGCGTTTGGGGCACACTGCATAATAAATCGGTTCGCCCCCAGGTAGAGATCTCCGATATCCGCTATCAGGCCGGGGAGCTGAGTGTGCAGGTTTTCAGAACAGAGGGCGCTGACGTGTACGGTTCTTTTTTGATCGGCATAGACATACTCAATGAACAGGGAGAGATCATCCGGTCATTAGGCCCGAAAGAGTTGTCGCAATTTTCAACAGGAAAAATCCGTAATCATTATGTTGCCAAAATAAAACCGGGAAAGCATAGTTTAATTTTGCCCCTGGGCGCCAAAGCAGACCTGTTGATTCCCCTGAAAGGCTTGAATGTTCATCAACAATATATACTCAGGTTAACCGACATTAATGGGGTAACCTGGGAAGCAGGTTTTACAGCCGTTTAACCGGTTTATTAATAAAAGAACAAGGCCCGCGGGTCTTGTTCTTTTTATCAGGTAACACGGATGACTGCTAAACCAGAGAACCGGCGCTGACCTTATTGAAATCCTCCGGGCCGGGTATGTTTCAAATATTTTTGCCAGGCTTTGCCCATACTGCTGTCATAAATACGAAATAGTTCTTACACCTCAATTTCCATGCAAGCCCCCAAATGAAACAAATGAACAATAAACAGGCACTCTAAAGAAAGACAAATTTCAACTTTTGTAGAACCTTTGCTGCATCTCTAAAACGCGATCCTTTAAACTATTTACGCATAGAAATAATATGATCGACTTTTAAATTCTGATACCTAAAACCAGTAAACCAATCAATCATGCAAAAAACAAAAAACAAGTATTTTATACCAGTTGCTGCTGTGTATGCCCTTATCATGCTGATACAGCTGGCCTTAATGCCCGCCTCAGCGCAGGCACAAAATTGTTTCGCCAATTCGGGTTGCCAGGACTATACCAACTATGGTATTAATTCCACAACCGCTGCCACCCTGGAATACGATAATATAGTAACGGGCGCCGGCCAAACAATAGCCAGAAACGCTAAGGGAGAATTAGTGATTTTTGGGCGCTATGCTGCAAACGATGGCGTCAGAAACATACTATCGCCCATGCCCATTAACAATATTTTATTTCCGGGCCTTACCGGCACTCCTTTAAAAGCGGGTATTGGCTCTTTTGGAAGCGATGCACAGGTAATATTATTAACAACTGACGGGCTTTGGGCCTGGGGTGTTTTAAATTCTGCGATCAGCAGCACGCTGGTGCCCAACAGGAAATTGACTAAAGTGCCGCTGGGCCTGCCTGCCGGCGTAACTCCTGCTGATGTGAAAATGATGTTTGTTACTTACAAATCCATTGCCATTACTACCTGTGCAGGAAACGTACATGTACTTACCAATAGTAATAGTCCGTCGAATGCTGTTTTACGGGGTGATGGAACTACCGGTACACCTGCAGGCTGGAACACCACCTGGTCAACGGTACTTAAAACAGACGGCACTCCTCTTACAAACGTGGTGGCCACAAGAGGCGGATGGGGTATGTTTTATGCGCTAACCAGCAGCGGTGAGTTATATACCTGGGGCAGCTATACCTGGTTGGGTACCGGCACCACTGAGACTTCAACTCAAATCAGGTCTCGTGCTACCTTAATGACACTTCCACCTGCTGATGCAGCTGACGGACCGATTAAAATGATTGGTCTTACCGCTGATGACTTTATACCCCCTACTTATTATGTGCTATATCAAAGCGGTAAATTATTTGCTATGGGTGCCAGTGGTGCCAGGAACCGGGGATATTACACACTAACGAACGGCTCATGGAATGTACCGGAGTACCCCAGTGCGGGTAATCCTAACGCTGCGGGTCCTTTGATGACTGATATTAAATGGATCTCGCCCAATGAGACCGACCCGGCTTACCCCTCGATCAATGTAATTAACAGCGCTGGCAGATTATACAATTTCGGAGAAGAGGTTTATGGTAATTTAGGAAGAGGCGCCGGTGACGCTTTACGTTACCCGGGCCAGTCGCCAACCCTTACCGGTACCGATGTCCTGGCAGCAGAAGCAAGCGGTTATAATACTGTAGTTATTACAAAATGTCAACCCAATTTTGGTATTGCCGGCGACAACTTTGATGGCAGCCGGGGAAGTGGAATTGCCTCTACCATTATCGACGACGATTTTACCTTTAATACAGCGGGCCTTAAAGTATGTGGTATTTCAACGCCCACTATGCCGGAAATTAACATACTCGGCGCTCCCTCCATCAATGATGTAGGTGAATACTGTAATGGCACAACGGTAGAACTCGACCTGGTACCTGCAGGCGGTACGCTGGCCATCAGAAGCGGTACAGCCAACCTAAACACTACCGATAATACCATTAGCTTTACCACTGCCGGTTTGGTAACCATCGGCTATACGGTAACTGTACCGGATTGCGGACCGGTTGAAGTCATTCGTGTGTTCAACGTAAACGGAGGCTGTACCCCTAATATTACTTTAACTGGTAGCGTATGGAGAGATAATGGCGATGCTGTGATCAACGGTGGAGAGCCCAACTACGCCAACAATATGTGGGCAAATCTTACAGGACCTAACGGCGAAGTAATCAGTTCTGTAAGAGTGACAACCAGCGGAGTAAACCTGGGCAATTATAGTTTCTTAGTAAGCAAAGCCATTATTAACCAAATTGGAGCCGGCAATTATGCTGTAATTCTAACCAATGCCAGCAAAAGACAGGGAGCTATTCTTACCGCTGCCGATATACCTGCAAACGGTTATGGGTACACCGGCACCAACAACAACGGTACTGCTAATCCCAGTAACAGAACCGGCAAACTTGATGTAGGTGACCTCATGGCAGCGACCGATAACAGCACACTGCCTAATTTATCCTTTGGTATCAGCAACGATCCTTTGGTATTACCGGTAAATTTCGGCTCAATCACGGCAAAAATAATAAATGGCCAGCTGCTTGTTGAATGGAACACCCTCAAAGAAAGCAATAATGACCATTTCGAAATTGAAGCATCTGTTGATGGGGTTAATTTCACTAAAATAGGAACCGTACAATCGAAAGCGCTAAATGGAAACTCTGAGCAGGCTTTGCAATACCAGTTCCAGAAAGATGCTGCAGATAGTAGTTCATTACTGTTGAGCCTTGGTATACTGGCACTGGGTGTGGCCGGTATAGGTACAGCACGCAAATTCAGGCTGGTATTCGGCTTCCTGCTATTGCTGGGCGTTACCGGTTTTGTTGCAGGATGTAAAAAAGTAAACCAGGATGGATTGGAAGATGGAAAACTGTTTATTCGCATTGTGCAAGTAGATAAAGATGGTAGTAAAACACAGTCTAAAGCAATAGCTGTTACCAAAAACTAAACCCTATCTGCATTTATAAATGAAGCCGGGAAGGCTGTCTCAAGGTACTTGAGGCCGCCTTCTTTTTCTTAATATACCTATCCAAAACAGCTTAAATATAACTTCTCATGCTATGGCACTTAATAAGTACCGGCAATGGCTTATTTACACAGGGTGAAACCGGGCGCCCGGGGCCGCCGGAGTTTATGCGGGTTGATAAAAAAATTAAGCAGGTAGCAAGGAGCTGACCTTTTGGGTCGGCCCTTTTATTGGGCGGTATGCATGGCGCCCAATAAACAGCCCCCGGGTAGACACCCGGGGGCTTATCTAATCTAACCTAAACTCCAATAAACATTACCATCTGCTTAAAACCGCTCCGTTCAAGTTGCGATTTCTTATTCGCTTATCATAAGGACTAAAAAACCGGGGGAGGGTGCTTAATAAAATCTTTCCTATCTTCTTTTGGCAGTTAGAGTATCCTGGTTATTGCAACATGTATTCTTTATAATTTTGTTGTTCAGGTATCCGCCCATCGCTCTAAAAAAATATACCGACCTCTTGCGTACCTGAATCCCTCTATACCTGCCGCAGCCGGTTTCTTTGAAAACAACTCCAGGCCATTCTCAATCAATTACAGAACTTCCTCCGGCAGGTAATGAGCCTGCATTGCAAACTCATGTTATTATTTGAAAAGCTACCCTGGCTCCCAATTTCAGCCGCAACTGTTTTGCAGGCAATAAATTATTGTTGCGAAGTTCACCCCGAAGCAATTAAAAGCATTTCCTTAGCATGCCAATTTTTAGCTAATTCATATCAGGCAGGCTAACGGCCTCATCCCCTCTTTACAGGTTGTTAGCTCAAAAAGCAGTTAACTACGAATATTGCAATGATGCGGCTAGCCCGGAAGCCGCCAGGTCATAACTCAGGTTGAGCCGGCAATGTAAGTACAAAAACATTAAGGTCCCCGGCCGTTTCAAGAGTCAAAGTACCCCTGTGCAACAGTGCAAGCGACCTGGAAAGCGCCAAACCAATACCGGTGCCCGGTTGATTGTTATTTTGCTTTAAACGGGTAAAGGTTTCAAATACTTTTTCACGGTCTGCCGGTGCAATCAACGGCCCATTACTAGCTACACTGATTTGTATAGTATTGGCGCCCCTGCCGTGCGTTGCCGATAGGTTTACTATGCCTTCGCCATACTTAATGGCATTGTCGAGCAGGTTGGTAATGATCTTGGTAAGCGCCTCGCGGTCTGCATATACCTGCGTCAGTCCCTTTTCTATCTCTGATTTAAACACTATTCCCTTTTCCTTTATAAGCGGATCAAAAATAAAATAGATAGACTCGAGCAAAGGTGATAGTTCTATTAACTCAGGCTGTAATTGCACCTGGGCACTTTCCGTTTTTTTCAAGGTAAGCAACTGGTTAATGAGCTGTATAGCCCTTTGAACCCCCTCTTCCATGATGGTAAGATACTTTTGCGTGCGCGGCAGGTCCTTACTATCATTCTTAGCCATTTCAAGTGGTGCTTTTAACAAGGTTACCGGTGCCCTTATCTCGTGAATAACATGGGTAAAGAATTCTGTTTTCGATGCATAGATCTCTTTCTCTTTTTCAATTTCATATAACATCGTCATTCTTTTCTGTTTTTCGGCTAAGCGGTTTTTATAGATCCTAAAGGCCAGCAATACTAAAAGAGCAAGCGATAATGTATACAATAAATAAGCCCAGATGGTTGTATAAAAGGGGCCGTCAATCCTGATCTTAAGTTTTCTTTCATTTTGCTGCCAGATGCCGCGGCTGTTGGTAGATTTAACTTTAAAAACATAATTGCCGGGAGGCAAACCGGTGAAGCTTACATTGTCCCGGCTTTTGATATAATGCCAATCATTATCCAAACCTTCCATCATATAAGCGTACCTCACCCCCTCCGGAGCCGCATAAGTAAGAGCGGCAAAGTTGATATCGAAAGAAGACTGCCGGTAGCTGAAAGTAATAGCTTCTGTGATAGTAGCAGAACGTTTTAACGGACCGTTTTCCTTATCAATCGCAAGAGGTTTGTTTTGCATTGAAATGCTGGTTATATAAACAGGAGGCGTAAAATTTGCCTGGCGTATCATTCCCGGTTTCACTCTTATCAAACTACCCTGGGTAGCGATGTAAATATCCCCGTTCCGGGCCTTATAAGAGGTAACATAAGAAAACTGGCTTCCGAAGAACCCTTTTATCTGGCGATAATTAGTAACAGTTTGAGAACCAGGGTTAAAAAATACCACCCCCCCTGTTGTAGTTACCCAAAGGCCTCCGTCATTATCCTCCGCAATGCCGGTTACAATATTGGAAGGCAAGCCATGCCTTGTAGTATAAATACGCACCCCGGTATTTTTAGTATTTACGTGTATCAGGCCGTTACCTGTACCCAGCCAAAAACTGCCGTCTTTTGCTATAAGAAGGGCCGAATTGATACCCGTAGGTAAAATGTTCTCCCCGTCTACCATTACCTTCAATTCTCCCTTCAGGTTTTTCCGGGCGTTATAGAAAAACAAACCATGGCATAGTCCCCAAACGGTACCATCGGCTGACTGGGCAATGGCGTTGTAAGGTGTGAGCTGTGGAAAAGAAGTAGCTGTTGTAAATGCCCCGGTTCTTTTATTATACCGCGATATTCCGTCTGTTGCGCCTATCCACACGGTTTGGCTATCAACATCCGGGTAAATAGACATAATACGATTACTTTTCAAACCCGACTTCCCGGGTCCCTCTGTAAAACGGGCTGTTATCGTCTCCTTATCAACATCCATTACATCTATTCCATATCTCCAGGCGCCTATCCATAGCCGGTTCCCGTCACAGGCCAGCCCCAGCAAATCGGGACCGGAAAGACGCCCCTTTTTACTCTGGGGAGAATAGGTTACAAACTGCCGGGTTGCTATGTTAAACTTATTAAGACCATTATCACCGGCTATCCATATATCTCCTCCGGGATCTTCTGTAATATTGGTAAAGGCTTTCCCGCTTATACTATTACCGGCGCCCATAGCCGGCATATATATTTCGAAAGCGCTGCTTACCGGCGCATAATAGCTAATTCCGCTTTGATAGGTAGCGCACCAAATACCGCCTTCCGTATCCTTGAAAAGGCCCTGCACATCATTTGCCGCGAGGGAATTACGGCTCAGGCTGTTTTCACCGATCTTACTTTTGAACCGCCCCAAGCTATCCAGGATATAAATTCCCCTCTTAGTAGCCATCCAGTATTCATTAACGTTGACCTGAACAAAATCGCGTACGGTAACACTCGAAGACAGATCAATGCCCATTTGCAAAGTCCTTACCTGGTGCGATTGCGCGTTGAATGCTTTAACCCCCTGCATCACTCCTACCCATAATTTACCGTTTCCTTTATCAAAAATTTTAAGGATCCTCCGGGTACTGGCGGGCTGCTGCTCAGTATTTACCGGGTAGAATATAAAACGACGCTGGTCAGGTAACCATAACCCGAGCTCGCCGCTCTCGGTTCCTACCCACATTTGCCTGTTATTGGTTACAAAAACATCGGTGTACAGGCGCCGTTCGGGATTGGCATATCGTTTTGCCTCGCGGTTTGCCGGATCACATTCGTACATATCATTACGAAGTGAGAGCCACACTTTCCCGCCAGGATCTTCTGCCATGCCATACACCGTACCATCAGGTACATTTTTAACCTGCAGTAGTTGTTCAGTTGTATCGTTGAAAACAAAAATGCCTTTATTAGTTGATAGCCATAGAGCGCCGCTGCTATGCACCAGCATATCCCATACATAGAGCGTTCCCACAACCTTTGCGTTATTAGAAAAATTACGAAATACTTTAAAATCCTTACCGTCAAAACGGTTCAGGCCATCCGCAGTACCCATCCATATAAATCCCTTTTTGCCCTGCGCTACGCAGAAAGTGGTATTGTTGCTAAGACCGTTCGTAATATCAAAATTGGTAAGGACATGGAGCTGCCCGTTAGCGGCAGGCGTATTCAGCAAGTAAACGATAGCGTAAACTATCATTATAACACGCGCCCTTTGCAACAGCATAAAATTTGAAAAAGCAGCCATGGATAAAGTCTACAATGTTTAGAACTAGTTAGATCATTCAAATTTAGGGCAATCCACCCGACTACGCTAATAAGGTCAAAAAATGAGACGCTTGAACAAGTAGTTTCTACACTGACTACCGTACCCACATCCTGATACAAATAACAAAGAAATTGGAACCTATGGTAAATTAATTTCATTTGTTTTTCTCCAACTTTAATATAGCGACAGGTGCTTAATCACATTTCGCAGATCAGGTATTGGATATTGAAGGCTTATAAGAAGAATGCTTAACAAAGAATCAAATATTTAATCTAACGATTGACGAATCCGGGCCTGGATGGCAAACAGTTGAACAGAAAAAAAAGATGGCAAACTTTCACCCCCATATTACAACTGAAAACAATAACGCTGCCATCAACAAGCCATACCTGCATTTTTATGATCAAAAGATTACAGCAAGAGCAGATGAGCTTATTAATCTTACTGGCTTGTCGGTTGCCGAGATCATTTTAACATGTACATCCCCCCCCTCTAACTTTTCTGAATTTTTCCGGGAACAGACAATTTTTACTCCGGGAATATTAAGAAAGCATTACCAGCAGAATATTCTAAATTATAAAAAAACCGAAAAGTTCACCATAGTCAGCCCGTTTACCGGGCAGACCTTTGTGCAACATTCACTTAAAAATTAAATTTAAAAATCATGGCAAGAAACGATGCAAGAGACAAAGTAGTGGTAATAGCCGGAGGGGGCAAAAACCTGGGTGGCCTATTAAGCAAAGATTTTGCAGCCAAAGGCTCAAAACTGGTGATCCATTACAACAGCGAAAGCTCTAAAGCCGAGTCGGAGCAAACTTTGCAGGAAGTGCAGGCCGCAGGCGCCGAAGCAATTTTGGTACAGGCGGATTTAACTAACGTTGAAAATATTACCAAATTATTCGATGCAGCCATTGAAAAATTCGGTGGTGTTGACATCGCTATTAATACCGTGGGAAAAGTATTGAAAAAACCATTTGGTGATACTACGGAGGCTGAGTATGATAGCATGAGCGACATTAACTCTAAAGTGGCTTATTTCTTTATACAGGAAGCCGGAAAAAAACTGAACGATAACGGTAAGATCTGTACGATTGTTACATCCCTGCTGGCGGCTTATACCGGGTTGTATTCTACTTACGCCGGAATGAAAGCGCCTGTGGAGCATTTCACCAGGGCCGCTTCAAAAGAATTCGGTGGTCGTGGCATTTCTGTTACCGCTGTTGCTCCTGGCCCGATGGATACGCCTTTCTTCTACGGACAGGAAGCCGACGATGCAGTAGCTTATCATAAATCTGCCGCAGCATTAGGCGGACTTACCGATATTAAAGACATCGCTCCATTGGTGGAGTTCCTGGTAACTGATGGCTGGTGGATTACGGGTCAAACCATTTTCGCCAACGGCGGTTATACTACCCGATAATTTATTCAAAACCCTTGAAAAGATAATTGAAGGCCTTAACCGCTTTCAGTTATCTTTTTTTAATCACGCTACAAAAGCTATGGTACTAAAAATCATTAACGCAGCACTGATACTGGTTGCGGTTTTTATGGGTTTAAAGCAGGGCTACGCCATGTTTTCAGGAAAACCCGAGATGCTGGACATGTTTGGTAAATGGGGATTTAATAAATCCGGATTGATGATCAACGGCGCTATTACCATAATAGCAGCGTTGTTCATATTAATTCCAAAAACATTTGTGTGGGGCAACTTCTTAATGGCCGCAGGCATATTACTGATTATTTGCTTTCACCTGCTGGATAAGGATTTTAAAGGCGTACTGGTAGAACTTCCGTTTCTCTTACTCAACCTGGTTATCATCTATCTGCAACACCCTTTAAAAAAGGCATAACACCACATCGCTTCTGGTAAAAAACAAGCTCATGAAAATCGTTTATGTTATCACCTTATTAATGCTGGGCGTTTCATTTACAGCCTGTGGGCAAAATAAAAACCGCTCTGGTAAAACAACCCAACAATCAACTAAAAAAGAAACTACTATGGATTTTTCAAAAATCACGAACGACAAAGTAAAACAAGCTATAGAAGCGTTAGATGCAGGCGATAGAAGCTGGTATGCCTTCTTCACGGCAAATCCTGAAATGACGGATGATGGCAATACAGTCGATTTCAAAAGCTTTTTCGAAAAAGCACTAGGTAATGAAAAATTCTTAACCATCGATAAAGTAGAAAATGAAGGGAAGCATGTATATGGCAATTTTAAAGCCGGTCAGTGGGGAACTTTCAAAGTATTTTTTAAGTTCCATTTAAATGCCGATGGAAAATTTGACCGCCTGGATATCGGGCAGTCCCATTAATGAGCAGTAGCAGGAAAAACCAATAATCAGCAGCGGCTTTTTCCAAACAGGGAACCAGGCTATCTTTTCTACCTGCGGTAACAGTATCCATTAATAACAAGGATCATCTTTCAGTTATGAATAAATTTCAGCACCTACTCGATACTCAAAGGGAACATTTTTATACCGATATCACTAAAACATACGAATGGCGTATGGACCAGCTACAGCGCATGGAAAGGTTTCTGACCGAAAACCAGGACGCTTTTTGTGATGCACTACACAAAGATTTTGGGAAACCGACCTTTGAGCAATTGTTTGAAATTACCGTACCATTGGGTGTTATCAAATACTACAAAGAAAACCTGGTTAGCCTGATGAAACCGGAGCCGGTTGAAATTCCAAAGGGACTGGAAGCAACCGGGAACAGTGGTATTATTTACAAAGAGCCTTACGGGGTAACACTGGTAATAGGTCCGTTTAACGCACCGGTTTTATTGCTACTAGACCCGGCTATAGCCGCATTGGCCGCCGGCAACCCGGTTATATTAAAGCCTGCAAATACCACGCCCGCCGTTGCCGCTTTATTTGCCGAACTCGTTCCGCGATATTTTAACCCCGAGGCAGCCACGGTAGTTACAGGTGGCAGGGAAGAGATCACCGAACTACTGCAATTACCTTTTGATTTTATATTCTTTACGGGAAGTTCCAATGTGGGTAAGGTGGTGATGCGTGCAGCAGCCGAAAACCTGACTCCGGTGATCCTCGAATTAGGAGGACAAAATCCTACTATCGTGGATGAAACAGCCAACCTGGATATTGCTGTTGACCGTATTGCATGGGGACATAATGCCATATCCGGTCAATGGTGCATTGCCCCGGGTTATGTATATGTTCATGAATCCATAGCTGAAACATTTATCGAAAAGCTAAAAGCTTCAATTAAAAAAATGTACGGCGATGATCCGCAACAAAGCCCGGACCTGGCCAGGATGATCAGCGAGCACGATGCGGAAAGAGTGGCTTCTTATATCATACCGGAGAAAGTGGTAATTGGCGGCAGGTACGATGTAAAAGCAAGATATGTGGAACCCACTGTTTTATATCCCAGCACCTGGGAGGACCCAGCTTTGCAGCAGGAAGTTTTCGGTCCCGTGCTTCCAGTGCTGGTGTATTCAGATCTGAAAGAGATCGCCCAGATCATTAAACGAAAACCCAAGTCGCTGGCTGCCTATATCTTCAGTAAAAACCAGGCTAATATCGACTACTTCCTGAATGCGGTTTCATTTGGTGGTGGATGCATTAATCAAACTAATCTGCATTGCTGGATCGATAGTCTTCCATTTGGAGGTGTAGGCTATGCCGGCATGGGCAAATACTATGGTAAGGCAGGCTTTGACGCTTTAAGCAATACCAAAGCGATGCTGGTGGGTAACCCCGACCTGGAGCTGGATGTATTTCCACCCTATGCCGGTAAAGATATCGGAGCCTCCTTAAGCTTGTTCGGCTAATGCTGTACAAAGCCCGACCAACCACCTAACAGTCACTTAAAACATTCTTTGCAATGCAAAAACTACTGCTCGTTGTATTAACGATCTTCGGAGCCATTCCTATTACGTACGCGCAAGCGCCACAACAACAGCCCGCGCCGCAACCGGCCATTCCTATTGAGTTTGTGCCGGGATCAGACCGGTTTTATTTCCAGGCCATCCTGGTAAGAGACATTCCACTTACAAAAAATAAAGTACGGTTTATTTCGGTAACCAACTATGCTACAGAATACAGAAACAGTAACGCCGCAGCCAACGACTTTGTATCAGTCAATATCGTTAGTTACAAGCTTACCAAAAATATAGGAGTCGGACCATCGGCAGCCAATGTGGCCGGGCTGGGATGGATCCCAAGCCTCGGTTTCCAGTTTGGCTGGCGCAAACCTTCATGGGCGCTTATTTTCAATCCGGCCATCAGCATCAATAAAAACACCAATACCAATAATGTGCTGGTTGCTGAATATTTCCCCGCTTTATCGAAAAACCAAAACTGGCGTTTATATACCCGGTTACAGGGAATTTACATACACGACCTTAAACAGGGCGATCACTCCCGTAGCCAATACTTTGGAAGACTGGGTCTTTCTTACAAGCAATACACAGTGGGCGCTGCAGCCAATTTAGATTATTATGGAGCTGCTAAAAAAGAAAAACAAAACTACGGCCCTTTCTTACGTGTTGCACTGTAAGCCTAAATAGCATTTACAGGTATATTCTGTTATATTTATCAGGCAATTCAACCATGACAAAATCAGAGGCGGTAATATTAATCAGAGAAGGAATCACCCCATATGATCAGCCCCAACATTGGGCCGACCTGGGTTGCGGCACGGGTTTGTTTACCGAAGCTTTAGCAGAACTGCTTCCGGCTCAAAGCCATATTATTGCGGTGGATGTTAATCAGCAATATTTACCCGATCAAATGGGAAACCAGGTTACCGTTCAATTTCAAAAAGCGGACTTTGTAGCTACCGATATCGCTGCCGCTTCACTAGATGGTATATTGATGGCCAATGCCCTGCATTTTGTAAAGGATAAAAAAGCGCTGATCCAAAAGCTGGAGCAACAAATTATTGACAGTGCGCGGTTTCTTATCATTGAATACGATCATTCAACACCCAATCAATGGGAGCCCTATCCCCTGCCTTTTGCAGCAATGGAAAAGTTGTTTCATCAACTGGGTTATCAAAAAATAGAAAAAATCGGCGAACGCCAGTCCCTATACGGCGGTAAAATGTTTGCCGCTGTTATTTCCAAAAACTAACTAAAACCAAATTATCGTATGCATCACAATCTACTCCTGATCCTGGGTCTTTTATTTGCGGTAATGCTGCTGGTATTACTTGCCAGGCGTATTAAAATAGCCTATCCTATCTTCCTGGTATTGGCAGGCCTGGGTATTGCTTTTATACCCGGGATGCCCCGGCTGCACCTGGATCCCGACCTGATCTTCCTGATCTTTTTACCGCCCCTCCTATATGAAGCAGCCTGGTATACATCCTGGAACGATTTCTGGAAATGGAAACGCCCTATCGCATTACTCGCATTCGGACTGGTATTTTTTACGTCTACCGTTATAGCTTACACCTCTTCATCCATGATCCCCGGGTTTACCCTGGCCCTGGGCTTTCTATTAGGAGGTATTGTTTCTCCGCCTGATGCAGTGGCTGCCGCAACTGTGCTAAAAGGTATGAGCGTGCCCAAAAGGCTTTTAACCATACTGGAAGGGGAAAGCCTGGTAAACGATGCTTCGTCTCTTATTGTATTCAAATTTGCGCTGGTTGCCGTGCTTACTGGTTCCTTCTCCATGCAGGAAGCCACAGGCCAGTTCTTCCTGGTAGCGGGCATGGGTATTGTTGTAGGTATTGCAGGGGCGCATGTAATGTATGTGATCCATCGCTTTCTGCCTACCACTCCCGCTATCGATGCGGCGCTAACCGTAATGACTCCTTACCTGCTGTTCCTGGCAGCGGAGCAATTTCATTTCTCGGGTGTGATGGCAGTGGTGAGCGGCGGCCTTTTTATGTCCTATCGTTCACACGAGGTTTTCCAAACAGGCAGCACCAGGTTAAATATGCTGGGCGTATGGACTACGATGATCTTTGTGATGAATACCGTGGTATTTGTATTGATTGGCCTGGCATTACCGGATATTGTTGATGGATTGGGCGAGTATTCAGTTATGGATGGCATTAAGTATGGGCTTTTAGTCAGCATCATTACCATTGCCCTGCGTTTTCTTTGGGTATATCCTGCGGCCCATCTGCCACGCTGGATCAGCGCCAGGGTGCGTAGAGACCCCTCACCCGGCTGGAAAGGTCCGCTGGTAATTAGTTGGGCAGGTATGCGTGGGGTGGTTTCTTTGGCTACGGCCCTCTCTATTCCCCTGCTAATGAAGGATGGTTCTGCCTTCCCGCAACGGAACCTGATCATCTTTATCACCTTTGTTGTCATCTTTATAACCCTTGTTTTCCAGGGCCTTACTTTGCCCTTTATCATCAAAATGATCAGGCTGAAGGAGATTGACACTATCGCCGCTGAGGATGAGCAACAAGCTGGCATACAAATAAGACTGGACAAAGCCGCTTTAACACTGGTGCAGGACCAATACGCCAATGCTATCGGGAGTAATAAGCTCATTGGCTTGTATAAAGCCAACCTGGAAGACCAGATCAGTCATACCGATAAACGGCTACAGTCCCTGTCGCATGAAGATACCGGGCGTGAAGAGACAGAAGCTTATCATCATATGTTGATGGACGTGTACCGCCATCAACGGAAGGAACTATTCAAGTTAAGAAAAGAAAAATATTTCAGCGATGAAGAGATCCGTAAGACCGAGTTACAGTTAGATCTCAATGAACTTAAAATTACCGGGGCCGGCCATGGTTAGTAAAAAGTAGTTCTCTTAAAGTATTGTACCATTTTTATTGACTATCTTCTATTAACTATGGACCATCCTATCCATTCCCCGAGTTTCTCCTTTTCAGGTAGTCCCTGAGATAGCCCAGTGGCGCTTTGCCAAACTTTCGTTTAAAGCTCTTGGTGAATTGCGAGGGCGACGAGAAACCCGTTAAAATGGCTATTTCATTGATCTTATACCTGCCTTCATGCATCAATGCAGCAGCCCTTTTCAACCTTACCTGTTCTATAATTTCGTAGGGGGAATAGCTGGAAGTAGCTCTTATTCTCCTGTAAAGAGAGGAGCGGCTCATATGCAATTGTTCAGCCAAAAATTCAATACTCAGCAAAGCACTTCCAATATGCGTTTCAATAAGCAGGTGCAGGCTGGCTAAAAACTGTTGATCACTAAGGGTTGAAACAGCGTCGTTGCCGGTTTCGATATTCCTTTCAAATCGTTCTTTCAGTTTCAAGCGGTTTTGTAAAATACTAAAAACCTGCGCATCCAGGTAAGCAGGCGAAAACGGCTTTTCGATATATACGTCGGCCCCATTTTGCAAGCCTGACACTTTATCTTCGAGTTCACTTTTAGCACTCAGGATGATGATCGGAATATGTCCAAACTCCCGGTTCATTTTAATCGAAGAACAAAGTTGAAAACCATCAGTGTCTGGTAAAATAATGTCGATGATGATCAAATCAACCGGCACAGTCCTCAAAATTTCCCAGGCTTCTGCCCCGTTATAAGCCGACACAACGCTATAATTACTACCCAGGATATCTGTTAACAAATCCACGAGCACCCGATCGTCGTCTACAATAAGAATAGCCGGTACTCTCATGCTATATACCTGAATTAACGGTAAACCAATGGCATTTGTTCCTGCAAAACAAGCATACGTTAGCGGATCCTGATATTTTTTTAATTTGGTTGCAAACCAGATTAAAATAGCTGTAATAGAGCGTATTCATCTTTATTCAAACCTTGTGCTGAATTATGTTTTTAATGTATAAAGCATATTTTGAGAGAACCATTCGCTTTAAACAATTATCCAGCGGGTAACAGGCTCCTGCCATCACTCAACAGCTGTACAATTGCACCTGCGGCCTGAAATATATCATTGTAACAATGAATGTTTCAAAGAGAGCCCTCCAAAAACACCAGCTCATAAGAGATCGGTTATATTGGTATGAGTCTATTACACATACCAAAAAACAACCCATAAAAGTTTATATAACCAAAAATAATTGTTTTGATCACCGGAAATAAAAACTTCACCAGATTGACACTCACAAACAATACAATGACACGCAACGGCAATTTATTGCATCTACACCTGGCTATATGCTATCCTAATAAATAAAAAACTATTTACAATTGTTATTACAATACAAAATTTTACATTTGATACTCAATAGCGAAAACGACTCATTCTTAAGACATCCTCCTTCTAAAGCAAAAAATATGATTACTAATGCAATGATGCTTGATACTGGCCAGGCCAATCGTCAAAAAGAAGACTTTTATATCAGTTGTATACCTCCCCGGGCCAGATTGGCAAAAAAAGCATAACTTAACCGGCATATATCTTAAAAACTTACTAAACACGAGCAGCCCTACAATCCTCCCTTTTGCCCGCTTACCGAAACGGCAACTTCTGCTATGAAGGCAGGTTAAAAAAAGTGCTTATACCCAATAATTACTCATGGAAAAGCAAACTATACTGGTAGTAGATGATGAAAAGTTAGTGATAGAATTATTGACAGACTTGTTAGAAACAGAGTTTGAAGTAATTGCCGCAGACAATGGAGAACAGGCGATCCAGCAATTAAAGAAGTACCCGGTATCTATGGTAATTTCGGATGTGGCGATGCCGGGTATGGATGGCTTTGAGCTTTGCGGGTTCATCAAAAGAACCGGCAGCTTAAGTCACATACCGGTGATATTGCTTACCGCGAAAGCAGAGCTCGAAAACAAAATACAGGGATTGCATTGGGGAGCAGATGTATACGTAGAAAAACCTTTCTCCCCCGATTTCTTAAAGGCCCAGGTGGTAAGCACCCTCCAAAATCGCACGCGGGTTCAGGACTACCTGATACTGGAAAAACAGAATAGCGATGCCGGAGAAACCGGGGAAAAAAGCTTTATCAGCCAGTTGCATCTTATTATAGATGAATATATCAACGATCCGCTGCTCGACCTGGAATTTCTGGCAAAGCACCTGCACATGAGCCGGGCTTCATTGTACCGCAAAATAAAAACATTAACACCCCTAACCCCTTATGAAATTGTAGAGCAACGTCGTTTAAGACGAGCCACCGATCTGATACAAAAAAGCCAGTACAAAATGAATGAAATAGCCATTATGAGTGGCTATAACTCCGCTTCCCAGTTTACCAAAAGCTTTAAGCGAAAATTCGGACAATCGCCCCTGCATTACGCCCGTAACCGGAAATAAGGAGAGGTGCAAGAGACCAGATACTAGATACCAGACACTAGATACCGGACACTAGACACTAGATAATAGAAGCCGGATACCGGATGATAGAAAACGGGGACTATGGTCCAATATCCCGCATCCAGCATCCAGTACCTGGCATCCCTTATCCACATCCCTCTCTAGCGTTGCACGGCTTTTACCACTTTACTATATTTAAAAACGCCGTCTTTATCAACCTGCTTAATACGAACATATAATTCGTTATTTCCTTCGCTTTTCACGGGTTCGTTATCTTTATTACAGGCTACCGCAAGCAATAATACCATACCTGCCATCAGCCAGGTTCCAATCTTTCTTCTTTTACCCGCTGCAACAAAACCTGATACAACCAGTGTTGCTATGGTAAAGCCCAGCAAACCCGTAGCTGCCGATGCCTCTTTAGTGAAACTATAACTTAGCACTCCCTCTGCATTACCATCTTTTGCCTGGGTTTTAAGCTCACCTATAGCAATAAACTCAGCACCATCAGCAGAGACTTCAATTTCAAAATGATCATTGTTATGTTCAGATAGTGTAGTCCAGTCAACCTGCAGGTTATTATTTTTAGTTACTGCTGTAATATCGCCAAACAGAACAGGAAGCACAACGTTACAGCCGGGGTTGTAAGTATCACCAGAAATGGTCCAGCCCTGGCTGATCAACTGGTTACGGTAAGGCACCGCAGCAGGTCCGTAAAAGCGACCATTTCCGCCTATAGATCTGTTTAGTACTGTAGGGTTATTTTCTGCCCACCCTTTTAACGTAAGGCTGTAATTGGAGCAGTCTACAGCTGTTGTATGAAAGCTCAACCCAGTCGCATTAGGATTCAACACCCAATCTCCCAGGTTTTGGTTAAATGACGTGGCATTTACAAACATATTACCGTAATTAGTAACATTGCTCACATTCCAGCTACCAATAGGCTGGTTGAAAGCAAAAGCCTGGTGAAACATATACGCCATTATGGTAACGCTACTGGTATTCCACATATTCAGGGGCTGATTAAATGAACCCGCGCTATAAAATAGATTAGTCATATCAGTAACCTTACCGGTATTCCAGGTGTCAAGCGGCTGATTAAAAGCGGTAGCTTCATAAAACATACCCGACATACTGGTTACATTGCTCACATTCCAGCCATTAATGGGTTGGTTAAAAGATGTGGCGCGGTTAAACACAAGGCTCATATTGGTTACAGCAGACGTATTCCAGCTGCCGATATTGGCCGGGCCATTTAAGGAAGAACAGCCACTGAACATTTCAGTCATATTGGTTACATTGGAAAGATTGGGTACGTCGGTAGCCGAAATATTTAAATTAGGCGCACCGGCAAAAGCGACCTGCATGGTGCTCCAGGGTACGGCTCCCCATTGGGAAATATCTCTAAGTCCATCCCGGCTACCAGCAGAATTCCTAATAAAAAACCGTCTGAAATTAGCGGGCTCTATCCGCAGGGTTAACTCGGTATTAGCCGGGAGGTTGATGCCAGAAATGGTTACCCCACCAAAAGCACCCGCGTCAAAGCTTCCACTCCCGCTACTGGCTCCATGGGTCCATGTATAGTTAACTACTCCCGCTGTTCCAGCAACAAAATCTATTTGCGTAGTAGCAGCTGTAAACCTCCATTTGGTGATAAAATCCTGTGCGGATGTAAAGTTGGTAAATAACAGGGCTCCTACTAAAAGCAGGAATGTACTTTTTCTCATAATGTTTTAGATTTTTAGATTTTATTCTTTGTTATTAGTGTACTCCTTTTAGACGTATCCGGCATATCCGGTAACTTGAGACATCTATAAACCTCCCCAGGGCCGCACAGCAGTCAATGGCCTGTCCGGTTATCACAAATACAAGCTTCCTTTAATAAACTTATTAAAAGCACTGACCGGCCTATACGAAATCAATTATTTGACCGATTTTCCTACAATTTTTTCTTTTAAGTGAGACAGTTTTAAAACATCCAACCACCTTTATAACAGGGCCTTATAAATGGCTGGTAATTTTGGGTACTCAAAAATACCTGTTTTGATAAGCGAAAATAAACGCTTCCCCAGATTGACACGACAAAGCAAAACAATGACACACAAAAGAAATACAACAGCCGCTTCAAACAGCCTCCCTATTAGTATTTGTTTTTCACGAAGAGCGCACAAAGAAGCAGAAGCCAGAGATAGGGATGATAGGTAATAGATCATGGATCATAGCCGACATATCATTGAATATCGAACATTGAACACTGAACATTGAGTATTAAACATCGAACATCCTCCCGGCAGTATTTTGTTTCTCGCAATGGTACAATCTATTGGATATCCCGAACATTAAACATTGAATTTTGAATATCGAACATTAAGTATTCGACATCCTCCTGTCAACCGTCATCTGCCTGCAAATCTTCACCGCACGCAATGATACATCTCTGTACGATGTATGCTATACGATGTACGTCGGTCGATTGACCATTGACTATTGACCATGTCCCCATCCTGTTGTCTGCCTCTGGCACAAATACACAAGAAAATGACACCTCCGGGAAACTACTTTGTTTTATCCCTGTTTATCTTACATCCCGTTGTGAAATTGATAACTGAGGGCCTATTTTCTGAGCTAATGATAAATCAAAACGACATTACCACAAGCCGGTTTTCAGCCAGTAACGGAAACAATCATTACGTAGGAGGAATAGCACTTACCGCGATCAGTGCGGCGTAGCGGGAACTAACATTAGTAGTAAGACCAGATTTACAGTATTGCATTAGAGCATCCTCATTGAAACAGCTATCCTGATTGAATTATCATGGTCCTTCAGCTTTCAGCAGGAAGAAATATGATATTTTATTTCAAAGCAAATCCCATATTGGAAGCCGGCTTTCGCAGGTTTTTTTTGATAAACACAGCATCAATATATCTTCTAATATTAAAATCCATTAAAAATTATGTATTTATCCATGTTTCGAAAAACCAATTTCGTGGCTATTGCCGCATTACTGTCAGGCTATGTTGCCCACGCACAGGTAATCAGCAACCCTGGTTTCGAAACCTATAGTTCCTGCCCCAATAACGTAAGTCAACTAAACAGGGCTACGCCATGGGTTAACGCTCTGGGTGGAACTGCGGGTACACCCGATTTCTTCAACTGCAGCTACAATATTACAGCAGCTGACTACGAAGGCATCACTGCTCAAAGCGGTACTGGTTTTATAGGCGGCTATGCAGAGTTCAACAGCAGCAACGGAGGGTTTAGCAATTACAAGGAATACTTCACCACCCAGCTTTCGACCGCGCTGGTAGCCGGTAAAACCTATACCTTTTCATTTTATGTAGCCCACTTATATGGATCAACTACGCCCGCAACCAACTTTGTCGCAGGCGTTACATATGTCGATCTACCAGATGATGAGCGGGGCTTTTTAGGTGCAGCTTTTTCTACGGCGGCGCCTGTTGCCGCCAATACAGAAGGTAATGTAACGCCCAGGTGGACCTCTATCAAAAGCGATTTCGGCCTGGGCAGGGTTTTAATACCGTCAACCAATATCGCAGTATATGGCAACACCTCCCGTAATACCTGGGTGCCGGTTACCTTACAATATACCGCTGTAGGTGGCGAAACCTATATGACCTTAGGCCAGTTCAGGCCCGGTAATACCAGCCTGCCGGCTAACAATGGAGCTTATTTCCTGTTTGACGGCTTTTCTTCGCAACTAACCGCGCTACCGGTAAGTTTTGGAAATGTACAAGCCACTGTTAACAACAACCAGCTCACTGTAAACTGGCAAACCATTAAAGAAACCAATAACGATCATTTTGTTATTGAAGCGTCGGCCGATGGCATCAGCTTTACTCCCATAGGTGAGCTGGCTACCCGTGCTGCCAACGGCAATTCAGATACCAGCATCAGCTACACCTTTTCCAGGTCGGCGAATGAAGTAGCGCTGGGTGCCGGCTTGGTGGTGATGTTGCTGGGAGGTACTATCGTACGCCGCAGAAGAACCGTAGCTTTATTATTGATGGGCCTGGGTTGCACCGCAGTGCTTTACTCTTGTTCGAAAGGTACCGGCGAGGGCATGAGCGACCCCGATGGCAAATACTTTATCCGCGTTGCACAGGTGGATAAAGATGGAACGACTTCGTACTCCAAAACTATCAGCGTAGTGAAAAAATAAAACCAATCATCAACCTTAACTTCTGGCATTTGAGACAGACCGTTTCAAATGCCGGTTTTTTTTATTGTAATAGAGGCATAAGAAAATTTGATTAATAAATCACCAACTACCTGCACCTTAACTATTGACTACTGATCATTCCCCACACACTCTTATCCGCCATTTACCATTCCCTACTGACTACTGATCATTGCCCACTCACCATTGACTATTGACCATTACCCCTCCTATCATCCATGTATCCGTGGCATTCTTCTATTTCTTTACTTAGGCATCTGGCATCACGAAGTGGGATTGGGCTTCCCGTAGAGATTTCTCTTCACCCTCCTTCGTCGGGCTTATCGAAATGACGGGCATTAATAGCCCTCATCCATTGATTATTGAACATTGACTATTGATTATTGAACATTACTCTCTTCTATCATCTGTTCATCCGTGGCATTTACTGCCTGTGCAGGTGTTTTTCACCTGAAAACCTGCGTAGCCATCAGCACCCATCCGTTTGGCAAAAACACCAAACAGGGCGAGAATGAGTAATGACGAAAATGATCGTCACCTTGAGTTACCAAAGTGTGGCCAAAACCAATATAGCGATGACATGATACTTATGCTACAGTCCCCTATGACACACCACTGCTTATAGCATGGTTGTACTGTTCGCCATCATGTTCTGTAAGAGCCACCTGTTGCAGCCGGGTATTTGTCAGGAAGAGCACATTAAAGCCACCCTAGCTAAAAGCACTAACACAAGCAATATAGTATACGTGTCAAAAGCTGACACAAATATACCAGAAACAGAGACATAAAGACAACAACCTGAATGCTACTCGTTTTACCTTTGATTTCAGGTTGTTATAAGATGAACCCGTAGCGCCATGCTGTGAGAACGTAGTTAAAGATCGCAAGACTTTTTTAAAGAGGTCAACCGAAGGGAACGTTAAGAGTTGTAGTGGTTGAGCTTCGAATTGAGTGCGCCCAAAATATCATTTTTTTAATAATTAATCCCGGCCCCCTTACAATAGTTAAAAGCTGTTGTAGCTGGTGCTGCCCGTTTTTGAAAAAAAGTTGAACAATTCACTTTAAACAAAACACTAATAAATCGTAACTATTCAGTATCTAATATCTATCATCTAATATCTAAAAAAAACCTAAACAACAATGACAACAATGCGAACCCTCAAAGCCATGGTACTGACGCTGATCGTCAGCCTGTGGTCTGTTTCTTACGCCTACAGCCAGGCCTGCTATGGCGCCGGCGGCTGCCAGGATTTTGCCAACTTTGGCTTTAACTCTACCACGGCAGCTACCCTGGAGTACGATAACTATGTATCCGCCTTTCACCAAACTGTAGTAAGAGACCTGGATGGCTCTTTAAAAATATGGGGCGAACGCACCAAATCCGACGGCAACGGTAGTTGGCTGGTACCAACCACTATTAACGCGGGTAACTACCCCGGGTTAACGGGTACCCCATTAAAAGTGGCTATCGGTAGTTCCGGCGTCACCCAACCACAATTTGTCTTACTTACCTCCGACAACAAGCTTTGGGCCTGGGGCAAAGAGAGCTTCCTGGTGGCTGACGCGCTTACTTCCAGCACGGCCTTTCAGCAACTAAGTATAGGTTTGCCAACAGGCGTTACTGCTACCGATGTAAAAATGTTTTTTGGTACCCATGAAGCACTCATATTAACCACCTGTGGTGGCGATGTTTATGTATTGGCACCAGGAAGCGCTATGCGTGGTGCCGGTGGAGCAGGCTCTGCGACAGCCTGGTCGCATGTTGAAAAGCAAACTGGAGGATTTCTTACCGGCATCGTGGCAGCAAGGGGGTGCGAAGAGAGCGCTATTGCGCTGGACGCATCTGGTAATCTTTGGGTATGGGGTGAAAGTTGGAATGGAATTAGCACTTCCGCCAGCCTCAACCGAGCCACGCCCCTTGTTAAACCTACAGGGGCCAGCGGCGCTATTAAAATGATCGGCGCTACCTATTCTGCCTACACCTTTCTTCCCAGCTATTATGTTTTATACACCAGCGGCGAGCTTTATGCCCTGGGGAATAACGACTATGGTCAGCTAGGTAACTGGAATACAACCAACCAGAATAACTGGGTTCGGCCTACTTACACAGCTGGAGGAACACCAATGAACGACATCAAATGGATATCACCCAACGAGCATGACCGAGGTTATGCGGCCATCAATGTACTAACCAATAGTAAAGTAATCTATAACTGGGGATCTGAAAGCGGCAATATGATCGGGCGGGGCTCCAACAATTCTGGCCCAAGCATCGTAAATCCGGGCCAGCCTGGTAATTTCCAGACAGGCTACAGTAATACTAATGTTATTGCCATAGAAAGCGGTGGGCATACCACTATGCTCTTACGGGAGTGCACCAATACTTTTGGCTATGTGGGTCACAGAACAGAAGGCAGTATGGGCGATAACGCTACATCCGACTCTTACGACCCTGTTTATCATTTTAATACTAATGCCATACAGGTTTGCGGCGCCCAAACGGTAAGCGCCAGCATCCAAACTTCGTATAACGGCCCTTACAATGTAGGCAATAACCTGCAGCTAAGCGGCACGCCATCAGGAGGTACTTTTGCTATCGATCCATCCAGCACGGCTTCTGCAACTTTATCGGGCAGCAACCAGCTTACCTTTAACACTGCAGGAACCTTGAGGATAAACTATACAGTAACCGCAGGATCTTGTGGTAGTGTTACCATTCAAAAAGTTTTCGCAGTTGTAAATCCTGCCAGCACCTTTACCCTACCCGGTAACATCTGGAACGATGCCAACGGCAACGCGGTAACAGATGGCGGCGAAGCCGGTATTGCCAACGGCCTCTGGGCTAACCTGGTGGCGCCTAACGGTACTGTTATTGCTTCGGTACAGGTTAATTCCAACGGTACTTATTCCTTTAGACTGGCCCAGGGCTCACTGACGGCTACCGGTAACTACTCTATCGTATTAACCAACAGCATCAAACAAGTGGGTGATCCTTTGGCTACAGCTGATACACCTGCCGGCGGCTATGGATATACAGGCGTAAACCGTGGCGCTACAGGAACAGACAACACTAACCGTACCGGTAAATTAAATATCGGCGATATTAGCGGCACTACAGGCGGCACTACGCTTAACCCGGCCAACTTTGGTATCAGCAACGATCCTTTAGTATTACCGGTACAGTTTGCCAACCTCTCTGCTACAGTAAGAGGCGGCGTATTGTTTGTAAACTGGACTACCTCTTCTGAGAAAAACAACAGGAGCTTTGCAATAGAAGCATCTACAGACGGTGTTCATTTTACTGCCATCGGTACCGCAGATTCTAAAGCATTGAATGGTAACTCTGATACGGCATTAAGCTACGAATTTTCAGCCGACCTGTCGGGTGTAGCAATGGCTAGTTCGGGCTTTTTGGTTGCATTACTGGCATTAGGTGGTTTAACCATGGGCTTGCAACGCAGGAGGAAACTGTTATTCGCAGGGCTGATGCTGGCGGGTATCTCTGTAGGTACTATTGGTTGCCAGAAAAAAGGTTCAGAGCCTCTTGCTGATGGTAAAAATGCTTATATCCGCATTGCTCAAATTGACCAGAACGGTAGCAAAACCTACTCAAAAATCGTAAAAGTGGTGAACAACAATTAATCCGTACACTTCGATTATACAGAAAGCCTGCCCGGGAAACCGGGCGGGCTTTTTTTTAATAGGTTATACCTGTTTTCGCATTTCATATAGAAATAGCAGCACTCATTTGCTGCGCGGGCATACCATTTCTTCAATTTATACCTGAATGAAACAAATCCGCCATTTATAGACACTCAAATGCAACCCTTTGACTAAAACCCGTTTTATATTTGTCACGTTTTGGTTTATAACCTATAAGCCCTAAACTATTAGCCTCAATGAAAAGGATTTGAGCACTACTATCTGGCGACTGGTTGAGTGTGCCGTTAGTGACAACTTGCTCAATGAATTTGCTTGGGTTAACCAGGAAATAAAAATCTATCATTTAGAAAGTATTCAAACAATCATGCGACCTTTCTTACCAGTTAACGCCCTCTATAGGAATAAAGAGCTAGTTGTGCTACCACATATTTACCGTGCAATGGCATGGAGCAGGAAGACTCACGAAAACCATATAGCTCTACAGGCCATACACTGTTAAAGCCTACAGTGCTACCGGTAGATAACAAAACCGCTGTATAAAAAACGTGAAGCTAACGCACACCCTCAAACAATACAAATCAGAAAGACTCAACCAGATGCATAACTTAATGAGCGAAAAAGCTGCAACTTATAATTCGATTTTGGTGATAGATCAACACAAAATGGTAACGAATGGTATGCGGCTCATTGCCGGTTCATTATTTAAACAGTTTCATGTTGCCCACGATGGAGCTGCCGCCTTGAGTAAAGCCCTCCAGTACGTTCCAGAGCTGATCATTATTGATTTTTTCCTGCCTGACATCCAGGGCGATGCTTTGGTACGTCAATTAAAATACAAACTACCTTCCACCAAAATACTGGCCTACTCATTTTCTTATACTCCTGATACTATAATTAAAATGCTTAAATGCGGTGTCAATGGCTATGTTATAAAGAAAGATGAAGACGAAGAATTTATTAACGCTATTCACTTGCTCATGCAGGACCGGGATTATTTTTGTAAAGAGGCCAGGCTGCATATTATAAACCGCTTCACCACATCAACCGACGATTATGCAATCAAACATATTATTGCCAACAGTCAATTCTCGGGAAAAGAGTTAGAGTTGATCAGGTTGCTGTGCAAACAAATGAATTCTAAAGAAATCAGCACTCATTTGCACCTTTCTGAACGTACCGTTGAACAATACAGGAGCAATATCATGCGAAAAGTAAAAGCTAAAAACCTGGCGGGTGTTATCAAATTTGCTATTCAAAATGGCGTTCTAATGCTGGAAGACCTATAAACGTCCGGGGCTTTTTGCAACATTTAGTTAGCAACGAATTCTAACGCTCCGTTTGGAATAATTGGCAGCTACAAGTAAGAGTGCTTAACCGCCGAGACCAAGAGAAACAGAGTTTACGCAGAGTTGTTTGTGTACCTATTCCAGTTTTACTTCATCAAAACAGGGCTATATCCCTGCGTATCCTTTGCGTCCTCATTTCTCTGCGGTCAAGAGATTTACCGCTGAGAAAGGGAGAAACAGAGTTAATGCGGAGTTGTTGGTGTACCTGTTCCAGTTTTACTTCATCAGAACCGGATTATACCTCTGCGTATCCTCTGCGCTCTCATTTCTCTGCGGTCAAGAGATTTACCGCTGAGAAAGGGAGAAACAGAATTAATGCGGAGTTGTTGGTGTACCTGTTCCAGTTTTACTTCATCAGAACCGGATTATACCTCTGCGTATCCTCTGCGCTCTCATTTCTCTGCGGTCAAGAAATCTACTGCAGAACAAAAGAAACAGAGTTAACGCGGAGTTTTTTGCATTACATGGTCCAGGTTAATTTATCAGAACCGGGCTATATCTCTGCGTATCCTTTGCGTCCTCGTTTCTTTGCGCCTGCCCGACTGCAGCAGGCGGGGTTAAGAGAACTTATAGCGAGCACGGATATGTTCTTCTCAACATTTGCCAAACGAAAGAGGCCGTCTTTTAAAGACAGCCTCTTTTTGTATTAAATAATCTTTTGCTGCGGTTATTCTTTTACCACGTTAATTATTTTGGAGTAAGACTTACTACCGTCTTTGTCGACTTGCGCAATTCTTATAAATACTTTTCCATTAGTATCAGTAGAGTCATATGCTTTTTTGCAACCCAAAGAGAAAACCAACAGGCCGCCGGCAACAACAGATAAAAACTGAGTGCGGAATTTCCGGCTTTTGAAAGCCCCCAGGCCACCGGTAAGCAATAAAGCCATACCCAATACCACTGCAAGACTTTCGGTAGATATTCCTTTTGTAAAATTATACTTGATAGTAGTATCTGAATTGCCGTTTTCTGCTTCTGACTTTACAGTTCCAATAGTAGTGAAATGAACACCGTCCGCCGAAGCCTCAATATCGAAATGATCATTATTCTTTTCGCTTTCGGTAACCCAGTTCAACACCAGGCTATTGCCTAACAATTTAGCAGAAATAGCGCCAAACGTAACAGGCAATACAGCCGGATCATTGGAAATTCCCACGTTAACGGCATTGGTAGTACTATTGTTGGGCGCTGTGCTTAAATCACCCAGGGATACAACACCAGTGCGGTTAGCCGGGTCTGCTGTTGCGCCCGAACCGCGGTTCACCCCGGTATAGCCATATCCGTTGGCCGGAGTTTCAGCGCTCGTAAGACCGGCTCCCTGTGTTTGAGGCGTATTGGTGAATATTAAAGAATAGTCACCCGATGCAGATAATAAACTTTTGCTTATAATAAAATCAAAGGTTCCGTCACTGTTTACTTTTACCGAGGTGATTACTTTACCATCGGGCGCTACTAAATTAGCCCACATATTATTGGATAGGGTTGTTTCCCCGGAGCCCTGTGCGGCGTTACCGTTGGCGTCGTTAAAAATACTTCCGGGGATGGTAACAGTGGGGGTACATACAACCGACAGGAAGCGCCGGCTTTCCGTAACCGTTCCGCAGGACGGGGTTGATACCGTATAGCTTACTATAACCGGGGTATTGGCAGGAGTAGCAGCTGTAAAGCGAAGCTCATTGCCGGTAAGCGTGGCATAAGCGCCGCCGCTGGTAATGGAAAGCGTTCCTCCTGCTGGTGTCGGATTCAGTAATACGGATGTACCTACACAAATCTGCCCCTCGTCGTCGATAGACGGTGAACCCGCAATGTTGATTTTAGGCGCCTGTGTGGCCAGGCCGCAAAGACTTAAAATATTGGATTCGAAAGAGAAGTTGCTGGTAAAAAGACTGGCATTGGTACCATCTCCCATGCTTCCGGTTGTTTTGTGCCCTGCATAACCAAAGCTGGAGCGGCAGGCGCTTACTACTAAAGTAGTGTGCCCACCTGTTTCTATTGCTTCAATATCGGTGGTGGCTAAATCTGTAGGTTGACCAGGGTTCAGGTTTCCGTCTGTTCTTCCCAGCATACCGCCATTCTGCGTTCCCCAGGAAAAAACCTGGTGGCCTTGATTATTGATCACGTTAATGGCTGGGTATCTAGGGTCGTGCTCATTGGGTGATAGCCAAAGAACATCATTCATAGGGTTGCCTGCCACGGCTGGATTGCCTGCTGAGGGGTAGAGTGGTTGTACCCATGAAGTACGGATTGTGGTGGTAAAATCGCCTAACTGCCTGTTCGCATTATCACCCATCGAAAAAAGCTTGCCGTTTTCATAGAGTACATAATAAGATATGGCAGTAGTTGAACTCGCTGTAACGCCAATCATTTTTATAGCACCTTCAGAAGTAGAAGGGGCAGTCATTAAAGTAGCGCGGTTCCTCGTAGTTTGTGCGGTGGTTCCATCGCCCAGGTAGGTACGTTGGCCCCAGGTGTAAAGCTCCCCGGTATTGGTAAGTGCAAAAAAAGCACCCGCAGCCCCCCTGGTGGCTACTACTCCCGTTAGATTACTGCCATCGGTTTTTGTTACTCTTGCCCAGGTTGTGAACCCGGTACCCGCATCTCCACGCATATTGGCGTTTGAGTTAGTGAGCACCCATACATCTCCGCTGCAGGTAGTGATAGCCAGGTTTTCGTAAGTAGCAAAAAGCATTTTTACATCAAGCGGGCTTACCCCTGAAGGAAGGCCGAGGGCTATTTTGCCAAAGGCTGCGGTGTTTTTTAAGCCGGTATTTATAACCTGGCCCGCAACGCCCCAGGCCCACAGGCCATCGGTGGTCAATAATATGATTTGGGGGGCCGTAGTGTAGTCTCCTGCCAAAGTAGCCTTTAGAGGGGTACCCGTAAGCCCGGGAAAATTGATACTATTGATAGCGGTGGGCGTTAACAGGTTGCCGCTTCCATCATATTTTGACCTTGCGCCCCATACTTTCAGTTCTCCGGTTGCTTCGCGTGCAGCAGATGTGTGAAAAGCAGACACAAAGTTGTCGTACTCAAGGGTGGCTGCCCCTGTAGCATTAACACCATAGTTAGCATAGTTGGTGCCTGCACAGCCAACGCCATTAAAGCTACATTGAGCGCTTGCGACGCCAGATAAAAACGGAGATAGCGTGAGGCTTAGCAATACGATAAATATGCCAAACCGGTGCTTTAAAAGTAAGTTGCTATTTTTATATAGCAAGTGTCTGTAACCTTTGAGTTTCATGCTTGTTTTGTTTAATGATTGAGGTTTGTTGAATAATTAAGTCTCTGTCAATGGTTTTAATTCCGATAAAAATTTTTAACTTCAAGGGCCATTGACATCGGAGTTAGTATTTTTCAGTTAGCAAAGGGCTTTCTGCTTAAAATACAATAGCGCTGCAATTTAGTGGCTGTTAAAAATTATTTAAAATAATACCGTAGAATCTCAATTCAATTAAAGAGGAAATAGCTATGCCGTTGATAAACATCAGCCTGCAGTATATAAAGCAAGTGTTTAAGAATTGGGGGCATTTAATATAAATCTCGCCTGGCTTCTACCGGCGGCGTGTCACTGCTGGCTTATGAAACAGATAAGCCATTTAAAGACATCTAATGACAACAGTTTGAAAGAGGACGGTTCTACCTTTGAATTCTAATTGCCACAGGGCACAATGTTCGATACAACCAGAGCAATGAGATCATAAGAGATAAACCGGAAGCCAGTGCCACGGAACCAACAAAGGGTATAAAGGCAATAGCATGCCGGCTTGCGAGAGCGAAGACCATACTATTTAGTTTTGATGAATTCCAGACCCGGGCAATAGAATCAAAAAACCTTGATAGCTGGTAGTGCCGGAGGTTGGCAGCATGGAAATAGCAGATATCTAAAACCATTCGATAACTAATCTTCAACTACATGACAAAGAGACAATACAGCACCGGCCTAATATTTACGCTCATCATCATGTTATGGTACCTCCATCATTCTTATGAGCCGGCCGGTAATTCTGTACTGCCGGCCAGCAATTACACTGAAGCTGCCGGCCAATGCACGGTTGTATCACGCCGCATGGCTAAACAGCCAGAGGCTCTAACTCCTACTGCAAATGCATCCACTAATGCAAATAAATACAACGGCTCAGACTGTGGCAGCAACAAAGGTTCTGATTCTTATCATGGAGGCCGGTTGAGTTATACTAAAGCAACAATAACAGGCAATGTTAATACTGCAGCTGTACAATTTGCCACTTTATCGGCTAAGGTAGACGGCAATATTCTTTTTGTAAACTGGTCTACTGCGTCCGAAAAAAACAACAAAAGCTTTGATGTTGAAGCATCATCAGATAAGACGCATTTTATTACCATAGGAGAAGTACAATCGCTGGACGAAGACGGCAATTCTTCTTCTGCATTAAGCTATGAGTTCAGCGCCGACCTTTCAGGCGTGGCCATGGCTACATCGGGTATTGGCTTAATATTGCTGGTATTAGGTGGCCTGGCGACGGGATTACAGCGTAACAGAAAACTATTGTTTGCGGGCTTAATGCTTAGCGGTCTTTTCTTAGGCGCGGTAGGTTGCCAGAAAAAAAATATTGATCCTAATGACCCGGGCAATATAAATGCCTATATCCGTATCGCGCAGATCGACACCCACGGCGATAAAACATACTCTAAAATTGTAGAAGTGCTGAACAACAATTAGGCCGTGCCCTTCAACATAAAAGCCGGCCAGGGAAATCTTTTTTTTGTTTACCAATTTACCGGGTCATCAAACCCTCCGGCTATCTTCCTTGAAACCCGGATACTCTTCTTATCTAAGGTTCATCAGGTGAAGCCCCTAACTTTGCCAACCAGGAGGTTGGGTATGCGAAATAATCAACCTCTAATCAATGAATCATTATCAATATGAAAATTTCTTTCTGGTCCGTCGGTAAAGCGCATGAGCCTTATGTAAAAGCAGGCATTGAAGATTTTTCCAAAAGGATCAATAACTATTTTAAGCTGGACTGGGAGATTATTGCACCGTTGAAGAATGCTGCTAAAATGAGTATCGATGATATCAGGAAAAATGAAGGAGAATTAATTCTTTCTAAAATTCAGAAAGATGATTTTTTAATTGCCCTGGATGAGCGGGGCACGCAACTCAGCTCTGAAGGACTGGCCCAACAAATACAGTTATGCGCCAACAACTCCAGTAAAAGAGTGATCTTTTTAATTGGAGGCGCTTTTGGCATACATGAAGCGGTATGGAACCGGGCCAATTTTAAATGGAGCCTTTCCAAACTGGTTTTTCCACATCAGCTGGTAAGATTGATATTAGCCGAACAGGTTTACCGGGCCTGTACTATTTTAAAGAATGAGAAATATCACCACCAATAGTCACCTGTTAGCGCATATAAAATCATTGCAGCCGGATCTTAAACAAGATTGTTCTTAAACGAATAAAATATTTATTTTTCCGCTTTAAGGTAATATGAAGTATCGTATCATTATTTTATTGAGCTTTCTTGCGGGCTGCCTTATTTCACTGGCAAGTCTTATCATCATCAGGGAGCAGCAGCCTCAACCCATCAGGCCTCATCCGGGTAATGATATGGTTGGTGTTGCATATGGCCTGGCAGTGGGATTTAACATAGTGCTGGCAGTTTGCTCCTTACCATCTTTATTAGTGCGTGGCAACTTCCAGAAGAAGATATGGCTGAATGTTCTGTTGCTATTTGGCTTACCGTTGTGTTTTACCTTATATAGCGGTATTCAGCTGGATGCTTATGTATTGCTCTACTGCCTGCCTTACCTGCTGGTGAGCGCTATTTTGCTCGTTATTCGGATCAGAAGAGATAAGCGCTTATAATCGCCCTTCATCATAACACATTATTTCAAAAACTAAAAGCTTCGATATTACTTATAACATCTTTAGCGCCGACGCAAAGCAGGAACCATTTGTAGTTACCGATTTTGAGACACAAAAAATACATCATTAAATAGCTTCGCTACATTTTCGTACAAAATGCTCAAACCTACTGTCTGTATTGCGCATAACCGGTCCGTGACCAAAGCAAATAATGGCCGGATTCAGTTCTGCTAACTTTTGGAGCGACTGGATATTGCGCTGCTGATCTGAGGTGAATATGCTTGGCGGGAGCCGCAAACCGGTAGCTGTAGTAAGCAGGTTCATATGAGTCGCCACATCTCCAATTATGAGTACACCATCCCGCTCACGGAATAAAGAAATATGCCCTGCCGAATGCCCGGGCGTTTCTATTACCCTAAAGTTTCCGATTGTATCGTTTTCAACGATGGTCCGATCAACCTTATGTCCCTGCCCGGCCCAATACTTTTGCTGAAGCCTTGCTATACAATGTTGTGGCCTTGGATAGTCATTAGTCACCATACCCGTTTCGGTCCTGAAAATCTCGTTCTGATGACAGCTTAAGGGTAGCGCAAACTCAACGCATATCTGGTCGCTACAGCCCTGGTGATCTGCATGCGCATGCGTCAACACATGTTGATCCACAGGGATTTCCCGGAGCGCTTTCTTTACAGTATTATACGAACTCCGTATTCCGGAGTCTACCAATACACCTTCGATAATATAGCAGTTGATACTGTTTCGTGGCATCAGTGGAATATGGAACACCTCAGGAGCTATTTGATGTAGCATTATTTTTTGTGCAAATGTAGATAGCTGGCCCAACCTGCTTAAGGACATTTGTCCTATAATGTTTTGGGGCTTTGTATTTGCCCTTTTGCCCGTGTAAGCGATCTTTGTGTAATGCCCAGGTAAGATGCCAGATCCTGCGTAGCTATACGCTGTAAAAGATTCGGCTCAACAGACAAGACCTGAAGGTATTTATCCACTGCAGACTTATTATTGTAATTCAGCAAATAACGTTCCTTTTGGTTATACTCTTGCTCCAATACAGATTTTACAATCCCGTTCCAGCTGGTCACCTGACTGAGCAGATACTGATAGTCCGGGTAGCTTATCCTATAAATTACGCAAGGTTCTACAGTCCTGATACTCCGTCTCGATTTTTCCTGTGCCACAAACTCCGGAAATGAGGAGGCAAATTCTTTTTCAAATTTGAAGCAGGTTATGTTTTCATTTCCGTCTTTGTCGGTAGCGTATGCCTTTACTGCTCCACTGGCGATAAACCCGATATGACGGCAGGTTTCATCTTCCCGAATAAAAAAATCACCCTTTTTTAAACGGATTGGTTTGAAGAACTGTACAGAAAAATGTATTTCCCCGACTGAGAGTGCTCCTGTTGAGGACAGGTAATTTATTAATACATCAGTCATTGCGCTTTTTGTTCGTTTGCTTTTCCCCCTGGATTACATACAAAATCAGGCACCCAAAAATAACATTTATAGTACACTTAAAGAAGATTGAATCTGCTGCCTTTTTGTGGTTCACTTTATAGGTCCATACACATACCCCCAGGTATGAATTTTAAAATTGAAAGCGTTGAAGCGTTGTTGAAAGCAGGGTTGCGGCTTAACTAAATTAACTATTATCAGGGTGTAACCAGACTACTTTTTGAATTGATTCATGTTCTTGCCCGAGAATATCACGATAGAGGTTGGGTCGTCGCGCGTTGATATAGCGATATCCACCGGCTTGTATTAGTTTTTCGTGTGTAATGGTTGTCATAACAAAACTATCTTCGAATGTGCGGCATTCGGCAAGAATATCTCCGAATGGATCTATAACCATGGAACAACCATTTTTCAATTGATCATCATCCATGCCAATCGGGTTTGAGAAAACAACATAAACTGCATTGTCATAGGCCCGGGCCGGCAACCATTTCATCAGCCAGGTGCGCCCCTTCATTCCGTCAAATTCCAGGCGCAGTGACGTGGGATCATTTTCCCGGTTTTGCCACAGCTGTGGATCTACAAAACCTGCTCCAGGCCTGGAAGAAGGTGTACACATGGTTACGTGTGGCATAAAGATGATATCAGCTCCCAATAATTTTGTCGCACGGACATTCTCAATAACATTATTGTCATAACAAATTAAAATACCACATTTCCAGCCCTTAATTTCAAATATTGTATAGTCCTGACCTGGCGTTAAATGCGGATTTATAAAGGGATGTAGCTTGCGATGTTTTGCTATAAGACCATTTTTGTCTACACAGATATAAGGCTTATATAAATTATCGCTTTCATCTTTCTCAAATAAGCCAGCAAGAATGGTGATATTATATTTGGCTGCTATTGCGATCAGCTGCCGGGTACTTTCACCGTCCGGAACCATTTCGGCGATAGCAAGCATTTGTTGCTTATCTAAATTTCGTGCAAAGGTATACCCTGTAATGGAGCATTCATGAAAGGCAATCACCTCTGCCCCCTGGGCAGCAGCTTTCCTCGCTAACTGTTCAATAATCGCCAGATTATACGCTTTATCCGCACTTTTATGCTCAAATTGTGCAGTAGCTATTTTTAATTTGTCCATTGTTTCTTGATTTATATATGGACAAAGCTAATTCTAAGTGGTTAGTCCAAATTGTACAAACCCGACATAGGATCAGGTCTGTCTTTAAATTCTATAAAATTGACAGCGAGTCTATTGGTTTGGTTTAGATATTGGGAAGGCGTGATACCTGTGTATTTTTTAAACGCCCTGATAAGGTGGGATTGATCGAAATATCCACTTTCATAACTGACGGAAGTCAAACTAATTTCAACAGGTTTATCGCGAAGTAACTTTAGAAAGGAATGGAGTTGGACGATATTACCATATTGTTTGGGGCTTATTCCAACCTGCTGGGCAAAAACTCTTTCAATATGCCGCTCGGTATAACCAGTATAGTGTACCAATTGCTCAACCGTTACAAGACCTTTTTGCTGAGCGATATGTCTTAATACCGTAGGAAGTAAGGTTTGCCCCGGAGATCTGCGATGGATGGCTAATTCGTAAAAGAAGGAATTTAATGCCCGTACTTTTTCTGTTGAATGTGAGAGCTGAAAAAGGGTTTCGTAGAGCTTTCTTACTGGCGTTCCAAAAACGTCCTGCGCAGTAACGATCTGATCTTTTAATTCACTGGCGGATATACCCAGCAATTTGTAGAGTCCATCGGGTTGGAATACAATAATAATAAAGAAAGTTGGATCGACCGACGCAAGATCCTGATAGTGACGCACCTGACCATACAAAAATGATGGGGGGAGATCCTGGGTCTGATTGATGGATAAACGGCCTTGATCGAGAAGAAATACCATTCCTGTATTACCGTCGGAAAATAAACGTAGTGATTTCTGCCGACTTTCTCCGCTTTCTAAAAACAGATAGTGTTTGATGTATGGAGACAAAACTTCAGGTGGGAGTATTTGCATGATCTGATCCGTGAATTGACTTATTTCAAATATACTAATTTCACAATGTATGTAATAGGAGTAAATTTATCAGGCAAAAAGCGCTATTAAAAATATTGAACTCTTTATAAAATTATCTCTGAGGTATCTTGCTTCGCTTTGTTCATCATAGCGCTATCCAACCGGATGCTTATGCATTATGCTACTGCCTGCCTCACCTGCTGGTGAGCATTATTTTGCTCGTCATTCGCATCAGAAGAGATAAGCGTTTATCATTATCACTACGAATATTAAATGAAAGGCCACAAATTGTAAATTCCCCAACCGGCCACGGGATTTTTTATTTCAATTGCATAGAAATCGACGCCCATACTAGGCATGGGTAAATCATCTAATTTTTATAATGAAAAAATATATCACAGTTATAGTACTTTCCTTGTATATGTGCACCATCCAGGCACAAACCAAACAGGATCTTTTAAATACCATCGATAAGGATATTACCAGCCTTAAAACCTTACTCAAAGTAGCTGATATGCGTATTGAATTAACAGCAGGCACCAGCAAGGAGTTCGACGCCAGCGACGGATTTAATTTTGAGCAGCAATCATTAGCAAAATCTGCTGCTGATAAGGATGCATTAAATAAATTCTTCAGCCAGCTAAAAGTACACAGCAAACTATTTTATCCTTACAATATTGTATCCATTGGCAAAGATGAATTTGATTTACTAAAACTGTTGGGGCGGGATAATTTTCATTTCTCCCACAACCCGGATAAGGAACCGACCTACACTCCCACCCGTATTACATTTTTAGATGGCACCGAAATATCAGAAAATTTGCCGATCGTATCTAAAAAAAGCATTGCCGCTAAACATGCAACTACAGAGAAGGAAGACGGTAAAACCTACGAATATGTAGACGAGGAAAAAATGACAGCACTGGAAAAGGCGATTTGGGAAAGCAGCAGCTTTGATGAAACCATAGCTTTGCAGTCATCAAAACCCATAAAAAGCATTAGTTATCATATTGAGTTGCCTGTTTCTTCAAAAAAACTATACGAATTTAATACGCAGCAGAAAACAGTCCATACTATTTATGGAGCTATTACATTGGAAGGTGTTGCCGGCACCAAAGTATACTGTACCGTTCCGGAAACAGATCGCGATGGCGATATTCAGATAGAAGCTTATTATAAAAACGGGAAAGTTTTAAGGCAAAAAGGCAGCAATAGTAATACGGTTGTCACTGACAGCAAAAGGAAGGTATACCAGGAATGGATTACTACTTTAGAAAAAGCGAAAGAACGGGTAAACAAAAATGAGATCAAATCTGATAAAGACCTGAAAGATTTTCTTACAGCTCATCCTGTTCAGATGAGTGACGAGGACAAGAAAAAATACAAGAGCAGTGTTTACACTTTTTCGGGGCCGGTGAGCAAAGTAGTATTCATAGTTACGGACAGTGTGTCAAAAACTGAAAGCTTCGACCTTGCGTATGACTCCTATAACGCCAACACAAAGGAAGAGCCATTTGTAGCTACCGATTTTGAGACAGGTAGAAACGGTTTATTGAATAAAGCCGGGCAGTGGGTGGTAAAACCCCGGTTTAGCGAAGACTTCCGGCCGGTTACCCGTTTCTTTTACCGGGACCAGTTGGACGACATAGACACAACCTACCATTATGATCCTTCTGCTAAAGCTATTCAAAAGGTCGACTATACAATAGACGATCCCGAAATTTATGACGGCAAATATGTGAAGATTATACATCGTGTAAACGGGCCTAAAGGTATAGCAAATGTTACTACCGGTAAAGTTATTGTGCCGGTTGAATATGACTACATCTTCTTTAGGGACGATCAATTCTGGGTGTTGGACAAAAATGGTCAATCAGGTGTAATGGATCGCAATTTTAAAATAGTTTTACCTATAGCATACAAGGGGGTTGATGCCGAAGGTGGCTATATTTCTGTAAGAGAAGGAGGCTCAAAAAAAGATATATACGATGCCCGGGGTAAAAATATAACCAATGGAAAATACGATGATATTAAAGGCACCTTTAGTGACGGGCTATTGCTGGTGGGTAAACGCTATACCAACAAAGAAGGATATATCAACACGAAAAATTATTTTATAGACACTTTGTGCAATGTAAAGATTGACCTGACAGCTAAAGGGTATGAGGATGCTGAAGCGTTCAGCGCCGGCCTGGCTGTGGTAAGAAACAGTACCAGGAATTATGGCTACATTAATACCAGGGGCGAACTTATAATTCCCTGCCAATATAAATATGCCAGGCATTTTTATCCGACTTCTCAACTGGCATTGGTACAACTAAAAGATGATAGTTATGTAATGATTGATAAGAAGGGCAATATTGTAAAAAAGCTCTCCGGATCCTATTCAAAAAGCAAATTTGAAAAGGCCGATCGTGCCTCACGAATTCTGATGACGGACCAACGATCTTTTAATGAATATGGTGAAGAGCTGGAGTATAACGCTAATGATTATTGGTAAGCTGGCTAAAGTGCTCGTCCCTGATGGTTTTGACTTGTAACCGGAACATGCCGTCTTCTCAGGCAAGCCTCCTACTTTCTCTTTAAGATCTTTTTACCCCGTGATCTGAATGCAGGCGCGGCATTCAGCATCCTCACTTCAATTACAGTCTTTAACTCCGGCAATATTTCGGGGTAGATATTCGTTAGTTTGTCCAGTATGCCCAATGCATAAGCCTGCGCTGCAATGGTTTCATCCGGGTCGGCTATATATTCAAAACAGCGATCCATGAGCACACCATGATAATCTTCCGGTATTTCGGGCAGCTGATCGAATATGCGTAATATATTTCTTCTCACCGCAGCTGGCTGACCCGGAACATCGAGGTGCTTTACAATCTTCTTATAATGCTTATCTATCAACTGTGGTTGATGAATAGCAGCGTAACTTAAGGGCCAGGCTGCTCTTTGAACAATACGGTAGTCTTTATGGGTGAGAAAGACTTTTAGCAGTTCATCAAAATGCTTTGGGTTGTTGCCAACCCAATTCACCACTTCATCTGCTTGCTCCTTTGAGTAGCCCTTTTGTAATTGTAGTTCCAGGTTCATGGCACCAAAATAAAAAAAAGTAGATTTTTTTTTAAAAATTGTTTGGCTATTAATTTTTCCGCTCCTATATTTGCACTCCCAATTAAAAGGATCGGTAGTTCAGTTGGTTAGAATGCCGCCCTGTCACGGCGGAGGTCGCGGGTTCGAGTCCCGTCCGGTCCGCAAAAAGGCTCTGAGAAATCAGAGCCTTTTGCTTTTATAACCCTTAAAAAAACACGCCAACCATGCCGAACTATGTTTACATTATCAAAAGTTTGAAAGACGGCACTTACTATAAAGGATATACAGAAGATTTTGAACGCAGGATTATTGAGCACAATGAAGGCCTATCGCAGTTCACATCAGCAAAATGTCCATGGATACTCGTTTATGTTGAATTCCATCCGGATAAAAGATCAGCACTCATTAGGGAGCGGAAATTGAAAAAATGCAAGAAGGATTATTTTGAATGGCTCATATTGCAACCTTCCAATCTAATTAGAAATGAGCCCTGACACGGTCCCGGCTCAGCCGGGACGGGTTCGAGTCCCGTCCGGTCCGCAAAAAGGCTCTGAGAAATCAGAGCCTTTTGCTTTATGCCCCTTAAAAAAACATCCCACCCATGCCGCAGTATGTTTACATTATCAGAAGTTTGGGATCAGGTTGAAAAGTTGGGGGCTGTAGGGTTCAGGCATAGATTTTAGCTAATCGAAAAAGAAAGAAATTGATATCTCTGACACCTCTTGCAGAGGCCCTGAAGGCTTTAAAACAACCCACCCATGCCGCACTATGTTTACATTATCAAAAGTTTGAAAGACAGCATTTACTCTAAAGGATATACAGAAGATTTTGAGCGCAGGATTATTGAGCAGAATGAAGGCCTATCACAGTTCACATCAGCAAAATGTCCATGGATACTCGTTTATGTTGAACTCCATCCGGATAAAAGATCAGCACTCATCAGGGAGCGGAAATTGAAAAAATGTAAGAAGGAGTATTTTGAATGGCTCATATTGCAACCTTCCAATCTGATGAGACATGAGCCCTGACACGGTCCCGGCTCAGCCGGGACGGGTTCGAGTCCCGTCCGGTCCGCAAAAACGCTCTGAGAAATCAGAGCCTTTTGCTTTTATAGCTTGTTAAAATCACGAAATATTTATTCAGATAGGGTAATTAAAAAATCGATACAATTACATTTGCAAGCTTAAAAGAATGAACGTTGAGAAGATTTTTAGTTTTCCTTAGCCTGGCTTTAGTGTTTGTTGCCTGTAAATCAGGTTCTTCCAGTCCCACCCTGACCCAGGGAGACTCAGCTTACCAGGGTATTATACTCCCCACTCCTGAAAAATTAAAAGAGGGTGAACTGGCAATGTATCAGACCCGGTTGAATGAGCTCTTTGATAAACACCTAATCAACCGTAATTTCAACGGGGGTATATTGGTTGCAAAAGGTGGCAATATTGTTTATGAAAAGTATGTAGGCTTTACCGATCCGAAAGCAAAAACCACTCCTATTACTGACAGCTCTTCTTTTCACCTGGCCTCCACCAGCAAACCCTTTACCGGCGTCACTATTTTAAAATTAGTACAGCAGGGAAAAGTACATTTAACTGATGACCTTACACAATATTTCCCCGGCTTTCCTTACGCGGGTGTAACAGTTAAAGACCTGCTTAGTCATCGCAGCGGCCTTCCCAACTACTTATATTTTATGGAGGACAAGGAAAAATGGCCGGCCCAACAGATGGTCACCAACAACGATGTCCTCAACTTCTTAATTCAATACAAACCTGACCTCAGTTATAGAACCGGCAGCCGGTTTAGTTACTGTAACACCAATTATGTGCTCCTGGCTCTTATTATCGAAAAAGTAACAGGTACTCCTTACCCGCAATATCTTAGCGAAACGATCTTCAAGCCATTAGGTATGGAGCATACATTTGTTTATACGCCAACGGATAGCGGCCGCGTCATGATGTCTTATAAGCCATCGGGCCAATTGTGGGACCAGGATATATTTGATCATACCTATGGTGATAAAAATATTTACAGCACCCCGCGTGATATGATGAAATGGGATGCCGCTTTATACAATGATGCATTCATAAGGCAAAGCCTCCTCGACTCTGCCTACCAACCGCTCAGTAACGAAAAGCCGTCTACACATAACTATGGCTTAGGCTGGCGCTTATTAAGCTTACCTAATGGTAAAAAAGTAATTTACCATAACGGCAAATGGCATGGATTCAGCCCCGCTTTCGCCAGGCTAACTGACGAAAAAGCCGTAATCATTATTTTGGGCAACCAATACAACAGCACCATTTATAAAGCAGCTAAGCTGGCTTACAACGTGTTTGGCGACTATATGCAAAATGACACACAGGCGGAAGAAGAGCCTACCGTTACACCTACACCACTGGTGGTAACATCTAAAAAGAAGCCTGTGCCGCCGCCCGCTAAAATTGTAAAAGAAGCACCTAAAAAAAATAGCAGGGCAAAGACGGTGGCCAACCCTAAACTTGCAACAAAGCCCAAAGCAGTATCTAAAACAAAAGCGCCCGCTACAAAACCTGTAGCTAAACCTACTAAGACTACAAAGCCGGCTGCAAAAAAACAAACAACTACCACGTCCAAAAAGACGGAGCCAGCCAAAAAGAAAAAAAACTAGATACAAGACGGTATCATAAGCATTAGAGCGCTTTATTTATCTTTAACGCTCAACTACCGGTCATGCAATTACTCAACGCTTCGCAAATAAGGGAATGGGATCAATACACTATCCAACAAGAACCCATAAGCTCTGTTAACCTGATGGAAAGAGCGGCATCCGCCTGTGTCGATTGGATATGGGAGCATTTCCCCGGTCAATCATTTGACATCGTTTGCGGTACGGGCAACAATGGCGGCGATGGTCTGGCTATTGCGAGGCTATTGATGCTGATGCGCATTCCCGTAAAAGTATATATCGTAAATGCGGCTGGCAAAGCAAGCGGGGACTTCACAACCAACCTCGAAAGACTAAAAGCAACTCCCGGTGCTAATATTACCGAATTAAATCCCGGAACCTTCCCCCTTCCACCTGATCAGTCTGCGATCATAATCGATGCCTTATTAGGCACAGGCATCAACAGGCCCATAGAAGGATTTACCAGAGAAATAGTTGACTTTATTAACAATCAGCCTAACAAAATAATTGCCATTGACATGCCTTCCGGCTTGCAAAGTGACACCTATTCAGGCAACACCGATATTATCGAGGCAGATCATACTTTAACTTTTCAAAACTTTAAGCTGGGCTTGCTGATGCCCGGTAATGCGCGGTATTTTGGACAGGTTCATATATTGGATATCGGTCTGGCGCCCGGATTTCTTACAAAGATTGAGTCAACGTACGAGTTAACTGATAAGAGTCTTTTTGATTCTTTTTATAAACCCCGAAGCAACTATGCACATAAAGGTAATTTCGGACACGCGCTCGTGATAGCAGGAAGTTATGGCAAAATGGGTGCTGCGGTATTAAGCACCAAAGCCTGCCTGCGAAGCGGCGCGGGGCTGGTAACCGCTCATGTACCGGGTAATGGCATCAATATTATGCAAACCACCACTCCCGAGGCAATGTGCAAAGCGGACCCGCATACGGAACTTATCACCAGGATCGAATATCCGCTAAAGGGCTATTCAGCTATTGGCATAGGGCCGGGCTTAGGCACTCATCCAGCTACACAAAAACTATTACAATACGCAATAGGCAGCTATAACCAACCACTGGTACTGGATGCTGACGCGCTGAACATATTGTCAGAAAACAAAACCTGGTTAAATCTCATCCCGGAGAATAGTATCATCACACCCCATCCCAAAGAATTCAGCCGTCTTTTTGGCGAGCCATCTAACGATTTTGAAAGAATAGAAGTGGCGCTCGAACAAGCCGTTCGTTTAAAGGTTATTATCGTATTAAAAGGTCACCGAACCTTTATTGCAACGCCCGCCGGCAAAGGCTATTTTAATACAACAGGAAACGCGGGCATGGCCACCGGTGGTAGTGGCGACGTACTAACAGGCATTATTACAGGTTTGCTGGCACAAGGCTATACTCCTGCTAAAGCTGCTATTATGGGTGTTTACCTGCATGGACTAGCAGGCGATAAAGCCGCGGCACTTTATGGTATGGAGGCCATGATTGCCGGTGACCTGGTAGAAAACCTAAGGTTCACAGCCTTCAAATAGCGCTGCTAATAATCTAACTTTTGCAACAATGTTGCATTTTATAACTTAATCCGCTATCTTTGTCTGAAAGAAACGTATGGAAAATTTTGACGTAATCATTATTGGAGGCAGCTATGCAGGCTTATCGGCAGCTATGACCTTGGGCCGTTCTCTTCGCAATGTTTTAGTAATAGACAGCGGTTTACCCTGCAACAGGCAAACACCCCATTCCCATAACTTTTTGACAAGGGATGGTGAAACTCCAAACGCTATAGCAGCCATCGCTAAAGAACAGGTACTGCAATATCCAGGTGTCCGCTTTCTTGAAGAAAAAGCAACAACTGCAAAGCGGATAGAAAACGGATTTGGGATTTCAACGCAAACAGGAAGATCCTTCACTGCTAGCAAGCTGATTATTGCATCGGGGGTTAAAGATATCCATCCGGACATTAAGGGCTTCTCTGAATGTTGGGGCATTTCAGTTATTCATTGTCCGTATTGCCATGGATATGAGTTTCGCCATCAACAAACAGCAATTATGGCCAATGGAGAAAGAGCTGCCCACCTGTCGATGTTGGTGCGCAATCTTACGAACCAATTAACTATTTTAACCAACGGATCTGCCTCTTTTGAAACAGAGCAGCTACATAAATTCCGGCAACATAATATAACCATCGTTGAAAACAAGATCACAGCAATACAACATCTAAACGGCCAGGTACAACATTTGGTTTTTGAAGACGGGAACAGCCAGCCATTTGACGCGGTGTATGCCGCCATCCCTTTTGTTCAACATTCTGATATACCAACGCAGCTGGGATGTGAACTAACGGAACAGGGCCATGTCAAAACAGATAGCTTTCAAAAAACCACCGTACCAAACGTTTTTGCCTGTGGCGATGGCGCCTCTCCCATGCGGTCTGTTGCTAATGCCGTATATACCGGTAATATGGCCGGAAGCATGATTAATGCGGAGCTTTGCAAGGAGACGTTTTAAGATTCGGGGGCTTCCATTTTCATTTAGCTTTAGTGATATATGTCGCTCCTACGGAGCTCAATGGTTATTCGTACATCTTCTACCTATATCGAATCCCGATGGGACCCAACATGTTTGTAAGCCAGAGAGAAATTATAAATTTCCGGGTTACCTATTGCGGTTTTGCATGAGCAATGCTGTTCTTGTGTACATTATACTGCTAATACATTATAGAGCATTAGGACCGGACGCATAATCAATGCGCAGCTTCGCAGAGAAATGTTTTAAAACCCGGGCTACCATCTCTATTCAGCATTGTTAACAATATGTCGCTCCTATGGAGCTCGATGGCTATTCTCGAATTATTCTACCAATACCGGGTCCCGATGGGACCTTTTTATCTATTCACAGGCTTCAACGAGAATCTGATGACGGCATCTTTGAAAACGCCAACAGAAATATAGAAATTTCCAACTTTGTATAATACCTATACTCCGTAGGAGTATCATTTTTATAGAAACGTATACCACCCACCCCCCGCCCCCAGTGGGGTCGAATATTTTTGGGAATAACACCATGATAGTCCCTGCCCCATACCGGTTCGCTTAATTACAGAACTAAGCTGTCATCATCAAAAACTATAATTAATTAAATACAAATAGATTTTATCTATACCGCTATTAATAATTACAATAGCAATTTTCCTTCAAAATCTTTGATGCAACCGGTGAATGAGATACTTTCGCGCCGTCAACGATTTGCCGCCATAGTGAGAACATTATTATTGATTTTTAATTTATAAAACTTATACAATGGCATTAACAGGCAAAAAAGCGCCTCACTTTATTTCCGGCGCAGTGATCAATGGCGAAGAGATCGTAGATGACTTTTCATTAGACCAATACCTGGGCAAAAAACATGTGATCCTGTTTTTCTACCCCAAAGATTTCACTTTCGTATGTCCTACAGAAATTCATGCATTCCAGGAAAAACTGGCTGAATTTGAAAAAAGAAATGCGGTAGTAATCGGCTGCTCTACTGACACTGAAGAAACACACCTGGCCTGGTTAACAACACCCAAAGAAAACGGTGGCATTGAAGGTGTAACCTACCCTATTATAGCAGACGCTGCTAAAACCATTGCAATGAATTATGGTGTATTAGCCGGCGAGTATTCCTTTAATAACGATACAAGACAGTGGTCTTTCAGCGGTGCTCCGGTAGCTTTCCGTGGCACTTTCCTGATCGATAAAGAAGGTATCGTACGTCACGAGTCTGTTAACGATTTACCACTGGGCCGTAATATAGACGAGTATCTTCGCCTGCTGGATGCGCAATTGCACGTAGAGCAATATGGCGAGGTTTGCCCTGCCAACTGGGAAGAAGGTGAAGCGGCGATGAAAGCGACAAATGAAGGCGTTACTGAATATTTTTCAAGAAACTAAACGAAGATTTATGTTAATAGAACTGGAACAGGACAACCTTGAAGAAATTGTGGCACAGCATCCTAAAGTGGTAGTGCAGTATTCTGCCGGATGGTGCGGGAACTGCCGTTTAATGAAACCGAAATTCAAAAGGCTTTCGGGTGAAAATGAATCAACTGTATTCGTGATAGCCGACGCTGAAAAGTTTCCTTTAAGCCGCAAGCTGGCTGCCGTGAACAACCTGCCTACGTTTGCCGGCTTTAATAATGGTGTGTTGGTAAACCAGGTACAAACCAATAAAGAAGATCAATTAAAAAACCTGATCAATGAAGTTACCAGTAATTAGACAGATACAAAGGAATTGCTCTGCAGCGCAAATAGAAAACGCAATAGCAGTGCTGGAAAGCATCAGTGAAGCATCTTCTATTAAAGAAGACGAATTAGATGTAATAGGCGAACTAATATCCAATTGCTGTGGTGCTTTGGAAGTACATGAAATGGTAGCAGCCGGAGAAACAGAGAAGGATGCTTTGAACGGTTTTATGAAAAAAGTGATGGGGTCAATCGACCAATAAATATCCGGGATATTTTTTACAGCCTGCACTTTGATGCAGGCTTTTTTATTTTATGGCGTCTATGCGAGATAAGCTCCCGTAATATTATCACCCGTGGCTTCTACAATAATATGCTCCTGCAAAGTGGTAGCCAGCGATAAGCCCTTATAGTTGGCACTAATGGGAAACTGTGTGTGAGAACGTTCTACTAATACCAGGGTTTGTATTTTCTTGGGGTGAAATTCTAAAAACGGTTTGATTGCATACAATAAAGTTCTTCCGCTATTGGTAACATCATCCATAATAATAACCACTTTGTTATCAAACCCGCCTTTGGCACTTAGCTCAATTTCCTGCGGTTTTGCCTTGTCAAATTTTATAGTCAGCAGCTCCACCTTTACGTCAGCAAATTTTTTGACGATCTTCTGCAATTTTTTTGCCAATAAAACGCCCTTCTCTTCTATACCCGCAAACACCAGCTCTTTTTCATCGATATTATTCTCAATAATCTCCAGCGCCAGGCGGCTCAATTTCTTTTCTATAACATCGCTCTGTAAAATGTATCTTTTTTCCTTTGTCATTTTTCTTTTTTAAATACTCAACCAAAAGGCCTTAATATGCTATTGCAAGCCAAGGCATTCTTAATCTTCGTCAACAAAAATATAAATACTCATCAACATGGCGTAAATTAGCAATAAAGTTGTTTAAACGTTCTTATTCATCAGAAAAAGCTGTTGGGCGGGGTCAGACCAGCCTTCTCATATACCGTTTTTTTATGTGAAGATTGAATGAACTGATAACTAACAGATCTGCCATGGAAATGATACAGCAAATTTTATTCGCGTTACTTTTAGGGGTTGCCTTGTTTCTCTTTTCAAGAAAAGCACTACAGATACGTCGTAATATCAATCTTGGCCGGAAAGAAGAAATTATAGATAACCCGTCGCAGCGCTGGAATAATGTATTATTGCTGGCATTGGGACAAAAAAAGATGTTTCGCAATCCCCTCGTTGGTGTATTGCATTTTTTTGTATATGCCGGGTTTATTATTATCAATATTGAAGTGCTGGAAATTGTACTGGATGGTATACTCGGCACGCACCGGTTGTTTGCCGGCTTCCTGGGTAGTTTTTATACTTTCCTGATTAATGCGTTTGAAGTACTGGCTTTTTTGGTGATTGCAGCTTGTGCTGTATTCCTGGTTCGGAGGAATATTGTACGAATCAGACGGTTTGCCAGTAAAGACCTCAATGGCTGGCCCAGGAGCGATGCCAACTATATTTTGATCACCGAAATAGTTTTGATGTGCCTGTTTTTGACCATGAATGCCTCAGACACGCTGTTGCAGGCTCGTGGTGCAGAACACTACGCGGCAGCTAATACAGGTAATTTTGTTATTTCGCAAAACCTGCAAACCTGGCTGGACACTTTAAATAATACCACACTAAGTTTTATTGAAAGACTCTGTTGGTGGTTGCACATAGCCGGCATTTTTGCTTTCTTAAACTACCTGCCTTATTCCAAGCACCTGCATATTATCCTGGCTTTCCCTAATGCTTATTATAACCGGTTAGAACCCATAGGCAAAATGGAAAACATGCCCGCTGTTCAAAATGAAGTATTGTACGCTATGCAGCCAGAGCTGGCTCCCGCCGATGCTGCACCTCCCACAAAGTTTGGCGCAAAAGACATCATGGACCTGAGCTGGAAAAACCTGCTGGATGCCTACTCCTGTACCGAATGCGGCCGTTGCTCTGCTGCCTGCCCTGCTAATATGACCGGCAAGAAACTATCTCCGCGGAAGATAATGATGGATACCCGCGACCGGGCTGAAGAAGTGGGAAACAACATTAACACCAACAAAGAGTTTAAAGACGATGGCAAAAGCTTGCTGCACGATTATATAACAACGGAAGAACTAAGAGCCTGCACTACCTGTAATGCCTGCGTACAGGAATGCCCGGTAAGTATCAACCCACTGGATATTATTTTACAATTACGCCGCCAGCTGGTAATGGAAGAAAGCAATGCACCCCAGGAATGGAATGTTATGTTCAGCAACGTGGAAAATAACTTTGCCCCCTGGAAATTCAGTCCCGATGACCGGGATAAATGGACAGAAACCATTTAGCGAATTAGATTAATATGCGAAAACGTATGTAAAAAAGCTGATGATGTCATCTAATCTGTATGACTAAATGGAAAATATTAAATGGGATCGCTTTTTTATTATTATGGTTGGTAATCATAGCCAGTTACTATAGTTTTCTATACCCTGCTCCCTTCGGTATCTGTTCTCTGGTAAAACAGGTAGAGTGGGAATCATTTTCGCTCTTGTATATTGGATTACCATTGTTAGCTTTTACGCTGAGTTTTGTTCGTTTTAACCAACACTGTTTTCAAAAAAACTTTCTCAAAATATTGTTGGTTTTACATCTTGCAGCAATAATGAGCATAAGTATATTGGCCGGTGTAGCATTGAATCATAAAAGAAGCGAATTTAAAAAATTCCTATCAGAAATAAAACAGCAGGCAGTCCGTGACATACAGGCTGGCTCTATCCGCTACATGTCTTACGGGCTTCCTCATATAGATGTCAACTATACGAAGCGGGACAGCATTATGGCCAAATATGGCATGCGCCATACCTTTAACTGCCTTATTGACCAATTTACTGAAGAGAGCAATGCCTATTATAAACAATTAACGAAGACCTATCTTGATAAAAGGAATGGAAAAGACTGGGAGAGAAAAATGCAAAACGAACTTGCGCTATACCCATGATACTAAAAAATGTGCTAATGCGGACTATGTCCTTCTCTTTTCTCTTCTTCATCGTGTATTTTATCTGCCACATCCTTTTTCTTAATAAACATACGCCACATTTGAATTAATGCGGTAATTACAAAAATTCCCGCAATAACATAATTCATTACAGACTGGTTATTCTGTATTTTAGAAGCAATAAGGCGGCCACCAAAAATAAAAAGGCTGTTGCCTATCAACGTTCCGATACCAATACCTATGGCGTAGAAATTAAAATGGTGTTTATTCGGTAGCAGTATTTTTTTAGTGAAGAGCACTGTGCTCCAGCCGAACCAGAAAGGTATTTGCATCGGGTTTACCGCTCCCATTGTCATCCCCAACAAATAAGAAGGTAAATTATTATTGAGGATAATATTCTTATTCTCATGTGGGTGAGCAGCTGCAATAAAACTGGTAACAGCCAAGGCAACCACTATCAACAGGGTCAGCCATTCCAGTAGTTTAAAGATCTTCTCCTGCTTTCTTACCCAATCCATTGCCAGCAAGGAGATTCGCACATAGATCATTTCAGCAGTAAGTGCTCCGAGCGAAAACAACATTGCACTACGTACCGATTCGGCTATCGCAATCTGCATTGCGGCTATATTAAGCGTTCCCAAAGGCAGAGTACCCAGGAAGCTTACCAACATTCCTGTAAAAAAGATACGCACTGTTCCTTTCATCAGCAAGTTTTAAGCGTTTTTGCCTTGTAACATAGGAACAAATGAGAAATTATCAAAATATTCCACTTCAATCCCCTGCTCTAACTTGGTAACTCTTCGCATTTGTTGTGCCGTTCCGTTATTTACAGGGATCACCATTTTACCCCCAACTTTCATCTGGTCGATAAGCCTGGGTGGTATCTCGGGCGCTGCGGCAGTAACAATTACCTTATCAAAGGGGCCATATGTGGGAAGCCCCTGGAATCCATCCCCGTAAAAAAATTTAATATTAGGATACTGTTTGAGATACGCGAATAATTTATTCTCATCGAACAGCTTTTTCTGGCGTTCAATTGTAAACACTTTTGCTCCTAATGCAGCCAGCACTACGGCCTGGTAAGCGCTACCAGTACCAATCTCTAACACCTTGTCATTCTTTTGAATCTGCAGTAATTCGGTTTGGTAAGCTACTGTGTAAGGCTGCGAAATCGTTTGTCCTTCTCCTATCGGAAATGCCTTGTCCAGATAAGCCACATCTAAAAACGCAGAGTCCAGGAAAAAATGCCGGGGGACGCTATTAATGGCTTCCAGCACGTTTTCATCTTTAATTCCTTTTTCCCTGACTGTATCTACGAGCTTTTTCCTAAGCCCTTTATGCCTGTAGCTATCTTCTAAACTGCGCCTCATGCCGCAAATGTAATTGATAGTTGATAAGATTACAAGTTGGAAGATTGAAAAGAAAGCGTTACTAATAACAGAAGAAATGGACGGTTGTATTTCCTGCCGGCTTCTGTTTTTACCCGCTTTTCGGCTTAACTCATGCAAATACTATATTTGCTGCCGATATGGCTAAAGTAATTATTCTGGGTCCGGCACATCCGCTTCGCGGCGGCGGCATGACAACATTCAACCATCGCCTTGCCAAAGAATTTATTGATAGGGGCCACAGCTGCGCTATCTATTCCTTTAGCCTGCAATACCCTGATTTCTTGTTTCCGGGAAAATCCCAATATACCGATGAGCCGGCTCCGGAAAATATAACCATATACAGTGTTGTTAATTCCATCAACCCGCTGAACTGGCTTAAGGTGGGACAGCGTCTAAAGAAGGAGCGTGCCGATATTATTGTAGTGCGATATTGGTTGCCGTTAATGGGTCCTGCTTTGGGGACCATCCTCAGACAGGTTAAAAAAAATAAACATACAAAGGTCATTTGTATTGCCGACAATGTTATTCCGCACGAAAAAAGGCCGGGAGATAAACCCTTCACCCGCTACTTTCTCAAAGCCTGTGACGCCTTTATCACCATGAGTGAAAAAGTATTAAAAGACTTAAGAACCTTTACCACCTCGCAGCAAGCGGTATTAGTACAGCATCCGTTATACGATAATTTCGGGCCTATTGTTTCAAAACAAATCGCGAGGGAACATTTGGGAATATCCCAAACGGGCAAGGTCATCCTGTTCTTCGGATTTATTAGGAAATATAAAGGTCTTGACATTCTGCTCCGTGCAGTTCAACAGCTACAATCCGGCATGTCAGATTTTAAGCTCCTGGTTGCCGGAGAATTTTACGAAGACGAAAAGGGATACCAGGAGTTGATTGATGAGCTGGGTATCAGAGATCAATTGATCCTGAAGACCAACTTTATTGCAGACAATGAAGTAAAGTATTATCTCTGTGCCGCCGACGTGCTGGTACAACCCTATAAAAACGCTACTCAAAGCGGAGTTACCCCCCTGGCCTATCATTTTGAAAGGCCCATGATTGTGACGAATGTGGGTGGTCTGCCCGCATTGGTACCGCATGGCAAATCAGGGCTCGTTTGCGAACCAGATCCGGGATCGATAGCACACGCTATAAAAGAATTTTACGAATTAGGAGAAGATCATTTTATTCCACATCTTCGCACAGAAAAAGAAAAATATAGCTGGAAAAATATTGTGGATGCGATCATTGCTTTGCAATAATGCGCTGGTTTAAATGCTTGAAGCTGAAAGACCTGTTAACGAATCAACTTACGTACAATAAACAATGATACATAGAAGTAAAGCTCCCTTAAGAATTGGTTTAGCAGGAGGTGGTACAGATGTAAGCCCTTACTGTGATGAATTCGGCGGAGCAATATTAAATGCGACCATTTCATTGAGTGCTAATGCAACCATTGAAACGCTGGCAAGTGATGAAATTATTCTGGAGGCATTCGACAGGAATGAAAGCGCCACTTTTAACTGGGACAAGGCATTGCCAATCGATGGGCATCTTGATCTTTTAAAAGGCGTGTATAACCGCATACAAAAAGATTATCCCTTTGAAAAAAGAGGTTTTAAACTAAGCACATTTGTAGATGCTCCTGCCGGATCTGGCCTCGGTACTTCTTCTACCCTGGTGGTTGCTATAGTGGGCGCTTTTACAGAAATGCTGCAGCTTCCTTTGGGAGAATATGATATTGCTCATTATGCATATGAGATAGAAAGAACGGATCTGAAACTTGCCGGTGGTCGTCAGGATCAATATGCAGCTACTTTTGGTGGGTTTAATTTTATGGAATTTTACAGCGGCGATAAAGTGATTGTTAATCCGTTACGGATCAGGCAACGTTACCTTGATGAGCTGGAAAACAACCTGCTCCTATACTACACGTCTACCAGCAGGGAATCTGCCAAGATCATCGAAGAGCAAAGCAAAAACGTAACGGAAAAAAAACAAACTTCTATAGAAGCGATGCACCAGCTAAAACAACAGGCTCAGATGATGAAAGAAGCGTTACTTAAAGGCCAGCTGCATGAAATAGGACATATACTGGATATTGGTTTTGAGCAAAAGCGGCGTATGGCCGAGGGAATCAACAACCAGTTAATAGATGATATTTACTATGCCGCGAAAGAAGCAGGTGCTACAGGAGGCAAGATCAGCGGCGCTGGCGGCGGTGGATTTATGATTTTTTACTGCCCCGGTAATACCAAATACAAAGTACAACAAACCCTCGATCAGTTCGGCGGCGTGAACCGCAACTACCAATTTACTAAACACGGATTAAAAACCTGGAGCGTATAAACCATGAGTACCCAGATAAAAGAATTAATACAATCGTCCATTACTACTAAACAACTGGTATTGGAAAATGAAGCGCTGATCAACACCGTTAACCATGTAACAGATATTATTGTTGCTGCGTTTAAAAATGGTAACAGCGTTTATTTTTGCGGTAATGGCGGCAGTGCTGCAGATGCCCAACACCTGGCTGCAGAATTCAGTGGTCGTTTTTATAAAGACCGTAAGGCCCTACCGGCAGAAGCGCTACACTGCAATACTTCGTATCTTACTGCAGTAGCAAATGACTATAGTTTCGACCTGATATACGCGCGTTTGATACAGGGCCTCGGAAAGCCTGGTGATATCCTGATCGGATTAAGCACATCGGGAAACTCAAAAAATATCGTACAGGCTTTTGAAACGGCACGCGACAAACAAATGATCACCATAGGCTTTACTGGTATAAGCGGCGGATCGATGAAGGCATTCAGCGATCACCTGGTTAATATACCTGCTACGGATACGCCAAGAATACAGGAGTGTCATATGTTGTTAGGTCATATTATTTGCCAATTAGTAGAGGAGAAATATTTTGCTGAATAATCATTTCCCTGTTTATTCCAAACTGCAGTCTCAACTACTTTAAACTTTAGCACCCCAATAATTACAAGCCCGTATGAAAAAACTCTGTTTACCGTTATTCCAGGCAGGGATACTGCTGGGTATCAGCATTGCAACAAGTGTCACAGCCTCTGCTGCTGATACCACCTTCAAAATCAGCAAGCCCTACCTCAACCTGCCCGTATCGCAAAAAGCAGAAAGAAAACAAATGCAATTTGAAATCGGGGGCAAACAAGAGCGCTTTTTTAAGATCCGCCTGGCAGATTCCGAGCCGGAATATTGGATTTTCTGCGATGTAACCCACCTCAAAGGAAAAACGATCACCATACAATATGATGGCAACCCGGCAGGCATTAAAAAGATCTATCAGGACGATGTAATAGCAGGACAGGATTCTTTATATAAGGAAAAGAACCGCCCGCAATTTCATTTCACGACTCGCAGAGGCTGGATCAATGATCCGAATGGCCTTATTTACTTCGATGGAGAATATCACTTATTTTATCAGCACAATCCCTACGAAAAAGAGTGGGAAAACATGCATTGGGCACATGCGATGAGTACCAACCTGGTGCACTGGAAAGAACTGCCGCTGGCATTGAGTCCGGATAGCCTGGGCACCATGTTTTCCGGGTCAACCGTAATGGATTATAAAAATAGTGCTGGGTTCAATAAAGGCAACCAGCCGGCTATGATTGCCGCTTATACCGCCGCCTCAGACCAGAAGCAAATGCAGTGTATTGCTTACAGCCTTGACAAAGGCAGAACCTGGACCAAATACAAGGGTAACCCGGTTATAGACTCTAAAGAAAAATGGAACAGTGTAGACACGCGCGACCCGCGGGTATCCTGGTATGAACCGGGCAAGCACTGGGTAATGGTTTTAAACGAAAGAGACGGTCATTCTATTTACACTTCTGCCAATCTAAAGGACTGGACCTACCAAAGCCATATAACCGGTTTTTGGGAATGTCCCGACCTTTTCGAATTACCTGTTGACAATAAATCCGGTCATAAGAAATGGGTAATGTTAGGCGCCTCCAATTCTTATATGATCGGGAGCTTTGACGGTAAAAAGTTTACGCCTGAATCGGGCAAACACTATTTTTCAACGGGATCGATTTACGCAGCTCAAACCATTACCAATATGCCTGATGCTGATGGCAGGCGCGTACAGATCGGCTGGGGACGTATCTCTCACCCGGGTATGCCTTTTAATGGGATGATGTTAATGCCTACCGAACTGACTTTGAAAACCACAAAAAACGGTGTAAGACTTTTCAGCAATCCCATCAAAGAGTATAATCAGCTTTTTATGCCGGAGAAGAAATGGACCGGCATCAGTGCTCAGCAGGCCAATGATCATTTAAAGGCTTATAATGAAAAGGACCGGCTTCGCGTTAAAACCACCATTCATCTGTCGCATGCTACCAGTGCCGGCCTTAGCCTGTTTGGTCAGCGGATACTTGACTATGACATGAACAACAATCTCGTAAACGGTGTATTCTACTCCCCGGAAGATATGACCAGCATGGAGATATCTGCCGACATCTATATTGACAGAACTTCAATTGAAGTGTTTATTGATGGCGGCGCTTACTCCTACTCTATGGAACGTAGAAGTTCAAAAGACAATAATGAAGGACTTCATTTTTGGGGAACTAATATCGAAGTTAAAAACCTGGAAGTATTCGGAATACAATCGATCTGGAATTAACTAATTAAACAAGCAATCGTGTCATCAGATATCAACCGGAATGTAACCTCATCAGGGCCAATGCAGGAAGCAATAATTTTAGCCGGCGGCCTCGGCACTCGTCTCCGGTCCGCGGTTCCTGACCTGCCTAAATGTATGGCACCAGTTGCCGGTCGGCCTTTTTTATTTTATGTAGTGAACTATCTTCGCATGCAGGGCATCGAAAAAATTATTTTCAGCCTGGGCTATATGCATGAGGTGATTCTGGATTGGCTGCAACAGGAATTTCCTACCCTTAACTACGATTATGTAATAGAAGACGAGCCATTGGGCACCGGGGGTGCTATTCAACTCGCGCTTCAAAAGGCACAAACCAGCCATGTGTTTGTTGCTAACGGCGATACCCTATTTAAGTTTGATGCATGGGCTATGCGTGATCAACATATTGACAAGAAGGCTGAATGTACGCTGGCCTTAAAACCCATGCGGCATTTTGAGCGTTACGGAGTAGTTGAATTAAATGAACAAAATACTATCATTTCTTTTAAGGAAAAACAATACTACGAATCGGGCCTGATCAATGCAGGACTTTACCTCATCGACAAACAATCATTCCTATCGAGGAGTTTTCCGGTTAAATTTTCATTTGAAAAAGATTACCTGGAAAAATTTGTCGAAGAAGCTATCTTTTCAGGATTGAGCAGGGACGCCTATTTCATTGACATCGGAATTCCTGAAGACTATACCCGGGCTCAAACAGAATTCAGTAAACCTCCCCTTGACCTCTCAGCAATCGACAAAAACTGGACCTTATTCCTGGACAGGGACGGTGTGATCAACCACGATAATCCTGGCGGTTATATTACAACAGCCGATGAATTTCGATTTACCGATGGAGCACCGGAGCTTTTTAAAAAATTAACCAACTTATTGGGTCGCATTATTGTGGTAACCAATCAGCGGGGTGTGGGCAGGGGCATTATTCAATATGACGACCTGATAGCAATGAATACCAAAATGCTGTGGGGTATTCAACAAGCAGGAGGCGCTGTTGAGAAAATTTATTTTTGTACCGATATCGACAACCATGCTTTTGGAAGAAAGCCTAATCCGGGTATGGCTGTACAGGCAGTAAAAGATTTCCCGGATATTGACGTTAACAAATCTATTATTATCGGGAACAGCCTGAGCGATATGAAGTTTGGACGTTATGCAGGCATGTACACCATTTTTGTAACCACCACTAACAAAGCAGTATCGCTACCCCATGCCGACATAGACCTGATATTTGAAGATTTAAGTAGTTTTGCCGCATCTTTGAAATAAAAACCAATCATCACTAATGGTAATATTATTGCAGTGTAGCGATCGGGTGGGCCTGGTGGCCGATATATCAGCGGTAATGGCGACAGCCGGGCTGAACATCATTTCTATGAAGGAGTTTGTAAACGTGGATGAAAACCGCTTTTACATACGCCTGGAAATACAGGGATCTACAGATACCCAGCATTTACAGCAACAACTAAAAGCCCGCCTTCCCGAAGACACCGAGATCAGCATCAGACCTTATGAGAAAAAAAAGATTGCCATTCTTGTAACCAAAGAACATCATTGCCTGGGTGATATACTATTAAGAAACTATTTCAACACCCTCGGTGCGGATGTACAATGTGTAATTGGCAATTATGACAACCTGGAGGCCTTGACGAAAAAGTTTGACATCCCCTTCCATCACATCAGCCACGAAGGAAAAGAAAAACATGCTTTCGAGCAGGAGATACAGGAAGCATTGGCTGCCTACGAATTTGACTACATCATATTGGCTAAATTCATGCGCATCCTTTCCCCTGAATTCAATTCAAAATATGCATCAAGGATTGTAAACATTCACCACTCGTTCCTGCCGGCCTTTATAGGTGCGCATCCGTACAAACAAGCTTATGAACGTGGCGTTAAATTAATTGGTGCTACTGCCCATTTTGTCACCAATGTTCTGGATGACGGCCCTATTATTGCACAACAAACCATACACGTCAATCATACCCATTCAGTAAAAGACATGGTACGCCTGGGCAGGGAAATCGAAAAATCTGTACTGGCAAATGCACTGCAATTAGTATTACAGGACAAAGTACTGGTATATCATAATAAAACGATCGTATTCGAAAACTAATTAACCCAGCACGCGTCTTTACTTATTTAAAAGGGCATACAGGTGCAGGCTGATAAATTGTTCATCTTTTACTTCGGCATCCTGCTGGGTACCCTCCAACACGAAGCCCAGCTTCTTCATTACCTGCTTACAACTATGATTAGCCGTTTCTACAACAGCTTCTATACGGTGTATTCCCATTTTAGAAAAGGCATGATCACAAATAACCCGGGCCGATGAGGCTATAATCCCGCGTCCCCAGTATTCCGGCAGCAGCCAGAAACCAATTTCGGCCTTACGATGCACTGGGGAGTAATTGTTGAATCCACAGGCTCCATAAAACTCATCACCATCTTTAGAAACAATAGCCCACCAAACGCCACTGCCCTCTTCTTCAATTTGTCGAAACCATTCCATTTGTGCTTTTGTTGCTGAGCGTGTTTTATAGCTAATGCCATAGTATTTGATCACATCGGGATGAGAAAGCCCCTGGTAGATATGATCCAGATCAGATGGCACAATAGGTCTTAGCAAAATATTTTCGTCAACCAATTCCGGGCAGATAATTTTCATGATCATTTTTTAACGGTGTCAAAGATATAATCATTAAGGCCGCCTTATAATAAACAGGTATCAAAATTATTATTACAGTTTAGCCTCCCTTTCCAGCCAGTGAGACACTGGCCAGGGCTATGCTGAGGTTTGTGTCTCAAAAACCAGGCAGATGCATTTCAATAAAATTGATGCCGGTTTGTTATTAACGATTATGTAAAAAAATGCCGCATCTTTTTACAGATACGGCATTACTCCATCAAAACCTAACCATCAAAACTTATAAATGCGTAGGCGTAAATCCATCTTCACTTAACGCTCTATGCTCATAATCTGCAACCATCAATTCTTCAATGGATTCCTGTTTTTTATTTTTATTGAATCTTGCGATCAGCTTATCAAAAATGGCGTACATCACCGGTACTACTATCAGCGTCAGGAACAACGAACTTAATAAACCACCAATAATAACCCAGGCCAGCCCGTTTTTCCATTCTGCACCGGCACCACTGGCTAACGCGATGGGCAACATACCAATCACCATGGCAATCGTAGTCATCAGGATGGGCCTTAACCTGGCATGGTTAGCCTGTATCAACGCATTGTAAGTAGTCTCCCCTTCTGCTTTTCGCTGGTTGGTAAAGTCTACCAGGATGATCGCGTTTTTAGCCACCAAACCAATCAACATGATCAGCCCTAATATGGTGAATATGTTCAATGAATTATTGGTAAGCGCCAATGCCAGCAATGCACCAATAATAGATAAAGGAATAGAGAACAACACCACAAACGGATATACAAAGCTATCATACAAGGCCACCATAATTAAATACACCAATACAATGGCGATCAACAATGCGATACCCAGGGTACCAAAGCCTTCGCTTTGATTTTCCATATCGCCACCCCAGATATAGTTAACCCCTGTCGGCTTTTGGATACCTTCGATCGCAGTACCCCATTCCGCGGCAATGGTACCGGTAGGCCGTCCAACTGATTGTGCCTGTACCGTAACCGAAGTACTCTTATCCCTTCTTTCCAGCATGCTAGGACCGGAGCTTTCTCTTACCGTAGCAAATTGAGATAACCGTATCTGCTCTCCCCTGTCATTTACAAACAAAAGGTTATTAACACCTGTAATACTCTTACGGTTGAACGCCCCATAGCGCATATTGATATCATACTCATATTCACCCGCACGATACTTTCCGTCGGTATTTCCACTGAAAGCAGTTTGCATGGTAGCACCCACTGTTTGCAGGCTTAAGCCTAATGCAGCCATTTTGTCCCTGTCCACCTGCACATTAATCTCCGGGTTCCCCGTCTCTACTGACAATTTAATTTCAGTGGCACCTTTGATGCCTCCCAATTTATCTTTGGCGTCATTAGCGAAACGCATCACACTATCCAGGTTAGGCCCCGTTACTACCAGGCCTAAAGGTGCATTTTCGGCAGAACCTAAAATACTTACCGGCACTGTTTTTACCTTAGCGCCTACCAGTATTTTTTCCAGTTCCCTTTTTGTTTTAGCGGCATACACATTGGCGTCATCCGCCCTGTCTTTTTTCTCCACCAAGCGCACGCTGATCTCTGACTTATAAGCGGTAGCCTGCGATGCGCCCATACCATCACTACTCTGTCCAACTGTCGTAATCAGGTTGGTTACCTCAGGTTTTGTTTTCAGGAATGCTTCAGCTCTTTGGGTCATCTGGTTGGTTTGCTCAATAGAAACATCTTTCGGCATTTCTATCTGCACCAGGAACTCTCCTCTGTCACTCTTTGGGAAGAAATCGGTACCCACAAAACCGGCACCAATCATGGAGAAAGAAGCGATCAGCAATACAAATACCGCGAGCAATGTGGTCTTTTTGTATTTCAAGCTCCATTTCAAGATACCAGTGATCGCATCGGTAAATTTGTTAAGCCCTCTCTCAAAGCTCAATATTATTTTACCAAACCAGCTTTTGCCTGTAATATGTTCCAGCTTACCAAAACGAGAGCTCAATAATGGAACAATAGTGAAAGAAGACAGTAAGGACAACACCGTAGCCAGCGCAACTGTTACACAAAACTCTCTTAAAATATCCGACACTAATCCGGTACTTATAGCAATTGGAATAAACACCACCACAATTACTAATGTAATAGCAGTAACTGTAAAGCCAATTTCCTTTGTAGCGTCAAATGCTGCTCTCACCTTATTCTTACCCATCTCCATGTGGCGGTAAATATTTTCCAATACCACAATCGCATCATCTACCAATATCCCTACCACCAGTGAAAGACCTAATAACGACATCAGGTTTAAAGAATAGCCCAGCAGGCTCATTCCTATAAATGTCGCAATTAAAGAGGCAGGAATAGCCACCATTACGATCAAGGCATTTCTTATGCTATGCAGAAAGAAAAGCATTACCACGGCTACCAGGATGATCGCCAGTATAAGATCGTGTATTACCGCATCAGCAGACTCCAGCGTATAGACAGATGCATCATTCGCTATAGTTAATTGCAAACCTGATGAAGCATATTCTGATTGCAGCCGGTTTACGATGGCCTGCACCCCTTCGCTCACACTAACACCATTGGCATCCGACTGTTTCAATACCTGCAGCGCAATTGAAGACTCATTGTTCACTCTTGCCAGTTTCTCTACGTCTTTTTGAGCATCCTGAACATCGGCCACATCAGCCAAACGCACTTGTCCGCCTGTAGCAGAAGTTTTCACCACCAGGTTCCTTAATTCATCGATGGTTTTGAACTTACCGGCCAAACGGATCAGGATATCCTGTTCTCTTGTTTGTACGCTACCTGTAGGAAAATCAAGATTGGCTGCCAGTACTGCCTGCTGTACATGCAACACCGAAAGACCATTGGCTTCCAGCTGGGCGGCATCAAAGCTCACCTGTATTTCCCTTTCCTGACCACCGATAAGATTTACCTGCGCTACGCCGGGTACCCGTGAAATAACCGGCCCGATCCGCTTATCCATCAAATCGAAGAAACTTGCTTCATCCAGCTTCGCAGTAGCCGACAAAGTAACTACCGGTAAATCATCTAATGAAAACTTGTTCAGAGACGGAGGATCTACATCATCAGGCAGATCTTTTAATATCGCGTTTACTTTTCGTTGCGCATCGTTCAAAGCATAGTCCACGTCAGTACCACTATTTAAAGTGATAATGACCGTAGACAAGCTTTCATAAGACTTTACATCTATCTTTTTAATGTTTTCCATAGAAGATACCGCATCTTCTATTTTTCTCGATACCGTATTCTCCACCTCACTCGGAGATGCACCGGGGTAGATCGTAGTAACGGAAACTACCGAAGGGCTGAACTTGGGAAGTAGTTCATAATTAAGAGTCGTGTAACTGAGTATACCTCCCAGGGTGAGTATTGTAAACAATACGATGACCAGTGAGGGCCGTTTAATGGATAATTCAGCAATTTTCATTTAAAGTATTTTGTAGGATTTAATTTCCCTTATTCTTAGTAAATCATTGGCCCAACGGCACCTGAAACCGGCTGCATTGTTGACCATTTATCTTACTTGCACAAATAGCTTTTGGCTACTTATTTTATGATGGATACAGGACTTCCATTGATCAAATTGATCTGGCCGGTAACAATTACCTGCTCACCTGCTGCCAGGCCCTCCAGCACTTCTACTTTATCACCGAAGATCCTGCCGGCTACTACTTTACGTAATGCCGCTTTGCCTGCATTTACTGTAAATATTTCATTGCTGCTAACACCGCCTACAAATGCAGCTCTTGGAATCAGTATAGCAGGCGCCTGTTGCGCAAACACAAAATGCGCCGATCCGTACATACCTGCTTTTAAAGATTGGCCGGCATTATTGGAGATGGCAATTTTAACGGGGAAGTTCAGGTTAGCATCTGCCTTGGGCGCAATAAACTCTATTTTTCCAACAAACTTTTTATCAGGAAAAACACTTGCTTCAATATTTACCACATCGCCAATATGTAAATTAGCCACCTGTTGTTCTGAAACGGCTACATCTAATGTAAGCTTAGATACATCTACAATTTCAAACAACTGGGTACCCGCTGACAAAACCGAGCCTGGTTCAATCATACGCTTGTTCACAATGCCATTGATTGAAGCCCTGATATTCGCATCTGTTACTTTAATACGCGCCTGCCTTACTCTGGCTGCCGCGTTCTTTAAAGACAGTTCGGCCTGGTCTACCTGCTGCTGTGTTACACCGCCTGTTTTTAAGGCACTTTCATAACGCTCCTTATCTTTTAATGCATTTTGATATATTTCATTTGCGTTCTGTACATCCACATCCAGGTTATCGGTTTTAATAACCGCAAGCGTCTGGCCTTTTCTTACATAACTACCTTCATCTACCAACACGCTGATCACGCGCCCAGCCGTTTCTGCAGCAAAATTGATCTCCTGGCCGGCGGCAAAAATTCCATTGGCGTTAAAATCAATATTCAGGTCTGCTGTTTTTACGGTGTCAATTTTTACAGCTATGGCGCTGTTAGTTTCGGCCACCACAGCCGTTTTGGCTTCATTCTTCTTTTTATTATTCGTTAATACGTAGGCTATCAATGCCAGTATACCCACAACAGCCAGGATGGTAATAATGATTCTTGTACTCTTTTTCATCTGTTCGTATATTTTTTGTTTGTTTGATGGTTAATTCATGAGGGTCTTTAACATCCCTTTAGATTTGATCAGCTGTATTTCGGCCACGCGGTAATTCAACATGGCAGCTACATGATTATTCTGTGCTTCAGATAAAGCATTTTGAGCATCCAGCAGGTCGGTCAATGGCGCTAATCCCAGTTGGTAGTTGCTACGTGTATTGTTGAGCACTTTCTGAGCAAGCTCTACATTCACCTTTTGGTTGTTAAGGATGATAATATTGTTTTTTATCTGCGTTTTGGCATTCTCGTAAGCCAGATCCAGGCTATTCTTAGTCTTAACCCTGTCCTCCTGTAATCTTTTCAATTCTACATTAGCCTGGTTGATCCTGGCTTTGGTAGCATGCCCGTTAAAGATGGGTATCTTCAGGTTTAACCCAATGGCCGCCACATCAAATGAGTTACCGTTACGGCCAGCACCTATTGGAAAGCGATTCGATAAACTCTGGTAACTATAGTTGCTGGTTAAAGAAAGTGTAGGATAATATTCAGCCACAATAGATTTCTTCTGATATTCCAGGAGCTCTTCCTGTTTGTTCAATACCCTGATCTCCGTACGGTTGTTGGTGTTTAAGCTATCCGGCAGGTCCAGTTGAAATACAGCTATATCCAGCTGTTCCGGATCTTCAATCACAACCGGCTGTGTAACCGGCATACCAATATAAAATTTCAACTGGTTTTCATATTGAGTAACAGCATTAAGAAGCTGCTGGCGCTGGCTTTGAAGATTCGACAGCTGAACGGTTACACGATCTACATCTATCTGCTTCCCTAAACCGCTCTCAAACTGGCCCTTAATAATATTGTAAGCTTTTTGGGTGGTGCTGATATTACTGTCAACATTGGCTATTTGCTGGCGCTGAACAAATACCTGGTAATAACTGGTAGCTACCTGCTCTAATACCTGCTCTTCGGTAAGCTGGCTATTCAATGTGTAAAACTGCCTGGTAGTTTTTGCAGCCTTTAAACCCGTAAACACCGACTGGTCAAAAATATTCTGAGTAAGATTCACGCCCACATTAGCGTTCCATTTTTGTCCAAAGGCTATCAACATATCCTGCCCCGGATTTGCAGGGTTCAATGCACCAGGCAGTACGCTTTGCTGCAGTAATGGGTTATAATTTAATTGTCCTGATCCACTGATCTGTGGCAACGCTCTTGAGCGAACCTCGTCTATTTTGTACTGGGCATTCTCCAAATCGAGCCGCGCTTTACGCGCATCGGTATAATGCTGAACGGCGTAATTCAGGGCGTCTTTGAGGGTTAACGCCTCTCCGGTCTGGGCCATGACGCCACCTGTGATAATGCTCATAACCAGGGAAAGCAATAATGGTTTTAGATTTTTCTTGAACATATTTGATGATTAAACTTGTACTGTTGTTGAATACTGATTTAAATGTTGGTTGGCCAGGTCTTCTCCCTGATGAGTGGTTATCCCATACAGCAAACAAGCCACCAGTTGTTGCTGTACATCTTTACCCGAATGCTGATGTCCTAAAAGAGTGATGTCTTTATTATAGGCCATTAACTGGCTTAAAGACAGGTGCGCTATGATATTGCTATTCACATCTTCTTTATACAAACCACAGCCCTTTCCTCTTTCAATATTGTAGGACAGGGTAACCGGTAAAAACTGGGTTCTGAAAAGGTGCAGCTCGCTATACACTTCCACATTATCCTGTTTAAGCTGGCGTATCACTGCCGGCGGGAAAAAAGCAGAAAACTTCAGTATCAATCTTGATACACTCAAAAATTCTGCTACAGCATCATCTGCCTCATCTAATACCTGCCTGATCTTTATCTCCACATGACTAAGTAAACGCCTGTATAAAGTCTCTATCAGATCAGCTTTGTTTTCAAAATGTTTATACAAGGTTTTTTTAGAAACGCCGGAGGAAGCAGCCACATCGTCCATCGTAGTAGTTCTGGGCCCATACTCCGAAAAAAGAATCAAAGCCTTTTTTAGTATTTTCTTTTTGCTTGCTAACATAATTGTTTGACTTTTTTGTCAATTACTAAACATAAAAAAATGACTTCTGTATCAGGCATTAGTTAAATATTAACATAAATGTTTGACAATATTGTTAATGCCGGGTCAAAAAAATTACTTCAGGAACAGCGTTTTTAAAATAACAGCTTCCCGGTCGGCCATGATCGTATCAAATTCTTTTTTGGTAACGGGTAAAGTACGCTCCAAAAGCGGACGCATAATAATAGGGTACGAAATAAGAGAAGCCATATTTAATAAAAAATGTACCGGGTTCATGGTTACAATATTACCCGCCTTCATTTCCTTTTTGATCTCCTTTAAAAAGCCTTCGATCTTTTCATTATCTGGATGTTTGCCTTCTTCAATCAATGAATCCAGTTCTTTAGGGTCTATAATCTGGGATAACAGGTAGCTATCTAAAAAAGGATATTTTAGTCCCTGCTCCATCCAGATATTGATGAGATGCTTCATTTTCTGCTTAAAAGAAAGCTCGGGATGATCCATTTCCTCCATTTTTTTATGGAATTCACTTCTCCCATCTTCCATCACCTTCTTAAAAAGCTGATCTTTCGAGCGAAAATAATAATGCACTAATGTTCTGTTCACGCCGGCAGCATCTGCTATCTCCTGGGTAGTAGCATTAAACCTTCCTTCAGCAAAAAATATTCTTTTTGCGGTTTCCTTGATCAGATCTTCGGTAGCGCTATCTTTCTTAGACATAAATGTTTGACAAAATTGTTAAACAAAGTTACGACTATATAATTCAAAAAAACAAGTTAAAACCTAAATTTCTTTTTCTTTAGCCAGTTTGGCGGCGATGATGCTTATAATAAAGATTTGTATAGCATGAAAAAGCATCAGCGGCAAAAGTATCAACCCTGCAGGCATCGAAGCCGGGAACAACACTTTTGAAAAAACAGTGCCATGTACCAGCGACTTCTTGGTGCCGCAAAACCTGGCAGTGATGGTGTCTTCCCTGTTAAATCCCAAACGGCGCGCAATCAAACCAATAATCCCGTAAATTCCGTAAAAAAGTAATACCACCGCGAGCGCCATTAACAGCAGGTCCAGTACATCAACAGAACTGAATATATGCTTCTCGAATGATTCAGCAAAGCTTTTATAAACGATCAGCAATACAATTGTTTTATCAAATAAAGTGAGGTATTTATTGTACCGCACCGTATAAGTATGTCCAAATCGTTGCAGGGCCAGGCCCAATACTACAGGCAACAATATTTCAGTCAAGAGCTTCAGGTAAATATGACCAAGATCAAAATCGGCCGCAGCCTGCTCTAAAAAAAGTCCTACCCAAAGTGGCGTAATAGCTATGCCAATCAAACCCGATATACTCGCATTAAAAATAGCAGCGGGTATATTTCCCTTTGCTATAGACACCATCACTACCGAAGAGGATACTGTGGAGGGCAGCGCCGCCAGGAAAAGAAAAGCCAGCCAAATAGAGAAATGAGCTTCCTTCAAAAAAGGATAAACAAGAATAACAATAGCGGGGAATAAAAGATAAGTAGACGCTTGTATCAATACATGTAGCTTCCAGTTCTTCAGCCCCGATTTTATTTTTTCCGGGCTTAATTTTAAACCATAAAAGAAAAAAATAAGGGATACTCCTATGCTGCTTATGGCATCAAGAGGGATCTTACTCTGCTCGCTTCCGGGTTGTGGAAAAAAGTAGGCGATAATTACCACCGCAATTATCGCCAGTACAAAATTGTCTATTTTAAACTTCACAATACCTATTGATGAACCAACTTAAAAACAGTAAAAACATCCAACTACATGCGGCCAATCGCCTCTTTCACTTTACCCAGTACATTTGTATTCAGCATACGCACGGCCACGTCTATCATATTACTGAACGCAGTGCCATGTGAAATACCATGACCAATGATTACCGGTTTCTCCACTCCCAGGACAGGAGTACCTCCATAGATTTCAAAATTGAACCGGTTCAAATAAGGATTGTCGATCTGTTGGTTCTGGGCTATATCATAAACAGATTCCGCAAGCTTTAAGATAACATTGCCGGTAAATCCCTCGCAAACCATTACATCTGCTTTGTCAGAGAACACGTCCCGGCCTTCCACATTACCAATAAAATGAATGGCTTTATTTTCCTTTAAAAGCGGGTAGGTGGACTGCGCCAGTATATTACCCTTCCCCTCTTCCTCACCTACGTTGATCAGCCCAACCTTGGGTTGCTTCACACCATAAATATATTGGCTAAAAACAGAACCCATAACTGCGAACTGGTTCAGCTGTTCGGGTTTACAGTCAGCATTCAGGCCAACGTCTACCAACAAACCGGTTCCGCCATCCTGCTTGGGAATAACAGATGAAATAGTAGGCCTTAATACTCCTTCAACTGTTTTAATGCTAAACATAGCGCCTACCAGCATGGCGCCTGTATTACCTGCGCTGATAAAAGCGTCAATCTTACCTGTAGCCAGGTATTTAAAGCCTACGGAAATAGATGAATTTTGTTTTTCTTTCAAAGCCCTGGTCGGATGCTCATTCATCTCTATGATCTCAGTGGTAGGTACTACCTGGTATTTGTCCTGCGGAACACCCTGTTCGGCCAGTAAGGCATTCAATTGTACCTCATCACCAAACAGTACCAATGATAATCCGTCAAAATCATGCTCCAGTAAATATTGCTTTACACCTTTTACTGCTTCCAAAGGTGCAAAATCACCTCCCATCATGTCTAATCCGATATTCATCCGCAGATTTTTTGCTTTTCAATTGGGGAAATCCCTTTTACTTCAACCCTCAGTATACCAGCACCCTGCATCGAAAATACTGTATACCGTTTGTATCGGCTAAAATAAAAAAATTCCAGATACATCAGCTAATGAATAGCTGGTATGTACATGGAATTCTGAAAAAAATAATATAGAACTAAAAATACTAAGCCTTTGAAGGTGCTGTTTCAGCTACCACTTTGCCTTTGTAGATTAACTTTCCTTCGCTCACGTGCGCGCGGTGACGTACGTGGATCTCGCCAGTAGTTGCATCTGTAGTTAAAGTTTGTGCAGTAGCTTTATAGTGTGTTCTACGTTTTGCGCTTCTTTGCTGGCTGTGCCTGCGTTTAGGATTTGGCATAACTCTTTATTTATATGCGTTAAAAATTCTGTTTATCTAAAAAAATCAATCTTTCTTGTTCTTAAACTGGTCTAAACCTTTCCAGATCGGGTTTACGTCTGGTTTTGCGGGTTTTTCCCCCTCTAACTTATCTAACATTTTCAGCGCTTCCTGGTTGCATTGCGGTCCATCTGCATTATCATACCCACATGTTTTGTGCATCGGGATGCTCAGGTTGATAAACTCGTATATCCAGTTCTCTACGTTAAGGTGACTTTCGCCGCGGCTGATATAGAAAACATCCGGATCTCCTTCTTCATCATTCATCAATTCCGGCTCTTCTACTATCTTCACCGTGATGTTGAATTCGTCCCAGAGGTCGAGTTTTAAGTCGTTGTTACAACGATCACAGGTCACCATTAAATCACCACCAATTTCAAACTTCAACTGCATGAAACTGCTCTTTTTATCCAAAAGCAATTTCACCTGTGCATGGCAATCGGCAAAATCCTGTTGCTGAAATGTCTCAAAGAACTTATCCGAGATTTCGTAGTTAAACTCATGAACACCAGGCTTTAACCCCACAAATGCAATATCGTATTCTCTCCTGTTCATCATAAGGACTACTTACCTCAAAATTAGAGCGTGCAAATGTACGAACATTTTTGCAAAAAACAGGTGGTTTGTTGGCAATATTATTTTGGGCGCTCAACTTCAATACATTTTTCTGCCCTGTTCCGGCTGTTTCAGGCTCCGCTGCGCTGCGGCCCTTCGGGCCAGGCCTTACACATCCGGCAGCCTCTCAACAGTTTATCAATGCTGATCGTGTAGCAACTACCACGAAAACAATAGTTTTCGATCATTTCAACTTTTAACTTTTCAAACTGTCATCCTGTCATAAAACTATTGAAATTCGCCTATCTTTGCACGCTTGAAACTAATAAAAAGAAATTAATGCTTGATTTAGTAGCCAATAAAACGCATGATGAGAAGCGACAGGGAGAAACTTACGCTCCTTTTTCGGTGGATCCCAATGAATATAAAAAGAAATTTTATATAGAGAGTTATGGCTGTGCCATGAATTTCGCTGATAGTGAGGTGGTGGCTTCTATTTTAAATAAGGAAGGCTTTGGCGCAACACGTAATGTAGAGGAAGCCAATCTTATTTTTATCAATACCTGCTCTATCCGCGAAAAGGCTGAACAAACAGTTCGGAAACGTTTAACAGAGTTCAGGAAACTGAAGACCCGTAACCCCGGCACACTGGTAGGTGTATTGGGCTGCATGGCGGAGCGTTTGAAATCCAAGTTTTTGGAAGAAGAGAAATTAGTGGATATTGTAGTAGGCCCCGATGCTTACCGGAGCCTGCCGAAACTGGTAGATGAAGCGGCAGACGGCCACAGAAGCATCGATGTATTATTAAGCCGCGAAGAAACCTATGCCGATATAGCGCCTGTTCGTTTAAACACTAATGGCGTATCCGCATTTGTCAGCATCATGCGTGGTTGCAATAATATGTGCTCTTTTTGTGTAGTTCCCTTTACAAGAGGCCGTGAACGCAGTCGTGATGCCGAAAGCATCATTAATGAGTGTAAAGACCTGTTTGAGAACGGCTACCGCGAAGTAACGCTGCTGGGACAAAATGTTGACAGCTATTATTACAATGCAGAAAGCAACAGCACCGAACATGCGGTAACTTTTGCACAATTACTGGAAAAAGTGGCGTTGATATCTCCTTTGCTCAGGGTTCGTTTTTCCACCTCCCACCCTAAAGATATCACGAGTGATGTGCTGCATACGATGGCCGCTCATGAAAATATATGTAAGTGTATTCACCTGCCGGTGCAAAGCGGCTCTACCCGTGTGTTGCAGTTAATGAACCGCACTTATACACGCGAATGGTATATGAGCAAAGTGGATGAGATCAGGTCTATTTTACCCGATTGCAGCCTTACGTCGGACATGATTGCAGGTTTTTGCACCGAAACGGAGGAGGAGCACCAGGAGACCCTTTCCATTATGGACTATACGAAATACGACTACAGCTATATGTTCTTTTACAGTGAGCGTCCGGGCACATTGGCCCAACGTCGTTATAAAGATGACATTCCACTGGAAGTAAAAAAGCGGAGGCTGCAGGAGATCATCGAAAAACAAAATGAACTGTCGCGCGTAAGCTTTGCACAGGACCTGGGCAAAACCTACAAAGTGCTGATAGATGGGGATAGCAAACGCAGTGCTGATGATTGGGTAGGTCGTACTTCACAAAATAAGGTAGTGATCTTCCCCAAAAATAATACGGACTTGCAGAAAGGTGATTATGTGGAAGTAAAGGTTAAGGATTGCACGCAGGCTACTTTATTTGGAGAGATCATATAACATTTCTCGCAGAGAACGCGAAGAAGCGACGAGCGCTATGGTGGATATTACTAACTATGTTGTTGACAGAAAACGATATTGCTACAAAGGCTTTGGATATTTGCTTTAATATTCATACCAGGTATGGGCCGGGGTTGTTTGAAAGTGTTTACGAGGAAATTTTTTGTTATGAATGGAATAAAACAGGCATTCCATTCAAACGTCAGCAAGGAATAGCTCTGGTACATGAAACTATTAAAATGGATGTTGGATTTCGAGCTGATGTTATTTTAGATAACAAGGTTATACTAGAATTAAAAAGTATTGAAGCCTTAGCAGATATTCATTACAAGCAAGTTTTAACTTATCTGAAGTTAACCCATTTAAAGCTTGCATTATTGGTCAACTTTAATGTAGTGTTATTAAAAAATGGTATTAAAAGGGTAGCGAATAAATTATAATGACCGCGCGCTTACCTTTGCGTTCGCCGCGAGAAACGAAACTTAAATGGATTTACAATCAATAAAAAACCGCTTCGGCATTATCGGCAATTCGCCTGAGCTCAACTATGCCTTACAGGTTGCTGCGCAGGTTTCCAATACCGATCTGACTGTTTTAATCATAGGTGATAGTGGTGTGGGTAAAGAAGCTTTTTCTTCTATCATACACTCCTTATCATCGCGTAAACATAACCCGTTTATTGCCGTCAACTGCGGCGCTATACCCGAAGGCACGATTGACTCCGAACTATTCGGCCATGAAAAAGGCTCTTTCACGGGTGCCGTAGATGCTCGAAAAGGCTATTTTGAGACCGTAAACGGCGGCACTATTTTCCTTGATGAAATTGGTGAAATGCCTTTGGGTACGCAGGCCCGTTTATTACGTGTGCTGGAAGCCGGCGAATATATACGTGTTGGATCAAGTAAAGTACAGAAAACCGATGTGAGAGTTATAGCAGCTACCAATAAAGACCTGCTGCAGCTGGTGCAACAAAATAAATTCAGGGAAGATCTTTATTATCGATTAAGCACAGTACCTATCAGGGTTCCGTCGCTTAGCCATCGCAAAGAAGATATTGTACTGCTGTTCAGAAAATTTGCGGCCGACTTTGCAGACAAGTACAAAACACAATCGGTACAGCTGGATGACGAGGCAAAGAATCTGTTACTTACCTATCCATGGCCGGGCAATGTGCGTGAGTTGAAAAACATCGCCGAACAGATTTCTGTACTGTCACCTGAAAAAAACATTAGTTCCAGGGAACTCAGCCGCTACCTGCAGCCCTACTCCAATAACAGGCTTCCCGCCGTTGTTGTAGGCGGACAAAACCAGCAGGAGTTTCAAAATGAAAGAGAAATACTTTACAAGCTTTTCTTCGATATGAAGAAAGATGTAAACGAATTAAAAAAGATGTTCCTGGAAGTATTACAAAACCCTTCCATTGCTGAGCAAAACCCTTCGTTTATCAACGATCTGAAAGACCTGAAGACCAGTCCTGACAATTTCCAGCAATTGGCAACACCTTTACAGATTGAGTTGCCTGGCAACATGCCGGTATCAACACAACAATCGATGCCTATTCATATTGGCATGGATAATGGCATTCATGATCATGAAGAAGTAGAAGAAAGCCTGAACATCATGGATAAGGAAAAGGAACTGATCATTAAGGCCTTAAAAAAACATAAAAGCAAACGAAAAGATGCAGCACTTGATCTGGGCATCAGCGAACGTACCCTTTACAGAAAACTAAAAGAATATGACATTGAAGAGTTATAAAGGATTTTTTGTTTTCCTTTCTATTATTGCAGTTTTCTTCCTTGCCTTTACACAAAGCAGTTGTAAAGTGCGTTATGGGTTCCAGGATGCCAAATCTATCCCGGATTCCCTGAAAATAGTGAAGATCAATCCTATTACCAACAGTGCCTCTTATGTGAACCCCAGGCTGGCACCCGAGCTTACAGACAGGCTGATACAAAAGGTAATGCGGCAAACCAAATTGCAACAAACGAGAGGCAGCGATGCCGACTGGATTATTGATTGTAAAATTACCAGCTATTCGTTTTCTACTGCGGGTATATCTAATCAACAGGTAAACTCCAACCGTTTAAACGTAGGCGTTAATATTATTGTACGCGACAAGACACAAAAGATCATCGGTAAATATGACGTAAGCACACCTTTTGATTACGCGGGTACCTTAAGCTTACAACAGGCGGAACAGGGCTTGCTGGATCAGATGCTTAGGGATATACCCGACGCCATTTTTAATCGAATTTTCTCTAACTGGTAACCAGCGTGCATGAACAGCTTTATTAATACTTTATCAGACACGGTTTTATCCAAACAGTTGGAGTCCTGCGATCTTGCTGAACTTCAAATGCTTTCACAGGCCCACCCGTATTCTTCTGCTATCCAGCTACTATATGCTCAAAAACTACAGGCTACGGGTAACACCGGTTATCATGAACAGCTGCAAAAAACGCTGTTGTATTATAACAATCCCCTTTTCATTAAATATTTAATCGAAACGGAAGAGCGGCCCCGGGTTATGCCAATGAATACTCCCCTGGTTTCAACAGAGGATACTGTAGCGCCGACAGAACCGGATGTTATTGAAGAAGAAGTTAAGACAGAAACAGCCATCGAAATACCGGCGGACCAGCCTGAGGCTATAACTGAAGCAGCGATAGCTGAAGAACCGTCTGCGTTGATAATAACAGAAGCAATACAGGACGCAGAAGAGCAGCTGCCACTTTCGCCACAACAGGTAACCACAGATGATGAAGTTGATACAGCAGGCGAAGCAGATGTAGAATCCCTGGAGCTGGAAGAGGAGGATGCTACGCTCCCGCCTTTGCCCGCTTTTAAATTTGAGCCCGTTGATCCGGCGAAGGCAGAACTATCTTTCACCCCTTACCATACCATCGATTATTTTGCCGCCCAGGGCATTAAATTGGGAGAAGAACAAAATTCGGGTGACCGTTTTGGTACACAGCTAAAGAGTTTTACTGCCTGGTTAAAACAGATGAAGCGTTTGCCGGGCGCTACAGCAAAGGGTAATATCAGCATTACTGAAGAAAAAAGTATCGAACAAATGGCTGAGCAGTCGCTCCAGGGCGAAAATGCTGATACTGAAGCTATGGCGCTGGTTTGGGCCAAGCAGGGCAATGCAAAAAAAGCCATTGAGATCTACAAGAAATTAAGTTTGCAAATTCCCGCTAAAAGCGCTTATTTTGCAGCCAAAATAGACCATTTAAAAAAATAGACATGACCATTTTATTTGTAATACTCATTATACTTGTTGCGGTGATCCTGGGATTCTTCGTTTTGATACAGAATCCTAAAGGTGGTGGATTATCGGGTAATTTTGCAGGTGTGAGCAGCCAGTTTATGGGTGTAAAACAAACCAACGATATTTTGGAAAGAGGTACCTGGATCTTTGCAGTTCTGATCGGTGTTTTGAGCCTTTTATCCACTTTCTTTATTTCTGGTTCTAACACCGGTGCAAATGGCAGATTACAGGATGTTGGGAATGCTCCCATTCAACAACCTGCTACTAAACCAGCGACTCCGCTGAATACAGTGCCGGCAACAACAGCACCTGCTGCTACAACACCAGCAACAGACTCTGGTAAATAAGACAAACGGTAGGTCTACATAAATAATTTCTAAACCTGTAAAGATTATGAATCCTTACAGGTTTTTTCATTTTCGGCTCTACCCTTTTTGTGTTATTTTCACCCCGTTAAATCGCTATCCAACTCATACAGTTCAAATATTAATGAATAAACTCTTGAAAATAATCCTCGCGATCGTGCTGTTAGCCGGCATTTTCGTTGCCTTTAAATTGATAGGACCAGCTGCCCATAAGCCGGAAGACGGGTTTCTATATGTGAAAACGGGCACTACGATGGAGCAGCTAAAACAGCAACTTACTAATGATAGCATTCTACCCGGTTTGACCTGGTTTAATATTGCTGAGAAGTTTTTGAGCTTTGACGAGGTAAAACCAGGTAAGTATAAGATAGAGGGTGGTATGAGTGTAGTAAGCCTGTTGAGGATGTTGCGTAACGGCAGTCAGACACCGGTAAGCTTTGTAGTAACCAAACTGCGCACCAAAGAACAACTGGCGGGCAAAATGGGAAAAGCATTTGAGTTTGATTCAACAGAGGCCATCCGGTTCCTGAATAATAATGATTCACTGGCTCATTATGGCCTTGATACCAATACAGTAATGGGTGCGGTTCTTCCATTAACCTACGAGAACAAGTGGAACACTACCCCAGAGGCTGTTTTCAGCAAATTCAACGACGCCTACAAAAACTTCTGGACAGCCGATAGAAAACAAAAAGCGGCTCAAAAAGGACTCAATATAACACAGGTTATTACCCTGGCTTCAATTGTAGATGAGGAAACCAATGCATCGAAAGAGAAAGGCACCATTGCAAGCGTATACATGAATCGCATTGCCAAAGGAATGCCCCTTCAGGCCGACCCAACCGTTAAATTTGCACTCAAGGATTTTACCATTAAAAGAGTGCTGTTCAAACACCTGGCTACACCATCGCCGTTTAATACTTATCGCAATAAGGGACTTCCTCCCGGACCTATATGTACCCCGCAGGAAGCCACGCTTGATGCTGTTTTGAACGCACCAACAACAGCATATATATATTTTGTAGCCAGTCCGGCTTTTGACGGTACTCATGATTTTTCTACGAATTACGAGGATCATATGAAGCTGGCAAAAAAATACCAGGAGGCTTTAAACCAACGGTTCGGAAAAATTCAGGATACTGCTAAAAAATAATGGGTGTAGGTAAAAAAATAAAGGAAAGAGTGGCTGAATCAGGCGCCTGGCGGCGACTGGTAGCGCGAAGCAGGACTGAAAACCTGCCTGGTTTCCGAAGCGTGTCTCTTTTCAATACCGTAAAAAAGTTCAAAGAACATGTGGTTTGGGATGACCTGATTGAAAGAGCCTCGGCCATTTCTTTTAATACAGCGATGGCATTGCCGCCGATGATCCTTTTTTTATGCTCTCTGATTCCTGTTATTGCTAAATTTCATTTTATAATAGAGCTTAATCTGGAAGAGCAATTATATTCACTGATAAGAGATATTATTCCGGTCTCTCCTGTAAAAGATCCTACCGAAAAAGACAGCTATACAGCAATTCATGATTTTTTGTACAATATTATCAACGAGCCGCGCAACGGGCTTTTAATATTCAGTATTTTACTTTCTGTTTTCTTTTCGTCTAATGCCATGATGGGTGTAATGCGATCTTTTGATAAGGAGTACGCCGGCTTTACTAAAAGAAAGGGAATCCGCAAAAGACTCACAGCCATTCGAATCACTCTTATACTTGTATTCCTGGTGCTGCTTTGCCTGGCTTTACTTTTCGCGCAGCAGTCTGTGCTCGAATGGCTGGGTATTCAAAATGAATGGTTAGCGGCAGCCCTTGGTAAAATCAGATGGGCTCTTATATTCCTCCTAGTCTTTTTTATTATATCCTACATATATCGCCATGCACCTGCAGTACATAAAAAATGGAAATTAATTACACCAGGATCTGTAATTGCTACCTGTTTAGTAGTTGTATGTTCGCTAGCTTTTTCGTGGTGGGTGAGCCAATTTGGAACATACAATAAGCTGTATGGCTCTATCGGTACAATTATCGTAGTATTAGTTTTAATATTTCTGAATTCTTTAATCTTATTAATCGGGTTTGAAATTAATGCCAGTATTTATTCATTAGCCAGAACCCGTGAAGATAAAGAAGCATTAAAAGATTAGCTTTTTAAAATAGTAGCCGTTCTTTGTCATACTCCATCCGGCATTTGCCGATTATGCACTGACACAAGCTAAACCCGCTCCGCCATCTGTCAACTACCCTCTGTCACCTGTCATCCAGTATCCGGCATCAACCATTTATTATATCAGCCATTTGATTAACTTTATATAAGGGCTTTATCCCGGTTAAACAAACAAACTATGAATTTTGAGATCCAGGCAATTGCTGCCACTGCATTGGGAATAGCCCTGGCGGCCTGCTGTGGCTTCCGGGTATTTCTGCCCATGCTCGTAGCGGGGCTGGTTAGCAGGTTCCAGCTATTTCATTTTTCCGAAAGTTTTCAATGGCTGGCTACCACACCTGCGCTGATTTGCCTGGGAGCAGCAACCGTACTTGAAATTGCAGCTTATTATGTTCCGTTTATTGACAACCTTTTAGATACGATTGCAGCACCTTCCGCAGCTATTGCCGGCACGTTACTGGCTACCTCCGTAATACCCATAGACAATGAATGGATGAAATGGGTTATTGGCATTGTTGCCGGTGGTGGTGGCGCCAGCCTGGTATCTGCGGGCACCGGTCTGCTGAGATTATTGAGCAGTAAAACCACCCTTGGCACCGGCAATGCGGTAGTAGCCACCGGTGAAAATACGGCTGCATTAGGCGGCGCCCTCCTTAGCTTCCTGGTGCCTATTGTGATGGCAATACTCTTCCTGTTGTTATTTGTATGGGTAATTCGAAAAATAGTAAAAAAACTTCGTGCAAAGGCAGTAAAACGCGCTCCTGAATACTAAGGCTTCCTGGCGCGCACTATCTCTCTCTTACCCCGTGGACCCGGTATTTTTTCAACCATAAAACCGGCTGACTCCAAAGTTTTGCGTATAATAGTTTTGGAGCAGTAGGTAACCAGCACACCTCCCGATTCCAGCGCATTAAACAGTCTTACAAAAATGGAGGGATCCCATATCTCTTGTTGGTCTTCGGGAGCAAAAGCGTCGAAATAAATAAGATCGTACTTGGTTGTAAACTCATATTGTGCCAGGTCGATATTTATCTTCTGCAGTTTAAAGAAAGGATCAATGTAGATTAACTGCTCCCAGGGAGTTTGCATGATTGTTTTGTACAGTTCCCGTTCGTTTAATATTTCAGCATAATTCAGCCTGCTAAAGATATCTCCCGCTAATGGGTAAAGATCTATTGATCGATAAACTACCTGCCTGCCGTTCCTGCGGGCGGCAATAGATGTAAGCAATGCATTTAGCCCGGTTCCAAATCCAACTTCAAATATCCTTAGCTCTTTTATGGATGGGTTATTTTGTATAAAATATTCGAATGCGCTTTGAATAAAAATATGCGCAGACTCCTGTATAGCTCCCCTGTTTGAATGAAAGGTAACAGCGGTATCTGCCAGTCTTAAAGTATGACTACCATCTTCTGTTTCAATTATTTCATATTTTCTAATCATTTGCTCTTCTTTGATTATTTGAATATATTGCGTTTCTTTTGAAGTAATCAAATTTCAAATAAAATACAAAAAACTTAGATTGTTTGCAAGTGAATATTTTTAACCCGATTGTATAATTAAAAACCACTGGGTAAAGAGGCCTTCCGTTGGCAATAAAGAAGATTGCAGGCTATGCTCACCCGGACTAAAAACAAAAATTTTATAAATGAAAAAGTATTTTATTCTTTTCGCAGCTACTGCCTCGGTTGCTGTTTTTTCATGTAATAGCGAGCCCAAAAATGAGCCGGGGGATGGTCGCGAAGCTACCACCGACAGTAGCAAGGTGAAGCTGGCTGATAATGATGCATTCAACGACACCCTGAACGGCAAAATGGTGAGCATTTTTTACCTGAGAAATAACGGTATCGAAGCCTCCATTACCAATTATGGAGGACGGGTTGTGAACCTGTTTGTACCAGATAAAGACAACAATATGGTGGACGTGGTAATAGGTCCGGGTAATTACAAAGACATGTATGAAACCAAGGATTATTTTGGTGCTACTATCGGCCGCTATGGCAATCGCATTGGAAAAGGGAAATTTAAACTGGATGGAGTAGAATATATATTGCCCCAGAATAATGGAGCCAACACGTTACACGGCGGTCCTGATGGCTTTCATAACGTAGTGTTCGATCCCAAACAGCTAAGCGACAGCTCTCTTCAGTTAACCTATTTATCAAAAGACGGCGAAATGGGTTTTCCCGGAAACCTGAATGTGAAAGTGGTATACACTTTAACTGCCAATAAAGAGGTGAAAATAGAATATGAAGCAACAACCGATAAAACAACTGTTTGCAACCTTACCAATCATACCTATTTTAACCTGAACGGTGCAGGAACTATTAATAACCACGTATTACAGGTTAATGCTGATGAATATACGCCTGTTGATTCCACTCTCATCCCGTTTGGTAAAAATGAACCGGTAAAAGGTACGCCGTTTGATTTCACAACTCCTACTGCAATTGGTGCAAGAGTTGATGAAAAGAACACACAACTGGAATATGGTAAAGGCTACGATCACAACTTCGTGATTAAGGGAAGCGGCTTTAGAAAAGCAGCTGAGATCAAAGGAGATCAAAGCGGTATATTAATGGAAGTATGGTCGGAAGAACCGGGCCTGCAGTTTTATGGCGGTAATTTTATGAAGAGCGAAAAGCCCATGAAAAATGGCACAAAGGATGATTACCGGACAGCATTTTGCCTGGAAACCCAGCACTATCCTGATTCGCCGAATATTCCTTCTTTCCCATCTACCACTTTAAAACCCGGACAGGTTTACAAAACTTTCACAGTTTACAGGTTTAGTAAATAACGGAGTCATCCTAAAAATTTGGCCCATCAAAAAAGCCCATGGTTTAAATCATGGGCTTTTTTGATGGGCTTCGCCATTCTATCTTCAAAACAGATTGTGTTTTATCGGTCACTTTAAACCGGTCATCAATACGATAGCCAACTACCCATATAATTTTACGGTTCATTTCCAATACCCACACCTTCTCTTTGTCGGCCAGCGACAGCTTTTGATCTACAAAAAATTTCGCCAGCTTCTTCTTCCCCTTCATACCTAAAGGATAAAAATAATCTCCCGCTCTCCAGGGTCTCAATAACAGCGGATAGGCTATCAATGCTGCATCAAGCAGGGCTACATGCCCACCAGGTTCTGGCACCGTTTTTTGTGTTTGCATAAGGTGCAATACGCCTCCGGTATAATCGACCGTCCCCGGTTCCTCAATAACTACAGTTGCCTTATTAAAGTCTTTTAAAGGAGATATGATCAGATGCTTTCTGTCCTTTAATATACGATGTGAAGATGAGAGAATATATTTACCGGAATCACTGTTCAGCAATTGTACCACTTCATTTAACTGCGTCGCTTTAAACCCATAGGTTTTGATCAGCTCCAGTAACACCGTTTTCATCGCAGGTGTTTTTTGAAGCAACAACACCGGTATATACCATTCTTCTCCTTTTTGCACCAACAACTTCTTTGCAACCCTTGACAGCTCCTGCCGGTATAGTATATCCACTTCCTTAAACCGGCTGATATTGTCTAATAAATTCTGTTGTACCTCCGGATAGGTTTTAGCAATCATAGGCAGCACGGTATTTCTGAAATAATTACGCGTATAATCATCATGCAAGTTAGACGCATCCTGCACGAATGATAACTTATGGCGCTTCAAATAAGCTTCCAGCTCCAATCTTTTGGCAAATAATAAGGGTCTGCGTATTTGCTGATGAACAGGCTGCATCCCTGTAAGTCCGTTGATACCCGTACCCCGAAAAAAGTTCATCAACACGGTTTCAATATTATCATCGGCATGATGGGCCGTGAGAATAAAATCATAGCCCTGCTCATCGCATATTTTTTTAAACCATTCGTACCTGAGGTTGCGAGCCGCTACCTGTGTAGATAGTTTTTTCTCTTCAGCATACTGTTTGGTATTGAACTGTATCACGTGAAAAGGGACGTTCAGTTGTTGACTCCATTCCCGTACAAATAACTCATCCCGGTTACTATCCTCTCCTCTTAACTGAAAATTGCAGTGAGCAATACCAAAGTCAAAACCCGCTTCCTTACATAAATGACACAGCACTACCGAATCTACTCCCCCGCTAACCGCCACCAGCAGCCGGTTGCTTTTGGTAAACAGGTGATGATCGTTAATAAACGCAGTAAACTGGTCGTTTAAGCTCAAGCTTCCTTTATTTTCTTGCATTAGTAAATCAGGTATTCGTAAGCGCTCTTCATTTCACTGTAGGCATGTTGTTCGCCTAACTCTTTGGCAATATCCATTCCGCGCTCGTACACTTTAATCGCTTCATCATCCTGTCCTAGCCGCTCAAATAATTTAGCGAGGTGGTAATAGCTACCTACGTAATGAGGGTTATCGGAGAGCAATTTCTCAAAAACGCTTTTAGCATCGGTATCATTTCCGGCCTTTACATATTCTAAAGCCAATGCATGCTGCAAAAAACTATCCGAAGGGTTCTCCTTTAGTAGCTCTGTTATCTGATCAATTCTGGTCATGTTAATTTTTTATACGAATCTTTTTTTTATAGCAATATCCTTTTATCTTTGTTTTAGTTGCATAAACAACCTTTTTAAGTCATTTGTCATATGAAACCAGGTCGTTACATTGCTCAGCAACAGGCCATTGAAGCAACCGGGTTCAAATCGATACTATTTATAAACCTAAATATCAACAGATGAAAATACTAGTATGTGTTAGTAAAACGCCTGATACCACGGCAAAAATAGCCTTCACAGATAACAACACGAAATTTGACACAGGTAGTGTACAATGGATCATTAATCCAAATGATGAGTATTATGCTTTGGTTCGTGCTATTGAGCTGAAGGAAGCCGATGCATCAACTATTATTCACCTGGTTACTGTGGGCGCGCCTGATGCCGATGCTATCATACGTAAAGCATTGGCCCTGGGAGGCGATGAAGCGATACGGGTTAATACCGAAAGCCAGGACAGCTTTACCATTGCGTCGCAAATAGCAGAAGTGGCCAAACAGGGTAGCTATGACCTGGTTTTCCTGGGTAAAGAAACTATAGATTACAATGGTAGCTCGGTAGGCGGCATGGTGGCAGAATTACTGGACCTGCCCTATATTTCCCTGGCTACTAAATTTGAGCTCAACGGGACTACTGCCACCGTTACCCGTGAAATTGAAGGAGGCGAAGAGGTTTGCGAAGTAAGCTTACCGGTAGTGGTGAGTTGTAATAAGGGCATGGCGGAGCAGCGTATTCCCAATATGAGAGGTATTATGGCAGCAAGAACAAAACCATTGAAAGTGGTAGAGCCCGTTGCTGCTGAAGCACTAACAAGCATTGCTGAGTTTAGCCTTCCCCCGGCAAAAGCCGGCGTTAAACTGATTGATGCCGATAATGTAACAGAACTGGTAAGACTTCTGAGAGAAGAAGCTAAAGTCATCTAAGTGTAAGCATCGCAGTAACTCAATTATCTCACTTCAAATTTTTAGTTTATGGTTTTAATATTTATTGATATAGCCGAAGACGGCAGCGTAAAAAAATCATCATTGGAAGCGCTTACTTATGGAGCACAACTGGCAAAACAGCTAAGCGTGGAGGCACAGGGTGTGGTATTGGCACCGGCCACGGAAGACTTAAGTGCTTTAGGAAAATACGGTGTGAGCAAGATACACCAGGTAAAGAATGATGCGTTAAAGCATTTTGATGCGCAGGTATATGCCAAAGTGATCGCCCAGGCGGTGGAACAATCCGGTGCAACCGTTGTAGTGTTTTCAAACAATACCGACGGCAAAGCGGTAGCGCCGCGTCTTTCAGCCCGCTTAAAAGCCGGACTGGTAGCGGGAGCTGTGGCACTTCCCGACACGTCTAACGGTTTTGCAGTCAAAAAGAGTGTATTTTCAGGCAAGGCTTTCGCCAATGTAAACATCACCACTCCTGTTAAGATCATTTCATTAAATCCCAATGCTTTTAAAATAGAAGAAGGAACCGGGACTGCCGAAGTTGTAGCATTGAATGCTATTGTGGATACGCCTAAGCTAAAAGTAACTGCTGTTAAAAAACAGAGTGGCGAAGTTCCTTTAGCGGAAGCAGAAATTGTGGTGAGTGGCGGTCGTGGTCTGAAGGGGCCTGAGAATTGGGGCATATTAGAAGACCTGGCCAGGGAACTACATGCCGGACTGGCCTGCAGCCGCCCCGTTGCTGACGCACACTGGCGTCCGCATAATGAGCATGTAGGACAAACCGGTGGCGCTATTGCCCCTAATCTGTATATAGCAGTAGGTATTTCCGGCGCCATTCAGCACCTGGCGGGTGTCAACCGCAGTAAAGTAATTGTGGTGATCAACAAAGACGCGGAAGCTCCTTTCTTTAAAGCAGCTGACTATGGCATTGTAGGCGACTTATTTGACATAATTCCTAAGTTCACGGAAGCGGTAAAACAGTTGAAATAATAAATAATGATCTTATGCAACAAAGCCCACAATTTTGATCGTGGGCTTTGTTATGTTTCAGTCAGGGCTTATACCACCTGCCAATGCTCCACAAAAAACAGTAACCAGATAAAGGTGAGGAATAACCCGACCAGATTTAGTATCAGGATCGAAGGACTTTGCATAAACTGCCTGGCAAAAGAGAATATACTGACGATAGAAAATATGCTCACGCAGATGCAAACCAATAATACTGCCATATACTTCGTTGTGTTACCGGTACTCAATACTCTGGTCAAAACCGGTATATAATACACCACGTTAAAAAATACGATGAGCAGGGAACTCATCCAGTTAATATACTTGATCATATTGAGGGCTTTTAGAGGGTTGGAACATTAACGCTGCAGCGCCTTATAAACGGCGCGGGTAACAAAGGCACCGACCAGGTAATAAGACACAGTCAACAGCCTCTTTTGAGGCGTAGCCGCCACAGGTTCATCATTCAATCCCAAATGCTGTGGAAGTTTCACCGCACCAATGCCCGCCAGGGCGCCGGATACTACAGGGTTTGTTGTAGCAGTTACCCCGTAATAGACTGCATTGGATACTATATCAGAAGACAGGGTTGCCCAATAAGCTGATCGGGGATCATCTAAAGTAACATTAAAAGGCCTCAGTGACTTTTGAAGCGCTTCTTCTCCTAACTCATTGATTCTCGGAGCCCCTGGAAAACTGCTCCTGATGGTTTCATGCAGAATATTTAGTACTAATGCACCTGTGAGGCCTGCTACTATTTTTTTGTACATAGGATAATTTTTATTTTTTTGTACAAGAATTAAACCAATGACTGTTTTTAGTTCGCCAGCTTTAGCGTCAAATCTTATATTTGCGCGCCAGAAAGACGAATATGGCAATAGCGAATACGAAGACCTACTTACTATTTCAACCGGCATTATTATTCTCGAAAAAGAGCGTAATAGCAATAAAGCAGCTGATTAAAACGCCCGACGGCATTACTACAGGCGAACAGCCTTTATCCCGGGCACACATCAAGGCGCTTTTTAAAAGTTTCAGCGACGAGACCGTTAAGGCATTAATGGCATTTAACACGGTTGACCTTGAGAAAATATTGATTGCACTTCATCAACAAACCAGCTATATAGTTGACAAAGAAGAACAAAAAGCTGCGGTACAGGCCGCTTACACCCGGCATATCCAATCTATTACAGGAGCGCTGAGACGACAACCGGTTCAGGACTGGTATCATCCGGTGATATCCGGTGACAAAAGAGTGCAGAATGTTAAATGCAGCTTCTACCATTATCCTGTAGAGGTTAGTTTTTATGCCGACAAAAAAGATACACATTTTAGTATTGACACTTTTATTGAGATTGGGAAAGAAAAGTTTCCGATAAATGATTTTAGCCGCCATTATTTTTTGCTGGAACGCGATAACTGCTACTACCAGGTCTCACCTAAGAGCTATGAAGCGCTTGACTGGATCAATGCCCAGGATGCTTCTCAATGGACTATTGAACGAACGGAGCATTTTGAATCAGTGTTACAAAAACTGGCACAATGGGATGTTAAAATAGAAAAAGGAGATCTTGCTGAAGCTGAAATGATCATTGCAGAACCGCAGTCGCAGGTAATGGTAAGTGAGTTGAGCAATACCTTCCTGAAATTGGAGCCCCAGTTTGTGTATGATGGATTCACCATTGAGGGGCCTTTTGAACCGGTAACAAAAGTAGATACGCTCAAAAAGACAGTATTAGTACAACGCAATAAAGAAAAAGAAGAAGAGTTGGTACACTTCCTCCAATCTCTGCATGAAAAATTTTCTACTCAGCATAACGGTTTTTTCTACCTAAGTTTTGCTGAAGCGCAAAAGAAAGGGTGGTTTTTAAAAACTTATCACTTATTACTGGATCAGAATATTGACCTGCTCGGCATCGATTTATTAAAACATTTCCGCTATTCGCCTCACAAAGCTGTCACTACCATTCATCAGCAAAGCTGGGAAGGAGACTTTGCCCGAATTGAGATCAGTGTAAAATTTGGTAAAGAAGAAGTACCCTTAACAACCCTGCAGAAGTCGCTCCTCAACAATCAAAAAGCCATTATGCTTAAGGATGGCAGCCTGGGCATTTTAGGAGATGAATGGTTGCAGCAATATGGGCTTTTATTTAGACACGGAAAAGTTAGAAAGCATGAACTGCTGGTAGCCCGCTGGTTAACGTTAAGCGAGGGTACCGATAACGAAAATGATGGCGGCCTGATCAATACGGGCATCACGGCTGAGTGGTTTACCCGCTGGAAGCGCTGGGAAAAACAGGAAGACGAATTGTATACTTTGCCGGCAGGCTTGCAGGTGGAGGCACTCCGCCCCTACCAGCGTACCGGTTATGAGTGGCTCAGGTTACTGTCTGAAATAGGCGCCAGCGGTTGCCTGGCTGATGATATGGGATTAGGTAAAACGCTTCAAACGATTAGCTTCCTTTTGTATAAAATTGAAGTAAATCCCCAAAGCAAACAATTGGTTATTGCACCGGCGAGCCTGCTCTATAACTGGCTAAAAGAATTAGAAAAGTTTGGTCCGGATGTAAAGGCTGCTGTACTACATGGCTCTAAAAGAGATAAGGCCCTGTTACATGATGATGAAAACCGGATCATCATTACCAGCTATGGCACGATGCGCCAGGACCTGTCATTATTAGAAAATATTGCCTGGGAGACCATTGTTTTGGATGAGAGTCATCATATCAAAAATGCGGCTACTCAAACAACGCGTGCCGTATGGCAGCTTACCGCGAAAACCAAGATCGCCTTAAGTGGTACGCCCATCATGAACAGCACCAGCGATCTGCATAGCCAGGTACACTTCTTAATGCCCGGCTTATTAGGCACCGCTGAATTCTTTAAAAAAGAATACGCAATACCAATTGAGCAGCAGGCCAACGAGGAAAAAGCGGCTGCTTTACAAAAGCTGATACGTCCTTTTATTTTACGGCGAACCAAAGAACAGGTGGCGCAGGATCTTCCCGAAAAAACAGAATCTATCCTTTGGTGTGAAATGGATTCGGAGCAGCGTGCCGCTTATGAAACGATTAAAGAAAATATACGCACCAACATATTCACAGAAATAGAAAGTAATGGCCTGAACAAGGGAAAAATGAGTGTATTGGCAGGGCTAACCAAATTAAGGCAGCTTTGCAATAGCGCCGAACTGGTTACCGGTGAGGACCTGTTTACTTATGATAGTGTAAAAACTAAAGTACTTATTAACGAGTTAAAGTGCATCATTCCACAACATCACGCTCTTGTTTTTAGCCAGTTCACTTCCATGCTGGATCTACTGGAACGAGACCTGAACGCTGCAGGTATTTCTACCCTGCGGATAGATGGTCAAACCCAGGCACAAAAAAGACAGGAACTGGTGAACGAATTTCAATCTGACGATAGTAAGGCCGAAGTGTTTTTAATTAGTCTTAAAGCCGGGAATACCGGTTTAACGCTTACCAAAGCCGACTATGTATTTTTATTCGACCCATGGTGGAATGCTGCGGTGGAAAGCCAGGCGATCGACCGAACACATCGTATAGGCCAGCAACAGCATGTATTTGCGTATCGGATGATTTGCAGGGATAGTATCGAAGAAAAGATCATCAAACTGGCGGGAGGCAAAAAGAAATTGGCAGAAGACCTGATCACTACTGAAGAGAGCCTGATGAAAAGTCTTTCTATCGAAGACATACAATACCTGTTTGAATAGGCCAGCGTTTTAGCTCTTGAAAGAGACTACGAAGCTATTTTCTTCGTCCCGGTTGGTATAGCTTACATCAGCATTATTAGCCGCGAGTATTTTCTGTGTTAACACCAGGCCCAGGCCGTAACCCGCTTGCCCCCTGCTGTTCTCACCCCTAAAGAAATGCCGAAATAACATCTTCTGTTCTGCATCTGAAATGATTGCACCTTTATTGCTAAGGTGTATTTTTAGTAAGCCAGTTTGAGAAGCATCTATTTCGATGCTGCCCTTATTTTCTGAACTATAAATAATACAGTTGGACAGCAGGTTTTGAAAGGCTTGTTTCACGAGAAGCGGGTTTACCGAAACCTCCAACCTTTTTTCATTAAGCTCCTGCGGTGTGTATTTAATATGAAAATTAAAATCGGGATAAATAATATTGAGCTCACCGATAATATCATAGATCATTTCATCAATCCGGGTGTTATACTTTTTCAGCTGCTGGCCTGCCTCAACTTTCGATATCTCAAGAAGCACAGTAATGATGTTGCCCAGCGACTGAGCTTTTACCACCTGGTGATCCAGCTCCTGTTTTATTACTTCATTATCCGCAGCCCTGCTGATGCGTTCCAGTTCCGACACTAATACAGCAATTGGGGTTTTTAACTGGTGTGAAATATGATCGATAGTTCTTTTCTGAAAAGCAAATGCTTCGTTGGTTCGTCTTACTAATTCATTAAACCGTTCTGTAAGATGTTCTATCTCGTAGGTACTGGTTTTTACAGAAAGCGGCTCATTATTACTACTGAAATCGTAATGCTGTATATTATCAGCCAGTAAAGCGATGGGCCTGGATATTTTACCGGATATATATAATGAAACCAATATAACCAGGAGACTAAAGACAATAAACAATACAATCAGTACATTTCTCAGGTAAGAGAGTTTATCATAACCAAATGCGTCATAGGCTTTGATGATCGCATAATATACCTGGCGATTACTTTCGATATAGGCACCCAGGACGTCATAGTGCCGCTCGTCTGAAAAGACCGATTGCTGCGCCGGTGAAAGACTATGGAGTATTGAGCGGGCCGAAGGGATCTCAAGGCTGTCGAGACTGGAAAATATCAAATCTTTCTCTTTATCGTATACCAATAGTTTCTCATCGTAGAAATCATTGATATCCTGTTCATCTAATATAGATGATATTTCGGCACTTTGTTCCCGGTACTTCTGGATCAACTGAACTGTGTAGCGGATTTTATTTTGCTGCTGCTTTCTGAATGATTGTTCGCGATAAGAATAAAAGAGTATATATATCAGCAGAAAAGTAATAGCCGTAATGCCAATAACTGTTGAGCAAACATAAATCAATATCCGTTTTTTGATTCTCATGAAATATCCCAGTAATAGCCGTAACCCACTTTTGTTTTTATAGACTGTTGCCCGAAAGGCTTATCAATCTTATTTCTTAAGAAGTTAATATATACTTCAATAGTATTCGTATTGTAATCTACATTACCGCCCCATATTTCTTTCATCAACTCCGCCTTAGACACTATCCTCTCTTTATTATCGATCAGCATGTACAGTATCTGGTACTCTCTCGGTGTCAGCACGATCTCCTGCTGCCTGCGATATACCTTCTTCTGATCATCATTAATGACCACATCGCCGGCTACCAGGCTGGATGACACATCTCCCTGCAATTGCCTGGACCTTTTAACCAGGTTTTGTACACGAAGGCAAAGTTCCCGCATATAAAAGGGTTTGGTCAGGTAATCGTCGGCACCTGCATCAAAACCCGTTACCTTATCCTCTAATTCAGCAAAAGCAGTCAGCATAATTACCGGTGTACTTTTATTGTACTGGCGGTACGCCTTACATAACTCAAAGCCATTTTTACCGGGCAAATTGACATCCATGATTATACAGTCGAATGCCTCCTTCCGCAACACACGTTCGGCGAGCATACCGTCGTAGATAATCGTTACGTTAGCCTGTTCGGCCTTCAGGGCCTCCATTATATTCTGCGCCAACGTATGATCATCTTCAATCAGTAACAGGTTCATGCTGCAAAGTTATTACATCTCCGCCGAAGCCGGGAATCCACAGCTGTTTTAAGCACATTTTTATCTGCTTTAAGCTTTTCTTAAGGTGTTAAACTCCAGTTTTGCCGGCATCATGAAACGGATCCCTTTACTAAGTACGGCGTTTATTTTTTTATGGTTCAGCACTACGGCACAAGATACATTAACATTATCACGCGGCCAATGTGAGGCTATTTTCCTCCGGGAAAATCTTTCTCTGATCGCGGGTCAGCTCAATATTCCCATGGCGGAAGCAGAAGTAAAACAAGCCTCTTTATGGCCTAATCCTCAATTCACACTCGACGAAATCAATCTATGGGCCACCAGGCACCAAACCGGCGGCAAGGAAGTATCTCCACCTATTATCGGCAATTGGGGTCGAAACCAGCAATACGCCGTATCATTGGAACAGTTGATTTATACCGCGGGCAAACGAAAAAAATTAATGGCGCTGCAAGGTGTTGGCGTTGAAAAAGCACAACAGTATTTTAATGATCTGTTGCGAAACCTGAAACTGGAGCTGCGCCGGCAGATAACAGAATTACAATACCTCCAGCTTTCCGAACAGACCTTTCAAACACAATTGCAATCGGTAAACGACCTGCTAAGCGCATACGAGCGTCAACTTGAAAAGGGAAATATAGCTGCAATGCAGGTTACACGGTTGCAAAGCAAACAATTTGAGCTGCAAAAAGAACTACACGAACTAAAGCAACAAAACAATGAAACACAAAAAGAGCTGAAACAGTTGCTGCACTTGCCACCACAAACCTTTCTGAAACTTAGCTCCGAGCAATTTGAACGGGCGCTTACAGACGAAACCATCCCTACATACCAGGCCCTGGTGAGTAAGGCATCAACCAACCGGCCCGACTACCAGTTGGCACTGCTTGAAAAAAGCTATTTCGAAAAGTCTTATTTTTATGAAAGGGCTTTACGCACACCAGATATTACAGTTAACGGACGCTACGACCGCAATGGAAGCACAATGCTAAACTTTGTTGGATTTGGCGCTTCAATAGACCTTCCGCTCTTTAACAAAAACCAGGGTAATATAAGGAAAGCTGAATTGGGAATACAACAAGCCAAAATGCTTTCACAACAAGTACTACATAATGTAGAGACCGAAGTGGCAGCCAGTTATAAGTCATTACTGAATGCCCATGCATTTCAAAAAGGTATTGACCCTAAGTACCTGCAAAGGCTCGATCATTCCCTCGATGCACACACCCGTAACTTCCTATCCAAGAATATTAATATGCTGGAATACCTGGATTTCCTGGAATCTTACCAGCAAAATAAACTATCCATTCTTGATGCTGCCCGCGATTTAAACAATGCTGTAGAAGAGGTCAACTACGCATCGGGCACGGAACTGATACCCTAATCTCAAATACGAATAAATCTCCAATCGATCTAATCAACATAACATGAAAAGAATATTTTCAATCTGTGTAAGTATTATCCTTATCGCGGGCTGCAAGGAAAAGGAAGCAGCGCCTGTATCACAACAATTCTGCCTCGACAAAGAGCTTAAGTCAAAAATCAGTATTGAAGAAGCCCAAGCAGAACCTGTTGCCACAGGGGTTCATTTAACGGGCAATGTTGAAGCGAATGCAGACAAGCAGGTTACCTACTCCAGTTTAACCAATGGCATCATCAATAACGTATTCTTTTCTTTAGGTGACAAGGTGCAGAGAGGGCAGGTATTAGCTGAGGTAAAAAGCGTGGAGCTCAACAGCCTACAATCTGAATCAGGCAGTATCGTTCAACAGATCAGGGTTGCCGAAAGAAAACTTGAAAGTCTGAAAGACCTATATGCAGACGGTATGTCTTCTGCTAAAGAACTACAGGAGGCTGAAAGTGAACTTGACATCCTGAAATCGGAGCAGAGAAAAACCAGTGCTAACATGAGCCTGTACAATGCAAGTGCTTCAAAAGGCGTATTCCAGGTGAAAGCACCATCAAGCGGTATTATAACTGCAAAAAATATTGCACCCGGCACCTCACTCAATTCAGAAAGCGGGCCACTTTTTACGGTATCTAACCTGGACGAAGTATGGATAATGGCTAATATTTATACCAGCAATATCGCCGAGATAAAAGAAGGCATGCCGGTAGATATCACCACGCTTTCTTACCCGGGCAAAATATTCAAGGGTAAAATATCTATACTCTCACAGGTAATGGATAATGATTCAAAAGTACTGCAGGCGCGTATTGTTATGCCTAATAAAGATCTGTTGTTAAAGCCAGGTATGATGGTAGATATCATTGCTTTAAAACACGAAACAACTATGCAGCTGTGCCTGCCAGAGGCCGCCCTGGTGTTTGACAACAACGAATACTATGTATTAATATATAAAGAGGACTGCAGCATAGAAGTACGTAAGGTTAAGGCCGGAAACAGGAACAATAACAAAATCTATATATCCGAAGGGGTAACACCCGGAGAAAAAATCATCACCCGTAATCACCTGCTGATTTACCAGGCACTTCAATCATTTTGATCTCTGCATGTACAGGCAGATTTCCAGGTAACACAATTGCACCAGGATTGGTGTTTGATTAAATCCTTATCGATATGACAAAGATCGTTCAGCGAATTGTTTCGTTTTCTTTAAAAAATTACATTATCGTATTATTTCTGACTGCTTTGCTGGTGGTATCCGGAATAGTAGCTTACCTGCATACACCCATTGAAGCATACCCGGATGTAACTAATACCAGGGCACGTATCATTACACAATGGCCGGGCCGGAGTGCGGAAGAAATTGAAAAGTTCGTTACCCTTCCACTAATGAAGGAATTAAATACGATTCCTAAAAAATCGGATGTCCGCTCTATTTCTTTGTTTGGCCTGTCGGTTGTAACCGTACTTTTCGATGATGATGTAGATGACTTTTATGCACAGCAGTATGCCGCCAACAGGTTGCAGTCCATAGACCTGCCAGATGGCGCAGACGCCAGTATTGAGCCGCCTGCCGGAGCCACCGGTGAAATTTTCCGTTATGTTTTAAAAAGCAAGCGCGACATCAAAGAGCTAACTGCCATTCACGATTGGGTAGTAGAAAGGGAGTTGGTTGCTGTACCCGGCGTATCTAACATTATTAGTTTTGGAGGAGAAGAAAAGATCTATGAGATCAAGATCAACCCAACTGAGTTAGCTAACTATGATCTGTCTCCTTTAGATGTATATGATGCCGTAGCCAAAAGCAATATTAATGTAGGTGGCGATGTCATTGAAAGAGGTAGCCAGGCTTATGTAGTGAGAGGTGTGGGCTTATTAGAGCAGATAGAAGATATCGAAAATATCCTCATCAAAGTAAAAGGCAATACACCCATACTCGTAAAACATGTAGCGCGTGTAGAAATAGCAGCCAAACCAAGGCTGGGCAAAGTAGGTTTACAGGATGACACAGATTTGGTTCAGGGCATTGTGATGATGCTGCGTGGCGAGAACCCCGGAGATGTCATTCCGAGGTTAAAAGAAAAAATTGCCGAACTCAATAACAGCACTTTACCTGCAGACGTAAAAATAGAGCCTTTTATTGACCGTACAGAGCTGGTGAATGCAACCGTAGACACCGTAAGTAAAAATATTATCGAAGGCATTCTCTTCGTATCAATTATTGTCTTCATTTTTCTATTTAACTGGCGCACTACACTTATAGTAGCGTCGGTCATACCGCTCTCCTTCCTGTTTGCATTACTCATGTTGCGCATACAGGGATTACCGGCCAACCTTATATCCCTGGGGGCTATAGACTTTGGCCTATTGCTGGAAGGAACCCTGGTTATTGTAGAATCTGTTTTTGTAACCATGGAGGTCAGGGCCCATCAGCTGGGCATGGAACGGTTTAATAAAAGCAGCAAGCTGGGATTGATACGCAAAGGAGCGGGAAGTGTAGGTGGATATATTGTATTTGCGCAACTCATATTGATTGTGGCCCTGATACCCATCTTCTCTTTTCAGAAGGTAGAAGGAAAAATGTTCCGGCCGCTGGCATTTACTCTTGGATATGCGCTATTAGGCTCGCTCCTGCTCAGCATTACTTATGTGCCTGCATTGTGCAGGCTAATGCTTACCAAAAACATAAAGGAAAAGGAAAATGTCGTTTCGAAATTCTTCAAGAACAACCTGTTTCGTCTGTTTTTGTGGAGTAATCGCCGGCGCAGGATTGTTGTTATCGGTTTTATAGTAATACTGGCCGGATCTGCGGTAAGATTCATGTTTTACGGAACAGAGTTTATACCTAAACTTAATGAAGGAGCGCTATATGTCAGAGCCACATTACCCAATAGTGTCAACCTCGAAGAATCAACCCGGTTAGCAGAGGAAATGAAAAAGAAGGTCCGAGGTTTCGAAGAAGTGAAGTTTGTGCTCAACCAGGTAGGCAGGCCTAATGATGGCACGGATCCCACAGGATTCTTCAATATAGAATTCCACATACAATTACATCCGGAAAAGCAATGGAAACGTTCTGTCAAAAAAGACGAACTGGTAGAAGAAATGCGAAAGTCGTTGGATGTGTACCCGGGTATTGTATTGGGCTTCAGCCAGCCTATACAAGATAATGTTGAGGAATACGTAGCAGGTGTAAAAAGCTCGCTTGTAGTAAAGATTTATGGCAACAACCTTTTTGAATTGGAAAAATATGCCGACCAGGTGGCTAATAGCATTCGTACTGTTAAGGGCATAGAAGACCTGAATGTATACCGCAATATCGGTTTACCGGAGTTAAGAATACAGTTGCACGATCATAAGATGTCGCGCTATGGTATTGATATCGCAGATGCCCAGGCTGTGATAGAAATGTCGATCGGAGGCCGGGCCGCCACTAAGTTCTATGAAGATGAAAGAATGTTTGATGTGCGGTTAAGGTTTGATAAGCCTTACCGGGACAACGAAGAAAAGATCGGCGAAATGATGATCCCTGCCGAGGATGGCAAGAAAATACCCCTAAAAGAAATTGCTACCATCAGCTATATTACAGGGCCTGCCTTTATTTACCGCGAAGGCAGCAGCCGCTACATTGCAGTTGGCTTTAGTATACAGGGCAGGGATTTGGGTAGTACTATTGCAGAAGCCAAAGCCAAAGTAGCTAAAGAAGTGAAAATACCGGTAAAAAATAAAATGACCTGGGCGGGTGAGTTTGAAAGTAAAGAGCGCGCCTCTCAACAATTATCTGTTATTGTACCCGCAGTGTTGTTACTGGTATTATTTTTATTGTACTTTAATTTTGGCACCATTAAGGACACCCTTATTGCGGCCAGTACAATTCCCTTTGCATTCATAGGGGGCTTTCTTTCTTTGTGGATCACACAAACGGTTTTCGGTATTTCTGCCGGTATAGGCTTTATTATACTCTTTGGTGTAAATACAATCAACAGTATCATATTGATCGCCGTGATGAAAGAAAATATGCGGAGAATGAATTTAAAAGAAGCTATATCCAATGGAGTACATAGCCGTATCCGCCCTATTGTAATGATCGCATTGATGGGATCCATCGGGCTCCTGCCGGCAGCCTTATCTACCGGTATGGGATCAGAAGTTCAAAAGCCGCTGGCCATTATGATAGTGGGAGGATTACTGATTTGTATGATATTGTCGCTTACCGTGCTACCCCAGATATTCTATTTCAGTTACAGGCGCAAGGCAGCTAAGCAGCAAACCACATAATATCAAAGGCTTCAAATATATCGATAAATAACAGCGACTAAGGATCGAAGGCAACCCGTTATAGCATGCTATGATGGGTTGCTTCATTATGATAACTGACAGGTAGGTTGTCAACGATAAAAATACTACTGCCACAACGGAAGTTCAACTATAAATACAGATCCCCGCGGATTGTTGGGTTCAAACCACAAACGTCCTCCATGTCCCTCTACTATTTGCTTTGAAATCGCCAGCCCCATTCCGTAGGTTTTTTCACCGGCAGTACCTTCTCTTTTAGACGGAGAGTATAGTTTAAATATGCCGGCCTTAAGCTTTTCAGGAATACCAATACCGTCATCTATTATTTTTATATAAACCTTATCGGCTACTTTTTCAGCAACAACCTCAATACGTGCTGCTTCGGGACTAAACTTAATGGCATTGGTAATGAGGTTGCTGATCACTCTCCATAATTGTTCCCTGTTGGCCGGTATTTCCAAAGGCAGCACATGTAGCACCAGATCCTGTTTTTTTGCCTCCGCCCGGGGCTTAAGAATGGTGACGCAATATTTCAGAACCTCCGAAATATCCAGTAGCTCTTTTGCTATATTCTCCGTTTTAAACTGTGCCTGTAACAGATCATCTACAAGTTGCAGCGCATTAGCACCAGATGTGCGGATCAAACCCAGTATCTCCATATCATCCGGCTGCCTCTCCGAATGGCTGAGCATGATACCAGCCAACGAGTAAATCGCTCCCACCGGGCTGCGCAGGTCATGCGCTACTACTCTTAATATTCTCGTATTTTCTTTATGACTATGTTCCAACGCTGAAAGCGTATCTTTTAAGTCCCTGTTTTTTAATACTAATTGCTGGTTAAAATAGCGCGATTTCAAAAGATTCCTGCGAATAAGCACCAATATTATGATAACCATCAGCAGAGCCATTAGACCTATAAGCAGTAGCTTTCTCTGATCTGATAAGTGGCGCTGCGCCGAAGCCAGCTGGCTTTCCTGTATGGCATATCCCATATAATCTACACCAGAAGCGTTCTCCTGCTCTCTTTGCCGATCTGCCAATGTTAGCGACAACCGGGCGTAATACGCGGCCTGTTTGTAGTCGGCACCCTCATAAAAATCAAATAATTTTCTGGAGATCTCCTGGCTGTAAGACAGGTACCCCTGCTTTTCTGCTATTCTTAAAGCTTCCCTGTAATGCGATAAGGCTCTGGTTGTGTCATCAGGCAACAATTGATCGCCCGCGCCGATCATCATATCCATTGACGCATAATACAGTTTCTGTTTATGCGCTTTCTGTATGGCCAATTCCAGGCGTTCTATCCCCTCCCGCCGTTGTCCTCCTTCAATCAGCTCATTTGCTTCCAGTTGTTCGATGGCCAACAAAACGAGCTGATCTTTGTAGCGCCTTGCGATATCCTTTGCCTTTGAGAGATAGTATTTTGTTGTGTCACTTCCAAAATGCCTGGGATACATCAACAGGTAATTATACAGAAGTGGTGCGAGCATCGAATCCTTAGCCAGTTGAGCGCCCTGTGTTAATGCCTCATTAAACAATTCAATTGCCCTGGGATCGTTTCCTGTTTGCTGGTACACCATCGCCATATTCATTTGCATCTGTACCGAATTGGCATGATCCTTCATAGCCTGGTAACCTTCATAAGCCTTAAAATAATATCGCAACGCCAGTTGAGGATTGCCCCGGACATCGAATGATATTCCCAGGTTTTTGATCGCATCCGTTTTCCCCTTTTGATAATCATGCCGGTCGGAAATTTCGCGGGCGAGTTTCGCAAGATTAAAAGTGCTGTCGATATTGACCTCGTAAAATAACGTTGCCATTCTATTCAACAAATCGACCCGTCGCAAGCTGTCCTTACTCATCAACAGCTGTGTTCTTAACCGTTCTATTTCAGAAGTTTGGGCAACAGCCGTTTGCACTCCAAAGGCTACAAAGAGTAAAAAGAATGAGGGCTTCTTCATTACTCCAAAGTTAACCGTTTTTTAAAAGCCGGAAAAGCTACAACCATTCAACACTACCCATAACCCCGCAGGTAATATGTATATTTGTGATCGGTCAGTTTTAAATTCATTTAATACATTAAATCGATCTATATGTCCATCACAAAGGAAGCAGAACTTATAGGCATGCAAAAGGCAAGCGAAGCAGTTGCCCTCACTTTAAAGGAAATGATCGCCTATGCATGGCCTGGCATGTCGACAAAGGAATTAGACGACTATGGCGCAAAGCTGCTGAATGACTTTGGAGCCCGATCAGCACCTTATTTAACCTATGGCTTCCCGGGCTATACCTGCATTAGTGTGAATAATGAGTTTTGCCATGGTATCCCTTCCAGCAAAAGGATATTGAAAGAAGGTGACCTGGTGAATATTGATGTATCAGCGGAACTGGATGGATTCTGGTCCGACAACGGCAGTTCATTTGTATTGGGGAACGACCTGAATCAACATCAAAAACTGGTGGAGGCCTCGAAACAAATCTTACATAAAGCAATATCCAACATAAAAGGCGGTGTTCGTATTTCAGACATCGGGCATATTATAGAAACAGAAGCTAAAAGGCGCGGCTATAAAGTGATTAAAAATCTTACCGGGCATGGCGTAGGCAGAGGCCTTCATGAAGAACCTTTGGAGATAGCCAACTACAGAGACCGGCGTAATCCTAAAAGATTTAAAAAGAACTCCGTCGTAGCTATTGAAACCTTTATCACTACCACCTCAACTTATGCTGATACCTTAAACGACGGCTGGACAATGGTAGGAGATAAAGGTGGTTTTATGGCGCAGCATGAGCATACTATAGTGGTTACAGACGAACAGCCGATCATTTTAACGGCAATGAACGGCATCTGAAACCGACGGAATAACTGACCACTCTCAGGTAAATTTCCCATAATCGGGCTTAGCAAAGTCTCCAAAATACTCCACCAGGTGATCGAGCCCACTTGCCAGCTCATCGCCTTCCATTACTGCTCCGTGCCCGGGAATAACTACCTGGGGATGAAGGTCACGCAGTTTCACTACAGATAACCAGGCTTCGTGCTAATCGGGCAAGCTGACCAGGTGAGTGACAAGTACCGAACTGCCTGAGAGGCGTTTTGTCCTACAATAATGCTGCCCCCGTATTCAGTAACTTATCCTTGGCTGTTTTATCTTCACCGGATGTCTAAACTGCGAATCTATTCTCGCTCCACAGGATGTTAGCAAGAATAATAATGGAATAAAAAATTTCAGCATATCTGTTTTCAAAAAAGATTCAATTGCTATGCCGGAACCTGCAGCCAGCAGGCACAGGCCTTAATGAGCGGTATCATCGAGCCATACAATTTTTACCAATCTTCAAAAGGTTGATTTTGTCAACTTTTTTATATTACCTTTACTATATAGTTGACAAAATCAACTAAAATGATGATCAAACTTGAAGATATTCATATCAGGAAAAACCTGATGCCCGGGGATGTTGGCTTTATCGCTTACCTCCATGGCGATTTATATGCCAAAGAATGCGGTTATGGATTTCGTTTTGAAGCCTATGTACTCGAAGGAATGAAGGATTTTATCATGGAGTACGACGAAGCCCGGGATAGCATCTGGATATGTGAACACAATAACAGGATCATAGGTTCGCTGATTGCCCAACATCGGGAATCGAAATTACAGTTACGTTATTTTATTTTCCAACCCGCTTATCGGGGTATCGGTTTGGGAAAGTTGTTAATGCAGGAGTTTATTGGTTTTATGAGGAAGCAAGGCATTCATGAAGCTTACTTGTGGACGACGGCAGATCAACAGGCAGCTATTACCCTATACCAGAAATACGGCTTCCAATTGACAGAAGAAACAGCATCTAAAGGGTTTGACAAACCGGTAATGGAGCAACGTTATGAACTCAAACTTGGTTGACAGTTCTATATAAAACACTTTATGAAAGCGCAACAAAAAGCTATCAACGACATCAGGGCCTTTAACCGTTATTATACAGACTTGTTAGGACTACTCAACAACCAGTTGCTGGAAAGCTCCTTTTCTTTGGTGGAGGCACGGGTTCTTTTCGAGATACATACGAAGCAGCCGGTTAGCGCCAGGCAGATACTCGCCACGATTGGTATGGACAAAGGATACCTGAGCCGGGTGATCAGGCAGTTTGAAAAAGACAAGTTGATAACGAAACGGGTATCAGACAAAGATGCACGGGTAACAGAGCTTTTGCTTACCAGGAAAGGTAAAGGTGAATTTAGTAAACTCGATGCGGCCTCCAACCAGCAAATAGCTCGCTTTATTAGCGGCCTTTCGGGCAGGAAGCTGGCAGCACTGGTTCAACATATGCAGGCGATACGTGATCTATTGGGTTAAGCAATAAAAGACATCATCCCGTACTCCAACCTGGCCCTCCGCTGGATAACCAAACTGATGTTACCCGGCTGGTCACCTGTAAAGTGCGATATACTAAACCTTGTTAGGCTTACTTACATACTTATTATTTTTCACAAAAAAACGCCAGGGCAATAAAGCATGGTCACCGGCATAATCCACACCAACACGGGGCGTAGCTGCTATTTCACTATCATCGTACCGGAGGCCATGATCTTCAATCCATATTTCGTTTCCTGTTAAATCTTTTGAATTCAAACCCAAATCAATTCCCAGCGCCTTACTTACCGAGCCCGGGCCGGAAGAAACAGAAGCCTTATCAACGCTTCGGTTGCGCCTCATTTCAATGATATCCTTACCAGCCAACGGCTCAACTGCTCTTATCAATACCGCATGAGGCTCATCTTTAAGAGAGGTGACCACATTGAACAAATAATGTATGCCATAACAAAGGTAGACATAAGATACACCTCCCTGCTGATACATGATCTCTGTACGGTTGGTACGCCGCCCCCCATAAGCATGAGAAGCTTTATCGCCTACACCCGCATAGGCTTCCGTCTCCGTAATGATGCCTGAAGTAGTTGCTCCATTTACCCGGGTTACCAGCACTTTACCGAGCAGATCCTTAGCCAGGAACAACACATCCTGGTTGCTGTAATAAGTTTTATCCAGTTTCAAAATTTTCAATTAATTATTTCGTCTCATCTCCGGTGCCAGTAAACAATAAGCGTGGGATAACGAACACCGTTTACTTAAATAAACAAAGTGTAATTCCTGGTTCGTTGCAAATACGGGAAAAATACCCTTTTTCCACGAACATGAACTTTATATGTTTGCTAGTCATCAATCAATAATGAAATTAAGTTATTAACCGCGATTATGAAAGGCTGTATCCGGTATATATCATATTTTCCAGCAGATACACCATGCAAAACACCCAGGCGCAGTCCCTGAAAAATGCTGATTGAAGATCTCCGTGGGCTGAATACCCGCGGAGATCTTTGTTTCAACTTTATAGTTCCGCACAAAATACTTATATGCCGGTATTCAATATTTTTATTATCCGGACTTTCAGAATTCCCAAGCACTGACATAAGCAGTAAGATGTTACTTTTGTTTATTGGGAGTAACCCCACCGGCAACAATAATGAATATCAAAATCCTGTTATCTATTACTTTGTTTCTTACTGCCACCTGCATGGTATCGGCGCAGGCAAAAACATTTAAAATCAATGCACAATCATTTATTACCCAATCTAAAAAAATCGGTAATGAATGGAACACCCAAGACGAAATAAGAGAATTATACATTCTTAAAAAAGGTAAACAGCAATATGTATTGGCTTATTACCCCTATAAAGATGAAGGAGGTGATTGTAACAATCTTTTTTGGACCAAAGAATGGCTAACTGTAAAAACCAATACCATTATTATTACAACGCGACATTTTCAAAAGACGGGGCGGGATCCTATTACCGAATGGGAGAGAAAAACCTTTACAGTGAGTAGAAATGGAGAAGTGGAACTTACAGAGCAGCTTTACAAGAAATATGGCAGTAAAGAATGGACAACTGAAGAAAGGTGAAAACATGCTAAAGAATGATGTATGCTGTAATTTGGTATAGACTTCCTACATTACAGCATGAAAATTGAAAAACTACATCATATCGCTATCATCTGCTCGAACTACGAAAGATCTAAAAAGTTCTATACGGAGGTACTGGAATTTACTGTTGAGCAGGAAATTTTCAGGGCCGAAAGGAATTCTTACAAACTGGATCTTTCACTGAACGGTCAATACCTAATTGAACTTTTCAGTTTTCCCGATCCGCCGGAAAGGCCGACCCGACCTGAAGCTACCGGATTGAGACATATTGCCTTTAACGTTACGAACATCGATGATACCGTTAAATATCTGCTATCAAAAAACATCATACCTGAACCCGTTCGCATAGACGAATTTACAGGCAAGAAGTTTACCTTTTTTACCGACCCGGACCTGCTACCGATAGAAGTTTACGAGTTATAATGATTTCTTGATACCAGGTCAACGTTAGCTTTTCGCGGCCACTTTATTTGCATTGCAGGTAACAGCTCTTATTCACTTTAAAACTACTTTGATACCGCCTTTGGAAAGTATAGTTGCAGGTATGTCCCGTTCTGATTAACTTAGAACGGTTATTTTCATAATAAAAAAATTATTGCCCCATGTACTCTTCTTTTAAAAAGATGACACGTCATAATTCCCTTACCCTAAAAGTTATTTTATGCTGCACACTGAGTCTTTGCTATCTTTTTAGTTTTGGTCAGCAACCTGATTCTAAATTTTCGGGTGTTCAGGTGGGCGTGATCACTTATTCTTACCGCACTATGCCAGGTCAACTCGAGCAGGTATTAGATCATATTGTGAAAAGTGGTATCAGCGCCACGGAATTAATGGGTGATCCTGTGGAAGCATACCTGGGAAAACCGGCGGACCCCAAACAGGTGGCAGCATGGCGGGCTTCTGTACCTATCGAAGGGTTTAAAAAAGTAAAAAAAATGTTTAATGATGCGGGTGTCAGCATTTATGCCTTTAAGCCGAATGCGCTGGGACCTGATAACACGGATGAAGAAGTTGAATATGCCTTAAAAGCAGCAAAAGCACTGGGCGCAAAGTCGGTTACGGTAGAACTACCCAAAGACCCCAAACAATCAGAAAGATTAGGCAAGCTGGCAGCCAAGCACAAAATATATGTATCTTATCATAACCATCTACAGGGCAATGACCAGGCCTGGGTAACGGCACTTGCTCAATCTCCCTATAATGCCATCAATCTCGACTGCGGGCATTACATTGCAGCCGGGGGCAACAACACCAGGGAAAGCTTACTGGCATTCATAAAGGCAAATCATAAGCGGATCACTTCTATGCATCTCAAAGACAGGAAGAACAAAGAAAACGGGGGCACTAATCTGCCCTGGGGCCAGGGCGATACGCCGATTGACGAAATATTAAACCTTCTGAAATCAATGCGCTACCCGATTCCGGTGAGCGCTGAACTTGAATACCCCATCCCTCCAGCTTCTGATGCAGTGAAAGAAGTTCAAAAATGTGTTGAATATGCTGAACAGGTACTCCTGAAAAAATAAGCCCTTCCTTGTGCAGCGCTGTATTCAAAATTGAGGCGTATTTGCAACCCATTAATCGCCGTTTGAAACTGCAGGGAGATAGCGTTACTTGCCTGATCGTTCTCTCTCTGTTGATCAGTATCTACAAGCTTCTCACCTTCCTGGATATATAAAATTTATACCCATAAAGAAAGATAAATAGATAACAGGTAATTGGAATGATAAAGGCGATACTCCAGCTGAAAAGGTCTTTTGTATACCCTTGAAGAAAAGTAATTAGGGCTCCGCCAACTATGGCTGCAGACAACATACCTGAGCCTTTGCCGGTTGAAGGGCCTAATCCTTTGACCGATAGCGAAAAAATTGAAGCAAACATTACTGAATTGCACAACCCTACGGCTACCATCAGCCAAACAGATAAATAACCTTCGGATAGCAGTGAGCCTGTAATGAAAACGCCCGCCAGCAATGACATTGCAACCAATACCTTATTAGCTTTGAAATATCGTAGAACAGAGGCTCCCGCTAGTCTACCTATCAGCATTCCACCCCAATAATAAGATACAAATACATTCGCTTCGCGCTCTGATATAAACACAGTATCCGCAATATAATTAGTAAGGTAGGTGCCAATTGCCACTTCAGCACCTACATATGCAAACAAAGCTATAACTCCATATTTTAAATTAGGAAAGGTCCTGAGCATCTGCATAACAGATAACACGCCTTCTCCTCCCGGCTTTTTAGACGTTACAACAGGCAACTTTAAAATATATACTATGCCCCCTACAAGCAATAAGGTTGCACCAATAAGTAGGTATGGTTTAACCAACACCCCGGAACCCTGGGAGGCATCTACTTTAGACAGGATAAAATGCGCACCAAATACAGGCGCGAGTGTGGTACCTACCGAACCCACCCCCTGAATTAGCGTAAGCCTTGATGCAGCGCTGTGTTCAGGACCGAGGACAGTTATATAAGGGTTAGCCGACACCTGTAATGTAACTATGCCTATAGCCACTACGAATAATGCAGCGAGAAACAAGATATACTGGTGAAAATGAGCCGCGGGATAAAATAAAAAGGCCCCTGCGGCAGCAATACAAAAGCCCCATACCATTCCATGCTTATAACCAATCTTTTCAACCAGTTTACCTGCCGGGATGGAAATCAAACCGTAAGTCAGGTAGAAATAGAACTGAACAAGAGAAGATTGCGAATAAGTAAGCTGGAAACCGTCTTTAAAAAAGGGAACCAGGGTATCATTCAAAACAGTGGTGAATCCCATCAAAAAATAAAGAATAGCAAGCGCAATCAGCGCCAGTGTAAAGCCTCGCGCATTATCGACCTTTTGAACATTATCTTCTGGTTTCATTGTAAATTGTTAAATTGACATTAAGGATGGTGAATGAGCATAGGTGAATATTTCTTGTGACAACTTTGTAAGTTGATATAAGGCCCGGGGCACGTGAAAACACCCTTTCCATTTTCCGCCTTTGAGGTTCAGCAGCACATTACCTTGCCGGTTAAGGTAGCCGAACATTTCTCCGTGTTCTTTATCTACAAAGTGTTTCCAGGTGTACTCATGTAATTTCTCATACCAGGCCAGGCATAATTGATTGCCCGACAAGCGATATGCCTTCAAAGCATTGATCATAGCTTCGAGGTGCACCCACCACAACTTCTGATCCCATTCCAGCTGCTGAGGTGGATATCCTCTTAAATCTTTAAAATAAAATAATCCGCCATGCACCGGGTCCCATCCAAAGTCCAGAATTTTTAAGCTTATATCAATACATTTTTCGATCAGCGCTTTATTATTAAATTTCGATGCTATATCCATAATAAACCACATGGCCTCCAAACCATGACCGGGATTAATTAGCCGGCCTTCGAAGCTGTCTACCCATTCATTTTGCAGCCCTACATTCTCCAATATCAGGCCATGCTCTTCCTTATAAAATACTTCCATTACCTCGTTTACACCAAACTCCAGGGTTTGCTGTACCATATCCGGCAATAGCAGGTGTTCAATTTCAAGCACCAGGTTGCACAAAATCATAGGAAGCGAAAATCCTTTTAAATCCCTCGTGCCTGCCACCTGTTTCGAAAACCCTCCTTTGGGATTGTCCTTTCGGGCCAGAATATTATCAAAGGTTTGCTTTGCGATCTCGCCATAAGTACTATTACCCGTTGCTTTGTATAGCTGCGCAAAGCCCATTGTGGCAAAACAATCCGAAAATATATTGTAGGCAGCCACCAGTGGCCTTCCTTTTCTATCAAGTGAGAAATACCAGTCGCCACTCTTGTTTCTGCCATAACGCGTTAGAAATTCGGCTCCGGCTATTGCAGCATCGAGCCAGCTTGTATGGCTTTCAAGGTTATTATACAGCATAGAAAGTGTCCACACCTGACGACACTGAAGCCATATAAACTTATCTTTATCATACACCCTGCCGGTGCGATCGAGGCATGTAAAAAAACCTCCATATTCCTGGTCAATTGAATGTTCCATCCAAAAGGGCATTACGTTATCTAAAAGATAACTCTTATATAAAATCGACCTTTGTTCAAAATCCGTTGTTTGCATATACATTTAATATTTTAATTCCATTACTACAGGAAGATGGTCTGAAGCATAGGTTTCTAAATGAGTGTTATAAGATTTAATGGTAAATGCCGTTTTGCTTACCGTATTCAAAAGAAGATAGTCTATTGATGTTTTGGGATTAGTAGCCGAGTGGGTAGCAGGGCACATGGTACAGGGTACATTAAAAATCAGTTTAAGAGTGTTCCACACTTCATTGGACTGATTCATATTAAAGTCGCCGCCTAATACAATCGGATACTTCTGATACGATTTTAACGACTTTAAAATTTCGCGGGACTGAAGCTCCCTGTTCTGATCTGCTATGTGATCGATGTGGGTTGAGGCAAATACAAAATCCTGATCACCCGGAAGCTTCACCCTTATCAATCCAAGAGCTCTAAGTTCAGCACCTGTATTCTGCACCACGGGCAATACAAATCCTTTAGATTCTTCAATTTCAAACTTTGTTAGAATCGCAACGCCGTATTCTCCGTTAGAACGATCGAGTGCTTTAAAAAACCTGTAGTTCATTTTAGTAAGTTCTGCCAGCTTCTTTGCCTGGTCGAGGTCTTTACCGGAACGGTCTGTGAAACGATCCACCTCCTGCAAAGCCACAAAATCAGGCTTTACCGTGTTGATCACATTGGCAATAGCTTCCACATCTACCACCGACGGCCTGGATGGGGGATTAGCTATATGTATGTTGTAAGTCATCAGCTTCAATACCTTGCTGCTATCGCCGGGCAATTCAGTACCAGTGCGGTTACAACCCCAGGATGTTAAAAAAAAGAAACTTAAAATAGCGGGCACTACCCAATGTTTAAGACTTGATCTGTTATACTTTTTCATAAAATTTACCAGTTGGGATTTTGTTTAAGATCGGGGTTTAAAACGAGGTCGTTCAGTGGTATGGGATACAAATACATGCGATCATTCCAGGTTCTGGGAACCGTGTTTAACCAGGTAATTTCGCCGGAAGTACCTGCCGAAAGTGTTAATGCATTAGGCTGGCCATTTACAGTGGCTGCTACATTAATGTAGGTGACGCCATTTTGAGTTGCTCCGGGAGCGGTATTATAAAATGATACATCATCAGCGCCATCTTCATTCAGATCGAAGGAAGTATTTAAAGCAGGTACATACATTCCATTCCAGGCAGCAGCAAACAGCTCTCCTCTTTTCCAACGCACGATATCGTAAAAGCGAAAGCCTTCCAATGCCAGTTCTACACCGCGCTCGCGTCTTACCTCGAGCACCACAGGGTCGGTGATATCAGGAAAATATTGCTGCCTCAGATACGGATCGGCCTGCACAGGTTTGCTACTAAGACCGTTTTGAATGCCCCCTCTCCTCCTGAGCATTCCAATAGTCGCCGCCCAATCTTCGTCGTTCATAGTGCCTAGTTCTGCTTTTGCTTCTGCATAATTGAGCAGCACTTCGGCATATCTTATAACAGGAATATTTGAATTATTTCTCACTCCCCCATCCAGACTCATATCGGGATGCACCCATTTAACCGGCTGGTAGCCTGTATATGTATAAGAAAATAAAGGCGGCACATTCTGTGTCTGCCCACCATTTACGCGGGTGTATCCCTTCATCCGGATGGTTTGACCCAGACGTTTATCGCGCCCTTTGGTTTCCTGCATAAACGTCTGTGATACATAACCCGGGTTACCAGTAAATGCAGAGCCATCAAGGTTCAGGTAAGTATTGACAAACTTACGGGTAAAGCTTAAACGATCTCCATAAGTGGCGCTGGTATAATACCAGTTTGCGTCATGAAACACGCCTAATTCGGCACTATAAGTGAGGCACAATAATAATTCATTGTTAACACCAGAACTAATAAACAGATCTTTGTAACTATGGTCAGTGTCGGCAATATTATTCAGGCTATATGCGCCAGACGCCATCACCTCTGATGCGGCATTTGCAGCCTCCTGCAACCATCGGGCTGCCGATGCCTGCAAATTAAGCTCGGTATGATATTTCCTGTAAGTACCTTCAAATAAACAAACGCGCGATTTAAATGCCTGTGCAACTGTTTTGGTAATCCTTGATTTAGTAGCTTCGGTTTTAGCAGTTATATTTTCAATGGCAAAATTAAGATCAAGCAAAACCGAATCCATGACCCGGGAACGCGGGTCACGTCCTCCGTATAAAAGCTGGTCACCAGTACCCAGTGTACGTCCAATCCAGGGCACATCTCCAAAACGTTTTACTTTTTCAAAGTAAAATAAGGCCCGGAAAAAACGGGCTATACCGTTATAGTTATTACGTACTGCTTCACTTACTCCAGGTGCATTATTATTTTCCAGGAAATAATTAATGTTGCGCAGTTCTGTCCAAACCCATCCTGTACTTTGAGCAGGTCCATAAGCACCGGCTCTGAAGAAATCGGGTACATCTTTGCGAACTACGAAATCCCCCATATTATCGCCCTTGAGTATATCATTGGACGTAGGGAGCATGTTGTAAAAAGAATTAGAATATAGTTTAAGTCCCGACTCGGTATTAAAAACAGCCTCTTTACTAACCGTAGATTTGGGAACCTGATCAAGTTTATTACATGATGTAACAAGGACGATCAGTATAATGAGCATACTATTTTTTTTCATGCTGAAATCTTAAAAAGTTATAGATAGTCCGATGGAAACACTTCTGAGCATCGGATAGTTAAATCCATCACCCTGGTTACTGTCGCCTAATATCTGGTCAGAATCACCGGTATTTTCGGGATCGATATTATGGGCAGTAACCCTGAACATAGGCGACCAGGTAAACAAGTTTTCGCCGGATACATAGATAGTAGCGGCATTAGCCTTTACCCGGTTTAACCATCCGGTTGGAAGGGAGTATCCCAATTGTATGCTTTTGAGGCGTGCATAGGCAGCGTTCTGAAGGTAGCGGGTTTGCGCCTCCCTCAAAGTTCCGCCTGCTGTCCAGGCAAGATAACCCGTATAACGGGGGAAATATGCATCCGGATGCTCCTCTGTCCATATATGTCCCAATTGCGACACCAATGGATGACCGTACGGAACATTGTATTGCCCCCAGAAAGTGTTGGACCCCCTACTCGGATACCAGTCCTGACGACCGACACCCTGTACAAAAGCCGAAAAGAAAAACTGATTCCAGTCTGCCGAAAGATTAAGACCAAACCTGTAACGTGGAGATTCATTACCGATCACTACGCGGTCGCCGGGATTACCTACAGTATTGTCCCCATAATTGATAACACCATCATTATTAAGATCTTTAAACTTAATGTCTCCTGTACGCCATACGCCTGAAGCAGTAGACAGAAAAAGAGACTGGTTGGCGGAGGTCCTTATGTGGTCCTCCGAAACAAAAAAACCATCGGTAACATAGCCCCATATTTCGCCAACTGTTTGCCCTACATAGTAGTCGTTCAGAAGCTTGCGGGCATTGTTATATTTCAGGATCTTTGATTTATTGTCAGACAAAATGGCTCTGACAGTATAATTAAAGGGTTTTCCCCCGGCATTAAAGTGATCTCTAAAACTTACAGACAACTCAAAACCGCGTGTCATCAGATCGGCATAGTTACCACGTGGCGAGGATGCCCCGAATACTGCAGGCAGCTCAGGCCCCTGTGTAAACATATTGGATGTTTTGCGATGGTAATAATCGACGTTAACCAACACTTTGTTATTTAGTAACGCAAGGTCGAGCCCATAGTTAGCCGTAGTAGCGGTTTCCCAGGTGAGCCCCTCCGGTAATACGGGCGGTGCGTTGGTATAGGCATTTTGAGTACCTTCTAATATACGCGTCATCTGCGCCAGTGACAGCTGCTCCCGGAAAATATAGGAATTGATATTTCCGTTACCCAAAGAACCGTAAGACGCCCGCAACTTCAGGTCGGAAATAAGATTTTTAGAGATCTGCCAATAAGGCTCTTTAGTAAGCCGCCAGCCCGCAGATACTGATGGGAAAAATGCATAACGCTCATCAGCAGGAAACTTGGAAGATCCATCATAGCGGCCGTTCAGCTCCAGCAGGTAGCGATCGTCGTAGCTGTAATTCAGGCGCGAAAACCCACCCAGTATATTCCATTGCTCATAGCCGCCCGTAGTAATAATAGACTCTCCCAGGGCCAGGTTAAGATCTTGAGCATCTTCGTAAATCAAACCGTTTCTTTCGGCGCCTATTCTTTTGTAGGTACTTAGCTCATAGTTATAACCAGCCATAGCCTTTATATAATGCTTCTTAAATCTTTTCTCATACTCCGTGTATACATTGGTGGCCATGTATTGAGTGTTTCGGTTAATTTCCCTGATATCATTATAAGCATTTCCCAGGTATTCAATTACTCCAGGTATACGGCTATATGGAACCGGTACGCGAATACGGGTTTCGTTGTTATTGGTTACCTGGTAGGTGAAATCGCCCTTGATGCGCCAAGCGTTATTGAAGAAAGAGGAACTAAAACCTACCGTATTGCGAAAAATGTTTCTATCATAATCCATTCCGTTTTTACCATACCAATAATCACCTACCGTATAAGCGGCTGAAAAGGTAAGCGAACCATCGGGGTTAAATAAGGGAGCCATAGGATGACCTTCAGCCACCATGTTCCTCCAGATACCACCCGTTTCACCCACGTTCATAGGTATATGCGACAATACCTTTGAGAAGTCGGTATTATTAGATACCGTTAACCAGGGAAATACTTCAATACTTCCCTTAGATCTTATATTATACATTTTATAATCATCAGAATTATAACGAAACAAGCCCGGCTGATTGAAATAGTGAGCAGAAAAGAGGTAACTGGTTTTATTGCTTTTACCGGAAACGCTCAGCCCCTGGTCTATGGATAACGTATTCTTTTTATACAGATCTTTCGTCCAGTCGTGGCTGTCATAATATATATACTGACCAGTTGCCGGATCAATCTCTACTTTAGACAACGAGGGGTCTTCACTTCTTCGCTTTAGTTCCTGCAGGTACTCCTGTGAAAACCGGAGCGTCTTATTTACATTTTGCGGATAACTGGCATAATTATTCCAGCTGGAAAAAGATTCATTAAACATAGAAGCCCATGTATAACCATCTGTTACAAAATCGGGAATATAAGTAGGTGTTTTTACCGCGTAATTAGAAGAATAGCTTAACTGCATTTTATCCTTTTCAGGATTTTTTGTCGTGATCAATACCACTCCAAATGCACCTCTTGCGCCATAAATAGCCGATGATGCCGCGTCCTTTAAAACGGTAACCGATGCTACATCCTGAGGATTGAGCAGCGCCGGATTTCCCTCTACTCCATCAATCAACACCAGCGCACTTCCTCCCTGGCCAATAGAAGTAAGTCCGCGAACATTAAAAGTTGGCGAGGTTCCAGGCCTTCCATCGGCAGGATTTAAATTCAGATTGGGTATCATGCCCTGTAAACCCTGTGACAGGTTGGTAAGCGGTCGATTTTTTAGCACTTCTCCATCTATTTGCTCTACCGCCCCGGTGAGGTTAGCTTTCTTTTGGGTACCATACCCAACAATGATCACTTCATCTAAGGACTTATCTTCTTTCTGAAGTACAATTACAAGCGGTTCATTGTTTTTAACAATTACCTGCTTCGATTGATACCCTATATACGAACATTCAATCAAGGCCTCTTTAGTTGGAATATACAAGGAAAAAGATCCGTCTGTGCCGGTAATAGCAGATGCATTCGTTTCACTCAGTTTTACCGTTACGTGTTGCAGGGGCATTCCGGTTGCGTCCATAACTGTTCCGGTAACATTTCCTATAATAGTATCCTGTGCCCATAAAAAAGCTGTCCCGCCCATAAAAAGCGCCAGCAATAAGCTCATTCTTTTAATCAGGTAACTCATAAAATTTTGGTTAAAATTTGAACAGTATATCATCTATGTTAATTCGGGGGCGGCTGTTGTTGGCAAAGGGTTGGGAGGTATTAACAATCCGTATCCGCACAGGCTCGTTAAAGCCCGCGTTGATGGAAAAGGTGTTCGTGCTTAAAGACCTGGACTGGATATCAATTTCCGCAGTGCCTACCAACTGATAGGTTTGCCCTCCGTTCCTGGATACTTCTACACTAAGAACAGTGGGATTAATATTGGCTAATTCAGCGGCAGCCGGATAAATACCGTGGGAGACAGAGACTGTCTTAACGCCTTTCAGATCAAAATTCATGGCGACTACACCATTGCGGTTAGCATTTCCTACGGTGCCCTGCAACCTGATACTCTGTTTACCATTCTTAGGATCAGCAGTACTTGTGGCAGTAATGCCGCCATCGATTACCCAAGCCCCCGTTACAAAAGTCATCACCTTACTATCGTAATTGGTATTTGAGCCCTGCTCAAAATCTTCGAGTATCTCCGATACACCTAATCTTATATCATTAAGGCTCCTCGGACGCACCGACCAGTCTGACCCCCTTTTTGAAACAATCCCTATTAATGATTCGATATAACCCGGGTTGGATTCTTGCTCAAACGCAGATCCCGCATTAAATGATACTTTCATTTCGGCTATCTCATCATCGATGACCAAATCCCCGTTCAAACGGTCGCTCTCCTGGTTGTAAACAGATATCTTATCCAGCTTTACCAGCAGCGGGCCCCAGTATTTTGCATTGGCAAGCACAGCAGCAATACTTACCGGTTTGGGTACCACAACCCTTTGTTCGCCGGTTGCCTTCAACTGTTCTAAGGGCAGGTTTATTATTGTAAGCTCTCCCGATCTTTCCACAATGCTTGCACCTTTTAAATTCATAACCACAACATCCCCGGCATTAAGGGATGCATTAGCTACAGGCAATGCTACGGCAACAGCGGCTTCATTATTGAGATCCTGGATAACCAATACCCTGCTATCAAAATTGCCGTGCTTAATGTCGGAGGTAACTACACCTGGTATGGCCGTTTCACCCCATACCAGGCCTTCGGTGATCTGCACTCTTCTTAAATTGTAAATGGAAGACGGCTCGGGATCTGGGTATTTACCCAATCGGATATCTTTAGCACAGGAGCAAAAAAGACAAAGCAATACAAGCAGCAAAGCCTGCAGCCGGTTTAGATTTTTTCTCATAAAGATTTATTTTACTTCAGCATTAGATTGAATGATTGAGCACACTGTTGTCGAAACAGTTCCGTATCGAATGAAGCCTTAGTGAACTCCCAAAAGTTTCGGTTGGTGATGCGGGAGACAAGGGCATTAATAATCCATGATTGTGTCCAACCCGTCTGCGTTCCCCAGGGCCCCCATCCCGAGTCAGCGTTGCTGGCCCAGTATTCCCATCTGCCGAAGTCAAATGCACGAAACCATGTGCCATCCAGGTCTTGATGGTTGGGAGCTTTAACCTGTACGCGAACAAAAAAATCATCTATCTTCTTCAACGCGTTTTCGTAATAATCATCATTTGTTGCCGCGTAAGCCTCGTTAAGCCCGAAAGAGCAAAAGTTGAGCGTATACAATAAATCCGTCACCTGATCTCCGTATTCAGAGATGAGTGGTGCCTCTTTAGTACCATATTCAATATTGGAGCGTATTTTATCGTAACGCCCTAACCCCGAGATGCCAAGCCGTTCTTTGATAGCGCCGCTCTCATCCAAATCTTTTAAGAGGGCCAACGCTACCATTTTTAACCAATTTCTATGCTGAGGTGAATCTTCTACCCGCACCAGCCAGGCAAGGGGCAACAACATACGTGCATATTCCTGCTGTATACCATTCGTCCATTTCCATTCAGGAAAATGAGCCATCGTAATAGCTATTGCCTCTTTTGCTTTATCTTTTAAGGGCTCGTATTGTGTTTTATCGTATAACCAGAGGTAGAGGGCCCAAAGCCAGGATTCGTAGTGAGGATGTACATTAACGATCTCCCGTTTAGACAGGATTTTCCAGTCGGTCTTTTGCATGGCTGCATCCCTGAACCAGGGACCTCTAAAACCATTGCGGCCGGCGGTTCTGAAATTACCCAATATACCCTCTATAATAAAGCTATTCCAATCACTGGTTTTCATATTGGCAGAAGCACCTATAGATCCTAAAAGCACGCGGGCATTATCATCGCCATAGTAGGCGTCAGGGTCGGTTGTTGCCCAACCAATAAGACCAAAAGAAGGGCTTGCCGGATCGTTTCGCTCGCCCTGCCTGAGATTTGACGTTTGGTATAAATAACGAAGCAGGTTCTGTGCGATAGTATCATAATAGGGCTTCTTCAGAACCGATGCTGCCGAGCTCAAAGCAAAAGCTGTTTCCGCCTGGCAATCACCTCTCAACCACCATCGAACCGGCTGGCTTCCATCATGGTTAATAAAAGACGCATGACCTTCCAGTATTCCCAGCCTGCCGTCGCCGGCTTTCATGGAGTCGTTTACTGCAGGGAAAATAACACCTTCACCATTTTTGCGTGTTTGTTCTGTTACCAGGTGCTGCCAATTGTCTGCCACCAGTAGTTTCGAACGGGTATACCACCCGGCACCCAGTTGTAGCGTATTAAGATAGTCCTCCCGAGTTACAGAACTATTTTTATTCAATGCAGGCTGAACACTTTTGTCCGTATTCCATAATACCGTTTTACTGATACCCACGTAGTGAAAGACAAACTGCCATAAGTTTTTCCAGTACTCCTGCGGACCAAATCTTGCCCGTTGCCAGTTACTTATATCTGCACCTGCAACCAGTATTCCATTTTCTATAAATAAGAACGGATACCTGTCAACGCCTTCAAATCCATATTCAGCTTTATCAAACCCCGCTATTTTCGCAATGTAGGCGTAGGTAAGCTTCTTGGGGCTGTATTTATAAAATGAATGATCATTAACAGACAAAATAGCCAGCGAGTCCATATCCCGTATATAGGAGGTATTCATTACTACGCGCTCCAGTGTTACCTTTTGTTCATCGGGCACCGTATTGCCAATAAAAGAAGGATACTGTAAAAAAACTTTCAGCCTTTTTCGCGAAAGAATATCCAGTTCACCGGCAGAGGGAGCATGCCTGTTTTGCAATACTATGATACCGTCGCCATAAGCAGCGGATCGAATAGCTTTTGACAGGTTATCGGCGAACCTGACATCGATACCGCATTTTATCAGTACTTCAGCTACGGGATGCTGCCGGTCAGCTACAATAATAACCCTGGCACTCACTGATGAAACGAACACTACAAGCAGCAAAATAATTAAAAAATGTTTTTTATTATTTTTCATAATGGAATCCAAATATATAAATTAATAATTCAATTAAGAAATATTAATTAAATTATTTTAATAAATATTTTAAAAATTGCTATAAAAAATATTATTATATCTTTATTATTAATTATTTTTACAATTAGAGTTTTCTAAAGCTCATTTATCTAATGAAAGGATTGAAAGGATTTATCGCAGAATTGCAGGAAAAAAGTCAAATCACCAGCGGTGTCTCTTTTAAGAATGTACAATTACAAAAAGATATTGTCGAATATTTTATAAAAAATGGCAGGGTAACGATTGCCGAATTAGCTCAGCACACTAAAGTGAGCGTTCCAAAGATCAATGATCTTGTTAACGAATTGCTAAAAAACGGCCTCCTGGTTGACTTGGGTAAGGAAATTATTGGTGTAGGCAGAAAGCCTAATTTTTATGGATTAAACCCCGAGGCGGGATATTTTTTATCTATTGAAATACACCGTCATCATATAAATATAGCTTTAGTAAACTTTCGCGAAGAAATAGTAGATGTTCAGGAAAACATAATTTTTGAACTGCAAAATACCAAGGCTAAGTTTGATGAGCTTTGTAAAATAACGGAAGCTTACTTAAAAAATCAAAAAGCTCACCTGGAGAAATTAGCAGGTATAGGCCTCACTATTACCGGGCGCGTCAATCATCGTACTGGCAATAGCTATAGCTTCTTTAATTTTCACGAGCAGCCACTCAGCGAAATACTTAGCGAGCGCTTTAAATTACCCTGTTATATCGAGAACGATACGCGTGCTATGTCGTTTGGTGAGTACGCCAAAGGCTGTGTAACTAACGAAAAAGATATACTTTTCCTGAACCTGAATGATGGTATTGGTATGGGTATCATTATCAAAGGCGATCTGTATTCAGGAAAGTCGGGGTTTGCCGGTGAGTTTGGCCACCTGGCTATTTTTAATAACGACATTATCTGCCACTGCGGTAAAAAAGGTTGCCTGGAAACTGAAGCGTCTGGTGCGGCAATTATCTCCCAGGTCGTTTACGCTATACAAAATGGAACATCAACTATATTAACAGAGACTTCCCGTCATGAAGAAATCAGCCTGCACAATGTGGTAGATGCTGCATTGAAAGATGATAGCCTTTGTATTGAGGTTATTTCTACCGCAGGAGAAAAAATAGGCAAAGGTATAGCCCTGATGTTAAATCTATTTAACCCCGAACTGGTGATAATCGGCGGAGAAATGGCGCGGGCTGGCTCGCTTACTTTGTTACCCATCCTTTCTTCCATTAATAAACATTCACTCAACCTGGTGAATACGGATACCGAATTCAGGTTTTCTAAACTCGGAAAACGAGCGGGTTTGATTGGAGTAAGTTTATTGCTTAGAAACCACTTGCTGAATATACATTAAACAATATCATCGACGTTATTTCTGTCACATACAAAAAAGTACTTTCAACATGATGTCCTCCGCCCATGCAAACGGCAGCTATATAGATAGCTTAGAAAAGATCAGTGTCAATATCCAGGCTGATGTAAAAAGTGGTTCAAAGGTAATTGCACAAACTATTGCCAACCTCATCCGCCAAAAACAGCAGCAGGGACAGAACTGCGTACTGGGCCTCGCTACAGGCTCCAGCCCTAAAACACTGTATGCAGAGCTGGTACGCATGCATAAAGAAGAAGGACTGAGCTTCAGCAATGTGATCTCCTTTAACCTCGATGAGTACTATCCCATCAGCAAGGAAGCACCGCAAAGCTACAACCGCTTTATGCATAACCACCTCTTTGATCATGTAGATATTAAACCAGAGAATATCAACATCCCCAATGGTGAAATAAAAAAAGAAGACATCAAGGTTGCCTGTGCAGATTATGAAAAGAAAATTGAAGCAGCCGGCGGTATCGACCTGCAGATATTGGGTATTGGTAATAACGGCCATATCGGTTTCAACGAACCTGGCTCAGGTATTTACACCCGTACCCGCCTGGTAAACCTTACCAACAGCACCCGTTTGGCCAATGCCTACGAGTTTGCCAATATTTCTGAAGTGCCCCGTATGGCCATTACCATGGGCATCAGCACCATTATGAAATCCAGACAGATCATTCTGATGGCCTGGGGACCGGCCAAAGCGATAGCGGTTAAAAAAGCTGTGGAAGACGAAGATTCTGAGATCGTTCCGGCTTCCTTCCTGCAAAACCACGATAATGTAAGTTTTGTACTGGATGAAGCAGCAGCTTCGGGTCTAACCCGGATTAAGTCGCCCTGGCTCACCGGCGATTGCGAATGGACGCCTAAGAATATTAAAAAAGCTGTGGTGAATATGGCTTTGCAACTGGGTAAAACTGTGTTGAGCCTCACCAACGAGGATTATAATGACAATGGCCTCAGCGACCTGCTGGTGGAAAAAGGCGATGCTTACGAGATCAACCTCGAAGTGTATTATATGTTGCGCGACAGCATTACCGGCTGGCCAGGTGGCAAGCCCAATGCGGTAATACCGGCACACCCCGAAAGATCGGAGCCTTACCCAAAAAAATGCATCATCTTCTCCCCCCACCCTGATGATGACATCATTAGTATGGGTGGTACTTTTCAGCGCCTGCACGACCAGGGACATGAAGTGCATGTGGCTTATCAAACCTCGGGCAATATTGCTGTTACAGATGAGTTTGTGACCCGCTTCCTGGATTTTGCGGTTGGATTTAACGAGATCGCCGATATCAACTCTGATAAACCCGGACAGATCTTAAGTGAAGCGAGGGCTTATATCTCCGGTAAAAAACCCGGACAGGTTGACTCTCCCACTATCCGGGCTTTAAAAGGATTGATCCGCCGCGGCGAGGCTAAAGCCACCTGTAACTATGTAGGTATTGATCCTAATAATGTACATTTTCAAAACCTGCCTTTTTATGAAACCGGTACTATTGAAAAGAAACCTTTGGGTGAAGAAGATGTGGAACTGACCATACAATTGCTAAGGGAAGTACAACCGCAACAAATATTTTGTGCAGGAGATTTTGCCGACCCACATGGTACCCACCTGGTATGTTTTAACGCCGTGTTGAAAGCATTGCAGCGTATTAAAGCCGATGGCGATGCATGGATCAATGATTGCTGGCTGTGGTTGTACAAAGGCGCCTGGCAGGAATGGGATATTGAAGATATTGAAATGGCCATACCTATGAGCCCGGCACAGGTGCTTAAAAAACGCTTTGGCATTTTTATACACCAGTCGCAAAAAGACAGTGTACCCTTCCAGGGAAGTGATGACCGGGAGTTCTGGCAAAGAGCCGAAGAAAGAAATGCCGCTACTGCAAAGATATATGCCGACCTCGGTCTCACACACTATGCAGCTATGGAAGCTTTTGTGAGATGGCAGTATATTTAGCATAAGGGCTGGAATTTTAGCACGGTGAAACTATGTCGTAGAGTTTACTCTGCACAAAACCTTTTCTATGAATTTGTAGAAAATGAAACAAGGAAAGAGTCGGTCTTTGATTGATAGACTGCAATTAAACCTACTTTGATTGCAGGAGTGATTTCCATTTTTTCATTCAAAAATAAAAAGTGATATTAAGCTCCAAAACCCGCTTCTTAACATGGAGGTCAGATCACCATCGACACTATATTTAACACGGAAAAACACGGAAGGCTACACTGTAAATTCGTCGGGTAAAGTTATTATTGTTTATCATCAGATTTAAAGATGAGGAAATTGCCCGGCGAATTACTCGATTCCCGCAAAATCAAACACAAGACTCATATTTAAATAATCGTCCAGAACCCGCTTAGGCTCGAACTGATAATTGGAAGATTCGGGTCCGAGCACATCTGTTTTACTGAACTTGTTACCTATGGCGGGAATCCCATGCAAGAAGGATAGATCACCCCTGGAATGTTTAACTACGGTATTGGCAGGATCCGGTCCAGGCTTAGGGTTGAACAATTTCAGGTAAACATCTTCGGATTTGCAGTATACTTTAAATGACCTGCCCTGTTTCAAGTTAATCTGAGCCCAATAAAATTTAGAATAATATCCCTTAAACTCCGGGTAAATAAACCCTGAGCTACCGGTAACCGTATTATTGTACTTTTTCTCCCACACATTAAAAGACACACCCTTCAACCTGTTCTTCCATACGCCGTAAGGTCCGTTGCCCATCCATTTCAAACCGGCTACCTCGCTTTCAGCCAGGTCAAAATCTATACCACAGAATGCAACATTGTTCGAAGGCCTATATTTTATATCCAGGCCTACCAGTCCACCAGGATTTATAGACCATACCACATTCATCCTGTTTTTCTCATAAGTTACGGCTACCTGATGAGCACCTCCAGTTTCTGTATGACGCACGCTCATCACTTTGTCATGCTCACTTGCAGACACAGGACCATTTGTAAGGGGCAGTATTCCCTTTGCATTGGCCACTTCCCTGAGTAAGCCCGAGTTTTTATTAATTACTATTTTTATAGTACCAACATCAAATACGAAATCGTCATTAGTTTCAGAATACTGCACGGCCTGCTGTTGCCGCACCCTCGCTGTTATCCTGTTATTAGTTACTTCGTCCGGACTCTTAACCGGAAACGTCCAGGTATAGATATGCCTGCCATGCGGATCCTTAGCTTCAATCTCAAGAACATCGGCCTGCACCCAACCCATGGGCATCGCTACTTTTACCCGGGTACGCTCCATTGGCTTCAGAGGCGCAACGGGAATCAGCCCCTGACTAATTATTCTACGGCTGTCTGCAGATGCAGCAGGAAATGATACCCATTGATAGGTTAGTTTACAATCCGTCAAATTGGTGTAATGAAACCTGTTCTCAATGTTCAACATCCCATCAAAAGCGGCAGTTATATATTTATCTTCTATAAAAATGGGTGACCATATCTCCTTTATAGTATAGTAGCTCCCCTCCTTTTCATGATACGGTCCTACAATACCATCGGGTGCATGATTACCGTCTCCATCAAGAACTTTAGTATCTGTCCGGTTCACCATTTCATCAGCCAATACCCAAAGAAATCCTCCTGCACATAACGGATTGGCCCACATCTTTGACCAGTAGTCGTTGAGGCCTGCACCCAACCCACCGTCATACAAACCGTGTAAAAATTCAGTGGGAAAGAAGATCTGCCTGTTGGCGAAGTTATCCCCGGATAGATAATTATAATCAATATAGTGGGAAGTAACTGTTTTTCCGAAAGCCCCCCAGGGATGCAGCACTTCTCTTTGCTGAATATCTACCTCAGCAAACTCATGGTCGTATGCCTTATTCCATCCACCCTCGTTGCCATTGTCCCAGAATAAAACAGACGCATAATTCACATCCCGTTTTACCAATTCGCGCAACAGTTTCCGGCCGATCACACTATCATAACTGGGAGCCTGCCAACCCGTAAGTTCATCCAGCACAAAGAGGCCCAGCGAATCACAGGCATTCATGAAATGTTTATCATGAGGATAATGAGATAGCCGGACGGCATTCATGTTCATATCCTTAATGAGATTCACGGTTTCTATACTCATCCGTTCAGAAGAAGTTCTTCCAAAATTGGGGTGAAAGGTATGTGCATTCACGCCTTTAAATTTCACTCTGGCTCCATTAACATAAATACCATCCTGTGCCCGAACTTCAACCGTTCTAAAACCTATTTTAACACGGCATGTGTGCAGCTGTTTTCCATCTTTATCCAATATGGCATACTCAGCTATGTATCGGTTGGGAAATTCCGGCGACCATAACTTCGGGTTGGCGAATTGTTGTGTGCTGCGAAGGGTACCTGCTCCTTTTTTAACCGGCTCAATAAAGGTTGCAAGGGACTTTCCCTTAAAATCCTTTATCGTCAATCGCAGACGGGCGGTTTTTTCGGAGTTTTTAATCGTGATATCGGCCCGAATAGTTCCGTCCGCCCGCGGATCAATGGCAACATGTTCTATATGTTCTTTGGGGTTGACCTGAATATATACAGGCCTGAAAATACCTCCAAAATTCCAGAAGTCTGCCTCCAGCTCAGCCTGATTAACGGATATGTTATCAGACTTTTTCTTAACCTTAACCTCCAAAAGATTCTTTTGACCGTATAAAATCTGATCTGTAAGATCAAAACCAAATTCATAAAAGCCTCCCTGATGCCTGCCTACCGGTTGATTGTTCAGGATTATCTCACAATCTGTAAAAACTCCTTCGAAAATAATTTGTATATCCTTGCCCTTCCATGCCTGGGGCGCTATGAACTCATGTTTATAATGTCCCTGCTCGTTTAATCTTTTGTCAAGCGGAACGTGTCCGTAATTGTACTCACCAAAGCCCTGTTGCTCCCAGCATGAGGGCACATTGATCTTGCTCCACTTCTTACTGTTCATTCCATCAGTACAATAAAAATCCCAGGGCACTGTATGATCTGCACCTGTACCCGACAGGTATTTTATTTCAGTTTGCGCGAAAGTGTAATAACCAACAGCGAGCAGCGCAGTGGTGGCCAGGGCTTTAAAAAGAATCATCATGGCTGTATTTAAGATAGGGATAAAGATAAGCAAGCTACAAGAGAATTTACAGACCACCTTTTAATCGTTCTTTGTTTGCAGCCACAAGGCTCCTATTAAATACATCATCCACTTTAAAGAGCTAATGAAAAAAGTTTTACTTACACTTTGAAGATAGACGCTCCATGGTTACGGCAGGGAAAGTCCTGATGCCATAGCTCACCATAAATCTGCGGCCGCTCCAGGCATATCCTGATCGGGTTTGTCTTCTCAACTGCAAGTACAAGATTTTTACTAGCTTTACAGCATTCGAATTGTTTTATAAATACGGCTACTTAAAACAAAAGCTATCGACAGCTTTTCCATAATACACCCGCATTGCCGCAGGTGTACAGGAGATTATTATTCCTATTTATAAAACAAGCATTCATGATATTTATACCTAAGATCGCCGTAATCGGCGGCACCGGTAAATCAGGCCAATACCTGAGCCAGGAACTCATCAGGCAGGAGATTCCTTTTCGCATCCTGTTACGCAATCCCCAAGGTTTTGAGATCAAGAGCCCGCTGGCAACTGTCGTGCAAGGCGACGCCAGGGAGCTCGACGCAATACGACGTCTGTTAGAAGGCTGCGATACCGTAATCAGCATGCTGGGGCAACCCGCGGGCGAGCCGCCCATCTTCAGCCAGGCTACCCGCAATATTCTGGCTGCGATGCAGCTATATAACAACAGGCGATATATCGTAATCACAGGATTAAATGTTGATGCCACAGCCGACCATAAAAGCCACCGCGTGAAGGCTGCTACCGAATGGATGAAAACCCATTATCCCCAGACTACCGCAGATAAACAGCTGGAGTATGAAGTCTTAAGTAAAAGTAGCATAGACTGGACGATGATACGATTACCCATGATTCAACAAAGCGACGATGAAGGACCTCTTGCAGTAAGCCTTACTGACTGTCCGGGCGAACAGATCAGCGCCGGCCGGTTGGCACGGTTTGTCATTAACCTGTTGCACAATGGACAATACATACAACAGGCACCCTTTATCGCCAATGCAGAATAACATCAGTTTATAAACACATCTTGGGAGCCGCCTTTCCGGGCGGCTTCTTTTATTTACATCATCCCACACCTGGTTAGCAGCTACGAAAATCGCGAAAAGAGTTCTTGCGTTTGCAGCTCAACCCCCGATTAAGGCACCAATCCGGTAAAAATGCCCACAAAAAAAGCCCACAAAATGTGAGCTTTCTTGTTTTTGGTCGGGAAGACAGGATTCGAACCTGCGACCCCCTGGTCCCAAACCAGGTGCGCTACCGGCCTGCGCTACTTCCCGGATCCGCCGCGCTTTGTGCGAATGGGTTGCAAATGTAAAGGATTTATTTATAATAATCAAAGAGAATGACAAAAATTATTGAATAATTTCCTGTCGCGCCGAAAAAACCGGCTCTTTCTCTAAAAGACGCTGCAATAAAATACTTTGATTGGTAGCTCTGACAAGGTTATGCCCGGGATAACGGGCGCCATAGTACACATCATTATTTATATAATCGGTAATAAAACGCAGGGCCTGCATATAGATCATAAACTTACCGGCGTAAAAAAAATATTGTTTTTCTGTATCAGTAAGCTCTGCTTCCATAAAACTTTTATAACCATTCACTATGGCAAAGTAAAATTCTTCCCTGATCTCTATCTTACTAAAATCTTTTTCTTCTTCGCTGACGGGACATAAATAAGTGCGCATCATATCTCCTACATCGCTTATAAAGTAACCGGGCATTACGGTATCCAGGTCAATCACACAAAGCCCTTTACTAGCCCCGTCAAATAACACATTGCTGATCTTGGTATCGTGGTGCGTTACCCTTAACCGGAAAGCACTATTGTCCAGAATATTATTATATTCCTCAACAATATCCGCCTGTTTTTTTAACTGTTTCACCAGGCCGGCCACTTCTGTGATCCTGGCCGGATTGCCTTTTTCAAGCGCTTCTAAAAACTGGTTGTAACGCAGAGTCAGGTCATGAAACGCAGGAAGGGTAATATTAAGCGTATCAATGTTCATGCCCGATAACACACGTGTAAACTGGCCAAACTGGGCTGCGGCTTCAAAAGCCTGTTGCGGCGTTTGCACCACATCAACGGTGTGACTGTCTTTTACAAACGGGAACATACGGTAGTAATGATCCTCTATGCAAACGATAGTGTCGCCCCCTAAGGTTTTACAGGGCGTAGTAAAAAAATAAGAAGTATCCGTTTCTGCCAGATAAGCCTCTATTTTTTCAATATTTTCTGCTATAAGAAACGGGTTGGTAAAAACTGCTTTATTGATCCGCTGAAGAATGTACTTTTCACCTTCCTTTTTTACCAGACAGGTGTCATTGATAAGTCCGTTCCCAAAGCGTTCGATGGTATAGCTATCCTTATTAAACCCATAGCTGACAAGCACACTATGCATGATATCCATATCTCCGGTTACATTTCAGATAAAGGTAGACCATACAGGAATAGCAAAATTGCGCAAACGATTGTATAAATTTCACGTTAGCTATACACCAGCGAAACCGGCACTTCTACCTGCTCAAAAGGAGCCTGTACGGCACCCTCCGATTGTTTTTTATTTAAAATATTGATGAGCATATTCATCGCTGTTTGCCCCTGCTGGTAAGGAAACTGATCCAGAGATACCACCGGCGGGTAGGCTGCATGTTTGTTAGCAGATATGTTAGCATAACTTGCGAAAAGAATATCCTCATTAATGTTTACCCCTTTCTGCATGGCAAATTTTACGGCATCAAGGTGTACATAATCATTAAAGCTAATGATAGCGTCTGGTGGTCGTTTTAAATTAAGTAACTTGTTCATAGCAAGCTGGGTCCCCTCTTCCGACAGGTCTGTTTTTTCTACCATCTGCATATCAATCTTTAGCTTCTTCCTGGAAATCCCCTCTATATATCCTTTTAAACGCTCCCTGCTGGCTGCAATCTCATCGGGTCCGTTAATAAAAGCAATACGTTTCCGTCCCTGCCTGAACAGCCATTCAATCATTTGCTCTGTACCTTTATAAACACTACAAAAAACCTTACTGGCCCTTTCAAAAGGCGGCACCCGGTCAAAATACACCACCGGTATATTATACTTCTCCAATGCAACCAGGTGATTGTATTTATTGGTTTCTTTCGATAACGAAATCAACAACCCGTCTATACGCTGCTTCACCATTGCCTTCATTACCGTTTGTTCCTTGGCGATGCTTTCATGACTTTGTCCAAATAAGATCGTATAACCATGTTCCATGGCAACATCTTCAATACCACTGATACTTTTGGAAAAAAAATCCTCAGAGATCAGGGGAAGAATTACCCCAATTACAAAACTTTTCTTTTGTTTAAAGAAAATGGCCTTGGGATTGGGCTCATAATTCAACTCTTTTGCCAGGTTTTGAATGGCCTGCTTTGTTTTCAAACCTATTCTCGGATGATCATTCAATGCCCGGGAAACAGTAGATACCGAAACATTCAATCTTTTTGCTATTTCTTTTATAGTAGGTATATCACTCATAAAACAGGACGAATAACTAGAGAGACTAAAGATAGAAAAAAACTGAAGGTTATAGCAAATAAAAAAGTATCCCTTAACTGACAGGCATTTGTACAGTTGATAACCTATTGATTAGAACATTGCCAGTGACACCAATCCTTATTTTATGAATGGCATTCTTTTGGTATGCATTTTATAAAAGCTTTATGCCCGAAGGCCCCTCCATCGTCATTCTTAAAGAATTAGCTGTCCCGTTTGCCGGACAAAAAGTTACCAGAGTTTCCGGCAACAGTACCCTACCTATTGACCGGGCCAAAGGGAAAAAGATCATTGACTTTAAAAGCTGGGGGAAACACTTCCTGATATGCTTTAAAGAATTTACTATAAGAATTCACTTCCTGTTATTTGGCTCTTACCGTATTAATGAAGAAAAAGAAGGCACACCCCGCCTGGGACTGAGCTTTAAAAATGGCTTTATTAATTTTTATGCCTGCTCAGTGAAAATAATTGAAGAACCTCTTGACGAGGTATATGACTGGAGCGCAGATGTAATGTCCGACAACTGGGATCCAAAAGCAGCGAAGAAAAAATTGAAAAAAACTCCTGCTATGCTGGCATGCGACGCTCTACTCAACCAGGATATTTTCTCCGGATCAGGAAATATTATTAAAAATGAAGTTTTATACCGGATCCAGGTACACCCATTGAGTACCATTGGCAAACTACCTCCTAAAAAATTAACAGAGCTGGTGAATGAAACGCGCACCTACAGCTTTGATTTTTTAAAATGGAAGAAGGCCTTTGTGCTAAAAAAACACTGGCTGGCGCATACCAAAAAAACATGCCCCCGTTGTAAAGGACCTATCCATAAAGAATACCTGGGCATTACGCGCCGGCGATCCTTTTTCTGTCCTGTTTGTCAAAAGCTTTATGAGTAATATATTGGTTCGCAATGCGGATAAAATCCGGGATTGTCCTGTGGTTAACGGATATCCCGGTATTACTTATCATTAACCCGGCTTCACGCCCGCTTTGAAGCCCGCCACGGTATAATAGCACCTAACATAATAGCAATGGCAATACCAACTACCAGGCCGGTTGCTTTTGAAGTAATAAAAGCCAATACCAGCATTAGCACCGACATGAATACCAGGGAAAAACTAATCATCTTTAAACCAAATACATTTTGTTTTTTGATAGCCAGCCTTTCTTCTTCGTCTATTTGCACCGCTGCTGCTTTCTTTGCTGACTTATACGCCAGGTACTTATTATAGTCGTTACTGGTGGCCATTTTTTTCTTCACCCATAATTCATAAACCACCAACATTATCAGCGGCAACAATACACCCAATAGCATTTCGTTGGCGCGCGAAAGCTTATAACCATTGATCAATGGGAGTATCATTTTAAACAGAAGATTGATCGTCAGTGATACGACAGTGATATAAAGGGTCACTTTGCCGCTAAGACGTTTGGAGAACAAAGCCCATATAGGTGGCAATAGTAAGGGGCCTCCCGTTATAGCGCCCACACTTAAAGTAAACTCTACGATTCCGCCTATATAGGGCACTCCTAAAGCAATCAATATCATAAACAAACCAAAGAACCAGGAAGAAGCACGTGCTACAAACATCAGTTTCTTGTCGTCAGCCTGCGGATTGATAGAGCCTTTATAAATATCATTGGTAAATACAGCCGATACCACATTAAGTGCGGTGTTAGCCGATGCCGATGTAGAAAAGTACATACCCGTCAACATCAGACCGAGCAGGCCTGCGGGCAACACCTGCTTACACACCATGATGTAAGCATTCTCAGCATCGATGCCGCTTAGGCCGGGATGTATAACCTGGTAAGTCATAGGTGGCAACATCCATAATACCGGGCTCAATATATATAAACCTGCAAAAAGGTAAGCCACTTTGGAAGCGCTTTTAGGTGCATCCACACTGGTATAACGCTGCACAAAAGTCCAGTTACCACCTATATAAAAAATATGATAGATAGCAAAGGCGAAGATGAAGCCCCAGGTATAATCTCCGTTAGTCAAACTAAAAAAACCTTCAGGCGCTTTGGCCAGAAAACGGTCTATCCCTCCTACTTCGTTAAACACTAATGGCAGGATAATCAACACGGCTGCCGTAAGCACCACAAATTGTAAGATATCCGTTACCATTACAGCCCAGAGGCCGCCTACCGCGGTATAAGATATCATTAATATACCCAGTATGATGGTAACAGGGACCAGTGGATAATCGAGCGATGCAGACACCAGTTTCGATACGGAGTACAATACAGAACCCTTGATAAATACCGACACAATAGTAAAAATATAGATGTAGATCTTCTGCACTTTACTACCCAATCTTGCTTTGATAAACTCCGCAGCGGTAAGGTTACCGGTGGCTTTCCATTTGGGAGCCAGGTAAAGACCGGTAATCAGGGCGCCGATACACATGGTCCACTGAATGGTAACAGCAACCCATCCATGTTGATAAGCAATCGCGCCCCAGGCTACAAATGTACCGGCCGAAAAAAAACTCATAAACAAAGAAAGTCCGCCAATAAACCAGGGAACAGATTCTCCCCCTGCAAAAAAGGATTTCAGGTTTCTGCCGGTTTTAGAAAAACTAATGCCCACCAGCAGTATAAAAACAGAAAATACTATTACTACAATTGTATCAGTCATTATTGATTGTATTTATGCGTAACACCTTATGGAAAAGACAGAAGCGGCAACCAGCTCCGAAGGATGCTCCAATACCACTTTAAGCTTTGTAGTAGTAATGGGCTCATCCAACACTATTTCATTAATGGTATGAAAATTACCCTGCTTTTGATAAATCTTATTCCCTTTATCATCCTCAATATAGTAGTTCCTCACACAAAACGGCATTACAGTTTCGGGATGTGTCATCAGAACCGACTCCATTGGATGATCGGTATCGGTATCAAAAACCAGATTAATTTTTTTGATGGTCTGAGGTTGCTCCCAGGTTAAATGCAGGGCGGGTTCAGGGTCTGCAATATCCGCTACCCAGGCATTGGGTTGTATAGTAGGACGATTAACCCCATTCCTGATATAGTCTGCACCAAAAGCAATAACCGTATCCAGCTGTAAGGCCAGATTATGTCCTTCCGGCCGCCTTTGCGGACACCAGAACTCGAAACTATCTACCGCTGATCCCTCCGGAGCTTCCTGCTTCCCGTTATTAGAAACAGCCTTATTGGTGCCATTAAATACCGACACCAATCCGGTGATACGTTGTGTAGAATAAGCCAGTTGCAATTGCTCATTGGCTTGGAAACAAATAAACACATACTGATCTTTATCGATGCTCGCATCAAAATCAAGCTCAATATAATGAGCGCCCTGGTCTATACTGATCTCAAGCTCCTTTAATGTTACATCCGGCGTAAAAGAACCATACCTGCTGCTGATCCTTAATGCTGCTTTTAACACTGTTCTTTCAAAAGCATGTACCAATAATCTGGGAACAGGCACTTTGCCGGCCTGTACAGGCAACATTTGTGCTGCTGAAACCGACAGCATCTTAAGTATATATCCATCTTCGCTAAAACCTGCAAACCGCAAATCTGAGCTGGCTGTAATATCACTATCCTGCACCAGGTCATCAGGATCACTTAAATGTATTCCCGGAATAAATTGTCCTGTACGAATCAGTTGCATTTGCAATTCCGGCAGAAGGCCATCACTATATAAAGCTGCAGGCATTTTATGATGTTTTATACAAAGCGCTGCTGCCACCGCAACAGCCTGGGCAGCGTAACCACAAGTGGCCATCACCCGGGTAGCTCCGAAAGCCACATGGCTTACACTGATAATACGCCCGGCCAGGAACAGGTTTTTAATATTACGGCTATACAAACATCGATAGGGTATTTGAAAAATCCCTTTGCTATGCCATTGATTACAGGGCGACCGGTCGCTGAATACTCCATCAGCAGGATGCAAGTCGATAGACCAGCCCCCGTATGCTACCGCATCCTCATGTGCTTTCTGTTCTATTAAATCCATTTGCGACAAGATATAGTCACCCTCAAACCTGCGGCTCTCGCGCTTCCCGGGGATCATACCCACCCACTCCAACGTGTAGTTCGTAGCTTCAGGAAAATTGCCGGAATTTTTAATATAATCCCAAACCCCGTAGATCACTTTCCATAACTCCCATTTTATTTTTTCGGTATCATGAACGGTATCCAAACGTCCTCCGTATTCCACCCACCATAATTTGCATCCATGCTCACGGGCGTTGAAACTTTTATAGCGTGGCACATTAGCCTGTACATCCATTGCAAAGGAAGGCGCGGAAAAATGCACGGGCTTGCCGGTATCCTTGGTATAAAAATATAAAGAGTGACCGAGCAACTCTCCGTAACTCAGATCCGGTGCCATTGGCTCGTTAAATTCTTCACGCCCCTCTGCTCCCATTCTAAAAGCCGCTCCTGCCAAAAAGCCCAGTATCCCATCTCCGGAAGCATCACAAAACAAAGGTGCGCTGATCAGGTATTCGGTTGAGTTCTGACTGCAAAAGGCCTTAACCTTTTCAATTTTATCATTGGTCACTTTTGCCACTTCATATACAGCGGTGTTCAACAGCAATTGAATATTGGCCTCCTGTATTACTTTATCCAGAATGATCATGTCGAGCACTACCGGGTTACCTTCAGGATTTCTATATGTATTCTCAACCAATATTTCGTCTATTACACCACCCTCTCTGCTCCAACGGTTATTATTACCCAGGTGAGAAGTAGCGCCTAATATCCACAAACGCACTTCACTCGAGGCATTACCACCTAACACTGGCCTGTCCTGTACCAATAACACTTTGAGTCCCTGCCTGGCAGCTGTTATAGCAGCGCATACACCCGACATACCACCACCAATGATAGCCAGATCGGCCCGTTTCTCTTCCGCTTTTAAACTTCTTCTATTTTCACCCTCTTTACGTATCATTCTATTTTCTTTATATATTTTATTAAGATTTATCTACCCAGCTCTATTTCCTTTGATCGCACCAGCTTCCCATCTCTGCCAGTCAACTCCAGGTGAAAACGAACAGGCTTATTGAGATCTACCGGAACAGTAAATTCAAACGGATATTCTTTTTTTACGAACTCTTTAGGAGATGATCCGTTAATGCTATAAATAAGTTTTGCTGATTTCCATTTACTATCATCATCCTGCAGGAAAACATAGAGCCTGCGGGCATAAGAGCCCATTGTAAATAGCAGTGCTTTAGCATTTCCCTCAGCAATCACCGCATAATCTGCACTATCATCCCTCCTGTCTGCAAGTAGCTGATCCTGGAAACCTTTGGGAATATCAGCCCCTGAAATAGCCATTGCAGTAATGCCGGATGCAGGCACCATAAGCTGAAAAGAACTATCTTTTAACGCTTGTACCTGCCCTGATGGTGATAATAATTTCACAGCTGCCTGTTTGGAAAATGTAACCAGAGATGGGTTAACGGTAACCCTGGTAGTAACCGGTTGTAAGGACTGGTTCATAAAAGCCAGCAACAGTGTATCCCCCTTTTTAGCACTGATATAATTCAATGCAATATCATCCGTCTTCAAAAGCCGCGAAGGCATCCACAACTGAGCTTCCCTTGAAGAAAAGAACAGGCCTTTGGCAGCTCCATAGAATTTGTTTTGCAGATAGGCATATCCTTCAATATACTCGCTGGGGAAATCTATATTCCCGTTACTTTTTACAAATGCATCAGACACCAGATAATCCATAAACATCGATGCCATGGGTAGTATATGGTTATAATGAAACGAGTTTACGCTCTGATCTTTATGTCCGTGAAGTGGAAAGTCTACTTTTTCATAAGCCGTTGTTCTTTCGGTATTGATATGATAACCGGGAAAGCTTTCGGAGCGGCCTACTACAGCAGCTTTGGCAACATTCATCAAAAAACTGTCTCTGGTATAATACCCGATCCTTAACAACCAGGGAGCATAAGTGGACATGAATATCCCCCTGTGCCCCGTAGAAGTACCAGACGATTCAGGCGTGAGTCCCATTTCGGAAAGACGCCACGCGGGTACTTTTTCTTCAGGGTAATACATTTGCCGATGCCCTTTCGATTTCAGGTACCAATACATGGGAGCTTTGCCACCTTTATTTACCGTAACCAGGCTGTCAGGAATACGGGGCCCCATCCAGGTAAACAGGGTGTAATGTCGCGCGCCGTCATGAGCAGCATTGAGATAACGCTGCTCACCCGTCAGTTCATACAGTTCCAATAACGCCGACCAGTTATTGGTAAACGTGGGCCAGAAAAAATTAGAGCTCACCATGGGGTCGCCGAATTGTTCCATTCTTGTATCAACCCGGTCTGCCAGGTATTGATCTGCCAACTCCCGGCTTAGCTTCAGGTAAGACGAATCTGATGTCAATTTGAACATGAACATAGCATTGATCCAGTTGCGTCCTTTTTGCTTCTCATCCAGGTTCCTGATACGGGCGCTACCAAATTCTTTCTTAGCCATAAGCGGGTAGAAAGAATTATTGCGGCCAAAAAGATTATACAAAACCTGCAACTCAGATAAAGGAGCAATAGGGCCTTTTAATTTCCTGGAAGGCGATTGTATTTTTTGTGTACTATCGAGTGTAAACAAAAACTTCTCCCTTGACAACATAAACTCCATGAGTGGATAAGCTCTCTTTTCAAACATGTCCTTATCATCTCTTATTAAAGCCAGCTCCAATGGATTCAGGCTTGACACGTTTTTTACCGCACCGGGTACATCTGTTGAATAAGCAAAGCCTTTTAAGCTGTCGACAAACCACGCATAATGCGTTTTTGAATAATCAATCAGGTTGTCCAATGTTGTATTCATCGATACAGTGGCGTTGGTACGATAGTCGCTGAATCCCATTTTATCTTTGGCTAATTGCTCATAAGTGTGGGTAATAGTTAGGGGCTTTACAATAAGATTTAGAGAAAATGAAAAGCTGCTGCCTGCTTTCATCTGTGAGCCTGCCCCGCCCATAACAGGAGCAAATACCTGGGGCTGCAGCTTCCCGCTATCATTTAGCAACGCAAGGCCAAACTGGCTATTCTCCAAAAGAGGTAACGGCTGAAAGGGCAAGTACCTGGGATCAGCCATTACACCAATTGAATTATGGCCATCGTTCACCAGGGTGGCGGGAAGTGTAGCCATAAAAGAGGGGGTCATATAGGGCTGTTGTGGCGCTCTTTTCTCCGTCCAGATTAATGGCTGCCATAATTCTGCTACCTGACTCTTATCTAAAGACGGTGCGCCTATATAGCCAACACTGAAGAAACCGTCTTTTTTGGGTGTCAATTTAAAATAGATCTGAACATCATTATCCCGGGTTTTAATCCATGCTGTAAGCCCGAACAAGGGATGCTCCGGGAATAAGAGTACCGTTGAATCGCCCGCTTCCATAACCCTACTGGCCGTTGAAAGAAAGCGGGTTCCTGACCGATATATATTAGCTGTTCTGTTCTCCTTTTTACTTCTTAAAATGTTATCATCAAATCCATCGCCTGCAACAGATTCACTCACTTTTTGCTGCACATAATCTGCATGAGCAGTATCACCGGTTCGCCAGGTAGGCACGTTATAGGAAACCTTAGCTATACCGGCAGGCTTCAAGGCCAGAGCGGGGTCGACCGAATTAAACAATACAATAAACCGGGGAAAAAAATCATATGATAGTCCTGCTGATGTAACGGTTATGCGGCCATCTTTTGCTATCTGTATTTGTGCCGATACAGGGCGCACCCAACAGGTGATAGCTATAAAAAAAAGTATAACGATGGACTTCATAATAAGATGGCTACGGATTTAAAAAATTGCTTTTTGTTGAACTGTCACGATGTGGAGACTTAAGAACTTCATTGTTTGTTAAACGTAATACCCAACCGCCCTGAGGTGCAAGTTGAAAAGACATTGCACCCAGGTTTGTCGTTGAAACAGCAACAACCTTAAAGCGTTCGTTCTGATCAGCTACAAGAGTGGCTTTATACTTCGACAAATGTTTTATAAAAGACAGGTCCGGATGAACCGCCAATTCCCGATCCTGGCCATTGATGGCGGCAATGTACCAGTCATCCCCACTCTTCTTTGCTACAATAGCACAGCTACCAATATGGCTTTGCGGAAGCACAATACTACTATCCCATGTGGCAGGCAGATCACGAATAAAAGGAAGAACAGCTTTAAACAATGGATCATTGACCAGTTTAACCGGATTTTCGGCTATACATTGAAAGGGCGACTCCAGTAAATACAAAAGAGCTAATTGATGAGTCAGGGTTGTAGCCCCCCTATTGCTGAAAAAACCAGGTGTATAGTCGGCCGGCCCCACCACAAACCTCGTAAAAGGTAGTGCTGTGTTATGCCATGCAGGAATAGGTTCGTTCATAATATTCAGCTCCATCCCTCTCACCCCTTCCCGGGTCATTTCGTTAGGAAAAGTACGGAACTCCCCGGTGGATGTATGGCAACCGTGAAAGTTAACCATTAGATTTTTGCGGGCCGCGGCTTTCAGGAAGTTAATTTCAAAGTCGATGAGATCCTTTGCCTCACTGTTCATAAAATCTATTTTGATGCCGGCAATACCCAGGCGGCTTAACGTATCCAGGAAAGCATCACGGTATACCGAATCCCTGAGAAACTTAGAATCTTTCCAAACCCATAATTGAATCTTTTTCTTTTTACCATAAGTCACCAAATCTTTTAACACCTCCCATTTCTTTACCCAGGCCTGTTCCCATCCATCGTCAATCAATGTATAATCATAATGAAGCTGAGCAGCTGCATCTATAATCTTTTTCTCAACTGAAGGATCCAGGTAATTTTCATCGCGGCTAATCCAGCTCCAGGCGCTTTTACCGGGTTTTATATAATCGGTATTTTTAAATAGCCTTTTGTCCGGAACAGGATTTAGAGCAGCCACTATATATTGATTGGCTAAACCATCCAGGTTTGCTGCCCAACCAATCACCCGCCAGGGAGTGAAGGAGCCGGCCGGGCTGTTTACATAAAAGCCTGTATCGCCTTCAGTAAAGTCCGCGGCTAAACTGTTGCCCCTGGCTTTTAAACGCATACCGCTGTAGTTATACAATGCGGCTTCCGTTATAAACAGGTATTGCTGGTTGGGCAATTGCACGATCAATGGCTTACCCTGAACCGGGCCTGTGGGAGAAATTTTATCTAGGCTATCCAACTGGGTTTGTTGCCATAAGCCGGCATAGGATTTTAACTTCCAGTTATTGGTACGTTCAAAAAACCAAACAGGGCTGTTACCATCTAAAACAAAACTGGTTTGTTCACCTGTAATATGAAGCCGTCCCTTTGGTAAATGATAACGAAACGCACAACCGTTATCAAATACAGCAAACTCAATGATTGCTTTACCTAACCTAACCTCGTATCTTTTGTAGGAGACGAGCCGTTCTCTATAATTATTTTTAAGCAAACTTAAAGACACTTGTACATCACTGGTTTCAATAAGTTCCGGTAAGACTCCAGGCTCAATCAAAGGCAGGCCGGCAATGCTCAGGCCCAAACGGGACTTGAGAATCAGCGGCTGTGTATCTTTCTTTACGGTATAAAAAGAGCCCTCTTCATTTTTAATTACCTGAATTATTAATGAACCTGAAGGGCTTTTAAGAATCAACTGTTGCGCTGCGCTGTGGCCGGTAATTGATGTAGTAAGTAGTATAACAATACTTAAGGTAATGATGCGCGCCATACCCCAGGTATGAACTATACAGGCAGCACCTAACAAACGCTTAGATCTTGTAAAACTATATATCCTGCCTGCGTGTTTCATTATATACCTGTTATTTACCGATGGGGGAAAGAATGATTTTATTATAGTTGAAATGTAATAGTACGGGAGGCCAGTGTCCTTCTGCCATCGGGTCTGAAATCGAATGCATAATATAATTGAATCTGCTGTCCTCCTTCAACACTACTGGCTCCTATGATTGCCGGATACCAGGCTTTGGGTCCGTCTTGCAGAAGTAATCTCGGACTTTCCCAGGTCTCGGCATTGGAGCTTGCGGAAATGTATAATTTGCCATCCCAGCCATGCCATATCATTACAAATTTGTTCAGGTAAGTATTCCAGTGAACAGAAGGATTAGAGCCAGGATTCATTGTAAGCGGAGATAACGCGGTTTGTTTACCTCCGAGGCCCGGTTCTGAAAAAGACCCGTTATACCATTTTTTCCAGGAACCTACGTAGCCATTCTGGTCAGATGAAACAGCCATGCAAATAGAGGTGACGCCTGTAGCAGGTGTGTAGTAACAATAGTATTTGCTATTTAGATGGTTGTAAATAACAGCTCCATCTCCAAGGCCTGACCAGGACGGCGTTGTGGGCTTATCTAACTCATGCTTTAGTATCTGGTAAGGTGCGCCCCAGGATCTTCCACTGTCGCTAGAATAAGCAACTCCAATAGATTTATAAGCATACCAACCCTGGGTGGTTCGCGGATACCAGTGCGTTTCCGCATGAAAAAAGCCTGCCAGGCGACCATCGTTTAATTGTCTCACTCCAATAAACCACATGCCCCCATCATTGAAACCATTAGCCGTACCGTTATTGGGCTGATTGCCTCCAAATACAGGAGTTAAAGGATTGAGCTGACCTAAATGATTTTGCAATAACGGAGAGCCGGCCACTGTTCTGTAATTGCGGTACCTGGCCCAAAAGCCATAGTACTGATTACCTAATTTTATTAAAGGGATGGCTCCGTCAGTATAATACCCGCTATCAGAAGGAGGGAACGTGCTCTGGGATAAAATGGAGCGATCTCCCAATGTAAAACTCCAATCGGCTGTCAAAGAGGCTTTCTTCAATTCAGAACTATCTTTTACAGGACTGTCGTGTTTACTACATGAATTCCAGTAAGAAAGTAGTGGAAAGGCAAATAAAACAAGTGAAAATTTAATCATGTGAAAAATTTTAACAGTGAAAAAATTTTTGATCTTATATATTATTTAAGCATTGTTCCCCTGATCAAGATGCGCCCCAGGTAAATGACCGACTGATCATATTTTTCCGGGTGTGCTTCAATGTCTGCTCTTTGATCTGGTGATAATATCTTTAGTTTATCAGATTTTTGTGAAGACACATAAACTTTTACATCGTGTGTACCCTTCGGCAACTTCACTATATCGAACTGTCCCCGATAACGGTTATTGCAATAGGCATTGAACCGGTTTAAGGCAATGGCATTTGTTGCGTCTGTCATTTCAGCCTGGTAATACATAAAACTCCCCTGCTTGTGTTTGGTTAGATGCGTCGGCTTGCCGTCTATGATCCATTCCAGCTGTCCGACCTCAGGACCGCCGATATCAAAAATGCCCAACATATCACCTTTAAAACGGAAGCTAAATGAAGCACCAGGCTGAGACGCGGTAAAGACCTCACTAAACCATCCCTTGAATTTTTTAAGATTGGAATTAAGATCAGTATCGATGGATTGCCATCCATTGTTATCATCAGCGATATGAGCAGGCACTACCATCGTAGCCTCATCCCAGTCCGCAGTAATTAAAGGCGTGGGTAATTCCTTTTTCCTGTTTTGTTGCTGCAATTCCATCTTTGACAGAGAACGTGCTATAGCTGCAGCATAAAGATTACCGCCGGCAGTTGTAGGGTGGATACCATCTTCAGAAAACATAATCTTATCCAGGTATTGCGCTCCGCCGGTCTTCCAAACCAGCTTACCAGCCGCTTCCAGGCTTGCTGCTTCCATACCTAACTGAACAGAAGGAAGACCATAATAATCCGCCACACGCTCCAATCCTTTAATATTTGCAGGCAGTTCATTTTTTTGATAAAATGCAGTCTGACCGGTTAAAATAGTATAGAGCAGGCAAATCTCAGTTCCGGGTTGCCGCCTGATAGCCTGGCGGATCATTCCTTCCATTCCATCAGGATATGCTCCATTTACAGCAAACTCAATAAAAATAAGATCAGGATTATATTGCAATACCTGTTCTCCTATCCGGAATGCCCCTAACTCAGTACCCGTACCGGAAACACCTGCATTGATCCATTTAAAACGAGACTTAGGAAAATGCTGCTCTAAATAATGAGCAGTCTGCAGCCGGTAACCCCAATTAGCCTGGGTAATACTGCCGCCTATAAAAGCAACTACGAGCTCCTGCCCTTTCTTTGCCTTTTCGATAAAACCAGGGATACCCAGACGAACCTGGCATTCCATCTTATTTTCATAACTACCAGGCTGCACCGAAGTAATGCCCGATTCAGGTATTTCAAAATAAACAGGCGAAGCACCAGCCTGTGAGGCTGCTATCTTGTCCCTGTCCATATTGGACTGACATAACCCTGCAGCCGGCAGCAGCAGGCTCATTATTACAAAAGCATACAGGCATACTTTATTCGTTTTCATTGAATACAATCTGTTTAGATATTGTCCTGGATTTATCATCTTTAAACGTAAGCGTTACAGCTATCGGTTCATTCATGGCCAGTTTATTGTAGCTCCATTCATAGGGATATTGATTGACCTGTTGTATTTTTTTATTACAGGTTATGGTAACAGCGCAGTTCTGTAACGGAGCTGTTTCTGCAAACCCATAAAAGGTATCCCAGCCAAATGGTGAACGGATACGAAAGAGAAACACCTTGCCCCAAGGCGCGCCCAGGTCGATCACTTTCATACCATTTTTAACAGGTGGATAGTTTTTAGCAACAACTGCAGATTCCAATGGGAGTGCAATTGCTTTAAATCCTTTAGCAGGCAGGGTAACATTCATCACCGCATCCTTAAAATCGGTGGACTTAGATTTACCATCAGCATCATAACCCAATGCCGCACCGCTTTTTTTAGCATTTATTTTCGGTGACCATTTCAAATTGAAGGTCTGTTCTGTGGCAGCTTCCGACGAGAGCAATACCCAGAATTTCTTGTCAGACACGGCCGTCACATAGTTGATCTCCGGATTGCTGACAGATACCAGTCCTTTTTGCATATGTAAGGATACCTGTTCATCATCGAAGACTTTACCTTTACCACCGCCATAAACGCGGTTATTAAACCATACAAAGCCCTCTTGTTTACTATAAGGGAATGATATATTTCCTCCGGACCGCTGGATCGTTTCGGTGATCAAATAATCGAGGCTGAAAGCCATATGTGCAGGTATATGATGATAATAAACCGAACTCACATCAGGACCTTTATAAGGGAATTCAGCTGACATAGGTACATCAGTAAGTCCTGTTGCATAGTAACCCGGATAATTAGCATAGCGCCCGATAACACTATTGCGGGCATAGATTTCATAAATAGGTTTTTGAGTGAACTGGTACAGCCGCAGTAAATGAGGAGCCCAGCTGCTCATAAATACCGGGTGCACGTTTTGCCCCTTTACTCTTGTGAAATAGGTACTCGGCTGCTCCAGGCCCAGCCCTACCGGAGACACTACCCATTCGGGAACTTTCTTTTCCTGTACATCGCCTTGTTTTCTTGGAAAACCTAAGCGGTAGGGAGCATTGCCCTTCCACCATATACGCGTAACACCGTCATAACGACCACCCGGGTGAATCGTTTGCAACTGGTTGTCCACTTTAGGATAGCTTCGTATTCCTGCAATGGTAAAATAGGCACCATAACCCGCGGCTTTCAGCCATTTATCATTTTTCGTGGTTTCGTACAAGTCGAGCAGATCCCACCAGGGAGCATAAAAAGAAGCATTATAAAAAGGGATATGGCTTAATAACTTATTGGTATTGGCATAAATCTTTTGCTGTATAAAATTGTCAGCATCTTTTTCAGCTATGGCCAGCCATTTCTTTTGCCCGGTTAACCGGTAGGCCCATAGCGCCTGGTTCCATTTATGAAAGTCGGTGGAATAACCCTTTACCGCCCTGAGCGTATCTGCCGGCAAGGCAATACTATTCAGCCATGGATTCAACTCACCCAACAAGCGGTGGAGGCCCAAGTAATAAGATGTCGTAAACTGTGACTTGTAAGGATTTAGTTGCAATGTTTCGCGGGTAGCGTTAAATGCAGTGGGTACAATATCTGTGGCCCATCTATAGCCGCTCCTCGAAATAGTAAACTCAATGGTAGGTAACGAGCGCGATAAATACAGCTCTTCATCATCTTGTAATACGGAAAGCGACACGTTGAGTAAAGGCGTAGCATTCACCACTGTTGGAGCCGTTTTAGGATCGCCTTCAATATCATAAAAACCTTTCAACTCAGGCGCCCAGCCGCCCGCGCTATCATTCTTTGCCAGTTCGATCATATTGAACACCGCATCGGTGAGAGAAGCACCCTGCTGTTTCCTGTAATCCTTTACTTCGAATACTTCGTTAGAAACATCGTCTAAGGCACTGTCCCAATCTCCGGTAGTTATACCGATAACAAAATGACGGTCGATCAGCTGATCCTGCTGATACCGGGAATCCTTCATGCCGAACACCGGCGAAAACATTACCGGCTGTAGTTGGTTCTGCTCATTTTTTAAAGTAAACCCAACGGGCGAAAAATCTACCGAACCCCAGTCCCTGGGAAATGATTTCAGATCCGCTGCCACATAGGTCGATACCAGCCCCTGTTCTGTTTTAGCAGACACGATAGCAAGTGGTTGTTGCATCATGGAGGAGAGCATCATTTGTGGACCTTCAGATATTCGCTTGTATTGAAACATCGGGGCCATCATCACATTATGCAGTTCAGGGTCGGCAATAGCCTGGAACGCAGCTACTCCCATACTGTAATAACCCGGGCGTGCTGTCTTGCAGGTCAAACGTAAATCAATATGTTTTTTACCCGATGGCAGCGACCATAGTCCGGTAATCACAGAACCGTTGCGCGTTATGTATTGCACTTCGATCGTTTGTTGATCAATGGCAGTGGCAGATACCGGAATGGCTTCGCTAAAGCTCCCCGCCTGAAAAGGATTAAACTCATCTCCCGGCTTACGTACTTCATACTTTTTTCCTTCGAAAAGAAAATGTGCATTCAACTTTTTATTATCCCAGGTAGGATAATACTTATTATAGTCAATTGCGGCTGTGTCATCATAGATAAGATATATTTTATGATCTTCTATTGAACTGCCTGATTGCAGCCACTTACCATCCTTTTTAATTTCGGTTTTGCAGGCAATAGCTTTTTGATTAGCACCGCCCCTGACGAACTGCAGCCTAAGCACCTCGTTATGGATAGTTGCGATTGTTTTGTCATCAGCCTGCAGCCCAAGCGGGGGACTTACTGCCTGTTGCCGATCAGACAAAACCGTTTGTTCTTCTGGTCTTACCCTCCACGAAAGAATAGTTTGCTTGTTTAACTTGTTTGGATTAATGCTACCGTCCTGTACCAGAAGTATAGCATCGCAACGGCCATAATTAAAATTATGCAGTCTTAAAAGAGCGGGTGTCTTTTTCAATGCTAATTCACCCACTTTTTCCCATAAATATCCGGGCTGACCATGACCTCCTGCCTTACTGAGGGTAATATCTCCAACTGATAGTTGTACAAATCGCGTACTGGGATTCACATCAAAATCGGGTGTTCGCATCCACACGGTAAAGCTACCGGCCTGCTTTACATCGATCACGGTGAGTGCGTCTGTTGCCTCATCACCAGCTCCTCCTAAATAACGCAGCACCTGACCACTGATCGTCTCCCTGTCAGGCTCTGTAAACCACTTGCCTTTAAACTGGAAGTCGGTTCCCAGCAACAAGTATTTTTCCTGCTGTGCAGAAACATCCGCCATTACAAGGATCGTCATTAAAAGCAATACTGTTCTCATTGTTCTATTGCAATGCATTATTTATTTTTTAATCGAACCGGAAGCTGTATACCTGAAGCCCGTATGGATTTATATTTACCTGATTGCCCCAGGAAAACGGGATTCGTTTACCATCTGCCGATAAGCAGCTGATGCTTTCTAATTGCAAACGATGCCCGGTAATAAATCGTGATGAATTAATCTGCAATGTTGCCTTTTGCGCATCATCATCATTGTTCAATACAAACAGGTAGAACTTTTTTGTTTTCAGGTTGAGTGCGCATAGGTAATCAATATTGGGATTGTTAAAAGATACGAGCTGATCCATCAATGCCAGGCGGGCCTGCTCACCAAATATTTTACCTGCATCAAATCCAAAAGTTTTATGAGGCCCTACCTTAGGGGTTACAAATCCCGAAGGAAACGCTATACGCCCTCCCGACCTCTGTGACAACTCAGACATCAGATAATCTGTTATCCAGCCCACCTGCCACCAGGCATGGTGCGGAAAAGGTCCTGCGCCCTTATTCATAGCACTCCAGTAATAAGAAGCTACACCTGTAGCAGGATCAACAAAAGCATCTTTGGCTAACGCTGCTGTCCTGGCCATTTTAAGGAAAAGAGAATCTTTGGTCAACTCAAAAAAGCGAACAAACATACCGGCGTGACTGGCCAATAATATAGGTCCGCTGGGATTGGCCGAACCCAAAGTTCCACCATGTTCAAAGCTTAAACCCACCTGACTGATCTGCCAGTCTTCTAAAGATCTTGCACCATTTTTCTTAGTGCTGCGATCCGGAATCGGATGGGAATATATAGACGTGGTGTAATACTGTGCAGTTGTGATCGCCGCTTGCTTAAACCTAATCTGCTTTGTTATATCATACAGGTCCAGCAAGGCCTGGGCACTCTGGGCAGTCGCAAAATCGGGTGCAAACCTGGCATCGCCACAAACGCCCAAGAAATAACCGGGATCAACTGCATTCTTTATAAACCAGTCTGCTGATTGCAACGCAGCATCTAAATATTTTTTATCTCCCAATATTTTGTAGGCAACCAACAAGCCATAAAATGTAGGCCGGTAATCTTTTTGATCGGTGAACATCGGTTTTTGAGTAGCATTATTATAAGCTACTTCCCAATAGCCCTCCGGCTTCATCTTTGCAAGCAGCCAGTCTGCCGCCAGTCGCAGTTCGCTCTCTAATTTTGGATGGCCCGGTTCAAATAATAAAACATTCCCGATATCAAGCATCATGTAATAGGTGGTAGCAATGGGCTCCGTATAAGCGCCCCATTCTTCAGTAAACCGTTTGGACCGGTACAGGTAATACTGACCTGCAGCCGCACCTCTAAAAAATCCCTCACCGGTATGTTGCTGCGCCAGTTTAAAATTCAACGCCTGTGGTAACCGCGTATGTTGTAGTATAGAATCGCCTGTTATCGTTCCCAGCATCCACATCGCCCCATAGTCAGCATTTTTTACAGCATCCTTTTCAGATCCATGAACGCCTCCCAGGTACTCCTGGGCGCCAATAATAATACCCTTATAGTCAAATGTGCGCCACCGCGAAGTGCTGTCATTTTTGACATAGCTCAGTAATTGTTCCATTCTTTGCGATAAAGACAAATGTGTTTGCTTTAAATGCAATAGCTGGTCAAAACGATAGACGTCATTAACTACATGCTGGTAAACAGGATACCAGTTTTTATCCTGAATAGTAAACCTGAAGTCGAATGATATGGACTCCCCTTTATTTAAAAATGATTTTTGTTGTCCCAGTACAGGATGATACAATGTAGGCATTAATTGCCCATTACGATTGATCATAGATAAACCCAATAACCAATCAGACTGGGTAGATTTATCTGACAGCCAGGGATGCCTGGCTGTACCTGGCTCTGCTGTTACTGCCATCGTAACACCTTCTTTGCTGGTTAAAATGGATGTAAGTGCAGCAGCGGTCCTTTCTCTTACAACTACAGGAAGATCGGGAATGCCGTGACCATAGGCGTAAGCATCTACAAAATTATTATTAATTGCTCTCCCCTGGAAAATACCGGGTATAACGGCCCAATCAAATTGTTTTTTATCATTTACTGTTAAGGCCGGCGTGGCTATTGAATAGTAGCCTGCAGCCCTGGCGGTTAACCTGATAGTAACCCTGAAGTCATGCATATAAACAGGATCTGGTTTCCATATAGCTTCTATATCCGCTACATCCGTTTGCTGAGAAAAGACAAGCGTATTTCCTTCACTCCTGCATTGTTGAGGGTAGAAAGAAATAGCATCTCCTTCTTTGTTTAAGGACACAGCTGAAGTATTGGCCTTCCATGTAGGAATTATATAGCGATATTCCGGCTCGGGAAACAAAACCTCTCCTCCCTTTTTATCTTTAATCACCTGGGCATCCATCCCCGGCTGGGTTTTGCTATACAGTATGGTATATTGCCCTGACACTGCTGACAAGGAACGCCATTGCTGCTTTCCGTTTACCTGTACTTGTTGCAACTGATAGCCCTGCTTGGTATATACCCAATTCATACGCAAGCCACCATTTTCCAGTTTAGGTGCTTTTAGCGACTGGCCATACCCGTCGGTAATAAACGCGGATAACAATAACACTGTCTTAAAAATATATAAGCTCAATCGGTTCATTCGTTTGGTTATTGAGTTATAGTAATATCCATTTCTTTAACTGTAGATGCGGACTCTTTAACGTTTGCATTGGTTGCTACAAATGTTACTTTATAGACGCCTGGCTTAGTATATACACGCCGGTACTCATACAAATTCTGTGATATATTTTTAATCGTCTCACCCTTGTCCGGGTTGGTTTTATTAGGATTAAATTGCTTGGTGATCACCCAATCGTCATCCAGAGTGAGCGGATTGCTAACCGTCAGCAGTTGTACGGAAGTGACACTCCATTTGGTTGTAGGCCCACTGAAGTTAAACGAGCTCCATCCGGCCGTTGCTATTGTGGCAATAGCGGTTTCTTCCTTTTGCTCATTTACGCTTTTAAGATCAAATGAACGGATCACCCATCGGTTCTGGGCAGATTCGGGTTTTACTACTGCCGTCCTATAGCGAAAAGCTAATGCCATATTCTTATTGCGTGCGGCAAATTCGCTTAAGTCAATATTACCTGAAGCGGTTTGATCCTGCCCCGAGGACAATATTGCTTTACTGGTAATATCTTCCCAGGTTGCGGCGAGTACATTCGTTGAATCATACTTTCCATTGAAATCGGTAGAGATCAGCAACTTCAATGTACTCTGGTCTACGGGCGATGGTCCGTATTGAGCATAGCTTTTAAAGTTCAGCCCAATAGTATTGCCCTGCACTATGGTTCTTTCCCGAAACTCATACTTGCGTCCTGCTTCACCCGACCAAAACACTATATTATCCGGCTTACCATTCAATACAAAACGTATTGGCTCTCCTACCTTATAAGTGGTTTTTTCAGGTGTTACCGAAAAGTCTTCAACTGAGCCCAGCTCATAACGCTTTGTGCAGGACACAAGCGCAGCCGACAGAATCATTGCAGCTATAATTTTTTTCATAAACATAGTATTACCAGCCTGGGTTTTGTTGAATATTGGGGTTAACAGCCATTTCACTATTAGGTATCGGAAAGAGAACGGAACGTCCGGTTATCCTTTGTGCCTGGGCAATAGCGGCATCTCTTAAAGCCGCAGGCATATTAGATTGATACTCCCTGATCTGGTTCTGCATGGTTGAGGGATAAATACCCCATCTTATAAGATCATGTTTGCGTAGTCCTTCAAAAGCTAATTCCCTTAAGCGCTCACTCATAATTAATTCCTGGAAATCCTGCTTTGACAGTCCCGCAGGTGCATCTATTGCTGCGTCGGGGATCGCCGGGTCATTTCCGTAGCCTCGCCTTCGAACCATATTGATTGCTTTATAGGCCTGTTCAGAAGGGCCATTATTAACCTCATTGTCGGCTTCTGAATACATCAATAGCACATCGGCGTAACGCAATAAGGGCCAGTTGGTGCCGGTATAACTTTGATCACGCGGTAGCAATGTTTCATATTCCCTTCTCCATTTACCGTTGCTTCTTTCATATAACTGGTCTGCCGCCCATGCTGTTCTTACAACAGTTTGCCCGGCCGTTACAAATCTAAAAGGTGCAACCGTCCAGTCTCTGCGCAAATCCCCCGCTTCGTAAGCATTGTAAAGCTTGGCAGTAGCATGCACATAATCATATCCATAACCGGTATCTATATTGCCACAGGTAATGCCGTTATAGCTGCCAATCATACCTCCTTCCTGTATTTCACCTTTATTGGCTCCTTTAAATTCTACTTCCCAGATCCCCTCTCCTATATCGAATACCTCCTTAACATGATTAATATATATCTGCTTAAAATCCGGATTAAGTTTGTGTACACCAGATTGTATTACACTGTCTGCATATTTTCTCGCCTCTGCGTATTTCGATACATCATTCAGCGGAGCGCCCGCCATGGTTAAATACACCCGGGCCAGTATACCCTGAACAGCTGTTTTGGTAATACGTGTGTTATAACCATAGTCAGAAATATTCCGTACAAGACCTTCCGCTTCCTTCATATCTTTGATGATCTGTTCGTAGATCTGTGCAACCGGTGTACCCGGCAAGGGAGCTTCTTCCGGACTTTTAGTTGACTGAAGCTTTAAAGGCACCGACCCGAACTCGTCGGCAAGCATGAAATAATAGTAAGCCCTTAAAAAAAGTGCCTGTCCCTTGATCTCATTGCGTCTCTGCTCACTAATTTCTTTAGGCTTATTGATATTCTCCAGTAACATATTGGCTCTTTCAATCCCCACATAGATAGACTCCCAATGGCGGTTCACCTCAAGTGTGGATGCGTCTATGATATTGGCGTTAATACCAGAAGTTTGGTTCTTCATAAAAAACTCATCGCTGAAAACAAGGTAGCAGGCCATACCCTGTGAGTACATGCGGTTATCGCCCAGGCGGTCATATACACCAGTAAGTGCCGATTCGAGGTCTTTTTCATTATTGTAATAGTTTACAGGAGAAATAAAATCCTGTGGTGTAGTATCCAATATCTTGTTACAGCTACCGGTTGCAATTAGTATTATAGCCAGGATACAACAGTAAATTAATTTCATTCGCGGGTATTTATTAGGTTGAATCGAATGGAATATTTTTATATATACTTCTTTATGAAAAGAATTTTTATGCAGACATTTCATGTTAAAAGCATTTATCGTTAAAAAGTTATATTCATACCAAGAGTAATGGTTCTGGCTCTTGGGTAAGGACTCCAGTCAAAACCCGGTGTTAGCGCAGTATGCCGCACCGATACTTCGGGATCAAGGCCCGTATATTTTGTCCAGGTTATCAGGTTTTGAGCAGAAGCATGCAAACGTGCAGATTGTATCTTCCATTTCTTCATCAGCGTTGAGGGAAAATTATAGCCAAGCGATACTGTTTTTAAACGGATAAATGATCCGTCTTCAATGTTACGGTCAGAATATACATTGGGTCCGTAACCACCCGCAACGGGCAATAAGCTACTTTGATTATCTACCGACCACCTGTCTTCATAGGTCTTAAACATATTGACGTCCCGCCGGGCTTCTGCTCCTTCAAAAACGATCCGGTTGGCATTTAATACATCGTTTCCGTAAGACCATTGCAAGAAAACGTTCAGATCGAATTGCCGGTAGCGGAAATTATTGGAAAAGCCACCAATATGCACAGGATTAGGATTCCCGACTATGGTTTGATCATTCGCATCTACAATCCCATCTCCATTGATGTCTTTATACTTAATAAAGCCGGGTTTAATATTTGCCCGGTCACCCCCGTTATTCGGCACTTCCGGTTTCAGTTCGTAGCTGCCGTTGGGCAATGTATTGAAATCGCTCAGCTGATATAGCCCATCGAAAACATAGCCGTAGAACAGGGCCACAGGCTTTCCGGGTAATGCTATATAAGGTAATGAGGTATTAAAATTTCCGTTCCAGTTAGAAACCCGGGTCAGTAAGCTCGGCTGGTCGCCATTTAACTCTTCAATCCTGTTCCTGTTAAAAGCAATATTGAAATTAGAGGTCCAGCCAAAGCGCTCCGTATTGACATTTACAGTATTGAGCGTTAACTCAAATCCCCGGTTCGACACAGTACCAATATTTTTAAATGCAGTCAAATAGCCGGTAGATGTGGGTAAAGAAGCATTCAACAATAGATCTGTAGTTCTTTTGTAATAGTAATCTGCTGTGAAGCTGATCCTCTCTTTCAGCAAGCTGATATCAAACCCTGCATCCAGGTTGGCGGTGCGCTCCCATTTCAGATTCTCATTACCCACCAACACAGGCACCGTTCCCTTAATGTAGTTACCATTGAAGTAATAACCACTTCTTGTATTGCCTGTATTTGCGCCTACTTCCTGGTCCAATACGCTCAGGTAAGCAAAGTCAGAAACCCTGTTATTACCGGTAATACCATAGGAAACCCTGAGTTTGGCAGCCGAAATGGTTTTTACCGGTTTCAGGAAGGACTCATTTCCCAGGTTCCAGGCAAATGCGGCAGAAGGGAAATTACCCCAGCGGTTGGCAGGAGCAAACTTGGAGGAACCGTCCGTTCTAAAAGAGGCCGTAAACAGGTAGCGCGAGTTAAAAGCATAATTAACCCGTCCTAAAAACGATACCAGGGTAGCATAAGAAGCCGAGGTAGTTTTGTTCATCACCGTTCCCTGGTCGAGCCCTTTAACTCCTAATACTTCATTAGGTACTAAAATAGATACAAATCCATTGCCCTCCGTGCTGCTGCGTTGCATTGTTAACCCTGCAACTGCATCTACACGATGTTTGCTTTTAAACGTGCGGTTAAACGTAAGAATATTTTCGTTGAGGAGATTTTTGACGCTTAAATTATCAATGGAGCCGTTGATGCCGTAAGTCGCTCCATATACAGTACGCGGATTTCCTGCAGCAGTTTTAGAATTGTTAAACCGCTCAAAACGCATATCGCTTTCCGTTAACCCGCCGTTTACCCTAAGCTTAAAATATTTAAGAAATGAATACTCCAGGAAAGCGTTGGTAAAAAAAGACTTATTAAGTACGTGCATGTACATGTTGTTCGAATTCACCACCGGGTTAACCCTTAAATCAGCATTACCCACTACATCATCAAAAGGCTGATCTATAAAATCATCTTCATTACCCGAACCGGTTACCGGCCGGTATCCCCAGGTGCTGAACAATAGATAAGACGAGGCATTACCGGCTGAGGAGCTATTCAAATCATCGCTTGTTAAATTGGCGATCTGGCCGTTCTTAATTGCCTGGGTGTAGTTCGTATTAATGCCCGTCCTGAAATTCTTACCAATACGCTGTTCTATCTGGAAGCGCCCCTGGTACCTGGTGAAGCCACCGTTGATCACAATACCATCCTGGTCTAAAAAAGAACCACTTAAAGAATACTTAGTTGCAGCAGTCCCACCTCTCAAAGAGATGCTATGGTTTTGCATAAAGGCATCGCGAAAAACATAATCCTGCCAGTTAATACCTTCCTCCTCTTTATAGGACTCTAAGGTTTTGCCATCCTGAAAGTATATCTGCTCACCAATAGAACGATTCAATTCCAGCTGGTATTTTACAAATTCATAGGCACTCATCACGGGTATTTGCTTGGGCAGGTACTGCATACCCAGCCAGTTATTATAAGACACCACAGGAGGCCCTGTCTTACCTTGCTTGGTCTTGATCATAATAACACCATTAGCGCCCCGGGCTCCATAAATAGCGGTAGAAGATGCGTCTTTCAATACTTCTATTGATTCTATATCATCAGGGTTAATGGCATTGTTATCGGGGTTCTCTACCGGGAAACCATCAATAACATATAAGGGCGCATTGGATTGGGTGATAGAATTGCCTCCCCTGATCACTATATTACTGGTACTACCGGGCTGCCCGTCGTTAGAACTAACCCTTACGCCGGCCACTCTTCCTGCCAGTGCATCTTCAAACGATGGCACAGGCGCCTTTTCCATATCTTTCATATTCACAGAGCCAACCGCCCCGGTTAAGTCTTTACGTTTTACTTCTCCATACCCGATTACAACTACATCGTCCATCACCTGGTTATTGGTCACCAGTTTTAGGGGATATTGATTGTCCGCCGTAATCTTTACAGATTGGGTTGTATAGCCGATCATAGAAACGATCATTACATCCTGCTCGCGTATATTAGCAAGAGTGAACCTGCCCTGTGCATCTGTAAGTACAGAGGCTGTTTTGCCTTGAATAGTAATAGTAACACGGGGTAAAGGACTCCCCTTTTCGTCTGTGACGGTACCCGTTATCGTTTTTACAGCCTGTGCCAGGCAGGCTAACGGAATGCCGATGGCAAATAATAATAGCAGCGTTAATTTTCGATTCATATGCAATAATCCTTATTTAAAAAGCTGGTTTATAAATGGGAGAATAATCGTTGTATTGTAAGAAATAACCATCCTGACTTTACCACATACATTGGCATTTGCTGAACCTTACAAGGTCTGCTCTCAGGCAATGGCAACGCGGGCAATGACAAACTACATTTAAGCATTTTACAATCGTTATAAATAAAAATAGTCTGGTCTGGACTGGTTTGGCATTGCAAACATAGGAAAATATTTATTTCGCAACTAATTTTTTTAAATGAACCGGATGACGCAAAGCAATTTGAAGCTTATTTGAAATATTCCGCCTTAAACAGGTAACTTAAATCTGTTCTGGTTTGGTTTGTTTATTACTTTTGCAAAAATGGTCATATGAATGCAGCAATGTCGGCAGCTATCAAAGACGCCAAAATGCCAAAAGATAAAATGAAATATCAGCAGCTGGCTGATTACATTATTACACTTATAGAAAATGACGAGTTGCATATCGGCGATCAAATTCCCTCGCTTAAGCAATTACAATTGCAGCTACAAATGAGTAAGGAAACATTACTCAAAGGATTAAATGAACTGGTAGAAAAAGGTATCATTGAATCGGTATATCGTAAAGGTTATTTTGTAAGAAAAAAAACGATCCAACATAATTTCCGCGTATTTCTGTTACTTGATAAAATGAATATTTTGCGCGAGCAATTCTACCGGAATCTTTTTAACCAGTTACAACCCCGCGCCGATATTGACATCTACTTTCACCATCATAATTACCAGGTGTTTGAAAAGCTGATCAGGGAAAACCTGGGAAAATATACTCATTATGTAATCGCTACCTTTTTGAAAGAAGATGTAGCACCGCTATTGAATCTGATACCAGATAAAAAAAGGATCATTATCGATTTAAATCAACAGGGATTAAATGGCCATTACACCTGCATTTACCAGGACTATGGCTATGACATTTTTCATAGTCTTCATAAGCTAAAAGCCGAATTGGCCAAATATCAACGCCTGATCCTTGTTGCCCATTCAGAAGCTATTCATGCCAGGCTGGTAATAGAAGGTTTTTTACATTATTGCACCGAAATGGAATGCCCCTACCTGATCCAGTCCGAAATAGATGAAAAAAACTTTCAAAAAGGTAATGCCTATGTTACCTTTAGCCGTTATGATACCGACGACGTAAAGCTGATTAAGCTGGCCAGGAAAAAAAAGTTGAAACTGGGCAAAGATGTCGGACTGATCTCTTACAACGACACGGAAGTAAAAGAGATACTGGAAGATGGCATCACCGTTATCTCAACAGATTTTGATGCCATGGGTAAAACCGTTGCCCAGGCTATATTAGACGATAAGATCATTGTAAAAAGAAACACGACCCGGGTGATCAAGAGACTTTCTTTATGATGAAAATAATCCTGTTAACTTCAATACAGCCTGCTAACCTGCATAAATAAGCCCATGCAAAAAGCAACAGGTAGCAACAAAGCCCTTATAGTTGATATATTGACAAAAGCTTTTGATAACAATAAAAGCGTCAACTATATCATCAAACAAGATGAACGCCGAATAGAGCGTATCAGGGAGTTGAGCAGTTACTCATTTGAAATATGCCTGCGGTTCGGCGAAATATTTATTTCCGAAGACAAAACTGCCTGCGCACTCATCCTTCTTCCCGACAAGAAGCGAACAACAGCGGGATCCGTTATATCCGACCTCCGGTTAATTATTAAGGCAATGGGATTATCCAATCTATCAAAGGCACTGAAACGTGAAAAAGCAATTAAAAAAGTACATCCCCCCGGCTTACTTTATCATATATGGTATATCGGTGTTGAACCCCAACACCAGGGCAAAGGTACCGGGTCATTGTTGCTTAAGGACCTGATAGCCAGGGCCGGAAATCTTAACAGGATACCCGTATTGGAAACTTCTGCAAAAAATAATATCCCCTGGTATCAGAAACATGGATTTACTATTTACAGCCAGCTCCATTTCGGATTTGACTTTTATTGCATGAAATTATAGCCTGGGAAATACAAGATCAATGGGATAATTCGATGGGGAATTGTACCATTCATGCTCCCTTTCAAATTCATGCTGGTAAAAATACCGATTCAGTATTAGCCTAAGCATTAAGCCTTTTTAGTTTCTCCAACATATTAGCCCTATATAGCGCCTTTGTTTCAGCCGACAAAAAGGATTTTTCGATCAAAGACTTTGTAAGGTTCCCCTTTGTCTCAAACTGCTCAATCATTCTTAACGCTCTGCTACTAACAATACCTAAGCGGTTAGCAAGCTCCATAAAATCTGCTCTGCCATAATACCCATGCGTTAAATAATGATCCGAATTCATATCTCCTTCATAGAGGTCCAGCGCTGTATCAGCCTCATGCGGCGTATGTATAACGGAACACATTAAATCGTAAGCAGGCGTGAGTTGATACTCTCCTGTTTCCATCCGCATCAGCGAAAAATTTTTTAAATGTGCATCTCCATTGGAGAATACATAGTTAAATATAACCAATTGAAAAAACCGCTCCAATGCAGGGATGGCGGCAGCCACATATCTTTTAATAAGTAAGCCGATTTCTTCATAGGTACCATCATACTTATATGCTATTCCATGTGTATCTTTAGTACGATTGGTCAACTGCGCAAAGTCCTCCTGCATCAATTTATTTCCATCCGGCTGTACATCGAATCTTCGGGTGATATAAGCCGGCTGTTGATCTTTAAAATAAATGAGCCCGCTTTCCGCCGCTTGAATACCGTAAACCTGCCGGGCAATCTGCATGGTCAAATGCTCATTTTCCGGGGCGTCGTCCGCGTACAGTAATTGTTTTGAAGCGGAAACCGGTTTTAAAATATACATACCGTTTGTATCGGAAAGTACAAGTTCGTTCTCCTCTCGCCTTACTGAATACTTTAGTTGAACTCCTGAGATGGATAACCGTTTGGAATGTTCCTGGAAAGCCCGCAGGTTATCAGCTTTTGGTGCATCAAAAGATAATGTAGCTGGCACCTTTGCTTTATCAAATAGCCGGTCCCTACACTTTACACAATACCCTACTCTCACTTCAGTATAACACCCTAAACAATTCATCATCCTCTGGTTTTATGGTTATAGCACCAATTGTATCATCGCGGCTGGTTAGCAATAGCCTGGTAAAATCGTCATTTTCATCAATTTTATAAAGCCGGCATTGTATGTCTTTATTTATTCCTTCGGACAGCATGCCATAGAAAAAGGGAAATAAGGTAGAAGAACGGTATTCTCTTTGGGATTTTGGCAAAGTAAGACTGATCGCCGGAAATTTAGAGGCTACAAAATAATCCTCATCATATCGAAAAAGATATTCGCCATCATCATCTTTTTCTATCACCCCTGCGAGGATCCCATTATTATACACAAGCCCTTTCATGATATTTTAAAAATTATGTTCTTTAATTCGATCCTATCCACTCACCTTCTTTATCTGGACAATAATTTCAAGGCCCAATATGTCAAGCAACTTACTAAGTGTAATAAAAGATGGATTACCTTTTCCATTTTCGATTAAGTAAATAGTCTTGGCTGTAATGCCCGTCATCTCAGATAGATCTTCCTGGTTAATAGCCAGGAAGTCCCGTCGGTCTTTAATCAATTTTCCAATTTCAATCAATCCCATCCGAAATATATTTCTGTTTTAAAGTAAATTTAAATTAAAAAACGGAAAAGATTTATACTTTCAGAAATAAATTTCCGAAAAATATCAAACTCTATGTAAATAATTTAAACTTAAGCTGAAATGCATTTCCGATTTTGAGGGGGAAATTGATGCATGGGCTAACAGTCCAAAACTTTTATAACCGGGATTTTATTAATCGGGCTTCTATTACCTAAAGAACAATTTAAAATTGTAGACGCAACATACAAGTTTTAATGACTATTCTTATTGGAATATGTCCAACCATAAATCCAGTCAAGCTGTTGAATTTGCTTGCCAATGAAGAAGCCAATGAAGCGATCACGGAACCACGCTGCTATTGGATTCGTTTTCGTTTTAGTATTACCTACTTTTCTTGCGCTTTTTATTACTTTTTCTACTCTGGCTTGACGTTCGGATTGAAAAATGCGAAACGCAGTCTCATAGTCTTTATGTGATTTTAATAGCTCAGCAATAACAACGGTATCTTCCAATGCCAGGGATGCTCCCTGCCCGATATGTGGAGAAATACCATGTGCAGCATCTCCGATAAGACAAACTCTTCCCTTATACCAATGCAAAAGCTTAGGTACATCATAAATAGGGTATGCAATAATCTCGTGGCTGTTTTTGATTATTTTGGAGAATAAAGGATCATCGTTCTTATGAACACTTGCTAAATGGTCCTGAATCTCAGTTTTCAGTGTTTTTTCTATTTCGTGTGGCTTTGGCTGTTGCTCCCTAAAATAGTTATTAAACCACCAAACTTCACCATTATTGGAAACTGAATAAGCAAAGAACCCTCTTTTACCAAAGGTCATTCTTATTGAATCAAGAGGTTTTGAAAGTTCAGGAATTTTTGCATAACCACCGGTAGAGATGAGCTTCGTATATTGAATTGCAGAGACCTCTTTAAACAATTGATTTCTCACTTCAGAAAACATCCCATCACAGCCAATCATAATATCAGCGCTGGCTGTAGTTCCGTCGGCAAAATATGCGGTTACCTGTTCATTTGCCTCATGATACCTGACAAATTTTTTATCGTACCATATCTTTATGCCAGCATTAGTTGCCGCTATTCGTGCATATTTATTGAGGTTTGCTCTTTTCAGCTGAAAGGTCTCCACTCCATATCGCTGCTTCTGATAAGCTGTATCCAGCTTTGCTATTTGTTTGCCTTTGGAATTAAAAAACTTTATGGAACCAGGCGTACAATCTTCTTGGAGCATGTCCAAATCAATAAATTCTTTCAATACATTTAGTCCGTTAGGCGTGAAGCCCAAAAAAGCGCCCTCTCTTGTATTGCCTTCAGACCTCGATTCAAATATTTCAGACTCGAAACCTATTTTTTTCAATTGTAAGGCCAGTATTGGCCCTGCCACACCTGCACCTATTATTATTGCTCTTTTATTCATTGTGTTTTTCTTTTACTTTTAATGCGGATACCAGTAAAAAATTGAGCGCAAAAAATACTGCCACTCTTATATAATTTAAATTGCGCCATTGTGCTGCTTTCTCTTGTAAGAGCACATCAATAGTATCGCTATATGGTAATTGCTGAAACTCCATAATAGTCGGCGCAAAATAGAGCAATGTCCATACCCTAACTGTAATGTGCCCGGCAAGAACCAGTACAATTAAATTTCTTCGTTTCTTTATCTTCCAGTTAAAAACTAAAGCTGTAATAAAGATTAATTCATGTATCCCATGTGTTACTATCCAGAACAGTTTAAAATCCAATCCATAGGGCTTTTGAAAAAAAATTAAGGAAGAAGGCGGGGCTGTCGTCCACGCGGGAACCATCAGAACGGTTTCCCATAATTGTGCTCCATTCATTATAAAGTAAGCACAAATAGCATAGAATAGCCATTTGGTAGCGTTTGAGTATTGATAGGTATTGTTCATGTTTAAGATTGATATTACTGCCTATGTTCTTAACGACCGTTTGGGTAGTCATCAGGCTATGGAATTTTTTCTAACTTTGATTTTGTTTATTCTTTGCATAACCTCACGGTACAAAACTATCACGCTATCAAAAGATGGGCTTGCAAAAAAAGGAGACAAACTTGCAAAATAAGGAGCAATGGGATTTGAATTAAGAAATGATGAAAAGGCATTTAAAATGGCCTTTGATAAAAATGACTTGAGCAATCACGGTTTTAAAGAAGATGCCTTTAAAATAAACATCCCATTTGGACAATTAACAGCTAAACAATGGCTTTTTGATGGTATCAAGATCCTGTATTCTGAAACTGATCTTGATAAACCAACCGAACTGGATTGGAAAGGAGATGCGGAATTAGTAACCATGCACTTTAATTTGCAAGGAAGCACTTCCATAAAACAAGATGGGATGAGCCATTCCTTTGAGTTAAATGGAAATCAGCATAATTTATTCTATGGCACCAATGCTGAAGGCAAAATGAAGCTTGATGAATTGCGGATGAGATCATTTATGATTCAATTTGCAAAGGATTCTTTTTTGGCGATATCTAAAGATGGGAATGACTCTCTTAAACAGTTTGCACATAAAATAATTTCGGGAACACCTATAGCATTTTCAAATTTTAATCTAAATATCGATCTGCCTTTACAGAACTGTATTAATTCAATTTTGAATTGTAATTATTCGAATGATTTAAAAAGATTATTTCTTCTTTCAAAAACAATTGAACTGCTTGTTTTGCAAGCGGAATCATTTAATAACTTTCAAAATTCAACATCTGAATATATAAAATCTGATTACGACAAAGAACGAATTGTATTTGCCCGTGATTATCTGGTAAAAAATATTGAGTCGCCGCCTACGCTGGTAGAATTGGCAAGAATAGCAGGTATCAATGAATACAAACTGAAGCGAGGCTTTAAAGAAATGTTTAATCAAACAGCTTTTTCTTATTTATCTGACTTACGTTTAGACCTTGCACAAAATAACCTGCTCGAAGGCAAAAAACAAGCTACCGAAATAGCATTTGAATTAGGCTACTGTTCATTGCAGCACTTTAGTAATGCATTCAAGAAAAAATTTGGTATTACTCCAAGCCAGGTAAAACGTTAAAGCTAAAAGTCTACAAAACCAGGCAATGAATTTATCCGGGGCAGCACAGGAAAGAACGCTATCACCGGTCGGGAAACTGCGAAAACAGACAGTTTGGAAACATAGTAGGTTTCGGGTTTTCTGACACAACACACATTATAATCTTTGCAACAGAATTTTAAAACGAAAAACAATGCAAAGATTTAAAGACAAATTCGCACTTATCACTGGCGGAACAAACGGAATGGGATTTGCCACAGCTCAGCAATTTATCAATGAAAAGGGTAAAGTAATCATCACAGGACGAAGTGCTGAAACGGTAAACAAAGCAGTAGAAAAATTAGGGCAAAACGCCTTCGGCGTTGTATCCAATGCAGGAAGTATGAAAGACATTTTTCGCTTGCAGGAACAAGTAAAACAATACACAGAAAACATCGACGTTCTTTTTGTCAACGCAGGTTACGGAAAATTTGCTTCTGTAGAAAATGCGGACGAAGTCCATTTTGACGAGTTGTTTAATATGTTGGTAAAAGGAACATTTTTTACCGTGCAACAACTTTTACCTTTGATGAAAAACGGAAGTACAATTATCTTAAACACATCTTTTGTAACAGAAGTAGGAACCGCCAATTTTTCCGTTTATTCAGCTGCAAAATCAGCCGTGCAATCTTTTATTAAAACTTTTGCAGCAGACCTTACAGAAAAAGGTATTCGCGTGAACGGCATCAGTCCCGGACATATCAAAACCAACATTTTCAATAACACAGGTCTGAACGCTGAACAGATTGACGAAGCAATACAAAACATTATTCCTTCAATACCGTTCAAAAGACTAGGCGAACCTTCAGAAATTGCCCATGCCGTATTATTTCTTGCATCGAGGGAAGCTTCATACATACACGGAACGGAATTAACGGTAGACGCAGGAATTTCAGTTATAAAATGATAACGCAAGGCGCTATTCATTAATCCAAACCTACTTAAAGTTAAAAAGTCTGAAGTATCTACTTCAGACTTTTTAACTTTTGGCGGTGAGGGCGGGATTCGAACCCGCGGTACAGTTTAACCCGTACGGCAGTTTAGCAAACTACTGATTTCAGCCACTCATCCACCTCACCAAAAGGGATGCAAATATAAGGGAAAAGTTTCAAGATTATATGCTCTTTAAAAATGTTTTTTTTAGCGATTTTACATCGCAGCTAACTGCACTTTCTGATGCAGCTCCAGCACATTCTCACGAAATAACGCGTCGGTATCCATGAGGTCTTTAACTGTTTGACAAGAGTGTATAACTGTAGTATGATCACGTCCGCCAAAATGTTCGCCAATAGTCTTCAAACTATTTTTGGTAAAGGCTTTGGCCAGGTACATCGTAATCTGTCGGGCCTGCACTATTTCGCGTTTACGGGTCTTTTGTAATAACTTATCGTAGGCTACATCAAAATAATCGCACACCATTTTCTGAATGGTGTCGATCGTAATTTCTTTGCTGGATGATTTAATAAAGTTTCGTAATACTTTCTTAGCCAGCTCCAGGTCAATATCCCGGCGATTCAATGAAGATTGCGCTAAGAGGGAGATCAGAGCGCCTTCCAGTTCTCTTACATTGCTGTTAATATTATAAGCAATATATTTCACCACTTCTTTAGGCATATCCAAACCATCAGCCTTCATCTTCCTTTCGAGTATCTCAATGCGGGTTTCGTAATCTGGGATCTGAAGATCGGCACTCAGCCCCCAGCGGAAACGACTCAGCAAACGCTCCTGTACACCGTCCAGATCTTTGGGCGATTTATCGGACGTAAGAACAAGTTGCTTTCCAGACTGGTGCAAGTGATTGAATATCGCAAAAAAGGCATCCTGTGATTTTTCAGCTTTACTGAAAAATTGCACATCATCTACAATTAATACATCTATCAATTGATAGAAGTGTATAAAATCGTTAATGGCGCCATTGCGGCTATGATCCATGAACTGGTTGATGAACTTTTCTGAACTTACGTACAGTACTATTTTGTTAGGATGTAAGCGCTTTACCTCGTTGCCAATTGCCTGTACCAGGTGCGTTTTTCCAAGTCCTACCCCTCCATACACTACCAAAGGATTGAACGAATTGGCTCCGGGTTTATCAGCAACTGTTTTACCTGCTCTTCTTGCTACCCGGTTACTATCACCTTCCACGTAGGCATCGAATGTGTAATTCACATTCAATTGCGGGTCAATCTGCATTTTTTTAATGCCCGGAATGACAAAGGGATTTTTTACAGAGTTGTTCACCACGAGCGGAAAATCCATTTCGTTATTGGAATATGTTTTGTAACCCGTACCCGGCACATCCATTGTAAGCGGCTTATTCTTACTGTTACCGCTATCCACCATTATCCTGTACTCCAACCGGGCCTCTTTACCTAACTCACGCTTCAGTGTCTTCGCTAATAAATTTACATAATGCTCTTCGAGGTACTCAAAAAAGAATTGACTGGGTACCTGTATAACTAATACATTGCTTTTTAAAGAAATTGCCTTAATAGGTTCGAACCATGTTTTGTAATGCTGCCACTCTACTATATCTTTTATAATCTTTAAACAATTAGACCAAACTTTGTCGGCATTTTTCTCCAT